>NZ_JARFVA010000002.1 GCF_029194005.1 Flagellimonas okinawensis | reverse complement strand
TGGGCAGTGGCACTTTAAACTTCAACGGCGAGACACATAAGGTTTTTGGCAAAACATGGTATGACAGGCAATGGTTCTGGCGCCATGATTTCTTTGGAAACAAAGAAAAGCCAATGAAAGGAACCTTTCAGGAACAGGACATGTACTGGACATGGATGAACCTTACACTCGATAACGGAGATGTATTGGGTTTATGGGATATCTATCTTTATGGAAAGCAATCCAGCTGGGTGACCATGGCAGAACCGGATGGTTCCCATATCGTTGCAAATGTCGAACCTCTTGCCGAATCTGCAAGCGAGTTCTGGATAAGCCCTATGGGGCAACGCTATCCGACCAATTGGGTCGTCAAGATACCCGAACTGGAGGCTGAACTGATCGTAAGGGCAATCAAAAAAGAACAGGAGGTACCTTCTGACATTTTACCTAAATACGAAGGCTTATGCAATATTACCGGAACTTTCAGGGGAAAACCCGTAACAGGCTATAACCTTGTTGAAATGGTGGGCAACTGGAACAAGGACAGAATGTTCTGATTCTCCGTGTATCTCCTCATAAAATGTCTGACCGGGTTGGATTTTTATAAATTCAACCCGTCTTTCTAAACGCCAACAGCTATAAGAGAATAATAGGTTCAAGAAAACATCGATAATTTATCAATACTATAATTTTAATCCTGTTGAAATTAGAACAACATAAAAAACAAAGAAATGGAAAAAATCATTCAACTTTCGACAAACAATGAAAACGATGCTTACAAAGTATTGGAAACGCTAAAGGAACTCAACGACAAAGAAGACTTAAACCTTTCGGAGTATGTAATTATCAAAAAGGAAGAAGACGGGAAGATTGCCCTTAAGGAAGATGCTTCCAATTCACTTGGGGGAACACTGGTAGGTGGCACCGCAGGTGCTTTGCTCGGAGCCTTGTTTGGCCCCTATGGGTTCTTGCTTGGTGGAACATTTGGTTCATTGGCAGGTCTGACCGCTGACACTATGAATTCAATGAGTACCGACGAACTACTCGAAAAAGTATCTGCCAATTTGCCCAATGGTAAAGTAGTAGTGGTCGCCCACATTTTTGAACAATGGGAAACCCCGCTTGATTCAAGTATTGGAGATTTGGCAGAAATCACCCGTGTAGATGTTGATGAAGAACTCTCCAAGGCTATCGAAGCAGACCTTGATGCAATGGACAAGGAAATAGAAGAAGCCAAGGAGAATGTCAAAAAAGCCGTTGGGAACGCCAAGCAAAATGCCCAGGCCAAGTTAGATGAGCTTAGGGACAAGAGGGACAAAAAGCAAAAGCAGTATCGAGATAAGATGAAAGCACAAAAAAATACGTTGAAAACTTGGTTGGCCAAAACCCAAGAGAAGATCAAAAGTAATTTTGACAAGAATTAATTCTTTGTACCACAACAGTAGGTTGTGCAATTTTTCCTTTGCAAATCAAAATATACACCGGTATATAATGGGTTCAATACTAAAATTAGTTAATCATGGAAAATTTAAAATCAGCATTAAAAGAAATTAGAACAGATATTAAAAACTGGTGGGCACTGCTTATATTGGGATTGGTGTTCATCGTCCTGGGCGTGACTGTATTTGCCTATCCCTTGGAGAGTTATGTGTCACTTTCCGTCTTATTTGCGGTAAGCGCCATAGTTTCAGGTTTGTTACAGATTTGGTTTGCCACCACAAATCGCAACGAAATTGATGGTTGGGGATGGCAACTCGCATTAGGCATCATGGAATTGATTTTAGGTGTGATTCTAATATCCAATTTTGGGTTGACTTTGGTTATCCTGCCATTTTATGTTGGGTTCTGGTTACTGTTCAGGGCATTTACATTAATAGGATTTTCCTTCGAACTGAAAACATATAAAATACTGGATTGGGGCTATTATCTTATTTTCGGACTACTTTTGGTACCCTTGTCATGGTTCATTATTTTAAATCCTCTGTTTGGGGGTGTGACCATTGTAGCATGGACTGCCATAGCTTTCATTGTGACAGGAGTGGCGAATATTATCTTGTCGTTTAAACTTAAAAAAGTAAATAAAAAAATAGTGCAGGTAGAAAAATCAATAAAATAAACACTATTATGGGTAGAACCCCCAGGCCTTCCCCTGTTGTTTGGCAACTATCCGCATTGCCACTTATAGACAAAAGGACACTTATAATGGGTGTCCTTTTAACAAATGTTCCATATGATGTAGCTAGAAAATCGGGTAGTTTCAGGAATTTAATCAACATCACCAAAACTTATTCTGTTAGACCTTACAGCAACAAAAATATTTCGTTGATAGCAGATGGTGTAACAACAAAAACAAAAACCGATGCGAACGGAAGTTTTTGGACAATAGCCGATTACCAGCATCGGAGAGGAATAGATGTAATGGTACATGGCAGGAATAGACCTTTGGGAATCATACACAACTACCCCATTGCCCATAAAAGTCTAGGAAATACTTTGGGTGTAATATCCGATATTGACGATACCATAATTGAATCGTTCACTGCCGATTTCTTTAAACGGGTTTCCGTTCTTTTATTTAAAACACCCAAAAAAAGAAAGCCAATTGACTTTACCCATAAACTATTTAAGGTTTTTGAAGAACGGAAAGCCAACACCTACTATGTTTCTAAAAGTGAAAGCAATCTTTTTGGAACCTTGACCAACTTTATCGAACATAGCGGCTTGCCAAAAGGAGTGCTTTTTCTCACACCTTATATGAGTCTTTGGAAATTGTTGAGCACCAAAAAAGCAAAAGATTTTAAGATGAATAGAATTCGTTTTCTTATAGAAAACTCAGCCGAAGAAAAATATATCCTGCTTGGTGACGACAGTCAGCGTGATATGGAAATATACTTTGAGACCGCAAAGGCCTTTCCCAAAAATATACTTAAGATTTACATTAGGCAGACCAAACCTAAAATTAATTTATCAAAAAAACAAGGGATAGAAAGTTTAAAAAACACAGGGATACCTGTAAAATACTTTAAAGCCGATGACGATTTAGAGGAATCGGATATATCATCAAAAACATAATCAAAAACCTTTATGAAACTATTATTTGTAGTAAATCCAATATCGGGTGGAGTCGATAAGGAACCCTTCCTTAAAAAGGCAAAAACCCTTTGCAAGAAATATGGAATTGATCACCACATCTTTAAAACCACGGGAAAAGATGATCAAATTGAATTAAAAAAGGTGGTACAAACATTCAAGCCTGATAGAGTGGTATCTGTAGGCGGGGATGGAACTACGCTGTTCACTTCCATCTCTTTATTGGATTTTTGCATACCCATGGGAATCATTCCGTTGGGTTCGGCCAATGGGATGGCTACAGAGCTAAGTGTAAATCCAGAACCAATGAAGGCATTAAAAGATGTTATTCTGTCCAATGTTATTGGATCTCTGGATATGCTGTTGGTGAATGATGCACATTATTGCATTCATATAGGTGATATTGGTATAAATGCACAAATTGTGGATTCCTATGAAAAAGATAAAAATCGTGGAATGGCCACTTATGCAAAATATTTTCTTCAAGAACTAAAAAATTTGACTCCATTTGGAGTTACATTGAATATAAATGGAAAAGAAATTAGGGAAAAAGCTCTGATGGTGGGTATCTGTAATTCCAGGAAATACGGTACAGGGGTACCCTTGAACGTAACAGGAAACCCAATGGATGGAATATTTGAAATTGTAATTGTCAATAAGATAGATGCAAATTCATTGATAAAGGCGGGATTATCAAAATTTGATGAAAGCTTCCATGATAGCCAGAACGGAAAGGTTTTAAACGGAGATAGTGCATCTATTCTTTTTGAAGAACCAAGGCTGTTACAATTGGATGGCGAAGTCATTGGCCATTTTAAAGAAATAAAGGTCAAAATCTTAAAAGGAGCCGTCAAGCTGATTACCCATAACGAAAATACGTATGTAAATTCCTAACAACTCCATCCCGACAAAGGCTTTCCTAGTAAAAATTATCTAATCCTTCGTATTGGTGCTCACCGTGTGGATAGCCTGAATTTCTGGATTATTTTGTAGTAGGGCTTGCCGCCACCAAGCTCTTGTTGGCTTTGGCATTCCTCGTCTGCAATGTCCTGAAAAGGGTTTGAACAATTTTTTTTGGGCACTTAAGCCTATTTTCTGAAAATAGTGCAGGAAATCTCCTTTTTTATTTCCTTCAGGCTTCTTATCAATAAAGAGACCGCGCCAAAAATTTTATTGCCCCGAAAAGTTCGAACCAGCTCGTTTTTGAAGTCATACTCTATTCTACTGGGAAATACCGCATACTGTTTGCACTTTTGGTCATTGAATCTCCTGATTATTTATACTTTTGGGTGCGTTCATCGGCAATGACCCCGTTCCAGTTCAAACCAAAGCCAAAGTCGTAGGTATGGCCTTGCGAGTCGGAATAGGGTTTCATATCCCTGGGAACGTCTTCCAATTGTAGCTCCACCGTATTCATATCCTTAGGCATTTGAAAAGGCAATAAAGCGGAAGGTTCCATTTTTCCTGAAATGATGTCCATCAATGCTTGGTCCTGTACCCCAAAATTGATCAAAATGGCCGAGGCTGCGGATTCTATTTCAGAAAAGACCATGGGTTTGGAAGCCTTGACCACCACGATGACGGGTTTATTTCCCATTTTTTCTTTGGTGTCCCTGACCAAATCCATATCCGTTGTGTTTACCGCCGTTGTTGTTTTGCCTTTGTACGAACGATTGGCAAAATCCTCGAAGGGACTTCCCCCAGCCAAACTCGTTTCCCTAGCTTCCTTAGCCGTATAGGATCCATATTGCAAAGCTATGGGAACGTACCCATTCCCCCCTTTCTCCTTATCGGTAATATCATAGCCCACCCCGCCATCAGGACTGTTTATGCCGACCAGCGCAAAATCAGCTTCTTTCGGATCGTCCACAACTTCAAAGTACTTGCCCACTACTTCCATGGAAAAAGTGTTCTCCATGCGTTCCGGGGTGTCAAAACCGAACCAGTTTGTGCTGGCAGCTACATGTCTTTGGGGAACATAAACTTTTTTCCCAGTATTGACAGGTAAAGTCTTTTCCTGGTTTTTCAGCATGACGATGGATTTCAATTGCGCCTTGTAACCGGCCTCCATAAATTGGGTATTGCCTACAATACTTTCGGTTTCAGAAATATCCAAATATGGATTCTCGAACAACCCTGTCCGAAATAGGTTTTTCAACAAACGCACTGCCGAAGTTTCGAACCGTTGCCGCATATATTCCTCTCCATGTTCCTCCACTCCCATTTGGTAGGCTTCAACCACCGGCTTCATGTCATTATTGCCCCCAAACTGGTCAACACCGGCTTCTAGGGCCTTATAATGCCTTTCCGCTATGCTCATATTCTCGACTCCCCAAGCCTTTCCCTGGAATTCATGCACCGAAGAAACTTCCCACGTAATCGCCCAATCCGAACAAACTACCCCGTCATATCCATAGGTGTTTCTGAGAAGGTCGGTAATCAGGTATTTATTATAAGCATTGCCCACATTTTCGCCATTCTTTGTGTCCTGTCCATAGGAAATGGTGTAATAGGGCATAACGGCCGCAGCTTTTTCGGTAGCTCCTTCCAAGGCGAACGCACCTTCGGTAAAGGGTTTTAAATGGTCCTTCAGGTTGTTCCCCGGATATACCGCATAGGCCCCGTAGCCAAAATGGGCATCACGCCCCCCTTCTTCGGGTCCTCCCCCAGGCCAGTGCTTTACCATGGCATTTACACTTTGGTAGCCCCAACCGCCACCGTCCGAAGACTGAAAGCCATCCACATAGGCCCTTGCCATATCGGTTGCCAAAACTGGGTCTTCCCCCATAGTACCGTCAAAACGCGACCATCGTGGTTCAGTGGCCAGGTCTATTTGGGGAGACAGGGCTGTGGTAATTCCCAAGGCCCGGTACTCCTTGGAGGCAATTTCTCCAAACTCCCGCATCACATCAGGATCAAAACTTGCAGCAAGTCCCAATGTCCCCGGCCACATGGAAATTTTACCCCCTGCCCCTGCGTTGTATTCCGCAATGGGATCGCTACCATGCCTGGGATCCGAACTGCTATTGATGGGAATCCCCAACCCGATACCTTCCACCAGTTCCTGTGCCTTGTTGTTCCATCGGGCCGCAACGGCTGGCGATTCAACCGAGGTGATCAGTACGTGCCGAAGATTGTCCTGTTTTAAAAATTTCTTCTGCCCATCGGAAAGATCGCTTGCAGCGGCACCACTTTCCGGAAAAGGCTTTCCATTATAGGTAACGGGACCGAACAAGGGATTGCCCATACCGGGAAGGGATTGGTGCGCACTGTACAACATTAATCCACCTATTTGTTCTGTACTCATTTTTGTGGCCAGATCTTGGGCCCTTTCGGTTTCTGATAGGCGCCAATCCTCGTAAGGGTCCAATACCCCATTTTGGTTCAAATCCTTAAATGCCAATCGATCAACGGTAAGAATGGCGACCCCCGAATTCGGGCTATAACCAAGAGTGCTCCCTTCTTCATTGTGGAGCAGGACAAAACCGTCCCTCTTTTCTTCCGTGAACCTTGGGCCACAGCTTGCCATAAGTGCAACCAACACAACACTACCTAACCTATATCGTATATTAGTCAATTTCATACCGAAAATCATTTAATCATATTTTAGAATCAAAATTATTTTTCATTGTGTTAAATATACGCAATGATTGATTGCAACGATCCGTTTGATAAAAAAATTATTTTTCATGCAAGAGCTACTTACCTTTGAAGGATGGAATACAAAGAATATATCGAGAAATTTTTCAATCAGGGCCACAAACACTATTTATCCCATATCTCCATTGACTGCGTGGTGTTCGGTTTTCATGAAAACGAGTTGAAGGTCTTACTTTTGAACATGAAAAACCTGAACTCATGGGTGTTACCGGGCGGGTTTATCCTTAAGGATGAGGAAATGGAAACAGCCGTAAAAAGGATATTAACGGAACGAACAGGTCTTACAGATATTTTTTTGCACCAGTTCCAAACGTTCGGTGGATTAAGTCGTTCTTCCTTTACGGTTCCCGAACTATTCTTCAAAAATTTACAGATCAAAAAGGACAGTTGGATGTTCGACCGATTTATTTCCGTGGGATATTATGCCCTGGTCGAATATTCCAAGGTTAAACCAATTCCTGATATTCTTTCGGAAAAATGCGAATGGTTTAACGTCCACGATTTGCCCGAGCTTGCCCATGACCACCGACACATTTTTGATGAAGCTTGGCAAAGTTTGCGATTCTGGATCAACCATTATCCCATAGGTTATAATCTATTGCCAGAAAAATTTACGATGCCAGACCTACAAAAGCTTTATGAGACCATACTCGACCGAAAACTCGACCGAAGGAATTTCCAGCGAAAGATGTTGGCCACCGGCATCCTAAACCGCTTAAATGAGGTCAAGCCCGGGGTCGCGCACAAAGCCCCCTATCTATACACCTTCAATATTGCGGCTTACGAAAAAACCCTAAAAACGGGGTTTGGGTTTGCTTTATAATAGACCTGCATGAAAATTGTTTTTTCAATTGTTGGTATCCTATACTTATTATTAACAAGGATATGGGAAGATGTGTATAAAAATCCTTGCACGTATGATCCCTACAAAGGATGATTTTCTTCTATGGGTTCGTACAACTTAACCTTTGAAGGGTTATAATCAATTGAATTTTCAAAATCGATTGGGCTTCCCAGACATCTATTCTTTCTCTAGCTTGCCTGTCTTCTGGATTACGTGCGCATTGCTAGTTTTGTTTGGAGATACATTTAAATCTATTCCAACAAACCAACACAATAGAATATGGGATTACAAAAGCGCCATTACGGTAGAAGATGTAACAGAATTTATGGACAAAGTACAACAATAGGGCTGGGGAAATTTTCAGATATTCCCTTACTGTAGATACCCCGATCTTTAGGATAGGTTTTCTACAAAACTAGTATAACTGTCAAGCTGCCCTCTTAAATAAATCGATGGGGCTTTGTAAACTATACCCTTAGAAAATATCGAAAAAAGATGTGCTTAAACGGATGGATACTGATGAATAAAAATCAAGCACTTCTAATATGAAATGACTTATTGATAATAATTTCAATGTCTTCCTTCAAAAAGTTTGAACTCTGTCCTGCCGCAATCCCACCCTCGTTACCGCCACGTTGGCCCATATTTCTACAGATGGTGTCACCAGGTGCATTATTTTTCCGATCATTGCAGGTGCCCTGCTGATTATATCCTATATTTAGTATGAAAAAACTGAGTACTGTAAAGAAGGTATAAGGTATTTTTTATATGAAGTGAAAATTAAAAATCTATAACTATGGCAAAAACAGGCCCATTATCCGAAAAACCTATGAAATGGTACCATTATATTGCCGGTTTTTTTGCAGGAGTATTTTTTACAAATGCAACACCACATTACATCAATGGAATTTCGGGGCACCCATTCCCAACACCTTTTGCAGACCCACCAACAATAGGGCTTTCATCACCAATGACAAATGTTATTTGGGCTTTATTCAATTTTCTGGCGGGGTATCTTCTCTTTAGGACAAGTAAGATTAACCCAAAAAGAAAATTAGGCTTATTGGTATTTTTTGCTGGTATTGTATTTTTTGCCATTACCTTTAGTTTTATGATGATGGATAGAGTATAGTAGATGCTTCATCAAAATGTAAATAAATCAATTGATCAAAATAAATAAAGATGAGAAAAGTAGGATTAATTTTATCAATGTTATCGATGCTGGCCTTAACGGCATTCACCATACAAAACCTCTGGAAATCAGATAAAGGGCATTCTGAATTAGGTTTCAGCATTACCCACTTGGGCATCTCTGATGTTTCGGGAACATTCAACGAATTTGAGGCGACCATCAGCAGCAGTAAAGAAGACTTTAGCGATGCCGTTGTCGAAGCTACGATTAATGTAGGATCTATCAGTACCAGAATTGGAGACAGGGATGCACATCTTAAAGGTCCCGATTTCTTTGATGTGGAGAAATACCCTGAAATCACTTTTAAAAGCACCCGTATAAAAAGTGTAGGAGGCGGAAAGTATAAACTCACCGGAGACCTAACGGCTAAAGGTATTACTAAAACCGTAGAAATGGATTTGAACTATAGGGGAACCGTCGAAAACCCAATGACCAAGAAACCGACGGCAGGGTTCAAACTATCTGGGACCATAAAGCGATCTGATCATGGGATAGGTAGCGGGTTTCCGGCCCCTTTACTGAGCGACGAGGTAGAGATTACGGTCAATGCCGAATTCCAGCAGTGATTTGGCCAGGAAATTAGAGTTTGGGATTTCCACTTTTGCCGATGTGATGCCTGACCCGCATACCGGCAAGACCATATCGCAAGCGGAGCGGATACGGCAGGTAGTGGACGATATCGTACTGGCGGATGAATTGGGAATCGATTTTTACGGGGTCGGTGAACATCACCGCCCTGACTTTGCCGCCTCTGCCCCGGCCATCATTTTGGCCGCGGCCGCGGCCAAAACCAAACACATTACGTTGGGAACCGCCGTAACGGTTTTATCCACGAGCGATCCCATTCGTGTCTATCAAAATTTTGCAACCATAGATGCTATCAGCAAAGGACGTGCGGAATTATTGGTGGGGCGTGGGGCGTTCACCGAGACATTTCCCCTATTTGGTTTCGATCTCGACCAATACGATCTTTTGTTTGATGAAAGACTCGACCTGCTATTAAAGGCCAGGGACCATGAATATGTGACATGGAGCGGAAAAACACGCAGTTCCATTGATAACCTCGGTATTTATCCACGTACGGAAAAACCGTTGGATATATCCCTGGCATTGGGCGGTTCGAGAAGCACCGTGATAAAGGCAGGTAAATTGGGGCTTCCGGCGGTATTGGCCATGCTCGGGGGCAATATTGCCGATTTTGGTCACTATGCAACATTGTATCGTTATGCCGCACAGGAAAGTGGGCATGATCCGGATACCCTAAAGTTCAGTATACAAGCGCATGGATTCGTGTTGAACGACAGCAAGGAAACTGCCGAAACTTTTTTTCCCTACATACAACTTTACCGAAACCATCTATTGGCCGATCGTGGATTTCCTCCTTATACGAGGGGTGATTTTGATGAGGCCCGTTCTCCGGAAAAAGGGTTGTTCGTAGGGAGTCCACAAGAAGTGGCCAACAAGATTTTACAACTGCGAAAACAATTGGGCATCGACCGCTTTATCATCCAAATGCCCATAGCGACCATGCCACATGAAATCGTAAAAGAGGCCATTCAAGTATACGCCACAGAGGTAATTCCTCTTGTGAAAAGGCTTTTAAGGTAGCTACCGCCCTATGCATATCAAAACAAATAAATCGTTGTCATTCAATCATTTGAATATTACAACTTCAGGCCCCATAGACCTTGACCCACCCTACTTTAATACTATATCCAAAAACAAAAAAAATCAATCAGCCATGTTTAACCAGTCAATGTTTTCTTACTTCAAAGTATTTAACAAATCCCTTTTCGCTGGCGTTCATGATCCCTTTTCTTAAGCTCTCTACATTTTCGGCTTTGGGGGCATGGGAATGGCCAACCTGCTAATGAGGGTATCCATCCCGAACCCATTCTGGATTTTCCTTTCCCTGCAGTGGTGGTTCCAAATAAAAAAAAGAAAACTGGCTCCCTGAGAAAAAACGACCCCGGATATCAAAAGGAAGAATGGTAAGACACCAATCAATTCAATTACACTTTCTGTATATGGTCTGCAAGAATATATCATTAGGATTAAACTATGGCTCTTGGTTTTTCACATGGTTTTAGACATGCAAAATTCCCGTAGCCCCAGAAATTCCCAAAGTGGTACAATTATAATCCTTACTTGTAGAGGTGAATCCCTTATCTTTTTCCAAATTCCCACTAAATGGAAGGACAGGGAAACCTTTTGACCATTGCATTTGAAGGTGTCCCATGTTATTATTGTACATCCATCTTAAAACACTATCTTGAGACTTGTATCCAACGGTTAAAATCCGTAAGGCTTAAAAACCATGATCGTAACCAAGAACATAAGCTTTGTACGTTTGATGAAAATGACAGGGCACCATTTCCTATGGCTTATCCCATTAATGGGCAGTATTGCCACCTTGTACCATTTTAACCTGATCACTTTCAAAATACCTTGGATTCCTGTATCGGTCATCGGTACGGCAGTTGCATTTTACGTAGGCTTCAAAAACAACCAGTCTTATGACAGGTTATGGGAAGCCCGTAAAATTTGGGGCGGTATTGTCAATGATAGTCGCACCTGGGGTTTGATGGTCGATGGCTTTGTTACAAATCAGTTTACAAAGGACGACGTTTCGGACCAAGAATTAAAGCACATTAAAAAAAGACTTGTTTATCGACATATTGCCTGGCTGTATGCTCACCGCAGTCAATTATTGGTAGCTACTTCTTGGGAACATATTGCGCAGTCAGGGCACATTGGTAGGGCAGCAAAGGAATACCAAAGGAAATTTGGAGTAGGTCTTATTGATGACGAAGAAACACGAAGCAGCCTCAACACATTTTTGGAGCCTGGTGAGCACGATCGTTTGATAAATGCCGTGAATACGGCAACCCAGATTGTCAACGAGCAGTCAAGGGATTTGACCCAGTTAAGGAACGATGGTCTTATCGATGACTTCCGCCATATGGAAATGGTGAACGTGTTGCGCGCGCTATATGGGTTGCAAGGCAAGAACGAACGTATTAAAAAATTCCCGCTACCTAGGCAGTATGCCAATATGAGTCGTTATTTCGTGGGAATATTCATTGCTTTTTTACCTTTTAGCATGGTTCCTGAAATGATGGATGTGGGACAACTTGGCTTTTGGCTTTCAGTTCCGGTGGTAGCTCTAATAGGATGGGTCTACGTTGCCATGGAATTGGTAGGGGATTATTCTGAAAACCCATTTTCCAGTATGGCCAACGATATTCCCATGTTGTCCCTCTGCAGGGTAATTGAAATAGATTTAAGGGAAATGTTGGGCGAAACAAATCTGCCGCCCGCCGTTGAGGCAAAAAAAGGAGTCCTGATGTAGCTAGTAGAGTAAAACGTCAAAAACCAAGGGAATGCCCGAACTATAAAATTGTGCCGTAATTGATTGTCAAACTATTTTAAAGTACAGAATAATAAAAATATTGACTTTTAAGAGCATGGATCGGAATGCGGATAGACCACAATTCGCAAACGATCTTGACAAAAGCAAAAAACGCCACGCCATTGTTTGTATATCCCCAAGAAAAAGACTGCCTTGGACATGTACATTGTCAGAAACAGGTTGCATGATCCTTTCCCTTGATGTCTCTTGCCAAGGAACCAGTGAAAGCCCATCACATAATTTGAAGGGCCCTGCCATACGTCCCGAAGACTTTAGATGCGCAACCGATTTTTTGACTACCCTTTGGTTATATTGACACAAAACACTTCGGTGTAAGGGGTATTTATGGGAATGATGATCATACACACAATATCGATATGACCGAATGTAGTTTTAAGACCATTGAAACCGTGAGGGCATGTTAATCCTTGAAGATAATAGCCATTGTTTCCGAAAGGGCCATGTGCAATTACTGTCATAAAATGAAAGAGGGTCAGGCCATAGAAAGGCCCAACCCCCTCCAATTAACTTACACACTTATTGGGCCAAATAACCACCGTCTATGGGATAGTATGTTCCAGTGGCAAAAGAAGCTTTATCACTCGCCAACCAAAGCACAAATTCGGCAATTTCCTCAACCCTTGCCAAACGTCCGATAGGGTGCGAAGCACCGACTATGTCCTTTTGCTCACTGTCTAAAAAATCAATCATGGAAGTATCGGTGTATCCAGGGCCAACTGCATTTATCCGTATTCCTCGACTGGAATATTCCAAAGCACCCGTTCTGGTCAGGCCAATCACCCCATGTTTAGACGATACATACGCAGAAAAATTTGCTGCACCGGCACTTCCTACAATTGAGGACATATTAATAATGGAGCCACTTCCGTTTTTGAGCATGGCGGGTATTTGATACTTCATTCCATAAAATACGCCAGATAGATTGATCGACAATACCTTGTTCCATGCATTGAGATCATATTCCTCGATGGACTGTACGGGACCAACAATACCCGCATTGTTGACGGCAATATCCAATTTGCCAAATCTTGCCAAAGCCGCATCCACACTTTTTCGGGAGTCTTCGGGATTTGACGTATCCGCTTTCACGAAAATAGCTTCACCTCCGTTGTTTTCTATCGCGTTTACCACATTTTCCCCAGCTTCAGCATTCAAATCGGTAATTACCAATTTTGCCCCGTTCTCGGCAAAAAGCAGGGCCATACTTTTACCTATTCCTTGTGCAGCTCCTGTAATAAGGGCCACCTTGTTTTCCAATGTTTTCATAATTACTAATTCAAATGTTACTTTCCTAAAGTTACTTGATAAAGATGTTTTATAAAGTGACATAAGTCACCCATACTAGAACTGTTCTTCAAGCAGAAATACCATTGCGGACATTATCATTCTGCCGGGGAACTGCCTGCAGCCGTGCCTTTTATTTCCCAACAGTCCTACGACACGGCTGCTTATTCGCTATATTATTCAGGGATCGACCATAAAAAGGCATCATTGTGACCACCCAAAGCAGGGGTATACCCCCCAACAATTGCACCTAATGGCTTTCGTAAGCCAATGCAAGCGATCCCGTAACGCCACTCGTCATGGCCACGTGGCCTTTGTGACACATATTTTGAACGGATTTATGGACAGGATAATAAATCCATTCCGACTTTCTGGATCGAATCGAAAATCGATTATTCTTTATTCGGCCGAAGACTTTTGAAACTGCTTACCGGGCTACCAAGAAAGAAAATGAAATAAAAGTGCAAAACAGCTATTTTTTAGCGAACTTGTAAAAAAGATGAAACCACTTTTATAAATAAACTGCCCAGAGGTAAACCTCGAGGAGTTCTTTAAAAATCAAACAGAACATGACCGCATTACTTCAAAATTCAGAGCCCACAGTTAGATATAGGCTCCTCCCCTTTATCGCAGGGATTGTTTTCATAGCTTTGGGCCCATATGTTTTAATCGTCCCCATTGAAACATATTTAATCTTGGTCCCGGTTTTTTCCACAACATTCGTTGTTTTGAGGGCCACCGATACTTATTTTGCCGTTTCGAATCGAAGGGAAATGAAGGAATGGGCGTGGAAACCGATCAGCGGTATTTCGGGAGTCCTTATCGGAACCTATTTGCCGATCACCCCGATTCTGGGCATGATGTTGCTTTCTTTTATGATCGGAATATGGAATATTCAACCGTGACTAAAGCCAGGGCAACTGATAGGACGGGCTACGGGCCAAAAGGATTAGAACGAACGATACTGTATCGGCACATCCCTTAAAAGTATCCAAGACCAACCTATAGATAAAAAAATGAAGGAAAATTCAAGAAAACTAAAAAGAACCGTAAAGGTGGTGAACATCTTGGCCAAGTACGGTTTCGAGGATACCATGGCCCGGTACAACATTGGAAAATGGGTCCCGCTGAAATCGACTGGGAAAAACAAAACATCGGACAAAATCCTTTCTTGTTCAGTCTACGAGCGTATCCGAATGGCCGTGGAGGAACTGGGGCCTGCCTATGTTAAATTGGGACAACTCTTCAGTGACAGGGACGATGTACTTCCCATTGCCATGACAGACGAGCTAAAAAAACTTCAGAGCGATGTGGCCCAAGAACCATTGGATGTCCATGAAAAGATTACCAATGAGCTTGGTATAGACCCTGCCGATTACTTCCATATCATCGAGAATATCCCTTTTGCCTCGGCCTCCATATCCCAGGTATTCAAGGCACAATTGCTGAACGGCGAATGGGTCATCTTGAAAATAAAGAGAACTGGTATAGAAGAAATCATAGCGGCAGACCTTTTGATCATGAAGGACTTGGCCAGAATGTTGGGAAACCATAACGACGAAATAAAGAAGATAGGACTTTTGAACATGGTCGAGACCTTTGAACAGTCCATCAACCGTGAGCTCTCATTTTTATAGGAAATAGACAACGTCGAGCGCTTTACAAGGGATTTTCGGGGAAATGAAGACATCTATGTACATAAGACCTATAGGGAGTTATCCAACAATAATATCCTATGTTTGGAATATATCGAAGGTATAAAGGTGTCGAATGTAGGGCATTTGCTCCAAGCGGGTTTCGATCCCAAAATGGTGGCCCGTGTCGGATACGACCTGTATATGCAACAGGTTCTCGAACATGGGTATTTCCATGCCGATCCGCATCCGGGCAACATACTGGTGACCTATAACGGTCAGATATCCTTTATCGATTTTGGGATCATGGGGACGATGTCCCCCCCGGACAAGGAACTAATTGAGGATTTTACGCAATACCTTGTCCAAAAAAACGCGTCCGCCCTGATTACCACCATCAAGAAGATGTCACTGGAGCATTCCATAGAAAATGACAGACAATTGGAACGTGATATCCATGACATGTTCGGGTTGATCGATCAATCTTCCCTGAAAAGCCTTGACATAGCTTCTATTACAAAAAAGCTGAAAGCGATTTTCCGAAAAAATGGAATGGAATTTCCACAACATGTATACCTCTTGATCAAGGGTATCGTACTTATCGAGGGTATCGGCAGAAAACTGGATCCGGACTTGAACATTCTTGAGCTTATGCGCCCATACGCCTCGCAAATCGTACAAAAGCGGATTTCCCCAAAATACCGAATCCTTAAAGGGCTCAAAAATTTCAGGAACATTACGGAAACCTGGACGGAAATGCCCGGGGAAATCATGGACCTGATCCAAAAAATAAAGAAAAATGCCCTTATCATACACCACCAAGTGGACGGCCTGATGGAGATAAAGACTTCGTTGGACCGTTTGGTGCTGGCCTTGATCATTTCGGCCCTATCGATCGGTTCCTCAATTTTGGTATTGGCTGACATGCCCCCAAAGGTATACGGTGTTCCACTGCTGGGGTTTGTGGGGTTTCTGATTTCCTTTGTGCTGGGAGTCGGGATTGTGATATCCATGATACGAAACAGGAACCACTGATCATGGTCCCGGGCGTAAAGGACCTGGGTTTGACTCAATCCATGGCAAACCCGGATTCTTCGAGCACTTTTTTTGTTTTGGCATAGCCTATATCGAAAATCACTTCCAAGTCTTTCATGTTGAAGGTGCTATACTTGCTGAGTTCCTCTGGATGGACCACCAGATCACACTCCTTGAATTTTTGGATGGAATCTGCCGCCATCTTTATTTTATATGATCTTTCCAGTACGCTATAGGCGCTGTTCAAATCCTTTGTCCCAATTTTTTTCAGGGGGTTTACATATATCCCCAAAATCCTATCACAGGATAACCGCAAGGGTTCTATGGGAAAATTGTTCAATACACCACCATCCACATAATACGACATTCCAATCCTGGTCGGGGTAAAAACCCCGGGGAAGGATGCCGAGGCCAATATGGGGCGGATGACCTCGCCGGAGTCAAAAATCTTCAACGTGCCCTCCATGACATTGGTCCCTGTTATGAACAACTTTTTTTTGAGGGCCCTGAAGTTATCCTCTGGGAGCAGCTTTTTGAAATCGGGATAGAACTTTTCCGTGTCGATGAACCCAGGTTTTCCTCTGGCATATTTTTGCGGGTGGAAGATGGGAATCGTCTTGAAGAAATCCAATATTTGGGTCAATTCTACCCCACTTGCATAAAAAGCGCCAACTACGGCACCAGCACTTGTACCCGAAATATGGGTAGGGAATATACCATGTTCCTCCATGGCCTTAATGGCACCTATATGTGCTACTCCACGGGTACCGCCCCCTGATAAAACCAACCCGATGTTCATGTTTTTTTTCATATATGCTATTCTATTGGTCACAGGACTGGGCTGAACACTTTGGCCATCCCTTCCTTTAAACGATCCATCTTCGGTCTTTTAAGGTATTCCTGATAATCGACTTGAATGCTTTTTTTACAATCCTCCAAAAAATCATCTCTCAGCTTTTCCGAAAATTCCCTTTCATAGACCAGAACGTTCACCTCGTAGTTTTGTTCAAAACTCCTAATATCCAAATTTGCGGTCCCGATAGTGGTCACCTGGTCATCACAGACGATGACCTTACTGTGCAAAAAGCCATCCTGAAACAGAAAAATCTTGGCTCCTACCTCCAACAGGTCCTCAAAATAGGAACGCACTCCCCATTTTACCACAGCACTATCCGAAGCTTCGGGCACCAGCAGCCTGATATCAACCCCACCAAGGGCCGCAACCCGCAATGCTTCCATCAGGGCATCTCCTGGGATGATATAGGGATTGGTTATATACACATATTTTTTAGCCATATTGATGATTGAAAAATAGAGATGGTGGATTGCGGCAAAATCGGAGTCCGGTCCACTGGCAATGATCTGGGCCACCGAGTTGCCCATATCGGGTGGGGTCGACAAATACTTTGGGGTCAACATGTCATCGGTACTGCTCACAAAGCTCCAATCTACCGCAAATACTGCCTGAAGGCCATTTACAATGGGCCCTTCCAATTGTAGGTGCATATCATGCCAAACTCCCAGAGCCGGGTCACCTTTGATATATTTGTCCGATACATTGATTCCTCCTGTAAAGGCAATCAGACCATCAACAATCACAATTTTTCTGTGATTGCGGTAGTTGATGGATGAAAGTAAACTGCCCAAACGCATCGGCAAAAACCCATATACCTTGATTCCGGCCCGTTTTAACGATGCTATGTATTTTTTCGATAGGGCCCTGCTTCCCACCCCATCATATATAAAGTGTACCTGCACGCCTTCCCTTGCCTTGCGCTCGAGGATTGAAAGGAACCTATCTGCCAGTTCCCCTTCCTCAAAGATGTAATATTGGATATGGATGAATTTTTCGGCAGTTTCAATGGCATCAAAAATAGTATCAAATGTTAAAGGGCCATCTTTTAACGGCGTCAACCGATTGCCCATGAGCGGTATGGAGCTTGAACTTTTGGTAATTGCCTTTACCAATTTGATATGGTCCTTGACAGATACAGGGGCTTCGATATGTGCATTCTCATAGTAGGTTTCCACCTTTGCCAAATATTCGGAAACGGCCTTGGTCTTCTTCAATTTGAAGAATTTGTTCTTTTTCCTGTTTCGCCCAAAGGCCAGGTACAGAAGAATGCCACTTACAGGAAGTGCAAAAATGGCGAGCAGCCATGCCAGTGTTTTGGTCGGTCTTGCCCCATAGACCAACAGCCTAATGGCCGTCGCCATCGTAAGAAGTAAATATAAAATCAATGCTACTTCCATAGCTACATATGCATTTTTTCCACCATACACCGAAGGAAAGCCTATTTTCCTACTGTCATCCGCGACTCTTTGGGCCTTCCATTGTTCGCCCTTTTTATCAGGATACCGCTTTCACGGCAATAAAACCCCCATCCCCTTCCAATTTATTTTCTGTAGTCATATCCCAAAAAAAATTCATTGAAATTCCCGTCCTTAACCGGGTAACCGAAATCCAAGTTTACATTTTCAAAATACGAAAGAATTGTGGAATACACGATAGCATCCTTGACGAGGTGTTACTTTTTCCGTTTTGTACAATCCAATATTTTGGAGCTTTCCATTCCATTGAGGCCTTGGTATATGCTTTTTCATTGTTGAGAATCTCAACGTCTACCCTTCACAGGGCGGTACGCTCGAAAGGAATATCATATTTATGACTGAACCTTGACCTTCCCCATCCTATTGATTCCATCACCATCAACGATTGCGACAAGTGGCTTTTATTCGATCCACGATTGTCTTTGGCCGGATATGGTAACACCAAGAAGCCTTTGCCCGAAATCAAAATACTTGCCGGTAAAAAACAGCAAAGCTCATTTAAACATCATTTTTATTGCATTCCTAAAACCCAGAAGAGGAAGCAGGAATTTTTAAACATTCCAACCCAAATTTTTAATCGGACTGTTCTTGACCCAAAATGGTATTGCCTTTCCCGAACAACATAATACAAAAACAGTAGCTTATAAAAAAACCTCTGGTAAAAAGCCAGTTCAATTCAAGGTTCCTGTGTACCATAAAAACTGGATTTCAGCAACAGTTCCTTGGTGTTTGTATATCCAATTTCAAAAACCTCATCAATACCTTGTTTTTGAAAGGTGCTATATCCATCAAGTCTATCAGGATGGACGACCAAATCACAATGCTTAAACTTTTCAATGGAATCATAGGCCATTTTAATCTTATAAGATCTCTCCAACACATTATAGGAATGTTTGAGGTCTTTCGTACTTATTTTTTTCAATGGGTTTACGTATACGCCTATTATTCGATCACAAAGGAGCAACAAGGGTTCCACTGGAAAGTTGTTCAAAATACCTCCATCAACATAGAGATGGTCGTTGACTTTGGTAGGGGTAAACATCCCTGGGAAGGACGCCGACGCCAATATGGGTCTTATGAGCTCTCCCTCTTCAAAGATGGACGGTGTTCCATTTACAACATCGGTGGCCGTTACGAACAATTTCTTGTCCAAGGCCATAAAATCATCTTCGGGCAGCATTTTTATAAATTCCTTATAGAACTTTTCACTATCAATAAACCCAGGTTTTCCCTTTGCATATTTTCCACCTTGAAAAATCTGTGTTGTCCTAAAGAAATCCAGAATTCCCTCCCAACCAATGTTGTTGGCATACAGGGCCCCGACTACCGCGCCTGCACTGGTGCCCGAAATATGGGTGGGAACTATGCCGAATTCCTCCATCGCCTTTATCGCCCCAATGTGCGCCACACCCCTCATGCCACCTCCTGAAAGTACCAGACCAATATCCATAACTACTATCTTTATTTTCTGTTCTTGTACATTTCCAACCAGTTCAATCCCTAGCCATGATAGTGAATGCCACAAGACCACTTATTGAAGCACTTTTCAGCTTACCGTCTTGGTAACTGTAGATATTCTCCCTTCCCTTTGAATTGATTTTTTTATAGCTATGGTTACCCAATGGGATGATGGTGTTGATGCTGCCATCCATTTCAGAATAACAATGTTCGATCCCGGCAGGTTCCCTGAAAAAGAGCAGAATAGTGGAATAAGGTACCTTGTCGTTAAAAGATAGTTCCTTTTTGCCATTCTTAATTATCCTGTATTCCGTACCGTTCCATTTCGTATAAGCTTCCGCATGTGGTTTTTCATTGACCAAAACATCAACATTCGATTCAAAGAGGTAACCATCCTCGTAGGTGACCAAGTATTCATAGTCGACCTTGAGCTTTTTGAGCACCTTCACTTTGACCGAGGTATCACTGGAATATTGTGTCTGTGGCCCCATCGGATCTATGGCCGCCCTTAGGGTGCCCACCATGGAGTCTTTCATATAGATATCAAAATAAAGAACCTTGCCTTCCGAGGGTTTATGGCTGACAGCACTCAACAAAAACCAGATTGTGATGAAGTGTGAAAACATAAAATTCAGTTTTATGGATAGGTTACAATTTAATCATAATCTTTTTAATGACTACCTGGCCGTTAGAAGCAGATAATCGGTCACGGCCAGTTTGTACCGGTTTTTTGCCTCTATAAGTTTGTCCTCCGTCTCCGCCTTCAGCGCACGGGCCTCCAATAGATCGGATAGCTGGATCAATCCATTGTCATAACTGTCTTGGTTGACCCTAAGGTTTTCGGTTGTCTGCTCCAATATGCTTTTCGTCAACTGTATTTTATCATATGCCTCGTTCAGGTCCACCCAAGCTTTCTCCATCTGCAGGCGAAGCAGGCCCTTGTTTTCTTCCAAGTTGTTCTTGGCCATGGATTCACGTATCCTTAACTCCTTCAGCTTGTGATTACCGCCCCACCAATCCGAAATGGGGATTGTCAATGAGGCAAACGCCAAACCATTGAAAGTGCCATCTACACCACTTTCCAGCTGATCTAAGTAATATCCTGAAATTCCTACGCCCAATGTGGGCAGATAATTGCCGTTTTGCATTTTCTTTTGAAGTCCGGTTGCATCAACGGACTTTTCGAGTAACTGGTATTCGGCCCTATTTGGCAAAGCATCCCCCGTTGGGATGTAATAGCTGTCCGGCAAGGAAAGCTCTTCCAAGTTCCCCTCCAATAGGAGTGTAGGTCGATATTCCAATCCTATGGTCTGACATAACTGCATAAGGGCCAGCTTCTTTCCATTCTCCAACTGTATTTTGGTGACCTTCAGTTCCTGCTGTTTGATGCTCACCTTCAAAAGATCGTTTCTGATGGTAAGCCCATTCTCATAGGCATTGTTCACCTGATTATGGAGCCTGTCCAAAAAGTCAAGGTAACTGTCAACGGTTTTTTGCTTTTCCTGAATGACGATCACTTGCCAATATTGTTGTTCGGTCTTTAGTATGATATCATTCTCTGAAAGTTTCCGTTGCATTTCCTTAACCTCAATATTGAGTTCAGCCAGACGATTGCCTGTCTTTATCTTGCTTCCGGCATACAATGGCTGTTGTATGTTTACAATTCCCAAGGCCATCTGATTGAACAACCCTATATTGACATCGGGCATATAGGCGTACTGTAATGGGTTGGCCAGATTTGCCGGGGTTCCATCATATACGGGCAAATCCCCACCTTTCATCCCTATTTCCAATAATGGGTCCATAGCCTTCATCCCGAACGCACTGGCACTTATTTTTGGAAAGTAATTGGTAAAGGCCTCCTTTTTGGTCTCCCATGCTGCGTCCAATTCCAATCTACTGTTTTTTACGTTCCCATTATTTTCCAGGGCCATCGCTTTACTTTCCTCCAAGGTCAGTCGCATCTGTCCGTTTAGGTTGAGCATTGAGCCCAATCCCAGAACAAGAAAAACAAAACACTTCATGAATATAAAATTTCCTCTCATTTTAGAATTGATTTATTGTGCCACGGCCATCCCTTGGTGTTCCTTGTCCTCTTTCCTATACGCTAGCCAATATATAAGTGGAAGCATGGTCAGGATGAATAACATGGATACCAGTGTGCCAAAGAAAATGACAGTACCCATTGGTGCCCACAAAGGGCTTTGGCTGATGATCATGGGGATGACCCCCATCGAAGCGGCCATCGAGGTCAAAAGGATAGGTCTCATCCTTCTTTCGCCCGCCTTCAAACAAGCTTCTTTGACCGACAGATTGCCTTTTGCCCTTAATTCCTCCACATAGTCGTACATGATGATCCCATTACGGACTATGATCCCGATCAGACTGACAAGCCCAAGAACCGAGGTAACACTGAAAGCCATGTCCATCACCATCAAACCCAAAGCGGCTCCAATGAAACTGAATGAAGTCGAGGCGAATACCAAGGATGCAAGCTTGATTTTTTTAAAGTGGAAAACCAAAATAAAGAATATGATGCCCACAGAGATCAATAGACCACTTGCTATTTTCGGCAAGGTTTCCATAGTGTCTTCCTTGGTTCCCCCATAGGCAACCGCAATGTTCCTGTCCGTGATTTCTGCCTGTAACCCATCCATGAGTTCCTCTGTGCGCAGTTGAATGGGGTCTATCTTAAAGCCTCTTTTAAGATCTATATATACAGAAAGGGTACGCACCCCGTTTCGCCGTACGATCTGTCCTTCATTCCAACCCGTACCAACGTTAGCGATTTGTCGCAAAGGAATGGCCGGGGAAAACAGACCAGAAACATATTCATTTTCCACATCGCCCGCCAATGGGTCCTTATGGCCTTCCCATTTTGATTTCAGCACGACAGGCAATTGATAATCACCTTCCCATACCGTTGTTATGGGCACACCACCAAAGCGTGAAGCCAACCCAACCCCCAATATCCCCTCTGAGACCCCTAAACGATTGGATTCAATGGGATCGAGGGCCACTGTGATATCGGGAAGGATTTCTTCATAGTTCGTATAGACCCGTATCGGTTCATCCCAAGAATTCGCCTCTGCTTGAATTTTATCCGCTATTGCTTTTAGGTCACCGATATTGTCACCGCTCAATCGTACTTCAACATCGGCATCAACCCCAGCTTGGTAGTCCATTTGTTTAAATTTCACAAAGGCATTGGGATAGTAATTGGCATATTTTTCCGAATATTCATCCAGCATCTCGACGGTGGCCTCACTTGATTCGGTATTGACAATGAACTGTGCAAAATTAGGACCTCCAATCTTTGGGGCATAGGTGGTATGGAAACGGGGGGATCCCGTTCCCATGAAAGTAGTAAGGGAGGTCACCCGCCCATCCTGTTGCAGCAATTGCCCCATGGCATGGGCCACCTCCTCCGTTTGCTGGAGCGAATTTCCCTGTGGCAGATATATTTCCACGGCAAATTGATTTCGCTCGGCTATGGGCATAAGTTTTAAGGGAAGCTTGGCGAACATGAAAACCCCCAATACTATGAAAAGTACCCCGAGACCCATTGATACCAATGGATAACTGAAGACCGTTCGCAAGGTTTTGTCATAAGAAGATTGGACGTGGTCCAAAATACTCTTTTTCTGCTTGTCTCCATCCGTCGTTTTATGGAGACCCTTGGTCACAAAAACATACTGGAGGTAAGGGACAAGGAAAACCGCAACAATCAAGGAAATCCCCAATGTGATCAAAATGGTCCAAGGGAAGGCCTTTACAAAATCGAAGAGCTGACCGGTAAAGGTCACCAAGAATGGAAAAAAGGTAATGCCTATGGCAAGGGTCGCAGAGAAAATTGCTTTAAAGTATTCCTGTGCACTCTCAATAGCGGCATCATGACGGGGTATGCCCTCATCAATTTTTTCCAGATAACTGTCCACAATGACTATGGAATTGTCCACAATCATCCCAAGCACCACGACCAATGCGGCCAATGTAACCGTATTCAACTCAATGCCAAAAGCGAACATCAGTGCCAAAGAAATGAAAATGGTTATCGGAATTGTGGATGCCGCTACCCCAGCTACTCTGATAGGAAGTAACACCATGGTCACCAAAATCACTGCTAGGATGGCTATTCCCAGCTCTTCGAGAAATGTGTTTATGGATGCCTCCACAACTTTGGGCTGATCGGCGATACGAAAAATTTTCACGTCATCGGGAAGTGTCCTTTCAAATTCCTCTAAAACCTCATTTACGTCCTTTCCATATTCCACAATGTTATATCCTTCCCTCATTTCACTGGAAAGTATCAGGCTTTTATTGCCATTATTAATGGTATAGCTCGTAGCCTTTGGGTATTCCCGGACCAGCTGCGCCACATCTTTTAGCCGTATGTTGTTTCCCTGCGGATCGGAATACACAATCTGTTCCTCCATATCCCTTTCAGAGTTAAAAGGGCGTGTGATATGAATGGGGACCACCATTTCATCATTGTCAATTGTCCCGGAGGGACCGATCATCCCCTTGGAAAGCAGCGTTTGGTACAAGGAATAGATATTGATGCCATAACTGGCTATTTTTTCCTTATCCACGTAGATACTTAACTGTTCGTTTTGTAGACCATACCTTCTAAGATTCGATACGGACTCGACTCTACGCAGCCTATCCTCAAGATTTTCGAGGTAATCCTGCAATTGTCTATAGGTTTTGGTATTGGATTCCAGAGCGATCAGTAGGGCCGATGTATCCCCAAAATCATCATTGGCGATCAAAGCCAGCACCCCGGAGGGCAGTTGGGCCTTGAAACTGGACAGCCCGTGCTTGATCTTGGACCACACCTCATCTTTATTGTTGACCTCATCATTAAGTTCAACAAAGACGTATACCACCCCGTCCCTGGATTTGGAATAGGTTTTTGATTTTTTGACCTCCTTGTAGGTGAACAGGAATCTTTCGAGTGGTTTTGCCACCTGTTCCTCTACTTCCCCAGAGGTCGCCCCCGGGTATACCGCGACCACCACCCCTTGCCGAATGGTAAACACCGGAAACTCTTGCTTGGGCATTTTATATAGGGCGAACACTCCACAAATGACAAGTATTCCGGTAAGGAGCAAAACAATTTTGTTGTACTTCATAGCCAAGGCTATGGGGCCTTTATGTTCTTTCATAGGATCCCTTTTTTAATTTTTAACGGTTACCAACGCTCCCTCACTGATGTTTTGGTAACCTTCAACGATCAGTTCGTCCCCAACCTTCAACCCGCTGATTACCTGCACCCCATTTTCAAAAAGCCCCCCCAACTCCACTTGTTGGTATACGGCCCTGCCTTCCTTGCTTTTGACCCATACAAATCTTTTTCCCGAATATGCTACCTGAACCGATTTAATGGGAACAACGATCCGGTCGGCCGCTTCATCCTGGCCTAAATATGCCCTGCAGACCATACCGGGCATGATCTTACCTTCAGAATTGTCAACATTGACCTTGATATCATAGGTATGCGAAACCGGATTTGCGGCAATACCCTTTTCCGTTACCGAGCCAAAAAACATTGCATTGTCCAAGGCCGAAATTTTCAGTTTACAAGAATCACCGACATTAATATTGGATATTTCCCCTTCAGGAATGGGTATCCTTGCCATAACTTGGGTCAAGTCCATTACATTATATACCGGGGTATTCGGCAACACCCCTGCGCCCGGCTCAAGATAACGGGTACCGATAATACCGGAAAAGGGTGCTTTCAAAGTGCCATCACGAAGATTTTTTTTGGCAATGGCCTCGCTTGCCCTTGCCTGCTCCAATTTTGTTTTGACATCCACATATTGTATTTCGGGAATACTGTTTCTTTGGTACATCGCGGACATTCTTTCGTAGGCATCCTCCGCTTGCTCGTAGGCCGCCAATGCCAGTTCATGTGCACTCTTGAAAGATGATGCATCCAATTTGGCCAAAGGCAAGCCTTTGGCCACTTTTTCCCCTTCCCTAACATACATCTGTTCAATATTTCCCGCAACTAAAAAACTGATATCAACCGTGTTCAGGCCTTCCATCGTACCGATATATTCCTGGGCGGTTATCGCGCTATCCGCCGATATACCGAGTGTTTTCACAAACACGGCCTTGTTCTCTTCCTTTTTCGTATCTTTTGTATTACAAGAAGTTGCGACAAAAACGGCAACTAAAACGATAAATTTGATCCTGTAAATGGCATTTGTATTCATAGGGTTGAAATGTTTGCGTTCCTCCAAGCGGCAAAAATTGTCATAATAAATAGATCATATAAAACCGATATTGCCCCTTTACTGTTCAAAATATCGCTTTTTATTACTTACTTCGCCCATAGAGAAAAGGTGATATGGAAAACGGTTACAATAAGATTTCACTTCAAAATTTTGCCAGACAGATCAATGTTGGCACAATCTCGGAGAACAAGGGGCTTGCCGTGTCGATAAAGCCATCCACGGTACAGGACCATAACTTTGATTTTAACTACCCCCATATTGTGGAGGGCATCGCATTCATATTATGTGTAAGGGGCCATGGGAGGATACTGCTCAACCTGAATGAATATACACTGGATAAAAACAGCCTTTTGATTGTACTTCCAAACAATATTCTTCAAATCAAGGAGCAAGAAGAACTTGAAGCCGAATTTCTTTTTTTCACCTTTGATTACATTTCCAACCTTAAGCTGAACCAAGAATTAGGGAGCATTGCCAATGACCTTGGAAAGGGGCAATGTCTTAAAACCCCTAGAGCAGATTTTGAAGACCTGCTCATGTTCCATAAGTTGGTTGTGAAACAAATCAATGGAAACGATATTTACAAGGAAGATATCGTCAAAAATCTGGTATTTACAATCGTATATCGAATCTTGCAGATCTATGCCGTGAGTGCCACTTCCAATGAAAAGGAGCATTTCAGTCGTAAGGAAGAAATCTATACAAAGTTCATTTCCCTATTGTTCAAACATTACAAAATTGAACGGTCCATACAGTTTTATGCAGGTGAGTTGTTCATAACACCAAAGTATTTTTCCAAGGTCATAAAGGAAGTCAGTGGGCATTCAGCGTCCAAACTTATAAATGACATGGTAATCATGGCGGCCAAATCCCTTTTGAAGGGATCGGACATGACCATAGCCCAGATCGCGGATGAGCTGAATTTTGCCAACCCTTCCTTTTTTGGAACATTTTTCAAAAAGGCAACCTGCCAAACCCCCAATCAATATCGAAATCTTTAAAGGGGTCCGTGATGGACTTTACAAGTAAGTCCATAATGCACATAGGCTCTCGCCTCCACTGATAAGTTGAAGTTCATCCCCAACCCAATTCAATGGGCACCCCGGAAAGAAAAATTGCGTGGGTTAAAAAGATTGAGAGCAAAGGCCATTGTAGCATAACCATGTGACCAGGCGGATAGCTTCCTGATCCTGCAAATACTCCAGTGAAAACAACAACACCACTCTTTAACCAGTAGGAAAATCCAATATCTTAAATACAATGAACCAAGACCAGAGTACACCAGAAAGAACCATTACAAACAACGCATCTTTCCAACCCATCTAAGTGTACACTCCTTAAGATGTCTTCCTGTAATTGGCTATTGCCCAAAAATTCAAAACAACAGCAAAACCCATCATGATCAAAAAGTGGTTTTGTATGTGTCTATAACCGCTTCCTTTAAGAACAACCATACGCATAACTTCGATAAAATAAGTCACAGGATTACCCTTGGCTATCCACTTTGCCCATTCGGGCATTGACTCTATGGGTGTAAAAAGACCACTCATCAAAATAAAGATCATAACAAAAAAGAAGGCGACCGACATAGCTTGCTGCTGGTTTTCGGCATATGTTGAAACTAAAAGACCAAAGCCAAGGAGTGCTACTAGGTACAAAGCCAAATAACCATAGAGCAAAAGGATGTTTCCAATTGGCACTATGCCATACACCCCCCAGGAAATTACAAAAAACCCAATACTAAAAACGCCCATCCCAATTATCCAAAATGGTATAAGTTTGCCCAGAACATAAACATGTTTTTTTATTGGCGTCACATTGATCTGTTCAATGGTCCCAATCTCCTTTTCCTTAACAATGTTCAGGCTACACATATAAGCACCTATCATAGTAACAAGGATTACAAGTATGGCAGGAACCATGAATGTTTTATAGTCTAAATATGGATTGAACCAATTGGAGTTGACAACATCAATTCTTTTCAATGCTTTTTTCCCATCAAAGGAGTGGTCCAATTCCATCACAATATTTTTATTGAACTCTTTAAGGATAGTACTTAAATAGCTCCCCCCCAGACCCGCTTTTGTACCATTTATTGCATTTATGGCGATAAAAACCTTTTGCACCCTGTCCCTGTTTAAATTTCTTTCGAAATCATTTGGGATTTCAAGTATTAAATCCGCCTTATTCCTTTCAACTTCAGAAAGTGCTCTTTTATAGGATGAATCGTAGTCGACGAGTTTAAAATAACCGGAAGAGATAATCATGGAAATCAGATCTCTGGAAAAGGTGGACTTATCGTGGTCGACAACATATACATTGATATTTTTTATTTCGTAATCTGCCGCCAAAGGCAAAATCAACAATTGTATCAGGGGCATTAAAAAGATCATGGGCAACAAAGTCCGGTTCCTAAAAATCTGCTTGAATTCCTTTACCAATAAAAATCGCAATGTTCTCATGACATCCTTATCTTAAATTTCTTGAAACTTATGATCAATAAAACAATCGTCATGCCCATTAAAATGGTTGCTTCTTTCCAGATTGCAGTGATACCTACCCCTTTGATCATTATGGCTTTGACCATATTGTAATACCATTTGGAAGGAACTATGTTCGCGAACCATTGAAGTGGCAAGGGCATATTTTCCAATGGAAACATAAAACCGGAAAAAAGCACGGTGGGAAGCATCATTCCCATAAGGGATATCAACATGGCAGCTTGTTGGGAATTTGTACTATTGGAAATTAACAAACCAAGCGAGAGGGCACATAAAATAAAAATACTGCTCATGGTATATAACAAAACCACACTTCCTTTCAAGGGCATACCCAAAAGAAACACACTCATAATGACTATGACTGTAAGATTGATCAAGGATAGAAAGAAATAGGGTATGGCTTTTGAAATTATAATGACAAAGGGTTGCATGGGGGAAACCAATAGTAGTTCCATGGTCCCTTTTTCCTTTTCCTTGACTATGGAAACCGAGGTCATAAGCACACACACCAATAAAAGGACCAATGCCATGACACCGGGAACAAAGTTGGTGGTCCCTTTGAGATTGGGATTATAGAGCATGCGCACTTCGGGAACAATTTGAACTGGAAAACCCAGCGAGATGTTCAAATCCTGTTGGTAATCATTGATTATCGATGAAACGTAAGAGGTCAAGGTCGATGCTGTATTGGGATCTGTAGCATCAGCAATTACCTGTATTTGGGATACATGGTCACTAGAAAGTTCCTGTTGTAACTTATTGGGAAAAACAACCGCCAGTTTTATATCGCCTCTTTTAAAATACTCTTCTATTTCCGCATTGTTGAGTAAAGTGCTTTCAATTTCAAAATACCGGGATGCGGACAATTTTTCGATAATTTGAAACGACACTTCGTCCCTAGCATGATCGGCTACCACAATTTTTGAGTTCTTGATCTCATTGGTCAGTGCAAAGCCAAACAATACTATTTGCGCCACCGGTAGGCCGAACAGTAAAAGCAAGGTTTTGTTGTCCCTGAACACATGATAAAACTCCTTTCTCACAAATGTTACAAACCGTTTCACCTAATCTGATTTTCTTTTTGCCGTGCGAGCCAAGTTATAGAAGACTTCATCCATGCTGTCCACCCCATGCCCTTGCTTTAAATTTGAAGGGCTGTCCAAAGCAGCTATATCCCCGTCCACCATCATGGAAATTCGATTACAATATTCTGCTTCGTCCATATAATGGGTTGTGACAAAAACCGTGATGTCATTTTTCACGGCCTCGTATATCAAATCCCAGAACTGACGTCGCGTTATCGGGTCCACCCCGCCTGTGGGTTCATCCAAAAACACGATGGAAGGTTTATGGATAACAGCAACCGAGAACGCCAGTTTTTGTTTCCAGCCCAAAGGCAGGGAACCGACAAGCTGATTCGCCTCAGATTGCAAACCCAATGATTCGATCAACCGTTTGGACTGGAATTTTAGTTCACGGTTGCCCAAACCATAGATCCCTCCATAAAAAGTGATGTTCTCTTTTACCGTTAAGTCTTCATAGAGTGAAAATTTTTGACTCATATACCCTATTTTGGTTTTTATCTTTTCGGTCTGTTTGTACAAGTCAAAACCAGCAACAGTTGCATCCCCCGATGTTGGGCTCAGCAGGCCGCACAACATTCTCATAGCTGTTGTCTTACCAGCGCCGTTTGCCCCCAGAAATCCAAATATTTCACCTTTGTAAACATCAAAGGTTATCCCATTAACAGCCGTAAAATCCCCAAATTTTTTTGTCAGTCCACTAACCGATATAACCTTTTCTTTCTCCATATGACATCTATTTTTCCATTAATTGAATAAAGCAATCTTCCACTGAAGGCTCGATTTTGTCTATTTGAAAAGGGTACGGTAATTCTTTTTCCAAAGTAGCCCTTATGTCCAACAAGGTCAATGTTCTATCTACTATTGTAATATGATGATGCTCACCAAAAGAATGAACCGACCCTATCAAGGGTAGTTCTCGCAATGCGGACAGCAATTCGATCATGTTATGTGATTTTATGGCATACAAGGCCTTAGGATATTTTTCAATGATGACTTGAGGGGGATCTATCGACAATAACCGACCCTTTTGTATCAAACCTATCCTTTCACAAAGTGTGGCCTCATCCATATAGGGGGTTGACACCAAAATTGTAATCCCCTCCTTTTTCAACTTTTTCAGCATTTCCCAAAATTCTTTTCTGGAGACAGTATCCACCCCGGTTGTGGGTTCGTCCAGAAATAAAACTTCCGGTCGGTGTATCAACGCACAACATAGTGCCAGTTTTTGCTTCATACCACCGGACAAATTTCCTGACCTCCTGTTTTTAAAGGGCTCCAGTTGGACATATATATCTTTGATCAGACTATAATTTTCCGTAATTGTGGTATTGAATATCGTTGCGAAGAAATGGAGGTTTTCCTCCACCGTCAGGTCCTGATATAGGGAAAAGGTACCTGGCATGTACCCTACACTTTTTCTAATTTCCTTGTAATTTTTTACCACATCCCATCCACATACATGTGCTTCTCCCCCATCTGGGACCAATAAGGTTGCCAACATCCTAAAAATACTGGTTTTTCCAGATCCGTCAGGACCGATAAGCCCAAATGTTTCACCTTCATTTACTTTAAATGAAGCATCGTCCACGGCAACATTCTCTTTATATTGCTTCCTTAGGTTTTCAACAACAACACTATGCATGATTAAAATTTTACCTCGCCGTACATTCCTATTTTGAGATAACCATCATTGGCCACCCGGACCTTCATGGCATATACTAAATTGGCACGCTCGTCTTTTGTTTGGATGGTTTTGGGTGTAAATTCCGCCTTATCACTGATCCACTCCAAAATACCTTCATAATTTTTGTAGCCCTCCGATCCATTGTCCACCAATACGCTTAATTTTTGATTGATCTTTAATTGTGGCAATTGGTTACCGGTAATGTACGCACGGAGCGTTAAGGTATCCAAGTTTGCAATAGTGTACAAGGGCAATCCCTCCGATACAATTTCATTTTCTTCGATATACTTTGACAGCACGGTACCTTTGACTTTAGCAATGATCTTACATTTTTCCAGCTTATCGTTCAGTTGTCTGATCTGAACTTGCAATGGTTCCGTTTCGTTTACCAGACTGGCCGTGTTAATGGATAAGGTCGACTTTTGTGCTTTGATCTTATTTTGGATTATATCAACCTGTGAATTGGCATCATCAAGCATTTTTTGGGGGGCAGCTTTCCCTGAGACTAAATTTTGTACCCTTTGTTGTTCTCTTTTTGCCTGCCTTAACTGCTCCTCCAGTGATGAAAGTTGTACGGCTATGTTTGGTTTTTTTGCAAGAAGTACGTTTATTTTAGCCTGCAACTGTTGTTTTTGCAAGTAAAGTTGGGTGCTATCTATATAACCCAAATATTGGCCTATCTCCAATGTCTCCCCTTCATCCATGGAAAGCCTTTTGATAACTCCATTGGCTTCCGATGAAATTTTGACCTCAATTGCTTCAAATGTCCCTGAAGCATCATATTCGCCACTTTTGTCATGACACGATAGGAACAGAAAAAATAATACAATGATTGCTAATTGATTTTGTTTCATGGTTTAGTATTTGATTCCTTGGGTAATTTTTGATTCTTCCAATATCATTAAGAGTTTTAGCTCGTGTAGCAATTTATTCTGAATGGCCCGGCTTTCTTGGTTCACATCACGTAAATAGTCGTTGACATCGATGGTACCATTGGACAATTTAAACAAGGATGCTTCCTTGATTTTGGAGTACATTTCTATTATTTCATCATCCATGGCCAAAAGTTGTCGGTATTTTTCAACTTCTGAATTTTGATTGGTAAGTTCAAGATTGGTATGGAACAAAAAGGTTTCTTTCTGTACTGATAGCTTTTGTTTTTCCAATCCAATTATTTTCTTTTCATTTTTATTCGTGTAGAAATTGAACAGGGACCATTGAAAACGGGCACCTCCCATGAAATAGGAATCAAATTCATTACTGAGCATGTTTAATGCTGGTTTCCCATATCCTCCTTGGGCAAAAAACGAGAGTTTGGGCGACACTTTGGATGTAAGCAACTTGGATTGTAGGTCAAATAGCCGTATTTGGCTATCGATCACGTCCAATTCAGGACGGTTGATCAAGGTATTTCCACTTTCAATCTGTCCGGGCTTTATCAAAATCGTATTGTCATCGATCTTTTCATTGATATATACGCCCAACATTTCATAATGTGCATTTTTCTGTAACAAGAGTTCAGTGTCCCTTTGTTTGGTCGAAAGTAGATTGGCATTTAACGCGTAGAAATCGCTTTCTATGGCCGTACCATTATCAATACCGACCCTAATTCTTTCAATTGCCTTTTCAATATCCTCGGCAAGCAGGGCATTCTGTTGTATTTGTTCGTTGATCAACAAAATCCCAAAAAACAACTGACTCACCTTTTTTTTGATTCCATACACTTCAATAGCCAACCTCCCCTTGTCTATTTCCCTTTGGGCATCAACTATCTTGGACTCCTTATTGATTTTATTGCCTTGATAGATGGTTTGGTCGATTTCCACATATAGTTTATACTGGTCATTATCGATTGTCGGCTTATCCATACCGGGAACCTCAATAGGAATTGCAGTGACATCCGATTGATAGGTCGCTTGACCATTGACGGCAACTTTGGGCAATCCATCCCTCAGAACATTCTCTGCTTTATAGTCTGACACATTTTCAATAAGCGCATATTGTTTGATAAGCGGGTAATTCGCTTCTGCCAATCTATAGCATTCATCTAGTCTCAAGGTTTTAACGGATTGGGAAAATCCAAAAAAACTTGTTGAAAATGTAACGCATACAAACAGTTTACTCCATTTCATTTCATATCGATATTTTGATTTAATCAATTGACCAACATATAGGCAAATTTTTTATGTTTCCAAAGTGGCCTTTATCCAAATAGGTATAAGTCTTTTCCGTTCTTCCATTAAACTTTTGAACTTTTCTTCATCAAATAACCCACCTGCCATCATTATGGGTTTTGAAATAAAAGGAAAAATCGACATCCCCAAAATGTTCAGCAAAAAATGAATTGGATCCACTTTACTGTTTTTTTCGGCGATTTGAACCACTAGGGAGGAATTACTCAGCAAGTGCAGTACACCCATTTTTATTCCGAAATTTTTGGGGTTATGTCGAATTTCACTGAGAACAAAAATTGGCAAATCCGGGTTTTTGAGAATCATTTCGATATAATTCTCAACAATTTTTTCGACTTTTTCCTCCAGCGACAACCTGAAATCCGTAATGATCGGGGAAATAACCCCAAAGAATTCCTGCAGCTTTTCAATCATAATAATATTAAAAAGCTTTTCCTTACTTCGGAAATAATAATTTAGGAGGGAAAGATTGATATCCGCTTCTTCCGCTATATCCCTGGTCCGAGTTGCCGCGTAGCCTTTTTGAGTAAATATCTTCCTCGCAGCTATTTTGATTTTTTCCTCAGTGTCAACCAGTTTAGTTACCATGTATATCCTTCATTCATTCCAAAGATATAAATTAAATATTTGATTTAATCAAATGATTCACCTAAAAAAACCGGTGCACAATGTTACTGAAGATGATGGACGTGGTTTGCCGTACCCCTCTTAAAAACAGCAGGGGGGACACTTACACATCATAGTGTACCATCAATAGGGATAGGTGCTCTTCCCGCGCCTGTTATCTTTGCTCCCCATAAAGACGCACCTTGATTTTTTTGAAAGTATAAACGACCTAATTACACCCAAACTGGTAATTTAATCAAGGATATCCATTATATTTGTTCCAATAACAATCGATGCAACTTGCAGTATACATCCTTGTCTATCCATGGCTCTGGCTGATTTCCAAAGTTCCCTTTAAAATCATCTACTTTATATCCGATGGCATCTACCTTCTTATGTATTATGCAATAGGATACCGTAAAAGTGTAGTTCGAAATAACTTGGCTCTTGTTTTTCCGGAAAAGTCAGAAGAACAACGGCTGTATATTGAAAAGAAGTTCTACAGGCACATGTGCGACATGTTCTTGGAAATGATCAAGACCATAGGTATTTCCAACAAACAACTTCAAAAACGGTTTACCTTCTCCCATTTAGAGGTGCTGCACCGCCTTGAGGCCAAAAACAAAAGTGTCATGCTCATATTTCCCCATTATGCCAGTTGGGAATGGGTAATTGCCCTGGACAGGCACATTGCTTCCAAGGGATATGCGATTTACCAGAAAGTCGGGAACAAATATTTCGATAGACTGGTCCGTAATATCCGCCAAAAATTTGGAACTACCTTGATCAGCACCAAGGACACCTGGGGCATCGTGGCCCAAAACAAACGTGATGGCAAGTTGGGTATGTACGGGATTTTGAGCGATCAATCACCTATGGTGAAAAAAGCTTTGTTATGGACGCCCTTTATGGGCATCACTGTTCCTGCCCACACCGGAGCTGAAACACTGTGCAAAAAATTTGAATTGCCTGCGGTCTATTTAAAGGTCAACAAAGTAAAGCGTGGCCATTATCACGGAACCTTTAAGTTGATAACGGAGCATCCCAAAGAAATGGATAAGTTCGAACTTACCAAATCCTTCCTCAAAATGGTGGAGGAATCCATTAAAGAAGCTCCAGAATATTATCTATGGACCCACAAACGTTGGAAGCACATGGACAAAAAACCAAAGAAAGCCTATCAAAGCCAAAAAATAAGGCCATAACTTGACTTTGTGCCTGGACATGTAAAGTTTATCAACAGATTTTTATACATGTGAAAGGCCTGTGCGTGTTTTTGCAATGGCACCGTCCCAATCAAGGTATTCCCCCATAGTCGGGACCAGATCGTGAAAACAAATAAACCAAAGGTCCAGATGCGGCCTGGCATCCTTTTGGGTGTTTCAGACTACTTTTGGCTTACTCTCCTATTGTTGTTTCCCCAAATTGCCATTTCGTTAAATACGGACCACAGGCTCTGTCCTTCCGGGGTCAGGGTGTATTCGACCCTCGGGGGGATTTCCTTATATTGTCTCCTGATCAATAGGCCGTCCGATTCCAACTCCCTTAATTGCTCGGTAAGTACTTTTCTGGAAATGGTCGGAATCCTGACCGACAATGCCCCAAATCGCTTGGTCCCCGACATGAGCACATACAAAATAATCGGCTTCCATTTACCTCCAATGACCTCAAGGGTTGCCGTCACGGGACAATCATAAATCTCATTGTTGACTTTCATGTTTGGTTACCTTTTTGTTACCACAATTTCCCATTCTCTTTTATTAATAAGTAACTTATATAAACTATTATTGGTTACTTTGCGAAACAAATGTAATCTATATATAATTTCATTCAAACAAATATGATACTTATAACAGGTGCCACAGGGCACTATGGAAGTACGGTCATACATTCCCTTTTACAAAAAGGAATCAAGGCCCATCAAATTTCCGCCCTTGTCAGGGATTTGGAAAAAGCAGAAGACTTAAGAAGCAAGGGCGTTCATATAAAAGTCGGGGATTATTCGGATTACGAATCATTGGTGGATGCCTTTGAGGGAGCGGACACCCTTCTCTTTATTTCTGGCACGGAAATATCCACCCGTCTCCATCAACACGAGAATGTCGTTAGGGCCGCTAAAAGTGCTGGCATCCAACATATCGTGTATACAAGCTTTCAGCGCAGGAACGAAACCGATACCTCCCCGTTGGGACTTTTGGCCCATTCGCATTTGCTGACAGAAAAATGGTTGAAGGAAAGTGGACTTGCCTTTACGGTCCTTAAAAATAACCTGTACATGGACTTTATCCCATCTTTTATAGGCGAAAAGGTGATGGAAACAGGGATCATATATTTGCCCGCAGGAAATGGAAAGATAAGTGTGGCATTGCGTTCAGAATATGCCGAGGCCACCGCAAACATACTTGTTGAACCGGCGCTCCACAGAAACAAAATGTATGATTTCACCAATGTTGAAGCCTTCGGATATGACCAAGTGGCCAACTATCTTTCAGAGATTACGGGCAAAACCATCCAATACCACTCCCCAACTGTCGATGAGTTCACACAAACCCTTATAAGTGCAGGGGTTCCCTCCGAAGGAATAGACATCTTATCAAGTTTTTCCGTGGCGCAGAAGCAAGGGGAACTGGACGTCACCAGTACCGATCTAGAAAATTTGCTGGGTAGAAAGCCAACCACATTAAAAGCGTATTTAGAAACTGTTTATTAATCTAAAAAAACAAAAAATGAACATTACCATAATAGGAGCATCCGCAGGCATAGGCCTGGAAACCATAAAAAGGGCATTGGACCGAAACCACAAGGTAAAGACCCTCTCCCGTTCAGAGATAACAATGGACCATACGGATTTCCTGTCCATTTCAGGTAACGCCACGAACAAAACCGACTTGCTCCATGCCATGGAAGGTGCCGATGCGGTCATTGTGACCTTGGGAACGGGTACCAGCACCAAAGCTACCACATTGTTTTCCGATTTCGCAAAACTATTGGTCGATATCCAAGCTGAAAAAGCTTTTGACATCCCTTTTGTTTTCGTGACCGGATTTGGTGCCGGAGAAAGTATGCACTATGTACCGCAACCAGTAAGGCAAATGATGGAAACAGTCCTAAAGGACGTATATGCCGACAAGACCGTAATGGAAGAAATCATTGAAAACTCAAATATGAACTGGATCATCGTCCGTCCCGGTCTCTTGCTGGACGGACCTTTGACCGAAAACTATCATGTTGAAAACAGCTTGTTCGAAGGTATCGAAGTGGGTGAAATAAGCCGAGCCGATGTGGCTGATTTTTTAATCAAACAGGCCGAGGAACCCAAAGAACCAAGGACCTATTATTCAATCCGTGCGAAAAAATAGACCGTAATCCTAATATAAAGACGTATAACCGAACCTTTTAAAACAATAACACAATGAAAAAAAACGGATTATTACTTTCCTTGGTTGCATTGCTGACCTTGACGGCATTTACCGAACAGCAATTTTGGACATTGGACCCTCCCCACTCCCAATTGAGGTTCAGCATCACGCATTTGGGCATATCCGACATTTCGGGAACCTTCAATGACGTTGAAGCGACCATTAAGAGTTCAAAAGAGGATTTTAGTGATGCCCAAGTTGAAGCGGTGATTCAAGTGGCATCCATCAACACGAACAACAGCTATAGGGATGACCATCTAAAGGGGCCGGATTTCTTTGAGGCGGAACAATACCCGCTGATAACTTTTAAGAGTACCGGAATCAAAAGTCTCGGGACCGGTAGATACAAACTGGAAGGGGACCTTACCATAAAGGGCAAAACCAAAAAGATAAGCCTTGACATGTGGTATAGGGGGACCGTCGAGAATCCGCAGACCAAAAAACCGACAGCAGGCATCAAATTGTCGGGGACCATTAAACGTTCTGATTTTGGCGTAGGTACGGCATACCCGGCACCAATGTTGGGTGAAGAGGTGTATCTTGACATCAATGCCGAATATCAAAAGCAATAGCCCGTTCTTTTCCCGGTGGTAGGCCCCATATCATATGGAAATGCAAATTCATTTGATTTATGGTGTTGCACAAAGGACCTTTTCATAGGTCTCTACAACAACCTGCACCCTGATCTTTCAGTGTTTCAAATCAGGGTGTTTTTATCACATAGTAAGGTTCATCGGAATATGTTCCATTTGCCAAACCCGTTATCATTATGGTGGTAAACCCCATTTTTGGAAAGGTTTCTTTTTCTCCAAGACTTCCCCACTTTCGGGTCGATGCACGAAACAAATGCCCGATGATCAATCCATCTTTGGCGCTCTACACTTCCAAACTGTACATAAAACTTTCCAAACGTATCGACACTTATGGCCCTAGAGCATACTCATATAAGGTTTTCCCTGCCAAATTCCTCCAACTTATCAATGATCGGCAAAGATTTAAAGCCAATTTCGGTCAAACTGTATTCGACCCTTGGAGGAATTTCAGGATAGGCCTTTTTGTCGACCAATCCGTGCTCAATCAGTTGATTCAGACTTTGGATGAGCATTTTTTCCGAAATCCCAGGAATAGACCTTTTCAATTCACCATACCGTATGACCCTATTGTTTATCTGGTACAAAATAATCAAGGTCCATTTCCCCCCCAATATCGACAATGTTGCCTTTACCGGGCACTTTTCATCAGATATATCAATTTTTTTTGGGCTATAATCCATCGCTATCCTTAATTTTTACTTTTATGTAGGTACTTGTACAAAAGTAATTACTTTGGTAATTTTAGACAATTATAAAAGCAAAAAAATGGAAAAAATCAAACATTCGGAGAAGGTTACGACCACCGATGAATATGGCTCCGTAGGCAACGTTCCGCGTCTGCCCAAAGGATTTCAGAAAGTTTTCAAGAGTATGGTCGTTGACACAGGTGATATAAAGATCCATGCTGTAATCGGCGGTAAGGGCGAGCCTTTGCTGTTGCACGCCGGTTGGCCCCAGAACTGGTATGCCTGGCGTGATTTAATGCTCCCCTTGAGCGAACGCTATACCGTGATAGCGGTCGATCCACGCGGTTTTGGTCTTTCGAGTAGGCCAGATAAAGGTTTTGATGCAAAATCCTTGGCCAATGACATGTTCAGGTTGATGGATGTTTTAGGATATGATAAATTCAAATTCGTAGGACATGACCTTGCCGTCATAGTGGGTTACGCGATGGCTTCCATGCACCCGGAGAGAATCCTCAAACTTGCCGTTGGTGAGGCCATAATCCCCGGGGCTTCCCCTTCACCTCCCCTGATTGCAGATGAACGTGGTCTAAGCGATTTCCTTTGGCATTTCAATTTCAACCGAGCCCTTGAAGTGAACGAACGATTGGTAGAAGGCAAGGAAGACATCTATTTTGGGTATCAATTTGAGTCCAAAAGTGGAACACCCGATGCCATACCGAAATATGCACGCGATTTCTACATTGAATTGTTGCGCAGAAAACCCGGCACTTTAAAAGCAAGTTTTGAATACTATCGAAGTATTGACGAAACCATTCCACAAATACGTGAAATGATATCCACCAAATTGACCATGCCGGTATTCACATTCGCTGGTGCGTTGGCCAGTGGCCCCCTGGTAGAACATGAATGGCGTAACCTTGCTGAGAACGTCCAATCCGCGATCATTGCCGATTCGGGACATTTCCCAGCCGAGGAAAAACCCGAAGAACTATTGAAACTACTATTGGATTTCCTCGGATAAAAAAAAGGGGGGGGGTATTTTAAACCCACCAAATATTCAAGGAACAACGGTCCCACCATGGACCACCATTGATGAATTTAAATATATAAAACTATGATGCAAGTAGAAATCTGGAGTGATGTGATGTGTCCGTTTTGTTATATCGGCAAACGAAAATTTGAGGCGGCCTTGGAACAATTCCCCCAAAGGGACAAGGTCAAGGTAGAATGGAAAAGTTTCCAATTAATGCCAGGGCTCAAAACAGATGCCAACGTAAAACTTGACCAGTTTCTGGCAAAGGAAAAAGGAGTGAGCATTGAACAGGCCCGTTCCATGAACCACCATGTGAGCCAAATAGCCAAGGATATAGGTCTGGACTACCGCCTTGACCAAGCCATCCCGGCCAATACCATCAATGCACATCGTTTTGCCCATTATGCCAAAGGGAATGGCAAACAGGATGAGGCCGAAGAACAACTCTTCCGAGCATACTTCGTGGAGGGTAAAAACCTTGACAATATTCCTACGCTCGTTAAATTGGGCGAGGCCATAGGCTTGGACGGAGACAAGGTAAAGCTTGCCCTGGAAAACAACCACTATGCGGATGACGTACAGACGGACCTTTATGAGGCCCAGCTAGCGGGTGTCAGGGGAGTGCCTTATTTTGTTTTCAATAAAAAGCTGGCCATATCAGGTGCAAAAGAACCTGAAACTTTCTTGGAGACTCTGGAAAAAACCTTTGCTGAATGGAGGGAGAACAACATGGAAGGTCCAATGGACATTATTGAAGGCCAATCGTGTACGCCTGAGGGTGAGTGTGATTAAAAATAGAAACCTAAAGAACAGTAAACAAAAATGAAACGTTTAGAAAACAAAGTGGCCATCATTACCGGGGCGGCCAGTGGATTTGGGGCAGTGGACGCCAAATTATTTGCCAAGGAAGGTGCAAAAATAGTGCTTACCGATATCAACGAAGAAAATCTAAAACAGGTTGCGGAACAAATCATACAGGACGGTGGCATAGCCATATATGCGACACTCAATGTCACTTCCCCATATGATTGGCAAAAAGTTGTGGAAAAAACCACCACCGAATTTGGCGGAATTGATATCCTGGTAAATAATGCGGGCATAGCTAGTTATTCCTCTTTTATGGAAAGCGATTATGATACATTTAAAAAAATAATGGACGTCAACCTGAATAGCCAATACCTGGGAATCAAGGCTGTTGCACCTGCAATGATGGAACGAAAGGGCGGCTCCATCATTAACATGTCATCCACTGTAGGCGCTACAGTTGCCCTGCCGGGTGGAGACCCAGGGTATGCAACTTCCAAAGGAGGTGTCAGAGCACTTACCATGCAAGCGGCCGCCGAATTGATAGAGCACAATAACGTGTCAACTCCATACATCCAGGAATTTTTAGGACGCCGATGAACCAGGCTTTGGTCGATAATGCAGATGCATATCAGCAGGCCGTACAGGGAATACCCACAAAACGGTTTGGTGAAGCGGAGGAAATAGCCAATGTTGCCTTGTTCTTGGCAAGCGATGAATCTTCGTATATGGTTGGGTCCGAAGTGGTAGTGGACGGTGGATTGACCATCATTTAATAAAAGTATGTTTAATCAGGAGCACAAGTAAAGCCCCGTCGGCACACTGGTTGTGTTTTGTTGACCGACGTTCCCCTTGTGTTCCTGTATTAAAAACAGTGGCCAAACCATCAATCCCAAAACGATTAAAAATCGTATGGAATCTTTGTGCTTTGTGGAAATACCTCCTTTTTTTCAGCGCTTTCAAAGTATTTATAAAGAATTCTTGTCCGCTCCAAACGATGTGATTTGAGTTCCTTTCCCATCCCGTTTACAGTTCAGCTTCCGTTAGTACCTTTCGTTGGGTTTTCCGCCATTACAGTAAAATGGCACGAACATCAAGTTATCCTTCCAATGGGCTTGATAGGCACTTGTCTTTTGAAAAATCCCCAAGCCCGTTCTTAGCCGATCTTCACTCCACTTCAAATTAACATTAATTTAATCACATGTTGGTGAACCTCAATTATTTTTAATCAATGGAAAAATTGTGGTTGGAATCAGGGTTTAGATACAATAATCGCGACGTAGATTGGTTAAATTTCAACCAACGTGTATTGCAGGAAGCCAAGGATACATCCAACCCTATCTTGGAACGCGTAAAGTTCCTTGCCATCTTTTCATCCAACCTTGATGAATTTTTTAAGGTAAGGGTATCCAAGCTTCGACAGATTGGAAAAGTCGATAAATCCATGAGAAGTCCCTTGGGGATAAAACCAAAAAAGACCCTTCGGCACATTCTTGAAAGGGTCCATTTCCTACAGGAAGAATTTGGCAGGATATATAGGGATTCCATTCTACCGGAGCTTAACAAAAATAACATTCAAATCCTTGAAATATCAGAATATGATGACGCCCACCGTTCCTATTTAAACTTGCTTTTCAAAGAGGAAATAAAGCCCGGACTCAACCTGTTAAAGGGTACGGATCTTAAAATCGACAATTTTATGGATGGTCAACTGTATCTTGCCATTTTGCTGGACAAACCCACCAAGCTGGCATTTGTTTCCGTGGATAAACAGAAATGGGACAGGTTTATAAAAATCCCATCCAAAGATGGTATTGTATCCTATGCTTTTTTTGAAGATGTCCTAAAACTCAACGCTTCTTTCTTTTTCCCCAACAAGAGCATTTTAGGGATGTACAATATCAAGGTTTCAAGGGATGCGGAACTCTATTTGGACGATGACTATCAAGGAGAGTGGATTCAACGAATTTACGATGCGCTCCAAAAAAGACAGGATGGACAACCCACGCGCCTTCTTTTTGAGGGGTCCATGCCAAAACATGTCCAACATCTTTTGGAAGAACAATTGGGACTGGACAAAATAGACTTGGTAAAAGGTGGAGGGCATCACAATTTTAGCGACTTTTTTAATTTTACGGCTTACTATGGAAACCGGAAAGAGTTTTTTAATGACCCAATGCCCCCAATTGTCCACAGAGCCTTTGAGGACTCCGATGACTACTTCCAATTGATAGCGGACAAAGACCGAATACTACATTTTCCGTACCAGAGCTTTTCATATGTGGAAAAATGGCTTCAACAGGCCGCCACCGACCCCAATGTCCACTCCATCCAAATATCCCTATACCGAATAGCCAAGGATTCCGAACTGACCTCTGCCCTACTAAAGGCCATCAGAAATGGAAAAGAAGTGACTGTCTTCGTTGAAGCCAAGGCACGTTTTGATGAAGAAAACAACATTGGCTGGGGACAGGTTTTCGAAAAGGAGGGCGGCACTGTATTTTATAGTTTCCCCAATGTAAAGGTCCATTCAAAAATACTTTTGATCAAGCGAAGGGAAAATGGTAAATCCAAAGCATATGCCTATATCGGAACAGGTAACTTTAATGCAAAAACCGCCCGAATTTATTGCGACCATGGATTGTTTACGGCCCATAGTGGGATCACGAACGACCTTGACCAAGTATTTCTAGTCCTAAAACGAAAAGTCTTGGTTCCAAAATTAAACCACCTTTTGGCTTCCCCATATAATAGTAGACTTACATTTGAACATTTAGTGCTGAAAGAAATTGAAAATGCCCTGAACGGTTTTCCTGCGGGCATAACCCTAAAAATGAACAGTCTTGAAGATAAGAATATGATCGATTGGCTATATAGGGCCAGTAAAGCCGGCGTTCGGGTCCATCTTCTGGTTCGGGGATTTTGCTGTTTAGTGCCCGAGGTGCCCAATTTGAGCGAAAACATAGTGGTAAGAAGTATCGTCGACAGGTTTTTGGAGCATGGAAGGGTATTCCTTTTCCATAATGCCGGAGACGAGAAAATGTTTATGGGCAGTGCGGACTGGATGCCCCGCAACCTTGATAGAAGGATTGAGGTCATCACCCCTATCCTAGATTCAAATGTATTCAATGAACTAAAACAAATCCTTGCCCTACAATTTTCTGACAATGTCAAGGCAAGAAGGGTCGCTCCAGGGGACAATATGAACCTATACCATCCCATAAAAAAGGGGGAAAGACCCATCAGGTCCCAATATGCCATTTATGATTACTTGGCTGATGCTATGCTTGAATGAAAATTCCGGAATAAAAAAGTATCGATTCCCACCTATGGCCGGTTTCTCATCGAATCAATACCGGTCTATTAAATATACGCTGCCCCACCTAGGGGGTCGAAAGAATAAAACCATGGTGTAAATGAAAATCGATGACCGAACCGGACGCTCTGCCCAGCTCAATGACATCTACAAATTGGGAAGAGTGTTCGGGTTTCAACGCATCCATGGCCAACAAGAAATTCAAAGGCCCTGACACTCCCACATTACCCTGTCCATTGGCTCCATTTTTAAGGGGAAGACCTTGCAGGATTGGAAAAGTCATTCATTTTGCCCTTGCACCTTCTGCAATATGTAAAACATACCAATCATCGATAAAACTTTTTATGATGAAATGATCAGTGGTTTCTTCAAAAATGAACAATGGCTTTTTAAACTTTTGAAAGCCTTCCATAGCCGTTTGAACTTTTCCATGGTAAAAAAGCAACAGAAAATCAATGATTGCCCTACAAAAAGATGACATTTGTTATTTTTGGTTATATACACTAAAAAACATCATGAGACACGCATTATCGTCCATTTTCTTCTGTTGCTTCTTACAAATTTCTTTGGCACAGGAAATCTCCGTTGAAAAATTGGAAGAGGCCCTTTCTGATTACACGACAAAAATAGAACATGCCACTGTTCTCCAAGATTGTGGCCATGCCCTTGATGGACCCGCTTTTTTTTACAAACAGGTGGAGAACAATTGGTTGGACTTTGCACTGAACATCTCCAGTGATTCCAAAAAAAATATTGGAAGGGATATGTATAACAGGTATGTTGCCCTTGGCCAATTGGACAACAACCATTTTGCCAAACCAAAGGTAGAGGAAATACTTCAACGTATCGTTAAAAATGTGTCCCGAAACGATGTATCCTACCGAATAAGCATCCTTAAATCCGAGGAAATAAATGCTTTTGCCACTTTGGGCGGTTACCTATACATTACCACGGGCTTGCTCAATTTCGTTGATTCTTATGATGAATTGGCGTTCATCATAGGACATGAAGTGGCCCATGAGGACAAACTCCACACCCAAAGGAAAGTAACAAAACTCACGCTCTCCACAGACCTTGAGGGAATGACCCGTATGGAAGGCTTTACCGATATTGCCAATAAGATCAATAGGACCTTTTCGCCCCCCTTTGATCAAATTGATGAATATGAGGCCGACAAGGTCGGGTTTGAATTGGCCCAAGCGGCTGGATATGATGTGAACCGATTTGCGGATTTCTTCAGGAAATTGGAACGCTATCAAAAGCAAGACCTCATAAAAAAATTGACTTCCACGCATCCTTTTGCGGAACATCGTAAAAAATGCATCCAATCCTATATCGACCAATAAAATGATACCGGAAATGCACCTCATCTGCAACGGACAGTCTGTTCCCCTGTCTAAAAATGAAATTGTTACGATTGGAAGAAAAGGTCATGGCGCCCAAGTTGAGATAGACAGTAGACTTGCTTCGAGAAAACATGCCCAAATTGAAGCCAGGACGGACGGAATCTACATCATGGACCTTGAAAGCTCCAATGGGACCATGGTCAAAGAACAGCCGATAGCCCCAAATACATGGGTCAAGATTCCACCTGACGAGATTTTCACTATTGCATCGCAAAAGCTGCAAGTAGTTACTGAAAACCAAAAAGAAAAGGTTCCAAAACCCTCAGAATCCCAAAAGGAGTTCAACGGATTCAAACAAAAAATCGTTTCCAAAGGTGCTTATAAAATTGGCCGCTTGGAAAATAATGACATTGTTCTGGACGATCCCACGGTGACCCGGGAACACGCCATAATTTCCTATTCGCAGGGTGAATTTTGGATCGAGGACCTGGGTTCCACCAATAAGACCTATCTCAATGGAAAGGAGTTAAAATCCAAGGCCAAGTTCAAGGACAGCGATACGGTCACCATTTCATTTTACAGCATTACCCTTAAGAATGGGGCTAAGGATCTCCGTAAAGAACGTAGTGCCATAAAGGCATTGGCCATTCAGAAAGAATATCCCAACAACAAGATTGGATTGCAGGATATGTCCCTGAACATTCCCCATTCCACTTTTGTGGCATTGATGGGCCCCTCGGGTTGTGGAAAATCCACCTTGTTGAAATGTTTGAACGGTGAAAATCCGGCTACTTCTGGAGAAGTGTTCATTCACGGACTTTCATTGGCAGACAACTTTAGTCTGATCAAGAAAAAAATCGGCTATGTTCCCCAAGATGATATCATCCATAAGGAATTGACGGTATACAAGACCTTGTTCTACGCAGCAAAGCTCCGCTTACCCGATGATACAGCCGTTTCAGAGATCAACCAAAGGATTGATAAGGTCATCAACGACCTAAATTTGGACCAAGATAAGGAAAAGGACATCAGGACCATAAAAGTGGGGAATCTCTCTGGTGGACAGCGCAAACGCGTGTCCATTGCGGTGGAACTTTTGACCGAGCCCACTATTCTGTTTTTGGATGAACCCACTTCTCCACTAGATCCCGAGACCATTGAAAGTTTTCTGAAGAGTCTTAAAAAGTTGGCCCATTCGGGAACTACAATTGTAATGGTGACCCACAAACCCGAAGACCTCAACTATGTGGACCAGGCTATATTTTTGGGCGTTCAAGGGCATTTGGTATTTCAAGGCCCGGCCAACCTATTGACTTCCCATTTTGAAGCCCAAAACATTGTGGAGGTCTATAGTAAAATGAGTGATATCGGCACGGTAACCTCCTATTACCAAAAGCCCAGCAAAGTTGGGTATAAGGCCGTTAATAACCCCGACGTAAAAAAAGAAAAGCCAGACTCGTACTGGCTGCAATTGTATTGGTTGGTTTCAAGATATTTCAACATCAAACTCAATGACAAGGAAAATTTGGCCTTGTTATTGGCACAACCCGTAATCATTGCGGGATTGGTCTGCTTGGTATTCAACAAATTTCAGATTGGGGTCATGTTCTTGATGGCCATTTCTGCTGTTTGGTTTGGGGTAAGCAATGCTGCAAAGGAGATTGTAGGTGAGCTTACGGTATACAAAAGGGAGCGTATGTTCAACCTTAATATCAACACCTATATTCTTTCCAAATGGTTGGTACTTTCCTTGATTGCCCTGGTGCAGACCATATTGTTTGTGAGTATCATCTACCTCAATTTCAAATTGAACACTTTTGAAGGTTTTGAAGAAGTGTACCTACGGCCTTTTGGCCAGAGCATGCTGTTCATGTTCTATATTTCGGTTTCTGCCTCCCTGATTGGATTGTGGCTTTCATCTGCCTTCAATACCACAGAGAAAGTAATGACCGTAGTGCCCATTGCATTGATGCCACAGATTATGTTGGCCGGGGTAATGACAAAAATCAACAATACCTTGGTGGAAATCTTGAGCTTTTTCACTTTGGGCCGATGGGGCACCGAGGGCTTTGCCCGATTACAGGACGATGCCTCCCCCGCCTCTGAATTCAATCCAGACACGGTTCAGGCTGTTTTGACCACTGTTCCACTGCCCGCACCCGAAGTGGGTACGCAGACCGCCTCAACCTCAGCAGTGCAACTTCTCGACCTGTACAATGAAAAATTGGTGGATGAAGGAACGTTGATCGGTGATGTCTTCAACAGTTTTGATATGAACGTGGTGGTCATCGTAGCACTCAATGTTATGTTTTATGTCTTGATCTATGTTTCACTTAAAAAGAAGGACAGTATTTAAACCCGACACTATGAAAAAAATAACCCTAGTATTTGGAGCACTTCTTTTTTTTACCTCATGCAGCAAAAAACCAGAATTTGTTGCCATAGACCATGTTACCATTAAAGGACTCACGGAAGATGCATTGGTGGTGGGATTGGATTACATTGTATACAACCCCAACAATGTAAAAACAAAACTGAGGCAATCCAGCATGGAGATTTTTTATAAGGATTCTTTGGTGGGAAAGGGATTTTTAAACGAACAGATGAGTCTGGCAGCCAATGATACCATACGAATACCGGTAACCTGCGAAATAGCACTCAAAAATCTTAATGCCTTTTATCCTGAATTATTGGCATCAGATTCCACCGAATTCGCCCTCAAGGGCAATGGAAAGGTGAGCTTTCTGCTGAATTCCTTCACCATTGCACTGGATGACAAGATACATCTGAACACCAAAAAGGCCATTTTGGAGGAAATCAGCAAAAATTTGGATTACGGCAATAATTTTAAAATTCGGTCCATTTCCAGCAATAAATTGCCCTCACTGAGCAAAACCCGGTTAAAATTAGGTGTTGAGACCCTGAACAGATTGCCTATTGCCTATACCATCAATACCATGAAACTTGAATTCTATTTGGATGAAAACAAAGGGAAAGTGGCGGAGTGGACCATGGATGAACCATTTTACCAAGAAGCACTAAAATCCACTACTATTCCCATTGATGTTACCTTGAGCAATTTTGATATTTTAAAACAGATGAAGTTCTCTTGGCTGACCGACCAAAAAGCGAATTTCACTATTTTAGGCGAGGCCCAAATAAAAATTCAGGAGTACGAATTCAATGTGCCCATAAAGGACCGTGTGGAAATAGGATTATAGCCATTTCAGAAAAACCTTGATGACCGACCAAGAACTGATAGATCAATTAAAGAAAGGAAACGAGAATTGTCTGCAGCAACTGTACCAGCACATCGGCATGGTAAAAAGTTGGGTGGAACAGAATAACGGTAATGAAGATGACGCTTTGGATGTTTTTCAGGAAGCCATCATCGTGTTCTATAAAAATGTAATGGCAGGGAACTATGAACTCCGAAGCAAAATAAGCACCTATCTGTTCGAAATTTCAAAGCGACAGTGGCTCAACCAGCTCAATCGAAGAAAAAAATATGAAAACCGGCAGAGTGAGGTAGGCATCTCTCAAAGAGACCATGAATCCATAAACCCAGAAATCACCCGAAAGGGCCCAAACCTCCGGGAATACCTTGAAAAAGCTCTAGCAAAGGTCGGGGAACCCTGTAAATCTGTTTTGGAGGCAACCATATTTTTGGGGATGCGCATGGAGGACATAGCCAAAAGATTCAATTACTCCAGTGCCCGTTCCGCCAGCCAACAGAAATTACGGTGTCTTCAAAAGCTAAGGGGCGAAGTCTCCTATGATGTCATAATCCGTTTAAAATAGCCATGAGGGAAGAATTGAGACATATTGATTTGATTGACAAACACCTGACCGGCCATCTTAATGACGATGAAAAAAGTGAGGTGGAACGACTGTTAGCTGAAGACAAAGAATTTGCAAAGGAGCTTGAGGTATATAAAAAGATCTACACGGGCATTGAATCAAAGGAGGACCAAAAACTAAGGGCCAAGCTAGACCTTTTGTATGCCGAATATAGGGCGTCTGGAGAGCAAAAGCCAAAAGGTCTGTACCGCAGACTGATTATTTACAGTGGTGCCGCGGCAGCATGCATTGTTTTGGGAATACTTTTCTATGTCTTTAAATCAAAGGGTGATGGTCCCCTTAGTAACGACGCCCCCAATGTGGTCGGTGTGGATTCTGTTCGAACGCAGCCAGCGGATAGCCTCGTTTTGAAAAAGAACAATATACAAGTTACAGAGAAAGAAGAACTGCCAGAAGATGAATTGGATGGCAGCCCGCAAGACGAAACACAATTTGCTTTCTCCAATGGAAAATCACTTCCATCGGAATCCATACGTCAGGTTAGGCAGCCCTCATCGCTCACCCACACTTTTAATGGCCAAGAACTGGTCTTATATGGGGATTCAGGGATTTCAGGCCTTCAATTACAAATGGGTAAAGATCAAAAAGGCAACTATTACTTAAAATATGGGGATAAATTGTTCAATCTGGCCATTTCATCGACCATAAATCCATTGGAAGAAGTCCAGACAAGTTACACTTTTGGGGGAATACAGGATGAGAGCGTGCAAGTGAAAGTAATGCCCCTCATTGCAAATTCGCAGCCCTATTCCGGTTTTACCGTATCGGTTTCGGAGAACTCATCCATGGATAAAAATTATTTCTTTTTGGAACAGAATGAAAAAAAACAGTTGGTCATTAATGCCAATATGGATATTGATTCCATTACGGTCATGGTTGTTTCAAAAAGCGAAGGGAACTCTTATTACCTTATTCATAAAAATGAGCTCTATCCCCTAAACATTGACACTACTGAAACCACCTCACTAGAAGAAATCGATTTCACCAAAAACAATGAAACCCGTATGTTCATGGACCGGCCATCCTTTCCGAAAGGTGTTTACGAAATAATTTTTTAGAAAAAATCATCAAAAAAAGATGACATCGCCAATCTGCGGTTATATACCCATAGAAAGTATAACCAAAACGATTAAAAATGACATCCAAAAAAGTACACACCATTATTCTTATTAGCTTGTTTTGCGGTTTTGTAAGCGCCCAAAGTTCAGAAATCACTAAAAGAAGAGACCGGGGAACAATCGCTAAGACTGCGGAACAAGTAGATCAAGTGGACCAAACTGTCCAGAAAACCAGCAAAGACATTGACCAAACGGTGGAGGGTATTGACAGCACCATTGAAGGTGCCAAGGAAACCGTTGAAAAAGTGGGGAGCATTTGGCAAGAGTTATCCGAAAATGTAAGGGGGCCTTTTCAGGTAACCTCCATGGGAGAAAACAACATTGCGGTTAGACTGCCAACCAAGGCTGAATAATCCGTAAATAACCCAGTCACGATATGGCTATTTCATAAATCCAAAACATATTTGACACCAAGGTCTAAAAATGTTGGCATAAAAAGTTTCATATACCTATTTTTAATGCTAACTGTCGAATAGGTTCAGGTACAAGAAGATATATCATTACTTTCAACCTTAACACTTCATCACAAAATGAAAAAATTACTACTACTGATCGCCTTGCTTTCCTTGGTTCCCAACCTTGCATCTGCAAGACGTATCGGAGGACTTTTTGGAAAAAGCGAACGAATCCATAAAATTACTGACGTCGATATTAAAGGTGCCAATGGCGAAGACCTTTATCTTGCCCACAAAACAACTTCCCTGTACATTTTTATGGGGGCCTACATGACGGACGATGGTTATGTTTTGGGGGTAAAAGGAAGTATCAATACCTATTATGACCTGGATGAAGAGCAGATAAAAAAATTTCAGGCCAGCGGAGCTTTGCCCACTCCCCTTCCACCCTATAAAATAGAATTCACTGAATGGCTATGGGGATATGCCCTATGGATACTGCTTGCCGTTCTGGCCATAATTTGGTTCTTCCCAAAGAATAAAGAAGCCCTTTTTGCACGAGGATGTAAATATTATTTCGGCAAGAACACTCCGGTAAATTACCCAAAGGCCATGCGCTATTTTGAAAAATCGGCCAAAAAAGAATATGGTCCGGCCGTGTTCAACCTTGGGGTCATGCATCTCTCGGCCCAGGGTACCGAGAAGAATGTGGACAAGGCCATGGAATTTCTGAAAAAAGCCTCCAAACTAGGATATGTTGATGCCAATGTAACACTGGGAAACCTCTATTACAATGGCAGTGAAGTAACCAAAGACCTTGGCAGCGCCGAGGCTTGGTACAAAAAGGCCTGTGATCAGGGACATGCCGATGCCTGCAAAATGGTGACCCATATACAACAGGCCAGTTAATTAAAATCAACACCAAACAGTAACCAAATTCGACTACACTGACCATTATGAAACTATCACATTACCAGTGGGATCCAGAAAAAGACCTTATAGCTGAGGGCGGGTTCGCCGAAGTGTTCAGGGCCAAGGACCTCAATGCCGAAGGAAGATATGTGGCCCTCAAAATCTATAAAGAAGCTGTTTCAAGAGGTACATCCGGGAGCACTGGACAGAAAAAATACAGCTTGGAACAGGAGTTTTCCAAAATAGATGGGCTGTCACATACCCATCTTATCACCTATTATGGTCTGGAATATATCACCCACACGGATGCCATGGGCAGAAACGTGAATTACCCTGTGTTGATCATAGAGTATGCCGGTGAAGGAACCTTGGGCCAAGCGATACACCGAAAGCTCTCTTTGGAAGAAGGGAAGAACATTATTGTGGAAGTGGCCCAAGCGGTGGATTATCTCCACAAACAGGGCATTGTCCACAGGGATTTAAAACCTGGAAATGTACTGTTTTCAAAAGACCGAAAGGGGAACATCGTTTCAAAGGTGACCGATTTTGGGATCAGTCAGGATATTCTATCCGACAAGACCATACAACAGTCCATGACCGAAGGTGTGGGAACACCTCACTACATGGCTCCGGAGCAATTCTTTAAAAAGAAATTCGGACTGAATGGGGATATCAGTGAGCGTACCGATATCTGGGCCCTTGGCATCATGTTCTACAAAATATTGACCGGAAAGTTGCCTTTTGGACATGACAAGAAGGACTATGAACTCATTCGGGATGGTATCGTTGGGGAAGAGCCCAATTATTCCGGGGTGCCCGAAAGATTTAAGAATTGCATAAAGACTTGTTTGCAGAAAAATGCTTCGGATAGGTATGCCTCCGTTTCCGATTTCATCCGCGAAGTGAATGGGGAAAGCAATGAAAGTGGCACCGTGTTCTTGGGAGGAAATGAAACACAATTTTCCGCACCACAACCCAAGCCCAAAAAGAAGAAAAAAGCCTGGCCCGTTTTGTTGGCCACTGTTTTGATCTTGGGTGCCGGATATGGGGGATATGCCTTTTATCGCTCCACCAAGATAAATGTGTTGTTGGCAGACGGCTGGAGCCTTTACAAAGAAGGGAAGTTCAAAGAAGCTTATGAGGCCTATGAAAAAGCATCAGGCTATGGATCCGGGGAGGCCTTTTATTTTCTGTCAAGGTTCAACCAAAATGGTTATGGAACCGATGTGGATTATCAAAAAGGGTTTGAATATGCCGATAGGGCCATTGATGATGGATATGACCTGGCAAACTTTAACCATGGATGGGCCTATCAAAACAATCTTGGTGTGGACAGGGACACGGTCCAGGCCAAGAAATTCTATGAAAAGGCAAAGAGCAGCATTGTGGCCTTGAGTGATGACGGCAACCCAGAGGCAAACAACCTAAGGGGATTGATGCACTATTTCGGCTATGTAATGGAAAAGGACGCAAGCAAGGCAAAACTGTACTATGAAAAAGCCTCCAGCAAAGGCCACCCTGCGGCCATCGAAAACCTGGCGATCCTCAATGTATCAGAAAAGAACTATAAGGAAGCATTTGAAGGATATGAGAAATGCACGTCCATCGGAAGGTATTCGGGATATCGGGGCATGGCCAACATGTACAGGTTCGGTCAATACGTCCCCAGGGATACCGTTAAGGCCCTGGAACAATATACAATTGCTGCCGAGAACGGTGACCTCCTGTCCCAGTTCAACTTAGGGATATTCTATAAAAATGGTGTATTGGCCAAAAAAGATCGTATAAAGTCGGTTCAGTGGTTGACCAAAGCTGCCGATAAAGGACATTTGGGGGCTCAAAATGAATTGGGCACTTTATATTTCAATGAGAAGAACTACCTAGAGGCCAAAAACTGGTTCCAATTGGCCGCTGATAAAGGAAACACCTTTGGTATGCACAATATGGGTCTTTTGTACTATGATGGATGGGGTGTGGAAAAGGATGTAAAACTTGCCAAAGATTGGTACCAACGGGCCGCTGATAAAGGATATGCAAATTCCCAATACATGACCGGAAAGATCCTTGAGTACGGGGAAGCGGATGGGAACCCGAACGTATCGGAAGCGATAGTATACTATGAGCTTGCAGCAAAACAAAATCAAAGTTCCGCTTTGTACGCTTTGGGTAGATTGCATTATGACGGTAAAGGAAAAAAGAAGGATCTCATCAAGGCCAAGGATTTTTTTGTCAGGGCAGCGGCCCAAGACATGAGTACTGCGGACTATATGTTGGGCTACATGGCGGAAACCGGGGCAGCTGGACCGGTAGATTATCTGGAAGCCGAAAGAAAGTATCTCAAGGCAGCGACCAAAGGGCAACTCCAGGCCCAAAAAAAATTGGGCGATCTTTATTACAACCTTAAGTTGGGCAAGGACAAAAAAGCAAAGGCTACACAGTGGTATTTGAAAGCAGCAGAACAAGGGGACCTGCACAGCCAATATAGAGTGGCCGTGATGTATTACAAAGGAAAATATTATTATGCTGCCAAAAAATGGTTCCAAATAGCGGCTGACCGAAATCATGCCAGTGCCCAAAGTTATCTCGGCTATATGTACGACAGGGGCCTAGGAGGTCCGAAAAACTTAGACAAGGCATTTGAACTATATAAGAAGTCCGCAACCAATGGGGATAGTGTCGGCATGTACAATCTGGCCTCTTGCTACCATAGTGGCATTGGAACGGTCAAAAACACCTATTTGGCAAAAACTTGGTACCAAAAATCCTGTGAGAAGGGGTATAAAAATGCCTGTGATATTATCGCTAAACGATATTGAAGAAAATGAAGATCCACCTACCAGTGCATTGTAATGAAATAGGCCTAAGGGAGTCAAACGAGGATGCCATATACCCCGTGACACCAACAGAGGATTCCCGTTTGTTCATGGTATGTGATGGTGTTGGGGGGCAGGCCAAGGGCGAAGTGGCCTCTTCCTTGACCTGTCAAGGATTTTCCAAGTATCTCTCTGAAAATCCAATGGAGGATATTGAAGATGAAACATATTTACCTTTGGCCCTGCAAAGTGTCGAACAAAATTTGGGCACATATCTCGAAACCCATCCCGAAGCGAAGGGCATGGCCACTACGCTCACTTTTTTGAAAATCTCAGATGAGGATGAAAAGGCATTGATCGGTTGGGTTGGGGACAGTAGGGCATACCACATCCGGGATGGCCAAATCCTTTATCAAACAAAAGATCACAGTATAGTGCAGGGAATGGTGGAAATGGGGGAAATTACCGAAGAGGAGGCCTTGACCCATCCCAAACGAAATATTATTACCAGGGCCGTCAACGGAACCTATCCCACAAGAATTGATCAGAAAATCATCACTGATATCAAGAAAAATGATTTCTTCTTTCTTTGCACCGATGGTATTTTAGAGACAATCAACGATGAAATAATCGCCTTGAGCTGTACAGAACAAGCTTCCGTTGAAAAAATCAAATCATATATAGTGAACAAGGCCAAAGGTGTGACAAAAGACAATTATTCCATGTATATAGTCAAAATACAGAAAACAACATCAAAAAATTCCTGATAACTGAACTACCCCCCACTGGAGAAGAGAAATAGGCCAATATGGAACGATCCTATCATTGGCAATAGCCATAAAGTCGGGATCCTCTTGGGCCATGACCCAAAATCCTTGGGACCCTATTGGTCATTACGGCTTACCCACATGAGCATTCTGTTCTGATAACATACGATCGATTATCAGAGCAACTTACGCCCATTGGCCAAATCCGTTACATACCACCCACGTGCTCCCTTAATCAAAAAGGCCAATACAGTATACCCCCTAGGATGAGGATTATTCCAATCAAATCGTATCAAACAACTATATCAATGTAACCTTCCCATTTTTGAAAGGACTTAATTATAGATTGAACACGGGGATACGAAGAAGATGGTCCGAACGGAAAACCTATGCCGGGAGCAACACGGTGGTAGGTATAGCCAACTCCGGCCAGGCATATCTTTCCAGTACGGAATTTAAAAACAATGTAGTCGAGAACATCCTGACCTTCAACAAAGAGTTTGGCAAGCACAATGTTTTTCTTACCGGGGTCTATAGCTATGAAGAGAACGAACAGTATTTTGAGGAACTCACGGCAATCAATTTTCCCAATGACGAATTCACCTATTTTGGAATTTCCCAAGCCTCTTCCATAGAATCCCAAAACGACTACCAACGTACCGCGCTCATTTCACAAATGTTGCGACTTAATTATTCGTTCAACAACACCTATTTGTTGACCTTGACCGGAAGACGGGATGGTTTTTCCGGTTTTGGACCGGATAACAAATGGGGTGTTTTTCCCTCAGTCGCCTTGGGCTGGAACATTTCGAGGGAACCTTTCTTGGAAAATTCGACCACCATAAACCAATTAAAACTAAGGTTATCGTGGGGCATCAATGGAAACCAAGCAGTCGATCCCTATTCATCGATCACCAGGTTGCGGGACAGGAACACCTTGTCCGGCGAACAATCCTTGGTAGGTTATGTTCCAAGTGTCATTGGTGATAAGGATTTGGGATGGGAGTCCAGTGAAACCTATAATTTGGGATTGGATTTTGGACTTTTCAACAACAGGGTCTTCGGTGATCTGAACCTGTATGAGACCAACACCTCCGATCTATTGTTGAACAGGACCATCTCATCCGTTCATGGAATAAACCAAGTGACCCAGAACATCGGCGAAACACAAACCCGGGGACTGGAACTATCCCTATCCGTTGTCCCCTGGGTGACCCAAGACTTCAATTGGAAGATATCGGGAAACTTTGCCACCAACAAAAATAAGATAGTTTCCCTATATGGTTATCTACAGGAAGACGGGTCAGAAATCAATGATTTGGCCAATGCCTGGTTCGTGGGTGAACCCATACGTGTCAACTTTGACCAAAAGATGATCGGGGTCTGGCAATTGGGGGAAGAGGAAGAGGCCGCTGTATATGACAGGGTCCCCGGTGATGCCAAGATAGAGGATGTGGACAATAATGGGGTGCTGGATGACAAGGACCGCCAGATCATTGGGCAGAGAGACCCTAAATACACTTGGGGATTGAGCAATGCATTTCAGTATAAGAACTTTGGTTTGGAAGTATTTTTTATAGGATCCCACGGGGCAACCAGGCACAACAACCTGTTGAGGGACAATACCGCTGCTGAAATTAGACGAAATGTCCTAAAAAAGAACTGGTGGACCCCGGACAATCCCACCAATGAATATTTCAGGAACAATGATCAGGTAAAGGGGGGTTCCATCTATGAGGATGCCAGTTTTGTCAGGTTGAAGGACATTACGGTCTCCTATAATTTTCCCAAAAAGGTTCTGTCGAAAATAAAATTGGAAAAACTTCAATTGTTTGCATCCGGTAGAAACCTGCTCACCATTACGGATTGGACGGCCGGAGATCCGGAACTGGAACTCCCAAGTAGCCAAGCCGGGATTCTACCGCTCCAACGTGAGATCACCTTTGGTTTAACACTAGAATTTTAAGAAAAAAATACAAAATGAAAAAACTAATAACATGCCTTGTAAGCTCAATATTGCTTATAAGCAGCTGCAGTGACGATCTGTTGAACGAAAATCCGCCCAATGTGATTTATGCAGAGAATTTGTACTCTGATCTATCTGGGCTGGAAGCGGGAATAAATGGTCTTTATTCCCTAATGCGCTATGAACGGGAAGGATTGAATGCCAGTTCTTCCCTTATAACGGATGTGACCATGTCCGGCACCGATATGTTTGCCGCCAACCACAGCGGCAACGGGGTCTCTCGGGTATCGGTGGATTGGACTGCCAGAAACAGGCCGGATTATGATGTATATGAAGGAGTCTTTCTATGGCTATATGAAATTGTCAACTCGTCCAATGAAATCATAAAAAATGTCGAGGAAAGGGAGGATATCGATTGGAGTGGCAATGAATTGAGTGAAACTGAGAACAGGAACCTGATCCTTGCCGAAGCAAGGGTAGCAAGGGCATTCGCCTACCGCCATCTATCGTATCTTTGGGGCGATGTTCCACTGAACCTGAATCCATCAAGCGATGGAATCATCAGAACAGATTGGGAAAGGACCCCTGTAAATGAGGTACGCCAGCAGGTTGTCAAAGACCTTCTCTTTGCTGAACCCATCATCCCTGAAGAGGGCTCCTTGACCGGAAGAATCACCAAAGGAGCAGTGCAACACTATCTTGCGGAACTCTATCTGACATTGAACAAACCGGACAGTACACTGTTCTGGGCGAACAAAGTGGTCAACAACCCCGCCTATGCCCTTATCACCGAACGTTATGGCGTGCAAGTGGATCAGGCAGGTATTGCCTTTATGGATATGTTCAAGGCCGGGAACACCAATCGTGAAGAAGGAAATTCAGAAGCCTTGTGGGTTTTCCAGTTTAAGAACAATGTCCTTGGTGGCGGGGAATATCCCATTATGGCAATGCACCATACCTCGAGGTATAGGAGTGGTGACCTGGACTTGACCGTTACTGCTGACCGGGGCGGGTATGGAAATGGCCGCTCTTCCTTGACCAAATGGGCCTTGGACAATTTTGATGACCCCAATGATGATCGCTTTTCTGAATATGCCATTCGAAAATCCTTCACTTACCGGGACGCGGCAGGAAATGCCCCCTACCCGGCCGACAACCTACCCGAGGGTAAAAACTATGGGGATAAAATCTATTTGGATTGGAGTGAGGATATCACCGATGACCATAACGGTATTGAGGAATGGCCCTTCAGCAGAAAATATGACTGGGCCGACCCCGTGGATCCCATTGGGAACAGGGAATCGTTTTACGATCAGATCTATCTTCGGGCCGCCGACACCTATCTGCTCAAAGCCGAGGCGGAATTTAAGTTGGGGGATGTAGGAGCTGCGGCCAATACCATCAACATCCTCAGGGCAAGAAGCCATGCTTCCAATATTACGGTAAGTGATATTGACATTGATTTTATACTGGATGAACGTGCCCGGGAACTGATGGCCGAAGAGCCCAGAAGGTATACCCTATTGCGAACCGGCAAATGGGCCGAACGTACCATGAAGTACAACAACCACGGATCAAGTACCATTGACCCGAAGCGTGATATATTACTTCCCATTCCACAGTCTGTCATAGATTCCAATTTAGAGAAAGAGATGCCTCAAAATCCGGGCTTCTAAAGTACAAATGCCCCTACTTGCTTATAGAGGTAGGGGCTTTTAATCCCATAGTAGAATGAAAAAAAGCATTGCTTTAGTGATCCCGTTTTTAATCCTTGCCTTCCATTGTCAAGGACAGATAAAAGAGAACAACAGTCTTTTGGAACAGTTGCCCCATCATATCAAACTGTCATGGGAGACTGCCCCAGAAACCAGTCAAGCGGTCACATGGAGGACGCGAGCCGATGAACCAAAAGGTTATATTGAATATGTGGAAGCCACAGCCTCTCCTTTTTTTGAAGAGCACATAAAAAAAGTACAAGCCATTTCCCGATCATATACATCAGAGGATGGGATATGGTACTATCATTCGGTAAATCTTCAGAATTTAAAGCCGAATACCCCGTATTCTTATCGTGTTGGCAATAAGGACCTATGGTCTGAGTGGTCAGAATTTAAAACAGCTACGGGACAGAACGAACCGTTCAAGTTTTTATATTTTGGTGATGTACAGCGCTACATCCACTCCTTGGGAAGCAGAACCTTGCGACAAGCGGTTTTGGCCAACCCGGATGCTAAGTTTATGCTCTTTGCCGGAGACTTGATCCATAGGGGAGGTCTGAACACCGAAAATTGGAATGAATTTTTCCCTGCTGGGGGATGGGCCTTTCAAAATATCCCTATTATGGCCACACCAGGGAACCATGAGCATACATGGGTGGCCAAAGAGACCAAAGAGATCACACCCCTTTGGAACCTTAACTTCGCCTTCCCTAAAAATGGTCCCAAAGGACAGGAGGAACAAACCTATTATGTGGATTATAACAATATCAGGATCATCTCATTGGACACTTCGGCCAAAATAACAGCTGCCCAGCAACAGGAAACCTATGTGTGGTTGGAAAAGGTCCTCAAGGAGTTCGATGGGGATTGGATATTCGTGACATTTCATCACGCCATGGCGGGTTTGGCAAGAAATCGCAATCCCGATATCCGTTTCCCTGAAATCAAGGCACTGTTGGAGAAATATAAGGTACCAATGGTATTGACCGGACATGAACATCTCTACGCAAGGGGTAGGATGGGAGCTGATTTTCCAATCTATGCAGTGTCCGTTGCCGGTCCCTATCAAAATGCGATACAGTTCAGTGATTGGATCGAGCGTGCTGGTACCACAATGCAACTGTATCAGGAAATACATGTTTCCGAAAACCAATTGAAATACGTATCCAAAACGGTTTTGGGTGATGTATATGATGCGTTTACCATCACCAAAAGATCAAATGGTGAATTGCAGTTTGAAGAAGTTCCGAACCTACCCGCTGAATCCCTCGTTCCCACCAAGGATTTTGAAAAGCGCTATGATAGGGAACTGGTCAAAAGCTATGAAGCGGATAGAATCAAATATCTTCAAAGAAAAAAAGAGTAGAACCATGAGAGCCCTATTTTTATCAGTACTGCTATTTGTTGAATTGGGCATTAATGCCCAAAACACTGCGCCAACCGCCACAACTTATAAAGATCAAGAGGATTTTTCCTTTGTCTTTGTGACCGATATCCACCTGCAACCCGAACATGGGGCACAGGAAGCCTTTCAAAAAGTGATCGATACGGTCAACAAACTCAATATTGATTTTGTGATTACCGGGGGCGATTTGGTGTATGATGTACTTAGGGGCAATTTCAATCGCTCAGACTCATTGTTCCACACCTATAGCAATACTATAAAACAGTTCAATGTACCTGTCCATAACACCATTGGTAACCATGAATTGTTTGGGATTTATAAGGAAAGTGATATCCAAAAAGATCATCCAGATTATAAATATGGAATGTATGAGCGTTATTTGGGAAAAAGATTTTATTCCTTCGACCACAAGGGATGGCATTTTATATCATTGTGCTCCATCGAAGAAAAGAATCAAAAATATATTGGTTTAATTGATGATGAGCAGCTCGAATGGTTAAAAAAAGACATCTCCCAATTGGATGTCAATACACCAATAGTCATATCCACCCACATCCCCCTTATTTCAACTTACAATCAACGGTACCCAAAAAACAAGATCAAAGAAGTACCCAACGAACTTTGGATTCATAATAGGGATGAGATTTTAAAGCTGTTCCATAAGCATGATTTGAGATTGGTCCTACAGGGCCATATGCACTGGGTTGAAGACATCAACCTTCAGAACAGGACACGTTTCATCACGGGCGGGTCCGTTGCCGGAAGGCCTAGCTGGAGAAGGAAAGATGATCGGGGTGATGGTATACATTATGATGAAGAAGGGTTTATGGTCATACGGGTGAAAAATGATAGCATCTCTTGGAAGTACATTGATAATAAATGGGAAAGCCGACTTAAATGAACATAAAAAAATACCATTAAAGTGCGGTTTGAAACCTAATGCGCAATAAACCAATGTCCAATATTACTTTTTGCTTCCCCCTCAACCATTATGTTTTTGAACCAAATTCAATTTACCGTGAAACCTATCCTTAACATTGGGGATGCCCCATCACTAGGTCTCATCGATTATTTGAAAAGCAAGTATCCACATGGATAGTTTCTGATGCAAAAAGAAGAAAAGATTTGAATTAGTTTGTTTGTTTAATTTGCGATAAGGCGCAGTACTCATCAGGTAGGCTGCGCCTTTTTCGTCAAATGGTATCAATGCCCGGTCCTATCCATAAATTTAGAGCCCTGAAAAAAGTCGATGTACCGAGACCCATGTGGGGCAAGGTATGGGAAAGACCACACAATCACCGAAACAGGCAAGTCCAGTGACCGGACAATGGGTAGGGCATTGAACGGAGTTCTTGGACCGTCACTAAAAAAGGTGGTTTTTCCTTAACGGTAAAAAGGACTATTTTATACATTCAAAGCTAAAATTGTAAAGTGATCCTTGTAAACAGAGGTCATGGCTATCCATGATCAGATCGTGAAATAAACCGATAAACAAAAAAGACCCTTTACTTTACGTTCAAAAGGAATCCTCTGTTGCCGACATGAACCGGACACAGATGGCGAATTCATTTCAAATGGAACAACAGGGATACATTTTCAAATTCAAAAAAAGAGTTTTTTTATAAAAAATTGAACTTATGGCAACTTCGAGGATCGAGCCATAAATATATACAACCGGATATGACAAGCTTTATCAAAAAATTCAATGAATTGAAACCCGTTCCCCTGGAAATAGAAAGGGAAATTTCATCAAAAATAAGAGTGCTCCATAAAAGAAAGGGGGATTTTTTATACAGGGAAAATCAGTTTCCCGATAGTGTTTATTTGATAACAAAAGGATGCTTGAGGACATTTTATCATAAAAATGGGAAAGAGAAAAACACTTCCATCATTTTGGAAAACATCATTTTTGGTTCCACCGCCAGTGTTTTCTTTAATCAACCGGCCATTGACAACGCCCAATTCCTGGAACACTCGACGATTGAACTCATTCCCAACAAGGATTTGACAGTGCTCTATGAAAAATACCCGGAAATGGAAACTTACAGAAGAAAAGTAGCCGAGGAATATTGCATCTTTCTTGAAGAAAAAATAAGGATCATGGAAAACACGGCTTCCAATAAATATAAGATACTAGTCGAAAGGTATCCGGAGATTCTTCAAAGGGTAAGCCTTCAACACATTGCCAATCTTTTGAACATCACCCAAGAAACATTGAGCAGGATCAGGGTCAATACTTTTTTTTGATATATGTCAAAAAAAGGGGGACTTGGGCATTTTACTTTTGAGCATAACCCTTTAAAAGCATTAAAAATGAAAACAGGTTCAAGAAAATTAAGTATCCCCCATTTGATAGACGCCGAACGTGATTTGGCCTTTAAACCCGAGATGGGCACCAATTCCTTCTTTGCCATTGCCGATGTTGAAACAGAAGAAGGCAGAAAATTCAACATTCTTATCCACCAACTCGAAGTACCGGCACCTGCTGGGGTTCCACGAAAATTTCTGAGTATTTTCAATGTGTTCGATATCGATAATGGGACCTTTAAAAGTGATGAGATCATACATTCGGAGGAAGAGGTAACATACGAAACAGACAGCATGTACATTGAAATGCCGAATAGCAAAATAAGTGGGGATTTGCACGCCATCAAGGCCTCTGCCAATTTCGACTGGGGTTCGGTGGAACTCGACATGCAATTTCCCGGTGAGGTTATTTACAACGGCGGGACCGGGGTCTTTAATTTTGTGGGCAATATTCCCACAGGGCAATACTCTGTAACCAAAGGACTGGGCAGTGGCACTTTAAACTTCAACGGCGAGACACATAAGGTTTTTGGCAAAACATGGTATGACAGGCAATGGTTCTGGCGCCATGATTTCTTTGGAAACAAAGAAAAGCCAATGAAAGGAACCTTTCAGGAACAGGACATGTACTGGACATGGATGAACCTTACACTCGATAACGGAGATGTATTGGGTTTATGGGATATCTATCTTTATGGAAAGCAATCCAGCTGGGTGACCATGGCAGAACCGGATGGTTCCCATATCGTTGCAAATGTCGAACCTCTTGCCGAATCTGCAAGCGAGTTCTGGATAAGCCCTATGGGGCAACGCTATCCGACCAATTGGGTCGTCAAGATACCCGAACTGGAGGCTGAACTGATCGTAAGGGCAATCAAAAAAGAACAGGAGGTACCTTCTGACATTTTACCTAAATACGAAGGCTTATGCAATATTACCGGAACTTTCAGGGGAAAACCCGTAACAGGCTATAACCTTGTTGAAATGGTGGGCAACTGGAACAAGGACAGAATGTTCTGATTCTCCGTGTATCTCCTCATAAAATGTCTGACCGGGTTGGATTTTTATAAATTCAACCCGTCTTTCTTTTTCAGCATTCAAATAGGACGTGTGACCTCCAAATAACCGATTTAAACAACAACCCAATTATTTATGTCCCGTATACCAGATGTCCCCTACTCCAAAATAATGCATCTCAACGAATCTGGGCAATAGGCTCCTCTTACATTTTCTTCCAAGGTCTTGGAAGGATTGCGGGAGAAGGCGTATGGACAAATCGGACCATCTCCTTATCCCTGAATCCAATAGGAACACCATACCCATGGACGGGCTCCAAGGGGATTTCCTGATAGGATGCCCATCTTTTGGCACGCAAGACTTCCAAACGGTCCACTTTTCGGACCAGGGAATATCATAACAATCGATTATAGAACCCAACAACCTTCTTCCCTTGGAAGAACTCGGTAACGGTTCTGTTCCCCAACCATATGTCCAAATCCCCGACAAAAAATATAGTGGACCATAAAACAATGCAATCTAGGCAACAATACCTCTGCCTAAAAGACCAAACTCACATGATGCAGGATTTAGCAATGGAAGAAAAGTATGTAGCCGAACATTTCATGGTACTATACATCTTCATGGAATTCTGAATTGAATTTTTCGGTGCCCATATACCAATATCAACAAATCCCCACAGCGTAAGACATTCAAAAATCCATATTCTTGCACGTACCCTGACATTTGGAAACCAAATAAAAATATTATTGCCCATCTCCTCCGAAAAGCCGGCCTTTAGTCGGAAATATTAAAACGATAGCCTACCCCTAAAAACATTCTTATTTTGTCGACACCATTGATCCAGGAAATATCAATATCTATTGGTCCCAACAGGGAATTGTTCGAAAAGATGACACCCGAGGACATCACCATACTGGTTTCCAGTCGGTCATCCCAATTGTTATTGTTTGAAAAAATGTTCTGTAGAAATGTGTCGACCTCTCCAAAACCTACAACTGCCAGATTCAAATGGGGTGTGATATACGTTTTGCCAAAGAGCTTGTATTGGATCCCAACATTAACTTTTATAAATTGATTCGTGATGAGCTCTCCCTCCTTCAGACCCGGCATTACGTAATTTCTTGGACTGTGCTGTTCTTGGGCACCGCCAAGGAAGTAGGCCGCACCGATTCCATAATCATTGGCGGAAATGTCTTCACCGTCATCCTTGTCCTCCCACAATAATCCCCCGGAGAGGCCCAAAATGGTAGTCAACCTTTCATTCATCAACATCCTTTTTTCAAACCGCATCTCCAGTTTACTATATAGATTGGTCTCCCCTTTGAAGTCCGGAGCATCCGGTCTGTAGAATAATGCATTGGCACTGCTGTACAATGAACGACTCAACCTACCTCTGAAATATGACCCAAAGGTTGCATAAAACGGGGTATCCAAGCTATTGTATACATAATGGGTCGAAAGTTCTATGGTATTGAATTTGGACTCTTCCACACCATAGGGGTTATCTTCAATTTCGGGGTCCACCCTGGGTGTCAGATAATCATTTTGATATTTCACCCCAATTCCGAAATAGCTTCGTAAAGGAGTTATGTTTAAATTGAGCTGGTTATCGAAGATAAAATGTCGATAGCGGAATTTGTCCACATCCTGTCCCTCAATAAAGATACTTTCTTCTGTAAATTGGCCATAGGCCTCGGAGCGCCACCACCAATTTTTTCTCCATCCAAAGTTCTTTTGGTGCTGTAATCTAAATCGAGGTTCTTCCGCTATATCCAAGGTCATAAGAGTACGTGAAGCCTGGCCCAGGATATTCCGACCGGTAAGGTTCAGAATAATTCCCACACCATTATAGCTATCATAATGCAGCGATCCCTTTACGATATTTTTGGATCGTTCAAATCCACTAAGAACAAGGCCTGATTTTTTTCCTTGGTACGAATCAAAAGTTATATGGCTGAAAAGAGTGGTCCCCACGGCACGGTCGAGCCGATCAAGTATGTCCTTCTTTGCATATTTCTCATGCGCGACCAGTTCGGTCCGGGCCTCAACTAAAGCCATATTCTCCTTACTGATCCGTTTATAAATAATGGTATCAAGCACTATACTATCCTTCACTTTGGGCAGATGCGGTCTTTCATGATGGAATGGTTTCAATCGTTTAGCTAGTGCCGACAGTCCATCGATATTGGTGAGCGTAGCAATTTTACCCTCTTCATAAATGGCATCACTATCGTTAAAATCACCAGTTGAATATGTGAGATTTGGAACGTGGTCCAAAAGGATATCGCAGAATGCCCTGTTCTCTGGATTACGCAGATTACTGTGTAACATTCCCGTTTGAAAAAGAAGCACCATAATATCGTTTAATTTCTCTTTGGGTTCCATCCCCCCTCCAACATCGCTACCGATAATGATATCCGCACCCATTTCATGAGCTATATTTGCCGGAAAATTGTTGAGCACCCCCCCATCCACCAATAAGGTGTTCTTATAAGGAACCGGATAAAACACACCGGGTATGGACATGCTGGACCTCAATGCCTGAGTAAGACTGCCACGGTCCAAAATCACCTCTTTCCCGTTCACGATATCTGTGGCCACTGCACGAAATGAAATGGGTAAGTCATCAAAATCGGTAATGTTATTTACGGGATAGGTCAAATCCGATAAAAACACCCTAAGATAATGATCGTTAAGGATATAGGGACTCATTTTTATTTTACCATTTTGTTGGTCAAAATTGACCAGATAGCGATTGAATTCACTTTTTTCTTCCACACCTACATTCCGCATAGAAATGGTGCCGCCCATGAGCTTATCCCAATCCGCATTTTGGGCAATCCGAGAGATGCTATCACCGGAATAGCCCATTGCATAAAGCCCCCCAACAATACTGCCCATACTATTTCCGATTACAATGTCCGGAACGATTCCCAAGGAATCCAGTGCCTGTAAAAGGGGAATGTGGGCCAATCCCTTTGCTCCGCCTCCACTAAGCACCAAAGCCACCTTTGGCCTTTGCTGCACTTGGGCTTGGGCAAGCAACTGACCCATTGAAAGAAACAGAACGATTAAGCAAAAAGTTTTCAATTTAAAGTCGTCCTGACCATAAGATAAATTAAGGCCATGACATTTGTGCTTTGAATACATATATAGTGTTTAAGATACTATATTCCAAAGATATCGAATATGCGAACGACCAAAGCCACCCCCCTATCCTTAAATTAACAAAAAAGTACCCAGGAAGACCTGAAAAACCGGGAAAAACCCATGGTCGAAACACTTAGTAAAAAACTAAATCACTTCAGGTACGACCTTGAAAAACAATTATCGGCTTTCTAATTGCACCCATATCCATCCTGATTTGATTTTTTTTACAAAATTTCGCATGACCAACTACTTCACAAGGACCACTCGCCTGTTCCCTCCCACTTCCTCAAGAACCAGCTTTAGTGATTCCCCTTTCCCCAATACAAATTTGGGCAGCACATACACCAACCTCGTCTCCTTCCCACAATGAATCAAGGTAGACTTGGCACTTGAATATATTGGCTCAAGGTAAATTCCCTAATAGGAGGAGGCCTTTCGCCTCATACTGCCATTGACCCGAAGGATGTCCAAGCGCTTCATTTGAGAATCGATATCGGAACGATTTCCAATACCTACAAGCAGGTACACCTCACCCCAATGGTAGACCAATTCCTCCAATCGAAGTCGAATTCCACCGCTGCGCACAGTACCCAAATTCTTAGGTACTCTATCCAGAAGCAGCTTAGATAGTCCCTTATAAGGGTTGGAGCATTTGTCAAGCTGTCATTTCCTGGCATTACCCTTTATCCCTATTGTTCCCCTTCATTAATAAAGTAGTTCATCTTGGGAAGGGACGCTGTATATGAAATGATATGGGCATACATCTTTCCGTCGGTGGTGATGACCAAAAGATTGCTATCCACCCCATCCATTCGTTGCAACAGACCAAGATGTCCAGTCTCTTCCCTATCATAGGAAAAAACAAAACGTTCATTCCCGGTAACGGCCTTTTGTATGGGACTGGGAAAAAACAGCACCACTATCTGGTGTTCATTGACAAATGATCTTTTCCTCTACGGAGAACTTCCGCCTTGTCTTTCTCTTGATGTCCTTTACGATTGATTCCGTGTTCTTCTTCTTTGCCATTTTAAGTGATTTAAAAGGTTAATGAATCCATCTTCAAGGCTAGCCTTGAAGATAACAAAACCATCACTTATCTTTAGACCAAGTCCGGTCCACTCATGGTTGGAGATTTACACGAATTCAGTAATAAAACCTTTTCTTATATATACTACCAATACTTTGTATGCATAAAGTTACAAGTTGTCAACATTCTTATTGCTTTTCCAGATTAACAAAACCTAGTCAAATCCATAATCAATGTCAAGCTGTTTATTTAATGACCCTAAAACTCTTTTGAATTCCAACTATTTGTGGTATTTTTGTTGTCCTGTACGCATACGGAAACGCATACGGAGCAGGCAATTGATGAAATCAGAGCAAATATTAACTAACTGTCAGTTAAAAAGTTATAAAACCGCGGGGTAGAGCAGTAGGTAGCTCGTCGGGCTCATAACCCGAAGGTCGCTGGTTCGAGTCCAGTCCCCGCTACTAGAAAGAAAAAAAGCCGAGAAAATTTTCTCGGCTTTTTTTATGCTTCAATTCCAAATCACACTGTTTTAGCCGTTTCCAAGGAGTAAACTTTTATCGGGGCTTACCTACTTTAATAGTTCGTTAACGTTTTTAACACCTTATTTTCATAAATTGTTGATGCCTAATTCATCATCAATCAAAAATGAGACAATCTACCAAATATATTGTCTTGCTATTTCTATGGTTCAACCTCTCGGTGGCCTATAGCACAACTTCTATTGTTGGCTATGGAGGTTTCCCTTTACCTAATTCGGAAACCTTTAAAGACTCTCTGGACTGGGCAGACTATTATTATAACATCCACCGGTTCAAGGAGGCTGTACCCTTATACAAGAAAAATCTTGAATACTCTGATCGCGAGGAAAAAATACACATCCTAAAAAAACTGGCTTTGAGCCAGGCAGCGCTACAAGAGCCCGAGGAGTCCATTAACTATATATATGACTATTTTAAAATAGACTTTCATCCCGCCTTTCTTTTACACGAGGATTTTGATTTAATCAGGGAGAATGAAAAATTCGCAAAACTTTCCGGCACTGTACTTCCTAAAATTACTGCTTGGTCCGTTTTTTATTTTTTTGTTTCACTGATAGGCTTTTATGTCACTTTTGTGCTTTTGATCAATAAGAAAATTGACAAACAGGCAAGGATACTTATTGCATCTTTTGTATTCATACATTCCTTGTTCATTTTGAATATATGTGTGAACCAGACCAATTATGTTTTCGAGTTTCCCCACACCTACCTTATGTCCACATGGTCTTCATTTTTATATGGCCCCTTATTGTTCCTTTACTTTAAACGAGTGTCCAAACCTACAGAGTTGGACAAAAAAGACCTTTGGCATTTCTTCCCTACTATAGTCTTAACGGTATATCTCATATTTACCGTCTATGGGTTTACCGGAACCGAAAAAGTAAACCAAATGTTGCAGAGATTGGAAGAGGGTCTTAATCCCGGTGATTCGACCAAGCTATTGCTTTTGGTATCCTTAAAAGCAATCTCATTGGCCGTTTATGCTTTTTTTGTGCATTTAATTTTAAAAAAGCATAAATCGGATTTGAACAAAAAAACCAGAATCTGGCAGAATAACATCTATCTGATCCATGTGAGCTATGTAGTGGTCTACATGATTTATGGCGCCTACATTATTTCCGGTATCAACAGCGGCATATTTTATCAAGCCCCTATTGTTCTTATGAGTGCAATGGTTATATATATAGGCTATGCAGCGAATGTTCAGCCCGATGTGTTCAGTGGACAATATGCTTACATAAATCGATTATTTCCCAAATATGTAAAGTCAGGGTTAACAGAAAGCCTATCCCATGAACTGAAACAAAATCTGAACGACTTGTTCCTAAAAGAGAAGTTATATCGGAAAAACGATATTAACCTTGATATGGTCGCGGAGAAACTGGACACAACAAGACACAATGCTTCACAACTTATCAATGAACATTTTAAAATGAGTTTTCGTGAATTTGTGAACTCGCACCGCATTCAAGAAGCCAAAGAACTTCTTGAAAAGGAAAACGAACTCAATATTATCGATATCGCTTACGAGGTCGGCTACAACAACAAGGTATCTTTCAATAAAGCATTCAAAAAAGACACTCAACTTACCCCTAGCCAATACCTGAACCACCTAAAACAAGGGTAAACTCTTATCGGGAACACCGATATACAAAGGTTTTCTTGCTAACTAGTAGTCATCAATCAAAAATCATCAATCATATGAAACGACTACTAAAACAATTCGTTTTCAAGTATGTTGGGTCGCAAGAACGGACATTGGCCCCAACAAACAGTCATGAAAAGTACAGGAAGTCCGGATTAACGGAGGACGAAGCACGCTCTATTCGGGGAAAAATCAGAAAAGCCTTTGAAGAGGACAAGATTTACAGGAACAATACACTTGGCCTCGACGACCTTTCTGACCATATCGAGGACAATCGTTATAAGGTTTCCCAGGTGATCAACACTTACTTCTCCAAGAACTTCTATTCATTCTTGAACGAATATAGAATAGAAGAGGCCAAGTATCTTTTGGTTTCCGACCCTTCACTTAGTGTAAAGGCGATCATGTACGAAGTTGGTTACAATAGTAAAAACAGCTTTTACAGCGCTTTTAAGAAAATTACTGGGTGTAGCCCAAACGATTATCGGAATGCCGCAAATATGGAATTCGTAGGGCAACACGAAGTACAGCTGGCGTAGCACTCCCATTAAATCGTGAAGGCTATTTACAAAAACCTCTTGGATATCAGGGGGTTTTTTAATGTCCTATAGTCATCTTTCACAGCTGTTAAAAACAGTACTTCCCGTTGGGCGCCGTGTATTTTAAGGTTCTTGCCGTTTAACGAGTACCTGTCACACACCACTAATTGGTTGATTTGCTATGCAATTGTAAAGGTAGGGCGGTGAGAGGCTCTACTTCTTTAAAAGACAAAATCCATTGAGTTTTGTTCACTTCCCAGAAGTATTATTTGAATTAGCTATCATATTCCTAGCTCCGTCCACCTTTCTCAGTTGCCCTAACTCATTTCAAATTACTAACAAAACTTTATTCGTATGAAAGTAAAGAAACTGTTTGGAGCTCTGTTGGCGATGTGTTTATCGATTGCATATGCCCATGCTCAAGAAAAAACGGTTACCGGAACGGTCACCGACCAAGAAGGTGTACCCTTACCCGGTGTAAATATCGTTGTCAAGGGAACCGTTCGCGGTACACAATCCGATTTTGATGGCAACTATGCCATTCAAGCCAATCAAGGAGATGTCCTTGTATTTTCCTATTTGGGCCAAAGAACACAGGAACAAAGTGTAGGCACCGCAAGTACAATTAATGTACAATTAGAGGAAGACGCTTCACAACTTGAAGAAGTTGTAGTGACCGCGCAAGGTATTGTAAGGGAAAAACGCTCTCTCGGGTATTCCGTGACCACAGTGGAATCCGAAAAAGTGGAATCCAGACCAGAAGCCGATGTCGCCCGTGTTCTGAACGGAAAAGTTGCGGGGGTCAACATCACCTCCAACAATGGAATGTCCGGTTCGGGAACCAATATTATCATTAGGGGCTACTCCTCTGCCACCCAATCCAATCAACCTTTGTTTATTGTTGATGGGATTCCGTTTGATTCTGGAACAAACACACAAACCAACTTTTTGGATGGGAATACAGAGTCCAGTCGATTCTTGGACCTAGACCCCAACAACATTGAAAGTGTAAGTGTATTAAAAGGATTGAGCGCAACTGTACTATATGGTAACCGAGGTAGAAATGGTGTTATCCTTATAACAACAAAAGGAGCGGCCAGTGGTGATGCACCATCTAAAACGGAAGTTTCCGTAACACAATCCGTATTTATGTCCAATGCAGTGCTTCCCAAATTCCAAGATAATTATGGTGGTGGTTTCCACCAAGGGTTCGGATTTTTCTTCAGTAACTGGGGACCACGCTTTGACCGAACCGATGATGATGGTGTGGCCACAGCGGGACAATTCATTAGAACAGGACCCAATGGCGTAGCACTTCTTCGACACCCGTTCAATTATATTGCAGATCCTTCATTAATTGCAGGCTACGAAGACCTATTGGATGACGAATACCCGTACAAACCATATAACGGCGTTGAAGAATTCTTTAGAACAGGATACGTTTACAGTACTTCCATTAATGTTAGAGGAGGTTCGGAAAAAGTCAATTTCAATGCCAATTACGGACGTACCGAGGATATTGGGGTTACACCAGGCAACAGATTACTACGTAATAATTTTAGTTTAGGTGGCAATGCGGTTTTATCCAACAACTTTACGGTGTCCGGAGTCTTCAATTTTGCAAGAACTGGTTACAAATCTCCTCCGAACGCTGTTAGTACCGGTAGTGGTGCTGCCTTTAATGGTTCGGCTATATTCGGGGATGTTCTTTATACTCCAAGGAGTGTAGACCTAACAAATATTCCGTTCCAAGCTGCAGACGGTAGAAGTCTGTATTATCGTTCCGGTAACGATATCCAAAACCCTTATTGGACGGTGGCCAATTCAAAAACATCTCAGGAAACCGACCGATTTACCGGAAACGTTTCCATGAGCTATGCTATAAACGATTGGATGAACCTTACCTATCGGGTAGGTTTGGACACCTATACGGAATTAAATTCCTATGGACAGAATAAAGGAGGTGTAGATGGACCAACCTTGGGCATCTTGAGAACAACTTCCGTTAGAAACTCCATTTGGAACCACGATATTATTTTGAGTGCAGAAAAAAGTCTTTCAGATGATTTAAACCTAACGGCAACTTTGGGAGCCAACAGTCGAAGGGACACTTACGCACAAGATGGTATTGAAAGTCAAGGGCAATTGGTCTTTGGGGTATTGGAGCACTATAACTTTACAACACCATCATCGGTCAACTCCTTTTCCGGTTCCAATTTGAACCAGAACTTTGAGGAAAACCTGGTTGGTGTGTATTTGGATGCCACGTTATCCTATAAAGATTTGCTTTACCTAAATGTGGTGGGCAGAAACGATTGGTCTTCCACCTTGGAAAGAGAGAACAATTCCTTGTTTTATCCTGGTGCCAGTCTTTCCTTTATTCCCACAACAGCGTTCCCTGCATTACAGGGCAATGTACTCAACTACGCCAAACTTAGGCTGGGATACGGTTCATCTGCCGGTTTCCCAACGCCTTTCAACACCAGGGATGTACTTTCTTTGGGGGCAAGAACCTTTGTGGACGCCAATGGTAATGTAGTATCAGGAAATACAGTTTCCGATGTATTGGGTAACCGTGATCTATCACCTGAAAGAGTACAGGAATTGGAAGTTGGTCTGGACACACGCTTGTTCAACAGGCTCAACTTTAATCTGAGCCTTTACCAAAAATCAACCACCGACCTTATTACCAACAGAACCTTGGATAGCTCAACAGGTTTCCGTTCCACTTTTGTGAACATTGGTGAGGTGGAGACCAAAGGTATTGAGGCTGATTATGACCTTACCTTATTAAGGGAGAGCGAAGCCGGAATCGGTATTAACCTAGCAGGAAACTTTACAGCAAGTGAAACAACCGTAACCGATTTGGCCGAAGGGACCAATAATATTCTGCTGACATTTGCTGTTTCCGGTGAAGCTGCAAACTATGCAGTGGAAGGAAGACCCTTTGGTGTACTATTGGGGAGCACTATACAAAGAGATGACAATGGAAATAAGGTAGTGGGAAGCAACGGTCGCTATTTAGTCGACAACAACATCACCGAAATAGGTGACCCCAACCCTGACTGGACTACTGCACTGATTCCGACCATCTCATTCAAGAATTTCACCCTTTCAGCCAACTTGCAATACCGACATGGAGGAGATGTTTACTCCGTTACCACTGCAGGTCTGATTGGTCGTGGCGTTGTGGACACCGATGACCCGATTCACAGGGAGTCCAATTATGTGCTGCCCGGTGTTTTTGCAGATGGCAGTCCTAACGATGTTGCCATATCTTCCACCGAGTTCGGATTCAACACATTCTTTGCCGGAGGTATAAACGAAGTGAACATTTTTGACGGAACCACAATCAGGTTGCAAGAGGCATCACTAGGGTATTCCCTACCAAAGAAAATGTTGGACAAAACACCATTTGGCAGTCTTTCATTAACAGTTTCTGGCTCCAACCTATGGTACAAAGCGGTGAACTTCCCGGATGATGTACGTTACGATACCAACTCGTCCAGTACAGGGGTAGGAAACGGACAAGGAATCGATTTCTTTACCGGACCGTCCACTAGAAGGTATGGACTTACCGTAAGAGCATCATTTTAATAGCAGCTAACTAGAATCAAAAAATATATTATGAAAAAAATATCAAATATACTAAGTCTCGTAATCGCTGCACTGACTATCATGTTGGGCTGTGAGACCACATCCTTGGATGTTGTGGAGAGTCCGAATGCATTAAACCCGTCGCAAGCGAGTGTTGATTTCTTTCTGAATCAAATTCAGCTTATGACAGCTCAAATACATTCTGGCGAAGAAGGTCGAAACGAAAATGGCCTTAGCCAATTTGGAATGGAACCCGTTAGAATGCAACACGGATTTGGGCCTACCTACCGTGAGAACTACGACCCATCGGATTTTGATAGGGTTTGGGACAATGTTTATGCAAGGGCGTTGATAGATATCAGAACAATGAACCCATTGGCGGAAGAAGCTGAACAGCACACCCATATTGCCATAGGGCAGATTTTGGAAGCATATATTATGATGTCCATGGTGGACTTCTTTGGTGATGTTCCGTATTCTGAAGCAGTTTCGGGTGGAGAAGGTATCCTTAACCCTTCCGTTGATTCGGGAGCTTCCATTTATCAAGCTGCAGATCAATTATTGATAGAAGCCATCGCCAATTTGAACAAGAACGAAACTGCCCTGCCAACAGATGATCTTTTTTATAATGGTGATGAAAGCCAATGGAGAAAAGTAGCCAATACCATGCGACTAAAACTGTACTTGCAAACCCGCTTGGCCAGTGCAGATGGTTTTGGCGCATCGGTTTCTACAGCCCGTATCAATGAGTTGATCAGCGGGAACCAATTGATTTTGGACGCATCGGACGATTTCTTCTTTCAATGGGGCACCAACAATGCCTCGCCAGATAGTAGACATCCATATTTTGATGCAAATTATGATGGGGCTGGGCCAAGTTCAGATTTCTACACCAGTAATTATTACATGAACCTGATGGCCAATCAATACAGTGAGCCCGATCCTAGGATCAGATATTACTTTTACCGTCAACAAGAGGATTTCTCAGGTGCCGATGTGGTCACCAAGGAATGTGTCACCGAAATTTCCCTACCTGCCTGGTGGGATCCCTCCGAGCCTTATTGCCTGGTACCGGCCACCAATGGTTTAAGCGGCTATTGGGGAAGAAACCACTTGGATGACGATGGTATTCCGCCAGATGATGCCTTTAGGACATTACATGGAACCTACCCGGTTGGAGGACCGTTCGATGACAATTCCTATAGAAACGTGTCCGGTTCCGGTGCGGTAAGCGAAGGGTTGGCAGGAGCTGGCATCTCGCCCATACTTATGTCTTCCTACACTTATTTTATGTTGTCCGAAGCGGCCTTGACACTGAATACCACAGGTAGCGCTAGAGATTATCTGGAAACAGGAATAAGACAATCCATTGGTACCGTAACAAACTTTGGATCATCCTTGGCAAGCGGCTCCGGATTTGTACCGACTTCAACGGCCATTGATAATCATGTAGCTGAAATATTGGCCAACTATGATGCCGGTGACGACACGGACAAGCTCCGCATCATTGCAGAGCAATATTTTATAGCCCTTTGGTGCAATGGAATCGAGGCATACAACACCTATAGAAGAACCGGTCAACCGGATAACCTAACTCCAGCATTTACCACAAGTGATCCAGGACCATTCCTAAGATCAATGTGGTATTCACAAACTGCTGCGGACAGCAACACCAATATTACACAGAAAAGTGCTCCGAGTACTCCTGTGTTCTGGGATACCAACTCCGAAGGATTCGTTGATTGATTCATAATTAAAAACAATACAGATGAAAAGTAATTTTAAATATATATTCGGTCTTGTTCTCCTGACTTTGGGAATTGCGGCATGCGAGGACAAGGATAAAAACCCGCTCAATGTATTCGAACTGGAAGATTCCGCGGCTCCTTACGTTCGAATTCTGTTGGACGAAACTATTGTTGCCAAAGGCGATTTGGCCACCTCATCCTTATCTGGAACAGTGGATGACCCTAGCGACAATGTGGCTTCATGGGAACTCAGCGTTACCTTGGAATCGGGCGGTGTATCTTCCGACACGGTACAATTGGCCACCATAACAGATTTCCCCAGTGATATTTCCATTCCATACACCGATATAGCAAGTGCGCTCGGGATTACCGTGGATGACATTTCCGGTGGGGATTTTATAAGGTTCTTAGGAAAATCCACTGGTGTTGACGGAAGGGAAACCACCGCAGAAAACTATAGCGCCACTGTAACCGGACAACCGGAACAATTGCAGGCATTCAATTTTATAGTTTTGGTAAAATGCTCTCCTATTTCCGGAACTACGGTACCGGGAACCTGGGTCATAGAAATGCAAGACCTGTTCGGAGATGGATGGGACGGTGCCTTTGTAACGTTTGAAATTGATGGTGTAGCTACGGACTATACCTTTACCGCAGGTGACGCCGCCACATTTAACGTGGATGTCCCAGAAGGTACGGGCTCTTTAGTAATCTCATACACCAGTGGAGCTTTTGAAGAAGAGCATGTCTACACGATTGAAACACCGGATGGTGAGGTATTAGGTCCGTTTGGCCCTAATCCTGCCCCCTGTATCAATTGATTTTTTTTACATATTGTTCAATAAAAGGCCCGGATCCATTGGATCGGGCCTTTTACGTTTTACTAAATATGGTTCTAATATAACGGGAATGGTACTTGTAGTTGAGGATTTCCCAAAAAATACGGAGACCAATGTAGTTTAGTGGATATAAAACATAATCCTCTTACAAACAGCCTTGATCCCGAAAATATCCTTTCAAAAGTTATTTGTTTCATTTTTTGAGTGTATTTGAATTAGTCCAATCTTCAAGGCTGTTTTAATTTTTACAGGGTAATACATAATAGAATTAAGTAAAAATCCTTGTGCTCCCTTCATTCTTTAGGATGTACCTTTGCACCTTAAGAAAACAAGCTTGAACAACACTTCACGATCAACCAACAAAAAAGCACTTTTATCCCTCGCCATAGGCGGTTTTGGAATTGGACTTACGGAATTCGTTATCATGGGAATTTTGCCCAATATTGCCAATTCCTTGGAAATATCAATCCCAAAAGCTGGCCATTTCATTGCAATTTATGCACTTGGCGTTGTGGTGGGCGCTCCAATAATGGCCCGCATCACAAACAACCTCAATCCCAAAAGAACATTACTGTTCTTAATGTTATGGTTTACCCTCTTTAACACGCTATCTGCGTTTTCACCAAATTATTGGATCATGATGCTATTCCGATTTTTATCGGGAATGCCACATGGTGCATTTTTTGGCATTGGTGCGGTTGTCTCCGGCTATCTGGCAAAACCGGATAAGGCAGCACAGGCCATGGCCATTATGTTTTCTGGATTAACCGTTGCCAATATCTTAGGGGTTCCTTTGGGCACGTACATTGGTCAGGAATTACACTGGAGCTATTCCTTTATACTTGTAGGCTTTGCAGGTATAGCCACACTGGCAAGTTTATATTTTTGGATGCCTAAAAAGGAATTGGAGGAAGCGGACAGTCCTCAGACCCAAGGTGCTTCACCAGGGTTAAGGAACAAAAAATTATGGGCACTAATAGTTTTGACCACTGTGGGCACTGGAGGCTTTTTTGCTTGGTATAGCTACATTGCCCCACTGGTAATCAATGTAACCAAACTGCCTGAAGCCAATGTTGGATACGTAATGATCGTTGCTGGACTTGGTATGTTCTTCGGTAACTTTCTTGGCGCTCGGATGGTGGAAATACTCAATCCAGTAAAATCTGTTGTTCTAAGCATGCTTTGCATGACTACCATTCTAATACTGAATGCCATTTTTGCCAGTAGTGACATTGCTATTTTTATATTGAGCTTTATCGTAGGCGTAATTACTTTTTCAATTACGGCCCCTATCCAAATAGCCATAATAAAAGCGGCTAAAGGAGCAGAAAAACTAGGCTCATCAATGAACCAAAGTGCCTTTAACATGGGTAATGCATCGGGAGCTTATTTTGGTGGCCTTCCCATGGTATATGGACTCGGATTCAATTATGCCAGCGTTGTCGGAGGCATTCTGGCCTGCATCGGGGCGTGTATTGGAATTGCAATTCTTTATATGGACAAACATTCCAAAAGAAAAAAAGAATCGTAGTTTTACATGGTGATGCGCTTTTTACGAAATAGCTCCTTAATAAAATATTTCTGGTGTTTAATGGGACTCTACCTATTGAACGTAAGTGTGGACTCCCCGGACAGGTACCCCGATTACATTCCTGAAAACCTATCCATCAACGATCAAGAGAGTGTTATAGAGATCTTAGTGGAAAAAGTAATGGGACTTGGTGATGTTTTCGTAGAATACGATGACCCTGACAAGGAAGACCACAATGGAGGCAGCAGTTTTAAAATACAGCTGACCTTCTTTACTGATGCTGGTCCGGAAGCAAATATCATGCTCTCATACAGAAAGAAAAAAAAGTTCCCCGAATACCCATCGGAGCTGATCCAACACCATTATCAAAAAGACACTCCGCCCCCCGAAGTTTGATTTATTCCTTTCACAAATGCCCTTCCTTATTTAAATAAGGCTCGGGGATGCTACATTTTCAACGAATAAATCAAAACACATGAAAAAAAACATATTTTTTTTGATGCCGATCATGCTATTGGCATCATCCACCCTATCCTTTGCCCAAATCAGTAAAACGGAAAAAGACAGCCTGTATATTGCTCAGGTCGAGGACAAGAAACAACCTGCCAAGGTATTACATGCCGAACCCCTGTACATAGATCTTATACGCGATCTAGGTGCCCGAAAAGGGGAAAGAGAATGGAACTTGGGGATTGGTTTGACCGACGAACTCACCTTTGACTCTTATGAAGCGTTGATAGAGTACGAATGGGCTCCAATGGACAGGTTGGGGTTAGAAGTGGAACTACCTTTTACATTTTACTCTCCCCTAAGTGGCAATGGAGATACTCTAACACCTTCGAACAGCTTGAACAGTATCAAGATCGCCACACAGTGGTCGTTTTTTGTAAATGAGCGGATGGCAACATCCATGGCCATCGGCTATATAAATGAGTTCGAGCTCTCCGATTTTAGAAACTTTGGAAAACCATTGATATCGGGAAATGTATATAATCCGTTTTTAGTGATTGCCAAGCGTTGGGGAAACAATTTCCATTCCTTGGTGTACACAGGGCCCATGATCGGTCACGAATACCAAAGTGGCGAAGTCCATACAGCTTATGATGTAAATACCAGTTTCCATTATATGATTCCTGGAACTCGGAACTTTATAGGTGTGGAGTTCAATAAAACCTGGGAAAGCAGCGATTTTGATATGACCATGCGACCACAAATGCGACTGGGCATTGCCGACAACATGATGATCGGTATTATAGCCGGTATACCTGTAAATAGGGAAAATGAGCGGTTCAGTTCGTTTTTAAGGCTTATTTGGGAACCAAAACATAAATAGCAAAACACCTAAAACAACTCAAGGGGCATCCACTGCCCCTTGATTTTTTATGTCCCACTTTGATTTAAAAGGCTGATTTTAATTTTAGTGCTTAACTTTATCCTTGGCAAGTTGCCTTGTCCATAAAAATTGTTCAGTTTGAAGCCCCATTTACTATTGTGCTTGTTGTTTTTTTGTTCAACCCTAATGGGCCAAGAACTTCCCCCTATTCGGAACTATACCACCAAAGAATATAATGGGGAGTTCCAAAATTGGGGCATAACCCAATCTCCCTCCAAGAATATCTTTATTGCAAACCATACCAGTCTTTTGGAATTTGATGGCAGTAGATGGCATCAGTATAAACTTCCAACATCTCCCATCATTAGATCTGTACAAGCGGTAGAGAATAAAATATATACCGGTTCTTATCGGGAATTTGGCTATTGGACAAAAACGGACAATAGGGATTTGGCATATAACTCCCTTTCACAGCAAATGGATATATCCATGGCCGAAGATGAGGAGTTTTGGGACATTTTGGTTCTTGACCAATGGGTTCTCTTCCAATCATTGGACAGAATTTATATATACGATACGGCAGAGAAATCTTTTAAAATGATCAAAGCCAATTCGGATAAGGCCAACCTAAGTATGGTCAACAACAATGTGTATTTCCAAATAGCGGGAGAAGGCCTATTTACGATTCAAAACGGAAATGCAGAGCTGGTCAGCAACGAATCCATATTTAAAGATCAATCCGTTGTTGGTCTATATGCCTTGGACAATGAACTTGCCGTAATAACGGAAAGCTCACAATTTTACAGATTCGATTCGGGCACCCTTACACCGTGGAATACGGTTTTGGATTCTTTGAATGTAAGACTATATAGTAGCATTCAACTTAAGGATGGAACTTTTGCTCTGGGAAGTATCTCTAATGGACTATATCACATTTCGGCAGATGGTAAGAGCTTAATTCAAAATATCGACCAAGAAAAAGGATTGAACAACAATACTGTTTTATCCCTTTTTGAAGATTCAGAAAATAATCTTTGGTTAGGTCTGGACAACGGTGTCAGTGTAATAAACCTATACTCTCCCTTTAACGAATATGTTGATAAATTGGGAAATCTGGGGCTGGTATATGCCGCATTGAGCCACGAAGGCATACTATACTTGGGGACCAATCAAGGTCTTTTTTATCGAAAAATCGATTCGCAGGACACCTTTCGCATAATCGAGGGGACAGAGGGACAGGTTTGGAATCTGCAACTGGTGGACGACACTATCTTCTGTGGCCATAACAGCGGTACTTTTGTTTTGGAAAACTTGAATGCAGAATTAATTTCATCATTCCCCGGAACTTGGGCTGTAAAACCAATTGCTGGTAAAAACAACTTACTGCTGCAGGGCAATTACAATGGCCTAAGCATACTTGAAAAATCACAGGGCAAATGGCAATTCAGGAACACCATTGATGGGTTCAATATTTCCAGCCGATTTTTTGAAATGGATGGGTTGGAAGTGGTCGTGAACCACGAACAAAAAGGCTTGTATTTTATTGAATTGGAACCGGATTACTCAAAGGTAAAACAAGTTGTGAACAAGGATCCATTTGGCCATAGCTCCAATATTTTTAGTTTTGAGAACAACATTTACTATAAGACCAATACTGGAATTTATCGCATAAAAAATGATAGGACCATTACAGTGGACAGTACCTTGACCTCCATGGTGCTCGACAACAACAATGGACAAGTAAGTATTGTTATTCCTGAAAAATCCGAGCAGCGTTTGTGGTTCTTCACCAATTCAGGTCTTCAATATGTTACCCAAAGTACCTTGAGCAATAAATTGAGTAGTTCAAATATTTCCATACCGCAGGATATCAGGACCAACTTGGGGGTATCCGGATTTGAGAACATTTCCAAGATAGATGATTACAAATATTTGATCGGAAGTTCGAACGGATATGTTTCATTGGACCTTACCAAGGTATCACCATCTAGCAGTGAAGTATTTATCAATTCCATTTATTATGGTGGTTATCAAGAATTTTTAGCGAAAACTCCGATTACCTCAACAGGCACGTTCAAATATTCGAACAACAACATCAAATTTGAGTTCAGTGTACCAGAATTTGATAAATACACAGAAGTCCGGTACCAGTATAAAATGGAAAATCTCTATGATGAATGGAGTGAATGGTCCGAATCTTCCGAGGCCATATTCAAAAACTTGACCTTTGGCGATTATACGTTCACCGTAAGGGCGATGGTGGGCAATTATATTTGTGAAAACCAAGCTTCCTATACTTTCACCATATCACGACCGTGGTACCTCTCCAATATTGCTGTTGTTATCTACATTCTTATTCTATTCACTTTATTTATACTGGTGCACAGAATTTACAAGTCCTACTACAAACGAAAACAACAATCACTAATAAAGAAGAACCAAAAAGAACTCGAGCGACGAGAGCTAGAGGAGAAAGAACGTATTGCTCAAATTCAGACAGAGAAACTACAAAATGAAATTGACAATAAAAATCGTGAGCTGGCCATATCCACCATGAGTTTGGTAAAGAAAAACAAATTCCTTTCTTCCTTAAAATCACAATTAAAAGAGGTACCCAACAAAGACAAAAACATAAAATCGGTAATCAAAGAGATCGATCGTAATATCAATAGTGAAGACGATTGGAAGTTCTTTGAGGATGCGTTTAACAATGCCGACAAAGATTTTCTAAAAAGGATCAAGACTAAACATGATAGCCTAACGAACAACGACCTCAGATTATGTGCATATTTAAGGTTGAACCTTTCTTCCAAAGAAATAGCACCTTTGCTCAATATATCGGTAAAAAGTGTGGAAATGAAGCGCTACAGACTGCGTAAAAAATTCGACCTTCCACACCACGATAACCTTATAGACTACATATTGAACTTTTAAGTAGCTCTACTTTTATACATCAGTCCCCTACAATTCTTAAAATTACCCCTACATCAACACTACAAAAGCATAAAAACCCACTTTTACAACATGTTTCAAGGTTGTATAAACACTGTGGAAAAATTTACATATCCTCATATTTTATAGGGTTTAAATAGCAAAAACTCAATTTTAACACTTTTAAATTACCAATGTAGATTTTTTATAGAGGTGAATCCTTTGTTAAGAATACGTTAAGCCGATTACATTTATCTCAAATTAAATTGACTCAAAAATGAGATATGGCATTTTAACCCTAGTGGTGCTTTTATGTACCGCATATGGATATTCACAAAGAAAAACCGTTACCGGTACCGTCTCTGACAATATGGGGCCCATGCCGGGTGTAAACGTACTTGTAAAGGGAACCACCAATGGGGTGGTCACCAATTTTGATGGAGAATTCACCATTGATGATGTTTCCAACAGCGATACACTGGTATTCAGCTATGTTGGGTTCCTGACCCAAGAAGTGCCCGTTGGTACCCAAGAACAAATCGACATTGTTCTCCAAGAAGACACCCAAGCTCTTGACGAAGTAGTTGTCGTTGGTTATGGTACCCAAAAGAAAAGTAATGTAATTGGCTCCGTGGCGAGCGTTGAAGTTGAAGAAGCTACCAACGTGCCCACCACAAACGTATCGGAAATGTTACGGGGGCGAGCCGCAGGTGTACAGGTAAATTTGGGAGATGCACGACCCGGTGGTACCTCTAACATTGTAATCAGGGGTAACGTTTCTGTTGCTCCGGGAGGGAATTCTCCCTTGATTATTGTGGACGGTCTGCCATTTGACAACCTTAATGATGTTGCACCTGACGATATCGCAAACATCGAAATCCTAAAGGATGCATCATCCACTGCAATTTATGGTTCCCGGGCATCAAACGGGGTAATTTTGGTGACAACCAAAAGAGGTAAAGAAGGTAAAGCAACCATAGATTACCATGGCTTTACCACTGTACAATCGTTGACCAAAAACTTCAATCAATACACCGGCCAACAATTCATCGATCTTAGAAGAGAGGCGAACAGAAATAGGTTCACTGGAGATTATTTAAGTGATGAGAACATATTCTCACCATTTGAACTGGAAGCCATTGAAAACCAAAATTTCGTGGATTGGGAAGATTTGGTCCTTCAAGATGCGATTATCCAGAGCCATTCCTTGAGTTTTTCTGCAGGTAGCGAAAAAACAAAGGTGTTCTCCAGTGTTAACTACTTTTCCCAAGAAGGTATTATTCCGAACTCAGGTTTTGACAGAGGCACATTCAAACTAAACATAGAACAAAAACTTTCAGATAAATTGATGTTCAGAGGAATCATCAACTATCAAAATGCAAAACAAGACCGAGAAACGGGAGGAATCAACTTCACCACAATAACACCCCTTGCACAACCCTATACTGCCGATGGCGACCTACAGAAATTTTATTTGGGCCCATCAAACACAGCGGTAAACCCATTATGGGACCAAAGGGAATCCGTGGACGAGACCAAAATCAACCTTACGGATGTTAACCTGAGCTTGATTTACGATATTGCACCGAACCTAAGCTATACCCTTAAAACCTTTTTAAGGAACCGTAACACTAACCAAGGCGTTTATAGATCTTCACTTCACTCCGCAGGTGATGAGGGAATCGATGGAATCGGGGTGTTGTCCAACACATTGTTTAAACAGGTGTTGGTGGAAAACATCTTGAATTACACACCACAGATCAGCGACGACCATAGCCTGGACCTTACAGCTGTTCAAGCTTTTGATGAGCAAAGAACTGAATACACCCAATTGGATAAATCCGGCTTCACCAATGATGCGTTGAAGTTCAATGGGGATGCCACAGAACTGTTGAACAATATTCGCAATGTATCCCAACGTAGACTTTTATCATTCCTCGGAAGGGTGAGATACGGCTACCTGGACAGATACCTTTTGGAAGCCACAGCTCGTGCCGATGGTGCATCCGTATTTGCCGAGAACAACAAATGGGGGTTCTTTCCCGCGGTATCCTTAGCATGGAAAATGCACATGGAACCATTCATGGAAAATGTAGATGCCATCAACGAAATGAAATTTAGGGTGAGCTATGGTGCTACAGGGAACCAGGGAATCAATCCGTTGGAATCTTTAGGGGTAGCGGACAATTTACCCTATGTATTTGGGGATGAAACCGTTGCAGGTGCCACAGCATCTTCCCGTCTGCCCAACCCGAACCTAAAATGGGAGACTACAACCACCCTCAACGCTGGTGTTGATTTTAGGTTGTTCAATAACTTTTTCCAAGGAACGTTCGAATACTACAAAGCAAATACTACCGACCTTTTATTGGATAGATCTATTGCGGGAACCACTGGTTTCAATGTGATTCGTTTTAACTCAGGTGAATTACAAAACCAAGGTATTGAAGCCTCTTTGACTTCGAATATTATCAGAAAAGATGATTTTAGCTGGTCCTTGGGATTGGTTTTCTCCAGAAACAGGAACAAAGTAATTTCCCTTACCGGAGAGACCGACGATCAAGGTAACCCGATCGATATTACCGATACATCAGGTAGAAGGTTGTCCATTGGACAATCCATCAATAATATCTGGTTGCCCAAATATGATGGCATCTATCAAGAAGGTGACGACATCGCTGGATCTGGTAACCCATTGGCACAACCTGGTGACGTTCGTGTAATCGACCAAGATGGCAACGGACAGATTGATGACAGGGACAACGTGTTCACCAATACCGACCCAGATTGGTACGGTTCTATCACCAATACCATTACCTATAAGAATTTTGACCTGTTTGCGGATATTTACATAGTTCAGGGAGCTACCAGGTTAAATCCTGTACTTGCCAACGGTGAACTTTGGAAAGGTGCCATAAACGGTATCAGAACCAAATATTACACACCGGAATATCCATCGACCGAATATCCAAGGCCAAAACCGGATACGCATCTTCACCTGTTTCCTTTTGCGGTTAGAGATGCCTCCTATTTGAGGTTGAGGACACTTACCCTGGGATATAATATTCCAAAGGATGCATTCTCCAAATTGGGACTGCAAAGGGCAAAGGTATATGTTACGGGAACCAACCTGTTCACTTTTACCGATTTCAGGTCGTACAGTCCGGAACAAACTCCATTGGCGAACGATCAAAATGGATCGGCCTTCCCAGAGACCAGAAATATAACCCTAGGTGTAAAATTAGGATTCTAAAAAAATTGTCATGAAAAATATATTTCAATACATAACATCAAAAAAGGCACTGACAATACTCCTTGTCCTTGCTACATTCACATCGTGTGAAAAAGACCTGTTGGAAGACGAACTATTGTCCGACACCTCTGTGGACTTTTTGTACACCAATCCTGAAGGATTGGAAAATGCAGTGGTCGGCCTGTATACCCTTAACAGAAACATTTATCAAGATTTGAGCCTTAACGGTACTTACCCACTTATTCCACAGGCCAAGAGCGATTTGGGAGTTGGAATTACCGGAGAGGTTTCCCTTTATAGCCGTCTGTTATGGGGTGCCAGTTTAGGGGACTACGGAACAACTTCCGGTATAAACGCACATTGGGTACACTACTATAGAATCGTTGACCGGGCCAATGCAATCATCCAAGGCGCAGAGAACTTGGAGGATATTGAAGAAAGCAGAAGGAACCAGATTATTGCTGAAGCCAAATGTATGAGGGCCAATTCCTTCTTCACGCTTTACCGTATGTTCAACAATATCTTCATTACCACGGAACCTACTACACCAGAAAATGCATTCGATGTACCTCAGGATAAATCGTCTGTGGAAGAGATATTCTCACTACTTCGTTCCGATTTGGACTTCGCCATAGCCAATTTGGACTATGCCCCAGCCCAATTTGGAAGATGGGGACAAGGAGCAGCTAGACACCTTAGGGCCAAAGTGGCCATGTGGGAAAACGATTGGACCGAGGCTGCGGCCCAAACCGATGCATTGATCACCAGTGGAAGTCATAGCTTGACCTCAACCACAGCAGAAGTATTTGCAGGTGAGCTCAACCACTCGGAAACACTCTTTGCCATCAATTTTGAAAGGCAGACCATCGGAGGGGGTAGCCCACATATCATGAACTGGAACATGGTTTCATCCTATGCCGATGCCCCAGGTTTGATTCAATCCGTTGAAAACGGAGGTGCGGGAGCAGGATTTATTTCTTTGAACCAATACACGATCGACCTTCTCAATGAAGATCCAAATGATGACAGAAAGGACAACACCTACTATATTTTTGAGTACGCCTACAACGATGAAACAGCCTTGCCGGCAGGTAAGGAACTAGGTGACCCTCTAGATCTTTATGAAAACAGCGAAACGGACCAAAACGAGTTTATGCTGTACTATAGAAGACAGAACCCAGGTATTCTCAAATTTTTTGATGATACCGTGGAACCTACCGATAGGAACCATTTCAAGAACATTATGATCTATCGCTTGGCAGAAACCTATCTCATTGGTGCCGAAGCACATATGATGCTGAACAATTCCGCTAAGGCTTTGGAGTACCTAAATGCCGTTCGCACCAGGGCAAACGCAGCTCCGGTGAACAGCATTGACCTTGAGACGATTTTAGAGGAAAGGGCCAGAGAACTTGCTTTTGAAGGACAGCGCTGGTTCACCCTAAAGCGTACCGGATTGTTGTTCGATTACCTATTGGACCACATGAACAACGATAATATGAACGAATCGTACCCTGAAGGAAATCCTAAAGATATTCTTAGAGAGTACATGCAAAACTGGCCCATTCCACAGCAGCAAATGGACCTTTTAGGCCCAAATTACCCACAAAACGATGGGTACAACTAATTAGGCACAAACTAGAATTAACTTATAACATTGAAAGATGAAAAAGCATAACAACAATAAGAACCTCAATAGCACAAGATTGCCCATCTTGTTCCTGTTGATGGCCATAGGCATTTTGGGCTCCATTGTATCCTGCGAGATGGAAGACGATATACCGCCTCCTTCGGCATACGTTGCACCGGAACCAGAACCAGAGCCAGAACCAGGTGAAGGATGTACTTTTTCCACCATAATTCCTGAACTCTCCGAAGGAATGGATTTTGAATGCGGCGGACCGGAAGTAGAATTTTTCGGTGAGATTGATGGTTCGTTCACATTGGAATATATTGAAAACCCCGACCCATCGGGCATCAACACCTCTGAAACAGTGGTAGCATATACCCAAACACCAAGTGTAGAACCATGGTCCGGTTTCTTCTTTGATCTTGCGAGTAAAGTGGATTTTACCGTGATGCAGACCATCAAAATAAAAGTTTACGCTCCCGCGGCCGATCAAATCGTACTTTTAAAGTTCGAGGATAGCTCAGATGGCTCCATTGCCAAAGAAGTACAAGCTACAACAACAGTTGCCAATGAATGGGAAGAATTATCCTTTGTATTCTCTCCAAGCGATTCCGACAAATTTGACAGAATGGTACTTTTCTTTGATTTTAATGGAGAAAAGAGCGCGGAAAGCACACATTATTTTGATGACATTGTGATGAGTGAAGGTGGCGAGGTGGAAGAACCCGGAGCAACCGGAGAACCAACTTCCCCTGCTCCCGACCCAACCATTGACCCAATGGAAGTAATATCCCTGTTCAGTGATGTTTACACAGATGTAACCGTAGATACTTGGAGAACAGATTGGTCCAATGCCACATTGGAGGATGTTGATATTCAAGGAAATGCCGCTAAAAAATATAGCGAATTGAGCTTTGTGGGTGTTGAAGCGGTATCCGCTCCTATTGATGCGACCAATATGACCCATTTCCGAACCGATATTTGGACCGGTGATGCCACAGAATTCAGAATAAAATTGGTAGACTTCGGAGCAGATGGCGCTTTTGATGGCGGTGACGATGTAGAGCACGAATTGGTTTTCGATGCACCGGCCCAGCAAGAATGGGTGACCTTGGATATTCCTTTGTCAGACTTTACAGGTTTAACCACCAGAGGACATATAGCTCAATTAATTTTTGTGGGAGCACCTTCAGGAGCTAACACTGTTTATGTGGATAATGTACTCTTCTACAACGAAGCGGGTGTTTCCAACGCACCTATTTCAGGAGCACCCGACCCAACCATTCCGGAATCCAATGTAATATCCGTATTCAGCGATGCCTATGCTGATGTGGCCGGAACAGATTTCAACCCAAATTGGGGCCAAGCCACTATAGTGACACAAGAAGATATTGCTGGCAACAATACTTTGAAATACGAAAACCTTAACTACCAAGGCACACAATTCGCGACTCCATTGGATGTTTCTGGAATGACAATGGTTCATGTAGATTATTGGACCGCTGATTCCTCAGCACTCAACTTGTCACTAATAAGTTCAGGGCCAGTAGAAACCCCATATGCATTTAATATAGTAAATGGTGAGTGGGCAAGTGTTGACATTCCATTGACCGAATTCTCCGATATAGTTGATTTAACCGATGTGATTCAGTTGAAGTTCGATGGTAACGGCACCATATATTTCGACAATATCTACTTCTACTCACCACCTGCAACGGAACCAACAGCGGCTGCTCCAACCCCTGCCCTTGCCGAAGCAGATGTAATATCCCTTTTCAGCAATGCTTACACCAACGTTCCTGTGGATACATGGAGAACCGATTGGTCCGTTGCGACCCTCGAGGATATTTTGGTGGAAGGTGATGATGTGAAGAAGTACAGTGACCTGAACTTTGTGGGCGTTGAAACCGTGGGCAATCAAATTGATGCAACGGAAATGACCCATTTACATACCGATGTTTGGACGGCCGATGCCACGGAAATAAGAATAAAGCTCGTAGATTTTGGAGCAGATGGGGCCTATGATGGCGGTGACGACGTTGAGCACGAGATCACCATTGCAAATCCCGAACAAAACACTTGGATTTCTTTGGACATCCCACTATCGGAATTTGCAGGATTGACCACCAAGGCAAATATTGCACAACTGATCTATGCAGGACAACCGGCCGGAACAATGACCATTTTTGTGGACAACGTCTATTTCCACAAATAGTGAACAAAAAACAAATCTTAAATTGATTTGAGTTAGTTAATTAAGCAAACGGATGAGCTCCTTTCTTTGTGCGGAAAGGAGCATAAATCCAAGTCAGGTTTTCTATGAAAAACGAAATGAGTATTCATCAAATAGTTAAAATGAGCATTTTTAATATATCCCTATTATCCTTGTTATTTGCACTTTCATGCAGTTCCGGGGATTCCGATACTGCCACCACACCCAGCAACTTAACAGTGGACATTGCACTTGTCGGGGCCAACGAAAACAATCCAAATGGCGACGGCTCTGGAAGGGTTGAGATAACAGCATCGGCAAACAATGCAGTTAGATATGCCTTTCGAATAGGCAACGGAGATCAAATTGAGAGTGAATCGGGTACGCTCGAACACACTTTCTACCAAAATGGGACCAATACCTACAATATTGTGGTATGGGCTTATTCACAATCAGGTTCTTTTATAAACGAAAGTTATGCTGTAGAGGTTTACAGGTCTGATGAGGCATTTGCCACTTTGGTGTTTTCCGATGAATTTGAAAGTGCCGGGCGGCCAGATGGTGACAAATGGCATTATCAAATAATCCCGCCAAATAATGGAAGCTGGCACAATGGGGAGCTTCAACATTATACCGATCGTGAAGACAATTCTTTTGTAAGTGACGGAACCTTAAAAATTAAGGCCAAAAAAGAACAGTATTCGTATAACGGCAGCACCAAAGAGTATACTTCCGCAAGGTTGAACACAAAATTCGCCTTTACCTACGGACGTGTGGAGGTACGCGCCAAACTTCCTAGCACAGCTGGTACATGGCCCGCTATTTGGACTTTGGGCGCCAATGTAAATGAAACGGGAAATTACTTCGGTGATCAATACGGAAGCGTTGGATGGCCGCTCTGTGGTGAAATCGATATTATGGAGCAAACTGGATGGGACAAGAACAGTACTATTTCCCATTTTCATTGGGGCGATCTAAACACAGAGGAGTATATGGACGATGGAGGTGAAACCGCTGTGGCAAATGCTTCCGGAGAATATCACATCTATTCCATGGAATGGGACGGTAACAGCATTAAGACCTATGTGGACGACACTTTGGTCTTTGAATTGCCGAATACGAGCAATAAACCGTTTAACGAAGAACACTATTTAATTCTCAACGTAGCCATCGGGGGTAACTTGGGAGGTGACGTACCTACCAATTTTACTGAGGATACCTTTGAGATTGATTATGTACGAATTTATCAGTAGTAAGGTCCAATAAAGGACCGATAGAGTTAGATTACTGATATTTGATCAATTTAAGATCTTGGAAAGGTTTAGATCGAGCATTTCCAACCAAAGCCGGAGCATTTGTCTTCGGCTTTTTTATTGGCCAAGCTCTTTGGCATTGAACAACACCAATTCTTGGTTCCTAAAACCTGCGGTCGCCTCTATGGGATTACAGCATACTTCACAATCCTCGACATAAGTCTGTTCGGCGATGGAGTTATCCAACAAAAAGGAAATTTCCTCCCAACAGTACGGGCATTGAAAAAAATGCTCGTACATGGCCTAAAAATCAACATTAAGTAACTGTCCGCTAATTTGGAGCATTTGTAATTCGGCCAATTTAGCGGTGTATTTAGCTTGACTTTTGGCCAATTCAGCATTGAGCAGATTCAATTGCGCCTGTCTAAATTCTATGGAGGTCACCTGACCCAATTTATAGCGCTCGTCAGTTCTGTTAAAGTTATTTTGATTGGTCTGTAGGTTTTTTTCCTGTACCTCTAGTACATAAAGTGCATTGGTATAACTGTCCCATGCATTTCGGATATCACGTTCTACCTCCAGTTCAATCTGTTTTTTAGCTATTTCTTGGTTTTTGTAGGCAATTTTGGCGTTTTTAATTCCCGTAATGGTGGTGCCACCATCAAATAGGTTCCAAGTCAAGTTCACCGTTCCCGTTACTCCTGTGGAGGTATTTTGTAAAACGAACGCCAGTGGGCTGTTGTTGTTGGATTCGTTCCAACCATATGTACCTGTTAAACCTATTGTCGGCAAATAACCACTTCGAGCCACTCGAATATCGTTCAGACCCATATTAAGGTCCTTTTCCACTATTTGAAGCCTTACATTGTTCATCTTGGCCTCATTGTACATACTTTCCATACGTAATTCGGGAACAAAGGTTACCGTAGTATCCGCTGAAAATTGTGACGACAGGTCCCTGTTGAGTATAAGGTTCAGATCCCTCATGGTATTTCGCAATAGCTGCCTGGAATTCAAAAGGTTGATACTATCCGTATTGATATCAACTTCTGCATTCAATACATCCAATCCGGTATTTTGTCCGAATTCGAACTGGTACTCCGCTCTTTTTAGCCTATCCTTTGAAATGGCCAAGGCCTGCTCAAGTGTTGCTGTATTTTCGGTTAAGCGCGCTGCTTCGTAATAGACCGTGAACAACTGTAAGATCGTTGTTTCAATGGTCTGCCTCACCTCCAATTCCGATTGTTGGGACCTTTCTTTAAAACTTTTGTAGTTGTAGTATCTTCCGAGACCATCGAACAATGTATAATTTACATTTACCGAAGCACTGTATCTTCTAGTTTCCGCTCCCTCGGCTGTCCTAGTGTCCCCATTTCCCAAGACACCTTCCGAATTTTGTTTGTCTATGCTCCCACTTGCGTTTCCTGTTACCGATGGCAAATAACCTGAATTTAGGATATCCGCATTATTTTCATCGATAATTCTAGTATTCCTTGCAACCAGGATATCAAGATTGTTCTCCAACACCATATCTATGGCTTCCTGTTTGGAAAGTAGCTGGTCCTGAGCGAACATTACCGGACCATAAAACAATAAAATCAGGGTTGTTGTATAAAAAAAGTTTTTCATTATGTGGTTTCTTCTACAACTTTTGAATTTTCTTCTCCATTTTGGGACATATTAGTGTTCTCCGTGCCATTTAAATGCTCCATACTTTCTGCCTCCATTTCCTCTTCTTCGTGCTTCTCTCTAATAGCTCGTTCCACCTCTTCGGGCGTCACTTCTTCTCCTGTCCATAATTTTTTGGTAAATACTTTTACACTATTACCAAAGGATAATAGCAATGGCAACATCAACAATGTCAATATCGTAGCAAATGCAATACCATAGGCGATGGATATGGCCATAGGCTTCAAGAACTGGGCTTGACGGCTCTTTTCCAACAGCAACGGCGCCAGTCCTGCTATAGTGGTCACGGAGGTCAAAAAGATAGCCCTAAAACGCGAACGTCCTGCTTCGTAAAGTGCATCATCGAATTTCATACCGTTCCTCAAATTGATATTGAACTTACCAATCAAAACCAAGCCGTCGTTAACCATGATCCCTATTAAGGCAATGATACCCAACATGGAGAGTATATTGATTGGAAAACCATGGAGATAATGTCCCCAAGCCACCGCAGTTAAACTGAACGGTACCATAAAAATCAAAAGCAATGGCTGGCTGATGCTCCTAAAGGTAAAGGCAATGGTTATAAAAATCAGGAAAATCACAATAGGCCCCACAAATCCAAGAGATCCTATGAGTTTATTGGCTTCCCTGTTCTGTCCTTCATAGGAAGGTGAAATGGACGGATATTTTGAAAGAATATCGGGCAACACCTCGTTTCTTATCCATAACATGGCATCGGTTCCACTGGTTGTTTCAGGATCGGTCAAATCCGAAGATACCTGGATTTCCCTTCTTCCTTCCAGGTGATTGATGGCCACATCTCCTCTTTCAATGGTATATGTAGCGATTTCCTTAAGTGGGATACGGTCTCCACTTGGAGCTAGAATCCTCATTTCATCCAAATCTGATATGGACGATCGGTTTTCTCTATCATAGCGCACCCATACCCTTATTTCATCCTGACCTCTCTGAAATCGTTGTGCCTGTGCCCCAAAGAACCCACCTCGTACTTGGTTCATTACCGTTCTAAGATCCAATCCAAGCAAATAGGCATTCTCCTTAAGCTGCAATCTGATTTCCTTGATTCCCGCAGGGTCGTTGTCCACAACATCCTTTAAATTGGCATTGGCCTCCATGGCAGCTTTAAGTTCTTCCTTGGCGGCTTTAAGTTCTGCAATATTATTGCCCAATAAGGAAACGGAAACGGGATTACCTCCAAAATTTCCTCCGGAACCATAGATCAAGCTTTCTACACCTATTACAGGTCCAACCAATTCTCTGAGCCTGTTGGTCACCATATCTGCTCTGATTCCATCCGGTCTCTCTTCACCTGGCAAAAGGTTGATCTGCAAATTTGCTGAGGACGAACCTGGTCCTAAATTCTTAATCATATTCACATAGAGCATTTTATCCATACCCTGTAAATACTTGTCTGTAAGTTCTTGATTTACGATACGTGCCTTGTCCTGTATCAAGCTTATTATGGAATCCGTGACCTTCTCGTTGGTTCCGTTGGGCATGGTCAGCTCTATGGAAACCTGATCACTGGCCACCCTGGGGAAAAAAGAGGTTCGAATAACACCTCCGCCGATAGATCCGAGGGTAAGCGCCAGTCCCATAAAAAAGAGCGCAAAGGTGAGGAACTTATAATTCAACATAAAATTAAGGGCCGGACTGTACCATTTGTCCCTCATGTAATTCATGATTCTGTCCCCTAACCTATTTATGGCCCTAAGTTCGGCAAACACTTTTGCTATTCCCGTCTTGGGTTTATCACTCTGTTTGTGCAATGCCTTGGAATGCGCCAAGTGAGCCGGTAAAATTATCAAGGCCTCCACCAAGGAAACAACAAGGGTCAAAATCACGATTACGGAAACCTCACTAAAGAATTCACCGATCCTACTATCCAAGAAAAGGAAAATAGAAAATGCCAGAATGGTAGTGATTATTGCCGAAATAATAGGTGGAATCACTTCCATGGTCCCATCAATAGCTGCTTTTACCGGAGGTTTACCATCCTCATAGTGCTGATATATATTTTCTGCGATCACAATCCCATCATCCACCAGAATACCGATAACAATGATCATTCCGAACAATGAAAGCACATTAATGGTCACATTGAACATAGGTGCGAACACAAACATTCCCAAAAATGCAATGGGAAGTCCAAAAGCTACCCAAAATGCCAAACGCGTATTCAAGAACAACGATAGGAAGACCAATACCAGGATCATACCTACAATCGCATTTTCGGTCAACAGTTCCGTACGTTGGGTCAAGGTTGTAGATCGATCGTCTATAACATCCAGTTGTACGTTGGTATATTTTTCATTGAATTCCTGAATATACTGGCGTACATTTTCGGCGGAACCCATCAAATCTTCAGTATTGGTACTGGTTATGGTAATGTTTACGGCGAGCTTATCGTTAAAATACGAGGCATTGGGTGTTTCTGAGAACCTGTCACGTATCACGGCCACGTCCTTCAACCTGACAGCACGGCCAGCGGCATCTCCCCTAACTACGATATTGGATAGCTCATCTCCATAATACGAACGGTTATTGGCCCGTATCAAATATTCTTCTGTAACGGTCTTTATATTACCTCCAGTGACCAGGATATTGGCGTTGGAAACTGCCTGGGCCACCTCGCTAAAGGAAAGGTTATAGGCCAGTAGACTATTTTCGTCCACTGCTATTTCGATTTCCTCATCCGGATACCCCGCTATGGAAATCTGGGAAATACCATCGATCGCCCTAAGGTCGTTCTCTATTTGTCTTCCAATTTGTTTTAAGGTGGCCAATGGTACATCCTTACCGCTAACTGCAAAACTGATGGTCGGACGCACCGGCTCTTGTTTTGCCACGATCAAAGGTTCCATTCCCGTTGGAAAGGTAGGTACCCGGTCTACGGCGTTCTTTACCTCCAACAGCATGAAATCCACATTTCTTTCCTTCTCTATTTCAACATTTATGGTTCCGCTGTTTTCTCGAGAGGTAGATGTTACTCTTTCCACTCCTTCCAACCCCTTTAGGTTATCCTCGATTTTTAGAACAATACCTTCTTCAATTTCTTGTGGTGAAGCACCGGGGTAAGTTATGGCAATGGTAATGTTCCTAGCTTCATTGAGTGGAAAAAAGGATGATTTCAGGGAAAAGATTCCCACAATCCCAAAAACAAAGAATGCCAATATAAAGACATTCACTGCCATGTGGTATTTAATAAAATACGAGATGATCTTTCTCACGGCTGAGGATTTTTAGGATTTACTTTCGTCAAAAGTCTTTACCAACATACCTGCGTATGCACCGGTAATGGGCTTGGCCACTATTACTTCTCCGTCGGGAACATTTTTAAGCACTACGGTCTTATCCGTGAAGAATATGGGCGATACATCCATCAAATCCAATATGGAGTCCTTGACCACAAAAATCTGGTTGTTTTCCAACAATAGGGAACGATCTATTTCTATAGCATCATTTTCTTCCTTGGCTTCCAAGTTGGCTTCTAGATATTGCCCTTCTTTAAGATCTTCTCCCTGAACTTCGATGTAAACGGTGATGGTCTGCGAATTTTGGTCCACTCGTCCATTGACGCGTGTTACTTGCCCGGTATAGGTCTTGGTCTTCTCCAAATTGGAAAGCTCTACTTTCTTTCCTACCCTTAAAAAGTCGGCATATGTTTTACTTACGGAAACTTCCAACTCGTACAGACCGGTATTGATGAACTCGCCCAGTTTCTGCCCAGTCCGTATCAAAGTTCCTTCGGTGACCAAGGCTTCCGTTAAAATTCCGGTAAAAGGAGCTGTAATGGTATATTTGGACAATCGCTGCTCCAAATTTTTCACATTGTAATAGTTGGAAACTATTTCCCTTCCGGTAATAAAGAAGTTTTCTTTCTCACTTTCCATTTTGGGTAACTCTGGGGTCGTTTTTTCCAAATCGAACCCATTGAGGTAGGATTGCCATTTTGGATAGATTTCGGGATAATCCAGTCTAAGATCGGGCATTATGGAAGTAAGTAGATTGTATAGGTTACTCTTCGCAGATTGCACCGAGGCATAGTACTCATTGGCATCTATTTTAATTAGTGTTTGCCCTGCGGAATACTCTTGTCCTGTTCGGAAAAGTTTACTGCCAGGTCTAAAGACACCCTGTACTTCGGAATAGAGCTCTACGCGTTTTTTAGCTCGAAGATTACCATTGGCGGGAACCATTATCGGAACAGTGGTATTGGATACCGTATCCACAAAAACGGTCTTCACCACCTTTTGGGAAGGGGGTCTTCTGTTGTCCTTGCTATCTGCAATAAGCCCTGCAAAATACAAGGATGCAAAAATTATGACGCCACCGGCAACCGCCGATATAATAAGCTTTCGCATTTGTTAGTTGGTTTAATCACTGCAAATCTATTCCCTACATTTTTTGCAATGGTTAAATATTTCATAAAATCCAACAAAAACTTTGTTGTAAAAAAAATGGGGATACACGCCTGTACCCCCAAACCAAACAAACTAAAGTAATAACTAACTACTCGTTTTCGTTCTCGTCCTCGAATTTGGTATCTGCCATACGAGTGCGCTCAAATTGTATTTCCTTGAATCTTGGATTTAACGATTTATCGTCGGTATCAAAAACCAAAAATTGTTTCGTATCCATTTTGTGAAGTGCGTTCAAGGAGTTGAACTGGTTGTTTTGAAGTTGTAGGATTTCCAAACTTGCCAATTGCCCAAACTCCTCGGGAATATCTCCGCCCAACCTGTTATTGGACAAGACCAGCTCCTTTAATTGGGCCAAATTCCCTATTTCTGATGGAATTTGACCTTCCAACATATTTTCGAACAAACCCAGTGCCTTTAAATTGGAAAGGTTCCCAATGGACTTTGGAATCGCCCCTTTTAAGTTGTTGCTCGAAAGGTTGAGTTCCTTTAAATTTTTGAGTTCACCAAAGGTTTCCGGAATAGGTCCGGTCAAGAAATTGTTGAACATGGAGAAAATCTCCAATTTTTTAAAATTTCCTACTTCTTGAGGTATGTTGCCTTTAATTCTGTTCATTTCCAACCGGAATACTTTTAACTCTTCCAGTTGAACAATGTCTTTAGGCAGAACTCCGGTTATTTGGTTAAATGCCAAATTTAGATTGACCAAATGTTTAAGATCTCCGATACTCTCCGGAAGTGAACCGTTTAGGTTATTCATAAAAAGCGTTATCCCAACGACATGTCCATTTTTGACCTCCACACCTTTCCAAGTGTTTACCGGGGCATTCAAATCCCATGACGTATTCCAATCCTCACCTTTGGTACTATTGAAAAGATCTACCAAAGCAGATTTTTCTTTGAGGGATACCTGTCCACTAGCTAAAGTGACCCCAGTGGAGAACATCAGGTAAAAGAAAAATATAGCTACACGAATCATTTATTACTTATTTAACTGTAAGGAATTTACCTACAAAGTAATAAAAAGAAGAAACATCCTACAAAAATAATCGTTGAATACGCTCGATATTGTTGTGAATTAACAAAAAAGCGTTGTGTAAAATTTGCACTAATGCCTAATCGAGCGCCTCAAGGTCGTGGGAAAGGCTTTCCCAGTCTTCCATTAAAGATTCCAAATCCTTCTTTTTTCCTTCATATTTGTCGAAAAAGTCTGGTTTTGCAATGGTCGCATCGTAGTCCATCAATAAATCGTGGTCTATATCTGCAATTTCCTTTTCCAATTGGGAAATTCTTTTTTCGACCCCACTCAATTTGTTCTTTAAGGACTTCTGCTTCTTTTGGGTATGGTAATCGCTTTCCTTACTTTTCTCTTGGGGTTTTTCCTCTTTCTTTTGGTCACCCTTCTCAACACTACGGAAATCGTCCATTTTTCGTTGTTCCAGATAAAAATCTATATCTCCAAGATACTCTTTGATGCCTCCATCCTTGAATTCATAGACCCTATCCGTCAATCCTTGAAGAAAGTCCCTATCGTGAGAAACCAATATCAAGGTACCCTCAAAATTTTGTAGGGCCTGTTTAAGTACATTCTTGGATTTAATGTCCAAATGGTTGGTAGGCTCATCCATCACCAACACATTAAAGGGCTGTAAAAGCATCTTGGCCAAGGCCAGTCGGTTCCGTTCACCTCCCGATAGTACTTTTACATATTTGTCCACGTCATCGCCCCTAAACAAAAATGAACCCAAAATGTCTCTAACCTTGCTACGGTTGCTTTCGTTGGCGGCATCGATCATAGTGTCCAATATGGTCTTGTTCCCGTCCAAATATTCGGCCTGGTTTTGGGCAAAATAGCCCAGTTGTACATTATGCCCAATTTTTAGGTGACCCTTATAATCGAGTTCACCGACCATTATTTTGGCCAAGGTAGTTTTCCCTTGTCCGTTTTGGCCCACAAACGCGGTTTTGCTACCACGTTCCACCATTAGATCGATTGATTCCAACACTTTCTTGGGACCATAACTTTTTGAGACTTCTTGAAGTTCTGCCACCACCTTACCCGGGTTTACAGAAACAGGAAATCGGAGATTCATTACACTGTTGTCCTCTTCGTCCACCTCAATACGCTCCATTTTATCCAGCTTCTTGATCAATGACTGGGCCATGGATGCCTTACTGGACTTTGCCCTGAACTTTTCTATCAATCGCTCTGTTTGCTGAATCTGCTTTTCTTGGTTCTTTTGGGCACTGAGCTGTTGTTCCTTGATTTCCTTGCGATGGACCAGAAACTCCGAATAGGGTTTACTGTAATCGTATATCCTCCCCAATGAAATTTCGATGGTACGATTGGTAACATTATCCAGGAACATTTTATCGTGGGAAACGATGACGACCGCCCCAGTGAAGTTTCGAAGAAACTGTTCCAACCAAATAATGGATTCAATATCCAGGTGGTTGGTAGGCTCATCCAAAAGGAGCACATCGTTACTCTGCAACAAAAGTTTGGCCAACTCTATACGCATTCTCCATCCACCGGAAAACGTATCGGTAAGCTTATTGAAATCTTCCCGCTTAAAACCCAAACCCAATAATACCTTTTCCGTATCACCTTGATAATTGTAACCACCAAGGATTTCGTATCGGTGAGTAACATCGTTCAGGTCTACCATTAATTGATGGTATCCGTCACTTTCGTAATCCGTGCGTTCTGCCAGGGCTGTATTTATGCGGTCCAGTTGCTCTTCCAAGTCCTTTATTTCGGAAAATGCCTGATACGATTCTTCCAGTACGGTACGACCCTCTTCAAAATCTATATCCTGCTTTAAAAATCCGATTTTGATATTCTTTTCGGTAGCTATGGCGCCTTCATCCAAAGGCATTTCCTTGGCCAAGATCTTAAGCATGGTAGACTTACCTGCACCATTCTTTCCTATAAGACCAACCCTGTCCCCTCCATTTAGTCGAAATGATATTTCCTCGAACAGATATTCACCTCCAAAGGCTACAGAAAGATTATGAATGTTTAACATTATATGTGACCTGAATTACACAACAAATTTGGACGAATCCTTATTTTTGCATCAAATTAGGTGCAAATGTTAAAAAAAGGAACCAAAATGTACAGCATTTTAACAGGAAACTGTCCAAGATGCCAAGAGGAGAGCATGTACGAAAAGTCCAACCCATATGCGTTATCCAAAATTTTCAGTATGAACGAAAGGTGCTCGCATTGTGGTTTGAAATACAAAATTGAACCTTCCTTTTTTTATGGTGCCATGTACGTTAGTTACGCTGTGGGCATTGCTTTTGCGGTTGCCGCTTTTGTAATTTCATTTTTGTTTTTGGGTACCTCTTTGCCTACGACCTTTATTGCCATTGTAGGAACATTGGTTGTGTTTATGCCGGTAATTATTAGGTTGTCCAGAAATATTTGGATCAACTTTTTTGTGAAATACGACCCTACTTCCGTTCAAAAGCATGAAGCCGTTAAAGGCTAATCACGAAAGTACTTTTTAGTAAACCTTTGGATATCCATTTCTGGGTCCAACTCCTTTTGATATTCGATATGATCGAACAATTGTGTTGAGGCATAAGGACCTATCATCACCCCTCTAGATCCAAATCCATTCAAAACATACAGGTTTTGATACTTGGGGTGCTTGCCCAAAAGCGGTCTGCGGTCCACAACGGTAGGTCGGATACCTGCAACGTGATCCACAACATTAAAATCACATCTTAATAATGTTTTTAGTTTTTCTAAAAGTTCATTCTTGGATTCCTCGGTAGGCTCGTTAGATTTATCTTTCCATTTGTAAGTAGCACCGACCAGATATTTGTCGTTTTCCATGGGAATCGTAAAAACGGAAGATTTAACGACGTTTTCTTCCTTATACTCAGGAGCATGGATTATAAGCAATTCCCCTTTGGTGCCATTTAAGGGCAAATATTCAAAATAAGGGTTTTGTTTGAGACCGTAACCACATGCAAATACAATGTGCTTCGCAGTGATATCCTTATAAGTTACGTATCCATCAGAAATGGAGAGTGCATCAAAATCGAATGATTCGGAAGCAAATTGTTCCTTGCCAATAAGGTAGGATCTATACGAATCCACCAACGCACCGGTATCAATTCTACCCGTATATTTCACCTCACCAAAACCATATGGAGCATCAATCGCGGCGTTGTTGTTCTGGATTATCCGGGCAGACAAAAAATAATCCAAATCGGGTCGGTCAGCGGCTTCGAACCATGAATTTTGCTCCTCAATGGATGCAAATTTTCGCAAAACGGGAAGTTCATAATCCAGTTTTACGCTTAATTTCTCCTCTAAACTTTGATAAAATGGCTTAGCTGTTTCCAACTGGTTTCTTGCGTTCCACGCCATTGTAAACCGCTTTAGGATAACAGGATTGTACAAACCACCCGCCACTTGTGACGCCTGTTGCGAACCATCGGAAATCACCTTGAAAGTTTTTCCATTTTTTTCTAGGACTTCACTAAAAGTGATTCCCGCCAAACCTAATCCAACTACTATATAATCCAACATAATACAAAATTAGACATCTGGCCGAGTTTAGGACTACCTGGTGTATGGATAAATACAAAAAAAAACGCCGCACTAAGTGCGGCGTTTTACTTTATTGAATTGGAAATATTCTATGAACTCTTAATAAGCCCACATATCCTGCTCCCTGTCTCGGATACCCTCTTTTATTCTTTGGGCCTCCAATAATTGGAACAATGCATTATCGAAAATATAATCGCTTATCTCACGATCTTCGTGTACGTTCTCCTCTTTATAGATAACACCATTGAATCGACGTGCGTTCAATAACATATCAAAAGAAATTGGTCTTGCGGAGTTGCGTTGGTTGTACACCTTGGCATCGTGTAAAATTTTACGTGCCGCAGGGTACCAAATCCAGAACAATTCAACTTTGTTCTCTCCCGGATCAATGGACTCATCATCGATGAAGTTCACATCAGGAGCAACAGGTGCAATCCCCAATAAACGATACTTAAGTTCTCCTTGACGCTTGTCGAAATACCAGATTCCTTTTATACGGTACTCCTCAATATCAGCTGCAGTCAGATCCCTTTTGTTGATAAACTCTGGGGAAACCTGCTCTCCAGCATTCAATTGTTCGTACCCTAAATCTGTGGTATCGACTTTGCTCAAGGTTGCAGAAAGGTCTTCCAACTTCCTTTTTTCGGTAAAGTAGGAATCTGTATAAACCTCGGTAAGGTTTCCATTTTTGATGTTTTTCATCAAAACATGGTACAGCGACCTTCTGTCCTTTCCAATACCAATGGTATCGGTCGGGTAATATAATGGAAAGTTAACTCTCTCATCAAGATCAACGATTTCCCAGACGGTCTTGGACCATAGGATGTCCCTATCATCCACATAACCGTACTCTAGCGGTTCATCGGCATCCGACTCAATTTGAGCTTGGGTTTTCTTACCGATATCTTCGGGCAACTTGGCATTTAAAATATTTGCCTGAGCCATCATAGATACTGGCAGTATGCCCAGCAATCCAATTAATAATGCGTTTTTCCAATTCATGATCACTTGTATACTTTTTATACTTCTTAGTTTGTAAGCTCAACCACTACAGGAGATACTTTTTTCAACTTGTAGCTCTTGTTGTTGGTGATGTAAGCTTGGATATCGAATATCTGTACGGACTCTCCTCTACCTGCTCTTTTAAGTGCAGATTTGGCCCTTGCATCCAATTTGTTGCCTTTAACCACTACTGTAGGTTGACCTGGCACTTTAAATTTGAACTCGCTAACAGCAAGGTTCAAGTCAAAATCAAAGTCTTCCAACATAGCGCTAACCGTAGAAATCTCTAGGTTGTTTCTTGGCATTTTAATGCTACCGGACTCTCCACGCACAGTACCGCTTGGTCTTGGAATATCCTTGATACGGAACTCAGACTTGGTAGAGATACCTTTACCATCTGGCAATGTACCAGAAGCTGTAATGGTCACAGATCTTCCTGTACCTGGGTTCATAACGTACTGGCTTCCGCTTCTTCTGCTCAAACCAGGAGCATTTGCAGTTACCTTATTATCAGGAATACCAGGAATGGAAATCGTCATTGGGTTGGAAACACCTCGGTAAACCACGTTCATTTTATCAGCAGAAATTACTGCTGCGTTAGGCATGGAGATTGTTGCAAAAGTATTGTTCACTTCTACTGGCACCTCTTCACCGTCCTGCATAAACGTCATGGTTCCTTTAATGGTGTGGTCACCTGGAGTACCGGCACTGATCAACATTTTGATACCACCAGCTTCCAATTCGTAATCCTTACCTTCTGTCAATGGTCTTCCGTCCAAAGTCAATTCAGCTTTTACAGGAGTGGAAGTCTTGTCAGTTTTACTAACAATTACTTTACCATCATATTTTTCACCTGCGTAATAAGCGGTTTTGGGAGCGGACAAAGAACTTGCAAAGTTGGTCAAGGACACAGCTTCTGTCAACTCACCTTCCAATAGGGTTTTCAATACCTCTTGCTCGGTAGTTTTGATGTCAGCTTGCAATTGGGTCATCTTGGTCAAAGAAGCCACCAATGGGAATCCTTCGTAGTGATAGTTGATCCAATCTTGACGTGTACCGTCTCTTTTCTCAACTTTACCATCTTCACCACCAGTTGCAAAACGAGTTTTAACTGCTGATTTCAAAGATTCGAATTTACCTTCTGGCAATGCATTGATCACACCTTCACGGTAATTTTCGATATATTCCATGAACTTTTTTCCTTCTGGGCCCAAATTGTCACCTTGAAAGAATTTTTGGTCCAAGTAATCGGATTTATCCATAACCACGTAGTCTTTTGGGTCTTCCAAGTCCGCAGTCATTTCTTTTTTCAAACCTTCCAAATAGCTGTAGTAGTCATCTGAAAGTTCCTTTACCTTCTGAGCATCTTCGTACAATTCACCGTACTCTTCTGCATTTTCGGAAGCTTTGGTCTCCAAGCTAGCGAAAAAACTAGCGTTGTTGGAGTCCATGTTCGTGTTGGAAGTTTCCAACTTTTCGTTCATAAGTCCGAATGCCGCAAGTACTTCCTTGCTCATATTAAGTGCCAACATCGCGATGAAGATCAAGTACATGAGGTTGATCATCTTCTGACGTGGTGTTTGTTTTCCTCCTGCCATGTTTTTCTAATTAGATTTAATAATTAATTTGATTTGGTTTTGTTTTCTGTTGATTAAAAACCTCTAATTAGTTTTTTCCACCCATGGCTGTAAGCATACCACCGTATACTCCGTTCAAAGAAGATAGGTTAGTTGCCAAAGACTCCATTTGGTCTTTCAATGCACCTGCATTCTGTACTACTTCCTCATTGATGGAAGCTTGTCTGCTAGCACTTTCCAATTGTACTTTGTACAAGCTGTTCAAAGATTCCATTTGAGCTGCTGCGTGAGACAATTCCTCAGAGTACTTTTTAGTGTGCTGAATAGCATCTGTTGTAGGAGTGATATTTTTGGCAGCACCTTCAAAACTCTTGATACTCTCACCTAAGTTGGCAAAAAGATCTGAATCGATTTTGGCTTCTTTAAGAAGACTATCCAATTTCTTGGAAAGAAGACCTTCCGCTTCTTGAGCATCCTTAGCCTCTTGTTTTCTGGAAGCATTTGCCTCACCTCCTGCCAATTCCGGGTATACCAAAGACCAATCGAATTCATCATCCACTGGTTCAAATGCGGAGATTGCAAAGATCAATGCTTCAGTAATAAGTCCAACTGCAAGAAGAAGTCCACCGGTAAGTGGTCCAAACTCCCAGTGAAGGATCTTGAACAATGCACCAATAATTACTACCGATGCTCCAAGCCCGTAGGCCATGTTAAACAGCTTTTTTGTTGATTTTGACTGTGCCATAATTCTAGTTTTAATTAAGTTATATAAATAAGTATTTGGTTACTACTCTTCTGTTATTTATATAATGTTCTCTCGTTTTTTTATTAAAGTCCGCTTCTACCGTTGGTTGAATCTTCTTCTCCCATATAATCTTGTACGGTTCTGAATCCGATATAGCTTCTTGCGGAATCCTGATATTCATAATCCCTTGTACTTACTTGAAGGAAGTAAGCCACATCTTTCCAAGAACCTCCACGGATCACTTTTCTTTTGTTATCCTGCGAACCAATGTTCGGGTTCATAGTAGACAAGTATTCGTATGCTCCTGGGTCAAAGCTGGAATTCGTCCATTCTGCCACGTTACCGGCCATGTTGTATAGGTTATAGTCGTTCGGCTCAAAAGATTTTGCCTCCACGGTATACAATGCCGCATCCGCTGCATAATCCCCTCTCTGAGGTTTAAAGTTGGCCATAAAGCAACCTGTATCGCTGATTACGTAAGGACCACCCCAAGGATAGCTACCACCTTCGATTCCACCGCGGGCTGCGTATTCCCATTCGGCTTCGGTAGGTAACCTAAACTGGTTCACGAATTGTTTTCCACGACTTTTTTGATCGTCGTTTTTAAACTTTGTCCTCCAGTTGCAAAAAGCTTTGGCCTGCATCCAGTTTACACCAACAACAGGGTAATCACTATAGGCATCGTGCCAAAAGTAATCGTTGTGCATCGGCTCATTGTAGCTATATTCGAAATCTCTGATCCATACGGTTGTATCGGGATAAATCTCCAACTCCTCTTGCTTAATGAACTCTTTTCTGTTACCGGTCCTTGCCCTTGCAGCAGCTTCGATATCCATCCAGCTGTATTTGTACTTGAGCTTGGTCACATCAATGCTTCTTAAGCCATTATAGCTTTCTTCCTCTGGAAGGTAAATGGAATCCATTACTTCGGCATAGTATTCATCTGGGTACTCAGACGTATCCCAAACCAAATCCACATCCTTATTCAACGCTCTTCCTTCGTATCCGGTGTCTCCAAGACCCGCATAGTTATCGAGCATATACTTATCGTATACGGAAAGTTCGGTAGTATCGGTATCTTTAAAAGCATACTCCCCAATACCTTCATCTTCCGGGCTAATGCCCAATTCATCGGCCAAAATGGCCAATCTTGTTCTTACTATGGAATCTTTGACCCACTCCACAAACTGTCGATACTCACTATTGGTGATTTCCGTGTCGTCCATATAAAAGGAACGTACGGTAACCGTTCTTGTGGGAGCGTTCAATACTTTTGCTTGATCCTCCTCGGCTTTACCCATAACAAAGGCGCCGCGGGGAATCAATTCCATTCCATAGGGTTTTTCTGGATGCCATTTTTTTCCACTGACCCCAACTAGTTCACCTTTTGACCTCGATTTAGAGCCACAACTGGTAAGCAAAAAAACAAGTGCTAGAGATGACAAGAATAGCTTTCTCATACTTTAGGTTAAATTGTTCGATTCAAGATTTAAATAACTGTGCTACACAGGTTCATTATTCTCAAAACTGATTTTTGAATGAAATATTGTGTAAAAACAATTAATGATCAAAAATTAATTTATTTAGTTCAGGCCTTTTCTATAGGCCTTGAACCACCTTTCAGGAATGTTCTGGTTGCAAGCATCCAAATAGTCCTCTTCGGTGCATGGTAATAACGCCACCGAATTTGTTTTAGTATGTTCAGCTAAAATTGTTGGCACTTCTACCCACCATCTTTCTGTTACATGGCTTTTGAAGAAGACCAATTCCTCTGTATCCGTGGGCACGGTAAACTTTGTGAAGTCTTCGCTCTTTGAGCTAGGGTACTCTTTTATTCTAAAGCTCAACCCTTCTATAAAATACCAAATGATCTGTGCTATCATCTGGAATGCCTGATAGGAATTCTCCCCTTCGTAGATACCAAAAAGGGAAACCTTATCACTAATACCGGCATATCGGGCTATGGCGCATATTTCCCTTCCGGTAAAACCATTGGGCGAGAAATTTCTGGAACCGCCCATTTCGGTGGCCCTTATGGCCCGTAGGTCCAAGCTTACGATATCGCTACTGCGCAATACCGGTTCGGCCAATTCTATATTGGCCACTATCTCTCCCAACCGATAGGCATCAAAGAACAACCGCTCCATAAGATCTTTCTCTTCTTGGGCATTGAAGTAACTCTGGTAACCTATATTGGAAAAATTGAAGAGGTTATTCGGCTTGTCCGTGATTATCTTGCTCATATAAGAATGAGATGATATCAGTTCATCGTCCTCACCAAAGTCGAAACGACTATCGATGGAGACTAGATTCACCATATTCTTAATCTTATCAAAAGCACGGTAAGTTGGAAAGGTAATATCCTGGGTAAGCCCCAATACTATGGGAATAATGTTTTCCTCGAGCAATCCGGCCACGATTTCCTTTACCACAAAATAAGTATCCTCGACCGTATCGCCTTCCTCCACATCGCCAATATCAATGATGGTGGAGTTCCAATTGCCCATCATTAAACGGTAAAGCTGTATGCGGACCTCGTCTAGATCAAGTTTTTCTGGTTTCTTCTCAAAAGCATTTCTGGATTCCAGTACGCCAAATATGGCAACATCGGCATGGGCAAATACCGGGAGCCCATCTTTCTCCGTATGCATATGGATATTCTTTCCCAATGCTTGTTCTGGCAACAATTCGGAATGTGCCAATACCTTGTCCTTGACCGGAACCAGAAAATCGAAGGCCATACTATTTCTTAGCTTTTGCTTTTGTCTTGGCTTTTTTCTTTGGTGCTTTCTTTTCCAATAGGGCCTGTGCTTCTTCCAAAGTAATTTTTGTGGCATCCACATCCTTGGAAAGCTCTACCTTGACCCTACCTTTTATTATATTGTGTCTTCCCCAACGGGCTTTTTCTATCCTGATTTTTTCTTCGGGCCATTCTTGAACCAGCTTTTCGGCTTCTTTCTTCTTTTTGGCCTCGATCAACTCAGCGATATCCCCTTCGGAAAGATCATCAAAATCATATTTCTTGTTCACATTAATGAACATGCCGTCCCATTTGATAAACGGTCCGAACCTGCCTTTACCTTTGGTCACTTCCTTGCCTTCATATGTAGCAATGGGTGCATCGGCTTTTTGCTTTGCTTTGATCAATTCTATGGCGCGGTCCATATCCACATCAAAAGCACTTTCGCCCTTGTCCAAGGAAATGAATTTTTTCCCAAATCGAACATAAGGTCCATAACGCCCAACATTGGCCTCAACTTCTTCACCTTCGTATACACCCAATTTTCTTGGAAGTTCAAAAAGCGTCATGGCCTCTTCAAAAGTGATGGTGCCAATGGATTGGTCTGGCAACAGACTGGCGAATTCTGGTTTTTCCTCATCGTCCACCGTTCCAATTTGTACCATGGGTCCAAAACGGCCCAATCTTACGGATACTTGCCTGCCAGATTTAGGATCGGTACCCAGTACACGTTCCCCGCTCGCACGTTCGGCATTCTCTTCTACTTCCAACACATTAGGATGAAAATCGTTATAGAAATTTTTCATCATTTCTTGCCAATCCTCATCACCGGAAGCAATTTCATCAAAATCTTCTTCTACTTGCGCAGTAAAATTATAATCGAGAATTTGCGTAAAGTGCGTCACCAAAAAGTCGTTTACGATCATTCCAATATCCGTTGGAACGATCTTTCCTTTTTCCGACCCTACGGTTTCGGTAAGCTGGCTATCGGATACGTTTCCGTTTTCGAGTACCAATTGGGCATATTTGCGTTCGGTCCCCTCAACGGTACCTTTTTCGACATAGCCCCTATTTTGTATAGTAGAAATGGTCGGTGCATATGTAGAAGGTCTACCAATACCCAACTCTTCCAGTTTTTTCACCAACGAAGCTTCCGTAAATCGGTAAGGAGGTCTGGTAAATCTTTCGGTGGCCGAAATATATACGTTTTGTAACGGCTCCCCGATACTCATAGCCGGCAACATACCCTCTTGCTCCTCGCCGTCTTCATCATCGGTTCCCTCCAAGTATACCTTAAGGAAACCATCGAACTTCACTACTTCCCCATTTGCAGAGAATTCCTCGTTGTGGGTGCTCGCCTTGATTTTTACATTGGTACGTTCCAATTGGGCATCGCTCATCTGCGAAGCAAGGGTACGTTTCCAAATCAGTTCGTATAATTTTGCTTGGTCGCGCTCTAATTGGGGCGACTGTAATTTCATATCGGTTGGACGAATGGCCTCGTGAGCTTCTTGTGCTCCTTTGGATTTGCCCGTAAAGTTTCTGGTTTGACTGTACTCCTTACCATAATTTTCCAATATGGCATCTTTTGCTGCTGCAATCGCTTCGTTGGACAGATTCACACTATCCGTTCTCATGTAGGTAATAAGACCTGCTTCGTACAAACGCTGTGCTACCTGCATGGTTCTACTTACTGAAAAATAAAGCTTTCTGGATGCTTCCTGTTGTAATGTAGAAGTTGTAAATGGTGCTGCAGGTGATTTCTTGGCCGGCTTTTTTGCCAGATCTGAAACCGAAAAATCGGCTCCTATATTTTCTTTCAAAAAATTCTCCGCAGATTCCTTCGTCGGGAATGTTTTATTCAGTTTGGCATCAAACGTATTGCCGTCATCTGTTTTAAATTCCGCTTTGATCCTAAAAGATGCTTCAGGAGTAAACCCTTCAATTTCCCTTTCACGTTCCACGATCAAGCGTACCGCAACGGATTGTACCCTTCCTGCAGAAAGTCCCGGTTTTATTTTCTTCCAAAGTACCGGAGAGAGCTCATAACCCACCAAACGGTCCAATACCCTACGGGCCTGTTGTGCGTTTACCAAGTTGTAATTGATATCCCTTGGATTTTCTATCGCCTTTTGGATAGCGGATTTGGTAATGGAGTTGAATACAATTCTTTTGGTCTTGCTTTTGTCCAATCCCAATTCTTCTGCCAAGTGCCAAGATATAGCCTCTCCTTCGCGGTCCTCATCACTCGCAAGCCATATGGTTTCCGCTTTTTTGGCCAAGTCCTTGAGTTTTTTGACCAAGGCCTTTTTCTCCTTGTCCACCGTATATTTTGGCTTAAAATCGTTTTCAACATCTACACCAAGTTCCTTTGAAGGAAGGTCGGCGATATGTCCAAAACTGGACTCTACTTGAAATTCTTTTCCTAGAAATCGTTCAATGGTCTTCGCCTTTGCGGGGGACTCTACAATAACTAAATTCTTTGGCATGCACTGGGTTTTGTCTCAACAAAAGTATATTAAAATTTAAACTTCAGCATTTACATACTTTGATTTAGCCATAAAATCCCAAAAATCCATCTCACAAATTTGGAAACTCATATTAATATTTAACGGTTGATGACCATGGATGAAATAATTGTTATTTTTAGAGGGACTAACTCAATAACCCAACTAAAATGACCAACCGTTATTTGATCATAGCACTTGCGATGCTATGCTTCTATCCCTCGAACGCACAACGAAAAAAGAATAAAAACACTTCTCCCCAATTTCAGGAGTCCTTATATAATGGTATGGAATACCGCATGGTAGGTCCTCACAGAGGTGGACGTTCAGGCACCGTTACCGGTGTTGCCAACGACCCCAACCTTTATTATATGGGTACAGCTGGCGGAGGTGTATGGAGAACCACAGATGCCGGTAACTCATGGGAATGTATTTCCGATGGCTACTTTGGCGGTTCCATTGGCGCCGTTGCCGTAGCGGAATCCGATCCTAATATTATTTATGTGGGAGAAGGTGAACAAACCCTTCGCGGAAATGTTTCCTCGGGTAAAGGCCTTTGGAAAAGTATGGATGCTGGAGAGACCTGGCAATTTATCGGCTTAAAGGACTCTGAGCATATAGCCAGAATCAGGATTCACCCAAACAACCCCGATATTGTTTATGTAGCTGCTATAGGAAATTTATGGAAACCCAACGAGACACGAGGTGTTTTCCGATCAACAGATGGCGGAAAAAACTGGGAAAAAATCCTTTACGTAAGTGACAAGGCCGGTGCAGGCGACCTTGTAATGGACCCTAACAATAGTAGAATTCTTTATGCCTCCACCTGGCAAATGAAACGAAATGGATACCGAATGGACAGTGGTGGTCCAGACAGCAAAATGTTCAAAAGTACCGATGGAGGGGACACTTGGAAAGATATTTCCGAAAATTCCGGTTTACCCGGATTTCCTTGGGGAATTGTAGGCCTTACGGTCTCCCCAGTAGATTCCGATAGGGTTTTTGCCATAATTGAGGCCGAAGACGGTGGTGTCTTCCGTTCGGATGACGCAGGAGCCACTTGGAAAAAAGTAAACGAAAACCGAGGATTGAGACAAAGAGCCTGGTATTACAGCAGAATTTATGCCGATAGCCAGAACAAGGATAAAGTCTGGGTCATGAATGTGAGCTACGGCGTTTCCACGGATGGTGGGAACACCTTTACCTTGAAAGTGGCCGGACACAGTGACCACCACGATCTTTGGATCGATCCGAACAACAATCAAAGAATGATCATTGCAGACGATGGAGGTGCCCAAATTTCCAACGATGGTGGCAACAACTGGACTACTTACTTTAACCAACCCACCATGCAATTCTATCGTATTGCCACTGATAGCATTTTCCCATACCGCATTTATGGGGCACAACAGGACAATACCGCACTAAGAATTTCTCACCGCTCCTCGGGAGCATCCATTACGGAAGATGATTGGGACGTTACTGCCGGAGGGGAAAGTGCTCATTTGGCACCAGACCCAAAGAACAATCAAATAGTGTACGGAGGAACCTACAAAGGTTACATGAACCGTTTGGACCATACTACTGGACAGACTACCTCTACCAATGTGTGGCCGGACAACCCTGCCGGTTCCGGAGCGGAAGTCATGAAATACCGATTTAACTGGAATTATCCGTTGACCTTTAGCCGACACGATTCCAATGTACTTTATGCCGGATCCAATTATTTACATGCCACCACAGATGGAGGACAATCTTGGAAAACCATTTCTCCCGAATTGGCCAGAGGCATACCGGAAACCATAGAATCATCCGGAGGACCCATTACACAGGACAATACCGGAGCAGAATTCTATTCCAATGTCTTTGTAATTACAGAATCCATCCTCGAAAAAGGAGTTATTTGGACCGGTAGTGATGATGGTCTGATACATGTGACCCGTGACAATGGCACCACTTGGAAAGATGTAACCCCTCCTGCTTCCATGTCACCAAAGTTGAACATGATCAACTCGATCGACGCAAGTGCATTCGACCCAGGTACGGTTTATGTTGCCGCTACCTCCTACAAATTCGGGGATTATACTCCATACTTGTACAAAACGGAAGATTATGGGCAATCATGGAAATTGATCACGGATGGTATCAATGAGAATTATTATACCCGTGTGGTTCGTTCAGACAAGGTCCGTAAAGGATTACTGTATGCAGGGACTGAATGGGGCATGTACATTTCGTTCGATGACGGAAACAACTGGACGCCTTTCCAATTGAATTTACCTGTTACGGCTATTCGTGACCTACATGTTAGGGACAACGACCTTATCGTTGCTACCCACGGAAGAAGTTTTTGGATGATAGATGACCTAACTCCACTTCACCAACTGTCCGAAGAAGTCGCCAACAGTGACTTTTACCTGTACAAACCCGATATGGCATACAGGATGTACCAAGAACGTTCTTGGCAAGAGCCCAACACCAAATTGGTTGGTGAAAATCACCCAGATGGCGCCATTATCAACTACTACCTAAAAAGTTTAAAGGAAACCGATACCGTTACCATGGAAATTTTGGAAACAGATGGAAGTGTAATTCAAACCTTTTCCAACCATGCCAAACCGGATAGGCTAAATCCGACTTCCACTCAAAAATTGAAGGTTTCCGAAGGTGGTAACCGATTTGTTTGGAACATGAGATATCCCGGCTATCAAGAGTTCAAGGGAATGGTATTTTACTCTTCTCCGAACATAGGACCAAAAGCAGTGCCAGGTACCTATAAGGCCCGCCTTAGCGTTAATGGAAGTTCCATGGAACAGACGTTTAGCATTGTAAAAGATCCAAGGGTATCGCTCAGCCAGAAAGATTTCCAAGATCAATTTGATTTTGTCATGAAGGTCCGTGAGCAGGTATCCCGTGCCAACAATGCCATTATCAACATCAGAAACATTAAAAAGGATTTGGCCTATTTGAAGGAAAAAACCAAGGACAATCCAGAAATCCAAAAATTGGCTAAGGATTTTGAAAAGGAGCTTTCCATTATTGAGAACAATATCCATATGACAAAAAACCAAAGCAGACAAGACCCTTTGAATTATGGTATACGTATCAATAATAGATTGGCATTTTTAATGATCGACTCACAACGTGGGGACCAAAGACCCACAAAGCAGGCCCAGGAATTTTTTGTGGAAGTCACCAAGGAACTGGATAAAGAGATCAACGATCTTAATGCATTGGTAGAAAAACAAGCCACTTTGATCAACCAAAAAGCAGATCAGAACAAAATCAAAATGATATCCATGGAATAGTGGTCGATCCCTACCTAAAAAAAAGCGCCCTTGATGTGAGGGCGCTTTTTTTATTGGATAAATTATACATCCATGGAAATCCCAATGGTATCCTTATAAACAAAGTATATGGGAATCTTACTGAACATTACCGTAAAGAAAAAACCAATAAAACATAAGACAACCCCAAGTTGCGATGCCAACGAGGATACCAAGATCAACAAAAACAAGGTCAACCAGTTTTTATGGCCAAGTGAGAAACTTGCCTTGATAATTTCAATAGCGGAAAGTTCCTTATCAAATGCAAAAAATGCCGGAAACAGCGAAAGGGGGACCATTAAATAAAAAAGGCCCAGACCACAGGTCAACATCCCAACAATGGATAGACCAAATATGATTAGGCTCATGATTATGGCCTTTCCTAAATATTCCTTTTTAAAAAAATAAAAATAGTCGTCCTTACCAGATTCATTCAGGTCATATTTTTTACAGATCCGTAAAAAACCTGCGTTCAAACAAATAGCGACCATCATCACGGCCGTCATAAAAATCGGCATGATCAATAACATAACACCTCCAACGGCAGGTGGTAACTCTTCACTTTCAAAGGCATTTGGATCGGAAATCCCATAGGAGATCAGTGGAGCATAGAACAACAGATAAAATGGAAGAATGCTCACCATTGTCAGCACAAGAGTTATAAAACCTTGGAGCCAAACTTTTTTGAACAGTTCCACGGAGTTATTAAAAATACTACCGAACTCAATAGGCCCACTTTGGTTGATTCTTTCGGTTATATTGGTAAAATTCATCCCTTAATTAATTTAGTTTTTAATCCTGAAGGTAACACTAACAGGGGATATCGCAATTTATTATTAAAAAACACTGCCATATTGTCACTAAAATGTAATAAGCACTATCTTTGCACCCCATTGAAATATTTATGATAGAGGAAAAAAGCGTAGAAAAAATAATAGACGAAAGCCAACAAGGAAGCACCTTGTCGCTGGAAAATAATGAAAAGAACAGCCGAAAGCTTTATATAGAAAGTTATGGCTGCCAGATGAACTTTTCCGATAGCGAGATTGTAGCGTCCATTTTGGCCAAGGAAGGTTTCAACACCACACAAAACTTGGACGATGCCGACCTAGTTTTGGTAAACACTTGCTCCATTCGTGAAAAGGCGGAACAAACCGTTCGCAAACGATTGGAAAAGTTCAATGCCGTCAAAAAATCCAAACCCAACATGAAAGTTGGTGTTTTGGGCTGTATGGCAGAACGTTTAAAAAGCAAATTCCTTGAAGAGGAGAAAATTGTGGATATGGTGGTAGGTCCGGACGCCTACAAAGACCTTCCCAACCTTATCCAAGAAATAGACGAAGGCAGAAATGCCGTAAACGTAATTCTCTCCAAAGATGAAACTTATGGTGATGTAGCACCCGTGCGATTGAACACCAATGGTGTATCCGCCTTTGTTTCCATTACTCGTGGGTGCGACAACATGTGCACGTTCTGCGTGGTTCCATTCACTCGCGGAAGGGAGCGTAGCCGTGACCCACAGTCCATTTTACAAGAAGTAAATGATCTATGGGAAAAAGGATTTAAGGAAATCACACTTTTGGGCCAAAATGTGGACAGCTACCTTTGGTATGGTGGTGGATTAAAAAAAGATTTTGAAAAGGCCTCCGATATGCAAAAGGCAACCTCGGTAAACTTTGCAGGATTATTGGAACTTGTGGCACAGGCCCAGCCAAAAATGCGAATTCGTTTTTCTACCTCCAACCCACAGGACATGACTTTGAACGTAATCGAGGCCATGGCCAAATACCAGAATATTTGTAAATACATCCACTTGCCCGTACAAAGTGGAAGTAATAGGATTTTAAAAGCGATGAACCGCTTGCACACACGTGAAGAGTATTTTGAGTTAATAGACAACATCAAAAAAATTATTCCTGATTGTGCAATAAGCCAAGATATGATCACAGGTTTCCCCACGGAAACAGAGGAAGACCATAAGGATACCTTAAGTCTGATGGAATACGTGAAATACGATTTTGGATTCATGTTCGCCTACTCGGAAAGACCCGGGACATTGGCAGAGCGTAAAATGGAAGACGATATTCCCGAGGCTACCAAAAAAAGACGACTCACCGAAATCATCGACTTGCAACAACAGCACAGTCATTACCGTACCCAACAACATTTGGGCAAAACCGAAGAAGTCCTCATCGAAGGTCCTTCCAAAAGGTCCGATGCCCATTGGATGGGACGAAATTCGCAGAACACGGTGGTCATTTTTCCCAAGGAAAATTACAAAGTGGGCGATTTTGTGAACGTAAAAATCAATGAATGCACCTCGGCGACTCTTATCGGGGAGGCTATCGAATATTCAAAGAACAATTAATACATGGAGAGTGTTCAAGCCATTAAACAACGGTTCGAGCTTATCGGAAACGACGTAAAGCTCAACCGTGCAATAGAAAAAGCCATTCAAGTGGCACCAACGGATATTTCTGTTTTGGTAACAGGTGAAAGTGGTGTGGGAAAAGAATCCATCCCAAAGATCATTCATTCCCTATCCCACCGGAAACATGCCAAATACATTGCCGTGAACTGCGGGGCGATTCCCGAAGGAACCATTGACAGTGAGCTCTTTGGACACGAAAAAGGAGCCTTTACCGGAGCCACGCAAACCCGTAGCGGTTATTTTGAAGTTGCAGATGGCGGAACCATATTCTTGGACGAGGTCGGGGAACTGCCCCTTACTACCCAAGTACGTTTATTGCGCGTACTGGAAAACGGGGAGTTCTTAAAAGTTGGATCTTCGCAGGTACAAAAAACCAATGTTCGTATTGTTGCCGCGACCAACATCAATATGTTCGAAGCTATAGAAAAAGAAAAATTCAGGGAAGACCTGTACTATAGATTGAGCACTGTGGAAATTAATTTGCCCCCTCTTCGAGATAGACGGGAGGACATCCATTTATTGTTCAGGAAGTTTGCCTCGGACTTTGGGCAGAAATATAAAATGCCTACCATACGGCTGGAAGACGATGCCATTGAGCTATTGCTTAAATATCGATGGCCGGGCAACATACGCCAGCTTCGAAACATTGCCGAACAAATTTCTGTTCTGGAGGAAGACCGTAGCATTTCTGCCAGCACGCTTAATAGCTACCTACCCACTTCCAGCGGCTCAAATTTACCGGCAGTTGTGGGACAGGCCAAAAAAGAGGGTGATTTCAGCAATGAACGCGAAATACTCTACAAAGTGCTTTTTGATATGAAAAGCGATCTGAACGACCTTAAAAAATTAACGCTGGAGTTGTTGAAGGACAATGATTCGAACAAAGTTCAAAGAGAGAATGAGGGGTTGATTCGAAAAATCTATGGCAATCCCGATGAGGAGGACATAGAACACGAGGAAAGTACTAGTGCCGAATTGCTTCATTTACCCGAACCTGTGCTCGAACCTGCAACACCTGCCACCACGCCTCAGCCCCAAGAGGACCGTTATCATTTTGCGGAGGAAATCGAAGAAGAAGAAACCTTATCTTTACAGGAAAAGGAAATAGAATTGATCAAAAAATCATTGGAGCGCAACAAGGGAAAACGAAAAGCTGCCGCGGCAGAACTAGGAATCTCGGAAAGAACGCTCTACAGAAAAATAAAGCAGTACGATCTTTAATCGGAACTCAAAAGTTTAAACAGCTATGATGAAAAAGAAAGGATTAAAGATTGGTTTGCTCGGAGTGATTTTACTGTTCCAAAGTTGTGGAGCGTATAATTTTTCTGGTGCCGATATCGGTACTGCAGAAAGTTTCCAAGTCAATTTTTTCCAGAACTATGCCGATCAAACGCCCGGTTCTGTCATTGTGCCTGGATTAGGGCGTGATTTTACATTGGCGTTGCAGGATATGATCAACAACTTGACCAGTTTATCCTTAACAGGTAGCAATGGCGACTTAATTTACGAAGGTGAAATTGTAGAGTATAAGGTAGTACCGATGACCGCCAACGCAGAACAGCGAACCAACCAAAACAGGTTGACCATGAGCGTAAATGTTCGCTTTTACAATACCACTAAGGAAGATGCCGACTTTGAAAGAAGGTTCTCTTTCTTTTATGATTTTGATGCAGCCGCTGCCCTACCTTCCGTGCAGGCCGCAGCGCACGAAGAAATTTTTGAACGACTTACCCAGGATATTTTCAATGCATCCTTGGGAAATTGGTAGTATTATATGAACGTTTCGGATTTTATACATATTCTTCAAAACTCAAATACAATTCTCTCTCCCAAACAAACAAGGGAGCTAGAAGACATCATTGAGGAATATCCCTATTTCCAGGCAGCACGCGCACTGCATTTAAAGGGACTCAAAAATCTGGACAGCTATAAATATAACAGTGCCCTCAAAGTTACCGCTGCACATACCACGGACAGGGATGTTCTTTTTGATTATATCACATCAAAAGAATTTGTACAGAACAATATTGCAGATGCCATTGCAGGCAGGGGATCTAAACTAGAAGATCAAGAGGCAGTTTCGGAAGAAATAGAGCCGAATCCGAATGCGGCGACCATGCTAACCGAAACCAACGAGCCCGCCTTGCCCCAAAACTTGAGCGATGCAGAACAAATCCTGAATCCCGCACTATTTGAATCCAGACCTCTTAAAAAAGAAACGGAAAAAGAAACCAAACCTAAGGACATTGAGGGTGATTTAAATCTGGGAAAACCCATTCCTTTCACTAAAAAAGAAAAACATTCGTTTACCGAATGGCTTCAATTAACTTCCACCCAAGACGAGCCTGTTGTGGAGCAAAACACGAATGAGGACAACCGGGACGAAAATGTATTGGATGAACTGGAACGGAAGAAAAAGTTCGAACTATTGGACAAGTTCATCGAGAACAATCCTAAAATAGTCCCAAAAGAATCCAACCCAAAAGTGGATATCAAGGAGTCCACCAAGCTGGACAAAAACGAGTTGATGACCGAGACTTTGGCTAAGGTGTATCTAGAACAAAAAAAGTACAAAAAGGCCATTCAAGCGTTTAAAATATTGAGTTTGAAATATCCAGAAAAAAGTGGTTTCTTTGCAGACCAAATTCAGGCGGTGAAGAAGCTGCAGAAAGAAAAAGATAAGAAATGAGCACGTTTTCAATTTTTTTGGTACTGATAATTATCGTGTGCCTTTTGTTGGTCTTGGTCATTATGGTCCAAAATCCTAAGGGAGGCGGATTGTCATCTTCCTTTGGAGGAAGTGGCAACCAAGTTGTTGGTGGTGTTAAAAAGACCGGTGACTTTTTGGACAAGAGTACTTGGACCCTTGCCACCTTGTTGATTGTATTGATTTTGCTTTCCAATGTATCCTTAAAAGGAAACTATAGCCAAGCGGATTCCAAACTACTTCAGGGCGACGATACCGAAATACCAGAAACAGTACCGGAAGAAGTACCAGAACAACTTCCACCGGCCAACACTACAAGCCCAGTAGACACTATTGGATAACTTAAAAGTGACAAAGCATAGAAAAATGCCAGCTTGAAATGACAAGCTGGCATTTTTGTTTTCCAGAATGTCAGTTTTTGGGCAATGGCACAATTTCTGTCTCCTAGATTCAAGAATTTTTAAAACAAACACCTAAAAATTAAAAATATGGCTAAAGTAAATATCAAACCATTGGCAGACAGGGTTCTGATTGAGCCTCTACAGGCCGAGACCAAAACTGCCTCCGGTATCATTATCCCGGACAACGCAAAAGAGAAACCTCAAAAAGGAACTGTTGTAGCCGTTGGACCTGGAACCAAAGACGAAAAAATGACCGTTGCAATAGGTGATACCGTTCTTTATGGAAAATATGCCGGAACTGAACTCAAGTTCGATGGTACCGACTATTTGATGATGCGCGAAAGCGATATTTTGGCAATTGTATAACTTAAAAATCAACTAAATAGAAATGGCAAAAGATATTAAGTTTGACATAGATGCACGTGACGGACTGAAAAGAGGCGTTGACAAATTGGCCGAGGCAGTAAAAGTGACCTTGGGACCAAAAGGTAGAAACGTTATCATCAGCAAATCATTTGGAGCACCTCAAGTAACCAAAGATGGTGTATCTGTAGCAAAAGAAATCGAATTGGAAGACGCCCTGGAAGATATGGGCGCGCAAATGGTAAAGGAAGTTGCTTCCAAAACCAACGATCAAGCTGGTGACGGTACAACAACTGCAACCGTATTGGCTCAGGCCATCGTAAAAGAAGGTCTTAAAAACGTTGCCGCTGGTGCAAATCCAATGGATTTGAAACGCGGTATCGACAAGGCCGTTGAAGCTTTGGTGGCCGATTTGGAAAAACAAGCCAAAAAAGTTGGTAACGACTCTGACAAAATCAAGCAAGTAGCTTCTATCTCTGCAAACAACGATGAAGCTATCGGTGACCTTATCGCCACTGCTTTCACCAAAGTTGGTAAAGAGGGTGTAATCACTGTTGAAGAAGCTAAAGGTACAGACACTTACGTAGACGTGGTTGAAGGTATGCAGTTCGACAGAGGATATCTTTCTCCTTACTTTGTTACCGACACAGATAAAATGATCGCCGATTTGGAGAATCCATACATTCTTCTTTTCGACAAGAAAATCTCCAACCTTCAGGAAATCCTTCCTATCCTTGAGCCAGTAGCGCAATCAGGAAGACCACTTTTGATCATCGCTGAAGATGTAGAGGGACAAGCCCTTGCCACTTTGGTTGTCAACAAATTGAGAGGTGGACTTAAGATTGCTGCCGTTAAGGCTCCAGGTTTTGGTGACAGAAGAAAAGCTATGTTGGAAGACATCGCTATCCTAACAGGTGGTACGGTAATCTCTGAAGAAAGAGGATTCTCTTTGGAAAATGCTTCTTTGGATATGTTGGGTACTGCTGAGACCGTGACCATCGACAAGGACAACACAACTATCGTAAACGGTAGCGGAAACGCTTCTGACATTAAAGCTAGAGTAAGCCAGATCAAAGCTCAAATCGAGACTACCACATCTGATTACGATAAAGAAAAACTTCAAGAGCGTTTGGCTAAATTGGCCGGTGGTGTTGCCGTACTTTATGTAGGTGCTGCTTCTGAAGTTGAAATGAAAGAGAAGAAAGACCGTGTGGATGATGCCTTGCACGCAACCCGTGCCGCTGTTGAAGAAGGTATCGTTGCAGGTGGTGGTGTTGCCTTGGTAAGAGCCAAAAAGGTTCTTGAAAAATTGGCAACCGACTCTTTGGATGAAACTACAGGTGTACAAATCGTGGCCAAGGCCATTGAAGCTCCTTTGCGTACTATTGTGGAGAACGCCGGTGGTGAAGGTTCCGTAGTTATCTCTAAAGTATTGGAAGGCAAAAAAGACTTCGGTTACGACGCCAAGTCCGACCAATATGTGGATATGCTTAAAACAGGAATCATTGACCCTAAAAAAGTAACGCGTATCGCTTTGGAAAACGCTGCATCTGTTTCAGGAATGATCTTGACAACAGAATGTGCCTTGACCGATATTAAGGAAGATGCACCAGCTATGCCTCCAATGGGAGGTGGCGGAATGCCAGGAATGATGTAATAACATCTTATTCGGATATAAATAGGAACGCCCCGATGCAAATCGGGGCGTTTTCTTTTCTCTTAAGTTGTAAGGCTCTCCGTGAGAACCGAAACCACAAGTCACTTCTTTTTACCAGTAGCTTGGGTAGTCTTCTTGGCAACAGGCTTTACAGCTTTTGCAGGAGATGACTTTCCGTTTGACTTTGCTTGTTTCATCAGTCAATAAATTAAAAACTGAAGTAAATGTATTTCAGATTTGAATCCGTAGCTTTTATTTGGCTAAATATTAACTAAAATAAAATCAGTCAATCGTACCCACAACGCTGCCGCAAGTGAGCATGGCATCTCCATAGTACGGATTTCGGATTTCTTCCTCCATACTGAGCCAGTTGGCACCCTTGTCGTTATTGGCCATGGGGCAGTGTTGCACATAGAGTTTTGCATCTAAACCTTTCATTTGTTGACCAATTTGAATCATGTTCTGGGAGAGCAACACAAATGCTTCTCGTTGACCTTCCAAGTCACTTTTAGAGGCTATCTCTTTTAATTGACTCGCTAGTTGTGTGATATGGCTTTTGCCCATGTCATCCATTTGCAAACTCTTAATTTCAGAAGCTATTTCCGCTCCATTCTTCGCCAATTTCTGTGTTTGATCCTGATTTGAAGCTACCAAAGCATCTTTTAAATCCAGATATACTTTTAAAAGGTCACCGAACTTTGATGCCACTTCTTGGGAAAATTCCATTTTCATGCCATTACCCATTTCGGAATGTCCTTCGTGACCCTTTTGCATAGCAGTTCCTTTTTGATTCATCATGGACTTTTTCCCCTGCAACTGCGCAGCAGCATCGACCGTAAATGTTCCTTTTGCCACGATCATTTCTCCCGATTGCAATCCTGAATTGACCACATAACTACCATTCATCAAATTTCCGAGCTCCACCTCACGCATTTCAAAAGTGGAACTATTTTGGTTAGGTTGCACATACACCAAGGAACGCATTCCTGTCCACAAAACAGCACTTTCGGGTATGGTCAAAGCTTCTCCATCTCGCTTATTTGCCACCTCAACCTCTGCTTGTACAAACATACCCGGCTTCAGCATTCCATTTTTGTTATCCAGCTCTACACGAACTTCCAAAGTTCTGGTCTGCTTGTTCAATAAGGGAGCTACAAAGGAAACTTTAGCAGTAAAGGTTTCATTAGGGTAGGAATTGGTGCTCACATCCAGTGTTTGACCTTCTTTAAATAAGCTCAATTGGTTTTCATACGCATCAAAAATGGCCCAAACCGAATTTAAATTGGCCACTTTCACCAAAGGTGAACCTGTTTTAATGTAATCTCCCTCCTCTACCATTATTTCAGAAACCACTCCACTCACATTGGCATATACAGGAAAGTTTTCCAACACCTGTCCAGAGCTTTCGATTTGGTCGATTTGTGCATCGGACAACTTCCACAACTTTAACTTGTTCCGAACCGCCTTGTACAGTTGCGGTTGTGATTCCTTCAATTTGCCCGCCGTGAGTAATTCCTGCTGGGCCGAAACCAAGGCTGGGGCATAAATTGTGGCCAACTTTTGACCTTTACGCACTTCTTCACCTTCAAAATTGATACTTATACTTTCTATTCTTCCGTCAAAATAGGCCGATTGTACCGCATCCGATTCTTGATTTATGGCTACTTTACCCGAAATTTTCACGGAATCTCCCCCACTAACTCCAGAACCGACCATTACTGTTTCCACACCTGCCAAGACCATGGCATTCTCTGTCATTTTAATTTGGTTAACGGCCAATCCCTCTCCCCCATTATCCGCAGGGATCAAATCCATGCCACAAATAGGACAAGAACCAGGTTCGGGTTGCATTATCTGAGGGTGCATGGAACAGGTCCACATTTCACCCGAAGCAATTTCAGCACTGTGGTCATGCTCATCCGAAGTGGTGGTTTCTGTATTGCCACCAAATATGAGGTATCCGGCCAACAATCCGACCACCACGGCAATTCCGATATAAATGATGTTTTCCTTTTTCATCGTATCATTTTTTTCTTTTAACCAAATTCCTCATCGTGGGTGACGAGGTAAACCAAAGTAAAAATCCGCTCATCACGGTAATCAATCCCAAAAGGGAGAAAGCTCGAAGCACAGTAGTATTAAAATCGTCCCGGCTTTCATAATCCATGGTATGTGTCATCCAAAGAAAATCGAACCAACGCCAATCGCGGTGCCTAACGGTTTGGAAAGACCCATCTGCCACTGAAACGTAGGCTTTAATATTTTCGGGGGAATCATAAGAAATCACATAAGCAGGTAATTTTCGCTCACGGTACTCGTGATGTTTATCTGTTTCATCGATTACCTCAACTCCTTTTACGTTTAATTCAGATGACATTTCACGGTTAGCAACAGCTAGGGCTTCTTCTTCCGAAATCCCTTCTTTATGGTCTCCTGTTCTGGCATCTACCAAAAACTCATTGTTGATCCAATAATAAGGTTTCCCTGCGATCTCCTTTAAGCTCAACGAACTGATTTTAGCAGGTAATTCGAGCTCTGAAAACCCAATTAGGTCATCAAAAGCAGCGGGTTCATAATCCATGTTTCTGAAATGATCTCCGTGTATCTCATCAATATCCGTCCAGCTAAAATATAATCCGCTGGCTGTCCACATAATGAATTGAATCCCCAAGAATATGCCCAAATATCTATGGGCCTTTCTAATTTTAACCGCTGTTGTTCGTTTTACCATTTTTGTTTTAGTCGATTGATTTAGTTCTTAATCTTAATGCATTGGCGATAACAGAAACCGAGCTAAAGCTCATGGCCAGTGCGGCAATCATGGGTGAAAGCAAAATCCCAAAAAAGGGATAGAGCACACCTGCTGCAACTGGAACCCCGATGGTATTGTATATCAATGCAAAAAATAGGTTTTGTTTTATGTTCTTCATGACGGCCTCACTAAGGTTTCGTGCTTTTACAATGCCGTGCAGGTCGCCTTTCACCAAGGTAATCATGGCACTTTCTATGGCAACATCGGTACCGGTGCCCATAGCAATACCCAAATCACTTTTTGCCAATGCCGGAGCATCGTTGATACCATCACCAGCCATGGCCACTACCTTGCCCTCACCTTGCAAGCGCTCCACTTCCTTCATCTTATCTTCTGGCAAGGTTTCGGCTTTAAAGTCATCTAAATGCAATTCGCTGGCGACAGCTTTAGCAGTGGTAGTATTATCCCCTGTGAGCATAATTACAGCTATGCCCTTATCTTGAATCGCTTTGATGGCCTTACCACTTGTTTCCTTGATTTTATCTCCAATACTCACAAAAGCTTGACATTTGCCATCAACAGCTAGATAGGAAACCGTTTTTCCTTTTTCTTGTGCTATTTTTACCTTCTCCTTCATCTCATCCGAGACTTCAACATTCGCCTTTTCCATCAATTTGATGTTCCCCAAATGTATCTTCAAGTCGTTGATTTTTCCCTCAACACCCATACCTGTAACAGCATTGAAAGATTCTGTTTTTAGAATCTTGATGTTTTTCGCCTTACCATATGTTACGGTGGCTTGCGCCAAAGGGTGCTCACTATTGGCATTTACCGAAACCACATATTGCAATAAATCCTCTTCGGAATAGGTATCTGAAAATAATTCCAATTTGTCAAAAGTGGGTTTCCCCTCAGTGATGGTTCCTGTTTTATCAATGATCAAGGTATCCACATCGGCCATTTTTTCCAGAGCCTCCGCATTTTTGATAAGCACCCCATTTTGAGCTCCTTTCCCAACTCCTACCATAACTGACATCGGAGTTGCAAGACCTAAAGCACATGGGCAAGCAATGATCAAAACTGCAATTGCATTGATCAAGGCATAAACATAAGTGGGTTGTGGCCCCCAGATGGCCCAAACAGCAAAGGTCAGAATGGAAACAATGACCACGGTCGGCACAAAATAGGCCGATACTTTATCCGCTAAATTTTGAATCGGCGCTCGGCTTCGACTGGCATCGTTTACCATACTGATGATTTGGGAAAGCAAGGTGTCGCTACCTACTTTTTCTGCCTTCATCAAAAAGGATTGATTACCATTGATTGTTCCGCTACTTACTTTATCCTCTACTCCTTTTTCAACAGGAATGGGCTCTCCCGTGATCATGGATTCATCCACGGAAGTCTCTCCTTCAGTAATAATTCCATCCACCGGAATTTTTTCTCCCGGTTTTACTCTTAATATATCACCAAGTTCAATGTCGTCAATGCTTACTTCTACTTCTTCCCCATCCACAACTTTTATAGCTTTGTTCGGTGCCAGTTTCAATAATTCCTTTACGGCATTGTTGGTTTTGCTATGAGCCCTAGCCTCTAACAATTGCCCTAAAAGTACCAAGGTGAGGATTACGGTTGCGGCTTCAAAATAAACATGCACGGCTCCTGTTTCCCCTTTGAACTGTTCAGGGAAAAATCCAGGGAACAATAATCCAAGTACACTGAACACAAAAGCCACTCCCGCACCTATACCGATTAGGGTAAACATGTTCAAATTCCATGTTTTGATACTTCGGTAGGCTCTCTCAAAAAACATCCAAGTGGCATAAAAAACGACTGGTAGTGACAATACAAACTGTACCCAATTCCAATATTTAGGCGACAAGATATTGTGCAATGGATTATTGGGTATCATATCGCTCATGGCAATCAAAAAGATAGGTAAGGTAAAGGCCAATGCCACCCAAAACTTTTTGAGCAGTTTTTTATAGGTCTTTTCCTCAGCACTGGCTTCTGGTTCTTTGGGCACAAGGTCCATTCCACATTTTGGGCAGGAACCTGGACCATCCTCTACAACTTCCGGGTGCATGGGACAGGTCCATTGCTGCATGGAGCTAGTGGACGTGTTTTGCTCCTCCACTAAGTCCATCCCACAAACAGGACAGTCACCGGGCTTGTCATAGGTCTTGTCTCCTTCACAATGCATAGGGCAATAAAAGGTTCCCGTTCCATGGGTTGGAGCTTGCTTTTTTTCTTGTTTCGGTTCGAGATGATGTCCAGGCATATGAATGCTATAGCTACCACCATCCTTTTGCATTGCTTCTTGGAATTTTTCGATTGGAATATGCTCCTCCATCTCGATCACGGCCTCGGCTTTTTCCAAATTCACCTCAACCGCATTCACTCCTTCCACTTTGAATAGGGTTTCCTCTACATGATTTCTACAGCCATTACAGCTCATTCCGTGTATGTGATAGGTATGTTTCATCTTGTTTGTTTTTATTCAAAACTAGCTGAACACCAGTTGGAAGCTTTTTACAATTCTGGATGTCTTTTATACAATTTCATCCAAAGGCTTCCGATTCCAATCTTGTACTTTTCGATAGTCGCTCATCGACATCCCTGTTATCGATTTAAATTGTTTGGCCAAATGGCTGCTACTTTTATAGTTCAAATCATAAGCGATTTCCGAAAATGTTTTCGTCTCCATTTGGATTTCTTCCTTAACCCTTTCAACCTTTAAAAGGATGAAATATTTTTCAATAGTCAGCCCTTCTTTGGCACTGAACATTTTACTGAGCGACGAATAATCTTTGTTCATTTTTTCTGAAAGGTATTTCGAGAGATTCTGGTGCAAATCATCATTCAAGGCATTGAGCAAGTATTTTTTAATATCAGCAATGTAGCTGTCATTCAAACCTTCTATTAATTCAAAACCATTTTTGACCAAAATCTCCCGAATACGTTCCATTTGTATTTGGGCATTTTCAGCAAACTGAATTTCTCCCAAGTCCATTTGCACCACTTCGATATCAGCCTTCCCAAACTCTTGTTTTAGGACTGCTTTGCATCTATCGCAAACCATATTTTTTACTTTAATGCGCATCTTCGGTACAAATGAATTTCTAATTAATGTTGTTCGTGATCTTCCATTTGAAAGTCCTCGTTCAAAACGTAGGTCATACCACAAACTGGACATTTCCCTTCTTCATCACTACCACTACCTTCGCAGTGCATTGGGCAAACATATTTGGAAGTGTACTCCTTACCTTGTTTATCTGCGGTTTCCATGTTGTCCATATCATGTCCTTCATGGTCCATATTATCCATATCGCGACCTTCATGTTCCATGGTCGCTTCAGTTGAAGTTTCCTTTGCTTCCTCTGTTTTCCCTTTGCACGATACGGTAAGTACCAAAACTGAAGCGAATGCGATTCCGATAATAGTTTTAATGTTTGTTCTCATTTTGATAAAATTAATTTACTTATTTATTAAATAATTGATGATAGCAGATTGTAGGTAATACAACTGCACGGATTGTATTTGATTCGTCTGGAACTTTAACTGTAACTCCTGAATATCCAAGACATCATTAAAGTCAATAGTTCCCGTTTCATAATTCTTGATCAGGATTTCTTCGGCATCCTTGGCCTGTTTTAAATTCTTTGTTTGGGTTTGATGCGCTATTCTCGCCTGGTTCCTTTGCGAAATAGCATTGGCATAGGCATTTTCCAAAACATTCAAGCGCTCCTCTTTTTGAAGTTCAATTTCCTTTTGACGAAGCTCGTTTTGCTTGGAAACAGATCTAAACTTATTGTTGAAAATAGGCACTGAAAAAGTGACCATGGGCATTACAATATCCTTCCCGTTATCGCTAAAAACCATATCATCCCGTTCCGAGACAGGAATGTAATCAAGTCCAATCCCAAAGGTAGGGGCGTTTTCTTTTTGATTAAGCAGCTCCGATTGAGTAACCGATTCATATAACTGATCGTATTTCAACAATTCGGGATTAAGGCTCAAATCCTCTTTATTGAGAATGGGGTCGTTCTCGGGAACATCCATATCATCTACCACTTCAACGGAAATACTTTCATCACGGTTCAACAGATTATTAAAAACGGCCTGTTCTGCGATATAGGATTGTTCCAACACCTCTTTCTGTTGCTGCAATTCGTTTTGTCGAATTTGAAGTTTCAACACATCCACAGCCGAAGCTTTTCCCACTTCCACGGAGGTCAGGGCCAAAGTTTCGTAGGTTTTAAGCAATTGCATGTTTTCCTGAAGCACCTTTTGTTTGGCTTGAATTCCGTAAAGCTTGTAATACGATTGCGCTACGGAAAGGGCCAATTTTCGCTTGGCAATCACAATTTCAGCATATTCGGTCTCTGCCATGGAACTGGCATAATTTTCACGGGCTGTAATGGTTCCAAACCAAGGCAACATCTGCGACACTGAAAACTTGGCTCGTTGTGCCCCTGTTCTCGTCTCTGGTTCGCTCACAAAATACCCAGCTCCAATCGTAGTGTTGGGCAATGTGTTTACCTCCTTCACTTTTTCCTTGGCAATATTATAGCGTAATTCCAAAGCCTGAATCATTGGGCTGTTCAATTCCGCTTGCTGAAGATAGCTTTCCAAGGACTGTGCATTTAAGCCCATAGCAAAAAGCAGAAAAACTATATATATCAATCTTGTTCTCATCGGTTTTGCATTTTAAGTTGCAATTCACTTTTCCAGCTGTAGAGCACAGGCACCACAAACAATGTAATCAATGCGATCAGCATGCCCCCAAAACTTGGAATGGCCATGGGTATCATAATGTCGCTTCCCCTTCCTGTACTGGTAAGGACGGGCAACAGTGCCAAAATGGTGGTAGCGGTAGTCATTAAACACGGTCTGATTCGTTTTTCACCTGCTTCCAATACCGAAGCACGAATTCCCTTCAGGCTTTCTGGTTTGTTCTTATCAAAAGTCTGGGTTAGATACGTGGCCATCACCACCCCATCATCCGTAGCAATACCGAAAAGAGCGATAAATCCAACCCAAACGGCCACACTCAAGTTGATGGTATGCATTTGGAAAAGGTCGCGTAGATTTTCACCCATAAAACTGAAGTTGAGGAACCAATCCTGGCCATAGAACCAAATCATTAAAAATCCACCGGCAAATGCCACCATAATCCCTGAAAAGACCATCAAGGATGTAGCAACCGACCTAAACTGGAAGTAAAGAATCAAGAATATGATCAACAATGCCAATGGGACCACTACAGACAGGGTTTTCTTTGCTCTCAATTGGTTTTCATAGGAACCCGTAAACTGATAACTGATGCCTTTAGGCACCGTCAATTCCCCACTTTCTATCTTTTCCAAAATCTTGGCTTGGGCATTTTCAACGACATCCACTTCAGCATAACCATCTTGCTTATCAAACAGCACATAGCCCACCAAAAAAGTATCCTCACTTTTAATGACTTGTGGTCCTTGCTCGTATCGGACGGTTACCAACTCACTCAAAGGAACAGGACTGCCTTTTTGTACAGGAACATAAATGTTCCCGATATCTGTGGGATTTTCCCGAAGTTCTCTTGGGTAACGAACCCGAACACCATAACGTTCCCTTCCTTCCACAGTTTGAGTCAACGTCATCCCACCAAGGGCAACCTCCAAGATTTGCTGTACATCTTCGATAACAAGACCGTATCGAACGAGTTTTTCGCGATCAATATCGATAAGGAGATACGGCTTTCCAACGATTCGGTCTGCAAAAACAGCTTCATCCTTAACCCCAGTAGCTTCTTTTAGAATAGGTTCCAGTTGAAGTCCGAAGTTTTCAATTTCCTTTAAATCCTGACCTTTCACTTTAATTCCCATAGGGGCACGCATCCCAGTTTGAAGCATCACCAACCGCGTTTCGATGGGTTGCAGTTTGGGAGCCGAGGTAACTCCAGGTAGTTTCGTAACTTTCACAATTTCATTCCAGATATCGTCCGGTTTCTCGATTTCGGGACGCCAGTTTCGGAAATATTCCCCATCATCATCTGGAATCAAAAGGTCTCTATCGATTCGCAATGGTTCGCTGACATGGTTTTCGGCATAATTCTGTTCATTACTTACCTCCAAATTTGGATTGGCCAGCACTTTTCCATTGCTCAATTCAAAATAACCATCAGCATTGACCTTAAATCGCTGTGGACTACCCGCTTCATTTTTTTGATATTCCGACCTGTATTGAATAATATTCTCGTACATGGAAAGTGGTGCTGGATCCAAAGCTGATTCTGTTCTTCCAGCTTTCCCAACTACGGTTTGGATTTCCGGAATAGTAGCAACGGCCATATCCAACTGTTGCAAGACCCGTTTGTTTTCTTCAACTCCAGCATGAGGTAAAGAAGTAGGCATCAAGAGGAAAGAACCTTCATTTAAGGAAGGCATAAACTCTTGACCTGTATTTCGCATAATCAAGAATCCGAAAACAACAATGACGGTCGGAATGGACAGGAACATCAATTTATTTTCCAAAGCCCAGGTCAGAATACGACTATAGTATTGTCTGAAGAGATAAAACACTCCCAATAACACACCACAAATCAACCCAACAAAGAGCAAGTTAATGCCAATACTACGATCAAAGCCCAAAGGTCTCCAATACGTGGCCAATAAGAAAACAATAGTTGCAACGCAGATACCCACATTGAACATTCCCGCTTTCTTTTCATCAATAACCTCTCTCAATTTGAGGATTCCTGTAGCACCAAAAGCAATCAAGGCTAATCCCAACCAATATCCAAAAGCGATGGCAATTAATCCCAAAGCAATCAAAAGCCCACTCCAAATGTATTTGATGGTTTGATTGGAACTTTTCTTTCTAAAAATGATGGCGGCAAAAGGTGGAATCAAAAACAGGGCTACGATAATGGATGCCGTCAATGCCATGGTTTTGGTAAAGGCCAAGGGCCTGAAGAGTTTTCCTTCGGCACCAACCATGTTAAACACTGGAATGAAACTAATGATGGTCGTTAATACTGCGGTTAAAATGGCACCTGAAACTTCGGAGGTCGCGTTGTACACTACCTCATTCGTAGATAAATTTTTATCGTTTTCATCCATGTGACGGATGATATTTTCGGAGAGAATCACCCCGACATCGACCATGGTTCCTATGGCAATCGCTATACCTGATAGCGCAACAATATTGGCATCTACACCAAACATTTTCATGGCGATAAACACCATGAGAACGGCCACGGGCAACAGGCCGGAAATCAAAACTGAAGCCCTAAGGTTGAACACCATGACCACAATCACTAAAATGGTAATGAGGATTTCAAGGGTCAAAGCTTCGTTGAGCGTTCCCAACGTTTCTTGGATAAGTTCTGTTCTATCATAAAAAGGAACAATGGTGAGTTGCGAAGTGGTTCCATCTTTCAAAACTTTGGAAGGAAGCCCTGCGCTCAACTCATTTATTTGTTCTTTTACGTTATTGATGACTTCCAATGGATTGGCACCATAACGGGCCACGACCACACCTCCAACCACTTCGGCACCTTCCTTGTCCAGAATCCCGCGACGAACAGCTGGTCCCAAAGAAACTCGGGCCACATCCTGAACGCGAATAGAGGTATAATCAGTTACTGTAACTACGGCATTTTTTATGTCGTCCAAAGATTTGATGTAACCCAACCCACGAACCAAATACTCCGCTTTATTGATCTCCAGGGTTTGCGCACCAATATCCCGATTACTTTGCTTTACAGCTTTTACAACTTGATTCAACCCAACATTGTACTGCTTCATCAGTTCGGGATCTACATCTATTTGGTATTCTTGTACAAATCCTCCAATAGATGCTACCTCGGACACGCCCGCTGCGGATGACAATGCGTATTTTACATAGTAATCCTGCACACTACGAAGCTCTTGCAAATCCCATCCCCCAGTGACATTTCCATCTTTATCGCGACCTTCCAAGGTGTACCAGAAAATCTGGCCCAAAGCAGTGGCATCGGGTCCCAAAGCTGGATTTACACCATCAGGCAATAGGTTGTTTGGAAGCGAATTGAGTTTTTCAAGTATTCGGCTTCGACTCCAGTAGAATTCCACATCTTCTTCAAAAATGATGTAGATACTCGAAAAACCGAACATAGACGAACTACGAATGGTCTTGACCCCTGGGATACCCAATAAGGAAGTGGTCAATGGATAAGTTATTTGATCTTCGATATCCTGAGGAGAACGACCGGGCCATTTGGTAAAAACAATCTGTTGGTTCTCGCCAATATCAGGTATGGCATCCACTGCAACCGGATTACTAGGCAAAACACCCCCCATATCCCAATTAAAAGGTGTGCTTACGATACCCCAAGCCATAAAAACCAGCAGGAGCAACACGGCTACCAATTTGTTCTCTATTAAGAATTTGATGCTTTTGTTCAGCATAAAGCTTTGATTTAAACATTAGATCGACACAAAAACGCGTATAAACGCAACTGCCCAACCAATCGGGTCGGGAAAATTCAATCAATGCTTAAATCAAATAAGGAAAGTCTGGTCAAGAACCTGCACGTCACGTATCAATGGTGGCGGGTTGTACTCACTGAAAGTAGTAGGTTCTTCGGAATCAATTTCAAAAAGATGAAAATAGGTTTGGACAAAGCTTACCAAAAAGATTTGTTGGTCCAAATCGAAGTTCTCAAAAGAGATTTTTAGGTCATCCTGACCTTGAACAGTGAAAGATTCATCATCACAACAGGATTTTTCCATATCCATATCCATACCGCAATCATCAGCATGGGCAAAAAGGGAAATATCCATCACACGGCCCATACAAATATGCTTATCAACCGTCCACGAAACCGTGGAAGCCAAGACCAATAGGGCCATTAAAGAGGATAGTATTTGATGAAAAAACTGTTTCATTCGACTACAAAACTACAAAATATTAACATTTATTGTTTTGCTTAACAGAACTTTATCTGTTTTTGGCCTGTAAGCTTTCTTTTTGTTTGTCGAACAAATCCACTATTCAATACATTTGCAAAAAAATTACCTCATGCTAAAATCATTGGAACCCAAGGTGCTTGAAATCGTAAAAGACGGAACCAAATCCGTTGATACCCGTTTGGGCGAAATCTGTGAACTTTTGCGCAGTAATGTGAATCATTACGATTGGGTTGGGTTCTATTTTAAGAATGGTGACAAGGAAGAACTGAAATTGGGACCCTATGCCGGCGCACCCACCGATCATACCATCATCCCTTTTGGAAAAGGCATTTGTGGGCAGGTTGCCATGAGCAATGAGAACTTTGTGGTTCCTGATGTGGCTGCCCAAGATAACTACATCGCTTGCAGTATTACCGTAAAAGCAGAGATTGTGGTACCCTTATTTATAAATGGTGAAAATGTGGGTCAAATTGATATCGATTCCAACACTCCAGACCCATTTACCGCCGAAGATGAGCGCTTTTTGGAATTCATCAATGCCGAGGTGTCCAAAATTCTGTAAAACTTCTCATATTTTGTTGATAAACCGTTCTGCTTTTTAGATTCAAAAAAAGTACTTTTGTGCGCTTAATAAATTGATTCTAAGACAGAGAAGATGACTGCTAAAAAAGCCTCCGCCGCATTAATTTCCGTTTTTCATAAGGACGGATTGGAACCTATAGTTAAAAAATTGGATGAACTTGGTGTAACTCTTTATTCTACAGGAGGAACCGAAAAATTTATCCGCGACCTTGGTATCGATGTGGTACCTGTTGAAGATGTGACCAGCTACCCATCCATTTTGGGCGGTCGTGTGAAGACTTTGCACCCCAAAGTTTTTGGAGGTATTTTGAACAGACAGGACAATGAAAGTGACGTTGCCCAAATGGCGGAATTTGATATTCCACAGTTGGACATTGTAATCGTAGACCTATATCCTTTTGAAAAAACCGTTGCCAGCGGCGCATCGGAACAAGATATTATCGAGAAAATCGATATCGGTGGTATTTCCTTGATCAGGGCTGCTGCCAAAAACTTCAAGGATGTACTTTGCGTGTCGTCCATGGAGGATTACGAAGACTTTTTGAACGTAATCACCGAAGGAAACGGAACCACGACTTTGGAAGATCGCAAACGTTTTGCTACCAAGGCGTTCAATGTTTCCTCGCATTACGATTCAGCTATCTTCAATTACTTCAACCAGGAAAAAGAAGAGACTGTATTAAAAATCAGCGAGACCAAAGGTCAGGTATTACGTTACGGCGAAAACCCACACCAAAAAGGGTTCTTCTTTGGTGATTTTGAGGCAATGTTCTCAAAACTTCATGGAAAGGAGCTATCGTACAACAACCTATTGGATGTAGATGCCGCTGTAAACTTGATGGGGGAATTCAAAAATGATGACCCAACCTTTGCCATCTTAAAACATAATAATGCCTGTGGATTGGCCACGCGCAGTACCATTAAACAAGCATATGTAGATGCATTGGCAGGTGACCCTGTTTCTGCTTTTGGCGGTATTTTGATTTCCAACGTAGAAATCGACAAACCAACTGCGGAGGAAATCCACAACTTGTTCTGCGAAGTGGTTATTGCTCCAAGCTATTCCGATGAGGCTTTGGAAATCTTGAAAGGAAAGAAAAATAGAATCATTTTGATTCAAAACGAGATTGAATTACCGGAAACTTTGGTCAGAACTTGTTTGAATGGCATCTTGGTTCAGGACAAAGATTCCAAAACCGATTCCAAAGAAGATTTGACTCCAGTAACAGAAAAACAAGCTTCACCAGAAGAAATCGAAGATTTGATTTTTGCCTCCAAATTGTGCAAGCACACCAAAAGTAACACCATTGTTTTAGCCAAAAACAAACAATTGTGCGCTAGCGGAACTGGTCAAACTTCACGTGTTGATGCATTGAACCAAGCCATACACAAAGCAAAGTCATTCGATTTTGATTTGAACGGTGCCGTTATGGCCAGCGATGCGTTCTTCCCATTCCCTGATTGTGTGGAGATTGCGGATAAAGCTGGCATTAAAAGTGTGATTCAACCAGGAGGCTCCATCAAAGACCAATTGAGCATTGATTATTGCAACGAAAATGGATTGGCCATGGTGATGACAGGTACTAGACATTTTAAACATTAATTTTAGTACTTTAGCCGTTAAATTTTACCGTTAATCCGAAATAGACGCTTTTTTTATGGGATTTTTTGATTTCATGACCGAGGAAATTGCCATTGACCTTGGTACTGCAAATACCCTGATCATCCACTTGGATAAAGTGGTTGTAGACAGTCCTTCCATTGTGGCCAGGGACCGTGTATCAGGAAAAATAATCGCGGTAGGCCGCGAAGCCAATATGATGCAGGGGAAAACCCATGAAAACATCAAAACCATACGACCTTTGAAAGACGGGGTGATCGCCGACTTTGATGCATCGGAAAAGATGATCAGTATGTTCATCAAAAATATTCCTGCGCTCAAGAAAAAGTGGTTTCCGCCAGCACTGCGTATGGTCATCTGTATTCCATCAGGTATTACAGAAGTGGAAATGCGTGCGGTTCGAGAGTCTGCAGAACGCGTTAACGGTAAAGAGGTTTATCTGATTCACGAGCCTATGGCAGCAGCAATAGGTATCGGTCTTGACATCATGCAGCCCAAAGGAAACATGATCGTGGATATAGGTGGAGGTACCACGGAGATTGCAGTCATAGCACTTGGAGGTATCGTTTGTGACAAATCCGTAAAAATTGCGGGTGATGTGTTTACCAACGATATCATTTATTACATGCGCACCCAACATAACTTGTATGTTGGTGAAAGTACCGCTGAAGCCATCAAAATTGAAATTGGTTCGGCAACCGAGGATTTGAAATCTCCTCCGGACGACAAATCCATCCAAGGTCGTGATCTATTGACCGGTAAACCAAAACAGGTTCAGGTCTCTTACAGAGAAATTGCCAAAGCTTTGGACAAAAGTATCTTACGGGTAGAGGATGCGGTTATGGAAACCTTGTCCCAAACCCCGCCGGAATTGGCTGCCGATATTTACAACACAGGTATTTATTTAGCAGGTGGTGGTTCCATGCTCCGTGGTCTGGACAGAAGGCTTTCCCAAAAAACAGATTTGCCGGTTTATATTGCCGAAGATCCTTTGAGAGCGGTTGTTCGAGGTACAGGTATTGCGCTTAAAAACTTGGAACGCTATAAAAGTATTTTAATAAAATAGGGCTGTAATTCTTGCAGTTCCATTACCTTCAAGGAGTTGAAAAAACCTTCTTAACGATACGATTGCATGCAACGCATCATCAATTTTATTTTACGTTATAGAAATGCATTTCTGTATGCGTTTTTTACGTTTATCGCATTGGTGATGACAATTAGGTCACATTCTTACCACCAATCCAAATTTTTTAATTCATCACGATGGGTTTCCGGGAGTATTTATGGCGCTGGTTCCGATGTATCGTCCTATTTTAATTTACGTGATGAAAACAAAAGATTGGTCGAGGAGAATCAACAGTTGCGCAAAATGCTCTTCAATTCCCAATATGATAGTATTGAACCCTTGGATTCCACTTTGGCCATCTATCAGGTATTGGATGCAAAGCTCATCAAAAACAGTTATGCCTCCCCCAGAAATTATGTTTTAATAGACAAAGGAAAGAAGGATGGTGTCAAACAAGATATGGGCGTAATCACCACAGATGGAATTTTGGGAATTGTAGAAAACGTTTCCAACAATTTTGCAACGGTACAAAGTGTGCTCAACACCAAATCCAATATAAATGCCAAAATAATGGGCACGGAATACTTTGGCTCATTGATTTGGGATACTAATGACTATACTGTTGTTCAACTTGTTGATATCCCACGATTGGTGCCTCTCGTTGTCGGGGATACAATTGTTACAGGTGGCATGTCGAGTATTTTTCCAGAGAATGTACCCATTGGAATCATTAAAAAATATGACCTGAACGATGCCAAAAGCTTTTACAACATTGATGTGGAGTTGTTTTCCGATATGGCCAACATCAAAAATGTATACCTGATAGAAAACAAGGATAAAGAAGAAATTGAGGAACTAGAATCCAGAACAATAGAATGAGCAACACTTTGATCATAAATATTCTTCGTTTTGTGTTGTTGGTCATCACACAAGTTCTGATTTTCAACAATTTGAACTTTTTAGGGTTTATCAACCCATTTGTATATGTTGTTTTCTTCTATTGGTATCCCATCAAGGGCAACAGGGCCATTTTTATGCTCACAGCATTTTTATTGGGATTGGTCATAGATATATTTTCCGATACTTTGGCTTTGAACGCTCTGGCCTCGGTGACAGTTGCTTATGCCCGTCCAGCGATAATGCGATTTTGTTTTGGGGTCAACTACGACTTTCAGAGCTTTAGTTTCAAAAACACTACCAAGGTGCAACGAATCACCTTTTTGGCACTACTTGTTCTTATGCATCATGTGATATTCTTTTCGTTTGAAATTTTAAGTATCGCCCATATCCTGTTAATTTTGAAAAAAGTTTTTGCCACAGGAACCGTAACTTTAATACTTTGTGTATTATTCAGTTCACTTTTTAGTCCAAAGAGCGAATAAAAACGTAGATTTTGTCGTTGGTATATATACAACGTCCGCGAATAAAGGTTGGTCATGAAAAAATTGTTGCTTTCATCCGTTGTTGTACTTATAGGTTTCACTTTTATAGGTAGGTTATCCTATTTACAATTGTTTCGGTTTTCACCGGATCAAATATTGGATGATCCTGCAATAAAAAAAGTGTACGACTACCCAGAGAGGGGCTACATTTATGACCGCGACGGTAAACTTTTGGTCGGAAATCAACCAGCCTATGATGTTATGGTCATCCCAAGGGAAGTAAAACCTTTGGATACACTGGAGTTCTGCAATCTTTTGGGAATCGAAAAACCTGAATTCCTTTCCAAAATGGAAAAAGCTAGACGGTACTCCCCAAGACTGCCATCGGTATTGGTTCCCCAGCTTTCCAAAGAGGATTACGCAAAACTTCAGGAAAAAATGCGTCATTTTACGGGCTTTTATATCCAAAAGCGATCTCTACGTTATTACAACACAGAAAGTGCTGCCAACGTACTCGGATACATTAGTGAAGTAAACGAATGGGACCTTAAAAACAATCCGTACTATGTTGCAGGGGAACTTAAAGGAAGAACTGGGATTGAACAGCAGTATGAAGAAATTTTAAGAGGGCAAAAAGGAGTCAAGCACATTCAGAAAGACCGTTTTAACAGGGACATTGGGCCTTATAAAGGTGGAAAACTGGATACGCTTCCGCAACAAGGAAAAGAAATCCAGATTACCATTGATAAAACCCTACAAGAATACGGTGAAAGATTAATGCATGGTAAACGCGGGGGAATCGTGGCCATTGAGCCCAAATCCGGTGAAATTTTGGCAATGATATCCGGCCCCACTTACGACCCTTCTTTATTAGTGGGCAGACAGCGTTCCAAAAATTACAGCAAGCTTCATTACGATACGATTTCCAAACCTACATGGGACCGTTCCATATTGGCCCAACCCTCACCAGGATCACCCTTTAAAACCCTGAATGCTCTTATAGGCCTACAAGAAGGTGTTATCGACGACAATACAAAGTTTAGATGTTACCATGGGTTTTATGTGGGCAACACTTTAAGAGGGTGCCATTGCGGTGGTGGTGTCAGAGACCTTAATTCTGGGATCTATCAGTCCTGCAACGCATATTTTGCGGGGGTATTCCGAAAGATATTTGACAAATACGAGACCACTGATGAAGGAATGGATGTTTGGGAAAAGCACATGAAAAGCTTTGGACTTGGGGATTACCTAGGAACCGACCTTCCTACTGGAGCACCAGGAAGAATTCCAGATGTTGACTATTACGACAAATGGTATGGGAACGGGAGATGGGCCGCTTCTACCATAATATCCAATTCCATAGGTCAGGGAGAAATTGCCGCGACTCCCCTGCAACTTGCAAATATGACAGCAGCCATTGCCAATCGCGGTTATTTTTACACACCGCACATTATAAAGAGCATAGGCAACAATGGGAAAATCGACCCAAAATATACAGAACCGAGGTATACTACAATCGACAGGAAACATTTTGACCCAGTGATTGAAGGAATGGCCAATGTATACAACTATGGTACCGCAAGATGGGTAAAAATACCAGGAATCGATATTGCAGGAAAAACAGGTACGGTTGAAAATTACATCCGTGTGGATGGTGAACGCATGCAGTTAACGGACCACTCCGTTTTTGTTGCTTTTGCCCCTATCGAAAACCCACAAATAGCCTTGGCAGTCTATATTGAAAATGGATATTACGGTTCTCGTTATGCTGGGCACATTGCATCCCTTTTGATAGAAAAGTATATTAAAGGAGAAATTACAAGAAAGGATTTGGAAAAACGCATGTTGGAAAAAACATTGGAACATGAATACGCCAAACCCTACAGTGGCGAACCGTTCGAAATAAACGAGTATGAGTGGTAGAGGGCCTTTTGGAAGGTTGGATTGGATTACCGTTATCCTTTATGCACTTTTAGTCTTTATAGGGTGGCTCAATATTTACTCTACCTCGGTAGGTGAGTCCCATACCTCGATTTTTGATTTTTCCACCTTATATGGTAAGCAACTATTTTTTATCGGGCTGGCCTTTCTGGGAATTGTCTTTGTACTCTTTGTGGAGTCCCTTTTTTTTGAACGCTTTGCATCTGTATTTTACATTGTTTCCATTGTTCTTCTACTGGGACTGTTCGTCTTTGGTAAAACTATTGCCGGGGCCACATCCTGGTACGATCTAGGCTTTTTCAATCTCCAACCTTCGGAATTGGCCAAAGTGGCTACCTCCTTGGCCCTTGCCAAATTCCTGAGCGATATACAAACGGACATCCGAACAGGAAGGCATCAACTATATGCATTGGCAATAATTCTTTTACCAGCATTATTGATTTTACCGCAACCCGACCCCGGAAGTTCTCTAATTTATTTCTCCTTATTCTTTGTATTGTTCCGAGAGGGGTTCCCGATATACTATTTAGGCATCCTCATTTTTGCAGTGGTCCTGTTCGCTACAACTTTAATGTTCGGAACGGTCTGGGTCGCAATTGGATTGATTATCATGACTTTATTGGTCTATACCTTTAAAAAAGCATCTGTAAAAATCCCGATTCTTCCAGTCCTCGGGGTTGTTGCAGTTTCCGTACTGTTTTCCCTTTCCGTGAATTTTGTTTTCGAGAATGTTTTTGAACAACGCCATAGAGATCGTTTTGCACTATGGTTAAGTTTGGAGAAGGATGAGGAAAAATTGGATGAGATCAGAAAAACCATTGGTTATAACACCTATCAATCCGAAAAAGCGATTGAATCCGGAGGCTTTACCGGTAAAGGGTTTTTAGAAGGAACACGTACCAAAGGTGATTTTGTTCCCGAACAGCATACCGACTATATATTCAGTTCCGTTGGTGAGGAATGGGGCTTTTTGGGTACCTCCGCGGTTATTTTACTTTTTTCACTGTTCTTTTTACGCCTCATTTATATTGCGGAACGACAAAAAAGTGACTTTAGCAGAATGTATGGTTATGGGGTTATTTCTATATTGGTATTCCATTATTTTATAAATATTGGAATGGTAATAGGCCTATTGCCCACCATTGGCGTTCCTCTGCCGTTTTTTAGCTATGGAGGTTCGGGGCTTATTTTCTTTACGATGTTGTTGTTCATCTTTTTAAAACTGGATTCCAACCGATTGAAGGACGGTATTTAAAATTTCCAACCTTTTTCATCAACTTGGGATTCCATCCTAACCTGCCAATCATCAGACTGCTTGGAAAAAAAGTCTATACCCGTTCTTTGCTCGATTTCATCAATTGGCACCAAAAATTGTTGGATAGGTTCCTGTGTTTCTTTGGCCGGAATCAGAAAACCAAGCGCTTTAGTTTTATTGCCAGAACCCTTCATTATAATTTTATAGAAGTAACGCGGTACATCAACATCCTCTTCTCCAATTTCCGAAAGACCAGGCTCCAGTACACCTCCTGTTACCACAAGTAAATCTCCATACGTTTTGCACCAGTACCGTACCTTTTGCTCTAAACGGTTCCAAATTCCCGCATTAAAATATTTATCCTGAGGACTTATGTTGCTTGTATAAAAAGTCTCGTTATAAGCCTGTTCGGAGAACCTCCTATCACCTGCGGGGCACAAATGCCCTCTATCGTAACCGGAACCTCGATAATTTTTCCAATCGGCCGATTTTGTCCCCACCTTTGGGTCCTCTATGAAATAAGGCCTATCCCGATCATCATAGGTCAAATCTTCCTTTTTAAGGACATATGCCACCCATTCCGCCTGTTCATATGGTTCGCTATATGAAAGTATGTAATAATTATGCTCCACTACCTCTCCTGAAGTGGAACTAGGCATAAAATCAGTTAATACCTCGTGGGTATCTGCATTCTCTTCACTGGAATATGTAGCAGGGGTATAAAAATTTTCGAACAACCAAAAGCCTACAATACAGACAAACATTAATACTGCATAAAGGGTTCTTTTTCTCATTTAGAACATCAGCGTTTATTAAAAGTTCAATTTTGCAATTAATTCCCTTCTAAAAAAATAAAACTCGCTGAGAATATATTTTTATATTGGGTTTGAACGCACACCAAGCACTAAACCATTAATCTATGATCGTAAAACCTGTACTCCCTTTTAAATATGTATTTGAAGAAATCAAGATATCCTTATTTGTAGTTCTGGCCATTGTACTGGTCACGGATATTCCCGTAATATTTTTTTCACATCATTATTCTGAAATACCGGTTACCATCCCAACAACCTTGGGTATTGCCATATCTATATTGATTTCATTTAAGGTAAACCAATCTTATGACCGATGGTGGGAAGCCAGAAAAATTTGGGGTGCAATTGTCAACGACTCCCGTACCCTCATTTTACAATTAAAAATGTACACAGAGTCCGACAACAGTATGATCAAAACTATGGCTTACCGTCAAATCGCATGGTGTTATACATTGGGGCAATCGTTACGCGGTCAAGATCCTTACGAAAATTTAAAAGAGCTTATTTCAGATGAGGAGCTTAAAAAACTTCAAGATCAAAAAAATGTGCCATTGGGTATTCTGGATCTTCAAACGGACTCCATTAAAGAATTGTATGACAAAGGTGATTTGGACAAGTTCTCCCGTCTTCAACTCGAGGAAACCATGGAACGGTTAACGGCTTCCATGGGTAAATGCGAGCGTATTAAAAACACTGTTTTCCCGACAACATATAGGAAAGGGTTACATTTGGCGATATATCTGTTTGTTATTTTCCTATCGTTAACGGAGCCTTTGAACCTGAGTATATTTATAGAGGTACCTGTGCTTTTGATTTTATCCTTGGTGTTTCTGTTCTTGGAAAAAGCAGCCTTTAGGTTACAGGATCCTTTTGAGAACCTACCAACCGATACACCGGTAACTTCCATTTCCCGGACTATTGACATTAATATTAGACAGCTCATCGGCGAAACCGACCTCCCTAAACCAATCGTCGCAGAGGATTTTTACATCATGTAATCTAAAATTGACAGCATAAAAAAGGCCAACTCCCGGGAGTTGGCCTTTTTTATCTTATTAAATGTATGCCTAACCTTTAACGCTGGCCAATTTATTTTCTTCTCTCTTAATATTGTTCTTATGAAGGTCTTTCAGCACGTTAACCGCTTCCTCCACGTATATATCGCGTGCAAGATCCTTGTGCCATCTATCCCTTTTTTCTCTTAAAACGGAATCTTTGGTAAACAATTCCTTTTCGTACTGTAAAGAGCTAAACGATAATTTAGAATCGTAATCCTTTAGGCTCTTAAACTTCTCGGAACGTTTTTTGGCCTCCATTTCCTTACCAACGAATGCGTCGTATTTTAAGGATATAATACTTTCATCTTGCTGCTCCTTCAACCACTTCGCATTTTCTTCGATAAGCTTTATCTGTTCATTTTGCGCCATGCGTTCTTTACTGTTTTTGATGGCATCATCAAAATCGATATAACCATCCCAAACTTTATAGTCGGCAGCAGTGATTTTATCCCAACCAAGTGGATTTTGTTGATCCCGCTCACCCAAATCAATATAACTGTACCTGTCCGGTACTATGATATCACTTTTAACGCCTTCCAACTGTGTTGAACCTCCGTTGATCCTATAAAACTTTTGTGTGGTCAACTTAATGGCACCCAAATCGCCATGCTCGTTTCCACGAACGATAGGATCCAATGGAATTACATTTTGAACGGTTCCCTTACCAAAAGTTTGTTTACTACCAATGATTACCGCTCTTTTGTAATCTTGCATGGCAGCAGCCAAAATCTCTGATGCGGAAGCCGAAAGTTCGTTGACCAAAATCACCAAGGGGCCGTCCCATTGTATACGTTCGTCCTTATCCTCGTGTACTTCTTTTCGCTGACCAGAGGAACGAACCTGTACAATTGGTCCATCTTTTATAAATAGACCAGCCATCTCTACAACGGTTTTCAAGGAACCACCCCCATTATCTCTCAAATCGAGGATTATGCCTTCTGCACCAGCTTCTTTTAGACGCTCCAATTCTTTGGCAACATCCGTAGCTGCATTTCTTTCGGTATAATCTTCGAAATCAACATAGAATTTGGGTAGGTCGATCAAACCGAATTTTTTATCTCCTGCATCGATAGTGGCAGATTTGGCATAGGACTCTTCCAATTCAACCACATCTCTGGTAATGGATACTGTCTCTATGGTACCATCCACTTTTCTAACCGTTAAATCCACTACTGTCCCTTCCGGACCTTTTATCAATTTAATGGCATCGTCCAAGCGCATGCCAACTATATCAATGGGTTCTTCACCTTCTTGGCCTACTTTTAAAATTTCATCACCCACTTCAAGAGATTGATCTCTCCAAACAGGTCCCCCGGAGATAATCTCCACAATCTTGGCTCCTTCCGGTTTTTTCTGTAACCTGGCCCCAATTCCTTCAAATTTTCCGGACATGCCTATATCAAACTTTTCTTTTTCCTCGGGAGCGAAATAGAATGTGTGAGGATCAAATTCCTCCACTATGGTGTTCAAATATTGAACAAACCAATCCTTGCGTTCCAAATCGCCGACAAAATCGAAAAACTCATCCAGTGTGTTTCTGGTGTTTTCCCTTGCTTCTTCTTCTGTCAGTGCTATGTCAATACTGCTTGGAATTTCGTCAAAGGTGGGTATATTGATGCTGGCCATGGCATCATCTTTCGTATCCTTGGACCCTGACTCTGAGATGGCATCACGCCATTTATTTTCAATTTTATTCTCAAAACCTGCAAGGGTATTGTATTTCAATTGCTTTCTCCAACGTTCCTTAAGTTCTTTTTTACTGGAAGCAAACTCTTGCTCGTCATAATCGATCTCGATATCTTCATCAACGGTATAGTCAAAAGGCTGGGAGAGCACTTCTTTGTAAATCTCTTTGGCCTCTTCCATACGGACCATTAATCGTTGATAAACAGCATTGAAAAAAGTAATGTCGGTATTTCTGATCTCATCATCGATCATAAACCTGTACTTCTCAAATTCCCTGATATCGCTTTCCAAAAAGTAACGCTTGGTAGGGTCGACGACCTCAATAAAATCGTCAAAGACATTGGAACTGAAACTATCGTTGATATCCTTGGGCTCGTAATGGCCCCTTTCCAATACATAGGAAATCAATTCCAACAAAAATTTATCCTTGTCATCGTTATCAAAAGACTTATTGGTAAAACTGCAGGAGGCAACTGCAACAAGGATAACCAAAAGTGCCAAAATAAAGTTCTTTTTCATAATGTGATTTTTCTGGAGCGAAATAATCTGACCTCATACAGTCAAATCTTCGTTACATCATCCGCCGTTTCTAATTGTATGAATTCCCTAAGATACAGAAAAAACCGTGCCAGTCCTGATCGCTGGATTTAATTTTTTGTTAAACGCCCAAGGCTTCATATCCTTATGAAAAACGTATTTTTATGCCTTAAATTATCCTGTATGGAAAAACCACTTATTTTGGTCACCAACGATGATGGTATTACGGCACCAGGCCTTAGGGCCCTTATCCGAACCATGAAAGAGCTTGGGGATGTGGTCGTGGTGGCTCCGGATAGTCCGCAAAGCGGTATGGGACACGCCATTACAGTGGATAGCACTTTGTTTTCCAAAAAGGTAGTGGTGGACCACAAAGAGGGAGCTCCCAGTGAATATAGCTGCAGTGGAACCCCTGCAGATTGCGTGAAACTAGCACTCCGCGTAATTTTGGACAGGCGTCCCGACATTTGTGTCAGCGGTATCAACCATGGATCTAATTCTTCCATCAATGTGATATATTCCGGAACCATGAGTGCTGCCATTGAGGCAGGTATTGAAGGAATTCCGGCAATAGGATTTTCTCTATGCGACTATTCTTGGGATGCCAATTTTGAACCCGCTTTACCATCGATCAAAAAAATTGTTTCCGAAGCGCTGATGAATGGGATTCCGAAAGGAACCGTGCTAAACGTCAACATACCCAAAACGGAACAAGAACCAAAGGGGATAAAAATATGCAGACAAGCACGCGGTAATTGGAAAGAGGAGTTTGATAAGCGCACAAGTCCATCTGGTAAAAATTATTATTGGCTTACAGGGGAATTTGAACTTTTGGACAAAGGCCAGGATACTGATGAGTGGGCTCTGGATCAGGGTTATATTTCTGTTGTTCCCACGCAATTCGACCTTACTGCGCACCACGCCATACCACAAATTAACAACTGGAACTTAAATGAAGAATAGAAAAGAAATCATCATAGGATTTATAGTTGGACTAATTGCAAACACATTTGGCACATTACTTTACATTCTGCTTTTTTCAGATTTGGGTATTGTTGAAACCTTTAATGCTGCGGTAGAACAAGGACATATAGGGAGCTTATTGGCTTTGGGAGCCATTTTGAACTTGGTAGCTTTTTTTGGGTTCTTGAGAATTAAAAGAGACCAAAGGGCCAAGGGTGTTATGCTGGCAACCTTGGTAACGGCTTTGGTAATTCTGCTTTATAAAGTAATGTCATAGTATAGTACAGTAAAATGAAATACTACATTATAGCTGGCGAAGCATCGGGAGACCTGCACGGTTCCAATTTGATCAAGGCGCTAAAAAAAGAGGATACATCAGCCGAGATTCGGTGTTGGGGCGGTGATTTGATGCAGCAAGCTGGAGGCGAACTGGCCAAACATTACAAGGATATGGCCTTTATGGGCTTTTTGGAGGTTCTGATGAACATTCCCACCATCTTCAAAAACATTTCATATTGTAAGGAAGACATCCAAAAGTTCAACCCCGATCAGATTATTTTTATTGATTTCTCAGGATTCAATCTTAGAATCGCAAAGTGGGCCAAAGAAAATGGTTTCAAAACCAATTATTACATCTCCCCTCAGATTTGGGCATCCCGCGAGGGTAGAATCAAAAAAATCAAGAGGGATATCGATAATATGTACGTAATCCTCCCTTTTGAAAAGGATTTTTATGAGAAAAAACATGGCTTTCCAGTTCAGTTTGTAGGCCACCCTTTGATCGATGCTATTGAAAACACCCCTCTTCAGGATAATGAAACGTTCCGGCAAGAAAATGGCCTAGATCCAAATAAACCCATTATCGCCTTGTTGCCCGGGAGCCGAAAACAAGAAGTTCAAAAGATGTTGGATGTAATGCTATCGGTAAAAAAGGATTTTCCGGATTATCAATTCGTAATTGCTGGTGCCCCTAGTCTTCCCAATGATTTTTATACTCCGTTCCTTAAAGGGGACAAGGTGGAATATGTATCCAACAAAACCTATACGCTTTTAAAGCATTCGCACGCCGCTATGGTGACCAGTGGAACGGCCACTTTGGAAACCGCTCTTTTTGGCATCCCTCAAGTGGTATGCTACAAAGGAAATTGGATTTCCTATCAAATTGCGAAGCGCATCATCACGCTGGATTATATTTCATTGGTGAACTTGATCATGAAACGTGAAGTTGTCAAAGAATTGATTCAGAATGATTTGACTACAAAAAAACTTAAAGTAGAGCTTTCAAAAATTGTGGATGGACCCAACCGGGAGCGGATGTTATCCGACTATAAACTGCTCAAGGAAAAATTGGGTGGAAAAGGTGCCAGTCAATTGGCAGCCCAATTAATTGTGAAAAATGCGTAGTTTTATCTTCCAAGAAAGTAAATCTATTCTTGGATGTTACGAAAAACCATAATCTTACTGTTGCTTTTTACCATTGCCGCTTGCGGTCCAGGTAAAAAACGACGCACCTACAGCAAGACCCGAACCGTTACGGTAGAGGGGTCCAACACAGACACTTCCCCTAAACCAAAACCCAAAAAGGAGGGGCGTAAAAATGCTAAAGCAAACGACATTATTTCTACCGCATTAACTTTTTCAGGAACTCGTTACAAATACGGGGGAACAACAAAAAAGGGCATGGACTGCTCAGGATTGGTCTATGTTTCCTTAAAGGAAAACGACATTATGTTTCCACGGACTTCCTACCAAATGGCTTTGGAAGGTGATAAAATTAGAGTAAACGATATTGAAAAAGGAGACTTGCTCTTTTTTAAGACCAGTAAAACAGGTAGACGCATCAATCACGTGGGTTTAGTGGTTGAAGTAGATGGAAACGATATTAAATTTATTCACGCCACAACCTCACGCGGCGTGCTGGTATCCTCGTTACGGGAAGGATACTGGAACAGTGCTTTTGTAAAGGCCATGCGCATCCTGTAAAGTGCATCAACTTAACTTTGTGTCCGTAAAACTCACCTTATGGGTTATTTTGGGCATTGGTATCGGCTTTTATTTTGATGTAGCACCTCTTTTGGCCCTATTGTTTGCGCTTGTTGTGATGCCCATTCTTTATTGGGCCAACAAAAAGCAACGCAGAACAGGATTCCCATATTTTGAAGTGGTCACTTCGCTCGTCACCGTATGTTTGGGTGTGTTTGTTGTTGGGATATCCATGGGCAGTGGATTGACAGACCATTATTCAAAAACCGATTTCGACCAAGAAAAAGTATGGCACCTAAATGTGAGGGAGTTACTCAAACCCAATAGCTTTTCGAACCGGTATGTGACGGAGATAATTGCTGCAGATATCCGACATGCCTCTGGAAAACTACTTTTCAGTCTTTCGGCAAATTCTACTTTACAGCAGTTAAAGGTTGATGAAGAGTTTTTGATTTACAGTATACCCAAGACTATAAGACCACCATTAAACCCTCACCAATTTGATTATAAAACTATCTCAAAACAAAGGGAATACAGCATCAAATTAGGGCAAAATATGATGAAATTTTAAAAAAGGTACATGCCCCTGAAACATTGTTCGGTGTGGCCAGCGACTTTAGGGAGCATATCATTTCCAAACTAGTAGAAATATGGACACAAACTTTCGCCTCAAAAAAAATCCCCTTCCACTACACAGGTGAAAAGGGATTTTATGTTTTTAAAAATTGAGAATATGTTTAATGGACATTACCCATCAATTTTTTGATCAATGGAGAGGCCAAAATAACCAAAACCCCAGCACCCAAAGAGTATTGCGCAATCAACATAAAGCCATCTGTGTAAACGTTGAGTGTACTAAAACCACTTATATCGGCATCGGTACTTTCAATGGCCAATTGTTTCCCTATAAAACCAACTACCTGAAATGCAAAAGCAGATGACAGGAACCAAACCCCCATCATAAATGCTACGATTCGTTTTGGTGAAAGGTCGGTAATCTTTGATAACCCTACAGGGGACATGAACAGCTCACCTACCGATAACAAGAAATACATTAATAACAAGTAAGTGAATGGTACAAATCCGTTTTCGTTGGCACTCGCACCACTAATGGCCAATGCGTAAAAACTGATACCCGCAAACAATAGTCCCATTCCAAACTTGTAGGGTGTTCTTGGATTAAGCTTCTTTTTGGAAAGCCATTGCCACATTAAAGAGATCGGAATGGCCAAAATAATGATCCACATGGAGTTCAAAGAATTTGTCTGAGAGGCTGACATGATCCCCTCCAAATCAACGTTTCGAGCTGCAAAAAGTGTAATCACACTACCCGAAAGTTCATGGAATCCCCAGAAAATTGTCATAAAAAAGGTGATCAAAACAGCAACAAAGAGTTTTTTACGCTCTTCCACAGTAGCTTTGAACATAATATACCCCAAGTACAATAAGATGGAGATACCTATCAATTTAAAAATAACGTTTACAATATTCTGATCCCCAAAAAAGGTCCCTTCTACCCCCAATGCCTTGTACGCTGAAAGCAAATAAGCAATAACCGGTACTGAAGCAAATGCCAAAACCGGCACCAATATGCCTTGTTTTAGTCCCAGTACCTTTTTTTCTATGTTGCCATTTTCCGGTGGCAAGCCCTTATCCCCAAAAACTCCTTTTTTAATGCCGCTCCAAAAAACTAGCAAGCCGGTAAGCATTCCAATTCCTGCTAGCCCAAAACCATAGTGCCACCCGTATTTGGCTGCCAAAAAACCACAGAGCAAGGGTGCCACCCATCCGCCAATGTTGATTCCCATGTAAAAAATAGTAAACCCGGAATCCTTTCTAGGGTCTCCATCCTTATACAATGAGCCAACAAAAGTTGAGATATTCGGTTTAAAGAAACCGTTTCCGGCTATGATAAGTGAAAGTGCCAGAAAAAAGGTGATATGATTTTCAATGGCCAGGACAAAATGCCCCAAGGACATTAAAATGCCTCCTAAAAATATAGATCGGCGCATTCCCAGAATACTATCGGAAATTCGACCTCCGATAACCGTTGAAGCATATACCAATGAACCATATGAAGAATAAACTGCTGCGGTAGCGTAATCTCGCTCCATTAAGGCGGCGAATATTACCTCCACCATATAAAGGGTAAGCAAAGCTCGCATTCCATAAAAACTGAAACGCTCCCATAGCTCTGCAAAAAAGAGGTAAAACAATCCTCTTGGGTGCCCAAATAACTGTTTTTCGCTTTCTGGTCTGGATACTTCTGACATAACGGATGTGTTGGTTTAAATTCTAAAGATTTTCTTTAACAAAGTTGGTCATTTTGGTATATAAGTGCAATCTAGTATTGCCTCCATAAATCCCATGGTTTTTATCGGGATAAATAGCCCAATCAAATTGTTTATTGGCCTGAACCAAAGCTTCGATCATTCGCATGGTATTCTGCACGTGCACATTGTCATCTCCCGAACCGTGGACCAACAAATATTTACCTTTCAACAATTCTGGATAGTTAAAAGGAGAGTTGTCATCGTAGCCAGTAGGGTTTTCCTGCGGTGTCTGCATGTAGCGCTCGGTATAAATTGTATCGTAAAAACGCCAAGAAGTTACAGGCGCTACGGCAATGGCCATTTCAAAAGTATCATTACCCTTAAGCAAGCAGTTGGTGGACATAAAACCACCGTAACTCCATCCCCAAATTCCAGTTCTGTTCTCATCAATATAGGAAAGCTCGCTCAATTGTTGAGCAGCCGCTATCTGATCTTCCACTTCATATTTTCCCAATTCCTTTTGGGTCAACTTTTTAAAGTCACGACCTTTTAACCCTGTTCCCCTGCCATCTACACAGGCCACAATGTAACCTTCGGATGCCAAAAGTTGGTGCCAATAATCGTTGCTACCGATCCAAGAATTGGATACTTGCTGAGATCCTGGACCACTATATTGAAACATAAAGAGTGGATATTTTTTATTGGGATCAAAATCCACAGGTTTGATCATATACATATTAAGATCATACCCATTCACATTAATGGTGGAAAACTCTTTTGGGGCTATTTCGTAACCGTCCAATTTGTTCAACAAAGCTGAGTTGTCTTTTATCTCTTTGACCAATTTACCATTTGATGCCTCGTGCAAGGTGAATCTATATGGCGTGGTGGCACTGGAATAGGTGTTGATGTAATAGGTGAAATCTGTGCTGAAAGCCGCTGAATTTGTTCCTTCTTCTACTGATAAAGCTTTTTTGCGTTTTCCTTTAGTGGAAACACTGTACACCCCCCGGTTAATGGATCCATTTTCTACGGACTGATAAAAAATACGGTCATGTTTTTGATCGTAACCATAATAGCGGGTCACTTCCCAAGGGCCTTCGGTAATCTGATTTTTCAGTTTTCCGTTTCTACCGTACAAATACAAATGGTTGTAGCCATCCGCCTCGCTTGACCAGATAAAGCTGTCATCGTCCAAAAAGGTAAGGTCATCATCAATATCCACATAAGCTTCATCAGTTTCTTCCAACAAAACAGTGGTTGAATTATCCGCTGCATTTACTGCATAAAGCTTCAAGTTGTCCTGGTGCCTGTTCAAGGTCTGTACACTCAAATCGTTTGGATTGTGCATCCATTTTATTCTTGGAATGTAATAGGGGTCATTCAGATTTACATCTGATATAGCTCCAGAGGCCACATCAAACATATGCAAGGTAACTATGGAATTCTTCTCCCCTGCTTTTGGGTATTTAAATTCGTATTGATAAGGATATAAACCGGTTCCATAAAAATCCATCGAAAAATGAGGGACTTCGGTCTCATCAAATCGAAGAAAGGCAATTTTGGTCCCATCACTGTTCCATTCAAAGGCGCGAACAAAACCAAACTCCTCTTCATACACCCAATCGGTAACACCATTGATGATGATACCTTTACTTCCATCCGTGGTCACTTGTTTTGTAGTCCGTGCCGCCAGGTCCATCACATATAAATTATTATCCAAAACATAAGCCACTTTGCTACCGTCCGGAGAAAGCGTAGGTTCTTGAATTTTGGTCTCTGCGATTTTCACCAATTCCTTCGAAGCAATGTCGTATACATAATAAATCCCCAAACGTGAACGCCTAAAAATGGGCTCTACTTCGGTAGCCAACAGTACTTGGGACTCATCATCACTAAAGGAATAGGATGAAAAATAGGGTATGGCATCCGAAGATGCTACAATGGTTTCCACCTTTTGCAAGGTTTCATAGTCATACTTATCCAAGCTGCTGGAACGTGGGGAACGTGCGGTATTTAAAATTGTATATTGTGTACCATTGTTCATGGATCGTAGGACATCCATGTATTCTGTCCTGAACTCTCCTCCCCAAATTTCTTCAAGGGTTATTTTTTTCTTTTGTGCTGAGGAAAAAGTAACAACTCCCAAAAGGAAAAGGAATAGAAAAGACTGTTTGTTCATGAAGTGAAAAAATTGATTAAAAACTCCCAAGTTTACTAATATTTATCGGAAAAATAAATTTTGATGTTGCGTTTGCAACAAATTTTAACCTTTGAAACAGCTGTTGGGATTCAAAATAAATACGTGGCTCGTCAAAATGGGCAATATCCGTATATTTGAATGCTTTAAGCCAGCTTTATGAACACTCCCGTTGAAGGATTTTCCAAACTTACCAAAACCCAAAAAATTGATTGGATAGCCTCGAATTGTACCAAGGACCCCAAAGCCACCAAAGAACTTTTGGAACAGTACTGGAGCACGGATCCCGAGGTACAGAAACTACATGATGAGTTTATCGAGAACACCGTATCCAACTACTATCTGCCATTTGCCATAGCGCCAAATTTTAAGATCAACGATGAGCTCTTTGCCATACCTATGGCCATTGAGGAAAGTTCCGTTGTAGCAGCGGCGAGCAAGGCGGCAAAGTTTTGGTTGGAACGCGGAGGATTTAAAGCTGAGATCATTGGCACTGAAAAAGTAGGTCAAGTGCATTTTGTATTTAAAGGTGACAAGAAAAAGCTATCGGATTTCTTTGTTTCTACAAAAAAAGAGCTGATCAAAAGCGTTGGCACGATAACCCAGAGCATGGAAGAGCGTGGCGGGGGCATCAATGCTATAGAACTACGCGATTTATCCGATAAAATTGAAGGCTATTACCAACTCCATTGCACTTTTGAGACATTGGATGCCATGGGAGCGAATTTTATCAACTCCTGTTTGGAACAGTTTGCAAAGACCTTTAAAGAGTTGGCTCTTACTCACGATACCTTCACCGAGGAAGAGAAAAATATAGAAATTGTAATGAGTATCTTGTCCAACTATGTGCCCAATTGTTTGGTCAAGGCGGAGGTTAGTTGTCCCATTTCGGAATTGGGCGATACCGATATGCCTGCCACCGAATTTGCTGAAAAGTTTGTTCAGGCAGTCAACATAGCCAAGGTGGAACCCTTTAGGGCCGTCACCCACAACAAGGGCATTATGAACGGAATTGATGCGGTGGTACTTGCCACAGGCAATGATTTTAGAGCGGTTGAAGCCGGTGTGCATGCCTATGCTGCCAAAGACGGACAATATTCCAGTCTGACACATGCCAAAATAGAGAATGGCACTTTTAGGTTTTGGATAGAAATCCCATTAGCCCTCGGAACCGTAGGCGGCCTGACGACCTTGCACCCATTGGTAAAATTGGCACTGGAAATATTACAAAATCCATCAGCAAAACATTTGATGCAGATTATTGCCGTAGCTGGATTGGCCCAGAATTTTGCCGCTGTTCGCAGCTTGGTCACCACCGGCATACAAAAAGGGCATATGAAAATGCACTTGTTGAACATGTTGAACCAGTTGGGAGCCACGGATTCCGAAAAAGAACAATTGGTCACTTATTTTAAAGACCAGACGGTAACAAATGCCTCAGTAAAGGAGGCTTTCGAGAGAATTAAATCAAACTAATGGAGAAGGAGTTTTACAGCAACGGAAAGCTATTGTTATCAGGTGAATATGCCATTTTGGATGGCGCTTTGGGATTGGCCATTCCCACTAGCTATGGGCAATCCCTTCACGTAACTCCAACCAAATCCGGTTTTTTGGAATGGACCAGTTTAGATGAGAATGATAAAGTTTGGTTCTCGGCCAAGTTCGACCTAAAGGATCTGAACGTAATTTCCTGTTCAGATTCTACTATGGCCAAAACCTTGACCTCTTTACTTTTGGAGGCCAATACCCAAAATCCATTATTATTGACAGATAGTAATGGTTTCCAGATTGAAACACAACTAACTTTTCCAAAATCGTGGGGATTGGGAACCTCTTCCACTTTGATTAACAATTTGGCCCAATGGGCACGTGTTGATGCCTATCAACTTTTATGGAATGCTTTTGGCGGCAGTGGTTATGATATTGCCTGTGCCCAACATAACTCCCCCTTAACTTATCAAGTGGTTGATGAAGAACCAAAAATCGAGGAAATTGATTTTGACCCAATTTTTAAAGACTCCCTCTTCTTTGTTCACCTTAACCAAAAACAGAGCAGTAAGGAGGCCATAGCCAATTATAGAGAACAACAGTTCAATAAATCTGATTTGATAAAACAGGTCTCAAATATTACCAGTAGAATGATTCAAGCCTCTACTCTATCAGATTTTGAATCGATGATGGAAGAGCATGAAACCTTACTTTCTGGTATTTTAAAAACACAACCTGTAAAACAGCGACTTTTTCCAGATTATTTTGGAATGGTAAAAAGTCTTGGTGCATGGGGTGGTGATTTTGTTTTTGCCACGGGTGATAATCAGTCCATTTCTTATTTTAAATCCAAGGGATACTCCACTGTTATTCCCTATTCGAAAATGGTTCTTTAAGGATTTTAGCTGATTCTATAAACCCAAACAGGGCATTCATCAATTAACACCCGAACATTTGCTGTTTTGCCTATAAGTTCGATGGATATTCATCAAACCATATTGTAAAATGGAGAGATTCTATAAGCCATCCACAATTCTGATAGTCATGGATTTTTTCTGTTGTACGGTCAAACTGGGCGAAGTCAAACAGCAGAAGTTCAATATAGGCTGGATACCTTTATTAGTGAAAACTGTACTACCGATTATACCCAAATATCGGCTGCATCGGTTGAAAAAGTTTTAAAATATTCCGTATACCGCATTAGACAGGAAATCAAAAACATTTATGGGGAGAAAAAAGTAAAACTGAATGAATTCATTGTTATTGACAATGGTAAAAAGGCAAGTTGCTTTGAGGCGATACGAACCAATAAACAACTACCAGAACTAACATCTTATATCAAGGAAAACTTTGCTCTAAACCCTGAAAATGCAGCCATATTCCAATCAATGCTGGATTATATCTACCCTATCGCCGACTGGAAACCGGACAAAAGAGAATACTTCTTTAAAAATGGCAAATGGTATTTCCTACGCGACAAACATTTCAGGTCTAGGCAAGGTTTTGAAGTTACAGTGGATTCCCATGGAAAAATCAAAAATATCTGTTATAAGATGAAATGGGATGAAGAGGATTCCAAATAAAACACATCCAACCTATAACAAAAAAGCCTCCCAAAATTGGGAGGCTTTTTGTTTGTGTTAAACTATACTACTAGTAGAATATAGCTCTTTTATCTTCAATCTCTGCTTTATCTTTTAAAGCGTTGTATACAGCCCCATTCACCCTTGCAGCAGCACTGGTCTGTAAACTTTGAGCGTAAGTGCTGTAGTTCTCAACATCTGCGGCTTCTGTTTTATTGGTAACCTTGATCATGTATACTCCTGTATTTCCTTCTATCAAATCGGAAGTTTGATCTATATCCATTCCAAAGGCTTTTCCAACCACCAAAGGTTCTCTTCCTGCACCAGGAATGGTAGGTGATGACAAGGTTACTGCAGAAGCAGTACTTTGGCTCACATTGTTATCGGAAGCTATGGCATCCATACTCTTACCTTGATTAGCCGCGATAATCTGTTCGGCCTTGCGTTCTTTTCTTATAGCTGGCAATGCTGTAGCTGAAGCATCTTCTGGAGCCATTAGGCCCTTCTTATACTTTTTGGTCAACTGTACAACGGCATAGCCATTATTTACGTTAAAACGTCGGATATCACCAACACTTGTATCATCATTGAACGCCCATTGAACAATGCTACGCTGTGAACCCAATCCTGGAAGATTCTCTTCCATCTCCTTGATTTTATTTACTGGACGAACTGTGTAATTACTTTCTCGTGCAATGTCCCCAAAATCTTCGGGTGCTGCATCCAATACCGCCATTTCATATTTAGTGGCATCTGTAAACAAAGTATTGATGGTAATATCACTTGGCTCAATTTCTCTGGCCAATGTAGCTACTTGGATAACATCTTGCTTATCGTCAACTTTGATAACGTGGTATCCGAATTGGGTTTCCACCAAACCAACGGTACCTGTTGGGTTTCCAAAACAGAAATCGTTGAATTCATCCGCCATAACTCCTTCTTGGAAATACCCCAAGTCACCTCCCCTAGGAGCTGATGGTCCATCGGAATTATCTCTGGCCAATGCCGTAAAAACAGCATCTTCTTTCTGAGCTTCGGCCAAAAGTCTTTTGGCTTGGGCCTCGGCTTCTTCCTTGGTTCTTGTAATGGATGGATTCGCACGTTCTGCGCCTTCCCAAGTAATTAGGATATGACTTGCTTTTACGGTTCCATTTTCCTTTTTATCCATTACCTTGGATACTTTGTAGAAATCTCCATCCTTGTACGGTCCATAAACCTCACCTACGTTCATCACCATCAATGTATCTGCAACCACAGAAGGAAGATCTCTCTTTGCTTTGTAAATGGTATCGAACTTGGCATCGGAATTCCTGTCCAAAAAGGCAGCCATGTCCGTAGTATTTCTAAATCCGGAAATCGTATCGTTGGCGTCTTTAGCTTCAGAATATTCTACAGAATCATCAAGCAATGCGGTTATTTCCGCTTTTACATTGTTTTCATCTTCTGCAGATGGTTTTTCTTCAAAATATACAAAACGGATATCACGGGCCTTGTCTTGCTCGAACAATGCTTTGTGATCGTTAATGTACGCCTGGATATCGCTTTTGGAAACTTCTATGGTACTATCTGGAATGGATGTGAACGGAATACGTACATACTGCATATCTACCTTGTCGTTCGCCATATCATAATTCAACTCACCTTCTGTCAAAGTTGCGGTTACCCCTCCTTTAACCAAGTTAAAGTACATACGCTCTTTGGCGGCCTGAATTATGGATTCCTCGTCTTGCAACCAAGCTTCGTATCGCAATGGGTCGTTAACTTTCCAATCAGCAATGGCACTTTTAAAAACTTCCTCGTTAAAAATACCGTTCTCATCTTGAAAATCTGGTATCTGGGCATAACCGGAAGTTCTAACAAAATCAACGATTTGGTCGCTTTCTACATTGATTCCCAAATCTTCGAACTGTTGGTTCAGAATTGTCTTTCTCACCTCCTGATCATAGATCATGTTCACCAATTGTGTAGATGTAACAGTTGGTCCGTATCGTCTGGAAGCAGTTTCCACTTCGGATCTAAATTCATCAATGGAAATGTCCTCTCCATTTACCTCTGCAACAGAGGATCCAACTTTTCCACCAGAAAAATTGTTGCTGCTGAACACTCCTGATATTACGAATGCGAACAACGCCAAACCAATAATTAGAATAAGAACTGTTGTTCGTTTTCTAATATTCTCTAATATTGCCATTTTACTGCTTGTTTTCTTTAAATTCAGTGGGCGAAAATACCACTTTCTTTTCAAATAGGAAAGCCAAAAAAGGGACGGAAAATATTAATCTTCAGCGTGAACGACCACGCTTACCAAATCTATTTTGGTATTGGACACCTCCAATATCTTGAATGTAAAATTGTCCACGGTAACTTCCGCATCCTGTTCCGGTATTTCACCTGTATGGTTTACGATCAATCCTCCCAGGGTTTCGTATTCCTCGCCTTCTGGTAACTCCAGTTTATAATTTTCGTTTATATAGTCCACCTCCATTCTGGCAGAGAACTTGTACTCGTTCTCTCCTATCTGCTCTTCGTGAAGATCGGTGGAGTCGTGCTCGTCTTCAATCTCTCCAAAAAGTTCCTCAATAATGTCCTCTACCGTTAAAATACCAGATGTTCCTCCATATTCATCCAAAACCACGGCCATACTTTTCCGTTTTTTGGTGAGCACATTCAAAATATCTTGGATGAGCATGGTTTCCGGCACAAATTCTACCGGAAGAAGTATGCTTTTTATGGTCTTTGGTTTTTTAAATAACTCATAGGAGTGCACGTACCCAATGATTTCATCAATACTGTCCTTAAAAATCAAGATTTTGGAGTATCCGGTTTCAGTGAACAGTTTTGCCAGGTTTTTAGGGGTCTCGTTGATTTCCACTGCCGTGATCTCTGTGCGTGGTACCATGACCTCCCTTGCTTTAACCGTTGAGAACTGCAACGCGTTCTGAAAAATTTGAATCTCTGAATCCACATCATCCTCCTCTTCCACCGTTTCCATTTGTTCGGTGATATAATCCCCTAGCTCCAATTTGGTAAATGATAGTTGCACTTCGTCCCCCTCTGTCTTGAAAAATACCCGGAGTATAAAATCCGATACCTTGATTACAAACCACGATATCGCCGAGAAGAGGATATAGAAAAAGTAAGCGGGTACAGCAAAAACCTTTAACAGGGCATTGGAGTAGATTTGAAAGAAAACCTTAGGTAGGAATTCAGCGGTCAACAAGATGACCAAAGTCGAAATTACGGTTTGTGAAAGCAGACTAAAATCAGTAAGCAAGGCGTTCAGAAACTGATAATTGGTAGGCACCAGACCTTGAAACCAATCCATTAGCAAGTCTCCCATAAAAAGACCGTAAATAACCAGCGCTATATTGTTTCCAATAAGCATGGTGGCAATGAACTTGGAGGGCTTATCGGTTAGCCATGTGAGTACTTTGGCCAAAAAACCTTCCTGTTTTTTTTCAATTTCAATATGGATTCTATTGGCAGAAACGAAGGCAATCTCCATTCCTGAAAAAAATGCTGAAAACAGCAGGGACAGAACTATGATTACTATGGAGGAATCCAATGCTATTTCTGATTATCCTTTTTTTGTTGCTCAAAACGTTTCCGATATTTTCTTCTAAATACGAACATGGCGATGGAAACCACGGCAAAGAAGATGAAAATATAAGTATCCTTTGGATTAATGCTCCATAAGGTTGCAATCTTATATATGGATATGGCTGCTACTGCCAAATAAAGGTATTCTGTGTATCTTAAAATCTTGATCATGTTATTCTTCTTCTTTAATCGTCATTAGGCCATAGGTCCTATGAGCCTTGAAAAAAGTAAAATCCTTATTAAAATCCATCCCTTCACCATCCATTACTGTTCCATCTTCTGGATTGGTATAGCGAAAGGCTGCTTCGGTAAAGACCCAGTTATTCTTTCTATCTACGTATAACTGTTCGGTCTCCAATTTTTTCCCATCATGTGTTTCTATCACAACATTACCTCGCAATTCAATTAAACTGGTCTGCGTGTATACAATACCATAATCTGCAACTACCACACTTTTTTGATTGTTATCATCGAAAAAATCTACTTTTAATCCATTAGGAAAGGTACGGAATTTAAATCTTTGATTATCGAAATCTTCGGACAAGGGACTGCTGAGAACTGCCATAACCCTTGAATTTGCGGAATCTTGTGTTCCCATGGCTTCAATGGTCTCGGTATAGGTCAAGGTAAAGTTGTGCGCCACCCCCTGTGGAAACAAGGGTTTTACAGCTTCCTCCCCAACCCTTTCGTAGTCATCACCACAGGACATAAAAAGGATTGCCACGGTGAATACCGTGGCAAAGCTCTTTAAAATATGTTTTGATGTCTGTTTCACATTATAGATTAGGAACAGTAACACTACCGCCTACCCAACAGCTGAAGGTAATGGTCTGACCGGCTTTTCCTGAGCTAAAGATCATTTCTTTAGATGGAGCCTTGGCAGCATAACTAGCCGCTGTTTGACTGGCACGACCACTTAAAGCAGGGTCTACCCTTCCAGCTTTTCTAGCCATATCGGCAGCCTTCCAGTAGATAGCTCTTTTCTCGAATGGTGTACTACCACAAGCATTTGCACTGGATGCGTATAGGTTCGCAATCAACAAATAAGCCTTTCCGTTTGCCGGGTTGGCATCAACCGCTTTTAAAGCATAGCTTCTAGCTTGAGATTTACTGCTGTTTCTAACAGTAGTCGCAATCTTGTAAAGGATATCGGATTTTTTATAAGAATCCGTCTCCAACTCAACTGCTTTGTTGAAATCTGCAAGCGCACCGTTCATGTCGCCAGATTTTTGTTTCAATACCCCACCGTACATGTATGCATCGGCAGATGGATCCAAAGCCAACTGAGCTTCGAACAATTTTCTAAACATTGGGTCGTCCGTACATTCTTTTGAGAACATTCTTCCAACGGCTCCTTTCACCCATTTTACGTCTGTTTTTCTTTCTTCAAAGTTTTTCTCGTACAATGGAATAAGGTTATCACAATCGGCAAGTGCACCCAATTTGGAATCGACACTACTCGCTACTTTACCAAAAGATTCGGAATTTACCGTAGCAACCCTAAGCGTTCTTTTTTCTTTGGATGTCAAAGTACCCAAAGAATCTTTAGGAAGAAGCTTTGTAACAATATCAGTTAGCTTTTTATTTTCCTCTTCAAGTTTACCAGTTACATCATCGTAAGTGTTGAATACGTCTTGAAGGTCTCTTTTACCTGCATCGTGCAAATCTACCAAGCTAGAGAAATATAGGTACAAAGCTCTAGGATTGGTAAAATTGGCTTGATCTTCTTTAAAGGCTTTGTCCAACATTGTGAACAATTCCTCATCAGAGGCCATTTTGTTTTCGTACATCAACAATGCCTTATCTATCGCCACACCAGCTTTGGAGTATTTGGTCGGGAAATACTTAAGGCTGTTATCGTACAAAGTCAACAAATCTTTAATGTATCCATCCTTTTCGGCGCCAGTTGAACTTTCAACCTTTGCTTTAAGGATACGCTCTCCGTAGGAGAAGTTTGCTTTGTTAATGTCCGGGCAACTTTCGTAAACCATTTTCCATGGCTCGTAAGCTGCATCGTAATTTTTAACCTTTACGTGTTCTGCATAAATAGACAGATTGGTCATACACTCAGGGTTCTGTGCTTGGGCCATACTTAATCCCGCGAACATGGTGACCATTATCATTGTTAAGTAGTGTCTCTTTTTCATCTTTCTAATTTTAAAGCTGTTAAAGTACAAATTTTCATTAAAAAATCCTCTTGCAGGACCTTCTATGGGTGGTTATTTATCAAATTTTTAAAAATCAGGCCTATCAATTTATTTTTCTCTTTTGAAACCATCTATCATTTAACGATAAACCTACATTGACTTTGAAATAACTTTCCTCTATCAGGTTTGCATCTGTTGTTCCACGTCTCCCCACTTCAAAACCTAGGTTAAGATTGGAGAAATCGGTTCCTAGTGGTAGACCTAATCCAAAAGTTATGCCAAAATTATTTATTTCCTTATTGTTCACGGTTAATCCGCTTACGTCATAACGTAATCCCGCCCTATATGTAACTCGCTTAAAGTAGCCGTTCAGTGCACGGTAATCCGGAACCCAATAGCCTCCAAAAGCATACGTACTGGCATCGTTATAAGTAACATTGTCAAGACCAAGGAAAGCGTTGTCAAATTCGCTCATTTGCTGAAAGCTATACTCTGCCCCCATGAACCATTTCTTGTTTTCCCCAAAACCGAGCCCCAATGTGGTCCGGGTCGGTATCTTTAATTCTGTATTGCGAAGATTTGTAGCATCGAGATTCACATCCACTACTTCAACATTGGCTCCGCTGGATAAAGAAAAAGACCCAATGGTCTGGTTGTTTTTTGATACTAGATTGCCCTGAGTGTTCACCAACACCGATGTGTAAAGCGTGTATTTATCCTTAATAATGGGGTTATAGTTCAAAGCGTATTTAAAATCGTATCCATTTATTCTGGACTCCCTATTATCCAATGTACCGAACTGTACACCATCTATACTTTGCACCCTTTGATATTCCAACGTTCCGAAATTGTAGTTCACGGTAACTCCTAAACTTAAGTTCTTGATCGGCTCAAAACCAATTGAGGCATACAACCTGTTTAATCCACCCTCTCCTGTGAAAACATTGGTCACCTCATCTGATGTTGCATTGATGCTATAGCCAACAGAAGAATATGGCATAATACCGAATCCCATACCCACATTTTTGGCCAATGGAAATCCTATGGATAGGTAATCCAAATTGGTAACGGAAACATTTTGTTCCTCGTTCCAGTCCTTTAACGTATACTCTTTGTGTGAAAGTCCTGCCGTATATGCCGTAAGCTTTAGCTTGGAGTATGCTGCCGGATTGGATAGATTTATATGGATACTATCTCCATACATACTTATGCCACCCATCATTTGGTTATCCACGGATCCGTTATCCCTATGATCTCCAATACCAAAATAAGAATAGGGCGAGATGGTTCCATTTTGTGCAAACAGACCATGTGCGGCCACGCAGAAAAAGGCGATCAGAATTTTTTTAATCATTCAGTTTGTGTTGTATTCCAGTAGACAATTAAGCCCCTCCAAGAGAAATTTGGAGTTCGCAAATATGGTGTTTTTTAGCCTTTTGGCAAAAAAATGGGAGTCCCCGCCTGTTAAAATAACTGTTAAATCTTGAAAACGAGATTGATATTGGTCTATTACCCCGTCAACTTCCTGCACAATACCGTTGATTACACCGCTATGCATACAAGATTCTGTGGAGTTCCCTATAAAATCAAAAAGTTCATCAGGTTCCAATAAGGGTAGACCCGCTGTTTGGTTGTGCATGGCGTTGTACCTCATTCTAATCCCTGGAGAAATGGCACCACCTACATATTCACCGAAATTGTTTACCATCTCGTACGTAATACATGTTCCGGCATCGATCACCAAGGTATTCCCCCTAGGATTGTGATGATAGGCGGCAGCAGCCAAGGCCAGTCTGTCCACACCCAAAGTATGTGGCGTGGCATAACTGTTCTTAAATGGCACTTTGGACTCGCTCGTCAGTACATGCACCCTACAAAAAAGGGCCACGACATCCCTCTCTTTTTTATCCAATTTCCCAACCGAGGAAATAATGGCATTATTGATTCTTGGATATTTCTCGAACAATTCTTTCACCTTGGAAAGAAACAAACCGGATTCAAAGCTATGGTCAAATATTATTCTTCCGCTCTCAAAAACAGCATATTTGATACGTGTATTGCCAATGTCTATCACCAGATTCATATTGCAAAGATCGGGAATTGGAAAAAATCAGAACCTTTTTTTCGAGTTTTTGTTTGTATATCCTAATTTTGAAATTATATTTGCACCCGCTTTAGGGCATGGTACCTTAGCTCAGTTGGTAGAGCAACGGACTGAAAATCCGTGTGTCCCTGGTTCGATTCCTGGAGGTACCACAAAAAAAACCGCAAACATTGTTTGCGGTTTTTTTGTTTATAGATGTTTTTACGGCCATTAACTGGCCAACACCACACTTTTTTTACTGTTTTTAAATTCACTTGGGCTTATACCGTATTTTTCCTTGAAAATTTTGGAAAAGTAGCTTCTGCTGGTGAAACCTATGGAGTACACCACTTCGGATATATTCATCTCGGTAGTGGAAATATAATCCCTGGCAAGCTCCAAACGTGCGTGCCTAATATATTCGGTTACCGTTTTATTGTACAGCAACTTAAAACCTTCCTGTAACTTGGCCTGTGTAAGTCCTGTCTCGGCCGAGATATCTTCCAAGGAGAAATCCTTAGCGATGTTCTTCTCGATTTTCTTTACGTAATTCCTTATGGTTTTTAGTTCTCTTTTTAAAAGATTGGTTTGCGGACGCCTATTCTGCACCTCTTTGTTATGTTGAATCATGTGCATGGAAAGAATTTGGTACACATAACCTTCGATCATCATAATGCGTACCATTCCTTTGGCCTTGATCTTCTTGATTTCGGCCATAACATCGGCTATTTTAAGATTGTAGGAGCCATAATAGGCAAAAACCTTTTCGTGATCGGTATCCAAAAACACCCTGTACAATTGCTTATTTAGTTCTTCGCCCTGATTCAATCTTTTACGTAAAAATGGTTTTCTACGTACTTGGATCACCGACTGGGAAATCTTTACATCTTTCGGAAAATAGCGATCGGTAATCCCACCATCCCTGTTGGTCAATATAACCGACTGGTATTGTTCCATAATCTTTATTTCGTCTTCAGGCTGATATCCGAACTTATGCCCGCAATAACCTTCCATGCAATAATAAAAACTGATAGGATTAAAATTTGAGGTATCCACTTCAATGGTCACCTCATCAAAAAAGGTGATATCCAACTCGAGCAAGCTCACTCCCCAATCAAAAGTGATAAAACGAATTATCCCATTCGCTTTGTCATTGGAAACATTCAAAGTGTACTGTCCCCATCTCTCCTCTATTTCGCCTCCAATTATATCTTTTATCTGCTCTACGGATTCTGAGGTGTCCTGAGCATCGACTTTTATTTTAATCATTAAGTAAAACTTAGGGTATTTTGTTTAACTATTGGTACAAATCATTAAATATAGGCTTTGTATTTCGATGCGCAATTATAAAGCAGACCTTTCTTGGCATTTTAATAAAATATTATCAAAAGCAACACGATTAAATTGGTTTGAGTCAACATTTTCAGCTCATAAATTGTTCTTTGGTAGCAATAGTAAAGAAGATTATGATTTACAAACTTTCAAATGAAGCTGACCGTGAGGAGATAGAAAAGGAGTTTGGAATTCGCTTCCGATATCCTAATTTATATACTCCAAACCCAATTATCAATGGATTCCATGAAACCAACCTTAGTGTGGTGACCATGGAAAACAAAAACGAAATCACTTTTGCCATTTGGGGACTCATGCCCCACGATTTTAAGGAAGATTGGCACATTTTTCAAGACAAGGCGAATACCTTGAACGCGCAAATGGAAGACCTTGAAAACGTGGCATGGATGAAAGACTCACTTAAAGAACGTAGATGTCTAATTATTGTAACCGGGTTTTATACCCATTTGTTGGCCAATGGCAATACAAGCAGTTACTACATCTGTCTACCGAACAATAAGCCATTTTATCTAGCGGGCACCTATAATATTTTAAACGATGGGTTCCTTTGTTCGGCACTTACTGTGAGCAAGACAGACCCTTTTATTTCAAATTACCATAATATAAGCAATCTTGCCCCGGTAATTGTTCCAAAAGATAAAGCAGAAGTATGGTTGGACAAATCATCCTCCATTGACGACTTAAAGGATATTATCCAAAATCCGAAAGACGCCCCATTAAAAGCCAAACGAATGCCAAACGAATTCTTGTTGAACATGAATTCCCATACCCGCACAAAACCGTTATTCATGGAACTACAGCAATAACGTACCGTAAATAGCTTCAACTCATTAAATTTTCCTTTTGAGTTAAGATAAAAACCAAAAGCGGCAAGCTTGGCACCATTTGTAACCGACATTTGTAATGTATTGATTAAGAGATAATCAAGCATTAACTAAAAACACTACTATTATGTTACGTTGGACAGTCACCTTTATAATTTTGGCCATTGTTGCCGGTATATTCGGATTTGGAGGAATAGCAGCAGGTGCAGCAAGTATAGCCAAAATTCTATTCTTCATATTCATTGTTTTGTTTATCATCTCATTGATAACCGGAAGAAAAAGATTGTAATATAAAATCACACTAAAAAGAATCATTAACCTAAAAATCAGAGAACCCATGAGAAAGTCAATAAGTTTATTTATAATGTTTATAGCAATGGCACTAACCCTTAGCATGACCAGCTGCAGAGAAACACCGGAAGATAAGGCAGAGGATGCAATTGAAGATGTAAAAGATGGTGTAGAGGATGCCGCAGATGAAGTTGAAGATGCTGCCGAGGATGTTGGGGACGATATCGAAGACGCAGCCGATGAAGTTGAAGATGAAGTTGAGGATGCCACCGACGATAGTCCGCAATAAGAACTATAGGCAGTCATCAAAAACTCTGGCAAAATGCCAGAGTTTTTTTTCGTCCAGTAATTAGTACTGGCAATGGAATAAAAGAAGAATTCATTATAACTTAGGAGAAACAAACACGACCATTACATTTGAAAACGGTATTGACCATATTGTACATCCTTACTTCCGTTTGGGCCATTGGCGCAATAATATATCACGGAAAAAGACCTTCCAGGTCCATAAGTTGGGCTTTTGCCATTATCACCCTTCCCTTTCTGGGAGCCATCCTTTATTATCTGTTCGGTATAAACCGACGCAAGTTTAAATTTTTCAATAGCAAGGAATTTGAAAAAAGGAACCGGTATACACATCCCAAAATAGCTTCCAAAGAAAAATTCTGGACCCATTTTGATTCGGACATCCGAAAAGAACGACTCAACCGCCTGATCAAAGCAAACTCCAACACCACAGCAAAAAAAGACAATAACGTAACGGTTCTCCAAGATGGCGGCGAAACATTCAATAAACTGTTCAAGGCCATGGAGAAAGCCAAAAAGTTCATCCATGTACAATATTATATTCTTGAAAGAGGTGAGCTTTTGGACAAAATGCTCCAATTATTTGAAAGAAAAATACAAGAGGGCGTAGAAGTCAGAATTATTTATGACTCACTTGGCAGCTACCATTTAAGAGGCCGCCCAAAAAAGCAATTTCAGGATATCGGGGTCAAAATTTACCCAATAATGCCCATTCGGCTAAAAAACCTGTTGTTCTCGCTCAATTTCAGAAACCACAGAAAAATTGTAATTATAGACGGTGTAGTTGCTTTTACCGGTGGGGTAAATGTTAGTGACAAATACATAAAGCGAAAAAACGGTCTGGGCAAATGGAAAGACACTCATTTAAAACTGGAAGGTCCCATAGTCAACGATTTGCACATGGTTTTTCTCAAGGACTACTTTTTTGCCAGCAACAAGGAAGATTTCAATATATCCGAATACCTATCCGAACAAAAAGCCATGGGCGATGTGGATGCCCAATTGGTGGCCGGCGGGCCTGATTCCAAGCACCCTACCATTATGCAACAATATATTGGCATGATGAACCAGGCTCAAAAATCCATTTATATCGCCAACCCTTATTTTGTTCCGGGCGAGGCATTTTTACAAAACCTTAAAATTGTGGCCCTCGAAGGAGTTGAAGTAACCCTTTTGGTCCCTAAAAAGTCGGATTCCAAAGCGGCTAAGTTTGCTATGTTCTCGCATTTTGAAGAGTTGCTGAATGTGGGCATTAAAATTTATTTAAGGGACGATTTCTCCCACAGCAAAATTATGATCGTTGATGAGGACCTAGTCTCCATTGGTTCCGGGAATTTCGATATCAGGAGCTTTGAGCTCAACTACGAAACCAATATTTTAATATACAACAAGGCCATTAACCAAGAGATGAGCCACGAATTCGAAGAGATTTGTAAAAAGTCTGAACCTGTCACTTTGGAACGGTTTAAAAACAGAACCATTTGGATGCGCTTTTTGGAAGGTCTGTTCAAGTTCTTCAAACCATTGCTCTAATCGACTATGGACCCAATACGTATTTGGATCAATGATTAATTGATTTGCGGCAAGCCAGTTCAAGGGGCAAACTACCTTTGTATTAAAATAAAACAATCATGAAAAATCTATTTTTAATTCTATTTTTAATCGGAGCAACAACCATGAGTGCCCAAAGCATCTCAAAAAATGCATTGGGTATCAGAGTCGGGGACAATGACGGGTTTGGAGGTGAAATCTCCTATCAGCGCTATCTGCACGAGAACAATAGATTGGAGTTCGACCTTGGTTGGAGAGATTCCAATAATGTAGAAGCCTTTAAATTGGTAGGACTATACCAATGGGTAATGCCCATAGATGACGGCTTTAATTGGTATGTTGGTGCAGGTGCAGGAGTAGGATCTTTTGATGCTGGTGAGAACGATGGCGCATTTGCCCTTATTGCCGGTGACCTAGGTATCGAATACGACTTTGACATACCGTTGCTCATATCGCTGGATATGAGACCAGAAATTGGTTTCAACGACAGTTACTCGGACGACCTTGACCTGGACATCGCCCTTGGTCTGCGATACCAGTTTTAATTAAAATATAATCCAATAAAAAGGGCAAATGGTTATTTGCCCTTTTTTTAACCCTTTAATTTTGAAAAGAAAACTAAAACTACTTTTCCTGGCCATAACAGCCGTATTTTTAGTTGCCCTTATTTTGAAAGAACCCAAAAGCTCCATACCAAAAAGTATCGAAGAAGAAGCACATATTGCATTGCAATATTTCCCCTCGCTTCAGGATATTCCAATTGAATTTAAGTTTAAAAAAAATATAGAGAAATCGGTGATGCAGGCACAGCCTACATGGAGCGGATTATTAAAATCCAAGAGCAAACGGAGTTATGTAATCCTTATCAGCGAAAAATTTAAAATCTCCGGAAAGGAATTCAAAACCTTGGATGTGCCCAAAGATGTATTGATTGGTTGGATCGGTCATGAACTTGGACATGTTATGGACTATCAAGAACGTGGCAATTTAAACCTCATCGGTTTTGGCATCAGGTACGTGCTGCTAAAAGAGTTTGTGAAAAAAGCGGAGCGTGCCGCAGATTCCTTTGCTGTATCGGCTGGAATGTCGAACTACATCTTAACAACCAAAAGATTTATACTCAACCATTCGGAAATAGACAAAACATACAAAAACCGAATCAAGCAATATTACCTATCTCCGGATGAAATTATGGAAATGGTGGAACAACAAGATTCCATAAAGGATAAGGACTAGTTAGGAATGCTCCGAAACAAAGTTTTCCCACTCTTCAAATCGCTCTTCTCCCATAACCCTTTCCATTTTTACCTGTCCTCCTTTTTTCTTGTTCGCACCGCTCCAATCGGCAAACACTTGTTGGGCAACAAAATTTACTTTCACTCCTTCCAACGCTTTACTTCTGGCTACTTTGTAGTTTTTATTGGCCTCTTTTAAATAATTGTCAAGTTCCCTAGCTGTTTTATCCTCGTCCAACTTACTATCAGAGCCTAAATACCAAGTATGATAAAACCCATCTTCAAAGCGTTTGGCACAAAGGGTATACTCAGGAATTTTTATGTTCAGTTCATCTTCTAGATGTTTTACGGCATCGTTCAATTTGTTTACGGATAGTTGAGAGCCAACGGTATTCAAGAAAAATTTGGTGCGACCAGTAATCTTAATCTCTGCTCGATCTACATCCGTAAAGGCAATGGTATCTCCGATAATGTAACGCCAAGCCCCAGAGACAGTAGAAATAATCAATACATAATCCGTATCCTCTTCCACTTCGCCCAAGGTCAAGGAGGGAGCATCGCTCGTTAAAGACCCATCTTGGTTCACGTAATCAGGGTCGAAAGGAACAAATTCAAAATAAATACCGTTATCGGTGATGAGTTTCATTGCGGTAGTCTCCGGTCTATTTTGACAGGCAAAAAACCCTTCGGAGGCCAGATATGTATCTATAATCTGAATGGGATGCCCCAATAAGGCATTAAAGCTCTTTTCATAGGGATCAAACGCTACCCCACCGGAAGTATAGGCTTGTAAATTGGGCCATATCTCATGAATATGATCCACATTATGGTAATCTATCACCTTTTTGAGCATTAGCTCCATCCAGGAAGGAATACCACTAAGAGCACCAATATCCCATTTCTTGGCATTTTTAGCAATGGAGAGTACACGCTCGTCCCAATCGTCGATCTTGGCAATCTGGTCACCTGGTTTATAGTACTTTTTAAACCAAAAAGGAATGTTACTGGCACTAATTCCACTTATTTCGCCCTCCTTTTTACCATCTCGCTCCTGAAGATTCGTGGAGCTTCCCAGCATCATAATTTCCTTTTCAAAAAAGTCGGCGGGCATATCAAAATTACTCATGGCATAAACCTGATGCCTACCTGCTCTTGTAATGGAATCCAGCATATCTTTGGTCACTGGAATCCTTTTCGATTTTTTACCGGTTGTCCCGGAAGAAAGAGCAAAAAAATCAGGGCTTCCCGGCCAAGTAACATCTGCTTCACCATCGATTGTCCTTTCCCACCACTCTTCACTGATTTTATTGTAATCGTGATAAGGAATGGCTTCCGTAAAGGTTTTTGATATTTCATCTGATTGTAAGATGGAAGCAAAATCATAATGCTTTCCAAACTGTGTATCCTTAGCTTTTTCAAGCAATTCTTGAAGCACTTCTTGCTGTTCTTCGATAGGGTTTGTGTCTTTGGCCAAAGCTTCCCTGGCCTCAATTACTCCCTTTATAATGTTTCCTATAATAGCCATACGTAGTAATTTTAAGCTAAAATTACTGATATCGCTAACCATGGATTTACTCAATCCATTTATAGGTTGACTTAAATGATCTTAAATGTTTACTGCCGCTAAATGGGAAGAAGGAAAATTTTGATTCTCTTTTACCTGGAATTGAGAAAGGTTTCTCGAAATTTTGGAAAAAAGAGGCTCCGGTGTCTCACTGTTTACGGAAACCGTACCATTGGAAGAATCCAAATCCAAAAACACCAAGGAAAGGTAATCCAAAAGATGTTCCGCCTCCTTTATTAGTATTTTTACCACCTCAAGACGAACCGCATATTCCAGATTGATTCTTTGCTCGTGACCGAGTGTTCCTTTGCCTTCTATTTCTTTCCAGATGATTTCCAAGCCTGAATTTTTGTCAAAAGTAGTTCAAATAGAGCTTAATTTTACAATTATGTTACGTTAAATTAACATTGAACGAATCAATATTTCTTCACCAACAGCTCTATTGGTATTAATATCTCGACAAAACAACGCCCCTTTGATCGGCTTTTAGTTTTTTTCAACAGTTTGGCGATATGACTTCTTAATGTTTTCATAAATATGAAAATCAAATGGTTCCATAGGCAAAAAGTATCAAACTAACTCTTATATTTAGGCGATTGCGAATAATTTTAAAAACAAAAAATGACCCACGAATTACTAGAACAGGCGGAAGAGTTCGAAAAAAGGCCCATGAGCCACATGTCCACCAGCGACAGGGTTAAAGCCTCAAGGGAAGCCAAAAGCCTCATACTTTCCATAAACGAAATCTATAAGAAAACCAAGGATTCCAAGTTGATGGAAACCATGAAGAACATTACCGCCAAAAAGCGAAAAATAGAAAAAAGACTTAAGGGATCTCCTTTGGTATAGTTTCTACAGATACAAACCTTTTGCGGAAGAGTGTTGCACCTTCCAAAATCAACATTCTTCCCAAAAGTTCCTTTCCACCCCCCCAACACCATATTTACTCTAAACATCTGATTATCAGTGCTTAAAATTTCTTTTTGAAAGTTTTTCAGTCATCTGAAATCATCCTGTTTTCCATTTATATAGGTTTTTCGACCAGTTATGTGCCAATTGTTGCAACCAATAAAAATATGAATTGCAACCACCTTTGATATGACTACTTTAGGAGTGTAGTTTTAACTCAACTAATAAACAAACACTCAAAAAATGAACACTATAGAAGCAAAACTGGGATACCTATTTTGGTACGCCGTAATTGCACTATCCATTTACGCTCTTTTTAGCAGTATCTATTTTTACATTAGTTAACTATACTAAGCACTAACCCAATACTATTACCCTTAGTTAGTAATGTGTCTCCATGGGCCCCTATTCAGGTGCCCTTTTTTTATTTCCATTCCATTCGTGGGAGCAATACTTCTTTTTTATGGTGGGAGCTCTCTACATTAAGCAAGACCTCATCCAAAAAGGCAATCGCCTCGTTAATGTGTGGCCCCTTGTTCAACATTACGCATTCCGCTTGTACGGAAGAAGTTATATCGGTAATCTCGGATCTGGAGGGCATTCCTTTTTTCGCCAATCCTTCCAATACTTGGGTCGCCCAGACTACTGGGATATGTGCAGCACTGCAGAAGGACAAAATCCCCTCTTGAACCATCCCCATATTTTTCCAGCCTACTTCCAAAGCTAGATCGCCACGTGCGATCATAATGCCAATATGTTTTCGTTGCATTGCCGTAATTAGGATGTTCACCAAGTTTTTATAGGCCAAATTGGTTTCTATCTTTAAAATGATGCCCAAATCATCCGAGGCTCCCAACTTTTCCAACTCATTGATCAAATCGTTCACATCCTGGTCATCGTTCACATAGGAGTAATTTACAATGTCAGCATGCTCTACCACGAATTTCAGGTCTTCCCGATCCTTTTCCGTAAGTCCCGATATACCAAGGTCCAATGTAGGAAGATTAATTCCCTTTTCTCCTTTTAGTTTAGCCCCTCCAGTTTTGGCTCGGGTAATCTTGACTTCAAAATATGCTGCACCAACAGCAATGATCTCGCCCTCGATTTTGCCATCATCAAACAAAATGGGAGCGCCTATTTCCAAACGTTCAATGATTTGGGAAGGAACACAGGATATAATTGCAGGCTGTACTATATTGCCTTTCTCATCGCATCTTGGAAGCGCAGTGTCATTTATGTTTCCAGAAACAATGAGCTTATCTCCCCTGTTCAGCACCATATGTGCTACTCTCTTTTTACCCTTCTTTTTGCCTTTAACCCTCACTAGATCAATATTGCCTGTCCTTACCTTGGAACCGGCAAGATCCATAGCAACTTTTACGGTGGTGGAAGATTCTTTGGCAGCTTTACGTACATTTTGGATTATGGCTTTCCAAACTTCCGGTCCATCATGCGCACAGTTTACCCTTGCGCAGTCCATACCATTTTTTACCATTTCCAAGACCATTTGATAATCCGTTGCGGCCTCTACCGGTTGAGTAACCATTATCCTTACCCTTCTGTCTTTGTGGCTACTGCCAAAAAGTTGATCGGTATGCTTGTTTAAAAGCTGGGCACCTTCTCCGATGGATAAAAATTTATCTTTTCTTAAGTCAGGAGCTCCACCTAAAAGACTATGCAGTATTATCTTTAAATTGATCAAGCTACCAAGAATGTTGCCTTCGGCATTCGCCAAACGGGTCAATCCCAACTGTTTAAGCCCATTTTGCATCTTACGGGCATCAAAGTTTCGAAAAGCACTATAGTGCATGAGATTTTTTGCGCTCTCCATATAAATTGGGCACACCTGTTTGGATATAGCATTGGCATCTACATGCTGTTGCTGGATCAAATCCACGACTTCATCGATTTGAAGAGCCATTTTTTGAAGCTGTTCCTTGGTAATGCCCATTGTTCTTGATTTGCTCCAAAGATCATACGGAAACCCTTTAAAAAAACTGATAATGATCAGAGCCGTTCATTTAAAAAAATTATTCCGCGCCTAATCACCATAAAAACGGGCCATTGAACACAATTTTTATTAAAAAATGATGTTTGACAATATTAAGTGACGTATTTTCTTACGTTATTCGCGTTTGTAAGAAAAAATGTTCATTGTCTTGATCGATGAGTTGAAAAAGTATTAGTAATAAGCCCTGTTTTAGATACTTAACATGCCGTTGAAACCCTCAAAAAGAGAATTGATATTTCCGCTTGCGGTTTTTTCTGTTTTTATAGCCATTGTATTTGTGCTATGGAACAATTCTTTGGATACCCAAAAAGCCAACTACATCAGGGAAATAGAGAATACCGGGAGTCTTAGGGCCAAGGAATTTTTCTCGTTGGTCAAATACAATATCAAATCCCTGGAGAACCTAAGGCAACGAATTGAAATGACCAATGGGTCATACTTTGAATATTGGGAAAAAGACGCTGGACTAATTCTGGAACAAAACCCATCTTTTAGGTTTGTGGAATGGTTGGACAGCTCCATGGTGATACAAAAGGTAACCCCTTTGGATGGAAATAGGGCCGCAGTAGGCCTAGATCTTACACAACATCCGAGATATCCGGAATGGAAAAAGCACGTATTGGATTCATCCACCAATATTTCCCCATGGACCAAGCTACATCAGGGAGGCAGTGCATTTTTGGTGGATGCTCCGGTTTATTTTGACAATTCTTTTAAAGGTTCGGTAACCGCAGGTATGGATTTTACATCCCCATTCGATGAGCTGGTAGCCGATTTGGATAAATTTGCAATCCTAGTAAAAGACGAAAGAGGAACTGTATTTTACTCCAAAAACAATCCTAGAACAAGTGAGATTGAAAAGGAATTTATTTTCACCACCACTTTTGAAGTGGATGCGCTTGACGGTCAAAAATGGACCTTCTCGTTGATGCCATCGCACCTCGACTTCTTGGCAGAAAGAAAAGAATCCACATACATTTATTTGGCATTCGGGCTGCTACTATCGTTCTTGACGAGCTCCCTTATTTATTTTTATAGATATTCCAGAAAAAAGAACAAATACCTGAACGATGCCAACTTAAAACTACAGGACCTAAACACCTCTTTAAAAAGAGAACAATTACGGGCAGAAAAAGCATCAAAATCCAAGACAGAGTTCATATCCAATATGAGCCATGAAATTAGGACACCATTGAATGCCATTATAGGCTTTATCGAGGTCTTGAAGCTCTCGGAAATACAAAACTCACTTCAGGAGTACCTTTCCTTGATGGACATTTCATCTAAAAAGTTGCTCCTTTTAGTAAACGATATTCTTGAAATTGATAAAATAGAATCGGGCAAGACCACTTTTAGAACAGATACTTTTTCTCCTTTGGAGGAGCTAAAAAACATAATCAGAATATACAAGCGGACCGCAGAAGAAAAAGGGCTTTATATTGATTTGGAAACTGGCGGGGAATATCAAACGGAAACCATAGGTGATATCGGTAAATACGGTCAAATCATAACCAATATTTTAAGAAACTCATTAAAATTCACCGAAAAAGGGGGCATTACCATTCTTTACGAAGAAAACATAATCGACGATGCCCTTTCCATTAACATTACCATTAAAGATACGGGGATTGGAATTCCAAACGATAAATTGAAAACCATTTTTGACCGTTTCACCCAAGTGGAAGCAGGAAAGGCCAAACGACACGAAGGCAGTGGTCTTGGATTGTATATTACTTATAAACTTGTGGAGCTTCTCGATGGCAAAATAGATGTGACCAGTCAAGAGAATATCGGAACCGAATTTCAATTATCGCTCAATTTTCCGATTTCAGATATTAATGACACTACAAATAGCGTTGGACAAGAGTTAATTGACCTTAGCGGATGTAAAGTTCTGATAGTCGATGATAACAGGGTAAATGTAATGGTACTGAAAAAGACCCTCGAAAACCTAGGAGTACATTCAGATTCTGCTTGCAATGGAATCGAAGCCGTTGAAGCTATAAAACAAAACGATTACCATTTAGTATTTATGGACATCCATATGCCAAAAATGGACGGTTTGAGCGCCACTAAAGAAGTTCGAAAATTCAACCAGAACATTGGTATCATTGGGCTTTCTGCCGATGTAACCAAAGAGGCCATTGACGAGGCTAAAAATGTTGGCATGAACGACTACTTTACAAAACCGATATCTTTCGACAAGCTTAGAAGACACTTGCCCAATTACCTCTTTAAAATATCCTAGGTCAACGTTCATTCGTGCAACGATCAAAAAGTCGGTCTTTGCCGATGAATAACATCATTATGGTAGTATATTTGGGTAGATGAACCTAGGATTACCCCATCCTTGATACAAAACAACTCAGTAAGTAATGGGTTGTATTGTTGACCAACATCAAAAACTGTCCGCTACCAAAACAAATAAAATTGAACAAAAACCTACTTTTAATCCTAACCCGAAATCCCGAAATTGGTAAATGTAAAACTCGATTGGCGGCAAAAGTCGGGAATCGGGCAGCACTGGACATCTATAAATTTTTACTGGACAAAACCGTGTCGTTTACCCAACACTTGAAAGTTGAAAAATGGGTCTATTATTCGGAGAAAATTTGGGAGGGCGATATTTGGAGCAACCAGATTTATAAGAAAAAGCTACAGGTTGGTGAGGATCTGGGTGAACGAATGCAGCATGCTTTTGAAGAAGGATTCCGAGCAGGCTTCGATAACATCATCATTATTGGGAGCGACATGTACCATTTGAACCAGTCTGATCTTGAGGTGGCTTTTTCCAAATTCACAAATCATGATTATGTGGTTGGACCTGCCGAAGATGGAGGGTATTACCTTTTGGGAATGAAAACTATGAGAGAAGAGTTGTTCCAAAACAAAGACTGGGGAACATATACGGTGCTCAAGGACACCTTATCGGATTTAAAAGATGAAAAAGTGGCCTTTCTGGAAGAAAAAAACGATGTCGACCATTACGAGGACATAAAAGATATTGAGGCCTTTGCGCCATTTTTAAAACATATGATATAATGACACAGGAACAATTGAACGAATCTGTTGAATATTTAAAAAAACGTGGTTTTGAAACACCCGAGATAGGTATAGTGCTGGGCACTGGTCTTGGACAACTCATAGACAGTATTGAAGATCCCATAGAAGCCCATTACAACCATATCCCATATTTTCCATTGGCCACGGTGGAATTTCATACAGGAAAACTGATCTACGGTACCATCGAAGGAAAAAAAGCGGTGGTAATGCAAGGTAGGTTCCATTTGTACGAAGGCTACGATTTTCTCGATATAACCTACCCCATTCGGGTAATGCATTTACTGGGAATAAAACAACTGTTCGTTTCCAATGCAGCGGGGGCCATAAACCTCGACTTTAAAAAGGGGGACATCATGTTGATAGAGGACCACATCAACCTTCAAGGAGGTTCTCCTTTGGCTTTTAAAAATGTATCCGAATTCGGGAACCGTTTTGTGGACATGAGCGAACCTTACGATTTAGAGATGCGAAAAAAAATTGAGGCAATTGCCGCACGTGAAAACATTTCTTTAAAAAAAGGGGTATACGCCTCGGTAGTAGGCCCACAACTGGAAACCAAAGCGGAATACAGGATGCTAAAAATGATTGGGGCGGATGCCGTTGGTATGAGTACCGTACCCGAAGTAATTGTTGCCAATCATTTACGACTACCCATAGTAGCTGTCTCCGTGCTAACCGATGAATGTGACCCGGACAACCTGGAACCTGTAGAGGTTCAGGAGATTCTGAAGATTGCCGGACAAACGGAACCAAAAATGATCAAATTATTTCACGAATTAATCAAAGAATTATGAGCTATTTAGACGCCACTCAAGACCTTTATAAAGAAGCTGCATTGACCCCGGATGTAGGACTCTGTTGTACTACCAATCCTATTTGGCAGTTTCCAGGGCTTTCCATACCCAAGATCATGCAAGAAATGAACTATGGTTGCGGCAGTACAGTTTCGGCTCAAGATCTAGTGAACAACCCAAAAATTCTTTATGTTGGAGTTGGTGGAGGAATGGAACTACTCCAGTTTTCATATTTCTCCAGACAAAAGGGCGGAGTTGTTGGCGTAGATTCTGTGGATGAAATGTTGGAAGCGTCCCGAAAAAATTTCAAAATAGCAGAGGAAGAAAACGAATGGTTCAAAAGTGAATACGTAGACTTGGTAAAAGGTGATGCTTTGGACCTTCAGGTGGCCGACGAAAGTATAGATGTTGCGGCACAAAACTGCCTTTTCAATATTTTTAAAATAGAAGACCTTAAAAAAGCTGTTTCCGAAATGTACCGTGTTTTAAAACCGCACGGAAGGTTGGTTATGAGCGACCCCATTTGCGAACAACCTATGAGCGATGAGCTTAGGAACGATGACAGATTGAGGGCACAGTGCCTAAGTGGCAGCATTCCATTAAAAGACTATGTAAAAGTTTTGACCGATGCAGGTTTCGGTACAATCGAAATTAGGGGTAAACGATCGTACCGTGTACTATCGCCCAACCATTACCCCACAAAAGAATTGATTCATATTGAGTCCATAGAAATAGCAGCCATAAAAGACCCAATGCCCGAAGATGGACCCTGTGTTTTTACTGGTAAAACTGCGATCTATTTTGGCGAAGAAGCTTTTTTTGATGACAAAAAGGGGCATGTATTACAGCAAAACCAACCTTTGGCCGTATGCGATAAGACCGCTGCCGCTTTAGCGAAAGAATCCAACGAAATCTATATTAGTGAAAGTAACTACCACTACAATGGTGGAGGTTGCTGTTAGTCAAATTTATTTGGAAATCGTAGTGTTGGAAGATTCATAGTCATAAAGAATTCCTTCCGAAATCCATTTGGCCAAAGCCTGTCGGTTATCGGGGTCCAGGATTCTACGTTGGTCCCTTTTATTTTTAATGTTGCCGATTTCGATATAGGCCATGGCAGGTAGTGTGTTCTTTACCACATACAAACTACTACGCTCCATAAAAGTACCATTGTACAATCGGTTAGGCTGAAATTTTTTGTACTTCTTTAAAAATGTTCGGTGGATACTTTCCGCCAGTTTTTTACCATTGGAACTTTTCTCATGATGGTAGAAAAAAACATCGATGTTGGTTCCTTCTCCCCTACTGTCCACATGGGTGACCAACAAGCGCTGATATTTACCCGTATTTTTTAAATAAAGATCGTTCACGGCCTTGGTTCGCTGTTTTAATCGTTCCAACTGACCAAGGGGCAGTGTCTGGGAAAGAACCGTTTCATCTGTATCCAATTCCAAAACCTTGTTGTCCCTTATTCCATCATTGGCATCTTGCACGATCAAATGGACTTCGGCACCGTGGGATATCAGTTCACGTGCCAATCTAAGGGTAACATCATAGGCATATTCGTCCTCGGCAATCAGTTTTCCATGATATTTTTCCACCGCACCGGGATCGGGACCTCCATGTCCAGAAATCAAATAATACACCGTATTTGCCAATCGGTCACTGGCTTTGTCCACCCGCTTGAACTCTTGACCAAAAATGGGGTAGGTAATTCCCTCTACCCTTTCAACTTCCTCAACGCTCAAGGTATCGGGCAAAATATAGGTTCGACCCATAATCAAAGTCTCATCCTCGCCCAAATCTTCGGCGTTCATTTCCACAAACGAATTGTAATGCTTTGTTGGGCTAACCCCATGCCTGCGAAGCAACGAATAGATTCCATCCCCTTCCTGGGCCATGACCTTGGGAAATTGCTCTTGAGCATAAAACCGAAATGGCAGACAAATCAATATCACCCATATTAAACGTGTTCCAAAAAATCTCATCTAATTGTCAAATTCTACTTCAACATAATCATTAATAATGCCATTACTGATCAAGTTGGCAAATTCCTTTTTGTTCGGTTTAAGGGATATCTTGCTTTCAGATGTATTGGTGGTGTTTTCTATGGTGAGTAAACTAACGGCGGGCAATACGTTCCTAGCTAAAAAAAGACTGTTTTGATCTTCAAAAATTAAACTGGCGTTATCGAACGCTTTATTGGAAACATTGTTTTGCTCAAAAACATTCTGAATGTTCTCGGCAAAACGTTGACCTTGGGAGCTTTTATTATAATGGTAAACCGCTACATCCATATTATCCTTTTCAGAAATATCTTCGGACCTTATAACGAGTACCCGTTGATATTTTCCTGTATTTTGTAAATAGCGTTTATTGATCACTTTAATATAATCTCCTGTAGGATTATCGGCAACTGTGCTGTCCGTTGCCATGGCTTCCATCACTTCCTCCCTCATCACATAGACTTTGGCCCCGTTTACAATTAATTCGGCCGCCAATCGCTGGGCAATATCTTCAACAAATTTTTTGCTCCCTCCAGTGCCGTTCTCGGTGATTAAATAATACACTGCATCCTTTAAGGTATCACTCTTCAAAGACATTTGTCCAAGCTCCTTGTCAAAAATAGGCTCCTCCGCATCTTTTATGGCCTCAACAAAAACCCCTGTTTTTTTAAAGGAATCATCTGCATAGGGAATCTTATAATTTTCTCCCAACTTTAAAGCTGTTCCTTCCTTTATTTTATCGGAATTCAATTCAAGAAATTCTCCATAGTGTTTGGCTGGGTCCAACCCTTGCTTGCGAAGCAACGAAAAAATACCGTCTCCCTGCTCTGCAGTAACATTGTAGTACTTGCTTTCCTGTCCAAAAGTGAATGCACAGGCCCATACCCAAAATAGAAGGGTCGATAGTGATTTCATTACTGTATGTTTTTGGGAGGGGTGTATTACAAATATCCTAAAAAATCAGATACGGAGGTACTGTTTTAAGAGAAAAAATCCCACAAATTTTTGAATTTTAAAGACTTGACTTTTTTACTTGGGAATACTGCTTTCTAATTACAGACTCTGCTGGCTTGTTTTGTGGAGTAAATCGGTTGTCCTCGTGACCTCCGACCTGATCGTGCTGCATAAACCATTTCCAAACAAAACCTCCTGCAAACCAATCTTCTCCCCAAAACTCATCAAAGATCACTTGGGTGGCATCTGCTTGTGCCTTTAGGTTCACATCCATCTGGTTACGATCTACCAACCATGGTTTTTTACCTGTAAAGTCCATACTCCGGTACCCAAATTCTGTAAATAGAATAGGTCTGTCCACTTGTTCTGCAATTTCACGCATTTTAGTCTTCCAAGGCTGCCAACCTTCCGTAAGTGTCTCAATGGTAGGCGTTTCCTTCTCGCACAAAGGAAAATACGCGTTTACACCTACATAATCCAATTCCGACCAAAACGGGGTACCGGCATATTCGTCCCAATTGGCGGCATAAGTGACTTTGCCCGTATAAATGGCTCTTACTTTTTGAATCAAATCGTTCCAAAATTGGGGACGTTCATTAACGAAGGTTTTTAACTCCGTGCCAATACAAAAAATATCGCTTTGGGTTTCTTCGGCAAGTTGTGCGTACAGTAATATAAATTCTTCATAAGACGACTCCAGCCTTTTCCAATCCTCCTCGGAAGGCATTTTCATATTGCCCGTAAATGCACCCCTAAAAATCCAAATTTGGGGTTTCACCATTACACTGACTCCGTTTTGATGCAACTTTTCTATATACTGTTTAACACCCTCCCTTCGCTCTCCATACCATTGATGGTCAGAATTGAAGACCAATTCGGGAGCATCCATATCACGAATAAACCCAAATGGCATGATGGCCGCATAATTTGCGCTTACCTTAAGGACTGGGTCTATATGGTGCTGGGCCGCTTCCTCCCCAGAGGAGACAAAACTGACTCCATTGACTTTGTCAAATTTGCTACTGCTACATGAGACCAGGGCAAAAACCCATAAAAAAATCAATTTCTTCATACTGACTGTGGACCCTTCTAAAATAATAATTTTAAAACAGCTTTCAGCTGCCAATTTCTTATTAATTTTCATTTCACTGTTAAGTTCTATCCACAAAACTCGACACATAAAATAATCAAACCCAACCCATGGAACACATTGTCATCATTGGAAATGGAATTGCTGGGGTTACTGCTGCGAGGCATATCCGTAAGCTTTCCGACAAAAAGATCACCCTTGTATCCGCAGAGTCCGACTATTTTTTTTCCAGAACGGCATTGATGTACGTTTACATGGGCCATATGAAGTTTGAGCACACCCAACCCTATGAAAATCACTTTTGGAAGAAAAACAGGATTGATCTCGTCAAGGGTTATGTTACCCAAATAAATACTCAAGAAAAAACACTTGAAATTGATGGTACGCCGAACCTTAAATATGACAAACTGATAATCGCAACGGGCTCCAAACCCAATAAGTTCGGTTGGCCGGGCCAAGATCTGGATGGTGTTCAAGGACTATACTCCAAACAGGACTTGGAGCTCTTGGAAAAAAATGCACCCAATAACAAAGTATGTAAACGAGCGGTGATTGTTGGCGGTGGACTTATCGGCATTGAATTGGCAGAAATGCTTAGAACCCGAGATATTCCGGTCACCTTTTTAGTTCGAGAAACAAGTTTTTGGAACAGTGTTTTGCCCTCGGGGGAATCCGAAATGATCAATGAACATATTCGGGAACACCATATTGATTTACGGATGGGCGCTTCCCTAAAAGAAATCAAACCAGATAAAAATGGAAAGGTAAAATCCATTGTGGTGGAAGAGACCGGGGAGGAAATCGATTGCGATTTGGTTGGATTGACGGCTGGGGTTACCCCGAACATTGATTTTTTGAAAAATTCGGGAATCAGTCTAGGTCGCGGAGTGAAGGTAAATCGATTTTTGGAGACCAATATAGAAGATATTTACGCCATTGGTGATTGCGCAGAACAGCACGAAGCCATTGGAAATCGACGCCCCATCGAAGCCGTTTGGTATACAGGACGGATGATGGGCGAAACCCTTGCACAGACCATCTGCGGAAATAGAATGGAGTATAACCCTGGACATTGGTTCAATTCCGCCAAATTTTTGGACATTGAGTACCAAACCTATGGTTGGGTGTTCTCGGAAAAAAGAAAAAAAGAAAACGAGAGCCATTTTCATTGGAGACATCCCAAAGAAAAAATCTGTATCACCATTGCATTTGACAAGGATTCCAAAATTGTATTGGGCATCAACACTTTTGGAATCCGTCTGAGGCACGAAATATTCGACAGTTGGCTCAGTGAAAAGAAAACTATTGATTTTGTGATGGAACATCTCACCGATGCCAATTTTGACCCCGAATTCTATAAAAGATTTGAATCACAGATTGTATCAAAATACAATTCAGATTTTGGAAAATCCATTACCCTGAAAAAGAAAAACCTTAAACGCATCTTCCAGATTGCCTAAGTCAGAGTTATGAGCACTTACAATAAAAATATGGCCCTCACAGGGGAACCGCCAAAAAGTTTGAGCATCGGTCAAAAACTGGCTGTCTTTATGGGAACATCGGGACTGGGCATTCTCCTTTTGGCTGTCTTCAATTTCAGCTTTCCGAACAAGACCTTATGGCTGACCATTTCACTAATGGCATTGACCATTGGTATTGTTTGGTTTTCATGGGATGCCTATTCCAAAAAATTACCAGGCATTAAAAATGATGGGGTTTGGTTCAAGTCCATATCCAGTCGTGGACTATGGGGATGGATTGCTGGTTTGGCCCTGACAGGTTTTTATATCGTACTCTATTTCTATCCGGAATACCTTGGTTTGGTCAATGACGGGGACAATAAAGGTGTGATTGCGCTTTTTGATCCGCTCAGTAAATTGTTGAATGGCAATCCCGCAAGTCAATGGTTTGTTTACGGCACCCTTTACACCGTTGCCATTTTGGCCTTTGGTATTAAGTTCCTTTGGAAATACCGTCATAACCGATACGAAAGGTTACGGACTTTGAGCGTAATGTTCTTCCAGACCGGATTTGCGTTCATCATCCCGGAATTAATGGCTCGCTTGAACGGGCACAAAATTTTGAACGGAGGCAGTCTACCTTATTACGACCTCAAAAACATTTGGCCGCTCAACTATTACAATTTTGAAGGGTATCGCATCAAAATGTTTTTAAGTTCCGGAGAAATCGGCTTTGCCCTATTGATTTTTGGCATCCTTTCCATTTTTGTGATAACACCCGTCTTGACCTATAAATATGGTAAAAGGTGGTACTGTTCTTGGGTCTGTGGATGTGGTGGTTTGGCCGAAACTGCCGGGGATTCCTTTAGGCAGCTGAGCGATAAATCCACATTTGCCTGGAAAGTGGAACGTTGGGTAGTGCACAGCGTGGTGGTATTTGTGACTTTGATGACCACAGCTGTCATCTACTCTTATTTGGGCACGGATACCAGCAAATATTGGTTGACCAAGAGTACATTTTTAATTGGGGTAGCCGTTTTACTTACTTTGGTTTTTGGATGGGCCATGATCTTTAAACGAGAGCAACTTCAAAAAGATGCTAAGTATGGAGCCATTGGTTATTTTGTAATTATCATTGCCCTTATTGGATTTCACTTTTTTAGTGGTGATGGCGAAGTATTTCTATTTAAGTCAGGGACACTTCGTAAATCGTATTCCTTTTTAATAGGTAGTATATTCTCCGGTGTTATCGGAACAGGCTTCTATCCCATTTTTGGGAGCAGGGTATGGTGCCGTTTCGGCTGTCCAATGGCTGCAATCCTCGGTTTTCAGCAAAAACTATTCTCTCGATTTAGGATTACCACTAACGGTGGACAATGTATTTCCTGCGGAAATTGTTCCACCTACTGCGAAATGGGCATTGATGTTCGTGCCTATGCCCAAAAAGGGGAAAACATAGTTCGAGCCAGTTGCGTGGGGTGCGGAATCTGTTCGGCCGTATGCCCTCGTGGTGTCCTAAAATTGGAAAACGGACCTTTGGAAGGCAGAATAGATAGTAACCAAATACTATTGGGCAACGATGTAGACCTAATGTCACTGTTGAACAAAAAGTAACCCCATTTTCTTTTTATCGAATTCCGGTTAAATATCCTTGGAAAATTTTAGTTTTGGCAACTGTAAACACTAACTAAAATTGATCCTAGCCAATGGCGGATATCAAAGTCATTATCCCAGCAATAAACGAAGGTGATTCCATTGGTTTGGTTGTCTCGGAAATCCCCGATCATGTAACCGAAATTGTGGTCGTTGACAACGGTTCGGAAGACGATACCGTGGCCAATGCCAAAAAAGCAGGTGCGACCGTAATTACGGAAAACCGCAAAGGATATGGCTTTGCCTGTTTAAGAGGATTAAATTACATATCCGAACGATCCAAAACACCCGACATTATCGTATTTATCGACGGAGATTATTCTGATTATCCAGAAGAATTGGATAAGATTGTAGCCCCAATATTGGAAAATGACATCGATTTTGTGGTCGGCGCGCGAAAAAAATCACTTCGCGAACCGGGATCAATGACCCCACAGCAGGTTTTTGGGAACAATTTAGCCACATTCCTAATGCGATTGTTTTTTAGGTCAAAATTTACGGATTTAGGACCTTTTAGGGCAATAAAATATGAAAAGCTCAAAGAATTAAAAATGCAGGACACCACTTATGGCTGGACAGTGGAAATGCAGTTAAAAATTTTAAGAAAAAAAATGTCATATATCGAAGTACCAGTACGTTACAAACGAAGAATTGGCGTCTCAAAAGTATCTGGTACGTTAAAAGGTACTATATTTGCTGGCATAAAAATATTGGGTTGGATCTTTAAATACAGTTTAAAATAATGGGACTTGCTATCGCTTACATCATCATTGCTATTTACAGTACGGCCTTACTTTTGATTTTCTTTTATAGCCTTGCTCAATTGAATCTTTTGATCAACTATCTCGGCTACAAAAAGCGAAACGAGGAAGCCCCAAAATTCAACCTTCTCGATCCCAAAGAAATTCCATACGTAACCATTCAACTTCCCATTTACAATGAGGAATATGTAATGGAGCGATTGTTGGACAATATCGCCAAAATTGAATACCCAAAAAGTAAATTGGAGATTCAAGTATTGGACGACTCTACTGATGATTCAGTAATTGAAACTGCAAGAAGGGTAGCAGAACTTCAGGAAACCGGATTGGACATACAACATATCAGAAGGGAAAACCGTAAAGGCTTTAAAGCGGGAGCCCTTAAAGAAGGTCTGGAAATTGCCAAAGGTGACTTCATCGCAATTTTTGATGCCGACTTTTTACCTGAAGCTGATTGGTTGAAAAAAACAGTTCCCTACTTTAAAGATGAAGAAATCGGCGTGGTTCAGACCCGTTGGGGACACATCAACCGGGACTATTCCACCCTTACCCGTATCCAGGCCTTTGCATTGGATGCACATTTTACCTTGGAGCAAGTAGGAAGAAATTCCAAAGGGCACTTTATCAACTTCAACGGTACCGCTGGTATCTGGAGAAAAGATTGTATCCTCGATGCCGGAAACTGGGAAGGCGATACTCTTACCGAAGATTTGGATTTGAGCTACAGAGCCCAATTAAAAAACTGGAAGTTCAAGTATTTGGAAGATGTGGAAACACCTGCAGAGCTTCCTGTAGTAATCAGTGCCGCCCGCTCTCAGCAGTTCCGTTGGAACAAAGGGGGAGCTGAAAACTTTAGAAAAACTGTGTTGAGCGTTATCACGGCCAAAAACATACCGTTCAAAACAAAATTCCACGGGGTAATGCACCTCTTGAATAGTTCCATGTTCCTTTGTGTGTTCACTGTGGCCCTGTTGAGCATTCCAATGCTTTATATCAAAAACACTTATGGCCATTTAGGCTGGGTGTTCGAAGTAACGAGCTTTTTCATCCTAAGTACCATTATCCTATTTGTTTGTTATTGGTTCACCTACAAGAGTATTCAAGGCAGTAGTTTTGACAATTTTGTGGACTATATTAAGCTCTTTTTTACCTTCTTTTCCGTGGCATTGGGCTTTTCTTTGCACAATACCGTAGCCGTTTTGGAAGGCCATTTAGGTAAACGAAGTGAGTTTGTAAGAACACCTAAGTTCAACATCAATAGTATTAAGGATACCTGGAAGGGCAATAAATATTTGACCAATAAATTGTCGCCCAACATGATTTTGGAGTTTGCCTTAATGATTTATTTCCTTTTTGGAATGTACAGTGCCATACCGTTGAACGACTATGGATTGTTTCCATTTCACTTAATGTTGTTCCTAGGTTTCGGATTTGTATTCTTTAAATCCTTAACTTCCAAGGCCTAAACCAAACACATGCAATCTTATTGGCGGCTGCATAGATACCCTATACTGTTTGCTGTCGCTTGTATTTTATTCTATTGGAGCTTTGCTTACAACTTGGTCCGTACCGATTTTGTAAAGCTGTTCATGCTCTTTGGGGCGATTTTTTACCTGACCTATAAAATCATCCAGTTCGAAAAGTGGAACTTTAAGTTCCTCTTGGTAATAGGAATATTGTTTCGGTTGGTATTTTTGATTGCAGAACCCAATCTTTCACAGGATTTCTTCCGATTTATTTGGGATGGAGAGCTCATCAAAAACGGTATCAATCCCTATCTGTACACACCCGACCAAATCATGGAACGAGGAACTGTATCGTTCCCAAGCATGAAGGAACTGTACGCGGGAATGACCGACCTGAATGCAAGGCACTACAGCAACTACCCACCTGTTAACCAAATACTCTTTGCGATTGCCACATTTTTAGGAGGCGGAAGTGTTTTAGGCTCATCGATTGCCATGCGCCTAATTATTATCCTTGCTGATTTAGGCATGCTCTATTTCGGACGAAAACTGTTGCAGAATCTCAACAAGGCCAATCATTTGGCCTTCTGGTATTTTTTAAATCCTTTGGTCATTATTGAACTTACTGGCAACCTACATTTTGAAGGCGTCATGCTGTTTTTCTTTGTTTGGTCATTATATCTCATTTCCAAAAACAAATGGCTATGGGCAACACCCGTTTACGCCGTTTCCATAATGGTAAAACTAATGCCATTGATGTTTCTACCTCTATTCATCAAATATTTAGGAATTAAAAAGAGTCTAGTTTTTTACACCCTAGTAGTTTTTGGCTGTGCTGTATTGCTATTCCCATTTTACTCCACAGTTTTTATAGATAATTATTCTGACACCGTTGGACTTTGGTTCTCCAATTTTGAGTTTAATGCGAGTATTTACAATGTGGTAAAAAAGATAGCTGTAACCTATTACGAAGCCAAGCCATGGGAATTGATTGATTCTTACGGCTCTTTTATTCAAAAACTGGTTGTAATTATAATAGTGTTACTTGCTTTTCTTAGGAAGAACCAAAAGTTGGAATCTGTGATTACCTCAATGGTATTCGCTTTAGGGATATATTATTTTCTTTCCAGTACCGTGCACCCATGGTATGTAGTATTTCTTTTGGGCTTTGCCATGTTTACGGATTATCGTTTCCCATTGGTATGGTCTTTCGCTGTTATTCTAAGTTACTATACCTATTCCAACCCCGATTACAAAGAGAATCTGTGGTTATTGGCCATTGAATACATTTTGGTATTGGGCTTTTTTATTTGCGAAATGATAGGAAGCAGGCCAAAAAAGTTATATTTCTTCAAAAAGTAATCCCAACTTTAGGCCGATTCGAATTAATTTGTACTTTAGCTTCAGAATGAAAGGACAACTGTACATATTATCTACTTTGAGCATCACTGCTCCTATCAGTCCATTTACTCCCCGCCGTCGTCGCCCGTAAGGGTGCATCATATCTATTGGAAATAGGTGAGTCCATTTCCGCAAAACTACCAAATACATTTTTTCAATTTTTTTACAGATTAATCGCTTGCAATGGAAATTATTGTTGCTAACGAATCACATTTTAAATACGCACAGATCATAAGTGATACCATTACCGAATCGGCCAAGGTTCGTGGTACAGGTATTGCCCGGCGTACACCCGAATACATTATAAAACGTCTTCAGAACGGAAATGCCATTATTGCTTTGGATGGAGATAAATTTGCAGGTTTCTGCTATATCGAGGTCTGGGGAAATAAGGACTTTGTGGCCAACTCCGGTTTGATCGTACATCCCGATTACAGAAATCAAGGACTCGCCAAGAAAATCAAAAAAGCAGTTTTTGACCTATCAAGAAAAAAATTTCCCGACGCTAAGATCTTCGGGATAACCACAGGCCTTGCCGTAATGAAAATGAACTACGAGCTAGGCTATAAACCCGTGACCTTTTCCGAACTTACGGATGACCCCGAGTTCTGGAAAGGCTGTCAGACCTGCAAAAACTTTGATATTTTAACCCGTACTGACAAAAAGATGTGTCTTTGCACAGGAATGTTGCACGATCCAAAAGCACAAAAACAAGAACCAGAAAAAATCAACAAAAAGGCATTTCAACGATTGAAAAGTATAAAGGAGAGCCTTTTTCTAAAAAAGAAAGACAAATAAAATCATCTGTTTGAGATAGCATGGGAGTTAAACAAATACCCACAGCACTCGATGCGACAACATAAAGAATCAACAAAATGGAAAAATTAGTTATTGCTTATAGCGGCGGATTGGATACCTCATACTGTGCCAAATACCTATCACAAGAGGAAGGGTTTGAAGTACATGCCGTAAGTGTGAACACGGGAGGATTCAGTAAAACTGAAATTGCGGAAATCGAAGAAAAAGCCATTGCTTTGGGAGCGACCACTTACACCTCAATCGATGCGGTATCCACATTTTATGACAAGGTGGTAAAATACCTCATCTTCGGAAATGTACTAAGAAACAACACCTATCCCCTTTCTGTAAGTGCGGAACGAATCGTCCAGGCCATTGAAATAGTGAACCATGCCAAAAAAATAGGGGCCAAATATATCGCTCACGGAAGCACGGGAGCTGGTAACGACCAAGTGAGATTTGATATGATCTTTCAAATATTGGCTCCGGAAATCAAGATCATCACCCCTATCAGGGACAAGAAGTTGGCTAGGGAAGAAGAAATTAACTACTTGCAGCAAAACGGTATAGATTACTCTTGGGAAAAAGCAAAATATTCGGTGAACCGAGGCTTATGGGGAACATCTGTAGGTGGAGAAGAAACACTGACCTCTCACCTATCCTTACCAGAAAGCGCTTATCCAAGCCAGTTGGAAAAAGAGATTCCAAAAGAAATCAAATTGACCTTCAACAAAGGTGAATTAGTAGCCTTGGACGGCGAACAGGATACACCTGTTGCCAATATTGAAAAATTGTCCGCCATTGCATCCAAATATGCCATTGGCAGGGATATCCATGTGGGCGACACCATCATCGGAATTAAAGGAAGGGTAGGTTTTGAAGCCGCGGCCCCACTGATCATTATAAAAGCGCACCATTTGTTGGAAAAACACACCTTGAGCAAATGGCAACAATACCAAAAAGAGCAAATGGGCAATTTTTATGGAATGTTGTTACATGAAGGAAACTATTTGGATGAAGTAATGAGAAACATCGAGGCATTTTTGACAGATACCCAAAAACACGTTTCGGGAGATGTTTTCGTGACCTTGCATCCATACCGATTTGAGTTGAACGGAATTTCCTCAAAACACGATTTGATGAATGCTTCCTTTGGAAGTTATGGGGAAATGAACAAAGGCTGGACCGCAGATGAAGCCAAGGGATTCATCAAAATTTTGTCCAACCCAGGAAAAATATCAAACCATGTAAACCAAGATTCATGATCAAAGCAGGAATCATAGGAGGTTCGGGATACACAGGTGGAGAGCTGATTAGGTTGTTGCTCAATCATCCCAAAACCGAGATTGACTTTGTATACAGTACCACAAGAGCGGGCAAGCCGATTACCTCTGTCCATCAAGATTTGTTGGGACAGACGGATTTGAAGTTTTCAGGAGAAGTAAATCCCGATGTAGATGTGGTGTTCTTATGTTTAGGACACGGAAATTCCACTTCCTTTTTAAACGAGAACAAATTTTCGGCATCTACAAAAATCATAGATCTCAGCAACGATTTCAGGTTACAAGGCGATTCCGTTTTTAAGGGTCAAAGATTCATATATGGCCTTCCCGAATTGAACAAGTCTGCCATAAAATCCGCAGAGGCCATCGCCAATCCAGGTTGCTTTGCCACTGCCATACAATTGGCATTGTTGCCATTGGCCAAAGCAGGTCTATTGACTGATGACGTTCATATCAACGCTGTTACTGGAAGTACCGGAGCTGGTGTCGGGTTGTCCGCCACCTCACATTTTAGCTGGAGAAACAATAATGTTTCTTGGTACAAGCCATTTACACACCAGCATTTGGGAGAAATCGGTGAAAGTCTGAGTTCCTTCGGGAAGTCTGTGGGAAAACTAATGTTTTTGCCCAATCGGGGCAACTTTACCCGAGGAATCTTGGCCACTGCTTACACCAACTACAACGGTAGCTTGGATGAAGCAAAAGAGCTATACAACGACTTTTATAAAGATGCCGCCTTCACCCATATGTCGGATGAAGAATTGCATCTAAAACAAGTGGTGAACACCAACCAATGCCATATCCATTTACACCAACACAACGACATACTTTTGGTGACTTCGGCCATTGATAATTTGTTGAAAGGGGCATCGGGACAGGCAGTTCAGAATATGAACCTGATGTTCGCCTTCCCAGAAACCGAAGGTCTATTGTTAAAAGCAGGAGTATTTTAAAATAATATCAGGTCAAGCTGTCACATCGAGCGAAGTCGAGATGCGAGAGCACATGCAAAAACCTTAAAACATCTCTCGACTGTGCTCGAGATGACAAAACTAAAAAACCATGAAAATAGCCATCATAGGAGCAGGAAATTTAGGGTTGGCCATTGCAAAAGGCATTTTGCACAGCAATGGAGCTACCACTATGTACCTTACCAAACGAAACACCAAATCCATTCAGGAATTTGAAAAGTATGGAAATGTTACCGTTACTTCCGACAATAAGGAAGCCGTTAAAAATTCAGATATCCTGATTTTTGCGGTACAGCCAGGTCATTTTACTTCTATTTTAAATGAGACCAAAGACCTTCTTTCTGAAAAACATGTGGTGATCAGCACCATTACGGGCTTCAAAATTCCGAGAATCGAGGAAATTATCGGCTCAGATAAATTCATCATCCGTAGTATGCCCAATACGGCCATTTCTGTAGGTAAATCCATGACCTGTATTTGTAGTAACGAGCTTGGTAAAAAACGAGTAGATTTGGCCAAGGCTATTTTTAACCGCATGGGCCACACCATGGAAATTCCAGAGGACCAAATGCAGGCCGCAACAGTCATCTGTGCCAGTGGAATTGCGTTTTGGATGCGATTGATACGAGCTACGACCCAAGGAGCTATTCAATTGGGTTTTGATGCCAAAGAAGCACAAGAACTGGCCATGCATACCTGTAACGGAGCCGCTAGTCTTTTGATTGAATCCGGCAGCCATCCAGAAGAGGAAATTGATCGTGTGACCACGCCAAAAGGATGCACTATTGAAGGTTTGAATGAAATGGAACACCAAGGACTAAGCTCATCCTTGATCAGGGGAATAGTTTCCTCCTATGAAAAAATTAGCCACATCAGAAAAACATAACTGATGTTGGGTCGAGATGCGAGACCTTAATGAAAATATACACCTCTCGACTGCGATCGAGATGACAAATAAAGCATAACAATGAAATTATTCGACGTATACCCCCTATATGATGTAACCCCAGTTAAAGCCAAAGGCATTGAAGTCTGGGACGACAAAGGGCAGAAATATTTGGATTTCTATGGAGGCCATGCCGTAATATCCATTGGACACACACATCCACATTATGTGAAGCGCATCAAGGAGCAACTGGACGACATGGCATTTTACAGCAACTCGGTCCAGAACCCTTTGCAAGAGGAGCTTGCCCAAAAGCTGGGTGAGCTATCCAGCTGTGAAAATTATGATCTTTTTATGTGCAACTCCGGCGCGGAAGCCAATGAAAATGCTCTGAAAATGGCCTCTTTCCACACAGGAAAGTCAAAAGTGATTGCCTTTAGCAATAGTTTTCACGGAAGAACCTCGGCGGCAGTTGCAGCTACGGACAATCCAAGTATCAATGCACCTATCAACAAACAACAAGAAGTCACCTTCTTGGCATTGAATGATATGGATGCCTTTGAAAAAGCTATTGAAAGCGATGCATATTGTGCTGTAATCTTGGAAGCCATTCAAGGTGTGGGAGGGTTGGATGAACCCACCACGGAATTCTTTCAACTTATTGCCAAAAAATGTAAAGAGCACAACATAGTCCTTATAGCCGATGAAGTTCAATCTGGTTACGGACGTAGTGGTAAATTCTTTGCCTTTCAGCATCACGGCATAGAACCTGACATTATTTCAATCGCTAAAGGCATGGGGAATGGCTTCCCTGTAGGCGGTGTATTGATTCATGAAAAATTTAAACCATCTTACGGACTTTTGGGAACCACCTTTGGTGGAAACCACTTGGCCTGTGCAGCGAGCTTGGCCGTACTGGAAGTTATAGAAAAGGAAAACTTGATCGAGAACGCCGCAACCCTTGGTGACTATTTTAGGGAAAAGGCTGCCGAAATTCCAGAAATCAAAAAAGTAAAGGGCAAGGGATTGATGATCGGGCTGGAATTTGATTTTGAAGTAGCCGGGCTGCGCAAAAAAATGATCATGGAACAACACATGTTCACAGGAAGTGCCAAAAACAAGAAGTTGTTGCGCTTTTTACCTGCCCTGAACATTACCAAAAACGATATTGACCTATTTTTTGAAGCGCTGAAAAAAGCATTATAATGAAGCATTATCTATCTGTTAACGATATAGAATCTCTACCCGATTGGGTGGACGAAGCAATCACCCTAAAAAAAGACCCATATCAGTTTGAAGATATGGGAAAGCGGAAAACTATATGCCTATTGTTTTTTAATAATAGCCTAAGGACCCGTTTGAGCACACAAAAAGCAGCCATGAACCTTGGAATGGAAGTAATGATCATGAACTTTGGCAACGAAGGTTGGGCGCTGGAATATGGAGACGGCACCGTAATGGACCAAGGTACATCGGAACATATTAAAGAAGCCGCTCAAGTGGTCTCACAGTATTCCGATATCGTTGCCATTCGTGCATTTGCAGGTTTGGTGGACAAGGAAAAAGATGAAGCGGAAGAAGTCATCAATGGATTTGCGAAGTACGCCACTATTCCAGTGGTTAACATGGAAAGTTCCGTGGGACACCCTCTTCAGGCATTGGCAGACGCCATTACTCTGAAGGAGAACGAAACCAAGAAGAAGCCCAAAGTAGTTTTGTCTTGGGCTCCGCACCCAAAAGCATTGCCCCATGCGGTGGCCAATTCTTTTGTTCAAATGATGAAAATGCAAGATGCGGATTTTGTCATCACACATCCAGAGGGATATGAGCTTAATCCAGAATTGACCGAAGGATGTCAAATAGAATACGACCAAGATAAAGCACTCGAAGATGCCGATTTTGTCTATGTGAAAAATTGGAGCTGCTATTCTGACTATGGGAAGGTATTGAACAAGGATAAGGACTGGACCATTACTAAAGAAAAACTAGGAAATGCCAAATTTATGCACTGTCTCCCAGTAAGAAGAAACATGATCGTGGAAGATGCCGTATTGGACAGTGAACAATCCTTGGTAGTGGAACAAGCTAAAAACCGAGTCTTTTCAGCACAAATTGTCCTGAAAAAAATATTGGAAAACAAATGAAACTAAAGGATAAGGTCTGTATAGTGACTGGTGCTACCAGCGGAATGGGAAAAGCCATTGCCAAAGTTCTTTCTTCCGAAGGGGGCAAGTTGATCCTTTCGGGCAGGAACAAGGAAAGTGGCAAAGCGTTGGAAAACAGTCTTGACGATGCCGTGTTTGTTCCAGGAGATGTAACGGACCCATCCTATAATAAAAAATTGGTCGATACCGCGCTGGAAACTTATGGAAAACTGGACATCCTATCATTGAATGCGGGTATTCTTGGTCTTGGAAGTGTCAAAGAACTATCCATTGATTCCTGGCGGCACACTATCGATACCAATTTGAGTTCCATATTTTACCTTTGTAAATATGCACTTCCCAACTTACTGGAACAAGAAAACGGCAATATCTTGATCAATGCATCGATTGCTGCCTTTAAGAGTTTTCCAAATCACCCTGCTTATTGTGCTTCCAAAGCAGCATCTGTCGCTCTTATGAAGCAAATGGCCGTGGATTACGCACCAAAAATCAGAGTAAACGCAATTTGCCCTGGTCCTGTTGACACCCCTTTATTGTGGGAATCCACAGAGGCCTTTGAGAACCCGGCTACTGCTGTTGAAAATGCGAAAAGGACTACATTGTTAAAAAGGTTGGGCACGCCTGAAGATATTAGTAAACTTGTGCTTTTTTTGGTTTCTGACGATAGTTCTTGGATCACAGGAACCACAGTAACCATTGATGGAGGGATTATAAATACATAAAATGAAACAAAAATTATCCGTAGTAAAAATAGGCGGTAACCTTATAGAAGATCCTGAAGGTTGTAAATTGGTACTTGAGCTGTTTTCCAAACTGGACGGCAACAAAATATTGGTTCATGGTGGCGGCAAAAAAGCCACCGAATTGGCAAACCAGATGGGAGTAGAATCGAAAATGGTCAACGGCAGAAGAATTACCAATGCCGAAACTTTGGATATTGCCCTGATGGTTTACGGAGGCCTGTACAGTAAAAAAATAGTAGCCAAACTCCAGGCCCTTGGTACCGATGCCATTGGAATGAGCGGCGCTGATGCAGATGCAATTCGAGCACACAAAAGACCCAAAAAAAATGTTGATTTTGGTTTTGTGGGCGATGTTGATATGGTAAATACCTATGGTATTTTTAAACTATTACAAGCAGGTTTTACCCCTATATTTTGCGCACTTACCCACGATGGCAAAGGGCAAATGCTGAATACAAATGCTGATACCATTGCTGCAGAAATCGCGATTGCCATGTCCGACCAATTTGAAACAACCTTATATTACTGTTTCGAGAAAAAAGGCGTATTACAGGATGTTGAAGATGAGAATTCTGTAATTCAACATATAGACTCCAAAGGCTACGATGAATTATTGGCCTATGGAATAATCGCTGATGGCATGTTGCCCAAAATGCATAATTGTTTTTATGCTCTTCGCAACAATGTTTCCAAAGTTTGCGTGGGAAACACAAATATGCTCAAAGCGGAAAATTCAGATTATACGACATTGACTTTATGAAAGTAACCCAAGACATATTAACGGAAAAAGCCATTGAGCTTCTAAAAACACTCATCAGCACACCTTCCTTTTCAGGTGAGGAGGACAAAACAGGTGATGCCATAGAAAAGTTTTTACAAGACTTTGGCGTAGAGACCAAAAGACAACATAATAATATTTATGCCTTCAGCAAGCATTTTGATGAAAGCAAGCCCACCTTATTGCTCAACTCACATCACGATACCGTTAAACCGAACAGCGCTTACACCAAAGACCCGTTCAACCCTCATATTGAAGATGGAAAGTTGTATGGTCTAGGAAGTAATGATGCTGGTGGATGCCTTGTATCACTTTTGGCCACTTTTGTCCATTTTTATGAGAAAGAAAACCTTAGCCATAACATTATTATGGCAGCAACAGGTGAAGAAGAAGATGCAGGGGAAAAAAGTATAAGGGCATTGCTACCCATTCTACCAAAAATTGATGTAGCCATCGTGGGCGAACCCACCTTAATGGATTTGGCTATAGCCGAAAAAGGATTGGTAGTTTTTGATGCCGTAGTGGAGGGAACACCCTCGCATGCGGCCCACCCGAATGATAACAATTGTATTTACAATGCCATTGAAACTTTACAGTGGTTCAAAGATTACTCGTTTGCAAAAGCATCCGATGCACTAGGAGAAGTGAAATTAACGGTTACACAGATCAACGCTGGTAAGCAGCATAATGTAGTACCTGCACAAGTGGATTTGGTAATCGATGTCCGTGTCAATGATTGCTACAGTAATCAAGAGATTGCAGACATTCTCCAGAAGGAAGCACCCTGCAAAATGACACCGCGATCTTTACGATTGAACTCATCCTGTATTGATCCTGAACACGATTTGGTAAAAAGTGGGTTGGCCCTTGGAAGAAAAACCTACGGTTCACCTACCTTGTCGGACCAAGCCGCTCTGACCTGTCAATCGGTAAAGTTGGGACCTGGCGACAGTACAAGGTCACACTCGGCAAACGAATTTATATTCGTGAGAGAAATAGAAGAAGGCATAGATATTTACATCAAAACCCTAACGGGATTTTTACATTAAACAATGACCAATCAGCAATATACATTCAGCTATTGTTTATTGCTAATTGACAACAGATAATTGAATAGTATGAAACTCTGGGACAAAGGATTCAGTACCGATAAAAAAATAGACCATTTTACCGTGGGCAACGACCGTGAGTTGGATCTGGTCTTGGCCAAATATGATGTAATCGCCTCAAAAGCGCATGCTAAAATGTTGGGTAAAGTCGGATTGCTGTCAGAAGTTGAAACCAAGGAATTGATAAAGGGCTTGGATGAAATTGCCAAAGACATCGAAAAAGGAAATTTTATCATAGAAAACGATTTTGAGGACATGCACTCCAAGATCGAATTTATGTTGACCGAAAAATTGGGTGATACCGGTAAAAAAATCCATTCGGCCCGTTCTAGAAATGATCAGGTCCTGGTTGCCATGCAATTGTTCCTAAAAGATGAATTGATAAAGATCAAAGATCAAGTCAAGGAACTATTCGATCTATTAATGAAGTTGGCGGACAAGCACAAAAGCGTTTTACTGCCGGGCTACACCCATCTTCAAATTGCGATGCCCTCCTCTTTCGGACTATGGTTTTCTGCCTATGCGGAAAGCTTGATCGATGATTTGTACTTTGTACAAGCGGCTTACAAGGTAGCCGACCAAAACCCACTGGGAAGTGCCGCTGGTTACGGAAGTTCTTTCCCCATTGATCGAAGCTTTACCACTACCGAAATGGAGTTTGCAACCCTAAAATACAATGTAGTGGCTGCGCAAATGGGTCGTGGAAAGGTAGAAAAGGCTACCGCTTTCGGAATTTCCAGCGTTGCCGCTACCCTATCCAAAATGGCAATGGATATTTGCCTTTACATGAGCCAGAATTTCGATTTTATTTCGTTTCCTAACGAATTGACCACGGGAAGCAGTATTATGCCACATAAGAAAAACCCCGATGTGTTCGAATTGATTAGGGCAAAATGCAATAAAATCCAAGCAGTTCCCAACCAATTAATTATGATCATGAACAATTTGCCCAGTGGTTACCACAGGGACCTTCAATTGGTTAAAGAAGTAATTGTTCCCGCTTTGCAAGATATGCACGCCTGTTTGGAATTGATGACTTTTAGCCTTAAAGAAATCAAGGTGAACAAAACCATTTTGGAAGATCCCAAATACGATTATCTCTTTAGTGTGGATACATTGAATGAGCTCGTGAAAAGCGGCATGCCCTTCCGTGATGCCTATAAAACCATGGGCAAGGCCATAGAAAATGGGAATTTTAAACCTAAACGCGACATTGACCATACCCACGAAGGCAGCTTGGGCAATCTTTGCTTAGATCAGATAAAAGAGAAAATGGATAAGGTTTTGACCTAAAATGGATAAATTGGGTTGAAAATTAAGCCCTCGGCTTTCAACTTGATTTTATGTCCAAAAAAATTGTACTCAGCCTATCTCTTTTTCTAGGATTATTCCAACTTTCAGTAGCACAGGATGTTTATGCAAAAAATGAATTGGTAGATGTCCAAAGCTATGTGTTTGCTCTTCATTTGAATGATGCATCAAACGAAATCGAAGGGGAATCCAAAGTGACGGTTCGGTTTAAAAAGGGAGCGGTTCCCTTTTCACTTGACCTCATCCAAAAATCTGGAGAGTTTGGCATGGAAATCTCCAAGGTGATGGAAAACAATTCCCAAGCCAGCTACACTTATTCCAATGATAAAATTAATATTGTTCCGAAGGCTACTTCGGACTCCGTCCAAACCTACACCATTAAATACCAGGGTGTTCCTGAAAGAGGTTTGGTCATCTCTTCAACCAAATTTGGCAAGCGCTCTTTTTTTGGTGACAATTGGCCCAATTTGGCCAGGCATTGGTTGCCATCCGTAGACCATCCATACGATAAAGCAAGTGTGGAATTCCGAATTACCGCACCAGACCATTATGATGTGGTTGCAACAGGAAAAAAAGTAGAAGAAAGCCATCTGGAAAACGGATATAAACTGACCATTTACAACGAACCGGCTCCAGTTGCCACCAAGGTTATGACCATCGGTGTTACCGAATTTGCATCAAGAATTGTAGATAACATTGACGGTGTCGAGGTTTCAGCATGGGTGTATCCGCAAAACCGTTTGGAAGGATTTGGCGATTACGAGGTTGCAGGAAACGTACTTGAATATTTTATGGATCATATCGGGCCGTATTCGTATGCCAAACTGGCCAATATGCAGGCCAAGACCCAATGGGGTGGGTTGGAAAATGCAGGGACCATTGCCTATTTTGAAAATTCCGTAACCGGTAATAAAACCGTAGAACCTTTGATTGCCCATGAAATTGCCCACCAATGGTTCGGAAATTCCGCAACGGAAAAAAGCTGGAACCACGTTTGGTTGAGTGAAGGATTTGCTACCTACTTCTCTATTCTTTACTTGGAAAGTGAGTATGGGGATGAACGTAGAAAAAAAGAATTGGCCATCGACAAAAAAGAGATTTTTGATTATTACAGAAAAAATCCTGCACCCATTGTCGACCTCAGCATTAAGGACCCTATGAAGGTGCTCAGTACCAACACTTACCAAAAAGGAGGTTGGGTATTAAATATGCTCCGACATAAACTGGGTGATGGTGCTTTTTGGGATGGCATCCAAAACTACTATGCAAAATATCAAAACAGCAATGTCCTTACTAATGATTTTAGGCATGAGATGGAAGAAGTATCCGGCGAGAATTTGGAGTCCTTTTTTGAGCAATGGTTGTTCGTGAAGGGCCACCCGCAAATCAAATGGAGTTGGGATTACAGCAATGGCAAAATCAACCTCAGCATACAACAATTACAAGACCACCATGTATTCCAATTTCCTTTGGAAATAGGTATAGTAAAAGATGGGAAACTGACCATCAAAGCCATTGAAGTGAACCAACGGAACCAAAATATTCAAATTGAGATCCGCAATCAACCGGACTCCATTGTTTTGGACCCGAACCAATGGACTTTGTTTGAGGATATGGGCAAGATGTAGAACGCTTAATTCTCTACTGACATTTGTCTATCGCAATGGCACTTTTACTAAAAATACTCGTTGGTGGATATTGGGCATTACATCAAATCCATAACCCTTTAATGTTATCTGAAGTTAAAAAACCTAAGCCTAGTAACCTTTTAAAATTGGAAACATCTACCCCATTCGAATTTGTGGAAATTCAGTAGTTTGAGCGATTAAAAATTATCTCCGACACTCTTCAAAAATATCTATCCAATAATTTAAGCCTACTCAAAATGATTCATTGTTAAAAAAGAAAGGAAATCATTACATTTACCTCACTAAACAAACAATGAACAACCGAGCCTTTTTAACCCCCGTCCTCATAGCATTTGCTATGCTCTTTTGTGTACACTCTTATGCCCAAAAGAAAAATTCAGATTACAAGATCCATTTGTTTAAAACCAACGAGACGTTTACCATTGACGGTATTGGAGACGAAGCAACATGGCAAAAAGCCGAACCTGCGAAAGACTTTTTCATGGTTTTACCAATGGACGACCGCAAAGCCACGCAGCCTTCTGAGGTTAAAATGGCCTACGATGACAGGCAGTTGTATCTCTTGGCAACTTTCTACAAAACCCCAGGGAACACCTATGTGGTAGAATCGCTTCGTAGGGATTTTTCATTCGGAGGGAACGATAATTTTCTTCTGTTCATGGACCCATTCAACAACCAGACCACAGGTTTTAGTTTTGGTGCAAACGCCTATGGTGCGCAATGGGACGGAACCATGTCCAACGGAGGTAGTATAGATCTTAATTGGGACAGTAAATGGGTATCTGAAGTACAAAATCATGAAGACAAATGGGTGGTTGAAATGGCCATTCCGTTTAAATCCATTCGCTATGAAAAGGACGTAAAAGAATGGGGCGTAAATTTTTCCAGATTGGATTTGAGTACCAACGAAAAATCGAGCTGGACTCCCATACCAAGGCAATTCCCAACAGCATCATTGGCCTATACCGGTACTATGGTCTGGGACAACCCGCCTCCTAAACAAGGTCTTAATTATTCCATTATCCCATATGTTCTGGGGACCACGGGAAATTCGAGTATCGAAGATATCAGCTATGACAATGAATTTAAGGTTGGAGGTGATGTAAAACTGGGACTCACCTCGTCTTTAAATTTGGATTTGACCATTAATCCCGATTTTTCGCAGGTGGAAGCAGACCGTCAAGTGGCCAACTTGACCCGTTTTGAGTTGTTTTTTCCGGAAAGAAGACAGTTCTTCCTCGAAAATGCAGATCTATTCGCCAATTTTGGATACAGTGCCATACGACCTTTCTTTTCTCGTAGAATTGGATTGGGTGTACCTATAATTGCAGGTGCCCGTGTTAGCGGAAATTTAAACCGCAACCTACGTTTGGGCATAATGGATATGCAGACCGAAAAAGTGGACGAAACAGGTTTGCCCAGTCAAAACTTCGCAGTACTCTCCCTGCAGCAAAAAGTATTCTCGCGCTCCAATATTGGATTAATGTTCGTAAACAAAGAGTCTCTGGACTACAACGCTCTGGCTGACAGTTTAAAAACGGAATACACCCAGTTCAATAGAAATCTTGGATTGGAATATAACCTGGCCTCTGCGGACAACAAATACAACGGTAAGGTATTCATGCTTAAATCCTTCGGTCCTGATACATCCTACAACGGTTTTGCACAGGGAGCACATTTGGCCTACAGCAGTAGAAAGTGGAACTGGAGAGTACAACAGGAATATATATCGGAAAACTTCACCTCGGAAGTGGGTTTTGTGCCACGTAACAATTACATCAAATTGGAGGGTTCTGTCGGGCACTTATTTTTACCTGCCAGCGAAAAAGTAGTGAGCCATGGTCCACAATACACTGGTTTTTATTACTTCGACCCAAGTATGAATTCTACCGATTACGTATCCATTTTAGGTTATGCCGTTAACTTTATGGACCGGAGTTCGTTAGGTGTCGACGTGTTTAACGAATATGTACAGCTTTTGGCACCTTTTGATCCTACCAATACGGGCAAAGAGGAATTGGCAGCCGGTACGCGCCATCACTGGAACGGAGTTTATCTGCAATATAATTCGAGGCCCAAAAGTTTGTTCACCTATAACTTGACCACGAGATTGGGTCGTTATTTTTCTAGTGGATACCGAACCAATATCAATGCTCAACTGGGCTATAGGTTTCAACCATACGTAAGTTTGGGTGCAACCCTTAGCTATAACAACCTGGATTTACCAGATCCTTGGTATACCACCGATTTCTGGCTTGTTGGGACCGAAGCGGACATTACGTTTACCAACAAATTATTTTGGAACACCTTGTTCCAATACAATGAGCAGAGCAATAATTTTGGTATCAATTCCAGGTTACAATGGCGTTATGCTCCTGCTTCCGATTTGTTTTTGGTATTTAACAACAACGAGCAATTGTCCCCACTCGAGGGCAATTTATGGTCTTTGACGCTTAAGTTTACGTATTGGTTTAATAGATAGCTGGAATCCATCAATCCAAACGGGCCATTCATCAATTTTTGCTCGATCGAATCCCGTAATTTCTTGAAATTCATCAAAAGTATTGTGGTCGGTTCCAAGACATGGACTACCGAAATCATCAATAATCAATACAACGTTTCATGGATTTTTCAGATCAATTGGAAAGGATATTCCAAAAATTAAAGGACCTTAAAAAATTGGATAAAGATTTTTTATGATTTGGGGCCTACAAGCACCGATATAAATTAAATCCAAAGCTCTCAGAAAGCGAAATCGCTCAATTTGAAGAGGACCACAACATTACCTTACCCGAGGAATACAAGGCTTTCCTTTTACATGTTGGAAATGGTGGTACCAGTCCATATTACGGGTTGGAAAAACTGGAAAATGGTCTTTATATCGATTTGGATTATAAAGACGAAAATGAAAAAATCAAGCTTTCCGAACCCTTTCCATTCACCAAACCTTGGAACCTTATTGCAGAAAGTTTTGAGCAAGATATTTCTGATGAGGCTTATACCGAATTGGAAAACGAATATTTTGAACATAAATGGATCAATGGACTGCTTAGAGTCTCAAATTATGGCTGTGGCATCTTTATGAACCTAGTTGTAACAGAAGAAGAATATGGGAATATTTGGGTAGACAATAGATGTAATGATGGAGGTTTGTGCCCAGACCCATTCTTTGATCAAGAGGGACGTACTACTTTTCTGGATTGGTATGAATTATGGCTTGATAAAGAATTAAAAAAGTTGATTATGGTTTAAGCAAGAAATATATCACACATAAATGATTCTCTACCTGCCATAGTTGGGTACTTTTACACCAGAATTCGATACATAATTCCCAATGAGACATAAACTATTCGTAACCATCTATACCCTTTTGATTCTTTCCGTAGTAACATCATGCTCGGAAAAGAAAAAGGAAAAATCCGCCGAGAACAACCCTGTACAACAATCGGTAAACCCCAATGGCGACAGCGAACTGGCCATATTAATGCGTCAAATGTTCGATGAGGCCGAAACCATTAAAGAAAAAATAGCAAACGGAGAACCTATCGAATTATCTCTTGACCATGAGAAAATGTTAACGGCCCATGCAACCGAACCTGAAAAAGCAGCTTCCGCTGAGTACAACACATTTGCAGCGCTGTACTTGCAAAGCATCAAAAATCTTGAATCTGCAAAAGTATCCGAAGTAGACAGCATTTATAACAATTTGGTAATGAGTTGTTTAAACTGCCATAAAGTATTGTGTCCCGGACCTATGGTTAAAATTAAAAAACTCCAGTAGCTTTTGGCCGAATGCATTTACGGTGGATAAACAGTTTACGTCATCTACCATAACCCCTAAAGGGATTATTTTATCATCTTTAAATTGATGACCTCTTGCTCGGTCAAGTGTCTCCAATGGCCACGTGGTAGATCTTTTTTGGTTAAACCGGCAAAGATTACACGGTCCAACTTTACTACGTTGTAACCTAAATGTTCAAAAATGCGGCGTACAATGCGGTTTCTCCCACTATGGATTTCAACGCCCACTTCTTTTTTGGGTGCTCCTTGTATGTAACTAACACTATCCACAGAAATAGGGCCGTCTTCCAACTCAAGTCCTGCTTCAATCTTATGGAGGTCACCCAAACTTAGGTTGTTGTCCAAATGCACATGATAAATTTTACGCACGTTATGCTTAGGGTGCGTCAATTTTTTGGTAAGATCACCATCATTGGTAAAAAGTAACAAGCCAGTGGTATTTCTATCTAAACGGCCTACTGGTAACAAGCGATTGTTGGAAGCGCTGGAAATCAGCTCCATGACCGTGCGTCGCCCTTTTTCATCACTCGTTGTGGTAATAAAGTTCTTGGGTTTGTTCAGCAGAACGTACTCCTTTTTTTCCAAATTGAGTCGTTTGCCATCAAAACGAACATCATCGGAACGTTTTACCTTATACCCCATTTCTGTCACCGCTTTGCCGTTTACGGTAACATTTCCAGCGGCGATATATGTGTCGGCTTCCCGTCTAGAACAAATCCCCGCATTGGCAATATAACGGTTCAAACGAATCTCATCCGGATTGGAGTTTTTCCGCGGTGTGCTCTGTTTGGGTCTTGGAGAAAATTTTTTGTCGAACGGTTTATTTCGATCACCGCCCTTGAAGTTTTTAGAAGGCCTCTTGCCCCTGCTGTTGTCTGATTTCGCCATCAGTCGAATTTTTTGCAAATGTAATCTTTTTACGTTCCAAAAAACCTAAAGAACAAAGAATTACAAAATTCGGTTCAGGACTACATCAACATCGATCAATAGAATACTGAAAACCCCTGCCACAATAATAAACTTAATGATATTGTGCAGCCATACATAGTGTTTTTTGCCGTTGGCCTTCCAAAGTAAAACCAGAAACAAGACCAGAAGCACAATACAGGCCATAAAATAAAGGTACATATACCCGATATCGAAGGTTTTAATAAGCAAAAGCGCAGGTATTAGGGTGAAAACGATCAAAAGTGAAATAATGGTTTTTGATACTTTTGGACCATAAATAATAGGGATAGTCTTGTAATTCTGGGCCATATCTCCGGGCATACTTTCCAAATCCTTGATCATTTCCCTAGCGAGAATCAACAAGAACAGGAAAATAGCATGGACAAAAATTACCGTCTGGAAATTTTTATAGTACACAAATACAACAAAAAAAGGCGCGATTGCCAACGTGGACGACACCAAATTTCCCAAAAGGGGTATACGCTTGAGTTTGTGCGAATATATCCAAATTCCAAAAATGTAGGCGGAAAAAAATAGCACCGCCCTAAATGAAATATAACTTGCCGCAAAAACAGCTAAAAAATTGAGGATAAAATACGTCGTGAGCTTAAATCGCTGACTTACCAAACGATCCAACATACTTTTGGTGGGCTTGTTGATCAGGTCCTTTTCAGCATCGTAAAAATTATTGATAATGTATCCACTGGCAATGGTAAGTGCAGAAGCTGTTACGATTAAAAATAAATTTAAGTCCAGGACTACACCGCGAAATGGAGTATCCGGTGCCAAAATATAAATGGAAGCCAGATATTGGGCCAAGGTAATCACCAGGATATTATAGCCCCTGACTACAGAAAACAGACTCAACAGCTTAAAAAGCAAGAGTTTGTTTTTTCTACTAAGCATGAGATTGCTTTTAGAAGTTGTAAACTACTTCCAGCGTATGGCCTTCCAGCGCCTTTTTGGCCTTTTCCAAATCTTGGGTGAATCCCAAAATATATCCTCCGCCACCAGAACCGCAGAGCTTTAAGTAATAATCATTGGTCTCGATTCCATTTTGCCAGAGTTGATGGAATTTTGATGGAATCATCGGTTTAAAATGATCGAAAACTACATGCGAAAGCTGTTTTAGGTTGCCAAACAACGATTTCATGTTTCCATTCAAAAAGTCCTCTACACACGCATCGGTGTGTTTTATAAACTGGTTTTTGATCATGTTACGGAAACCTTCCTGCTTCATGTTTTCCATAAAGAGTTGCACCATAGGTGCGGTTTCCCCTGTCATACCACTATCTAACAAGAATACAGCACCTTTACCCTCGGTATTCTGAGAGGGTATGCTTGTAGATTCGATGTTATCCTTGGAATTGATCAGAATGGGTAAGCTCAAATAACTGTTCAAAGGATCTAAACCGGATGATTTTCCATGGAAGAAAGATTCCATTTTACCGAAAATCTTCTTCAATTGAAGTAATTTTTCCCTAGTCAGGTTTTCCAAAACCGTTATTTTGTCCGTAGCATAGCGATCGTAAATAGCGGCTACCAATGCCCCACTGCTTCCAATACCGTAGCCTTGGGGAATGGAACTATCAAAATACATTCCATCGGCCACGTCTTTTTCCAATGCCTGAATATCAAAAGATACCAAACCTTCTTCCTTTATTTCCAATACTTTGAGGTACTCGGCATACGCCTTGAGACTCTTGTTGGATTCCTGTGCCATTTGGGAATCGCTTCCGTCCCATTTAAGCGCACCCTTAAAAAAATTATAGGGTATGGAAAGACCTTTGGAGTCTTTAATAATGCCGTACTCCCCGAACAATAAAATCTTGGAATAAAATAATGGACCTTTCATATGATACTACTAAGATACAAACAAATTTTGTTTAATGTTTGATAAAATTTGATAAACAAATAAATTTTATCTTCAAAAACCTGTTTTCTTGGGTCTAAAATCTTGGCAAATAACGTAAAAAAACAGCTTAGCTGTTCATTTTTAACTGTTTATTTTAATTGCACCGGACCCAACTTTATCGTGAATATATTGACCGTTCTCGCAATGTGGTGCCAATTCATCCTCAATAAACATCTGCACCTTTTCCTTGGCAGCTACCGGATAGAGCAAATGCACATTGGCACCGGCATCCAAAGTAAAACAAACCGGTATTTTGGTCTCCTCACGGTATTGCCATATTTTATTGATAATCTCCAAGGTATCCGGCTTCATCAAAATAAAATAAGGGCTACTTGTCATCATCATGGCATGTAAGGTCAGGGCCTCACTTTCCACCAACTTGATAAATCCTTCTAAATCTCCACTGGCCAAAATGGGTTTCAATTGGTTCAAATTGGTGCCTGCCTGTTGAAATCTGTTATCCGCATAGGGATGGTTGTGCATCAAATTATGCCCTACCGTGCTGCTCACTTGTTTTTGTCCCTTGTGAACCAATAAAATAGTATCGCAATAGGTTTGAAAAACAGCATTAACCTCAAAGGGATATGGAACACCGTACAAATCGGAGCTACCAGGGATATGCATGTGCTTTCCCCATTGAACCAAGCTTCCCTTGATGCTTCGACAAGCACTTCCCGAGCCCAAACGGGCCAAAAAAGAGGCTTTGGCCAAGAAAGTTGATTCCTCCATCGAAGGGTTCAATTGCCTTTCGATATCCATTAAGCACATCGAAAGTGCTGCCATACCGCTTGCAGAGGACGCAATCCCACTGCTATGTGGAAAGGAGTTGGACGTTTCTATTATAAAATGATATGATTTTAAAAAGGGCAAATATGTTTCAATTCGCTCCAAAAATGTCTGGATCTTAGGTTTAAAATCCTCCTTTGGCCTACCTTCAAAAAGCAAATCGAACGAAAGTACTTCTTTATCATCCTTTTCTTTAAAAGTAATGGATGTGGTTGTAGCACAAGTATCCAATGTGAAGCTGATGGAAGGGTTCGCAGGAATTTGAACAGGTCTTTTCCCCCAATACTTGACCAACGCAATGTTGCTCGGTGCCTTCCATGTAACCTTACCTTCTTTAAGTGAGTTCTGATAAGCACTCGGCAAAAAATCTTTTTCCGTCATTGGGAATGGATTGATACGACAAATATAAGCAGCGGCAAACTTACTGGAAATTGGATTCAAATAAATTCTTATTTTAGTCGAAGTTGCGCCAACCATGAAAAAACGAATCGTTTACATAACCGTAAGTGTATTGGTCTGCCTTGCTATTGGATTTTTATCCAGCATTGCGACCCAAAGTTCCGTCAACGATTGGTATGTTACCCTAAACAAACCATCCTTTACGCCTCCCAACTGGTTATTTGCCCCTGTGTGGACAGCTCTGTACATTATGATGGGAGTTGCTGCCGGTATAGTTTGGAGCAAAGGGTACCACCACATATGGGTAAAAACGGCATTGTACCATTTTGTATTCCAATTATTGCTCAATGCCTTGTGGAGCATCGTTTTCTTCGGACTTAAAAATCCGTTGGGCGGAATGGTGGTAATCTTGGCCTTGTTGACGATGATCATCCTAACCATAAAATGGTTTAAAGTAATTAGTAAACCTGCAGCTCTTTTAATGGTCCCCTATGTTTTATGGGTGGCCTTTGCGTCTGCTCTCAATTACAAAATATGGGAGCTCAATCCCTAAGACGAAGTCATTTCCAAAAGTTTCAGCATGGTTTTATGGTTTCGAGTAGTGGCCTGCACACCCAGTTTCCTTTCAATTAGATTATTATTCAGTTTAGCCCTTCCATAACCATTTTTGCATAATAGATAAACACAATCGGGGGCAATATGAAACCTTTCATTTTCATACTGAAGCTGGTTGAATATCTCCACTAACTCCTGCTTGGGAGTGCTTTTCAACAGAACATAGTATAATTTGTTTTCTTCTTCCTTTTCTAAAAAAGGATTGCCATTCAGGATTTGTTCAACATTATCTTTCCGAATCACTAGAGTTGGTACATCAAAGCCAAAACTGGTTTGAATTGTTCTTGTTATCAATACTTCAATCTTTTCTTTGTCAGTAAGTTCACTGTCAAAAACAATGTTCCCGCTTTGGATATAGGTTTGTAGGTGTTTTAAGCCAGCATCCCCCAAAACATTTCTTAACTCGGCCATTTTTATCTTCTTTTGGCCGCTGACATTTATTCCCCTTAACAAGGCTATATAAGTATTCCCCATAACGTTGGATTCCAAACCCGAATTAATTTTAGTAAATTCAAACGCACTTAAATTAATAAAATGAATCAATACATCCTTGCTTTGGACCAAGGTACTACCAGTTCCCGTGCCGTGGTTTTTGATAAGAAGGGAACCATTATTTCCGTAGCACAAAAAGAATTCACACAAATATTTCCAAAACCGGGCTGGGTTGAACACGACCCGGACGAAATCTGGTCTACCCAAGCAGGAATGGCAGCCGAAGCAGTGAGCAAAAAAGGTCTCAAAGCTTCGCAAATGGCCGCGATAGGTATCACCAATCAGCGAGAAACCGTTGTTGTATGGGACAGAAATACCAGCGAGCCCATTTATAACGCCATTGTTTGGCAGGACAAAAGAACGGCCGACTATTGCGATGAGTTGAAGAAAGAAGGCAAATCCGATCTGATCCGTAAAAAAACGGGGTTGGTCATCGATTCGTATTTTTCCGGAACCAAGGTAAAGTGGATTTTGGACAATGTAGAGGGAGCTCGAGAAAAAGCGGAGGCAGGTGATTTGATCATGGGAACCATAGATTCATGGCTTATATGGAAAATGACGGATGGCGGGCTACATATTACCGATGTTACCAATGCATGCCGGTCCATGCTGTTCAATATAAATACGATGGACTGGGACGATGAGCTCTTGGAATTGTTGACGATTCCAAAAAGCATGCTCCCGGAGGTAAAGCAGTCCAGTGAGATTTACGGTCATACAAGTCCCAATCTTTTTGCGACTCCCATACCCATTGCAGGAATCGCGGGCGACCAACAAGCAGCATTATTTGGGCAAATGTGCACCAAGCAGGGCATGGTCAAAAACACCTACGGTACAGGTTGCTTTATGTTAATGAACATTGGGGAAAAGCCGATTGTTTCCGAAAACAATCTGCTTACCACAGTAGCTTGGAAAATTAACGGTAAAACACATTATGCGCTGGAAGGAAGCATTTTTATTGCTGGAGCGGTAGTCCAGTGGCTTCGGGATAGTCTGAATATTATAAAAACATCGGCAGAGGTAGAACGCTTGGCTGGGTCCGTGGATAATACCGAAGGAGTTGTTTTTGTCCCCGCCTTTGCAGGATTGGGCGCTCCACATTGGAACCAAAAGGCCCAAGGAACCATATTTGGTTTAACCCGGGGAAGCACAGATGCACATATTGCCCGTGCGGCCCTGGAATCCATTGCCTACCAAACCATGGATATATTAAAAGCGATGGAGGCCGATTCTGGAATCTCGATAAAAGAACTTCGCGTTGATGGTGGAGCTACGGTAAACGACATGTTGATGCAGTTCCAGGCCGATGTATTGAACACGGTCACGGTACGACCAAAGATTGTGGAAACTACAGTTATGGGAGCCGCTTATTTGTCTGGTCTCGCTGTTGGGTACTGGGAAAGTCCAGAAGAAATACAGGATATTTGGCAGACCGATGTCCACTTTAATCCTACACAAGAAAGAAAAAAAATAGATGCAGGTATCAAAGACTGGTACAAGGCTATAAAAGCTTTGGAGTTCTGGACGGAGAACCCTTAAAATCAAATCATAAACACTAACATTCCTTTTTACATATGACTCCTTTTGTATCTGAAATCGTAGGTACTTTTTTGTTGATGGTACTCGGTTGTGGCGTAAACGCCAATGTATCCCTTCAAAAAACCTATGGCAATGGCTCTGGCTGGATCGTAATCACCACAGGTTGGGCCTTTGCCGTTTATACCGGTGTTGTGGTCGCAGGCCCACATAGTGGCGCGCATATCAACCCTGCTGTTAGTATCGGTCTGGCCATTGCTGGTGAATTTCCATGGGACCAAGTTCCAAGCTATATATTGGCACAGTTCATCGGTGCCATGTTCGCTGCCTTTTGTGTTTGGCTGGTCAATAAAGATCATTTTGATGCTACCGAAGATGGTGGGACCAAGCGAGGTGTTTTTTGTACGGCACCCGCAATCCCAAACACATTTATAAATCTGTTTTCTGAATTATTGGGAACCTTTGTACTTGTTTTTTCTGTGCTTTACTTTACAGATGCTATTCTATCTACGGACGATGCCATAATAGGCCTGGGCTCGCTCGGTGCTCTGCCTGTTTCTTTGATAGTCTGGGGCATAGGTTTATCCTTGGGCGGCACTACTGGTTATGCCATTAACCCGGCAAGGGATCTGGGACCAAGGATTGTGCATGCACTATTGCCACTTAAAAATAAAGGGAGTAATGGTTGGAACTATGCATGGGTACCTGTGGTAGGACCTATCTTGGGTGCCTCGATAGCAGCTTGGATCGCTATGTTATTGCAATAATTTTATGAGGCAATGGCTTGGGCTGCAATATAAGCCCCTGTCCACGCATTTTGGAAGTTGAATCCGCCAGTAATGGCATCCACATTAATTATTTCTCCTGCAAAATAAAGACCGGGGTGCAGTTTGCTCTCGAATGTCTTAAAGTTGATTTCTTTTAAATCAACACCACCAGCAGTAACGAACTCTTCTTTAAATGTGCTCTTACCCTCGACCTTAAATGAAGAGGCCGTCAATTGTTCGGCCAGCATACCTAGTTGCTCTTTGTTGATATCTGCCCAACGTTCGGCAGGCATAATCCGGGCCGCTTCCACCAATCGTTTCCACAACCGTTTGGGAAGGTCGGTCACATTGGTACGCATAACTGTTTTCTTGGCTTCCATCTCTTTGATTTGCTTCAGATAGGCCTCCATAGATTCGGTGCTATAATCGGGCAGCCAATTCACCTTGATCTTAAAATTGTAATTGTAATCGTTTAAAATGTTTGCGCCCCATGCGGACAACTTTAAAATGGCCGGTCCGCTCAGTCCCCAATGTGTTATTAAAAGTGGTCCATCGGAATAAAGCACCGGTTCATCTTTTACCCCACTTTTTAAACCTAAGCCTTCCACATTGGTATGGAAAGTTTTCTTTGGCATCACCTCCACGGTGGCAAACGTGCTTATGCCCTGTATTCCATCTATTCGTTGATCCTTAATGTTAAAGGTGAACAATGAGGGCACGGGAGCAATAATGTGATGACCCAAATTTTCCAATTGTTTCCAGATTTTCGGGTTACTTCCTGTAGTCAGCAATAGCTTTTTGGATTGGTAATGTTTGTTCATTGTTGTGACCTGCCAGCCAGCTTCAACTTTTTCCAAAGTCTTTACCGAACTATTCTTCAAAACCTGTACCCCTAATCGATGCGCTTCCCCTACCAAGCAATCTATTATACTCTGCGAAGAATCACTTTGGGGAAAAACACGCCCATCGTCTTCAATTTTAAGAGGCACGCCCCTTTCCTCGAAAAAAGCCATTACATCCATGGGAGCATATTTATGAAAAGGCCCTAGCAGCTCTTTTTCACCTCTTGGATAATTGGTAGCCAGTTCTCTGGGCATAAACTCCCCATGGGTAACATTGCAACGTCCTCCTCCTGATACTTTTACCTTGGAAAGGACTGTTTTACCTCTTTCGAATATGGCAATGTTTAAATTGGGGTTGAGTTCGGCTATTTGAATTGCAGCATAAAATCCTGCTGCGCCTCCTCCAACAATAATGACATCGAACATTACTTCACACGTTCCGGATAATTGGTAATGATTCCGTCGACCCCGAATTCAATCATTTTTTGAATGTTTTCAGGTTCGTTGACCGTCCATGTGTACACCTTAAATCCCTCAGATTGGATTTTGGCTGTATTCTCTGGGGTTAAAGTGGTATAATTGGGGTTGATTGCCACCGCGTTCAATTCTTTGGCCACTTCTATGGCCTGCAAAGGATCATCTTCTGTTAGCACAGCGATTTGGATATCCTTGTTTTTAGCTCTCATAGACCTTAACTCATCCCATTTAAAACTGGAAATGACGATGTTTTCCAGACTCCAACCTTGACTTTTTACATAATAATCGACAATACGGCCTACCGTTTCCGCGGTATCGTCCCCCTTGAGTTCTATATTTAAGGCAACCTGATTATTTATGAGCTTTAACACACTCTGCAACATCGGAATTTTATGCCCTCCATCCAGGATGAGATCTTTAAGCTGCATAATGTTGTATTCCTCAATATTTCCGCCAGAATTAGCTAGTCTGTCCACCGTTTCATCATGAAAAACAACAATCTCCCCACTATCGATTTTAAATACGTCGATCTCGATCATATCCACCCCAAGATCCATCGCTTTTTGAACAGATGCCAATGTGTTTTCGGTCTCATGCCCCATGGCACCACGGTGTCCGATTACGAGTGGTTTTGAATTTGTCATTTCGCAACTAGTTAAAAGTAGGACGGCGAGAATCGCCTTTAGAAAGTTTTTCTTCATTTTGGTTCGGTTTTGATGCCTAAAAATACAATTTGAAAATGAAAAAGTGAACCTAATCGCTCACCTTAAAAATGTAGGATTCCAACGGGTCCAATTCCAATTGAATTTCACCTCCTCCATTTTTGACGACCATCTTGGTGACCATCTTCCTATTTAACTCCTCGGTCAAGGAATATTCACCATTCTCGAGCCCCCATGAAGCAATTACTTCTGGTGGTACTTTAAAGTTGAAATCATATGCTTTATGCTCATCAAAATTTGAGAGTATTATGAGTTTCTCATTATCGCTCCAACGCACATAAGAAAGGACTCGATGATCGTATCCTTCCGTGTTGTCCTTATTGTAAAAGTGAATTTCCTGATAATCGCCCATCAAAGCCTCACTAGTTATGGTGAAATTGAGCAGACGTTTGTAAAATTGCCTTAGACTTTTTTCTTCATCCGACAATTGTCCGCCATCGTACTTTTTGTTGTTGACCCACCGTTGGTGGTTGGGCACCCCGATATAATCAAAAATGGAAGTTCTCGTGGGTTTTCCAAAACCTGCATCTTCCGCGCCCGGCTCACCCACTTCTTGTCCAAAATAAATCATCGTAGGTGATGTACTTATCGTAGCAGAAACTACCATTGCCGGTTTTCCCAGTTGGGCATTTCCTGCAAAATCGGGGCTTGCGATTCGTTGTTCATCATGGTTTTCCAAAAAGTGGAGCATATGGTGCTCTATGTCCTCCATACCTTTTTGTATAACTGGAATATGGTCCGTCCAACCATAACCTTTCATAATGTGCTTTATACTGTCATACAGCTCAACTTTATCGTAGAGGTAATCCATTTTCCCCTTATGGATATAATCACGATATAGATTAGGATTGTACACTTCCGCCAATAAAAATGCATCGGGGTTTTTCATTTTAATATTGGAGTTCAGATAGCTCCAGAATTCTACCGGTACCATTTCGGCCATATCAAATCGAAAGCCATCCACACCAAAGTCCAACCAGTATTGGGTGATATCCTTGAACTTTTGCCATGAATCCGGCAAGGTTTTTTGTTCCCAAAACTTGTGGTGCTCCCTATAGTCCTTTTGACGGTACTCTTCGGGCAATTCGGCAAAATCCTTGGTACCATCCGGACGCACTCCATAATTGATCTTAACTGTTTCGTACCAATCATTAAAGTGTGGCTGGGCCAACCGAGATCCATTTCCGGTCCATTTTGCCGGATCTTCTTTAAATTTAGAATCTACTAACCTATTAAGGTCCCCACCAAGAGGCAAATAACCATCTTGCCATTCCGGTACCTTAAAAGCTTCACCGGGGATATAGTAAAAATTATTGTTTACATCATATTCTTTGGATGTATCATCCGTAGCCCCAAAATCCACCACACCTTCTGGGTTGGTCAACCCTTCATAATTTCTTGCCACATGATTGGGCACTATATCGATGATCACTTTTAGACCAGCTTTGTGTGTTCGCTGGATCAAATCCTTGAACTCTTCCAATCTTTTGGCAGGATCTGTTGCCAAATCGGGATTTACGTTATAGTAATCCTTAACTGCGTATGGTGAACCCGCCCTTCCTTTTACCACATCTGGATCATCATTTGATATACCATATTCGGTATAATCCCGAATTACAGCATGGTGAGGTACTCCGGTGTACCAAATATGGGTGATTCCAAGGTCCTTGATTTCGGCCAGTGCCCGATCGGAAAAATCAGAAAACTTGCCTACTCCATTTTCTTCGATGGTACCCCACGGCTTATTGGTCGTATTTGTATTCCCAAAAAGACGGGTGAATACTTGGTATACTACTTCTTTCTTTTTCATTGGAACAGGAGACGGCTTTTGGTTGGATTGTTGCTTACATGAATATAATGTGGCAATCCATAGTAAAAAAATCAGGATACGATTCGTTTTCATACCTAAGTAAAGTAAATTAAAGCGGATAATTAATGGGCAATGGAATCCCTAATTACCAGGGTTGGTTCCAAAATTTTGGTCTGATAGGTTTCTTCCTCGGCTTCGCTTTCGATTTTATCTATCAACATTTTAGCTGAGACCTCCCCCATTTTTTCACCATGTTGGGCCACAACTGTTAGGCTAGGATTGGCATATTTGGACAACACACCATCGGTAAAGCCGATAAATGATATATCCTCTGGAATTCTTAATCCCTTTTCCTGTACCAATCTCATACTATAAACAGCAAATATTTCATTGACGCAAAGAACAGCATCAGGGTCCATTTTATTTAAAAAGGCCTTGATGGCGGCCTCGTCCAATTCCATGGAGGGCAATTTTAAGATCAAGGACTCATCGATTCCCATCGGGCTTTCCTCAAGTGCCTTTCGGTATCCTCTGGTACGGGCCTCGCTTACACTCAAATAATCGTCGGTGGTAATCAATGCAATCTTCTTTTTGCCTTGATCAATAAATTTTTTGGTGGCCTGGTACGCACCCAATTCATCATCGATAATTACCTTGTCGCATTCCACTTCGTGGGTAATCCGATCAAAGAGCACCACTGGAATCCCCTGTTCGGTAACCTCTTTAAGATGGTTGTAATCAGCTTTCTCTTGCGTTTCCGACGAGAGGGACATGATAAATCCATCTATACTTCCATTGGCCAGCATCTCCATATTGATCACCTCTTTGTCAAAGGATTCTTCGGACAGACAAACAATTACGTTATAACCTCTTGCGTTGGCATACTTTTCAATTCCACGAATTACGGTCGTAAAAAAATGGTGCACGATATCGGGAATCACCACACCAATGTTTTTGGTGCGCTTGTTCTTGAGGCTTATTGCAATATTATTGGGCTTGTAATTGTAGAGTTTGGCGAAGGCCTGTACTTTCTCTTTAGTGTCCCTACTGATTTCCTCACTGTTCTTTAGTGCTTTGGAAACTGTGGAAATGGACACTTCCAGTTCTCGGGCTATGTCTTTAAGGGTAATCTTTGCTTTCAATTGTGAAACTTTTAAAAGAACTTAAATTCAGCTTCGGAAATTACTGATTAACGTTACAAGTAGGTATAAAAATCCCACTTTTTAACATAAAGAAAACCAAAACTTGAAAAATCTTCTTAAACACAAAACTATTGTTCAAAGAATAAAATTGCTATATTAGTTGAGATATTGTGGATTTCACAGTTCTCATTTCTTTAATTTGAGATAACAGCAAACTAACCATTTAAGTTTTGTCATACTCGTACACTTCAAAGTTATCAACACGAAACCGTTTTCGTAATATTTTGCAATATACCTAAATTTAGATTAACCTTTTTTTTATATATGTTTAACACTTGAATTAAAATTAACTAAACTTAAAATTAATTATTTATGAAGATTACGCTACTAAAAAGCTTTCTGTTGCTTGGGGCATTTTTATGCTTTGGGCTGGCAAAAGCTCAGACAGTATCAGGTACCGTTTCGGATGCAAATGGGCCGTTGCCGGGAGCGAGCGTTTTGGTGAAAGGCACTACCAATGGTACGCAGACCGATTTTGATGGTAACTACACCCTTAACAATGTTGAGGATGCAGCCACATTGGTTTTCAGCTACATTGGTTACAAGACCGTAGAAATCGCACTGAACGGTCAGTCGAGCCTCGATGTTACTTTGGAAGAAGATGCACAAGCTTTGGACGAAGTAGTAATCATCGGTTATGGGCAGACAACGGTTGACGATGCAACTGGTGCTGTAGCCGTTGTTACTTCGGAAGACTTCAACCAAGGTGTTATTTCATCACCTGAGCAGTTGATCCAAGGTAAAACAGCTGGTGTACAGATTACCCAGAGCAGTGGTGAACCAGGAGCTGGTATTAACGTGAGGATTCGTGGTACAAGTTCTGTACGTTCCAACAACAACCCATTATTTGTGGTGGATGGAATGCCATTGACAGGTGAAGACACTTCTGCAGGAGGTGCTGATGTAGGTACTGGAACAAGTTCTTCCAAAAACCCATTGAGCTTCCTAAACCCAAATGATATCGAAAGCATCAGTATCCTTAAGGATGCATCCGCTACTGCCATTTATGGTTCTCGTGGTGCAAATGGTGTTGTTATCATTACAACTAAAAGTGGTAAAACTGGCCAAGGAAGGTTTGAATTTACTTCCAACCTTAGCTACTCTACACCGGCCAAAACTTTTGACCTGTTGGATAGAGATCAGTTTTTAACCGCATTGCCAGAATATGGAGGAGACCCAAGTGCTTTGGATTTTGGTAGCAATACCGATTGGCAAGATTTGATCTTAAGAAGTGTTGCTTCACAGAACCAAAACCTTTCTTACGCCAAAAACTACGGAAGTGGAAACGTTCGTGCCTCATTTGGTTACGGAAAACAATTTGGTGTTGTTGAAGGTTATGCCCAAGAAAGATTGACAGGTAGGATCAACGCATCGCAAAGATTTTTTGACAACAAGTTGAAAATTGATGCCAACCTTACCGTATCGAGAATCAATGATGATGGTGGTGCAATCAGTAATAACTCTGGTTCTACAGGGGATTTGTTAGGTGCTGCTTATTTTGCAAACCCAACATGGCCAGCAAGAACAGGATTTTCTACTGGCGGTAGTGAAATCAATCCACTACAGCTATTGAATTATTATGATGATGTTACCCATACAGATAGATTTTTAGGTAACGTATCTGCTGAATACAGCATCAATGAAAACTTGAAAGCTAAAGTTGCCGTTGGTTACGATGATTCAACTTCAGAAAAATATCAAGTACAGTCTGCACTTTCCACTGGTATCGGTAATGCACCTGGACAAGGTCAAGGAGCCCTAAGTGCTATTGATGTAACAGGTAAGCTTTTGGATGTAACATTGACTTACGATAAAGAGTTTGAAAACTCACACTTGACCGCTTTGGTAGGTTACTCTTTCCAAAGCTATCAAAGAGCTGGTAAAAATATTACCGGTCTAGGTTTCGGGTCTACTGATCTAAACCGAATGATCGCTGATTTGGGAACTGCCGCTTCTGCAATCGAAAGCCAGTTACCAGGTAGCTACCAACAATTTGGATACAACAGTACAAGAACTTTTGTTAACCGTTTGTTCGTAGATGAACCAGGAACTTTTGATGTGGACAGTCCATCAGGTGTTCCGATCAGTGCAGTTGCAGGAGACTATTTTGACACAACCGATGAGCTTCAATCTTTCTTTGGAAGAGCTGAATATTCCATCGCTAACAAATATATCTTCACAGGAACATTGAGAGTTGATGGATCTTCACGTTTTGGTCCTAATAACCAATATGGTTATTTCCCTTCCGGTGCTATCGCTTGGAAATTGAACGAAGAAGATTTTATCGGAGATGCTTTCTCAACACTTAAACTTAGAGTTGGTTATGGTATTACCGGTAACCAAGAAGGTCTAGGTTATGGTAACTTTACAGTTAGACAAAGATTTGCAGGTATAGGAATCGACCAAAACCAGAACATTAATGCTCCTGGTCTAGCTATTCAATCGTTTACAAATGATGATTTGAAATGGGAGGAAACTGCCCAAGCTAACATTGGTCTTGATTTTGGTTTCGACAATAACAGATTTTCTGGTACAATCGACCTTTACCACAAGACTACAAACGACCTATTGCTTCAGCAAGAGGCGGCTCAGCCATCTCCTCAGCCATTCTACTTTGGTAACTTAGATGCTAAAGTAATTAACCAAGGTGTGGAAGTTTCCATGAATTATGATATCATTCAAATGGAAGATGCAAATTGGAACCTTGGATTCAACTTTGCTTATAATGACAACATGGTTGAAGATTTTGATGGTCAAATCCAAACAGGTGAAATTAACGGTAACGGACTTACTGGTGCATTTGCCCAGTTGTTGGCCGGTGGACAACCATTGTTCTCTTATTATTTGAGAGAGTTTGGTGGATTTGATGAAAATGGTATATCAGTTTATCCTAACGGTGATGTTCAGGAGTTTGTTGGAAAAAGTGCATTGCCTAAAGTTAACTTAGGTATTAGCACAAGTGCTTCCTACAAAAACTGGGACTTTAATGCATTCTTGTCCGGACAATATGGATTCTATGTGTACAACAACACACAAAATGCATACTTCACTGCGGGTATTATAGGTGTTGGTAAAAACATTACAACAGATGTACTTACCAACGGTGAATCTAATGCCAACGCAGCTGACGTTTCTACAAGATTTTTGGAAAAAGGAGACTTCCTAAGACTTCAGAACGCTTCTTTGAGCTACAACGTACCGTTGAGCGGAGATGGGGCTCTTCAAAGTTTGCGTTTATCCTTGATTGGTCAGAACTTGTTTATCATCACAGATTACTCAGGTCTTGATCCAGAGGTGAACGTACCAAAATCTTTGAACAACATACCATCATTGGGAATCGATTACACAGCTTTCCCAAGGTCTAGAACAGTTACATTAGGTGTTAGTGCAACTTTTTAAAAAATATTTCTATGAAAGCTATTAAACTAAATAAATTATACATCTGGGCAATCTCACTTGCGATGTTGGGTTGTACAGATTTGGAAATTGAACAGACGGATTCCATTTTCACTGACTTAAGCGGTGAATTTACAGGGGTCCAACCTGGGGCGAGTCTTACAGCATTGTACAATGCCGTAAGGGGACAAACCGAAAGCCAAGAAAACCTTTATGCACTTACAGAGGTAAGTACCGATGAGTTTGTAGTGCCAACACGTGGAACCGACTGGGGTGACAATGGTGTTTGGAGAACATTGCACTCTCACACTTGGAGTACTACCCACCAAAGAGTAAAGAATACTTGGAACGATCAAAACAGTAATGTTTATAATGCGACAACTATTATAGACAGTAGAAGTAACGCTACTCCTCAACAGGTTGCCGAAGCTAAGTTCCTAAGAGCATATAGCATGTTTTGGTTGATTGACCTTTTTGGACAAGTACCATTTAGGACTCCAGATGAAGGACCGGACGTTAATCCAACGGTAATGACTAGGGCTGAAGCATTTGATTTTGCCGTAACTGATTTGACCGAAGCTATTCCTGCACTTCCATCCATCGGTCCAAGTGAGGATTTGGTTGGAGCATCAAAGGCCGCAGCCATGATTCTATTGGCCAAACTTTATTTGAACAAGCACATTTACACTGGGTCAGGATCTCCTGATTCATCCGATATGCAACAAGTAATTAGCCTAGTAGATGATATTGCTGCAGAAGGATTTGCTTTAGAGGAAGGATACTTTGAATTGTTTACATCCGATGTTGATTCAGAAACTATTTTCTTTACCACATCCAGTGTTGGTAATAATATCTGGAACACATTGCACTACAATCAAATTGTTCCTGACCAAGCTGGTGGATGGAACGGATTCACCACAATTGCCGAATTCTACGATTTGTTCGAAGGTGATCCAAACATCAACACTCCAGGCTCTGGTCAAGAAGAAAGAAGAGGATTTGTACCAACAGATGGAACAAACTTCGGAATTGGTAATGGTTTCTTGATTGGTCAGCAATATGATGCCAACGGAAATGCTTACAAAGACAGAACCGGAGCACCATTGGTTTACACCAAAGAACTTCCAGGACTTCTTGGTAACAACGAAAGAACTGGTATCAGGGTAATCAAGTACAATCCTGCGAACGGTGCCTTCGCCAACCACAAAGTGGTATTTAGATATGCCGATGCACACTTGATGAAAGCAGAAGCAATCTTGAGAAGCGGCGGAGACCCAACTGCATTGGTAAACGAACTTAGAACACTTAGAGGTGCTTCACCGCTAGGAAGTGTAACTGAGCAAGACCTTATTGATGAAAGAGGAAGGGAATTATATGGTGAGCAATGGAGAAGAAATGACTTGATTCGTTTTGGTCAATTTACTTCACCATGGTCTTACAAAGAGGTATCAGGTGATGACACCAAAAACCTATTCCCTATTCCAGCAACAGCTATTATTTCTAACCCAAATTTGGTTCAGAATCCAGGCTACTAGAAAATTCAAAGTTTAAGCTGTTTTATATATAAGAAAAGACCACCAATTGGTGGTCTTTTCATTTTAAACAAATGTGCATTAATAAATAATTAATCGTTTTTTAGAAAAAGATTAATCTCTGTCTTCCGAAAACCTCCTAGGGATTTCTTTATATTATCCCCACAATTGATAAAAGCTATGAGAGCACCGCTCAGTATACTTTTTGGAATACTCTTTACCTTTTCAGCATGTAATAAAAACAAACCAGACCAACTATTTGTTTTAAAAAGCCCTGCCGAGACCGGAGTAGATTTTGTGAACCAACTTGATCATACTCCAGAACTGAACATTCTAAATTATCTTTACTTCTATAACGGTGCAGGTGTTGCCGCAGGTGACTTTAACGGGGATGGATTGGTCGATTTATATTTCACCTCCAACCAAAAAGCGGATAAACTTTATATAAATCAAGGCAATTTCAATTTTAAGGATGCCACGGACGCTTCGCAAATAACTAACGATACCGGATGGACTACCGGAGTTACACATGCAGATGTCAACAATGATGGCCTCCTTGATATTTATATATGCAAAGTCGGCGATCACGAAACAATTAGAGGTCAAAACCTTCTTTATATAAACCAAGGCAACGATGAACAAGGCATTCCAACTTTTAAGGAAGAAGCCAACCTATATGGCCTAGACTTTATTGGATATTCAACACAAGCTGCATTCTTCGATTATGACCTGGATGGCGATCTTGATATGTACCTAATGAATCATTCAGTAAATCCGAATCGCTCATACGGCAAGGGATCAAGGCGAAAAATAGTCGATTCCATGTCGGGTGATATACTTTATAAAAATGAAAATGGAAAATTTATCGATGTATCAAAAGAAGCTGGGATTTTTCAAGGCACCATAGGCTATGGCCTAGGATTGGCCATAAGTGACATCAACAATGATGGGTACCCCGATATATACATCGGAAACGACTTCTTTGAGAACGATTACCTATATATCAATCAAAAGGATGGCACTTTTAAGGATATTATTTCTTTAGATGATAAAAAACTGGGGCACACAACCCATTTTTCAATGGGCAATGATATTGCCGACATCAACAACGATGGACTTACAGACATTCTGTCCTTGGATATGTTACCGGAAGATTTGGAAACATACAAAACCTCGGGATTGGAATACCCCTTCCCGGTCTATCAACAATATCTAAAAAATGGATTCTCTCCGCAATACATGTCCAACACCCTCCATTTAAATTTAGATGGTGAAAATTTTGGAGAGATTGCCAATTTAAGTGGGATTGATGCCACCGAATGGTCCTGGGGCGGACTTTTTGCAGATTACGACAATGATGGCAAAAAGGATTTGTTCATCTCCAATGGTATACAAGGCGTAACCAACGACATGGATTATATCAACTATATATCCAATGAAGAAATCCAACAAAATATACAAAAAGGCCTATCCAATAAGGATATGGAACTGATAGAACGACTACCAAAGAAAAAGGTACAAAACTACTTTTATAAAAACTCCGATGGCACATCGTTCAAAAATGTAACCAAGAAGTGGGGCCCAACAATAGATTCCTATAGCAATGGCAGTGTCTATGCCGACTTGGACAACGATGGCGATTTAGACCTCGTGGTGAACAATGTAAACCAAGAAGCATTTGTTTTGGAAAACACCTTGAAGGGAAATAATTTTTTAAAGATCCAATTCAAGGGAACTGAAAAAAATAAATTTGGTATTGGTGCAAAAGCTATCGTTTACGGCATAAACGGTAAATCGGTACAAGAGAACATCCCTACCCGTGGATATATGTCCGCGAAGGACAATAGCCTAAATTTTGGGATTGGAAAAGATTCCATAATTGATTCCATCCAGATCATTTGGCCAAAAGGCAATTACCAAACTTTGAGAAACATAAAGGCCAACCAAGTGTTGACAGTTTCGAGTTCCAATGCTACGGTAAATTTCGATGCAAAGGACAGGCCTGCAACCAGAAGTCCCTTTGATATACAAAAGAGAGTGGATTTTACCCACAAAGAGTATCCCACACTGGATTTTGACCGCAATCCGTTAATTCCCTTTGCCTATTCCAACGAAGGTCCTTCAGTGGCGGTTGCCGACATAAACAATGATGGCCTGGAAGATTTATTTATTTGTGGCGGTAAAAAACAAGCTTCCAAACTATACGTACAAACAGCAGAAGGCGGCTTCACCGAACATCAACCTGAATTATTTGAATCTGACAGTACAAACGAAGATATTGATCAAGTATTCGCTGATATAGACAACGATGGTGATATGGACCTGATCGTTGTAAGTGGTGGAAATGAGTTCACAAATGGAAAGCCATTACAACCTAGATTATATAGGAACAACTCGGGAATGTTCACCAAAGAAAACAGCCTTTCAGAAATCGAGGTCAATGCTTCTAAAATAGGTGCAGTTGATATAGATAATGATGGTGACCTGGACTTGCTGATCACATCGAATGCAGTACCCACCAAATTTGGTGTAAAAAGCCAACAATTCCTTTTACAAAACGATGGAACCGGTAAATTCCAGAACGTGACCAACGCCATGGCGCCACATCTTTTGGACATAGGTAATATAAAAGACTTTGTTTGGCAAGATATAGATGGAAATGGATTCAAAGACCTTATAGTAGCAGGACATTGGTCTCCAGTGAGCCTATTTATTAATGATGGCAAAAAGCTTATAGAGCAAAAAAACAATGGCCTCGACTACACCAACGGCTGGTGGAATACCATTGAGCTGGCAGATATGGACAATGATGGTGATTTGGACATCCTTGCTGGCAATTGGGGCCTAAACACTAAATTTAGTGCTTCACTGGAAAGGCCCGTAACCGTTTACATCAATGATTTTGATGGCAATGGCTCCATCGAAACCGTGGTAACCCATTTCCATGGAGAACGTGAAACGGCTTTCGCATCCAAAGATGAACTGGCAAAACAAATGCCGTTCTTGAACAAAAAGTTCCTCTTTTATAAGGATTTTGCCAAGGCATCATTGGAAGAGTTGTTTGGGGATGAAAAATTGGAGCAGGCAATTAAAAGAAAAGTGTATACCCTAAGTACCACATACTTTGAGAACAATGGAAACAACACCTTTACCGCTAAGGCATTGCCACAATTAGTCCAGGCATCACCTGTCAATGATATTTACTTTGTAAAAAATGATAAACAAAGGATTAATGAAATATTAATGGTCGGCAATAATTTTGAGATAAGCACCCAACTTGGTAGATTGGATGCCTCCCACGGAATCATTCTGGAAAATGATGAAAATGGAAACATTAGGTGGAAGCAGACTATGGGCATTTCAGGCGCTGCAAGAAAAATTGAAAAAATAGTTATTGATGGGAACGAAGAATTCATCATTACGATGAACGATGATGCTCCTATTTTTTTGGTCAAAAAACAAAATAATAAATGAAACTGAGTTACACAGCAATATGCTTTTTTATACTGGCCTTTACCGCTTGCAAAAAAAGTGAAAACCAACCTCAGGAAGAAGTGATTACCGAGACTTTATTTACCCTAATGGAGCCAGAAGAGACCGGTGTCACTTTTGTCAATAAAGTACAAAACCAAAAGAACTTCAACATATTCAAATACCGTAACTTCTACAACGGTGGTGGTGTGGCCATAGGGGATATAAACAATGACGGATTACAGGATATCTACCTTACCGGAAATATGGAACCCAATAGACTTTACCTGAACAAAGGCAATATGCAATTCGAGGATATCTCGGAACAAGCAGGCGTTTTAGGAAACAAGCCTTGGTCAACAGGTGTTGTAATGGTGGACATTAATCACGATGGGCTATTGGACATTTATGTTTCCAACGCTGGAAACATGGAAGGGAACAACCACGATAACGACCTTTACATCAACAATGGAGACCTAACATTTACCGAAAGGGCCAAGGAATACAATCTGGCAGAAACCGGATTTACCACCCATGCCTCATTTTTCGATTATGACAAGGACGGTGATCTGGATGTGTACATCTTGAACAATAGCAACATTCCCGTTAGCAGCCTTGGCTATGCAGAGCAACGAGAAGTGAGGGCCCAAGATTGGGAGGGCGTACCCGATATATTCAAAGGTGTGGGAGATATGCTTTTGCGCAACGATAACGGCAAATTTGTAGATGTAAGTGAACAAGCCGGTATTTATGGCAGCCTTATCGGTTTTGGACTTGGTGTCCTGGTGACCGATTTCAATGGAGACCTTTACCCCGATATTTATGTGTCCAATGATTTTTATGAAAGAGATTACCTCTACATCAATCAAAAGGATGGTACTTTCAATGAAGAAATAAAGGACTGGACGTCCCATTTAAGCTTGTCGGCCATGGGTATAGATATAGCCGACATTAACAACGATGGCCATAACGACATTTTCATCACCGATATGCTCCCCGAAGAAGAGTCAAGGGTAAAATCAGTTATGGAATTCGAGGGCTATAACATCTTCAACTTAAAACAAAGCAAAGATTTTGGACAACAGTATATTCAAAATACCCTGCAATTGAACAACGGAAACGGCACTTTTTCAGAAGTTGCCTATTATAGTGGAATCGATGCAACGGATTGGAGTTGGGCCGGTCTTATATTTGATATGGACAACGACGGTCTAAAGGACATTTTTATAACCAATGGAATTAATCACGATTTAACGGATTTGGATTTTGTGGACTTTTTTGCCAACGAAATTGTTCAGAAAATGGCGCTCACCGGCAAAAAGGAATCCATAGACTCCATAATCAGTAAAATGCCGATCAAGCCTCAGCCAAACTACGCTTATAAGAACAACGGTGACATCTCCTTCAAAAATGCAAACAAGGAATGGGGATTTGAACTTCCCTCCCGCTCCAATGGCGCAGCCTATGCCGACTTGGATAATGACGGAGACTTGGATCTTGTGATAAACAATGTAAACACCCCTGCATTTATTTATAGGAACAATACAGAATCCCAATTGGATCATAATTATATCCAGTTAAAATTTAAAGGACCCGAAAACAATCCTTTTGCCATTGGTACATTGGCCAAAGTTTATTTCGATGGAAACATAATCAACCAGGAACTCATTCCATCAAGAGGATTTCAATCCTCAATCCAGTACGATATGACATTTGGCTTAGGCAAAACAGAAGAATTGGACTCTATCCGGATCATATGGCCCGATGAACGAACTCAAAAACTGGAAAAAGTACAAGTGAACCAAATGTTGACCATGGATTATGCCAATGCCAACGAAAAATATTCACTTCCCAGCAAAGAAAACAAGAAATCTTTTCTTACCGAATTGGACAACAATGTGATAGTTGATCATAAAGAAGATAATTACAACGATTTTGATTACGAGGGATTAATTTCTCACAAACTGTCTCAGGAAGGTCCTTCATTGGCAGTGGCCGATATAAATTCAGATGGGCACGAGGATTTCTTTATCGGAGGGTCAAAAGGTCAAGAGGGAACCATATATCTCCACAGAGGAAACGGTAATGTCACACAAAAAACATCAAAGGTATTTGAAGAGGACAAAGAATACGAAGACGTAGCTGCGGCATTTTTTGATGCAGATGGCGACGGTGATCTGGATTTGGCAGTTGGCTCGGGAGGAAATAATGTGGGGCAACAAAGAAATTATATAACACGTCTGTACCTAAATGATGGAAAAGGTAATTTCTCAAGGGCAGAGAACGAATTGCCATCAACATTCAAGAATATTTCCACCATAGCTCCCCACGATTTCGATAATGACGGAGATGTAGATCTATTTATTGGCTCGCGCAGTGTTGTCGGCGTTTATGGAGTATCCCCGGACCATCTTTTACTGGAGAATATGGGGGATGGAACATTTACCAACGTAACCGAACGACTTGGTTACGATCTTAAAGATGCTGGAATGGTGACAGATTCCAAATGGGTCGATATGGATGGTGACGGCAAGAAAGATCTTGTGGTCAGCGCAGACTGGGACACGCCTAAAATTTACAAGAATACGGGTAGAAGATTGACTAAAATGACCAGTTCCCTGGACAGCCTTCATGGCTGGTGGAACACCGTGGAGTCGGCAGATCTGGATGGCGACGGGGACCAAGACCTGATCCTGGGGAACCAAGGTCTTAACTTACACTACAAGCCAACAGATTATGCTCCCATGAAAATGTACATCAATGATTACGATAATAACGGGACCATTGAACAAATTATGACGATGCAAGAAAACGGTGGTGATTACCCTATCCATCAAAAAAAGGAGCTCACAGAACAATTGCCTTCTCTTAAAAAGCAAAACCTAAAGGCTTCCGACTATGCGCATAGGACCATCCATCAACTGTTCCCAAAGGAAGTTATGGACCAGTCCATCGTTAAAAAAGCGGAAACATCGGCCTCCGTTATAGCAATAAACGAAGGTGGTGGAAAATTTACCATTAAAAACCTACCTCCCCGTGTACAACTTTCATGTGTTTGCGACATTACATGCACCGATGTGAACAACGATGGGAACTTAGACCTGATCATGGCCGGGAACAACTACGAGTTTAAACCACAATTTTCCAGATTGGATGCTAGTCAAGGAAATCTATTGCTAGGTGACGGCAATATGGGCTTTACATGGCAAGATTACGAGACCAGCGGTTTTAAAGTAAGGGACGAGGTAAAATATTTGATGCAGTTCAAGGACAAAAACGGTAAAATCTTCGTAATTGCGGCTGTAAACAATAACAAACCAAAGATTTTTGCTCTCAATGACTAGGTTTCTGATCATAGTAATGGCTGTAGTCCTTTTTGTTTCTTGTAAAAAGGGAGGAGATCTTTTTGAAAATCCCGACCCAAAAAGTACCGGTGTAAACTTCACCAACAGCCTTACTTCGACCAAAGACTTGAGTATTCTGGATTACCTATATTTCTACAATGGAGGTGGCGTCTCCATCGGGGATATCAATAATGATGGCCTTCCGGACATTTTCTTTTCAGGAAATCAGGTCAAGAACAAATTATACCTGAACAAAGGCAATCTCCAATTTGAAGATATCTCCACTTCGGCAGGTATCGAGGGCAATAGTACTTGGAATACGGGTACAACCATGGCTGATGTAAATGGGGATGGACTCTTGGATATTTATGTTTGTGCCGTGGTAGGCATTAACGGATTTAACGGTTTTAACGAACTCTACATTAATAACGGAGACAACACTTTTAGCGAAAAGGCGGCGGAATATGGTCTGGATTTTGACTCCTACAGTTCCAATGCTGCATTTTTTGATTATGACCTCGATGGAGATTTGGATATGTACCTCTTAAACCATGCCGTTCATACCCAAAACTCATTCGGGCGCTTTGACCTTCGCTTTGAGCGCCGTTACGAAACGGGCGATAAACTTTTAAGAAACGACAATGGTAAATTTACCGATGTAAGTGAGGAGGCAGGCATATTTGGTGGCATCAATGGTTATGGCCTGGGGTTGGCCATTGCAGATTTCAATCAAGATGGTTATCCCGATATTTATGTAGGCAATGACTTTCATGAGGATGATTATTACTATCTAAACAATGGTGATGGCACCTTTACAGAAAGTTTGAAGAAATACTTTGGACACACATCCCGCTTTTCCATGGGCAACGATGTGGCAGATATCAACAATGACGGTAGACCGGATTTTATTTCTTTGGATATGTTGCCAGAAGATGAAATTCCACTGAAATCATCAGAAGGCGACGACAACATCCAAACACAAAAAATGCGTATTGAGCGATTCGGTTATCACTATCAGTTTACGCGAAACATGCTATTCGTAAATCAACCGGACGGCAATTTTATGGAAACAGCTCTAATGAGTGGTATTGCCGCAACGGATTGGAGCTGGAGCGCTCTTTTTGGAGATTATGACCAAGATGGAAAACAGGATCTTTTTATTTCCAATGGAATTCCTAAAAGGCCTAACGATCTGGACTTTATCAAATTTGTATCCAGCGAACAAATCCAAAACAAAATAGACAATACAAAGTTAGTGGACCAACAGGCCTTGGACCTGATGCCCTCTGGAAATATTCATAATTATGTTTTCCAAGGAACGGAGAACCTTCAATTTGAAGATAAGACCAGCCAATGGATCACAAAGGACACCTTGGTATCCGGAGCAACCGCAATGGGCGACCTCGACGGAGATGGTGATTTGGACCTGGTCACCAACAATATCGACCAGCCCGCTTCGCTGTATATCAATAAAACGAACGACAAAGGGAACTATCTCAAATTAAAGTTCGATTATATTGGCAAAAATAGATTTGGCATTGGCACAAAAGTCTTTTCCTATGTGAATGGAAAACTCCAATTCAAAGAATTGTTCCCAACACGTGGGTTCCAAGCCTCTTCGGAACCAATGATCCATTTTGGATACAACAATGCCACAAAAGTGGACAGCATTAAAATTATTTGGCCCAACAAAACGTATCAGGTGCTTAAAAATGTACCCACGAACCAAACACTCACCGTGGAGCCAAAGAACACCTTACCCTTTGATTACACCTCATTAAAAAAGGTAAAACGGGCACTTTTTAGCAAGGAAGAGCAAAATTTAGGATTGGATTTTACCCATGTGGAAGACAACTATACGGACTTTAATAGGGAAAAATTGATTCCTTATCAAATTTCCGACAGAGGACCGGCATTCGCCATAGGCGATTTAAACGGGGATGGAACGGAGGATATTTTCTTTGGTGGTTCCAAATACAAGCCTGCACAGATTTATGTACAGCGTGATTCTACTTTTGTAAACCAACTATTTAATGGCATTCAAAAAGATTCTATCCAGGAGAATATTTCAGCAGTTATTGCCGATTTCAACAATGATGGTAGGAATGATTTGATTTCTACTTCGGGGGGTGGAGACTTTTTTGGAAAATCCGACCCATTGCTCGATGCCTACTACATTAAAAAAGATTCTGTTTTCGTACGATCGGAATTACCGGAATACTATCAAAACTCCTCAATAGTTCGTCCGTTTGATTATGACGGTGATGGCGATTTGGATGTTTTTGTAGGCGGGCATACCGTTACCGCAAAATTCGGAGCAGCTGCCAATTCGTATCTTTTGGAGAACAATGCCGGAACTTTTAAGGTGAAAAAAGACTTTGAAACGTTAGGCAAAGGCATGGTCACCGATGCCATTTGGAGCGACTTTACCGGTGATGACATTACAGACCTTATATTGGTCGGGGAATGGATGTCCCCAAAGTTTTTGAAAAATCAAAACGGTTCTTTTATCGAAGTGGAGCAAACAAACGTTTCCGGGCTTTGGCAAGCCATTGAAGCTTTTGATATTGATGCGGATGGAGACACAGACTACCTTTTGGGCAATTGGGGCACCAATTCAAAATTCAAGGCCTCCGAGGAACATCCCATGCAACTATATTTCAACGATTTTGATGAAAATGGCCAAACGGAAACTGTAACGGCTATGGAAAAAGATGGCGACTATTATCCGCTGGAAACCTTGGACGGGCTGGCATCCCAAATGGTATATCTCAAGAAAAAATACACTTCGTATAAAGCATTTGCAGGGCAGACCATGGAAGAGATTTTTGGTGAAGAAGTGCTCAATGCATCACAAAAATTGGAGGTGACAACATTAAAATCCGGATACTTGAGAAATGATAATGGCAAGTTTACCTTTGTTCCGTTTACAAACCAACTACAGGTATCCCCAATCATGTCTTTTTTAGTAGAGGATTTTGATGGCGATGGTATGACGGAAGTCCTGATAGCCGGGAATTATTTCGGTGTTAAACCCTACCATGGGCGTATGGATTCATTCCCGGGGGCTCTGCTCAAAGATGAAAATACAATCGTATTGGGCAATGAACTAGGATTGGATTTCACAAAAAAATCCGTCCGACACCTAAACACAATTACAATCAACAATCAAAAATACTTGTTGGCTATTTTCAATAATGATAAAGCGCAAGTCTATAAAATCAATGATTAATCTCAAGGCCATGAAAAAAAGAATAAGTTTAATCGCAGCACTACTATTGGTGCTGGCATCGTGCCAAAAAAAACAGGAACCTGTTGAAATCTCCCCAGAAGATTTTCATGCTTCAGTGGACAAAGTGATCGAAATAATGATCCATGATATATTCTCGCCTCCTGTGGCCAGTAGAATATTTGCTTACCCCAATATTGCAGCATACGAAATTGTTGCTTTGGAGAACGACAACTACGAATCTTTGGCTGGACAGGTAACCGATTTGGGAAGCATTCCCAAACCAAAGGAAGGTGATAACATCAACTATGAAATGGCAGCCTTGATTGCCCATATGGATCTAAGTAAAAGACTCATCTTTTCCGAGGAACGAATGGAAAGCTTTAGGGATAGTCTTTATTCCACATGGATAGAGAAAAACGAACCAGTATTCAATGCTTCCAAGGCCTACGGACTGGAGGTCGCCGATTTTGTTGGGGAATGGATGAACAAGGACAATTACAAGGAAACCCGAACCATGCCAAAATTCACCGTCGACTCCGACGACCCATCAAGATGGCAACCCACTCCCCCTGCCTATATGAATGGTATTGAACCACATTGGGAGAAAATCAGACCATTTGCAATCGACTCGGCACAACAGTTCAAACCCATTCCTCCACCTACATTCTCCATGGAGAAAGATTCGAAATTTTACGAAGAGGTAATGGAAGTGTACGAAGTACGCAAAAGTATGGTTGGTAAAGGGGATAAATCCGATGAGATTGCGATAGCTCAGTTTTGGGACTGTAACCCATATGTTTCGGTAACTCGTGGACATTTGATGTTCGCAACCAAAAAAATTACGCCAGGGGCACACTGGATCGGTATCACTAAAATTGCTTCGAGGAAAACAAATGCAGACTTTGCCAAAACAGTATATGCCTATACCAAGACCTCTATAGCCATAGCAGATGCCTTTATCAGTTGCTGGGACGAAAAATATAGAAGTAACCTCATACGTCCGGAAACAGTGATCAATGAGTATATAGATGACAGTTGGGAACCCGTACTGCAAACACCACCTTTCCCCGAATACACCAGTGGCCACAGTGTAGTGTCCGGAGCTGCAGCGATTGCTCTAACCGACATTTTTGGTGATAATTTTGCTTTTGATGACGACACAGAAGTAGCCTACGGTCTTCCTGTCCGTTCCTTTAACTCCTTTAATGAAGCATCCGACGAGGCTGCGTTGAGCAGAATGTATGGCGGAATCCATTATCGCGCCGCTATAGAAGTTGGCATAAAACAAGGTCGGGACTTAGGTAAATTTATAGTGGACAAATTGGACATGACAAAAGGCTAATCCGTATTTTTGCTGCTTAGTTATGAGGAAGATTGTTTCAATAATCCTTGCCATCGTGGTAGGGACAGTATTATGGTACTTATTTTTAAAACCCCAAGATTATCAGGTCAATTTTAAGGCCAAGGCCATACCTGGAACAATTTACGAAACGGTCAAGGCATGGAACAATGGATTTGACTCTGTTATACCATTGGATTACGCAAGCCCAAGTCATTTTAGGCAAACTATTCTTGTAAACGACTCCGTGCATGTTTACGAATGGGAAATCGACAGAGTTCACGATTCTTTGAGCAAGGTTCAAGTCAACATACTGGATATGGATAATTCAATCAAAAATAGATTGGCCGTTCCCTTTTCCGATACTGATTTTGAAAGTGGCTCCAGAAAATTGCTCTTGGAATTCAACAGTTTCTTAAACAATCACCTTGACGGGTTTAACTATACCATAGAAGGAGAATCGGAGACATTCACATCTTTTTGTGCTTGTGTTCAGCTCAATACAACTCCTGAGCACAAAGCCAAGGGAATGATGGCAAATTATAGTTTTTTAGATGGTATTCTCGCTCAAAACCAAGTGCAATTAAACGGTCCCCCATTTGTTGAAGTATTGGAGTGGGATATAAAAAACAATACGTTAAGCTATAATTTTTGTAACCCCATTATACGCTCTGAAAAGCTTCCCGACCATCCTGATATAATGTACAAACGTATTTATGGTAAAAATGCGATTAAAGCAATTTATCATGGCAACTATATTACTTCGGACCGCGCTTGGTACGCACTTATGGATTATGCCAATGCCAAGAATATCCCCATAGAACATAAACCTATCGAGGTTTTTCATAACAATCCCAATATGGGTGGAAATGAACTTCAATGGACTACCGAGGTGTTTATGCCCATAAAAGAGAACAATGAGTAGACTGGTCCTTGTTTTTTTATTGATCGTTGTACAAGCTTGTGCCCAAAAAACCTATTGGGGCGAGCTGGACAAGTTGGGCAAATTTCCCTCTAAGCTCAAAGAAGTCTCTGGAATGGAAGTAACGGAGGAAGGAAAAATATGGGTGATAGAGGACAGTGGGAACAAGGATAAAATCTATAGGGTAGACAAAGATGGAGACATCAAAGAATCACTGAAAATAGATCATGCAAAGAATCAGGATTGGGAAGATTTGACCATAGACAAAAAAGGAAATCTCTATGTTGGTGATTTTGGCAACAACAAAAATGCAAGGAAGGACCTGGTCATCTATAAAATTCCTAAAGATGAATTGGACAAAAAAGAGCCCAACGCCGATAAAATAGCGTTCAAATATCCACAACAAAAGGATTTTCCTCCCGAAACGGACAGTCTTTATTTTGACACGGAGGGATTTTTCCACCTCAACGACTACCTCTACATTTTTACAAAAAACCGAACACGGCCCTATTCCGGAAAATCGTTGATCTATAGAGTTCCGGATAAAAAAGGTGAATACGAAGCTGAATATTTAGGTTCATTGTTCCTTTGTGCAGACCAAGATCATTGCTCGGTTACAAGTGCCGATATTTCACCCAATGGCAAAACCATTGCCCTCTTAAGTTATGGATTTGTTTTTTTGCTGACAGATTTTACCGCTCCCGATTTTACAAAATCCTCCATTAAAATCATCGATTTACAAACGGACACCCAAATAGAGTCTGTTTGTTTTTATGACAATGGATCCCTACTGATCGCAGATGAGGAAAACAAATATGGTGGAAGAAAGCTATACGAGCTAAAATTGGATTAAAATCCAAAACCTAGACCAAAGGCAAACCTCAATCCATCGGCACTGTTGAACAACCCAAAATTAGCAGATAGCACATCGGCCCCGTTCAAGAAAAATCCGCCCCCATAGGAGTTATGCCACTTATTGGAATCTTCCCCCGGATACCATACTCTTCCGTAATCGAAACCTCCAAATATTCCCGGGTTAACCGGCATAATACCTGTTCGGACACTTCGAAAACTGTATCTTAAATCGGTATTTTGAAAATAGGCTGTTTTACCTGTAAATCGTTGAAAACGATATCCGCGCAAACCATTGTTTCCACCAAGACTGGCTGCCTGATAAAACTCATAGTCGTCCCCTATGGTAAAATGTCCTTTTAATTTAGTGGCCAGGACCAACTTCCCATCTGCCGTGAGTTTATGATCAAAGGAAAGTGAGGAAATCACATATCCGAACGATCTGGATGAATCGTCCAGATTGGTCTTGAATCCACCTTCCAGGGAAAAACCCATTCCTAAAGTCGGGTAAGCCTCATTATCCGTGTTGGAATAGCTGTATTCTGCATCGGCCCCAAGAAAACTTAAATGGTTCTCCTCGCCATTTTCCAAATAAAACTCATTGATGAACCTATCAGTGGTTTCCTCAATTTCAATATTCTCGTATGCAATGCCCAATCTAACCTTGGAACCCAAAAATCCACGCCATACCAAGGACGGAGCTATTCGTAAGGTTCGGATTCTTACCCGATTGTAGTCTAGTTCCAAAGGATGCTCATCGTCAATATTTACCGTCTCATTGCCAAAACCAAAAAAGTTTCTTGTAAAGTTTGGACTTGTAAACCTGGCGTGCAGCTCCAAATTCACCTTATTGAACACATGGGCAAATTCGCCCCTATATCCAAAATCAAAACCATCCGTGGCAAAATAATAGGCCGCATTTAAGGTATGTTGACGTGTAAACGGGTTTTTCCTAAACCCATTGAATGTATAGGTGTTCGTAAATCCGATTCTTACACCATCATCTGGATTAAATCCGATAGTGGGCAATACTTGGTTATTGCTACCCTTAATATTCAAAAACTCGTATGTATTGGTGTCATAATCATTGATTAGATTAATTTTCCCACCATATGCCTCGTCCAAGGTGTTTTTCTTTGTCTTGAAATCGTAGACGAATATCCTTTTGGAATTTTCCGATATCTTATAGATATCGTTGTTTTGCCCCCCTACAATCCTAACCTTTATCCTTGAAGTTTCCGTATTAGCCTCAAAGACATCATCATCATCCAGACCATAGATCCATATTTCCTTGGTATGCTCAGGACTGTATATTTTTTGGAAGAACATATCTTCATATTCTCCACCTTTGATACGATAGGCCCTTATTTCGATATTTCCATTGGGAAGTGAAACAATATTGAAATAATCGTCCTTGTCCGTTCCTGTAATAACACTGTACTGGTTTAAAACACTAAAATAGTTCTTCGCCGTCTGGACCAGATTTTCCTTTCTGGCCAAAAGAATGCTTTTGATCTTGTCCAAGGTTTCATCCCTGACCTCTTCGGGAAAAGCCAAAAAAGCTTCATCAATAATTTCTGCATTGAGGTTTTGCTGAATGAACTTTGCTTGTTCTATCCACATATCCATGTCCGTTTCAGACAGTAATGCCATGTCCAAAGCAAATGTTCTAGGCGAGGAAGTAAGTCCCTTTACACTTCTGATTTTTTCATGAAACCCTTCAAAAATACGAAGCGCGGGAACCGCTCTGGAACCGAAGCCCATAATAAGGCCATCTCCCCATCGAGAAAAAACCTGGTCCCGGTCCCTTGGAATGGGCTTGTATACCTTATCTCCATCTTCCATTTCGAATTCGGCCCATCTCCATTGATCCACATGCCTATCCCAGTCACCGATAAGTATATCAAAAAGTCGTGCTTTCACATACTCCTTTTGATCAATACTGTACTCCTCGTCCTCTCGAAGTTTATCCATCAGGTCGTAGGTACTTTCAATCTTTTTGGTGTACCCAAAACTTTCAAGATTGTCATGGTCGTCCGAAACGTGCTCTTCGATCATGTACAGTCCATCACCAAATTCCTTATTATAATCCCCAAGTACCGACTGCTTGGGCACGTAATATAACTTGGGATTGGTGTGGTACATTCCCAAAGCATCGGACAATTTACCAATGGTAAAAGGCGCGTAGGGATGTGCACCCGTATATAGGTCCAACAACAATTTTTCAGGATAAGTATCTTCAAATTGTCCGATTATATATTGGTCTTGGAAGGCTATGGCCTGCAAATATCTCTCAGCACTTTTCCTAAGGTCTCGCATTACATATTCCCGACCTTCTTTATCCGCCAAGCGCAAGGAATTGGATTGGTTTCCCCCTCCCTTTCTAACAACCGATAATCCCCCGAAAAGTGTGTCCAAACGTACGGTTGGAGCTTTTACTTGGGTAGCATAATACTTTCTGTAGCGTTCACCCCACAACAATTTATGAAAACCAGTTTTTTCTACTTCTTCCTGATCATATACCGAAGCCATTTTATACGGTGGGAAATTCTCTGAAAGTTCAACTTTTTTTGTAGACCTATCAGGTGGCAAGACTTGCGTTTGAAATAGTGGACTTTCCGAATCGGCGCCATGGAATTCCACTTCAGAAGACCCATCTTTAAACACTTTTAAAATGGCAAATCCATTTTCGCCTGTAGAAAATTTACTCCCGTTCAATAATCGGGTTGAGCCAGTTTTTGCTCCGGCACCGCTTACGATCTGCGGTTTTCCATACTCTTCAATATACTGCATAGTATGCTCGTGCCCAGAGGTAAATATCACCTTATCAGAATACTGCGATAGGGTAACTATTCTGTTCTTTAACTGATTGTACATCTTGTTGGACAGGTCCTCGGTTGTTGCCCCTGATGTTTTTCTCAACAAATTGATCGCCGAACCAAGGACGGGCAAAGGTACATTGCCGCCACTGGGGTACATGCCTTGTTTAAAGGAGAATTGACCTCCATGAGCGCCATATGAAAACATGGGATGATGCATGGCAAGGATAATGGTTTTATCCCTATTTTTTTTGATCAAACTTTCCAATTCTTCCAAAAAACGACCTCTATCCTTGATTTCACAATTATCGTTCATGGTCGGGTGTTTATCCCAATTCACTATATACCATTCCGTATCAATGGCAATGATCATTACCTTGTCGTTGATCTCCATTTTCTCTATAGGGCAGCCATTCTCCGGCTGGAACGCGTCATTATCGTGCAGAACCTCCTCAATATATTCTTCCTCACGTTTTAAGCCCTTGAGACCATCGGTGTACCAATCGTGATTACCAGGGATAAAAAGCTTTTTCCCCTTGAACTTTTCCAAGGTCCTCAATTGAGCATCCAAGTGATTCTTAGCCTCTAAATATGCAATGGTAGAATCTTTTTTATCTGGGAGTCCGGCAGGGTAAATATTATCTCCCAAAAAGATGGCCGTACTGTTTTTATCGGCATTTTCCAGGACCTTTTTAAACTTTTTCAAGGTTGGATTAAGGTCACCAATAGGAGATTTTCCCGCATCTCCGATCAAAAAGAAAGTGTGCTCTATCTCTTTGTCAACCGTATTGTCATAAGCAGAAAAAGGCTCTGCATACTTTGCCTCGTAGGTTGCACAACCAGTAGCCAAAACAATCAAGAAGACAAGCAAGTAATGTTTCTTCATACACACAAGGTTGATTCCAAAATTTTGTAATTTGGATGTTTTAATTCAGATAGTATGTCGGAAATTGTTGAAAAAACTAAACACTTCGTTTCTAAACTGTTAACAGAAAAGCTTGACCCCAAGTTCTTGTACCACAACTTGCGACATACCGAACGAGTGGTTAAAAGTACTAAAGAATTGCTCAACTATTATAATCTAAAGGAGGATGAGAACGAAAGATTGATGTTGGCAGCGTGGCTCCACGATGTTGGACATATTAAAGGAAGGGAGGACCATGAGGAAAATAGTTGTGAAATTGCGAGGGATTTTTTGACCGAAAATGAATATGACAAACAAGGAATCGATCATGTATGTTCCTTGATCATGGCGACCAAAATGTGCCATGAACCGGAAAACCTTTTGGAGGGAATAATAAGGGATGCGGATATTTCCCATTTTGCCAAAAAGAGTTATTGGGAGACCACCGACTTTTTAAAGGAGGAGCTCAAAGCCTTGGGTGTTGCCGATTATACAGCAAAACAATGGCGGGACAAAAACATTAAAATGTTCCGTACCCAGCATAATTTTTTTACCGACTACGCCAAGGAAAACTGGGAAGAGGGAAAACAACAAAACCTAAAGAAACTACTCAAGGAGAAAAAGACAGAAAAAAAGATAGCCAAAAAAGAAGCTTTAAAGGCCAAGTATAAAAGTGAAAGTCCGGACAGGAGTGTACAGACCCTTTATCGAGTTACTTTGAGGAACCATCTAAAACTAAGTGATATCGCCGATACAAAAGCGAACATATTATTGTCCGTGAACGCAATTATCATTTCGTTGGTACTGGCCAATTTGCTCACCAAATTGGATAATCCCACCAATACCTATATGATCTATCCCACTTTTATATTGATCATGTTCAGTGTTGCCTCCATGGTTTTATCTGTATTGGCCACACGCCCCAACATTACCCGTGGAAAATTCACCCAGGAAGATGTGGAAAAAAGAAGGGTGAACCTTCTGTTCTTTGGCAACTTTCATCAAATGCGACTGGAAGAATACCAGGCAGCTGTGGAAGAGTTGGTCAAGGACAAAGACTACGTGTATTCTTCACTCACCAAAGATCTTTATTATTTAGGGGTTGTCCTGAACAGAAAATACAAGATATTGCGTTTAACCTACAACATTTTTATGTTGGGCATAATTATATCCGTTATCGCCTTTGGTATTGCCTTTAGGTTTTTTGGACCCGACCGGTTAATATTCTAACCCTAAGAGCTCAACTCCTGCATTAGGTCTTCGTAAGTATAGGTGCGCTCGGATTTTTTGTCCTTTTGGTATAAAATCTCGGCCCTTATCGCCTTTAATCCGGATACTCCCTGAACACCTTCAAGCTCCACAATTTCAATATTGTTGGTAAAATAGCCTTTGGCTTTTAAAAAGCTGATATAGCGGAGATACTCTTTTTCATCCTTGCGCTGCGAATATACAATGGCCAATTTGCCTTTTTGTGTAAGACGTTCATTGGTCCCCTTGATAAAGGACTTATCGATTCGCTTTTTGATGACCTCGTACCTTGCATTGTAGGTTCCATCCACATCAAAACGCTTCTCGTCCATTCTAAATCTTATGGCCAAAGAGGTACTGTATACCAACACCAAGGATGCAACGTCCAATTTTACGGGCAAATGTGGCTTTAAGCTATAGTACTTATTCTCCATTTCGCACATCACCTGGAGCTGCCATAATCTAAGGTTGCTCAAAAACAACTCACTGAACTCCCTATCTTTGGTAATGGAGCTTCCGATGTACATATTGTGTTCCACACCGTCGGTCTTGTAGCGTTCAAAATAGTGCGGGAACATTTCTTGTGCCTCTTCCTGTCTTTTATCCAATAAAGCGGCAAGTTTCATATTGGCCTCCATTACACTGTTATCGTAATTTCTACGATGATCGTAGTAGCTCTCGGTAGCCTTGTCTATTTTCTGAATGTATTTCTCCAGCAATCCGGCAATTTCTTCATCTTGCTTTTGAAGATGATTGAAAACTGGATCAACCTCTTCCTTTACAAAATCAAAAACAGCTTGCTCGGTATGTGTGAACAAAGCTTCTTTTACCTCGTTCAAATAATTGTTGACCCTAAACATCAACTCCTCATAAATGGGGAGTTTATATTTTTCAAAGGCAATTTCGAGAACATCATTGATCTCTGAAAGCTGAATCATTAAATCCCTCTGAATCGCCAGGTTCCGTTCCTTTGCCGAGTCCTTGATATCTATTTGACCATACAAGGGATAAACATCCTTGAATACTACCTCTTTAAAAACAGGTTCGTTCCCTGCAAGTTCATCGGCCATAAAGCGTTTGGCCTCTTCCTGAAACTTCCAGTACACGGACGGATGAACAGAGGTACACTCATGCTGTATTACCGCATCGATCAAGTTTTCCTCTTCCTCTATAGTTCGCATTACAGCTGCAACAATATAGGGCATCACATCATCCAGCTTGTTGGCATTTACGCTGTTGAGTTCGTTAACCTTTCCCGAAACAAGTTCAAGTACACCCAATAGGTTTCCGTTTACAGCAATTGGGGCCAAAATGGCGCTCTTTATACCCTGCTCCATTAGGCTCCTGTACGGTTGGGTCTCCCCTTTGGATCCTTCAAAATATTTCTCCACATTGGATATAGCGAAGTATTTGTTCTGCTTGAACAATTTCCCATGGGTATAATTACAGAACATGGAATCACAATCTTCCATATCCTTTCCATTGAGAATATAGCTCTCCATACCCTTGCCATAGATCCTGAAAAATCGGTTGGCCCCGGAATCATAGCCGGAAAAGCCAACTTTTATATCGTTTAGATTAAAAAAAGACCTAAAGGTATCCTCGAAACTCTCCATAAATGTCTCCTTGCCCCTTTGAGCCCTACCAATCAAGGTGGACTTAATTTCAGAGACGGAATGTTCCGCGGTAACATCGAACATATTGGAGATTACAAAACCCTTAGCTATAAAACTGTTCGGTGGTATTTTTTCCTTCCAAATATCCAAATTGTAGAAGTTGTCCAACAACTCGTCCACATCGTCCGGTGTAATTTCCTTGGCATTTTCAGTTGGAATAATTTCCATAAAATCCGCATTGTACAAAATTCGGTACCTGCGCATTACACCATTGGTGTCGGGAATATCGTAAAAGAAAGGACGCTTAAAGTCAAGGTTATACCCATAATAGAATTTTAGTATTACGGTACACCTCATAATGTATCCAAATTCTCTGGGTATATTGGTGATTTCCAAATCAAAGTCTTCACCGGCATCCTTCAATATCTGACGAAAACGTTCAGATGAATTGAATACCAAATTTTCAAAAGGAGTGGAAGCGGTCTTGATCTCGTTTTTGGTCAATATCGGAGAGAATGAATCTTCCAATATCACACGAATAACATCCTTATGTTTTTCCAACAAGGACAAATCAGAAAACCCTTCCCTTAAAATAGGGTAAGGCGCTTGTGCATCCAAAACATACTTAGCCCTTTCGGCAAGGTGTGCATTAGCGGAATTCAACTGTTCATCGTAATGCTCCAATAATTTATTGAAACTAACGAGCTGAACAAGGGGACTTTCTGAATTGTAGTCGTGTTTCATACACCGTATTGGTCGAGATTTACTGCGCAAAGTTACAAAAAGTAAAAATGCATGCCCTTTAATGGGTATCTTTATGGACCAATTGCCATTTTTAAGGATATTTAGCAAAAACTTTTTCATGTCCTCATCAGCCAGATTAGACAGAGCCTACAAAAACGCCATGACGCTACCTTTCGATGAAGACTCCAAATTCATCTTTTTTAGTGACTGCCATCGTGGGGACAATAGTTTTGCAGATGATTTCGCCAATAATAGAAATATTTACTTCCACGCATTAAACCATTATTACAGGGAGGGCTATACGTATATTGAACTTGGTGATGGTGACGAACTTTGGGAGAACATCAGCTTCGAATCCATTTTTGAAGCACATAAAAATGTGTATCAACTATTGCGCAGGTTCCATTTGGAAAAACGGTTGCACATGCTTTGGGGAAATCACGATATGGTATACCGTGACCCCAATTATGTGGATGAACATCTATCCCATTATTTTGAACCTATTGATGGCTCCGACAAAGCACTTTTTGAAGGAATAACTTATCACGAAGCACTTATCCTAAAGCACAGTGAGACCGGACAAGAAATTTTTTGCACCCATGGTCACCAAGCGGATTGGTGGAACTACGTGTGTTGGCGCATTGGGAGATTTTTGGTCCGGATATTATGGAAACCCCTACAAGTAGTAGGTATTGCAGATCCCACAAGTCCGGCTAAAAATTACAAGGAACTCATCAGGATTGAAAAGCGAATAAAACGTTGGATTTTAAAAAAAGGATTGCTGATCACACTGGCGGGACACACCCATAGACCCCGGTTTCCAGAGCCTGGTCAAATTCCCTTTTTTAATGATGGAAGTTGCGTACACCCAAGGAGCATTACCGGAATAGAGATTGAAAAAGGAAAAATCTCCCTTATCAAATGGCATATTGATACCAAACCGGACGGTACCCTTCAAATTGTGCGGGTATTATTGGAAGGCCCCGAGAAACTTAAAGATTATATAGATCGTTAAACTCGCTTCGCCATGGTTTTAATGGCATCCACAAATTGATCCAACTCCTCTGTGGTTGTAAACACATTTGGTGTAATCCTACATCCGTGTACATTTTCAAAATCAATGGCCACCGTCCATACATTGAACTCGTCCAACAAAGTTTTGGCCATTTCACTCGGTTTAATATTTGTTAGGCCCACATTGGCAATACCGCAGCTTCTATGCGGTTCAATTGGGGTGTTGATGACTACATTTTCCACATCTCTCAATTGATCGCTCCAGTAGCGTTGAAGAAAACGCATTCGATTCTCCTTGCGTTCCAAACCTATCATTTCTAGATAATCCACCGAATCGTTTATGGTAAGATCCGTATGTACCGGATGGGTTCCCGTATGGTTTAATCGACGTATTTTGGTCTTATCCTTTTCGTGTTCCGCCAACAAGGGCCATATTTTGGGAATATTCCTTTCAGCCACATAGAGCATTCCTGCCCCTAAAGGGGCACAAAGCCATTTATGCAAGCTGGAACCGTAGTAATCACAATCCAATTGCACCAGGTCAACCTTTATGTGTCCCACACAATGGGCGCCGTCCACCATAACCTCCACACCATGCGAATGTGCCATGTCACATATTTTTCGAACTGGTAGAATTTGACCAGTTACATTTACCATATGGCAGATCATTAACAATCTGGTCTTTGGTGTAATCTGCGATTCGTAAAGCGAAACTATTTCTTCATCAGATTCGGGATGATTGGGCAAGGACACCTTTTTGCAAACGATGCCATAACGATCTTCCATCTGATGAAAATGCACCTGCATCGCCCCATAATCCTGGACAGCAAATATAGCCTCATCACCCTTTTCCCAAGGATACCCCCCAATGATCGTATCCAAGGATTCCGTAGTGTTCCGGGTAATGATTAATCCCTTTTCAGAACAGTTCACCAGCTCCGCGACACGAGCCGCAGCTTTTTTCTTGTTGTCCCATTGCACCGTGCGCATGTAATAAGAGCCCTCATAATTTACATGCTGAATATGTTGGGTATATTTTTCTAAAATGGGAGTTGGAATAATATTATAATATCCACTTTCCAAATTAATGTAATCCGGCTTTAGCTTATAATCTTTTCGTATCCGTTCCCAAAATGCTTCGCTATCCTTATCGGGGTATGGCGAATTTGTTTTTGGTATACTTTCCAAGGAAAATGGCAATAATGGGGTTGCCATTGCTGCATTGCCCATATATCGGAGAAACTGTCTCTTTTTCATTTTGGTCGGGTCGATTAAAAAAAGATTGGTAATTTTCAATTTTAGTAGTCTCCAAGATACAATTTACACCCTAAACATGGATGATGTAAAGGTTATATTTGATCAAATTCCCATCAGGCACGACCTTTCGTCGCATATAATGTTATTGGGCATTGTGCAAGGGTTTTTCTTAGCGTTCGTTATTTTTTTAAGGGCCAATAGAAAATCGGCCATCAACCTGTTCGGATGGTCTCTTTTGGTGCAATGTTTGGTTTTTCTGGATATTTACCTGTGTTATACGGGACTCATAAAATATGTGATACACCTCAACGATTCTACCGAATTCTTGGTTCTACTGATCACACCTACACTATATTTCTTTCTATATACCATTCTGGAACGAAAACCAATTACCTTAAAAAAACATTGGCCCCATTTTATACTCCCTTTGCTCTATCTTTTTTCTCAATTCAATTATTACATAAGCCCGGTAGAAGTAAAACTCAATGCATATTTGGGCGCCTATCACCGGGATTTGGGATATATAGAAGTGCCGGACGATATAAACTATTCTTATCATCATATTAAAGATCGGTTCAGGTGGCTCGTGTTGATCAGTTTTGCGTTTTACCTTGTTCTATCCGTTCTGTTGGTTCTAAAAACGAGAAGAAAGGGGTGGGTCTCAACCAAGAACATCAAAGTAGATAAATACATTTTTTCCAGGAACACGGTTATCTTTTTTCTTGTCATCATGTTTACCCTTCTTATCATATATCTAAGCTATGATGATGATGGCGGAGACCACATTATTGGAATTGTTCAGACTATTACCATATTTATCACCTCATTTTTTATTCTTTCCGAATCACGCTTTTTTGAAAAATCATGGATTGCGGATAAATACGAAACCCTTTCCAGTGATGCCGTAAAATTTGAGACTATCGAGGATTTTATGTCCAAATCACAATATTTTTCCCAACAGGAAGTCAGTTTAAAGAAAGTAGCTGAACAATTGGGAACCAATGGAAATACGGTCTCCAAACTTATCAATTCCGAAACGGGAACCAATTTCAACGATTACATCAACCAAAAACGGGTTGCCTTGGCAAAAGAAAGATTGCTACATCAAGAATTCAGACAACTCACTGTTGAAGCAATTGGCGAATCTGTTGGGTTCAGGTCCAAATCCGCATTTTACAATGCTTTTAAAAAGCATACAGGGCAATCTCCTTCTTCTTTTATGAAGCAAAATAAGGGGTAATTCCTCCACAATTGCAATTCAGGACGTTTACCGACACATATGAAGGGACTTTTTTAAATGCACTTTTCATCTTTGGAAAAAACTTTAATAATGGAAACCAGCATTAGACGTTACGATTTGGATTGGCTCCGTGTAATTGTGTTCGGACTATTAATATTCTATCATGTGGGAATGTTTTTTGTGCCTTGGGGATGGCATATAAAAAACAACGTGATTTATGATTGGCTCCGTTGGCCCATGTCTTTCCTTAACCAATGGCGATTGCCCATCCTATTTGTAATATCGGGAATGGGAACCTATTATGCCCTTGGCAAAAGAAGCATGGGTAAATTTATGTGGGAGCGATTCCTTCGTTTAGGTATACCATTGGTAGCGGGGATGATCTTGATCGTACCGCCACAAGTATATTTTGAACGGTTAACCAAAGGACAGTTTTCAGGTTCGTATTGGCACTATTTTACCACGGTTGCTTTTGACGGTGTGTACCCCGAAGGAAACCTTAGCTGGCATCACCTTTGGTTTTTACCCTACCTTTTGGTGTTCTCTTGGATTTTGGCCCCGCTATTCGTTTACCTGCGAAGACATGAAACCAGATTTATTGAATGGGTTAAGCGCTTAATTCAGAAATCCTGGGGTATTTATGCATTTGTGATTCCACTCTACTTTGTAGAATCCCTGGTGGAACCCTTTTTTCCGGTTACCCATGCCTTGGTGGATGATTGGTTCAATTTTATATTTAGTATCATTTTGTTCTTCTATGGTTTTGTATTGATTGCAACGGGAAATACATTTTGGGAATCACTAGCCAAAATAAGGTATAAGGCACTTACCTTGGGTATAATCGGTTTTATGGGCCAAGTGATGATTTGGTTGTTTTTTGAAGATGGCTATGTCATCCACTTTACCGAGGCATTGCTTAAAGTGGTTAATATTTGGTCTTGGATCTTGGTGCTTTTCGCATATGCGGCACAATATCTCAACAAGCCAAGTAAAGGATTGGCGTATTCGAACAGAGCAGTGTACCCCTTCTATATTTTACACCAGACGATTACCGTTATAATTGCATATTTTTTGATGAACATGAGCTGGGGTTTTGTACCAAAGGCCACCATACTGGTAATTGGCACATTTGGCATAAGTTGGTTGATTTATGACCTGATCATCCTTCGGATTCCGCTACTGCATCCATTATTTGGGCTTAAAAAGAAAAAGCCCGCTAAAAATTAGCGGGCCTTGAAATAATTTTTAGAAATAATAAGAAAGTCCTAAAAGGACATTGGAAGAATCCAAACCAAAATCAAAACCATTTGTGGTTGTTTCGGCCCCATTAGTTTCTAATTTGTTTGAAGAGTATTGAAGAATGCCAAAAGAGGATTCCAAAGCAATTTTTTGAGAAACGAAGAAGGTAATTCCCGGCCTAAACGCAACATAGAACCTGTCAGATTCGGAGGTAGATCTATTTGTTTGGTCCGCAATATTTTCCGACCAAGAACCTGCATATCCAGCTTCGCCCTGAACATAAAATAAAAGATTCTTCGTCAAACTACCATATCTCCTTACATATGGTGCAAATGTCAGTGTTTCTGTTTTAGACTCCGATTCATTTAAAATTGGGTCTAAACTCAAATCATTGTCCTCTTTACTTCTACTGTAACCCGTTCTTACACCAACCATCCAATTATCGGAAAAAGAATAGCCTATTCTAGGAAACAACCCTATAGCCAACCGATCGGTCTCAACAGATGATCCGGAGTTATGCGAATCTATATTGTAGAGGCTTAAATTAGCCTGCAGACCTAAGTTCCAAGTTCCCTTGGAAATTATTCGTTTAGCATCATCTGAATTTTGGGAATAAAGAGCTGTGAAGCCCATTAGTAGTACAAGTAATAATAATCGTTTCATTATAATTGGATTTTAAGGTTAAAGCTCAATAGCATCAAGCATTATTCCTCTTTTTCATCTGGAATATTAATTATGAAGACTTTAACGAGCTTTTGCCATTTGTCGATTTAACTCTTATTTATAACACGGATGGCAAGGTATTTGCTAAATTTAGCATTGTATTGTTACCCTTCTTGCCATGAAAAAAAAGATTTACATTGTATTGGGAGCCATTCTCTTTACCCTTCCCATGATCGCGCAGGGCGACTTGCCCACCACGCGGCCATTAAAAATTGGCGAGAAGAACAATTTAGATGTTAAAGCAAGTAACCAAGGTACTTTGCTTCGGATGCCATCGGTTTTAGACGAAAACCTTACCTCCAAAAATGAAAAGCCAGGTGTTAAAATGTTGCCCGACAAACAACTGTTACAAGCTGGCCATGATTTGGTGATTGACCCAAAAGTGATTGAAAAAAGGGAAAAAGGAGCCAACGATCATTTTGGCGATCAATATCTGGGTGACTTTAAAACCACAGCAAAGTTTGTTGGAATTGTAGCCAGAGACCATGAATATGTGGACGGCGATCGCATTAAAATATATGTCAATGGTGAAGTAGTGGAGTACAACCTATTACTTGGTGGCTCTTTTAAAGGAATCAATCTAGATCTTGTGGAAGGATTTAACCGTGTTGAATTCGAAGCCCTTAACCAAGGTTCATCTGGCCCCAATACGGCACAAGTCGTGGTCACTGACGACAAGGGTGTAGTTATCCACAATAACCGATGGAACCTATCTACAGGCTCCAAAGCCAGTCTAATAATTGTAAAAGAAGAGGATAGCGGTATCGAAAAGAACAACTAAATCCCTTTTCACTTCTTCTCACCAGGCTTATAGGTTACTTCGGCCCGTTTTAGCACATCATCTTTATAGTATGCGGCATCTTTAAATTCCATATCGGCATAGCGCTGTGCTTGATCATTAAAGTGTGGCGACTCTGGATCTCCACTCTGACCACCCGCCAACATTGTTTTTGCCTTCACCTTTTCTCCGAACTCCACAGCAGCAACAAAACTATTACCACGAGTGCCATAGATTTTTTTGGTGTTATTATCGTACCGGGCGCCATATGCGGCCAATGCTCCCCAACGTCCACTGGCAAAACCAATCGGAATACTTGGTTTTTCATCATTAAATGCTTGGCGAATATCCCCATTTAAACGCTGGTAACGATTCACCTCTCCCCAAGGCATTTTCCATGTACCGAAATCATTTTGTAGTTGAGACAATGCTTCTTGGAACATATCCAATTTTTGAGCATCTGGCCATTCATCGCCCCAATATGCTACCCATTCCATGGAGTATTTGCCCTCCGGCCTTTCAGCTTTTGAATAACAAAGTGTACCATAGTAGTGGGCCAAAGTCATAGCTATGGATTCCTCTGAAGTAGCGAAATCCCATTCCTGAAGGGTCTCTATTGGCTCCTGTAGCTCAGGGTATGCCTTGGCATTCTCATTATAAGCGGTTACCAATCCCGGAATCAATGCCTCAAAAGCTGGTAAATATGGGTCGTGGGCCATTTCAATAAGCCCATCCAAAGTGTACCCGCTTCTGCCTGTCAGCAATTCGATAGCATGGATGCCTCTAAAGTTTTCCTGATCTCTAGACATATAATTGGGATAATCTTCTCGTTTTGGACTAAATTCCAGCGCGGAAGTATAGGGTGTGGAGTTACAGTTTTGAATCCATCCGTTTTCCGGGTTCAACACCAAAATGTTTTCATCCACCGTGTGTAGACCTTGCCAATCTGTTTTTGGGTCACTGCCATCCACGGGCTCGGTATAATCAAAAATGGTATCGCGCTTGGGTACAAAATTTCCATGGAAATACGCAATGTTCCCTTCTGCATCCGCATAAACAGTGTTGTTGGAGGAATTGGTTCGGATATCCATCATTTTTCTAAAACCGTCATAACCATCCTGCTTGGTTCGGATATAGGATTGCTCCAATGCCTTTACAGGTTCCCACATCATGGCCGAAGCCGTCCATTGGTCATCCACTTGATGGGTAATCGGTCCGTGATGGGTACGGTACATTGGAAAGGTTTTCTCCTTCATACCATCACCATCTTTATATTTAAGGGTTACCGAACTGGAATCCACAGGTCGCAATTCCTCTCCGTATTTATAAAATAGTCTTCCATCATTCTTAACAATGGTTTCCTTGAACTCATCCATTACATCGGTATAGGTGGAAGTATGCATCCAACCTGTTTTCTCATTGAAACCTTGATATACAAAAAACTGTCCCCAGGTAACGGCACCATAAGCGTTCAACCCTTCTTCGCTCACCACGTGCACTTCTCCCCTAAAATAAAATGAAGTGTGGGGATTGATCAAAAGCATTGCGTTTCCAGATTCTGTCAAATCGCCCGAGATAGCAATTCCATTGGAACCCTGTGGTTCCGCCATTTCTTCTTCCTTTTTGAGTTGAAGTACTTCCATTTCGGGCAATTCCATGCCACTTTCATAAAAACTTTTGATTTTTCTGGTAGATATTCGTTCAATATCCCCTCCGATAGACCCTTCACTAAAATACATCGACATCCACGGTTCAAAACGGGTCAATAATTTAGGTTGGACTTCTGGATGGGTGTATAAATAATAATTGATTCCATCGGCAAATGCATCACAGAGCTCTTTTAACCATTCAGGGCTGTTTTCGTAGTTGGCCTTGGCCTCTTCTTCCGTCATAAAAAGTTTGGCCCTAAGGTCACTGTACAAGGCATCCTCCCCTTCAACTTCCGCCAAACGTCCGGTAGCCCAAATATAATTTTGTTCCACACGATTAAAATCATCCTCACATTGCGCATATAGCAAACCAAAAACAGCATCGGCATCTGTTTTTCCATAAATGTGGGGTACACCAAAATCGTCACGGATTATAGTAATGTTTTCAGCTTGTGCTTCCCAAAGTTCCACTTCGGTAGGTTCCGTTTCGGAACAGGAAATAAATAGAAGGAATGCCGTAAAAATCTTAATTCTCATTTCGAGGATGGGTTTGATTAGTTTGGTGAAAATACGGGAAATCGAAAACAATTACCAACTTCCGCTGGCACCTCCGCCACCTGAACTACCACCGCCTCCCGAAAAGCTGCTGGAAGAACCTCCACTGGAGCCAGACCCAAAGGAATGCGTCCCTGTAGATGAAAATGTCTTACTGATATAATCCTTATCGGACTTAAAAAAGGAAAGTTTTAAATTTTCCGTGCCTTTCGCCCATATTTTATAAATGACCAATACAATGGTGAAACAAATAAAACCTGCGACTACCAGTATTATCAGGAAGAAATTGTTGGCCAAATCATTCATCAGATCTTCCAAACCGATCAGCAATAAAATAAAGGCCAACGGAACCCCGATAAAAACCAAACCAAAAATCAATGGAAACATCATAAAAGCAGCCATAAAAATGCCCCTGAATACGGCTAGCTTGCCAATGAACATTCCGCGCAAAATCTCTATCAAAGTAGAATATCCTTTATAAAAAATGAAGCCGCCCACGGCAACAAATATCATCAAGAACAAACCAATAATCCCCAACAGCCACCAAGGCATTTCACTTTCTTCCTCTATCTCGGCTTTGAACTCATCCAAAGCTTCCGGGTTTTTCAAAAACTCTATGATCTGGTCGGTTGCGGTATCCAGTCCGCCATGATAATCCTCCTCTTTAAACTTTGGAATCATCGTATTTCGGATAATACGGGAAGCTACGGCATCCGTAATATAAGGTTCCAGACCGTAGCCAACTTCAATCCGGACCTCCCTGTCCAGTTTGGAGAACAGGATCAAAATGCCATTATCCTTGCTTTCCTGTCCAAGCCTATTTTGGTTGAAAACTTGAAAGGCATATTGTTCAATAGTCTCTCCTCCCAAGTCGTTTATGGTCAAAATCACCAATTGATTGGTGGTCTCCGATTCAAATTGATATAGTTTGTTCCGGAGCGCCTCAAGCTCGGATTCCGTAAAAATCTGGGCATTATCCGTTACTATTTGGGTTAGTTTTGGATACTCTTGTTGTGACTGGCACAAGAAGCATATCAAAAACAAAAAACCGAACCATTGCGCTTTAAGCATACCTGTTTTAGTATTGGAAATATTAAATATAGTGTTTGTATTCCTTTTTGCACTCAAGACAATGGATTCTATATCCCTTTAAATTGCCGTAACTTGCAGGCTCTCTCTAAAAATTGTTATGCCCGATAAAAAAGTAAGCATCCTTACCGCATTCAAAACCATAATTTGGCCCAAGCGTAAACTCGTTTTTTTAGGTCTGTTCTTGATTGCCATTAGTAAAGCAGCCAGTTTTGTTGCCCCTATCGCTTCGAAATATCTTATTGATGATGTCATCGTTAAAAAAGATGTGGACATGCTCAAGTACTTGGTGGCCGGAGTAATGCTAGCCATTTTTGTACAAGCAGTTACTTCATTCCTTTTGACCAAAATATTAAGTGTACAGGCCCAATATTTGATTTCTGAACTTAGGGCTCAAGTGCAAAAAAAGGTGCTTGCCCTTCCTGTTCGATTTTTTGACAATGCCAAATCCGGAGCTTTGGTATCCCGAATTATGTCCGATGTTGAAGGAGTCCGAAATCTTATAGGAACCGGATTGGTTCAATTGGTTGGAGGAATCATTACCGCGGTAGTTTCCTTGATTTTACTGATGGAAATTAGCGTTTTTATGACACTGTTTACATTTATTCCTCTCACCATCTTTGCCATTATTGCACTAAAAGCCTTTAAGATCATCCGTCCCATTTTCAGGAACCGAGGTAAGATAAATGCAGAAGTCAAGGGCAGATTGACGGAAACCTTGGGTGGTATTCGTGTAATCAAAGGTTTTAATGCGGAAAAACAAGAAGAAGAGGTTTTTGAGGTCGGTGTGGAACGCCTCTATCAAAACGTAAAGAAGAGTCTGACCACTACTGCTTTTATGACGAGCTCATCGACATTTTTATTGGGTGTGGCAACAACAAGCGTAATGGGATTTGGTGGCTATAAAATTATACAGGATACCCTTACCGTGGGAGAATTTGTGGAATTTACCGTGCTATTGGGCCTAATGATTGCTCCCATAGTACAAATGAGCAGTGTGGGAAGTCAGTTGACAGAGGCCTTGGCGGGATTGGACCGGACAGAAGAGTTAATGAACTTGGAAGAAGAATCCGATGAGGAAAACAGAAGCATTGTTCTGGAAACGGTAGTTGGGCGTATGATATTTGCCGATGTCTGTTTCTCCTATGAAGAGGACAAAGAAGTGCTTCATAATATAAGCTTTGATGTGGAACCTGGTCAAGTTGTGGCTTTAGTGGGAAGTTCGGGCTCTGGAAAATCGACGATTGCAGGTTTGGCCGCCAGTTTTTTAAACCCGGACTCGGGAACCATCACTATTGATGGACAAAACCTCTCAAAGGTTGATTTAAAAAGTTTTAGGCAATATTTGGGCGTGGTTTTGCAAGATGACTTTTTGTTCGAGGGCACTATCCGAGAAAATATCCTTTTTCCAAGACCCGAAGCCAGTGAAGAAAAGCTATTGGAGGCAGTAAAAGCCGCCTATGTAGATGAGTTCACAGACCGATTCGACAAAGGGCTAGATACCTTGATCGGTGAACGCGGTGTAAAACTCTCAGGGGGTCAACGTCAACGGATAGCCATTGCTAGAGCTATTTTGGCAGACCCAAAAATCTTGATTTTGGACGAAGCCACTTCCAGCTTGGATACGGAATCCGAGGCGCTCATTCAAAAAAGTTTGGCTGAACTAACAAAAGGTAGAACCACATTTGTTATTGCTCACCGATTGAGCACCATTCGCAAAGCTGACCAAATCTTGGTTATTGAAAACGGACACATTTTGGAACAAGGCACCCATGAACAACTAATAGCTTCCGAAGGAAGATATTTTAACTTGTTTACCTATCAGGCAAGAATTTAAGCTTCTTCCGGCGCCAATTCCACTTCCAGACCATCCAAGTCCTCGGTAATGTGGATCTGGCAACCCAAACGGCTGTTATCCTTCACAAAAAAGGCCTCGGCCAACATGGCGTCCTCATCATCCGACTTTTCAGGAAGTTGATGGTCCGATTTTATATAACATTGGCAAGAAGCACACATGGCCATTCCGCCACAAATTCCAATGGTTCCCTCAGGAGCAAGTTCGTAAGAACGGACTACCTCCATTAGGTTCATATTCATGTCGGTTGGCGCATCCACTTCGTGCAAAACACCTTCACGGTCGATTATTTTTATTTTAATATCGCTCATACCTATTCGAAAACTCGTCTATAAAGCTTCCTTAACGATTAAATGTTTGTTTTATTCTTAGTCGATGGCCTTAACCACGGCTTTGGGCGCTTCCTTCTTACTTCCGTCAAATCCGGTCACACCACCCACGGTAGTATATTTCATCACATATTTTTTATCCGGGAATATCTTTTGGTAAGCACTTTGACACATCAATGTGGCTTCATGGAATCCACAAAGAATCAATTTTAACTTACCGGGATACGTATTTACGTCACCAATGGCATAGATTCCTGGAATATTGGTCTGGTAATCGTAAGTATTATCCACCTTAATGGCATTCTTTTCTATCTCCAGCCCCCAATCGGCGATTGGGCCCAATTTGGGCGACAATCCGAACAATGGGATAAAATCATCGACCTCAACATCAGTTTCTTCTGAAGTGGATGTGTTCTTAACAGTCACTTTCTCCAAGTGGTTTTCTCCTTTTAATGCAACGACCTCAGCCGGGGTAATCAAGTTGATCTTACCTTCATTTTTTAAGTGCTGTACTTTTTCCACTGAATCCAATGCCCCCCTAAATTCATTTCTTCGGTGAACCAAGGTTACTTCCTCTGCAACATCGGCCAAAAATATGGACCAATCCAAAGCAGAGTCACCTCCGCCGGCGATCAACACTTTTTTGCCACGGTAGATTTCTGGCTCTTTGATCATATAGGCCACACCATTATCCTCGAACTTTTCTAAATTCTCGAGCAATGGCTTTCTTGGTTCAAAACTGCCCAGACCTCCTGCTATGGCAACAACGGGAGCATGATGTTTAGTCCCTTTGTTAGTGGTAACGATAAACGAGCCATCTTCCAACTTTTCAATGGTCTCAGCACGCTCTCCCAAGGTAAAACCTGGCTGGAACGGTTTTATTTGCTCCATTAGGTTATCCACCAAATCACCAGCTAAAACTTCTGGAAAACCAGGAATATCATAAATGGGCTTTTTGGGATATATTTCCGAACATTGTCCACCTGCTTGTGGTAATGCATCGATTAAATGACATTTGAGTTGTAAAAGGCCTGCTTCAAAAACAGCAAAGAGACCCGTAGGTCCCGCTCCAATAATTAGTATATCGGTTTTAATCATATATTATGGATTTTGGCGCGCAACTTACTGCTTGCCTTGCAAAGGTTTTATGATTTTAGTCAGTTAAGATATGTTGATGACTTCTTCAATCTGAGGTGCATACTTTTTAATGGTCATTTCTACACCACTTTTCAATGTCATTTGGTTTACACTGCATCCTATACAGTTACCTTCCAAACGAACCTTTACGGAATTGTCCTCAATGGATATCAAGGTAATATCCCCTCCGTCGCTCTGTAAAAATGGACGTATCTCTTCCAACGCCTTTTCTACATTGCTCCTGGTTTCTTCTGATGTCATTGTTGTCATACTCATTTCTTTTTAACAGCGGAACAACCGGCCATGGTTGTTATTTTTATTGCTTCGGTAGGTGGAAGGTCTGTATTTCTTCTCACCAACTCCTGCACCACGTTTCTTGTAAGTTCTTCAAAGGCTTCCTCTGTAGGTGTCGCTGTTTGTAAGGCTGCTGGTCTTCCAACATCGCCTGCCTCCCTTATGCTCTGTACCAAAGGAATTTCTCCTAAAAACGGAACTCCCAAATCCTCGGATAAGTTCTTTGCCCCATTTTCACCAAAAATATGGTATTTGTTGTCCGGCAACTCCGCAGGTGTAAAATACGCCATATTCTCCACGATTCCCAAAACAGGCACATTGATAGCCTCCTGTTGGAACATGGCAACACCTTTTCTGGCATCGGCCAAAGCAATCTCTTGCGGTGTACTTACCACAACAGCTCCCGTTACTGGCAACGATTGCATTATACTCAAATGAATGTCCCCGGTTCCCGGTGGCAAATCCAATAAAAGAAAATCCAATTCACCCCAATGTGCATCAAAAATCATTTGGTTCAATGCCTTGGCTGCCATTGGACCTCTCCAAATAACCGCTTGATTGGGCTGTGTAAAGAATCCTATGGACAACAGCTTTACCCCATAGTTTTCGATGGGTTTCATCTTGGCCTTTCCTTCTACATTGATGGACAACGGCTTTTCGGTTGCCACATCGAACATAATGGGCATGGAAGGTCCATAAATATCGGTATCCAACAATCCTACTTTAAAGCCCATTTTTGATAATGTAACAGCCAAATTCGCTGTTACTGTAGACTTACCAACGCCTCCTTTTCCGGACGCTACGGCTATAATATTTTGAATTCCCGGAATGGGGTTGCCCTTAATTTGGTTTACTTTGGGCTTGGCAGGAGCATCAACCTTAAGGTTGACCTTGATCTTCGCCTTTTCGTATACTTCACTGTGAATAATCTTTAAGATCTCCACTTCTGTCTTCTTTTTGGCTTGAAGACTTGGGTTTTTGATCGTAACATCCACTTCTACCTCATCACCGAACACCTGAACATTGGTGACCGAACCGCTTTCGACCAAATTTTGGCCCTCACCCGGTGCGGATATTTTTTCCAACGCCTTGAGAATATCTGTCTTTTTCAACTTCATGAATCAAATTTTTTAAACCAACTGTTTGAACTGGTTCTAAACTACAAAGATACGGTGTTGGGGTTAGATTAAGAAGTTGTACTGCTGAATTTCAAAAAAATCCCATATTGAATTATGGGTAATGAAATAAATGGGCTCTTCAAATATAAAACAGCAGGATTATTACGTCCGTTTTTTTGAAAAAATGTAGCTTAGAAGCTGTTATTTGAAATTATCTACCAAAATGCTACCAAAAAACAGAATCCCCCTTCTTTTTGTATTGTTCATCTCATTGACCTGGCTATCATGTTCCAGCAACAAAAACTCTTTCACAAAAGGAGACGTTAAAAAGTCGGAAAAATTGATTGGACTCCATTTTTCCAAAAAAAATATCGATACCCTCTACCCTTACCTAAAGAGAAACCGTAGCGGCTTCGATTCTTTGCGAAAATATCCTATTGGAAACGATGTTTTCCCAGCCATCCGTTTTGACCCCACCCCATTTGGTTTTACCATGCCAGAACAACAAAACGGTACCGAATGGAATATACCGGACAATGTGGAAATTCCCGAACCTTATGACCTATTGGCTTATTACACGATTCCACAATTGGCCTCACTTATAAAAAATCAAAAAATCACCTCTACTGAGCTTACAAAATTTTTCTTGGCCCGTCTCAAGAAATACCAACCTGCCCTACAATGTACCATAACCATTACCGAAAGTTTGGCTTTGGAACAGGCAAAAAAGGCGGACGAAGAGATTAAAAATGGAAACTATCGCGGTATTTTACATGGTATTCCTTATGGGACCAAGGACCTAATGGCGGTTCCTGGGTATCCTACCACTTGGGGAGCTGCCCCTTACAAGGACCAAGTTATCAATGAAACGGCGACCGTTGTAAAAAAACTAGAGGATGCTGGCGCCATTTTGGTGGCGAAATTGGTGTCCGGAGCGTTAGCCCGCGGTGATGTTTGGTTCGGTGGAAAAACAAAAAACCCATGGGACACCACACAAGGGGCAAGCGGATCTTCGGCCGGGTCTGGTTCCGCTACTTCTGCAGGACTTGTTCCGTTTGCACTGGGCACCGAAACGTTAGGCTCCATTACATCACCAAGTACCCGAAATGGGGTTACTGGACTGCGCCCAACCTACGGCAGAGTAAGTCGCCATGGTGTTATGAGCCTAAGTTGGTCAATGGACAAGGTGGGCCCATTGGGAAGAAATGCTGAAGACTGCGCCATAGTTTTTGAGGCTATCCAAGGGATAGATAAAAATGACCTCAGCACTGTAGATCTTCCTTTTGGCGTGAACTGGAAAAAGAACATTAAAGATTTAAGGGTAGCTTATTTAAAGAATGATATTGAAAAGGACACTACCAAATCCGGTGATAACTTAAGGGATGCTCTTAAATCCTTGGAAAAACTGGGCATTGAACCAACAGCAGTAGAAATGCCAGCGGAGGTCCCATACCGTGGTTTCGATATTATTTTAAGAGCTGAGGCCGGAGCCTTTTTTGATGAACTTGTGCGCTCCGGTGATGTGGACATAATGGTGGAGCAAGACCAACGTTCACGTGCCAATTCTTTGAGACAAAGTCGATTTATCCCCGCAGTGGAATATATTCAAGCGAACAGGCAAAGGCAGGTTCTTATTCAAAAAATGCAGGATTTAATGAAAGATTACGATGTGCTGATATCACCCTCTTTTGGAAATGATCAACTTATGGCTACCAACTTAACTGGACATCCAGTAATTGCTGTTCCTACAGGTCTTGACGATAAAAACCACCCGACGAGTATGACGTTTGTTGGCAACTTGTACGATGAGGCAAGCATTTTATTGTTGGCCAAAGCATTTCAGGACAACACCTCTTTTGATGAACTGCACCCACCAGGCTATTGATCAAAGTTCGGAGGCTGGATTCCAAAAGTATTTTTGGAAGTCTACAATTTGATTGTCTTTTACTGGGACTCCTTCATTCTCCAGGAGCTGTTGCATAATGTTACTACCATCAAAATGATGTTTTCCGGTCAAGACCCCGACACGGTTCACTACCCTATGCGCAGGAACATCCTTGGTATGTGAATTGTTCATTGCCCAACCCACCATCCTGGCACTTCTGGCAGCGCCAAGGTATTTGGCTATGGCTCCGTAAGAGGTTACCCTACCATAAGGAATCAGTCTTGCAACTTCATATACTTTATCAAAAAAACTGATTTCCCCTTTCATGTTATCGGTACATAATTCGGATTAGTGTAATAATGAGCAATAACAACATCAAGGCACTCAAAATATAATTGGAGTTCTTCGAAAAACGATTCGTCTTCGTCTCCATTTTATCAAAATAGAAGGTGTACAGATATAACACGGAAAATGTACCTGCCCCTGCTGCAACAACAAAAGTGGTAATGTCCTTGGCTTCGAACTTAATCCAACCTGCCTCGTTCCACATGGCATTTAATCCGCTGTAGTATGGTATGGTCAACAAATTGAGCGCAGCCAATAAAACACCCTTAAAAAAACTGTTCTTTTTGCTCAAGTTGACCTCTTTTATCCCTTGTGTTTTGGATTTGTTCCGCTTGGCCATCACAAAGAAATAAATGGCAAAGAATGCAAATACGGCAACCGCGATCTTGAACAGTACATCGATTACCTCTGGATTGCGGTACAGGAATTTAGAAATATATACAGCAATATAAGCCTGCAACATAATGGTACAGGAAACACCTAAACTAAAAATCACCCCATTCAACTTTCCTTTCTCCACACTAACCTTGGCTGCATTCATATTAAGCAAACCAGGGGGAACGGTAGCCATAAAGGCTGCCGAAAATGTGGCGAAAAAAAGAATGAGTATGTGGGTCATTGGTTAGTTGATCCTAAATTGGATGTAGGTAATTGGTTTTCCTTTTTCAAGATACTGATTTTCGTAGAAAGTCTGAATCTCAAGAACATCGGACGGGCTCCCCTCATTTTTATACACATCGTGATTGGCATATATAATTTCGTGCCCGAGGCCCTGTAATAGCCCAAGGGTATAACCGTGCATATATTCACTGTCCGTTTTAAGGTTTATAAGGCCTCCGGGGTTCAAAATCCTTCTATATCGCTCTAAAAATACGGGATTCGTCATCCTGTGTTTGGTACGCTTATATTTTATCTGTGGATCGGGAAAAGTAATCCAGATTTCGCTCACTTCCCCAGCACCAAACAGGTGGTCCACCAGTTCTATCTGTGTCCGTAAAAACGCTACATTGTCCAAGTTTTGCTCAAGTGCTGTTTTGGCTCCGCGCCAAAACCGAGCTCCTTTTATATCGATCCCGATATAGTTCTTGTCCGGATTTTTTTTAGCAAGCCCTACCGTGTACTCACCTTTTCCACATCCAAGCTCCAATACTATAGGGTTGTCATTTTTAAAGAAAGTGGCCCATTTGCCCTTGTACTCGAATCCTTCCATTACTTCTTCTCTTGAAGGCTGGACCACATTGGCAAATGTTTCGTTCTCCTTGAACCTTTTTAGTTTGTTCTTACTTCCCACTTTGGTATTGAATTGAGCAAAAAATTAATGATTTGGCAAAACTAAGGAAATCTAGAAGCAAATCGCATTTTGTTTTTTTGTTGTTATGAATTCTTCCAAACGTATTCTGGTCGCCCCATTGAACTGGGGACTGGGACATGCCACTAGATGTATTCCCATTATTCATGAATTGATGCAACATGGACACCAACCCTTTATTGCATCCGATGGGGTCGCTCTGGCTTTGCTCAAAAAGGAGTTTCCGGAATTACCAGCATTTGAATTGCCTTCCTACAAGATTTCCTACGCGGAAAATGGAAAGAATTTTAAAATTAAAATGATCTGGGATTCACCAAAAGTTCTCAAGGCAATGGCCAAAGAGAAAAAAGCAGTGAAACGATTGGTGAAGGAGCATAGTTTGGACGGTATAATTTCAGACAACCGATTGGGTGCCTATTATAAAAAGGTTCCCTGTGTATTCATTACGCATCAACTTAACGTGCTTTCCGGAAATACCACATGGATGAGCTCCAAAGCGCATCAAAAAATAATTAAGAAGTTCGATGCCTGCTGGGTTCCCGATGTCAAGGACAAACCCAACCTTACCGGAAAACTGGGGCATTTAAAAAAATCGAAATTGAACATTGCCTACTTAGGCCCATTAAGTCGATTTGAAAAGGAAAACCTTCCCATGACCAACGATCTGACGGTCTTGCTCTCCGGACCTGAACCGCAAAGAACCATGTTGGAAGAAAAGCTCTTGGAAGAATTACAAGGATTTGCGGGAAATATACTCTTTGTAAAAGGCAAGATAGAGGATAAACAGATTCGAGAAGTAATTAAGACCGAACAAGGGGAGATTTTACATTATAATTTTATGAAGTCCGAGGAACTGGAAAAAGCATTGAACCAAAGTGGGCAAGTACTTTGCCGATCGGGCTACACTACTGTTATGGACCTTGCAAAACTGGAAAAGAAAGCGTTTTTTATCCCGACCCCTGGACAATACGAGCAAGAATATTTGGCCAAAAGAATGCAGAAACAAGGTCTTGTTCCCTTTTGCAAACAAGAGGCTTTTTCCTTGGCAGAATTATCCCGGATTTCGGAATACAATGGATTGGCTCAATTTGAATCCAATGTAGATTTTTCCTCTTTGTTCGAAGTTTTTTCCGTTGCTGAAGAAACTGAAGCCTTTTCAAGGGTAAAAGAGAACTCGGAACCTACATCTACCTCACTCTCTACATAGATTTTTTCCCCATGGGCCTCCACGATGTGCTTTACTATGGACAATCCTAGACCGGACCCTCCTTCCGTTCTACTACCACTTTGATCAACCCGATAAAAACGCTCGAACAACCTAGGGATGTGCTGTTTTGGGATACCACCACCATTATCGGTCACCCTAACAATTACCTTGTTCTTAATAAGGTTTTCCACGCTTACCTCTGTGGTTCCTTTTGGGAGTCCATATTTAATGGAGTTCACCAATAGGTTACTGATTACCTGCTGAATTTTTTCCTTGTCCCCGTTTACATAGATGGGATCGGGATACTCCATATCAAAGGTCAGAGAAATTTCCTTTCGAGCCGCTTTCATCTCCAGAAGGTCAAAGGTATTCTGGATCAATTCAATTATATCAAAGTTTTCCCGCTCCAATTGTAACTCCCCAGCTTCCAACTTGGTAATAAGATCCAGGTCCTTTACAATATAAATTAAGCGCTCGACCCCTTTATTGGCTCGTTGCAGATATTTTTTTCGAAGCTTTTTATCCTTCATGGCACCGTCCAACAATGTAAGTATATAGCCTTGGACAGTAAAAAGCGGGGTCTTTAATTCATGGGAAACATTTCCTAAAAAATCCTTTCGGTACTCCTCCCGTATTTTTAAGGTATCTATCTCTATTTTTTTTCCCTCGGCGAATTTTTCGATTTCCTCCACCAAGGTTTTCATATCGGTGGTAACAGGTTTTGAGGAGAAGGTAGATGACTCGAGCAGAGACACATCATCATAAATCCGTTTGATCCGCCTATAAATAAAGCGTTCTACTCGAATTTGTATGATGGCAAAACATATGGAAAAGCAAATAAGTGCAAAAAACAAGGTATGTGGCCAATTCATCAAGTCCACATCCATATGAAAACCTACAAATACCGCGGTAACCAATATGGTGATGACCAATGAAGACCGTAAGGCAAATTTGTATGATTTCTTTAATTTTATGGCCATTAGAGCACGAACTTATACCCCACGCCCTTTACGGTCTTAAAGTGGTGGTCTCCGATTTTTTCACGCAATTTTCTGATGTGCACATCGATTGTTCTACCGCCAACTACCACTTCATTGCCCCAAACTTTATCCAAAATAACCTCTCGTTTAAAAACTTTATTGGGTTTTGATGTCAATAAGGACAGTAATTCGAACTCTTTTCTGGGCAAAACCATTTCCTCACCATTGTTGACAATTTTGTATTCCTCGCGGTTAATCACGATATCCCCGACTTTTACAATGTCCTCAACTTCTTTTTTATCGTCCTTCAACCTTCTTAAAAGCGCTTTTACCTTGCTCACCAAAACTTTTGGTTTTATAGGCTTGGTAATGTAATCGTCCGCTCCGGCATCAAAACCGGCTACTTGGGAGTAATCCTCCCCACGGGCGGTTAGAAAAGCAATAATGGTATTGTCCAAACCAGGTGTGTTACGGATTACCTCGCAGGCTTCGATACCATCCATTTCGGGCATCATTACATCCATAATTATAAGATGTGGGTTTTTCTTTTTGGCTTTGGAAACACCTTCTGCCCCGTTCTTGGCAGTAAAGACTTCGTAGCCTTCAGATGAAAGGTTGTAGCTTATAATTTCCAGAATATCAGGTTCATCATCAACCAATAGAATCTTAATGTCCTTGTTTTTCATGGGATGGTATTTCAATGTTAAACGCCCAAATGTAAAGATAATACACTTACGGGATAAACGCTTAACGTTCATTTAATCTAGTAACGTTATTGTAACAGAATTGAAATAAACTCTTAACATACAACTAACACGGATTTTACAGCCCCCCCGTTTCTTTGCCCCAAAATTAATCCTACAGAGTAGAGTATGAAAACATATCTAATATTGGCCTTTTCGTTTTTCACCTTGATGCTATCCGCGCAACAGAACGGTAGCGTTGTGGGGAAGCTTACAGATAAGGAACTTAACAATGAACCTCTACCTTTTGCCAATGTTTTGATAAAAGGAACTACAATGGGGACCACTTCGGATTTTGATGGTCTTTTCCAGATCGCCGATGTTGAACCCGGAACTTATACATTAGTCTTTAGCTTCTTGGGTTACGAAACCTTGGAAGTGCCAAACGTAGTTGTAGAAGCAGGAAAAGTTACCGAGATCAATACAGCTCTAGGAGCAAGTAGTGTTGGTTTGGATGAAGTTATTGTAACAACAACCGCCAGTAAAGACTCGGAAATAGCTTTGTTGCTTCAACAAAAAAATGCTTTGGTAATGCAGGAGGCCATTAGTGCCGAGGCCCTTACCTTAAAAGGTATAGACGATGCCGCTGCTGCCGTTGCTCAAATTTCAGGTATTTCCAAACAACAAGGTTCCAGTAACGTTTATGTAAGAGGTTTGGGCGATCGTTACCAAAACACTACCATGAATGGATTGTCCCTACCATCCAACGACGTTAACAAGAAAAACATCAACCTGGATCTTTTTGGTTCCAGTATTATTGAAAATGTAGCCGTTAGCAAAGCATATAGCCCTACTTTTTATGGAGATTTCGCCGCAGGTAATGTAAATGTGGATTCCAAGGAATACACAGGTGATGCATACCTAGAGGTATCTCTTGGTGGGGGAATAAACACAAATGCTGCCGGTGAGGATTTTGTTAAGAGTGAAGGAACAAGTGATTTCGGTTTTTACAACAGATACGACAACGATCCTTTTGCTGTTGTCCTATCACACGGTGTAGATCCCGAATCTTCTTGGGAACCCGTCAATATCTCGGGAGCTATTGAAGGAGGTTACTCTTTCAACTTCAACAACGATGAATCCAGACTAAGCTTCTTTGGTGCAGCAAGTTTTTCCAACGGATTTGAAATTTGGGAAGGTCCTGCACGTGATTTCACCAATGTTTTGAAAATCGATTTCCCGAACGTTAGGGAATACGCATACAAAACAACTACCACGGCTTTGGGCAACATTACATACCGAATCAACAGTGAAAACAAGGTTAAGTTCAGCTCACTATTTGTTAACAGTGCTGCAGACCGCGTAGGATACTACGGGGTAAATGGACAAGGTACCAACCGTGATGCCATATTGAACACCGATCAAGGTTTTTATGTAATGAACGTTCAGTTCAACCAAGATATGATCTTCGTGAACCAGTTGACGGGTCAACACATATTTGATGAAAAACTGTCTTTTGATTGGGGTGTAGGTTTTAACAAGGTATTCTCTGATGAACCGGACAGAAAACGAATTACATTGGAAAACTATCATTACGCATTGGACAACGACAATGCCACCAATCCAGTTTTCTATACCAACATTCCTTTTGACAACCAAAGATTCTTCCAAAGCATTGAAGATGACGAATTGAACAGTTTTATGAACTTGGGCTACCAAGCTTCTGAAAAAGTAAAGTTCAACTTTGGTTATAACGGAAGACGTAAAGAACGTAGATTCAACAGTATCCGATATGGTTACGACATTCAGGATAGGGACAACACTCCAATAACCGATGTCAATAACTTCAATACCATATTTGATTGGAACAACATTAATGTTCCTGATGGTGAAGGATTGTGGAATACCATTGTCCTGAACCCTATAAGCAATGAAATTGGTAACACCAACAGACCCGGTCTTCCAGAGAACACTTACAAAGGAAACTTGGATATCCATGCACTTTATGCAACAGCAGAATTGGGATTATCGGACAAATTGAGCATTGTTCCAGGTATTCGTGTGGAGTCTTACAGCCAAAAAGTGGTTTACGATGTAATCAACATCAGTGCAACAGACCCAGGTTTCAGGGAAGTATACGAGAATATCTTTTTGCCAAGTCTTAACGCAAAATATTCACTAACCGAAAACTCCAATTTGAGAGCAAGTTTCAGCAAAACGGCATCTTTCCCAGAATTCAAGGAAGCTGCTCCGTTTGTATATGAATCCGTAACACAAAGAGTTGGTGGTAACCCAGACCTTTTGGGCGGCCTTAACGGTAATGGACCTACATACTCCGACATCTACAACTATGACCTTAAATATGAGTGGTTCTTGGAAAGAGGAGAAATCATCTCTTTGGCAGCATTCGCCAAAACCATAAAGGACCCTGTAAACCGAGTGGTTGCCGCAGATGCTACAGGTACTCAACGTTACTTTAGAACAGGGGAACAAGCAGATGTCTATGGAGTTGAATTGGAGCTTAGAAAAAACTTGCTTACGGACGCTGATGACAATGCAGTCATTTCCGCTGGACTTAACGCGGCCTATACACATACAGAACAAGACCTTAAAGATATTCCTGCAGGGTCCGAAAACACTTTCGGTACTTCCTTTGATAGGGATACCGATGAATTGGAAGGTGCTTCACCTTTCATCATCAATGCAGATTTGAACTATAGCCCGGTATTCGGTAACTATAAACCAAAAGCAACTGTTGCTTTCTCATACTTCTCCGACCGTATCTTCTCCTTGGGAGCAGGAAGTCTGGGGAACATTGTAGAAAGAGCGGTGCCAACATTGAACTTTGTTTGGCAAAACGCTATCGGAGAGCACTTCGAAGCTAACCTTTCCGCAAAAAATATTTTAGATCCAGATGTCTCCTTGGTTAGGGAAGGAACCGGTATTGGAGATGTTGTAATACGAGAGTATAACCTTGGGGTTAACGTTGGGCTAACCCTTAAATATAAATTTTAATTCTTTCTAAATTCTGACAAATGAAAAACAAGTTTTTATTTTTAGGTATAGCCGCCGCTTTGTTCATTGCTTGTGAAAGCGACGATACCTCCGATATTGTTATCAACGATAACAGTGTCACGAACAATACAACCAACAACTCTTCTGGTGGTGGTGAAGAAAGCAATGTTGTAAACCTAAGTGGTGTTTACACTTCTAACCTAACATTGGATCCAGACATGGAATATGTTGTTACTGGTCCTGTTCTTATTGCTAGTGGAGCCACCTTAACTGTACCTGCCGGCATGACCATTAAAGCTGAGCCAGTTGGTGTAAACGCTTACATTGCTATTCAGCAAGGTGCAAGAATTTTGGCCAATGGTAGTGCTGCCGAGCCGATCGTATTTACTTCAAATGCTTCCAACCCAAGTTCAGGTAACTGGGGTGGTATCGTACTTTGTGGTAGAGCTCCTATAAACTCTACAGCTGATGGGTCCGAAGATACTGCTACTACAGAGGTAGGAGGTCTTTCTTACGGAGGCAACAGCCCTGCTGATGACTCTGGAAGTCTTCAATATGTGCGTATCGAGTATGCTGGTGGTGCCATTGATGGTAACGCCGAGTTGAACGGACTTTCCGTTTACGGTGTAGGTACAGGTACAACTATCGACTACGTAGAAGTTTACGAAGGTTCCGATGACGGTTTCGAATTCTTTGGTGGTACTGTTGAAGCGAGCCACTTGGTTGTTGTAAACTCTGAGGACGATTCTATCGATTGGACTGAAGGGTTTACAGGTTCTTTGACCGATGTATATGTACAGCATGGTACTAGCCACGATAAGGCTTTTGAGTGTGATGGGTACAATACTGATTTCAGCAACGAAGGTGGATATTTCTCCGCTCCAACCGTAACCAATGTAACAATTGTTGGTGTTAACGATGGAACTAGCGAAGCAATCAGATTAAGAGCTGGAACACAAGGTACATTTACCAATATCGTATTCAACTATTTCGACGAAGCATTTGATTTGGACGGTGATGCTGGTGACAACCCAACCGGACAAGGTGTATTGGACGACCTATTGAATGCTGTTGATGCAACTTTCAACAATGTTACCACTAATATGAAGAATGACACTGGTTTTGTATTCGACGAAGCTGACTTCATTACTGGTGAAGGTAACGGTACAGGTACCGATGTAGCTACTTGGGGAGCAGGTTGGACCGTAGGTATCAACTAGAAAATATTTCTTAGTAAAAGTTGAGCCCTCGAAATGTTTCGAGGGCTTCTTTTTTGCATTTCATCGAAAAGTAACCCTCTATTCGTCAAACGGTTCCACATTCGCATTGCAATTTTTATATATTTGTGGCATACCGTTTGCAACCATTAACGTATGAAGCACTTTTACCTCGTCATTCTATTCTTTGTCTGCTCGCTTGGCTTTTCTCAAGAAAGTGCCAGGTCAAGTGCGGATATTGACGGGTTTAAGCTTTATCCCAACCCTGTTACCCAAGGCAAGGTCTACATAGAAACTGCACAGAACGCCCCTAAAAAAATTCTTGTGTTCGATGTATTGGGAACCCAAGTGCTACAAACCACAATAATTGGAAGAGAACTCAATTTATCCGAATTGGACAAAGGAGTATATATTCTCAGGGTTTTCGAAAACAACAAAGTAGCTACTAGAAAGCTAATTGTGAAGTAGTTCCTCTCTTTTTCGTATAGCTAAACCACAGGTTTCAACGCTTTACCAACAGTTTTAGTGCGTTCACAACATAAAATGGCCTACAACCCCTTGTTTGCCTACTTTTATATTGCACATATACCCCAAATCAGCTTATATGAAGAAAATCTACTTTGTATTACTTATGGCTTTACCACTTTTTTCTTTCGGTCAAGACCTGGTCACAGTGAACGACGAGCCAGTACAAGAGCTCAAGGGTTTTAAAATGTACCCCAACCCGGCTTATGGAAATGAGGTGTATATCACCACAGAATCCAACGGGGATAAAGAAATCAAAGTTTATGATGTTTTTGGAGAGGTTGTCCTCACCAAGAGAATTACCACCAACACGCTGGATATATCCAGATTGGTTCCCGGTGTTTATGTGCTGCAAGTCACCGAGCTTAAAAAAACCATGACCCGAAAATTGGTCGTTAAATAAAAAACAAGATGTTTTAAAGCCCTTTTTCCGAAAGGGCTTTTTTATTTTTGGGTACTTTTGAACCCAGATGAAAACGTTTGATTCCCATCGTATTTTTAACATCGACAATGCCGCCAAATTTAATGAAGTTGCATTGGAAATATTCGAGTACCAATATGGGAACAACAATACTTACCGGACTTTTTGCGATCATCTACACAGATCGCCAAAAAATGTTCACCACCATTTAGAAATTCCCTTTTTGCCCATTTCGTTTTTTAAAACACACAGGGTGCTTTCTACCAACCGCAAGGCCAATACCATATTCACTAGCAGCGGAACAACACAGAGTACAACGAGTAAGCACTATGTACCCGATATTCAGGTTTATGAAACGAGTTTCTTAAGGGCATTTAACCTGTTCTATGGCAATCCAGAGGAATTTTGCATCCTTGCTCTTTTACCGTCCTATCTGGAGAGAGAAGGATCTTCATTAATATACATGGTGGACAGTCTAATTAAAAAATCAGGGCATCCACATAGTGGTTTTTACCTGAACAATCTTAAAGACCTCCATCAAAAACTAACCGAACTAGAAGAACAAAATACAAAAACCTTGCTCATCGGGGTTTCGTTCGCCCTATTGGATTTGGCCGAACAATATCCTATCTCGTTAAGTAATACTATTGTGATGGAAACTGGTGGAATGAAAGGCCGGCGCAAAGAATTGATCAGGGAAGAACTCCACCAAATTTTACAGAAAGGGCTGGGTGTGAACAAAATCCATTCTGAGTACGGAATGACAGAACTTTTGTCCCAGGGATACTCTAAAGGGAATGGTATATTTGAGACTCCACCTTGGATGAAAATAATTACAAGGGACACCGAAGATCCATTGACCATTCAAAAAAATGGCAAAACCGGAGGTATCAATGTCATTGATTTGGCCAACATTCATTCCTGTTCATTTATCGCAACCCAAGACTTGGGAAAAACATATCCGAATGGAAGTTTTGAAGTTCTAGGGCGTTTTGATGATTCTGACATAAGAGGCTGCAATTTGATGGTTTTATAGGCCGATTTCATCTTATTTTCTACCAACCATACATAAAATTCAACCTGCAACAATATCCTAAACCTCATATTGTCAAAGTTTTATGCAACTTAACTAGATAACCAAACAAACATTAAAATGAATAGGAACGTATTTTAAAAAGAAGTGCCCTCTCCGCTGCGGCACTGGCTTCGCTGCCTGCATTTGCTCATTTTACATCCAAAGATGAGAAAGATGACAAACCCTTGGACCCAAAAATTGTAAGAAGTGGGGAAGGCAAACAAGTGAATGTTATCGGAGATAAACAAACCTTTAAATTGACCAGTGGGGATACCAATGGCCTCTTTACATTAATTGAAGAAGTGAATCCACCAGGCACCATGATTCCTCCCCATGTTCACACCAATGAGGACGAAATCTTTAAGGTTTTGGAAGGGGAACTGGAGGTTACAGTGGGCGATCACACCACGATTTTGAAGGCCGGTGATTTGGCCTTTGCCCCAAAAAATGTACCCCACACATGGAAAGTTGTCGGGGACCAGGATTGCAAAACCATACTGAGCGTATTTCCTGCCGGTTTAGAGCTCATGTTCGAAGAATTGGGCGACTTACCCCCCGGACCACCGGATTTTGCCAAAGTGAGCGAGATTTGCGGTAGGTACGGCACCTCCTTTTTAACCTAAAAAAACAAAAGCCATCTTTAAAAGATGGCTTTTAACTTTTACTCGACTACCAATACAAAATAATTCTTTTTGCCTCGCTGCAATAAAACAAATTTGTTATTGATCAAATCTGAATCAGTAATTAGGTAGTCTTCCTTCACCTTTTCCTTGTTAACGGAAATTGAGTTCTGTTTCAATTCCCTTCTTGCCTCGCCATTGGAGCCCAAAAAGTTGGTCTTAGCGGCCAATGCACCGATCATATCCAGTCCAGACTTCAGTTCTTCCCTATCTATAGTGGCTTGAGGAACTCCTTCAAAAACATCCATAAAAGTTTTTTCGTTCAACTGTTTAAGGTCCTCCGATGTAGATTTTCCAAATAGGATATTACTGGCCTTAATGGCATTATCCAAATCTTCTTGTGAATGTACCATAACGGTCACCTCTTCGGCCAATTTCTTTTGAAGCGCCCTCATATGCGGAGCTTCTTTATGTTCAGCAACCAAGTTTTCAATTTCATCTTTGCTGAGAAAGGTAAATATCTTGATGTATTTTTCTGCATCTTCATCCGAAGTGTTCAACCAATATTGGTAAAACTTATATGGAGAGGTCCTCTCTGCATCCAACCAAATATTTCCACCCTCGGTTTTACCGAATTTAGTCCCATCGGCCTTTGTAATCAACGGACAGGTCAATGCAAATCCCTTTCCTCCACCTATCCTTCTTATAAGTTCTGTACCCGTGGTAATATTTCCCCATTGATCACTACCTCCCATTTGAAGGCTACAATTATGGTTCTGGTAGAGATACAAAAAGTCGTACCCCTGCACCAATTGATAGGTAAACTCGGTAAAGGACATACCTTCTTTGGCATCTGAAGAAAGACGTTTCTTTACAGAATCCTTGGCCATCATATAGTTTACCGTAATGTGTTTTCCCACATCTCTAATGAACTCCAAGAATGAAAAATTCTTCATCCAATCATAATTGTTCACCAAAACGGCAGCATTCTCCTCGCCACTTTCAAAATCCAAAAAACGGCTCAATTGTCCCTTTAAGGCATCCTCATTGTGTCGAAGGGTTTTCTCGTCCAATAAATTCCGTTCAGCAGATTTACCGGATGGATCACCTATCATTCCCGTAGCTCCCCCAACCAATGCATATGGTTTATGGCCGGCCAGTTGAAAGTGCTTTAGCATCATAACCCCTACCAAGTGGCCAATGTGCAAAGAATCGGCCGTAGGGTCTATACCAACGTAAGCGGCCCTCATTTCTTCCATTAAATGTTCTTCGGCTCCTGGCATCACATCGTGTACCATTCCCCTCCATTGCAATTCTTGAACAAAGTTCTTCGTCATGATCAGTTTTTTGGAATAGCTGCAAATATAAAATGAAGTTGGCATTCCGCTCAATATTTCCAGCACAAATAGGTACTTTTACCATATGATTTTGGTTACAGGAGGAACTGGACTGATCGGCTCCCATTTACTTTTCCATTTGGTCAGCAACGGAAAAGCCGTCAGAAGCAACTATAGGACAAAAAAATCCATAGAAAAAGTCCACATGGTTTTTGAGTACTACACCGAAAGCCCCAACAAATTATTGGAGCAAATTGAATGGGTAAAGGCCGATTTAACCGAACCAGGGGTACTTGAATGCCTTTTTATCGGGGTTGAGCAAGTTTTCCATTGTGCCGCTCTGATTTCTTTTGACCCTAAAGATTTTAAATTATTGGAACTGACCAATGTCGAGGGCACCGCCAATGTTGTAAATCTTTGTTTAAAACACGGGATCAAAAAACTATGCTACGTAAGTTCTATCGCCGCCATTGGACCTAGCCTCGGCAAAAAGGAAGTTACCGAGGAAAACGAATGGAACGAATCCAAAGCTTCAGTATACGGAATTACTAAATACCAAGCGGAACTCGAAGTATGGAGGGGATCACAAGAAGGCCTTTCGATTGTAATAGTAAACCCTGGCGTAGTCATTGGACCTGGATTTTGGAAATCGGGCAGTGGGTCGTTCTTTACCTATGCCTCCAAAGGGAAAAAATATTTTATTCCGGGCGGAACCGGATTTGTGAGCATCGGTGATGTGATTGGTGCGATGACCCAATTAATGGAATCCAACATACAAACCGAACGCTTTATTTTGGTGAACGAAAACCTGACCTATGAGGAGTTGTTCAAAAAAATTGCCCCAAAATTAAATGTCGATCCCCCGAGCAACAAGGTTTCAAAGGTTATGATCGAATGTTTTTGGCGGTGGGATTGGGTAAGGAGCCATGTTTTTGGAAAGCGAAGAAAACTATCCAAAGTAATGGCCAAAAGTCTATTTAACCGGGAAATCTATATCAGCGATAAAATTAAATCAACCCTAGAATTTGATTTCGAGGACCTGGATAATGCAATAAGCTTTTGTTGCGAGAAGTTTACTGATCGGTCTTAGTACTGTCCAAAAGCTTTTGTTTAACGGCTTTTAAGGAATCACTTCGTTTTATGTTGGCGACCCTTACACTGTCATTTCTTCTTTTGGCACGTGTTTCCAAGGTATCCTGTTGCACTTTCAGCCTAGCTTGTACTTCACTATAAATGGCTTGGTATTCCAATGGAATGGAAGCATAATATAGATCACTTTCGGATAACTGTGCACTATCTATACCGTATTTGGTGTATAGAAAATCCATTACATCTATACCTGATTCCTTGAATTTGTTGGAAGCTCCCGATTTAGCAGCGTTCAAAATTGCCAAATCGTGAAGAATTTCGGCCATTTGTTCCTTTGGAATTAGATTTTCCGGCTCTTCCACCACCTTTTCGGCACAAGAAACCAAAAGTATAAACCCTAGAAAAAACAATACCGGATATTTCATTTCTTATCTATTGAAAGTAAGTCTCTTCGCATTTTTCTCTTCACTGAAAGAACCGTTTTCAAAAGCCATTAGGCCATTCACAAAAGTTCTTTTTACCTGAGAATCAAAAGTAACACCTTCAAAGGGAGACCATCCACATTTATAGAAAATATTATCCTTTTTAACCTCGTTTTGTGAGTTTCGGCCCACTTGGACCAAATCGGCGTAGTATCCCTCCCTAACATAACCTCTGCGTTCAATATCGAATAACTTAGCTGGATTGTGGCACATTTTTTCCACGATTTTCTCCAAGCTGATCATTCCGTCTTTCTCTTTCTGCAACATGGCCAACAAAGCGTGTTGTACCAGTGGTCCTCCCGATGGGGCCTTAGTGTACGGGTTGTCCTTTTCTTCTATTGTATGGGGTGCATGATCGGTTGCCACAACATCTATTCGGTCGTCCAACAGGGCCTCCCATAATTTTGCCCTGTCATTTTTGGTCTTTACTGCCGGATTCCATTTTATGAAAGTACCCTTGTTGGCATAGTCCTCATCGGAGAACCACAGATGGTGGATACACACCTCAGCAGTAATCTTTTTTTCTTCCAACGGAATCTTGTTGGTGAACAAATCCGTCTCTATTCCAGTTGACACGTGGAACACATGCAACCTAGCGCCTGTTTTCTTTGCCAATGCTATCGCTTTGGAAGAGGATAGGTAACATGCCTCGGCGCTTCTTATGATCGGATGCATTTCTATCGGAATATCCTCCCCGTACTCTTCTTGGTACTTGGCCATATTTGCCCTAATGGTTCCTTCATCCTCGCAGTGTGCGGAAATCACCATCTCTGTATTGCTGAATATTTTTTCCAGCACCTCTTCGTCATCCACCAACATATTTCCAGTGGATGAGCCCAAGAACAGTTTTACTCCCGAGCAGGCATTTTTGTCCAATCGTTTTAACTCTTCCAGATTATCATTGGTACCGCCGAACAAAAAAGAATAGTTTGCAAAAGAATCCTTGGCAGCTATGGCAAATTTCTCCTCCAACTTTTCAATGGTAGTGGTCTGTGGTATAGTGTTGGGCTGCTCCATAAAAGTAGTGATCCCACCAGCGACCGCAGCTCTACTTTCTGTTGCAATGGTCCCTTTATGGGTGAGTCCCGGCTCCCTGAAATGAACTTGATCGTCGATGATTCCCGGCAACAACAAGTCTCCTTCCAAATCAATGACCTTGGCATTTGCATCGGAGATATTCTTATCTATTTTGGCGATAAAATCACCCTCCAACAACACATCTGATTCAAAAATGCTGTTCTCATTTACGATTCTGGCATTCTTCAACAGTATTTTTGACATAGTTAAAAGCTTTTTTTGAAAAATACACTCCTAAATTTCATGGCAATGACCCCAAATATGGCCTCCCTGATTATTGCGGAGTTCATTTTAGATTTTCCGTTTATCCTGTCGGTAAAAATTATTGATACCTCTTCTATCTTGAACTTTTTCAGATAGGCCCGGTATTTCATCTCAATCTGAAATGCATAACCAATGAAACGCACATTGTCCAAATTGATGGTCTCCAACACTTCTCGCTTATAGCAAACAAATCCAGCAGTGGGATCATGAACCTTCATTCCGGTAATGAACTTTACATAAAACGAAGCCCCATAGGACAGTAAAATTCGGGCCAAAGGCCAATTGACCACATTTACCCCTTTTTTATAGCGGGATCCAACGGCCACATCGGCACCATTTAAACATGCACGGTGCAAGCGTGATAAGTCGGCTGGACGGTGTGAAAAATCCGCGTCCATCTCAAAAATATAATCATAACCGTTCTTCAATGCCCACTTGAAACCATGGATGTATGCTGTGCCCAAACCAGATTTCTCCTTACGGACCTCCAAAAAAAGTCGTTCTGGAAATTCCTTCTGCAAGTTTCGCACACAATCCGCGGTACCATCGGGGGAATTGTCGTCCACCACAAGGACATGAAAATCCTTTTTAAGGTCGAAGACCGCTTTTACAATGGCCTCGATGTTCTCGATTTCATTGAATGTGGGTATAATGACCAAGCCGTCTGCCATTCGCACTAGATTAGAAATTCAAAAATACGGTTTTCTATCTTGCCAATGCAAGTATGTCCAGCGAAGTCAAATTGCACTTGTCCAATATTTGTAACTTTGCCCTTTAAAAATTCCATTTTAATGGCTCAAAAGTTACCTAGACTTTTTCTTGTCCTACTGGCTGTCCTTTTTGTACTCAACCTTGTTCAAGCTTCGTTCACTGAGCTCATTTATGATGAGGCGTATTACTGGTATTATGCCCAGAATTTAGCTTGGGGCTATTTTGATCATCCACCAATGGTCGCATTTTTAATCAAGATCAGCAGTTTTAGTTTTGATGGAGAGCTTGGTGTCAGGTTTATGAGTACCGTACTATCAGCAGCCACATATATTTTGCTTTGGGCCATGATCGATAATCCAAAGAAGAAAGATTATGTAATCCATTTCTTTGTGGTAGTGTTCTCTTTCACCCTGATGAACGCTTATGGGTTTTTGACCCTTCCAGATACTGCGCTATTATTTTTTACCGCCCTATTTTTGTGGCTGTACAAAAGCTTTTTAAAGGAGGAAAGCATTGTGACCACTATTGGCCTAGGATTGGTTATGGCGGCCCTTATGTACAGTAAATACCATGCCGTCCTGGTTATCTTCTTTGTATTTCTGTCCAATTACAAGCTTATTTTCAATAAGAAGGCATGGATTGCCGTAATTCTGGCCCTGATATGCTATGCGCCACATTTTGTTTGGCTATATCAAAATGATTTTATTTCCATCACATTCCATCTGTACGAACGGCCCAATCAAGCCTACAAGTTTGATGAGTTTACCTTGGGCTTCTTTTTAAACATTGTAGTAATCATCGGCCTTCTTTTTTATTGGATCTATGGCGCCTTTTTTAAATATAAAGGAACCGATAAGTTTTCCAAGGCGCTGATTTATTTGGTTTACGGGGTTTTGATTTTCTTTTTTATTTCCAGCTTTAATCGAAGGGTACAGGCACAATGGACCATTGCCATCTCCATTCCTTTAGCCGTGATTGCCTTTGAGCACCTGTTACAAAATGCCAAAAGCAGAAAATGGATGTACCGAATAGGATTAATAAGTGCTGTTCTTTTAATGTACGCCCGTGCTTGGATGATCTACTATCCGCTGTTTCCCATGCATTTTGAGACCCATGGGAACAAGAAATGGACAGAAGAACTCAAAACAAAGTCGAACGGTGTACCTGTTGTTTTCGAAAATTCCTATAGGCGTTCATCGATGTATGCATTTTACACGGGTGTACCTGCAATCTCACTTAATAACTTCATGTACCGTAAAAACCAATACTCTATTGATGGTTCTGAAGAACAGGTCCGTGGGAAAAAAGTTCTGTACGTTACACAGTATAGAAAAAGTGGTGATTTATCCTATATGCATTTGGACAGTACTGTTTTCCACGGAGTTTACATTAATAATTTTCAATCGTACAGAAGATTGGAATGTATCGTGGAAAAGCCCGAAGCAGGTATAGTGTACTCCCTAAAAGTATATAATCCCTACCCCTTTGAAATACCCTTGGAGCAGCTCAAATACACTATCTCATACTCCAATGAACATAAGCAAGTACAACAAATGAGACCCTTAAAAGTACATAGCTTATCTCCAAAAAAATCCATTTTACAACCAAAGGATACCATCAGCTACACATTTGAGCTACCTTTGTCCAAAATGGAAAATCCCGCATATTTTAGGATTGGTATCGCGGAAAACGATCTTCCACCAGGACTTAACGGCCAACCAATTAAAATAGACTAATGGAGCCTATAGAAAAAACAATCAATTCTTTGGATTGGATGACACTTGCCCTGTTCACGAGCTTGGTTGTTTTGGCCATTGGCAAATATTTATACCATAAGAAATTTTTAAATTTCATTATTCTTCCTTTCAACGATAAGTATATTTTGCTGCACAATAAGAAAGGCCAGTTTTCCCATTGGTTCCATTTACTTTTGACCTTATTTCAGCTCATCAACTTTGCATTGTTCATTTACCTTACCCTTCTGACTTTTGATGTTATTCCCGACCAAAAACCAGTCACCACTTATTTTGTGACTTTAGGGGTTTTGGGCCTTTTTGAGCTATTGAAATTCATATTGCAGATGTTCACCGGCTTTGTTTTTAACAACTTAAACCTAATAGGGGGGCTTATTTTCAGTAAGGTATCCTATCTTAATTACAGCAGCATATTTATTGCGTTGGCCAACATATTATTGATATATATCGCAACCAACTCAAAAACAATAATATATGCATCATTTGCAGTCATTCTCCTAATAAATGGCATTGGTGCTGCCAAGCTGGTGAAGAACCATCAAAAAGCACTATTCCCGTATTTTATGTATTTTATTTTGTACCTTTGCACACTCGAAATTGCGCCCTTGGTGTTAATTGGAAGCTATCTAAAAGGTTGAAAACTTATGAAAGTAAAAACAATTTTGGTTTCCCAACCAGAACCCAAAGTCGAAAACTCCCCCTATTCGCGATTAATCGAAAAAGAAAAAGTTAAAGTAGATTTTAGGCCTTTTATCCACGTAGAGGGCGTGGAAGCAAAAAACGTAAGGCAACAAAAAATCGACTTGAACAACTTTACGGCAATCATCCTGACCAGTAGAAACTCAGTTGACCACTTTTTTAGGATTGCCGATGAAATGCGCTTTAAAGTTCCAGATTCCATGAAATATTTTTGCCAGTCTGAGGCAGTTGCCTACTACTTGCAAAAATATGTTGTGTACAGGAAAAGAAAGATTTACGTAGGGAAAAGAACTTTCAATGAGTTGATCCCTCTGATTAAAAAGTACAAGGACGAAAAGTTCCTTTTACCATCATCGGATTCCTTGAAGCCTATTGTTCCCGAATTATTGGATGAATTGGGTGTAAACTGGACAAGAGGAATTTTTTATAAAACCGTGATCAGCGATCTTTCCGACCTTAGAAATGTGTATTATGACATTTTGGTGTTCTTTAGCCCTTCGGGCATAGAATCCTTGATGAAAAACTTTCCGGATTTTGAACAGAACGATACAAGGATCGCCGTTTTTGGCAACAGCACCGTTAAAGCTGCAACAAGTGCGGGACTAAGGATAGATATTCAGGCTCCAACGCCAGAAACACCATCCATGACCATGGCATTACAAAAGTATATTACCAGTGTAAACAAATAGAAAACATCTGGAATCAAGAAATAAAAAAGCCCCGTTGAACGGGGCTTTTATTTTTTAGAACGCATACCGTTGTGGGCCTCCCCTTCGGATTTCCTCACTGGCGTACGATTCAAATTTTTTGAAATTCTCCCTAAAAGCATTGGTAAGCTTAAAGGCCGTTTTGTAATAAGCCTCATCATTGTTCCAAGTTGCCCTTGGGCTGAGTACTTTGGTCGGTACTCCAGGACACTCTCTCGGTTGTGCCACTCCAAAAACAGAATGGATATGGTACTTTTCATAATTGTATAATCCGAGTTCACCATTTAGGGCTGCACTGATCATGGCACGGGTGTACTCCAATTTCATACGGGTACCAACCCCATAAGGTCCTCCGGTCCATCCGGTATTCACCAACCAAACATCCACACCGGACTCTTTCATCTTTCTACTGAGCATTTCCGCATACTTTGTAGGGTGCAATGGCATAAAAGGAGCACCAAAACACGCAGAGAAGGAAGGTTGTGGCTCTACCACCCCTGCTTCTGTTCCCGCAACTTTGGCCGTATAACCCGAAATAAAATGATAGGCCGCTTGGGCGGGTGTCAATTTAGATATAGGGGGCAAAACACCAAAGGCGTCCGCCGTTAGAAAAAAGATGTTCTTTACGTTTTCACCGATAGATGGTTGCTGAATATTGTCTATATGATAAATGGGATAGCTCACCCTTGTATTCTGAGTAATGGAGGTGTCCGAAAAATCCACTACACCTTTATTATCCATTACCACGTTTTCTAGAATAGCTCCCTTTTTGATGGCTCCATATATCTCAGGTTCCTTTTCTTGTGACAGATCTATAACCTTGGCATAACACCCACCTTCAAAATTAAAGACGGTGTTCTTTGATGTCCAACCATGCTCATCGTCTCCGATCAACTTTCTATTGGGGTCTGTGGACAATGTAGTTTTTCCTGTACCTGAAAGCCCGAAGAAGATAGCAGTATCGCCAGCTTCACCAACATTGGCGGAACAGTGCATAGGAAGGGTATTTTTATAAACGGGCAAAATAAAGTTAAGTGCGGAGAAAATGCCTTTTTTGATTTCTCCTGTGTAACCGGTCCCACCAATAAGGGCTATTTTTCTGCTAAAGTTGAGAATGGCAAAGTTGTGCTGTCTTGTTCCGTCAACTTTTGGGTCCGCCATAAAGCCTGGTGCATTTACCACCGTCCATTCTGGATCAAAACCTTCCAGTTCATCCTCAGTTGGACGTAGAAACATATTGTAAGCGAACATGTTTGACCATGGATACTCATTGATTACCCGGATGTTCAGTTTATATTCAGGTTCGGCACATGCATATGCATCCCGTACGTAGAGTTCCTTTTGGTTCAGGTATCCAATTACCTTTTTGTAGAGCTCATCGAACTTGTCACTGTCAAAAGGAATATTGATATCGCCCCACCAGACCTTTTCGGAAGTGATCTCATCCTTCACAATAAAACGGTCCATCGGTGACCTCCCTGTAAATTCGCCTGTGTTTACAGCAAGTGCTCCCGAAGAAGCCTCTTTCCCCATTCCTTTTTCTATCGTGATCTCGTGAAGTTCATCTGGTGAAAGTTGATAGTTCACATTATCATGGTCAATCCCATAAGACTTTAACGAAATCGATTTCGTAACTGAAGCAGAATCCCTCATAGTTTTGTTTTAAAAGTTGGTACAAAGCTAGAAAATATTCACTTTTTGTCCTTTTAAAACTAGCTTAATTGGGCTCTTTTTGGGTTAAAATGTGATATCCCAAAAATATCCACCCCAAGATCATGAATACCCCTCCTATAGGTGTTAAAAATCCAATAATCTTAAAATCGAAAGAAGTTAAACTGTTCAATGCCAGCAAATAAATAGAAAACGAAAACAGAACTACACCTGTAAGTACAAGAATAAATACAGTTCTTTTTGTCTTTGCTTCCATTCCTCCCCACATTCCTAAAAATAAAAGAAAAAAGGCATGATACATTTGATATCTGACTCCAGTTTCAAAAGTATCCACTGCCTCCATATCAACTAATTTTTCCAAACCATGTGCCCCGAATGCCCCTAAAACAATCGCCAACATTCCTATTACGGTTCCAATCAATAAAATTGTTCTGTTCATAACTTTAACACGCTATTTTTTTATAGATATAACATTTTAATACCTTAGTGTCCGATTGTATCAAAATTAAACAAAACACATGGTCCGCACTATTTTAGTTATTGGAGCAGGTAAATCCACCTCATATCTTCTAGACTATTTCTTAAAAAAATCCGATGAGGAGAAAATTCATCTAAAGATTGGAGATCTACATCCAGAAAACATTCCCGATAAATTTTCCAATCACAAAAATTGTAAAGTTTTCCCTTTGGATATTTTTAATGAAACTGATAGAAAAAAAGCTATCTCCGAAGCTTCCATCGTTGTATCCATGCTCCCAGCACGTTTGCACATTAATGTGGCCAGGGATTGTATTGCGTTCGATAAGCATTTTATCACCGCCTCTTACATAAGCGATGAGCTGAAAGAACTGGATCCACAGGTAAAGAAAAAGGGGCTGGTTTTTATGAACGAAATAGGCTTGGACCCGGGAATCGATCATATGAGCGCCATGGAAGTGATCGATCGGATAAGAGATGCCGGCGGTAAAATGTTGCTCTTTGAATCCTTTACCGGTGGATTGGTAGCACCTGAGAGCGATACCAACCTGTGGAACTACAAATTTACGTGGAACCCAAGAAATGTGGTATTGGCAGGTCAAGGGGGCACTGCAAAGTTTATCCAAGAAGGAACATACAAGTATATTCCATATCAAAAACTTTTTAGGAGAACGGAATTTGTCGAAGTTGAAAACTATGGCACTTTTGAAGTATATGCCAACAGGGATTCTTTAAAATACAGGCAAGCTTACGGCTTGGAAAATGCCCTGACCCTGTATAGAGGAACTATGAGAAGAGTTGGCTTTTCCAAAGCATGGCAAATGTTCGTTATCCTTGGAATGACGGACGACAGTTATACCATCGAAAACTCCGAAGGCATGTCCTATCGGGAGTTCGTGAATCTATTTCTGCCCTATTCACCCACGGATTCAGTGGAACTGAAACTGAGGCACTATCTTAAAATTGATCAAGATGATATTCGTTGGGGCAAACTTTTGGAGCTTAATCTCTTTGATGCCACCAAAAAGATCCCTCTAAAAAATGCAACTCCCGCACAAATACTTCAATATATTCTGGAAGATAGCTGGACATTGGAAGAGGATGAAAAGGACATGATCGTGATGTACCATAAATTTGGCTACGAACTAAATGGTGAAAAGAAGCAAATTGATGCCAATATGGTGGTTATTGGAGAAAATAGAATCCACACTGCAATGTCCAAAACGGTAGGATTGCCGGTCGCCATGGCTACCCTGCAAATTCTAAACGGCAAGATTTCCACGCCAGGTGTTCAAATCCCCATAAATAAAGAGGTTTATAAACCCATTTTGGAAGAATTAAAAAACTACGGTATTCAATTTAAGGAGTATGAAGTTCCTTATTTGGGGTACAATCCGGATTCGGTTGCCAGTTAACCTATCTCATATTTTCAATATCTTTAGCTTCAAATCAAAATCGAAGTTGTGAAAAACAATAACAATTCTGTTAAGATTGATGGTATCGACAAAAAAATTCTAAGGTACCTGATGGAAGATGCCAGAAAGCCCATTCTAGAAATCGCAAGGAATATTGGTATTTCTGGAGCGGCAATTCACCAAAGGCTCCGGAAACTGGAAAGTTCCGGGTTGATTTCCGGTTCCAAATTTGTGATCAATCCAAAAGTCTTAGGCTATTCCACTATGGCCTATATTGGAATTTATCTGGATAAGGCAATGGCCAACCCAAGAGCTGTAAAACAATTGGAGCGAATCCCCGAAGTTTTGGAATGCCACTACACCACAGGAAATTGGTCCATACTTATTAAAGTTTTATGCAGGGACAACGAACATTTAATGCAAGTGCTCAATAAAAAAATACAACAAATCGAAGGAGTTTCCCGTACCGAAACATTTATCTCATTGAACCAACAAATTGATCGCCAAATACAAATTTGATATTTGTATTGAATCTAAATAAATATTACATTTGACCCCATGAATGTAGTATTTCAATCCACATATTACACCCTTTACCAAGCTAACAACGAGCGTTGTTTCTATATCGATTTTGGACAGAAAACCGTTCGTATGTCTTTATGCCAGCTATTGTCCCTTCGCCATAAATTGATGAGCATAGCAATAGAGAATCATTTTGACAGTGATTTGAACTCACATGGATTTGAAGTACTCATGCTCTGCAACAAAGAACACTTGTTCGTTCTGAATACCCTAGAAATTCTAGACCTTAAAAAATTGGTGGACCACGGCTTTATGGAAATAGGAATTTCAGCCAAAACAGTTGCTATCGTATAACCTTTACAGTTAGTTCAAACAACCCTCGAGCACCTTTTTAATACTGTATAAACCTTTAAGGAGACAAGAAAATTCAGTAACTTTATGGTACAATCACACTAGAGATTTATACCATGAAAGATATTGCAAGACAAAGTATGAGCATTAAAGTGGAATCCATGGACCTGCTCAACGGACAAATAAAAATGGAAGCCCATGCCTCTGCCACCTATTTAGCCATGGCATCTTGGTGCGAGCAAAACGGCTTTTTTACCAGTGCTAAGTTTTTCTTTAAACAGGCCGAGGAAGAACGTGAGCACATGATGAAAATTTTTAATTTCTTGGTAGATACGGGAGGTAATCCGATCTCACCTGAAGTTACCGATATCAATCACGACTATTCTTCTATTGTGGATGTGTTCGAATCTACTTTGGAACACGAAGTCAAAGTGACACAATCTATTCACAATATTGTAAAGAAAGCTCGTGAAATGGGTGATATCGCCACAGAAAGATTCCTTGACTGGTTTGTAATGGAACAAGTTGAAGAAGAAAATACAATCAGGGACATTCTGGATATGATCGAAGTTACCGGCACAGAAGGCGTTGGTCTACAAATGATCGACAACCAAGTTGCCAATTGGATTGATTAAATAATCAAGCTTATATATATAAAAAGGGCCTTTTCGGGCCCTTTTTTATTGTAGTACTTTATGTTATTTTTAATCTCTGCCACCAAATACTTGGAGTGCCCAATACAGCAGTGATGCCAGTGCACCCAAAGCTGCCACCAAATAGGTCCTTGCGGCCCATTTCAGTGCATCTTCTGCACCGGAATATTCTTCTTGGGTCACCATGTTCTTTTGTTTTAGCCATACCAATGCTCTTTTACTTGCATCATATTCCACAGGTAGGGTAATAAAACTGAACAAGGTCGCAAAGCCCATCATAATCAATCCAGCAACAGCGATATAGAACCCAATGCCTCCGGCTACTCCAGTAGCGGCCATTAACATAATACCTCCAAATACTACCCAGGTAGACATTCCAGAAGTAACACTTACTATCGGAACCAATTGGGAGCGCATGGTCAACCATTCATAGGCCTGTGCATGCTGTACCGCGTGTCCGCATTCGTGCGCAGCTACCGCTGCCGCAGATGCATTACGTTGGTTATACACCCCTTCACTTAGGTTCACCGTTTTGTTTTTGGGGTTATAGTGGTCTGTTAGCATTCCAGGAGTGGAAATTACCTTTACATCCCTGATCCCATGGTCATCCAACATTTTCTGTGCTATCTCTGCACCGCTCATTCCATTTCTTAGATGGACCTTGGAATATTTTTTGAATTTGCTTTTTAATTGATTGCTCACCAACCAGCTGACCAGGGCAATTCCCCCGATCAATATATAATATGTCATCATAGTTGTTCCTCTTTTATATGAATATAAATATACCACATAAAAGCAAAAACCCCGCCAAATAATGGCAGGGCTCAATTTCTGTCAAAATGTTAGTGATTTATGCCAACACAGGTTCCAAGTGGAAGGTTTCTGCTATTTCCTTGTAAACAATTTCCCCCTCGACTACATTCAACCCTTTTTCCAAGGATTTATCCATTTTACAAGCACTTCTCCAACCCAGGTTTGCCAATTTTAGCACATAGGGCAGTGTTACATTCGTCAAGGCAACAGTAGAAGTATAAGGCACTGCCCCTGGCATATTGGCTACACAGTAATGGACCACATCATCTATAATATAGATGGGATCCTCATGGGTTGTTGGTTTGGTGGTTTCCACACATCCGCCTTGATCCACCGCTACATCTACTATAACGGTTCCTGGATGCATCTCCTTGAGCATGTCCCTAGTAATCAGGTTAGGGGCCTTTGCTCCTTTCAACAGGACTCCACCGATAATTAAATCATTTGTTTTTATATGTTTTCTGATATTGAATTCGTTCGAAAAACCAGTGACTACATGGCTTGGCATAATGTCGTTCACATATCTTAGACGCTTCATGTTCACATCCAAAATGGTTACTTGAGCACCCAATCCTGCTGCCATTTTAGCAGCCTGAATACCAACAGTACCCGCTCCAAGAACCAAAACACGTCCTGGTGACACCCCCGGAACTCCTCCCAACAGCACTCCTTTTCCTTTAACAGGCTTTTCCAAATACTTGGCACCTTGTTGTATGGCCATTCTACCGGCAACTTCGGACATAGGTGTAAGCAGAGGCAATGTTCCATCCTCATCTTCCACCGTTTCATAAGCTATACAGATTGCCTTGCTCTTGATCATGGCCTTGGTCAAAGCTTCGCTAGATGCAAAATGGAAGTATGTAAACACAATCTGTCCTTCCTGAATTAAACTATATTCTTCTGCGATGGGCTCTTTTACCTTTACGATCATATCGCTCATGGCATATACTTGGCCTATAGTATCTAAAATAGTAGCTCCGGCCTGTTGGTAATCCTGATTGAAAAAACCACTTCCTTCTCCCGCTCCAGATTGCACATATACGGTGTGGTTGTTCTTTACCAATTCAAATACCCCGGCTGGCGTCATGCCTACCCGGCTCTCGTTGTTCTTGATTTCTTTAGGTATCCCAACAGTCATAATGTTGTTTTTAATGGTTTCTGGGGCCAAAGTTGAGTAAAAAAATCAAATTAAAACACAAATACTCGATAAAAAACAGGGGTAAAAAGACCAAATAACAATTTTTTAACATTTAAGCCCCTTTTTTTAAGGGGTTAAAGTATATTTTTTAATTTTTTATATGATACACCCCCTTTTTTTTAGGGGTCAATGTCATTTAAAACGAAAAGCATGCCGTTTGGCATGCTTTTTTGAGGGTATTTCTGTAAAATTCGTATTGATTTTATCGTAAGGCAACATTTTCGTCAACCTGATCTAGTTTCAGCTTCTCATAAAATACTGATGAGATTCCGAATCGAGTTCGGAATGACAGCAAAAACAGATTAATCAGACTATCCAACGATATTCACAATCTTTCCAGGCACTACGATTACCTTTTTTGGGTCACGTCCCTGTAATTGCTCTTTTGTTTTTTCGTGAGACAAAACTGCAGCCTCGATATCTTCCTTGCTCATATCCAAGGGCAACTCCAATTTGAAGCGCATTTTCCCATTAAACGATATCGGATACTCCTTACTGCTCTCCACCAAGTACTTTTCCTCAAACTTAGGGAAAGGCGCTTCAGCAATAGAAGCTGTATTGCCCAAACGACTCCAAAGCTCTTCGGCAATGTGCGGCGCATAGGGCGACACCAAAATTGCCAAGGGTTCCAAAACAGCTTTGCTGGTACACTTTTGTGATGTCAACTCGTTGACACAGATCATAAAGGTGGAGACCGAAGTATTGAACGAGAAGTTCTCGATGTCTTCCTCTACCTTTTTAATGGTCTTGTGCAAGGTTTTTAGATTATCGGCAGTTGGCTCCTTATCCTCAATAGTCAAATACAACTTCCAAAGTTTCTTCAGGAAAGAGTGTACACCGGTAATACCTGCCGTGTTCCAAGGCTTGGATTGCTCCAGTGGCCCGAGGAACATTTCATACAAACGAAGGGAATCCGCTCCGTACTCCTCACAAATGGCATCAGGGTTAACGACATTGTATTTGGATTTGGACATTTTTTCCACTTCTCGGCCTACAATGTATTTCCCATCTTCAAGAATGAACTCGGCGTCCTTATATTCCGGTTGCCATTGTTTGAAAGCCTCCACATCCAATTCATCCGATGCATTTACCAAAGAAACATCGGCATGGATAGGAACAACATTCCTACCTTCAATCAAACCTTTTGAATACACCTTATTAGAATCCAGCTCTCGATACACAAATGCGCTCGTCCCGGTGATCATCCCTTGGTTGATCAACTTTTGGGCAAACTCGTCTTTGGGCACATACCCCATATCAAACATAAACTTCTGCCAAAAACGGGAATACAACAAGTGTCCCGTAGCGTGTTCGCTACCTCCAATATATAAGTCCACATCTTGCCAATAGTTGATGGCTTCGGGAGAAAAAATAGCGTCATCGTTGCGTGGATCCATATACCTATTAAAGTATTGGGAACTTCCTGCCCAACCCGGCATGGTATTTAATTCTAGAGGGAATACAGTTTTATGATCAATTAATTGATTATTGACCACTGTACATTGTTTTACGTCCCATGCCCACTCGGTGGCATTGCCCAATGGCGGCTCACCTGTTTCGGTAGGGAGATATTTTTCCACTTCGGGTAATTGCAAGGGCAAATGCTCCAAATCGATCATTTGCGGCATACCATCCACATAATATACAGGGAAGGGTTCTCCCCAATAACGCTGACGGCTAAAAACCGCATCGCGCAAACGGTAATTCACTTTTCCCTCGCCATGTCCCATCTTTTCCAACTCAGCAATAATTTTTTTCATCGCATCCTTATACGAAAGTCCATTTAGAAAATCAGAATTGGTGATTACCGTAGTTTCCTTATCAGCAAATGCTTCTTCGGAAATATCGACCCCTTCAAAAATATTTGGGATATCTATATTGTAATGTTTTGCAAAGTCATAATCACGTTGGTCGCCACAGGGCACGGCCATTACCGCTCCCGTTCCATAACTAGCTAAAACGTAATCGCCAATCCAAATAGGAATTGGTTCCTTGGTGAATGGATGCTCTGCATAAGCTCCCGTAAACACCCCTGAAATGGTTTTTACATCGGCCATACGGTCACGTTCGGAACGCTTTGCCGTAGCTTCCACGTAAGCATCAACCTCGGTCTTTTGTTCTGGGGTAGTGATTTTGGCCACCAACTCGTGTTCTGGGGCCAAAGTCATAAAACTTACTCCAAAAATGGTATCGGGGCGGGTGGTGAAAACCTCAATGGTATCTTGAGATTTCTCACTTTCGTTCGAAATGACATCAAAAGTAACTGAGGCTCCAACAGAACGCCCAATCCAGTTGGTCTGGGAATCTTTTAATGGCTGTGGCCAATCAATTTTGTTCAATCCGTCCAACAAACGTTGGGCATATGCGGTAATACGCATACTCCATTGCGTCATTTTTTTACGAACCACGGGATGACCTCCACGCTCGGAAACACCGTTCACGATTTCATCATTGGCCAAAACGGTTCCCAAGGCAGGACACCAGTTCACTTCGGTATCCGCTAAATAGGTCAATCTATATTTTAAAAGGATCTCTTGTTTTTCCTTTTCTGAATACGCATTCCAAGTTGCAGCATCAAAACTTGGTGTATCATCATCACAAGCGGCTTCAATATTGGCATTTCCTTCTTTCTCAAAAATGGAAATCAAACTGGAAATGTTTTCCGCTTTATCGGATTTCTTATTGTACCATGCATTGAACAATTGAATAAAAATCCATTGTGTCCATTTGTAATATTGTGGGTTGGATGTACGCACTTCGCGGCTCCAATCAAAAGAAAAACCTAGTTGATCTAACTGCTCACGGTACCGGTTGATGTTGTTTTCTGTGGTAATGGCCGGGTGTTGCCCTGTTTGAATCGCATATTGCTCCGCAGGCAATCCGAAGGAATCGTAACCCATGGGGTGCAACACATTGAATCCTTTATGTCTTTTATAACGCGAATAGATGTCCGTGGCAATGTAACCCAGCGGGTGTCCTACGTGCAACCCTGCCCCTGATGGGTAAGGAAACATCGACAATGCATAAAATTTAGGTTTATCGGAATCGTTGGATGCCTTAAAAGTTTCATTTTCTGCCCAATACTTCTGCCATTTGGCCTCAATCTCGCGGAAATCGTAATTCATTGTTAATCTTGTTCAATTTCGTGTGCAAAAATAGGTTTAATCCCCTAAATACAATTTACTTTTCTATTTTTACGTACTGATTCTACTATATGAGCCAATATATTGAACGATATCAGCGTCGAAAACTGATTTCCTCTTACTTTTCCGTGGCTTTGAGCATTGCCCTGGTCCTCTTTCTTTTAGGTGTTTTGGGCCTTTTGGTGCTCAATACCAAAAAATTGGCGGATCACTTCAAGGAGCAAATCACCATTTCTGTGTTTTTGAAGGACAGTGCAAAGCCTGTGGAAATAGATCAATTGCAAAAAAGCTTGGCCCTTGCCGAATACACCAAGTCGGCCGAATATATTTCCAAAGAAGATGCCGCCGAGCAATACAGCGAGGATATTGGTGAAAATTTTGAAGAATTTTTGGGATACAATCCCTTGAAAAATTCCATCGATGTGAATTTGAAGGCTGATTTTGTCTCCCCCCAACAAATTGATGAGATAGCGGAAGACTTGGCAGCCAAGGCCTACGTGGACGAAGTGAGTTATGACAAGCCTTTGATTTCTTTATTGAACAACAATGCACGGAAAATCAGTTTGTGGATATTGGTGGCCAGCGCCATTTTTACGGTCATCGCGGTTTTGCTGATCAACAGCTCCATCCGACTGTCCATTTATTCCAAACGATTCATCATCAAGACCATGCAGATGGTGGGAGCGACCAAAACCTTTATCCGAAGACCTTTTATTTGGACGAACATTAAACTGGGCATGGTCGGAGCTGTGATTGCTTTGATCGGACTTGGCGTATTGGTGTACTATATAGACAAAAATTTTCCTGAACTGAATCTTTTGCAAGATTATATCGTACTCATCATTTTGTTCGTTAGTGTATTTGGTTTGGGCGTTATCATTTCGTGGGCCAGCACCCATTTTGCGACCCAACGCTTTTTAAATCTAAGGACGGACGATCTTTATTACTAAATTTGCAGCATGAGCAAGAAAAACAACAACGGTCAAAAACCTACCAAGGAGTTTGTTTTCCAAAAGAAAAACTATCTCTTCTTGTTTATAGGTATCGCCTTCATAGCCCTCGGATTTATTTTGATGAGCGGTGGTGGAAGCGACGACCCCGAAGTATTCAATCCCGAGATATACAATTTTAGAAGAATCCGCCTTGCACCGACCTTGATTCTTATCGGTCTAGGGATTCAGGTATACGCCATATTGCTAAATCCTAACAAGAAAAACAAGGAATAATTGGAATTGATCGATGCTATCATCCTTGGAATCATTCAAGGATTGACCGAATTTTTACCTGTTTCCTCCAGCGGTCATTTAGAATTGGGAAAAGCTATTTTGGGAGCACAGGCCGTTCCCGAAGAAAGTTTGTTGTTTACCGTAGTACTTCATTTTGCAACTGCATTAAGTACTTTGGTAGTCTTCCGAAAAGATGTTTTTGAGATATTGAAGGGCCTGTTTCAATTTAAATGGAACGAGGAAACCCAGTTTTCATTAAAAATTATCATTTCCATGATTCCTGCTGCTTTGGTGGGACTGTTTTTGAATGACTTTATCGAAGTGTTTTTTGATGGTGCCATCGTCATCGTTGGTATCATGTTGGTCATAACGGCATTTTTGCTGTATTTGGCAGATTTGGCCAAGACCACCGATAAAAATGTATCCTTTCGAAGTGCTTTTGCCATTGGAATGGCACAGGCCGTAGCTATTCTACCCGGCATTTCCCGAAGTGGGGCAACTATTTCGGCTGCCGTACTTTTAGGAGTTGACAAGACAAAATCGGCACGTTTTTCCTTTTTGATGGTGGTTCCCCTAATCTTGGGCAAAGTTGCCAAAGATGTGATGGGCGGAGACCTTACCTTTCATGGCGACCAAGCTGTAGCCATGGGAGCAGGATTTGTAGCTGCTTTTATTGCCGGCCTTGCCGCCTGTACTTGGATGATCAAACTGGTACGCCAAAGCAAGCTTACTTATTTTGCGATTTACTGTTTGATTGTGGGCCTTATCGCACTCGCGTGGAGCATTTGGGGATAGATCAGTATATTTGCCCAAAACCCCAAGTTTTTGAACACCAAAGAAGATTTTTTAAACGGTCAAATCTTATTGATCGATAAACCACTGGAGTGGAGCTCCTTCCAAGCAGTGAATGCTTTGAAATGGGCCATTCGTAAAAAATTTGGTCTCAAAAAGATAAAAATCGGTCATGCAGGAACATTGGACCCTTTGGCTACAGGTCTGTTGATTATCTGTACGGGAAAGTTCACTAAAAAAATTCCAGAGCTTCAAGGACAGGTAAAAGAATACACGGGCACCTTCACACTAGGAGCCACTACACCTTCCTACGATTTGGAGACCGAAGTGAACGAGACCTTTTCCACAGAGCATATTACAACACAATCAATTCAAGAAGCTACGAAACAATTCTTGGGAGAGATTGATCAAGTGCCCCCTATTTTTTCAGCCTTAAAAAAGGATGGCAAGCGATTATATGAACTTGCCCGGGAAGGGAAACAAGTGGACATAAAATCGAGGAAAATAGAAATCTTGGAATTTGAAATTACCAGAATCGAACTTCCCGAAGTGGATTTTAGGGTGGTTTGTAGTAAAGGGACCTACATCCGTTCCTTGGCACACGATTTTGGTCAAGTTTTGGGTTCTGGGGCCCACCTTACCAAGCTCAGAAGAACCAAAATAGGTGATTTCAACGTAAATAATGCTACAAGCCCCAATGTTTTCAAGGAAAACCTTGAAGTAAACGCTTCAACCTAGAGGGTTGGGATAAAATAATTTTACAAAAAAGCGGTTATAGTAGAACCATGAACTTAAATAAGAGCCAGTTATCACTTTTGATCACTTTGTTCTCTATGTCCATAGTGATTTTATTGCTTTTCAATATTCACTTAGGAGGCATAAAAGAGGATGAGTATGTTATTGAAATGAGCCTGGCCGATGAGGACATAGAAAAACTTATTGAGGAGGAGGAAGAACGCTTGGAAGAAATGCAGGCAGCCAATGACCCCATTAAAAGCCACATGGCCGTAAACCAAACAGCAAAACCAAGTGTGGGAAACCCCGAACCCTTAAAAACATTGGAAGAGCTCATGGAAGAAAGGGCCTTAAGCAGTGAGACGGGAGAATATGCAGATAACTCAGGTTTTGAAGAGCAATTGAAACAATTGCGAGCCCAACGTGATGAGAAAAAGGAAAAATTAGGGGAACGTGATGCCCAAAAAGAAGAGTTTACCGATTACCTAAAAGATAGGCGAACTTCCATTTCCTATTCTTTGGTGGACAGAAACGCATACTACCTACCCCCACCGATTTATACCTGTATTGAAGGAGGAAAAGTTGTTGTGAATATTTCCGTGGATGACAATGGTTATGTAACGGAAGCCAACTTTAATGATAAAAGTTCTGGAACCGACAACGGTTGTTTGGTGGACAACGCGATTGCCTATGCCCTGAAAGCACGTTTTAGCCCAGATTCCAAGGCGTCACAAATTGGAACGATCACTTATCTATTCCAAAGCAAGTAATTCCAAGATATCCTCTAGAATATTTTCACCTTTGTTTTTATTGTACCAGACCTGAAGTTCTTGTTTAAACTCATCGGTGAGCTTACCATGTTCTCTTTTGCAATCCTCCACCATTTGAGTAGCTATGCTTGGCCTGGGACCCCACTCTCCTACAATTTCATCATTGTCGGTATCAAAAACTATCACTTTGGGAATTGACCTTGCTCCATTGGTCAGAAATGCATCCATTAAATCGAGACTTTCATCTCTCAAAACAGCCTTAAAGTCAATATTGGGGTTTGCTTCCGCTATTTTATTGATAATTGGTAGGCTAGCTGCCGCATCGCCACACCAGCTCTCGGTCAGGGCCAAAAACACCAGATTCCCTTTTAATTGGGATAGCTTTTGTTGGTCATCTTCAGAAATTTTAAATGTTTTGTCCCAACGAGCCATTCTACGATCGCCAAGTTTGGTATAGTTGATCATAGCTTCAGATTGCAGATTTCCGGTTGTTCTGCCCGTTTTCGCCAATTGAGAAACCAATTCACGATATCTCGGATATTCCATTCCTTTTGAGATATAATCCTTAACTATTTCCAATCTATTACTTTCCAATACTTCCATAAAAAATGTTTTTGCAAAAATACCCTCGGCATTCTACCTATTGGGTGACTTTTGTCATTGGTTGTTTTTACAACGTATTCCTTACAAGCTTTTCGGGTTTATGGCCAAACTCTTGAACAGCATTGCCTTGGTGTAGAAAAATTTGTTCTGCATTTCGTTCTGTTTTAGGTAAGCATCAATAAGCTTACTTTCCCGTGAATTGATCAAGAACAGTGAACTTTCCCCAAAACTGAACTTTCTTTCCTCGGCTTCCAACATGGTCGTATAATCTTTTACAATGTCCGTTATCAGTTGGTTTTGTTCGTTGAAAGAGTCCAATTCGTTATAAATGGCAATGACCTTGTTCTCAATTTCCACCTGTGCATTGTCACGCTCATATTCGGCATCCCTGAGTTTAAACTTGGCCAATTTTAAATCCCCCCTTTCTTTCCGTAAAAAAATGGGCATCTGAAAGCTCAATCCAGCTTTATAATTCTCCGTAACAAAGGAATTCATTAATTCCGGTGTCTCCGTAACAAAATTATATTCCGCTTTAAGCTTTGGCAATAATTTATTGGCCTTAAGCCTTTTGTCAACGGCCAGTCCTTCAATTTTATAATCTAGGGACATAAGTTTCGGATGTGATTCCAGATTAAAACTATCCAAGGGCACACCATCAATTTCCAACGTTGAATTGATATCCATCTCGGGCTCCAAAATAGGGCTAATACCGGGTTGAAGCTCTACGGGCACATCTTCGATCCACAAAAAGTTACTGAGCTCCAATGATTTTTTCATCAACTTGACCTTAGCTTGCTGGTAACCCAAGTCCCTGTTCCTAACAGCAATTTTTGCTTCTACAGTATCGATCATGGCAATATCGCCTGCCAAAGCACTCTCCTTGATTCCTTGGAACCTAACTTCTGCATTTTCCAAGAAATCCTTGTACACCTCTGCATCCCTATAAGCCTTCAACCAATCAAAATAGGCCAGTGAAGCATTGTAGAGAACTTGGTTGACTTGCAGGTCTTGATCTGCTTTGGTCTGCTCCCTGAACAATTTAGCCTTTTTAAGGGTTGCCATACGCTCGTTTATCCAAAACCCTTGTAAAACGGACATGGAGACCCCTGCACTGTACAGACCGTCTTCGGGCAAGGTTTCATCAGGGTTGAGGTAATATCCTTCGTTTTGCTGAAAATTGCCCTTGAGTTCAATACCGAACCATGTTGGAATCTTAAAGGTGGCGTTCAATCGGTCCCAATATTCGGTTCCGGAGAACTCCTTTGTATCGTAATCCACCTCTACCTTGGGATCGAACCCTCCCCTTGCTTTCATTAAATTAGCCTGACCTATAGCTATATTCAACTGGGCCTGTTTGGCTATTGGGTGATATTTTTTCACATAGCCCAAATACTCCTTAAAACCGAGCACGAGAGAATCTTGCTGGGCATAAAAGAAGCTTATGGAAAAGAAAAAGAGGGTACAAAATAAAAGTAATCTTCTATTTCTTTGTAGCATCTGCGCTTGTGTTTTGAGGTTGATAATAATTGGGTGGGAATCCATTTAGTTGCCTCCATAGCTCGTACCAAATAGGAACATCTTCCAAAAGTGCCATTGTGCTTGCACCTGAACCTACTCGAATATCCTTGGGCCATGGAGCTTCTTCTTCATCCGGAGCAAGAAGCACCCGGTATTTCCCGTTTGGACTTATAAATGTCTCAATGGCGACCACTTTGCCCCCAAAAGTACCGTAGGAAACATTCGGCCATCCACTGAACACGATAGCTGGCCATCCATCGAACTGGATTCGGACTTTCTCATCCAAATGGATCAATGGAAGATCGATTGGATCCACATAGGTTTCTACTGCAATATCGTATTCAGAAGGCATTATTCCGACCAATTGGGCACCTTCCTTAAAAGTTTCACCGATACCTGATTTAATGGCTTTGTTTATGATGCCACTTTGTGGCGCCCTTATATAGAGCATACTGCTCCTAATCTCATAATTGGTGTACTGGTTTTCCAATTTGGTGACCTGCGCTTCGGAGTCAAACTGGTTTGATTGCGCCGTATATAGGTCACTTCTTGCCTTGGATATCTTATCAGTGTACTCTGCCTGAACCCTGTTTATCTCAACCTGGGCATTGATTACATCGTTCTTGCTCGCCAATAATTTGTTCTCTTGACTTATAAGCTTGGCCTGCGTCTCCTGTAATTTTAGTCGCTTACCTTCTAGGTCTGTCACTGCCTTCAACCCTTCTTCTTGGAGTTTTTCGGTACGGTCGTACTGTCGTTGGGCTATGGTTATATTGGTTTTGGCGGCTTCCAAATCAATGCTATCGCTCTTTACCTTTAGTTTGGACTGCATCAATTTGTTCTTGGCCTGCTCCAATTTTAAACCAAGTTCTTGGTTGAGCGCCGATATTTGTTGGTTCAAGGCTTTCACCTTTTCTTGATAGGATGTCACGGACATAGACTTGGCCTTTATCTGCTGTCCGGTTCGCTCAACAAGGTTTGGGTCAAAATATTCACTCTTAACCTCGGATATATGTAAAATGGTATCACCTTTTTCCACATAGTCCCCTTCTCTAACGAACCACTTTTCAATCCTTCCTGGAATGGGGGATTGTATGGTTTGCGGACGTTGGTCGGGAGTAAGGGTGGTAAGGTAGCCCCTACCTGAAATATTCTGTGTCCATGGTAAGAACATCATAAAAAGAACTATGATGGAAAAGGAAGCCAAAAAGCGGTTAAACTGCTTATAGTGCCTCTTGTGAAAGACCTTTTTCCCAGCCTCATAACCGGTCAGGTCTACCTTTTCATTCAATTTGTTATTTGAAGAAATATTCAGCATGAACTTTATTTTACGTTGATCAATCTACCTTTTTCCATTCTGATGGTCTGGTTGCAGCGAGTGGCCCATTTTGGGTTTTCACTTACAACTACCAGCGCCCAACCGTTGGATGAATCCGTCAAGAAATCCATCATTCTTTCAGTTTCCTCCTCGTCGTACTGCTCTAGGGGATCTTTTAGAACCATAAGTTTCGGTCTTGTTACTATGCTTCTGGCCAAAACAATTTTTCTGGATATAAAATCAGGGATCTTTTTTCCTTCCGGATATAAAATGGTCTTAAGACCTTGTGGCTGTTCCTTGACAAATTGCGAAAGGCTAACCTTTTCCAGTGCCCAATACACGTCTTCCATTGGAATATCCTTATTGCCAAATGTGATATTGTCCAAGAGGGTTCCCTCAAATGGATATTCTTCAGTAAGGGCGTGCCCAAGATACGAGCGATACTGGCTTAATTTTATGCCTTTGAGCGCTACGTTGTTCACATAGATTTTCCCCTCATCTGGCTCCAAAATACCGGCAATCATACGCAAGAGGGTCGACCTTCCCGATCCACTCTTCCCTTGAATCAATAATTTCGTATCCGGCTTAATTGTCAATGACAAATGGTCCAATACTTTTTTATCCAGCCCCGGCACTTTATACACCACATCTTCCAACTCAATGGTCATTCCCTCTCCATCCTTAAAAGGTGTTTCTCCATGTTGCGGTTCTAATTCCTTGTCAACCACCTGACCCATTTTTTCCAAGGATGTCAGCAGGTCATAAAAAGTTTCAAGGCCCAGGATCAATTTTTCCACAGAGCTAATCACCAATAAAATAATGATTTCCGCTGCCACGAACTGTCCAATGTTCATTTGCTGCTCCAATACCAAGAGCCCCCCGATAAGGAGCAATCCAGCAGTGACCAAAACCTTAAAACCGATCATTTGGATAAATTGCAGCACAAGTACCCTAAAGTGACTTTCCCTGGCTTCCAGATAATCATCCACCAAAGTGTCGTTCTTTTCCAATGCATGGGATGTTTTTCCAGAAAGTTTAAAACTCACGATCGAACGTGCAATTTCCTGGACCCAATGTGCCACTTTATACTTGATTTTGGACTCTTCCAAACTCGTGTCCAACCCCCTTTGTGCCGTGAACTTGAAAACAATGTAAATAAGCAATAGCAGCAATAATCCATAAATAATGAAAAACGGGTGATAGAACGAAAGCAACAATAACCCGAATACGATCTGTAACAATGCCGCCGGAAAGTCTATCAATATTTTGGAAAGTGATTTTTGAACTGTCAGCGTATCAAAAAAACGGTTGGCGAGTTCCGGTGGATAATAATAGCGGAGCTCGCTCATTTTAATTTTTGGAAATCGGTAGGCAAACTCAAAAGACGACCGGGTAAAGATCTTTTGCTGTAAATTCTCAATAATCCGTATCTGCATGAGCTGTAGAACCCCTACAAAAGCGACACCCAAGGTCACCAGAACCACTAGAACAATCCAAGAGGTACTCACCCTTGCGCCTTGTATCAGGTTGATTATGGCCTGAATTCCCAAAGGAAGGGAAAGGTTAACGAGTCCCGCAAAAATTGCGTAGTAAAATATTTGTAGAATGTCCTTTTTGTCCAAGGAAAGCAGACCTGTGAGCCGCTGCCAAGCAGAGAGTATTTTTTTAGCCATTTACTTTTTGATTTAGTGTGCGGAAAATAAGATCCGTAAAAAAAGCCGTAGGTGTTACTTCTTCACTACAGTTTGTAAGGGTTGGGAAATGTGTCTTTAAAAAATTCTGATGAAGGGATCCCTCCAGAACATTGCTCGCCAAGCTAGTTGGAAACTTATAATCAGCATCCACAGCTGAAATCATTTTACTCAACCTCGCAACCAATCTTTTACAGATTATAAAGCTCCCTTCGGCACCATCATGACTTATTTCCTTAACCAAGTACGACTTGGAATATTCGTTGATGATGATTTTGTTGAGTACCACTTCGTTAATATGGGAAAAAGAAGAATCTTCCTCCACCGTTTGGGTCAGTACCTCCAATGCTGCCGTTAATTTTTCTACGGGATCGGAAATTGCGTTGGTGGAAAAAACCATTTTGTATTCCACCCAGCCCCAATACCAAGAAGCCAAATAAAGCAACAGTTTATGTTTGTTCTCAAAATATCTATAGATCGAGCTTTCGTTGGAATGGATTTTAACCCCCAATTTTTTAAAGGTAAAGGATTCAAATCCAATTTCGTCGATCAACAAAATACTTTGTTCTACGATTTTCCGTCCCAAATCCGAAGATTCAGGGTCCTTAACGTAGAGGTTCTCATCCATTTCTAGTTTTACGGATTGCAGTAAAATGTCCATTCTATCCCAATTTTAAAACAAAGTCTCGCAAAAATAATAGCATTACTATTAAAATAAAGCACTTTAACTTGCAGTTAACGATTTCTTATTTTCACCTATTTTTGATAAAAACGAACAGCAATGGATAAAAAGAGATGTGGTTGGTGCGTGGGCGACACCCTTTACGAGGCCTATCATGACGCGGAATGGGGCGTTCCTGTTAAAGATGATGAAACCTTGTTCGAATTCCTCATATTGGAGACCTTTCAGGCCGGTTTAAGTTGGATCACAGTATTAAGAAAACGTGAAAATTTCAGAAAGGCATTCGACCATTTCGACTATAAAAAGATAGCAGACTACGATCAAAACAAAGTTGATGACCTCTTACAAAATCCAGGAATCATCCGAAATAAACTAAAAGTGAACGCTACAATTTCCAACGCAAAAGCGTTTATGGAAGTGCAAAAAGAGTTTGGTAGTTTCAGCGCTTACATTTGGGGCTTTGTGAACAACGAACCCATAAAAAACGAATGGGAAAACTATAAAGATGCTCCTGCTACCACCGAATTATCGGATGCCATAAGCAAGGACTTGAAAAAACGTGGCTTCAAGTTTGTTGGCAGCACGGTAATCTATGCCCATATGCAAGCCACCGGCATGGTTAACGATCACGAAATAAATTGTTTTAGATACCATGAAGTTTAAGTATATCCTTTATTTATTGGTAGGAACTGCTCAAATCGCTTCCGCACAAAACAAATATGAAAGGGAGTCGAGAATTGACAAAGATGATTTTCCCAACACTTCCTATCTTTTGATCAAAGATTATTTGGAAGATGCCAAACGAGTTCGGTTTTATCAGGAAACGGACAGTACCAAAAAAAGCTACGAGGTAAAGTTTAAAAAAGGTCGGTTGCATTACAGCGTTGAATTCGATGAAAAAGGTCTGCTGGAAGATGTGGAGTTCAAAATAAAGGAAAGGGACATCCCGAATGAAACGTGGGAGACCATAACGTTTTACTTGGATGAAAATCACTCAAAGTACAGAGTAAAAAAAATACAGCAACAATATCCTGTTCGCAAAGGACAGCCTACAGATAAAACCCTGCACAATGCCTTTCAAAACTTGATTTTGCCCGAATTAAACTATGAATTGGTTTTTTCGGCCAAAGAAAGTAATGGCTTTCAAGAATATGAAGCCCTCTTCGATTCAGAGGGGCAGTTGATTCGAATCCGAAAATCTTTTCCACCAAGTTATGACCATGTCCTCTACTAAGTGGCTTTTTATTTTACTATTATTCCTGTCAATGGCCTTGGTACAAGGTCAAGAAAACCTAACAGGGTACTGGCAACCACAATTTGCAATAAATTACCATGTTGCCGGATCTTACTCCCACAACTTTTCCATAGCTAACAGAAACTACATTTTTGCCGATGAGGAATTCACTTTAAAAGGAAGACAGTTGGATGTTGCCCATTTTTCACAACTAAAAATCAGGGACAATCAAAGTATTGCATTAGGAATTCAATATAGGTTCAGAAACAATTTTGAGAATAGGGAAAATGAACTTCGTATCACTCAACAGTATAATTTTACCAACAAACCCTTCGCAGTTCGATATGGACATAGATTCCGGACCGAGCAACGGATAACCAAATCTTTGACTACCCACAGGTTTCGATACCGATTTGCTATGGACTTTCCACTTATGGGTGAAAAATTGGATCCTGGTGAGCCTTATTTTGTAGGGAGCATCGAAAATCTTTTGAGTGTTGCCAAACAAAACGTCCCACAATACGATACCCGCTTATCCGGACAAATAGGCTGGCAATTGTATGGTGGATTCAAGTTTCAGATGGGTATTGAATATCGAATGGAATATTTCACCTCCAACTTTCCTCAGAACATTCTTTTTTTACTCACCAGCGCGCAATTGTCCCTGTAGGATTTTTATAAAATCCTTTCGGGGAATCAACTCTGCGCCCAAACTTTCCAAATGATTGGTATGTACCTGGCAATCTATGATTCGGTAACCCTTTTCGCCAAGTTCCTGAGCCATTTTTATAAATGCAAATTTTGAGGCATTTGCCCGCAGGCTAAACATGCTCTCTCCACAGAATACATGTCCTAGGTCCACCCCGTACAGACCTCCCACTAAGTCTCCGTTTTCCCAAACTTCGTAAGATTTGGCATGTCCTTTTTTATATAGATTGATGTAGGCATTTTTCATTTCGGGAGTAATCCAGGTACCATCTTGGCCCTTGCGCTCAATTTGGGCACAGTAGTCCATTACCTGTTCAAAACATGTATTTTGAGTTAGGGTAAACACACCATCACGAATCACTTTGCGCATACTTTTAGACACTCTTATTTTATTAGGAAAAAGTACCATCCTAGGGTCGGGGGTCCACCACAATATCAATGAATCATCATTGAACCAAGGAAATATGCCATTTTTATAGGCCAACAACAACCGCTCTGGAGATAGGTCGCCACCAACAGCAAGAAGACCATCTTCGCTTGCAGTCTCAACAGGCGGAAACTCCAACCTTTGGCTCAGAAAATGTAAGGGAGTATTTTCCAAAGTCAATTTTTTCTAAAAATACAAATCGGCCCTAAAACAAGAAAATCCGGACCCAAGGTCCGGATTATCAAAACTATTTTGTGAAACAATCTGTCCTTTAAAAAGGAAGGTCGTCGTGATCTTCTTCGTTGTAATCGTCGGCAGGTTCAAAAGCTTCCATTGGTGGCACGGGAGGCATATTGTCACCAGCTGGTTCGGACTGAAGGTTCTCGATCCTCCATCCTTGGATAGAATTGAAATATTTGGTCTCACCTTGGGGGTTTACCCATTCCCTACCTCTAAGATTAATACTGATCTTTACCATTTGCCCAACACTGTAACTATTTAGCAGATCACACTTATCCTGTACAAATTCTACCAAAATATGTTGTGGATATTGCTCTTCTGTAGTTACGACCACCTCTCTTTTTCTGAAACCGTTGTTGCCATATGTTTTGGTCTCATCGATCATTTTGATTCTTCCCTGAACTTCCATGCAATGTTAATTTTTGTTGAAAACTCAAAAGTACATAAAATGAATTCCAAAGGCAGCCGTTATTTCAACTAACTATCAACATGTTTTCCATTTACCTATCTTTAAATAGAATTTGACCAACAATGAACTTTAGCACCAAACGGAAAACTTCCAATATCATCATGCTGATCTCGGCATTCGTCATTGTGAGTCTAATCTTATGGAACACTAATAGCTTTTTCAAAAAATTTAAGGAGGAGGAACGACTAAAAATGGAAATATGGGCCACCGCCCAGTTAGAGCTCATCCAATCCTCTGTTGATCAAGAGTTGGGAAACCTGACCCTTAAAGTGCTGGGAAACAACACATCCACCCCGATGATATTGGTAAATGAAGAAGGGTCTTATAAGACCCATAATATTCCAGAAGACAAAATAACCGACAGTGTTTACATTCAAAAAAAAATAGCCCAATTCCAAAATGAAAATGAGCCCATACAAATAATTCAGGAGGAGGAGTTATTGGAAACGCTGTATTATGGCAACTCTGAAGTATTGAACAAATTGAAATATTACCCGTTGGCCCTCCTTTTGATCATATTTTTGTTTGGAGCGGTGATCTTCTTTTTCTTTAGGACCAATAAGGCATCGGAACAGAACAAACTTTGGGCCGGAATGGCCAAAGAAACCGCGCATCAAATAGGGACCCCGCTCACATCTTTATTAGGATGGAACGAACTGCTGAAAGCGGAGAACATAAGCCCGGAAGTAACCAAGGAAATCGCAAAGGACATCAACAGATTGGAGACCATTACAGAACGATTCTCCAAAATTGGTTCCATCCCCGAATTACGGGAACATGATATAGTGGCAGAGACCAAAAAAGCGTACGAATACCTTAAGCAACGTAGTTCCAAATTGGTGCACTTTTCTTTTAGTTCCAATGTAGATGAAGCCATAGTATTAATGAATCCACCATTGTACAACTGGAGTATCGAAAATTTGGTGAAAAATGGTATCGATGCCATGAAAGGAAAAGGAAATATCGCCATCCAAATCGAGAAAAAAGGCCAAAACATCAACATATTGGTGTCCGACACCGGCCACGGTATCCCTAAAAGTGATTTTCAGAACATATTTAACCCAGGGGTGACTTCCAAACAAAGGGGCTGGGGCTTAGGGCTTTCGTTGGTAAAAAGAATTGTAGAAGAGTACCATAAAGGAAAAATTAAAGTATTTTCGTCAAGTAAAGAAGGAACTATCATGCAGATTTCCCTACGAGCACTTTAAATTTGAATTATGGCCAAGGAAAAACAACTCGTAATACAAGAAGCTGATATCACCAACAATTGCCCCGAATGTTTTAATCAGGAACTTAAGATTACTTTTTATCAAAAACACACGTACAATGCCCTTTACCACAGAACTACCGGCGTTGTAACCAATGAGATCAAATGCAAAAAATGTAATTCGATCATTTATCCGGTAAACTGGACCCCGGACATAGAGCGCGTTTTTGAATACTACAACAAACTGGTTAAACCGGACAGACCAGCAGTGCGGTTCACCATGCTGTTTTTTATTATCCTGATTTTGATGTTATGCCTCGTAGCTGGCGGCATATACCTGTATCTGGAAAGTTAAAGTTTGGACTTAATGGCTTCCGCAACCGCTTCGAATTCCTCAGCGGTCAAGCTTTCTTTATGTTGGAAGGTGGCATTCGCCATACTTTGAAGAGGAATAAGATGCACGTGAACATGTGGTACTTCCAAACCAATTACGGACATCCCTACGCGTTTACAGGGAACGGCCTTTTCAATGGCCAATGCAACTTTTCTGGAGAAGGCCATTAGTTTCATATAAGATTCCTCGTCCAGGTCCATAATCTTGTCTACCTCTTTTTTGGGCACACAAAGGGTATGTCCTTTTGCGTTAGGGTTAATGTCCAAAAAAGCAAAATTATCTTCGTCCTCCGCAATTTTATAGGAAGGAATGTTCCCATTGATGATCTTAGTAAATATACTGGCCATTCTGATTTATTTTAAAATAAAAAATCCCGTACTAGGACGGGATTAAATATAACCATTTTAATTACTGCTACTCTCTTGTAATCTCTAAAATTTCAAATTTTAGAGTACCGTTCGGCACCTTGATCTCAGCTACATCGCCAACCTCTTTTCCCAACAATCCTTTACCAATTGGGGACGTAACGGAAATTTTACCCGTCTTAAGGTCTGCCTCGCTCTCTGCCACCAAGGTATACTTCATTTCCATGCCATTGGCCTGGTTCTTTAACTTAACTGTGGAAAGCACCAAAATTTTGGATGTATCCAATTGCGATTCGTCTATTAAACGGGCATTGGCCAAGGTCTCTTCCATTTTAGAAATCTTCATTTCCAAAAGACCCTGTGCTTCCTTTGCTGCATCATATTCCGCATTTTCGGAAAGATCTCCTTTGTCCCTTGCCTCTGCAATGGCCTGAGATGCTTTAGGGCGCTCCACATCCTTTAAGTGATTCAGTTCGTCCCTTAATTTCTTTAATCCTTCGGGCGTATAGTATGAAACTTTGCTCATATCGTTAATTTTTAATGCAAAGAGGCATTGAAGAAAATGAAAAAATTTCCCCAACGTACTCTTCCTCTACAAATACAAAAAATCCTCAACGGTATCCATGACCTGCATGGTTTTTGCGAGGATTTAACGCAAATATATAGAATTTTTGTTCAACTTTGCTCTTGTAATGAACTGAAACTATCCACTATGAAACACTTCTGGGCCCTTGTTGTTTTTGCGCTAATTTTAGCCTGTAGCACGGATACAACCAATAGAAATCCATACCTGCAAGAAGTTCGTTTTCGGTTCGAGCTCAATTTGAATCTGCCCCTTTACAACGACCTCAACAATATTGGAAATCCGGTATATGTAGGCAATAGTGGCGTAGGAACAAGAGGTGCTTTTGTAATAAAATCAAGTCTTAACACCTTTTATGCGTTCGAAGCAAGTTGCCCCAACCATTCACCCAATGAATGCTCTACAATGACAATCGATGGGCAAAATGTTGTTTGTAGTTGTGATGGATACACCTATAGCCTGTTTACTGGACAATTACTGGACCGGCCAGATGATGGGAATAGATATTACGACCTCCTCTTTTATAGTGCTGCTCAAAGCGGAAATACCGTAATAATCTCCAACTGATCAGTGACCGTTTAAGATTTTATCCATTACCCAGCTGGTGTGCAGACCTGTTTCTCCTGATGAAGGGTGTTCACCATTTCCCAACAGGTGGTTTTTAATGTTGTTAACATGATACTCCTGAATATGTTCGGGGTGGGGTATTTCCAAAATTTGATGGCCGGACGCATTTTCCATTTCAATGGGGGCCTCATCCAAAACCGCAAAGCGAATGCTGCCTTCGGAACCTAATATTTCTACCTTGTCCGTTCGGTGATATGAGCCAAAATTCCAAGTACCCGTTCCGGTTATGCCTCCTTCGTGCATCCAACTGGCCGTAACTGCATCAAAAGCGGAATACAACCCCAATTGATTGGTTGCCATCCCATTCACCTCAACAATATCACCTAAAAGAAAGTTGAAAAGGTCCAATCCATGACTGGCCAAGTCATCAAAATAACCACCTTTGGCAATATTCGTATCGGTGCGCCAATTGTATTTCTTGGCCAAATCAATTTCATTTGGCGCCTTTGTCTTTTGCCAATGTATGTGACGTAGCTTTCCAATGGTTCCATCATCCAACCATTGTTTGATTTGCAAAAAACGAGGTAGCGAACGTCTATAATAGGCTATAAAAAGTGGAACATTAATTTTTTGGAATGCATTATAAATGGCTAGACTTTCCTTATAGCTGGGCGCCATTGGCTTTTCCACACAGCATGGCTTGCCCGCCTCGGCCACTTGCAATGCATAAAACTTATGGGTATCTGGCGGGGTGGCTATGTAGACGGCATCAATATCGGGGTTGTTGATAACCTCATCGGCATTCGTGGTCCATTTGGGAATACCGTGCCTTTGGGCATAATCCTTGGCCTTTTCGGCATTGCGTCGCATCACCATTTCCACCTGAAATCCAGAGGTACCCTTATACGCTGGCACACTCTTTTTTTCCGCTACGCTGCCACAACCTATTACTCCCCATCTAAGGGGCTGCTCCTCGGAAAATTGAAAACGGGACTCTGTCATTGTGTTAAAATACAGAATCCCGTTTAAAATAATTTGGTCTACCCAAAGTTATCGTTGCAATACCCTTTTTGAAGTACTGCTTATACGGACACTTTATAGCTTCAACTACCTAAAAATTGATTGTTGCACCCAACAAGAAGTTAATTCCTGCTTGGGGGTAGAATCCAGCTCCTTCAATAGTGGTTACCGCTCCAGGACTGGACCAATTGTCATCGTAGGTGTAAAAATACCCGTTGGAAACAATGTCCGCATCAAAAATGTTGTTTACCAAACCTGAAAGCACAATACTTTTGATAAATGTATTCGTATTTATGGTGTACTGCACATTGAAATCCGTCTGCGTGTAACTATCCAAAACAGAAGACTCAGCATCGATATTACCCATATACTGCTTACCCACAAACTTAGACAATAGCGATACTTGAAAGCCTTCACGTGGCATATATGATATAATATTACCGGCAATCAATTGTGGAGAATAGGCAATATGGGTGTCCCCCAGGTTTTGAAGCTCTCCGTCCCTTTCAAAAAAGAAATCAATATTGCGGTTATCGCTCAGCGCTAGGTTTGGACTCCATCGAAAAGATTTGGATATGCTTACATTCGCATCTATTTCCAGACCCATGCGGTAGCTATCGCCCACGTTGGACCTAAGCGGTGCACCTACATCGTTCAATTCTCCTGTTAGCACCAATTGGTCTTTATATCTCATATAGTACACATTGGTATTCAACTGAAAGCTCGGTGAGACATATCGCCATCCCAGTTCAAAATCGTTGAGTTTTTCTGGTTTAGGACTTCCACTTTCATAGTCATTACGGTTGGGCTCCCGATTGGCCCTGGCATAGGAGAAATAGAAATTATTGTTTCTGTTTAAATCGAATGTTATACCCGCTTTGGGATTGAAAAAATTGAACGAATCGTCCACTAATCCTGTATCGTCCCCATTGGCCTTATATGTAACACCTCGGTATTGTAGGTCTCCGAACAGGGACCATTGATCTGTCAATTTATAATTGGCTTTGGTATAAACATTGAAATCTGTTTTGGTAGATGTATCATCGTAATATCTATCCCGTATTTCGGTATTGCCTGCATACTCGGCCCAAATAATCTCACCAAAGTGGTCTCCTTTGTATTCGTTATAGCCACCACCCATGATGAGCTCCAAATTATCGTTACTGTAGGTTGCGGAAAAAATGGTCCCATAAAAGTCATTGTCCAACCATCGGCGGCGAATCAAATCGGTAGTTTCCACCAAATCACCATTTACCGTTATAGGCTCCAACCCGTAGGTAGCGAAATCATCATCGTCCCTATATTGTTCAAAAAAGCCCCTACCACGGGTATAGTGCACCGCTAAATGGGTGTTCCAAGCGGAATTCCAGGTTTCGTACCAGTGCAATTGGAAATGATCTTGCTTGTAATCATCCACCTCATTATCATAAAATTGAGCATTCCCATTACTATCAGTATAAGCTCCGGCAGAATTGTAGGTGCGGTCATTTTCCAATTGTTCAGCAGTAATTCCGTTCCAAGCTTGATAAGTAACCTCATGCCCACCGAACAGCAAAGCCTTGACCAGGGTACTTTCATCATTATAGACCCCTTGAAGAAAATAACCATCCAATTCCGAAGCGGCCCTGTCTACATAACCATCAGAGGTGACCCTTGATAGTCGGCCAGAGAACTCAAAATAATCGTTTAGCAGTCCAGTACTGAACTTCACATTGTTCCGAAGGGTATTAAAACTACCTACGGAAGACGAAATTCTAGCATAGGCCTCCTCTGAAAAAGCATCCGTAAGCATATTCAAACTAGCGCCAAAAGCACCGGCTCCGTTCGTTGATGTCCCAACTCCACGCTGTAATTGTAAACTTTGTGTAGAAGAGGCAAAATCGGGCATGTTCACCCAAAAGGTCCCTTGGGATTCCGCATCGTTATACGGAATTCCATTAATGGTCACATTAACGCGGGTGGCATCGCTACCACGAACCCGAATACTTGTGTACCCAATACCTGCACCTGCATCCGAAGTGGTGACCACTGCAGGCATAAAGTTCATTAATATGGGTACATCCTGCCCTAAATTACGTGGAGCAAGTTCAACTTTGTCCAAATCCGAAAATGTAATGGGAAATTCTTTGGTAACCCTTACGGCTTGGACCAATACTTCGTCCAAGACTACCTTTTTCCCTTCTAGGGAATCGATTTGTTCTTCTTGGGCACTTACGGAAAGTGCCAGCCCTAAAAGGGCCAATGTTGTGAATAAAGTTTTCATTCGTAAAAATGTTACGAATAAAAGGGGCTGTTATTCTTTGTTAATAATTGATTGTTGTTTCTAAAGAAACATAGAAATTCCAAGATGCGGCTTGCGCATTCCCTTGGCAGCATTACCCGCCCAGGTTCATTGGGTATAATCTCAGCCTTTTTTAAAAAAGCACCCCTTTGAGATGCCACAAATGTAAGATGTAGTGTCCGGTTATCATAACAAAATTTTCAAAAACTGAAGGACCAAGGAATACACTCGCCTAAAAAGGAAAGGCCGCCGAAGCAGCCTTTCTTAATTGCCAATTAATGGTCACAAGGAAAAAAGACCATGGTACAGATTGGCATTATGGACAATACATGGATAGTGTTTAGATAGCATCATCCTGCTTTTTGATGTCCTTATCATTATTTCTGTTTTTCAAGTACGATATTAATATGTACAAGGCCAAGGCCAATGAAATCAGATTAAAGAACAGGACTATTTTATATAACATATTTACGTTGTTGCCTAACGTTTCCGAGCACTATGAAAAGAAAGCCGCACAAAAAGCGCGGCCTCTTACCAAATCAACCAACCTAGTTGAAACAACCCGCAAGGATTATTAAAATTTAATCATGTCATCGAAAACATTTTCGAATATATCTTTAAGACACACCTTTTGTTTATAGGTCATAATCGGCCATAAAAAAACCCGCAACTTTTATGAAGCGGGTCCCATCTTTAAATGTTTATTTTCTATGCCTGATGTGTCGGCTTCAATAAATCGTTCACTGTTTTTACCGGGTTAAAGGTCACCAAGGGCACTTCTACAAAAATTGTGTTCCAAAAAGCCATGGCACCGTTCCACAGACCTGGCAATTCGAGTGCTTTCAGCTCTTTTCCTTCTTTTGTTTTACCTGTGATAAAGCCTTGTTTAGGGTCAACATACTCCAATAAATTGAACTTTTCACCTTTATGGTTTCGAACCCCGCACACCAAATCAACTGGATTAAAGTGCGTTGCGTTTTGTAGGATGGCCGCTTGTTCCTTATCATCCATATCAATTTGAGCGGACTCTATAATTTGAAGTGAGATGTTACCATCACTATCTTTTATCCAAAATGGACCTCCACCTGGCTCGCCCTCATTCTTTACCATTCCACAAACTCTGATAGGCCGGTCAATCTTTTCCTTTAAAATTGCATTCTGCTCTCCCACGCTCAATCCATCATAATTGACAGGCATTCTTACATTAAGGTTTGTTTCCAAAAATGACTTTATTTCATCCGCTTTTTCAATGGAAACGCCTTCTTTGTCCAAAAGTTCTGCATAAGCAAATGCCTTATCCTGTACTTTCTTTAATACACCGGCCAACATTTTTTTACTATTGGACACGGTCTCCAAATTTTTATCGACCACCACATTATCAATGTTTTTAATGAATATGATATCGGCATCCTGATCGTTCAGATTCTCGATCAATGCACCATGTCCTCCGGGGCGGAACAAAATAGACCCATCGCTGTTTTTGAAAGGCTTGTTGTCCATGTCCACAGCTATGGTATCCGTAGATGGTTTTTGATTGGAATATGAAATAGTAAAATCGGTATCGGTGCGCTCAGAGATCTTTGGTGCCACCAATGCTTCTTCATCGGCGAACATCGCATCATGCTGTTCGGAAACCGTAAAATGAAGATTGGCCCTCCCCATAGTTTTGGCATAGAGTGCGGCTTCTTTTAAATGTTCTTCGAATGGGGTCGCAGTGCCCGAGCTATATTTATGAAAGGGCAAAAGGCCTTTTGGAAAAAATCCGTAATTAAGTCCGCTTTCCAATAACATCTCCTGCACAAAAAGATAGGCTTCCCCATCCTTGTTTGAGGCTTTACCATCGATTCGCGACATGATCAATTCATAAAAAGGAAGGTCTGAAAGGTTTTCCGTAAACTTTTTGGCATCGGAATCGCCCGTGCGTTCCAAATATTCGGACAACTTTTCCTTTGATGGATCGTAACTGTCCAAAAAATTGAACATGGCTTTGAACATTCGCGATGCAGCACCGGAAGCAGGCACAAATTTTAAAAGATCCAAGTGCTTTCTGTGGTCTTCAAAATATTGAAGCAAATCTTGTTGTTCCTTTTCGGAGAACCGTAAAATACCATTGCCAACCACCGCAGCTTGCGACAATTGCACAAAAGGGATGCCCTCTTTAAATGTTTGTATTTGATTTTCTACTTTTTCTTTGGAAATTCCTTTGGAATCCAGTTGTTCCAAGTCTTTAGGACTTAATGCTATCATGTTTTTGGAGAAGTTTATCTATGTGTTCTATTGCTATGGAAAGCCTTGACGCTTTATTTCCCCTTAAATTAATGAATTTCCTGTTATTTTTCTCCAATGCTTCTTTGAAATACGCAAACATTCGTTCTCTTTCGTCGGGTTTGTCCCTAAGATCATCTGCCACCCATGGGGTATCTATATAGGTTAAAAAATAGAGGTCGTATGTGTTTTTTAACGCGTATTTTTCCAAAAGGGGGTCACAGGTACTATTGTAATAAGCTTCTGAATAGACTTTTGTTTCCAAAAGGTCGGTATCACATATAAGTACTTTGTTCGCTTTTTTTGCCAATTTGTTCTCCAAATCCATCTGGCCATAGGCGATGGGAACCAAATCGTGGGGTTCACAGGTCTTATGTTCCCTATCCCATTTGTCTTGGAGGTATTCCCTGGCATATTCTGGCACCCATTCTGTTTCGTAGTGTTCTGCCAGTTGCTTGGACAATGTTGTCTTGCCTGTGGATTCCGGTCCAAAAAGGACCACTTTTATGAGGTTTGTGGGCTCTTGGCCAAGTTTTTCTTCCATGCTAGATATCCCTGTATCGCTAGAACTGTAAAGATGAGGTACTGTAAAGAGAACATTCCCCATCCCCTATAGGCGTACAAAGGTACGGTTATTAAATCACCCAATATCCAAAGGGTCCAGTTTTCCAATTTTTTGTTGGCCATATACCACATTGCGGTGAAAAACACACCGGAAGTAAATATATCCACATAATTGGTGGGGCCTATTTCGGCACCAAATGCTTTATATACCCCATAAGTAACCAACATGGTCAGAAGAAAAAATCCAATACCTACCCATTTCTCCTTGGAACTGGTCCTGGTTATGTTCACCACAAGTTCTCTATTATCCTTACGTCGAGCCCAGTTCCACCAACCATAAATACTCATAATGGAATAGTAAAAGTTCATCATCATATCCCCGTACAGGTGGTCTACCAGAAAAATATATGTGGTTATCACCGTAGCGACCAGGCCTGTTGGATAAACCAATATATCCTCCTTTTTGGCATAGACAACACTAGCAATTCCAAAGAAAAAAGCTGTGGCCTCAAGGATGATCAGGGATAGTTCTCGGTCCTCGTAAGGGCCAAGGAAAAAATCAAAAATGGGGTTCATACTCGCTTCTGTCGGATTTTACCACTTTCATGGTCAGCACAACATGGTCCAAATTCTCAAAACTTTCCTTGATCTCGGTGTTGAGCAGCGCCATCACCGTATCGTAATCCCCAAACACTTGGGTGCTCAGCGGGTTTTCCAAAACAGTAAGTCCAGAATTTCGCAGCTTTTTTATAAAGGCAATGATCGGTGCTTCAAAATCATCCTGAAGGGGGGACAAGGTAAGCTCAACGGATATTTTCATGAAGATTGTGGATTTAGGACGTAAAACTACAAAAAGGATTCATCATCCTCCCATCATTTTTAGGGCATACACGCAGGTAAAACCTTCAAACTCCAAAAATTCGATTTCGTAATGCGACTTTTTTCCTTTGTACAGTATTTCGGCTACTGTTCTGGTATCTTCAAAAGAAAAGTCGATCACATTAATATGGCGTAGAAAACTTAATCCTTGCTGGGCATAAATTTTATAAAGGGATTCTTTGGCTCCCCAAACTATGGTCAACTTTCGCATTAATGCCTCCGTGTTGGCCAAGGTCTTGTACTCTTGGATCGGTGTAAATTTATGTGCGATCCTCAAAATTTTATCCCGTTGCATTTCTATATCGATACCCACCTCATCGCTCTCGCTAACTATAATGCCCGTAAAGTTATGGGAATGGGTTATGGAAATGTATTTTCCATCTTTAAGATGTGGTTTTCCAAAATCATCATAATACAGATCGTGGTCCACATAACCTGCCTTAGCCAATAAGTGCCGAATACTCAAAAATGCCCGTCGATGATCTTCAGATTTCATACCGTCCATTCGGTTTTGACAATGCTGCGTAAGCTCCACATCCTTAGAAAGTTCGTCTTCTGGTTCTGTCACTTTCCAGATATAAACCGAAGTGGTCGGGGAAACTGTTATTGTTTTGTAAATGGGCATCAACAAAAGTTATGTGAATTCGTATCTTTGTGCACTATTTAAGCGAAGCTACAAAAGTAAATTTATAAAAAGTATGAGCACAAAGACAATTCCGTATGTTCCTTATAAAGTGAAAGATATCTCTCTTGCAGATTGGGGAAGGAAAGAAATTGAGCTTGCCGAAGCAGAAATGCCTGGTCTTATGGCATTGCGTGAAGAATATGGCAGTCAACAACCTTTAAAAGGGGCAAGAATTGCAGGTTGTCTTCACATGACTATCCAGACAGCCGTATTAATTGAAACCTTGGTGGCACTTGGTGCAGAAGTAACCTGGAGTTCTTGTAATATTTTCTCCACTCAAGATCATGCCGCGGCAGCAATAGCAGCAGCTGGCATTCCAGTATACGCATGGAAAGGAATGACCGAAGAGGAATTTGATTGGTGTATTGAGCAAACCTTATTTTTTGGAGAGGACAGACAGCCATTGAACATGATCTTGGACGATGGAGGTGACCTTACCAATATGGTTTTGGACCAGTATCCGGAGTTGGCCGGAGGCGTTAAAGGGCTTTCGGAAGAAACTACTACTGGGGTTCACCGCTTATATGAAAGAATGAAGAAGGGAACACTCCCAATGCCAGCAATCAATGTGAACGATTCTGTGACCAAATCCAAGTTCGATAATAAATATGGATGTCGCGAAAGTGCCGTGGATGCCATTCGCAGGGCCACGGATACCATGTTGGCCGGCAAACGCGTGGTCGTTGCAGGTTATGGCGATGTAGGAAAAGGTACCGCAGCATCCTTCCGTGGAGCCGGTGCTATTGTTACTGTAACGGAAATTGACCCGATTTGTGCACTACAGGCCTGTATGGACGGTTTTGAAGTGAAAAAATTGGAAACCGTTGTGCCCAATGCAGATATTGTAATTACCACTACAGGAAATAAGGACATTATCCGTGAGGAGCATTTTAGAGCCTTGAAGGACAAAGCCATTGTTTGTAACATTGGGCATTTTGACAATGAAATAGATATGGCTTGGTTGAATGGAAACTATGGCGACACGAAGGATGAAATTAAGCCACAAGTTGACAAATATACTATTGATGGCAAGGACGTAGTGATTTTGGCAGAGGGTAGGTTGGTGAATCTTGGTTGCGCCACAGGACATCCAAGTTTTGTGATGAGCAACTCCTTTACAAACCAAACTTTGGCCCAGATAGAACTTTGGAAACACAGTGATAAATATGCCAACGAAGTGTATATGCTTCCGAAGCATTTGGATGAAAAAGTAGCTAAGCTGCACTTGTCCCGTTTAGGCGTCGAGTTAACGGAGCTGAACCAAGAACAAGCTGATTATATCGGTGTACAGGTTGAAGGTCCATTCAAGCCTGAGTACTACAGATATTAAAAACAGAAATGTTTTAAAGCAATAAACCCATGGCTTGCACCATGGGTTTATTGTTTTTATGATATTCTTATTAATCGGCCAACAAAGCTTCGCCATAGTAGCAACTCTTGCTTTCTTGCAACAAGGCCAATCCTTCTTCCTTAGTGCTCATTGGGTCGATTTTCACTTCTTCTCCGCTTGGCATATAAACAATATAGAACCCTTCCTCAAAAGAAGAAAGTTTAATGGTTTCTCCATTCGGACGTACTGCATTCCAAGATTTTTCATCTGGCTTGTACACCAAATCAATCTTCTTGCCTTTTTTAGGCCCTTCCACAACGGTCACCTGCATTCTGTTCTTGGTCGCGATCATCTCAAAGGTATTGCCATCGTGCTCTACCATTTGTGTTTCTGATTCTCCATCTTTCATCGCAATAGGATTGGATCCTGACCAGAATTCAATTACGTTGAAGATAATGGTATCCCCCAAGAAAAACAGCCCGTACACAGGAACAATGTTCAACCCCCAGAAAATAAGGTTGTCCAAGAACCTACTGTTTGTTAGACCTTGGTTCCAATCCTTCAAACTATTGAAAGCGCTAAAAGAACCTAAACAGCTGGTAAACAAAATAGAGCAGGCCAACAAAGAAGAAATAATTGCTTTTTTCATGATATAAAGATTTATAGTTAGTGCTATTAAAGCTACGAAAAGAATTTAACTCATGGCTCCTTTGTTGCCAACCTAGGAATTGAGATTGACAAATTTGTGCACTATCCCTTTTCGATTGTTACCTTTATTCCACGAAAAAATTTTCACATGAAAAACCATTGGTTTACCATCCAAAATATTGAAACAGTAGATTCTCCTTCCATTGTGCTCTACATGGAACATTTAAAACATAACGTCCAAGAAATGCTTTCTTTGGTCCATGGTGAGACCGAACGTTTAATGCCCCACATTAAAACCAATAAAATGCCAAAAGTGATGGAATATTTACTTTCTTCCGGTATCACCAGATTTAAGGCGTCTACTATTTCCGAAGCTGAAATTGCAGCTGCAGCAGGAGCGAAATCCATTTTGATAGCACACCAATTGGTAGGCCCAAAAGTTGATCGGTTCCTAAGTTTGGTGAAGCATTTTCCAAATACCCGACTTTCCACCATTGTGGATAATGTGGAAAGTGCGGAGCTACTGAACCAAAAAGCTTTAGAGCAGGGTATTATTGCAGATATATATATTGATGTAAACAATGGGATGAATAGATCGGGTATAGAAATAGGTCCCGGCCTAGATGAGCTCATTGCCTATTTAAAAATATGTAAATCGCTTTCCTTGAAAGGTTTACACGCCTATGATGGCCATTTAAGGGATGTTGATTTTGAAACCCGTAAACAACAAATAGAGTCGGGGGTGAAAGATGTAGAAACTTATTTGGGTGCCTTAAGGATAGATTATCCTGCAGCGGAATTGATTTGTGGTGGCACGCCATCCTTTACATCTCATGCACTACAAGAAAAAAGGATAACCAGTCCAGGCACTTGCGTACTTTGGGACTGGGGCTATGGTGAAAAGTTAACGGAGCAGCAATTTAAACCTGCTGCACTTTTGGTAACAAGGATCATTTCCAAACCTACCGATGGCATTATCACGGTTGACCTTGGACATAAATCGGTTGCTGCGGAAAACCCAATCGATAAAAGGGTCAAATTTCTAAACCTTGACGGTTACGAACTTATTTCACAAAGTGAAGAACATGGCGTGATCAAAGTAAAACAATGGGACAAATACAAGGTTGGTGATGTCCTTTATGGAATTCCCTACCATATTTGCCCCACTATAAACCTACATGATGAAGTTTCGGTAATCGAGAACGATAAAAAAGTAGATACTTGGCAAATCACCGCTCGAAAACGAAAGCTTACATTCTAGACTTACTGCAAGTCCAGTGCTTTGTTCAAATCATAAAAATAGAAGTTCTTTTCGTCGTTCATGGCCACGAAAAGACCATTGGCAAAGGTCTTGTTCAAGGGTACAGTGACTACATCGCAACCATCCGTCTCCAGAGTCGATAGATTTACCGCCTTTATAAAACTATTGTCCTTTCTGGAAAAAATATTGAACTGTCCGCGTTGTTGGTCCGATACAATAATGTAACCTTCTCCATTCGGATATCTGGCAATGGCAATACCTTCTATATCTTCTTGAAACAATTCACCACCAAAGCAGGCCAATTCCTCATCGCCCATGCTTGGTTCGGCATAATATTTTTTAATGCATTCCCCTTCATCGGAATAGTACACGTAGCCCATTTCGTTGTCCACGGCAATAGCTTCTATTTCCTTGCCCCCGGTAAAACTTCCGAACTTACGAACCAAATTGGCGGCAACCCCTGTACTGTCCGATTCAAATTTATATTGATATAAGTAAGAACCGCTCGGTCCAATTTTTCTGCTTACAATGGCATATACAGATGAATCCTTTGGGGATTTGTACAAACTGATTCCCATGGCCAAACGTTGTTCCACATCGGTCTCATCTTCAAATACTGGAAAACCTCCCCCATCGAGTGGTTTCATATCGGGCACGGAGAACAATCTGATCTGTTGCTTTTCCCTTTCCGTGAAAGCTATCACATCAACAGCCACGGAATCGTTGAGCTGAAAGCCATATTCCAAATCTACATTATTTGGTCTTTTAATGTTTTTGATGGATTTCTCCTCAATGATCTTTCCTTCAAGGTCAAAGGCGTAAACACCTCCGTTGGATTCTTTGTCGGTTCCGAACACAATACTTTTTGATGCATCTTCTGGGTTGATCCAAATAGCGGGATCATCAGTATCGTTCGGGGTTTTCTCTGTTATAATATCTGGTGCAATGGCTGGCAATGTACTCCCCTGCTGTTTACAGGACATTATGGCCAATGCCAGAAAAAATGGAATATATCTTTTAATCATTATAATGAATTTCAATAAAAAGTCAATTCGAGCATAGTCGAGACAGGCTTTGTGGTTCAAACCTTAAAAACCATCCCCACTGCGCTCGATGTGACATTATGTAATTTGAATTATTTTTTAAATAGATCGTACTTCAGTCCGAAGGTGAAACGAATATCGTAGAACTCCATCTGCTGTGTTCTTTCCTTCACTCCTTGGAAATAACGCAAAGGTTGATTGGTAATGTTGTTGACATCTGCATAAAGCCTCAAGTTCTTATTGATGGCATAGCTTGCATTGAAATCCAGGAAGAACTGAGTATCATAATATCTGTCTTCAAATGGATTTCCACCAATTTCATCGATATAGGAATCGGAAAAGTTAGCGGACAAACGTGCGCTAAATCTTTTGTCGGCATAGCCCAAAGAACCATTGAACATGTTCGGAGCCGTGTTGGGCAAATCCAAATCGGTACGCTCATCCCCATCCTCGTTACGAATACCATCTGCGCTTGAGGACAAGTAAGTATAGTTCAAATAAATACTAAAGTTTCTAGCAAAGCCTGGCAAGAAATCCAACTGTCTTTGGAAAGAGACCTCAGCTCCAAAAATGGAAGCGGAGTCCCCGTTAAGAGGTTGGAACACATCATAACCCGCTGTACCTGCTCCAAAAGCATCATTTGGCGCCTCAGTGATAAAGGTGTAGATAAAATCGTCTATTTTTTTATAAAACAGACCTCCAGAAATTATCCCAACACTTTCAAAGTAATGTTCCGCATTCAAATCAAAGTTCATTGATGTGGTCGGGTCCAGCTCTGGATTACCAACTACCACTTCGCTATCCTCAAAAATAATCTCGGCCCGTGGAATCATATCCTCATAATTGGGACGGGCCAAGGTGTTGGTCCATGCAAATCGAAGTACCGTACTATTGTTTAGGTCGTACTTAAAGTGTACACCGGGCAAAATATTGGTATATGAGTTTTCATCAGAAACTGCTTGAACCTCTATGCCTTCCTCAATTCCGGCTTCCTCATCCTCTTCAATGTAAAGCACGCGGTTTCCTTGGGTTTCCAGTTTGGTATTTTCAATCCTCAATCCTGCCAAAACGCTCAATTTGTTGGTAAGTTTTTGGTTGATCATGGCATATCCGGCCCACACATCTTCCTTAATATCGAAATTACCGGGCAGGTACTCATCCTGTACCGCTTCTCCATTGGAACTGTTTAAATCCAAAGAGCCCAACCACTCTTCACTGGCAAAGTTACCGGCCTCATATTTACTCCCTGGCAGATAATCTGGATCGGTATAGGATTTTACTGGCACATCGGCCAAAGTAGGGTACAAATCCTCCAAATCATACTCAAAGAAATCGTTGTTCCTGAGTTTTGATTTAAATCTTCCCCTTGCACCAAACTTTAGGCTACCTCCATTCCCGAACAAATCGGCCGGAAGTTCAAAGTTCAAGAAAAAATTGACGTCCTCTTCCTCGGTATATTGGTTTTCGTTGGTGATCTCCCCAAATTCAAATGCTCCCAAATCATTGAAGTCATCGGCGTTGGCAGCGGTCATTATAGGATATTTGGGATTACTGTTGTCGTTATTTATGATATACTCGGTCTCATATTCAGCATAACGCTCGTTTAAACGCTCTTCGGATGCTTTGGCATAGGCTGCCATCCAATCCACCTTTAAGGAGCCAAACAAATGGTCGCCCCCAAGTGTGTAATTTTGCATTCGTTGATCTTCCAATCTTCGATTATCGTTTCTACCACCGGCGATACCACCTTTGGACTGTCTTTTAACCTCTACCGGAAAACGGGTCAGTCTGCCATTGTTTAAGGTAAAATCACCTACCTCGATATCCTCACCATCCAATATTTCCTGCTCCAATCGAAACCTGTTTTCACGGTCGTCCCGCCAGTTATACATGGTTTTTAGGTAGATATTGTTGTTTGGGTTGATTTGGTAATCCAAGTTGGCAGAAAAACTTCTTCTCACCCTCTGAACCAAATAGGTCCGCTGTTCTGTTACATTGGTATATGGATCCACTTCGGCCTCCTCTAATATTGGCTCCCCTTCTTCATCCTCGGCACCCGTGTTGTACTCAAATTCGTTGTCCCACTCCGCTTCAATATTATCTGAACCAAAGTCGTTATCGTTGATGGTTGCGGAGAGCATCCATCCAAATTTTCCGTCATTTGTTCGGTCACCTATCAAAAAGGAACCGTTCAATATTCTTTTATCTGTGATAAAGTTGACACCTGACCCGGCAGTTGCGGAAATCCTAAATCCTTGTGGTGCCGTTCTGGTCACCAAGTTTACAGATCCACCCAATGCATCGGCATCCATATCGGGGGTTACGGCCTTGTTCACTTCAATGGTCTGGATCATATCCGAAGGAATCAGGTCCATCTGAACATTTCTGTTGTCAGATTCTGCGGAGGGAATCCTACTTCCGTTCAAGGTTACGGAATTCAATTGAGGCGAAAGACCACGAACAATAATGTTACGTGCCTCGCCTTGATCTACCTGCATTGTAATACCGGGGATACGTTTTACGGCATCGCCAATGTTGGCATCGGGAAATTTACCAATCTGGTCGGTGGACACCACATTGGTAATGTTCATGTTGTTTTTTTGCGTGTTCAGTGCCTTGGATTGACCACTCAAACCGTAAGCACTTACCTGTACTTCGGCCAACTCCACATTGGAAGAAACCAGTACAATGTTCACAGGAGTAGTTTTACCCGCTGTTACAGTGACTTGTTGCTCTACATCGGAATAGCCCATGTAAGAAACTTTCAAAGTATAATTCCCGTCTGGGATACTTACTAGGGTAAATTTTCCATCAAAATTAGAAATGGCTCCTTTTACCAAGGATTCTACATACACATTGGCACCTGGAACATAAATACCGTTCTCATCGGTTATTGTTCCTTGAATATTCCCTGTTTGCGCCTGGCCGATTGCCGTTCCAATAACAAGAAATAGCGTTACAAAAAGTAGTTTTTTAAGGTTCATCAATTTCATTTTGGTTTACGTTAGATTGCTTTCCAAAACTATGTATATCAACTCGTTATGATTTGAATTAAAAGGAAACAAAAAGGAAACAAAAGTGAAAATCGACAGAAACAAGAGAGCAACAATTACAGTTTTTTTACATTGGGATAACCTTTTCTCAAAAGGTGGAGTTTTAAAGCCCTAAAGTTCAATCATAAAGTTTACCAACTCTTCTTTTTGATCAATGGGCAATTTTTTTCTCAACCGGTAACGGGCAACCCTAACACTATCCGGAGTAACACGTAAAATCGAAGCGATTTCTTTGGATGAAAGATTCAATCGCAACAACATACCAAGTCGTAATTCGGCCGGGGAAAGTGAATTCTCCGATAACTTGGACAGCTTTTTAATAAATTCTGGGTGAATCTCCTTGAAAAAGGTCATAAACTCATCCCATTCTTGCTCCTGCTTTAGATTAAAATCTATTTCCTTAACAAGTTCCTTCATCTTGGCAGAAGTATCCATATGTTTACGTGCTACCATATTGCGGAGGGTATTGGACATGTCCAGCAAAATCTTGTTCTTCTGGGACAAATGAAGACTGTACCGTGATAGCGAAGCTGCCTTTAATTGTACTTCTCTTTGTAAGTTCTTTTCCTCTATTTCCTTTTTATCAAGTTCTGCCTTGAGCATTCTTTGCTTGTATTCTTGGATCTTAAGCTTTGCTTTTCGCTTTTTCCCCATGTAGGCATAAAGGATGATAAAAATAACGGCAACGGCAAAAAGCGCCACCCAAAGCAGGTTCTGATTGGCAGTGCTTACTTTGTTCTGCTCCCTTAGCAATTGTATCTCAGCTTCCTTTTTATTGGTCTCATAGATGGTCTGTAGTACATTTAATTGGTCGCTGTTTTGAGATTTGATCAATTCACTATTGAATTCTTCGGCCATCAGCAAATGTTGATGCGCCATCTCAAAATTGCCCATTAGAGCGTAGTTTTTGGACAAATCCTTATGGGCACTTTCCAATTGATGTAGATCATTCAATTCGTTGGCCAACTCCAAAGCCTTTAAAGTATAATCCAATCCAAGTTCGTAGTCGCCACGTTTACGAAAGGAGTCACCAATATTGTTCAATACATTAATCTCTTCTTCGGAATCGGATTCCCTGAGATAATCATAAGCTTTGTTGAAATAATCGAATGCCAGCTCAAATTGACCAAGATCTTCATAAATACTCCCAATATTTTCATGGGTCATGGCCTCCCCATACGCATCTCCCAATTTCTGAAACAATTCAAGGCTCTTAATTTGGTCTTTAAGGGCTTCATCGTATTCCCCTTGCTTTTCGTGACTCGCCCCTAACTGTCCCAACGCCAATGCAAGGTTCTTATTATCCTTAAGTTTTATGGATGCCTGTCTGGTTTCTTCAAAGTATTGTTCGGCCAACTCAAAATTATTGAGGGAGAGATATACTTTTCCAATATTATTGTTCAGGGAAATGTATAAGGGTTCATTGGGATTTGAACCCAACTGCTCCAAGGCAAAATTATATTGTGTTATGGCTTCGGTATAAAGACCAAGGGTATGATAGTATTCTCCGAGCTGTAGATGGCCTTTAGCTATTAGCACCTTATTTTTTGACTGACTTTTAGCAGCCTCCAATTGACTTTGAAGCTTATGATACGTTTTCCCTGGTTTTACAGAAGCAGATAAGTTCTTGGACTGTTGAGGATAGGTTCCGTTTGGGAACATTATATTCAACGTAAGCAGAAATAAAATTCCAAAAAACTTATTCATGGCTAATAGTTGGAAAATCAAGAGTTCAAGAAAGCCATCCACTCTCACTCCAACATCACCAATAGGTTATGAAACCATTAAAAATGTCATAAAATAAAAAGGCCCCGCGATTGCGGGGCCTTTTAAAAGTATATTATCGGTTCTTAAGCTTGGAAAGGCTCGATGGATACAAAAGATTTTCCACCTGATTTTTTCTCAAACTTAACAATACCATCTACCTTGGCGTGCAAGGTATGGTCTTTTCCTGCGTATACATTATCGCCAGGGTTGTGCTTGGTACCACGTTGTCTAACAATGATGTTACCAGCAACTGCTGCCTGACCACCAAAAATCTTAACACCTAAGCGTTTCGATTCTGATTCTCTACCGTTTTTTGAACTACCTACACCTTTCTTGTGAGCCATGATATATAAATTTTAGTTCTTGTCTTATTTACTTAATGCTTCGATAAGCTCAGCTTTCTTCATGGAAGAATAACCGCTGATTTCCTTGGCTTTTGCCATTTCCTTCAATTCAGCTACAGTTTTGGAGCTTAAATCCTCAGTTGCCTTTGGAGCTTCCTTTTTTGGAGCTGCAGCTTTTTTCTCTGCTTTAGGTTCTGCAGCTGGTTTTGCTTCTTCCTTGGCTTTTGCCGGAGCAGCTTTTTTAGCACCTTTAGCTACAATACCTTCAACAACAATCTCAGTCAAATATTGTCTGTGACCGTTTTTCTTTTGGTAACCTTTACGTCTTTTCTTTTTGAAAACGATTACCTTATCTCCTTTTAGGTGCTTTACAACTTTGGCCTCAACAGCCGCACCTTCTATGACTGGGGCGCCGATAGTAACGTTACCACCATCTTCCAAAAGAAGAACTTTATCAAAGGTAACTTTCTTACCTTCTTCTTCTTGCAAACGGTGAACGTACACTTTTTGGTCTTTTGCAACTTTGAATTGCTGCCCTGCCATCTCTACAATTGCGTACATAATTCGTTAATTAGATTAAAATTATTGCGCTTTATTAAAATTAGCGGGTGCAAATATACTGCTAAATCCTTAATCCACAAGTATTCCTCATGGATTTAACCCATTATTTTTTTTGAGTTATTACTGGTTTTGAAGAGTTGCATAAAAGATAATGTTAAAACCAAGGTTGTGGCAAACCCCATAATGGCGACGGTAAAAAACACTATCCCCTGAAAATTCTTGTAATCACTGGACCATGCTTGGGATAGTTTATCCAGAAAAGCCCCGTCCAGTTCGGTTGCATAAAGGGCAAAGAAAATGGTGAAAAGCAAGGTTGCTATGAACCCTGTAGTGATACCGGCGGTAAAACCACTCCCATAGCTAAAACCTTTGCCTTGCTTTAACTTGGTGTATTTTATGGTCTCGTAAATCCCAAAAACTGTAATTACCCCATTGAACAAACTATAGAAAACATTAGTATGCTTGCCCATTAAGGCCAAAATCAAAAAATAAGCGATCAATACTGCGCTGGTCACTATACCGAACCGTATGGGAAGCGTTAAATTTTTCATGTGATTGCTTTTTGGTTTCATTGTATAATTTACTGAATGTTTGTGAATTATCCCACATTTAACATCTTAAGTCTTTTATAAAGCCGTTCGATCGTCAGAAAATTATTCTATATTTAACGTAACATCGAGCAAGAAATCGATACCAACCTCTTAGCAACATCAATTTTTAAATACTGACTATTAAAATGAAAAAACATTTGTTTTCTGCATTAACAATGCTATTCTCAATTTCCGCAATTTCCGCACAGGAAGTGGTTTTTGAGGAGTACGACCTGGACAATGGGCTCCATGTCATCCTGCATCAGGACAACGCCGCCCCAGTAGTTACCACTTCGGTAATGTACCATGTGGGCTCAAAGGACGAAGATCCCAACAAAACTGGATTTGCCCACTTCTTTGAACACTTGTTGTTCGAAGGAACCAAAAACATTGAACGTGGCGAATGGGATCAAATTACCGCTGCCAACGGCGGTAGAAACAATGCCAACACCTTTTTGGACAGAACTTACTATTACGAGGTCTTCCCTTCCAACAGTTTGGAAGTAGGTCTTTGGTTGGAATCCGAAAGGTTGATGCACCCGATCATTGGGCAGGTCGGCGTGGACACTCAAAAAGAAGTGGTACAAGAGGAGAGGAGACTCCGTGTGGACAATTCACCTTATGGTGCATTTTTCAACGAGATCCTTAAAAATCTGTACACCGAACATCCGTACCGATGGGGAGTTATAGGGTCCTTGGAGCATTTGGCAAGTGCTACCCTCGATGATTTCAAAAAATTCAATCAAACCTATTATGTGCCGAACAATGGGGTTTTGGTTGTGGCAGGCGACTTTGATACTGCCAAGACCAAAAAAATGATCGAAGATTATTTTGGACCTATTCCAAGAGGTGCCGAAATCAAAAGACCCAATATTAAGGAAGCTCCAATCACCGAGACCAAATTCGCTAAGTATTACGACCCTAACATACAGATACCTGCCATTCTTTTGGCATACCGCACGCCTGGTCAAGGTCAGCGAGATGCATATGTGATCAATATGATATCGACCTATTTGAGCGATGGGGAAAGCTCCAAACTTTACAAAAAATTGGTCGATGAAAAGAAAATGGCACTACAAGTACTTTCTGTTCCGATAGATGCCGAAGATTACAGCTCCTATATCGTAGGGGGGCTTCCCGTTGGCGATAATTCCATTCAGGACATTAAAAAGGAAATCGACGAGGAAATATTGAAGCTCCAAATGGAACTGATTTCCGAAAAGGATTATCAAAAACTTCAGAACAAGTTCGAGAACCAGTTCGTTAACGCCAACAGCAGTGTTGAGGGCATTGCCAATTCATTGGCCGAAAATTACATGCTGAAAGACGATACCAATTTAATCAACACGGAAATAGACATTTACCGCTCTATTACCCGAGAAGAGATCATGGAAGTCGCCAAAAAATATTTGAAGGTGAACCAACGAGTGGAGTTGGAGTATTTGCCAGAACAAAAAGATGCCAATTAAGATGAAAAAATATGTAGTTTTAGCTGTGCTGTCCTTATTTGTGACAGCCACATTTGCACAAGTAGATAGAAGTACGCCACCAGAGCCAGGCCCCGCTCCTAAAATCAACTTAAAGGAACCGGCAAGATTTGAACTGAAAAATGGCTTAAAGGTGCTCGTGGTGGAGAACCATAAATTGCCTAGGGTACGTGTTCAACTATCCATTGACAACCCTCCCATTTTGGAAGGTGACAAAGCAGGCGTTTCCTCGCTTACCGGTAGCATGCTGGGCAAAGGATCTAAAAACATCCCAAAAGATGAGTTTTATGAGGAAGTTGATTTCTTGGGTGCGAATATCTATATCGGGGAACAAAGTGCTTTTGCAAGTTCCCTGTCCAAGTATTTCCCTAGGGTATTGGAATTAATGGCCGATGCCGCCCTTAACCCCAATTTTACTCAGGAGGAATTTGAAAAGGAAAAAGAAAAGATAATTACCGGGATCAAATCACAAGAAAAAGATGTTTCTGCAATCTCCAATAGGGTACAGGCTGCACTTGCTTATGGCAAAAACCATCCTTATGGTGAATTTATGACCGAAGAGACCGTAAACAATGTCTCCCTTGTAGACGTAGAACAATTCTACCGCTCCTATTTTGTTCCCGCCAATGCATATTTGGTAGTTATAGGTGATGTAGATTTCGATACCGTTGAAGAGTTAGTGACGGAAGCATTTACCCCATGGTCCAAAGCAGCACCGCCATCATTCTCTTATTCCGACCCAAAAGATGTGCAATACACTCAGATTAATTTTGTGGATGTGCCAAATGCAGTCCAATCCGAAGTTGCAGTGGAAAACATTACCCACTTAAAAATGAAAGACGAAGATTATTTGGATGCACTTATGGCAAACCGAATTCTTGGAGGAGGTTCGCAAGCACGTTTGTTCAAGAATCTTAGAGAAGATAAAGGGTACACCTACGGATCTTATTCAGGTTTGAGGGCAAATAAATTTAGCCCCATGCGATTTAACGCTTATGCCCAGGTACGTAACGCTGTGACCGATAGCTCCGTGGTCGAAATACTCAAAGAGATAGACAAAATGACAAAAGAACCGGTATCGGACGAGGAATTGGCGAATGCCAAGGCCAAATACGCCGGAAGTTTTGTTATGGCTCTGGAAAAACCAGAAACAGTTGCAGAGTATGCCTTGAACATTGAAACAGAGGATCTTCCCAAAGATTTTTATGAAACCTATTTGGAACGAATTGACGCCATTACCAAGGAAGATGTTTTGAATGCTGCAAAAAAGCATTTTTCAACTTCGAATGCGCGTGTCGTGGTTACAGGAAAGGGATCAGATGTTTTAGGAAACTTGGAAAAAGTGAGCTTTAATGGCAAGGATGTGCCCGTTCTTTTTTACGACAAATACGCCAACAAAACAGATAAGCCCGATTACAACGCAGCCGTACCGGAAGGAATGGATGCAAACACCGTATTGGAAAAATATATTGAAGCAATCGGTGGAAAGTCCAAATTGGATGCCGTGGATTCCTATTCTATGATGGCCGAAGCCGAAATGCAAGGAATGAAGTTGGAGCTCGAGATGAAAAAAACGACCCAAGACCAATTCATGCAGAACATTAAGGTCCAAGGAAATTCCATGCAAAAACAAGTATTGGATGGTGATTCTGGCTATATGGTAATGCAAGGGCAACGCAAGGACCTTTCTCCAGAAGAAATAGCCAAAATCAAAGAGGAATCCGCCGCCTTCCCAGAGCTGAACTATTTAGCTGCAGGCGATGTAACCTTGGAAGGTGTTGAACCGGTAGGAGATAAAAAGGCATATAAATTAAAGATCAGTGATGCCAAAACCGCTTTCTATGACATGGAAACTGGACTTAAAGTGCAGGAAATTGTTACGCAGGAAGCTCAAGGGCAACAAATCACCAGTACCATAGGTTATGGTGATTACCAGGAAGTTTCCGGTATTAAGTTCCCGTTTAAGTTAATACAGAGCATGGGACCCCAGAACATGGAGTTCATTGTAAAAGAAATTAAAGTTAACGAAGGAGTGGAAGCAGCTGATTTCAAATAATCCTGTTTCACTTGGAATAAAAAAAAGGCGCTCAAATGAGCGCCTTTTTTAATGCTATTGATTTGTTTAAAAGCTATATTGGATAAAAGCTGAAAGATTTCTTCCTGGATCATTGATCGGAACCCTACCATAATCTGCTTGGTTCACAAAGGAAAAATTAAGGTGATTGTTATAGGTTTCGTCAAAAATATTGGATGCCGCAACACCCACTGTTAAATGCTGAAATGGCCTAACACCAAAACTTAAATCCATTACCCCGTAACCATCCGTAGTCCGCTCACCAAAAGAGGGAGCAATGTCCGACTGCTCCGAAGTAAGTGTATACGTTGCCCTCGCCCAAATTTTTTCCTGCTCAAAGCTCAGGTTGAATCTGGTCACCAAAGGAGGGGTCAGCGGAAGCGATTCATCTAGATCTTGATTTTTTGTGTATACATAGGACAATTCCGTTTTAAAGGCAAAATCTTTTAGAAATGCCAACTCTCCGTAAAGTTCGAACCCTGTTTTATAAGCTTCATCAAGATTGATAAATCTTTTTACCTCGGTGGGCTCCACCATTGGCATATATTTTTTGTTCAAAGAAGGATCTATGACCGCAACAATATAGTTGTCGTACAAGGAGTAAAATACCGATGCACCATAATCCAAACGATTGATCGCATACCCTTCAAAATTGGCATTGGCCTTAATACCCAACTCAAACTGATTGTTTACCTCTGCATCCAAAAATGGATTGCCCACATACTCGTACGGGTCCTGCCCTACCGTAAAATGGTTGATGAACCGCTCGATCATATTTGCGGAACGAACACCTCTACCATAAGCCAGTTCCAGCAAAAGATTCGAAGAAACCATATATTTTATAGATGCGGTTGCACTTAAATTGTTTTCCGTTCTTGAGTCCAATTCTGGATATTCTGCCACAAAATCATCTGCCGGAGCATTTATTGTTGATCTTACCAGATCATACCTGAAACCAACATTCAACAAAAACTTATCGCTCAAAGGATATTTACCTTCAACAAATGCCCCAAAATCATCTATTTGGGAATCTTGCCAAACCTCATCCTCGAATTCCATCGGCATGGGAAGTGGCTCGCCTGTCATCATATTTCTTTTTACCAAACGATTTCGATTCCCTGTCCTTGCCACAGAAAAGGCATCAATTCCGGTATACAATTTAAATTGGTCTACAGGTCGCCATTCTAACTCCACCCTACCGCCAAGGGTAGTGGCATCAACTTCGGAAACGGCCTCCACCATCATAAAACTGGGACGTAGTTCGTTGGTCATCACATGGTCCACTTTGGAACGATACAACTTAGCGCTCAACGTTTTTAACCCATCTGAAATATTGTCCAATTTATAGTCCAGTGAAAGCACATTACTATCATCTATTTCGGTATCCATGGGCAAACCCGCATGCAGTACGTCCCTTCCAAAAGATTGTCTAAATCCTAACTGAATGCGTTGGTCATCGGTAGGATTATACCCAACTTGAAGTCCATAATCGGTACTTCGGAAAGAAGATGGCACCTCGTTTCCGTCCCCATCTTCATAATTGCCAAAATCACGAAATCCAAAATTAAGGTTGGCATCAAACTGTTCACCGACATACTTTACATTGGCAAAACTGGTTATGGCATTTCCATTGTTCTCCCCTCCAAAGTTTACCTTACCATGATATCCCTTGTCCTGTTTCTCAACTTCCTGGGTAACCAAATTCACGATTCCACCAAAGGTGGGGCCATACCTAAAGGTATAAGGACCCTTAACTACTTCCACACGTTCTATTTCTTCAGGGATAACATGGGTAGTTATGGGGTCCATTCTATTGGGACAGGCATGCATTACTTTGGTTCCCCCGTTGAACTGTACGTTCAGCTGTTCATATTGAGAGGCACGAAAAGAGGGGTCTATGGCATAATTCCCCCGTTTGATCAAATTAAATCCATTGATACCCTTAAAAAGATCGGCCACGTTCTTGGATTGGAAAACCTTTTTCTCCGGTTCACTTTTGTACGCAGAGAAAACAGGATCGGACATTTTTTTCCCTTCTACCAATACCTCATCCAATTGCACCGGTTTTTTTATTAGGGAATCTTGCACAGTGGTAATCTGCGCATAGGACAACGTAGTCCCAAAAAGCAAAACACAAAGTTTTGCCATTGCACTTTTATTCATTTTGATATTATGTTTAAGATTATACGTGTTCGGCAATGGGTATTGCCGGTCGGTGGTACATCTTAAACCATCGGGGGTTTTATCAGGGTATCGCAAAAGCGGTAATCGTACGCTTCGGCATAGTGAAAGGTCTCCTTGTTTTCCTCCATGCCCACAGGTAGATTGTAAGCTAGCATATCAATAAAAAACACCAGTACTTCCTCCCAACCAATAACGGGCATGGGCTCATCATCCTCTGCCTGCGCACTGAGCATCTGCATCAACATACATTTACCATTACAATTAAGCTCGGGCTTATCCTTGTTTTCACAGAGTTGTTCTATAAACCCTTCCCTGTCCAAACTATAGTATACGTACATAGAGGAAAAGCGCAGATTACTTATCATTATCAACACAATGAAAAGCACTGAAAAACTAACCTGCCTTGTTATGGAATACGAAGATTTATCCAATACGCTAATCCTTCTTAATCGGGATAATCGCCAAATTTAAGGATACCTGAAATTTTGTTCTGTGACCAAAGTCACTTTTCGTGATATTTCAATTATTTAGTCATTTTCATCCATTTTTACCTGTGCAAATAGTTAAATTTGAATTCAAAATTTCAATAAACATGAAAAAAGTCTTTTCTATCCTAATCTGTTCCATTTTACTTTTAGGCATCTCTTGTAAAGAGGAGAAAAAAGTATCGGAGGAAAACTCCCAAATGGAAAAAGTTATGGCGATTCACGATGAGGTAATGCCCAAAATGGGAACTATTGGAAAACTTGTCGGGGAATTAAAACCAAAGGTAGATTCCACAGAAGTTGGTCAGCAATACGAAGCAGCCATGAAAGATCTTCAAGATGCCAACACTGCCATGATGGACTGGATGAAAGATTTTGGAAACAGGTTCGACCACGATGAGATTTTGGAAGGCAAAGAACTTTCCGAAGAGAAACAACAATGGTTGAATGAAGAAGAAGAAAAAGTGAAGGTGGTCAAGGAAAAAATCAACGGTAGCATTGCACGTGCTGAGGCGCTATTGGCCAAGGACAGCGTACAATAAATTATTTATTCCAGCGCAGGCTTTCCATTATTCTTCTAATATCGTTCTGCAGGTACATTGCTGCTGGAAGAATGGAGTCGTAATTGGGTTTCGCATAAAAATAGAGAGACCCAGTTACAAAATGATCCGTACTATCGGTTACATAAAATTGTGACTGCGAAGCGGCATTCCCACTCACTTCATAAAACATTCCATAAACGCCGTCCTCTTGGTTTATAAATGGTTGTTCCACTATATTATCGGCCTTAACCACATGTTCGTAAGATAGCTTTTGGGCATCTATGAGCAGTGTATCCAAATTTCCTTGAACCGGTTTATAGGTAAGGTATATGGATCCGTTCATCATGGGATAATCCAGGATCATGGAACATTCCTTGTTTTCCTTAATTTCAGAAAGCGTGTTCTTATCAAAAGTATATACACAATCCGATCCGGTTTCCATATACTCGGCTGTTGGGTAATCCAAGCGCAACATAGCCTTTGGCTTGGGCAAGACTTCGTCCTTACAACTAATACAAAGCGTTGCCAAAGTCACAAAAAATAATATCCTATACTTCATGGGGCAATGTTACTTTTATGCGTTTTAATCTTTTTTTGTCCATGCTTTCCACAACAAACTGGTAATCCTTGAACAATACTTTCTCTCCTATTTTTGGAAAACTCCCTGAAATTTCGAGCACGAATCCTGCAATGGTCTCGGATTCACCCTTGTGTCCCTCGAACTCATCTTCCTCTTCTATTTTAACCACTCTGTAGAAATCCTTTAAAGCCGTTTTCCCATCGAAAACATAATTATGGTCGTCGAGTTTTGAGAAAATCAGGTCTTCATCGTCGAATTCATCACTAATATCACCAACAATCTCTTCGATGATGTCCTCCAAGGTTACAATTCCAGAGGTTCCACCATATTCGTCCACGACAACGGCAAGGTGGTTCTTCATATCTTGAAATTCCAACAGTAGGTCGTCCAACTTTTTGTTTTCCGGAACAAAATAAGGTTCGCGGATAAGTGTCATCCAGTTAAAATTCTTTCTATCTATATATGGCAAAAGGTCCTTTACATAGAGAACGCCCAAAACGTTGTCCATATTCTCGGAAAAAACAGGAATTCTCGAATAACCGTTCTTTTTAATTTCTTCCAATACCTCGGGGAACTTCATTTTCTCGTTCACCGCAAAAATATCGATACGTGGGCGCATTACCTGTTTGGTGTCGGTGTTCCCAAAGGTTACAATTCCCTCCAATATTTTTTGCTCTTCCTTGGTCGTATCCCCTTCAGAGGCCAGTTCAAGTGCTTGCGAAAGGTGATTGATGCTCAGATTGGATTTTTTCTTTGCCAACTTGTCCTCCATAAACAAGGTCACAGCACGCATTGGGGAACTCAACGGTGAAAACAGGTAATTTAATCCTTTTAAAGGAACGGCCATAAAATGTGAGAACTGCACTCTATTACGGTTGGCATATATTTTTGGCAGAATTTCCCCGAACATCAAAATCAAAAAGGTTGCAAGTACTACTTCCAAGATAAACCTGAGTGTTCCGTCGATTCCTTCAAAAATGGTATTGCCAATGGAACTGAACAAAAGTACAATCCCAATATTAATGGCATTGTTGGTTATAAGAATGGTCGCGAGCAGCTTTTGGGGCTTATCCAGTAATTCCACGATCAATTTACTGCGCGAGGAGTCGTTCTCGTTCATTTCGTTCACATCGGTCTGGGACAGACCAAAAAGAGCGACCTCTGCAGCAGAAATCAATGCTGAGCCTGCCAATAGCAGTACAAGCACAATAATTTTTATAGTGAATATTCCACTAAAAGTGGTCAAATAAAATGCCAAACAATAGGGCTCGGGATCCAATTTAATATTGCTTTTTAGTCTTTTATTTTAGAATGGTAGGTCGTCATCCTCTTCTGTATCATCTATTGGTGCCGCAGGACTTTCCGCCTTGGGAGGTTCTTGGTAACTGGAGGACGATGTTCCCGATGATTGTGCATTGGCCATACTTTCATTTTTGGTGGACAAAAAGGTAAAGTCATGCACGTGCACCTCGGTGGTATATCTCATATTGCCGTCCTCACCTTGCCATTGCCTGTTCTTTAAACGGCCTTCCACATAAACCTTATCTCCTTTACTTAGGTACTTTTCACAGATTTCAGCGGCTTTATTGCGCACCACGATATTGTGCCAATCCGTATTGGTCACCCTTTCGCCAGTTTGCCTATTGGTATAGGTTTCGTTAGTGGCCAAAGGGAATCTGCCTATACAGTTTCCGCCTTCAAAATAGTGCATTTTCACTTCGTCTCCCAAATGCCCGATCAGCATTACTTTGTTCAATGTTCCGCTCATAACTCTCTTAATTAATCAAAAGTACTAAATTTTCAATGTCTTGATAAAATCTGCTATCAAAACTGGCACGGGAAAATCTCGGATTCCCTCCCATGGTATTCCTTCTTCCAAGATATCAGAAGTTTTTAGAATCCAAAATTGTGTATGCAAATGTTGATGAGATAGTTTGTGCACAATCGGTTCCTTATTATATAAGGATAAAGAAGCTGTTTCCGGAATTGCATCCTTTTTAAGCATCAAGGGCATTAATTCTTCGGCCTGAAGCATTTTCCCCGACTCAATCAATGGGAATTGGTACAGATTCTGCCAAATACCCTTTCCTTTCCGTTGTTCCAAAACGGTATTGCCATCATCATCCAGTAATACCATATAATTAAAGTATCGGTTCCGCACCTTGGTCTTGTTCAACTTTACAGGAAGTTGGTCCACTTTGTTCTTTTGGAGCGCCACACAACTTTCTTGGAGCGGACACAACAGACAATAGGGTTTTTTAGGTGCACATTGCACGGCACCGAACTCCATTATTCCTTGATTGTAATCCCTAATGTTTTCAGCATCCATAACCTCTCGGGCCAGTTCTTTAAAATATTTTATACCCTGAGTACTATTAATAGGTATATCCACGCCAAAATATCTGGACAAAACACGGTACACATTCCCGTCCACTACAGGTTCTGGCACATCAAAACAGAAGGATGCAATCGCGCTTGCGGTATAATCGCCGACTCCTTTTAAGGATTTTAGCTCTTTATATGTCTTTGGGAACTCACCTTTAAAATCAGTCACCACCATTTTGGCTGTGGTGTGCAAATTACGTGCACGAGAATAGTACCCCAGTCCTTGCCACAGCTTGAGTACTTGCTCCTCCGGTGCGTTGGCAAGATCATGAACAGTGGGAAAAGCTTCCACAAACCTTAAATAATAAGGCATTCCCTGGGCAACACGGGTCTGTTGCAGAATAATTTCCGACAGCCAAACTTTATAGGGATCACGTGTTTCCCTCCAAGGGAGATTACGCTGATGTTCGTAGTACCAATTCAGGATTTTAGGGGCAAAACTCATCTAAGAAAGTAATAAAGCTCAAATGTATCAGTTTATATACTTAAAATTAAAGGGTTAAAGGGAAAGATTAATTATAATGTTTATATTTGCAAGCCGAAAAAAATTAGAAAATTAATAATACAAAATGACGAAAGCAGATATTGTAACTAGGATCTCGGAGAAACTAGGTATTGAAAAAGGAGATGTGCAAGCGACAGTGGAATCCTTTATGGAAGAGGTAAAATCATCCTTGGAGAATGGTGATAATGTTTATTTAAGAGGTTTTGGTAGCTTTATCATCAAGACCAGAGCAGAAAAAACCGGTAGAAATATCTCTAAGAACACTACCATTAAAATTCCTGCACACAATATTCCTGCATTCAAGCCAGCCAAAGTTTTTGTGGAAGGCGTAAAGACTAATGTACAAGTAAAATAATATAATTAACAACACTAAAGCAAGAGCATATGCCGAGTGGAAAGAAAAGAAAAAGACATAAGGTAGCTACGCACAAGCGTAAGAAGCGCAGAAGAGCTAACCGACACAAGAAAAAGTAGTTGTTTCAACTACTTTTTCGTTTTACCCTATCACGTTCTTTGACATAGAGATTCAAGAAACGAATTTCAATCGGTTCGAAAAATAACCGATACTATATATTGTTTAATCATTTATCCCAAAATTCATGTGGGATAAATAAAAATCGATTCAGGTGAATAGAGAATTAATCGTAAGATCTACTCCTGATGCAGTCGATTTTGCCTTATTAAAAGATGGAAAATTAGTAGAATTACACAAGGAAGAGGACAATAACAACTTTTCCGTAGGGGATATCTTCCTAGCCAAGATAAGAAAACCCGTTACAGGCCTAAATGCAGCATTTGTCAATGTTGGTTATGAAAAAGATGCGTTCCTGCACTATCACGACCTGGGCCCGCAACTGTCCTCCATGTTGAAATTCATTAAACAAGCTAGAACAGGGAAGCTTAAAGATTATTCCCTTAGAAATTTTCCGTTTGAAAAAGACATTGACAAGAATGGCAGCATCAACGATGTGTTGAAGGCCAATCAGTCACTACTGGTACAAATAGTAAAAGAACCTATATCAACCAAGGGACCCAGAATAAGCTCCGAACTTTCAATAGCCGGGCGATTTTTGGTCATGGTACCTTTTTCCGATAGAGTCTCGGTATCCCAAAAAATAGCGAGCAAAGAAGAAAAGGACAGACTTATCAGACTTGTAAAAAGTATTAAGCCCAAAGGATTTGGTGTAATTATACGTACCGTAGCAGAAGGCAAAAAGGTTGCAGAACTGGACAAAGATCTTCAGAACTTGTTTTCCAAATGGACAAACATGTGCAAAAAATTGCACAAAGCGCCCCATCCATCCAAAGTATTGGTGGAATTGAACAGGGCATCATCCATCCTTAGGGATGTATTCAACGATTCCTTTACCGGAATTCATGTTGATGAAGAAACACTCTACAACCAAATCAAGGATTATTTGCATGAAATTGCACCACAAAAAGAATCCATTGTAAAGTTGTACACCGGTTCGGCCCCTATTTTTGAAAAATTTGGGATAGAACGTCAAATCAAGACTTCTTTTGGCCGAACAGCATCCATGAGCCGAGGGGCTTACCTTGTTATCGAACATACCGAAGCTTTACACGTAATAGATGTAAACAGTGGTAACCGTTCCAACAAGGCAAAAAACCAAGAAGATACCGCACTCGAAGTCAACCTATTGGCAGCAACGGAAATTGCAAGGCAATTACGACTGCGCGATATGGGAGGAATCATTGTAGTGGATTTTATTGATATGACCAAAGGTGACCACAGACGTAAGTTGTTTGACCACCTAAGGGATGAAATGAAGGACGACAGGGCAAAACACAAAATTTTGCCGCCAAGTAAATTTGGCCTGGTTCAAATTACACGACAACGCGTACGTCCCGAAATGAATATCAAGACCAGTGAGGAAAACCCGAACGTTTCGGGAGCCGAAGTGGAAGCTCCCATTGTTTTGATCGACAAGATCCAAGCAGATTTAGAGCGAATCCTTAAACCAGAACGCAAAAACAATGGAGTTGTATTAAATATACACCCATTTATTGCGGCATACCTGACCAAAGGATTTCCTTCCATTCGTTCCAAATGGTTTAAAACCTATAAGAAATGGGTTAAAATACAACCCAGGGATGCCTATAAGTACCTTGAATATCGTTTTAAGGACAAAGAAGGCAAAACAATAAGACCCTAATAAGAAGCGACTCCAGAGATGGGGTCGCTTTTTTGTTTTATGTACATTTGGGATATGAACCACACTAAAAGTTATACCCTTGCGGAAGCCACCAAAAAGATGGAAAACTATTGTGCCTACCAAGAGCGTTGCCATAAAGAGGTGGTTGAAAAACTAAGGGAAATGCGGATGATTCCTGAGGCAATCGACCAAATCCTGGGTCACCTTATACAAGAAAATTATCTTAACGAGGAACGGTTTGCAAAAGCATTTGCAAGAGGAAAGTTCAACATAAAAAAGTGGGGATCGAACCGTATTGTGAGAGAATTAAAATTTAGGGATATATCTGCTTTCAATATCAAAAGTGCACTTTCCGAAATACCGGAGGAGGCATACTTGGAAACATTAGATGAGCTTGCCAGAAAACGGCTGGATCAAATAAAGGAGACCAATAATTTAAAAAGAAAGAAAAAATTAGCGGACTATTTGCTCTACCGCGGTTGGGAGAGTCATTTGGTATATGAAAAAGTGAACCAACTAATTAAATAACATCAATCCTGTGGCCATAGTCTCTGTGTCCGTTCCACAGCCTTTTCATTTTTCCAATCAATCCATTCTTGGCCTTTCAGTCTACGCATCAGGTTATCAAAATGCCGCATCACAAAAATGTTGTAAACTGCTTTTCCAAGATTTTTAGGTTTACGGGCAATCGCTCGTAAACTCATGGAAAACCCAGGTGTGATGTACTTCATGTGATGCCAATAACCTTCTGGAATATAAAGCACATTTCCATGTTCCAAATGGGTAATGTGCCCTTTGGCTTTTGAAAGGGCGGGCCATTTTTCCAAATCAGGGTCTGCAAAATCAATATCCTCTCTTGTTATCAGCGAATGCGGAATTTTATACAAGAACTTGGTCTCATCCTGCGAAAACAGAATACATTGTTTTTTACCCTCAAAATGAAAATGGAAAATATTGGCCAAATCAATGTCGTAGTGCATAAAGGTGTGCGAATCCTGTCCGCCAAAAAAGAGCATGGGAAGCCCCTTCATTAAGCGAAGACCAAAATCCGGGTATGAAAAATCCTTTTGCAGTTCGGGAACTTCCTTTAAAATGTTCCAAAGGAAAATCCGGTATTTGGTAGGACCGCTTTTTAAGAGCTCGACATAGTCGGCCATCTTCATTTTGGCATGCGGTTCATTGAAGCCTTCATCATGCTTTACCGGTCGATCATCGTAAAGTGGCACTTCCTTGTCCCCTGCAATTTCTTTCATGTAATCCAGGTCCCATTTGGAATAGGCTGGCCAATCCTCAATAAAGCGCTCAATGACTACGGGCTTTTGGGGCTTGAAATATTTATGGATAAATGCCTGTTTGGTCAGGGTTTTCTCCCGAGGTATCTGTTCAAGATTCAGTTTCAAAATTTCAAGGAATTTGAAACAGCTAAATTAATAAAACGTTTTGAAAACTACTATTTGGGCACCAATTTGCCTTTCCCAGTGGCTACTCCGTTTTCATTCTATTTAAAACTATATCGCAAACCAAATAATACATTACTCGGCGGCATAGGTATAAAGCCAGACTCTATGTAATCTGCATCGAAAATATTATTTGCAGTAATGGTAAACTCAGCCTTTTTTACTTTAATGGCCAATGATGCATCCCAAACATTATATGTTTGTCCCGTAGTACGTTCTGCATACTTATAAATAATATTCTGACGTACATTTTTAAACAATTGGGTACTTAAGCGCGTAGTATATTGATGTTTCAATGTATTTAAAGAGTAACGGGACAATTCTTCGTTTTGGTCTAAAATATTGTCATCCAAAAACGCATAGCCTACACTTAAGGTTTGCGTAAAGCCTTTGAACTTAAAATTATAAGCAGCATCCAACTCCAAACCTTTGGTATTTACTTCTGTAATGTTTGTAGCCGTAAATACATCTTCAGAAACATCGTTTCTAATAAAATCGATTAGATTGTCTGCATCCCTATTAAAAACAGCAACGCTGGCATTAAATTCAGGAGTAGTATACTTTAAGCCCAATTCCTGCGCAAAAGCTTCTTCTGGTTCCAAATCTGTGTTACCACTGGTAACTGGGTCGTTATAGTACAAATCCGTATAAGTCGGTATGCGGTAGGTATAGCCAATATTACCATATACTTTAAAAGTATTGGTCAGGTTATACCCAATATCCAATCCAGGGAATGCTCTCAACTTAAAGTCTGAAAAGTAAGTCAGCGCCACACCTGGGGTAATATCCAATTTGTTGTCCGCTATACTAAAACGATGTTCTAAAAACACATTGGACATGAAACGGCTTCGGCTACCTAGGTTATTGCTTCTTAGATAGATTTGAGAAAGCTCTACCCCAAATCCTGTAATTCCCAATTTAGAGGCATAAGAGGCATTGGTTTCTACGCCAATCTTGTTGGAAATATGCATGTTCCTATAAAAACCAGGATCATTTCGTCTCAATAGAAACAAGTCTTGATTACGTTTCCAATAGATTCTTGGCTGTATTTTTAGTTTGTTGTTCTTAAAGGTGGTAGAAAACGCCAAAAGACTGTTTTGGGTTTCTTCGTACTCATTGAATGTTGGATTGGTGGTATAAAAATTCTCCGCTCCAAAATTGCGCTCCAAGAAAGTAGCCGTCATTTGTATCGGCTGTGCATTTTTATTGAAAACACTCTTTAAATAGTAGTTCCCATTATCGTAATCAGAGTTATTTCTATATCCTTCGGATGTCATCCTTCCGACATGGATTATATGAGTCGAGTTTTCCTTATCAACACCAGCAGTTACACTTCCGTTTAATTGCCCAAAGGAACCCGCTTCTACATTTAAGGAAACCGAATTATCCAAATCCTTCTTGGTGATGATATTAATAGCGCCAGCAAATGCATTTTGTCCAAAAACCCGCGCTGCCGGACCTTTTATAATTTCTATTCTTTCTATCACTTCCAGTGGCAAAGCTGCGTTCATGGTGTGGTGTCCCGTTTGCGCATCGTCCATTTTAACACCATCTATCAATAATAAGGTTTGGTCAAAACCACCACCTCTTATATACAGATCAGCTTGGCTACCACCGGTACCTCGTCTTCTTATATCTACACCAGCAACTTGTTGTAACAGATCTGCCACATTCACAGCAGCACTTTTTTTAATATCATTGGAAGTAATGATATTAATGGTTCTTGAATTTTCCTTGAAAGGAAGGTTGATTCGGTTTGCGGTTACCACTACTTCGCTTAACGAATCTACCAATACAGGCGTATCGTCCTGTTGCGCTTTTACCTGAAAAGCACCGACCAGTAAAATCGCAGAAAATAGAATTGATTTCTTCATTGTTCAAACCTTTAAGGTGTGTTTTTAAATCAATTAATTATATGATGCAAAAGTCCTAACTTTCCGGACGATTAAACTAGTCCAGTTTTAAAACAATGAATAGTCCGGTTTTTGATGTATTGGTCCAACTAGTCTCGATAGACAGGTCTATTGTGCAACCTGCTTACGTGCAAGTGGCACAGCAAATCATGAATGCCATTCAGCGTGGTTATTTGGAAAAAGGCTGCAAGTTGCCCGGAACACGCGCTTTAAGTAAATTACTGAACGTGCATCGCAATACAGCTGTGGCCATCTATGATGAATTGGCCTCGCAAGGTTGGGTAAACATCATACCCAATAAAGGAACTTTTGTGGTAGTTCCAGAAGACTCCAAAGTAAAAATCAAAGCAACCACACAGCATATCAATCAAGTTTACCAGTATCCAAAAATTCCTGGATTCCCGTTCCAACAATCCTTTAATCTAGCATCTACCAAAGAAGAGTCCACTGCCAAATATTCTATAAATGATGGTAAGCCCGATTTAAGATTACATCCCGTTCACCAATTTTCTAGATGGTATAGTGCTGCAATGAAACGAAAGCCATTGATCAACAAATGGAATAGAACCAGTGCTTTGGCTCCTTCTGTTTTTAGCACCCAACTTTGTAACTACCTAAATGTCACCAGGGGTTTCCATATAAAACCAACCCATTTAATGAATACCCGCAGTACGGAAATGAGCCTGTATATTGTTTCGCAGGTATTAATTAATCCAGGTGATTTGGTGCTGGTTGGACAACTAAGCAATTACGTGGCCAATATGATATTTCAACAAGCAGGGGCAAGAATAAAAACGGTACCAGTAGATGATGAGGGATTGGATATTGCTTACATAAAAAAGCATTTTATAGACGAGCAAATTCGTTGTATTTATGTTTGCTCCAACAGGGACTATCCAACAACCACAACATTAAGCACCAAAAGAAGACTGCAATTGTTGGAATTGGCCAAAACGAATGGTTTTGCCATAATCGAGGACGATTTTGACCATGATTTTCAGTTTGAAGGCTCTTCCATGTTGCCCATGGCCAGTGCAGATGCTAATGGGAACATTATTTACTTGGGTAAACTGGGGCAGTCTTTATTTCCAAGTTTTCATACTGGGTTTGTCATTGCGCCAGAACAGGTAATTTCCGAAGCCCATAATTACTTACAATTATTGGATACCCAAGGAGACCTCATACAGGAACAAATGCTTTCTGAACTGATATCCGAAGGTGAAATATACCGGCTCAAGAAAAAAAATATTGTAACCTACAAACAACGCAGGGATGCTTTAGACACTCTTTTAAAAGAACATTTTGACAAGATACTTGACTGGCAAATACCCTCTGGAGGGCTTGCCATGTGGTTGCGGTTTAAAAAACCCATGTCTTTGGTAAAGCTAGCTCAAGAAGCTGAAAAATTGGATCTGTTCCTGCCAAAAACCATTCTTTATCAAGATAAAAACACCTGTGCCATACGTTTTGGTTACGGGAACTTAAACGAGGAAGAACTTAAACTCGTAATTGAAAAGCTAAAACAAGCGTACTTACAGTTGGTAGCTGTTTAACCATTCAAATTTATCTATATTGCACAGATGATAATAAACGATCAAAAAGCTGAATACCATCGTGCTTAAAAAATTACGTTCTTTAAGGTATGAAGATCTGGACTGGAAAATGGTCCTCTTTGTTTTGGTCGTGGTGTCAGTTTTCATCCGTTTCCCTTTCTTTTTTAGGGATTATGTAGATCGTGATGAAAGCACTTTTATCCTTATGGGGCAATCCTGGGCGAACGGACATTTACCCTATACACAACTTTGGGACCTTAAACCGCCAATTACTTTTTTGTATTTCGCCATCATCATAAAACTATTTGGAAAAAGCTTTTTTGCTATTCGGTTTTTTGGAGCGGTAATGGTGGCCTTAACAAGTTTGTTCACCTATGGAATCACTAAAAAAATAACCGGTAAAAAAATTGCATTATGGATTGCCATCTTTTGTGTGTTTTTCCAAAGCTTGTTTGGGAGCCTACAAGGAGTAATGTCCGAACACATTTGCACTCTATTTTTTGTGGCAGGCATCTATTTTTTGATTTACAAAAGACAATGGCAATGGTTTTTGTTGGCGGGACTTTTGTTTGGTCTTTCCATTATGTCCAAGTTGAATATGGCATATCCCGTTTTGACCTTGGGCATCTATTTTTTGTCCGAGGGATTTGCCAAGGAAAAGTTATCCAAAAGCATTGGGAATTTGTTCTTTATGGGAATCGGTATCGCCCTTACCGTTGCCCTTACAGCATTGCCCTATTATCTCCAGGATAACCTAAATGTTTGGTGGGAGTCGATTTTTGAGGCCCCCTTGGCCTATACTGGGGGCAAGTACCACTCTCCCGTAAAAACATTGCCCTTTGTATTCATTGTGCTTGGGCTTCTGATCACAGGTTTTATTTACAAAATCATAGATTTTAAATCCAGGGAATCACAATTACTAACCGTTGTTATTATTGGAATTCTGCTTTCTTTTATGCAAACTGGAAAGGTAAATGGACATTACCTGATTCAACTTTACCCATTTGTTTTAATTCCAGCAGGTGTTGCCCTTGGCAAACTCCCCAAACTGAAAAAATCATATAAACCGCTCATCATAGCTTTACTCTTGCTAGTACCAATGGAGTCTTACCTGGAGTACGTGAACATTGTTTCCAACAAAATAAAAAAGGGATCGTTTTATAATGGTGAAGGAATTGATGTGCCAAAATATATCGTGAAAAATGGCCTAGATACCCAAAACATCTTTTTTACTGAATACCATATCGGATATTGGGTTCTGGGAGAAGCACCCCCGACCAAAGCGGCTACACACCCTAGCAACATTACACGTGATGAATTATTTCCGGATATGCACAATCCAAGAAGAACAGGTATTGAAGAACTCAAATATATTATGGAGGTAATTCAACCCAAAACATTAGTGGCCAGAAAAGGGAAAGAAATCTTTGATAAAAAACTAGAAGATTACAACACCTACATTGATGCATATCTCGATAAGCACTACAAATTGGAAGCTACCGTAGGAAGAGGTCTTATTTACCAACGCCTATAATGATTCCGGCAACAGATAATTTCATTGGGCGGGTCTGGTAATGAAATTGCACTGTATGCATTGGTACTTTCTGGGCTCAAAGAACGGAAACAGCTTATAGAAGACATTACTTCTAGAGTAATAAATTTCGGATTTTGTGGCCTTGCAATTAGGGCAGACAACGGGATTTCCAAAATCATCGGTGGCGTAGTTTCGGACTTCATCAAAAATTTCCTTGGCCCTTTCCCTATCGCTTGAATACACTTGTAGCTTAACTCCGCCCAAAGCTGCACTGATTAAAGGATCTGAATTGATGGTAGCTTCATCCCTTAAAAAAACTGGAATGCCCTCTGCCTCCAATTTGCCTTTAATAACCACGGCATCCGCTGGGAACTCAAAGCTTCCTAAAGTGTAAAATTCAGTTTTCATCCTTCCAAATATTTTTTGAGGGTTTGCAAACAAAATCGTAATCGCTCAATTTCTTGTTAAAATAGTCGATATTTTCAAACAACTACCGAAAAATTTCTCCATCCCACAAATCTAGCACTTACGGTGATTAAACAGTATCTTAGTCGTTCTTAAACCTATTTCAAAAATGAAATTTATCTTTTCCTTTTTAGCACTGTTCACAGGGTTATTTATAACTGCTCAGACCAATATATATCAAATCTCCTTTGATAATGCCGTTCATCACGAAGCGATTGTTGAAGCTACTTTTCCAAATCTAAGCTCGAGCAAAGTTGAGTTTCGCATGAGCAGAACCTCTCCAGGACGTTATGCGCTACACGAATTCGCCAAAAACGTTTATGGCTTTGAAGCTACGGACAGTAAGGGAAAAGCTTTGACGGTTACCAGACCCAACCCCTATGCTTGGGAGGTAAGTGGACACGATGGAACTATCAACATTAAATATATTTTGTTCGCCAATCGGGGCGGGGGAACCTACTCCCAAGTGGACGAAACACATACACACCTGAATATTCCTGCGACTTTTATGTTCGCTCCTGAGTTGAGCGAGCGTAAAATTGAAGTGACTTTTGACGTTCGCGAAGATTTGGATTGGAAAGTGGCTACGCAACTTCCTTTGGTCTCGGGCAACACCTATTCAGCTCCGAACCTCTATTATTTTATGGACAGTCCTACGGAAATCAGCAATTTTATGCTTCGCTCTTTTGAGTTGGATGGTAAAACCATCAATCTTGCACTCCACCATAATGGTACCGAAGCGGAAGCCGATGAATATTTTGAAAAAGTAAAAAAAGTAGTGCTGGCAGAAAAGGAAGTCTATGACGAACTGCCCGATTTTGATTATGGCAACTATACGTTCTTGGCCTGCTACATTCCAAATGCCTCTGGCGACGGCATGGAGCACCGCAACTCTACCATATTGACAAGCACCCGAAGCTTGGCCAATGGAGGTATGGAGCGTAACATCGGAACAGTATCGCACGAATTCTTTCACGCTTGGAACGTGGAGCGCATCCGACCGAAAACATTGGAGCCTTTTGATTTTGAAGCAGCCAACATGAGCGGGTCACTTTGGTTTGCTGAAGGCTTTACAAGCTACTACACCGGATTGATTTTATGCAGAGCCGGACTTTCCTCTCCGAAAGATTACGTCGAAGGGTTGGTAGGAACCTTTAACTACGTTTGGAACTCTCCAGCTAGACAATTCTTCAACCCCATTGAAATGAGCTTTCAGGCACCCTTTGTGGATGCGGCCACCTCTGTGGACCCTGTTAACCGAGAAAACATGTTCATCTCTTACTATTCCTACGGAAGTGTGTTGGGTCTTGCGTTGGATTTGTCCCTACGGGAAAAAGGATTGAACCTAGATGATTTTATGAAGCTCGTATGGAAGAAATATGGAGCTACCGAAATTCCGTATACCATTCAAAATCTTCATGATGCATTAAAAGAATATGCAGGGGACACGTTCGGTGATGATTTCTTTAACAGCTATATCTACAAAAGCAATATGCCTGACTACCGCACCCTTATGGAATCGGTGGGGGTTGTTTTGGAGCAACCTAAAGCTATGCCCTATTTTGGGGCATATGTTTCCATGAGTGCTGATAAATCAGGTTACATGATTCTGAGAAACACGAAAATGGACAGTCCTGCTTATAAGGCTGGTCTAGACAATGGGGATGTGATTTTAAGTATAAACGACAAAGCTTTTGCTGAGGACCAATCTTTTGATGATTATCTCAATCAATTCAGTATCGGAGAACCTTTACAGGTGAAATTCAAGAGATATGGAATTGAGAAAACAACGGAAATGGTTTTGACCCCAAGTCCGGATTACATGTTTAGTTTGATGGAAGACAAAGAGCAACAACCATCAAAAAAGATGCTCGAACAGCGAAAAAAATGGCTTAAAGTGGAATAAATGGTTGTTTACAAGCAAGCGAACACTTTACAGGAACTGGAACAAATTCTGGACCTGCAGCAGCGTAATTTACCTAAAAACATAAGTCAAGAAGAAAGCACAAAAGAAGGTTTTGTGACCGTGGAACACACCATGGATGTGCTCCAAGCCATGAATGAGGTGTGTGGACACATTATTGCCGTGGATGAAAGTCAAGTTGTGGGTTATGCCCTGTGCATGCATCCAAAATTTGCAGAGGATATAGAAGTGCTTCGCCCTATGTTCCATGAAATAGATAAAGCTCTTAAAGGCAAGGTCAATTATATAGCCATGGGACAAATTTGTGTGGCGAAAACCCATCGAGGACAAGGCATTTTCCGAAAGCTGTATCAAACCATGAAAGAGAAATTGCCTATAGGTTTTGATACTATTATCACCGAAGTGGATGGTAAAAATCCAAGGTCATTGGCAGCTCATGCGGCCATTGGGTTTAAAACCCTAGCCATATACCATTCAGATGATAAGGAATGGCACGTGATTATGCTGAAATAAAAAAGCCGCTCCAATGGAGCGGCTTTTTTGTGAATGAATTCATTTATTTTAATCGGCTAGGACGATTACTTTATTATCTTTCATCTCCACTGTACCACTTGTAATTGCCAAAACGGTCTCTCCATTGTTTCCTTTGGAAAACTTGTCGGCAAAATCCTCATCAATGGTGATGTTACCTTTCACTTTTACGTTTCCAGCTTGTAATAGGGACACGATAGGTGCGTGGTTCTCCAACATCTGGAACTCTCCATTTACTCCTGGCACGGTAACCGAGGTTACGTCTCCTGAGAATAAAGTAGCTTCGGGTGATACTATTTCTAAATACATATTTTCTCTTGTCATTCCCGTGTAAACGGGAATCTATTTGTTTTGACTTAATTAATAATGGATTCCCGCTTTCGCAGGAATGACACTATGCTTCCGCCAACATTTTCTCTCCTGCCTCGATAGCTTCCTCGATGGTACCTTTAAGGTTGAAAGCAGATTCTGGTAGGTGATCTAGCTCACCGTCCATGATCATGTTAAATCCTTTGATGGTCTCTTTAATATCAACCAATACTCCAGGAATACCTGTAAACTGCTCCGCTACGTGGAAAGGCTGAGATAAGAAACGTTGTACACGTCTAGCTCTACCTACTGCTAACTTATCTTCTTCAGAAAGTTCTTCCATACCCAAGATGGCAATAATATCCTGAAGTTCTTTATAACGTTGTAATAACTCTTTTACACGCTGTGCACAATCGTAGTGTTCTTTACCCAAAATCTCAGGAGTCAAAATCCTAGAAGTTGAATCCAATGGATCCACAGCAGGATAAATACCCAACTCGGCTATTTTACGTGAAAGTACGGTTGTTGCATCCAAGTGAGCAAATGTTGTCGCTGGTGCAGGGTCAGTCAAGTCATCCGCAGGAACGTAAACCGCCTGTACAGATGTAATGGAACCTCTTTTTGTTGATGTAATCCTTTCCTGCATGGCACCCATTTCTGTTGCCAATGTTGGTTGGTAACCTACCGCAGATGGCATACGACCTAAAAGTGCGGATACCTCAGAACCTGCTTGGGTGAAACGGAAAATGTTATCTACGAAGAAAAGTACGTCTTTACCTTGTCCTTCTCCTGATCCATCACGGAAATATTCAGCAATGGTCAATCCAGACAATGCCACACGAGCACGTGCTCCTGGTGGTTCGTTCATCTGACCGAACACGAAGGTAGCCTTGGATTCCTTCATTGCTTTTTTATCTACTTTGGACAAATCCCATCCTCCTTCTTCCATGGAGTGCAAGAAATCGTCCCCGTATTTTATAATACCGGACTCCAACATCTCACGAAGCAAATCGTTTCCTTCACGAGTACGCTCTCCAACACCTGCGAACACGGACAAACCACCGTGACCTTTTGCAATGTTGTTGATCAACTCTTGGATTAATACGGTTTTACCTACCCCAGCACCACCGAACAATCCAATCTTACCACCTTTTGCATAAGGCTCGATAAGGTCGATTACTTTGATACCTGTGAAAAGTACCTCAGTGGACGTGGAAAGGTCTTCGAATTTTGGCGCTTCCCTGTGTATTGGAAGTCCATTGTCTCCAGTTTTAGGCAGTTCCTCCAAACCATCGATAGCATCACCGATCACATTGAAAAGACGTCCGTAAACATCCTCACCGATTGGCATTTGAATTGGATTTCCAGTAGCTACTACCTCTACACCTCTGCTCAATCCATCGGTTGAGTCCATAGAAATGGTTCTTACGGTATTCTCACCAATGTGTGATTGTACTTCCAAAACCAATCTTGAGCCATCTGCTTTTGCAATTTCAAGGGAGTCATAAATTCTTGGGATCTCTACCCCAGATTCAAACTCAACATCAATGACCGGGCCTATAATTTGGGCAACCTTACCTGTTACTTTAGACATTAGTATGTTTATTTATAATTGAATACGCGGAAAATAACCGCTATTTTTTCGGCTGCAAAGATATGCTTTTACATTTTTATTCAGAAACCGATTTCAGCTTTTTTTTCAATAAAAAAGGCGTTGGGATACCCAACGCCTTAAGTTTTGTTTGATTACTGTTGTTTAAGGGTTTATGCTCCAAGACAAATAGTAGATGGAACCTATATATCCAGTACCGATCGCAGTAAAGTATTCGTCCCCCATAAGGTTAGAACCACCAAGCTTAAACACTGATTTAATTGATGGCACTGAATAGTTGATCTGTGCATCCAAAACGGAATAAGCCGGAATTTCGCCATCCGCGAATGAAGCTTCCCAGAAATAGCTATCGCTCCATCTGTAGTTTACATTAAAACCAAAGTTTTTAAATAGGGAGGCATTTCCAAAAGAGGCTTTCACCTTGTGCTTTGGAGTGTTAAAGTTTGTTCTCAAGTCTGGGTATCTACCTTCATCGATGTCCAACTCGGCAAAGGTATAGTTCACTCCTAAATCAAAGTTTCCGATTTTGGTATCCACTCCAACAGTACCTCCATAGGAGTTGATCTCTGCATCTGAATTGGTGTAGGTTTGATACACTTGATAATCACCATTTTGAAGCGCCAATAAGGAAAGTCCTCCGTCTCCTGCCTCTCCATAAAAAGGCACGGCTGTAGTTGTGTTGGCCAAGAAATTAGTGTAGCTATTGTAGTATCCGCTCAAATCAATGGTGAACCTACCCACTTGTGCCCTGTAACCTGCTTCATAGGCCGTAATTTCTTCAGGTTGCGCCAATGGGGTGTTAACAGCTTCTGGAGCTCCCGCTTGCAACGAACTGGTAGAATAAGCATTCTCATACGCTGCTCTTCCCACTATTTGTACGGTAGATTGTCCTGTTAAGTTTTGTCCTGCTTCACTGATATCGAATGTTCTTACATCGCGATCTAAGTTATCCGGTGCAGAACCAACCAAAATAGCACGGCCTGCGTTCAATCCAATAAATAAGTCCTGAGTAGTCGGGTTTCTGAAACCTTGTTGCACGGAAACCCTAAGGTTATGATTTCTTTCTTCTCCCAAGGTATAGGCAAACGATACCCGTGGTGAAACAAATCCATCAAAAAACTCATTTTTATCATATCGTGCAGAGCCTGTAAATTTTAAACGATCATCAAAGAACTTTTTCTGAATCTGCAAGTAAGCGCCATATTCATTGTATTTGATAGGGCCATCAATATCCGTAAAAATAGTTCCATTGGAATTCAATTCGTATTCCCTGAAAGACCCACCAATTTGGATATCCGCCCAATCATCTATCAAATGTGCAATATTATAGTTTCCGTTTACATGACGGAATTTGGTTTTATCGATGAATTTTGCTCCAGTCGTTAGGTCCCCATCATTTATTACACTATTGAATGTACGTTCAAAGGCAGCTGTTCCGGGGAGCAACCTACCTTGGTCTGCAGCTTGTCTACCCGCAATGTGTGCTTGTGTAGACGCTTGTTCAGGACTTAGTCCCGCTCCTTGGATTCCGCCTAGATAAGTCGGGATATAAGCTGAAGCATAGTCGGTAAACCACTGAACGTCAGATTTCCAAGCTCTGTTTACATTGATTGCCGCAAAACGGGTATCATAAGCATCACCTGAATTCTCTGAAACTATATAGCCCCTAACAAAGAAGTTGTCGTTTTTGATTTCCAATCTATGTTGCTGCATGGTGAACCCAGCCACCGCGTAACGGTTAGCTCCTTGATAAATAGTAGTACCTCTACCGATCCTACTATTAAGGATGACTTCCAAGTCATCGGCAAAAGGTCTAATATGCACAGCAAAATCGGCCTTGACACTTTCTGCATTATAATTGGCCAAGTCAGCTTCATCATAACCGGTTCTGGAAATCACGGCGGAACCTACGGTACCAGTAGGGAAACCTGCTGCAGCATCAAAATCCAACACTGTGGACACTTCGTCCCCATAAACGTTAAGTCCATCATAAGCCGGGTTGGAACGGTCAGCACCTGGATTGTTCAAATCCATTCGGCTGTTGGCATGCCAATCCTCACCTGTCAATACCGACAAGTTTGCTTTAACAGCTACTTTATCGCTAAAGGCATGGGCGGCACGTACACCAAAATCTTTATAAAAATTACTTCCTGCAGCATCTTGTGTTGTTACACCACCTTTTGCATAAGCACTAATCCCTTGAAAATCAAAAGGATTTTTACTGGTCATGAACAAAATACCGTTAAATGCACCTGCCCCATACAAAGCAGACGATGCTCCTGGAAGAATTTCGACACTCTGTACATCTAATTCAGACATCCCCACTAGGTTACCCAATACAAAGTTAAGACCTGGTGCTGTGTTGTCCATACCATCTACCAATTGCAAGAACCTGTTGTTTGCAAAAGTTGCAAAACCTCTGGTATTGATGGATTGAAAGGTTAAACTGTTGGTGTTGATATCTACACCTTTTAAATTTTGAAGCCCTCCATAAAATGATTCGGCCGTTGTGTTCTTGATTTCCTTGAGTCCAAACCTTTCCACTGAAACCGGGGATTCAAAAATACGTTCCGGTGTTCTGGACGCCGAGATTACGATCTCATCCAACATGGTATTTGCTTCAGAAAGCGTAATTGTAAGAGTTTGGTTGTTTGATGTTACGGTTGTAGTAAAATCCGAATAACCTATACTGGAAAATTGAAGCTGAAAAGGGGGTTCTTCATCAGTATTAAAAGTAAAATTTCCATCAAAGTCCGTAGTGGTTCCTTCAGCTTTGCCTACCAAGACCACATTGGCCCCAGGTATCGGCTCATTGTTTTCATCAACTACCTTTCCCTCTACCGTAGTCTGGCCGTAAGTTGCCAAACCCAGTAGCATTAGGGAAACAAACATAAGTTTTTTCATTTGCTATGGATTAGAGTTAATTTAGTTTTTGTGCATGTTAAGTATCAGTCGGGAAGATACATTTTTTTTTATTTCAATTATACAAAATTGAAAAAAATTATGCATGCATAATACTTTTTTAGCAAAAAAAAGTATTCAAATATAAGTTTTCAACAAAAAAGGCGCTGAAATCAGCGCCTTTTTATCTTTATTATTTATGTCCGGGATTTTATTCCACTGTTACGGACTTAGCTAAATTTCGAGGTTGATCTACATTACAGCCTCTCATTACAGCAATATGATATGATAGCAATTGTAGCGGTATAGTAGTCAGCAGTGGAGATAAACTTTCGGAAGTATCCGGAACTTCGACGACATGATCGGCCAGTTCTTTGACCGTTTCATCTCCTTCCGTAACCACAGCTATAATCTTTCCTTTTCTGGATTTTATTTCCTGGATATTACTTACAACTTTTTCGTAATGGCCCTTTTTGGTTGCAATTACTACAACGGGCATTTGCTCGTCTATCAATGCAATAGGACCGTGCTTCATTTCAGCAGCTGGATATCCTTCCGCATGGATATAACTGATTTCCTTCAACTTTAATGCTCCTTCCAATGCTACAGGAAAATTATAGCCTCTCCCTAAATAAAGGCAATTTGCCGAATCTTTATAGGTATTTGAAATTTCCTCTACCAGTGGGTTTGACAACAATGCCTTTTCCACTTTTGCGGGCACTGCCTCCAATTCTGCCAAATATTCGTGATACTTGGATTGAGACAATGTTCCTTTTTCCTGTGCCAATTTTAGGGCAATAAGGGTCAAAACAGTTATTTGAGTCGTAAAGGCCTTGGTTGATGCAACTCCAATTTCGGGACCGGCGTGGGTATACGCCCCTGCATGAGTTTCTCTGGCAATTGATGAGCCCACCACATTACAAACTCCGAACACAAATGCACCTTTTTCTTTTGCCAACTTAATAGCGGCCAAGGTATCCGCAGTTTCCCCTGATTGAGAAATTGCTATTAAAACATCATTCTCTGTAATGACGGGATTTCTGTACCGGAATTCCGAAGCGTATTCGACTTCCACAGGTATTCTGGCCATATCTTCAAAGATATATTCCGCAACTAGTCCTGCGTGCCAGGAGGTTCCACAAGCAACAATTATTATTCTATTGGCATTAAGGAATTTTTCAAGGTTTTGATCGATTCCTGCCATCTTGATGATGCCCTTGTCAGCCAATAAACGTCCTCTGTAGGTATCCATGATCGCCTTAGGTTGCTCGTAAATTTCCTTGAGCATAAAATGATCGTACCCACCTTTTTCTATTTCTTCCAAATTAAGTTGAAGCTCCAAAATATTTGGGTAGGCAATCGCATCATCCTTGATTTTGCGGAGTTTGATTTCCTTGCCTATCCTTACAATGGCCATTTCCTCATCTTCTAGGTATACCGCATTGTTGGTAAACTCAATAAATGGCGATGCATCGGAGGCTATAAAATATTCGTTTTCACCAATACCAATGGCCAAAGGACTTCCTAGTTTTGCAACTACGATCTCGTCAGGTTTGTTTTTGTCAAACACCGCAATGGCATAAGCCCCTACAACTTGATTCAATGCTATCTGAACAGCTTTTCCAAGCTTTACCCCTTCTTTATTCTTAACTTCCTCAATAAGATTTACAAGTACTTCGGTATCTGTATCAGATTCAAAGGTGTATCCTCTTTTAATAAGTGCCTGCTTAATGGATTCATAATTTTCTATGATTCCATTATGGATAATTACCAAATCTCCAGAATTGGAATAATGTGGATGGGAATTCACATCGTTCGGCACACCATGGGTTGCCCAACGTGTATGACCAAGACCAAGTTTTCCTCCAGTAGGGATTGAAGACTCTGCCTTAGTTTTTAAATCTTCAACTTTTCCTTTTGTTTTGGCAAGATGAATGTTCTCACCATCGAAAAGGGTAACACCTGCACTATCGTACCCTCTGTACTCAAGCCTTTGAAGACCTTTAATGATTACAGGATAGGCCTCTCTATGACCAATATAACCAACTATTCCACACATAAGATTTTCCTTTAGTTAACTATCGTTTGGGGGTGGTTGCCAAATATAAAGTGTATACGGTAAAACGCATAGTTATGAATCATTTAAACGATAAACGTTCAAAAAACCACGACTAACCTAACCTTAGTTTTAATTGGCTTCCGTATAATAGATCTCTAGCTTGAGTTTCTTAGCTTCTTCTCCTGGCGCAACATTGCTGCCATATAGTATGGTACCCAAAGGACTCATTGTTGCACCAATTGGATAATCCACACCCTGCATATCCGTATCCACGGCCTCCTGTACCACTGCAAGGTTAATATTGGGTGTCAAAGTCAAACCTAATTGAGCATTGGTGGAATCCCTTACAATTATATTATTGATATGCTCCGTAATACGAATTGTATATTTAAGTCCCATGCCATTTTCTTTTTCTAACAAAGCATCATGACTAGGATAATATCTAAGGGAGTTCGGTCCTGAATTTGCAGTAATATCTTCGTTGGAAATATCGTATAAAGGCATATTTGTTTCGGCATTGTACAAATACAATCTCGGTGGCTCCACAGTTGAACCCGCCTGAGTCAAAGCGTCACGATCTACATAAAAAACGAGATTGGCTTCATTGATTACCCAGTTGTTCTGCTTTATCTGATTTATGATGTTAGCACCTCCGTTCTGAATTTCATCGAACAATCTAACTTCGGTAAGGGTACCACCTCCTTTAACATAAATTCTGGAAGCATTCTCACCACTTTCCAAATCCACTGGCATGATTTCATTTTCAAAAATATTGACGGCATTTCCCGTAAATCCGGATTGTGCGCTTCCAGCTAGGAAACTAAGGACAAAATCGCTCTCGGCGGTTATGGTTTCCTCCGTTTCTGGATCAAAGTCATCATATTCATAAGTGATGGTAATATTTGCCTCTGTCAAATCAAGCAAAAACATGAGCTCGTCCAAATCTGTACCGGACAAATGGATTCCTCTAAGGAAATTTTTAAAATTGGATTGACTCAACAATTCTGGTTGCCCCTCCTTATCCAAAATATTCTCTTGAAAAAAATCTGGGTTCAATGGAATTCTTATTCCCGGTGCCACTCTTGTGTCCACTACGGTTTGAGACTCATCAACATCTTCTGTATCCGGGTCGTCCTCCTCATAAACGAGCATTTCCATATCATCGATCACAACTGTGTTCTGACCTTCGATAGTTAATTCCTCTCCAATAAAACTGGAAAAATCCTGATTGGAGTAATACTCTTGTGCCTCTTCAAAATTGGAATTGGGATCCAAATCCCGGAGAAAATAATTAGATCTTGAAACCACCAAGTCAAAAGTTTGGTTCCTATCTCCATAAATACTGTCCAAATCGAACCTGTTGGGGTAAATGTTCGGTACAAAATCATCACCTGTACCATCCTCATCCGCATCATATGGGTTTGACCCTAACACACGTTCTTGATTGTCGGTTACACCATCACCGTCCCAATCGGAATTCGGGTCTTCGGCATCACCACCACTCTCCAACGCATCTGGAATACCATCTCCATCTGCATCAGGTGATGGAGCTGTTTGAAAAGGAATGTAAAGAATTACCTCTTTTACTGTTTCGTTTTCCTGGTCGTTGTCGGCATCATCTTCGCTCGCCTGACTAAGGTCGCCAAAAATCGGGGAAGTAGTTGCCAGTGAAAGTTGAGAAATAATACTTGCCTTTCTTTGACCATAAATGGGGTCGTTATAAGTCCCCAATTGGTATAGAGGAAGCCTGTTTGTCTGAACAGCGGTTATCCCTCTGTTATAGGCAAAAACATCGTACTCCGCCTTGCCTGTGGTGAAGGGCTCTCCTGCAATAACACCTTCTCCCAAGGTGTCCAATTCTTCTTCACAAGAGGCAAGCAGTAAAAACAAAGTTCCAACAAGGGCTGAAACTTTGAAAACATTGGAAAATCTCATTCAATCTATTTTAAAACCTCTGTATTATAGAAATTTGTGTATGCCTCTTCCGCTTCTTGAAGCGAAACGTAAGGCAATACCGGTACGGTAAGATTGTCAATATGAGCCTTTAGATCATCTGACAAATCCTCCGCGGCTAAAATAACGGCATCGGAATGATCTACGGCAACCTTTAACAAATTATTATACTCAGGGTTTGTCAACGCTGAAATTTCCTCTTTATCAATACCATCGAAAGCAATTTTATCTATCATGGCACTATCAAGCTCACCTTCAAAATCCTTACCGTAAACAGATGTAACTATTCTACTTTCTGCAAACAAGGGTTCATCCGCATAGTACTTTCTCAAATAGAGTGGAACCATGGAAGCCATCCATCCGTGAACATGAATGATGTCCGGCGACCAATTCAATTTCTTTACTGTTTCCACAACTCCCTTCGCAAAGAAAATAGCGCGTTCGTCATTATCCGGGAACAAGTTTCCATCCGCATCGGCAAATGTTGCTTTTCTCTTAAAATATTCGTCGTTATCTATAAAATAGACCTGGATTCTTTCTTTTGGTATGGAGGCTACCTTTATGATCAGCGGCATATCCATGTCATTGATCACCAGGTTCATCCCCGATAAACGTATTACCTCATGTAATTGATGCCTCCTTTCGTTAATATTTCCATACCTTGGCATGAAAATCCGTATTTGCCCACCATTACTGTTCACCATTCTAGGCGCTTCGTACGACATTAAGGAAACAGGATTCTCTGGGAGGTAGGGAACTAATTCAGAAGATACAAACAATACCTTTTTACCATTCATAAACACTTTCTTTTGTTTATCCGAAAAACATAGCTGCAAAAGTACAAAAATTATGCTGATTAGCAGTATTTATAGTATTTTTGCACCCTTTTGTACCTGTATATGAAGATATTCGACCGTAAAAATGACATAAACACGTTCACTATGGAGGAGCGTAAAAAAGACCGAACCATTGGTCTTGTACCTACTATGGGCGCTCTTCATGCAGGTCATATCTCCTTGGTAAAAAAAGCACTTTCGGAAAATGATTCGGTAGTGGTCAGCATTTTTGTCAACCCCACCCAATTTGACAAAAAAGATGATCTTGAAAAATATCCACGTACTTTCGAAAAAGATATCGACCTATTGGAACAGGTTTCGGACAATATAGTTGTATTTGCTCCCACTGTCGATGAAATATATGAAGGCAATGTAGCTTCCGAGAGTTATGAATTCGATGGCTTGGACAAAGTGATGGAAGGCGAATTTAGATCCGGACATTTTGACGGTGTTGGTACCATTGTAGAGCTTTTGCTCAGAACGGTGGCCCCGGACAAGGCCTATTTTGGCGAGAAGGATTTTCAGCAGTTGCAGATTATCCGAAAAATGGCCGAAAACAAAAAATTGCCCTATACCATTATCGGCTGCCCAATAGAAAGGGAAGCTCACGGATTGGCGATGAGTTCAAGAAACGAGAGACTCTCCAAAGACACACGTGAAAAGGCAGATTTTATCTACAAAACCCTACAGTCAGCGAAATCCAAATTTGGCACGGAAAGTGCTACATATATAGCGGATTGGGTGCAAACAGAATTTGAACAGCACCCCTTGTTCGATCTTGAATATTTTGAAATTGCAGACGAAAATACACTTACGCCCGCTTTAAAAATTCAAGACAACCAAAAATATAGGGCGTTTATTGCCGTTTACGCTGACGGTGTTCGCCTAATTGATAATCTAAGATTGAATTGATAATTTTGCACCATGCAAGTAGAAGTCGTAAAATCTAAAATTCACCGAGTAAAAGTTACCGGGGCAGACCTTAACTATATTGGGAGTATTACCATAGACGAAGATCTAATGGATGCCGCCAACATTATTAGGGGCGAAAAAGTTCAGATAGTGAACAACAATAACGGTGAACGATTGGAAACTTATGCCATTCCAGGCCCTAGGGGTTCTGGAGAACTGACCCTAAACGGTGCTGCCGCAAGAAAAGTGGCCGTTGGAGACGTATTGATCCTGATCACCTATGCTTGGATGGATATCGAAGAGGCAAAAACATTTAATCCAGCATTGGTATTCCCTAACGAGGAAACCAATTTACTCAAGTAAATTTTGGGCAAATCCCTGAAAAAATTCCTTAAGTTATTTGTACCCATCGCCTTTGGGCTATTTTTGGTTTGGTACTCCTATAACTCCACCACTCCGGAAGAAAGGGAACAGATCATACATTACATTTCCAATGCGAGCCCATTTTGGGTGACCATTTCCATAATCATTGGCATATTGAGCCATATTTCACGAGCCGTTCGCTGGAAATATCTTTTGGAACCCATGGGGTATCGCCCAAAAACCGTGAACACCATATTTATTGTATTAATATCCTATTTTGCCAATTTGGGTATTCCCCGCTCGGGCGAAATATTAAGGGCGACCGCACTTACCACTTACGAAAAAGTTCCTTTTGAAAAAGGATTTGGAACCATTGTGACCGAGAGGGTAATCGACCTTTTAATGCTTTTGATCATAATTTTGATTACTCTAGTGCTTCAAACTGATTTTATCCTCGGCTTCTTGGAAGAGCGAGGGGTAAACATTATTGGGGCCATTGGAATATTATTCGTTGGTATCGTTGGTTTGTTTTTGGGGTCTTACATTATTCGTAAATCCAAATCCCCATTTTTTTTAAAACTGAAAGGGTTTCTAAACGGGCTCCAAGATGGGGTGCTCAGTGTTTTTAAAATGAAAAACAAATGGCCCTTTATTCTCCACACATTATTCATCTGGGCCGCCTATTTTGGTATGTTCTGGGTGATAAAATACACGGTCGAAGAAACCATTCCTCTTTCCCTTGGTGAATTATTGGTGGCTTTTGTTGCTGGCGCCTTTGCCATGTCCACAACCAATGGCGGAATAGGCCTGTACCCTATCGCTGTTAGCGCAGCTCTAAGTATTTATGGCATCAGCTCGGTTTCCGGAGATGCATTTGGGTGGATCATGTGGATCGCACAAACTTTAATGGTCGTTGTTTTTGGTGCAATATCCTTCCTCATATTACCGTTATTGAATAGAAATCGGTAAGCCCCAGCCGCCTAAATCTTAACCAATGAAAAAATGTCTATTTCTACTGATAGGCTTCATTTGCTTGACTACCAATGCTCAAGTAAAAAAGGAGATTTTTGAATCCTTCAAACTACAGGAAAGACGGGACGTCTCCTACTATTTCCCGGAAGACTATACCGAAGAAAAAGCATATCCCTTGATCGTGGTATTGGATGCAGATTATTTGTTCGACCTAGTTGTAGCCAATGTAAAATTTCAAAGTAAGCTTGACCGTATGCCCGAAGCCATTGTAGTCGGTATTCATCAATTACAAAATGATCTTCGTTGGGAAGATTGCGACTACGAAGATATATCGGGCCTACCCACCGAAAAAGGTAAAATGTTCTACGAATTTTTGGGCACCGAAATCATTCCGTATTTAGCCACCAGCTACAACATTGCTCCTTTTAAAATGTTCGTGGGCTACGATATCACGGCCAATTTTGGCAACTATTTCTTGTTTAAAGATCGCTCATTTTTCAACTCTTACATAAGCATTTCGCCCGTTTTGGCAACCGAAATGGAAAGCCGGGTCCCAGCTCGCTTGTCCGAACTGGATCAGACCATCTTCTACAATTTGATCTTGGAAAAACAACCCACGGACGATAGACAACGCATCCTTCAAATGAACCATAGCATAAGTTCCATCACCAAAGAGTCCCTACATTACTTTTTTGATGAGTATGACGGAGCCGACCATACATCTATCGCCGCCTATGGAATAAGCAAAGCTTTTGACAATGTCTTTAGTATTTATAGACCCATTACACCAGCAGAATACAAGTCTGATATTTTAACTTCGGAAGAACCAGTCTTCAATTATTTGGAGAATAGGTACCAAACCATAGAAGACCTGTTCGGTTTTGAAAAGCCCGTTGAGCTCAACGATATTATGGCCATTTATGCGGCCTGTCTAAAAAAAGAGGATTATGAATCCTTAAAACCACTGGCCGAACTTTGCAAAAAAGAATTTCCTGAAACCATGATGGGCTTCTATTTTGAAGCAGAACATTATGAGTTCATCGGAGAGCCCAAAAAAGCGTTCAAAACCTTCGAAAAAGCTTTCCAATTGGAAGAAATCGACTTTTTGACCAAAGATATGGCCCTCGAAAAAATTGATGCACTTAAAGCAGACTTCGGATACTAGTAGCATGGATTCCTAGATTATTGGATTGTTAGATGATTTCCTCTCCAAAAATCCAACTATCCAACCATCCATATATCCAATCCACCATCTAATTCCATATCTTTAGGCCCCTCATTTAATTTGAATGGCCAAGACCAAAACAGCATTTTTTTGTCAAAACTGTGGAGCTCAATTTCCCAAGTGGGTAGGGCAATGTTCCTCTTGCAAGGAATGGAATACCATTGTGGAAGAAGTAGTCCAAAAAGAGGATAAAAAAAGTTGGAAAGCCGATAAGGTTGCTAAACAGGCAAACAAACCCCTTCGAGTTTCGGAAATCACACAGGAAAAGGAACTCCGTCTGGACTCCCTCGACCAAGAATTCAATCGCGTTTTAGGTGGTGGGCTCGTTCCAGGGTCATTGACTTTGTTAGGAGGCGAACCCGGTATCGGAAAAAGTACTTTGCTACTTCAGATTGCACTCAAACTACCCTACAAAATACTTTATGTATCGGGAGAGGAAAGTCAACGGCAGATAAAAATGCGTGCCGACCGCATTCAACCCAATAGCGAAAACTGTTACATCCTTACCGAGACCAAAACACAGAATATTTTTCAGCAAGTTTCGACCATCGAGCCCGATTTGGTTGTCATCGATTCCATTCAGACCCTACACACGGATTATATTGAATCTGCCGCCGGGAGTATTTCCCAAATTCGCGAATGCACCGCGGAACTCATCAAATTTGCCAAAGAAAGCCACACACCGGTTATTTTAGTGGGACACATCACAAAAGATGGCACCATTGCAGGCCCCAAGATTTTGGAGCATATGGTAGACACTGTCCTACAGTTTGAAGGCGACCGCAATTATGTATACCGTATTCTCCGTTCCCTTAAAAACCGTTTTGGTTCAACCGCAGAACTGGGCATTTATGAAATGCAGGGAAGCGGATTACGCGAAGTAAATAATCCTTCGGAGGTGTTGATTTCCAAAAACGACGAAGACCTCAGCGGCACAGCCATCGCTGCCACAGTGGAAGGCATGCGCCCCTTACTCATCGAAATTCAGGCTTTGGTAAGCACAGCTGTTTACGGAACACCTCAACGTTCTGCCACAGGATTTAACGCCAAAAGATTGAACATGCTACTGGCAGTTTTGGAAAAACGGGCAGGTTTTAAATTGGGTGCAAAGGATGTTTTCCTCAACATCACAGGCGGAATTTCCGTTGATGACCCTGCCATTGATTTGGCCGTTATGGCCGCCATCCTATCCAGTAATTCGGACATTGCCATTGAAAAAGGCATCTGTTTTGCCGCAGAAGTTGGACTTGCAGGAGAAATTAGACCTGTGCAACGTGTGGACCAACGCATTCTGGAAGCGGAAAAACTGGGCTTCTCCAAAATCTTCGTATCCAAAAACAATAAGATTGGGCTAAAACAGTCTGGAATTCAGATTCAAAAGGTCTCCAAGATTGAAGATGTGGTTGCCCATCTCTTCGGATAAATCTGTTTTTAACTGTTTCTTTCTATATTTAAAATTCTGATTGCCCATAAACAACAGGTTGTCAGGTCGAGCGCAGTCGAGACTTCATTTTTAAGTCGTTGGTTCCAATAACTTCTCGACTGCGCTCGAAGAGACAAAGCATCATGATTGATTGCTAATATTCAATTAAAAAACATTCAAACTGCACATGAAACGATTTTTTCTCCTAATACCCCTATCCATTCTAATTTCCTGTACCAACCCAAATCCCAATAATGCCGACAAGGCTTATTTCAGTACTTGGGAACATTATTTAGGAGACCCAGAACGCACACACTACTCAAACCAAGATCAAATTGACACCACGAATGTTTCCCAATTAAAACTAGCTTGGAGCTATAAAAGTGGAGGCCTGCAAGAAGGAAGAACCACACAGATACAGACAAGCCCTTTAATGGTTGAAAATGTACTTTATGGTGTAAATGCAGCCATAGAGCTGTTCGCCATCAATGCGAAAACAGGGGAGGAAATCTGGAAATTTTCACCAAAAACAAAAGATGAATCCGGCTTGGGACTCAACCGAGGATTGAATTATTGGAAATCTGACGGTGCCGAACCCAGTCGCATTTTTTTCTCATCCGGACCAAAACTATATGCCATAAATCTTAAAACGGGCCAGCCCATAAGTGATTTTGGCAATAACGGCAGTATAGACCTTCGGGATGGTTTGGGTAGGGACCCAAGTAAATTATCCGTAGTATCCAATACCCCCGGGGCAGTTTTTAAAAACATATTAATCCAAGGTACCCGAGTTGGTGAAGGTCCCGGTTCGTCACCAGGGCACATTCGCGCCTACAATGTGCTCACGGGCGAAATTTTATGGACCTTCCATACCATTCCACAACCTGGAGAGTTTGGTTACGATACCTGGCCCGCTGAGGCATATAATAAAGTTGGGGGAGCCAACAGCTGGCCCGGAATGGCATTGGACAACGAACAAGGCATTGTTTACATCCCAACGGGTTCAGCAGCGTTTGATTGGTACGGGGGCGACCGCGAAGGGTCCAACCTTTTTGCCAATTCCCTGTTGGCGTTAAATGCGAATACAGGGGAACGTATTTGGCATTTTCAAATGGTGCACCACGATATTTGGGACAGAGATCTGCCCGCACCGCCCAACTTAGTGGACATTGTCAGGAACGGAGAAACGATTCCAGCCGTGGCACAAGTGACCAAAAGTGGTCATGTTTTTGTGTTTAATCGAATTACAGGAGAGCCTTTATTTCCCATCGAGGAAAAAGCATATCCAAGTTCAAAACTACTTGGGGAAAAAGCGTTTGAAACCCAACCCCTACCCTTAAAACCCGCGCCTTTTGCACGTCAGATTTTGACGGAGGAAGATTTGTATGCCCCGGACCGGACCGCTTTTGTTGATGATTTGGTTCCAGGCAACGAAACCGATAATGCTCCCACCGTGCTAGAAAAATTCAAATCCATTACATCGCAAGGTCAATTTATCCCAATGGATACCACTGGAGTCATTTTATTTCCAGGTGCCGATGGTGGTGCAGAATGGGGCGGGGCAGCACTCGACCCTAGGGATGGCGTAATGTACGTAAATGCCAACGAGATGGCTTGGATCATTAAAATGAAAGAAATTGGAGGCAATGGCGAAGGTTCCAGTATGGGACAAAGTTTGGCACAAATCCACTGTGCCCGATGCCATGGAGGGGATTTGCAAGGCTTAAACGGAATCCCTGAACTTCAGAATGTGAAATTGCGATTGGAATCCGACTCCATATCAAGTATCATCCAAAAAGGTCGTGGCGCCATGCCGGGCATGCCGAATCTTTCCGAAGAAGAAACCAATGCCATTACCGACTTTTTAATGGATATCGAAGAGGCAAAAGATCATAGAGTAGAGAAAACAAAAATCGATGTGCCCTATTCCATCTCAAGCTTTGCAAGGTTTAAAGATGACCGGGGTTATCCTGTGGTAAAACCACCATGGGGAACTTTAAATGCCATAGACCTCAATTCGGGAGAATATTTATGGACTGTTCCATTGGGGCATGAAAAAAGTTTACAGGAGCCCAATGTTCCAGTATCGGGGTTGGAAAATTATGGAGGGCCCGTTGTCACCAAAGGTGGTGTTCTTTTTATAGCCGCTACCAAGGATGAAAAAATACGTGCCTTTAACATGAAGACCGGTAAGCAACTTTGGGAAGGCCAACTCCCCGCAGGAGGGTATGCCACACCAATCACTTACCAAGTCGATGGCAAACAATATGTTGTGATTTCCTGTGGTGGAGGAAAAATGGGAACCGCCTCTGGTGACGAATACCGCGCCTATGCGCTTGAATAGTTAAGGTGCTGGGTTAGGAATGGCTTTGTGGATTTCCTCAATGCCCTCCAAAACCTCATCGGACAGTTCTACATCAATACTTCCGATGTTTTCCTTTAACTGCTCCATACTGGTCGCTCCTATGATATTACTGGTCAAAAATGGTCGAGTGTTTACAAAGGCCAAGGCCATTTGTGCCATGCTCAAACCATGTTCTTTTGCCAATTCTGCATACTTTATGGTGGCTTGAGTCGCCGTATCCCCACTGTACCTGCTGTAATTTGGAAACAAGGTCACCCTAGCTTTTCTTGGGGGAATTTCGGTAAGGTATTTTCCGCTCAACACTCCAAATCCCAAGGGTGAATATGCCAAAAGCCCTATCTGTTCCCTCATGGAAATTTCCGAAAGTCCCACTTCAAAAAGTCGATTCAAAAGACTGTAAGGGTTTTGAATGGTCAACATTCGCGGTAAAGACTGGTGCACCTTGCTTTCTTCCAAATAGCGCATGGTACCCCAGGGCGTTTCGTTGGACAGTCCTACGTGACGAATCTTACCTTCGGCAATCAAATCGCGTAGCGTTTCCAAAACCTGATGAATATTATCCTCCCAAACATCCACGGCATGGGCGTTGTATCCACGCTGTCCGAAATAATTGGTGTTTCGTTCGGGCCAATGGAGTTGGTAAAGATCAATATAATCCGTCTGTAATCGTTTTAAACTCCCATCAACTGCACTGATAATGGATTCTTTACTAAATCCGCTACTTCGGATATGTTTTGCGGCATGTCCTGGCCCTGCTATTTTGGAGGCCAATACTACTTTATCACGATTTCCGGTTTTCTTGAACCAGTTTCCGATAAGTTCTTCTGTAACCGCATAAAGTTCCTTCTTTGCGGGGACTGGATATAACTCTGCCGTATCAAAAAAGTTGACACCTTGATCCAAGGCATAGTCCATTTGCTCATGGGCTTCATCTTCATTGTTCTGGCGGCCCCATGTCATGGTGCCCAAACAAATCTTGGATATGCGAATATCGGTATGTGGAATTCTGGTGTATTTCATCTTTTATGATTTAGGAAAGTCGAAGGTACATAAACAATACCATCATCCTTTGATCTTGTGTTATTGTTCAACCTCCAACAAAATGGGGCAATGATCACTGTGTTTTGCTTCGGATAAAATCACCGAACGTTTTAATCTATCTTCCAAGGGTTCGGCCACCATACCGTAATCCAAACGCCAACCTTTATTGTTGGCCCTCGCATTGGCTCGGTAACTCCACCAGGTGTAATTATCGGGCTCTTTATTAAAATGGCGGAAACTATCAATAAACCCACTTTTCATAAAATTCCCGATCCATTCGCGCTCTACGGGCAAAAATCCTGAAACGTTCTTATTACGTACAGGATCATGGATGTCTATGGCTTCATGACAGATATTGTAATCCCCACAAACAATTAAGTTGGGGCGTTCCTTTCTAAGTTCTTCGGAATACTTTTGAAAATCGGCCATGTAGGTCAGTTTAAAGTCCAACCTGTCCATATTGGTCCCAGAAGGCAAATACATGCTCATTACCGAAATATCTCCAAAATCGGCACGGATATTTCTACCCTCGTGGTCCATATAATCGATTCCGGTGCCAAACTCAACATGATCCGGCTCATTTTTGCACAATAATGCCACCCCACTATATCCCTTTTTCTGGGCGCTGAACCAATAATGGTAAGGATAACCTGCCTCTTCAAATAGCTGGGTATCCACTTGTTCTTCCATGGCCTTGGTTTCTTGTAAACAAATGATATCCGGTGAAACCGACTGCAGCCAATCCACAAAACCTTTGTTCATTGCAGCGCGAATTCCATTTACATTATATGATGCGATTTTCATGTGCTCAAATTTGTTCAAAAATAGCCATTGTATACGTCTCCCTAAAATTGAATTTCTCAATGCATACATCAGCGAAAAGAATTGCGGCCCGTTTTATGTTGATTTCCCTTAATTTTAACTCAAAATTCATCCTCTATGACTGCACTTGTTCTGATCGATGTCCAAATCGGTCTTCAGGAAACGGCTTTTTATGGTACAGAAAGGAACAATCCTAAAGCAGAAGAGAATTGTGGGAGACTACTGCAGTTTTTCAGGGAGAAACAATTGCCTATTTTCCATGTAAAACACAATTCCAGTAATATTGATTCCCCCCTATATCCCAATAAGATGGGAAACGATTTTCATCCTTTGGTTCAACCCTTGATCAATGAAACCATTTTCGAAAAGAACGTGAACAGCGCCTTTATCGGAACAAATTTGGAAGTGAGCCTGAGAGCACAAAATATCACGGATCTTGTGATTGCTGGCCTTACGATTGAGCACTGTATTTCTACCTCGGTACGGATGGCCTCCAACCTTGGTTTCAATGTTGTTTTGGTCTCTGACGCCACTGCAGCTTTCGATAAAATGGGATATGACGACAATAATTACCCTGCAGATGTTATATTTCATGCAGAATTGGCCAACTTAAAGGATGAATTTGCCACAGTGTTGGACACAAATACATTACTGGAAGAACTTGATAAATCGCTTGAATGAATCTAAAAGAAAAAGGACTCCCCCTACTTTTTATATTTTTTACAATACTTCCAATATTGGCGCAGAAAGCCCAAAAAGATTCCATTACGCAATTGGATGAAGTGGTGCTGACCCAAGAAGCAATACCCAAAATTGCCACGGGCATTACACCTTCTTCAAAAATTGCCGGGAAGACTTTTGAACGGTTCAATCCTACGGACATCCCTTCGGCATTTAATCAAATTTCGGGTGTTTATATCCTTTCTGGAGCCATCAACACCAATAGGATTACTGTTAGGGGAATAGGGGCCAGAACGCCCTATGGCACCAATAAGCTTAGGATGTATTTTAATGGCATCCCTATCACCAATGGTACGGGCGCCTCCACTATGGAGGCATACGATTTTGAAAATTTGGGTGCGGTAGAGATTATTAAAGGCCCAAAAGCCAGCGCCTATGGCGCCAATCTTGGAGGAGCCATCTTATTGAAAACCAAAGCTTCGGTTCAGAACAGGACACAGCTTGTCAATTCCTTTAGCATGGGTTCGTACAACATGTTCAAGGACAACCTAACTTTTTCCCATTCCGAAGATGGTTTTAATTTGAGTTTGAGCTACAATCACTTGGAAACCGATGGTTTCCGACAGAACAATCAATTCCAGCGCGATGGATTACTTCTGAACACACAATTCAGAACTGGACAAAAAAGTAGCATTTCCTTTCTGCTAAACTATATCGATTATATCGCCCAGATACCAAGCTCCATCAATCAAACGGATTTCGAGGAAGATCCTACCCGAGCAGCATCAAACTGGTTGGCAGCACAGGGCTACGAGGCAAATAAATATATCTTGACGGGCCTGTCGTACACCTATCAATTTTTCGAAAATCTGGAGAATACCACCAGTGTTTTCTACACTTATTTGGACCACTACGAGCCTAGACCCTTCAACATTTTAGATGAATTTACCAATGGGTATGGTTTTAGAAGTCGATTTGCAGGTCAATGGGGCAAAGCCGATTTTACCTTTGGCACAGAATTCTACAGGGACGAATACCATTGGGGCACTTTTGAGAACCTCTACGAAGAAAACAACAATAATGGAAGCTTGAAAGGTATTGAATTGAGCGATAACACCGAGTTCCGTCGACAGTTCAATCTTTTTGGAACGCTGACCTTTCCCATTTCGGCAAGCCTTTCTACCCAAATTGGGCTTAACCTCAACAAGACCCATTATGATTTTAGGGACCTGTTCAACGAGGGTGGTGCCAATGCCTCGGCCAAACGTGATTTTGATGCGATTTTGCTTCCAGACCTTGGGGTAAACTATCAATGGCAACAAGGTCGGATCTATGCTAACATCAGTAGGGGCTTTTCCAATCCCAGTTTGGAGGAAACACTAACTCCAGATGGCATCATCAATCCAGACATTGCCCAGGAAACCGGAATAAATTATGAGTTGGGCACCGAATGGATGTTGTTCAAGAAAAAATTGTCTGCAAACTTCACCCTATACCGTATGAATGTAAAGAAACTTTTGGTGGCACAGCGGGTAGGGGAAGACCAATATATTGGCAGAAATGCAGGGAAAACGAGGCATCAAGGCTTGGAAATCGACCTGCAATATCGGGACAAACTATCCCAATCCATCACGTTTTCACCCTATCTAAGTTATACCCTCAACGACCACAGCTTTGTGGAGTTTATAGATGAGGACAACGATTACTCTGGCAACCCACTAACAGGTGTTCCCAAACATCGATTAAGCTCGGGAATCGATTTTAGGCATTCCAATGGACTGCAATTGAACTTGGCCCATCAATTTGTGGGTGAGATCCCCATGACGGATGCCAATTCCATAAGCAGTGATTCCTTTAATGTGTTCCATGCCAAGTTAGGATATCGAACATCAGTTTCATCACAAATAAGTCTGGGACTAAATGTGGGCATCAATAATGTTTTTGATAGCAATTATGCCCAATCCGTATTGATCAACGCCGTTGGATTTGGGGGCGCCCAGCCTAGATATTATTACCCCGGTAATGGACGAAATTATTTTGGAGGGATACAATTAAATTATGTTTTCTAATAATTTTTCATGATTTAAAGGTCTATTTTTAAACTGTAAAATCGCTGAACATGAATGAAATAGACTTCTATATTTTAAAATTTCCTGATACTGTTCAGCAACACCTTCAAAAAATAAGGGTCATTATCAAGAAAGCTGCGCCAAATGCTGTAGAACAAATGGCCTATGGTATGCCCGGTTACAAATCCAACGGAAAACCTTTGGTTTACTTTGCAGGATATAAAAATCATATCGGGTTTTATGCGACACCTTCTGGACACGAAGCATTTAAAAAAGAGCTTTCTATATACAAACAAGGAAAAGGATCGGTACAATTTCCCTTGGACCACCCCATACCCCTCGACCTTATTGAAGAAATAGTTAAGTTTAGAGTCAAAGAAAATGCCTAGTATAAATAAAGCCTGATGATTCCCAGAATACAGACCTTGCCCTCTAACCTATTGGTCAGCAAAAAATCAATCACTTCCTTTGCCAAAAACAACACTTTTGAACTTTGGCGGAGTTTTTCTCCGCGAAAAAAAGAAATAGATTATGCAATCAACAAGGATAGCTACGCTGTAGAAATTTATCCTACCACTACGTTTTTTCAAAATTTTGACCCAACACGCAAATTTGAAAAATGGGCTGCCATTGCTGTATCCAAAGTAGAACAAATACCGGAGGGCATGGAAATCCTGACCGTTTCAGAAGGTCTTTATGCCGTGTTTCACTACAAAGGAAAACCCAGCAAAGTAATGGTCGCTTTCAGATATATTTATGGTGAATGGCTCCCAAATTCGCAATACGAAATGGACAATAGACCCTATTTTTCCTTAATGGGGGATAAATACAAAGGCGAACATCCGGAATCCGAGGAAGAGTTTTGGATACCCATCAAGAAAAAGTAAGCCATTTTTTTTATTTGGTAATATTACTTTAGTGTTCATCACTATGGCATATCTTCTTGGGTATAAGTGTTATATTTGAACATATTGCTTATAACCAACCAAAACTAACTTCAATAATGAAAAAACCCCTTGCACTCAGTTTCGTATTCTTACTGATTTCAACAATCGCCTTTGCTCAAAAGGACAAGAAAAAAATCATTGCCGATCTAGATGCCAAAAAAGACCACTATAAGGAAATCGCCAAAGAACTTTGGACCAATCCCGAATTAGGTTATTTAGAAGAAAATAGTTCAGCGCTTCTTCAAAGTGAATTGGAGAAAGAAGGCTTTACCATTGAAAAAGGTGTAGCAGGAATTCCAACAGCTTTCACAGCGACCTATGGTTCAGGCAGCCCGGTTATTGGGGTTCTTGGTGAATTTGACGCGTTACCAGGTATGTCACAAGATGCAGTTCCTTTCAGAAAACCAAGAGTTGTTGATGCCCCGGGACAAGCCTGTGGTCACCATTTATTCGGCACAGGGTCCATGGCAGCTGCCATTGCCGCCAAAAATTACCTGAAAGAATCCGGAAAATCGGGTACTATCCGTTTTTACGGAACACCTGCTGAAGAAGGAGGGTCAGGAAAGGTTTATATGGTCCGTGCAGGGCTTTTTGATGATGTGGATGCCGTAGTTTCATGGCACGCAGGGGATAGAAACGCATCTAACCCCAGTACCAATTTAGCTACAATTTCAGGTAAATTCCGATTTACAGGTCAGTCATCGCATGCTGCAATGGCGCCAGAACTGGGCCGTTCTGCCTTGGATGGTGTCGAAGGGATGAACGATTTGGTCAACATGCTTCGTGAGCACACCACAGAGCCTACTCGTATCCACTATGTGATTACCAAAGGTGGCGATGCACCAAACATTGTTCCCAAAGAAGCTGAAGTCTATTATGTGATCCGCCATTCCAATAGATTGGAAGTAAAAGCCGTATGGGACCGTGTAGTAAAAGCTGCCGAGGGTGCCGCGATAGGCACAGAAACGGAAATGACCTATGAAATTATCGGAGGTACTTATGAGAAATTACCAAACGAACCACTCTCTAAAATAATGCACGATAATATGACCTTGGTAGGAGGTGTGGACTATACTGCAGAAGATCTTGAATTTGCCAAGGAAATTCAAAAAACTTTGGGAGCACCAAAGCCTATTGAAAGCGCAGGAGAGATTCAACCTATGGAATTTACCTATGGTAAAGCTTCTGCCGATACTGGGGATGTAAGCTGGAACACTCCGACTGCTGCTGTAAATACGGCAACTTGGGTACCAGGCACCCCCGCCCATAGCTGGCAGGCCGTGGCCGCCGGTGGTACGGACATTGGTTTTAAAGGAATGATGGTAGCAGCCAAGACCATAGCCCTTTCTGCCATGGATCTGTTCAAAAATCCCAAACTATTGGAGGCTGTAAAAGCCGATTTCGATAAACGCAGAGGACCCGATTTTAAATATGAGGCATTATTGGGAGATAGGGAGCCCGCGTTGGATTACAGAAAAAACTAAATTATGAGGACTTCCTTAATTATAGTATTCGCCCTATTAGGTATTATAGGGTGCAAACAAACTGAACAACCCGTTGAAAAAGCACCTGTAAAGTTTCAGCATGTTGTTGATTCGGGACCAAAACCATGGACCAGCGAAACCTTTGAAACTACTGAAGATGATTTTACTTTCGGAATTATTTCCGATCTAAACGGTGGAGAAAGAGAAGGGGTCTATGCAACAGCAGTCGAACAATTGAATATGCTGGACCCCACATTTGTGCTCAGTGTCGGAGATTTGATCGATGGAGGTACCGAAGATACCCTACAACTTAAAAAAGAATGGGATTCTTTTGAGGAACGTACTGCCAAGCTAAACATGCCTTTCTTTCATTTGGGTGGCAACCACGACCTAACAAATCCTGTAATGCGAGAGTTCTGGAAAAACCGATTTGGACCTCGTTACTATCATTTCATATATGAAGATGTATTGTTTTTAATGATGGATTCAGAAGATTATGAAGAGGAAAGAATGATGGAAATCTATACAGCTAGGGCAAAGGCATTAAAAATCATCAGCGGAGAAATAGAAGGCAAATACGAAGAGTCCGAATATTATAATATGCCCGAAAGGAGCATTGGTGGTATGAGCAAGGAACAATTGGATTACTTTACAAAGGTTCTTGAAAATAACACGGATGTTAAATGGACCTTTGTTCTTATGCACAAGCCTCTTTGGATGCGTGAAGACGAAAAAGGACTCGGTCCTTTGGAAGATGTTCTGGCCGATCGCGATTACACTGTTATCAACGGTCATTTCCATTCATTTTCAAACCAAATACGAAAAGGACATAGCTACACTATCTTGGGAACAACAGGCGGGAGTCAAAATCCCAAGGATTCCATGGCCTTTGATCATGTAAGTTTGGTTCGGATGGCAAAAAAACCAGTAATAACCCATTTAAAAATGGAAGGTATTTTAACCGAACAAGGAGTGGTTCCAGGTAAAAAGTAGATTTTCATATTCTTAAAAAATGTTAACTTAGTTTTCGCCAACCATACAACTAACTACATATTAGATTTTTATGAAAAAATCCCTCGCCCTCTGTTTTGCCTTTTCCATGTCCGTCGTCTTTTTTTATGCCCAATCGGATAAAGAAAAGGCCTCGGGAACCGTAGATAAAAATACCATTGAAAGTCATATTAGATTTTTATCCGATGACTTATTGGAGGGTCGCGAGGCTGGAACCAAAGGCAACAAGATTGCTGCAAGTTATTTGGCTAGTCAACTTCAAAAATATGGGGCAAAACCGGTTTCGGAAAACGGTTCTTACTATCAAAAGTTTCAACTGCAACAATCCAAGCCGCCCAGTTATGTGGAACTTTCCCTAAAGAATATGGAATATCCGTTGACGGCCAATTTTAAAATGCCAGCAATAGACCATTCTGGAAACGCTGTATTTTTAGGCTATGGATCCGAAGAGGATTTTAAAGATGCTGATGTTTCCGGGAAGACCGTTGTGGTACTAGCTGGATCTAGTGAAGATCCAAGCCCCAATGGAATGTTTCGCAACCGATCTAAAAAAATGCAACTGGCACAGGAAAATGGAGCGCAAGGATTAATAGAACTTGTAGATTTTGATGAAAGTTTCTGGACCAGGGTAAAGCACTTCGTAAGTGCAGGAACCAAAATAAGAGAAGAATCCAACGCAACGGACGAGTCCACTTTCTTTCATACTTGGGTAAACACGCACAAATACAATCCCGATTTCAAAAAAGGTGAGGTAATGCTTTTTAGCGTCAAATCTGATGGACAATCCAAAAAATATCTCGATACACAAAATGTAGTTGGAGTATTGGAAGGTTCAGACCCAGAGCTTAAAAACGAATATGTTATCTATTCGGCACATTATGATCATGTGGGCATTGGTCAGCCCAATGCAGAAGGTGATTCCATTTACAATGGGGCCCGTGATAACAATATAGGAGTTACTGCCGTGCTATCCATGTTGGAAAACCTCAGCCAGTACCCTACAAAACGATCAGCACTTTTTATTTGGTTCACTGCTGAAGAAAAAGGATTGTTGGGAAGCAAGTACTACGCTGATAACCCTCTAATTCCCTTACATGAGGTTTCGTATTGCTTTAACACCGATGGTGGTGGTTACAACGATACTTCCTTGGCCACTATAATTGGTTTGGAGCGTACTTCGGCGGAAGCATTGATTGTAGAAGGTGCGGGCGCATTTGGCCTAAAAGCTATTGGCGACCCGGCACCCGAACAAGGACTGTTTGATCGTAGTGATAATGTGAGCTTTGCAAAAAAAGGTATACCAGCTCCAACATACTCCACCGGCTTTGATAGTTTTGATGAGGAAATCATGAAATACTATCACCAAGCCGATGACGAAGCGGACAGTCTGGATTATGACTACCTTCTAAAATTCTACCAAGGTTATGTTTACTCTGGCCGTTTGATTGCCAATACCCCGGACAAATTATTTTGGAATGCAGGTGACAAATATGAAGAAGCAGGCAAGGCATTGTATGGAATGAAATAGCACCTATTAAATTCATTTCAGAGTATAATTGTTTTATGCTGAAATAAGTTCAGCATGGCCTTTTTTTCCATTCAATCTTAAAGCATTGTACAACAAACATTTGCATATTTCATTCATTATTTAGATATTTATCTAAATAACTAATTTAAATGAATTCGCTTTTCAAGGCCCTGAATGATGAAACCCGTAGGCAGATTGTCGAATTGCTCAAAGAAAAGGACATGAATGCTGGAGAGATTGCCGAACGGTTCAATATTTCGAAGCCAAGTATTTCACATCATTTAGACATTCTACGGCAAGCTGATTTGGTCACCAGCGAAAAAAAAGGGCAGTTTGTAGAGTACTCCCTCAACACCACTATTTTAGAAGATTTGCTCAATTGGATACTAACCTTAAAAAAATAATTATGAACCTAAAAAAAGAACTTCCGATCATCGGCATTGTTTTGCTTCCGTTTTTGTACTTGGCCTACATATGGAACCAACTCCCGCAAGAAGTGCCTTTGCATTATAACATCAAGGGTGAAATAGACCGCTACGGAGATAAGTCCGAGCTCGTCCTTATTCCCATTTTGCTGCCTTTGCTGATCTATGTAATTCTCTTGGTGGTTCCCCACATAGACCCCAAAAAGCAGATTCAAAAAATGGGCAAAAAGTACGATTCCTTAAAGTTGGTCATTACAACTTTTATGTCCGTTTTGGCATTGTTTTTTATTTACATTGCAAAAAATCAATCCATTGCTAATCCAAATTACATCTTGTTGTTAACTGGAGTGCTATTCATCATTTTTGGAAATTATTTCAAGACCATTAAAGCCAACTATTTTATCGGTATACGAACCCCTTGGACCTTGGAAAATGAAAGCGTTTGGAAAGAGACCCACAAATTGGGTGGTAAAATTTGGTTTGCAGGAGGCCTTCTCATTATCCTGAGCAGCTTAATTTTCAATGAAAAGATAAATATCATCATTTATATGAGTTGCATCGCAATCATGGTTTTGGTGCCTGTGATTTATTCCTATTTGTTGTTCAAAAAGCTGAAAGATTAATTTATAGGAAGGTATCTGCACAAGTATTGCAGAATCCTTATCTTAGTTAACAGCTAGCAAAATTGGATTATGAGGAAGTTATTGCCCCTTGTTTTGGTATTTATCATTATTTCCTGCAACGAAAAACCACCTCAAAAGGTGAGTTCGGTCGACCCTGTGAATTGGAACCAACGAAGGGCCTCCATTTCCAAAACCGATTCACTGCTAAACGGTGTTTCCTATCTATCCGTATACTCCGAAATTTACAGCGAGACCGAACATCGCACACATAACCTGACCAGTACCATTAGTATGCGGAATACCAACCTAAAGGATACCATTTACCTTACCAAAGCGGAATATTTTGATACCCACGGTAATGCTATCCGTACCTATTTTGATTTTCCAATCCATATTAAACCTATGGAAACGGTGGAAATCGTAATCGATGAAAAAGACCAGGAAGGAGGGACAGGGGCCAATTTTCTATTTCATTGGAGTATTGAACCTAATATGCACGAGCCCTATTTTGAGGGTGTTATGATTTCAACTTCTGGGCAACAAGGCCTTTCTTTCACTACGGAAGGAAAACGAGTGGAGTAATTCCCAACCCTACAATTGTCATAGTTTAACTCACCCGATTATAGTATCTTGTATTTCAAATATTGCTGCTTTGAAAGCTGCAAACCGCATAAAATTTAACTATGACCGATTTACAGATTGCCAAAGGTGTTACTTTAAAACACATATCCAATATTGCAGAAAAATTTGGAATCGACCCCGAGAACATTGAAATGTTCGGAAAATACAAGGCAAAGCTTCCATTAACAGCCATAAATCGAGAAAAAGCCCAAGAAAGCAACCTTATTTTGGTTTCTGCAATTTCCCCTACCCCTGCCGGTGAAGGAAAAACTACCATGTCCATAGGACTTTCCGAGGGACTGAACCGCTTGGGAAAAAAAACGACCGTAGTCTTACGTGAACCATCTTTGGGACCTGTTTTTGGCATAAAGGGCGGTGCCACAGGTGGTGGGTTTTCCCAGGTATTGCCCATGGAAGACATCAACCTTCACTTTACGGGTGATTTTGCCGCTATTGAAAAGGCGCATAATCTCTTGGCTGCCATTATCGATAATAACATTCAAAGCAAGACGAATTCCGTTCAGCTAGATCCTAGAACTATTGGGTGGAAACGGGTTATGGACATGAACGATCGTTCTCTTCGCCATATCATTGTAGGTCTGGGAGGAACAACTTCTGGAATACCAAGGGAAACCGGTTTTGATATTACCGCGGCTTCCGAGATTATGGCCATTTTATGTTTGGCAGAAAGCTTGAGCGACCTCAAAAAACGATTGGGAAATATTTTTGTAGGCTACACCTATGATAAAAACCCCATTTATGCCAAAGATCTAAAAGCTGAAGGTGCTATGGCCGCTCTTCTTAAAGATGCCATAAAACCCAATCTGGTTCAGACCATCGAGGGCAATCCTGCTATAATCCATGGTGGACCTTTCGCAAACATTGCCCAAGGTACCAACTCCGTAATTGCAACCTTAATGGGTATGTCGCATTCCGATTACACCGTTACCGAAGCAGGTTTTGGATTTGATCTGGGTGCAGAAAAATTCTTTGATATTAAATGCCAAAGTGCAGGGCTAAAACCAAAGGCAGTAGTACTCACAACAACCATACGTGCATTAAAATACCATGGTGGGGCCGATTTAAAATCGTTGACCGAGCCCGATGTAGAAGCATTAAGTAAAGGGCTCCCTAACTTGGAAAAGCACTTAGAGAACATTGGCAAGTTTAAGATGGTACCAGTAATTGCTATAAACAGATTTGTTTCGGACACCGATGAAGAAATTGATGTGATTCAAAAATTTGCAGCATCCAAGGGAATTCGAGTTGCTGTGGCCAACGTTTGGGCCAAAGGAGGTGCAGGGGCAGAAGAGTTGGCAAAAGCCGTTATAGAAATTGTTGAATCCAAAGCTTCATCTTTTAAGCCTCTTTACGATTGGGAAACCAGCGTAAAAGATAAAATAGCCACCATTGCCACCGAAATTTACGGAGCAGAATATGTGGATTATACTACGAAGGCCAAAGCCGACCTAAGAAAAATCGCTGACCTTGGTTTAGAGCATTTGCCCGTTTGTATTGCAAAAACACAAAAATCCCTGTCGGACAATCCAAAACTTTTGGGCAGGCCCAAGGATTTTATCATCACAGTGCGAGAAATTGAAATTGCCGTTGGCGCGGGTTTCTTGATTCCGATTACGGGTAATATCATGCGAATGCCCGGTTTGCCGGCTCATCCAGCATCCGAAGGAATCGACATCAACGATGATGGGGAAATTACAGGCTTGTTTTAAACAATCAAGATTGCATGTATGTCATCTCGAGCAAAGTCGAGAGATTATCACTAAGAATTGGTCTCGACTGTGCTCGACCTGACTCCTTTTATAAAATTGTCAGCTTAGATTTTCTGTAACCAGTAACGCATATCCACTTCTTTGGAGATGATATCCTTCACCTCTGAAAGTTTCACACGCTTTTGATCCATAGTATCCCTGTGGCGAATGGTCACCGTGTCGTCTTCCAAGGTTTGATGATCCACCGTAACACAGAAAGGTGTCCCCGCAGCATCTTGACGACGGTAACGACGACCTACGGCATCTTTCTCATCGTAATCCACGTTAAAATCCCATTTCAGTTCATCCACCAATTTCTGGGCCACTTCGGGTAGTCCGTCGCGCTTTAACAAAGGTAGAACGGCTACCTTATTCGGTGCCAACACCGCTGGAATCTTAAGTACTGTCCTGGTTGAGCCATTTTCCAATTCCTCCTCTTGTAAGGAGTTGGAGAACACGGCCAAGAACATACGGTCCAATCCTATGGATGTTTCCAGTACATATGGAGTGTAGCTCTTGTTTTCTTCATGGTCGAAGTATTGCAGTTTTTTGCCAGAATATTCTTCATGCTTGCCCAAATCAAAATCAGTACGGGAATGGATTCCTTCCAATTCCTTGAATCCGAATGGAAACTTAAATTCGATATCGGCGGCAGCATCGGCATAGTGGGCCAATTTTTCATGGTCGTGGAAACGATAATTATCTTCTCCCATTCCCAAAGAAAGGTGCCACTTCATTCGTTTTTCTTTCCAAGCCTCGTACCACTCCATTTGGGTACCTGGTTTTATAAAGAATTGCATTTCCATCTGTTCAAATTCCCTCATACGGAAAATAAACTGACGGGCTACAATCTCGTTTCGGAAGGCTTTTCCTGTTTGGGCAATACCAAACGGAATTTTCATTCTTCCGGTTTTTTGAACGTTCAAAAAGTTGACAAATATACCTTGTGCTGTCTCTGGACGAAGGTATAGGTCCATAGCACTATCAGCAGAGGCACCCAATTTGGTTCCGAACATCAAATTGAACTGTTTAACATCGGTCCAGTTTTTTGAACCAGAAAGTGGACAGGCAATTTCCAATTCCTCGATCAATGCTTTTACATCGGCCAAATCTTCTTTTTCCAAAGACTGACCCATTCTTTTAAGAATTGAATCGGCTTTCTCTTGATAACCTAGTACCCTATTATTCGTGGCAAGAAATTGTTCCTTATCAAAACTGTCACCGAAGCGCTTGGCCGCTTTGGCCACTTCCTTATCGATTTTAGCCTCAATTTTGGCAACATAGTCCTCGATTAGAACATCGGCGCGGTACCTTTTTTTGGAATCCTTGTTATCGATCAAAGGATCGTTGAAGGCATCCACGTGGCCAGAAGCTTTCCATGTGGTGGGATGCATAAATATGGCGGCATCGATACCCACAATATTTTCATTGAGCTGTACCATGGCCTTCCACCAATATTCGCGAATGTTCTTTTTTAACTCCGCACCGTTCTGACCGTAGTCGTAAACTGCACTGAGTCCATCATAGATCTCACTGGATTGAAATACATAACCGTACTCCTTTGCGTGGGAGATAACCTTCTTAAAAATGTCTTCCTGATTTGCCATTGGGCAAAAATAGAATTTTACCCAAAAAGTAGTATGCTATTTCAGCTGAAATTCAGTAGAAGCCAACAATCTTTCGTCTTCGAACACATTTAAGGTATAAATTCCTTCCGGCAACGAGCCTTCCGGAACTGTAATCGCATCGCATACACTTATTTCTTTTCCGGTGTACACAATTTCCACCTTTTTACTATAGGTGTTGCCACTTACAGAAATAGTATTCGCATTGTCTTCGATTACGGCCATATTTGGGTCCAAGAATTGTAAGTAGAGTACCTTGATATCCCCATCGGAATTCGGATCGCTAAGAATGGTTACACACCCTCTTAACTTTTCGATTACCGACGCTTTGTTGGTTTTAATGGGTCTGCCTGCCCTTAATCTAAACCCACTGCCCTCTGCATCCTGCAGTTTTAGATAACTTTTAATGCGGAGCTCCCTTGTTAGTTCTTTGTTGGTCTCTCTTAGTAGCGACTCTGTACGTTCCATGTTATTGGCCCTGCCCCTTAGTTCTTCCAATTGTTTAATGGTTTCGTCGTACTTAGCGGCCAAAAGGCTATTGTTGTAACGTAAAAAATTGTTCTTGAGCTTCAGGCTGTCAAACCGAAGTTCCAACTTACGAAGTTCCTTTCTGGTTTCTTTTAACTTGGTAATGCTGAAATTTAATCTTCCTACGGAATCCAACAATTGCTGCACTCTAAAACGAGACGTTTGCAGCTCAATTTCGTTCACCTCGTTCAATCCGGATAATCTATCAACCTCAGCCCTCATCAACGTTAAATCTTTTACCAAAAGTGACTTTTCCTCCTCCAAATAGATCATTTGGTTTTTGGACTGGGCATAACTATAGTAAAAGGCAATAAGAATCCCCACAATAACCGCTGCCATAGCGGCAAAGATAATTTTGTAGTTGAAATTGTTATCTTGGGAGTTCATGGGGTTGACAGACTACTCTAAAATGTAAAAGATTTGACACCAAAAAGGTTGGCTAAGATAATAAACGAGATTAACAACATCCTATTGCCAAGGGTATGTTTTGGATGTAATGCCCAATTATTTAGTGGAGAACACACTTTGTGTGCCGTTTGTCGACATGATGTGCCACTCACCGATCATAACTATCTGGAAGAAAATGCAGTGGACCGTATATTTTATGGGAGAATTCCGATAAAAAAGGCAGCTTCTTTCGTTTATTTTACAAAAAATGGGATTGTAAAAAATTTATTGCACTGGCTTAAATACAAAAATCAAGAACAAATCGGGCAATTTTTTGGTAATTGGTATGGCTCCCTTTTAAAGGAAAATGGGCAACTAAAAAATATTGATGCCGTAATTCCCGTTCCACTGCATCCCAAAAAACTAAAGACAAGAGGATACAACCAGGTTGCCGAATTCGCCAAGACCATAGCTGAAAATTTGGGTGCCAACTATTGCGATGACTGGTTGATAAAAACCAAAAACATTAAAACACAAACCAAAAAAGGAAGACAAAGTAGATGGGAAAGTTCCAAAGATGCCTTTGAGCTAAATACATCCTTAGATAATAAATTTAAGCGCATACTGCTGGTCGATGATGTTATAACTACCGGTGCAACAATCGAGTCTTGTGCACAAACCATTCTACGTGCTACTGAAATTGAGATTTTTGTGTTGAGTATGGCCGTGGTTCCAGAGGGTTAAATTTTATTAATGCATTGCCCCGTTTTTTAAATTAGTTGTTTCTTTGTCCCACATTGATTTAAGGCATGGTATACTTAAAAAAATTATTGGGTCTACTTTTTATCTCATTTATGGTACTTGCCCTTTGGCAGTGCGCCAAAAGAGGTTCCCCGAGTGGTGGCCCAAAAGACACTATACCTCCAAAATTAATTCGAAGTGAGCCGGAAAACTTCACTACTAACTTCGACGCAAAAAAAATACGCCTTTATTTTGATGAGCTTATAAAGTTGGAGGATGTACAGAACCAGTTAGTGGTTTCACCTCCATTTAAAAACCCTGCCGAAATTACTCCCATGGGCGGGCCAAGCAAATATATTGAGCTTATAATAAAAGATACACTGAGGGAGAATACAACCTATACCATCAATTTTGGGCAGAGTATTGTGGACAATAACGAAAGTAACCCAAACAGTTTCTTGAGTTATGTTTTCTCAACAGGCGATTATCTCGATTCACTAACCTTAACAGGCGCTGTAAAAGATGCGGTAAACCGTAAAGCCGATGAATTTATAAGTGTGATGCTTTATGCTGTGGACAGCACTTATACAGATTCCACCATTTATAAGGAGCCACCATTATACATTACAAATACCGGAGATAGTCTACCTCTTTTTGAGTTAAAGAATCTTAAAGGAGGAACTTACGCCCTCTTTGGATTGAAAGATGTGAACAAGAACAATATGTTCGACCAAGGTCAAGACAAAATTGGTTTTATAGAAGATACCATCACCTTACCAACAGATTCCATTTATCTATTGAACCTGTTCAGGGAGGAGATGAATTACAAACCTTCGGTTCCCAGTTTGGTAGCTAAAAACAGAATTATGTTCGGTTATCAGGGCAATCATGAAGAAATGATCATCGAAACCCTGACTACCCTTCCAGATTCTGTAAAAACAACATTGCTCAAAGAAAGGAACAAAGACACCCTAAATTATTGGATGACACCTGCCGAACAGGATTCCATAATTTTTACCGTGAGAAATGATAGAGTCCAGACCTTGGACACTTTTACGGTTAAAATGCGGGACTTGCCCATGGATTCTTTAAAACTGTCCACATCCGTTAGTGGAAAATTAAATTTTGAAGATACTTTTAGTGTACTGGCGAACACTCCGATTGTTACATTGGATACCAGTTATATTTCGTTGAATGTCAGCGACTCCATTCCCACAGCTTACACATACACACTGGATACTTTGAACAACAAGGTTGATTTTGGTTTTAAGAAGGAGCCCAACCAAAAATATTCGTTTTCATTTTTACCGGGTGCCATCACTGATTTCTTTGGAATACAAAACGATACATTGGCCTATAATTTATCAACGGGAAGTTATGCCGATTATGGCAACTTAAGAGTAAACCTTAGTGGTGATGTTACATATCCAGTGATTATGCAACTGACCAACGAAAAAGGAGAGGTCCAAAGAGAGATTCTAGCTTCTGAACCCCAAATCTTCGAGTTCAACCATTTGAATCCGGGCAAGTACGTGATCAGAGTTGTTTTGGATGAAAATGGCAATGGCAAATTGGATACCGGAAATTATCTTGAAAAGATACAACCGGAAAGAGTGAGTTATTATCCCGGAGTTATAGACGTTCGGGCCAACTGGGATATGGAAGAGACATTTATCCTTTCAAACTAAAGGTATCCCGGTCTTCCAGAAATTTTAGTTTCTTCCGTGTAACATTAATGTGCTCTTTATTCAATGTAGCATATAGAATTTCATTGTCCTTGGAGAAAACCAATGGCTCCCCTAAAACATCATATACAGCGGAATGTCCCGGGTATTCATAATTCAGACCATCCATACCTATCCTGTTAACTCCTACGCAATAGGACATGTTCTCGATTGCCCTGGCCTTTAATAAAGTATCCCATGCATTGATTCTCTTCTTGGGCCAATTGGCAACATAGATCAGTACATCATAATCTTCTGCATTTCTGGCCCAAACAGGAAATCGAAGATCATAACATATCAACGGGCAGATTTTGAATCCCTTGAAATCAAATATGAGCTTTTTGTTGCCTGCCTCATAAACCTCGTCCTCACCAGCTAGTGTAAAAGTGTGCTTTTTATCATACGATTCAAGATTACCATCCGGTGTAGTAAAAAACAAACGGTTATAATGCTTTTCATCCTCTTGAAAAATGATACTCCCAATCAACGCCTTGTTATGTTGCTTGGAAATTTTCTTCATCCATTCAAGGGTTTCTTGGCTCTCAGAAAGTGGAATTTTATCAGGCCGCATGGTAAAACCAGTCGTGAACATTTCTGGGAGAACGACCAAATCCACATCATCGGGAACACTTGCCATTTTATCTTCAAACATTTTTCGGTTAGTTTCCGGGTCTTCCCAGTATAAATCTGTTTGAATCAAAGCAATGTTCAAGGTAGTGGGCATCTAATATTTTTTTAAAAGTTCCTCCAATTCACTATTTCCTTGTTCCAGAACAAGGTCCATGGCGGTTTTGCCTCTGGCATCTTTTACAGTACTGTCTGCTCCATGTTTCAAAAGTAATTCGGCAATATCCTTTCTATTAAAGGTTACTGCATATATAAGACAGGTAGCGCCCATGGCATTTTTTTGACTGACATTGGCCCCTGCATCTATTAATTTTTGGGCTATGGTCGTGTATCCCTTGAAACACACTCCCATGAGGGCTGTATTTCCTGATCCGTCCAAGGCATCCACTTGAGCTCCCTTATCCAATAAATATTGGACCATTTCCTCATGGCCATAATAGGCTGCCAACAATAAGGGCGTTGAACCTCTTTGGTCCTTAGCTTCCAAAAAATCGGGATTGTTGTCCAATAGGGAACCAACTGCTTTTGAGTTACCGTTCCGTATGTGATTAAAGAGTTCTTCTTTGTTGTTCATAGCTATGTGAAAGTTATAAAAAAACTGCCATAACCCTATAAGTCATGGCAGCCTTTATGATTAATTTTCTTTTCCTTTTATTACAAGGATTTGATTAAGCTAGATCGAAACGATCTAGGTTCATTACTTTGGTCCAAGCAGCAACAAAATCTTTTACAAATTTTGCTTCTGAGCCAGCCTCGGCATATACTTCTGCTAGGGCACGTAAGATAGAGTTGGAACCAAAAACAAGATCCACTCTTGTTCCAGACCATTTAAAATCGCCTGTCTTACGGTCAACACCTTCGTAAAGTGTTTTTTCTTCATTGGCTGCCTTCCATTCGGTAGACATGTCGAGCAAGTTCACAAAGAAATCGTTGCTCAATACACCGATGTTATCGGTAAATACACCATGTCTTGAACCATCAAAGTTGGCGCCAAGTACACGCAAACCGCCTACCAAAGCGGTCATTTCAGGAGTGGTTAGCGTCAATAATTGTGCTTTATCCACCAATAAATGTTCTGCAGGCACTTTTATTCCCTTAACCACATAGTTTCTGAAACCATCGTAAGGTGTATTCAGATACTCAACTGAATCTATTTCAGTTTGTTCTTGAGTCGCATCGTTACGGCCAGGTGTAAATGGAACTTCAGTTGGCACACCAGCATCGCTCGCTGCCTTTTCAACTGCTGCACTACCCGCCAAAACAATCATATCGGCCAAGGAAATTTTCTTACCTCCACTGGCATTGCTATTGAATTCATCCTTTATTCCTTCAAGAACAGCTATGGTTTTGTCGGTTCCTTTGTTTACTTCCCAACTTTTCATCGGTTCCAAGTTAATTCGTGCACCGTTGGCACCACCACGCTTGTCACCTCCGCGGAAAGTTGCTGCGGATGACCAAGCAGTGTACACCAAATCAGAAACGGAAACTCCAGACTCCAATACTTTTGCTTTCAACGCTTTTACATCTGAAGCATCAACCAAGGTATAATCCACTGCTGGAATTGGATCTTGCCAGATCAATTCTTCTTTTGGTACTTCTGGTCCCAAATAACGAGAAACAGGTCCCATATCACGGTGAGTCAACTTATACCACGCACGGGCATAAGCGTCCGCGAAAGCATCAGGATTCTCATAGAACTTGCGTGAAATTTTCTCGTAGGCAGGATCAAAACGCAAAGAAAGGTCCGTAGTCAACATAGTTGGTTTTCTGTTAGGTCCTCCAAACGGATCTGGAATAATGGCCTCAGCGTTGGCAGCTACCCATTGGTGTGCTCCTGCTGGAGACTTGGTCAATTCCCAATCGAATTCGAACAAGAATTTAAAGAAATCGTTGCTCCATTTCACTGGGGTAGATGTCCAGATTACTTCCAAACCAGAAGTAAAGGCATCCGACCCTTTTCCCGTGCCATTTTTATTTTCCCATCCAAAGCCTTGTGATGCCAAATCTGCTGCTTCTGGATCTGCATCCATCATTACTTTTTCACCATCACCATTACCATGTGTTTTTCCGATGGTATGACCTCCAGCAATCAATGCTACAGTTTCTTCATCGTTCATGGCCATACGCTCAAATGTTTCGCGAATGTCATGTGCTGCAGCTACCGGGTCAGGGTTACCATCTGGGCCTTCTGGGTTTACGTATATCAATCCCATTTGTACTGCCGCCAATGGATTTTCGATTTCACGTTCTTCTTTATTATGCTGATAACGGCTGTTTGGCGCATCACTTGTTGCCAACCATTCGGTTTCGTTACCCCAATATACATCCTGGTCCGGTTCCCAAACATCTTCACGACCTCCAGCAAAACCAAAGGTTTTAAATCCTGTTGATTCCAAGGCTACATTACCTGCCAAAATCATAAGGTCTGCCCAAGATATTTTTTGACCGTACTTTTGTTTGATGGGCCACAACAAACGACGGGCTTTATCCAAACTCACATTATCCGGCCATGAGTTAAGAGGAGCAAAACGTTGCTGTCCGCGTCCACCACCACCACGGCCATCTTGGACACGATAGGTTCCTGCACTGTGCCATGCCATACGAATGAACAAACCTGCATAACTACCAAAATCTGCTGGCCACCAATCTTGCGAATCCGTCATCACATTCAACAAATCCTGTTTAAGGGCTTCATAATCCAACTTCTTAAACTCTTCCGCATAGTTGAAATCCTTTCCTAATGGATTTGATTTTTCTGAATGCTGGCTCAATAGTTCCAACTTCAGTCGGTTGGGCCACCAATCCTCATTTTGTGTGCCTCCACCGGCTACATCACTTAAAAATGGGCATTGACTTGCATCTGCCCCGTTTGCCATTTCTTTACTCATGATATTATAGTTGTTTTAAATAGATTTTCAGATTACTAAAGTTACGAAAATGAGCCTCTCCATCATAGAGGTTTGATATTAAAATACTATTAAAACATAGTTGTTCTCTATTGAAAATTGATTCGATATAGAGAAATCTTAACTCATATGCTTTTCTTAACAATTATTGGGAAAGCCTATCCCAATATCAGCGACTACGTTTTCTAACTTTGAGTGAACACAAAAAATAATTAGTATGAAAACGATAAAATCCTTCCTAGTGATTACAGTATTATTACTGGGAACAAGTGCTTTTGCACAGAGTAAAAAAGATAAGAAAATTATGGCTGATGCCCAAAAGGCAAAGACCACTTTATTAGAGACAAGTCCTGGCTTGGAGCGCTTCTTTGACGAATCTGCAGGGTATGTTATTTTTCCAAATGTGGGCAAAGGTGGTTTTATTATCGGCGGTGCATCGGGGAACGGTGTTGTTTATGAAAACGGTAATGCTGTGGGTTTGGCCGACCTTAAAAAATTGAATATTGGATTGCAGGCCGGTGGACAGGCCATTATTGAAGTTATTTTCTTTGAAACGGATGTGGATTTACAGCGATTTAAAACCGAAAAGTTCCAGTTTGCAGCTGAAACCTCTGCTGTCGCTTTAAAATCGGGTATAGCTTTTAACGCCAAATACAAAGATGGCGTTGCGGTTTTTGCCTTACCTAAAGCTGGCCTTATGGCTGATGCCTCGGTAGGTGGACAACGATTTAGTTATAAAGCATTTTAAAAATTTAATCCCATACCCCTGGGGTAAAATCCTCGGGGGCGTTTTAGGGTGAATTTGTTGAACCCACTTCATCAGAATCGGTAAAAATGATCGACTCACTAAAAGTATAGGTTGGTTTTCCCTTTACGTTAGCCGAAATGCGAATGGCATACCACCACCTTCAAATTAGTTAATGGTTCATTATCAATTTATTAGAGGTAGGTCCAAGGATTTCAAGTCATCTGTCACATCGAATATCATGCAGACGTTCTATCCACCTTTCGACTGCGCTCAAAATGACAAAACGGTATCTGTGTTGTCAAATGAAAAGGTGATTTGTTATACGAACCATTGTGTCCATGGTATACGGCTTAAAATCAACAAAAGACCTAGTCCATAAAAAATGGAGATGGTCTTGAACTTGCGTTCGCTTTCCATCAATTTTTTATGACGTGACCACCCAATCGTAATCAAAACCAAGGCAATAATGTTGATGAATGGATGCTCTACAGCCAAAAGTCTTGCCGGGGCATTTAATCCACCCATACCCAAGGTTTGAATGGCCTTGAATCCATTACCTGATACAAAGTATAGAATTAGTCCCACCAAGAGCTGTATGTGGCTCAAAATAAGGGCAAATAAGCTTATACGAAGGTCTTTGTGGAGTGTAAAGTCCTTTTTGCCCATCCAACCCGCTATGGCATTGACAACGGCAATTACTAAAACGGCCAAAACCACGTAGGCCAAATAAGAGTGTAGGTTCTTGATGATTTCCATTAGGTATAGTTTAAGGTTTAAAAATACGGAATTTTAAACATAAAAAAAGCCCCTCGCCAAAGCGAAGGGCTTTTAATATTATTAAAAAGGTGGATTAGAATCTGTAACGTAGTCCAACGTTCCAAGTTCTACCGAAGCCCCAGAATACGTTGTTTCTTACGTTAACACCGTTCCAAGTTTCGTCTCCAGCTTGTGCTTCTCTGTTGGAAGTAGATTCAGAAATATAAACTTCATTGAAAACGTTGTTCACGTTCAATCTCAAGTTTAGGTACTTCAATTTTTGTTTCCCAACGTTTACGCGGTAAGAAACTCCAGCATCGAACAAGTCATACGCAGGCAATTTCAATTGGAAATCACCACCATCAGGCTGTCCATCGCTGTTCTCATCTTGGAAAGAAGGAACATCGAATTGAGCATAAAGGTCAGCAGCATGGTACCAGCTAGCATCGAAGAACAAGTTTTCCACTGGCTCAACTGTAGCTCCCAATCTCCATGTAGTTTGTGCGGCATCATCCACTTTTACGCCATCCAAGATAATTCTTGACTGACCTACTAGGTTCTGACCATCATCAAATACGTCCGCTGTTGGGTTTCCATTGTATGTCCAATCACCTACAGACAACATACCGTTGAAGGTCAAGAATGATGTAGGACGAGCTGTAAAGTCAACTTCCACACCCATGTGTACTTGCTCAATTCCATCGTAATTGGCAGTTCCTTGGAACAATAGGTTTCCTTGAGGATCGGTAATGTTTACACCTTCTGAAAGGAATCTATCTGACCATGAAGTTCTGTACAAGTTAACATTGGCGCTAAACGCTTGACTTCTAAACCCATATCCAACTTCCAAACCAAGAATTTTCTCATTTTGGTAGTTATCGTTGATATCGTTTACAAAGTTCAAGAAGATAGCATCGAAAATAGGCTGCTTTAAATAGTATCCAGCATTGGCGAACACATTGTGCTTCTCATCAATATTGTAGTTAATACCACCTTTAATGTTTCCACCAACGATGTTCACCCAATCAGTTTCTTGCTCTGGATCTGAATCCAAATAATTGAAGTAGTCGATTCTTTTGAATCCTTGGTTAGAGATACCTCCTTGCAAGAATGCAGAAACTTTCTCTGTTTTGTACTCAACTTGTCCAAAAGCACCCAACCATTGTACTTTACCATCATTGTAGTAATCAATTTTGGTTTCATCATCAACATTTTTGAATACATTCCAAATGTTTCCGATAGTTGGCGCATAAGTGTTTGTTGTAAAGTTGTAGGTGTTGTTGATATTATCATTTCCTACGTAAGCATCAGCTCCTAAAAGATCAACCAATCTTCTGTAGTGGATACCTTTATAAGATCTAGCATCAATACCCAGGTCAAACGACCAGTTTTCATTTACATCGTTATGGAAGTTGATAATGGTACCGTACCAGTTGTGAGAGTTCATGGAAGAACGCTGAGAAATACCATTTTCTGGTCCATCAACGTGATCTCTGTCATTCTCAAATCCATAAGAACTGTTATTACCATTTATGAAAAGTCCTTGGTAAGCTGGATCTCCTCCACCTGTATAACCTTCTCTTGGCACACCAAATGCTGGTACATCAGCACCTCTGTTCCATGCAACGATGTCATCAAAACGGATGTGACCGTTTGCATCTTTAAATTGGCTGGAAAAAGATCTGGAATCATTGATTTGACCGATAGATCCAATAGAACCACCACGACCAAGTGAAGCGTACACTACAGAAGACAAGGTAGATTTATCAGAGATTTTCCAATCCCAGTTAACCATTGCCTTAGGCTTGTGGTAAAAGTTTCCAGAGAATGTATCTTCTTTTCCATTTCTATAACCGTAGTCAGAGTTGTAACGAATGTTAGGGTCTATGCCGTTGTTTCCGTATCTGATGTAGTTAGAGATAGATTCAGCATATCCTCTTTGGAAGTGTTGCTGAGGAGCACCAGTTACCATAAACTGGAAATCATGCTTATCGTTAGGTCTGTACCCAATAGCTACAAAGTAGTTGTATGCTTCGAACGGAGTTCCTTGAACATAACCATCACCAGCAGTACGGCCAAACATTGCACTTACAGAAAGTCCATTTTCCATAAGACCTGTGTTGTAGCCCATTGTTGTTTTCAAGTAATCGTTGTTACCTACCGAGGCAGCAACAGTACCACCCTCTTGAAGATCGGCAGCCTTAGTGATTACGTTAATGGTACCACCTACAGAAGAGATGGCCAACTTGGAAGAACCAAGACCTCTTTGTACCTGCATTGCTGAAGTTACATCGGAAAGTCCTGCCCAGTTACTCCAGTATACCCATCCGTTTTCCATATCGTTTACAGGTACACCGTTTATCATTACCGCAGTGTTCCTTTGATCAAAACCACGAACGTTGATTCTGGCATCACCAAAACCACCACCTTGTTTTGTTACATAGATAGAAGGAGTAGACCTCAATATTTCAGGAAATTCCTGAGAACCGAGTTTTTCTACAATTTCGGATGCCTTTATAGTGGACACGGCAACAGGAGTCTCCCTGTCTTTTGCGATATCCATTACTCCTGTTACAACAACTTCTCCAAGTTGCTCGGCATCTGGCATAAGTACAATTGTACCCATGTTTCCTGTGGAGGAGAAAGCGACTTCTTGTCTTAGAAATCCAATGTAAGTTACTACCAAAGTCCCTGAACTTTGCTCAACCTCCAAAGTAAAGTTCCCATCAAAATCGGTAGATGTTCCTGTAGTGGTTCCTTTAACCATTACAGTTGCGCCCGGTAGTGGTCCGCCCATGTCTCCATCGGTAACCGTACCAGTAAGAGTTCCTTGTGCAAACGCCATCGCGGAAACAAAAATAGCCGCAATAGCCAAGTAGATTCTTTTCATTTAATCAGTGTTTAAGTGTTTAATTAGCCCTGCAAAAGTGATTCATTTTTGACACTCTGCGATTAAGCCAAAGTTAAAATCAAGCAAATATAGTTAACACTAAATTAACAAAACAAGTTATCTGAGAAACAATTGTTTAGAGTTTTTATCGCGAATTGAGCAGATGATAATTTACTCCTTAAAAAAATGTAAAAGGTTCAATGTGGAACTGTCGTGTTTGCCAATTTCTGAATTCTCGATATCGGACAAAATATTTTTCGCTAATTGCTTGCCTAGCTCAACACCCCATTGATCATAGCTGAAAATGTTCCAAACAACGCCTTGCACAAAGATTTTATGCTCATATAGCGCAATTAGGGCTCCTAAGCTTTTGGGAGTCAATTTTTCTATTAATATGGTATTGGTAGGTTTGTTCCCTTCGAAAATCTTAAAAGGAAGTAGTTTTTCCAGCTCTTCTGCAGCCAATCCTTGGGATTCCAGTTCAGTTCTAACCTCTTCTGCAGTTTTACCATTCATCAATGCTTCGGTCTGAGCAAAATAATTGGCCATTAATTTATTGTGATGGTCGACCTCACCGTGCAATGACTTTTTATATCCGATAAAATCGGTCGGTATCAACTTTGTTCCTTGATGGATCAATTGAAAAAACGCGTGTTGGGAATTCGTACCTGGTTCACCCCAGATAATAGTGCCGGTTTCATGACCAACCCTGTTACCGGCTCTGTCCATGCTTTTTCCATTACTCTCCATAATGCCTTGTTGCAAGTATGCCGAAAAACGGTGGAGGTATTGTGTGTACGGAATTATAGCTTCGGTCTCTGCATTATAAAAATTATTGTACCAAACACTGATGAGTCCCAATAACACCGGTATGTTCTCTTCAAACGGGGTTTGCCTGAAATGGGTATCCATTTCATTGGCTCCGTTTAAAAGTGCCTCGAAATTCTCGTAACCGACGGACAATGCTATGGATAAACCAACAGCACTCCAAAGGGAGAACCTTCCGCCGACCCAATCCCACATAGGAAAAACATTTTCATCTGCTATACCGAATTCAGCAATCTTTTCCAAGTTGGTGGAAACAGCTACAAAATGGTCGGCCACATCTTTTTCGGATGCGGTTTGAAGAAACCATTTTTTAATGGTCAGGGCATTCGACAAAGTTTCCTGAGTGGTGAACGATTTGGAAACTATAACAAAAAGGGTGGTTTCAGGATTCAAATCTTTGATTACCTCACGCACATGATCACCATCTACGTTGCTTACAAAATGGGTTTTCAGTTCATTTTGATAAAATTTCAAGGCCTCGGTCACCATTACCGGGCCCAAATCCGACCCGCCGATTCCGATGTTTACGATATCGGTAAACGCTTTGCCTGTATATCCTTTTCTTTCTCCAGAAATAACAGCTTCCGAAAAGGTTTTGATTTTTTCCTTTACCTCAAATACCTCATCAACGATATTGACTCCGTCCACCAAAACCTTGTCATCTTTTTTAGCTCTCAAAGCAGTGTGCAATACAGCCCTGCCTTCAGTTTGATTGATGAGCTCGCCTTCAAAGTAACTTTTAATGGCATCCTTGAGCCCAACTTCTTCTGCAAGTTCCAACAACAAGTTTAAGGTGTCCCCGGTAATCCTGTTTTTTGAAAAGTCCACCAAAAAATCGTTCCATTTAATGGAAAGGGTTTTTCCTCGATTAACATCTGTATCAAAGAGCTCTCTTAAATGGGTGTCCTTTGTAGCTAGGTAATGTTGCTGAAGTTTTTTCCAAACTTCAGTAGTTGTAGGGTTGATTGTGGGTAATGCCATTACTGGTTATAAGTTATAAGAGTTTCTTCGAGTTGTGGGGTCGGATCAGCAAGTTCGATACAATCCAATTGATCGCGCAACGGTTGAATGTATGCCAAATAATCTGTACGCAAGGAATCTGCTATGGGTTCAGCGGCAGGAAGTTCTTCCTTAAACGGGTCCACCTGTCTACCATTCTTCCAGAAGCGGTAACAAACGTGTGGCCCTCCTGTATTTCCTGTCATCCCGATCCAACCTATTACATCTCCCTGACGCACAAAATCACCTCGCCTCACGTTTTGCGCTTTCATATGAAGGTATTGTGTGCTGTATGTTCCGTTGTGTTTGATCTTCACGTATTTCCCATTGCCTCCTCTGCGGGTGGATTCGGTCACCGTGCCATCTGCCGTGGCAACAATAGGTGTTCCTATGGGTGCGGCAAAATCAGTTCCTTTATGTGGTCTTACTTTATAACCGTAATAGGCTATCCTTCTTTTTAGATTGTAACGGGAAGACAACCGATATTTGAATTTAACAGGCGCCCTTAAAAAAGTACTCCTAAGATTATTGGCCTCTTGATCAAAATACTCCAAAATGTTATTGGTCGCGTCCGAAATGTACGGGAAAGCGTAAATGGTTTTTCCCTTATGTTCAAAGTAGGCTGCCTTTACCGCACCTATACCTGCATAAATGCTATCGTTGATGTAACGTTCCTCAAAAACGACCTTGAACTTATCTCCTTTGTCCAATCGGCCAAAATCGATGGTCCATGCATAAATATCCGAAAGGGCAAAAGTTAGGTTGTAATCCACTCCCAAGGTATCAATGGACATTGACAAGCTATGATCGATCACCCCGCCTATCTCACGTTCTACCAATTTCACCTTTTTCTTGCTCTTGTAAGCTTTGGTTGAATCGCGAAGATCAACTACCGTATAATTGATTTTGTCATTCTGGTAGATAAAAACCTCTGCAACTTCAGAAGTATCTTTGGATTTTAAAATGACATAGGGTTTGCCCACCTGAATTTTTCGAACATCAAAAGTGTCCCTGAATTTTTCTGAAATGGCTGCAATTTTTGGATAATCCACTTTGTTCTTGAGCATTAGCTCTCCAAAACTGTCTCCACGACGAACGGTATCGTGTACCACATTATAATTTTCAAGATTAAAACCATAGTGTAATACCGGCGGTTTTACGATAGTCTCTACCGTTGCCACTTCATCTAATGGTTCTTTAGTCTCCTTGCACGACACCAATACGATCAGTGTCAAAATTGCCCCAATAATTTTCTGCATCGTTCTTCTATTCCTTGTGTTCTTTACTTTTGGGATTAAAAACATGGTCTACCCATTGTTTGCCCCATGTATCCAACTCCTCTTTGGTATGCAAAGTTGGGAAAAAAATTATTTTCTGGAAACTGGGCGGTAAATACTCTTTCCAATTGGTGCCCCCAGTTGCCGCAACATCCTTGCCTTCCTTTGCCAAATATCTGTGTGCCGACCCCATATGCATCAAGGGCCAATTTACATTCGCGTTCAAATCTAACTCTTTTAACGCCGAAATCAACTCTTCATTGCATCGAGATGCGTCTGGTAATTGTAAATATTTATGATATACCGTACTGTCTTTCACCTGATTGGCTATTCGAAGTAACCTTGGCGTATACCTAACTTCGAACTGTTTTAAAGTCAATGTTTTTTCCCCGGTTGCCACATCTGTGGCCCCTTTTTTCCAATAAACTTCTTCGAACAGTTCTTCTATGCTGTTTTTTGATGAGAATGAATCCCGTACCGATGGATGCACCATATTTTCCAGTGGAGCGGCATAAAATTCGATCATACGATACTGGACAGATTGAAATCCACTTGCAGGAAGGAGTGCCATTCGATAACGCAGAAACTGCTCCCGCTCCATTCCTTTGATCATAATGCTAAAGGAAGATATAAGCGCCTTGAAATAACTGTTGATTCTCCTTACCTTTTCTATAAAGAAGGTTACATCCTGAGACTTGTCCTCAACAATTTGTTTTTGCTCATGGAGGATAAGCTTAAAGTACAGCTCGGTTATCTGATGGTACATGATAAATATTTCCTCGTCCGGAAAATGTGTACGTGGCACTTGAAGACTGAGCAGTGTATCCAAGTGAATATAATCCCAATAAGTAAGATATCTTTCGTAAAGTAGCCCGTCCAAATAAGAGCTAAGGTCTTGGCCGGAGTTTTTGTATTTTTCCTCTAGCTTATTGATTTGGGAAGCGATTTTTGCATCCTTATCCATTAATGCCAATCTAATTCATTATTATTTTAAACTGGTTTTTGAGTCCGTTGTAACCATCTAGATCCGCTTTTAACGACCCTACGGCCAAATCTGCCTTGACCCTAATAGGAATTTTATTCCAATCGTTTGAAACCCAAAGCGTAAGACTTTCCTTTTCCTTGAAAACTCGTCCGGACTGTACCAAGGGTCTAAATTTAAGACATTCCACCTTTCCAAACTTGGTCCTGATGATTTCTTTTCCTAAATATTTTAATTGGAACTTAAATACACCATCGTCATCAAATAACATATCCAGGTCAATGGAGTCACCAATTTTAAACTCGTCCAGGTTATAATTACTCCTTAAATAGTAGGATGCAGAGATTAAATCCTGAATTTCGTCATGGATGGCAATATCTTGTTTGGTGCCATTCTTGTTATCTATGAGAAGAGCTTTGTCCTCTTTATAATCAAATTCGATTTCAATATCCTTGGTGTATCCCCCTTCATCTATTTTTCTTACAAACTTATAGGGCCTTCCATGTTCCTTCCCGAAGTAACTTTCGTAGGTGTCGTCCACTTTAAAGAATATGCTGGCAAAACCTGTTGTCTTACCTCTACCGACCACATGGTATACGGGCGTATTTCCCAAAGTTTCGGATGTTAAGTGCAAGGTTGCGTAACTAGCATTGAGAAATCCATAATGTATCCTGAATTTTAGCCATTCCCCTGGTTTAAATGCAGGACGTGAACTTTGGCCCATCACCGGTATTGCCATAAATAGCAATAGTAAAGCGGTTATTATCTTTTTCATATGCAATTAATTGTTATAAAAATAGTAAAATCACTTTAGGGGTCATGCTGTTCACATATACTTAAACAAAACTTATTCCAAAATAGTATAACAAAAAAAAGCCCAGTCTCGAGACTGGGCTTTTCCTAAATAACCAACCAAACTTTAAATTATGAAAAACCAATACTTAAAGTTATAAGGGAACCACCCCTTATGTGGGTCAAAGATACGGTAAGGTTTTGTGGGAAAATGCCTTTTTAACGGACTTTAACTAAACACCTATGATATTGATTGGTTTTACCTGTTTTTTTGACAAATAATTAAGAGAATCGGCCTTTACCACATGATGATTTACATTAGAACCAATACCCAAGACTTACAAAAAAGTTGCCGTCATTTATCTCAGGGGACCATGAATAATATAACTGAATCGGACCCAAAAAGGATTCAAATCCGTAACCCACGCCATACCCTGAAAAAGTGGGCTCCTGGAACCAATCTCCAGTTCTAAAAAGGTCGTCCGCAATATTGGCAAAGTTAGCGGAAAACAGGGCATGGTGTTTTGGCGCAAAACGATAATCCAAACGTCCCGAGCCCTTAACAAAACTATTGCCTGGCAAACTAAAAAAATCGTACCCGAAGAAAGGCACAAAGTTGTTGATAAAGTCGTTTCCGAAACCACCGAGAACAAAGTCGAACGAGGTCACTTGAGAAGTACCCAATTTAACTCCGCCTTCCGATTCCAATTGCAAGCTCAAATTTGGCAATAACGAAATGGTTCCACCCAACTTTGCCTTACCTATGGCAAACTGGCTAAAGTTCTCGTTAAAATCCGAGGACAATACGTAAAAATGGAAATCCCCATCAAAGAACAGTCCTTTTGTTGGAAAGTACTTGTCATCATAAGTGTCAAGTCGTATCTGTGAGTAAGCACTAAAATAGTTTGAATTCTCAAAGGTGGTCCTTTGGTTGGACGTTGACAAGTTGATCTCATTGTTTTCGTCCAACCTATTTAATGTACGGGTGCTATAGTTTAAGAATTTATGCTCAGCTCCAATAGTAAATGCAAATTCTTCCTGAAGGACCGTTTGTAGATAAATCTGATTGGTGAGGTCGGTTACATCTATATTGATTCTTTGGATATTGGGATCGCTGGGCACGTTAAAATTGCCCTGAATCAAAGAGAAGTCCGTGTCTGCATCAAAATTTGTCAATTTTGAATTTATTCCAAAACTCCAATAATACCCTTTGTCCAAATAGTACTGCATATTGTAACGGATATGATCTCCCAATATAAAATCGAAGGAAGCTACATCATCCTTCATCAAAAAATTCTTTTTTGTGAGGTTGATCATGGCAGCACTTTTATATAGATCATCATAATGTGCCGACATTTTAATGAACATTTTAGTGGGATTTTCCTTGAGCTTGAGGACAAGATCGGTTCCAAGCCCATTGGAGACCAAATCATAGCGAATGGCCTTAAAATTTCCTGTTGCAGATAGATTGCTCATTCCCTGCCTTAGGTCATCAAAGGAAATTTTCTCAGCCAGATTGAACCTTAATTTTCCTTTTATGTAGCCTCTGGTGTATTGGTCGTTACCTTCAATTATCATTCTATTGATGGTCAAACTATCCACCGCTTTAATTATTTTTCTTGGCTTTGGATGGTTCTTCTGCACAAGGGCAAGTTCCTTCAACTGGTCGATATTGTTTTGGGCCGCGACCTCTCCACTTTTTACAATCTGACTTCCTTTATCAAAAGCGATTACCGAGAATTCATCTATATCCGGTCTTATATAAATGTCCGTTTCCTTGGACTTTCGCTTCATATCGTTTACGGTCCGATAATTATTGATTTGCAAAAGTATCTCGGTAGCCGACGAAAGCGATTCCCGTGTTGCCAGATCATGCTGAACATCTACTCCGATAATGATATCTGCCCCCATTTCCCTTACTTGATCAATTGGGTAATTGTTCACTACACCTCCATCTATCAAAACCTGTTCATCAATCTCGGCCGGCTCAAAAAGTGATGGAAATGTACCACTGGCCACTATGGCCTCCGGCAGGTAGCCTTTATCCAATAATATGGCCTCTCCTGTCTCCACATTGGTCGCCATACACAAAAAAGGTGTGGGCAATTTTCTAAAATCTTGCACATCTTTTACATGAAAGAGCAATTGTACCAACAAATTGTAGATATTCTGCCCACCTGAAATAGCTTGTGGAAACGATATCTTAAAATTCTCAAACGGTAAGGTGAGGGCATACCGTTCAGAATCATCTTTTTCATAAAAGTTTTTGGCACTTCTGGGTACATTATCCTGAATAAGGTCCGTAAAATCGGTGGTCCTAAAAATGGAATCCAATTGTTGCGCAGAATATCCCGAGGCATAAAGTGCTCCTACGATCGCCCCCATACTGGTACCGCCTATATAATCGACCTTGATTCCCGCCTCCTCTATCACTTTTAAAGCCCCAATATGGGCCAACCCTTTTGCACCGCCGCCACTCAGCACCAAACCGACTTTTGGGGGCTTGTTTAAGGACTCTTCCTGAGCCGTAACAGTCAACCCAAGTAAAGCAATTAATAGTAATATGATCGATGATGTTTTTGGCATTGCTTACTTATGAAAGGTTTTATAAATCTTCTTGGCCTTTGAAATTCCAACGGAGGCCGTTAAATTTTCCAAGGATGCTTCTTTGACTCGCTTTACCGATTTAAAGCTTTTCAATAACTGTTCGGCGGTTTTCTCACCGATACCTTCTATGTTAACCAGTTCGGAACCGATTGCACCCTTGCTTCTTTTGTTCCTGTGGTGGGTAATTCCAAAACGGTGTGCCTCGTTCCTTAGTTGTTGGATTATTTTCAAGGTTTCCGATCTTTTGTCAAGATACAATGGCACTGGATCTTCTGGAAAGTAAATTTCCTCCAAACGTTTTGCTATACCAATAATGGCAATTTTTCCTCGCAATCCCAAAACCTCCAAGCTCTTTAATGCCGAAGATAATTGTCCCTTGCCCCCATCAATTACAATAAGTTGTGGCAAAGGTTCCTCTTCATTGAGCAATCTCTTGTACCTTCTGAACACAACCTCCTCCATGCTGGCAAAATCATCCGGTCCCTCCACAGTTTTTATATTAAAATGGCGATAGTCCTTTTTAGAAGGCTTTCCGTCCTTAAATACCACACAGGCAGCCACCGGGTCGCTTCCTTGGATATTGGAGTTATCAAAACACTCAATATGCCTGGGCTCTTGGGAGAGCCGCAGATCGGTTTTCATTTGCGCCATTATCCTTTTTGTATGGCGGTCAGGGTCGGTGATCTTAATTTGCTTTAACCTATCCTGTCTATAAAACCTGGCATTTCTTTCGGAGAGATCCAAAATCCTGCGTTTATCCCCCAATTTGGGCAACGTCACTTTTAAATTATCATCCACCGTTACAGGAAAAGGCAAATACACTTCCCTTGATCTGGAATCAAATCTTTGACGTATCTCCGTAATCCCCAATTGTAACAATTCTTCATCCGACTCTTCCAGTTTCTTCTTTATTTCCAATGTATGTGATCTGATAATCGCTCCATGTGAAATCTGTAAAAAGTTAACATAGCCATGTGTCTCGTCAGAAACAATGGAAAATACATCCACATTATTGATCTTAGGGTTGACCACAGTGGATTTGGCTTGATAGTTTTCCAACACATCAATTTTATCTTTGATCTTTTGTGCCTTTTCAAATTCCATGGCTTCCGCAAAATCATTCATTTGACGCTTAAAGGCTTGGATCGAGTCTTTTAAATTCCCCTTTATGATCTGTCTGATGTCCTCTATCTGTCCGTGATATTCCTTCTCGGTCTGAAACCCTTCACAAGGCCCCAAACAATTGCCCAAATGATAATCCAAACAGACCTTATACTTCCCTGCCTCGATTTTTTCTTCCGACAAATCGTAATTGCATATCCTTAACGGGTAAAGACTTTTTATCAGCTCCAATAAGGTCCTCACAGTTTTCATGCTGGTATATGGACCAAAGTATTCTGAACCATCTTTAATCAATTTTCTAGTGGAAAATACCCTGGGAAACCTTTCATTTTTAATACAGATCCATGGATAGGATTTGTCGTCCTTGAGCAAGACGTTATATCTGGGCAGTAATTTTTTGATCAGATTGTTTTCCAACAGAAGTGCGTCCGACTCGGTCGGAACAACGATATGTTTGATGGAATGGATCTTCTTGACCAGCACCCGGGTTTTTCCGTACTCCTGCTTTTTATTGAAATAAGACGAAACCCTTTTCTTGAGGTTCTTGGCCTTTCCCACATACAGAATTTTACCGTCGGCATCATAAAATTGATATACGCCCGGGTTATTGGGAAGTGAACTCAATTGAACTTTTAGGGATACCGATTCGGACATAGGGACTTTGAAAAATGAACTTTTCGACTTTACAACAAATTTAGGCTTTAATTGCGTTGTTGGCTGTTAAACTTGACCAATTCCTGTTCCGCCTTGATATTTCCCCAATTTCAACTCACCTAGCCTCAAAAGAAACAGACAGTCAGAATTTTACATGAATTTTATCATAAACATAAAACTATGGTTTACCTGCAATTAAACTGCGGAAAACCTCCAATTTCATAGTCGAGATTTAGTCTAAATTGTTAAACAGTTGCTAAAAATTGTGCATTTCATCGATAAAAAGCGCATTTCATGGTATGTTTTTCAATTGTTTTACTTACATTTAACCATATAAAAACAATCCTGATGGAAAACTATGTGATCGTTTTGGGAATGTATTTGATTTTGATGCTTTTCTTCAAAATCTTTTTCTCCGTTGCAACTAAAGGAGAGTAGTATTCCATTGCCCCAAAACAACCCCAAAATCTTCAACATTTAATGTTGAAACGTGAACTAAGAAAAAAATATAAAAATCTGAGAGCGGAAATTTCTCCTACAAATGCCTCGGATTTAAGTTTGGTTTTAGCCAATAGTTTACTCCAAATCCCGATATGGGATTTTTTTTATTACCACACCTTTTTAAGTATCGAAGAAAAAAACGAAGTGGATACCCTTCCACTGATCACTTTGTTGCAAGGCAAGGATAAGAACGTTGTGGTTCCCAAAGTAATCGACGACCATTTAATGGAAAACTATTTGCTTACCGATAGCACACCCTTTAAAAAAAGTCCGTGGGGAGTTCCCGAACCAGTTGATGGTCTAGAAATTCCGGAAAATAAAATAGATGTGGTCTTTGTACCTCTATTGGCCTTTGACGAAAAAGGTAACCGTGTAGGGTATGGCAAAGGGTTTTATGACGCCTTTTTACATAAGTGCAGAAAAGAGACAGTTAAAATCGGCCTATCCTTCTTTACTGCCGATCCGGAACTTATCTCCGATGTCAATGAAAATGACGTGAAACTGGATTTTTGCGTTACTCCCGAAAAAATTTATGAATTCTGATTATCGGCTTCCTCCTTTTTCGGAAAAGCCTTTTTATTGAAAACGATCAAAATTCCAACCCCTGTACTTATCGCAGTATCGGCAATGTTGAAGACAGGTTCAAAAAAGCGGAAACGCTTACCACCCAAAGACGGAACCCAGTCTGGCCATGTGGTATCCACCATTGGAAAATATAGCATGTCAACTACTTTACCATGAAAAAGGCTCCCGTATGGTTCGTTGGCAAACAATGTGGCAACTTGGCCATTGCTATGATCAAAAATAATCCCATAGAAAACGGAGTCGATAATATTACCGACAGCTCCTGCAAAAATCAAGCTAACTGCCAAGATCAATGTACGTGGAGATTGTTTTTTTATAATATCCCACAACCAATATCCAATACCAAAAACGGCAAAAATCCTGAAAATGGTCAGGATCAATTTTCCTACCGATTCGGAAATCGGCAGAATATCGCTCAATTTGGTTCCCCAAGCTGCACCCTCGTTTTCGATAAACAATATTTTGAACCAACTGGATACTTCGTGGGCCTCTCCAAGAATAAAACTTGTCTTGATATAGATCTTACTGATCTGGTCGATCAATAGGATCACAATAATGATGATTAGGGATTTCTTTAAATTCATTCCGTTACTAAAAGGATTGCAAAAATATGGATATTATTTTGTTTTGGTAAGGTAGATGTCTCCCTCTATCGTCTTCAATACAAATTGATTGTAACCTGATGGGATTATATCCTTTTGCACCTTTCCATAAGTACTTTCCGCTTCAATCTCACCGCTGTCGGCAATCAAGGTAATATCTCCGGTTTGGGTCATTACTTCCGCTGATTCAGAGACCTTTTCCAAGGTACATCGACCATCGGACAGGGTCACGTTCAATTCATCATAGATTCCAGTAGCGTACAGGTTGGTATTCGTCCCGAACACATTTACACTCTTATATTCCGGAACACTTATCTCCAGAGCTATCGAAACTACCTTATGTGCACTTAGTTTATCGTTGGGATTAATAAACAATGGCTGAAAGTCCGCACTTATCTTGGCCGTGGTCCCACTTTGCTCAATGGAAATCAATAAATCCTTGGCATACTCGCCCTCCATGCTGGCAGATACTAAAACCTCATCAGACGATGAAGTGTTCAATTTAATTTGGTAACAATATTGGGCATCTATTTGAATAGTTTCTGTTCTTGGTCCGATAAAAGCCTTTCTGACCAATTTTTGTCCGTGAACGCTCGCGAACATAAAAAACACCAACAAAATCAACGCCGCCCTCATAAAGAAAAAAACGCCCGTAGGCGTTTATTTTATTTCTGCATGTTCTTCGCCTCTATGCTCAAGGTAGCATGGGGAACAAGCTTTAAACGTTCCTTATTTATAAGCTTACCGGTCACTCTGCAAATCCCGTAGGTCTTGTTCTCGATCCTTAACAAAGCGTTTTTAAGGTCGCGGATAAACTTTTCTTGGCGAATCGCCAATTGGGTATTCGCTTCTTTACTCATGGTTTCGGAACCCTCCTCAAAAGCCTTGAACGTAGGGGAAGTATCATCGGTACCATTGTTACCGTCGTTCATATAGGAACTCTTCAATAGTTCCAGGTGCTTTTTGGCTTTCTCTATTTTTTCCTCGATTAAGGTTCTGAATTCTGCAAGGTCCGCATCGGAGTATCTTACTTTTGAATCTTCTGCCATTTTCTTAATGTTTTTGAATAAACAATTTTGTGTTCACTTCATCAAAGGCTATTGCTACACCTTCATCAAGCTTTTCTTCAAAGTTGAGCTCAGCGGTCAAGGTTTCGGTTTTAATGTAATCTTCGTTACTGGAAACCGCATTTTCCACCAAACCATCTTTCAATATTTTAATATCGATCTTATCGGTAACTTCAAATCCGGATTCTTTTCTAAGGTTCTGGATTCGATTGACCAATTCTCTCGCTATTCCCTCTTTTTTCAAGGTTTCATCGATAGTTACATCCAATGCTACCGTTAAAGGTCCTGCACTTGCAACCAACCATCCTTCAATATCTTGGGAACTTATCTCTACATCGGTTAACTGTAAATTAACGGTTTTATTTTCCAACTGTAGCAATAATTCGCCCTCTCTTTCAATTTTTTGTATGTCGTCCTGACCTAATTTGGACACTTCAGCAGCAATGGCTTTCATATCCTTACCAAATTTCGGGCCTAAAACCTTGAAGTTGGGTTTTATTTGCTTTACCAATACTCCCGAAGCATCGTCCAACATCTCGATTTCCTTCACGTTTACTTCGGATTTAACCAAATCGGAAACGGCATCGATATCGTTTTTCTGCTGATTATCCAATACTGGAATCATAATCTTTTGCAGTGGTTGACGCACCTTAATTTTTTCCTTCTGACGAATGGATAGCACCAAAGAAGAAATTTTCTGTGCCAACTGCATCTTGCGCTCCAAATCCTTGTTGACCATACTGGCATCAAAAACAGGGAATTCGGCCAAGTGAACACTTTCAAAACCTTCCTTGTTGGTGGTAGCATCCAAATCCCTGTACAATTGATCCATGAAGAACGGAGCAATCGGTGCGGACAATTTGGCCACTGTAGACAAACAGGTATAAAGTGTTTGGTATGCGGAAATCTTATCCTTTTGGTAATCGCCTTTCCAGAAACGTCTTCTGCTTAAACGTACATACCAGTTACTCAAGTTTTCCTGAACATAATCGGAAATCATTCTTGCAGCGCGGGTAGCTTCGTAATCTCCATAAGCTTCGTCCACATTTTTAATCAACGTATGAAGTTCAGATAAAATCCACTGATCGATCTCGGGTCTTTCTTTCAAAGGAATGTCGGCCTCCGAGTAATCAAACTCATCAATATTGGCATACAGTGCCATAAAGGAGTAGGTATTGTACAATGTACCGAAGAACTTTCTTTTTACCTCGATAACTCCTTCTATATCAAACTTTAGGTTATCCCAAGGATTGGCATTGGAAATCATATACCAACGTGTGGCATCGGGGCCATGTTCCGGCAATACCTCAAATGGATCTACTGCATTGCCCAATCGTTTGGACATTTTTTTGCCTTCCTTGTCCAGAACAAGTCCGTTGGAAACCACATTTTTATAGGCGATGCTATCAAACACCATGGTTCCTATGGCGTGAAGGGTATAGAACCATCCACGAGTTTGGTCCACGCCTTCAGCGATAAAGTTGGCAGGAAATGCAACGCCATCATCAATCAATTCCTTGTTCTCAAACGGATAGTGCCATTGCGCGTAGGGCATGGAACCACTATCGAACCAAACGTCGATAAGGTCTGCCTCACGTTTCATAGGCTGTCCTGATGATGAAACCAAGGTAATGCCGTCCACGATATTCTTGTGCAAGTCGATTTTGTCGTAGTTCTCCTCGCTCATATCTCCTACAACAAAATCCTCAAAAACGTCCTTGTCCAGTATTCCTGCCTCAACGGCTTTGGACATTTCTGACTTCAGTTCTTCCACAGAACCAATGATCAACTCTTCCTTACCATCTTCGGTACGCCAAATGGGCAATGGAATACCCCAATAACGTGATCGGGACAGGTTCCAATCGTTGGCGTTGGCCAACCAATTTCCGAATCGCCCCTCTCCAGTGGATTTTGGCTTCCAGTTGATGGTCTGGTTCAACTCGAACATACGATCCTTGACATCGGTTACCTTAATAAACCAAGAGTTCAAGGGATAGTACAAAATGGGTTTGTCCGTACGCCAGCAGTTAGGGTAGCTGTGCACATATTTCTCGACCTTAAAGGCCTTGTTCTCTATTTTTAGTTTGATGGCTATTTCTACATCGACCGACTTTTCGGGTGCTTCGCCCTCATCATAATATTCGTTCTTCACGTACTTACCGCCAAACTCTTTCAATTCTGGTCTAAACTTCCCTTGAAGATCTACCAACGGAACTGGGTTGTCGTTTTCGTCCAAAACCAACATGGGAGGAACCTCTGGTGTAGCTTGTTTTGCCACCAAAGCATCGTCCGCACCAAAGGTGGGTGCAGTATGTACAATCCCTGTTCCATCTTCAGTGGTAACAAAATCACCTGCAATAATTCTGAAAGCATTCTCTGGATTTTGGTAAGGCTGCACGTAGTCTATCAATTGCTCATACTGTATGCCGACCAAATCTTTACCTACAAAGGATTGACCTACCAGATAAGGTATCTTTTTATCGCCTTCTTGGAATGACTTCAATTCTTCCTCTGTCTCGACTTTGGAGAACTTTCCGGAAAAATTGTATCCAACCAGGTTTTTGGCGACCACGACATTGATGGGCTCAAACGTGTATTGGTTGTACGATTTTACAAGTACATATTCAATCTTTGGTCCTACGGTCAAAGCTGTGTTTGATGGCAGTGTCCAAGGAGTGGTCGTCCAAGCCAAAAAGTGAATATCCCCGTCCACGTTCTTTAAGAAATCTGGAAGTGATTCCGCTTTGGCCTTGAACTGTGCGGTTACCGTAGTATCGGTGACATCTTGGTACGTACCCGGCTGATTCAGCTCATGTGAACTTAATCCGGTACCAGCCTTTGGCGAATAAGGCTGTATGGTGTATCCTTTATAAATGAGTCCTTTGTTATAAATCTGCTTGAGCAACCACCAAACCGATTCCATGTACTTAGGCTTATAAGTAATATATGGGTCGTCCATATCCACCCAGTACCCAACCTTTTCGGTCATTTCGTTCCAAACATCCGTGTAGCGCATTACCGCTTTTTTACAGGCTGCGTTGTACTCCTCAACCGATATTTTTTTTCCGATATCCTCTTTGGTGATGCCCAATTCCTTCTCCACACCTATTTCCACAGGAAGTCCGTGGGTATCCCATCCGGCCTTTCTTTTTACTTGGAAACCTTTCATGGTTTTATACCTTGGGAAGATATCCTTAATGGTACGCGCCATCACGTGGTGAATCCCAGGCATTCCGTTTGCAGATGGAGGACCTTCGTAAAACACGTAGCTCTCCTTGCCTTCCCGAGTGGAAACGCTCTTTTCAAAAATCTTTTTGTCCTTCCAAAAGTCAAGAATGTCTTCAGATACTTTTGGTAAATCCAATCCCTTATACTCCGCAAACTTCATATACTGCTTCTTCTACTAGAATTCAAGTTTGCAAAATTATAAATTTCGATGGAATTATAGGCTTCATTGGGACATTAGAATTTACATAATTCCCTTAACCTAAATATGATAACCAACTTATACCCAATTTACGTTAATTTACCTATCTTCAATCATCTATAACACTAAACCATTATTGATATGAAAAAAGTACTGATTGCCGCAATCGCTCTTTTATTTTCGGTTACTGCATTGACCTCTTGCAGAGACACAAAGGACAAAGCAAAAGATGCTACAGAGGAGGCTGCAAAATCCCTTGAAGAAGCTGGCGAAGACCTAAAAGATGCAGCAGATGATGCTGCCAAAGCCCTTGAAAAGGCCGGTGAAGATGCCAAGGAAATGGGTGAAAAGGCTTTGGATAGCATTAAAAAAGCAGGTGAGGACCTTAAAGAAGCCGGTGAAGAAATGAAAGAAAGCGCCAAAAAGGCCATTGATAGTATGTAGGTAATTCTTCTGTCGATACAAACAAAGGCCCGGGACAATCCGGGCCTTTGCTCTTAAAATACATACCCCAATCCCAAAACCAAATTGGTGCCAGGGGCCGCGATTCCCGATGAGTACATGCGGTAACGCTGATTGGTCATATTTTCCAGACTTACTGTTGCCTTTAGGGCATTTGTAATCTGATATTGCGATCTAAAATTTAAGGTATACCAAGATGGGGAATACGGATTTCCATTGGAATCACTGGCATACATAAAAGTTTTGCTCTGCTCAGATAATGCCAAGTCATCGTTACTTACTTCCCCATTGTAATTAAGGAACATATCAGCTTTCAACTTTTGATTCTCCCAAACCAAGTGCATATCGCCAAATGTTGGCGCTGCGTGCCTGGAAGGACTATCGGTGCCATCATCGTCCTCTTCAACTCCTTCTGTTAACGTAAGGTTTGAAGTAAAAGAAAGGTGGTCGCTAAAATAGGCCTCCAATCCAAATTCAAAACCGTACACATAGGCCTTTGCGGCATTCTGTATTGCCTGAACATTGCTTGGCTCCCCATTGTATTCAATCTCCGTTTGTCCTCCAAAGGAAAAATCCCTTCGAACTAGGGCATCTACCAAATAGGTATAATAGGTAGCTCCTTTTAAGACCAGCACATCATTAAAATTTTTCCTGATTCCCAACTCACCGTTATAGGCATATTCGGGCTCCAAATCAGGGTTGGGCACTACTACGGAACCAGGTTCAGAATCGAAAATTTTCCCGATATCATCAATATTGGGAGCTCGGAAACCTGTGGACCCGTTCAAGGTAACCTGAAGGTCCGATCTAGGAAACCAGCTAAGTCCCAAACTACCCGTAAGGGCCCCGGTCATTATATCGGCTTCATCAAAAGGAAAGGGATAAAATGTGGTATCGAATGTAGCATCTACCCACACCTGACTATATCTAATACCGGACAACAGGGTAAGGTTTGGTTTAACTTGATACTCTCCATTTATATATCCGGCAAGGGTTTGCCATGTGGCCCCATCTGGATACCTGGATGCCGTTTGCTCTTCTTGATCCGTTTCAATGTTTCGCATACTCCCTTCGGAATTCACTTTATTGAACACATACTCGGTTCCATAATACAGGTTTAGCGCCCCTATTTTTTTGTTCTCAAAATCCAGGTTTACGGACAATGCATCCACTTTTTCACGGGTTGAAAAGAGTTCAACATCCTGGAAACCCCGGTCATGCCTACTTTCTTCAAAAAATTGATATGCAGTTGTCAATTTTACCCCATCGTAGAATTTATTCTTTCCTTTTTTGGTGACTTGGAAATTGCCCATGAACCATTTTTGTGGTCCATAATACCATTCCGCCGAACGCAGTCCCTCACCATCCCTGCTCGGTCTTATCAGTCTATCATATCTTGGATAATTGGAGGTCTCCGAATAGTAAAGGCCCAAATCATAGTTCCAGACATTATTAGGTTTATAGGTGAACTTTTGGAGGAAATTGACCTGATTATAACCGGAGCTGATTTGTTTTTTAGGATCATCGTTGGCTACGATTACATCGGAACCGTCCCGTTGGATCACATAGTTGGGCCGCAGATACGAATCTGGACCGTGCTCACCCATTTTAAGATCATCGAAACTATTATAGGTAAAACTGGTATAGGAAGCCCATTTTTGTTTTCCAAAATTAAAATCCAGATGTGCCGTGTTCTCATTATTGGCAGAAGCATATCTATAATTCACATTTCCCGAGAAGGCCAAACTGTCCGCATATGAAAAATGTGGTTTTTGTGTGTAAAAGTTCATAACGCCCCCAATGGCATCGCTACCATAAATTACAGACCCTGGACCAAAGGTTACTTCCGTTTTTTTGATTGTGAAGGGGTCGATTGAAATTACATTCTGAAGATTTCCTCCCCTAAAAATAGCATTGTTCATGCGGACACCATCAACGGACAACAAAATACGATTGGTTGCAAAACCCCTGATCATAGGACTGCCCCCGCCCAGTTGACTTTTTTGAACAAATACTTTTCCACTGTTCTGCAAAAGGTCTGCCGAAGTCTGGGGGTTGGAAAAGGCGATGTTCCGTGCATCAAAAGTTTCTATTTTTTGTGGTATATGTTTTTTCTGTTGCTCCCATTTGGAAACGGACATTACCACTTCTTGCAATTCTTCTGTTTTTAAATGGAGGTACACCCGGTTTCCCCGTCGTTCAATCTGGGCCTTGGTGGTCGTATAGGGTTCATAACTTATATGTTTGAACGTAATTTTTTCATTCTCCGAAAAAATATCGAGTTCGGTTCTTCCTGCAGCATCGGTCAGAGTCGACTTTGATTGATCTTTATTAAAAATAGCGATGTTGTCCACGGGGATTCCCGTATCTGCATCCAAAACAGTTACCTCTTGGGCATAGAAAGTAAGCGATACAAAAAAAAGAATTAGGGTTAAAGTTGGTTTTAGGCTTTGCATTTTAAGTAAATACTGCATTTAATACTGCGAGCGACTTTGGTTCTCGGAATCCATGTACATGCAACCGATAATAATGGATCATAGTTTTTAAGAGTTCTCGCCTGTTAGACTTAGTTAGTTGGATTGTCTCTAATGCCTCAAAATTCGTGCCTAAAAATTTTTTAAAATTCTCCAGATTTTCCTCTTGGATCAAGGGGTTGAGGGAGGGTGATTTACAGAAGCTTCCTTCCATGAGGTCGAAAAATGGCGAGTTTTGGTATGAGGTGTCTGGGTAAAAGCCCAAATACTTTGTCAAATTGAGCAGAAATAGAATGTGAAAATTGGGAGAAAGTTGATGGACATCCATCCAATGCAGGGCATACTCCAAATAATTGAACAAACTTTCATCCTGCTCTTGTTCTTGAATGCTATTGCCCAGCATTTCCGCAAGAAATAGTACTACGCTGTTCTTTATAACATCGGTGTGCAATGTTTGGTAAGGAATGGACACCTTAACATCGCGAATATTCTCCAAAGTTCCTTTATTCTTGTGGTTGGCCACAATCTCTAGCTGCATTAACGGAAGAAAATACGCTGGTCTTATTTTCGCTTTCTTAGCGGCTAGGACACCCTTTAACAAATATGACTTAACCCCATCCGATTGGGTAAAGGCCCTTACAATAAGACTTGTATCCCCGTACTTTATAGAAGATAGCACAATGGCCTTGGTTGTTATTTGCATGGGTCGAATAAAAAAGCAGTTACCAGAAGTGTAAATGTAACCACTACTTCTGGTAACTGCCAACCAAAAACCATTCTAGATGGTTTGTATTTATATTACCCCTTGGGCCAACATTGCGTCAGCAACCTTTACAAAGCCAGCAATATTAGCTCCTTTTACATAGTTGCAATATCCGTCGTCGTCTTTACCATATTGAATACAGGCATCATGGATTCCGGACATAATCCCCTTTAAACGATCGTCCACTTCCTCACGTGTCCAACTTATACGCAACGAGTTCTGTGACATTTCCAAACCTGAAGTGGCAACACCTCCGGCATTGGACGCTTTTCCTGGAGCAAACAAAATTTTCGCTTCATGGAAAGCATGGATCGCTTCTGGTGTAGAAGGCATGTTTGCACCTTCGGCCACGGCAATACAACCATTTTTGATCAAAGCCTCGGCATCATCTCCATGCAACTCGTTCTGAGTAGCACATGGCAATGCAATATCACAAGCTACTTTCCAAGGAGTTTCACCCTTGTGGAATTCTGCGGATGGATATTTATCGGCATATTCGGAAATTCTTCCGCGCTTGTTGTTTTTCAAGTCCATTACATAGGCCAATTTCTCTTCATCAATTCCATCTTTATCGTGGATGAAACCTCCAGAATCGGATAAGGTCAATACCTTGCCTCCTAATTGCAATACTTTTTCAGCGGCATATTGGGCCACGTTTCCAGAACCTGAAATCACCACATTCTTACCCTCAAAGGATTCACCTTTGGTTTTAAGCATACTATCGGCAAAATAAACGGTTCCATAACCTGTTGCTTCCGGACGGATCAAAGATCCTCCCCAAGAAAGTCCTTTACCTGTCAATACACCGGTAAACTCGTTTCGTATTTTCTTGTACATTCCAAACAAGAAACCAATTTCACGGGCACCCACACCAATATCTCCAGCAGGAACGTCGGTGTTTGGTCCAATGTGGCGACAAAGTTCTGTCATAAATGAATGACAGAAGCGCATGATCTCATCATCGGATTTTCCTTTTGGGTCGAAGTCCGACCCTCCTTTACCGCCGCCCATAGGCAGTGTAGTTAAACTGTTCTTGAAAACTTGCTCAAAAGCAAGGAATTTCAATACACTGGCATTTACGGTCGGGTGAAAACGAAGTCCTCCTTTGTAGGGTCCAATAGCGGAATTCATTTGAATACGATAACCACGGTTTACATGAATCTCTCCATCATCATCCACCCAGGCAACACGGAAAGAAATTAATCGCTCTGGCTCAACCATCCTTAATAGGATGTTCTTGCCATGGTAAATATCATGTTGTACGATATAAGGTATAACGGTTTCGGCTACCTCTTGTACCGCTTGTATAAATTCTGGTTCATGGCCGTTTCTGGCAATGACCTCGTCCATAAACGCTTTTACTTTTGCTTCCATATACGGATTATTATTAGTTATCCCACAGCCCTGGGATATGGGTTATTTTTATTGAATCACCAATTTGACGGCAAAATTATATTATTTCAATAATTTGAATATTTATTTTTTATAAATTTTTCAAAATATTTTAGTTAAGTGCTTGTTCCAGGTCGTCCATCAAATCTTCTACGTCCTCTATGCCCACGCTTAGCCTGATCAGTGCATCCACAATCCTATTTTTCTCACGCTCATCTTTTGGAATACTTCCGTGTGACATACTTGCCGGATGACCTACCAGACTTTCGACACCTCCTAACGATTCTGCAAGGGTAAATATTTTTAAACGCTCTACAAATTGTATCGCATTATCATAACTTCCACCTTTGGGCACGAAAGAAATCATACCTCCAAAACTCTTCATTTGGGCCTTGGCCACTTTGTGATAGGGATGATTTTCAAAGCCTGGCCAATATACTTTATCAATTTTGGGATGATTCTCCAAATATTTTGCAATGATCTGCCCATTTTCGCAATGCCGTTGCATTCTAACATGTAGTGTTTTAATACCCCGCAAAGTCAAGTAGCTGTCCATGGGCCCACAAATGCCACCACTGGATTTTTGAATAAAATATAGTTGCTCGGCCAAACTGTGATCCTTTACGACCAAAGCCCCAACAATAACATCGCTATGTCCGGCCAAGTACTTTGTTGCCGAATGCATCACAATATCAGCTCCTAAATCCAAGGGCCGTTGCAAGTAAGGGGTCGCAAATGTATTGTCCACTGCCAATAAAACATTATGGGTCTTTGTGATCTTTGATACTGCCTTAATATCAACAATGTTCATCATAGGGTTGGTCGGTGTTTCCACCCACACCAATTTTGTTTTGCTGTTGACATGGGATTCAAGCTCCTTCATGTCTTCCATTGGTGAAAACCGAAACTTGATTCCATACTTCTCATACACCCCCTTGAATAAGCGGTAGCTGCCACCGTAAAGATCACTGGTACAGATTACCTCATCTCCAGGTACCAGAAGTTTCATCACGGCATCTATAGCGGCCATTCCGCTACCAAAAGCCAACCCATAACCACCATTTTCCAAACTGGCCAAAGCATTCTCCAAGGCAGTTCTTGTAGGGTTGGCACCTCTGGAATATTCGAACCCTTTGTGCCCACCCGGTGATGACTGTGCATAGGTGGATGTTTGGTATATGGGGGGCATTACTGCGCCATAGGCAGCATCTGGTTTCTGTCCTCCGTGAATAGTTTTACTGTTGAATTTTAACTCTTTTTTGCCCATGTCAAAACTATGTTCGTGCAAATGTATCGTTATCTTTCCGAAGTATTATTTTTGAAGACCCAAAACCTCGATCCATGAATAAATTCTTTGCCGCTCTTTTGGCATTAAGTGTATTGGCCAGCTGCGAAAGTGAGAGCAAGCTTACTTTTGAACCCGTTCAGTTACAAGGTGAAGTTTGTGAAGACTGCCCTAGGATAGACATCAACATAATAACTGCGTTGGACAATACCCCGATTTCCGAAGCTATTAATAGTGCACTGCGAGAAGAAATCATCAGTATTCTATCTTTTTCGGACGACACCAACATCGATACTGCGGATGAAGCTCTTCAGTCCTTTACTGATAGTTTCAAAGAAGTAAAGACCAAATTCGCCGACGAAGTCCAATGGGAGGCAGAGATTGATGGTGACGTGATCTATGAAGATGAAAATATAATCACAATAAAGCTTAACTCATATTCATTTACAGGTGGTGCCCACGGATATGCTTCCACTTCTTACCTGAATTTTGATAAAAGACAGGGCGTTGAACTGGAAAATTGGCAACTTTTTGATGATGTAGACGGGTTTGAGGATTTTGCAGAAACCAAATTCCGAATTCAAGAAAAAATTCCACAAGACGCGAACATCAATGCAACCGGTTTTATGTTCAATGGGGATTCTTTTCACCTACCCAACAATATAGGTTACACCAGCGATGGGCTAAAGTTGATCTATAATCAATATGAAGTGGCCTCTTATGCTGACGGTCCCATAGAGCTGATATTACCTTATAATGAAATCAACCTATACTTGAAAAGAAAGGTAAAGATGTAAGTGTCAATTCTATTTTAAGTAATACCTGAGCCCTGCCCCAAGTAATAATGTGGAATCATTTAAATCACTATTAAAATGATAATACCCATTGATGGGAATAATCAGAGAAAAGCGATCTGAAATAAAAAAATCCATCTCAAAAGATGCATACCCTCCATAAATAAAACTGCTTTCAGCCTCTAGGGCATCAAAGGGAAAGTAGGTGTCTCCATCATTTATATACTTATACCCAACTGATGGTCCCCCTCCAAAATAAAAGAAAACACCACGTGAAGGAGAGGTCAGAATTGTTGTAAAATATCCAATTCCAAGCAAATAATCCTCATATGGAAATTCTACACCAGCATCAGGTTTTTCTTTTGAAGAGGTAGCAGCCAAGGATACTTGTATAAAGTCCGTGGTACTATGATAATGGTTTGCGTTCAACTGTAAACCGTAACCGTCAGTTTTGTATGTCGGCACCAAACCCAAGGAAAGGTTGCCTCGTTGTGCAGATACTTTTTGGTTAGGGAAAATGAGGAGTACCAGCAGTACCCCAAAGCATAAATGGTAGTGTTTCATTTTGACTAAGATTTGGGTTCTTAACTTCTGGCAATCAAATATAACTGATTTTCATGGAGTTATACTTCCTAGTCAATATTTTGATGAAAAAAGGGGATTTTAGCCCTGACCAAAAAAATTATGCTCTCGCCAACGCCTTTTTCAAAGCTAGAATGGCCCCTAGGTGAAGTCCTTCATGAAAAACATTGAAGGATAGGGCATCTTCGGGACTGTTCAACCCTATTTTTGGAGTGGTCATGTATTCCTGAAAATTCTTGAACCTACCATGTTCATAATCGAGCTGAATATGCTTGACCGTACTAAAAAGGTACGCCGATATCTTCTCCATCTCCTTTTCGCTAGGTTCGCCTTCTGGAAAGGTTCCCTTTTTGTACTTGTCAACCAACTCTTCCTCTATGGTAAAATCGAGACCGCTCAATTTATACATCAATAATTGAGGGGTTACCACAACATGTGCAATGTTCCACCAAATATTATTGTTGAAGCCCTCAGGAATCCGGAACAGGTCTTCTTTTGGTGTGTTCTGCAAAAAATCGTGAAGTATTTTCCTGTTCTTGAGAAGTATGTCGAAAGTCTTTTCCATAAAATGGCGATTTGTGTAGCGATGTAAAACTAGCCCTAAAATCTGAAATAACTTTGTTGGAGACCTCTTTATTCCATCAACAAAACACACACCTGATCAAAAAGCTGTTGAATTTACTTGTGCATTAGGCATTTTGATGGATTTTTGGTTTCCTTTGCCCATCCAACACTATACTCATGAAAAAAATATACTATTTGGGCAGTTGCTCAACCTGTAAACGCATACTTAAAGAATTGGAACCACTGGACGGTGTGGAGCTTCAAGAAATAAAGTCAGAACCTATAACACCGGAGCAATTGGACAAAATGGCGGATCTAAGTGGAAGTTACGAATCACTTTTTAGTAGAAGGGCAATGTTGTTTCGACAAAGGGGCCTTCATGAAAAAGAGCTTTCCGAAACTGATTATAAAAACCTGATCCTGGAGCATTATACTTTTTTAAAAAGGCCAGTAATCTTGATGGATGATCAGATTTTTGTTGGCAATTCCAAAAAAACGGTCGAAGCTGCCAAGCAGGCCCTTCATTAATGAGCAAAAGAACCTTAGCAATCCTCGCCGCCATTGGCGCTACGGTCATCTATGGCATTAATCATACCGTGGCAAAAGGGGTTATGCCCGGGCATGTAAAACCGTTTGGATTTATCTTTTTAAGGGTCGCCGGAGCCGCCATTCTTTTTTGGTCCATTTCCTTTTTAGGCCCAAAAGAACGCTTAGAAAAACGGGACTGGGGTCGTATATTGATCTGTGCCATTTTGGGCATGTCCATTAATATGTTGTCCTTTTTTAAAGGTTTACAACTCTCTACACCCATAAACAGTGCCGTTCTTGTTACCATTACCCCAATAATCGTGGTAGTGATCTCTGCCTTGTTCCTAAAAGAGAGAATAACCATAAACAAGGGCTTGGGGGTATTCCTAGGATTCGTGGGGGCCGTAGGACTCATACTTTTTGGTGCAGAGCTACGCCAAGACGCCCCTAACATTCCTCTCGGGAATTTTCTGTTCATAGTGAATGCGACCTCTTATGGTGCTTATTTGGTTGTTGTAAAAAAACTGATTGAAAAGTATCATCCCTTCACTTTAATGAAGTGGTTGTTCACCATTGCCTTCCTTATCAACTTGCCCATAACCCTTCCCGAAGTTTTGGAGATTGAGTGGTCGGCTATGCCCATTTGGGCCTATGCTTCCGTAGCATTCGTGGTTATTGGAACAACATTTTTAACATATCTGTTCAATGTTTTCGCCCTCACACAGCTTAAGGCCTCTTCTGTTGGGGCTTTTGTTTATATGCAACCTTTGGTAGGTATCCTTTTTGCTTTGTTTACGGGAAAAGATGAATTGACCTTGGTCAAAGTGGCTGCAATGACATTTGTTTTGGTTGGGGTATATCTAGCCAGTAAAAAAGTAAAAAAACGATAGCCAATCGTATTAGGGCCTACATCAATTCAAATACGGCATTCATCAATTTTGATGCTTTAAAACAATGTATCACGATTATTTTTAATGAATCTGTTTCTCTAGAGGTTCAATATGGTTTTAATCGGAGTGCTTGTTGGAATTTGTGTTTTTGCCCTATATCTAGCTGCATTCAAGCTACTTTTCAAAGCTTTTAAAATAAACCCCTTACTTCATCTTGTCGGCTTTTACGCAATAATTGAACTGAACAAAGGGATTATTTCCATTGTTCCTAAAAGTTGGCTAGTTAAACAAATCAACACCCCACTAGAAGCGGAAGGTGCTGTCGGATTTTTATTTAGATTGAACGAACCGCAAATGTCCGCCTACGATATAGCCTCTTCAACCCTGATGCTATGCTTCACCCTATTTTTTATTTATAACATAAGTGTCAAAAATCAATTTCGGAAAAAGGTGAGGCAAAAAGACCCCTCAACCAATTAGCAGCTCCTTATAAACACTATAATTCTAATTGTAATGTTCAAAGATCAAATACTCCGAATCCAGCATAAACTGAAATTGGCAAAAGAAAAAGATATCAACTACCAAGTTTTTGGCGCGGGATACCACAAATACGAAATATTCCCTCCATTGACCATTGAAAACGTGGAAGCTTTTGAAAAAGCATTTCAAATTCAACTACCAGAATGTTACAAGGCGTTTGTACTAAATGTTGGTAATGGCGGGGCATCTTTTAGGCATTCCGGTGCAGGACCGTCTTACGGAATTTATCCCCTTGGACAAAGTATTGATGATTTGATTTATGCGGATGTAGAGAAATATTTAAAATACCCATGTGTTTTATATCCTGGCATCACAGAGGACCAATGGACCGAGCTCATCGATATTATGGAAAACGATGAAGATATTTCAGATGAAGAATTCGACGAACTGAACGGAAAACTTTATGGAGGTTTAATGCCTCTAGGTTCACAGGGATGCTCCTTGATTCACGCTCTTGTTTTGAACGGACCCCACAAAGGCAAGGTCGTAAACATGGACCGCGGAGGAGATGCTCTACCCTCTTTTTCCAAAGAAAAAAACTTTTTGGACTGGTACGAAAAATGGCTCGATACTATTATCGACCAAAATTGACTGCGATTACCCTGATATAGCTCGGCTTTCGAAAAAACCTAAAGAATATCGATATCCTTTGGCACTTGAACATGCTTACGGGTATCCTCCTTGGTCAAAACCTTAAAATCTTCAGTCTTTTCCATGGATTCAAATGCCTGAAGAAATTCATCTGGCAAACCTTTCAATTTTCTTTCTTTTAGATCGATCCAAGCTCCCATCATCTCACAACGAGCAAAGTTCTTGCCTTTATGATCGTAAAAATTGTGCCTAAATTCAAAAAATGTCCCGTCCTTGCTCATTCCCACAAACTCCAAGGAAACCCTCACCGGCATACCCGGAAAAGCTTCTTTAAAATAATATACATGCTCATAGAAAACCACCGGGCCAATATTATGGGCAGCCATACTTTTTTGGTTAAAGCCAAGTAGTCCTAAATAGGCCATACGGGTATGACTCATAAAATTGATATAGGCCGAATTGGCCAAGTGTCGATTAGCGTCAGTGTCGCTCCATCTAATCTCAAATTCTTTAAAAAACATAGAAGGTTATTTTGTTATGCATGCATAATAATTGTAAAAATACCATAGTTTTGGTAACTGATTCCAATTCGGAAGAAGAATTGTTCCTATTTTTAAACATAGTTTAACATTGACCCTATGAGCCAAAAAGCTGAATTCATCAAAAATCTATCATTACCGGTAATTGCTGCTCCAATGTTCCTGATATCGGGACCAAAATTGGTAGTGGAATGTTGCAAAAATGGTATTGTGGGCACATTTCCCGCATTAAATCAACGAACCAGCGAAGGTTTTGAGGAATGGTTGATTCAAATAAAGTCGGAATTACAGGCATTTGAAAAGGAAACCGGAAAAAAAGCCGCTCCCTTTGGTGTAAATCTTGTAGTTCATCCGACCAACCCAAGATTGGAAGCAGACGTAAAACTTTGTATGAAACATAAAGTGCCCTTGGTCATCACTTCGTTGGGTGCCGTGAGCCAAGTGGTGAATGCCATACACAGTTATGGCGGTCTTGTATTTCACGATATCATCAAAAAGCGTCATGCAGAAAAAGCCGCCGAAGCTGGCGTAGATGGTCTTATATTGGTATCGGCCGGTGCTGGTGGGCACGGAGGAACCATCAACCCCATGAGCTTGATTGCCGAAGTGAAAAAATTCTTTAACAAGACCATCCTTTTATCAGGATGTATAAGTACGGGCAGGGATGTAGCTTCCGCATTACAAATGGGAGCCGACCTTGCATATATGGGCACACGCTTTATAAATACCGAAGAAAGCAAGGCCACTGAAGAATATCGCAAAATGATCATTGATGCAGGTGCCAGTGATGTGGTTTACACCGCAGCCATATCCGGGGTGCACGCAAACTTTTTGGCCGCAAGCCTAAAGGCCGCAGGTATAACGGAAGAGGATTTGAAAAAGGATACAAAAATTGATTTTGGAAAGGAACTGGATACCGAAGCCAAAGCCTGGAAAACCATTTGGTCCGCGGGGCAAGGAGTAACTACCATTGACAATGTACTTCCGGTATCCGACTTGGTCAACAACCTGAAAGATGAATTTAAAACATCGGTCGAAGAACAGGCTGACCTTTTAAAAACGTTCCCTAAATAATACATAATGCCGAAGGTCAGTTCCAATTACACACCACCACTTCTATTTAGGAACGGTCACTTTGCCACGATTTATTCCGGTATTGTACGTTCGGTAAACGGTGTGGTACAAAACCGTGAAAGGATTGTCCTATCGGATGGCGACTTTTTGGACTTGGACTGGAGCAGGGCCCAAGGCCCCTCTAAAAAATTGGTCGTCCTTTTACACGGACTCGAGGGGGATGCGCAACGCCCCTATATTACAGGGAGCGCCAAAATTCTAAACCAAAACGGATATGATGCCTGTTCAGTGAATTATCGTGGCTGCAGTGGTGAGCCCAACAAGATGTATCGTTCCTACCATTCCGGTGCAACGGAAGATTTGATCGAAGTTTTAGATCATATATGCTCCACAAGACAATACTCCGAGATCTATTTAAAAGGTTTTAGTTTGGGAGGAAATCTGCTACTCAAATATTTGGGGGAAGGAAACAATGTGCCTAAAGAGCTTAAAGGTGCCGTGGCCGTATCGGTACCGTGCAATCTACACGACTCCTGCAAACAATTGCTCAGTCCAAAAAATATTCTTTATGCCATCCGGTTCAAAGGGAATTTGCTGGATAAATTAAAGCAGAAGCAACAAATGTTCCCGGATAAAATTAGCGATGCCGATATAAAACAGATAAAGACCCTCAAGGATTTTGATGACATTTATACCAGTAAGGCTCATGGATTTAAAGATGCCCTTGATTACTATAAAAAGTCCAGTTCATTACAATTTCTCCCTAATATCAAGGTTCCCAGTCTAATTATTAATGCCAAGGACGATTCCTTTCTTGGTCCAGAATGTTATCCGTTCAAAGAAACCGACCACAACCCAGATTTATTTTTGGAAACACCGGAATATGGGGGACATGTTGGATTTTGGGGAAAGAACAACATCACCTATACCGAAAAAAGAGCCCTAAGTTTTTTTGATTCCCTGTAAAACTTCTCCACTTGTACCATCTTGTGAGGGACAAAACAAAAAACGCTCGGATTATTAGTCGCTAATTACCTATCTTAGTGGCTTAGATTACTCAAACAAACTTCAATAGAATCGGAATGAAAAAAATTGTAATGATCTTCGCCCTAGGTGCCTTGATAGCAAGTTGCGGCGGAAAAAAAGAAGAAAAGAAAGATAGTTTTGAAGTAAGCCGTACCAAAACTGAAGATACAAAAGGACAGGCCAAACAAGAAGTTCCCGTTGATTTGGACAATAAAGGAGTTGGACCCATCAGCAACTTGGAATTCCCTGATGAAATCAATGATGAAATGGCTGCCCGCGGAAAAGCAAAATTTGATGCAATCTGTGTAGCCTGCCACATGATCGATCAACGTATGATCGGACCTGCCTTAAAAGGAGTTTATGAAAGAAGAAGCCCAGAGTGGGTAATGAACATGATCTTAAATCCTGATGGAATGTTGAAAGAGGACCCGATTGCTAAAGCATTGTTGAAAGAGTACAATAATGCCATCATGCTCAACCAAAATTTGACGGAAGATGAAGCAAGAGATGTCGCAGAATACCTGAGAACACTCTAACAAACCAACCCTATATATTGAAAAGCTGCTGTTTTGTGATAAAACAGCAGCTTTTTTTTATCTTATACGGAAACTTAAGTCCATGAAACACATCACATTATTACTGCTCTATTGTTTCTGCCTGAATATGGTAAACTCACAACATATTGAAGGTGCTTGGGAAACTACTGAATCAAGTGACGAAGGCTATCAGGTCGAACATATACTTATTATGACTCCCAATTATTTTTCGGAAGCAATTTTTGAAAAAGGAACGGGAAAGTTTCTGGGAACAAAAGGAGGAAGTTACTCCATCAATAAAGATATGCTAGATTTTACCTATGAATATTTCACCAAGGATTCCGAGATAGTGGGAAACACAAAATCTGAAGCATTTGTTCTGAACGGGGACAATCTTGAACTCGGGCATTTAATATGGAACAAGGTAGATAATGGAACACCTGGCGACCTTTTTGGTGCTTGGTTGATATCAGGAAGAAAGCGTGATGGCGAAATCGTTAAACGCGATACCTCTGGACCACGAAAGACCATGAAAATATTATCGGGAACACGCTTTCAATGGATTGCCTTTAATACCGAAACCAAGGAATTTATGGGAACTGGTGGCGGAACCTACACAACGATTGATGGCAAATACACCGAAAATATCGGTTTCTTTTCCAGGGACGATTCCAGAGTGGGAGCAAGTCTGGAATTTAATTATGAATTGAAGGATGGCGATTGGCACCACTCAGGATTGAGCAGTAAAGGAAGTCCCATATACGAGGTCTGGAGCAAAAGACCTCAATAAAGCCTATACTATTTAGCAATTTAACCACCCCAAGGTTTGAGGAAATCATCCATTTTTTAGTATTTTACTGACACATTAACCATTAATTTCTGAATAAATGAAAACCTCATTCATCCTGCTTTTTTCCGCAATTGTATTGGCGGAATCTTGTGGTGGAGCAAAATCGAGTGCAGATGCACTTTATGGCCCTACTTGGGAACTGGAGTACATCTCAGGGCCCCGCATAGCCTTTGAAGGACTTTTTCCCGAAAAAAAACCGCAGATCAGTTTCGACAAAGAATCCGAAAAAGTGTCGGGTACCGATAGCTGCAATGGTTACTCCGCAGATTACGAATTGGCTGAAAACTCCATTGTTTTTGGAGACCCGGGCCCAACAACAATGATGTTCTGTGGTGGCAGCGAACGCCAATTTTTACAAATGATGAAAAAAATAGACGGCTACTCCTTTGAGGATGGAAAACTCAACCTTTTGGTAGGAGATATACCTATGATGCGATTCAAAAAAGTAAACCCATGAAAAATTTACTCCTCTTAAGCTGTGCCGTATTACTATTTTCCGGCTGTCTTGAAAAAAAGAAAGAACAACCAACCGAACCTGAAGCTACCCAAGCTTCTGAAGTTTCGGAAGAAGTAACCCCAGATACCCTTCAAACTGAAGAAAAAAAGCGCGAAATGGAGCCCATTGCCATGAAAATAGACGGCAGTTACTTTAAAGCCACAGGTACAGAACCTTTCTGGGGACTTAAGATTTATGGCGACAAAGTTGAACTCCAGACCATGGAAGATACCATTACCACCCCGCCCTCCAAAGCCATCAAAGCGCAGGACGGTAATATTAGCATGTACCGCATACAGACCGAAGCCACGCTAATGGACGTGATCATTTCGCATAAAGAATGTACCAATGCCATGTCGGGTGAGGTATTTCCCTATACCGTAACAGTCTCCTACAAAAGTACGGGCGGAGATGAAACCACAGTCTATGAAGGCTGCGGATCTTACATTACCGATTACAGGCTGCACGATATTTGGGTGTTGGAAGAAATGAAAGGCACACCTGTCTCCAAAGAAGATTTTGACGGAAGGGACTTGCCCAATATGGAAATCAATATCAACGACAATCGTTTTTCCGGTTTTTCTGGATGTAATAGAATGACGGGAAGTCTTTTTTATGAACAAGATGTCCTTCGTTTTACACAAATTGCATCTACCCGAATGGCTTGCCCCAGCATGGACAAAGAAACCGAATTCTTGACTGCGCTACAAGCGGGTACAACCTACAAAGTAGAAAATAACAGACTGTTTCTCTCTAATGGATCGGAAGAGAATTTATTGGTGTTCAAAAAAATAGACTGATAATGAAAAAACTAATCTTCTTTTCCTTCATTTTCATTTTGATGACCAATCACCAAATTCAAGCACAAAAAATGGAATTACCCTATAAAGAAATACCTGATTATCCCTCCAACTATGCCTCGGGAAACATTGTTTCCAGAATGATTGACGGATTAGGTTTTCGTTATTATTGGGCAACCGAAGGACTTACCGATAAGGATTTATCGTATCAACCTTCGGAAGGAGGACGTACAACAATACAAACGATAAACCATATTTATAGCTTATCGCAATCCATTTTGATGACCAACAAAGGGGAACACATAGTCCGACCAGATAATGCACCTGACTATTCGTTTGATGAATTACGCAAAATGACCTTGAACAATTTAAAACAAGCGAGTGATTTGGTAGTGGGGAAAGACCAAGAAATAATCGAACAACTGAACATTGTGTTTGAACAAGGAGATAACACCTCAAAGTTTCCCTATTGGAACATGATCAATGGAATGATTTCGGATTGCATCCACCATACGGGCCAGATAGTTTTGATGCGACGTGCCAGTGGTAATCCACAAAACCCCAATGTGAATGTTTTCTTGGGAAAAACCAAAGAATAACATCCAATCTTAATCCACCACAACCTTATAGGTTGGGTCTTCCAAAACGTTCACTTCGATAATATCGTCGGCATTGGCCAATAATCGTCTACAGTCTCGGCTTAAATGCTTCAAGTGTACTTTTTTGCCCACTTTTCGGTAACGCTCCGTAATCTTGTTCACGGCCTCAATGGCGGACATATCCACTAACCTACTTTCTGCAAAGTCAATCACCACTTCTTCGGGATCATTCAATACATCAAACTTTTCGGCAAATAGTGTGGTACTTCCAAAGAATAAAGGACCATAGATCTCGTAATGCTTTACGCCTTCATCATCAATGCTTTTTCTCGCACGGATACGTTTTGCGTTGTCCCAAGCAAATACCAATGCGGAAATAATGACTCCAACTAATACCGCCAAGGCTAAATTGTGAAGGAAGACGGTCACCAAGGTCACCAATACCATCACCAATACATCGGATTTTGGCATTCTACGGAAGGTCTTCAAACTAGCCCATTCAAAGGTTCCCAAAGCCACCATGATCATCAATCCTGTAAGTGCCGCCATGGGTACTTTCTCAATTAAGCTGGAACCGAACATAATAAACACCAACAACATTAAAGCGGCAAAAATTCCAGAAAGTCTTGCCCTTGCACCGTTGGAGGTATTGATCAAACTCTGCCCGATCATGGCACAACCACCCATCCCTGAGAAAAATCCGGATAGAATGTTCGCCGTTCCTTGGGCAACGGCCTCTTTATTACCACGACCCCGTGTTTCGGTAATCTCATCCACAATGTTCAAGGTCAACAAACTTTCTATAAGACCAACTCCCGCCATAATTGCGGCAAACGGAAATATAATCTGCAAAGTTTCCCATGTAAAAGGAAGATCGGGAATATGAAAAGGAGGAAATGTTCCTTGAATCGAAGCGATGTCCCCAATGGTCCGTGTGTCCAAACCAAAGAAAAACACGATTCCGAACACCAAAAGAATAGCGGCCAAAGATGCAGGAATCACTTTGGTCAATTTAGGAAGACCCCAAATCACCACCATGGTCAACAGTACCAATCCCAAGAAAATATATAGTGTACTCCCACTCAACCATTCACCATCTACCGTTTTGAACTGGCTCATCTGCGACATGAATATGATCACCGCCAATCCGTTCACAAATCCGAAAATAACGGGATGGGGCACCAAACGCATCAATTTTCCGAGACGTAGTACACCAGCCAACATTTGCAAAATTCCTGCAAGAATAACTGTAGCAAAAACATATTCCACCCCATATTGCTGCGCCAAAGTAACGATGACAACCGCCACAGCTCCAGTAGCTCCAGAGATCATTCCCGGTCTACCTCCCAGAATGGAAGTGACCAGCCCCATTACAAATGCCGCATACAAACCGGTCAATGGAGAAAGACCTGCGATAAAGGCAAATGCTATGGCTTCGGGCACCAGGGCAAGCGCAACGGTTAAGCCCGATAAAATTTCTGTGCGATAGTTTACTTTTTGCGAAAAATCAAAAAGGTTGAGATACTTTTTCATGGCTTCTTTCTTGAAGCGCGCAAAAGTAGCATTATTAAATGCATAACCCTAATCGCACGGAAATTTTTAAGGATTTGATAATCTACCAGTTAGTAAGCCCCAATAACTTTTCTCCGAGCGGACTTAATTTGGCGGTATCATATTTGGTCTGTTCCCAATTTCTTGGGTCTCCAGGAAAAGCATAGCCTTCTGGAGCTACCCTATTTTTCCATGAATTGATACGCCATTGTCTCATTTCCTCATTGTCCTCTTCGGCGGGCATCATGGAAATGTATTGCGCTATGCGAACCTTATCACCAGATTTATTGGGTCGGATTCCGTGAGGCTGGGTGCTGTTAAAAATCAAAAGGTCGCCGGCTTCCAGCTTTACTTTTACGATTTTGTCTTCCAGTCCAGTTACATCGGGTTGAAAATGGTCGCGGTCTTCGGGTTGGGTCAGTTTCCAAGTATCATAATTTCTGTATAGCCAAGGTATACATTGGAATCCGCCCATGTTCTCATCGGTTTGATCCGCAAGGGCGAGTACACCCTGTACATTTTGAGGTTTTGTCTCCGGATCGTAGTCCCAATGAATGAACCCTTTATTGTTCTCTCCCGGACGTTGCGGCATATTCAAGTTGGCCCGGTCTATCGTTACCCATAACTTTTCCGTTCCCCAAATGTCCACAAAGGCTTCGTATACTTTTTGTGTTTGTCTGTTGTTCCATAAATGTTGATTGTTATATACTTCTACCATTCCTGTTCCCGTGAGTTCTTTCATTTTCATTTCTGCACGGGGTGGCATGTACCAAGTCTCTGGATCGTTCGGGTCTTTTTCATCAAACTCCCATAAAAAATCGGCAGTTGCTTTGGCTTGTTCCTTTGGAACGGCATTTTTGATTACGATATATCCATTTTCAATCCAGAACGCCCAGTCCTCTTCGGACAGCACGCGTAGTGGTTTGCCATTAGATCTATCATTAAGTTTTGTTTTACTGCTTGTGGCCGTGGATGGATTTCCAGGAATTGCTTCGTGGGCCTTGTTAGCCATTTCTACTTTTTGCTGCATTGTATTTCTGTTTTTTTAGCTTAATAATCTATACCCCAAAACTATGGGAGCTGTTCAGCGGTTTCCACCCTAACATTGACCAATATTTGAATTATATTGACTTTTAATGATTATTTTTATAAATAATTAAGCAATACAATGAAAATTCAACTTGAAAACATACAACCCAACGATAAGAGTTCCTTCCATTTATTGCACAATCCCAAGTTGAACGACCTCTTTTTTTGGCATTTTCATCCGGAGTTTGAACTGGTCTATATCGAGGGTGCGAACGGTAAGCGTCATGTAGGGAGACATATCTCCAATTTTAAAGGGAGTGACCTCGTTTTGATAGGTTCCAATATTCCCCATTTGAATTTTGACCATGGTATTAAAACGGAATATCACAAGGAAGTTTTGCACATCAGTGCCTCGTTTAAAGAGAAGGTCTTCACTGAAATCGAGGAATTGGAAGACGTGTACGAGCTATTGGACAGGTCACAGCACGGCATCGCTTTTTATGGTGAAACCAAAGAAACCGTGGGTGCCATTATGAAGCAATTGCAAGGAATGAGCCGGTTTGAACAATTTCTTAAAATTTTACAGTTGCTCAAGCTTTTAGCAAAGAGCAATGATTACACCCTATTACACCAGAACCCAATTATAAATGACAAGGCCAACAAACAACAGGAACGTTTGCAAAAAGTGTACTCATATATTGATGAACACTATTCAAGAAAAATTGCCTTGGAGGATATTGCAGCATCCATCAATTTGGGGAAAGAGGCTTTTTGCAGGTATTTCAAAAAGAACACGGGCAGTACGTTTACCAATTTCTTGAACCAGTATCGCATCACTCAGGCCAAACGTTTATTGTTAACGGGCAGGAACATTGGCGAAACTTGTTATGAATGTGGGTTTGAAAGCTTGTCCTATTTTAATAGGACATTCAAAAAGATAAGTGGAGAAAATCCATCGGATTACAAAAACAGAAACCTTTAAAAAAGGACCGCCCCGAGCTTAACTGCCCGGGGCGATTCTTAACTAAATAACCAACCAAAAAAACTGTTTGTATGGTCGAACAATAGAGTTCTTCCTTACATATCTCGCTGACGGGTAACGTCCATTACAGGGTTGTTGGTCTTTGAACGTTTTTTACCTGTTCCCTCGCCTGATTTTAAATATTGAATGTATCCTCTTCCTGTAAACTCATAAACCGTTCCGCTGGATACATGGTACAACTCTATAGTACTATCATTGATAACGTACAATTCAAAATAATCATTGCCCAAGAAATCATAATCCAGCGTTAAAGTTTTGAGGGTTTCATCGTTTGCCACATCATACACTTCATAATCTCCTTCATAATCCCACTGCAAGTTGGACAGTGGAATACCCTGCGCATCCACAGAAGACCTGAAATACCCGCCTCCATCACCAGAAAATTGCAAATAGTTTTCTTCATCAAATTCGTTTAGGGCACCAACCTCACTGGTATAGGTTTTCTCCCAAACTTGGTATTCCTGCAAGAAGTAGTGGATGTTATCGTAAAACACGAAGTCGTAATCAAAGTTGTTTCTTTGAAAGCCCTCCAATATATAGGAAGTATCCGAACGAGGGTCGTAGATTTCCAACGAATTATAGTCCAAAGCGATAACTTCCAATAACCAAAGTCCGTCAACATCATGGTCTATTTCCACTTGACCGCTATAGGTGGCATATGCACCCACATCAATACCCAACCCATTACCTGTTTTGCCAAGGCCGGAGAGGTTGTTGTTGGCATATACAATTCCCCTATCGAACGAAATGGTAAATGCTCGTTGTAAAAAAGGAACTTCGCCATTTCCGCGAGTTTCGTTGATATCCACATACCATAGGTCGTGCGATTCCAAAACCAAGGCGGTATTGATCGGTGGTTCTGTAATCAAATCATCTTCCACAATAACCTCGGTGTAACAAGAACTGGCCAATAGACCAATGAACAAAATTCCAAAGAGTAGTTTTCTATTTTTCATAATCGAGGTTTTAAAGTTCCCTTTACGTAAACCAAGCACTATGCCAAACTTTTTAACTATTTGATAATCATACTATAATAAGCTGATGAATTTATTTTTTAGCTTTACACACTAATTTGGATGCATGAAAGACAAGCTTACGTTTGGAGTTTTTGGAGGTGGAAGTTGGGGAACCGCCATAGTGAAGATGTTGACCGAAAATTTGGACCAGGTGAACTGGTATATGCGGAGCGATTCCGCGATTCGTCACATTAAAAAAGAATGGCACAACCCTAACTATTTGAGTTCTGTAGAGTTTGACGTGGACCAATTGGTGATGAGCCATGACATTAATGAAGTGGTCGAAGCTTCCGATGTGCTCATTTTCGCCATTCCATCTGCATTTTTAGATAAGGAATTGCAGAATTTGACGGTTTCTTTGAAGGATAAAATCATTTTTTCCGCCATTAAAGGAATTGTTCCCGAAAGCGGACGTATTGTTGGAGAACATTTCAACGAGAAATACGAAATCCCTTTTGAGAATATTGGTGTAATCACTGGACCTTGCCATGCCGAGGAAGTAGCCTTGGAGCGATTATCTTACCTTACCATCGCCTGTGCCGATGCTGATAAGGCCAAAATGGTGGCCAAACATTTAAAGAGCGACTACATACGCACCAAAATTTCCGACGATATTATCGGTACGGAATATGCCGCCATGCTAAAAAACATTTATGCTATCGCTGCGGGTATTGCCCACGGACTTGGTTACGGGGACAACTTCCAGAGTGTACTGATGAGCAACGCCATCCGTGAGATGAAGCGTTTTATTGACCGTGTCTACAAAATGAAGCGCAACATAAACGCCTCAGCATATTTAGGCGACTTATTGGTAACGGGCTATTCCGTTTTTAGTAGAAACCGTATGTTCGGGAATATGATTGGTAAGGGCTACACTGTTAAAAGTGCGATGATGGAGATGAACATGGTAGCCGAAGGCTATTATGCGACCCAAAGTGCACATGACTTGATGGAGAAGTTGCAGAAGAAGTCCAAAACACCCATTATCAATGCCGTGTACCAAGTGCTTTATAAAAACAAGAACCCGAAAAAGGTGTTTGAAAAGTTGACGGAGAAGTTGGATTAATCCCGCTCCAAAGAAAAATCAGAATGCTCCTTTAATTGGTCATCCGATTCAGTTGAAAAGGCCTCCATTTCTTCCGTGGAATAGTTGTATGCATTCTGGAACTCTTCAAAAACAGCAGCTTTGTACTTTCGAACACTGTCGATATCAAAATACAATCGGCCTGTTCTTCTGATAAAAAAGTCCAGTGGATTCAAGGCCATTTCGTGGCTAATGGCGAATTGAGCTTCTGCCCTGATCATTCTTTCTTTGGGTTTGTCACCTTTTATTTTGGCATAAAGTTCCAAAATGGATTCGGTTTGTTTACCGTAGGTGGTCACTAAATACCACGCATCATATTTGGCAAATCCATCTGCCTGAAGCTGTTCTTGGATTTGAGCAATGTATTTTTTGACATGCTTGAACTTTTTAAAATCGTTACCAGAAAGTGGAATTTTATCCGTGGTACAATGCTCCAATTTTACATCGTGGTCCTCCTCCATTTTCTTAACGATTCGGTTTACCACACGTTCAGCCATTTTTCGGTATCCCGTAAGTTTTCCTCCCGCTATGCTGACCAATCCAGTATCTGAAGTGAAGATTTCATCTTTTCGTGATAGTTCTGAAGCTGATTTCCCCTCTTCGTGAATCAATGGGCGTAGTCCGGCCCAAGAGGAAACAATATCATCCAGTTCCAATTCAATGTCCGGGAACATATTGTTGACTGCCGAAATCAGATAAATGGCATCGGCAAGTTCGGTAGTCACATGGTCCTTATCAGAATTGTAATTGGTATCTGTTGTGCCAATGTAGGTGACTTTGCCACGGGGTATGGCGAACATCATCCGCCCATCAGGAATATCAAAATACACGGATTGCTTCACGGGAAGTTTTTCCTTTGGAAATACCAAATGTACTCCCTTGGTCAAATGCAATCGCTTGCCTTTTTTGGACTGGTTCACGCTCCTAAGTTCGTCCACCCAAGGCCCTGCGGCATTGATTACATATTTTGATAAAACACTGTACTCGTCCCCAAGTACCTCGTCGGTAAACTTTACCCCAGCTACTTTTTCATCCTCATAAATAAAATCGGTAACCTTGGTATAGTTGAATATCTCCGTGCCAAATTTTAAACTGGTTTTTAGATTTTCCATGGTCAACCGGGCATCATCGGTTCGGTATTCTGCATAATAGCCAGCACCGTTCAAAATCTTTTTGGGCAAGAGGGGCTCCAGTTTCATCGCCTCTTTTTTCTCCAACATCTGTCTTTTGTCATCCCCGGAAACCTGTGCCAAAATATCGTACACTTTTAGTCCGATGGACGTCAGCCATTTTCCATATGACCCGCCTTCGATAAGCGGAAGCAACATTTTTTCTGGAAGCACCAAATGCGGGGCCAATTTATGTACAATGGCCCTTTCGGAACCTACTTCTTTCACCAACCAAAAATCGAACTGTTTTAAATAACGGAGTCCTCCGTGTATCAATTTGGTGGATTTGCTACTGGTACCCGAAGCAAAATCTCCTTTTTCCAACAACAATACCTTCATGCCGCGAGAAGAAGCATCCAACGCAATTCCAGCACCGGTAATTCCCCCACCTATAATCACAAGGTCGTACCTGTCCTTGACTGTTTTTTGCAGTTTGTTCTTTCTGTCTACGTTGGAAAAAGCAATGTTCTCGCTCATGTTTCTATGTATTGAATTCGTATTCGCGTTCTACCCTGCAAATCCTGACCTTGTACCAGGAATACCAGGTTTTTATTCCATTTTTCTGGGCTTGGCGATGGTCCATATGGGCTTTCCAGTTGGCAATGGCTTCCAAGCTTTCCCAATAACTGACCGTGATGCCTACCCCTTCTCTCGCACTTTCAATATCCAAAAATCCAGCTTGTTTTCTGGCCAAGGTTTCCATTTCTTCCGCCATTTTAGCATACCCCTGGTCTCCATCGGTTCTTAGGCTTGTAAAAATTACGGCATAGTATGGTTTGGCAGTCTGCATTTAAGTAATGTATTCTTTTTCCAAGAAATAATTGACCACGGCCTCTTTCATCAATACGGTCTGTTCACCGGCCTTTAATGGGGGAAGTTGTTCCTTTATTTTGTAATGTGGCCATCCATCATCATCGAAAAAATCAAAATCGTAGTACCCATAGGGTTCCAATAATCTACAAATGGCAATATGCATTAGGTTGACCTTTTCATCTTTTTTGAACCTTCGGTGAAAACTTCCTAGCTCCTGTACTCCAACTAAATAAACAATACCATCCAATTCCAATGGGTCGCCATCCGAAAATTGTGCGGATAGTTTCTCCACCAAAAAGTCCCATCTTTCCTTTAATTGTTCGTCTCTGGACATGTGTTTTGCTATGAGTACCAAAGGTACAAATCAATATTCTATATTTGTTAAAACCCTTGTATGAGCTTTTTGGATATTATTATCGGTATTCTTTTGGTCTGGGGCCTTTACAAAGGCTTAAAAAATGGCCTTTTTGTAGAATTGGCCTCTTTGATTGCATTGATTGCCGGAATATACGGTGCCATCCATTTTTCGTATATCACAGGGGAATATCTTGCCGAACAGTTTGATTGGAGTGACCAATACATCAAAATTGCAGCATTCTTGATTACGTTTTTTGCTATAATCATAGTAGTGAACTTGGCAGGAAAATTCCTGACCAAGATTGCCGATTTTGCCATGCTCGGACTATTGAACAAAATCGCTGGCGGTATATTTGGAGCACTAAAAGTTGCCGTGATCTTGGGTGCTTTCCTAATTTTCTTTGAAAAACTTGCATCGCCCCTAGGTCTCATCAATGAGGAAACCAAAGCACAATCCATTTTTTACGAACCCATCAAGGAAATCGGAGACTTGGTGTTCTCCTATGTTTTTGATGACGAACAAACTACACCAGAAGATAGCATCGAGACCCAAAACGAGGTCATATAAACGGTTCAGTTTTATCGTTAAACGGAACAACGACTTTTCAAATTAATTCCCTTGAACGCAGTTTCCTGTATTTCAACGTAATAATTCAACCTGACATGGAAATTATGATTGAAAGAAAATAGTGTCCTTTATTTTAGCAAAAGAGAACACTTGGGAACTTAGAACACTCCCAGAAAACACCCCGAAAAATGAAAAAATACTCTGGCGTTACGCTGGTCATGGTCTTTCTATTGCTGTTTGCAAGCTGCAGCAAATCATCTTCGGAAGAACTGGATCAACTCTACACAGAAGCCAACACCGGCAATGAAAAAATCACGGTTGACCCGATTAAAATGGAAGAGGACCTTTTGCTCCTGGTCAATGAGCATCGGTCATCACTAGGCCTTAACACTCTAGTAAAGAGCACTTCTGCATATAAATATGCCGAGGAGCATAACGATTACATGATCTCCAAAAACAAGCTTAGCCATGACAATTTTGAAAATCGTGCAGCTAAAATTGCTGATGAAATGAATGCATTGCTCATATCTGAAAACGTGGCCCGATATTATACATCGGCAGAGTTCACCATTGATGCATGGATCAATAGTACTTCACATAGAGAAGCGATGGAAGGAGATTTTAGCCACACCACCCTAAGTGTTCAATTGGATAAAGATGGGAGGCCTTACTTCACCCAAATATTCATTAAGGTGGAATAATCCAATTACAATAGGAATAATTTAATTAAAAGGTCTGTCGAACAGCAGGCCTTTTTCATGAAATACTATGTTGCCAGCAAGGTTTTTTTTACCTTTCGTAAAATCTTAAAGCATGGCTACAAAAGCACCTTTTAATCTTAATAAATGGATTGAGGAAAACAGAGATACGCTAAAACCCCCGGTAGGGAATAAAAACCTTTACAAAGAGTCCGGAGATTATATTGTTATGATCGTTGCCGGTCCGAATGCACGTAAGGACTATCATTATAACGAAACCGAAGAACTTTTCTATCAATTGGAGGGGAACATAGAAGTCCACATCCAAGAGGAAGGTGAGAAAAAAACCATGAAACTGGGTCCTGGCGATATGTACCTCCATCCTGCCAAGGTCCCACATTCACCTGCTAGACAGGAAGGTTCCATTGGATTGGTCATAGAACGGAAACGTGCACATCTCGATGCAGAGGACGGGTTGCTTTGGTTCTGCGACAACTGCAATCATAAATTGTACGAGGTTTACTTTAAACTCCACGATATCGAAAATGATTTCTTGGGGCATTTTAAGCACTTTTACGGTTCGGAAGAGCTTCGAACCTGCAAAAATTGTGGCACTGTTATGCCGGTTGATGAACGTTTTGTTGCAAAAGAAGAATGATACTCCTCTTTGCAAAAATCGTAATAGGGGTTGTGGCAATCCTCCATCTGTATTTTTTATGGCTGGAGATGTTCGCATGGACCACCAAAGCTAAAAAGGTATTTCGCTCCTTGCCCGAACATTTGTTCGAACCAACAAAAACACTGGCAGCAAACCAAGGATTGTACAATGGATTTTTGTCCGCAGGACTTATTTGGTCGCTCATGATCGAAGACCCTGTTTGGCAAGTTTATGTTGCATTCTTCTTTTTGGGCTGTGTATCAGTTGCGGGTATTTATGGAGCATTAACCGCGTCAAAAAAAATATTTACGGTTCAGGCACTTCCCGCATTGTTGGGAATAGTTCTACTTGCAATACATCAATTCCTGTAAACCGTTCATCCTCTTGAAGATTATTTGTAATATTGTAGAAATATAACAATTCACAAGTAAAAAGTTATAAATGTCAAAAACAGCAACTGCTTTTGGAATAGAAGAAGCCCTAAAAGAATTGGGGCTTAACGAAATAAACAATGGTACTTCGACAGGTGCGGATTGGTTTTCTAACGGAGATATAATTGAATCTTACTCTCCTGTTGATGGTCAGCTAATAGGTAAAGTAAAAGCGACCACCAAAGAGGATTACGAAAAAGTGATCAGTACAGCCCAGGAAGGTTTTAAAAAATGGCGGACCTTGCCAGCACCTCAGAGAGGTGAAGTAGTCCGACAGTTTAATGATGAACTGAGAAGGCTGAAAGAACCATTGGGCAAATTGGTATCCTATGAAATGGGTAAAAGTTACCAAGAAGGATTGGGGGAAGTACAGGAAATGATCGATATCTGTGATTTTGCCGTGGGTCTGTCCAGGCAATTACACGGTTTAACTATGCACAGTGAAAGACCGGGACATAGAATGTACGAACAATACCATCCCCTTGGCGTTGTGGGCATTATATCCGCATTTAACTTCCCTGTGGCCGTTTGGTCTTGGAATACGGCCTTAGCTTGGGTTTGTGGAGATGCCTGTATTTGGAAAGGATCGGAAAAAACACCAATGACGTCGGTAGCATGCCAGAACATTGCTGCACGCGTATTCGCTAAAAATGGTGTTCCCGAAGGTATTTCGTGTTTGATAACCGGAAACTATACCGTGGGCGAACTTATGACAAAAGATGAACGTGTACCATTGATATCGGCGACCGGCTCTACCCGAATGGGGAAAATTGTCGCAAAAACGGTAGCAGAACGACTAGGTAAGTCCTTATTGGAGCTTGGTGGCAACAATGCTATCATAGTAACACCGGATGCAAACATCAAAAACACTGTAATCGGTGCCGTTTTTGGGGCTGTTGGAACCTGTGGACAACGTTGTACTTCCACTAGACGACTAATTGTCCACGAAGACGTGTACGATAAGGTTAAAAATGCCATTGTGGATGCCTATAAACAAATACGTATCGGCAACCCATTGGATGAAAACAACCACGTTGGACCCCTGATCGACAAGGATGCAGTGAAAAATTATTTGAGCGCCCTTGAAAAAGTAAAGGCAGAAGGTGGAAAGGTTTTGGTCGAGGGAGGCGTACTCGAAGGTGAAGGATACGAAAGTGGATGCTACGTAAAGCCGGCCATTGCAGAAGCCGAAAATCATTTTGAAATAGTTCAGCACGAGACCTTTGGTCCTGTACTTTATCTACTAAAATATAAGGGCGATCTACAAAATGCGCTGGATATGCAAAACGGGGTAAGACAAGGCTTGTCCTCCGCCATAATGACGAACAATCTGCGCGAGGCCGAACGTTTCCTCTCTGTTGAAGGTTCTGATTGTGGAATTGCCAATGTAAATATTGGCACCTCTGGAGCAGAGATCGGTGGAGCCTTTGGTGGTGAAAAAGAAACAGGAGGTGGACGAGAAAGTGGTTCGGATGCTTGGAAAGTTTATATGAGAAGACAGACCAACACCATAAACTACACTACAGAACTTCCACTTGCCCAAGGAATTAAGTTCGATCTATAAAAAAGAAAAGCCGCCCATTTGGGTTAAACCTCAAATGGGCAGTCTTTAAAACCAACTTAACTAACTCAAACTTAACTTTAAAACCCCATTTCAATGCCGGATCTTTGTCGGGAGAAACAGGGTTCTTCACCTAATATTGAGTCTCAAATTTCCAAATATTTGATCAAGAAATTAAGAGGTATCTTACCAGTGGTCTCAAATAATGTATGATTGGTGCCTTTTGATTTATTTTCTGCTTTTGATTTTTCCTACAAAAGTTCAAATACCTCTAAATCACTCAATTTCTGAAGGTTTTATTCAAGATTTTAAGAAATTTTTAATATTTTAAAGGAGCCATTTCCGATGGCATTTTATTCACTCTAAAATGGATTGGGCTAGCTCTACTATCTGGTATTGGATCATTTTGGCAACGACAGGGATTGTTGCAGGTATTCTTGGGTATTTTTTTGGAAAATCCGACACGCCTACTATCGTCGATGAATCCATTGAATTGAATAGTCTGGAAATTGAAAATTCCAAGTTAAAATCGGAATTGGAGAATTGTAAAAAACGATTGGAAGGGTATACCAGCAAAACCCAACAACTCAATCTAGAGAAACGCCCCGATATTTCAACGAAACCCTCACCTTATATATTTGACCCAAAACAGGCAAAAGTTACCTTTGGTAAAACCATTAAGGAAAACGACCTTAAATTGGTGGAAGGCATTGGGCCAAAAATCGAAGGGCTATTCCATGATTTCGGAATTAAAACTTGGAAAGAACTCGCCGAAACCTCTGCCGATAAATGCCAAGAAGTACTCGATTCCGGAGGAAAACGCTATCGCATTCACGACCCGGCATCTTGGCCCATGCAGGCTAAAATGGCCCATGAGGGACATTGGGCACAATTGTTTGAATGGCAAGAAAAACATAGAGCGGGCAAATATTGACCATCCCTCATGGACCGACCAGTCTTTCTACAGCATTCCGTTGGCCTCTACCCATTTAAAAGTATATTGCTGTTGCGAAAATTGCATACGTTCGGATATCCGTTGCAATCTCTCCGGAAGCTTCATGAGATAAACCCTAGCCTTCTCTGCTTGGTCAGACAACCCTCTTAGGTTTCCAATGTCCCAATAATCATTCAATTTTTTAAGAATCTCTATGTAGTCTTGAGCCGTATAAACACCTAATCGTTGGGCACAATTGGAAAATTGTTCAAAGGCCTCTCCAATACTTCCTCCGGATTCCCTTAAAAAATGGGCGGGCATCACAATTTTTTTCTTCATCATATCTGCGAATGCCAGTACCATACCATCAGGGTCTTGGCCCATTATCGTCTTTACAAACTCACGGTACGCCAAATGATGCCTCATTTCGTCCCCTGCTATAATAGTACACATCTTTGCCAAAAGACCATTTCCTTTCTTTCTTGCCATTTTGCCCACACGCTTATGGGAGATGTTCGTTGCCAGCTCCTGGAAGGTGGTGTAAACAAAGTTTTTATATGGATCTCTATCGGTACCAATGTCAAAACCATCAGAAATCAAATGTTGTGTGGTAATCTCTATTTCTCGCATGTTCACACGACCAGATAGATATAAATATTTGTTTAGGACATCACCATGCCTGTTCTCCTCTGCGGTCCATGCACGGACCCATTTGCTCCAACCATTGTCCTTACCGTTGTGCTGATCTATACCTTCAACATCCATCAACCAAGATTCGTAGGTCGGTAGGGCTTCTTCGGTAATAGTGTCCGCCACGAGTGTAACCCAAAAATCATAACCAAGTTCTTTCGCTTCTCCACGTATTTGTTCTACTTCATCAAAAAAAGTATCGCTTTGCGAATCCGGTAAAAAATCAGTGGGTTGCCATATTTTTTCTGTTGGAATCAGGAATTCATCCATAAACCCTTCCACTTTGGGTTCTATCGCCTGCATTACTTCCAATCTTATATTTTTAATCGACATATTCGGGGTTTTATTCTTGTCTCTATAATTTAATGATTTTATCTCTAATTCCTCCCTTTTTCACCGGGATAAAATGTATGAACAGGATCGCTTTGCCAATATTCCTTAGATTCCACGTCCAACATGGTCAATCCTCCCTTAAATGCGGCACCTGTATCCACGTTCCATACATTCGCCCGCTTTTGTGGCTGAACAAAACTATTCTTGGACAATGGTGTATGGCCAATGAACACTTCTTTATAATGGGTGAGCCTTTTTGGAAACTTGGAATCGGAAGGTGTCAGTTCAGGATCAAGGGCCGTGGCCAATTCCCATAAAGTTCGATCCCAATAAAAGGATTGCTCAAAATATTCGAAATCGATTCCTTTGAGGTTGGTGTAACCGGCATGTAAAAAAAGTCGGTTATCCTCTGCCAAATAATAATTTTTGAGTTCCTCATAAAACCTCAGATGAGCCTCCCATGTATCACGGCTTGCCTTTAGGTATGAATCCCGAGTGGCCGTACCGCCATGAGCCAACCATTGCGGATTTTCCTTTTGGTGCATTAGCCATTCCCTACATAGCTCATCGTGGTTGCCACGGATAAAAGTACAGTTTAACTCATCCTGGAGCTGTATTAAAAAATCAATGGTCTCCACTGCGGTACTCCAAGCATCAACATAATCTCCCAAAAAAATAATATGATCGCTCTGGGACACTTTGGCCTTGGTAATTAGTTGTTCCAATGCCCTTACCCCAGAATGAATGTCGCCCACTACAAGTGTTCGCATAGAAAAGTTTTTGACAATATTACACACAAATGATTGGGCTATGAAAAAACATGGCAGCTTTATCACGCATTTAACCTAGAATCCAAATAAACCTAACTGTTTTTTGGTCGTGGAGACAAATTCTATGTACCTTAGAATATTCCGAAATAATTATGAAAAAAGTTTACTGCATTGGGGAAGTGTTGATAGATTTTGTTGCCGAAAGACAAGGAAGCGACCTGTCCAAAGCGAACGAGTTTACAAAAAAAGCGGGAGGCGCGCCTGCCAATGTCGCCTGTGCGATATCCAAACTTGGTGGAAACGCTATTTTTATTGGATGTGTAGGAAAGGACCCTTTCGGTAAATTTTTATTGGAAACCCTCAAGAACGAAAGTGTCGATATCTCGTTGACACAACTGTCGGACACTTTTACAACACTCGCGTTTGTTTCCCTATCCGAAGATGGTGAGCGCGATTTTGTATTCAGTCGTGGAGCTGACCGGGAACTGTCTTACGATCCCGATCTTCGCAAAAGTCTTCCAGGAAATATACTTCACCTTGGGGCAGCAACAGCCCTTTTGGGCGGACCCTTGGAAAAAACCTATGCCAAATATCTTTTTGATGGTCTTACCAAGGACATGTTCATCTGTTTTGATCCAAATTTTAGGTCAGACCTTTGGAAGCACGATGAAGAGTCCTTTATAAAAAAATGTATGCCCTTTGTGGAGAAATCACATTTGTGCAAGTTCAGTCTGGAAGAAGCTCAGCTCATTTCTGGCAAAGAAGACCTCCATGAAGCCTGTGATATACTGCACAAGGTCGGGACCAAGATTATAACGGTTACACTGGGCAAAGACGGAACCTTACTGAGTATGAACGGAACTAAAAAGGTAATTCCAAGTGTAAAAGTTTCGCCTTTGGATACCACGGGAGCTGGTGATGCTTTTATTGGATGCCTGTTGTACCAAATTTCCGATTTGGGAAATTTTGATCCTGTTTTCGAAGATTTTTCACTGGTCGAAAAAATGGTTGGTCTTGCCAATAAAGCAGGCGCCATTACAACTACCAATTATGGCGCAATTGTGGCCTTGCCCACTAAAGAACAGCTCAAAAAATAGATGAACCAGGCCACATTACATAGACTGCTCCCACATAAGGGAAAAAGCCCTCAAGAACTTTTTGATCAACGATTGGCCACCAACCTTACCTTGATCCAAAAACAATTCTTTTCCCTTTACAATGAAGAACAACACAAAAAACATTTCCAAAAATTACTGAAACTTCTTCCCAAATTGTTTCTGGAAAGACCCGAAGCATTAAGAATGCAAGATTTGGAACGATTAGAATCAGGTAATTGGCACCAATCCGAAAAACTGATGGGAATGCAACTTTATGTGGAGCATTTCAACAAGGACCTGAAAGGACTGCAAGGGAAAATACCCTATTTCAAAGAACTTGGGGTCAACTTTTTACACCTAATGCCCATCACCACTCGACCCAAAGGAGAAAGCGATGGTGGCTATGCCGTGAACAATTACCTGGAAGTGGACAAAAAATATGGCTCAAAAAAAGATTTACTGGAGTTGACCAAAGCATTTCGCAAAAATGGCATCTATTTAATGCTCGATTTTGTGGTCAATCATACCTCCAACGAATATTCTTGGGCCAAAAAAGCCAAAAAAGGGGATAAAAAATACCAGGGTTACTACTACACCTACGAAGATTTCACTATTCCAGCCGAATTTGAAAAAACCCTGCCCGAGGTTTTCCCGGAAACCTCACCGGGCAATTTTACCCATATCCCTGAAATGGACAAGTGGGTAATGACGGTTTTCAATAGCTACCAATGGGACCTCAACTATACAAATCCCGAGGTATTCTTGGAGATGTTCACCAATTTGGTAAAGCTAACCGATATGGGTGTGGATGTCGTCCGTTTTGACGCCCTGGCTTTCCTTTGGAAAAAAATCGGGACCATTTCCCAAAACCTGCCCGAAGCCCACAACCTTATCTCCTTGTTCCGAATGTGTCTACAAGTAGTGGCCCCGGGCTCCATACTTTTAGCGGAAGCCATTGTGGCCCCAACGGACATCATAAAATATTTTGGGGAAGAAGAAAAAAAGGGCAACGAATGCGAAGTCGCCTACAATGCATCTTTAATGGCACTTTTATGGAACTCCATCGCTACAAAAAAGACACAATTGCTGTACAAGAGTCTGATGCATGTACCTCAAAAACCAAAAGATTGCACTTGGGTCAATTACATCCGCTGTCACGATGATATTGGTTTGGGCTACGAAAACCACCTCATCCAAGAATTGGGCTGGAACCCAGAAATGCACCGAAAATTTTTGTTGGACTATTATTGCCAACGATTGGACTGGTCGCCAGCCATGGGTATGCTTTTTATGTACAATCCAAAAACAGGTGATGGTCGGATTACGGGTAGTGCAGCATCCTTGTTGGGTCTTGAAAAAGCCCTCAAAACCAAAGATGATGACCTATTGGAAGAGTCGGTGCGAAAAATAATTATGCTCCACGGCATCATACTGGCTTTTGGAGGTATTCCCCTGATTTACGCTGGAGATGAAATCGGAACACTGAACGACTATTCTTTCCAAAATGATGTATCCAAAAAAGGGGATAGCCGATGGGTGAACCGACCCTTGCAGGATTGGGAAACCATTTCCACTTTAGATAATCAAGATTCGCCTCAATCCACAATATTCCATGCGCTAAAAAAGCTCATCAAATTAAGAAAAGGAAACACGATTTTTGCCGACCACAACAATCTTGAACTCTGCTACACAGGGAACGACCACATCCTTTCTTTTGAAAGGGTCCAAGATCAGAAAGGGTTGTTGATCATCTGTAATTTTGATGAAAATGCTCAGGTAATCGATAGCAGTTGGATCAAAAAACTCGGATATTTCAGTAAAGGGGAACCAATGGATTTGGTATCTGGTGAAAAAGTGGAACTTAATAGTGCCCTTTTAGAAATCATGCCCTACCAGATGCTCTGGCTCATGAAATCCTAGGCGTACCTCACCTTTCTTAAAATCCGTTGCGACTCCTTCAAAGATTGATATACATGGGTGTCATAGGCTTTCAGTAGTGCTCTGGAATTGTCCATTTTGTCCTTCGCCTCTTCAAAGCCATTTAAGTAGCAAATAAGATAAGTAGCGGGTAAATGGGTGATATCCGTGTGCTCGGCATCGGTCAGTGGAATATGGTTTTCCAGTTTTTTAAGCAGCGCATTATTGGTGTTGTACACATGGTACAGCGTTTTTTTATCAAACTGTGGCGGTTCAAAAATGAGCTTGCTGTTAATGGTGTACTTGCCATTGTCCGAAAATGTGATCGTCATTTCCTCTAAGGGATAATATTTTTGCTGGGAGCCCAACCCCAACTGCACATATTCCAATGTTTTGAAGGAATCGTCATCGTAGTCAATAGTGATTTCATCCAAGGCTGAATAGAACAGTTTTACCTGTTCGTTGATCAGTTCAATATCAACTCTGGAGTAATAGACTTTCCCTTTTATCTTCTTTTTATTTCCAGCCCAACAGACAACAAACTGCTCCTTGAAAACTTTGTAATCACTGGTTAGATCAGGGTGTCTGGTATTAAAAAAATTGATGACGGCATCCAGCGTATATTCAATATTGTTCCTAGCATGCTGCTCAATAGTAGCCACTTTTTCGGAATTGATGTCCTTTAACTCAATATCAAAAGCTTTGGGCAGGCTGATGCTTCCTTCACGGAAGAAAACTGCCCCTCCGTAGTACTTCCATATATTTTTACGTAGGGCACATACCTTACCGTTGGATCTTATGGTGACCAACCCGACCACCTTGCCTTCTGGCAAATGGGGAAAGGGAATGTTTTCGTATGAAATCAAAGGGGGATTGTCCAGATAAGCGTTCACAAGATTCTGGATTTTGCTGTCATCAAAAAAATCAACGCCAACAATGGTATTGTCCTCGTCCTCCACCCCGATCACAATAAAGGAATTATTTTTGGGATTGCTGTTGGCCAAGGCACAGACATGCTTTAAAAATTTGGCCTTGCCTTCCTTCTCTCCAATGGATATAAAACGCTTTTTGTCGTAAAAACTATTCTCGTCGTTGTGGGCCAATAAGTTTTTTACGAGTAGGCGTTTATTAATCATAGTTGCTTATTCACAATTGTGCTGCTGGCCTGTGCGGTGGGCATTACTACAAGGTCAGCAATGTTAACGTGATAAGGCCGAGTAACAACAAACAGAATAATGTCCGCAATATCCTCTGGTTTTAAGGGTTGAAATCCTTTGTACACATTTGACGCCCTTTCGGAGTCCCCTTTAAAGCGGACATCACTGAACTCGGTTTCCACCAAGCCTGGATTAACGGCCCCCACTCGAATGCCATAGGCATTTAAATCTATTCGCATACCCTGGTTGATAGCATCCACGGCATGCTTGCTGGCACAATACACATTCCCATTGGGGTAAACCTCCTTGCCAGCAGTGGAACCAATATTTATGATATGGCCTGATTTACGTTCCGTCATTTTTGGAATAATGGCCTTGGATATGTAAAGCAATCCTTTAACATTGATATCCAACATGGCATCCCAATCATCTGGGCTGCCCTTATCAATTGGATCCAGACCGTGGGCATTCCCCGCGTTGTTGACCAAAATATCAATCTCTGAAAATTCCTTGGGCAAACTTTCTATCGCTGCAAATACATCTTCTCGATTTCTCACATCAAAGTTCAGCGTGAAAATAGCGGTGTCCCTGCCCAGCTCATTTTGGAGTTGTTTTAAGCGTTCCTGTCTGCGACCACAGAGAATCAAATTAAAGCCTTGCTTTGCAAAAAGTTCGGCAGTAGCCTTTCCAATTCCACTTGTAGCTCCAGTAATTAGTGCTGTTTTTTTCATTATTTATGCTTTCTTACGGAACATCATGACCTTGACCGGCCACCAAAAGGGTGAACCAATCCTGAAGTTCTAAATCTATTTTTGCGGCCGCGGCCGATTGTTCAATTCTTTCTTTGTTGGTGGTTCCGATCACCGGGTGTACTTTGGCAGGGTGCTTTAATATCCATGCCAAGAGCAACTGGCTTTCGGTTGCATTGTATTTCTCCATAAGGGTAGGCATAACTTCTTTGATCCGTTCAACCTGATCGTCGGTTTCCCTAAAAAAATTCCCCAACGGACTCCAGGCCATTGCCATTCTTTTGTTGGCGATGCAATCATCAAAAGTTCCATCGTACATAGGATCATGATGCGTCAAAGAAAATTCGACCTGGTTTCCTTCAACAGGAATTACATTGTTGAGCACGGCCACTTGGGAAGTCGTAAAATTGGACACTCCAAATTGCTTGATTTTCCCGCTTTGTAGTAAATGTTGGGCAGCTTCTGCCATTTCATCCGGTTGCATTAGGGGACTTGGGCGGTGCATTAAAAAGAAATCCAGATAATCTGTCTTCAACTTTTTTAAGGATTCTTCCGCTGACCAAATAATATACTCTTTGTCGTATTGGTAGTGGTTGATCTTGTTATTTCTCCCGCGGGTCAATTGAATCCCACATTTGGAGATCAACTGGATATCTTCCCGTTTGATTCCACTTTCACCAAAGGCTGCTCCAAAATCGCCCTCTGTGGAATAACTTCCGTAAATGTCGGCATGGTCAAAAGTGGTCAGGCCACATTCGATGCTATGTTGCATCAATTCAACCATTTCCTTTTTGGAAAGTTTTTTTCCCCAACTCCCCCAAGTCATTGCTCCCGATATAATACGGGAAAATTTCGTTGTCTGTTCCATATGTGCTGAAAGTATAAAATTAAACCCTTAAATCCTTCATAAAACTAGGGGTTTAGCGTTTTTTTTAACCATTAATTAACAGGCAGGTTTTAAATAAATTTTCATTTTGCACACCTTAGTAAAAACCCCGACCTTAACACCAAACAATAAAAGTATATAATGGAAGAAAACACTACTATTGATATTAGTGCTGTGAATGAGAAAATCGCCCAAGAAAGCGCTTTTATTGACCTTTTAACGGTTGAAATGAACAAAGCTATTGTAGGGCAGACCCACATGGTAGAACGTCTATTGATCGGTCTATTGGGAAAAGGGCATATTCTGCTCGAAGGTGTTCCCGGACTTGCAAAAACTTTGGCCATCAACACATTGGCAAAAGCTGTAAAAGGAAGTTTCAGTAGAATTCAGTTTACTCCAGATCTTTTGCCCGCAGACGTTATCGGTACGCTGATCTACAATATCAAAGAGAACGATTTCTCAATTAAAAAAGGGCCCATCTTCGCCAACTTTGTTTTGGCAGATGAGATCAACAGGGCTCCGGCAAAAGTTCAATCCGCACTTTTGGAGGCCATGCAGGAAAAGCAGGTGACCATTGGTGATGAGACTTTTATACTAGATAAACCGTTTTTGGTAATGGCCACACAGAACCCTGTGGAACAAGAAGGTACTTACCCACTTCCTGAAGCACAGGTGGACCGATTTATGCTGAAAACGGTAATCGATTATCCCAAACTTAACGAAGAGCAACTTATTATCCGCCAAAATTTGAAAGGTGCTACAGAGCCAATCAAGCCCGTAGTTTCACTGGAACAAATTTTAAGGGCCCAAGAAACTGTTCGTGAGGTTTATATGGATGAAAAAATAGAAAAATATATTCTTGACCTCATCTTCGCAACGCGATACCCTGAAAAATACAACTTGGAAAGCTTAAAGCCACTGATCAGTTTTGGTGCCTCTCCTAGGGGTAGTATCAACTTGGCCAATGCATCCAAGTGTTATGCGTTCATCAAACGAAGAGGTTACGTGGTTCCCGAAGACGTAAGGGCCGTGGTACATGACGTACTTCGCCACAGAATCGGAATCACCTACGAGGCCGAGGCAGAAAATATTACTTCCGAAGAAATCATCAATAAGATTGTAAACGAGGTAGAAGTGCCTTAGCGGTTCAATGTTTATCGGAATAAGTAGCAATACTTTAACCAACCCGAAAACCTATTTTTTTTGAACCAAATGGATACAAAGGAACTACTAAAGAAAGTACGTAAAATTGAAATTAAGACCCGACGTCTTTCCGACCATATTTTTGGTGGGGAATACCACTCTACGTTCAAAGGTCGGGGGATGACGTTCAGTGAAGTTCGCCAGTATCAGTTTGGTGATGACGTAAGGAGCATCGACTGGAACGTCACAGCGCGCTACAACGAACCCTATGTCAAGGTTTTTGAAGAAGAGCGTGAACTTACCATGATGCTAATGGTGGACGTGAGTGGGTCCGAACTTTTTGGTACCTCCAACCAGTTCAAAAAAGAAATTGTCACCGAAATCTCTGCTACACTCGCCTTTTCTGCGCTTCAGAACAACGATAAGGTAGGTGTGATTTTATTTTCCGACGAAGTAGAACTTTATATCCCTCCTAAAAAAGGAAAAAGCCACGTACTCAGAATCATTAGGGAGTTGTTGGAATTTCATCCAAAAAGTAGTGAAACAAACATTGCCGAGGCCCTAAAGTTCTTGACCAATGTGATGAAGAAAAAAGCCATTGTTTTTGTGCTTTCGGATTTTATCGCAGACGATTACGACAACACGCTTCGGATTGTAGGAAACAAACACGATGTTACTGGTATTCGGGTTTATGATGAGCGAGAAGAAACCATCCCAAACCTTGGAATGGTGCAAATGCAAGATGCCGAAACAGGGGAGATACAACTGGTGAACACCCAATCCAAACAAGTGCGAGTGGCTTACGGACAACATTATAAAGACAAAGTCGCCTATTTTACCAATTCCTTTAATAAGTCGGGATGCGGTGTAATCAATTGCCGGGCGGATGAAAGTTATGTGAAAAAGCTGTTGGGCTATTTTAAACGAAGAGGATAATGCGAATGGAAGGTGGACATAAATCAATGCATGCAAAAAGGGTTCTATCCATATGGAGCTCATTATTGCTGCTAATGCTTTTACCTGCGATCAGTTTCTCTCAAACTGGACCCAAGGTGGATGCAGAAGTGGATACCTTGGCCATCAAAATCGGGGAACAGATTACGTATAAGATAACGGTGGAAACAGACTCTACCGATGTTGTTTTCTTTCCAGAGGGACAAACATTTTCCCCTTTGGAAACCGTGGAAGCCATAATGGCCGACACCCTGAAAAATGACAATAAGATCATTCTTCAAAAAATATATTCCCTTACTCAGTTTGATAGTGGCGCATATACTATTCCACCTCAGCGAATCGCCATCAACGAACAGCCTTTTTTCACAGATTCCTTTCAAGTGAAGGTAGCCGATGTGGTTGTGGACACCACCAAACAAAAGATGTACGACATCAAACCCCTAATAGAGGTAGAGCGAAGCACGGCCGATATGTGGCTTACCGCACTATACATCCTTTTAGGCCTTATTGTGGTCGGTGGATTGGTCTATTGGTTCTTTTTACGCAAAAAACCACTGACCGAAGAAGAAAAAGTGGCATTGTTGCCTCCTTACGACCGGGCGTTGATAGAACTAAAAAAACTGGAAAATTCCAGATACCTGATTCAAGACGAATATAAACAATACTATTCGGAGCTAACGGACATTGTTCGTTCGTACCTGGAAGAGGACGTCCATGTATCTGCAATGGAAAGTACCACCTCCGAGCTCATTACCAAATTGGAAATGTTACGGGATGCAGGTGAACTTAAACTAGAAGACGACACGATCCAACAGTTTAGAAAGATCTTGCAAACGGCGGACCTCGTAAAATTCGCCAAGAACAAACCTGCTTCAACTATTGCTGAACAGGACAGAAAATTAGTGGAGGAAATCGTCACCAAAACTCACGAAGGACTCCCCGAACCGACCGAGGAAGATTTATTATTGAATGAAGAGTACTTGGAAGAACTTGCCAAGAAAAAACAACGAAAGCGAATTTACTGGGCCGCAGCCATATTTGCAGGAATAATTTTAGCGGCCGGAGTTGGATCAACCCTTTATTTCGGTGCCAAAAAAGTAAGAGATACTGTTTTTGGTTACCCCACAAAAGATCTTCTGGAAGGTGAATGGGTGGCAAGTTCGTACGGATTCCCTCCCATACAGTTGGAAACTCCCGAAGTTTTAGTAAGACAAGAGCTAAAACTTCCAAAAGAGACTGAAGAGCTGATCAAGGAGCTTCAGGCATTTTCCTATGGAAGTTATGTTGGTATTTTTTCTGTGAGCACCAGTTCCATCACTTTTAAAGAACAGGAAGAAGAGCCCCAATTTGATGCGGTAATCAATTCTACCTTGATCAATTTTGAACAGTTGGGCCTAAAAAATATCATTACCAAACAAGAAGAGTTTGAAACACAGTCAGGTGTAAAGGGAATGAAAACCTTTGGTTCCGGTACTTTGGAAAGACCCAATGGGGATTCCAAAAGGGCCAAATACAACATTCTCACTTTTGGAGGTAAGGGATTCATTCAACAGGTAGTAATTACCTGGGAAGAGGATGATGAGTATGCAGAACGGATCGTGGACCGAATTTTGGGAAGTCTGGACGTAAAAACACAAGTTTAAATGTTTGAGAATATAGAATTTGCAAATCCTGAGTTTTTCTGGCTTTTATTGTTATTGCCAGTGGCTTTGCTATGGTATTTTTTCAAACGGAAAAATGAAATGGCATCACTTCGGATATCGAGTATCAAGGGCTTTACGGTAAGGAGCTGGGCGTCTAAATTAAAACCCGTACTGTTCGGAATCCGGTTAATGGCCCTGGCAGCCATTATTACGGCATTGGCAAGACCACAGACCGAGGATATTTCTACTCGGACAAAAACTACCCAGGGTATTGATATTGTAATGGCCATTGATGTATCATCCAGTATGTTGGCCCGCGACCTAAAACCGAACCGGCTTACTGCTTTAAAAGAGGTGGCCGCCAATTTTATCGAAGGGCGTCCGAACGACCGTATCGGATTGGTGGGCTATGCAGGTGAAAGTTATACAAAAACACCTATCACAAGCGACAAAACCATTGTATTGAACGCTTTGGAAGAAGTAACCTACGGTGAACTAGAGGATGGTACCGCCATTGGAATGGGGCTGGCCACATCGGTAAATCGCCTTAAAGAAAGCAAGGCCATTAGTAAAGTTATCATTCTTTTAACGGACGGTGTCAATAATTCTGGCTTTATTGAACCTAGGACCGCAGCAGATCTAGCGGTTGAATTTGGAATCAAGACCTATACCATTGGTCTGGGAACAAACGGCAATGCCTTAACACCCATAACCTATAACAGGGATGGTTCTTTCAGATATGGGATGCGACAGGTACAAATTGATGAGGAATTGCTGGAAGAAATTGCAGAAGTGACCGGAGGTAAGTACTTCCGTGCCACCGACAACGAGTCCTTGGAGGCTATTTATGACGAAATCAACAAGTTGGAAAAAACAGAAATAGAGGAATTCAAATATTACAAATACGAAGAAAAGTTCAGGCCATTGATTTTCTTGGCAGGAATATTACTGTTGTTGGAATGGGCTTTGCGTAATTCCATCTTTAAAAGTTTTATTTAGAGGATGATTCAGTTTGACGAAAAAATATATTTCTACCTCTTGGCCATAATCCCAGTTATGGCCCTGGCGTTCTTTTTTCTTCAAATCTGGAAGAAGAAAACACAAAAGCGTTTTGCCGACACCAAACTGCTCAAACGTTTGGCCCCGAATAAATCCAGCTTTAAATCAACACTTAAAATGGTATTTCTTCTGGGAGGGCTCGCCTTTCTCATATTGGGATTGGTAAACCCCAAAATTGGAACCAAACTAGAGACCGTTAAGAGGGAAGGTGTTGATATTGTGTTCGCCATAGATGTTTCCAAAAGTATGCTGGCAGAAGATATTGCCCCAAACCGTCTGGAAAAATCCAAACGTATAGTTTCGGAAATCATCAACCAATTGGCCAGTGACCGAATTGGGATTATCGCCTATGCAGGACAAGCCTATCCACAATTGCCCATTACTACGGATTACGGTGCGGCAAAAATGTTCCTGCAAAGCATGAACACCGATATGCTATCATCACAAGGAACCGCAATTAATGCCGCCATTGATCTGGCAAGCACCTATTACGACGATTCCCAACAGACAAACAGGGTTCTTTTTATTGTTTCCGACGGGGAAGATCACTCCGAAAACTCTACCATAAACGCGGTAGAAAAAGCCACACAAAATGGAATCCGGGTTTACACTATTGGAGTAGGTAAAGCAAAAGGAGCTCCAATTCCCATCAAACGTAACGGAATTGTGGAAAGCCTAAAAAAAGATAACCAAGGTGAGGTGGTGATCACCAAATTGAACGAAAATGTATTGACACAGATTGCCGACAGGGGCAATGGAGATTATATTGATGGTTCCAACACCGAAAATGCGGTGGAATACATCAAAGAGGAACTAAACCGAATGGACAAAACAGAATTTGAAGCCAAACAATTTGCAGAATACAAGGACCAGTTTCAATGGTTCCTGGCCGCTGGCTTTTTATTTTTATTTTTGGACATCTTCGTTTTGGATAGAAAAACACAATGGTTGAAAAAACTGAATCTTTTTAATGAGCACGATGATGAATAAGATGAAGTTGATGTTTGGACTATTGCTTTGTTTTGGCGCGGTCCAAGCACAGGACGACATTACGGAAAAAGCGGAAAGAGCCGCTGAAAAAGCCTTGCAAGCCTCCACCAATCTTACTTACGAGGCCAATGAACAGCTTACATCCAACGATTTTATTACCGCTGAGGCCGATTACAGAAAGGCCATATCCAAGAGCGACAAAAATGCCGTTGCTAGATTTAATTTAGGAAACGCCTATTACAACAGGGAAAGCTTTGGAGAAGCTTTTGGGCGTTATAAAGAAGCAGGAGAAGCCGCTGAGAACAAAGGAGAAAAACATAAGGCATTTCATAATATGGGCAACGTATTCATGAAAAACAAAGAATACAAGAAAGCTGTGGAAGCATACAAACAGGCTTTGCGCAGTAACCCGAACGACGACGAAACCCGTTACAACCTTGCTTTAGCCAAAAAAATGTTAGAGAAAGAACAAGACGAACAAAAGAACGACCAAAACAAGGACAACGAGGACAAAAAAGACCAAGAAAACGAGAACAAGGATAAAAACCAAGACCAGAACAACGAAGGCGGAGACAACGAAAAGAAAGAAGACGGGGAACAAAAAGAAGACGAAAACAAGGATAAGGGTGATCAAGGAGAAAATGGAGAAGATAAGCCCGAGGAAAACCAAGAGGGCGATGGAGATAAAAAGAAAGAGCAAGAAAAAAAGCCCAATGAAGGTGACCAACCTGATGACAAAAAACAACAGCCAAGACCCAATCAACTTTCCGAACAGCAGATTCAGAATTTGTTAGAGGCCATGCAGAACGAAGAGAAAAAAGTACAGGAGAAAATGGAGGCCCGTAAAGTTCGAGGAAAGAAAATTAAAAACGAGAAGGACTGGTAATGAAAGTTCTCAAGTCAAACATATCGTTCATATTGGGATTGTTCCTCCTAATAGGTTGGCACACCCGTGCCCAGGAGGAAACTCAAGATGGTGTTACGTTTACCATGAATCTCAGCAAAGAGGAGCTGGGGATAAACGAGCGCCTTAGAGTGGATTTCACCATGAACAAGGATGGCGACAATTTTAAGCCGCCACAATTTGAAAACTTCAAAGTGGTGATGGGACCATCGCAGTCCATAAGTTCTTCTTGGATAAATGGCAAGCGTAGCTTTTCCAAAACCTACACTTATATTTTAGTACCAACGGCAAGGGGAAGCTTTACCATTAACCAAGCCACCATTGAAATAGATGGCAAAACCTATAAAACAACCCCTAAAAAGGTAGAGGTAACCGCAGCGGTAGATAAACCGAACGCACAAAAAACCGTTGACGATGTAGCCGACGAAAATCTACATCTGGTCGCAGAAGTTTCCAAAGGAAATCCATATCTCAACGAAGCCGTTACCGTAATTTACAAGCTATATGTGAGCCCGAATATCAGCGTGACCAACTATCGCCCATTGGATAATCCGACTTACAATAATTTTTGGAGCCAAGACATTCCCGTAACAAAACATACCGCGCAAAACGGCACCTATCAGGGCAAACCCTATCGATACGTTGTCCTAAAAAGAGTTGTGCTCTACCCACAAAAATCGGGCAAACTGGACATTGAACCGCTCTCTCTTGAAATTTTTGTAGATGTACCCACCAATCAAAGGGATTTTTTCGGGGGTAGAATCTATACACAGACCAGCAAAACAGTTTCTGCCGGCAAGCGCACCATTACTGTAAAACCATTACCGGAAGCGGGGAAACCAGCAAACTTCAGTGGTGCCGTAGGTGATTTTGATTTTTCCGTTACCACAAGTAAAACACAATTGAATGCTTCGGAATCACTACAGGCAAAAGTAGAGGTTTCAGGTAAGGGGAATCTAAAGTTGTTTCAACTTCCCGAACCGGAACTGCCAAGTTCATTGGAAGTATACGACCCCGAGTATGAAGAGGCCATAAACACCTATAGTTCCGGAATGGAGGGGAAGGTTTCGAACAATTATACCATTGTGCCTTCTTTCCGAGGAAAATACCCAATACCCAGTATTTCTTTTAGCTTTTTTAATCCGGACACGGAGAAATACGAAACCATCAATTCGGAAGAAATAAACATTGAGGTTATGGAAGGCCCCACCAGTACATCGGTTGATGCATCGGGGGTTTCGGCCAATAAACAAGCCGTTGTTCCCACAGGCGAACAATTTCATTTTATCAATATAAATCCCAATCTTGAGCCTATTGAGGTAAAATGCTTTTTTGGTTCCAAACTATTTTTTATTCTATTGTTTGCACCATTATTGCTGATTCCGATAGCCATTTTCACGTTCAAGAAAAGAGAGGCCATCGCAAGTGATGTTGTCGGCAACAAAATAAAAAAGGCGAACAAACTCGCTAAAAAATATCTGTCAACCGCCAAAAAGGAATTGGGCAACAAAGAAGCTTTCTATGTAGCCTTGGAAAAAGGATTGCACAATTATCTAAAAGCTAAATTGCACATAGAAACAACAGAGTTCAGCAAGGATAAGATCACAAATATACTTTCAGAGAAACATGTTCAAAAAGAGTATATTGATGGGTTCATTAGCCTATTGACCAGTTGTGAAATGGCGCGCTACAGTCCGTTTTCCAATGTACAGATGCAGCAGGATTATGAAAAGGCCAGCGAAGTAATTTCTAATTTGGACAAACAGTTATGAGGATGAAAAGGATAGCATATCTGGTGTTTTTTCTGAGCTTTAGCTTTGGTTTTGCCCAAAATGAAGCCCTTTTTAATGAAGCCACCGAACTGTACAATAATGGAGAGTACTCTTCAGCCATAGAAAATTATGAGCAAATCTTAGAGCATGGTGAGCACTCCTCCTCGCTGTACTTTAACATGGGGAATTGTTATTACAAGCTCAATTCCATTGGACCCAGTATTTACTACTACGAGAAAGCATTGCTCTTAGATCCGAACAATGAAGAGATCAAGAACAATTTACGGTTCGCCCAGAATATGAGACTGGATGCCATTGAGGAGGTTCCAACCACAGAAATATCCAAAATATACAGGTCGGCCGTTGGCATGTTCGATTGTAATCAATGGGCATACTTGGCCGTTGCTTTGGTCTTCCTTTTTGTTTTGGCCTATATGGCCTATTATTTACTTGGTTCGGCCAATCAAAAAAGGGCCGCATTTATTTCCAGTATGCTTTCACTTGGCTTTGCTGTTGTGTGCATATTAATGGCCTACCTTAACCAACAACAAAACAAGAACGATGACCCAGCCATTGTTTTTGCCAAAGAGGTAAACGTAAATTCTGAGCCCAACACCAACAGTAGTGCAGCATTTACAATTCATGAAGGGACCAAAGTAAATATTCTAGACGAGCTGGATGACTGGAAAAGAATTCGCATAGCTGATGGCCAAACAGGATGGTTACAGGCAGAAAATATTAAGCGAATAAAGGACTTTTAGCCAAAAAACCCTACTTCTTACATAGAATTCCTTATTTTAGATAAAATTGATGATGTTTTGAAAACACTCATGTTCCCATTGATCGCCATTCTGCTGATAGTCGCTATATCAGCATCCCCGGTTATTCCCTTTTTAGATGAGGAATTAGGGAAAACCATGGTAATGGGAGCTGCCGAAGAGGAAGAAACAAGCAACATAATTACCATCAAGAAATTTGATGAAACCGATTCCTACTTAAAATATGTAACGGAGTCAGAGATTCTACCAATATTACGGGAACATCCTTTGGACAATATGGGATACATATTTTCATTCTCGGATTGCACCATAGAAATCTTGGATCCTCCTCCCAGAAATTTGGCATAAACTCCAATTCTTTTCTAAATCTAATTTTTAACCTTCTTCTATGAATCACCTAACCAAATAGAAGAACAAACTTACATATCATTATGTTCAAGCATATCAAAAAAGATTTACCTGCCAGTATTGTGGTCTTTTTCGTGGCACTCCCCCTATGTTTAGGAATTGCACTGGCAAGTGGAGCCCCCTTATTCTCGGGACTCATAGCAGGTATTATCGGCGGTATTGTTGTTGGGGCACTAAGTGGCTCCCACATTGGCGTTAGTGGTCCAGCGGCTGGACTTGCAGCCATAGTCCTCACAGCTATAGGCACTTTGGGAGGCTATCAAAATTTTTTAGTGGCCGTAGTTCTGGGCGGAATCATACAGCTCGTATTCGGATTTCTCAAAGCTGGTATTATTGCTTACTATTTTCCTTCCTCAGTAATCAAGGGGATGCTTACCGGTATTGGAATTATCATCATCTTAAAACAAATCCCACACTTTTTTGGGTACGATGCCGACCCAGAAGGAGATTGGGCCTTTTTTCAGGTGGATGGAGAAAACACCTTTAGTGAAATTCTGAATACTGTAAATTTCATCAGTCCAGGAGCGACCGTTATAGCCATTATCGGCTTGGCCATACTAGTTCTTTGGAGTCAAGTATTGACCAAAAAATCAAAAATATTCGAACTTGTCCAAGGGCCTTTGGTTGCCGTGGTAATCGGTATAATCTACTATTCCATTACACAGGGAGATAAAACATGGGGCATTTCTTCCGAACATTTGGTCAAGGTACCAGTTCCGGACAGTCTTGAATCCTTTTTGGGCTTTTTTAGTTTCCCAAATTTTGGCGCCATCACCAATACAGAAGTGTGGATTACCGCTTTTACCATTGCATTGGTCGCTAGTTTGGAAACTTTACTGTGCGTAGAGGCAACGGATAAACTAGATCCGGAAAAACGGACAACCCCCACAAATCGAGAACTCATTGCACAAGGTATCGGAAATACCATGTCCGGTCTTATAGGAGGTCTTCCGGTAACACAGGTAATTGTCCGTAGTTCCGCGAATATACAATCGGGAGGAAAGACCAAGGCTGCAGCTATAATTCATGGATTCTTCCTTTTAGGGTCGGTGATTCTTATCCCTACTCTATTGAACATGATACCTTTATCCGTTCTGGCTGCGATATTGTTTGTTGTAGGTTATAAACTTGCTAAACCAAGCCTGTTCAAAACCATGTACCAATCAGGTTGGAAACAATTTGTACCCTTTGTTGTAACCGTGGTCGGTATCGTATTTACCGATTTATTGGTTGGAATTAGTCTAGGTCTTTTGGTAGGTATCGTAGTTGTACTGATCAAAAGTTATCAAAACTCCCATTTCTTGCATATTGAAGAGGATAATGGATCCCATAAGATAAAAATGACCCTTGCAGAAGAGGTGACCTTTTTTAATAAAGGAGCTATTTTAAAGGAATTGGATAGTCTTCCTGAAGATTCTTATCTAACTTTAGATGTTAGAAAGACTCGATATCTCGATAATGATATCGTTGAAATTCTTGAAGATTTTTCCAGTAAGGCCAAAAACAGGAACATTAATATTAAGATCATCTCCGAAAGAGGGGAAGTCGAAAATCCTGAAAGTTACATTGAGTTCTTTAATCTAAGACCTAAAAAAACAGCTTAACAAATAAAAATGAAAGCACATACAAAAGAAACACAGGCGACTATGTCGCCCCAAAAAGCCATTCAGTTTTTGAAGGAAGGCAATGAGCGTTTTCAGCAAAATCTTAAAGCCAACAGAAACCTATTGGAGCAGGTAAACGATACCAAAGATGGACAGTTTCCCTTTGCTACTATATTGAGTTGTATAGATTCAAGGGTGTCTGCCGAGTTGGTGTTCGACCAAGGTCTTGGTGATATATTTAGTGTAAGGATTGCAGGTAACTTTATTAACCAAGACATCTTGGGAAGTATGGAGTTTGGCTGCAAATTGGCAGGAACCAAAGCTATTGTGGTGTTGGGACATACCAGCTGCGGAGCGGTAAAAGGTGCCTGCGACCATGCGCGCATGGGCAACCTAACGGCTCTGATCAATAAGATTGAACCTGCCGTCTATGCCGTAAAGGAACCAAAAGATGAATCTCTTAGAAATTCGCAAAACCTTGATTTTGTAGATGCAGTCTCCATGAAAAATGTAGAAATGGCATTGGAAAACATAAGAACCCAAAGTGTGATCTTAAAAGAAATGGAAGAAAAAGGAGAAATCACCATAGTTGGTGCTATGTACGATATCTCAGACGGAAAAGTTACTTTTCTTTAAGTTATAAGTAGCAAACCTATTTAAAGCCGATGGAAAACCATCGGCTTTTTGATTTACTTTTGAATCCAATGTAGTTCCTGATTTGATTACTCCATTTTATAAAAAGAGCATGCTTTTACTAAAATTCCCCCATGATTCCGGCCCCATTTATTTGGAAACCGTGGAAGGCAGATTTCCGGTGGAGCCTTTTAATACATTGAGCAACCTGATTTTTTTGGCACTTATTATATACTGGGGCACAAAAGTGTATCGAAACCCAGAACATCATCGGTTTTTGTCCTGGGTGCTCCCGATAATAGGCGTCAGCTATGTGGGCGGTACTATCTACCATGCCACACGTAGTCATGAGTTTTGGCTTCGTTTGGATTGGATGCCCATTATGCTGCTTTGTGCAGCATTGGTCGTTTACTTTATTGTTAAACTTGTAACTACTTGGTGGCAGCGTATTTCTTGGATTGTAGTTTTACTTGGAGCTTCAATTTTTCTTAGGGTACTTCCCATTCCTGAAGGCCTGAGAATCTCCTTAGGTTATGTGATCACTGCAGCTACCATGCTAATTCCCCTTATTTGGTATCTGGTCAAAACCAAGGGTGCAAATATGCACCTAATCATCACGGCCTTCTGTATTTTTGGGATTGCCATTTTCTTTAGAAGTATCGATCTTCATCAAGATTTCTTTCCCATGGGCACGCATTGGTTGTGGCATTTATTGGGAGGAATCGCAGTACATTTTTTAATTGCCTATATATTCAAGGACAATTTGCTAAATTTGTCCGCCAATAGCGCAAGCAATCATGATTGATACCATAAAGGAACATATCGCCGAAGTAGAAAAATTCACTTCGACCTCATTAGAAGAAATTGAAGCATTCCGAATCAAGTATTTAGGAAAAAAAGGGCTTTTGAATAATTTCTTTGCCGAGTTTAAAAACGTGCCCAACGAGCAAAAGAAAGATTTTGGCAAGGTTGTCAATCAGTTAAAGAGTGCTGCAACGGATAAAGTCAACGAACTTAAGGAAGCTCTGGAAAACCAAGCAGAAACTGCTGGCAAGTATGGTGATCTTACCCGTCCTGGCGAACCCGTAGAAATCGGGGCTAGACACCCTATTTCTATTGTAAAAAATCAGATCATTGATATTTTCTCAAGGATTGGTTTTAATGTGTCCGAGGGTCCAGAGGTAGAAGATGACTGGCATAATTTTACAGCATTGAACCTTCCCGAGTATCACCCAGCAAGGGATATGCAGGATACCTTTTTCATCCAGACAGATCCGGATATTCTTTTACGGACCCATACTTCATCGGTTCAGGTCCGGTATATGGAAGCCAACAAACCACCCATCAGGACCATTTCACCGGGAAGGGTATATAGAAATGAGGCCATTTCCGCCCGTTCTCATTGCTTTTTCCATCAAGTGGAAGGCTTGTATGTGGACAAAAATGTGTCGTTCGCGGATTTAAAGCAGACTTTACAATATTTTACCTCAGAGATGTTCGGAAAGTCAAAAATTAGATTGCGTCCATCCTACTTCCCTTTTACAGAGCCCAGCGCAGAAGTCGACGTATACTGGGGATTGGAAACAGAGACAGATTACCGAATGACCAAAGGAACCGGTTGGTTGGAAATTATGGGCTGTGGAATGGTAGACCCCAATGTATTGAAGAATTGCGGAATTGACCCTGAAGTTTATTCAGGATTTGCTTTTGGTATGGGCATAGACCGTATTGCACTTTTACTCCACCAAATTTCTGATATCCGTTTATTGAGCGAAAATGATGTTCGTTTCTTAGAGCAGTTCAAAAGCGCACTGTAGTAACCTATTTTATGAAAAAGGATATTGAAATTCCCGTAGCCAAGGATGTTCATGTTGCGATCATTCGCGAATGGAACGAAGAATTTCTTTCCAAAGAATGGAATGCTTACCTCATTAATAACAGAACGGATACCATAGAAATGACCATTGTGGTCTCCAAAGGTTTTGACGGAGATAAAAAAACCTCGACGATGAGACACGGTATTGGTATTCTAGAGCCAAAATCTTTTAAAAAGATTGAATTCATACAAGAAGAGGTATTGGCGCTGAACAATGAATTCTTCGTTACTTTTTTTGCAGAAAATAAACTGTTCGAAAAAAGGTTTCTATTTCCCAAACACGCTATTAAAGAGAGTGACCTTATCAATATTCCGATTGTAGATAAGGAAGGAATACTTTCCAAAGACTGATGTAAAGGCCAAAATTTCTTTTAACAAACATTTAGGTTCTTTTAGTTCGTTTTGTTCCGAACCAATTATACATTTGCACCTTCAAAATCCATCTTATGGAAAAATCGAAGGAAGAAATAATTGAAACATTGGGTCTGCACTTGGAAGAAGAGCACAACCTACCTCCTTTGGCGGCCCGAATCTATGCAGTATTGATCTTAACCGATAAGGACGGGTTGACTTTTGAGGGCTGCTTGGAACGAATGGGAGCTAGTAAAAGTTCCATTTCCACATCTTTAAACCTATTGGTGAATATGGGTATAGTGACCTACTTTACCAAACACGGCGATCGCAAACGCTATTTTACTACTGCAAAAAAGAAAACATTCTTTCTCTCAAAACTTCAGGAAAACCTTAAAAAGGTGGAAACTGAAAAACATATTATCACACTGGTAATGGGATACCATAAAGAGCATAGTCCAAAAAAGTACGAAGAAGGTCAAATTAGGACCCAAGTATATCTGGATTATGTCAACGAAACAGAAAAAATTCTAAAAAAATCAGTCAAGAAGTTAGAATCAATTTTAAATGAGTAATCACTCCAACAACCAAAAACGTAACAAAGTAAGTTCGTACATGAAAACAATCGCATCAATCTTAGTGTCAGCAGGTACACTTTTGTTTATATCCTGTGGAGGGAAGAACCAGCAGCAAGCTGCAGCACCTCAAGCTCCTTCATTACAAGTAACAACCTTGAAAAAACAGGACATCTCCATATACAATTCGTATTCCACCAACATTGAGGGAGTGCAAAATGTTGAGGTTTGGCCCAAGGTTTCCGGCTTTGTCCAAAAAATTTATGTAGAAGAAGGCCAACAAGTTAAAAAAGGCCAACAGTTGTTTAAACTGGAAACTCAAACGCTTTCCCAAGATGCCGAAGCAGCCAAAGCGGCCGTAAACGTGGCTCAAGTGGAAGTAAACAAACTTGCTCCCCTTGTAGAGAAAAACATTGTAAGCGAGGTTCAATTGGAAACTGCAAAAGCACAACTGGAACAAGCCAAGAGCAACTACAGCAGTATTGCCGCCAATATTGGTTACTCCAATATTACCAGTCCTGTAAACGGGTATATTGGTGCAATTCCATATAAAGTGGGTGCTTTGGTGAGCAGTACCATGGCCCAACCATTAACCGTAGTTTCCGATATAAGTGGCATCCGCGCGTATTTTTCCATGACAGAAAAGGAGTTGCTGGAAATGAAAAGCGGGATGATCGACAATGGCTCAATGGCAACTGCCGAAAATACCCCAGAAGTGGAATTGGTTATGATCAATGGCGAAACATTTCCAGAAAAAGGAAAAATCGCCATGGTAAACAACATCATTAACCCAACCACGGGAAGTGTGACCTTAAGGGCAGATTTTGACAACCCAAAAATGTTATTGAGCTCTGGTAGCACAGGTACCATTAAAATCCCATCCACTTTCAAGGACACCTTTGTAATCCCACAATTTGCAACCATTGACCGTCAAGGAACCAAAATGGTGTACGTACTCAACCAAGATAACACCGTGGTCTCCGTACCTTTAAAAATTGTGGCTCAAACCGATAAGGAATTTATCGTTGATGAGGGCTTGGAAGAAGGAAGTACCATCGTTACCGAAGGGGTGTCCAAATTAAAAGATGGTCAAGCCATCAATCCCGTGAAAAAATAATTGCAATCAATCATACTTAGAACAAATTATATATGTTCCAAAAATTTATAGATCGTCCTGTACTATCCACAGTAATATCCGTTATCATCGTGATTTTGGGTATACTGGGATTAAGTACATTGCCCGTAGAACAATATCCGGAGATTGCCCCTCCTACGGTTCAGGTAACGGCAAACTATACTGGTGCCAACGCAGAGACCGTACTTAAAAGTGTGGTAATCCCATTAGAAGAGCAAATAAATGGCGTGGAGGGAATGACCTACATGACCTCCTCTGCCAGTAACGATGGTGCAGCCAACATCAGCGTATTTTTTGAATTGGGGGTCGACCCCGATATCGCAGCGGTCAACGTACAAAACCGTGTGGCAAGAGCAAACAGTCTATTGCCCCAAGAGGTAATCAATACCGGGGTGACCACACAAAAAGCACAAAACAGTGCTTTGCTGTTCTTTTCAATTTTCTCAAAAAATGAGGATTACGATGCCACATTTGTAGAGAACTATGCCAAGATCAACCTGGTACCGCAACTACAGCGAATTAAAGGGGTTGGTAACGTAAATGTATTTGGTGCAAAGGATTACTCGATGCGTATCTGGATCTCTCCGGATAAAATGGCCGCCTATAATTTGGTGCCCGCCGATATCCAAGCTGCATTGCGCGAACAAAATACCGAAGCCGCAACTGGTAAAATTGGCGAAAACGCCGATGGTATTTTTGAGTATGTAATGAAGTACAAAGGTCGACTTTCCGAAGTGGCCGAATACGAAAACATCATTCTTAGAACAACAGATGATGGTGGCTTTCTTCGTTTAAAAGATGTCGCGGACATTGAATTGGGAGCTCAAAGTTACGTGAGGAAAAACTCAGGTATGGGTAATCCCGGTGTTGCTGTCGGTGTGTACCAGACATCCGGTTCGAACTCCAAGGAGATTATCGACCAAATTGAAACCATTTTGGAGGAATCAAAGGCAGAATTCCCCAAAGGTTTTGATTATGTGATTCCTTTCAACTCCAAAGATTTCCTGGATGCCTCCATTGATCATGTGGTACAAACTTTGATCGAGGCCTTTATCTTGGTATTCATCGTAGTGTTCCTGTTCCTGCAGGATTTCAGGTCAACATTGATTCCGGCCATTGCCGTGCCTGTTGCCATTGTGGGTACGTTCTTTTTCCTTCAGCTCTTCGGATATTCCATAAACATGTTAACACTTTTCGCCATGATCTTGGCCATTGGTATTGTGGTGGATGATGCGATCGTGGTAGTTGAAGCGGTCCATGCGAAGTTGGAAGAAGGTGCAGAATCCGCTAAAACGGCTACCAAAAATGCAATGAGTGAAATTTCAGGGGCCATCATCTCCATTACCTTGGTAATGTCGGCGGTGTTTATTCCCGTATCCTTTATACAAGGATCTTCTGGGGTGTTCTACCAGCAATTTGGTATTACATTGGCCGTTGCCATTTTAATTTCGGCCATTAACGCCCTAACGTTGAGTCCTGCTTTGGCAGCACTTTTCCTGAAGCCGCATGACCACGAAAAAGGCAAAAAGACCAATTTATTGGCAAGATTTTTTAAAGCCTTTAACGTTGGCTTTACGGCCATGACGAATAAATATACCAATACCATTGGCACCTTGGTAAAAAGAAAATGGATTACCCTCATTCTTCTATTGACCTTTGGTGCATTGGCAGCCTTTTTGTTCAAGTCCACTCCATCCGGGTTTGTTCCCGATGAAGACCGTGGAATGATCTTTGCCAACGTGAGCATGCCCCCTGGGACCACTATCGAAAAAACTGAGGAGACCATTATGAAGCTGGATTCCATCTACGAATCCATGGATATAATCGATGCTAGGATGAGTGTGGCTGGTTTCAGTTTGCTCAACCGTGTAAGTGCAGGTTCCTATGCCTTCTCCATTATGAAGTTGAAGGATTGGAGCGAGAGGGATGCGGATTCATTGTCCGTAAATGCCACTATGCAGAAATTATATGCCACAACTGCTGGCTTTAACGATGCACAGATCATCTACTTTACACCTCCCAGTATTCAAGGTTTTGGTACCAGTTCAGGTTTTGAAGTACAGCTACAAAGTAAAACAGGTGAAGATTGGAATTCCATAAACGATATTAAGAATCAGTTTTTGGGAGCACTTAATGCCCGTCCTGAAATTCAATATGCGATCTCCCAGTTCGACCCTGGTTTCCCTCAGTACGATTTGGATATCGATATGGAAAAAGTGAAAATGGCCGGATTATCGGCAACTGATATATTCAATGCGCTGCAAGGGTATTTTGGAGGAATCTACGCAACAGATTTCAACAAGTTTGGTAAACAGTATCGTGTAATGATCCAAGCCAAGCCCGAAGATCGTGCCAATGAAAAATCCCTGAACCACATATTTGTGAGAAATGCAGATGGCGAGTCCGTTGCAGTAAGTCAATTTGTGGACCTCAACAAGATTTACGGCCCTGAGGTGGTATCCCGTTTCAACCTTTTGAGTGCGGTAAGTATCACAGGGGTTCCAAATCCGGGATACTCCACAGGTGATGCCATAACGGCAATAGAAGAGGTTGCGGCGCAAGTACTTCCTACTTCATATACCTACGATTATTCAGGGCTGACACGGGAAGAAAGTAACGCAGGTTCGCAAACCATCATCATCTTTATATTGAGTTTGGTGTTTGTTTATTTCTTGTTGAGCGCACAGTACGAAAGTTACATTTTGCCACTTTCGATTTTGTTATCGCTGCCCTTCGGTATCGCGGGAGCCATATTGTTCATCAACATCGCAGGACTGGAAAACAACATCTACTTCCAAATTGCCCTGATCATGTTGATCGGTCTATTGGCGAAAAACGCAATCTTGATCGTGGAATTTGCCCTACAAAGACGTAAAGCAGGGTTATCTCTTTTCGATGCTGCTGCCGATGGTGCACGTGCAAGGTTACGTCCTATTTTGATGACATCTTTCGCCTTCATTTTTGGTCTATTGCCATTAGCACTTTCATCTGGTATTGGGGCTATCGGAAACCGCTCCATTGGTGTAAGTGCCGTTGGAGGTATGCTTGTGGGTACTATTTTGGGTGTGTTCATTATCCCAGTACTTTTTGTGGTTTTCCAAGCATTGCAAGAAAGATTTACCGGAAAACCGGAAGAAATTCAACATACCAACAAAGCTTAATTATTCTTTGATCAAACAAAGTATATCATTCATGAAAATAAAATCAACATATAAACTGCTCTTGGTATTTACAGCACCACTATTATTGCAATCATGCTTTGTGGCCAAAAATTACTCAAGACCAGAAATAGAGACAGAAAATCTCTACCGTACCGATAATCTACCACAGGACAGTGTTTCCATGGCAGACGTATCTTGGAGAGACCTTTTTAACGATGACCAGCTAAAGCAATATATCGACAATGCATTGGCGAACAACCTCGACATACGAATTGCACTGCAGAATGTTGTGGCCGCAGAAGCATATGTAAAACAAGGGAAAGCCGGGTATTATCCTACACTCTCCGGTACAGCTAGTTTCACAAGGACCAAAAACTCACGGAACAGTCAGTTCGGTAGCTTTTTTACCAGTGCATTGGAACAATATGAACTATCCGGTGCTCTTTCTTGGGAGGCAGATGTTTGGGGAAAAATAAGGAGCAATAAGAGAGCCTTTAGTGCTTCTTATCTACAGAGTGTTTCGGCTCACCAAGCTGTTAAAACCAATTTGATCGCCAGTTTGGCCAGCACTTACTATCAATTGATGGCCTTGGACAAGCAATTGGAAGTTGCCCGTAAAACATTGGAATCTAGGAAAACTAGTTTGGAAACCACCATTGCCCTAAAGGAAGCGGGACAGGTCACAGAAGTTGCCGTAAAGCAAACGGAGGCCCAAATGCATACCACGGAAATTATTGTGATCGACCTTGAGAACAATATCAAATTATTGGAAAATGCCTTTAGTATTTTGTTGGGCGAAGCTCCACAAAAGATTCAAAGAGGTAGTTTGGACAATCAATCCATTGAAACAGAGTTGAGCACCGGTGTGCCTTATTTATTGTTGGCCAATAGACCTGATTTAATGCAGGCAGAATATGGGCTTATCAATGCATTTGAATTGACCAATGTAGCCAAAAGCAGTATGTATCCATCATTGAGTTTGTCGGCATCTGGAGGCTTTCAAAGTCTGGAGTTTGACAATTGGCTAGACGCCAGTTCCCTATTCTCCAATTTGGTGGGGTCGTTAACACAGCCCATATTTAATGGCAGGCGGCTCCGAACACAAATGGAAGTGGCAAAAGCTCAGCAAGAACAAGCTTTATTGACTTACAAACAGGCCTTACTTACAGCTGGAAGAGAAGTTAGCGATGCACTTTATACCTACGAAGCAGAGACCCAAAAATTGGAAGCTCGCTCCAAAGAACTAGACGCTTATTCAAAGGCAGAAGACTATTCCGAAGAATTGCTGAACAATGGTTTGGCCAATTATTTGGAAGTGCTAACGGCTCGTCAAAATGCATTGAACTCTGAACTCAACTATGTGGATACCCGATATGCACAATTAAACTCCATCGTGGAATTGTACAGGGCATTAGGAGGTGGCTGGAAATAAAACAATGGTAGAGGATAGGAAGGATATTTTGGTCTATGCCATAGAGAACTTTACCAAATTCGGAAGTAAAAGGTTCTCCATGGACGAATTGGCCTCAAATCTGGGAATTTCCAAAAAAACACTCTACAGGTATTTTGGCAGCAAGGAAGTATTGGTGCGGGAAAGTTTAACCTATTATTTTGACAAAATCCTTGCGGACATCAATAAATATATCCTCGAAAATCCCAATGAAGAGCAGCCTCTTACCACTGTTATATATATTTATAAGCAAGGGTTGATGACCTTTCAGGAAATCAACCCTTCATTTTTACACGGACTCAATAAATACTACCCCAAAGCTTATCAGCAATATTCCCAATTAAAAGAAGATATTGTTTGGAATATGGTTTGCCCACTACTGCTAAAAGCCCAAAAGTTGGGACAGGTGCGCAAAAATGTTAATGTAGAGTTGGTCTGTGTGCTCTTTTTGTCCAGAATGGAAGAAATCGTTTATTCCAAGCCCAATTTATTTGATGATTATAGCATTCATGAATTATTGGAACACATCATTATCAATAATCTAAGGGGCATCCTTACGTTGTCATATCTTCAAAAAAGCCCCTTACAGTAGTCCCTTTAACTAACAATTTTTTAAAGAAACTACCTCAATTTTAATATATTCTTCTTTAAACCCTTGATTTTTACGTTTTTAGTGTTGTTTTTAGGGAATTGATCGCGTATTTTTAAATTCTTCATAAAAACTAAAAACCAATGGGAACTACAACTAACATCAACAGACGCGATTGGATAAGAAAAAGTGTGCTCACTGCCGGTGGTGCAATGGCTTTGCCCTACATAGGATTGGCCGAAACACCTAAAGCTCCATTAACCTTGGATGCCGAAGGCAATGCCGTTTACAGCCCCTTCTTTAAGGAATATTTACCTAAACCTGAAGCAGCCCTCCCTGAATTGGCGGCCAAACTAAATGCAAACGAGAACCCATACGGTCCTTCTCCAATGGCATTGGAAGCCTTTAAAAATTCAGCATCGGGAGGAAATAGATATGCATGGAAAGAACTTTTTCAGCTAGTAGATAAGATTGCCGATTTTGAAGGTGTTGAGAGCAAAAATATTATGATGGGACCAGGCTCCTCCGATTTATTGGAAAAAACAGCCATGGTTTTCTTTATGAACGGTGGAAATGTGGTTTCTGCAGACCCTGCCTATATGTCGTTAATTAGAGTTGCAGAATCTGTAGGCGCTACTTGGAAACCTGTTCCACTAAAAGATGATTGGTCACACGACCTAAAGGCAATGGAAGACGCCATTGACGATGAAACAAAGTTGGTTTATATCTGTAACCCCAACAACCCGACAGGTTCTATGACGGACCACGAAGAATTAGTGGATTTCTGTTCCCGTGTTTCGGAAAAAGTACCCGTATTCGTGGATGAAGCCTATTTATGGTTCTTGGATGAAGGCGCCAAAAAAAGTATGGTTTCCCTTATCAATGAAGGAAAAGATGTGATCATCGCAAGAACATTTTCCAAAATACACGGTATGGCCGGTTTAAGAGTTGGTTATATTGTAGCATTGGAAGAAACATTGGGCAGACTTCAAAAAATAACCAGAGGTGGTATGGGAATCACATTGCCTTCTGTATATGCAGCAATGGCAGCAATGGATGATGCCGAGTTCATTGAAAAATCACGTACCCTGAATGCAGAATGTAGGGACTATGTGTACCAAAGCTTGGAAAAATTGGGCATAACCTCATATGTTCCCTCTTCCACAAGTTTTATCATTTTCCCAATTGAAATGGAGGGTAGAGCATTCTTAGAGCAAATGACAGAGTTAAAGGTGGGGGTTCGTGCTTTCCAATTTATGGACCAAAACTGGTGCCGAGTTAGTATGGGAACCATGGACGAAATGAAAACATTTACCGCCGCACTCAATAAAGTGTTGGTATAGTGGATGTAGGCATACAAAAGACCATCGTATTTCTTTTTTTCATCTTCATTGGGGTTTTACTTAAAGTAAAGTTCAAGTCCAAAGAAGAGATTACTGGAATAAAAAAGGTAATTCTTAACCTAGCGTTGCCAGCAACCATATTTATCGCGTTGCTCGGCATTAAGGTAGAATTGCATCTATTAATATTGCCTATACTGGCCCTTGGACTTAACCTTCTTTTGTTTTTTGCCATGCCTCTTATTTTGCCCCTTATGGGCATAGGCAAAGGAACTTCGGAATATAGGACTGCAAAATTATTGGTGCCTTCATTGGCGCCAGGGTTATCGTCATTTCCATTTATTTTGGAATTTTTAGGTGATGAATACCTTGCCAAGGCGGCCATGTCCGATTTGGGAAACAAAGTGTTCGTACTTTTCTTTTTGTATTTGGTGGCCATGAACTGGCATTATAGTTTACAGACCAATGAAAAGCGCAACGGGAGTGCCAAATTAAAACCGTTGATCAAAGCCATGATTTCAGAGCCGGTCAATGTTTTTATTGCCGCTGCACTCGCTTTACTAGCTTTTGGTTTAAGTATGGACTCGCTACCATTTTTTATGAGCGAGACCTTGGAAAAGTTAAGTCTGATCATGACCCCTTTGGTCCTACTTTTTATAGGATTGGCGGTAAAAATCAAAAGGAAACAATTCTTTCAGATTTTTTCCCTGTTGAGTACCCGTGCAGGACTGGTATTGCTCATTTCCGGGCTTTTCGTGACCATTAGCGGTATAGAGGCCAAAAATGAAATATTATTGACCTTGGCCTTTGGTTTGAGTGCTTGCAGCTTTTGGCCCTATGCTCACATTGCCGCTGTGGACAGTATGGAGATGGATAAAAAAGCAAAGAAGAAAACATTTAGCAGTGACTTTGGTGTAGCCATTTTAGCATTGTCCTTCCCATTATCCACGATGCTGATTTTGGCCACATTGAACAGCGGTTCCTTTTTTGTGAACCCGGTCAATATCTTTTTAATGGCAATGATCTTGTTGGCCGTTGGGTTTACAATACCATTGTTGAGTGGTGTGAATAAAAAAAAGTGGTCTGGCCAAAAATTGATAGACCATGAGATTAAATCGGCCGCTACCGAAAAAGCAGCATAAATAACTAAGAAAAGTTGTTTCTAAATCCCTATATTTCAAAAAACTAGGGAACCATGAAACAACTTTTCTTTTTTATTGCCTTCATTTTATACTTGGGAAATATCTCAGCCCAGGACCTTACGATCAAAATCAACCAAGACAGACTTGAAGATAGAATTTACCAACTTGCCGAATTTGGAAAGCAAGAAAATGGTGAAACGGAACGGGTAGCTTTTAGTGATGCTGATATCGAAGCCCGGCAATGGGTAATACAAACCCTGCAAGGATTTGCTATGGAGGTTAAGATCGATCCCGCAGGAAACATTATCGGAACAAGGCAGGGCACGGACAAATCCAAAAAACCCATTGCTTTTGGTTCCCATATTGATAGAGTGCCAAATGGAGGCAACTATGATGGGTGTGTAGGTTCTATGGCCGCTTTGGAAGTTATAGAAACCCTAAACGAAAACAATATTGAAACCTCCCATCCTCTTGAAGTGATCATTTTCCCGAATGAAGAAGGCGGTGTAATGGGAAGCAGGGCCATGGCAGGAAACTTGGGAAAAACAGCACTTGGGGTAGTCAATTCCACCGGATATTCTATGGGAGAGGGTATTATGAGAATCGGTGGGGATACCACAAACCTTATCAAAGCCAAACGGGAACCGGGAAGCCTGGCCGCGTTCTTGGAACTTCATATAGAACAAGGTGGCAAGCTTGAAAAAGAAAATCTGGACATAGGAGTAGTCGAAGGAATTGTTGGGCTTAAATGGTGGGATGTTGTTTTTACGGGATTCGCCAACCATGCGGGCACCACTCCTATGAATTCAAGGCAAGATGCGCTGCTGGCAGCTTCAAAGTTTGTTGTCGCCGTCAATGAAATCACAAATAGTTTTGAAGGAAGTCAAGTAGGCACCGTGGGGCGTATAACCGCCGAACCTGGAGCCCCAAATGTAATACCTGGAAAAGTGACAGCAAGCTTGGAAATTCGTGACCTTTCTTCGGAGGTCATTCAAAATGTTTATCTGGCAATCAAACAAAAAACAGAAGAAATCGCTAAAAACTCCAATGTATCCGTAGAATTCTTGCCATTGGATACTACCTCCGAACCAGCATTGACTGATGCTGGCATCCAAAAGCAAATAGAGTCATCAGCTCAAGCCTTAGGACTCACATATCAGTACATGCCAAGTGGTGCGGGTCATGACTCACAGGATATTTCACGATTTGCCCCGGTAGGTATGATCTTCGTGCCAAGTAAGGGAGGAATTAGTCATTCACCCAAAGAATTTACCTCAGCAGAAGATATGGCGAATGGAGCCAATGTATTATTGCATTCCGTTTTGTCCTTGGACAAGAAGTTGGATTGAGTTATCGGATCTACGACAAGTTTATACTCCTAGTTGCATTGGCAATAAACGCAATACTGATCCAATACGTAGCTAAGATCAAAGGGCCAGAAAGGTAAAAGGGAGTCTTGAATTTGGTAATTGCCAATAGTGTATCCGAAAACATAAAGAACAATACAGCCATGGCCATCCAAGCATGTGCGTTATTTCTATCACGTAGGTACAGACCAACTCCTTGCCATGCCATAAATGTTATGATCAGCACATAAACTGAAACGGGTAACAGCAAATCCCCTAATCCAGGTTTTAACCAAAAAAACAATACTCCGGCAATTCCAAAAAGCACCAGAAAGGATATCCAGTTCTTGTAAAACCCTTTATACCTGATAAATGCAACCGAGAATAGGATATGGGCCAATAAAAATGATACAAGACCCAACAAAAAATAATCTTCAAAAAGCAAAAGTATGTCCCCTAATAAGCAGAAAACTAAACCTAAGACCACTGTTCTGACCAATGGAGTGTAGCGCTTTTGGGGAACAACGAACAATAAAGTAATCACCAAGATTGTCGTCAATGGTTTTAAGAACATATATAGATGCCTGTCTCCATACAATTCAAAATAAATCGCCATGGATGCAGACAAGAATATCAACATATTGAGGACCAACCTTGCCCTTTCGGATTTGGCTACCATTTCTTAAATGGTTTTATACTCAACTGTGAATTATAATAACGTACTTGACCGGTTACTTCCTCACCCAACCAATCCGGTTTTTCAAAACGTTCCTCTTCGTGCTTAAGTTCCACTTCTGCCAATACTAGGCCCTTGTTTTCACCCAGAAACTCATCTACTTCAAACAGGTGGTTCTCAAAAGGCACTTCAAACCGAATCTTTTCCAAAATCCCAGCCTCACAGAGATCAATTAAATTAGTCGCTTCCGAAGCACTGATCTCTGTTTCCCACTCAAATCGCGTGGTACCGGATTCGTTACTGGCCCCTTTAACCGTTAAAAAACCTTTATCTCCCTTAATTCTGACCCTCACGGTTCTCTCAGGGTCCGTATTCAAGAATCCTTGAACTATACGGGTCTGGGAAGTGGCTTTTTGTTTAAACTCCTCAGACCTGACCAAAAACTTTCGTTCTATTTCCAAATGTTCCATCAAACTAAATATACCCTAAATTTGAAAATGGACTTCGATTTCCCCTTAAGAAAAATCATTCATGTGGACATGGATGCCTTTTATGCATCCGTGGAACAACATGACAACCCTGAATTGAAGGGCAAGCCCATAGCGGTCGGTGGAGGTTCCAAACGCGGTGTAGTCTCAGCCGCAAGTTATGAGGCACGTAAATTCGGGGTGCGGAGTGCCATGGCTGGCAGTATTGCCCGTAGAAATTGCCCCGATCTTATTTTTGTAAAGCCCCGGTTTGAGAGATATAAAGAGGTTTCCCTACAAATCCGGAGTATTTTTTTTGAATACACCGAGCTTGTGGAACCCTTGTCCTTGGATGAAGCCTATTTGGATGTAACGGAAAACAAAAAAGGGAACCCTTCTGCCACATTGATCGCAAAGGAAATACGTCAAAAAATTCTCGAGAAAACTGGCCTGACCGCCTCGGCGGGAATCTCAATAAACAAGTTTATAGCCAAGGTTGCCAGTGATTACAATAAACCAAACGGGCAAAAAACCGTAAATCCGGAAGAGGTAATTATATTTTTGGAAAATCTGGATATCAGAAAATTTTACGGGGTAGGTAAAGTAACCGCGGAAAAGATGTATCGTTTGGGAATTTTTACCGGAAAGGACCTCAAAGAAAAATCGTTGGAGTTCCTTGACCAACATTTTGGCAAAAGTGGCAGTCATTATTACAATGTGGTGAGAGGAAAACATTTGAGCAGTGTAAAGCCACATCGCATACCTAAATCGGTAGGTGCCGAACGTACATTCTTTGAAAACTTGAGCAGTGAAATATTTATGCTCGAAAAACTGGAAAACATTGCAACAGAGCTTGAAAGAAGACTTCAAAAATCAAAAATTGCAGGTAAAACAATCACTTTAAAAATAAAGTATAGCGACTTTACGCTCCAGACTCGAAGCAAAACCCTACCCTACTTTATTGCGAGCAAGGATTTGATTTTGGAGGCCGCCAAAGAACTTTTATACCAATCCACTTTGGAAAATTCAGTGAGATTGCTCGGTATTTCATTGGCCAACCTCAATACGGAAAAAGAAAAGGAAGAACCTGAAAAGGAATCCGTATTGGTACAACTCAAATTTGATTTTTAAAAGAAAAGCCTCCCTGTTGGGAGGCTCTTACTCATTAATTTTTTATATCCGTTTCCATTGGTTTAACCGCTGGTTTCTTGGGGTTCCCATCAGCATCGATCTCTATGATGTTGTCAAAACCAAGTTCGTCCAATTTATTGATGATCTCGGCTCTATCCCCGACCATGAACCAATTTACCTTATCTGGCTGAACCACTTGGTTGCTCACTTTTTTGATATCATCCAAAGAGAGGTTCCTAACATTCTGATCGTATTTTTGATAGTAATCGTCGGGCAAGTTGTAACGGATCAAATTCCTTACCGAACTGTTGACCGAGCTATTGGTCTCCCATTGTCCCGGTAACTTTAGTACCTGATTGGTTTTAACTTTTTCCAATTCTTCACTAGTTGCAGGTTTTGTTGAGGTAAATTCGGAGATTTCCTTTCTGATCTCTGTTACCGATTCTGCTGTTTTATCCGTTTGTACCGGTGCATAAACAATAAAGGGGCGTTCTTCCTTGGATCCCATTACAAAACCCCCGGCTCCATAGGACCAATGTTTGTCCTCCCTAAGGTTCATATTGATTCTTGACGTGAAATCACCTCCAAGAATGTTCACCATTTGCTCCAATGCAATTTCCGAAACATCACCGTACTTTTCGGTCAAGTGCCCTGCCAGTATCACAGACTGTTGGGATTCCGGACGGTTCATTAAATAAAGTGTGTTTTTGGTATTGGTTTTCGGCTCCTTAAATGCAATTGTCGGCACATCTCCTTTTTTCCATTTGCCCAAGGTTTTCTCCAACTTGGATTTCAACTCGCTCATCTCCACATCCCCGGTAACGATCAAAGTGGAATTATTTGGTTTAAACCAGGTATCGTAAAAATCAACAACATCTTCCCTTGTCAACTTAGAAACCGTTTCCTCGTACCCTGTCCCAGTATATGGACTGCTATACGGATGGTCTTCTCCATAAAGGTACTTGTTCATTACCCTTAAGGCCATGGTAATGGGTTGTGACTTTTCCCGCTTTATATTGTTGATCTGTTCTTTTTGTAAACGCTCGAATTCCTTCTCCGGGAACACCGGGTTGAGCAATACATCCATGAACAAATCCAAACTGGCATCCAAACTTGGTTTTAGGGTGCTCATATATACATTGGATTCATCTTGACTTGAAAAAGTGCTCAAAGACGCTCCCAATAGCTGAAGCTGTTCGTTGATTTCGAGGGAATTTTTATCCTTGGTTCCCTCATCCATTAAATTCATGGCCAAATTTGCAGTTCCCGGAGAGGACAGATAATCTGTTTTGTATCCTGCATCGGCCACAAGGTTGATAATTACGGTCGGCACTCCTGTCCTTTTCGCCAGTACCACCTCGAGACCATTGGACAATTGGGTGCGTTCCAATTCGGGGAATTTAGAACTTTTTGGTGCACCAAGTTCCGGTAGTTTGCTTCTGTCTACTGTAGATTCAACAATTTCATATTCAGGGAATGGCCTACAGATCAAAATGTGCTTTCCTTTGGTCAACCATTTCTCAGCTGTATTTTTCAGGTCCTCGGCGGTGGCTTCTTCCACAAATTTTAATTGGGTCTTGTAGTAAGATGCATCTCCATGGTATGTTTGGTTAGAGGCAAGAATATCCGACACCCCGCCAAAGCCACCGATGCGTTCCAAACCTTTAATAAAGTTGGCAAAGTAGTTGGCTTTTACCCTTTTCAGTTCTTCTTCGGTAGGACCTTCCTTGATAAATCTTTCGATTTCAGCTTCAAGTTCCCTTTCCAGTTTTGCTGCGTCCTCGCCTTGTTTTACATTCAACCAGGTGATAAATTCACTGGCGATTTCGCTGGAAGACTGAAAAGATACCGCCGCACTGGCTGATTGATCTTGATAGATGAACTTTTGATATAACCTTGAGTTTTTACCGCTGGTCAAAATTGCAGAAATCAAATCAAAATGAAGGTCTTCCCTTGCTCCAAAAGGAGGAGAGTTCCAAGCAAACAAAACTCGAGTTTCCGGAACACGGTCCTGATACTCCTGACGGGAATCGGTCACCTTGTTCGGGATATTGACTTCCTGTCTCTCCACCGTCGGCCCAGATGGGATATCTCCAAAATATTTGATTACTTTTTGGTGTACTTCTTCGGCATCCACGTCACCAGCGACGGCAAGTACCGCATTTGCGGTTCCGTAGTAGGATTTGAACCAATCCTGTACATCTTCCAAAGAGGCGGCGTTCAAGTCCTCCATTTCACCGATTACGGTCCAAGAATAGGGGTGGCCTTTAGGGTACATGGCTTTGGTTAAATAATCCCATTGCATGCCATAGGGCTGATTCTCCCCTTGTCTTTTCTCATTCTGAACAACACCTCGCTGTTCATCCAACTTTTCTTGGTCAATGGCTCCCAGCAGGTGTCCCATTCTATCAGACTCCAAAAACAGTACTTGATCCAAAGCGGAAACCGGTACATTTTGGAAGTAATTGGTACGATCGTTGTTCGTGGTTCCATTGAGATCTGTACCCCCAATACTTTCCAGTGCCTGAAAATAATCTGTGTTGTAGTTTTCGCTACCATTGAACATTAGGTGCTCAAACAAGTGGGCAAAACCACTTTTTCCAGGTTTTTCGTTCTTAGAACCCACATGGTACCAAACATTGACTGCCGCAATGGGAGCTTTATGATCTTCGTGGACCAATAAAGTCAAGCCGTTTTTTAAAGTGTATTTTTTGTAAGCGATGTCAATATCGTCCGCTTTAAACTGAAATCCTTGCCCATATCCAATGGTAAAGGACAAAATGGCCATAATACAGGCCAGAAGTAACTTTTTCATTTAGGTAGTGTTTTAATTATTTGATTGATAATATTGAATATTACAATATAGGAAATTGTTTGCAACAAACGCTATTTTAAACAGTTAGCTTAAGAAAAGGATTTCTTTCCCAATGGGGAATACCTTTCCATGACCTAAAAAAGTTGATTTTACCCTCACACCGGTATCAGTTTAATTGCCCGACCCAATATTTCTTTATTAATTTGTAGTACCATCGACCACCATTAACTATATTCTTTCACATTTTATGCAACGAAATGAATTGCACGAGCATATTATATCCTCAGCTGGAGAACTTTTCTATTCTCAGGGATATAATTCAACTGGGGTCAACGAAATCATAAACAAGTGCGATATAGCAAAAGCTACGCTGTACAGCCATTTTAAATCCAAAGAGGATATTTGTGTGGCTTATCTGAATCAGCGCCATACTGATTTTATGGAAAGGCTTAAAAACTATGTTGCTCAAAGACAATCGGGGAGAAACCAGTTGTTGGCTATTTTCGACTTGCTCAGGGACCTATACCTCGAGGAAAATTTTCAAGGCTGCTGGAGCATTAAAACACTTGGTGAACTTTCTCCTGATCAAACTAAAATTCTAAAAGTAATTCAACAGCAAAAAAAGGAATTGCTGCTGTTTTTGGGTGAAGTGGTCGGTGATAACATTTCCAATCTTTCCCGTGCCGAAACGGAGAAAATATCGGGAGGCCTTTATCTTTTGTATGAAAGCGCAGTAATGGAAAGTCATCTTTTTAAAAACGATTGGCCCATATTTATGGCCAAGAGCATAGCTCCGTCCCTTTTTGCCGATGCCGAACTTACATAAAAAAAGCCCCTTCAGTTCGAAGGGGCTTTAACATAGAATAACGATTTCCTTACGCGATCTCTGTTTCCAAAGGTTGTGCTACTGGAAAATCCACAGGTACTTTTGTTGTGCTATGAACGTAGTTTGAAATGGTTTTATCTCCCACCAAAACTATGGTATCTATTAAATTCTCCTTGGTCCAACCGGCCGCAAAGAATTCATCCAAAATATGGGCATCTGTTGCTCCTCTATTTTCTGTAATGTTTTTGGCCAATCGAGCCAGGGCATCCAATTTTTGATCAAAAGAAGCGGTACCTCCCCTTAATTCCAAAATTTGCTCGTCTGTAAAGCCGTTCATTTTTCCGATAGCGGTATGTGCGGACAAACAATAAATACAATTGTTCACCTGGCTTACGGCCAAGTTCACTACTTCCTTCTCCTTGGCCTTTAATGATGTTTTAGCATTGGAAAGTCCTAAATAATTGCCCAAGGCATTTTCCGAGTGGGCATAGGTCGCAAACAAGTTGGGGACAAAGCCAACGGCTTTTTCCAAATTGTCAAAAATAGCCTGGTTGGCTGAACTTACTTCTTCTCTTTTAGGTACATTGATCGTGCTCATGATTATAAATTTTAAAATGAATTATTATTGATTAATAGTTTTGTACAAATGGTTGCTCCGCATCACAATAAAAATCGTGATGGTACTTTTGCTCACAGTGTTCGGAAACCTTTACGGTTTGTGCCTCTGTTTTCTGTGGAGTTCTAAAAATCTCAATGAGATTGAAAATGGATTTTTCTGTGGATTTCATCTTATATCTGTTTTTTGATTACAGGGCAAAGATGCTCCGAAAAGAAGGGTGGGTGTTAGGAAGGATTTCCCGACGGCTTGACCAATTTTCCCTTAGGCTACCAAAAGCAGGTTTTCACGGTATTCCGAAGGTGTCATTTGGGTCATTTTTTTGAAAAAACGGCTAAAATGCGCCGGGTCGTTAAAGCCAAGTTCAAAAGCAATTTCCTGATTTTGCTTGTCGGTAAAATTAATCAATCGCTTTGCCTCGAGTGCAATACGTTCCAGAATGATCTGCTGTGGGGACTTTTGGTTGTAGATGGAGAACAGGTTAGAAAGCGTTTTGGGCGACTTGAACAATAATTCGGCATAATCGCTCACTTTCCTCTTTGTCCTAAAATGTATGTCGACCAAAAAATTGAACCTGCGAATCGTATCTATTTGGTCGTTACCAAGTGTTTTTACAATAAGTTGGTCCTTTGCCAATCGGGTACTCATGATAATCATTCTTTTTAAAAGCATTTGCAACATATCGCCCTGTATGTTGTCCGGAGTAGAAAACTCTTCAATGAACATATCGTGCAATAGATTGAACTTTTTAAGTTGATCCTTGGGCACCGTTATTATGGGAATATCCTGCGTTCCAAAAAACAGAATTCCGTTACATGAAACCTCGCTGTCGTGATCGGCTATACAATAGAACTCCCTGTTGAACAATATAGCTGTGAGCGGCAATTGGGTTTCCGAATAGGAGATGTGCTGTAGGTAGGTAACCGTTATTATCTGGTCGGGCAACAGGTCCAAGTCCATCCCATCTATTTGGATGGTTAGGGGTGAATTGTTCCTGTTCCATAAAAATTTAATGGTCTTAGCGGTAATGGAAAATCGTTCTTGGTCATTTTTGATATCGTCCGTAAACCCTAAAATGGCCCCTAATCTGGAATCGGTGTATTGGTGTAGCATGGATTGTTTGTTCTGTTACTGAACAATTAGTCCTTCCAAATTGAACTTACTTACATAGAATCAGTTGGACACTGCCAAAACAAGAGAATGCTGTTTTTGCGAATAAAAAAAGGCGTGCATTTTAAGAATGCACGCCTTTTTCTGTTTATGGTTTACTGCTGTTAAAAATTACAGCTTTCTATCTCGGTTACACGCAAGGTGTTCACCATTCCTTTTTCTTTTATAGGCATAGCTGCCAAACTCACGAGCATATCCCCAACATCCAAAAAGCCTTTTTCACAGGCAATTTGGTTTACATCTTCAATGGTTTGATCGGTAGATACAAACTTATCATAATAAAAGGCCTTAACTCCCCAAAGTAAGTTAAGCTGGGTCAATATTCGCTTATTGGATGTGAAAACCAAAATATGTGCTGCCGGTCTCCATGCAGAAATCTGGAATGCGGTATATCCACTGTTCGTCAATGTTGAAATGGCCCTTGCCTGGATTTCGTTCGCCATTAGCGCGGCATGGTAACAAATGGATTTGGTGATATACCTTTTGGTCCTAATATGTGGAGGTGTTTGTGGCACCTTGATCAAACTAGAACCTTCCACACTAGAGACAATACTGGCCATTTTCTCGATTACTTGCACCGGGTAGTTCCCTACGGATGTTTCGCCAGATAACATTACGGCATCGGCACCATCCATAACAGAGTTGGCAACATCGTTCACTTCTGCCCTGGTAGGTGTCAAGCTCGTGATCATGGTTTCCATCATCTGGGTGGCAATAATCACAGGGATTCTACCTTTTTTGGCACTTAGAACCAACTTTTTCTGGATCAATGGTACCTCTTGCGCAGGTACTTCTACACCCAGATCCCCACGAGCTACCATTAGGCCATCGCATTGTGTAACGATCTTGTCAATATTTTCTACGGCCTCAGGTTTTTCTATTTTAGCTATAATCGGGATTTTATGCTCCGAATGTTTTTGAATAAGTTCCTGAAGGTCTATGATATCCTGGCTATGTCGCACAAAAGAGAGTGCCATCCAATCCACTTGTTGCCCAATGGCAAAAATGGCGTCCTTGATATCCTTTTTGGTTAGTGCCGGCAAGGAAATATCCGTGTTGGGAAGGTTTACTCCTTTTTTGGACTTTAGGGGTCCTCCCTGAATTACTGTCGCTACCACTTCGTCCTTTCCGTTGGTGGATTTTGCTTCGAAAATCAATTTACCATCATCCAATAGGATTCGCTCTCCCGGTTTAACGTCCTTAGGAAAGTTTTGGTAGTTCATATATACCCTTGATGCCGTACCTTCAAAAGGCTCCCCAGTGGCAAAGGTCACTTCGTCTCCGGGTGCCACCACGGCCTCTCCGCCCATTACACCCACTCTAAGTTTAGGTCCTTGTAAGTCGGCAAGTATGGCAGTGTTGGTCTCCAACTCATCATTTAGTTCCCTTATCATTTTAATACGCTCGGCCACATCTTCGTAGGCAGCGTGCGAAAAGTTGATTCGGAATACATCGACACCGGCCAGGATCATTTCCCTTAAGGTTTCCTTCTTACTAGTGGCTGGACCTAGGGTTGCTACAATTTTAGTCTTCTTTCTAGTTGGCATTGTTAAAAGATTAAATTTCTTTTTGATTTTAAATTCTCTGTGTCCAATGGATATGCTGTGATTACCTTGGATATTTTATTGATGGATTTAATTTTTTGAATTATCAAAGTTTCATCGGCTGCGTCCACCTTCAAAAAATAATCCACCTCTTTCCTCTCCTTCACCAAGTGATCGGTTCTTCTGGATATGTTGTTCCCGAACAATCCATCGGAAGGCACTACTTCTTCAACTTCACATTTGTTGGATATCAGTGTCCAGTATACATCGTTCATCTCATCATCCCAGTCGAACACGGAAAAAGACATGTCCTTGTTAAGGCACAGGTCCTTTTTCATCCTTTTTAAATACAATCCACAGTTGGAATTTATGGCATATGTAATGGCATAATCCTCCAAATCACTGTGTATGGCGATGAGAGAAAAACTATCGTCATATAAGTCTGCCGATATCTTGTGTGTAGTCAACATGCCCATAACACGAACGGTAAATATAGGCTTAATCCTTTTGAATGCCTAGTTTATACAAAACAATACACTTATAAATCAAGCGAAAACGTTTGAATTTACCATTATTTAAAGTTACTGATTTTCTATCCGGCTCTGCAATGCAAAATAGGCCCTTTTGGATGCCTTTTCCTCTGCTTTTTTCTTGGAGGTCGCCCTTGCTTTTGCCAACATCCTGTCCCCAATGGTAAGTTTTACGGCGAAATGTTTAAGCTCATCGTTACCGGTATCCTCGTACACGTTATAGTTGAATGGCTTCTTTTCCTTTTGACACCATTCGATCACAAGACTCTTGTAACTAATCACCTTGCCTTCCAACTGCTCTATGTCCACATAGGGTTCTATTACGCGATCATCGATAAACTTTTCGCAATAATTATATCCCCTATCCAGATAAATGGCACCAACAAGTGCTTCAAAAACGTTACCGTGTATATTCTCACCAAAATGTGCCTTGGGTATGCGGCTCTCCACATACTTCAACAGTCCAAGGTCCTTGCCCAATTCGTTCAGGTGCTTGCGGCTCACTACTTTGGAACGCATTTTTGTTAGGTAACCTTCATCGCCTTCGGGCACTTCGTTGTAAAGGTATTTGGAGATAATGGTTCCCAACATGGAGTCTCCCAAAAATTCTAATCTTTCGTAATTTAATGGGTTTCCCTTTTCGTCCTTTTTGTTCATGGAACGATGCAGGAAGGCCGTTTTATAGATTTCGATGTTTTTGGGCTTGAAACCAAGTATTTTTTTGATTCCCAAAAAAAAATCCCCATCCGTGCTCGGATGGGAATTGAATATTTTGGAAGTAAGTTTCATGCTACAAAACTACCCTAATTTTTTGAATAATACACACGCGTTATGTCCTCCAAAACCAAATGTGTTGCTCATGGCAACCTTAACATCGCGTTCTTGCGCCTTGTTAAGGGTTAGGTTCAGTGAAGGATCAATCTGTTCGTCCACAACGCTGTGGTTAATGGTCGGTGGAACCAAATTATGTTCCATGGCCAAAATGGATGCGATGGCTTCAATGGCTCCCGCAGCTCCCAACAAGTGACCGGTCATGGACTTGGTAGAGTTGATGTTGATGTCCTTGGCATGGTCTCCAAATACTTTGGAAATAGCTTTGAGCTCAGCTACATCACCGAGTGGTGTGGAGGTTCCGTGCGTATTGATTGCATCAACATCTTCCGGCTTAAGTCCGGCATTTTGCAAACAGTTTTCCATTACTTTAACCACTCCTATTCCTTCTGGGTGTGGTGCAGTCATATGGTAAGCATCACTGGAAAGACCTCCGCCCAATACTTCGGCGTATATTTTTGCTCCCCTAGCTTTGGCATGTTCGTATTCCTCCAGAATTAGTGCTCCACCCCCTTCTCCCAAGACAAATCCGTCGCGTGTGGCGTCGAATGGCCTGGAAGCAGTTTCTGGGCTTTCGTTTCTGGTTGAAAGTGCATGCATGGCATTGAAACCTCCCATACCTGCAATGGTCACTGCTGCTTCACTTCCTCCGGTTACAATAACATCACAATGTCCCAATCGAATATAATTGAGTGCATCGATCATGGCATTGGCGGAAGAGGCACAGGCAGAGACCGTAGTATAGTTAGGCCCCATGAATCCATGTTTAATGGAGATATTTCCTGGTGCTATATCAGCTATCATTTTAGGAATAAAGAATGGATTAAAACGTGGAGTACCATCGCCATTGGCATAGTTGATCACCTCGTTTTGGAAAGTTTCCAGCCCACCTATTCCTGCTCCCCATACAACACCGACCCTAAACTTGTCCACAACGTCCAAGTCAATCCCGGAGTCCGCAATGGCTTCATCTGAAGAAACCAGGGCGTACTGGGCAAACCTGTCCAGCTTTCTTGCTTCTTTCCGATCAAAATAATCGGATGGGTCGTACCCTTTGAGCTCGCAAGCAAACTTAGTCTTGAATTTTTCGGTATCGAAATAAGTTATGGGGGCAGAACCGCTCTTACCGGTTCTTAGTCCTTCCCAATAAGCTTCTAAATTGTTACCTATGGGGGTCAACGCTCCCATTCCGGTAACCACAACTCGCTTTAACTGCATTGAACTATTTTTTTACCCTTTAGACCTAAATTATAAAAAAAATTATCCATGTGATAACCACCACATGGATAATTTAAAATCTTTAGCGATATATCATTTAATTACTTAGCTTCTTCGATGTAGCTAATGGCCTGACCAACAGTGGCAATATTCTCTGCTTGGTCATCTGGTATTTGGATATCAAATTCTTTCTCAAACTCCATGATAAGTTCAACAGTGTCCAAGGAATCCGCTCCTAAGTCGTTGGTAAAGCTAGCTTCCGCTACAACTTCATTCTCATCTACACCCAGTTTATCAACGATGATAGCCTTTACTCTTGATGCAATGTCTGACATAATTATTGTGGTTTTAAAAATTTAAATCGTTGGCAAAAATATAAAACTTTGGATTAAATACACTATTTGTCGATAAAATGTGCTTTAAATAAAACATCTTAAAATGCTGTACATTACTTTAGCCGACGTAATTTAGTCCAAAATCACATCAATTCCTAACGAATGAAACGAATTGTAATCTTCGCATCGGGCAGTGGTTCGAATGCAGAAAATATTATTTCATTTTTTCGCGAGAAACCACAAGTGGAAGTGGCAGCAGTGTTGACCAATAAGAGTTCCGCCAAAGTTTTGGAACGATGCGATCGTTTGGGAGTGCCCGCTTTTTATTTCAATAAAATTGCTTTTAAAGATTCCGACACCGTGGTTCAGTTTCTTGAAGGAATACAGACAGATTTAATCGTACTCGCGGGCTTTTTATGGAAAATCCCTTCCAACCTGATCCAATCGTTTCCCGATAAAATCATCAACATTCACCCTGCCTTACTGCCAAAATATGGTGGAAAGGGCATGTATGGGGAAAGAGTGCACCAAGCTGTTAAGGAAAACAACGAGACCGAAACGGGCATTACCATACATTATGTAAACGAAAATTATGATGAAGGTGCCATCATTTTTCAAGCTAAAACCAAAGTTATTCCTTCGGACGACGCAAATTCCATTGCCGAGAAAGTACATCAACTGGAATATGAACACTTTCCGAAAGTGATAGAAAAACTACTCTCCTAATGGCCAAGAAAAAAAAGTTTTATGTGGTTTGGAAGGGAAAACACCCAGGAATATTCGAGACATGGGCAGATTGCAAAGCTCAAATTGATGGTGTAAAAGGGGCACAATACAAATCCTTCGCCACTTTTGAGGAAGCGAAAAAAGCTTACAATGGCAATTATTTGGATTTTAAGGGAAAATCAAAAGGCAAGAGTGAGCTGACTCCGGAAGAACGACTTAAAATCGGGGACCCCAATTATAATTCCATTGCAGTGGATGCAGCATCCAGCGGCAACCCTGGAAAAATGGAATACCGCGGAGTGGATACCAAGAGTAAAAAAGTACTTTTCCATCAAGGCCCTTTTGAGCAGGGGACCAGCAATGTGGGCGAGTTTCTGGCATTGGTCCATGGATTGGCCTTTTTAAAACAACATAAGAGTGACCGTATCCTGTATTCCGATTCCAGAATCGCCATTGGGTGGGTGCGGAAGAAAAAGTGTGGCACCAAATTGAACAAGACCGCAAAAAATGCGCAACTTTTTGAACTTATAGCCCGAGCTGAGGAATGGCTAAAAAAGAATAGGTTCAACACACCTATTGTAAAGTGGGAGACCAAAGCCTGGGGTGAAATTCCTGCCGATTTTGGGAGAAAATAATCCGTTTCACGAACAAAGCACCCATTTTTTGATAATTGGAACATCCATGCCGTATATTTGCAGCAAAAATTAGGGAATGGGCAAATTACTGATCGTGGGAACCATGGCTTTCGATGCCATTGAAACACCGTTCGGGAAAACTGGAAAAATATTGGGGGGCGCCGGCACCTTTATTGGTTTGGCAGCTTCACAATTTAAAATAGACTCTGCAATTGTATCCGTAGTGGGAGATGATTTTCCACAATCTTATATGGATATTCTACAAAACAAGGATATTGATCTTTCCGGTGTCGAAGTCGTTGTAGGAGGAAAAACCTTCTTTTGGGAAGGAAAGTACCATAACGATCTCAATTCCAGGGATACATTGGCCACCGAACTGAATACCTTGGCCGATTTCAATCCTGTTGTACCCAACGATTATACAAATGCCGATATTGTTATGCTCGGCAACCTCCACCCCAATATTCAACTGAGTGTAATTAATCAGATGGAAAAACGACCAAAACTTATAGTTTTGGATACCATGAATTTTTGGATGGACAATACGTGGGATGAATTGATGGCGGTGATTTCCAAAATCGATGTCATTACCATTAACGATGAAGAGGCCAGGCAAATGACCAGCGAATATTCACTGGTAAAGGCTGCGGCCAAAATTCAGGAAATGGGACCTAAATATGTCGTGATCAAAAAAGGGGAGCACGGTGCCCTTTTGTTCCATAAGGACAATATATTCTTTGCCCCGGCCCTTCCGTTGGAGGAAGTTTTTGACCCTACCGGTGCAGGGGATACCTTTGCCGGAGGCTTTGCAGGATATTTAACGGAAACCGGTAACATTTCTTTTGAAAGCATGAAAAACGCCATTATACACGGATCTAATTTAGCTTCGTTCTGTGTGGAACGTTTCGGAACCGAGCGGATGGTGGATTTAAAAAAGAGCGAGGTCGAGTCCCGCTTGGTACAGTTTAAAGAATTGACGCAGTTCAATATTGAATTAACATAAATGTTTGCCCTGAGATTTTCGGGGCTTTTTTATTTGGTTTGTTATGAGTGATCCCATTAAGCACGAATGCGGAATATCGTTGATCCGTTTGCTTAAACCCCTGGAGTACTACAAAGAAAAGTACGGTACCGCTTTTTACGGTGTAAACAAGATGTACCTGATGATGGAGAAACAGCATAATCGTGGACAGGATGGTGCTGGTTTTGCCAGTATTAAAATGGATATGCAGCCCGGTGAGCGTTACATGAGCCGTGTACGGTCTGCCCAACAGCAGCCCATCCAAGATATTTTTGCCCAGATCAACAACCGCATCAATACGGCCTTAACCGAACATCCGGAACACGAGGACGATGTGGACTGGCAAAAAAAGAACATCCCTTATATCGGAGAACTTTTGATGGGACACGTTCGCTACGGAACATTTGGAAAAAACAGTATCGAGAGCGTTCACCCATTTTTAAGACAGAACAACTGGATGCACCGTAACCTGATTGTTGCCGGTAACTTTAACATGACCAATGTTGATGAACTCTTCAGCAACTTGGTAGAACTGGGACAGCACCCCAAAGAAAAAGCGGACACAGTAACGGTGATGGAAAAAATCGGTCACTTTTTGGATGATGCCGTTGCCAAGCTCTACAAACAGATCAAAAAAGAAGGGTATACCAAAAGGGAAGCCTCCGCTTTGATCGCCGAACGTTTGAACGTCGCCAAGATTTTGAGAAAAGCCTCCAAAAACTGGGATGGCGGCTATGCCATGAGCGGACTTATCGGACACGGAGATGCCTTTGTAATGCGAGACCCTGCAGGAATTCGACCCGCATACTATTACCAGGATGATGAAGTGGTGGTTGTAGCATCCGAACGACCCGTGATCCAAACAGTTTTCAATGTGAATTTTGATGATGTTCACGAGTTGGACCCTGGACATGCCGTAATCATTAAAAAGAGCGGTTCCATGGCCTTGAAAAAAATACTGGAGCCTACAGAACGCAAAGCCTGTTCTTTTGAGCGTATTTATTTCTCTCGAGGCAGTGACAAGGAAATTTATCAGGAACGAAAAAAATTGGGGAAACTGGTATTCCCTGAAATATTAAAATCGATTGACAACGATTTGGAGAATACTGTTTTCTCTTACATTCCAAACACTGCGGAAACATCGTTCTTTGGAATGGTGAAAGAGGCCCAGAATTACCTCAACAAGAAAAAGGAGGAACAAATTTTGGCCCTTGGACCCAATATGAAGGCAGAAGAGCTTCATAAAATATTGAATATTCGCCCAAGGATAGAAAAAGTGGCCATCAAGGATGCAAAACTAAGAACCTTTATTACCCAGGATAGCAGCCGTGATGATTTAGTAACACACGTTTATGATATTTCGTACGGTTCGGTAAAACCCACCGATAACTTGGTAATCATTGATGACAGTATTGTACGCGGCACCACCTTGAAACGAAGTATCCTTAAGATCTTGGACCGATTATCACCTAAAAAGATAGTGGTGGTTTCCTCTGCACCGCAAATACGATACCCCGATTGTTACGGTATCGATATGGCCAAACTTGAGGACTTTGTTGCGTTCAAGGCCGCCCTAGCACTTCATGAAGATCACGGGACCACCCATTTGATCAAGGAAATCTATGAAAAGTGCCGGACTCAAACAGATCCAGCCAACAGGGATGCCGTTAACTATGTGAAGGAATTCTATGCTCCATTCTCCGCGAAACAAATTTCCAAGAAGATAGGTGAGATATTGAGCCCGGAAGGAATAAAAGCGGAAGTTGAAATTATTTACCAATCCATTGAAGGGCTGCACAGTGCTTGCCCTAAAAATTTGGGCGACTGGTATTTTACCGGAAACTATCCCACACCAGGTGGCAACAGAGTGGTGAACAAGGCATTTGTCAACTTTTTTGAGGGCAAGAACGAAAGAGCTTATTAATCAACCATATAGAAAAAGGGCGCAATATGTGCACTTTATCGATGAAACTAGCAGAACAGCGGGTTTTTATACAAACAGTAACCCGCAATCCTACTTTAGTATCTGCCATAGCATAAGTAGGTTAAGTTCATGGTAAGATTTGGGGCAAAAAAGGTGGAAGCTATTCCACCTTTTTTATTTTCCACACTTTTCTCGAAAAGACCGCAGAGCAAGGATTTCTTGACATTTATCAATTCATTGGACCATTTAAACACTTCAACCAATTTTGGGGGCTTTCATCCGAAAACTTGTTTTTCAAAAACCAGCTTGCCTTACATTTGGAGAACCATAGCATAAGTAGGTTAAGTTCATGGTAAGATTTGGGGAAAGAAGCCGGAGCATGCTCCGGCTTCTTTATGTTTGACTACCAAGGTTTTATCCATTTTATCGATGAACTGCACGTTTTCATTTTCTTTTAAAACGCAAAATATTTTTTAAAACCCTTTGTTATTTTACACAATACCAGTATTTTAGTCTCGCCATAGCATAAGTAGGTTAAGTTTATGGTAAGATTTGGGACGAAAAGGGTGAGGGCTTCCTCGCCCTTTTCTATTTTAGAAAAAACAAAAACAAAAAAGCCGTGCACAGTGTGCACGGCTTTCATATGTTTTGGCCAACTAGTTTTTATTTACTAGCAGCGTAATTTTCGGAAACTTTGTCCCAATTGATCACATTAAAGAATGCAGAAATGTAATCCGGGCGCTTGTTTTGGTAATTCAAATAGTATGCATGTTCCCATACATCCAAGCCCAAAATTGGATATCCACCACAACCAACTCCCGGCATAATCGGGTTATCTTGGTTCGGAGTTGAACAAATGTCAACTTTTCCACCTTTGTGAACACACAACCAGGCCCATCCGGAACCGAACTGCGTCGCCGCAGCTGAAGCGAATTTTTCCTTGAACGCATCAAAAGATCCAAAAGCATCATCAATAGCAGTAGCCAACTCACCGGAAGGAGTTCCTCCACCGTTTGGAGACATTACTTCCCAAAACAGGCAGTGGTTAAAGAATCCTCCACCATTGTTTCTAACGGCAGCGTTGGACATATCCAGACCGGAAAGAATTTCGTCGATGGACTTTCCTTCCAAATCAGTTCCTTCAATGGCTCCGTTCAATTTTGTTGTGTAGCCGTTGTGGTGCTTGGTATGGTGTATTTCCATGGTCCTAGCATCTATATGAGGTTCCAATGCATCGTACGCATACGGTAATTTAGGTAATTCAAAAGCCATATTTTTTCTTTTTTTAGGTTATTAATCGATTTGTGTAAAAATACGGATTTTAACATTTATATTCCGCTAAAACCATGTTAACATCAGGCAAGGAATCCTTATTTTGCAGGAAAAACATCCTTGGAAGGGTCTAATTTTAAAATATATAGTGCATCTGCAGGTTCTGGCAAGACCTATGCCCTTGCCAAAGCCTACCTTACCCTACTGCTCTCCCATAGTTCTACGATAAAATTCCGTCAGATTTTGGCCATCACATTTACCAATAAGGCGGTTGATGAAATGAAGACCAGGATATTGGACAACTTGTTCGCCTTTGGCCAAGATAAGGTTCCTGAAAAGCAGAAAGATCTGTTCCGATCACTTTGTGATGAACTCTCCCTCACCGAAGCACAATTGCGGGAGCGCTCACAACTTATGTTAAAGCGGATACTTCACAACTATTCCTTTTTTGAAATTTCAACGATTGACAAGTTCAATCATAAAATCATAAAAACTTTTGCCCGCGATCTTCACCTCTCCCAAAATTTTGAAGTGGAACTAAATCTGGATCTTTTGTTGGAAGAAGCGGTGGGACGATTACTGGAAAGAGCAGGCAATGATGAAAAGCTTACCGAGGTCCTTATCGCCTTTTCCCTTGAAAAAATCGATGAGGCTAAAAGTTGGAACATCACATACGACCTGATCGAAATTGGCACATTACTGTTCCAAGAAAATCATTCAGCGCATATAACTCCCTTGCGTGATAAGTCCATCGGAGATTTTCAGGACATCCAAAAGCGGATAGCATCAGAAAGCAAGGCAATTGAAGAAACAGTCGTGCAAAAGGCTCAAACTGTGCTTCAGGAAATACAAGTTCAAGGGTTTGAGTTCACCGATTTTCCCAGAAAAACCTTGCCAAATCATTTTAAAAAAATGATCGATGGGGAGTTCAGCCCAAAGAATCTTTATACCAGTAAAACCTTAGAGCCAAATCTAGCAGAAGGAAAGTTGCTCAAAGCGAGCGACAAACGGGATGTGACACAACTGGCCATGACCATTTTGGAAAACTATCTCTCCATAAAACAATTAGTGTATCGGCACAGCTATCTCCAAAATATATATGGCAACATAGTGCCGATGACAGTCTTGAACGAAATCGCCAAAGAGATCAAAAACATTGAACTGGACAGGGACATTATTCCCATTTCCTCACTGAACGCGATTCTGTCCAAAGAAATCAAAAATCAACCTGTACCTTTTATTTACGAACGGATGGGCGAAAAATACCGTCATTATTTTATTGATGAGTTCCAGGATACCTCCAAAATGCAATGGGAAAACTTGGTCCCCCTTATTGGTAATGCCCTGGAAAGCGAGGACGAAAGGCACGAACGCGGCTCCCTGTTTTTGGTTGGGGACGTAAAGCAGGCCATTTATCGTTGGCGGGGGGGGCGTGCCGAACAATTCCTTAACCTGATCAATGGAAGGTCTCACCCATTTGCCGTGGAGCAGAATACCTATTCGCTGGACACCAACTGGCGGAGTTCTGATGAAATCGTCAACTTTAACAATGGTTTTTTCACGGAAACTGCACCCGTGCTCGGCAATCAGGATTATCGAGATCTTTTTTTAAACGATTCCCATCAAAAAACAAACAACAAGCCCGGAGGCTTTGTTCAAATATCCTTTCTGGATGCTGATGTAGCGGACAAAGATGAGGTCTATTGCGAAGAAACCTTAAAGTCCATCCAGCACATAGTTTCGAAAAATCATCCCTATTCCGATATCTGCGTGTTGGTGCGCGATAACAAAAAAGGAATGCTGCTGGCGGATTTTTTGGCACAGCAGAACATCCCCATCATTTCTTCGGATGCTCTTTTGCTTGCAAAAAATGAAAAGGTCATTTTTTTGGTGTCGATGCTCCGAATCTTCGAGAACGCAAAAGACCGTGAAGCGGCATACCATATATTAATGTATCTATGCCCTAACGAAAAAGGCAAGCACCACTTCATCAGTAAACACTTAGTGGATATTGAATCATTCTTGGCCTCTGAATACAACTTCATCATAAAAGATTTAAAAAGTGAACCGGTATTGACCATACTGGAAACCGCAATAGTACAATTTGAACTGTACGAAGGTTCTGTAGCACATATATCATTCTTAATGGACGAAGTGCTCGATTTTGAAAAAAGGGAAGGACCCAGTGTGTATGCCTTCCTTAATTATTGGGAAGTAAAAAAAGAGTCCCTTTCCATTGCTGCTCCCGATGGTGTGGATGCAGTAAAAATTATGACCATTCACAAAGCAAAGGGACTGGAGTTCCCCTTTGTGATCTTCCCTTTTGCCAATGCCATTTTGGACGACAAGCGAAAGAAAAAGAAAACTTGGGTGCCCGCCACTACCAGTGATGAGACGTTGGGGCTACACGAGTTTTTGATCAATAACAATAAGGATATGATGGAATACAACGAGGTGGCCCAACAGAAATATATGGCCGAAGAACAAAAAACCTTGTTGGATTCCATGAACGTACTCTACGTAGCACTTACCCGTCCCGTAAAAGGGCTCTTTGTACTTTCAGAAACTCCCAAGAAAGATGTAGCTTCAATTGAAAACGCCACATCCTACTCCGACCTTTTCCAATGGTACGTGCAACAAAAAGGGATTTCTGAAAATGAAAGTGGTGTTTATGCTATCGGAACATTTCCATCAAAAGAATCAGCGGTAGTTCCCTTGGAGTCTTTCGAAAATCATATCCGTTATGTTACCCGACCTAAAGATGATACCGGTTTTAAGATATCAACAAAGTCAGGTCGTTTGTGGGACGATGAGCGCATGGAGGCCATTGAAATGGGAAATGTGATCCATTATGCACTTAGCGAGGTTGAAACGGTGACCGATGTTGATGCAATTTTGGAACGCTTGGAAATCGAAGGCCATTTTCCACAAGCAGCGGCAGGCGACATCAAACAAAAAATAATGGCCGTGGTGAACCATCCCAAACTAAAAGACCTGTACATGGACGACCTTGAGGTTTTAAATGAAAGGGAGATCTTGACAACGGATGGTCGTTCCCTTCGTCCAGATAGAATTGTGATCTCCGGAAACGAGGCCACCATCATAGATTACAAAACTGGGAAACCGTCGCCAAAGCACAAGGAACAGATTGCCAATTACGCAGATATTTTGAGAGATATGGATTTTAAAATCAAACAATCCATTATTGTTTATATTGACCAAGAAATAGACCCTATTTTTGTATAAAGCTAATTAAGATTATGTACGGAAAAATAAAAGAACATTTGGCCAAAGAGTTGCAAGATATTGAAGAAGCAGGCCTATTTAAAAAAGAACGGATCATTACCTCGCCACAAGGGGCCGTTATAAAGATCTCTACGGGAGAGGAAGTCATCAATTTTTGTGCAAACAATTACTTGGGGCTTTCTTCCCACCCTGATGTAATCCAAGCTGCCAAAGACACCATGGATACCCATGGCTTTGGAATGTCCTCGGTTAGATTTATATGTGGGACCCAGGATATCCATAAAGAACTGGAACAGAAAATCGCAGATTTCTATGGAACGGAGGATACCATATTATATGCCGCCGCTTTTGATGCCAACGGAGGGGTCTTTGAACCCTTGCTTACCGCAGAGGATGCCATTATATCGGATTCCTTGAACCATGCTTCCATTATAGATGGGGTTCGTTTGTGCAAGGCCAAGCGTTACAGGTATGCCAATAATGATATGACCGATCTCGAAGAAAACTTGAAACAAAGTATTGCCGATGGAGCACGTTTTAAGATCATAGTCACGGATGGCGTTTTCTCCATGGACGGCCTTGTAGCTCCTTTGGACAAAATTTGTGACCTAGCCGATAAATACGATGCCATGGTTATGATAGACGAGTGCCATGCAGCAGGTTTTATTGGCGAAACAGGTCGAGGTACCTTGGAGGAAAAGGGGGTTATGGACCGAATCGATATAATAACAGGTACATTGGGTAAAGCCTTGGGAGGTGCCATGGGCGGATATACCACGGGCAAAAAAGAGATCATTGAAATACTTCGTCAGCGATCCAGGCCCTATCTGTTCTCCAATTCCCTTGCCCCTGCCATTGTAGGTGCTTCGATAAAGGTGTTTGATATGTTGGATACCGACACCTCTTTAAGGGATAAGCTCCAAAGGAATACAGAGTACTTTAAAAAAGGAATGAAAGAGGCAGGCTTTGATATAATCGATGGTGATTCCGCGATTGTTCCAGTAATGCTATACGATGCAAAGCTCTCTCAAAACATGGCAGATATGCTGTTGGAAGAGGGAATCTATGTTATCGGATTCTTTTACCCCGTAGTTCCCAAGGACAAAGCAAGGATTCGTGTACAGCTATCAGCTGCCCATGAAAAAGAACACTTGGACAAAGCGATCAATGCCTTTATAAAGGTAGGAAAGTCGTTAAAGGTCATCTAAATTCGATGAAATGCAGCAATTCTTCTGGCAAATGAGTCAAAAAAAAAGAAATTTAGATTTTGTTAATAAGTCTTAACAACTTACATTTGCTGCTGATAAACACTTAAACTTAAAATTTTGAGCATGAAACATCTTAGCAAATTATTGGTTGTTGCTCTTGTATTTGTAGGGATCAACAGCATACAAGCGCAAGACGAAAATAATCCCTGGCAAGTTAGCATTGGGGTGAATGCAATAGACGCTTATCCTACTAACGATAGTGACAATCCTTACTCTAGCACAACTTTGTTCGATGAGTATTTTAATGTTTCCGATCACTGGAACATTTTGCCTTCTGTATCTTACGTATCCGTTTCCAAATACATTGGTGATGGTTTCTCTGTAGGTGCAAGAGGATCTTTGAACAGAATCGAGAAAATCGGTGATTTCGAAGTTGACGATCTTTCTCACTATGCTATCGATGGTACTATTAAGTACAACATCCTTAAAAACACTACTGTAGATCCTTTCGTAGAAGTAGGTGGTGGTTATACTTGGGTTGATGAAATCGGAGCTGGTACTGTAAATGGTGGTGTTGGTCTTAACTTCTGGTTTTCCGACAACCTTGGTTTCACTGTACAAACTCAATACAAGCACGCTTTCGAAGATTACTTGATCTCTCACTTCCAACATTCTGCTGGTATCAGCATCAAATTTGGTGGAACTGATACAGATGGTGACGGTATCTACGACAAAGACGATGCTTGTCCAGAAGTAGCTGGTCTTGAAGCTTTCAACGGATGTCCTGATTCTGACGGTGACGGTATCGAAGATGCTAAAGACGCTTGTCCTAACGTAGCTGGTTCTAAAGAAATGAACGGATGTCCTGATTCTGACGGTGACGGTGTTGCTGATAAAGATGATGCATGTCCAAGCACTCCAGGTCTTCCTGCTCTAGCTGGTTGTCCTGATGCAGACGGTGATGGTATTGCCGATAAAGACGATGAGTGTCCAAACGAAGCAGGTCCTGCTGAGAACAAAGGATGCCCATGGCCTGATACTGATGGTGACGGTGTACTTGACAAAGACGATCAATGTCCAGAAATCGCTGGTACTGTTGCAAACAACGGTTGTCCTGAAGTAACTGAAGAAGTTCAGAAACAATTGAACGATTACGCTAGAACTATCTTGTTCGACACTGGTAAGTCTTCTATCAAAGCAGAATCTACTTCTGTAATGGTTGACATCATCCAAATCTTGAACGAGTATCCTAACGCTAAGTTTACTGTAGAAGGTCACACTGACAGCGTAGGTAGCGAAAAATTGAACCAAGAGCTTTCTGAGAAAAGAGCTAACTCTGTTAGAGATTTCTTGATCGACAAAGGTATCGCTTCTGACAGGTTGACTGCTATCGGTTACGGTGAGGCTAAGCCAATCGCCACTAACAACACAAGAGCTGGTAGAGCACAGAACAGAAGAGTTGAAATCAACTTGGTAAAATAATTAGAAACAAAGTTTTCTAGAAAAAGGCTCCGCAAATGCGGGGCCTTTTTTATTTTTAATCCATGCATAATACCTTCCTAGCATATGTACTGGATGATCTCCACAACAAAGAATTGGACATTTCCAAATGTACTTTTGTGCTCCCCAGTAAAAGATCGGGAACCTTCTTAAAAAAACATATTGCCAATAGGCTGGAGAAAAACATATTCAGTCCGGAAGTTGTTTCCATACAGGAGTTTATCGGAGAGCTTTCCGATCTCAATTTAGCTTCCAACATTGATTTGTTACTGCTCCTTTTTAAGGTCTATAAAGAATCCCAAATTGAAGATTCCGATGATTTTGCTTCCTTCATCAATTGGGGACAGACATTGTTGCAGGACTTCAACGAAATTGATGGTTACCTCATCCCTGCAGAAGATATTCTAAATTATCTATCCGCCATCAAGGAAATCAACCACTGGTCCGCCAGCAAAGAAAAATCGGAGCTGGTCGAGAATTATTTACAGCTATGGAAGAATCTGGAAATTATATACAACAATTTCTATGCTGCTTTACTGCAACAAAAAAGAGGTTATCAAGGATTGATTCAACGTGAGGCCGTAAAAGCGATTCAATCTGGAGCAAAACAAAAAACCAGTACCGAACCCATCGTTTTTATTGGCTTTAATGCATTGAACGCTGCCGAATCCTCCATTATCCAGCATTATCTGGAACAAGGGAATGCACACATCTATTGGGATATCGACTCCTATTTTTTGAAAGACCCCATACATGATGCCGGCTTGTTTATAAGGGATTATCAATATAATTGGCCTTATTATAAACATGGACACACCATAGAGCCACAGGACAACTTTCTTCAAAACAAGAATATCACAATTACAGGAGTTCCCAAAAGCATATCACAAACTAAATATGTGGGCCAACTATTGCAAGAGATGGGTGAGAAGGAAGAAATCGACCTTAGTAAAACAGCATTGGTTTTGGCAGACGAAACTTTGCTCAACCCAATGCTCAATGCTGTTCCAAGTACTATCCCAGAAGTGAATATCACTATGGGAATGCCCTTGAACAAAACAGTACTGTATTCTTTTTTTGTGAACTTCTTGGAACTACATCTCCATGTTTCAGATCGCGGTTGGTTTTTTAAACGGGTTTTGGAATTTATCGCCAATCCTTATACTATTAAGCTATCCTCCGAAAACCAAGGAAACTTTGCGCAGCGTTTATCCACAGATATTAAAGAGGGCAATATACTGTACATCGATACAGAGAGGCTCCAAAAATATCCCGAAGCCAACGAATTATTGTCCATCATTTTTCCGAACAAGACCTTATCGGCAACAGGGTGGATCAGCAACTGCCTATTTTTGATCGATCATTTAAAAACAATCTATCAGGAAGAAAAAAACGCGCTCGAATTGGAATATTTATATCGGTTTTATGCGCTTTTCAATCAATTGAAGCAGTATTTAGACAAGGTAGATTTTATGGGCGAGCTCAAATCCATCAAAAATTTATTCAAACAATTGGCCAATATGGAAACTTTGGATTTTATTGGTCAGCCATTGACTGGATTTCAAATCATGGGGATGCTGGAAAGTAGAAACCTGGATTTTGAGACCGTTATCATTACCTCAGTAAACGAAGGCATTCTTCCGTCCGGAAAATCCAACAACTCCTTTATCCCTTTTGATGTAAAACGAGACTATGGGCTACCTACTTACAAAGAAAAAGATGCCATCTACGTCTATCACTTTTACAGATTGATTCAACGAGCAAAGAACATTTACATTACCTACAACACAGAACCCGATGTACTGGAAGGTGGAGAAAAGAGTCGTTTGATCACCCAATTATTGACGGATAAAAACTTAAAACCACAGATTACGCATACCATTGCAACGCCCAACATTTCCATTGATTCAAAACCACTACTCCAAATTGAAAAGGATTCACAGTTTATGGAAGATCTATGGGCATTTGCACAAAATGGATTCTCGCCGACATCACTGACCAACTACATTAAAAATCCTATTGATTTTTACACGAGAAATATTCTTAAGATCAATGATTTGGAGGAAGTAGAGGAAAATATTGCGGCCAATACCTTCGGGACCATCATTCATGATAGTTTGGAGCAACTTTACACCCCGTTAATCGACCAGATCCTAACCCAAGAACACATTAAAACCCTTAAAAAAGAGGTGCCAGAAGTGGTTCAACAACATTTTACCAAGAACCTATCCGGGGTTGATATTTCCAAAGGAAAGTTTCTGTTGGTGTACAACGTGATCCTAAAATACCTGCATAACTTTTTGGACGATGAAATCAAACAGCTTAAGCGTCACGAAATAAAAATATTGGCGCTCGAGGAACGCTACGAAGAATTGATTACCGTGCCTGGGTTAGAATTTCCTATCAAACTCAAAGGTACTTTAGATCGTGTGGACCTATTTGATGGTACCGTACGCATCATTGACTACAAAACAGGTAAGGTTGAGGCCAAAAACGTGAAAATAACGGATTGGGAAGCCCTCACTTCTGATTACGATAAGAGCAAAGCTTTTCAATTGCTGTGCTACGCTTATCTGTACTCCAAAAAACATGGAGTTAGCGACCTACAGGCGGGAATCATTTCATTTAAGCATTTAGGTAAAGGCCTGTTCCCATTTTCAGAGGACAAGGATACCCGAATACATTCGGATACCCTTGCAACCTTTGAAAATTATCTGTTCCAATTGATAAGTGAAATCTGCAATGTAGCAGTTCCCCTTACTGAAAAAGTAGATTGATTATTTTAAATCGGGACGTGTAGGACGCACTTCAATTTTACTGGGCAGGGTACGTGGGTGCATCGTCAATAAATCCACAACAAGCTTTCCAATGTCCTCAGGTTGTATCTTCCAAGCATCTTTATCCGATGGTTCGTGGTCATTAAAATGACTGGCAACAGAACCTGGCATAATAGTGGTTACCTTTATATTGTACTTTCTCAAGTCCAACATTGCGGCCTGCGTGAATCCAACCACACCAAACTTAGTGGCATTGTAACCTGCTGCCGTTGCAAAGAAATTGGTGCCTGCCAAACTGGCCAAGGTCATGTAATACCCTTCCGATTTTTTAAGGGCATCCACTGATGCTTTTAGTGTGTGATACACCCCGTTCAGGTTCGTATCGATCATTTGATGCCATTTTTCATCTTCCAATTCATCGATTGGGGCAAAATGACCAACTCCTGCATTCGCCATAACCACATCCAAATGTCCCCATTTGTCCAGAATGGTGGCTACTGCCTTTTTCTCGTCTTCCAATTTGGACACATCGGATACCAATCCCAATACGTTATCTGGATTATTTAAACCTTTAACTGCTGCATCGGCACTTTCCTGACTGCGCCCGCTAATGGCCACCTTCATACCCTGCTCTAACAAGCTTTTGGCAATACCATATCCGATACCCTTGGTTCCTCCTGTGATGTATGCTACTTTTCCTTCTAATTTCATGTTGATTTTGTTTTGAAGTAAAGTTCAAAAAAGCAGGTGTCAAATACAAAAATTCAATCCTAAAGGATGGTTAATGTTTGTATACAGACTTATACTTTACCATATGCCTTGCTTGGAAAATGTGGTAAATTTATCCTGCTAGGGATTACCCTTAATGTAATCAAAAATGAAATACACATTTTTCGTATGGATCTTTTCCATTTTTTGCTCTCCTTTGGTTTGTATCCTACTTTTTGAAAATAATTTATTCTCTAATGATTTAGTCGCTTTGATTTTTTTGATGATTCTTTTTGGTTTGCTTTTCTCTTTTCCAGCCATCATGATTTTCTGGTTAATATTAAGATTTCTAAAATCAAAGATTAAAGTCTGGAAAATAAAAACCGTTTTATCTATTTATTCCAGTACAATGATTTTAGCAATATGGCTTTTTAAAATATCTAGCAGTAAAATAAAACTTTGATTATCCACAACGAAACCCATATCGTCCCAGCAAACATAACTCCTAAGCGATTACAAGAATATGGCGTTGGCGTTTTTAATGCTGTTCCTACCAAATCAGCCCTTAAAAAAGCCCTCAAAAAAAAGTACATTTCTGTAAATGGAATTATTGCTACCACGGCCACCATCATTTCTGGTTGCGAACATATTATTTTGACCATTCCAGAAGATCCTACACCTAAAAAACAACTCATATTTCCCCTCAAGGTGTTGTTTGAAGATGAATATTTGGCCGCCATCCATAAGCCTGCAGGGATTGAGGTGAGCGGCAACAAGTTCAAGACCATCGCCAACGCTTTGCCACAAAACCTTGAACCGAGCAAACTTTCTGATGTTGCTATACCACAACCCGTCCACCGCTTGGATTATGCCACCACAGGAATTCTTTTGGTGGGCAAAACCCACAATAGTATTCGCGCTTTAAACAAACTATTTGAAGACAAACTAGTTAGCAAAACCTATTATGCAGTTACCATTGGAAATATGGAACCAAGAGGAACCATAACCTCAGAAATAGATGGCAAACCGTCACGTTCCGATTACAAAGTAATGCAATCCGTTCCTTCAGAACGTTTTGGGACATTGAACCTTGTGGAATTAAGTCCCAAAACGGGCAGAAGACATCAATTGCGAAAGCATCTGTTCCTTTTGGGGCATCCTATACTGGGCGATAAAGATTACGCCATGGAGGGCTTATTTTTAAAAGGAAAAGGGTTGTACCTACATGCCTATTCCTTAGAGTTTACACATCCGTTTACCAACGAAATCATTCACCTTACGGATGAGCTTCCTGAGAAGTTTGGGAAGATTTTTAGCTAAATTGGACATGTGCCATCTAAACAACTTATCCTATAAATAAATCTGAAATATGACCAAAACCGACCTTTTCCGAGTAATCATCAAAATTTTTGGCGTGTATTGTTTTATTGATATGCTCTTTCAGTTCATCCCAAGCTTTTCAGTTTCATGGGGGTTTAATTCCGCTAGCCTTGTTATAAGCTTGGTCTCTTTATTGGTAACCGTCCTAATAGCGTATCTATTACTATTTCAAACAGACAGACTGATAAAACTTTTTAGATTGGAAAAAGGGTTTGATAGTGAACATATAGAAACCAAAGACCTGAATGCTAAAGGACTTTTCAATCTTGGTTTAATTATTCTGGGGCTTTTAATGATTGTGGACAACATTGCCCAATTTCTAAATTTCTGTTATTTAGCCTTTAAAAAACAAGTTTCCCCATACGGCCTTGATGAGATTGACGGGGCAATGCTAGATCAACAACTGGACTATAATTGGTGGATTATTTCTGGACTAAATGTCTTGATTGGTTTAATTATGCTAACCAATTATAAGCAGATTTCGAAACTGTTTATTGGTAAAGGAAAAGAATAAGCAAATAAGCATCACAAAAAAAAGCACCTGTTAATTGAGGTGCTTTTACATTTTTGGTGGAGAATACCGGATTCGAACCGGTGGCCTTTCCGAATGCATTCGGAACGCTCTAGCCTTTCCTTTCAGAAATTAGAAACTCAATATACCTCCTACTTTTCTTTTTCTTGATTTCCCTTTCCCTGGTCATGGCTTTGCTTCTTGTTGAAAAGCTCTCAGTATACTTTACCTTCCAATCATCAGCATTTTTGGTGTATTTGGACCGCCTACCTTTGTGCCGACTCATCCTGTCGTCCAAATCTTGACTGTGGCCCACGTAATAACGGTCCAAAGATTCACTATAAATAATGTAGACAAAATACTCCATAAAAAAAGCACCTCAATTAAGAGGTGCTTTTACATTTTTTGTGGAGAATACCGGATTCGAACCGGTGGCCTCTTGCCTGCCAGGCAAGCGCTCTAGCCAACTGAGCTAATCCCCCAAAGAGAGCGCAAAGGAAATACTTTTTTCCGAAAGTATCAAAAATTGCGCTGCTTCCTTAATCTTTTTTAACGCTGAGTACCAATACCGGTATCTTAACGAAGAACTCCGACTTCTGAATCGTGTTCTTTTCCCATAGCTTTTTAAAGAAGCCTCTCTTTCTGCGGAACACGCATAACATATCTGGATGTTCCTTTTGAAAGTATTCCGTTACCCCTAAATACGTGGTTCCGTTCTCAGTAATGGTCAATTGTGAGCTTAAATCCATCAAAGCCGTATTCACTTTTAGATCATCCTCAGTATACCCAGGCCTTTTTACCAACAATAGGCTTACTTCCGACCTAAACTTGTTTTTTATGATGATCAAAGGATTCAAAATGCTGCTGCGCTTTAAAATTCCTGAGCCAAAAGCAGTCAATATTTTTTTCGCTGGCTTAAATTCTGTTCCCTTGGGAACAATTAGTGTTGGAATTTCGGTCTGTTTAATAATTCTTCCCGATGTATTGCCCAAGTATAGTTCCTCCTGAATCTCGTTGCTCTTAGGGGCGATAATGATCAAATCTATCCCAAGTTCCTTATTAATGCTGTTCAACCCATCAATAATATCACCATTGTAAGTGGCCATTTTTATTTCAACACCCTTGGTGTCAACTTGTTCAACAACCTCTTTTAAGTGTTCCTTGCTGCTCTTGGCCACCTTTTCTTCTACATTGGCCAAGCTTCCTACGGCCGTAGTTACATTAAATACATCCATTACATAGATCTGCGCCCCAAAATTAGAGGCAAAGTCCACGGCGTATTGCAATGTTTTAGAAGAATCTGGAGAAGTCCCAATGGGTACAAGTATATTGTTCATGGTTTGGTGATTACGATTAAACCTTAAATTTACAATTAAATTGAAACGAATCAATGATAAGACGCGCAAAGATATCTGAAATCCCCGATATCTTGACCATAACCCAAGCCTGTGCCAAAAAAATGCAAGAAAAAGGAATTTTTCAATGGAACGAACACTATCCTTCCAAAGAAGCATTCATCCAGGACATTGAGCGTAACGAGCTTTTTGTAATCGAAGAAAAAGACACCGTTCAGGGCACTATTGTTATATCCACATTGATGGACGAAGAGTACAAGCCTATCCAATGGCTTACCCCAAACGGAAACAGCACTTACATTCACCGCCTATCTGTTGATCCCGAACTTCAAGGCAAGGGACTGGCACAGGAAATGATGGATTTTGCGGAAAATTTTTCCCGGGAAAAAGGATTTGTATCTGTTCGGTTGGACACTTTTTCGCAGAATAAAAGAAACCAGCGTTTTTACGAACAAAGAGGATATCAAAAACTCGGTGACATCTTCTTTCCCAAACAAAGCGAGCATCCTTTTCATTGTTATGAATTAGTGCTGTAACTTGCGCCAGATTTGAGCACACAGGTAAATTTTAAGAGCATCAACCAATTGGCGATTCCCGCAACCATATCGGGCATTGCCGAGCCCATCCTTTCTATAACCGACACGGCCATTGTGGGGAATATTCCTGTCGACGGATTGGAATCTTTGGCGGCAGCAGGAATAGTGGGTTCTTTTTTGTCCATGCTCATTTGGGTGCTTGGCCAAACACGTAGCTCCATTTCCGCCATTATATCGCAATATTTGGGTGCAGGAAGACTGGACGAAGTGAAAAATATGCCCGCACAGGCCATTTTCCTCAACATACTTTTGAGTCTTGTGGTGCTCCTCACCACCATTTTTGTGATTGAGGAAATTTTTGCACTCTTCAATGCATCGGGTAAAATCCTGGAATACTGTGTTTCCTATTATTCTATCCGGGTTTGGGGATTCCCCCTAACCCTTTTCACCTTTGCCATCTTTGGTATCTTTCGGGGACTTCAAAATACCTTCTACCCTATGGTAATCGCCATGCTGGGAGCAGGTCTCAATATTCTATTGGACTTTGTTTTGGTGTATGGCATCGACGGATTTATTCCCGCATTGTACTTGGAAGGTGCTGCATGGGCCAGTTTGATTGCCCAGGCCATCATGGCCATATTGGCGCTCATTTTATTGGTGAAGAAGACGGACATCAGCATGAAATTGACTTTTCCGTTGAACAAAGAAATCAAACGACTCATTTTTATGAGTCTCAACCTTTTTGTGAGGACCCTGGCCCTGAATGCCGCCTTGATGCTGGCCGTGCGTGAAGCCACCACATTGGGCGACCGCTTTATAGGGGCCCACACCATTGCTGTTAACCTTTGGTTGTTCGCCGCATTTTTCATTGATGGCTACGCCGCAGCGGGTAACAGTATGGGAGGTAAACTTTTGGGAGCTGCTGATTATAATGGTCTGTGGAAATTGGCCAAGACCATTTTTAAATATGGTATGGTGGTGAGTCTCGCCCTCATGTGCTTTGGATTTATTTTTTACCGGCCTATCGGTCATCTCTTTTCAAATGAGGAAATAGTACTCAACACCTTTTACAGCATATTTTATATTGTGATTCTTGGACTGCCCATGAACACTTTGGCCTTTATTTTTGATGGGATTTTCAAAGGTATGGGCGAAATGAAATATCTGCGTAATGTGCTCCTGGCCGCAACTTTTTTAGGGTTTATTCCCTGTCTTTATTTGGGCATGTATTTAGGATTGGGCTTTTATGCCATTTGGATCGCCTTTGTGGTCTGGATGATGATTCGTGGATTCTCCCTGGTTTGGAAATTTAGAAGAAAGTTCAGGCCCTTGGTGCAAAACCCTTAATTTAGTGCTCAAAGACATCTGATAATCAATTTGAATGACAACGGATAGAACCAACGGAAGTTTATACACCCACATAGAAAACAGGATTGCCACGATAGAATTCGGTCATCCAGCAAGCAACTCCTTTGTGTCCGAACTTTTGGCAAGATTGGCAACAGAATTTGACAAACTTGGAGCAAACGATGAGGTTTCGGTAATTGTTTTGAAATCCGAAGGGGAAAGAGCCTTTTGTGCAGGAGCTTCTTTTGATGAATTGGTTGCCGTTTCCAATTTGGAAGAAGGCAAACAGTTTTTCAGCGGCTTCGCCAATGTAATCAATGCCATGCGCAAATGTCCCAAACCAATCATTGGTCGGGTTCAAGGCAAGACCGTCGGTGGCGGGGTCGGATTGGCCTCAGCCTGCGATTATGTTCATGCCACCGAGCAGGCAGCCATCAAACTATCCGAGATTTCCATAGGAATTGGGCCGTTTGTAATCGCTCCCGCAGTGGAACGTAAAATGGGGAAAGCTGCTCTCGCCGAGCTCACTTTATATCCCACAGAATGGAAAAACGCGTATTGGGCCAAAGAACAAGGCCTCTACGCCAAGGTGTACGATTCCATTTCCGAAATGGACCAGGAACTGGACATTCACCTGCAAAAACTGGCGACCTATAATCCCGAAGCTTTAGCTGAAATGAAAAAGGTCCTTTGGGAAGGAACCGGGCATTGGGACGACCTATTATTGGAACGTGCCGAAGCATCAGGACGATTGGCACTGTCGCCGAACACTAAAAAAGCATTGGAAAAGTTTAAAAAATAGTTGTATGCTCTCTAATTTTAAAATTACGCGTCACCCTGAACTAGTTTCAGGGTCTCATTAAAAAGAATAAGTTGTGAGATGCTGAATCAAGTTCAGCATGACGGTTTAAAACGAGAGAAGAATTAAAAAAGTTTACAAATGAATGATTTGATTTTCCCCATATTGGCCCTTTTCGTAATCGTGGTATATGTGGTCAACAGAATACGAAGCAATCGACGTTACAAAAAATAAATGAAGAACATTGCCCTGCCTAAAGGCAAAAAAGTCTATTTCGCGAGCGATAACCACCTCGGGGCACCTACCCGAAAGGACAGTTTGCCCCGTGAGAAAAAATTTGTGGCCTGGCTCGATTCCATAAAGGACGATGCCGCTGCCATTTTTTTAATGGGAGACCTTTTTGACTTTTGGTTCGAATACAAAACAGTGGTTCCCAAAGGTTTTACGCGAACTCTTGGAAAGCTGGCCGAACTATCGGACATGGGCATTCCCATTACCTATTTTGTGGGCAATCACGATCTTTGGATGAACGGTTATTTTGAGGAAGAGCTCAATATTCCCGTGTACCACAAACCTCAGCAGTATCTCATCAACGACACTTCGTTTTTTATCGGTCATGGTGATGGATTAGGTCCACACGACAAAGGCTTCAAACGAATGAAAAAGGTATTTACCAATCCCGTGGCCAAATGGCTTTTTAAATGGTTGCACCCCGATTTGGGAGTACGTTTGGGACAGCATTTGTCCGTGAACAACAAGGTTATTTCCGGAGATGCTGATGCTACATTTTTAGGAGAAGATAAAGAATGGTTGATTTTATATGCCAAGCGCAAGTTGGAGCAACAGCACTATGACCATTTTATTTTTGGCCACCGACACCTGCCCATGGAAATCAAACTCAATGAAAAATCGACTTACACCAATTTAGGAGATTGGATTTCCTATTTTACCTATGCCGTTTTTGATGGAGAAAAATTGATTTTGGAAAAACTAGAGGATTAATCTTCCTTTTCATGTTCATCAATGTCTTTTTGAAGGTCCAATCGTCTGAAGCTCGGCGAAACAATGGCCGTTGTACCCGCTGTCAATAGCGTCATGCATCCACCGAAAACCACTGCGGTTACCGTTCCCAATAATTTGGCTGCCAATCCACTTTCAAAAGCACCTAATTCGTTGGACGATCCTACAAACATAGAGTTCACTGATGCTACCCTTCCGCGCATATTATCCGGTGTTTTCAATTGCAAGATGGTCTGGCGTATGATCATGGAAACCCCATCGACCGCCCCACTCAAGAACAAGGCTATTACGGATAGCCAGAACAGTTCCGACAATCCAAACACGATAATACATACGCCGAAGGCGAACACTGCCATCAATAATTTTTTACCCGCATTTTTATGCAAGGGAAATCTTGTAGATCCCAACATGGTAATGGAAGCCCCAACTGCAGGGGCCGCCCGTAAAATCCCGAAACCTTCGGAACCCACATGTAAAATGTCCTGGGCATACACGGGCAAAAGTGCCACGGCACCACCAAATAGCACAGCAATCATATCCAAAGTCAAGGCTCCAAAAATAGCCTTGTTACCAAAAACAAATTTGAGTCCATCCTTCAAACTTTGAAAAACGGGCTCACCAATTTTTGGGTTCATAATGGGTTTTCTAGGAATCTGGAACAGGAAAATCAGGGCGAACAAAGAGAAACCGAAAATAACGCACATACTCCAATGGACTCCAATCCAACTAATGGAGAATCCTGCCAACGCTGGACCCAAAACCGATGCCAATTGCCAAGTGGAACTGCTCCACGTAGCGGCATTCGGATATATCTTTTTGGGAACGATCAAAGCAATCAATGAGAATATGGTAGGCCCTAAAAAGGAACGTACAAAACCACCTAAAAACACCAAAGCATAAATGGAATAAAGTATGGTTTTGGACTCCCATGATTCTTCAAGCCCGGGCCAGCTCAGCAAGAACAACCCAAGACTGATCACGGAGAACCCCGCAATACAGGTAATCAAAAGGTTTCGCTTTTCCCGTTGATCAACAATATGTCCGGCAAAAAGGGCCATACTCACCGCAGGAATCACCTCCATCAATCCAATAATACCTAGCGAAAGCGGGTCTTTGGTCAAGGAATATACTTGCCATTCAATCACAATAAATTGCATGGACCATGCAAAAACCATGGCAAAACGCACCAATAAAAATATATTGAATTCTTTATAGCGAAGTGCTGCGTAGGGGTCCATAAATAGCTAGCGAATATCTCTTAGTTTTAGTTGAAGGCTAACGGTTCCGTTCCATTCATTTTCGTCCAACGAAAATACGGCATCGAAAGGTTTTATGCCCTTAACTATATCCAATTTGTCCCCTAAATTAAACCCAATGCCTCCGATGGGATTGGACCCTGGTTGATACAAACTACATTTTAAATGTTTTTCACCCTCGCCAACACCTCGGGCATACCCTGTATCCTTTAATCCTTCTGCCATAAAAACCGGGGTCATGTTGCCAGGACCAAAAGGTGCAAATTGCTTCAAAATCCGCATTAGTTTTGGAGTAATCTGATGCATAGAGATTTTGGTGTCCACAGAAATTTCGGGCTGCAATAATTTGGGGTCGATAGTTTCCGACACTACTTTCTCAAACTGGTGTTTAAAGGCTTGGTACTGATCTTCCAACAACGTAAGGCCTGCCGCGTACATGTGCCCTCCAAACTGCTCTAAACAATCGGAACAGCCTTCAAGGGCATTGTAGATATCAAACCCTTTTACGGATCGGGCCGAAGCTGCCAATTTATTCCCGCTTTTGGTGAAGACCAAGGTAGGGCGATAGTAGGTTTCGGTTAATCGTGATGCCACAATACCAATAACTCCCTTGTGCCAATTTTCGTTGTAGACCACCGAGGTGAAATTTTCCTCTTCTTGGTTTTCTTGGATTTGCACCAAAGCTTCTTGCGTGATTTCTTGATCCAAACTTCTTCGCTCGGTATTGAACAATTCAATTTCTGCAGCAAATTGTTTCGCTTGGTCAAAATTGGTTTCAGTGAGCAATGTGACAGCATGCTGCCCATGTTTCATTCGCCCAGCAGCATTGATTCGCGGTGCGATAATAAAAACCACATCCGTGATGGTGAGTTCTCTTTTCTTAGTCTGATCAATCAATGCTTTGATTCCTGTTCTTGAATTTTCATTGATGACCATCAAGCCATAATAAGCAAGTACACGGTTTTCTCCCGTAATCGGAACTATGTCAGCCGCAATAGCCGTGGCCACTAAATCCAAATAAAGAATCAAATCATCTATGGTTTTACCTCGTTTTGAAGCAAGGGCCTGAATCAGTTTAAAACCAACTCCACATCCGCAAAGCTCTTTGTATGGGTATGCACAATCCTCTTGTTTGGGGTCCAAAATCGCCACTGCTTCCGGTAAGTCTTTCCCCGGCCGGTGGTGGTCGCAAACGATTACATCTATTCCCTTTTCCTTGGCATATTTTATTTGGTCAATGGCTTTGATGCCGCAATCCAAGGCAATCATAAGGCTGACATTGTTATCAGCGGCAAAATCGATTCCTTGGAACGAAACTCCGTAACCCTCCAAGTAGCGATCGGGAATATAGGTCGCTACATTCGGGTAAGTTTCCAATAAATAGGAACTCATCAAAGCAACGGAAGTAGTACCATCCACATCGTAATCTCCATAAACCAATATGTTTTCTTGGTTGGTAATGGCTTGTTCAATACGCTCAACGGCCTTGTACATGTCTTTCATTAGGAAAGGGTCGTGCAGATGCTTAAACTCTGGACGGAAGAATGTTTTGGCTTCCTCATAATTCGTAATTCCCCGTTGTATCAACAATTGGGCTACCAAATCATCTACCCCCAAAGCTTTGGAAAGTTGATCTATGTCTTCTTGATTAGGTTTAGGTTTAATGGTCCAGCGCATAGTAGGTGTTATTTTGTTATCGGGACTTTATTTTCAAATCTTTTGATGAGCGAAAAAGTGATAAAAATATGGGCAAGATAGTAGGTGGGAGTGATGAGAAAATCGAACGTATGATAATCCACGAATTCTTTAAAAGCGATGATGGTATCGGAAAAAATAATGAGTACTATGCCCAAAATAAAACTTCGCTTTGCCGTTAGGTCGCCTTTCATCCCAACGGCCGCTCCCAAAGAAAAGCAAGAAATGAGAAGATACACCAAAGACGCTACCATTAATGGAACATCGGTAAAGGTGGGGTACAATACTAAAAAGAAAAAAGCCAGATAAGCTGCCAATAAAATGGAGGTAAACGTCCCTTTTATTCGACCGTTCAATATAGCATAGATCAAATATCCGACGTGGGCCAAAAAGAACAACGCAATACCTTTTACGAACATAAGGCTATCCCCGTCCATGTTGGACAAGAACCAATCTCCGATTATAGAGAATAAGAATGCTGCAAGAATCCACCATGTGTCCTTTGCACTCTTTTTTAATCCCGTGTTAAGCAATAGGATAACAAGTATCCCCATGCCGGCAGTACCCGATTTAAAAATAAAGTTTGCTGTACTTACCCCTAAAATCGCAAGGACGACAGATATTGCCAGCAGTGCATATAACCCATTCTTTTTTAACCACATCATATTTTAATTTTATGTTGATTATGTTGTAGTACACCGTTTGTATGACAACTGTGCCACTAAAAAAAGGAACTAGGGGTTATTGTCCTAAATACTCACCTATTTGTGGTGATATAAAATCTTAATGTCCAATTTGGCAAATTTTCTGAACATTTCCATTACACCACAATATTTTTCTACAGAAAGGTCTACGGCTTTCTTCAGTTTATCCTCATTTAAGTTGGCACCCGTGAAATGATATTGGATTACAACGGAATCATAATATTTAGGATGCTCATCGGTAAGATTGGCGATGGTATCAATTTTAAAATCCTCCACTTCCAACTTCATTTTTTTGATAAGCGACACAACATCTAGACCTGAGCAACCTGCCAAACTAGATAACATTAGGGCTTTTGGCCGAAGTCCGGCCCCAGAACCTCCGCTTTCTTCACCAGCATCTATTCTTACGGTATGCCCAGAAGGGTTATTGCTCTCAAAAGCCATTTCACCAAGCCATTTGGTAGTTACGTGATTTGTCATGAAGTATAATTTTTGTTACTTGTAGAGTCCAAAAATACAATATTAAATATCATCCATGGCTTTAGTAAACCCCCTATCCCCCGATCACGACCTGGAAACCAAAGAACTAGCTGAATTCTTTAACGAAACACTTGGGTTTTGTCCTAACTCTGTGCTCACGATGCAACATAGACCGTCCATATCCAAGGCATTTATTAACCTTAACGTGGCTGTAATGGCCAATGAGGGCAAAGTTACCTCGGCATTAAAAAGAATGATAGCCTGGGTAAGCAGCAACGCCACTGGCTGCAGATACTGCCAAGCACATGCCATTAGGGCCGCTGAACGGTATGGCGCTGAACAGGAACAATTGGACAACATATGGGAATATAGAACCCACAGTGCATTTTCCGATGCTGAAAGGGCTGCGCTGGACTTTGCCTTAGCTGCTTCCCAAGTTCCCAATACCGTTAACTCTGATATTAAAAAAGAGTTGCACAAATATTGGGACAATGGGGAAATCGTAGAAATGATGGGTGTTATTTCCCTTTTTGGTTATTTGAACCGATGGAACGACTCCATGGGGACCCATATTGAAGATGGGGCTGTGGAAAGTGCAGAGAAATATCTGGGTGAAGTTGGTTGGGAAAAGGGAAAGCATGACGGCTCCCGATATTGATCATAACATTAATCTTTCCAACAAATAAATGGTCAACATGCCCCAAAACGTGCCTGTGGCCATACTTAAAATGGCAAGGATTATAGCGTGGGGCATCCAACTTCCGCGATAGGCAGCAGTAACAGCGGGTGCTGTGGCAATACCCCCTACATTGGCCATACTCGCAATGGGCACCCACGCCATGTTTACGTTCAAAAGCTTGGCAATAAGAAGCATAAAAACAAAATGGCCACCCAGCCATATCAACAAAAAACCAAAAAATCCGGCATCAAAACCAAACATGTCAAACTGTAATTTTAGTCCCAAAATCGACATGACCACCAAAATCAAAATACCTCCAAGCTTTAGGGTAAATCGAAAGTTCCATCTTGGAATAAAATTTCCAAAAGCCAAGCCGACGAATGACAGGACCACCACTTTTACCACAAAAGCATCCAATAATGATTCTGCGATAAATACTATAAGGAGCATAGCTATCAAGGTTACCCATGGTGATAGCAATTTACCCTTTTGGGTAATGATCCGTTCCGGAATCTCTTGATCGGAAATCCTCAAAGATTTATTCAGGAGATTGCTCCTTTTTATGGTCTGAAACATGAGAATTGTCCAAATATTGACCAAAATGTTGTCCATGATCAATACGGAAAGAAAAATATTTTCAGGGCAATTGACCAGTTCCTTCAAGACCAACTGACTGGTACTACCCCCAATCCAACTGCCCACAATTGGTGGGATTCCCATCCAATATCCATTCGACGATAAAGTATCCGATACCAGCTCGGTGCCATCAAAAAAAGTGATAAAAACCACTGGAAAAAGGGCAATAAAAAATGACCCCGCCAAAAAAACCACGATTGGTTTGTATCCTATCGATTTAAGTTGGTGCAGCGACAAACTCGCCATTACGGCCACTATGGTCAATGGAATAAAAAAGTCCCTGCTTAATGCATGAATATAGGATTGGGAAAAATCAAACCCGAAGATATAGCTTATGATGGCAGGGAATATGTAAGAAAACAATATGGCTGGAACCCAATCAAAAATAGATTTTACCCATTTCTGTTCCCAGCGGTCCAAAAAGTACACACAGACCACAGTGAAACAAGTAATAAGCCAAGGAGTCCATTCCATATACCTACTCCAATATTCCCAGATGAATAATGCGACCTCCTGAAATATTTACCGGATTGGTACTTTTTCCTATAACAATACCATCTTCCGGAGCAACATACTCCTCAACGATTTGGCCGAAGGAATCTCGGAGCACCCCAATGGATTGACCTTTGACCACCTTTTCCTTTAACTCTACAAAAACTTCCAAATACCCTCCCTTTTTGGTGAAAAGCCAATAGGATTTGGAGCAAACATTTTGAGGTTCGGCCAAATCTATTGCACCGGGTATAAATTGAAGCCATTTTAAAAGGTTCCCAATTCCAACAATACCGCGATTAATCATTTCTTCTTGATACACTTGGGGATCTCCAAACTCCACGGTAATGCTCTTAACACCTTTACCAATGGCAAAGGCACGCATGGTTAAACCACTTGCTTCCCCAAAACTGGCCTTGCCCTTATTGGAAACGATGATATCCGGTTCTAGTGCACGAAGCATGTTTGCCAGCACCTCGTCTTCCATGTTCCCCCGACCGTACAAACTGTTGACCCTACCAAAACTGGCTGTGTGCAAATCCACATGATAGTCGAAAAGGGGTATCACCTTTTCGGCAATTTGAAATGCCATTTGTTGTGAGCGATTTCCGTTTTCCTTTCCCGGAAATAATCGATTCAAATCTTGAAGGTCTAAAAACTCTCGCTGATTGCTGGCAATGGCAAGGGGGTTTAATCCTGGTATGGCGATTACAGTCCCTATTAACTCTGATACATTTAGGGAATTCATCACTTGTTGCACAATCCTTATTCCATTGAGCTCGTTGCCATGAATGGCCGCTGTAAGCCCAAGTACTTTGCCATTATCGTTTCCCTTTGCAATGATCACCGGGATTTTTATGGGTTGATTAAACCCGTCCTCTCCTAAAGCAAGCCAGACCTTATGGAGTATCCCTGTTTCATAATCATCCAAAATAATTTGATTCACAACTGGAATCTCTTTGGATTGTCCAGAAAGCAATGTGCTAAAAAAGAGCAGGCAGCAGAAAACAGAGGCCTTCATATGAAAAGAATTTAAAACTAAATATAGTCTTTATTTCTTCCCGCCGACCACAATCACAAATTCTCCTTTGGGTGCCTTGTTGTTGAAGTGTTCCAATACTTCCGTTACGGTTCCACGAATGGTCTCTTCGTATAATTTGGTCAGTTCCCTGGATACTGAAACAGGTCGGTCCTCCCCAAAATACTCGGCGAAATTTGCCAAGGTCTTGAGCAGTTTATGGGGAGATTCGTAAAAAACCATGGTCCGGGTTTCTTCGGCAAGTTCCAAAAGTCGTGTCTGGCGGCCTTTTTTTACCGGCAAAAAGCCCTCAAAAACAAATCTGTCGTTGGGCAGTCCGCTGTTCACCAAAGCAGGAACAAAAGCTGTAGCTCCCGGCAAACACTCCACTTCAATATCGTTTTCCACACAGGCCCGGGTCAATAAAAATCCTGGGTCGGAAATGGCTGGGGTTCCAGCATCGGAAATTAGTGCAAAAGTATTTCCGTCTTTCAATTTTTGCACCAGTCCCTCCACCTGTTTGTGCTCGTTGTGCATGTGGTGACTCTGTAAAGGGGTGTCAATTTCAAAATGCTTGAGCAATTTGCCACTTGTCCGTGTATCCTCTGCCAATACTACATCCACTTCCTTGAGCACCTTGATGGCTCGAAGAGTCATGTCCTCCAAATTTCCTATCGGTGTCGGAACCAGATATAGTTTTCCCATAAACCAAAGTTACGGCCTTACGGTTAAATTAAAATTGTAAAAATGGATTTATGCGAATCTTCGCTGGATAAGGGCCATAAAACGTACTTCGTACTCTTCCTTGCCCTCCCAGTTATTGTACTCAGGTTTTACCATGTTCTTAATAAAGGCAACAGAGCGTTCTTCCGAGTCTATGGTAGTGAGCTGGGACAGCACACGAGTGTAGTCCTCCATACTATCGTTGAACAAATGCTTTACAAAAGCAAGCTTATCATTAAGTCCAACCTGAAAATCTTTGGCCAACCTATCGTTCAAGGATTTGGGCTTACTCGCTTGCGCAGGGGTATTTTTTTCTTCCTTTGGGGCCAAAATTTCTTTGTCATTCTTCATAAAATCGGGTTTGGCCACAAATTCCGCAAATACTCTTTCCAAATCGGCGTTGCTCGGCATTTCGGAAACCATATCCTTTATGGTATCCATTCCCGGTGTCATAATATCCTCTTGGTGGGGATTGCTTTCCGGTACTGCCAAATTTCCGCTAAGTACGGCATTGGCCATTTTCTCGAATCTTGAAGCAATGAGGTTTTGGGAAACATCGACCTCAACATCGCTCAATTTTTCGTCTATGAACTTTAATACGGCCAATTTCTCATAAATCTCTTTGGACTTTTCATAAAGCGCAGCAAGATCGGTATCCTCACGTGCAGTTATAATTTCCGTAGACAACTTTATCAACTCTTCCCTCAATTTCCGTATCATAGCTTTTCTTCTTTACTATAAAAATATAATCATTTTACGAATACCCCATCAAACAAAAGGTTAAAATCTTATTGAAAACAGGGGTGCAATTTTTTAGTAGCTTTGTGCTTGTTCCCATATAACGGGAAAACAAACAATTTCTTTCAAAAATACGGTATGTTTCTCGAAAACACAGTCAACCCTAAAGAACAGTTTGGATGGATTGAGGTGATTTGCGGCTCCATGTTTTCCGGAAAGACCGAAGAGCTTATCCGAAGGCTAAAGCGTGCCCAGTTTGCCAAGCAAAAGGTGGAAATATTCAAGCCCATTGTGGATACCCGCTACCATGAAGAAATGGTGGTCTCCCACGATTCCAATGAAATTAGGTCCACACCGGTTCCTGCAGCAGCAAATATTAGATTGCTGGCAGATGATTGTGATGTAATCGGTATTGACGAAGCGCAATTTTTTGATGATGAGATCGTAACGGTATGCAACGATCTGGCCAATAGGGGCGTCCGGGTTGTTGTGGCAGGTTTGGACATGGATTTTAAAGGCAACCCTTTTGGTCCCATGCCCGCACTTATGGCCACGGCGGAATATGTGACCAAGGTACATGCGGTTTGCACCAGAACAGGAAATTTGGCCAATTACAGTTTTAGAAAATCACTCAACGACAATTTGGTATTGCTCGGTGAAACCGAAGAATACGAACCATTGAGTAGAGCTGCTTTTTACAAGGCCATGTTACGAGAAAAGATCAAGGATATGGATGTAGAATCCGAAGAAGTGTCCTCCAAAAAAGAAAAACCCAATGGATAAGGTCGGGGAAACAACATTGATTCTGGACCTAACAGCCTTGGAACACAATTACAACTACTTAAGGTCCAAGGTAAAACCAAAAACAAAGTTTTTAGGTGTGGTAAAGGCATTTGCCTATGGCAGCGACATGATTGCCATTGCCCAAAAACTCGAGCAAATGGGTGCAGATTATTTAGCTGTCGCCTATGTAAGTGAAGGAGTTTTGTTAAGAAAAGTAGGTGTAGGTCTTCCTATTTTGGTGTTACATCCATTGGCTTCCAATTTTGATGATTTGATCGAGAACCATTTGGAACCCAGTTTATACTCCAGAAATATCCTGAACCAATTTATTGAAACGGCAAATGCCAAAAATCAAAAGGACTATCCTATCCATATTAAGTTCAATACAGGTTTGAACCGTTTGGGCTTTGATGACACCGATGTGGATTTTATTGCCAAAGAAGCCAAGAAAACCAATGGCATTAAAATTGTTTCCTGTTTTTCTCATTTGGCGGCATCCGAAGATAAAAACGAGCGGAATTTTAGCCTAAATCAAATAAACTCCTTCCAAAATTTGAGCAGTACACTCATGGAAAAGTTGGGTCATACTACCATGCGTCACATGTTGAACACTTCTGGTATCATCAACTACCCAGAAGCTCAATTTGAAATGGTGAGGAGCGGAATAGGACTTTATGGTTATGGGAACCAAGCAGAAATAGATGCCCAATTACAACCCGTTGCCACCCTGAAGACCATTATTTCACAAATCCATCTAATCGATGCGAACGAGTCCATCGGATATAATCGTGCTTTTAAATCCAACAAGCCCATAAAAAGTGCTACGCTGCCCATCGGACATGCCGATGGCATAGGAAGACAATATGGAAAGGGCAAAGGATTTGTGACCATCAACAATAAAAAAGCACCGATTCTGGGCAATGTTTGTATGGATATGATCATGGTGGATGTTACCGATATCGAATGTACTGAAGGCGATGAAGCTATCGTATTTGGCCCTCAAAAATCAGCAGAAAATTTAGCGGCCACCGCTAACACCATTTCCTATGAAATCCTCACAGCCATTTCACAGCGTGTAAAAAGAGAGGTCAAAAACAAATGATTTCAACATTAAATAAGTGAGCAAACCGCTTTTTTGCTTAATTTGTCTCTGATTAACCAATACTCAACTATAAAATGGGATTTTTAAAAGAATTTAAAGAGTTTGCCATGAAAGGTAACCTGGTGGATATCGCCGTAGGTTTCGTCATGGGTGCCGCTTTTAAAGAAGTGGTTTCTTCGTTTACCGGAGGTATTGTTTCCCCCTTGATTGGACTTTTGTTCAAATCGGACTTCAACGATTTAAAGTACGTGATTACAGAGGGAACACCGAACGATGCCGGAGAAATTGTTGGGGAAATAGCTGTTTTGTACGGATCTTTCCTTACCAATGTAATCGACTTTATTATTGTGGCCTTTGTTATGTTCCTTATTGTAAAAGGAGTTAACAAGCTCAAGAAAAAAGAAGAGCCTGCACCAGAAGCTCCAAAGGGTCCTACCCAGGAAGAGCTGCTAGCAGAGATTCGTGATTTATTGAAAAAATAAAAATCGTAGGCACTATAATTAGTGCTACCGCTACATCACAATAATCAATAAAAACCATCAATGTGTTTCGCTAACATGTTGATGGTTGTTTTATTTATAACATTTTGTTATTTTTTATTGATTGATAGTAAAAAAGCTTGTTTAACTCGTTGACTGAAGTACCTTTGCGACAAGAAATTATTTTATAATGAAAGTAGCAGTTGTTGGAGCCACCGGAATGGTAGGCGAAGTTATGTTGAAAGTGTTGGAAGAACGCAACTTCCCAATTTCAGAATTGTTGTTGGTTGCCTCGGAGCGTTCCGTGGGTAAAAAACTCTCCTACAAAAACACAGAATACACGGTAATTGGTTTGGATGATGCCGTAACCGCACAGCCGGATATCGCTATTTTTTCAGCTGGTGGCGATACTTCCTTGGAGTGGGCCCCAAAATTTGCCGAGGTGGGCACTACGGTAATCGATAACTCCTCCGCATGGCGTATGGACCCGTCCAAAAAATTGGTGGTTCCAGAAATCAACGCAAAAGAATTGACGGTCGATGATAAAATTATAGCCAACCCCAACTGCTCTACCATTCAAATGGTATTGGCCTTGGACCCCTTGCACAAAAAATATCAGATGAAACGTGTAGTGGTTTCAACCTACCAATCCGTTTCTGGAACCGGTGTTAAAGCCGTTCAACAAATGGAGAACGAAGCTGCAGGCATTGAAGGGGAAATGGCCTATCCTTACCCTATCAACCGAAATGCATTGCCACACTGCGATGTATTCTTGGAAAACGGATATACCAAAGAAGAAATGAAGTTGGCCCGTGAGCCTCAAAAAATATTGGACGACCGTACATTTTCCGTAACCGCAACTGCAGTTAGAATTCCTACTGCTGGTGGACATTCGGAATCGGTGAATGTAGAGTTTCACAATGATTTTGATCTGGCCGAAGTAAGACAACTCCTTAGTGAAACTCCCGGAATTGTGGTACAGGACAATCCAGATACCAATACCTACCCTATGCCAGCTTTTGCCAATGGCAAGGACGATGTGTTTGTTGGAAGAATCCGTAGGGATGAAACACAGCCAAACACATTAAATATGTGGATCGTGGCGGACAACCTAAGAAAAGGAGCCGCTACCAACGCCGTTCAAATTGCAGAATATTTGGTAGAAAACAAATTGGTTTCGAATACTTCTGAAGCAGTTTCTTAAGGGATTTAGATAAAAAAGGGGCCAAATGGCCCCTTTTCTTTTTATAGTGATAAGGTTAGTTTATACCTATGGTATCTGCATTTCCATCAGGGTCACCACTAACAGTTCCGCCGTTACCTATATTGCCCAAGAGCAATAGACCACAAGCGTGTGGAGACGCCATAGAAGTTCCACTAATAGTGTTATAACCTCCAGGCCATGTAGATTTAATCGCTACACCGGGCTCACAATAATCAACTGGAGGGTTTCCGTAATTGGAGAACGAAGCCCAAACATCGCCTTCCGACATTGCAGAAATAGTATAAATGTTGTTTCCATTAGCAGAAGCCGGTGACGAACCATTGGCATCCGAGCCTTCGTTACCCGCAGCAATAGCAAACTTTACAGTGGAAGAAGCATTGATTACGGCATCATTAACGGCTTGTGAGAATCCACCGCCCAAACTCATGTTGGCCACATCTCCATTGGAAGCATTGGCAGCAACGAAATCGATACCGGCAATAACACCGGAATACGACCCACTACCTCGACGATCCAACACTTTTACAGGGATTACGGTAGCACCAGCTGCCACTCCAATAACACCAAGTTCGTTATCAATTGCTGCAACGGTTCCTGCAACGTGGGTACCATGTCCGTTTTTATCCACAGAAAGATCAGAATCGGGCCCGTTGGTAAAGGCATTGTAACCTCTACTAACATCCACATTCAAATCTTCATGGGTAGACTCAATCCCTGAATCTATGATCCATGCTACATTATTTCCGGTATAGGTGGCTCCCCCATTTACCCTGGCGATTCCCCAAGGGGTTTCTTGTGCCGTGGAACCTCCACCACCGCCACCGCCACCTGGACCTTTTCCAGGAGGGGGTGCCAAGGTGAACATTTGGTCTTTTTCTATGTATGCTATGCGATTGTCTCCAGCAAGTTTTGCAGCATCTTCCGCACTGATTCTTGCAGAGACACCCGTCATAGTTTTACTGTAAACATGCTCAATAACTTCTCCCTTCATTTGTATTCCACCTAAGACTTCTCTTGCCAATTCCTTAACAGCACCTTTTGCAGATTTATAATCAGCACCAAATTTAGCACCAACATCACCTGTAACTTTTTGGTCGAATACTATAATGTAAGACCCATCAATTACATAGCTGCCCTGATTAAAAATTACAGACTCTTCAATTTCAGGTTCTGTAATTGAGTTTTCAAGGTTTTCCATTTCTGTTTTGCCCTCATCGGAACAAGAGAACAAAATCAACCCAGTACTGGCTACAATGGCCATACTTTTTAAAAGAGGTTTTTTCATAATATTGTTAGTTTTAATTAATCTGGTTGAATGTAGTAATTTTCGTCATAAATAAATGTTATTTAATAATATTTTATTAACACTTCCTTAACTTATCGATGGGTTAATACTCTATTTATATCCCAAAAACCCGATTTAAAAAGGCGCTCAAGCAATTTTTCACAACGTCTCTTTTTTAATCCAAGACAGGCATTTTCAAAAATTTAGTTAAAGCCGATATCACAATCATTGATTTCTTCTGTTTTATGGTACTTTTATCCGAATCAATCCAAGAAAACATGAAAAAAATAAGTCTGCTGGCTGCTTTGATTTTGGTGGCGGCCTGCAAAGAAGAATCTAAAACAAGAGAACCCATAACCGTGAACTACCCCACTACCAAAAAAGTTGACACCGTAGATAATTATTTTGGAACAGATGTGCCCGACCCCTACAGATGGTTGGAGGACGACAGAAGCGAGGAGACCGAGGCTTGGGTTAAAACACAAAACGCCACTACTTTTGGGTATTTGGACAAGATTCCTTTTCGCGAGGATCTAAAAAACCGATTGGAAAAACTCTGGAATTACGAAAAAGTTGGCTCTCCGTTCAAAGAGGGCAACTATACTTATTACTACAAAAACAACGGCTTACAAAACCAATATGTGGTTTATCGCAAAAAAGAAGGAGGAGAAGAAGAGGTGTTTTTGGATCCCAACACTTTTTCCGAGGACGGCACCACTTCCCTAATGGGGCTTAGTTTTACCAAAGACGGGTCTAAAGCCGCTTATCTAATTTCCGAAGGAGGGAGCGACTGGAGAAAAGGTATCATAATCGATGCCGAATCCAAGGAAATCGTGGAAGACACCTTGGTGGATATTAAATTCAGTGGCATTTCTTGGAAAGGAAATGACGGATTCTACTATTCCAGCTATGATAAACCCGAAGGAAGCGAACTTTCTGCAAAGACGGACCAGCACAAACTTTACTTTCACAAATTGGGCACTCCTCAATCCGAAGATAAAATCGTTTTTGGAGGCACTCCGGAAGAAAAGCATAGATACGTTGGTGGATATGTTTCCGAAGATGAAAACTATTTATTCATAACAGCATCGATTTCAACTTCGGGCAACAAATTGTTCATGATGGACCTTTCTCAAGACAATCCAGAACTGATCACAATTTTGGACGATACCGATTCTGACACCTATGTTATCGACAACGAGGGTTCCAAACTATTTTTGGTAACCAATCGCGAGGCTCCCAACAAAAAAGTAGTGGTCGTGGATGCGTCCAGTCCATCTCCCGAAAATTGGGAAGACCTTATTCCTGAAACTGAAAATGTATTGACCGCAGGAACCGGTGGAGGATATTTCTTTACAGAATATATGGTGGATGCCATTTCCAAAGTACTGCAATACGATTATGATGGGAATTTGGTCCGTGAAGTAGAGCTGCCAGGTGTAGGAAGCGCAGGAGGATTTGGCGGCAAAAAAGAGGACAAAGAATTCTACTTTTCCTTCACCAATTACAATACGCCCGGATCTTTGTACAAATACAATGTGGAAACAGGTGAGTATGAGCAATATTGGAAGCCTCAAATCGATTTTAATCCCGATGATTATGAATCCAAGCAGGTCTTCTATAATTCAAAAGACGGGACAAAAGTACCCATGATCATCACCTATAAAAAAGGAACGGAACTGAACGGGAAAAACCCGACCATCCTTTATGGTTACGGAGGTTTTAATGTAAGCTTAACCCCATCTTTTAGCATCGTAAATGCCGTTTGGATGGAGCAAGGTGGCGTATATGCCGTTCCCAACCTTAGAGGAGGTGGTGAATACGGTAAAAAATGGCACATAGCGGGAACAAAGCTCAACAAACAGAATGTGTTCGATGACTTTATCGCAGCTGCCGAATACCTGATCGACAACAATTACACCTCTAAAGAATATTTGGCCATCCGTGGTGGCTCCAATGGAGGCTTGTTGGTCGGTGCCACTATGACCCAGCGTCCCGACCTTATGCAAGTTGCATTGCCTGCCGTGGGCGTAATGGACATGCTTCGCTACCACACATTCACCGCGGGAGCAGGATGGGCCTACGACTATGGAACTTCCGAGGACAGTGAGGAAATGTTCAATTACATTAAAGGGTACTCCCCGGTACACAATGTAAAAGAAGGCACGGAATATCCCGCCACATTGGTTACCACCGGTGATCACGACGACCGTGTGGTTCCTGCGCACAGCTTTAAGTTTGCTGCGGAGTTACAAGAAAAACAAGCAGGGGACCAACCCACACTTATCCGAATCGAGACCAATGCAGGACATGGTGCAGGTACTCCAGTAAGCAAGACTATTGAACAATATGCCGATATTTTTGGGTTTACCTTTTTCAATATGGGTTATGACGAATTGCCCAACCAAGCCGTGTTGAAGGAGTTTAAAGATTAACAATATAAAGGGCTGCCCATTTTTGGCAGCCCTTACTTTCTATGCTAAAAGTTCAAGTTGATTCTTTCGGTTACCATAACCAAACCATTTTAAGAAACGTTTCTTTTACGGTTGCTCCCGGTGAGCATGTGGCCCTAATGGGTGAAAGTGGTTCTGGAAAAAGTACATTGCTCAAAATTATCTACGGCTTGCTCCATGTAGAGGAAGGTTCCGTTTTTTGGGGCGACACGGAAGCTCTTGGACCCAATTTTAATTTGGTCCCCGGTGAGCCTTATATGAAATATTTGGCGCAGGATTTTGATTTGATGCCGTTCATTACCGTGGAAGAAAACATAGGTCAGTATTTATCCGTGTTCGAACGGGAAACACATGAGAGTCGAATCAACGAACTACTGGAGTTGATAGAGATGAAGCCCTATGCACAAACCAAGGTGAAATACCTCAGTGGTGGACAACAACAACGTGTGGCACTAGCTAGAGTTCTGGCTCAAGAACCGGAAATTTTACTGTTGGACGAACCCTTTGGCCACATCGACAATTTTAAACGCAACTCCCTTCGCAGGAATTTATTTTTATACCTGAAAAAACAGGGAATCACCGTTCTCACCGCAAGTCACGATCCCAGCGATGTGCTTCCTTTTGCAGAACGCACATTGATTTTGGAAGAAGGAAGTGTGATCGCGAATCAGAACACCCAAGAACTCTATAATAACCCTCCGAATTATTACACGGCTTCCCTTTTCGGTCAGGTTAATGACGTCCCCATGAAACTGTTAAAATCTTATTCCGAAATCGAAAGGTCAGTTTTGGTCTATCCCCACGAATTCAAATTTTCTGATTCGTCAGGTCTCAGAGTTGAAGTAAAACACTCTTTTTTTAAAGGAAGCCATCATCTAAACGAAGGGATTGCCGAAGATGGAACAATGATTTTTTTCAATTCCGACAAAAAACAGGAAAAAGGAACAACCATTTTTCTTAATGTATCTTTGAATACCATCAACAAGAGACTTCAAGTTGGACAAAAAACAGATACATAGGGAGCTTCAATTCAAAGCTATGCGAAGCAGTGGTGCCGGCGGTCAGCATGTGAACAAAGTTTCATCCAAAGTTGAGCTCACTTTCAATATCCAGGAATCGGCTGGTCTTTCAGATAGGGAAAAACAAAGAATTCTACTCAAACTTCAATCCCGATTGACCAATGATGGAGCCTTGGTTCTGCATTGCGATGAAGCGCGTAGCCAACATAGAAATAAGGACCTAGTGGTAAAACGGTTTTTCGAAATCTTGAAAAATGCACTGTTGGTCCCAAAAAAGCGGAGGCCGACCCGACCCACAAAATCGTCGAAGGAAAAGCGACTAAAATCGAAAAAGATTACGGCCGAAAAAAAAGCATCGCGCAAAAAACCAGACCTGGGCCGATAAGAATTTATCGATTTTCTTCCTTTTAGATTATCGACCCGTCAAAAAAAGCAACATTCACGACAATTCCCATCCCATGGATTTAATATCCTCGCTTCAATTGCTTAATTTTCAGTCAAATTATAACTAATTCAAAAAAATGATTTCTAAAACTGCAAACCTCAAAACATTGCTGCTCTCCGCAGTGATGTCTTTGTCTTGCGCTGCGCTCGCCGTGGCACAAACTGTCCCCTCCCCCAAGGACGTATATGGATTTAGGGTAGGAGACGATTACAAATTGGCCGACTACTCACAAATTGAAGATTACCTTTCCAAATTGGACGCGGCCTCCAATAGAGTGAAAAAAATTGAGATCGGAGAAACAGTATTGGGTCGTAAAATGTACCTAATGTTCATTTCTACCGAAGAAAACCTTGCCCAATTGGACAAGTGGAAAGACATCAGCACCAAACTTGCCAGGGTGCAGGTTGATGATGATGAGGCCATGAAACTTTCTCAAGAAGGTAAGGCCATTGTTTGGGTGGATGGTGGTATGCACTCCACTGAACTTGCACACGGACAAATGACCTCTGAATTGGCCTATACATTGGCTACTTCCGAAACTGCTGAAATGCAAAAAATCAGGGAAAATGTGATTACCCTTCTTATGCCAGTTATGAACCCTGATGGCTTGGACATTGTTGTGGATTGGTATCGCAAGAACATGGGGACTCCCTATGAGACTTCTCGCCCTCCGATTCTTTACCATTACTACATGGGACACGATAACAACAGGGACTGGTTCATGAACATTATGCCGGAAACTTATAATGTTACCAAAATTTTGTACAACGAGTGGTACCCACAGATTGTGTACAATCATCACCAGTCTTCCCCTGCATGGACCAAAATTTCCATTCCACCATATGCAGACCCGGTGAACCCAAAAATTCACCCTGCTATTACCGCAGGAGTAAGTGAAGTTGGTTCTGCCATGTCCAAACGTTTTTCTCTTGAAAATATGCCCGGCGCCATTGCAGATAACTTTTACACCATGTTCTGGAACGGTGGTGGAAGAACCGTGCCTTACTATCACAACATGATCGGTATTTTAACTGAAACAGGACATACAACTCCGACCCCAAGGTTCTACGATCCAGAAAAACTGCCTAAACTGGTGGCGGGAACTACACCAACAGATGGCACGGACATTATGTACCCAGATCCATGGAAAGGCGGTGAATCTCATTTTAGGGATGCTGTGGATTATATGCTAACAGCTACTTGGGCCACTTTGGACCTAGCAGCGGACCGTAAGAGCAACTACTTGTACAACATATACAAAATGGGAAAATCCGCTGTTGAAAAGGGGACATCCGAAGACTTGTTCGCTTATATCATCAGCAAAGAGCAGTGGGATTCTTTTGAAGCTGTTAACCTAATCAATGTTCTATTGCAAGGAGGTATCGAGATTGAAAGAGCTACCAAAGATTTTACCGTGAACGGAAAAGAATATGAAGAAGGTTCTTATGTGATCTATACGGCCCAGGCTTTTAGACCTTACCTTATGGACCTTATGGAAAAGCAAAACTATCCTACACGTTTCCAATACCCAGGTGGTCCTCCAGACACCCCATACGATTTGGCAGGGTGGACATTGCCAATGCAAATGGGAATCGATGTGGATAAAATCGCAGAGTCCTTCAAAGCTCCTACCGAGAAAGTATCGGGACTTGTAAAATACTATGAGGGAGAAGTAAACAGAAACGGTTCCTTTGGTTATGCACTTAGTGCGAACACCAATGCTTCAGTAGCAGCTACCAATAAAATTCTAAAAGCAGGTGGAACCGCTTACAAGAGCATGGCCGAATTCAAGGCAGGTAAAGTAACCTTGCCCGCTGGATCTTTCATTGTTTCCGGAGATAAGGAAATGATGGAGTCTTTGGCCGACGAGTATGGTCTTGAATTCACGGGGTTATCCGCCAAACCAGAAGTACAGTTGAAAAAAATCCATTTGCCAAAAGTAGGACTGTACAAGTCTTGGGTAGCCAATATGGATGAAGGGTGGACCCGATTTGTAATGGACGAATATGAGTTTGACATGGATACCTTGCACGATGCCGACATCAAAACCAAGGATTTGTCCAAGTACGATGCCATTATTATTCCTTCACAAAGACCAAGTTCCATTTTACATGGACACAGCAATTTGAGCATGCCTGAAAAATTTACTGGAGGAATCGGACTTAAAGGTTCTATGGCATTGAGCGACTATGTTGATGCCGGGGGAACTCTTATTGCTTTTGATGAAGCCAGTGATTACGTAATCGAGCAATTCGGATTGCCGTTGCGCGATGCTGTGGAAGGAGCGGACAGCAAGGACTTCTTTATCCCTGGATCTTTGATCAAGGCCGGTGTGGACACATCCCATCACCTTGCATTTGGAATGAAGGATACCGTTGCCGTTTCCTTTAACAGAAGTAGGGCCTTCATAATTGATAAACAAAGAAAATCCGGAGAAGGAGGAAAAGAGGATATCAAAGATGCACCAGCACCCGAAGTGGAAGTAATTGCCACATACGCCGCAAAAGATCTTTTAATGAGCGGATGGGCCATGGGCGAAGACCGCTATATTGCTAAAAAACCTGCGATGGTAAAGGCTAAATACGGAAAAGGTTCGGCAATCTTGTTTGCGTTCCGTCCACAGTTTAGGGCACAGCCACGTGGAACTTATAAATTAATCTTTAACGCGATTTACGAAGGAGCTTCGGAATAGTGTTTAGAATATATTAGTGTAAAGAAAGCCCGCCAAAATTGGCGGGCTTTTTTATTGGAATATGTACACTACCTAAAAAGAATCGCAACCGCACCAATCGCGGTCACAATCAATATAAAGCGCTTGTAATTTTTCTCGTTGATTTTCCTAACCAAAAAAACGCCCAAAATCAACCCAGCCCCAATTGCTGGCAATAAACGCAAGTTGATCAAAAGGCTCTCTACAGAAATGGTTTTCCAGACAAAAACATGGAATGGTAATTTAAACAAGTTGGTGATAAAGAACAGCCAAGCCGCAGTCCCAACAAATTCATTTTTGGGCAAACGCATGGCCAAAAAGAAAATATTGGTAAACGCACCCGCCAAATTACCGATCATGGTACAAATCCCTGCCAAAATTCCCATTGACCCGGAAAACAACCAGTGCGTGGGTACCTTTTTGGATTTTCTTCGGTCCCACCAGACCAGCATTCCCAGACTAATAAATATGACCACGACCATTCCCCACTTAAATTCTCTTTCGGGAAGGTCCTTTCCGATCACCACACCAACCAAAATACCCAAGATCATCCATGGAATAAATTTGATGATGTACTTCCATTGGGTATGTCGATTATAATAAACGACCGCAAAAATATCACCAACGATTAGTAATGGAATAAACAACCCAGTGGAAGCGCGAGAGCCAAATGCCAAGGCCATCAAGGTCACATTAAAAATGGACATTCCTTTCAACCCAGCTTTGGAAACCCCCATTAAAAAAGCGGCGGTAGCGGCCATGGTCCATGCAGCGACAGAAATATCAGTGAAAGTGGAAAGAAACATGAGGAGATTTTAGAAGGTTCACAAAAGTAACCCAAAAAAACTATCTTTAACTCCAGCCAAACTAAACAAATGAAACTAGAACTTTTAGATTACCTCATCATATTTGGGTTCTTTGCCCTTGTCCTTTTTATTGGAATTTATGTTTCCAAAAAATCCGGACAAAGTTCAACCGAGTATTTTTTATCTGGTCGCAGCATGCCTTGGTGGCTTTTGGGATTATCCATGGTAGCCACAACATTTTCTACCGACACTCCCAATTTGGTTACCGATTTGGTAAGATCTAATGGGGTATCTGGAAACTGGGGATGGTGGTGTTTTTTGCTTACGGGAATGTTGACAGTTTTTGTCTATGCAAAGCTTTGGAGAAAGTCCAATGTAAAAACCGATTTGGAGTTTTATGAATTAAGATATGGGGGAAAAGCAGCAAGCTTTTTAAGAAAGTTCAGGGCTGTTTATTTGGGAGTGTTGTTCAATGTGATCACCATGGCCTCCGTAACCTTGGCCGCCATAAAAATTGGTGGCGTTATGTTAGGCTTGGACCCTTGGGTCACCGTTGTGAGCGCCGGCTTGATTACCGTAGTTTTTAGTGCACTTGGTGGATTCAAAGGGGTAGTGTACAGTGATTTCTTCCTCTTTTTTATGGCCATGGCGGGAGCCATCGGAGCTGCTATTTATTTGGTAAACCTACCTGAAGTTGGAGGGTTACAGGCCGTTTTGGAAAATGAAAACGTAAAAGATAAATTAAGCATACTGCCGGATTTTGATGACAAAAAAGCTTTGATTACCGCATTGATCATACCCTTGGCAGTGCAATGGTGGAGTTCTTGGTACCCAGGTGGGGAACCTGGGGGTGGAGGCTATATCGCCCAGCGTATGTTGGCCGCAAAAAATGAGAACCATGCCATAGGAGCCACTTTCTTCTTCAATATTATGCATTATGCACTTAGACCTTGGCCTTGGATTTTGGTGGCCTTGGCCTCTCTGGTGGTATATCCGGACATTGCCAGTATCCACGAAGCTTTTCCAAATGTAACCGAAGATAAATTGGGTCACGATTTGGCTTATTCCGCCATGATGACCAAATTGCCAACCGGTCTTTTGGGGGTTGTTTTGGCCTCGCTTGTCGCGGCATACATGTCAACAATATCCACCCAATTGAATTGGGGCTCTTCCTACATCGTGTACGACTTTTACAAACAACAGATAAATCCAAAGGCAACAGAAAAGCAAATGGTAAATGTCGGAAGGGTTTCCACGGTATTATTAATGGTATTGAGTGCATTTTTGGCCTTGGCCCTACAAAACGCCATGGGGGTTTTCAATTTGTTATTGTCCTTCGGGGCCGGAACAGGCCTTATATTTATTTTAAGATGGTTCTGGTGGAGAATCAATGCTTGGAGTGAAATAACCGCGATGTTTTCCTCCGGGATTTTGGCCGTGCTTTTGGAAACTACACCCTTGCGCGCATACTTGTTCGCGCCGGAAACAGGAATTTTTCCAGAATGGGCCGATTTACCATTCATAATGATCGTGACCACTATTATATGGTTAACAGCGACCTTTGTTACCCAACCTGAAAGTAAGGAAGTGCTTCGAAGCTTCTATTTAAAGATACAGCCGGGAGGCCCGGGTTGGTCCAAAATTGTGGATGAAGCCGAAGCGGATAATGTGGAAATCGTTAAGACCAATGAAAAATGGAGCGTACCATCTGGAATTAAGGCAATGCTTGCCGGTGTTGTGTTGATTTACTCCATTATGTTTGCCACGGGTTATTGGATCTACGGGGAATATCAATTAGCAGGCATTCTCACCTTGATCGTAGCCCTATCCGCTTTTGTTCTTTTAAGATTGTGGCGTGGAATGAAAAATGTATTGTAAGGCTTAATCCCTTAATTCCAATAATCTGGAAACATATTTTCCGACTACATCGAACTCCAAATTAACCGTGTCACCAACCTTGTATGTATGGAAACGGGTGTGCTCATGTGTGTAGGGGATAATGGCCACACTAAATCTATTTTTTTGAGAATCCACTACGGTTAAACTAACGCCATCCACAGTGATGGAACCTTTCTCAATAGTTATGTTATTGAGCTCGGGGTCATATTCAAAGGTATACACCCAGCTTCCGTCTTTTTGATCAACGGAGGTACAATTAGCAGTTTGGTCCACATGTCCCTGAACTATATGTCCATCCAATCGGGCCCCCAGCAACATGGCACGCTCTAGATTTACAACATCGCCCAACTTTAATTCACCAAGGTTGGTTTTGTTCAATGTTTCTTCGATCGCAGTAACGGTATAGTTGTCCCCATCAATCGAAACAACGGTCAAGCATACACCATTGTGCGATACACTTTGGTCTATCTTTAATTCCGAAGTAATTCCGGACGAAACGGAAATATGAAGATTTCCCCCGTCTTTTTCCAGCTTTTCAACTTTCCCTAAAGTCTCTATGATCCCTGTGAACATGTGTCTTATTAATTGACTAGTTTTGTAGTGCAAAAGTAGCCATAACGGCATTCATTTTATGAAGGAAGAAGAAAAAATAAGATTAGGGATCTCCATCGGGGATATAAACGGTATTGGGTGCGAGGTAGCGCTCAAAACTTTTGAAGATGCAAGAATGTTGGACTTTTGCACTCCCGTCATATTTGCATCTAACAAAACCATGTCGCAGCAGATCAAAGATTTGGGATTGGATATTAAATTCAATGGCGTAAGGGAGGCCGATCAGGCTTTGGACGGTAAGATCAACATTGTTAATGTATGGAAAGAAGTCCCCAATATTGAGTACGGCCAGGCCACCAAAGAGGGCGGTGATTTTGCCATAAGATCTTTAAAAGCGGCCGTAAACGCCTTAAAAGAAGATAAGATAGATGTACTGGTCACGGCTCCCATCAATAAAAACAATATTCAATCCGAAGATTTTAAGTTTCCCGGCCATACCGATTTCTTGGCACAGGAACTAAAGGGTGAGAGCCTAATGTTTATGGTAACCGATGGGTTGCGTGTGGGGTTGCTTACCGATCATATTGCGGTAAAAGATGTGGCCAAGGCCATTACGCCAAAGCTTATTCGCAATAAGGTGTTAACCATGGAGAATTCCCTAAAAATGGATTTTAACATTCGCCGTCCCAAAATTGCTTTATTGGGCATAAACCCCCATAGCGGAGATAATGGCACCATTGGTGAAGAGGATGATAAAATCCTAAAACCAACGATCAAAGAACTATTCAATAAAGGTACTTTGGTATACGGCCCTTACTCGGCAGACAGTTTCTTTGGCTCCAACAGCCATCATAATTTTGATGCCATATTGGCCGCATACCATGACCAAGGACTTATTCCATTTAAAACACTTTCCTTTGGTAAAGGCGTCAACTATACCGCTGGGCTGGATAAAGTAAGAACCTCCCCCGACCATGGAACCGCCTATGAAATCGCAGGAAAAGGCAAGGCTGATGAAAGTTCGTTTAAAGAAGCCGTATTCACTGCAATACAAGTGTTTAGAAATAGATGTGAGTATCAGGAACTCACAAAAAACCCGCTGCAAAAACAAAAAATCAAGAGAGGTAACTAAAAAGTTTGCCTCAATTTGGATATTTGTTGTAACAAGAATTGCAGTTTTGTAAATTAGTAGTATCTTTGCACCCGCCTTTAAAGGCTGGTACACAAACCTTAAGTGTAGAAATGATGAAGCTGAAAGAGTATTTTATCCCTTTTTCAGGTCTGAAGTTGGGAAAACATAAATTTGTGTACGATATTGATGAAACGTTCTTTGAATCTTTTGACTACCAAGAATTTAACGGAGCTTCCGTTCATGTAAATGCCGTTTTGGAAAAAATGAGCACCATGATGGAACTTCAGATTGAAGCCGAGGGAAGCGTAAATGTGGATTGTGATCTGACTGGCGAACCATTCGACCAGCATATCGATTCGAACTTAAAACTTGTCATCAAATTTGGTGAGGAGTACAACGATGAGGACGATGAGATACTGATCATCCCGCATGGAGAGCATCAATTTAATATTGCACAGTACATATACGAAATGTTGGTACTGGCCGTTCCACAGAAAAGGGTTCATCCCGGCGTGGAAGATGGAACGCTACAATCGGATATCTTGGACAAGCTCGAAGAGCTTCAGCCAAAAGAAAATACAAAGTCATCAGAAGAAACAGATCCCAGATGGGACGATTTAAAAAAGTTACTAACGGATAAATAGGTTTATAATGGCACATCCTAAAAGAAAAATATCAAAAACCAGAAGGGATAAAAGAAGAACCCACTACAAAGCAGTTGCGCCAACAATTGCCAAGGACTCAACTACAGGTGAGATGCACTTGTTCCACAGAGCACACTGGCACGAAGGCAAATTGTACTACAGAGGTCAGGTATTGATAGACAAAACCGAAGAGGAAACTGCGGCATAAACGCAAATCCCTTAAAATAAAGCAACTCCCGTTCAATTTTAACGGGAGTTTTTTTATGGGCCCACGTTAACACCCAAAATCGACTCAATTTTGACCATAAAGTCATATAAAATGACTAATTTTCACCGCTTTTGGGTCAAATTTCAATCTTTTTGACAATAAAGAGAGGCTAAAAATGAAAAAAACAACGGCAGCAATAACAGCTGTAGGAGGTTACGTTCCTGAATTTGTACTTTCCAATAAAGTATTGGAAACCATGGTAGATACCAACGATGAATGGATCACCACACGAACAGGAATCAAGGAACGAAGAATCTTAAAAGAAGAGAACGCTGGAACATCTTTCATGGCCATCAAAGCCGCGGAAGATTTGCTTCAAAAAAGAGGCATCGAGGCTTCTGAAATAGATTTTATCCTTGTCGCTACAGCTACCCCCGATATGCCCGTCGCTTCAACAGCTGCATATGTAGCTTCTGAAATTGGTGCGGTAAACGCATTTGCATACGATTTACAAGCAGCTTGTTCTAGCTTTTTGTACGGTATGTCCACAGCGGCCAGCTACATAGAATCCGGCAGATATAAAAAAGTATTGGTCATAGGGGCCGATAAAATGTCATCCATAATCGACTATACAGATAGGACCACATGCATAATTTTTGGAGATGGTGCAGGAGCGGTACTGTTTGAACCCAACGAAGAAGGTCTTGGATTACAAGACGAATATCTTCGTTCCGATGGTATTGGCAGACAATTTCTGAAAATCGATGCAGGCGGTTCCATTTTACCAGCATCCGAAGAGACCGTCAAGAACAAACAGCATTATGTTTTTCAGGATGGAAAATCCGTATTTAAATTTGCCGTATCCAATATGGCCGATGTTTCCGCATTGATCATGGAGCGCAACAATTTGACAAAGGATGATGTGCAATGGTTAGCACCGCATCAGGCCAACAAACGTATTATTGATGCCACTGCAAACCGTATGGGCCTTGATGCAGAAAAAGTACTGGTCAACATTGATAGATACGGAAATACCACTTCCGCAACATTACCCTTACTGCTATGGGATTACGAAAAGCAGTTGAAAAAGGGAGACAATATAATTTTCGCCGCCTTTGGAGGTGGTTTTACATGGGGTGCCATTTATTTAAAATGGGCCTATAATTCTTAATCACACAACTAACTAAATTATATTCCATGGACATTAAGGAAATTCAAAGTTTAATCAAGTTTGTCGCCAAATCAGGTGCCAGCGAGGTGAAGTTGGAAATGGAGGATATTAAAATCACCATTCGAACTGGAAGCACCAGCTCCAGCACGCCCGAGACAACAATTGTTCAACAAATACCAATGGCACAAGCTCCTGCCGCTGCAGCTGCCGCACCAGCAGCGCCAGCATCACAGGAAGCCGCTGCCCCCGCTCCATCTGATTCCAAAAAAGCAGATGAAGATTCAAAATATATTACCATCAAATCTCCTATCATAGGAACATTTTATAGAAAACCTTCTCCGGATAAACCACCATTTGTTGAGGTTGGCAGCTCCATTGGAAAAGGAGATGTTCTTTGCGTGATCGAGGCAATGAAACTCTTCAACGATATTGAATCGGAGGTTTCTGGAAAGATTGTTAAGATATTGGTTGATGATTCCTCACCAGTTGAGTTTGATCAACCTTTGTTCTTGGTAGATCCGTCGTAGTGAATTTTAAATGATATGTTTTGGAGTAATCAAAATTTCTCCTGAACCATTTAAGATTTAGAATTCCTAATTTAAGATTGTGTTCTATGTTTAAAAAAGTATTGATTGCAAATAGGGGTGAGATAGCCTTGAGGATCATAAGAACCTGCAAGGAAATGGGCATTAAAACCGTAGCTGTTTACTCCAAGGCCGACGAAGAAAGTCTGCATGTCCGTTTTGCGGATGAAGCAGTATGTATTGGCCCTGCACCGAGTAGTGAATCTTACCTAAAGATTCCTAATATTATTGCTGCTGCGGAAATCACCAATGCCGATGCCATTCACCCTGGTTATGGATTCCTTTCCGAAAACGCAAAATTCTCCAAGATCTGTGCCGAGCACGATATCAAATTTATCGGGGCTTCCGGTGAACAGATCGAAAAAATGGGGGATAAGGCCACCGCCAAGGAAACCATGAAAAAAGCCGGTGTACCAACAGTGCCAGGTTCGGAAGGTCTATTGAAAGACGTGGACCATGCCAGAAAAGAGGCCAAAAAAATGGGTTATCCCGTAATGATCAAAGCTACCGCCGGTGGTGGTGGTAAAGGGATGCGTGCCATTTGGTCGGAAGAAGAAATGGAGAAAAACTTCAACAGCGCCGTTAATGAAGCTACTGCTGCTTTCGGAAATGGTGGAATGTACATGGAAAAGCTGATTGAAGAACCTCGACATATCGAAATACAAATTGTGGGCGACCAATACGGTAAAGCCTGTCACTTATCAGAAAGGGATTGTTCCGTACAACGTAGGCACCAAAAACTTACTGAGGAGACCCCTTCCCCTTTTATGACGGACAAACTCCGTGAGGATATGGGGAAAGCAGCTGTTAAGGCCGCGGAATACATTAAATATGAAGGAGCGGGAACCATCGAGTTTTTGGTGGACAAACACCGTAACTTCTATTTTATGGAAATGAATACCCGTATACAGGTAGAGCACCCCATCACCGAACAAGTAGTGGATTATGACTTGATTCGCGAGCAAATCTTGGTGGCCGGCGGTGTCCCTATTTCCGGTAAAAACTATTTTCCAAAACTGCACTCCATTGAGTGTAGAATCAACGCGGAGGATCCTTATAACGACTTTAGGCCATCTCCGGGGAAAATCACCACCTTGCATACCCCAGGTGGACACGGCGTTAGATTGGACACACACGTATACAGTGGTTATATGATTCCGCCGAACTACGATTCTATGATCGCCAAGTTGATCACAACAGCGCAAACAAGGGAAGAAGCCATCAACAAAATGAGAAGAGCCTTGGATGAATTCGTGATTGAAGGAGTGAAAACTACCATTCCATTCCATCGCCAATTGATGGACCATCCCGATTATTTGGCCGGTAATTACACCACCAAATTCATGGAGGATTTTAAAATGGATCCAAAATATAACGAACATCACTAATAAATACAGCCCCGAATTTTCGGGGCTTTCTTTTTATGCAACTAAGCTATTGGGAAAATAAGACCTGGTTCTCCAATGTAGACTATACCATTGTGGGCAGTGGTATTGTTGGCATTAACTGTGCCATCAGCCTTAAAGAAAAACACCCCAATTGCAATATCTTGATACTTGAAAAAGGCAGTTTGCCACAAGGGGCCAGTACTAAAAATGCAGGTTTTGCCTGTTTTGGGAGCGTTTCCGAGATTTTATCGGACTTAAAGCATCATACAGAGGAAGAAGTGGTAAGTTTGGTGCAGAAACGCTGGGATGGTATTCAGCGAATGCGTCAACTATTGGGAGATAAGGCCATCGGCTTTGAGTTACATGGTAGCCATGAACTTTTCCCCTTGGAAAAGCCAGAGTTGTACGATACGTGCTTAGAATCCATTACCTACCTCAACGATTTATTGAAACCAATTTTTGGCCAACCTGTTTTTGTGGAAAGCGACAATCATTTTCAGTTTCGCAATGTTCGGGAAAAATACATCACCCACAAGTTGGAAGGACAACTGGATACGGGAAAAATGATGCGTTCTTTGATCAATAAATGCCTGTCACTGAACATTCCCATCATCAATGGGGTAACGGTTAAAGATGTAGTGGAATCTAACAATGGAGCCACCGTTTTAACAGAGAACTTTGAATTTAATTCCAAAAGAGTCCTTGTAGCAACAAACGGTTTTGCTTCCCGCATGATCGATTCAGAAAGTGTTAAGCCGGCGAGGGCACAGGTCATTGTAACGGAACCCATCAAAAATTTGCACATCAAGGGTACATTCCATTTTGATGAAGGATATTATTATTTCAGAAACATTGATGACAGAATCCTGTTCGGTGGTGGAAGGAACCTTGATTTTTCGACCGAGGAAACAACAGAATTTGGAGAAACCCGCATAATTCAAGACAAATTAGAGACATTGCTGCAAGAAATGATCCTGCCAAATCAACCCGTAAAAATTGAACGTAGATGGAGTGGCATCATGGGTGTGGGCAATCAAAAATCGCCGATCATTAAGCAAGTTTCAAATTCCGTCTTCTGCGGTGTTCGCTTGGGCGGCATGGGCGTTGCTTTGGGCAGCCTTGTTGGGCAAGAACTGGCAGATTTGGCCGATTAGACCATTCTGCCGTCCAATAAATTTATGATTCTGGAACCATACTCAGCATTTTTCTCGGAATGTGTTACTTGAATAATGGTGACACCTTCTTCATTTAGTTGTTTAAAGAGTTCCATTATCTCCTCCCCTTGTTTGGAATTCAAGTTGCCTGTAGGCTCATCCGCCAAAATTAGTTTTGGATTGGCGATCAATGCTCTGGCCACTCCTACCAATTGCTGCTGGCCTCCACTAAGCTGGGAGGGAAACAGATCCTTTTTTCCAACAATATTGAACCTGTCCAACATATCTGCCACCATAGCCTTTCGTTCAGATCCTTTGATTTTTTTATAAATCAAGGGCATTTCCAGATTTTCCTTCACTGTAAGTTCGTCGAGCAGATGATAGGATTGGAACACAAACCCAATATATTGTTTGTAAAGATTGGCCCGGTGTTTTTCCTTTAAGGAGTGTACTGATTCGTCTAAAAAATTGTACTCCCCCTCATCGAAAGTATCCAACATGCCGATGACATTGAGCAAAGTGGATTTGCCGGAACCGGAAGGTCCCATTACAGATATGAACTCACCTTCCTCGACTTCGAGGTTTATATCCTTTAGTAAAAAGAATCGCTGGCCTCCCGAGTTGACCCATTTGAATATATTATTGAGTTGTAGTAGCATATTTTTTTATTTATAGTGTGTTCTTTATTCTGATTCCTTCAGACTTTCCAATCGTTTTGAGGCGTTTTCGCACCAATAACAATTGGTACCAGGCTTTAATTCAAGGGCTTTTTCAAAACTTTTTATCGCATTGTCCCTGTCATTTATTAAATAGTACCCTTCGCCAAGAGAGTCCCACAGGTTTCCATCATCTGTGAACATCTCCGTGTTCAACTTTAGGAGCGCTATGCCCCATTCGATATTCTTGTTTTCCGACACTTGCTTAAAACCAATCCGGTTCAACAGTGCCTTATCGGTCAAAGGGCTTCCTTTTGCGTCTTCTAGAAATTGAGGCAACTCATTTACCTTCTCCGGGTTATTGGACCTGATAAAGTCAAAAACCAGTTCATACTTGTTTTTTGGAATGGCCTCGGGTCGGTATGCTGGGTCCATAGCCATCTTGGCAAGCTCCCACGCCACACTTTCCGATTGTTGGTTTAAAATAATATTTGATAGTGCTATTACTACCATATCATCTTCTACAAACCTTAGAAAATCTGCAAAGAATATCCCGTTACTTCCATTATGTGCCACAATTTTTTTATTGCTTTTTGAATTGAATATGGCCCAACCATAACCATAGAAAGATGTTTCATCTTCATTTTCTGGGGTAAATGCATTTTCCATCAACTGTTTTGATTCGGGGAGCAATACTGAATTTTCTTCTAGTGCAATGTGCCACTTGTACAAATCTTCCACTGTGGAATAGATATCTCCCTTCCCAATACTGTACCAGTGGTTTTTATTATACGGGAGATGTTCCTGTGTTGTTCCCCAATCCCTCCATTCTCCTGAGGTATAATGGAAGTAGTATCCGTGGGCAAACTGCTCACTATTGACACTGATGCCTTTATAACCTGTATGCTCCATTTGCAAAGGCTCCCAAAAGTTCTCTTTTAAAAAGGACTCATAATCTTTTTCGGAAACCATTTCTATAATGGCGGTCAATAAAATATAGTTTGCATTCGCATAGGTGTGTTTTGTGCCGGGCCCATACATCAATTCAGACTGGAAAAAATCATTCAAAAAAGTTTCCCTACTGGCCTCATCGTACCTAAAGCCACCTGTTTGCGGCGATATTCCGGATGTATGAGTCAGCAGTTGATGTATGGTGATTTCACTTTTATCGAATGGTACTTCGGGAAAATATTTTGAAACCTTGTCCTGTACATGGAGTTTTCCCTCTTCCTGAAGTTTTAAAATGGCGATTGCAGTGAATTGTTTGGTGACCGAACCAATATTGAATATTGTAGATGGTCCGTTGGGAATCTTTTTGGCCCGATCCGCCCAACCATAGCCTTTGGATAAAATGACATCTCCTTGCTTGGCAACAAGTATGCTCCCAGAATATCCATTGTCCACACTTTGACTTATAAAATCATCTATCCTGATTTTCAGATTTTCTTCCGATGTCTCTTGTCCGATAATCACGGCATTGAACATCAAAGACAACAATAACAGAATGAACAGATTATTTCTAAACTTAATTAAATAGTTCATTTTTAAGTGGTTATTCGTTCCTCAAACTTTTTACAGGATTGGCGGATGCAGCCCTGACCGTCCGGGAGCCTACGGTAAGAAAAGCTATAAAAGTAGCCGTAAGCCCTGCCCCTAAAAAGAACCAAGGACTCAGACTAACATGAGAGGCATAGTTCTGTAACCAGTCATTTAAAAAATACCACGAAATGGGTGTTGCAATAATAAAAGCAAGCCCCACCAGTTTTAAGAAATCCTTGGTAAGAAGCAGCGCTACGGAAGCAACACTCGCCCCAATTACCTTTCTAACCCCTATCTCCTTGGTTCGCTGGGCCACTACCAACATGGAAATGGCAAATAATCCTATGCAGCTCAAAAGGATTCCCAAGATACTGCCACTTGTAATAATGGTGGCCATTGTTTTTTCCCTTTTAAAGGTGCGGTCTACATTCTCATCCAAAAAGGAACCCAAAAATTCGGCCTGAGGCTCAATTTTTTTCCAAGCCCTTTCAACGGCATCAAAAGATTCTGCAATATTTTCGGGGGCAATTTTCACATAGGCATAATACAAGTCCCAGTCCTGATTCATAAAGAGGGTCAATGGGCTTACTTGTTTGCTTATGTCCTGAAAATTATAATCTTTAACCACTCCAACAACAGAATAAGTAATAGATTCATCCATAGGAATACGAACAGAAAGCGGGTCGTCTTGGCCCAACTGCTTGGCCATGGTCTCATTTATGACCAAACTTAAACTATCTGCGGCAAAATCTCTACTGAACATTCTACCCGCAACCAGTTCCAAATCTAGAGTTTTTGCATAGTCATAGTCCACTGTTATGGCATTAGTGACTACTCCCCTTCCTTGGTAATCGAACCCCATCATGCTGCTCATGGCGCTTCCGTCCCTGCCCAATCCCAAATTGTTGTCCGCTCCAGAAATGTTTAGTATCTGGGTGTTGCTCTTGAGCTCGTCTCTCAACAATTCTATGGCACGATAACTATCTTTTTTTCCGTTCAAGGGTATGGAAATGACCTGCTCTTTATTATATCCCAGATCTTTATTGCGCATAAACTCTATTTGACCGTGGAGCACCAAGGTGCCACTTATAAGCAAAATGGCTATGGCAAATTGCAGTACAATCAAACTATTTCTCAAGCGATTTTTTCCTAAATCCAACTTTCCTTTCAAAGCACGTAGAGTTCCCAATCTACTCATTAAAAGTGCTGGATATCCACCGGCAATCAGTGTGATACAAAAAATGGAAAGTGCAAAAATGAGCAAGATTCCAGGTTGGGTAACATAATCTAGAGTCGCCCTTGTATTGAAAAGAGATTTAAACGGTTCCAACAATAGGTTTCCCAAAACCAATCCTAAAAAGATTGAAATCATAAAAACCAAAAGGCTCTCCATCCAAAATTGAAAGAACAATTGTTGTTTAACGGCCCCAAGTGTCTTGCGCATTCCTATTTCTTTTAAGCGCTTTTCGTTTAAGGCAATATTCATATTTATGAAATTGGCGCACACGATAAACAAAATAACAAAGGCAATTCCTAAAATCATGTATGGAAAAGTACGCTTAACTTCGGCCGTACCGGTGGCAAAAGAGGTGAAATGTATATCGGCTATTGGCTGTAAATGGAATTGTTTGTACAATCCATCGGCATTGGCAACCGCCCCATCCCTTATGGCATTTTCGATACTGCCTTTGTAGTGGATACTTGTGAACTCCCGAGTGTTTTTTTCAAATTGCTCTGGGGTTACACCATCTTCCAACTCAAGGTAGACCAAATGAAATTGTGAATCCCACCGGTCCATGTTGTTCGCGTATTCCGGATGATTTTCAAATGGTATGGCAATATCAAAATCCATACTACTGTTAGAGGGTATATTTTCCAATATGGATGCAATTGTAAAGGGATGTTCCACAGCTCCGGTTCTGATCTGAATAACCTCACCGACCACATCTGTAGTTCCAAATATTTTTAAGGCCGTTTCCTGGGTAATGGAAACAGAACTTTTTGAAGAAAAAGGGTTTTCAGAGTTGCCAGCAATCACGGGAAATGTGAAAATATTAAAGAAGTCCGGATCCACATATTCGCCATCCAAACTAAAATCCTTCTCTTTATAGGATACCAAAGCATCCTCGCTCAAGGTTCGCGTTGTTCTTTTTATTCCAGGCACTTCTTCTTTTAGGGCCCCTGCCAAAGGCACAGGACTGGAAGTGCTTGACTCCGTTCCCCTTGGGGTTTGGTTGGTAAGATAAAGTTGGTACGCACTATCCTTATTCTCATGGAATTGATCAAAAGATAGTTCGAACAAAGCCGTCATAGATAATAAAATGGCCACTGCAAAAGCACAGGTAAGCCCAACAATGTTGGCAATACTAAAAACCTTGTTCTTGATTAGGTTCCGCCATGCAATTTTTAGATAGTTTTTGAGCATAGTTAGTTGTTTTTTGATTGATGTATTTCTTGTTATTCTTGTCTTAGTGCATCCACGGGATTGCGGTTTGCGGTTCGGGTATAGTTTATGGTCGCAATTATGGCTATCATCAACAATATGAATAGACTACATATCGCAAAAATGCCCCAGTGCAAATTCATTTTAAAGGCAAAGTTCTGCATCCATTTGTCCAATGTAACCCATGCACCCAATAGCCCCAACAATACTGCCGGAATTGCCACGTATTCCAAATCAGAGATGAATGATTTTAATATGTCCGATAGTGTGGCTCCACTGATTCTTCTAATGGCCAGTTCCTTTCTACGACGTGTTGATTCGTTGAACGTATAACCAAGCAAACCGATAATGGTTACCAGCAAAATAATGGCGTTACCAATGATCATTGCGTTCCGGAAACCCTTTTGTCCTTGATAGGCATTCAATTGTTCCGTCTTAAGGCTCTGGACCACGGCATCCTCATGAGGGAAACCCAAATTGACCACCTCCCTTATCCTGTCCATGATGCCTTCTTGAGCCCCATCACGCGCCTTTATCATAATATTGAATTGTTCGGAAGGGTATTGGATTTTGAGCTCTTCAAACTTTTCCTCGGGTTGATAAAAAAATACGGAGGGTCTCAAATCAGGATTGGAGATCGATTGAATCACAAAGTCCGGAAACACACCACGGATGGTTGTGCTCCCATGTTCGGAAACAGTGATCTGTTTTCCTACCACACCATCGGTCCATCGATTGTTCAGTTTGAGCAACTCAGCCCCTCTTTTGCTGATAAGCATATCATTGGCAACCACTTGTTTGCTAGAAAAACTTTCTCCCTCGTCCACATGGATTCCCAAAATGGATAAATAATTACTGTCCACTTTATAAAAATCAGCAACATTGAACAACTCCCTTTTTCCATCTTGTGAGCGCACATTGTTTCCCGAAGCACCACTTATGGGGTCGTTGTGCCCTAGACCTACTTTTTCAATTCCCGGCATCTCCCGAAGCTCGTTCAACACCATTCCTATTCTATTGCCGTCCATTCCCTCAACGGATACATAATACACCCCTTCGGCTGAATATCCATGATCGGCATTCTTCATATTGTTATACTGAAGCGTTACAAATACCAAAACGGTAAGTATAAAAGTGGCCCCTACAAACTGAAAAGACAAAAGAACCAATTTCCATTTGCTTTTTTTCTGTTGATAGCTCCTAAAAGCAGTGGCCACGGGGATTCGCGAAAAGAATCGCCCAGGAAAATAACTTGTAACAAACACAAGAAAAAGTATCAACAAAACTAGGGGTACAATCACGTACGGGTTTAAAACTGAGGTTAGGTCATGCCCCCATTGGGCCTCTGCCAATGGTTTTAATCCCCATATCAATAAAAGTGCCCCTACAATTGATATTGCAAAAACCACTACGGTCTCCGAAAGAATCATTCGTTGAAGATTTTTGGTGTCCGCTCCACAGGTTTTATGAATGGCAGAACTCTTTGCACGGGCAATCAAGGTGCCCATGGTCAACAAAATGTAGTTCATCAATGAAACAAACAAGACCGATAGGGCTATAGTTGACAAAATCAGAACCATGTCCCTTACATTGTCCACTTTTATTTGTTTGATGGGCATGAACGAATACTGAAGTACGACTCCTTGATTTTCTTCTTCCAGTTTTTCGATGTCCTGATGCTTTACTTGCATGGCACGAACGGCAGGAGCCAAATCTGACGGAGTTACCCCTGGGCTTAATTTTACACAAGAATAATACCTATCGTTTCCCATCCAATTTTCGGTGCCGTCCCATGTAAACTGATCAGTGGATACCATGGATATCAACACATCGTATTCATAATTGGTATTCTCGGGCAAGGTTTCGAATACGCCTGCAATGGTGAGTTTTTTACCTGGATATGCCTTGATGCCGATGACCTTTCCTATAACGTTGCCCCCTATGTTTTCAGCAATTTCTTGAGATACCATACAGGTCATGGGGCTTTTTAAAACTTCTTCGGGGTTTCCGCTGATCATGGGGACTGGAAGAACATCGAATAAATGTTCATCGGCCAATGAAACCTTCGCATCATAACTGTTGAAGTCATCGGTATAGATCATATGATCTCCCAAAGAGTTGAGACGGGTAGCTGCCTCAATGCCCGGCACCTCTGCTTTAAGTCCTGGAGCAATGGCCCCACTGACCCTGGGATAACTCTCCAGCTCATTGGAAGATTTGTCCATATTAAAGTTTTCATGAACCAGATAAACCCTGTCGGCCTCCGGATAAAAACTATCGTAACTAGAATAGTACAGTACTTCGGACAGAAGCAAAATCCCAAAAGCCAATCCGGCCGTTAAGGATACAATTCTGGTGAGGGAATGTTCCCCTTTTCGGAACAATCTTCGAAATGCCAATTTTAAAAAGTTCATCATGGCTTATCGTTTATTCTGTTCGTAGGCTTTTTACAGGATTTACAATCGCGGCTTTGATACTTTGATAACTCACCGTAATTATTGCGACACCTACGGCCAACAGGGCGGATAAGGCAAAGATCCACCACGGAATATCTATTCGATAGGAGAAATCCTGTAACCATCGGTCCATAGCGTACCAGCCCAATGGCAGGGCAATGATCACAGCTAGGCCAACCAGTTTTAAAAAGTCCACGGATAATCTATAGACAATCTGACCAACGCCAGCACCCAATACTTTTCGCACCCCAATTTCTTTGACTCTCTTCTGAGCATTGAAGGTAGCTAAGCCAAGAAGGCCCAGGCAAGCTATGACAATGGACAACATGGTGAAGATCATAAAAATCTCTCCCAATCGTTGTTCAGCCTCGTAACTCGAATTAAAGGAGTCGTCCATAAAATAGTGTTCGAAGGGTTGAGTAGGTGCCATTTCGCGCCAAATATTTTCTACTTCGGCCACAGTTCTGGAGACATCGCCCCCGTTTAGCTTAATGGCCAAGTTACTGGCATACTCTCCTCCGTAAAAGAGTGCCAATGCCCCTACCTCATCCCTTAACGTCTCAAAATGGAAGTTTTTCAAGACACCGATAACCGTAAAAAAGCTGTCTTCTTGGTCTAAGTGACCAACAAATCGAGTTCCAATGACATTTTCCGGTGTTTTTCCAAGAATGGCCACTGCTTTTTCATTTAAAATAACCGCTGAAGAATCGGTGGCAAATCGATCTGTATCGAAAGCCCTGCCCGAAACCATAGTAAGACCAATAGTGGAAAGGTAGTCTTCGTCCACAGCCCACTGTTGCATATTGATGGATTTATCTTGACTACGGTCTTCTGCCAATAAATATGTGCCGCTACTACGTGATGATGGTGTAGGCAGATAGCTGCTCAATGTTGCGCTGTTGACTTGACTTATTCTCAATACAGCATCTTTAAAGGACTCTTTTTTACCTTCAAGGGCATTTATCCCTCCAATGATCAGCACTTGGTTTTTTCCGTACCCAAGATCTTTTCCTTGGATAAACCTTAATTGTTGAAAAACGGTAAGGGTACCCATGATCAAGAATACCGAAATGCTGAATTGAAGTATTACCAGTACATTTCTTACCCTTCCTCCACCTATGGATTGATCTCCCTGACCCTTTAAAACCTTGGCGGCCACAAAACGCGACATAAAAAAGGCAGGGTAGCTTCCAGAAAACAGACCAAGAAACAAGGCGGCTACAAACAAAATCAACCAAAAGAACGGATTGCTAAAAGGAATGGAGAGTTCCTTGCCAGCAAGATCATTATAAAATGGCATGGCTATACTGGCAATTATAATGGCAAAAACCAATGAAAACAAAGCAATGATCCCCGATTCCGTTAAAAACTGACCGATCAACCCACTGCGTTGAGAACCCAAAGTTTTGCGGATTCCAACTTCTTTTGATCGTTTTAGCGAATGGGCAGTGGACAGGTTCATAAAGTTTACACTTGCCAGCACCAACAATATAAGAGCTATGGCTCCAAGAATGTAAACATTCTTAATATCACTTACGGTACTAAACTCCGGGCTCCTTTTTGAATACAAGTGTATTTCTGTCAATGGAATGGTAGAATAGTGCATATAGTTTCCGGAATCCAAGAATTGCTGCTCCGTGATCCCCGGAAAAAATCGTTGCGCATATGGTATTAGATATTTGCCCACCATGGCCTGCATCTCATCCTGAATATCAGAACCAGTGGCCCCTGGTACCAGTTTTACAAACGTATAATAATTGTGGTTTCCCCACTCGGCCTGTTGCGCATCTTCATAGCCGGCCATGGATAAAAAGAGAGGTTTTTCATTAAAAATAGAGTTTTTGGGAAGGTCTTCCATAACTCCAGTGACCCTGTAAACTTGTTGATCGTCGATCATTAAAGTTTTACCTACAGCTTGGTCTATGGGAAAATGTTTTTCGGCGGCCGTTCGGGTCATTACCATGGTGTTGGGTTCTACCAATGCTGTTCGCTCATCACCATATAACAGTTCAACCCCGAACATTTTAAAAAAAGTTGAATCCGCATAAGCTATATGGTTCTCCCGTACATTGTCTGTTACATCTTGCGAACGAATGAAAATGCTTCCTATGTTCCGGAATCGTGTCACCATTTCCACCTCTGGAATATCATTCAACAAGGCCTGTGCCATTGGCGCGGACACTTCGGACATACTTTCGGCGGCCCCACCAAATTTCATATCGGCATTGACCCTATAGATCCTGTCTGCATCCACGAACATTTTGTCGTGGCTCAAGTCATCGTAAATATAGAGACCGAGCAAAAGCCCACCAGCCATTCCTATAGCTAATCCAAATATGTTGAGGAAAGTGAAGAATGGCTGCTTTTTAAGGCTCCTCCATGCAATTTTAATATTGTTCTTAAACATGATTCTCGTTTTTTGATGGTGCCAAAACCTCTTCGGCACAAATTCGTTTTTACTCTGTTCTCAAGCTTCGGGCAGGATTGGATTTAGCAGCCCTAATCGCCTGAAAACTAACTGTAAGAATGGTGACGGCCAATGCCCCAAGGACTGCAAGCGCGAAAATCCACCATTTCAAGATCACACGGTATGGGTACTCTTGTAACCATCCGTTCATTACATAATACGCTATGGGCACGGCTATAAAACATGAAATGACCACTAGCTTTAAAAAGTCCTTGGACAACATATTCCAAACATTGAATATGGATGCCCCGAGTACTTTTCGTACTCCAATTTCCTTGGTGCGTTGTTCTGCGACAAAGGATGTTAATCCAAAAAGACCCAAACAACTGATCAGAATGGCCAATGTGGTGAATATGCCAGAGAGTCGGCCTATACGTTCTTCCGACGCAAACTTTTCTCCATACTCCTCATCCACAAAATCATACTGAAATGGAATCTTGGGAAAATGCTCCTTGAACACTCTTTCAATTATGGCCAAATTTTGATTGGCACTTTGGTTAGGGTTCAATCTTAAGTTGTAAAAAGATCCATTTTCATCTCGGTCGAATACATACATGCCCTGTTTTACCGGTTCGTATGGAGATTGTGCAATCATGTCCTCGACCACCCCAATGATTTTCATTGGCTCAAAGGGGTCCTCCACATCCGAATCTGTGATGAACTTGCCCACTGGATTTTCTAGTCCCATATATTTTACGGCAGTCTCATTGAGCAGTACTCCTGTTGAATCCGAGGCAAAATCTCTGGAAAAATCCCTCCCTGCAACAATTTTAAGCCCAAGGCTTTTTGCGTATTCAGGCGACACCTCTGTCCAGGCCAAGTCTTCTTGGAATCCTTCTGGCTTTCCTTCCCAATTAAAACCACTTCGGTTGGACCAAATTCTTGTGGTCGGTGCACTGGAAGTGGACATTTCGGTAATGGCGCCGGAATTGATAAACTCTTCCCGCATCAATTGAAACTTTCCAGTGAAATCTTGGCTCATGGTCGGAATCTGGACCAATCCCTCCTTATCGTATCCCACTGGTCGGTTTTTGGCATAGTTGATCTGTTGCATTACGATAACCGTTCCAATAATAAAGGCGACCGAAACGGTAAACTGTACCACCACCAATATTTTTCGGGGAAGACCGGAGTGTTTGCCTGTTTTAAAGGTTCCTTTCAATACATCCACTGGTCGGAAAGAGGACAGGTATAAGGCCGGGTAACTACCAGCTAAAAGTGCGGTGAATAATATAAATAGCAAAGAGGATATCCAGAATCCCGGTGAGGTCCATGGAAACTCCATTTCTTTTCTGGCCAATTCATTAAATCCATTTAGGGACAAAACCACTATAAAAACGGCAATGACAAAAGCGAATAGGACCACCAAAAACGATTCTCCCAAAAATTGGTTGATGAGTTGGCCACGTTGCGACCCAATGGATTTTCTGATCCCTACCTCTTTGGCCCTTTTTTCCGAACGGGCAGTACTAAGGTTCATAAAATTGATACAGGCCAACAACAAAACAAATACACCTATGATCCCGAACAGCCAAACATATTTGATGCGACCACCAGATTGTTTTCCATTCTCGAATCGGGAACGTAAATACCAATCTTCCATGGGCAAAAGGAACATTTCCGGATTATACTCTACCAATTCGGGGTCATTTATTTGTTTGACCTTTTTAATCTTTTCGCTCACGGACTCCATTGTAGTGTTATCGGCAATCTGCACAAACATTTGAAAAGAGTTGTTGTCCCAATAATCTGCGGAGCGTTGTACCCATTCCCAAATGGAAACATATTTCTCCCAAGGCATGAGATACTCGGTGTCATGAAAAGAAGTGTTAAAGGGAATGTCCTCGTATACGGCAGTTACCATCATATTGTACTGGCTGTTCGCCTCAACGGTTTTGCCTATGGGGTCTTCGTCGCCAAAAAGGGCTGTGGCAGTGGACTCGGATAACATTATGGAATTGATTTCCCGAAGACCGTCCTTTTCTCCTTTTATTATTTTAAGATCGAGCATGTTGGGAGCATCTCGCTGCATAAACTCCCCATTACGAGAAAGACTGGTCTCTCCATATTTTAAATATTGGGGCGTGGTCCACGAAGACATTACCACATACTTAAAATTATCCATATAATCTTCCCGCATGGCAACTTCCAGTGGTCTCGGAATGGCATTTCCAGTAAAGGTTTGTCCATTTGTACTTTGCGATTGAAAGACTTGGGCAATTTTATCTTTATGGGTAAAATAGTTGTTGTGGCTCAGCTCATCATTGATCCAAAGGCCAATAATCAAGGTAACGGCCATTCCCAAAGCCAATCCACCAACATTTATGATGGTATACCCCTTGTTCTTTGTGAGGTTCCTCCAGGCTATTTTTAGATAATTTTTTAACATGATCGATGGTTTTTGATTGATTTATTCGGAACGTAAGCCTTTGGTTGGTTGTAACAATGCTGCCCCAATAGAGTGATAACTGATAGTAAGAACCGCAATGCCAAGCGCTATAAGCCCAGCGGTTAAAAACGTTTCCCAACCTATGGTAATACGGTGTGCAAAATCTTCCAGCCATCGATTCATTAAATACCAACCAATTGGAATTGCGATGCAAATAGAGATGACTATCAGTTTTAAAAAATCGATGGTAAGTAATTGATAGATGTTCTTGAAAGGAGCACCCAAAACCCTTCGAATGCTTATTTCCTTTCTTCGCTGCTCCACCATAAAGGCAGAGAGTGCAAATAATCCCAAGCAGGCCACAAGAATGGCAAAAAGCGCAAAACTGTTGAATATTTTGCCCATGCGCTGCACATCCGCGTGCATCTGGGTAAACCTTTGTTCCAAAAAGGTATAGTTGAGCGCTTGATTGGGTATGTTTCTATTCCAAACTTTTTCTATGGAAGCCAAGGCTTCGGTTGGATTTCCTTTTTCCAATTTTACGGAAACGGCCCCAACATCTTTGCCTATAACCAACGATAGAGCGGAGATGTCCTCTTTCAAGGATTTAAAATGGAAGTCTTCGATAACTCCGATAATGATGAAAACCTGACTGTTGTTATCCAGCTTCTTTCCAATTGGGTCTTTTAAGCCCAATTCCGAAGCCATTTTGGTGTTGATGACAATGGAGTTGACAGAGTCGTAAGCAAATTCCTTGGAGAAACTTCTTCCCTTATCCAACTGAATGCCCAAGGTTTCGATATAATCGTAATCCACTTTCCAAATTTGGGCCGGAATTCCCCGCCCACCATCGTCCTGGCCTTCTACCATAAAGGTATTTCCATTTCTACTGGCGCCCTCAATAGGCAAATAATTAGTGGATGTTACGCTCTTTACCTGTGACAATGATGATAGTTGCTCTTTAAAGGATTCCATCTTTTCACCAAGAATTTTGGTGCCTTCAAGTACAAATACCTGTTCTTTATCGTACCCCAATTCTTTGCTGACGATAAAATCCATCTGTCGGTAAATAATAAGCGTTCCTATAATTAAGATTACTGACGTGGTAAACTGGAAAACCACCAAACCACTCCTTAACTTTCCACTCTTGCTACCAACACTCAATTTGCCCTTTAAAACACTTGCTGGTCTAAATGCGGATAAATAAAATGCAGGGTACAGGCCAGCCAAAACACCTATGACCAACGCAGAGACAAACAATAAAGGAGCAAACCACCATTCGGACCAGGGTAGCACCATACTTTTGGCTGCAATACCATTAAAAGTTGGAAGCAAAACCCATGCGAGCAATACTCCCATTACAAAAGAAATAATACTGAAAAGCACAGACTCCGTAAGAAATTGATTGACCAAGTTGTTCCTAAAAGCCCCAATTGTTTTTCTTAAACCTACCTCTTTGGCCCTGTTGGCAGATTTAGCCGTGGAAAGATTGATAAAGTTGATTATGGCCAGAACCAAAACAAAAACCGCAATGGCGGCAAATAGCCACACAAACTTGACATCACCATGTTTAAGTCCGTCCTGCATTTTAAGATCGGACTTTAGATAAATGTCTGTAACAGGTTGCAGTTTGTATTCAGCTGTTCTCAAAACATCCAGAAAAGCTTCGGAGCGACCACGTTTTATCTGTGCCGGGATGATGTATTTTTCAACAATCGAAGTCATTTTTTGTTCCAATTCCTGAATGTTGGTATTGGGATTGACCAACACATAGGTAAAGTAGTTTTGATTGGTCCAGCTCCCATTGGTATCCTCTACAGGAAGCATAAAATCAAAATCCAGATGTGAGTTTTTTGGTACATCTTTCATCACACCCGTTACCGTGTAGGGATTGGAGGTATCGTTGTCCAAAAATATAGTCCGTTGCAAGGCATTTCCGTTGGGAAAATATTTCTCTGCCTTGGATTGGGAAATCACAATGCTCTTGGGATTGGTCAAAGCCGTTGATGCATCTCCTTGCTCCAAGTTGATTTCCAAAATATCAAAAGCCTCTTGGTCTGCTAGAATAAAGTTCTCCTCAAAGGTATTCTCTTGTGCCCCGCTGATTCGAAAACCTCTTTTGCCCGCTCCAAAAATTTCAATCGTATTGACCTTTCCCGCCTTCGCTATTTCTGGAAAATCAGATTGCAGCGCCTCGGCAAATGGTAATTGAAAATGCGTGCTCTTCATTACCTCTCCCTGGAGCACCCCCTGAAAAACCACTCTATAAATTTGATTCTTCTGGGCATAATGCTGATCGTAGCTAACCTCGTTACGAATAAATAGGGCAATTAAAAGGCAAGCGGCAATACCCACGGCAAACCCCCCTACTTTTATAATGGTGAAGAGCTTGTCTTTTTTGATTGTCCTCCAAGCGATATTTAGGTGGTTTTTGAACATGTGATTGATTTGATTGTTTTTTTGATTGATGAATTAAACTCCTATACCATGCTTTTCATTGGCTTATTCTGGCTTTCGGTCACAATTTGACCGTCAAATAAATTAATGACCCTGTGGGCATAGTGTGAATCACGATCGGAGTGCGTTACCATAACAATGGTTGTGCCTTCTTGGTTAAGTTCCGTCAACAGGTTCATTACCTCGATACCATTTTTGGAGTCCAAGTTACCCGTTGGCTCATCCGCCAAGATCAATTTTGGATTGGTGACCACGGCCCGAGCAATAGCCACCCTTTGTTGCTGACCACCGGATAATTGCTGCGGAAAGTGTTTTTCCCTGTGCGCGATCTTCATGCGCTCCAAGACTTTTTGCACTTTTTCCCTGCGCTCGGCCTTGTTCATTTTAAGGTAGATCAAAGGAAGTTCCACGTTTTCAAAAACCGTGAGCTCATCTATCAGGTTGAAACTTTGGAATACAAACCCGAGGTTTCCTTTTCTAAGTTGGGTTCTTTGGCTTTCTTTTAATCCGCCCACTTCATGCCCTGCAAAATTATAGCTGCCCTCGGTTGGGTTGTCAAGCATTCCGATAATGTTCAACAAGGTGGATTTTCCACATCCAGATGGACCCATAATCGCGACAAATTCGCCTTCTTCCACTTTTAGGTTTACTCCGTTCAACGCCAAGGTCTCCACCTCTTCTGTTCGGAAACTCTTTTTAAGATCTGTTATCTGTATCATTTTTTGATGGTTGTTTTTTTATAAAAAGACTCTTCTATTTTGATTGATGTTACATTTCTACGGACTATTTTAATACGATCCGTTCCGCATCGCCAAAACTATCATAGTTACTGGTAATCACTTGATCTCCGGGTTGAAGCCCTTCAAGGACCTCATAATATCTTGAATTCTGTTTGCCCAATCGCACATTGCGTTTTATGGCCTCGTTGCCATCCGGACTTACCACGAATACCCATTGACCCCCCGTACTCTGGAAGAAGCCTCCCTTGGGCAACAAAAGCGCATCGTTGGATTCGCCCAATTGCAATCGGATGTTGTAGCTCTGTCCTGCACGAATGGTCTCCGGTTTTTCATCCACAAAAACGAGGTCTACACGGAACCTTCCGTTCCTTACCTCAGGGTAGACCTTGCGCAAACGCAAGCTGTACTCGTTTCCGTTCCGTTCCAAAGTGGCGGAAAGATCGCGTTTCACCCTATCGATATAATGCTCGTCGATATCGGCCTCAATTTTAAAATCGGTAAGTACATTAATCTGTCCAATACGTTGCCCTTGTGAAATATTCTGACCGATTTCTGCATCCAAAAATCCTAATTGGCCATCCGCGGGAGCTCTAACATTTAGGTGGTCCAATCGTTCATAGACCATGGACAATGTTTTTTGCATGCGTTCCAAATCGGTGTCCAATCCTTTTAACGAAGTTTCCCTGAGCTCATCATCCTGTTCGGTCTGTAGCTTCACAATTTCCAATTGCTTTTCTGCCAATTGATAATCTTCCTTGGATTTTAAGTAGGTTTCCTTGGATATCAATTCTTCTTGGAAAAGCTCTTGGTTCTGTTCATAAGCACGCTTTAAGCGCTGTACATCGTACTGTGCGGTGGCCAAGGATTTTCTGCCTTCCACCTGTCTGGAATCAAAAGTAAGTTTTGTGGAACGCAAGTCGTTCTGCTTAAGTGCCAAGTTGCTTTCACTGGCCAAAATCTGCTCGTAAAGGGCCATGTTTTCCAACTTAAGGATAATGTCCCCCTTTTTAACCATGGAACCTTCTTCAATCAGTTTTTCGGCCACACGACCGCCTTCGTAGGCATCCATATAAATGGTTGCAATCGGAGCAACATTACCATTTATGGTAATGTAGTCATCAAACTTGCCATCGGTCACCGAGGCAATGGACAAACGTTCCTTTTCCGTTCTAAATGTGGACATGGAACTGGCAAAAATCAATTTATAGCCCACAAACAAAAGCAATATGCCCAGTGCGATATAGCCGTAGTGTTTGAGTTTAAGTCCTTTCTTTTTTTCTAATTGTATATCCATGGTATGTTTTAGTTGATATTAAAAATGGGCAGTCCACTATAAAAGTCTATGGTACTCTGATTGACTTTTAACCTTAATCCTACCTGTAAATTCTGGTTCTGTGCTACTCCATAAAGGTTCTTGGCCTGAAACAGCTCCAAAGCATTGATCAATCCTTTTTCGTACCGCTTTTGAGCAATGGTAAAGGCCAACTGCTGCGATTCCACCTGTTTTGTACTCTGTTCATATTCCGCAATTAACGCCTGATTGTCCTGGACCAACTGTTGCAACAACTGAAAAAGTTCCTGCTCCTGAATCTCCAGATTGTTTTTTGCCTGCATGTATGCAATCTTTTGTTGCTTTACCCTTGAATGATTTGCCCATCCGTTGCTTATGGGGATATTCAATTGGGCGCCCACAAATTTGGATTGGTTATCGTTGAACTGGGTCCTAAAAGGTATAACTTTCCCATTCTCATCTACATTGGTCTCAAAATAACTGGTTCCGTAACCTGCAAACAGGGCCAAAGATGGCAACAAACCTCCCCTTGTGGCCTGTAACTGCTTTTTAGCGGCGGTTACCCGGTACTCTTGTGATTTCACCAAGGGCACAAATCCCCTTGCTTTTTGATAAAGAGTATCCAAGGTAATCCCTTCATTCACGGAAGCCGCTTCCAAGGCTTCTTGTATCTTGATGTCTGCCACATCTGTTAAATTCATTTCTTGTAAAAGCACCAATTTGGCGTTGGCCAATTGGTTTCGGTTCTGGGTCAACAAGAACTTGTCACCCAACAAATTGGATTCGGCCTCGTAAAGATCGGCGCCGGCCATAAGCCCCAGTTCCACTTGCTTTTCGACCAAATCATAATTTGCCTGCGAAATTTCCAATTGCTCCAAAGTGTTGTCCACCAATCCTTCATAAAACTTAATGTCGTAAAAGGCACTCATCACCCTAAAGGCCAATAAAAACTTTTGCTGTAATATATCCTCTTGGGTTGCCTTGTAGATAAATTTGGAGGCCCTAATGGTGTTCAGTTTTTGAAAACCACGGAACACATCCAAGCTGGCATTGAGGGAATAGTTGTTACTAAAGAATTCCGTGTTCACATAATCGTTGGTCTGAGGGTCAGCGGACCTACCGTATCTGATCGTATAATCGGTTGACCCGTTAACGGATGGCAAAAGGTCTCTTATAGATTGACGATATGATTCCCTGCTGGACTCATTGTTATATGATGTGTTTTTTACTTGAAGGTTGTGCTCAATGGCATAATCCACACACTCCTCGAGTGTCCAAACCTCTTGGGAAATCCCAACGAAGGAACTCAATACTAATAAGGTAGTTATGTATATTTTTAGATTCATAGTTTTATCCTGTGCCAAACTACTTTCTATTCTTGTGCCAAAATATTTTAATATTGACTATCAGTTAGTTACACCATTAAACGTACAATAACCTTAATTCTAGTGTAAAATATTTATACAAAAAACGTCCAATTATTTTACACTTGTACAAATCATTTAAGTGCAATTAGTAGTTTTAGGTATCAATTGAACAGTTAGCAGGATGGTCGATGCCAAAATTTTAGTGGTTGATGATAACAAGAGCGTTTTGAGTGCTTTGGAAATTCTTTTGCAATTTGAGTACAAAAGCGTCCAGACCTTGTTCAATCCTAATCAGATTTCTTCTTTTCCAAATCTGGAGGACATCGATATTGTTCTCCTGGACATGAACTTTTCCGCCGGGGTAAATACCGGTAACGAAGGATTGTATTGGCTCAATGAGATCAAAAAAAGGTCCCCCAATACCTCCGTGATTATGATGACAGCCTACGGCGCCGTGGACTTGGCCGTAAGGGCACTGAAACAAGGGGCGTCTGACTTTGTATTAAAGCCTTGGAACAACGAGCGGTTGATGACCACTGTAAAATCCGCATACGAGCTTAGAAAATCCAAACAGGAAATACACAACCTCAAGAAAAAGGAGAACAATTTAAAGCAGGTCATCAATGAGGGTCGGAATTATATTATTGGGCAATCCAAAGCACTGACCTCTGTATTGAACCTCGTGGCCAAGGTAGCCAAGACCGATGTCAACGTTTTGATCACCGGTGAAAATGGTACGGGAAAAGAGTTGATCGCACGTGAACTGCACCGGCTCTCTAACCGAAAAAATGAAGTTTTTATAGGTGTGGATATGGGATCCATTGCTGAAAACCTATTCGAAAGTGAACTGTTCGGGCATACCAAAGGCTCTTTTACCGATGCCAAAGAAGACCGTGCAGGTAAGTTTGAGGCCGCACACCAAGGCAGTTTGTTCCTGGATGAAATCGGCAACCTTTCGTTACAAATGCAGGCCAAGTTGTTATCGTCCATCCAAAACAAAACGGTGGTTCGGGTAGGCTCCAATAAACCCATTGGTGTGGACATTCGGTTGATCTGTGCCACCAATTGTAATTTGGAGCAAATGGTCGCTGATGGTCTGTTCCGGGAAGATTTGTTGTATCGTATCAACACGATCCATATAGAGGTGCCCCCACTGAGGGAGCGCGATGATGATATTTTGGTCCTAGCTGATTTTTTCCTCAAAAAGTTCGCTCATAAATATGATAAATCGGGACTTCGCATCAATCAAACAGCCCAGGAAAAATTGATGGAATATCCTTGGCCCGGAAACATTAGGGAGTTACAGCACACCATGGAAAGGGCAGTGATCCTCTCCGATGGCAATGTGCTTAAACCCTCGGACTTTCTATTGCACGCAAAGCCCATGCAATCCTTCGACAGCGAACCCATGACCCTGAACGAAATGGAACAACAGATGATCAATAGGGCCTTGGAACAGAACGAAGGAAACTACAGTGCCGCAGCAGAACAATTGGGCATATCCCGCCAAACACTTTACAATAAGTTGAAAAAGAACAATTGATGGCCAGTAGAAATTTTTACATCCAGCTGATAATCAGAGTTATTTTTATAACGCTGACCTCGGTTGTTTTGGCATTTTCGGTGTCCAATAAGTGGTTTTTTACATTGGGGCTCTGTATCATGGTTTTGGTAGCACAGGTATTTTCACTGATTACCTATATCAACCGAACCAATAGAAAGATCTCCTATTTTTTTGATGCCATCAAAAATGAAGATTTTACACTCCGTTTTCCAGAAGGTGTCACCATTGAATCGTTCAAAGAACTAAACAGGAGTCTTAACAGGGTCAACGGTCTTATACAAGAGGTCCATCTTCAACTACAGATCAGGGAGCAATATTATCAGGAAATATTAAAACAGGCGAGCATCGGCATAATGACCTATAACGAGAAAGGCCATATTCTTTTTGCGAACCCAACCTTGGAACAGTTACTCGACTACACACCCCTTAATCATATTAAACAGTTAAGGCAGGTAGATGAGGAACTTTACATTCTGTTCAAGAACTTTAAACCTTTTGAACGAAAGTTGTTCCAATTGTCCAACGAGCGCGAACAAACACAGTTGGCCATCAAATCTACACCGCTGACACTGGATGGTCAGTCGTTGCAATTGGTGGTGGTACAGGATATCCATAAAGAGTTGGACGAAAAAGAAACTGAATCTTGGGTGAGGCTTATCCGTGTGCTGACCCATGAGATTATGAACACCATTACCCCCATCGCCTCCATTTCGGATTCCATTATTAAATATTACCGCAAAGGGGACAAAATCACCCCAATGGAGGAACTGGAGGAAAGCCAGATAAAAAACACCCTAAAAGGACTTGAGGTCATCAAAGAGCAAGGTGGTGACCTTATGGATTTTGTGCAATCGTACCGAAGTCTGTTGCACGTGCCAGAACCCAATAAAAGCTTGGTGAAAGGAAAGGAGCTTCTAGAAAAAATAGATGTGCTCATGTCCTCAAGGCTCATTGAGGGAGAGAGTGAGTTCTCTACCATTTGTAGGCCAGAGGAGCTGGAATTCTACATAGATGAGAAACAGATTTCGCAAGTATTGATCAACCTGGCCAAAAATGCCTTGCAATCCGTAGAGTCCATCAATGGGGGCAAGGTCCTAATTCAGGCAGGAATTGACGAAAATGGCTCTAAGTTTATTGATATTAGGGATAACGGACCAGGGATTCCGCCCGAGGTTATGGATGAAATTTTTGTGCCCTTTTTTACCACGAAAAGTGAAGGTACCGGAATTGGCCTAAGTCTATCCAAACGGGTGATGCAACTACATGGGGGAACCATACAAGTACGTTCCCTGCCCAATACTGAAACCGTTTTTCGGCTCACTTTTGCCTAAGATCGATTATGAAACAAGCATTAATGGAATTTTGTTGGGCATATGTAAACGATAAAACGGCCCGTCTTAAAAAACAAAGTGATGAACTCCAAGAATCACTGGGTTCAGAAACCAAAAGTTCTGCAGGCGACAAACACGAGACCGGCAGGGCCATGGTACAATTGGAACAGGAAAAGTTGGGTCAACAATTACAGGAACTCGATGCCACCAGAAGCATTCTCAACAAAATTAATATAGATGAACGTGCCAATAAAGTTCGCTTAGGTTGCTTGGTCAAAACCAGTATGGCCGATTATTTTATTGCGATCTCCGCGGGAACATTCAACCTTAACGGTGCCATTGTCCATTGTATTTCTGTCAATGCCCCGATAGCGAGATTGTTACTTGGCAAAGAAAAGGGAGAACACTACATTTTTAATGGAAAAGAGCATTCTGTTTTGGAACTGGAATAGGCTTTCTATTCCACAAGTTCCACCTTTGATTTGTCTCGATGAAAAACGATGACAAGGAAAAGTATCCCAATAATGATCAGAAAAACAATTTCTATTCTGGACAACATTTGATTCATTCCCAAAGACCTTTTGGAGCGTTGGGTCATTTGTCTTCCTTCGGAAAGTTGAACTTCTGCAAGCTCATCCAAATCCCTGCTGATATTGCCCAATACGGAAACGATTTCTTTTCCGGAAGCTTCGCTGTTCATACGTTGTCCTTCCAAGGTTTTAAGTCGTGTATAATTGTCCTTTAAACTTGTTAAAAATTGGGATTCTTCACGTGTAAGGTCGGTTTTTTCAAAATCTGCCAGTATAGTTTTTATCTCCGGGTATTGGGGTATATTTTCCTGATTCGATATGTTTTTGGCCAAGAACAATTCCTTTTTATGAAAAAGGTTGTTCAACCTATAGATATATTCTTGAACCACTAAACGGTCTTCAAAAACCGAGTCTACCCCATGCTCCACGGCACTAAAATTTCGGTTGTTCAATCGATTGGATGCTAGAACCAATAAAAATGCTGCCGCAAGCACAAAACCTGCATTAATTCGTTGCTTTATCGTTCTTTTTCTTGACATCCTTTTGAGTTTTACATGAACAGTCTTAAATATAACTCGATGATATTAAAAATTTTAGAGGGAAACAAATCCGCCCAGCCATTAGCTAACCATTCTAATTGAGCAAACCTAATGCCGTAAGCTGAGCGGAAATCATCAATCAACTACAGTACACTTAACTCGCCAGACTCAAGTGCATTTTTTAAATCCGCCTTTACCACAGGGTGGCTATTGAAGAATCTTTTACCGTCGGTTTTTTTGATTTTTACCACAACCGTTCCATCTTTCTTTTCTTGGATATCGGTAACCACAACCTTGCGGCCCACAACTCTTTTATAGTTGGCAATGCCTCCTTTTTTAATAATAAAATTGGCCCTAGGGAAATCGATGTGCTTAAATTGAGGGGTGTCCGGTTTACCGATTTCCATGACATCACCGACTTTTATGTTCTGTGGGGTCGTGCTTTGCGCATTGATATTTGTGGTAGCTACCACGAACAGAATTGCTAAAACTATTAATCTCATAACTATATATATTAGGGTTTACAATTAATTTTCATGCTTCTTTTTATAGATCAAAACTGGATGATAATTGGTGCGAATGTTCCACGCCTATAATTCTAAAAGATTGTACGTCCGATGGAAATCCAAGCTTGATGTTATCACCGACCGCAAGGCCTATTAAACTAGCGCCAAGGGTACTTACAACCGAAATCATATTCTTTGGAAAATCCCCACGTGTTGATGGAACCAATTGAAATGTTTGAAGTGCGCCTTGAGCAAATTCCACGGATACCTTGGAGTTTAACCGAACCACATCATCGGGCATATCCATCTCGTCCTCCACCAATGCCTGATGGATTCTTTCACCCAACTGTTCCAAAGCATCCTTATGGGCATAATCCTCATAATATCTATGGAAGTTCAGTATGCGTTTCAACGTTAGATAATCCTTTTTTTCCATAATTAGGCTTCCGTATTTCATTTCCAGTTCTTAACGGAGGGGAAACCATAAATGGCATCCCGGCATTTTGTCCATAAAAAGGCAATACCTATGCCATTTAGTTAAGCACCAGGAACAAAAAACCCGTATCATGCTGTTTTTCAGTACACTATAACTAATTTCGATTTTAGAAAATAAAAATGAAGTTGGGTAAATTTTACCCGGTCGGGGCAAAACGCCCCAGAAGTTATTTTAGTTTTTCGCGAAGGGTTTTACGGTTGATTCCCAAAATTTCAGCTGCTTTGGTTTTGTTCCCTTGGGTAGATAAGAGTACTTCCTGGATGTACTCTTTTTCTTTTTCCTGAAGTGTTTTAAATCCTTTTTTAGGGAAGTCGATTTTGTACTTTAATTCATCGGGAAGATGTTCCAATCTAATAGTTCCATCACACATAATTACGGCGCGCTGTACCATGTTTTCCAGTTCCCGGATATTGCCGGGCCAGGAATATCGCTTCAAAACTTCGAGTGCATCTTCCGCAATCCGAACAAAACGATCTTTGTACTCAATTCCATATTTCTGCATGAACTTGTCCACCAACAAGGGGATGTCCAAATTGCGCTCCCTTAAGGGAGGGACCTCTATGGTTACCACGGAAAGACGATAGAAAAGGTCTTCTCTAAAGGAGTTCTTTTGAATAAGTTCACCTAAGTCGCTATTCGTTGCAGCTATGACCCGAACATCCAATTTTTCTGCCTTTTGAGAACCAATTTTCGTGACTTCCTTTTCTTGGAGCACTCGTAACAACCTGTTTTGTACTGCTAGCGTGGCATTTCCTATTTCATCTAAAAAAATAGTGCCCTTGTCCGCAGCTTGGAAAAATCCATCACGATTTTCGTTTGCGCCTGTAAAAGCACCTTTGGTATATCCAAAAAGTTCGGCCTCCAATAGGTTTTCCGGGATGGCGCCACAGTTAACAGCAATAAAAGGCGCCCGTGCAAATTTGCCGGAATAATGGATGGCCCTTGCTACCAGTTCTTTTCCCGTTCCACTTTCCCCTCGCACCAAAACGGTGGCACGGTTATCCTTAACTCGGTCTATAATCTCCGTTACCTTTTGAAACGCTTCGGAGTTTCCGATCATATCGGCATAACCGTTAGTGGCAACCGGTTTTACTGGCGGTGTTTTAAAGGTGTCTTTGACTTGATTGCTGGCCAGTGCCTTTTTTACAGCTACCTCCAGCTCAACTTTGGTAAAAGGTTTGGTCAAATAATCCGTAGCCCCATGTTTGATCACACTGGATGCATCTTCGACAGAGGGAAATCCGGTAACAACTAGTTTGGGCATATTAGGGTAATGTTCGGCCACATATTTTACCAACTCAAGGCCATCTATCTCTGGCATATTGATGTCCGTCACCAACAGGTCTATTTCTGTATCTTTTAAAATATATAAGGCCTCCTTTACAGAAACCGCTTTATAGGTATGGTAATCCATCGACTTTAAATGTCGCTGCAGTAGCTCAAGAATATCGATGTCATCATCAACGAGCAGTATGTTCTCCTTTTTTAACAAAGCGCCTATATTTTAGGAAATTGCAATGTAAAGATAGTGCCTGTTGGCGTATTTGGGGTAACCTCGATGCTTCCTTGGTGACTCTGTACAATGCCATGCACCACACTAAGTCCCAACCCTGACCCTTCACCAACAGGTTTAGTGGTAAAAAATGGGTCGAAAATATGGGGTATGGACTCCTCTGGAATTCCAGGGCCCTGATCGGCAATTTTTAGAATGACATTTTCCTTTTCAGTCCTAAGGGAAACCGAAATAGTACTTTTGGGCGGTGCAAAATAAATGGCATTTACAATTAGGTTGAACACCACTTGGGTCAACTGGATTTTATCGATACGAAGCTCAATGGTGTTCTCGGAATGTTCAAATGCACAAGAAACATCGTTTTGTCGCAAGGTGGTGCGCAACATATTAATGGCTTCCTCTATCACCTCAACCACATTGATGACCTCCCGGGTTTCAGGCATTTCGCAGGCAAAGAACATCAGTTTTTTGACCACTTCACGGGAAAATATGGTGTTGGTAATTATCTTGTCCAAATCCTTTAGGGCTTGGGGATCATCACTTATGTGTTCCTTCAGCAGCTCTGTAAAACCAAGAATGTTGGCCAACGGAGTATTCAGCTCGTGAGCGATTCCCGCAGTAATCTCTCCCAGGATTCGGAGCCTATCGGATTGCTCCACTTGCCGGCGGATATGCTCCTCTTTTTCTTTTATCTCCTTACGCTCCAACAAGTTGCCTACTTTAAGACAAACATTGTCCAACAATTGTTGTTCCTCCTCCAAAAAATCCTTGAGTTGATATTTTGGCGAAGGATATCCGATTTTTATCTCACCCCGCGGCTTATTAAACACGGTAATGGCCGATTCCAAAAAAACATAGGCCTCTCCTTTCTCCTCGGTCTTTATAAAGTAGTCTGGGGTGGACAGTACCACATAGGTCTCCTCATCGAACTGCCAAGCACGCTCCAAACATTGTACAATGCCGAGCAATGCGGTTTCCATATCATCATAGTCGCAATTGACAATTAGGGACGTTACCTCATATAAACAGGTAAGTTCCTTGATACGTTCCTTGAGTTTTTGTTCGGCGGTGAGCATTTTTTCTCCTTTTTAGCAAATTAGTGAATTCTTGCGATTACGTGATTACCAAGTGAAAGGAGTTGCTTCGGTCAGGATTATTACATCCTGCAACCAAGGTCCTTCATTGTCTTTTGGAAGTTTCCATAAATATGGTCATAATCTTTGTGTCTTCCTCTTTGGGAAACCCATTTGCCTTGCACCATGGTTCCCAGAATATTTGAAGCATCGCTGGAATACACAAAGGTGTTGCACAAATGTTCGGTGGCCGTATTGGACAACAAGGGTACTTTTGCATCCATGACCACGGCATCGAAAGGTTGACCAACTTCGAAAAAATCATCACGATGCTCCCCCATGGCTTTTTTGCCGGTTTTCCATGCCATTTCAATCGCATTGAACCCACTATTCCCTTTTAAAGGTTTGTAAAAAGTATTGCGCTTGTGCGTTGTGAGTCGTTGGCCGTAATCCAAAATTCGAAGTTCTTCAAAAGGGTTGAGCCCAACATGGCTATCGGTCCCGATACTCCAATTTCCATTCTGATTTTTAAAGGATTCAAAAGCGAAAATACCATCACCCAAATTTCCTTCGGTGGAAGGACACAAGACAACATTCGCCTTGGTTTGGGCTATTCCCTTGATCTCATCTTCACTTAAATGCGTTGCATGCACCAAGTGGAAGCTCTCGGATATTTGACAATTATCGAGAAGCCATTCCACGGGTCTTTTCCCATAAAATGCCAAGCAATCTTCTACTTCCTTTTTTTGTTCAGAAATATGAATATGAAAAGGAATGTCATTTTTAAAATCCTTGCAGACGGAAAGGATATCTTCCTCTTTTACAGCTCTCAGGGAGTGAATTCCCATGCCATAATTTGCATTATTGTACTGCTTTGTAGCTTGGGCCGTACTTTCCAACAATTGATAATAATCTTCCACCGTTGGGGAAATGAACCGTCTCTGTTTGCTTTCTGCAGGGAGGCCAAACCCTCCTTGTTGATAGAACATGGGCACTAAAGTGATATGAATTCCCGCCCTGCTTGCTGCTGCAATCAATCGTTCACCATGCTCGGCCAAATTATTATAGGGATTGCCATCAACATCGTGATGTAGATAGTGAAACTCTGCCACCGCCGTATATCCATGCCTTGCCATTTCCGCATATAACATAGTCGCAATGTCTTCCAAATGTTGAGGAGATACCGTTAGTGCCAGATTGTACATGGTGTTTCGCCAGCTCCAAAAATCATCAGGTGTTCCCGTGCCTTCGTGCAGCTCGGCCAAACCCGCCATCGCATACTGAAAAGCGTGAGAGTGAGCATTTTGAAACCCCGGTAGCGCATAACCATCAATAATCTCAGCAGAAACAGACTGGTCTTGTTCAATGGAAACCAACTGTCCCGATTTATCTATCTCAACTATTGCATTCTCCAGCCATCCATTGGCAGTGAGTATTCCTCGGAATTTAAATTTACTGTTCATTTTAAAACATTTATCAACTCTTTAAATATCTCTTTTAAATTCTCCCTCGTTACCTCGGCCCTCTCATAGTGGTATTTTGTTTCGGAATCGTCCATGTAATTGGTTTTGGCCATCTCGAGCTGTAATGCATGAATATTTTCGGAAGGCTTTCCGAACGACCTGGTAATGTATCCGCCTTTAAAAGGGTGATTATGCTCAACTGTTTTACCCGATGTTTTTAGCACGTTTAAAGCCGAGTTTATAAGGGCTTCCGATGCCGTTGCGCCATCATTATCGCCTAAAATCAAATCTGGAAATGGTTCTTTTTGGATGCCTGGCACCACTTTTCTGATGGAATGCGCGTCGAACAATAATGCTTTTCCAAATTGTTGTTTTGTTTGATCCAGCAATTCCATGATCTTATCATGATAGGGTCTATAGTAGTTTTCAATTCTTAAATCAATGTCCCCGGAGTCTAGAGCTTCACCTTGATACAGGGCTTCTCCATTAAAATTGGTCGTTGGGGTCAACCCAGTAATCACCCTCCCATCATCATACAATGGTTTGCTGTCCGGGTCGCGATTTAAATCGATGACCCAACGGCTGTAATTGGCTGTGATCATGGTAATGCCCAAATCTGGAGCAAAGTCGTACAATTTGTCAATAAACCAATCCGTGTCGTCTGGCTTCTCAATCATTTCTGGGCGAAACTTATCGGCAATCATTTCTGGAAAATAAGTGCCGGAATGCGGAGAACTGATAATGATAGGAACTTTCGCCACCTTAGGTTCCGTAATTGTAAAAAGCTTCATACAGTTATTGATTTCGGGATTCAATCCCTACAAACTTACAAGTAATAGTTTTTTCCTAAGATTTAATCGGGAAGTAATTCTAGGTATAAAAAAACCCTTCCAAATCAGTGACTTGAAAGGGTTTTATGTGGTCCCACCTGGGCTCGAACCAGGGACCCCCTGATTATGAGCAGCTTTTATTAGCTGTCATAAATTTTCATTTGGTTTCTTATGTATTGATTTTCAATGTTTTATGAATTTTTTCTTTTCATTTAGATGCATCAATACTACCTTTAAATGACCATTTGTTGTACCTATGTTGTACCCAAAACACCGCTGAAAATGATTAATGTACGAACGGTTTTAAGAAAAAAACAGCTTTCCGATGGAAGTTATCCGGTATGCCTTCGTGTGACCAAAGATAGGCGATCTAAATACTTCAAGACCATTTACAATGCCTTTCCAAAAGAGTGGGATGAACGTACCGGTTCCTTCAATAAAAACCACAGCAATTTTATTCAGGACAATCGGTTATTGTTAAAATTTCGGGACAGGGCCTTAAAAGTGATTGCAGAGTTGGAAATGGAGAAAGACGATTTCTCTTTGAGGGAATTTGAACATAATTTTAGGCTGGCATTCAATCCAGTCAGAAGAAACGTTTTTGACTTTTGGGATGAAATAGTGGAGGAGTTGAAGCTAGCTGGTAGAATGGGCAATGCCCGTTTCCACAACGATACCAGTAAATCCGTCCAGAGATATTTAAAGTTTGACAAAGACCTTTCTTTTACGGACATTACCCCGGCCTTTCTTGAAAAATATGAGGCCTATCTGCGTTCACGAGGTGGCACAGATGGCGGTATTGGCGTGAGGATGCGCTCCATAAGGGCGTTGTACAACCATGCCATCAGAAGAAACATCGTAAAGGAATCCCTTTATCCCTTTCGTGCATACAAAGTATCCAGATTGAAAGGAAGGAGCGCCAAAAGGGCCCTTACCTTTGAAGAGGTAAAACAAATAATCAATGTTGACCTTTCAGAAAATCCAGAGCTTCTGAACAGCAAGAACTATTTTGTTTTTAGCTTTTATACTCGTGGAATGAACTTTGCCGATATGATGAAATTGAAATGGAAGGACATCAAAGGTGGGAACATTTATTATACCCGCTCTAAGACCAAGGGGAACTTTACCATTAAAATCCTCCCTCCGGTTCAGGAAATCTTGGATTATTATCGTAAAAATTCATTGGGCACAAAATATGTCTTTCCCATTTTGCTCCATGACGAGCTTACCCCGAACCAGATTGAAAACCGCAAGACCAAAGTGCTCAAAAACTATAACAAGGATTTAAAGGCTATCGCGGAATTGGCCGAAATTGAAAAATCCGTGACCAGTTATGTGGCACGCCACAGTTTTGCCAATTGCCTTAAGCAAAAAGGAGTTGCAACGGATGTAATCAGCGAATCATTGGGGCATCAAAACATGGCAATTACTCAGGCCTATTTGAAAGAACTGGATACATCATTGGTTGATAAGGCAGTTGAAATTCTATTATAAAGTATTTGAATATCCTGAATATTTTCCAAAGTGTTTTTTCGAAACAAAAGAATGGGTGAAGGAATAACTACGGGGTATATCATTCTTTGGGTTCAGTTGGCCAGGGTACAAGGCACTTAGTCAAATTCCATATAGGTTTTACATAGATACCACTGGCCAACCTACACAAAACACCCCTTTTTACCAAACGATATAAAGCTACACGTAGTTCATTGGCAATTGCTATTTGGGCAAAATCTTCTGTAAGGAATATTGTGCCCTCTTCATTATTTTTAATTTGAGCTAGTATTTGTTCTTCTATACTCGCCATCTATTTATTTCATATCTTTTGTAATGTAACGTGGTTCTTTTTCATTACAACGATACTTAAAAACACTACAAAAACAATTTTAACCGCATTACAGAATTGATTGATTTGATTTTCGTTTTTTGCAATTTAGGAAGCAAGGAAAAATCGAGCCCCATGGAAAAATATGAAAAATGTCTAACCCTATTACCTAGACATTTTTAGACATTTTATTAGACATTTCTAAATATGAATTTTGCGTTGATGCTCTATCTGTTGAAATTGGTGATCACAAAGCATTAAAGGTAAGGCTGCAAAACAATAGGGGTTATAACTTTTACAGACCCCATGGAACATTCAAGGGAAAGACACCGTATGAGATTTTAATGTATCAAAACCATATAATTCCACTCTATAAAAGTTTTTCATTCATTCATAATAATTTTCTTAGTTAAAATTCGAGTCTATCCCCAAAAATTGGTGAATTCCTCGAAAAAATACTAAAACTGGATTTATCTGAACATATAAAAAATTGTCAACAAGAGAAGTATACTCATTTACTTGGGACGAGTTGATCAACTACATTGATAAACCAGCTTCTGCTACAAACTAGACACTTTTAGACATTTCTAAAGCAAAAATTATAGTTAAAATTCATTTTCAGGTATTTTTACAACTCTTGTCCTAAAGATCGGGGTACCTACAAAGGTATTGGATAGCAAAATTTCAGATGATATGGAAAAATTGAAAAATGACCCTACTCTATTAGAGTTTGCGAAGTCAATTTGACATAATTCTTGGGCAGCTCCATTTTTAGGGAAGGCTACATTGACAAAGACATACTTTTTTGCAATTTTGGCATTTTGTTTGCGGATGCGTATTGCAAATGTGTACGGCTTTAAGCGTTGGCATTTTAATTATTCGATTATATTCAATTTTGGCGTACCTGAATTCGGTTGCTCAATTGGTTTTTCAAATTTCATAATAATTGGCATCGGAAAATCAACACCAGTTACAACTGCTTCTCCTTCTCCAAGAATAGGTAAGAAGTCCAATGTATTTTTATTAACTGTACTACAAGCACTACCTATTGCTTCTTTGTCGTTAAAATTAATTAGACTATGAGCTATAAAAGCTCCCATTTGACTTAAAGTACCTTTAGGAATATCTCTTGGCATTTGTGTAGCGGATGAACTTCTAATCCTTTTGCAAGTCCATATATTGTAGACAATCGCATACAACCTGAAAATGTACCTGAAATTCGAAGAGAAACGGATGTAAAGTGTGGCGGGGCAACTTACTTTGTCCATTCTGCTGAAAAGCGCCCTTGTTTTGCTCTTTGGAGCTCCTGAAAAAGACCTAAAACCTAATCTTCAATGTTGATGGGAAAATAAAAAAGCCCCCAAAAAGGGCTAAAACAGGTTTCTTTTCCGCTGCTCAGGGACTTGTGCAACGGTTACCGTTGTTATGTGGCGTTTTTCTTCAATTTTTTTTCTTCCTTGTCTCTCATTCTTTTCAAGATGTCTACGGCCAATGGAATTCCGCTACCTGCCCTTTGTTCTCTAGAAAGACAATCTTTAAACCTCTTGCCATTTCTATATTTTTCGGGTAATTCACCTTTCGATTCTGATGTCATTCTCCATTCAAATTTTCTAGCCCCCAGAAGAACTTGCCTATCCACAAAATAATCCAACTCCTCGACATATCTATCCATATCTGTATAATAGAATGCAGAAACCCATCCTTCAACTCGATTTTTAACTTTAGTCAACAATTCAAGAAGGTTAATACGGTTTTTCGGTAATGCGCATACACTTCTCAATTTATTCTTCAATTTCTCAAAGCTCTCAGCGCTTGGAAAAAAAGCGTTGCCATCGAATTCGACAGACAGAAAAACAAAACGGTCTTTTTTGGGGTCAATTATGGCAGATTTCTCCGATGAGAGCTCGTATAATTCTAGTCCAAGTTCTTTTTTTAAAAAGGTAGAAGCTTTATTAAAACAATCCAGTGCCTGTTTTTCGTTTTTACACAGCACTACAAAATCATCTGCATATCTAATAAGTTGGAAATTATTTTGCTTTAAGTATATGTCAAAGGGAGACAGGAAAATATTTGAAAGTAATGGAGACAGTGCATTACCTTGTGGAATTCCACTATTTATATTTTCAAAAGCTTTTGCCTCTGATTCAGTCAATGATGAAACCCCATTTAATGGCTGGCTTAATCCTTCTGATATTAACTCATTTAGTGACGTGTCAGGCAGATTTGGAAAAATATCTTTGGTTAATAAAGTGTTTTTATCGACCTTACCGAAAAAGTTCTTTATATCAGCTTCAAGAATTATCGGATTTCCGTTATTGTACAGCAATCCCATTTTCTTTATAGCATCTTTTACTCCAAGCCCTTTCTGATAAGCAAAACTAACACCTTTACTTTTGGAAAGCTTCTTTTTGAAATGAGTTTCTAATTCTAAGGCTATAGATTTTAGAACAATTCTATCTTTAATTTCAGGTATTTGAAGAGGTCTGTATTTATCTTTTTTCTTTAAAATTGCAACTGCCCGAGTAGGTGAAAATTGAAAATTTCCACCTAATAATTCCTGACTTAAAGACGCGATACGTTCTTCGTAATTTTTTTTGAACTGTTCTATCGTTACGCCGGAAATTCCGTGAGAATCAGGATTGGATTTATCAAGCTTTCTCCAAGCTTTGATTAATGATTTTTCGGAAGAGATTTTTTCTAATAAACTTGCACTTGACATCCATTACTTGTTATGCAAAGGTCGTGGAAATCAATATTGATTATAGCAGTACTTTACAGTTAAGGGAGCAGTTCCACTTAGAAGTATAAACAAGCTCAGATAAATCTGAAGTCTCATTTGCCTAAGTAGTCCTTGGGCAATCCTGACCATCGATTCGAATGGGAACCTAAGGTCAACCGCGACTTGGACTTGCAATCCAAGTTCTAAATTCTGGGCGGCATCGACTGAACTTTTAGCTGGTCGAGATTCGCCGTGTTCTAAATTCACGTATCTACACATTTCATTGCAATTTAAGTTTTTTGACGACTTTTGCAAGTTTTTTGCGGAATTCGACGGAGTGCCTGCACTCCCTACTCTCAAAAGAGCTTGCTGCCACTATATCCACGATTATTGTACTGCTATATACAATGGCATCAAACGGGAACTGCACAGTTCCACTTAGAAGTATAAACAAGCTCAGATAAATCTGAAGTCTCATTTGCCTAAGTAGTCCTTGGGCAATCCTGACCATCGATTCGAATGGGAACCTAAGGTCCAAGCTATGAATCTTTTAGCAAAAATTATGCCGTTTAGAGTGTTATTTAACACTGTGACAAAGTGTCAATTCTCAAATGACACATAACGGCAGTCTGTCTCAAAACTCATTTTGAACCCATGAGATTGCCGTATTTAGAATTTTTTAAAGGTCCCTACCCGTGTAGGAAACTCAAAAATGGGGGTTTTGAGACAGTCTGACGGCCCTGGCTATGAGCAGTAGCGTCCCGCAGGGCGCTGTTGCTTATAGCATCTATGTTGGGCACAGTTATTTTTTTATTTCATTTAATTCCTTATTCAGATCAGAATAAAATTCGTTTAGTTCTGTAAGTCTTCTCTTTACGAACCGACTTAATCTGTCGAATTCATTGTTTACAGCTTGAAGTCTTTCAATAACCACATCTAATTTGTTGTCGTCAAGCATTGAAAGCATTACTGGCTTCAGTATGTCTATGTTATATAGTTCCCAAAGTATTCTCTTCAAATCCTCAAAATGTTGTCTGATTAGATTATCTGACTTTGTAGTGCCTAACAGTGATAGAAAATCAACGTTTCTTACAACATCATTGATATACATGTTGGAAACGTTTGTTTCATCTTTTGATAGATAGCTGGTAAAAAGCATTCGTGATAGCGCAGGTGATGAAATTTCAATCGTTCGTTCCTCAGAAAGAATCAGTATTTCATTGACAGGAATTACATGATTCAGTATCAGATATTTTAGATTTCGGTTCTCCTCAGTTATATAAGGATTTCCATTTTGAATAGAGGTATTGGTATATTCTTTTGCGGAGTCGATGATTTCTCTAAAAAATGAATCAATTTGGTTATGATATTTTTCCGGTATCATAGAAAGGGGCAACACATATACTCCATCCATTCTGTTGAATAACTTCTGAAACCCGTACTTTTCTAATGAATGGGCAATAGGAGCTTGAAGCCAATTGCTTTCAACCCTTTTGAGTTCGTCTTTTGCTTTTTTAAGTTTAGTATTGGCATTCTGAGCTTTTGATTCTTTCCATTTTTTTACAACCGCCTTTGCTGCATTTAGATCTTCGATGTACCTATTGTAAAAATCCCACCCTTCCGCATACTTATGCACAAAAACTAACTTTTCACTTGAAGCGAGGTTGAAAACGGATTTCTCTGAAATTACTCCGTTAGCAAGCACTTTGTCTATTGCCCTTGCTATAGAAGGCTTAGATTCAGATATATCTTGGTTTTTAGGGATTAGATACCTGTCATTCCAATGTTTATCAGTAATCTTTTTTACTTCCGAAACCGCTCGTGACAGTTCACCAAATTTCATTTTTCTCCAATTAGGAATAGACAAATAATGAAGAATGGTGTTTTTAACACCAAACCTTCTTTTTACTCGATCCACAAAAAGCAGGTAATTGAAGGTGTGGCTATATCCATGGATAAAAAAGAAGGATTTTATTAAAAAACCGTCAACCTTGTTTTTGCTTGGCAAATGAAACTTTTTCAGCAGTTTTAAATGAAGTTCCCCTTCAAGGAAGACAAACTTTCCGTCACGTTGTTTGATATCGTTTTTAAGATGTCTACAGTACATCTCTTCCGCTGCTATTATAGAATCATTTGCACCAAAGTGAGTTAAATGTATTTGCAGCTCCTTAAACGCTTCTTTTGAAAGGGCGTCAAATTGTCGTTCTGAGACTTTTGTGTGGTACTTAAATCTTAGTCCAACAAATAATTGAAATAGAAAAAGAAGCGGTTCAGCAATTGCCCATATGGAAGCTATAGTGGCCATTCTTACAATTTTTCTTCTTTCATGCCTATTTGTTCAAGAAGCATTGTTCCAAGTTGTGTTGTGTCAGAATAGGAAATTTCTGGCTGTCCTGAAATCTTGTCGAACTTGGGCATATTTGTTTCATTATCTAAGCGAATATGATTCTTAATTAACCCAAGTCTCTCAAGATGCTTTTTATAATTACTTTGAACTGCAACTTTTTGAAGGGTTTCTTTGTCTGAGCCTACATATGCTCGAATTGCTGATAATACGTTTTCATGCTTCTTTCTAAACTCCTCATCTCCACCTATTGTCGGTACTTGGAAGAATCTAAGCCAAATAATTTCTACATCATTTAGTTCTTGCAATAACTTGAGAAGAAACTTTGAATCTTCCAAATCAATTGAATCATTCGTTATCCCATTTGCCAAAATGGAAGCGATATAGCCTCTTCTTTCATCTGAAATGGACCGAGAAGCCTGAACAAAACTCTCCTCGACAAGGTCAATAAATTCTTCCTTTGATTTTAATTCCTCTATATCTTGTGCAGGTATTTGGGACAATTTCTGTTCTAAAATTTTCACGTACTTAGTTAGCCTGTCAATCCTTTGATTCGGAATTACTGAACTGACTAATTCTGATAGAAGAGATCCGGCAAATGGAACTGCTCCAACTGCAGATTTAGCAATTGATGCTATTAAATCTGATTTATTGCTATTAAGTTCATTAGAATTATTCATGTCGTTTTAAATTGTGCCCAACTAGCTTATATACCCAACTTTATTTAGGATATACCGCCAATTTGGTTAGCTATGCACAACTTTTGCAATTAAATGCAAAGCATAGTTTTCTTAAAATTCAATAAATCTATGGGGGGAGTATAGGAACTAAATGTAAGAAATTTCCAGAACAACTATATCAGGAATGGTATAAATTGAAGCTAAATGAAGCGATAAAAGCATTAGAAATCAAATAATTCTTTTGGATGAACTTCTAATACATATGCTAAGGCAAGAATAGTTTCTAATGTTGGATTTCCATCTCCTCTTTCAATTTCCCCAAGGGTCTTTTTTGAAAAATAACCACCTTTATCGCTTAGTTCTTGTTGAGAAATAGACCTGTTTTTATACTCAGAACTTTTCATCCTTTCTCTCAGCTTAATAACGTTTTCTCCCAACTTTCTTTTCTCCTCTATAAAATCGTTTAAATCCATAGGATTAAAATTCTTGGTTAAAAAGAAATATTTTGGTAACGTATAGGTTACCGTTTCTGAGAAAATGTTTATATTTGAATTTGAATACATACATTTGCGATTCTTCGTTTAGAACATATTTGAAGCATTCGCTTTGAGTCTCGCTTTTGAAAACTGGTAATTTTTATGTGTACGAGACAATAAGCAGTTTGCTCACGACCCGGGCGTGAGCTGGCTTATCGTACACGGGTATACCAGTACCTCAAAAGCGATAAGTTGAGTTTCACGCCCAACTTTTTCATAGCGTTTGGTTTCTTTGGTCCTTTCGGGGCATCGCCCAACCAATGGGTTATGGGAAACAAAAGGCTTGTTTTTTTAGTAGTGAATTCATCATCGGTCGGTTCCAGTTCTGGAGCGGGCCTGACCCTATTTGAGATTCTCTTTAAGAAAAAGCCAAAGAATCCCGTCTAACCCTAAGACTATAACTATGGGATATACGCGACATTTTTCCGGTTTACGATATCTTTTGTCCCATAGTTTACTACATCCATTTTAGGGTATCCGGCCCAAATACATTTTCATAGTCTTATTCATTTAGGAATCCTATTTCCAGGCACCATTACTGCTTGGACAGGGTGGCCTATGTTCGAAACTTAATGCCCTTAGGGAAGTTACAGCTTTATCATGACTTTTCGGGCAGTGTGGCTAAAAACCTATGGGCAGATAAGCAAATGTCCTGTGGGTAATGTAATACTAACGAACTCTTTAATCAAACGAACTCAACATAATGAAGAAATCACCAAAACGCTTAGGCAGGACATACCTGTTCCTGTTCTTATATATCCTATTATCTCCTCTACTCCCCCAAAAACTGGTGGCGGGCAAAACAATTCATCCACCACAGACCACCATCTCGGGCACTGTTACCGATAGGGAAGGGCTGCCTTTGGGCGGGGTCAATATTGTAGTGGAATCTACCGACCAAGGAACCATTTCCGACTTGGACGGCACCTATAATATTCAAGCAAGCTCTAATGACCTATTGGTCTTTTCCATAGTAGGCCTTAAAACCTTGAAAATCCCCATCGATGGAAGAAATACCATCAATGTCCAAATGGAAGAGGATGTCACTCAGTTGGGCGAAGTGGTCCTTAATGCAGGCTATTACACGGTTTCCGAAAAGGAACGGACAGGAAGTATCGCCACCATCAAATCAGAAATCATGGAGAAGCAACCTGTGGCCAATCCTTTGGCAGCCATGCAGGGACATCTATCGGGCGTCAACATTGTGCAGAACACAGGAGTCCCTGGAGGTAGTTTCTCTGTAGAGGTCCGTGGCCGAAACTTCCTTAACGGAGTTACCGACCCCCTCTACATTGTGGATGGGGTACCCTATGGTTCCCAGTCTTTGGCGGCCCCTCGTGTCTCCACTGAAATCATCGGGGACATCAGTCCCCTCAACGCCATCAATCCCAATGACATCGAAAGCATTGAAGTATTGAAGGATGCCGATGCCACCGCCATTTATGGCTCCCGCGGAGCAAATGGAGTGGTATTGATCACCACCAAAAAAGGAAAGGCAGGTAAAACCCGCTTTGATGCCCATTTGAGTACTACGCTGAGCGGGGTTTCCAATTTCTTGGACTTGATGAACAGCCAACAATATTTGGAAATCCGTAGGGAAGGCATTGACAATGATGGGCTTACCCCGCTATTGGAAAATCCCGCCCTTGACGGTTTTTGGCCGGATATTACGGTATGGGACAACAATCGTTATACGGATTGGCAAGAGGAATTGATCGGGGGCACCGCCTATCGCCAGAACGCACAGCTTTCCGTTTCCGGGGGCAACGAACTGACCCAATTCTTCGTCAGTGGCGGTTATTTAAAGGAGACCACGGTATTTCCCGGGGATGCCAATTACAGAAAGGCAAGCTTGAACAGTAATCTGACCCACCGATCCAACAATGGGAAGTTCAAAATCAACTTTTCCAGTAGCTACACTCGAGAGGATAACCGATTGCCCGGAGCAGACTTTACCCAGCAAGCCTATTCCTTGGAGCCCAATGCCCCTGCCCTGTTCGATGAGGAGGGCAACCTGAACTGGGAGAACAACACCTGGGACAACCCCTTGGCCGCATTGGAGGAGGAATTTGTAGCTACTACGAATAACATTATCTCCAATGCGACTTTATCTTATGCCATAGCGCCCAATTTGGAACTGAAGTCCAGCTTGGGCTTTACCCGCTATCGATTGGACTCCTATGTCACCAATCCCAATACAGCTAGAAACCCAGGTCTGGGACTCACACCCCAAAACTTTTCCAACCTGACCACCAATGCCTCAGAGCGGGAATCATGGATTGTGGAGCCACAGTTGAACTGGAAGAAGCACTGGGACAAACTTTCGCTGAATGTATTGGTAGGTACCACCTTTCAACAAGAAAGTTCCAGTCAATTGGTAATAAGGGGAAGGGGTTTTCCCAATAATGGCCTGATCAAGAATTTGGCCGCGGCTCAATCCTTGGAAATCTTTTCCACCTCCGATGCCGATTATCGCTATAGTGCCCTCTTCGGCAGGGTCAATCTTAAGTTGTATGACCGTTATATCCTGAACCTTACCGGCCGTCGCGACGGGTCTTCCCGCTTTGGACCGGGAAGGCAGTTCGGAAACTTTGGTGCCGTGGGCCTTGCCTGGGTATTTTCAAGGGAAGCCATCTTTAAGGAAAGCTCCTTTTTGAGCCATGGAAAGCTTCGGGGCAGTTATGGCATCACGGGAAGTGACAACATTGGGGACTATCGTTATTTGGACACCTACAATGTCTCCGGGGAATCCTATGCAAGCACTACGCTGTTGGAACCCTCAGGCATATTTAACCCACAGTTTGGCTGGGAGGCCAATCGAAAATTGGAAGCTGCCCTCGAACTTGGATTTTTCAATGACCGGGTTTTCCTCAACACCTCTTGGTACCGAAACCGTTCCTCCAACCAGTTGGTAGGGATTCCCTTGGCAGCAACCACTGGTTTTTCCCAGCTAACGGGCAATTTTGACGCCGTGGTAGAGAACACGGGGCTTGAACTGGATCTTCGGACGGTCAATGTCCGCTCCAAAAGGTTCGAATGGTCAACGACCCTGAATCTGACCGTGCCCAAAAATAAGTTGGTCGAGTTCGACAACCTTGAATCATCCACTTTTGCCAATCGGTATGTCATTGGCGAACCCTTGACCATCGTAAAACTCTACAATGCCCTAGGGGTCAATCCTGAAACAGGCATCTATGAATTTGAGGACTATGATGGTGATGGGGAGGTCAGCAATCCGGGCGACTTGGAATGGATCGAAGATCTGGCCCCCAAGTGGTATGGGGGTATGAGAAACACCTTCACTTTGGGAAACCTGAGCCTGGACGTATTCTTCCAGTTCAAAAAACAGAGGGCCTATAATGCGGTCCGTTTTGATGCCACGCCTGGCTTCAGGGGCAATGTACCCGTAGATTTATTGGACAGATGGCAACAGCCGGGGGATATCGCCACCTATCAGCGTTCTTCCAGTGGTTTTACGACGGTGGAGGATTTGGGTGCCCGCCAGCAAAGTAGCAATGCTGCGGTCTCCGACGCCTCCTTTCTGCGTCTCAGAAACATTGCGCTGAACTACAAACTACCCACCATGGAGAATGGGTTGGATATCAATGTATACCTGCAGGGGCAAAACCTATGGACCTTGACCAATTACTACGGGCCAGATCCAGAACAACCCTCAAGCACGCGCTTGCCCCCGCTAAGACAGCTCACCTTAGGCGTACAAATCAGTTTTTAATCAAATCCTTTCAAGATGAAAAAAATAGATAAAACAACATATCATAAAAGGACAGCAACAAAGTCCTTTATCAAAGACACTATTTTCTTTAGACCCTATCACATCCTTATCCTGCAATGCATGTTGCTTTCGGGATGCACAGAATTTGTGGAAGTAGATCCACCACAGAACATTCTCATAGCCGAGACTGTATTTGAGGACCCTGCCACGGTGGAATCCGCAATGGCCAATCTGTACTTTAACATGAGGGAGCAGGGCATGGTATCGGGAAACTTTGGCCTGACCCCTGTACTGGGCATTTATTCGGATGAACTGGACTATTATGGATTCAATGTGGATCTGGCCCAATTCTATAATCATAACATCATCGCCACCAACAATCGAGTGGAACTTTGGTGGAACCAAGCCTATAACCTGATCTACGGGGCCAATGCCATCATTGAAGGGGTCGAGTCATCCAAAGCCTTGAGCAACTCCGAAAGAAACAGGTTCAAGGGCGAGGCCCTTTTCGTTCGCTCGTACCTGCACAGTCAATTGGTCGGCCTTTTCGGGGACGTCCCCTATATCAAGACCACTGATTATCAGGAGAACAATAGGGTTTCGCGATTGCCGGAGACCGCGGTGTACGAGACTATCATTGTGGACTTGGAAGAAGCCCTTGGGCTCATGGAAGGGCAAGAACCTGAAACGTCCAATAGGATCATTCCTGATGCCTATGTGGTCAAGGCCTTATTGGCAAGAATGCATTTGTACGTCGGGAGTTGGGAACATGCGGTATCCTATTCAACGGGTCTCATCCAGAACTTTCAATTGGAAATGGACCTGGACCGTGTATTCTTAAAAGCATCACCAGAAACCATTTGGCAGCTACAGGCCGATGATCAATTTCCCATCAATACAAGTGAAGGAGGCACATTGACCATTGAGTTGGTGCCGGGTCAGACCTATGCCCTGACCGACCATCTTTTGTCGTCTTTTGAAGAAAATGACCTTAGGTATGAGCAATGGACCGAACCCATTTCGGATACGGACAACACCATCACGTTCTACTATCCACACAAATACAAGGCCGATTACAACGAAACGGAATCCTTGGAATATTCCATTTTGTTCCGTTTGACCGAGCAGTATTTGATCCGGGCAGAAGCAAGGGCCCGTCTGGGAGATCTCATTGGGGCCGCCAACGATCTCAATCGTATCAGGGAGCGGGCAGGTCTTGCTGCCACGCAAGCGAACACCCAGACTGAACTGTTGGAAGCTATCCTGAAAGAACGGCAACTGGAACTTTTTACGGAACAGGGACATCGTTGGTTCGACCTTAAACGTACCGGAAATGCGGGAACCATATTGGATGACATCAAGCCCAATTGGAATGAAACGAATCTATTGCTACCCATACCAGAATCCCAATTGGAACTCAATCCAAATCTACTGCCTCAAAATGCAGGCTATTAAACAAAAAAGGCCAATAACAGGACCTTGTCAAATAACAAGGTCCTGTACAATGGTCGATTCAATAGTAAAACATAACGTAAGATGAAACATATCAAGTTACCCCTTATTCTGTTATTCCTATTCTTTGGGCAATTGAAAGCCTCTCAGTTGAATGGGGAAATTAAAACCGACCTAGTTACTGATCAGGGCCCAGCGTTTTTGAATACGGAAATCGTGGGGGACCAATTGTTCCTCAACATTCCCCATAAATTATTGGACCAACCTATATTGTTCAACTGCTATAAAGGAAGGTCCTACAGCTATATGCAAATAGCGTGGACACGTCATAAGGATAAAATCATATTAAAATCCCTTAGTATTCCATCTACTTCAGGGGTTGTTTTGCCTGTGGTAACGGACAAGACCTTGATGGACAATGTACTGGCCATTTTTCCCTTGGAACAGCAACAAAGTGAATCCAAGGAATACCGCATCAATATCACCGATTTGATCTTGAACAAGATTGTCGAATGGCCCCAAAAGCTTGGTGTATCCTTTGGCCCTTCGGTTCCTGATATCTCATTTGTAGAGGATAGCAAAGACCTTGACAATGAAGTCATCATCAAAATTCGAAGAGGAATGGTCTCTAAAAAAGAAAGGGTGTCCTTTCCAATGTATTTTGGCTTTTCAGCGTTGCCCGAACCCATGAAATCAAGAACGCATGATTATCGAATGGGTTACTTCAATGAGGATTACATGGGCATCCCTCAAGGCATCCACGTTAGCGGGACCCATAATAGCAAGGCCAATATCATCAGGTGGCGGCTGGAAAAAAAATACAAAGACAAAAGCCTCAGTGTTCCTATCAAACCCATTACCTTTTTGTTGTCCCCTGAAATTCCTAAAAAATGGCGCCCCTATGTAAAAGCGGGAATCGAGGAATGGTTGCCTGCATTCGAGACTGCAGGCTTCAATGATGCTATACGGGTGATAGAAACCGATAGTTTAAGTGAATGGGATAAATACAGTGTTAACACCAATATAGTTTATTGGGGACAGGAGCGATATTTCAGGAACCCTGATGGAGAAGAGTACGGCGGTACTGTACGATGGGTAATAGATGATCGAACAGGCGAGATTTTAAAAGGGGATGTTTTTTTGAACGCTTCCCGAGAGACCCTGGAGGAAAGGTATTTTGTTCGGGCAGCTCCCTTGGATAAAAGGGCTCGAAGCTTTCCCTTCCCTGATGAATTGACCGGACGGTTGTTCCAAGCACTGACGGCACATGAAACTGGACATGCCCTGGGGCTTAAAGATGGAAATTTTGGAGAGTACAATTATAGTGTCGATCAAGTAACCGATCCAAACTGGTTGACCACTATGGGACATACCCCAAGTGTCATGAACTATACCAGGCACAACAATATCCCACAACCCAAGGATAATATCCCTCCGAACTTATTGATTCCCAAGGTCGGTCCCACAGATCATTATTCCATAACATGGGGTTATCAGGAATTTCCATTAGGCACCACCAAAAAAGAAGAATCACAGCTGTTGGAGACAATGATCCGTTTACAGGATTCCATTCCTTGGTATCGTTATAATGATTCACAGTTTGAGGTCATCGGCCCCGCCAGAACAGATGAAGTAGTCGAGACCAACGATCCAGTCCTAAGTACATCAATGGCCCTGCGGAATCTGGAGCGCGCCATTGAAATTATACCCAGTGCCACGCTGAATGAAAAAGGCAACGCAGGATTGTTCCGTCTGTACAACAAATCTGTTGATCTATGGTACCATCATATGCAGCATGCTGCCTCGGTCATTGGAGGCTATGACCTGCAATATAAATCCTTGGACCAGCCTGGAAATATGTTTGACCCTATTGCATGGAGCAAGCAGGAAGAAGCCATTGACTTTCTGGTACAAAATGTATTCCACCCGCCAAACTGGTTGACCGACCCTGATTTCATGGTAAAGGTGAAGTATACCACCTTCCCGGATAAGGTCTCAGAATACCAGATCAAGTTAATGACCGAATTATTGCTGGCCCCAAGGCTCAAACGGTTGGAATATATGGAGGGGCTGATGGGCAACAATCTATTGGAGCAGTTTCTGGTAAAAGTACAGGATGGTCTATTCCAAAATCTGGACAACGAAAAGGACCTCTCCCCACGAATACAGGAACTCCAAATGGCCTATATCGAAAGAATGGGTGCTATCCTGAACATTGAAATTTCGGTCTATAATTCGGATGCAAAGCTGACCGACTATACCGATTATGCAAATGGACTATTGGCAGAGCGATTGTTGGAACTAAAAACCAAATTGGAAAAGAAAGTAAGCAAACGACGGCGTAAGGAAGTGAATGGACATTGGCTTTTATGCCTTCAAAAAATCAACGCTGTTCTCCCTTGAGCAGAAGAGTTTTCCCTTTGCAAAGTATACCAATACTGATGCACGGGAGATGTTTGAGTTAGTCAAAAAAGGTGCCCTATATAGGGCACCTTTGGGTTAATGGTATTTAGACCCAATCAAGGTTTGCGCAGGGCAATACTGCCAAAATCACGTTCTGAATACAACTGGATGCCGTTGTATTCACAGGCTTCGTTACCTGATGCCCCACAATCATCTTCAACCGTGACCGTTTGCCAACCCTGTCCTGGAAGAAAATAATGAGCAACTTGAGCCACAGGTTCATCCTCGGTGGCAAAAGCCAAGCCTACTGCCATCAAGATGGCGAAGGCCGGTAACAACAATTTGAAAAATTTAGTTTTCATATTATTACGTATTAAATATTAATGCCTACTCTTTTCTAGGTTTTCGGCTTCCCCTGTGACTACGTAGTATTTTGATGTGATTGCATGTTGTATTGTTTCTTCGACCACAGGATCCCCAATAAGGCAAAGACCATAAAAGTGATATTCAATAGGATATGGTCCTTCCATCCCAAGGCCGATATGACCCCGCCACAAGAACAGGGGATGGAGTCGCTGTACCTAAGAACTATAATGATATAGATGGTGAACAGCCCCAAAAGAATAAAACTGGCATAAAATGCCATGGTTCGATATCTACGAAACCACAATAGGCCGGCAATGACCAACTCCAGAAAGGGCACCCCCCATGAGATTAAAGTAGCATAGGGTGCAACATAGGGCATCCGCTCCAAACGCCATTGAAAAGTGTCCAGCTCGATCAGTTTGCTTACCGCTGTATACACGAAAAGTACGGTCAGTAAAAGGCTGAAAAGTGTAACAAGCTTTTGGTGGATTCCTTGATTCGACATATCGTTTGATTTGATATGACAAAGTTCGGGAGACTGGTTTATCCCTAAGGGAGCAATCGTTATCTGTAAAGGATTAAATCAATGTTTTTGAAGCTGTTACGACCGTAATTCGCTTGGGGAACGTCCATATTTATCCTTGAATGCCCTTGAAAAATGGGTCTTGCTCTTAAAGCCCGTCATTTGAACGATCTGCTTGATGGTATGGGTACTGTGAAGGATAAGGGTCCTTGCCATTCTAAGACGTTCCTGTATCAAAAATCGGAAAATGGTCGTGCCGTACACTTGCTTGAACCCATATTTCAACTTGTACTCATTGGTCCCCTCTTGATGCGCCAACTCCTTTAAGGAAGGAAGGTCCTTGTCCAGATTGTTGATGATGGCGTCATGGACACCACGGATGATCTGGATGTCTTTTGGGGTCAGGGTGACCTTATGTTCCTTGGTTCCCTTCGTCACTTTGAGTGTCTTTTTGGGAAGCCCTGTTTCAAAAGGCTCCCCTTTGGAAAAGAAAACCGTATTCAATAGGATTTTTTGACCGCTCCCATCCAATGCTTGGTAAACCGATAGTTGACAATCCTTTGCAAGTACAAGACCTTCGTTGGTCAGGAACTCCAAGAACAAGACCGTTTCAGACCGTTCTCTTTTCAGGTATTTGGACAACTTTTTGGTCCATCTTTCCCGGGACTTTTCGGTCATAAATTCAGTGATAGGCTTTCCGATAAGGTCCTTGGGCAGATAGGACAATAGGGAGCAGGTGCCGTTGGTGACCAATTCAATTTGACCGCGGTCATCCAAGATTAGGGACAGTTGAATGATACATTGTGGAGTGGTGTGGGCATTGGCAAAACCTTGGTGGATAAAGGCCGCCCGGATTTCTTCACTGACCATATTGAGCATGACCACCAAAGAGGCGATGTTGTCATTCCTATCGGAAGGTTCAAGAGTATAGAAGAAATTGCCTTTGGCCATTTCCAAAAGCATTTTCTTGATTCGTTTTACCCTAAAGTCATCGTTATTTTCCATATGCTCTCGTTTCTAGTGTTAGGAGGTGTGTTTTGCCAAAAAGGCCAGGGCTTCTGATTTGCTGACAAAAGATGCCGTAGGAATTTTTGAAGGATTGGTGTCCATGTAAAAGATACTCAGATCATCTGTTACAGGCGGGTCGATCAAAAAGGCCAGGGCCTTGATCCAAAGCGAACCCTCTCGGGCCAAATAGTCCCGGGCCGCCTTATTGATGGTCCTCACATCCCGAATATCACAGAGCACGGGCATTTCCTTTCCTTCCTGCAAATACATCCTATCCTGAACGATCAACTGTGCTGCCTTAAGGTCGATGAGGGGAACCTTTTTATAAATGACGTGCATTAGCTCATGGGTCAGGAGATAAACCGCATAGTTGTTTTCATGTGTTCTTTTCATTTCTAGAAAACTGGTTAGCAACTGGAATTTACAAAAATATTGCAATTGGATGAATTGAAACGGTCACACCTCATCTTAAAACTGCTATATAGTTATCTAAAAAGGAGTATCTGTTATCTCAAAAGGATTATATCTATATCTAATTATCGTAAATCTGACAATTGCCATTACATTTTAGGACAATTTAAACCAAACGATATGGCAAAGATCAAACACCACAATTTTTTGAACACCGTACACGAGGTTTTTACCGATGCCAAACAGGCTGGGGTATTACATCTATATGCGGGAGGAAAATCCTTTTCTGGCAGGACAATTAAAGTTAATGGTATGGATCTGTTCCATTTTGGGACCACAGGGTACCTCGGACTGGAGCAGGATACAAGGTTAAAAATTGCTGCCATCGAGGCCATAAAAAAATATGGCACCCAATTCCCCCTATCCAAGTCCTATATCTCCAACCCACTTTACGAAGAACTGGAGAACTATATCCGTATCATGTACGGGCATCCCATCGTCATTACCAAGAACAGTACACTGGGACATTTGGGTGTCATCCCCAGTGCCGTGGATGATAATGATGTGATTATTTTGGACCATCAAGTGCATTGGAGTGTACAGAACGCCGCCAAGATGCTCAAGACCCGCAGTGTTCCCATCGAAATGATACGCCACAATAATTTGGATATGTTGGAGGACAAAATCAAAAAGTACCAACATTCCAAACGACACATCTGGTATATGGCCGATGGCATCTATTCCATGTACGGGGACTATGCCCCTGTGAAGGAATTAATGACACTTTCCCAGAAATACCCACAACTTCATTTTTATTTTGATGATGTACATGGGATGAGCTGGACCGGCAAGAATGGAACGGGCTACGTACTCGATCAACTCAAGGAGCTACCAGAAAACGTACTACTCTTCGGTACATTAAGTAAAACTTTTGGGGCCAGTGGTGCCGTTTTGGCTTGTTCCAACCCCAAACTGTACGACAAGATCAAGACCTTTGGTGGTCCCCTGACCTTTTCGGCCCAATTGGAACCAGCCTCTGTGGCTGCCGCCATAGCTTCTGCCCAAATCCATCTTTCCCCTGAAATCTATAAATTACAACGTGAGTTGCGGGAACGCATTGCTTATTTCAATGCATGCCTGTCTGCTACCGAACTACCATTAATCGACCAGAATGAATCACCAGTCTTCTATATAGGGACAGGGATGCCCAAGACGGGTTATAATTTTGTGAACCGATTAATGGATAAAGGATATTATGTCAATCTGGGCATATTTCCTGCGGTGCCGGTCAAGAATACCGGGGTTCGCATCACCATATCCAGACATAATGAAAAGGCTGAGATCAAAGGGTTGGTGGAAGCGATGGAACATCATTTTCCGCTGGCCCTGGAAGACACCCAAACGAATCCCGAAAGGGTCTTCCACGCCTTTAAATTGGAACATAAGACCCAAAACGAACCGCAGGTATCTACTGAACTGACCATCGAAATTTTCGATACTATTCATCAAGTTGATAAAATAATGTGGAACAAGTACATGGGTGGAGAAGGTGTCTACGATTGGGAGGGGCTAAAATTTTTGGAAGCAGCTTTTCAGGGAAATGCCCAAAAAGAACACAATTGGTCATTCCGATATGTAATCATCAAGGATTCCAAGGGTATTCCCGTTTTGATAACCTTTGTGACCCTTTCCCTTTGGAAGGATGACATGCTCGCCCAGGCAGAAATATCTGCCGCCATGGAACGAGAACGGAAAGAAAATCCCTATCATTTGACCTCCATGGTACTGTCCTTGGGTTGCCTGTTCACGGAGGGGGACCACCTGTATTGGGACAAATCACATAAAATTAGTGACACCGCAAGGGAAGATCTATTGGAACTCTTGGAAAAAATGGAACACCAGTTGGGTGCAAAAATGACTGTTTTGCGTGATTTTGAAGCAGAATCATCATGGAACCAAGCATTGTACGGCCATGGTTTTCTCCGGGTGCAAATGCCCGATTCCTGTACTGTTGATCTAACAGGGATTGATACTATGGAAAACTATATGGAACAATTGTCATCCAGAAACCGAAGGCATTATCGAAAGGACATCCAACCGTTTTTTGAATTGGTACAATCCGAAATCATCTCCAAGGCCGATGTGTTCCAAATACAGGAGTTCAAACGTCTTTTTGGAGAGGTACAACAACGGAACCTGGGCCTCAATACCTTTTCATTTCCTGACCAACTGTTTGAACATATGAACGATAATGAACATTGGGAATTTATCGTTCTTGCCCCTAAGGGGAAACCCAAAACCATCCTCGGGGTGATGTTTTGTTATACCAATCAGAATGCTGCCTATGTGCCAGCCTTTGTGGGCATGGACTACGTCCTATTAGAAACCTTTTCCACCTACCGCCAATTGCTGTACTGGACCATTGAACGTGCGATTGAACTGGATATCCCCAAAATAGATTTTGGGATGACCGCCTCCTTTGAAAAAAGAAAGCTGGGAGCAATGGTCCATGAAAAGTATGCCTATCTCCAGACCAGTGACAACTTCATACTGGAGATGATCGGGGTCATGGAAGGACAGCACTAATGGTCGATTGTCATGAAGTACCAAAAGTTGCTATCGGAATTTGAGGGCCAATTGGATACCTTGGAAAGCGGAAACGGGGATGTTCTGTTCAAGGCCGAAAAGGGCATTGCGATTGTGGAGAAGTGTATCCGTAAATTGCAAAAGCAGATAACAGGAAAAACCTTTGCCACACAAGCCGATGAGATCTACTTTTTCAAGCATGTCAAGCCCCAGATCTTTAGTAAGCTGATCTATTACGCCAGGCTCTTCAGTATTGAGAGCAAGCGCCCCCGTGGAAACAATGCCGCCCAGATAAAGTATCTCCAGAACCAGATTGACAAGTTACAGGCTTTCTTCAATGACAATTTGGAATTCTATAATTACTATCGACGTGGCGCCATGTCTTTGGATGAACAATACTTTGTCCGCGGAAATCGAGACCTGCGACTCCCCTTGGAATCCTTCCATTTTCTGATCGATGATAAGTTTTCCACCTGTCAAGATGGTACGGTGGCCACCATTATGGCCTATGATATGCTGATCGTCTACTTGAGAAAGGAAGTGGACGATTTGAACAATACCCTCGAACCTACAAAAACTACACCTATGGAAAAACCTTCGAAATTATTCTGGACCGGGAGCAAGACTGATCTGATCGAACTGTTATATGCGCTGCATGCCAGTGAATCCATCAATGGAGGCACGGTCGACATTAAGGAAATGGCCTCCCATTTTGAGCATTTTTACAATATCGACCTGGGCAATTACTACCATACCTTTATAGAGATAAGGTCACGAAAGACCAGTAAAACAAGGTTTTTGGACAAGCTCATTGAACTGCTTAACCAGCGCATGGAATCCTTGGATGAGTGAGTTTATGTTTTCCCAAGTTGGTACCCACCTTGGGAATTTTGGTTTTGGGCCAGATTCGGGCCCATTTTTTTATCCTATAAGGCAGTAGAATTGATCGCTATGTGTCAAATCCCTCCATTTGTGACCAAATTATATGTTGCATAAATCTTTCCCAAGGTGGGACCCACCTTGGGAAGTTTTTCCAAAATCATTTTTGAGTTTTGTGGGTGAAAGTCAAATCAATGGGAGGGCCATCAAAAGAAATTACAGAAATGCGGTGGCCCTTTTTAAAACTCAAAAACTATGGGAGCGACCATTATTACCACGGAAGACCTGATGGAGTTCAAAGTTGAACTACTGGAGGACATCAAGGGTCTATTGGAAAACCAATATAAGCAATCGAACAAAAAATGGCTCAAATCCAACGAGGTCCGGGAATTGCTGGGTATTTCCCCCGGCACCTTGCAGAACCTTCGTATCAACGGAACCCTCCCCTACACCAAGGTCGGCGGGGTCCTCTATTACGAATACCATGAAATCATGGAGGTGTTGGAACAGAACAAGATTCATAACCGTATCTAGGTTTGGAGGAAGTCAATTACATCAAACATCTCAATGGGGTATTTGGGCAATTCTCCAAGGACAGTCGGCTTAACCCAACCCATATCAGCCTCTATGTGGCCCTGTTTCAATTCTGGAACACCAACTACTTTAAACCGGAATTCTTTATCAACCGGGATGAAATTATGCAATGTGCCAAGATCGGATCCAAATCTACCTATCATCGATGCATCAAGGAACTCCACCATTGGAACTATATCGTTTACACCCCATCCCACAATCCTTTCAAAGGGAGTAGAATCAAGATGTTCGATTTTGGGACAAGTGGTGGACAAGTGGTGGACCCAAGCCGTACCAATATCGGGACAAGCAATGGACAAGCAGTGGTACCTATAAACAAACATATACAAACCTTGGAAAACCAAAAAAACAATAACAAACCGCAAAATTTCAAAAATTTTGAATTTGAGGGTTTGGAAAACGAAAGCAAACAGAGGGCCAGTGTCCCATTTCGGGACAACCTAAAGACAAGGACCCACAAAAACTACAACGAACCCTTGTGAAATACAGTGCTCCACATATCATCACCGAAGGAGCCGTCCAATATCTATTGGGCACGCTTAAGGGCAGGGAAATCCATTACGATTTTGAAAAAACCCTGATCTATCTCGATGCCAAGGGCAAGCTCCTGTTCGGCAAAAAGTTCAAGATCCACCGAGAGGACCGAGAGATTCTCTACAAGCTCTGCCTCTACTTTATCCAAGATAAGGACAGGTGTACACAAATGGGTATCGACATCAATAAGGGCCTCCTTCTCTCAGGACCCGTAGGCTGTGGCAAGACCAGCCTCATGAAACTGTTGAAACACATTGTCCCCCACCAACGCCCTTATGAGGTCATCCCGTGTCGGAACATAGTCTTTGGGTTCAACCACATCGGCTATAAGACCATCGAGGACTATGGAAATTCCCAGTTCTTTTGCTTTGACGATTTAGGTGTTGAACCCACAGGACGGCATTTCGGACAAGACTGCAATGTCATGGGCGAAATCCTTCTCTCCCGCCACGAACTCTTCATCAACGACAAACGCAAGACCCACGCCACCACCAACCTCAATGCCCAGGAGCTTGAGGAACGCTATGGCACCCGTGTACGGTCTAGGATGCGGGAACTTTTTAATTTGGTGGGATTTCATGAAAAAAGTAAGGATAAACGGACATAAGTTATAATTTTGTAAATTAGTTAATTTTTAGTCTGTATTTAATTTGAAAATTTAATGCTTAAAGCAGTTGATTTCTTTTGTGGTGCTGGCGGGGTCACTTGCGGATTCCAAAAAATTGGAATTAATGTTTTAGGTGGATTAGATATTGACCCTAAATTTAGAGAAACATACGAAGACAACAATGGTACGGTCTTCTTAAATGAAGATGTTTCTAGGCTTTCCCTAATTCCACAGAGGCTTTCAGAATTACTTCCAATCCAAAGGAACGATGACACCCTTATATTTGTTGGATGCAGTCCCTGTCAATATTATTCAAATCTTAAATCCGATAAAACTAAATCTAAAGAGGGAAGGCTTTTGCTTGAGGACTTTAAAGAATTCGTGCTTTACTATAAGCCAGGTTTTGTTTTTATAGAAAATGTACCTGGGCTAGAAACGAAAAAAGGTAGCCCCCTATCCAAGTTTAAGAGAGAACTTAAGAAAGTAGGATATGTTTTTGATGAAAAAGTCCTTAATGCAAAGTACTTTGGAGTTCCGCAGAACCGTAGAAGATTTGTTCTAATTGCTTCACGGTTAAATAAAGAAATCAAGTTGCCTCTTCAAATTAGAAAAAAGGAAAATCTTGTCACAGTTCAAGACGCAATTGGCGACTATAACTTGTTCCCACAAGTGGAAGCAGGACATAAGGATGGGTCATCACGACAGCATTCAGTGGCTCGACTTTCGAAGATTAATCTAGAAAGAGTTCAAAACACTCCTACAGATGGTGGTTCAAGATTATCATGGGCAAATAATGATAGACTTCAATTGGAATGCTATAAAAATCATGATGGTCATTATGATGTCTATGGAAGAATGTTTTGGAAAAAACCAGCACCAACACTAACAACACGATTCGTTTATACAAGTACCGGACGCTACACTCATCCTGAACAGGATAGAGGAATTTCACTCCGAGAAGGAGCAACACTTCAATCTTTTCCCCTCAACTATAAATTCCACTCCTCCAATCAAGGCACAATTGCGACCATGATAGGTAATGCTGTTCCTCCAAAACTTGCTGAAGCGATTGGCCAATCATTAATCGAACATTGGAATAAATGGCAAAATTTAGAGCAAAGGCAAGAGCAGTAGAGCTTTTAGGAAAAGGACAAATAGCTGACCTTCCCACGGCAATTACTGAGCTTTGGAAAAATGGTTATGATGCTTACGCGAAAAATCTTGTGTGTCGCTTGTTCCTAGAAACATATAAAGACAATGAAAGTCCTATTTTCCTTATTTCAGATGATGGTTTTGGTATGTCCGAAACCGACATCGTTGAAAAGTGGTTTGTTCTTGGAACCGACTCTAAAGCCCGAGGAGAAAAAATAGAACCACATTTTGGCCTTAATCGAAGGACCCCTATGGGCGAAAAAGGCATTGGCCGCCTCTCCGTTTCTTATCTTGGCAATCAACTATTAATGCTTTCAAAAAAACAGGGTGAGGTTGCAAATGCGCTATACATTGATTGGAGAGTGCTTGATAACTATGATTTCTATTTAGATGATCTTAACATTCCCCTATTTACTTTCTCATCCAATGATGAATTCAAGAAAAACGAAAAGGGTGCGGTTGCAGAATTCCTGAAGAATTTGGACGAAAAGCGATGGATGGAACAAAAGTGGTTGAGGAAGGAAATGCTGGAAGATTGGAATTCTTTCAAAATCCCAGATTTTTTATACCAAGAAGTCATTCAAGAGTTTACCAAGAAGGATTATCACGGTACAACCTTTCTAATTTTCACCCCCCACGATCAATTGGTTGAACTATCCAATAAGGATAGAATCGATTTAAAAAAAGATTCCGCCCTAACCTATTTGAGAGCTTCTCTAAGTGGAATGCACAATGATCTAAAGAATTCAAAAAAGGATTTTGAAACTCATTTCTTTTTGCATGATGCATCCGGCAAGTACGATTTAATCGATGAATTTTTCACTCAAGAGGAGATGCGAAATGCAGACCATTGGCTGAAAGGAGAATTTGATGAAAACGGTTTTTTCACGGGTGAAATAAGAGTCTTTAATCGTCGTGAGAAGTACACATTCAAACCCAATCGCCCACCAGGCAAAACTTCTTATGGCCCATTTAGTATTGAGTGGGGTTCGCTAGAAGGTGAGCAGAAAAGTTCGTTACTAAACCAAGAGCAATTCCGCACATTGAATAATAAGTTAGAAACCTTTGGAGGTTTATATGTATATAGGGATGGATTCCGAGTTTTGCCCTATGGTCGCACCGAATATGACTTTTTGGATTTTGAAAAGAGACGTAATCTAGGTGCAGGTTATTACTTCTTCGCTCACCGTAGATTTGTTGGATATATAAATCTGAAAAGAGAAAAAAATCCAAATCTTAAAGACAAAGCAGGAAGAGAAGGGTTTATCCAGAATAAGGCCTATCGAGAATTTCGGGATGATTTAATTGAGCTATTTATTGACATCTCGAAACGCTATATGCGTAAACTACCTGATGGAGAACAACCTTCCTTTCGACAAGAACAGATTGAAGAAATACAAAAGAAATATGACCGACAGCACGCTGCGGCAAAAAAGAAAAACGCAAAAACAAAAAAGGCCTTTCTCGAACAACTTAAGGAAAACAAACCAGTTATCGTTAAGCTCGAGAATGAAATAGGAGATTTAGCAAACAAACTTTCCGAAGAAGCAAAAAAGTTGGAAATTAACTACAACAATTATAATAAGCTTGTAGCGGAACTTGAAGATAAGAGAGCACAGGTCAGGGGTCTACGACTAACCAAACCTCAAGCCGTTAAAATCACCAAAAGTCAAGAAAGAGAATATATAGAATTTCAAAAAGAATATACTTTTGTTGATGATAGGTTAAAAACCTGCATTAGATTAGTGGAAGATACACGGAGCAGAATCAATGCAGAGAACCTCAAACTGGAATACAATGAAAAGTTTCGATCTCACATAAAATACATCGAGAAATTGTTCTCCGACTATAGGGCTATCTGTACGAATAGTTTTAATAGGGTCAATAACCTTTTATCAGATGAACTAAATACACAGGTTGACCATTTTATCGATCAAACTGAAAAAATCAAAATTTTGGCAGATGACAATACAGAGTCAATATCTTCAAAAATAAACATGCTTGACCTCATATCCGAAGACCAAAAAACACAGATTGAACATTCCATTGGTGGGTTCATCAATCACGTTTCCAACCTACAAATTGATGTCGATGATGATTTTCTTCGGGCATGGTATGAAAAACAAAACCAAAATCTCAAGGAAAAGCTGAGTGACTATGAAGAGTTGGCCCAATTGGGTATGTCAATAGAAATTATTGATCACCAATTCAATGTCATGTACTCGCAAATGAATGATGCCGTACATGAAATTGATCAGTATTCCAGAAAAAATAAGGGAATTGAATCAGCATTCAAACAATTAAAAGCGGCTTTTCAGCACCTTGAGGGAAACTACAAGCTACTTAAACCACTCTATAGAACCAGTCGCAGAACACGCGAGGTAATAACTGGCAGACAAATAGAGAGCTATATAAAAGATTTTTTCAAAAATGATTTTAATAGATACCGAATTGATTTTTCAGTGAGCGATGCATTTCGCGAGTATGAGTTCTTTACTTACGATTCTATCATTAAGCCAATATTTTTAAACATTATCAATAATGCCAACTATTGGCTCATACCGGTTGAAAATAGGACAATTAGAATTGATTTGGTTGATGATGAGATTCGAATTATGAATTCAGGGGAACGAATAGATGATTCCTACTTAGACGATATTTTCACCTTGTTTTTTAGCAGAAAGCGGGATGGTCGTGGAATAGGTCTCTATCTAGCAAAGAAGAATCTGCAGTCAATCGGTTATGACATTTTTGCAACAAACAAGGAAGATGTGAACAAGCTTAAAGGGGCCTGCTTTATCATTAAGAAGGAAGGTTCAAAATAAATTAGATTAGATGCCCGACACTCCTACAAATATTACTGCCCAACCTTCGTTTTCAGATGTAGCTAAGGAAGTTATCCGCAACTCCATCCGTTCGGCTATTTGCATAGATGACCGATATGCTGCAGCTTATGAAGAAGACACTTCCAGGTTAAATGTCGATGAACCAAGAAAGCTTCATAGATCATTCCGTGAGGATGGTTTATGCGATTTGGACATATATCGATTCACGACCTTTGAAGAGACTTGGAACAGTGACGTTATGTTGTCGAACAAAGATCTTCTAATTTTAGATTGGGAACTTGATGCAGACGGCAATTATGACAATGCTGTCAAAATACTTAACGAGGTTGTTCAATCAAAGAAAATTCCCTTTGTAGTAGTTTATACCTCCACTGCCGATCTTCATTCGGTGAGCAAGGCTCTCGTACGTGAGTTTTCACCTTACAACACGGAGGCATTTCAAGAAGTTTCTTCTGCCCTCAAAGCAAATTATTCGGCTATTTCCGATGACCCGGATTCCATTGAAGCGGATATTTTTCTCGAAGAAAACACGGAAACATTTTACGAGTATTTATTCAATTGGAATAATAGAGAAGAAACCGAGTCTAAACTCTTGACTATATTTCGTCAAAGTTTTGCCGTAAAAGCGCAAATTGGAGAAGCCGCCATCAAAGCCAAGGTGTCTGCTGCGGTAAGAACAATTGCTGACCAACATGATGATGGACTATTGGAGTTGTCAATGATGGCTATGTGTCAGGAATCAGTAACCAAATCGCCATTCCGAATAGAACGGATCAGCACAGCACAACATGCTTTTTATTTGAACGGAACGATTGTTCTTGCATATCATAAACAAGACAAGGAAGACGGAATCAAACCGGAAAACTTGTTCGCCGTTTTCGCAGAGGCGATAGTAAGCAATCCACATAACTATCTCAACATTCTTTCTCTCGAATTGAAAGATCGGCTGCGCGAGTCTTTTTCCAGGATAGGCACACAGTTTTCAAAGACAGATGAGCAAGCATTCTTTTACCATTTAGAAAACTATAGGACCTTAAACAATGGTTCTGATTATGATTTACGTTCAGTTTATGATTTTATTCTAAAAAGCTGGATAGGAGAGTTGTACCAGCAAAGGCTTAACGAACAGCCAAGAATATTAAAATTCGCCAACCACAGGTTCGAATCGCTTGAGTTTCCACCTCCCAAGCAGCTTGCAGAAACTCATAAAGACCTTATTAGTGAACTGATTAAATACTGTGCGTATGTATCTACATCCAAAGTGACAGAACGTAACGATATGACGTTGCGTTTTGGGGACTTGTTTGTAAACTCGGACAAACCGAATGAGTTCTTTTTATGTATCACACCGTCCTGTGATTGCTTACATCCAAAAGATAATATCAACGACAATTTCTACTTCGTAAAGGGAGCAAATTTCAACGGTTTTCAGGCTATTCGGGAAGCAGAAACAGGTTTCCATTCTTTTGTTTTACGAGAAAATGAACCCAAATGCATTAAGTGGCAGTGTAAGCCCTTTACCAGCTACATTTCAACCAACGATGTAAGCCAGTTAAAAATCAACTACTGTGGCGTCGAAATTCAACTTCGGCATTTGATCGTTCTAAAGGAAAACTACGCTCAAAGAATAGCAAACGAATCATTTGGATATGGTCACCGAGTTGGAATTGATTTACCGCATTAGTATTCCATGGAATTGATAGAAGTCATTCAAGCCATAAAGAGTTCAGGACAGTTTAAAAACTACATCGACTTTATTCAATTTCCTTTTTACCGAAATGTAGAAATAGACACCCGAATTACATTTGATTTTCCGTTAACCGTTTTTATTGGTCAAAACGGATGTGGTAAAAGTTCCTGTTTACATGCTCTCTACGGTGCCCCCGACAGATACACACCCTATAAATTTTGGTTTGACACAAAAGTTGACCCAGTAAGCTATTATGATGATCAGCGTAAACGACATTCATTTTGGTACTCTTATCAGAAAGGAAATCAGACTTTTGAGGTAATTAAAGCGAGAATTAAACGAAAGGATGACCCTAACTATTGGGAAACCAGTAGGCCATTGGCATGGGCTGGAATGACAACAAGATCTAATAAAAATGAGCGTGATAAGCCAGTAATTAAGAATGTGGTGTATCTGGACTTCCGATCCGAATTAAGTGCTTTTGACAAATACTTTTATTTTGGAAACCTGAAGTTTAGTAGGGCTAGAAACAAACAGGAATATCTCCGCAGAAAATCAGCATCGCTAAATAAAATCTTTACTGGCGCCAAAGCTACCATAAGTTCAAGTACAAGGGCTTTAAACATGCCAATGGAAGAATTATCTGGATTGGAATTGGAGTGGATTTCTTTCATTCTTGGGAGGAAATATATAAGTGGGCTTTCGGTTTTACACGAACTATTCAGAAACAAGGGCTATTCCGTACTTTTTCAAACCAATTTTGCTAAATATTCGGAAGCAGTTGCAGGGAGCGGTGAAATGGCAGTGGTCAGATTGGTTAGGGAAGTTCTGGCCGCAGAAAATTACTCTTTGATTCTACTAGATGAGCCTGAAGTATCTTTACACCCTGGAGCTCAACATAGGCTTAAAGTTTTTCTTTTAAACCAGATAAGAAATAAAAAACATCAAATTGTCTTGACCAGTCATTCTCCTTCCATTGTCAAAGGTCTTCCAAAGGAATCCATTAAAGTTTTTTACCAGAATCCAAGCAATGGGCGGTTTTTGGTTAAAGAGAACCTCATCCCGGAAGAGGCCTTTTTTCATATTGAGTTTCCAATCGATAATCGAAAAAATATTGTTGTTGAGGACATATTAGCAAAGGAAATTGTAGAGGGAGTGCTGGATAAAATGGGAGAAGAAACAAGAAATCTGTTCAATGTGAAATTTAATCCAGGTGGGGAATCGGTTATAAAAAAAGAATTCATTACTGTTTATTGTCGTGAACAAAATATGAAGGATTATGTATTTTTCGATGGAGATCAAAAGCCTGAGAATCCACACCTAGACTGGAGAAGTATTTCAACAAGCGACCAAACTATTGACCACCTCAAATCTATAATTCGCGAACAATGTGGTGAAGAAATCAAATTTTCAGTAGATGGTGGACTAACCGGCGGAAATCAAAATCAACAATTGGAATTGTTAAAATCATACTTGGATTTCTATTTAACCAATGTTTTTTATCTTCCCAGACATACTCCAGAAGATATTGTTTGGAGTCAAGAATTAGCCGAGTATTTGATTAAGGGCGTAACACCAAATATTGATACAGTAGAACAGACACTTGTTGATTTGTCCCGTATTGGCGATACGAAACTAAGATTTGCTTTCGTGAGCAAAGTAGTTCAAGGTGAAAGTAGTGCAGATTCTATTTACGCAATTCACAAACAATTTATTCAACGCTGGCTAAATATCGAAAATGAGGACTTTGAATTGATAAAAGGTAATTTAGAAAGTATTTTGAATAGAACCTGACATAATCTCATAAGGCAATTATAAGATTAGGGGGTATTTTACTTATGATGAGAATATCAGCAACCCATGGGAACTGACCGAGATTCTGCTAAGTAGAGCTGACCTAGCTGTAGGTATCACCGAAAGAGGATTTGGTTGCAATTGACACATTCGCACTGCAATTCTAGAATTCATGGGTGAAAATTCTGAAATCATGAAGAATGAAGCACTTTCAAGAGACATTCTCGTTAAATTAAATTTAGTAGGGGGAGTAAAAACCTGCCCTTCATGGAGATAGGAGAGATAAAAGAAATTCTTAATAGTTTCAAAGCGGCGTAAAATATTCTTTTGGAAGAAGATCACCTTGATAAACTTCCACTTTAGAACCTATTTGAAAAGCCATGCATAGTTGCTAAACTTTTATCCAAAACAGCTTTTTACGTTCCTATTTGATTCATCTGGAATTAAGTTATTAACAAGGAATTTCTTTTCCTCATAAAATATGACATTAATTACCATCAATTAAAAGCAATCAAGACCAATCATTATTTTATATTCAAATATCTGTATATCAGTAATTTGAATACATCTCTATTGTACTTTTCACATATCAAAAAACCGTCTAATTCCAAAGCATTTACGATATGCGAAAAACACTTTTTACAACCCTCTTATTAAACCTGGTTTCCAATGCCCTCTTTGCACAGATTGGAGGTATTGAGGATTCCGTCAATGATATTTCCGACACCATCCGGACTATTTTTCCCATTATCCTAGGGGTAATCTTTTTGGTGGGCTTCCTCTTTAATGCCGGACATTTCTTCGGGGAAAATGCAGACCTGAAAAAAGGGATTACCCGGGTCCTGGTCTTTGTCCTGATAGCAGGGGCCGTTGTGGGCATCTTTACCTATCTCATTGGAATTGTGGTATAGGATGAAGAAGTACGAGGTTTACCGAAATATCCGCAAGCGGGCCATGATCATGGGAATGCCCATATCCTTGTTTGCCCTTATGATGGCATCGGTCATTAGCTCCTTATTGGTTATCATCTTTTCCTTCAGTCTTGGTGTCATCGTAGCCCTGCTGTTGTTCAATGCCCTATTGTTCGGGGCATTGGCACAGTGGGCAAAAAACCCCCAATTAATTACTATACAAAAGGTCTTCCCCCATACCATCAGTAACAAAAAACTAAGCCCCCTTTTCTATGCCTAAGATCAACATCAATTCCCATCATCCCATTCTGGATATCCAAAACCATATGGTCTTTGCCAACAATGGCAATGTGGTCCTGTGTTACGAGCTTGCACTGCCAGAGGTGTATTCGCTTTCAGAGCAGGATTTTGAGGAACTGCACGGTTTATGGTTCCAAGCTTTCAAATCCTTACCTACAGGCACGGTCATCCATAAGCAGGACATTTACCAAAAAGTGGGATATGATGCCGAACAATTGCCTAACTGTACTTTTTTGGAAAAGGCAACCCATGACTATTTTCAGGGAAGGGAGCACTTGAGCCATCAAAGCTATCTATTCTTTATACTGCCCTTGGATAAAACTCTCAACGCTTCCAAATATGTCAACCCCTTTCGGAAAACGGAAAAAGGCTTCCATCGAAAATTGGATGTACAAGTGGCGGAGTTCATCACTGCCGTTAATGATGCCGTTTCCTTTATCAATAACAGCCAGCACGTGTCATTGGTTCCAATGAAGCCCCCCAACATTATTACCCATATGAACAACTACTATAATGGCTTCAATCAAGGTTTCGATACCGATATATTGTTGGATAAAAAACAAATCGAAATCGGTGAATATTATTTTGATGCCATAGCGGTCAACAACGAAACTTGTTTTGGAGGACCTGTCCAGAGCAGCAGACCCAATGAAAAGTTCACTTCGGACGATTTCACCTTTCACAAAGGTTTTATTGACGGCTTGGGTCTTGACCTTAATGAGAACCACTTGGTGAATCATATCCTCTACTTGGATGACAAATACAAATGGCGCAAGCTCTTGGACAAAAAAGTGGAGGAGCTCAGCAAAAGTTCCAATTTCGGTTCCATGAACAAAGTGGTCCTCAAAAAGGTCCAACATATCCTTGACCAAATCAATACTGATGATTCCAGCCGAATCATCCGGGGCCATCTCAATATCATTTTTTGGCATTCTGAAGAGGAGCACTTAAAAAGGATAAGCTCCAAGATCAAGGCGAGATTCAAGGAACTGGACATCGTGCCCTACAATCCCAATGGGGAGGAACGCAAACATTATTTCTTGAATTCCCATCCCTGTCATGCCACCAACTTCTCCAATGAAGATTTGTATGTGACGGATTTGAAGCATGCCCTCTGCCTCTATATCAACAATACCAACTATCAATCGGATGCCACGGGCATCCTCTTCAATGACCGTCAGCACAACATCCCCATACTGAAAGATGTATGGGACGAACAAAAGAAACGCATCAAGGCCCGGAACTTTGCCATTTTTGCTCCGACCGGGGAGGGCAAATCTTTTCTTGCCAACAATATTTTGCGACAATACTTTGAGCAGGGTGTTCGGCTGGTCCTTATCGATCTGGGCGGCTCCTACGCCAAGTTTGCCAAGCTCTATCCCGAACAGCATATCATCCTGCGCTATGAGCAGGGCAAGAATCTGGGTATCAATCCCTTTTATACTTCTGATGATTCAGGTCTGTCCCCGGAACGTTTGGAAGACCTTGCTGTCTTTCTCTTGGAACTCCTTGCCCAAAACAATGCTTCCAAATCCCAAGAGGTGGCCATTAAAAAGGTGTTGCTGCTTTATTACAAAAAAGTCAGACAGAATCATTCCTTGGCTTCTCTCTACCAGTTTGTGGACGACCGGAAAGATACCCTGATCCAAGAACTACAGATCAAAGAAGCCCACTTCAGTACCTATGACTTTTTACATATCCTCTCCGAATACGTGGATGATGGTCCCTACAGCTTTCTGTTCAATTCTGGGGCAGATCAGACCTATACCATCGAGGACAAACGGCTCATCATCTTTGAACTCGACGAAGTCAGGGACAACAAGGAAATCCTCTCCGTGATGCTCAAGCTCATCAAGTCTGCCATACAACGGACCATTTGGCGGAACCGTTCCGAGCGGGGCATCATCCTCTTTGATGAGTTTGCCAAGCAGTTGAAATTTCCCAACGTTTTGGAAAGCGTGGAATTCTATTATCAGGCCATCCGGAAGCAGAACGGGGCGATTGGCATCATCCTACAATCCATCAACCAATTACCCGAGAATTCCACTTCGGCCAGTATACTTGAAAACACCCAGGTCATTTACAGCCTGCGGAACGAAAAGGGCTATGAAACCTTGCAACAAAGGCTCAACCTGTCCAGCCATGACCTGAACCAACTCAAATCCATCCGTAATAAGCTGACCGGGGAACGGAAGTACACCGAGATCTTTATCAAGATCGGAAAGGAGAGCAACATCTTCCGTTTGGAAGTGCCGCCGGAAGTCTATGCCGCCTACCTCACCGATGGACTTGAAAACAACCAGATCATGGAACTGTTTAAAAAGACCGGGGATATGGAACAGGCCATCAAAGCATTTATTCACCTCAAAAAGAAATCCTATGAAAACAATTAAGCAACATCCCATCAGGAAAAAAGCCTTGACCTTGCTATTGGCCCTAACTACTACCCTATTACTGCCAGCAGGCGCTGCCTGCCAGGGGATGCCGGTGTATGACAACACCAACTTTATAAGTCTGACCAAATCTTTGCTTGAGTCCGCCAAACAGACCTCCGAACTCTTGAAGACCGTTCAGTTTTTAAAGGAACAGAAGGACAACATCGTAAAGGTCAACAATGCCATCAGGCAACTGAAAGCCCTACAGGAGCTGACCAAGAACAATGAGATTCTGTTCCGAACCGTGCAAAGTGACTTGAGGGACATCTTGAATTCCCCCTATATCAAAGCTGGGGAAGTGGAACAAGTATCGCGCTCATTTGAACAGATCATGGATACGGCCATTGACGACCTGGACTTTGTCAACCAGATCCTTTCCAGCGACTTTTTGAAAATGACCGATGCCGAGCGGACGGACATCTTGATGGAAAAAAAGGTACAGTCCCAGGAAATGGTGGCCGAACTGGAGGTCAAGACCAGACGCTATCGGGAGATCATTTCCTTCAGGAAGATGCAAGATATTATCAATAACCGTGAAACCGAATATTGATGGCAGGGTTCTTTTTGGGCATCGGATTGGAGTATGTGGATGCGGTCTTTCAGACGATAAAGGACAGTGATTTTTCACAATATACCATCGTGGGGATGAAGGCCTTGGCCGTACTGTTCTTTTTGGTCAACATTCTGAAGAAATACAACGAGGGCATCGCAGCTACCGATGGGCATACCTGGGGCCTCACCCCCACGGAACTGGCCAAAAACTTCGCCATTGTGCTCTTGGTCATCTTTTCTACAGAGGTACTGGGGGTTTTTGACGGCATTTTGGTCGTCATTGAATCCCAATACCGGGACACGGCTCCGGCACTCCTCCCGTTACAGTTGCAGGACGTAGATCTGGAACGGGATGTGGGTGCCTTGGAAGCCGCCAAGAAGGCCATGGCCATCCTCTATGAGGCACTTGTTACTCCCTTGTATGGACTAAAACTATTGGCCTTTATCATAGGTGTTATCCTGTGGCTGTTGGATATTTTTATCTATCCCATCTTCTTGGTCGAGCGGTATTTCTTATTAGGAATCATGCAGGCCTTTTTCCCACTTGTCATCAGTCTATCGGTTTTTGAAAAGTTCCGCCATTTGGCCTACACCTATTTCAAGTTCTATGCCGGGGTCTATATGTTGGTACCTGCCTTTTTCTTGGTCAATGTCTTTGTGAACAATCTTTATACCGAGATCAACACCAACTTTTGGGGCAACCTGTTCGGGACCGATTGGGGCAATGAGTTCTTTGCCCCTGTCATCCAGTTGGGCTCCATCGGATTTATCGTTTTGCTCAAATTCAAACTGTACCGGAAGGCCACGAGTTTTACGCTACGCTTGTTCACCGGATAAACACTTCTAAAAATGAAAACACCTTTTAAAAATATCCAACAGGTTTTACGGCTGAACCGATTTGTGGTTTTGGCCTTAATCATCATGACGGGCTTGGTCTGTATCATCTCGGTCTTTCTGGTGGTCAAAATCCACAAAGAAAGCTTGGACAAAGCCTTTGTGGTCAGTTCCGACGGAGCGGTCATCCCCCTACAACTGACTGCCCAACGGGAAAACTTGGAAGTCGAGGCACTGGCCCATCTGGAACAATTCCACACATGGTTCTATGGCGTGGAAGCCAACAGCTATGAGAAAAACATGGAAAAGGCCCTCTGGTTGGGCAATGCCTCCGTAGATGCCTTGTACCGCCAGAAGAAAGCCGATGGCTTCTATAACCGCTTGTTGCAATATTCCCTAGTCCAACAGGTGGAACGTATCGATTCCAAAATTGATATGACCAAGGGACCCTATGCCTTTCAGACCCAGACGGTCATCCGTATCAATCGAGGTGCTGTTACGGATACCTACGAATTGGTCACCACGGGCAAGCTCATCCCCGTGGCCCGTAATTTTCCCCACAACCCCCACGGGTTGTTGATCACTGATTTTTTTGAAAACTCCCTCCGTAAAATAGAAGCTAATGAAAAAGCAGCAGAATAAAATCGTATTTGTGTTGGTCCTAGTGGGCGTGGTGCTCTTTATTGTGGCCTACTCCGTTTTCACCTTTGGAAAGGACAAAAAATCGGAACTGAAACCGGACCGCATTCCGATGCCCGATCTGGAGGAAAACCAAAAGACCTACCAATCCAAGATGGAGGCTCTGGATGCCCTCAAAGAGGAGCGCGAGACCACCGCTCCCCAAATCTACCCCGACCATATGGTCGATGACAAGGGATATTTCAATCCCGATTATATGGAATACGAGAAACAGCGTATCATTGATAGCGTATACAGCTCAGGCAATTTGAACCCACATCGGAAACCCATGCAACCTTTGGATACAACGCCAACAGGGGAACAGGAACCTCAACCGACCCAAACTAAAGAACCGCTACCGGACAGCTCCATAAGCGCTGAAGAACTGGCCCTGGAACACCAATTGTTCTTTGCCTCCCAACCTAAAGCTCTGAAAGGTGAAATCCATAGTAGCATTCTGGTCGAAGTGGACGGCAAACAAATCCTGCGGAAAAATAGCCGCATCCGGTTACGATTGGTGGAACCTACAACGATCAATGGCCATCATTTCCCCAAGTACACGGTTTTGTTCGGCACCGTGCGTTTCCGATCCAATAGGACCTTATTGGCCATCAGCCAAATTGACCATGTTCCTGTGCAATGGGAAGCCTTTGACCTACAGGACGGTCTTGCTGGCCTCTATCTGGAAAACTCCCTTCGGGAAGAAGCTACCCAAGAAGTGGTGGACGATATGGTACAGGATATCAATATTGCCGGGCTGCCCCAAGTCAGGGGCCTAAAGAGCGTTTTCCAACGTAGCCAGCGCAAGCAGAAAGTGACCATCCTGGATGGCCATCGCTTGCTTTTAAAACCAAAACAGTAACAAGTAAATCGCAACACCATGAAATTTTATACGTTTTTCCCCATCATCCTATGTCTCTTTTTCTCTATCCATGCCCCATGCCAGACCTTGGATACCATCTATGTCAATGACCGCCAAGTGGTATCCCTATCCTTTACGGACCCTATCCAAACAGCTATGACCGGTTCCCCTAACTTTGCCTTCAATTTCAATAGGGAGCAAGCGGAAAACTTGGGATTGCTGCAGGCGGAAAAAAAACAGACAAGCAATCTGTTGGTCCGCACCACCACAGGGAACCTCTATTCCTTTATCCTCGCCTATAGGGAACACCTCCCCCAATTGCATTATTTCATAAATCCGGACCAAGGCTTGAAAAACCCTTTTCAACATTCGATCAATAGGGCTTCAGCACAAGATTCCATACAGAAAACCGCTTCTGTCAAAGAACAACACTTTACACTTTTATGTACCCAATTGCTGCACAAGAAATCATCGCCCCACCACAACAAACAACGAAAAGGCATCCGGATCAAACTGATGCAACGCGTATACCATGATGATCACGTCTATATGGTCTATGAACTGAAGAATCGTTCCACTATTCCCTATGCACTTGGACAGTTCCAATTGTCAAAGGTATTGGGTACCCCTAAACGCAAGGCCTCCTATCAGGAACTGCCCATCACGCCCCTATTCGAATTCAAAATGCCCAAACAAATCGGTCCAAGTAGTTCAGTTCGTTTTGTGGTGGTCTATCCCAAGTTTACCATGAATACAGGGCAACGCCTACAAGTAAAGGTATTGGAGGCCCAAGGTAGCCGAAATCTTATCCTCAAGTTGCGCTGATCATTTCCCGAACAGGTCTCTGATCTCTGCATGGATGCGATAAAAGTTCCCTTCCAGATCAATGTTCTTGGGGTGTTCCGGCAACCCCTTTTGGAGTTGGGGCCTTTTGAACCGCACCCTTTTTTCCTTCCCATCCGCAAAGGCGATGAATTCCCCCTGTTGCAACCGAAAGAACACATCCGCCCGTATTTTGCTCACCTCCCGTTCCCCAGTGGTCACACGGGTATCAAAGTTGATGGTATAGCTACGATTGATACTGGTGGTGGGTTTCTTCACGAGTTCAAAAAAGCGTTCATAGTACTTGGCCGTCTCGGGGTCGTTCACTTTTCCAAAAAACTGGTAGGACAGGTTGCTCAGGATTGCTCTACTGGCCTTGTCCCCATAAAGTATATCGTTCTGCACCTTGTCCTGCATCACATATACCGTGGCGATATCATAACTCCGCAACGTGGCCGGGATGCGATGCATGTTCAATAGCCGTAAGGTAGAGGCCTCCTCCATCATGAGAAAGGAAGGCCTGGCATTTCGTACGGCCATCTGCTTGGTCAAGGTATGGATGATGGTTGCGATGACAGGACTATAGGCCGTTTCATATTTGGGATTGTTGACCACGGATACGATAACGGGACGTTTGTGCTCCTTGATATCAAGGGGTACTTCATCTGCGGAAAGCACATAAAAATTCCGTTGGGTCGAGATTTTCTTCAGGGCATTGGAGAGCGTACTGCGCACCCCGGCGGTCTGGCGTTCCGACTTGATGCCATTGACAAAGGCATCGGCCATGGCCTTGGCCGTATGATTGCCCTTCAAAAAAGCCTCCAGGCTTTCCATATCCAGGTATTGGTAAAGGGCCATCAAATGGGGCAGGGTGCAATAATCTGGATAGTCCGATTTCAGTTTCCAGATCATGCCGCCCAGCAATCCCTCCACAGCATCGGTAAAAAACCTGTTGCTCCCCGTCGCACCGGATTCCTTCTGCTCCAAAAGGTTTTCCACCAATACCCGGGAAAGCTCGTTGACACTTTCCTCCGAATCCATGTACCGGGGAGCGATGGGATTGACCCGATAATGGATGGGATCAAAACCGACACAGTAAAAGTCTACTTTGTCCGCATCGATCAAGGGGTGGGCGATTTCGGTAAGCTCAAAATCCTTGTAATCATGTATGACCCCGGAAAACCCGTTTTGGACAAAGTGGTCCAAGAGGGGTGCGACCACACTTTCCGTCTTGCCACTGCCTGCAGCCCCTATGATGGAGATGCCCCTACGGATGTTCTGCAGTACGAGTATTCCCTTTTGCAATGGGATATTGATCACAAAAGGAGTGGGTTTGACGGGAAGGGTATCCCTGGCCACAAAGACATAGCCCACCACATTCACCAATAGCAGGGGACATACAAGCCCCAAAACCAACTGCGGTCCAGGAAACCCCGCAAAAACATGTAGTCCCATGGCCAAGCATATCATGAACAGCAAACCGATTCCCAAGGCAAACCGTATCCACCGGTAAAGTGCCAGCGATACCAGCCCCCCTAAAATTGTCAGCGTAATAAGTGCGTTCCATTCTCCTTCCATATGTGATTTTTTAGATACCGATAGACCCTGATTTGATGGCCACCTCCACGCCACGTTTCAGGGCCTTGATGGTCCTTAGGGCCAGTTGTACTTTATTGGTAGGGATCTGTGGGAGGTGGACCCCTGATTTGCCCAGCAGCTTTAGGGCCAGCGCCTTTTCATTGGCGGGCAGGCCCAGGATCGTACTATAGTACAGTTTTGGGTTCTGGACCATCAGTTTCCGGGAATGATACTGTTCCACAAAATTCCGTTGGTAGCCAAAGTTTGCATCGAACACCTTTTCGGCTTGGGTATAAAACTGGTCCCGGTCAAAGCCCCGTTTGACCAGCTTTCCATGGAGCATGACTTCCGACGCCCTGTACTTGCTCCCTGGGGAAAGGCTAACGGAGTTACTGGCATCCCTACGACTGACAACAAGGTGCACATGGGTCTGATGGCCCGGTTTGGCCATCCCCTGGACTATGCGCTTTCCCTCCAATTTGTGGGGAGCGGATTTTTCCAATTGGGCGATCCTTTCTTTGATAAGATTTAAGTTACCTGCCTCCTCCCCTCGTTGTATCCTGCGTTTTTGATGTTGGAGCTCCAGAATCTTTGAGGCCATGGGCTGGTTCTCCCTGACTTCTCGATCCGTTCCCTTGAAGTAGCGCTGGTGTTCCACTTTGGCAAAATATTTTATATCATCGATATTCGGTGGTCGTCCATGGATTTCCCGATGGAAAGATTGGGCATAGGCCTTCATCAATTCCCGGGTATAAGCTTTCAGGTCCTTGGAATGGTCCTTCAACTGCCTCAGCTCCGCCTTGCTTGGACTGACGGTGATGGCATAGAACTTGGGCTCGTGCTTGCTGAGTTTTTTCGTATTGCCATCGATTTCTGCAATGACTTGTTCCGCGGTGACCTTATCCCCGTATTGATTGAAAAAGTGTTCCTGTTCAGGAGGGGAAAGTGACTCGTTTTCCTTTTCGAGATAGGCCACATAATCGGCCGCACTTTGGCTGAAATTCCCTTGAGTCTGTTGTGGCGTAATGGTGATATACATAGCGGTTCATTTTTTAAATTCCTGGTTTTTTTGGGCTTCCTTCTTGCTTATCCAGTTTTCCAATTCGGATTCGAGGGTCTTGGCCGTTTGCTTCCGTTCCGTCAATAGGGGTTTCTTTTCGGATGGGTCCTCTCCTTCAAAGAGGGCATGCATCATGGCCGCGGTGGGTTTGGTCTGGTTCTTTTCGATGTCCTTGATCACTGCCATCACGGCATTGATCCGTTTTTTGATCAAGCTCTCCAAGGTATGGATATGGGGACCCAGGGATTCTTTTGGGGAAATCCCATTGGCCTCAAAAAAATCCAACATCAATAACAAGGTCATGGATTGGGAAGCTCCCATCCGCTTACTGAATTTTTTGAATTTTTGGGCGATCGATGTTTTGATGCTCAGGCTCTCAAACCGTTCCTTTTCGTATCCTCTATCCATTTTTCCGTGAAAAATTTGCCGGTTTTAGGGGGCTGGCGGCGTTTTTCCGTGAAAAATGCGGACCATCTCCCCAAAAATCATTTTAAAAATTTATGTAATAATCTATATATCAATGCTTTGACAAAAACCGCAAACGTGTAACATGGCGCTAGCCTGTTACCCTCTTGCTTCTCCTTTGTCCCGCGGTGCGGGACCAAAAACTCGAACAACCTGGCCAAGGCCAGTTGCCAATTATGTAAAAGTCAAATCGAATCGCACGGACTTTGGGAAAGTCAAATCAGAATCGCCGTACATTTTATTTGTTGTTGGACAACGACTTAAATATATGAAAATTAAAGCCTTGAACATAGAAAAACCCAATCATAATGATTGGGTCGTTTTGGTTCCTATTGGCAGCTTGCAACACCATGCCATCAATTCAATTAATGGGCTCCTCACATCAGTCCATGGTCTGCAAAACTGTAGTAACGGCCATCGGGTGCAAGTATGATATGGTCCAAGACCTTGACGTCGAAAAGTTGTGCAGCCTCCTTGATCTTTCGGGTCAATTGCTTATCGGGTTCGCTGGCCTTGAGTTGCCCGGAGGGATGGTTGTGTGCAAGGATGATTCCCACTGAAAGGGTCTTTAGGATAATGGCAAAAAGGATGCGCATATCCACCAAGGTGCCTGTGATGCCCCCATTGGATAGCGGATAAATGCCCTTTACCTTGTTGGACTGATTGAGCAGCACGATTTTAAAAGTTTCGTGCAAGCCTATGGTCTTATTGTCCCAATTTTGGAACAGCAGCTTCGCCACCGCGTTGGAGTTGGTCACGGACAAGGACGTCAGCGTGCTGAGTTTTTCCCGATAGCTGATCTGTATTTCGTTGACTTTGAGTTCCATACTTTTCGTATTACAGGTTAAAAAAGGAATGGGGGCCCTATCCAAAGACAGGGCCACCCGTTACCTTTACGCCTCATTAGTATTTCCGCCCAACAATAAGATCTCACTGGCCACCACTTCGGTGACATAGCGTTTGTTGCTCTCTTTGTCCTCATAGGAACGGGAGGTCAATTTCCCTTCGATGGCAATCTCCTTGCCCTTGGTCACGAAGCCTTCGATGATGTCGGCAAGCTTCCCCCATCCGATGACGGTGTGCCATTCGGTATTGGTCACCCGTTCCCCTTGGTTGTTCTTGTAATGTTCATTGGTGGCCATGGTGAACCGTGCCACACGCTTCCCTTTGTCAAGGTCTGTAATGGTGGGGTCTTGCCCCACGTTTCCGATAAGTTGTACTTTGTTTCTCAATGTACTCATGATAAAAAGTTTTAAAGGCCTGCTGTCTTCCACTATGGGATAAATCAGCAAACAGGGTTAAAAATTTCCCCTCTATTTTTTTGGTTTTGTTTCCCAAATTTTAAGGGGCGTTTGTTTGCTTCTTAGGTGCGTAGCACAATAAAAGAAGGGGGTTCTGTCAGGGCTTTTGGGCAGAAATCGGGAGGCTCCGCGACGTAGTAAAATCTTGCCTGCCGGAGGCACGGCCAAAGATTTTCAAGGAAGTGGAAACCCTATTTATGGACAAAACAGGGCATGGCCTTGACAGGTTCGATAAGGGCCTTAGGAATTCCATCCGACCCATTGCCAAGGGAGCGTACGGGAAGTTAAGCGAGTGCGGGCGATGGTGTCCTGATGAGAAGTCCTTGGGCACTGCCCTGTTTTTCGACGACCCGAAAAACAACCAGGGCTTCTTTTATTAAGGACCCCTTAAAATTTGTTGGGCGGACAAACGGATTGTGGCCTTCCACGGCAAAGCCCAAAGAAGGATTTGCAAAGGAAGGGCACGTTAAAATCCATTTGGCCGACTTCCTTATTGCATACACACCATCATCCAACCCCAAAAAACCAAAGGGATTTTCTCCTACCCATAGAGACCTAATTGAATGATAGTTTTTATACTCATTCAGTGAGTATCCATAAAATCTTTCCTACATTAGTTCACCGAATAAAATAATTCAAAATGAACCGGATTAAAGCCATTTTAGACCAGAAAGGAATTAAGCAAATTTGGTTGGCTGAGCAATTGGGGAAAAGCTACAATATGGTTCACTCTTATGCTCAAAACAAAAGACAACCTAGTATAGACGACTTATACAGGATTGCGGACATTCTGAATGTGGACATTAAAGAATTGCTCGTTTCCAACAAACCTGAACAAGACAACTAATGAAATCAAGTGAAATAAAACATAATGTTCAGACCCTGATTGACAATTTCACGAAGGAAGAATTTGTCTTTGACTTGTTAGTTGCTTACGGTATTTCAAAAACTTCTGTAACACGACTAAAAAAAGGGGATTACAATCTCTCAAAGGTGGAAGGCGAAGTCCTTTACAAAAAGAAAATCTTTTTTAAAGTTGAAGCCACGGACAAATTGTTGAGCAGTATAGATACCATTACAAAAGAAGAACGCATCTTAAAACACAAACCAAGATTTGCGATTCTTACCGATCACAAACAAATCGTTGCTAAAGACCTAAAAACAGGTCGCCCCTTAGATATTGCACTTAAAGACCTACCAAACTATTTCGACTTCTTTTTGCCGTTGGCAGGTAGTGAGGTTTACAATGCGAGCAACGACAATGAGGCGGACAGAAACGCTTCCTACAAGATGGCTTCGTTGTATGATTTGTTGATTGAGGAAAACCCCAACATTTACAATTCAAAAGAAAGCGTCCACAACCTCAATATATTCTTATCGCGTTTGTTGTTTTGCTTCTTTGCCGAAGACACCGAGATATTCGAGCAAGACAGCATTTTTACCAACACACTTGCTCAACACACCACAGAGAACGGTAGCGACACCCATACGTTTTTAGATGATTTGTTTGACCGTTTGGACAGCAAAAGCGGAAAAGACTATCCAGACTTTTTAGCCAAATTCCCATATGTAAATGGTGGTTTGTTTGGTCAAAAAATCAGTTCGCCAAGATTTACTTCGAAAGCAAGAAAGACACTTATCGAATTGGGCGAATTGCAATGGAAGGACATCAATCCTGACATTTTCGGCTCAATGATACAAGCGGTGGTAATTCCAGATTACCGTAGCGATTTGGGGATGCACTATACCTCGGTAGCCAACATTCTGAAACTCATTAAACCGCTCTTTTTAGATGAATTGTATGAGGAATTTGAAAATGCAACAACGGTAAAACAACTCAACGCACTCATTCAACGCATTTCAAAAATCAAATTCTTTGACCCTGCCTGTGGTAGTGGCAATTTCTTGATTATCACTTACAAGGAAATCCGCTTATTGGAAATAAAGATTCTGCAAAAAATTACCGATTTAGAAACTACACCAACTTTCAAATGGACTTCTGTAAACCTCTCTCAGTTTTACGGTATCGAGATAGACGACTTTGCTCACGAAATGGCTATTCTCTCTCTTTGGTTGGCAGAACACCAAATGAACCGCGTATTTGAAGAAATGCTTTTTGATTACGGAAAATCAAAACCAATTTTACCTTTAAAAGAAGCAGGACAAATACAACATGGCAATGCCACAAGAAGAAATTGGAATGAGGTGTGTCCAATTTCTGCAAAGGATGAAGTTTATGTAATTGGCAATCCGCCTTATTTGGGAGCAAGATTGCAGGATGCTGAACAGAAAAAAGATATGAAAATTGTATTCCACGGAAAGAGTGGATACAACAATATGGATTACATCGCCTGTTGGTTTTATAAAGCAAAAGATTATATAAAAGACAATAACGCTAAATGTGCCTTGGTAACAACCAATTCAATTTGTCAGGGGGAACAAGTAGCTTTAATATGGCCTTCAATTCTTTCAGACGACATAGAAATTGACTTTGCACACCAATCTTTCAAATGGACCAACAACGCCAAAGGCAATGCAGGCGTTACGGTCATTATTGTTGGACTAAGAAATGTAAGTAATGAACCGAAATATTTGTTTAACGACAATTTTAGAAAAACAGCAAAAAACATAAATCCTTATTTATTGGATGGTTCTAATACCATTGTCATAGGTAGAAGTAAACCGCTTTCAAAATTTCCTGAAATAAGTTTCGGTAGTATGCCTAATGACAAAGGCTACTTGCTATTGGATGAAGATGAAAGGAACAATCTTATTAAAGAGAATAGCAACGCTTCAAAATACATTAAAGAGTTTTCAGGAGGTGCAGAGTTTGTTAGAGGAATAAAAAAATATTGTCTTTGGATTGAGGACAGTTATTTAAAAGAAGCCTATAAAATTCCTCAGATAGCAAAACGTATTGACAACGTAGAAATACATAGATTAAATAGCAAGCGAGAAGCAACTAACGCTTTAGCAGAAAGCCCACATTTATTTGGAGAAATACGCCATATAAATTCAGACTCAATTATTATACCTGCAACATCATCAGAGAGAAGGGATTATATACCAATTGGCTTTTTGAATCAGGATACTATTATTTCAAATTCAGCAATGGCAATATACCACGCCCAACCTTGGCTTTTTGCAGTAGTAACTTCTCGTATGCATATGGTTTGGGTAAGAAATGTTGGAGGAAAATTAAAGACAGATTATCGTTATTCAGCAAAACTCTGCTATAATACTTTTCCTTTTCCAGACATTACCACCAAACAAAAAGAGAATTTGAATCAATATGTGTTTGATATACTAGATGAGCGAGCCATACACCCTAGCAAAACAATGGCACAGTTGTACAACCCACCTACAATGCCCAAAGGTTTGCTGCAAGCCCATCAAGCCCTCGATATTGCCATTGAACAATGTTACCGTTTGCAACCTTTTAAAAACGATACCGAGCGTTTGGAGTTCTTGTTTAAGCAGTATGAGGGAATGGTAAAAAAAGATACCCTGTTTGCCAAGCAGAAGACCCTTCGACAAGCTCAGGGTAAAAAAAACCAAAAAAGAAAGTAAAATGAGTAGTGAATTAATCATATATCAGACCGAAGATGGACAGACTAAAATCCAAACTCGATTAGAGGATGAAACCGTATGGTTAACCATTGAGCAAATGGCTGAATTGTTTCAAAAAGCAAAGTCGACCATTAACGAACATATCCTCAACATTTACAAAGAGGGCGAGCTAAAAAAAGAGACTTCAATGAGAAAAATCGGAAATTCCGATTTTTCTACCAAGCCTACCAATTTCTATAATTTGGATGTCATCATATCTGTTGGTTATCGCGTAAAGAGCTTACAAGGCACAAAGTTTCGCCAGTGGGCAACAGCACGTTTAAAAGAATACGTAGTAAAGGGCTTTACAATGAATGACGACTTGCTAAAAGAAGCAGGTGGAGGCAATTACTTTGATGAGTTGTTGGCACGTATAAGGGATATACGTTCGTCAGAAAAAGTGTTTTGGCGAAAAGTACTCGATATATATGCAACCAGTATTGATTATGACGGAAAAGCCGAAGAATCCATTCTGTTTTTTAAAACCGTACAAAACAAAATGCATTGGGCAGCACACGGACAAACCGCTGCGGAAACCATTTACAAACGTATTGATGCCAGTAAGCCCAATTTAGGGTTAACCAATTTTAAAGGTGAAAAACCAACCAAAAAAGAAACCGAAGTTGCCAAAAACTACCTGAACGAAAAAGAATTGGATGTACTCAACAGAATGGTAACCGCTTATTTGGAATTGGCAGAATTGCAAGCGCTAAACAGAAAACCAATGTATATGAAAGATTGGATAAACCGTTTGGATGATTTTTTAACAATGACGGGGAATGACATTTTAACCAATGCAGGAAGTATCAGCCATCAAAAAGCGTTGGACAAAGCTCATAAAGAATATGCAAAATATAAGGAGCAGACAAAAAACGAGCTTTCAAAAGCGGAAAAGGATTTCATCAAGCAGATAGATGCTACTGCCAAAAAATTAAAGAAATAGCCAATGCCAAATTTAGTACACGTAACATACGACCAAACAGGAAAAAGCAAAAGTACCAATGCTTTAGGTATGCGGGAAATGCAAGAAAAGGCATACGCAGGCAGAACTGCTCAATACTTATTACTTAAAGCACCACCAGCATCGGGTAAATCAAGGGCCTTGATGTTTATTGCTTTGGACAAGTTGAAAAACCAAGGTATTCAAAAAGTCATTGTTGCGGTCCCTGAAAAATCTATTGGTGCATCTTTTGGCTCAACAGAACTTAAGAAATATGGCTTTTTTGCCGATTGGAACCCAAATCCAAAATACAATCTCTGTACACCGGGCACAGAAAAAAGCAAGGTGACGGCATTCTTAAACTTTTTGGAATCCGACGAGCAAATTCTGGTCTGTACACACGCTACGTTGCGTTTTGCCTTTGAGGGTTTAGACGTGAAAAAGTTGGATGATACATTAGTAGCAATTGATGAGTTTCACCACGTTTCAGCAGAATGCGATAATATTTTAGGTCAGGTATTAAAAAGCATTATGCACAATTCTAACGCCCATATTGTAGCAATGACAGGCTCTTATTTCAGAGGTGATAGTGTTCCTGTATTAATGCCAGAAGATGAGGCTAAATTCACCAAAGTAACGTACACCTACTACCAACAATTAAACGGCTATGAGTTTTTAAAATCCTTGGGGATCGGCTATCATTTTTACACAGGGAAGTATTTCAAGAAACATCCTGAAAAAGAAATGTCGGCTTTGGCAGAGATTTTAGATGAGAATCAAAAAACCATCATCCACATTCCAAGTGTAAATTCTGCTGAATCTTCCAAAGAGAAATACGAAGAAGTTAATCACATCATTGACGTTTTGGGCGAGTTGGAATATCAAGCCGAAGAAACAGGTGTTTTACATATTAAAAGCCATAAGACAGGCAAGATTTTAAAAGTGGCTGATTTGGTAAACGACAATCCAAAATCAAGAGATAAAATAAGTGCGTATCTACGCAATGTAAAATCGGCAGATGATATTGACATTATAATTGCCCTAGGAATGGCAAAAGAAGGCTTTGATTGGCCCTATTGCCAACACGCCTTGACGATTGGTTACAGAGGTTCATTAACTGAAATCATTCAAATCATTGGTAGAGCCACAAGAGACAGCAACAATAAAACACACGCTCAATTTACCAACCTTATTGCGCAACCTGATGCAGAAGATGAAGAAGTAAAATTGTCTGTCAATAATATGCTGAAAGCCATAACAGCTTCTTTATTGATGGAGCAAGTGTTGGCCCCAAATTGGAAATTCAAGCTCAAAAAAGACGAAGATGATGAGGATGAAGACGAGGATGACAACACCATTAAAATAAGAGGTTTCAAATTACCTACTTCACAGAGGGCCAAAGACATCATTGATACAGATTTGAATGATTTGAAGGCTAAGATTTTGCAAGACCCACAAATGCTGAAAGCAATGCCCGGGAATATTGAGCCAGAGGTTATCAATACCGTTTTGATTCCTAAAATCATTCGTGAAGTTTATCCCGATTTGGATGAAGAAGATGTGGAAGCCGTAAGACAGCACGTAGTAGTCGATTCTGTTATTAAGAACAGTACTATTGAGGAACAAGGCGACAAGAAATTTATCAGAATGGCAGGAAGCTTTGTGAACATAGATGATATTCACATTGATCTGATTGACCAAGTGAATCCGTTCCAAAAGGCCTTTGAAATTTTATCAAAATCGGTAACCACACAGGTTTTAAAATTGATTGACGAACATATTCAATCCACCAAAATTGAAATGACCGAAGAAGAAGCCATTTTATTATGGCCAAAAATAAAAGAATGGGTAAAAAACAATAAGGGCGAGCAACCAAGTATTCAGGCATTTGACCATAAAGAAAAGAGAATGGCAGAAGCTTTAGTGTTTTTGAGAGAGTTAAAACGTAAAAAAACACTTGAAAATGGGTAAAAAGAAACTGACCATAGAGGATATTTTTGATGATGATGATTTTGGATTGTTAGATGCCAAAGTCAAAACTTCAACTGTAAAAACAGATGAAGAAAGGCTTATTGATTCTTTTGAGGAAATCAATGTTTTTATTGACAAAAACGAGCGGGAACCTAACAAATCCAGTATGTCAGAATATGGTTTGTTAGCCAAACTCAAAAACTTCAGAGAAAATGAAGAGCAGAAAAAAGTTCTTAAACCTTTTGACAGACACAACCTTTTGGGCTATGTAGAAATGGAAAAGCAATCCATTGACGACATTTTGAATGAAGATGATGAATTGGGATTGCTAGATGCTGACAATGATTTAGCTATTTTCAAATTTAAACACACACCAAGACCAGAAGATAGGGCAGATGCGGATTTTGTTGCCCAAAGAAAACCAATAAAAGAAAAGGACTTTGAGAAGTATGAGAAAATGTTCTTAAAAGTTCACAAGGAAATAAAGGAAGGAAAGCGAAAGATAAAGCCGTTTACCAACATTGAAAAAAACCTACACGTTGGCGATTTCTATCTAATGAATGGCATTATGCTTTATTTAGAATCAGCGAATTTGAAAAAAGATGAAGTCGACCTTGGTTCAGGAAATAGAGTAAGACTTGAAGGTCGTACACGAACGGTTTTTGAAAATGGAACTTACAGCAATATGCTGTACCGTTCTTTAGGGAAGCAAATCCAAAAAGATGGGAAATTGATCACCAACACCTATGACAAAATTGAACAGGACTTGTTTGTTAATTCAGGGCTTGTAAAAGAAGAAGATGTTCAGTCGGGTTGGATTTACGTTTTGAAAACAAAATCAACTGAAAAAGAACTCACAGAAATTAAGGACTTATACAAAATCGGCTTTGCAAGTGGTTCAGTTGACGACAGAATAAAGAATGCCAAAAACGAAGCGACTTACTTATTTGCAGACGTCAAAAAAATAGCGACTTACAAAGTTTACAATAGAAATGCGGACAAATTAGAAATTCTTCTGCATAGATTTTTCGCCAATGCTTGTTTGGACATTGACTTGTTCAATGAAAAAGGACAACGACTAAATCCAAGGGAATGGTTTGTAGTTCCTTTTGAGGTTATCGAAGAAACCATCCAATTGATCTTGAATGAAAATATCGTCCATTACGAATATGACACAGAAGCACAAAGAATTAAACTAAAGGAATAAGCCAAAGCAAGTTCGAGCAATCCCAACTTCATTTTGATGATTTTTTGTGCCGTACTTATCTGAAGGATTTGCTTTAAGAGTCAAACTAATTTTTTAAGATTGTCTGATTAAGTATTAACAATTACACACAAGTTCTATACATTGAAAAAAATATTCAAGTTTCGAATCGAATTGGAAAAGACCTCCCCCAAAATATGGCGTGAATTTTTGGTCCCATCCGATACCACGTTTTACAGGCTTCACCACATCGTCCAGATTGTAATGGGGTGGGAGAACTACCACCTGTACGAATTCACTATGGACAGCTATCGGATTGGTCAACAATTTGAGGACGATGGCTTTAATGGCCCCAATGAGATCATTGATTCGAAAACGATAACCATTGGTGATGTGCTAAAGGCCAAGGGCCAAAAATTGGAATATTTGTACGATTTCGGGGATTACTGGCAACATTCCCTGACCTTGGAAATGATAGTGGAGGATCTGGCAATGCCCTTTCCCGTCTGTTGTGATGGAGCATTGAACTGCCCTCCAGAAGATGTTGGCAGCATACCGGGTTTTTATGATTTTCTAAAGATCATGGAAAAGCCCAAGCATCCGGAATACAAGGAAACAAAAGCATGGGTAAACAGCAAACTTGTGGCCATTGATGGCAGCTATGACCCCAACAAATTCCCGATGGAAAGGATAAATTTTGTCTTGCTCAACCTGGATACCTATATCAAGGAATGGGAGCATGAGGCTGAGCAATAGTAGAGGTTTGAAAAGATGTTGGTGATAACACACTAAATGTATGGTGGGGCGACTCACTCAATGGAATCGAATTGGAATTTAGTGTCAGCCCTTAGACAAACAAACTTTTGTACAAATCCAAAGGATTTGGGCATTCAGCAATTCGCTCTTCTTCGTTCGCTGATTTCTAAAGTTTGATTTCATATCGGGTACTCCTTCCGCCTCCAATTGGAACAAAGACTCCCTTTTCGACCAAATCCTGTAAATCCCTGGTGGCCGTGGCCTTGGATGCCCCTGTCAAGGAAACATATTTACGTGCGTTCATCCCACCCTCAAAACCTTTATGCCCTTCGTCCAACATCCGGCGAACCGCTTTCTCTTGACGATCATTGAACCCATTCTTAAATTGGTCAAAAAACTTAGTCTTTTTTAATGTGAACTCGATTTCCTGTTCGGCATCTATTTGTGCCTCAAGAACGGTCTGTACAAAATAATTGACCCACTCGGTGATTTCATTGGAGTGCTGCGCTTTTTTCAAAGCGTCATAATAGGCATTTTTGTTGCTCTCAATGGACTTTGACAAACTGAATAGAACTGGACGATTGATACTTTGGGACAAAGCTTTTTCCGCAATCGCACGACCTATCCTACCATTCCCGTCCTCAAACGGGTGAATGGATTCAAAATACAGATGGGCAACAGCAGCTCTTATTATAGGTTTCTTTATTTTATCCTGTGATTTATTGAACCAAGCAATGAAAGCTTCCATTTCGGAAGGTATTCTTTCAGAAGGTGGTGCCTGAAAATGGACCACTTCCCTGCCCATGGCTCCAGATACGATTTGCATCGGTTCCTCATGGGTCCGCCACTGGCCCACTTGAACAGATACATTGCCCTTCATCAACATGGAATGCCAATCCAACAACTCTCTTTCACGAAGGCCCTCATTAAAATTCTTTCGAACGGCCAACATAAGCTCCGCTATCCCTTCAGCTCTTTTGTCCTTGGTTAAGGGAACATCTTGCTGAATTCCTAAATTTCTCTTGATAGAGGACATGACATCATTTCGACTCAAATATTCACCTTCAATCTCGGACGTCTTTATGGCCTCGGAAACCATTAGGTTGATCATGGCATCTGTCTGCTCCGTTTCCGAAAGCCCTTCCAATACTCCCCCAATACGCCCAGTTCTCTGTGCAAAATCAAACAGTAAGTCTTCAATATCATTGGTCTGGTATTGAAAATTGGGCCAATCCTTTTTTTGCCAATTATATCGCATGAGTCGATTAAAAATCTTATTCGGCTCAAATATAATAAAAATATGAGTTGATTGTTGGGTGTATTCGGCTCAAAAATAAAATTGGGGAAAACAAAACATGGCAAAGAAACTATACAATTTACAATGGGATGATCAAATTGCCCTATACCATTATGTCAAAAAGTGCTGTGGCTCTTTTTATCCAAGTTTTAATCGGCATTTATGCCGTTAGCACAATATATATCTGATATTAACCATCTCAAGTTACCCCGTCATGTCCATTGTTTTGACTGCCAAAAAAATCCTTGAAAAGTAAAATGGAACAGTTGCCACTTAACTGTGAATTAAAATTTTCTTTTTTTAATGACCTCTAGATTACCAATTGGAGGTATTGTTTGTTAGTGCTGAAAACAATTTACCTAAACTATTGACTTGCCGCTATGACATGTTTAGCGATGTTGTAGAGTTTTCCGATGGAATTTGTTCACTTTTTTGAAACAGCAATTCAGGAAGCACAATTTTTGCTTCTGTATCAATCTCCTCCTTATACCAGTATACCATATAATTTATTTGGCAGTCCTTAATTCGATACCCCTTATTTCCATATTCGTGAATCTTATCCTTGAATTTTCCCGAAAATTTAACCAGACAATTCCCCATTTCATCGTAACAACCATCAATATCAACATTTAATTGATCCCCGCTCTTTAAATCGCACAAGAGATGTTGTCGCGTAATAAAAAAGTCCAGCCATACATCTTTATGCGATAACTGCAACACCAATAGGTCTGAAGGTTGATAGGCGTTATAGTCAAATTCTTTTTGAATGTCCTCACACGACAAGCTATCCAGAAAATCACTGTTCAAATGAACAACCAGGTTCTGTTTGGCCCTGGTCATGGCCACATAAATTTGTCTTTTTTTCTCATCGGAGTCCAAGTTATAACCGTCCAACATTAAGAACACATTATCAAACTCTTTCCCTTTTGCCTTATGAACGGTCGAAACATTGATGGCTTCCCCCATGGTCTTTGTGAAATCCTCCAGTTTGGACTCTTTGACAAACATTTCAAAATCGGTCCGGTACTTCTTCTTCGGATGGCTGGCATCAAAGTCCTTGATGATGTTGATACAGGTTTCTATGTTGGAGCTATCCCTGTAGGTATCCCAAAGTCTTCGTTTTGCATTTTTCCATGTGCTTTCATCGATGATATACTGGTCTTGGTCAACTCCTAGTTGTTCGATAAAAAAGCGCACCTCCAATAGATCATAAAGACTGAAACCATCATTGGATTGTATCAACTTGGCAGGCAAACCACCTTTAATCAAAAGCCCTGCAATCTGAAGGGCGTCATCGTTCCTGTGTGTCAACACACAGGTCGACCCAGTTAAATCAGTTGATAGTATTTCCTTGACCAATGGAGCAATGAGATTTGAGCTGGAATATTTGACCACCCTAACCAAACCATTGTCCTTTTGTTTGGGAACGATCGGGGTTTGTTTTAATCGGTGGGGTATCTGTTCCACAAATTGATTGGTAAACGACACCAGGTTGGCCTTGCTTCGATAATTTTCAACAAGTTCAACTTTTTTGGCTTTCTGTTCGGAGATAAATTGCTCCAGATGCTCTGAACTGGCGCCCCTGAATTCATAAATATTCTGGTCATCATCACCAACGGCAATGACCCGCATTTCCTCATTGTGTTCAATCAGCGTTTTTATCAGCTCAAATTCATGCTGGTCCATATCCTGGGCCTCATCGATGACCAATACCGTCTTTGTAATATGGTTGGCTTCAATATCCCCGCTCTTTATTTTGTCCACGGCATCCTTGATCACGGTTTGCGATTTTTCTAGGGAACCGACACGACCCAATAGATCAAAGCAATAGGAGTGAAACGTTTTTATTTCAATATAAAGAGCCGCATTATGTATCAACTCAAACAAGCGGGTCTTAAACTCCGTAGCTGCCGCCCTTGAGAAGGTAACCATCAACAATTGTTCATGCTTTACATCCTCCATTAACAAGAGCGAAGCCAATTTATGGACCAAGACCCTGGTTTTTCCACTGCCAGGACCGGCAGCCACCGCAATATGTTGGCTACTATTATCCTTAATGATGCTAAGTTGTGCGGGTGAAAGTGCTCCAAAAAGCTTCCTGAATTTTGCGGGCGTTATGTTTCTCTTTATTTCATTTTGCCTACTTCCCTTAAAGTATTTGTTCAGAAACGAAACGTAGTTCAACTGGAAGTAATCTTCAACAAACTGCAATGCCCCTTTATAATCAGCGATCATTTTTTGGGCATACTCGCCCACAATATGGATCTGTTGGATCTTGTTTTCATAAAACCGATGGAGCTTCTCGTAATCCTCTACCTTATACTTAATCCTATTGTCCTTTTCCAGCCTTTCTATTGTGAGCCTATTGTAAACGACCAGAAACCCGCCTTCGATATGTATGGCGTCTATTCTGGAGAGATAAAACAGTGCATCCTCAATGTCATCAATATCAATATGGGACTTGAACAAGCTATTGCGGTTTTCATATTCACTTTTTAACCCGTGTACTGAAAACTCGACCAATACCTTTTCCTTATCAGTGTCCGAAATGAAATCTTCACTTTTTTGGTACAGGGAATCTATAATGAACCGTGCCAGTTCGTGACGCTTTTCCAACCTGTCCATCAATTCAGTTCTTGAATAATTGGATTGGATGGAAAAATGATTTTTGGAATAGTTGTGCTGCTCCCTTTTGATCCAATTTTTAATTGTCCATATGTTGATGATAGTTTTGATCTTGTTGGGCGAAACACTTTTGCACCCACTTTCATCAGCCATCTCATTCAATTCCTTGATGTGAAAGGCCTTTTTCTCCAAGTCAAATTCAGAAGCCAGAAACCTTTCGATTTCACCGGTGGACTCCAATATGGTCATGGACCTATTTTTCTTGGTTCCACGACCTATATAGGCCGTTAAGTCCTTGGAGTCCGCTAATATCTTTTCTTCCCGTAAAATATTGACCACACTGATGACCTCTTCCCTTCTTATTCCTAGGTGATCGGATATATAATCAATCCGGGATTCGGCCGCTTCATCCGTAGTCTGTTTCCTGCTCTTACTGGAAAGTAATTTTTTGATGATGCGTACCGCTTGTTGTTTTTGTTTATCGTTGAACTTTTCTGATAGATTTATCTTCTCAATGGCTTCAAGGGCATTCTTGGAAAGAATCCCATTGGCATAAACTCGTGGCATGTTCTGGCCCCTTCTGAGATAACCAGCCTCTTCCAAGGCGGAGATGGCCGTGGAAACCCTGGTTTCAATCTCGACCACATTATCATCCCATCCCGCTTTTCTCGCTATCTCCAAAGCTGAGTTGGAAACGGTATCCTTAAACCGTGTAATTTCCTTGACCGCCTTCCATATTTGTTGGATTTCCCTAATGTTCAGCTTGGTCTGGTTCAATAAAACAAAATGCTTGCTCAGGTCATCTTCATTGTAAAGCGCATAGCAATCCGCTATAATATTTATATCCCTACCGGCCCTGCCAGATTCCTGCACATAATTTTCGAGGGAATCCGAAAGTTCATAATGGATGACCAAGCCTACGTCCTTTTTATCTACGCCCATACCAAAGGCAGATGTGGCGACCATTATTTGTATATCTCCCTCAATGAACGCATCTTGGTTTTCTGATTTCTCCTGCTTATCCATTTTACCGTGATAAGCCCCGGCCGAATACCCGTCATTTGACAATCTTTCGGCTATTTGAAATGCCTTTTTGGTGCGTGATACATAGATAATGGTCGGACAATTCTTTCCATCGATCAAATTGCGAAGTGTATTGTATTTATCTTCTTCATTATCCTTGGGAATCACCTTGTAATTCAAGTTGGTCCGTGAAACGGAAGCATTGAAACTTTCCAGACTAAGTCCGAGCTTATCTTGGAAATAATCCTTGATGTCCTGGATCACATTAGGTTTTGCCGTTGCTGTAAAACAGGAAACAGGTATGCCAAATTCAAGGTTTTTTTTCTCCTGGAGCATTTTGATAAAATCCCCAATGTATAAATAGTCCACCCTAAAATCTTGGCCCCATGAAGAAAAGCAATGTGCCTCATCAATCACAAAACGGACCACGTTTCGTCCAAGTAACAGTCTTTCAATCGACTTGGACCGCAACGATTCCGGTGAAATATATAAAATGGAAGCACTGCCGTTTTCGACACGTTCAAACGCCTTTGCACGTTCAATCGGATCAAGAAGGCCATTTATAGTGACCGCTTCGGTTATGTTAATCTTTTCAAGATTGTCCACTTGGTCCTTCATTAGGGACTGTAAGGGTGAAATGATTACCGTAAGGCCCCTTACACTTTCCCCGCTCATCAGTGCTGGCACTTGAAATGCTATGGATTTACCTCCTCCCGTTGGAAACACGGCCAAAATGGATTTGTTGTGTATGGCCGCTGTTACCGCTTCTTCCTGCAAGGCCTTGCCATCAAATGTTCTGTAGTCGGGATATCCAAAGAACCTTTTAAGACCTAACTTTACATCCAACGCCTTATTGCAGTAAGTACAGCCCTCAATGCAGGGATTGTTCCTGAGCAGATACATGATCCGTTCAACTTCAGGATAATTTTTAAGCACCCAGGGTGGCGTAATCGAATTTCTACTATCCGTATCTATAATTGCCAAACTATACGCAAGGCCCACGGGGTCTGTCTGGATGATGTTATCCATTGGGGCAGATCTACAAATTTTATCCGTGAACCTTTTTCGAATCAATCTTGATAGGTTATCGGTAAAAGGAGCATACCCGACAAAATCAAAAAATGATGAAAATTCCTTCCTATCTTTCAATAAGGCATGGTAGATCTGTTTAAGATCCTCGTCCGTTCTATTGAAAGCCGATATTTCATCATAAAACAGATCCCTTGCCTTTATCGCATCGTTTACTGGGTTGTTCAACTCCTCTGTTTGGAGTTTGTCATCCTTAAGTAGGGAATAATAGGGTTTGGCAGGAAATAAGAGGGGGGATAAAAACAGTGTATCCACGACCTTGGCTCCAGAAAGTTTCCTGCCCACATATTTCTGGACATAGGGTATATCATGATAAATGATATTATGCCCACATATATACTCGTGCTGACCGAATATTTCCAACAGCTCAGGTATGGAATTGGAGTGAAATGTATAACCCGCTACGTCAACTCCTCCAATGTCAAGGACTTTCCCGCTTTTAGCTTGAACTTCGGTATCAAAAAAAAAGATTTTTTTCATCTATCCTTTTTCTGAATGATCGTATCATTCCACTGTTTCCACATAATCAACGGATTTGGGCCAAAAAAGTTGTTCTTTCTTGTTCCCGGTGTCACGGAGCCATTTTTAACAACTGTTTTAAGGGATGCCAGTAAATTACCAATAATTATCGAATGTTCCTTAAAACCAATGTGCAAGGATACAGTTGATACTCTTTCAAGTAGTTGTGTTTACTTTTCCTTACCGAGAATGGGATCTTCGAATCCATTTAAAGGGTCTAAACCATTGGCCTTTCGTTTGGCCCACTCGATATAGGCCTTGGGATCTTCCCCAAGCATTGAATCCATATTCTCTACTTGGCGCTCCATTTCACCTATATACTCACGTATGGCTTGTGCTTTTTTCCAGTTTTGTGCATTCTCAATAAGCTCCTCCAATTTTTTCTTTTCAGATTCAATAACCGCTAGTCTCTTTCGCTCAATTTCCAATTCCCGTTCCTTTTCCTTCCTTTCTTCTGCTTGTTGGGCCCTGAGGTCATGCCAGTACTTACAATCCTTTTCTATCCAAGCGATGATTTCAGGCAGATAATATTCAAGGTCTCTGGTTTTTGTATCTATCCATCTTTTCTGATCAAAGGAAGGCCCTGCCTGAAACTCTAGTCTTTCCGTTTTTACCCAAGATTCCCGACTAAATCCATCATCCCCTTTTTCTCTAACCCTGTTATACTTTTGACGAAGGTTTATCTCTGTTTTCTGACCAAACATTTCCACATAGCATCGTCCATATTGGAAACTTATTTTATGTCCCAACTTTTCGATGGCACGAACCAAAGTGTTCATAATTCTTAGGGCCCTAGCCCGCTGTTTTTTATCCGTATTGATTGGGAGAAACTCGAATTTAGGGTCATTTGAACTAAACCTCGAACCATATTCCTTGTCCAATTTCTTCCCCAGGGCCGTTTCGGTTTTCTTTATCAATGGATGTGGCCGGGACAGTTTGGTCGGGACCTTTAAATCCAAGGCCCTGTCATTCTTAAGCTCTTCTATGCGTGCTTTGTATTCGCTCACAAACTTTACCATAATCTTACCGTCTGGCTTTCTGTTCCCAGCCACATTTATAGGTGGTAACTTATCCTGCTTTGTTTTCTTTCCATATCGAAGTTTTTGCCAATATCCCTGTTTAGGCAGCGGAATTTGATATTGATTACATTTTTTTCTTAAAATATGTGCGGGCACTTGTAGTTTTTCTGAGATCTGAACCATGGGTTGGGACCAGACCAAGTCATATAGTTCCTTTCTGGAAATAGCCATAATTATTAGTGTGTTATTTTAGGAATATTTTCATGGAGGTTTTAGTTGCGATACCTAACATGATTAAACCTTTTGTGCTATTACATATTTGAAATTTTTATCTGATTTTTATATACTGATCTTCATAAAAATGACAAACCGAGAAATACAAGGATATATTGACCTTCTGAACAAAGAAAAAGAATCCGAAACAATATTTACCCGACAAATAAGTGAAACAGTGGTTGTAGCAAAGGTGTGGTCCGAACAACCCAAAATAACGGATGATATCATTGGGAATTTTGATTCATACCGATTTTTCTTTTTAAAAAATGAAACTGGCAGATATATTGGGGCAGTGCTTGATATGAATTATGATTTGCATTGGTATATGGTTCCAGAGAACAGAAAACTTGGTTATTTGACAAAGGCTCTTAAAGAATCTATTCTCCCTTATATATTTTATGATGGCAGGGATAAACAAAGAATAAACATTGATAAAAACAGCATCGGTGATAAATTCTATCAAAACTCCATGCGTGTTGCCATTGAGGCGGGGTTTAAAGCAATAAATGAAGAAGAAACAGAGTTTGAACTGCTACAATCAGAATTTAATTGGGATTGTGAAAACATTGAAGAATTAAATGCAGGAATAAATTCGGAACGTCTTGAAATACTACAAAAAAGAGTGTTCTATGCCTACAAATTACTTTATAAAACCAGTGACGAATTGTCAATGAAGTTCAATGATGACAATGGTTTAAAAAACGCTACCGATGAGGTAAAAAAGTTCATTTGGAAGCTTGAGGAATTGAAGTGGAATTTTGATGTTTCAGAAAATTAATCATTCTTTCACATTAAGGTTTATTTATATAATAGTGGTGTCTCAGAGATAATTATTCAACATTTTCTTCATGAATGCCAAGAAAGCCCCGATTCTCTAGTTATGACCGGCACCTAATATTGGGAGGAGGTCATTTGGTTGTTTTTATGAATTTAGCGATGTTCTAAAAGGGGTAAGGCTACAAAACTCAGTGGCTTTTGTTTCTTTGAAGCTGTTGATTGAACTTCTCTTCAAGAAATTCATCGGATAGGTTTGGGTCGCCCATCAGCCATTTGTCGATGGTATCCTTGTCAAAAAATATTTGCCGGATATGTTTATTGTTACTCATAGGAATGAGCTTTAACGAGGTAAGCTTGTAAATCTTGCTTTTGGAAAGTCCTGTATAGGCAGCAAGGTCTTCCACGTTCATGACCTTCTTCTGATGGCCAAGGATGGTTTTGATTTCTTTGAGTAATGTCAACACATTCTGTTGCTCTTCCATAACTTTTGATTTTTGGAATTAGAGAATATGTAAACGGCCGCTTACTTTTTTGTACAGGACAAACATATATCACTTGATGCAAGTGAAAAATAGGGAAATGAAGATTGCGTTTTAATTGCCTTTTGTTTTCGGGATTTGGGCATAAAATCTATAATTAATTGGAAAGGCCCAGTGCTTTGGCTATAGTTTTTCGGGTATCATCGTAGTCCCCTGCTTTGGTCTTCTGTGACCATTTGGAGTAACTTGATGCAAACGTATTTAGGTTGATTTCTGAACCATCAAAGGAAAATCTTTTTTGAACTAAACTGGAAAGTGAGTCTCTCGATTCCTTTCCCAGCCCTTGAATACCATCTTCAATAATATGGTCCAAAAACGAAAAAAGAAACCTAAGATTACCCGATTGCTTGTTCTTTGGTACTTCCCTAATGACTATCTTTTCTTTGGAAGGCAAAAGGTTTGTCAAAAGCTCTAGATTTTCCATGTCGGAGTCATCAAATCCAAAATATTCCTTTTCTATCTTCTTAAACGATAGCTTTACAAATGAGAAACCTTCCGCATCGGCTTTGGCCATTTCTTTGGCTTTGTACCAACCAATAGCGGTTACTATAGAAAGGCTAAAAGGCAACAATACCATTATGTAAAATGCCAATATATCCAACCAAGTATATTCTTGGTTACTAACTACAAAATATACAGTCAATGGGAGTACAGCAAAAAATACTATAATTAGAAATGAAAGCTGGTTTATTGAAAGGTTTGAGTTATAGTTTTTAATCAAAAACCTTTTTCTATGAATCCAAATGGCCAAAATGTTGCCCAATTTTTCCATATCCCAAGATAGGGATAAAATGATTGAGTAAGAAAAGTCAACTAAAAGCTGTAATTTGTGGGGGGGGTACTTCAATCGAAATCGGATTTGGAGAATGAGATAAACGAATTACGAAAACAAACGAATAAATAAGCCAGCTGTTAACAAAGAACCGAACTCTAAAAAAGTTCAAATAAATGATTCTAAGACTCTAGTTATCTCACTAACTTGTCAACTGTGCACAATTGGAAAATATGATTACTGATCACATACATTCGTCATATTGCATTAGAAAAAATCAAAAAATGAAATTAAGGTTATTAATATTCTTTCTCCTTACAAGTCTTACCTCCTGTTCGCAAACTGATAAATACGTTGGAGAGTATATTTTCAATAATAGCTCTGGAATAAAGCAACGTTATAAATTGACTCTTAATTCAACCGGAACCTTTGAATTTGAACAACATTGGGAACAAACTGGTATGAATGGTGAAATTCAAGCTGCTGGAATGGAAAAAGGTCAAGGTGCCTGGACTTATAAGAATAAGTCGATTATACTTAGTTGTAATAAGAAGAAAGACATAACACAGGATTATCGATTAGACTTTGATAATACCAAAGTCCGGGTTATAAATGACTCAATCATTCGTTTCACAGAATCGAAACTTTTCTGGGTAGAAAAAATGGAATTGAAAAAAAGAATATAATAGAGCTACACAACAAATGACTGAGCTTAAATTAAAGTTCATATAAACGATATGCATAAGAAATCCTTCTACCTTACCTGCTTTTTAATGTTAAGCAAATTTGTGTGTTCGCAAACGGTTGGGGAAAATAGGATTATTGATTACTTGGAAAACATAACCTATCCAGAGTTTTCTGGGGTGGTCCTAATGGCGCAAAAAGACAGTGTTTTTTTTGAAAAAGCCTATGGCTACGCAAGTTTGGAGTATGATGTCAAAAATCGAGTCAACACACTTTTCAATACCGCATCCATAACCAAAACTATGACTGCCGTTGCAGCCTTACAATTGGTGGAAAAAGGTCTCTTGGATTTGGAGGTCCCCGTTGGCAACTATTTGCCCAATTATCCCAACCAAACCGTCCGAGATTCGGTGACGGCCCATCAGCTGCTGACACATACCTCAGGATTGAACAATTTTTTGGTGGATGAATCTCAAAATATGGGAAAATTGGATTTAGTGGATATTAAAGACTATTTGCCTTTTTTTGCAACCAAACCGCTATTGTTTTCACCTGGTTCAAAATATGCCTACAGTGCCTCGGGATATATGGTTATTGGTCTGTTGATAGAAAAACTGAGCGGTTTAAGCTATCACCAATATTTGGATGAACATGTCTTTGCAAAAGCTGGTATGGAAAACACGCTAGCCATCCCGTTGGATTCCATTGTAAAAAACAAAGCAAGTGGATATACTTCTTACTTTGGAGAGTCCAACACCTATAGCAAGAATGATACTTTTCTTGAAATGGCCAACCCTGCAGGTTTCTACTATTCAAACACAGAGGATCTTTTGAAATTTTTTAAAGCCCTAAAAAACTATCGATTGATTTCTGAATCTTTAACCAAAAAAATGATGTCTCCATTGGTAAAAGGATATTATACAAATTATGGGTTTGGGATTTCTGTGGATAATCGATGGGGTCAAACCATTGTTGGTCATACTGGCGGTTGGTATGGCGTTCAATGTGAGTTAATGTATTTTGAAAAAGACGAAATTACCGCCATAATCCTTTCAAACGTCGATACCGCTGAAGGAAAAGGAATGAACAAAATTTCAAATTACATTAAGCATGTTTTGGCCAATAAAACAATTCCAAAATCTAAATAAACGATGAAACAAATCTTTATCATTTTCATATTGAGTTTGCCAATCCTAAGCTGTTCTGAAGGCAAGAACGATACGAGGATGAAATCTTTGTTGTTGCAACAGTTGAAAAATACACACACAGAACAAGAATGGTTCGTTCCGACCAATATAGCCCTGAAAGGGCTTTCTTTAGAACAAGCTATTTGGAAAGACTCTACAAACAATCACTCAATTGTGGAACTAGCAACACATTTGACTTTTTGGAATGAAATGAACTTAAGGTCATTCAATGGAGAGGATATGTCAAACCTAAATGTTGATAATGATCAGACCTTCAAAATAAATAATGCAAGTGATTGGTCAATGATATTGATGAAATTGGATAGTATTCAAACTGAATGGGAAAAAGTGATTGGAGAATCTTCTTTGGAAAAATTGGAAGAATGGGGTTCAGAAATAACAAGCATGACGGCTCATAATGCATACCATACTGGCCAGATTATTTATATTAGAAAGCGTAATGGTTGGTGGCCTTAATCAAACAAATTTCAAATAAACGAATGCCTGTTTTTTTAACTATCACGTGACAAACAATAATAGCTTATGAATGGTTTATTGGTGTTTTTGAAATGTTGTACCTATGTTGTACCCATATAAAAAAGAAAAACCTCCCAATTGCTTGAAAGGCTTATCTTTGTTGAGGTGGTCCCACATGGGCTCGAACCATGGACCCCCTGATTATGAGTCAGGTGCTCTAACCAGCTGAGCTATAGGACCCGCATTTTGCGGATGCAATATTAGTGTTTATTTTTCTTCAGCGCAAGGTTTTAACGCCTCTAGCTTTCTTTTATTTCTTGGCAAAGCTCCACCAGCACCCCATTGGTGCCCTTTGGGTGCAAAAACGCCACCAGTTTGTTATCCGCTCCCTTTTTGGGTGTTTCGTTCAAAACCACGAATCCCTCGGCCTTTAATCGGTCCATTTCCGATACGATATCCTCCACCGCAAAAGCAACGTGATGGATTCCCTCTCCTTTCTTCTCCAAATATTTGGCAATGGGACTGTCGGGTTTGGTAGCCTCCAACAACTCAATCTTATTGGGGCCCGATTTAAAGAATGACGTTTTTACTCCTTCCGAGGCCACTTCCTCAATTTTGTAATGGGGCACGCCCAAAAGCTTTTCAAATAATACATTGGATGCCTCCAAATCTTTCACCGCAATTCCGATGTGTTCAATTTTATCCATAGTAGCTGTAATAAGCATTAAAATGTTCGCCTTTTTCCAAAATTAAGCACTGTAAATGGTTAATAGCGTGAGGTTAGTCATTTATTCGCTTATTTTTGCAGTATGGAGGAAACACAAAGACAGAAAAAAATAGCAGGAATCATTCAAAAAGACCTGGCCGACATTTTACAACGTGCCGCTACCGATGGTGGACTAAAGGGAACTTTGATCTCTGTGTCCAAGGTTTCCGTTACTGTAGATCTTTCCTTGGCCAAGGTGTACGTAAGTATCTTTCCCAACAAAGGCGCCAAAGAATTATTGGAGGGCATCAAAGAAACCCAAGTGGCCATTCGTTATGAGCTGGCCCAACGAACCAAGCATCAGTTGAGGAGAGTGCCAGAGCTCAATTTTTACCTTGATGATTCCCTGGAATACATTGAAGGAATCGAAAAATCATTGAAACGAGAAGAAAATCCCATCGAAAACAGGGACTTGCTCGACAAACGTAAGAAATCCTGATTTTGAATTTTCCACTTTATATCGCAAAACGTTACTTGCGCTCCAAAAGCAGCCAAAATGCGGTAAATATTATCAATTTCATCACTTTTTTGGTGATTGTGATAGGTTCTGCTGCTCTTTTTATCGTGCTTTCCGCTTTTGCCGGTCTAAAGACATTCAGCCTTTCCTTTTCTAATACCTTTGATCCCGATTTGAAGGCCTCGCCCACCATGGGCAAGCATTTTTCCATTTCTGCTGATGAAGAATCGGAACTTTTGGAAATCGAGGGGTTGGCCAATTTTTCCAAGGAACTGGAAGAGCGGGCCTACCTTACCTATAAAGAAAAAAGCACCATTGCCTATATAAAAGGGGTGGACGAAAACTACCGTGCCGTAACAGGCGTAGACAGTACCCTGATTTTTGGAAACTGGGGTGTGGATGTGTACAATGGTGTTATTGGTATCGGGATTTATAATTTGTTAGGGGTTCCTATGAACAACAGGACCGCCATGGAAGCTTTGGTGCCCAAACCTGGAGAAGGTTCTTTTTCGCAACAAGGGTTTAATTCCAAACCTTATGATGACCTTCCCTTGGTTGTGAGTGGTGTTTATGCCGTAGAAGAATCTTTGGACAAAAAATACGTGTTCGCCCGCCTTCCCGTGGTGCAAGACCTATTGCAGAAAGATAGTACAGAAGTCTCCGGCCTCAATTTTAAATTGATGGAAAATGCCTCCGCAGATGATGTCAGGAACTCCATACTTGGTGTTCTGGGCGATAAAGTTTCGGTTTTGACCCGCAGGGAGCAGAATACCTCGCTCTACCGAATGTTGAATACGGAAAATTTAGCGACCTATCTGATTTTCACACTTGTGTTGATCATAGCCCTTTTTAATGTTGTCGGGGCAATAATCATGATGATTTTGGATAAACAGCAAAACTCCAAAACATTGTTCAGTCTGGGTACGACCATCAAAGAATTACGCCGTATCTATTTTATCCAAGGCATATTGGTGACTTCTTTCGGCGGGTTGATCGGTGTTTTGATCGGGTCGATTTTGATCGGGTCCCAACTGGCCTTCGGGTGGTTGAAGATTACACCATCATTGGCCTACCCTGTGGAGTTCAATGTCATCAATTTATTGATTGTAATCGGAACGATTGTGGTTTTGGGCTTTATCTCTTCAAAAATTGCGAGCAGCCGAATTACCCAAAAATTGATTTCCACTTAAGCGAACTGGAAATCCCCGAATTTCTCCTGAACTTCATCAAAAGCAGCAAAAACATCCGCGGCATCGTCGCTGGTCACCATTTTCATACGGTATTCCTTAAAGTGCGGAATGCCTTTAAAATAGTTGGTGTAATGCCTTCTGGTTTCAAAAACACCTAGTTTTTCACCCTTCCAATCAATGGCCATTTGTAGGTGTCTGCGGGCGGCCTCCACACGTTCGTGCATGGTTGGTGGAGCCAAGTGCTCGCCTGTTTTAAAGTAGTGTTTAACTTCATTAAAAAACCAAGGGTAACCTATGCTCGCCCTACCGATCATTGCACCGTCCAATCCGTATTCGTCACGCATTTTTACCGCAGCTTCGGGAGTGTCCACATCACCGTTTCCAAAAACAGGAATGTGCATACGCTGGTTGTTCTTTACCTCGGCAATGGGTTTCCAATCGGCCTCGCCCTTGTACATCTGAACACGGGTACGGCCGTGAATGGAGATGGCCTCAATGCCTACATCTTGTAAGCGTTCCGCTACTTCAACAATTTTGATGGAGCTTTGGTCCCAACCCAAACGTGTTTTTACGGTTACGGGCAATTTGGTGCGTTTCACGATTTCTTCGGTAAGCTTAACCATCAAAGGAATATCCCGCAAAATACCAGCTCCTGCATTTTTACAGACCACCTTTTTCACGGGGCAGCCAAAATTGATATCGATGATATCAGGATTGGATGCTTCCACAATATCCACTGCCTGCAACATGGAATCCAATTCCGCACCAAAAATTTGAATGCCTACTGGACGTTCCTTTTCATAAATGTCCAGTTTAATGACACTTTTCGCTGCGTCACGGATCAATCCCTCTGAAGAAATAAACTCCGTATACACCACATCGGCACCCTGCTCCTTGCACAATTTGCGAAAAGGAGGGTCACTCACATCTTCCATTGGAGCTAGAAGAAGCGGAAAATCAGGGAGTTCTATGTTTCTTATTTTAGGCAAATCCTACGGTTTTTTGGACTGCAAAAGTACAAAATAGGTGAAAAACAAAAAGCTAGTTTGCCGTTTGAAGTCGATCACGCTCATTTTTGTCAATTCCACGCTCGTTGTCCTCCAAACGGAAGTTTCCGAAATTATAGGTAAAACCAAAGCGAATAAACTGCGTTTCGGGACGCCTACGGTAAAAGTTATCTTGATTGAGATACTGCGAACGATACGTCGGCACATATTGCTCTAAAATGTCCTCGGCAGCTAGAGACAAGGTGATTTTATTGTCAAAAAGGGTTTTTCTTAAACCAATGGTGAGGTTGAATTGCTCATCGGACACATACGATCCAAAAAGAAATTTGGAAATATAGGTGCCCGTAACCTCGCCAGTAAAGGTTCCGTCCTTGGACAGGGTCAAATAATTTCCCAGGTAAGCATACACTCCGTTCACCTCATTGGTAAAAGGTACATTGCCACTTTCTTCGGCCAAATAGGTCTCCTCTTCGTGGAACAAAGAGGTATACGCATACATAAACCAAGATGGGGCAATGGATTTGCTCAAGGTAAAATCCAATCCATAAGATTTACTGTCCAACACGTTTTGTTTGAGCTCTACCAAGGTTTGGTCGGTATTGTCCTGAAATACCAAATACGCAATGTTGCTTCCATTATCCCGATAGTACACATCAAAGAAGTATTCACTATTCAATGTGTAGTTGAAATTAAAATTGTTGCTAAAGCTCGGCCTTAGACTTGGGTTTCCTTCCTCGTAGTCGTTCTCATTGTAGAAAAATCGGAAAGGATTCAAATCATTGTACTTTGGGCGATTGATGTTTCTTCCAAAATCAAAAGAAAAGCTATGCTTGTCCGACGGTGAGTACAGCACATATACCGATGGAAAGGGTTCAAAAAAGTCTTGCGTGTTGACTTGGTTCAATGTCAATGAACGACCCTCGGCCTTAGTGAGCTCTCCTCGAACACCCAACTTCATGGACCACTTTTCCCAGTTTTTCACAAAACTCATGTAGGCAGCATATACATCCTCATCATATATATACCGGTCCGATTGCGAGGCATCTACCGTATTACTGCTCCCGTTGAAGTTGAAAAAGTCCATCGTATTTTCCGAACTGATCGATGACATCTTGGCTCCAGATTCAAAAGAAGCGTTACCAATTGGAGTGGAATAGTCCAATTGTCCCGTAAAAATCTTGATTTCTTGCTCCGAGTCGGTATCAAACCCAAAATCTCTTAAAAAATTACCGTCGGCATCAAAATAGTTAGATGACAACCGTTGGAACATCTCCCCCTTAAAATAGGTATAGTGCCCATTAGCTCGGATTTGAGCACCCTCTTTCTTCAACTTGTGCACATAGGTTAAGTCGACTGCCAAATTGGTGTTGTCCATGTTGGCATTGTTCTGCGTTGTAAACGTTGAATCCAATTGTGCTTGGCCGCTCCTCATTTCGTTATCCAGAAGGGTTTGCTGCTCTTGATCTAAATTAAATAGAAGGTTGGAGGTAACGTTCAGGCTGTTCCTGTCGTCAAAATCATAATCCAAGATAAAACTCGCATTTTGTGATTGCGATCTGTCGGTTTGATTGTAGTCCGTGTCCCAAATGGAGAAAACATCGTTGGATTCATCCATAAAATTGATGCCCTTTTTGGTTTTATTGATTTCCTTTTTGGGGTTGATGGTATAATTGGCGAACAGATTGAGTTTATCCGTTTTGTAATAGTGACTGGTTCCAACACTGAATTTAGGAAAAACGGCCTGGGTAATGGTTCCGTTGACACTGCCCTTGTATCCCGGAACTATGTTTTTACTGGTTACAATGTTCAATATGGGACCTCCTTCTGCATCATATCTTGCAGGAGGGTTTGCAATTACTTCAACCGATTTAATATTGGTACCCGAAAGCCCCTGTAACAAATCCTGAACCTCTTGACCAGAGAGCTGTACCTTTCTATCATTGAGATAGACCGTTGCATTTTGACCGCGAATCAATAACTCGTCTTGGTTTACAATGACCCCAGGGGTGTTTTTAAGAATATCCCACGATGTACCTTGAGAAACCACGGTGTTTTCGACCGAAAAGACCAGTCTGTCCGGTAATCTTTGGAGCTTGGGACGTTGCGCTGTGACCACAACTTCGTCCAACTCGTTACTTTCCATTGGAATGATCAATGCCCCGAGCGACACATCTTTTTTAATGTCCAATGCCCTAGGTTCGGACCCCCTGCCTACATAACTGGCTTGTAAAAGATAAAGGTTGGGCTCTACCTCCAAGAGCTCAAATAGCCCTTCCTCGTTAGCGGAACTTCCCTGTACAAAAGTGGAATCCGTAGCATTTAGCAGCAGAATATTGGCGTATGGTACAATTTGATTTTGTTCGTCTACAACCTTTCCGGTAATCTTGAAGGTTTGGCCGTATGCGCCACATATTGCAAAAAACACCAATAAAACAATAGAGGTGAGGTTCTTCATTAGAGGTTTGGGTTGAACATCAAATCTAAGAAATTATTTTTGAGCGGAATACGCTGTATTTTTCTTATTTGGAAAAATCCATTTTCAGGTATTTAAAACAATTATATTTGCAGTTGATTAAATCCCTTTTTTAGGGTATGTTATTGTTGATATGGAGAAGATCAGGAATTTTTGCATTATTGCACATATAGACCATGGTAAAAGTACCTTGGCAGACCGCTTGTTGGACTTTACCGGCTCGGTGACCGAACGCGAAAAACAGGACCAGTTGCTGGACAATATGGACCTGGAGCGCGAACGCGGTATCACCATTAAGAGCCATGCCATACAAATGGACTACATGCACAATGGCGAAAAATATGTGCTCAATTTGATCGATACTCCCGGGCACGTGGACTTCTCTTACGAAGTTTCCCGCTCCATAGCAGCCTGTGAAGGGGCACTTTTAGTCGTTGATGCTGCTCAAAGCATTCAGGCACAGACCATTTCCAATCTTTATTTGGCCTTGGAAAACGACTTGGAGATCATTCCTGTCCTTAACAAAGTGGACCTTCCAAGTGCCAACCCAGAAGAAGTTACCGACGATATCGTTGACCTTTTGGGGTGTAAGCCAGAAGAAGTGATTCCTGCCAGTGCAAAAACCGGTATTGGAATTGAGGAGATTTTAACCGCGATCATAGATCGAATTCCTCCACCAAAAGGAAATCGCGACGAGCCTTTGCAAGCACTGGTTTTTGATTCTGTCTACAATCCTTTTAGAGGTGTAGAGACTTATTTTAGGGTCGTTAATGGTGAAATTACTAAAGGACAAAAAATCAAGTTTGTTGCAACAGGCAAATCCTACGATGCCGATGAAATTGGCACATTAAAACTGACACAACACCCTAAGAACAAGATATCAACCGGGGATGTGGGTTATTTGATTACCGGTATTAAGGACGCCCGCGAAGTAAAAGTGGGTGACACCATTACCGACTCGGCCAACCCCACTAAAAACCCTATTGGTGGTTTTGAGGATGTAAAACCCATGGTGTTTGCGGGTATTTATCCCGTGGATACCGAAGATTTTGAGGACCTGCGCTCTTCCATGGAAAAGCTGCAATTAAATGATGCTTCCTTAGTTTTTACTCCAGAAAGCAGTGCCGCATTGGGCTTCGGTTTCCGTTGTGGGTTCTTGGGAATGCTCCACATGGAGATTATTCAAGAGCGTTTAGAACGGGAGTTTGATATGACCGTGATCACTACGGTCCCCAACGTTAGTTACCATGCCTACACAACAAAAGGTGACCCAGAGCCCATCATTGTCAACAATCCTTCGGATTTGCCAGACCCTTCCACTATCGACAGGGTCGAGGAGCCTTACATTAAAGCGACCATTATTACAAAAGCTGATTTTGTGGGGAACGTGATGTCACTCTGTATTGAAAAGCGTGGACAGATCGTTAACCAAACCTATTTGACCACCGAACGGGTGGAGATTATTTTTGATATGCCTTTGGCGGAAATCGTTTTTGATTTCTATGACCGTTTAAAAACCGTTTCCAAAGGTTATGCGTCTTTTGACTATTCTCCTATTGGAATGCGTACTTCAAAATTGGTTCGTGTGGATATTTTATTGAACGCCCAACCTGTCGATGCTCTTTCTGCCCTTGTTCACTTTGACAATGCTTACCATATTGGTAAAAAGATGTGTGAGAAATTGAAGGAGCTGATTCCAAGGCAACAATTTGACATTCCGATCCAAGCCGCTATTGGATCCAAAATTATTTCAAGGGAGACCATTAAAGCATTGAGAAAAGATGTTACCGCAAAATGTTATGGTGGTGATATCTCCCGTAAACGTAAGCTCTTGGAAAAACAGAAAAAAGGTAAAAAGAGAATGCGCCAAGTCGGGAATGTGGAAATTCCACAACAAGCTTTTATGGCCGTTCTTAAATTGAACGATTAAAAAAGTTGGCGAACCCTTTCAACAAAAGAGGGTTTTTTACGGGTAAAAGGGTGTAGTGCATACTTTGAGTAAATGCTATTTTAATCCAAAATCAGGGTGTATCATGACTTTTGAACTATTTGTTTTGAGTTTTGATTACAACCTCCTTGACTTTTGAGTTTTAAATCAATGCAGAATCATACAAAATTGTATATCCAGATCTCTTGCGTTTCGTGATCTTAATCTCCACAGCAATTTCTACATTTCTGCACTACACTTTAATCAAATTACCGTATTGAAGTTATGGGTATCCAGCTCTTGTTGGATTTTACTGATTTCGTCACCCAAATCCACAACATTCTCATCTCTTTCTTTTGTTTTTATGGCCGACTCCCAAACATAGGTTTCGGATTGAGAATAATAGTTCTTACCAGAGGGGGCCTTTCCCTCGGTAGTAGGTATCGTCCTTAAAAATCGGATTTTTGTCTTGAGTTCGGACAATCGATATATTTTTTCCTGAACAGGTTGGTTTGCCCTGGTTATTCTTGTTTTAATATCAATCAATTCCTCAATTGTTTTGTTAAGTTCGGCCAATACCTCTTTAGGATTATATGCCCTTGGGTTTCCCTCAATCACACAATTGTAGATTGAAATTCTATTTTGAAGTTCCAACACCCTGCTTACAAGTCTGTTTTTTTCTTTTAAAGCTTCTACTATGGTCATTTTTTTGAGTTTATTTTGATAGAATTAATCACCTATGGAGGCTGCTCACTATTGCCCCAATAGCACTTTAGCTAACAACTTGACCTTATGAACAACTAGGGTTCTCTCAACAGATATGTTTCTAGGAGAAGAATGAATTTAGGGGTTACCAGTAACAGACCTTTTACATGTCTAGTATGTAATATGAAATTTCAACAGCAAGCTTTAATACTTTACTAGAGTTAAGAGTTAACCTCCAACACCATTGGTTCGTTTGCTGGCCCCTATTTAAAACTCTAGTTCGATATCCGATTCACATGCTAGCTCCACCACAAGTTTAGGTGTAAGGCCCCCCAATTCTTCTTCTGTAATGGTTTCTTTTTCTCCTGCTGCCGTAACATCATATGTTCCGTTTCCATTGTCACATATTTCAAATTTGTTGCCGAGATCAGAAGTACATGATTCACATTTTTTGTCGTCATCTTTGGAGCAAGCAGTCAAAAAAGCAGCCGCAGCCATTCCTGTTAGTACAAGTTTTCTCATTTATAAAAGGATTATTTCGGTAATAAATCACCAAAATACTTGTACTATAATTACTATTTAGGGGTGAATTGATGAATGCCCAATATCAATTGATGAATCGAGCAGGTTCCTTCACTTTGGGTATGGTCTATTGGTCAGACTCGGTGTTCATTTCAAGTTCAAGGATTTTTCCCAGATAAACCAGTTTATACCCTTCGCCTTTTGGTGTAAAGTCCTTGCTATTGGCCGGAATAATTTCAATACTTCCGTTTGGCGATTTAGTGAAAAGTGGAACAATATCGCGGTCTTTATAGGTCAAATCGATCAACTTGTCGTAATGCTCCTTATCCTCCAAATCAATCTCGTGAATGGTAGGGTGTTTGCGAACGGTATCCATTAGTTGGATAAAATCGTCCGTGTGGGAAAACAGTCCTTCCTTTGGATTGTTTTCAGGGTCATTGACCTCCTCTGTGTTCACCAAACGAAACGCACCGTTTTCACCAAACTGTTTTTGGAACTTATCAATTGCAAATTTGTTGATATCGGAGTTTCCGGTGAGTGCCATTAAGTATCCCATATCGTTCAATTCAATGTTATCGGTTAGTGAGTCGGAAAAAATGTTTGCCGTGATGGCCTCCAGACCTAGTTTTTTGGCTTTTTCCACATTGTTCTGGTTGTTGTCAATCAAAACAACGTGCCTATTGTTTTTTCTCAGATAATTACCAATCAATCTGGACAATTTGGAGGCGCCAATAATCAAAATGCCTTCAGACTTCTTCAAGAACACTCCCACAAGCTTGGCAAACAAACGCGCCGTTGTTGCATTTAACAGCACCGTTCCCAAAACAATCATGAAGACAAGGGGTGTGATATACTCAGCACCTTCTTCCCCCCTTTGCATCAATTTGGAACCAAAAAGCGAGGCGATACCCGCGGCAACGATACCTCGTGGGCCCACCCAGCCTATAAAAAGCTTTTCGTTGAATTTTAAATTGGATCCCTGGGAACTGAGAAACACCCCCAAGGGCCTAACAATGAAAACGATCACAGCAAAAAGAGCAACGGTGTTCCAATTGTAGATCAATTCCATATCGCTCATATTGATGTTGGCCGCCAATAGTATAAAGAGAATCGAAATCAAGAGTACGCTCAATGATTCTTTGAAGTATAGCAGTTCCTTAATATTGGGCAAGTTCATATTTCCCATTACCATACCCATTACCACAACGGCCAAAAGCCCGGATTCATGGGCAAAGAGGTCGGATTCCACATAAACCAACAACACGGTACTTAAAGAGACTACGTTTAGCAGGTAATGTGGGATAAAATCCCGCTTTATGGCAAAGGCGAGGGCGTGGGCGAAAGTAAAACCAAAAGTGGTCCCGAAAAGTATGATCTTTCCGAACTCTACAAGGGCCGTCTGGGTAAACGCCTGTCCTTCCCCAACACTGATAAACTCAAAGACCAATACAGCAACCAACGCACCAATAGGGTCTATTAGAATGCCTTCCCATTTTAATACTGCGGAAACATCCTTTTTAAGGGGAATATTTCTTAAGATCGGCGTAATCACGGTTGGGCCTGTAACAATGATCAATCCTGAGAACAGGAAAGAAATTTGCCATGAAAGTCCAAAAATATAATGGGCTGCCACCCCTGCACCAAAAAAGGTGACAATGGTTCCAATGGTAATCAATTTTGTGATTACCGGGCCCACATTGGATATTTCTGCTCTTTTAAGCGTAAGTCCACCTTCAAACAGGATTACACTAATGGCCAACGAGACAAAATAATATAGCCCTTCACCCGGAAACAATCCTTTTTCACCGTTCCAGATGGGCTCTATTAGCTTTGATCCATCTTCTGTATATAATGTGGCTATGGGGCCCACCAACAACCCTATCAATATCAATGGCAAAATGGCCGGCAGTTTAAATCTCCAAGCCACCCATTGTGCAATAATGCCAAGAATTATGATTCCCGCAAGTTCGAGCATGGTCTAAGTTTTGTGGAAATTTACTGTTTTTCTTTTAGATTATCATTGTCGGAAAGGGCTGGCGACAAGTTTAAAAAGCCCTCTACCATACAATCTTAACCCTATTTAAAGGCACTCACCCCCTTTTTGTTAAAATACGGCCAATATATCCTTATTTTTTCGCTATTTGGACGGTGCTTTTCTTATTTTGCATCCCATTTTACTTTCAGAATGACAATTTATCCCATAGAGACCGGAAATTTTAAGTTGGACGGTGGTGCCATGTTCGGAGTGGTTCCCAAATCCATTTGGAACAGAACCAACCCCGCAGACAACAATAATATGATCGACTTGGCGGCCCGCTGCCTGTTGATCGAAGATGGCGACAGGCTAATATTGGTAGACAATGGTCTGGGCAACAAACAATCGGATAAATTCTTTTCATACTATTATCTCTGGGGAGACCATACTTTGGAAAAGTCGTTAAAACAAGCTGGTTTTCATAAAGATGATATTACAGATGTGTTTCTGACCCACTTGCACTTTGACCATTGCGGGGGCGGTATTCAATGGAACAAGGACCGTACAGGTTACGAGCCCGCTTTTAAAAATGCCAAGTTCTGGACAAACAAGGACCATTGGGAATGGGCCACGAATCCCAATGCCAGGGAAAAAGCCTCTTTTCTAAAAGAAAACCTTTTGCCCATGCAGGAAAGTGGACAGCTTTATTTTGTGGACAGGAAAGAATCGTCGTTTTTAGAAAATTCCGAGCTCGGTTTTGGTATTCATTTTGTTGATGGGCATACCGATAAACAAATGCTTCCCCACTTAAAATATAAAGGCAAGACCTTGGTATTCGTAGCCGACTTAATTCCAACTGTCGGCCATATACCCCTACCCTACGTAATGGGCTATGATACCCGTCCATTGCTGACCTTAAAAGAAAAAGAATCATTTTTGAACAAGGCCGCCGAAAACGATTGGTTACTGTTGTTCGAACATGATGCGCATAATCAAATCTGCTCACTGAAACGCACAGAAAAAGGTGCGCGTTTAGACCAGGTTTTTACCTATAATGAGCTATTTAATTCGAAATAAACCCTCACTCAATACAAACTAAATTTATGAATCGCACATATAACAAACTATCATTCCTCTCGGTAACGGCGGCTGTTTTATTAGCTGGCTGTGGGTCTACGGCTTTGGTTTCCACACCTGTTGAAAACATTGATGCGGTCCCCTTAAAAGTGGCCGAACTTACCGAATCGGAAAAAAAGCATTGGGGTCATTTAGACCTTGTTACCGATACCATTCCGGGTATGAGCGTGGACAAGGCCTATAACGAAATCATTAAAAACAAGAAAGGTAAAACCGTCGTGGTGGCCGTTTTGGATTCTGGAATGGATCTTGAACACGAGGACCTGAAAGGCGTACTGTGGACCAATTCCGATGAAATACCGAACAATGGGAAAGATGATGATGGAAATGGTTATGTGGACGATATACACGGATATAATTTCTTGGGAGAATCCTATAACGAGCAATTGGAATACGTAAGAATGCTTCGCTTAAACATCGGTGATGCCTCCGAAAGGGCCGAAGCAAGGCTTTTGCTTGATAAAGAATATCCAGAAGCTGTACAGAACAAACAACAATACGAGCAAATTTTTCAGGTTGTAAAAGGTGCCGATGCATTGGTCAAAAGTGAATTGGGCAAAGAATCCTATACCAAAAAGGACCTGCTTTCTATTGAGCCAAAAACTGCCCAGATGGAACAAAGCATTGCTGTTTTGACCCAAATGTTCACCTATGGGGACAGTATTCCAGAGGTTTTGGAAGAACTGGAAGAAGGGATCGAATATTTTACGGAACAGGCCAATTATAACCTCAACAAAGATTTTAACGGGAGAAGTCCTGTGGGCGATGACCCATATGATATTGCCGATGTCCCCTATGGAAACGGCAATCCAAAAAACATCGTGGAATCAGAAAGCCACGGAACGCACGTAGCGGGAATTATTGCCGCCCAACGCAACAATGGCATTGGAATGAACGGTGTCGCGAACAATGTGGAAATTATGAGCATAAGAGCCGTTCCCAATGGTGATGAATACGATAAGGATATTGCACTGGGGATTCGTTATGCAGTTGACAACGGTGCGTCCATAATCAATTGTAGTTTCGGAAAAGCGTTTTCACCCAAGGCAGAATGGGTATACGATGCCATAAAATATGCTGCGTCCAAAGATGTTTTGATTGTTCACGCAGCAGGGAACGATGGTGAAGATTTGGAGGTGCCCGAAAACCGGAATTATCCGAACGACGACATGGAAAGCGATCGAGAATTTGTGGATAATATGTTAACCGTCGGTGCCTTGGCCAGTAGCTATGGCTCGGAGATGGTCGCCACTTTTTCAAATTATGGAAGCCAACGTGTTGATGTATTCGCTCCGGGAGCCGAAATCTATTCCACAATGCCAAATAGCGAATATGAATTTCAAGGGGGGACCTCCATGGCCGCTCCTGCTGTGGCCGGTGTGGCAGCTCTTGTACGATCTCACTATCCAAATTTATCGGCATCCCAGGTAAAAAACATCATCATGCAATCCGGTCTTAGAACAAATAGGTCGGTTATTGTGGCTGGAGACCAAACAAAATCCACCACCTTCGATAAAATTTCCAAGTCCGGTAAAATTGTCAATGCATACAATGCCTTAATTTTAGCGGATAATATTGCAAATGGGAAAATGACCCTTGAAAGTAACTCAAAATAGTATATGAAGTATTTAAAATCACTCCTTTTTACCGCCTTTTTTGGGGCAGGACTTTTATTAAGTGCGCAAACATCCGGTGACTGGCAACAGCATGTGGACTATTCCATGGATGTAGAAATGGATGTAAAAACTTACCAATATCAGGGTACTCAAAAATTGGTCTACACCAATAATTCACCCGATCAATTGGACCGCGTTTTTTATCACTTGTACTACAATGCATTTCAGCCGGGAAGTGAAATGGACATTAGACTGCAGAACATTAAAGATCCCGACAAAAGGATGATGCAAGATGGGAAAAGTAGGATTGCATCCCTTTCAGAAAGTGAAATGGGTTATTTGCATGCCAAATCCCTTACCCAAGATGGTCAATCCGTAACATTTAAGGAGGAGGGAACCATTTTGGTAGTAGACTTGGCCAAGCCAATTCCAGCAGGAGGTAAAACTACGCTCGAAATGACTTTTGAAGGTCAGGTTCCCTTACAGATCAGGCGGTCTGGAAGAAATAGCAGCGAAGGTGTCGCCCTTTCCATGAGTCAGTGGTACCCAAAACTTTCGGAATATGATTTCGAGGGATGGCATCCCAACCCATATATCGCTCGTGAATTTCACGGGGTTTGGGGCGATTTTGATGTAAAGATCACCTTGGACAAAGATTATACCGTAGGAGGCTCCGGATACCTTCAAAACCCACAAGAAATTGGTCATGGTTACGAAACGCCCGGAACAAAGGTCAAGACCAAGGGAAAAACTTTAACATGGCACTTTAAAGCCCCCAATGTCCACGATTTTATGTGGGCGGCAGATCCGGAATATATCCACGACACCTATGAAATGGAAGATGGGCCAACGCTTCACTTTTTCTATAAAGACAATCCAGAATTCAATGAAAACTGGAAAAATCTTCAGCCCAAAACAGCAGAGGCCATGGCTTTTTTCAGCAACAATGTTGGCAAATATCCTTATGAGCAATACTCCGTGGTACAAGGGGGTGATGGCGGCATGGAATATGCCATGAGCACCTTGATCACAGGAGAGCGCCAATTTGGAAGTTTGGTCGGTGTAATGGTTCATGAAATGGCACACTCTTGGTTCCAACACGTACTCGCCACCAACGAGTCCGAACATGAGTGGATGGACGAAGGATTCACCTCGTTTATCAGCAGCTTGTGCATGAACCAGATTATGGAACAAAATAAGCAAAACCCTTTTGAGGGATCTTACCGAGGATACTATGCTTTGGTGAATTCAGGTTTGGAAATGCCTCAATCTACCCATGCGGACAGGTATCCTACCAATTTTGCCTACGGGGTTTCCGCCTATAGCAAAGGGTCAATTTTCTTGTCCCAACTAGGTTATATTATCGGTCAGGACAAATTAATGGAGACCATTCAAAAATATTTTGAGGACTTCAAGTTTAAGCACCCTGTGCCAAACGATATTAAAAGAACTGCAGAAAAAGTGTCCGGGATGGAGTTGAATTGGTACTTGACCGATTGGACACAAACCACCAACACCATTGATTATGGAATTAAAAGTGTAGAGGCCAACGGTGAAGGCACCAAAGTAACCATGGAGCGTATCGGCGAAATGCCAATGCCATTGGATATTTTGGTCGTGGGCAAAGACGGAACACAAAAAACATATTATGTTCCATTACGAATGATGTACGGGGAAAAAGACAATCCTTATCCAAATTTAGAGCGCACCGTTTTGGAGGATTGGCCCTGGGCTTACCCAACTTACGAGTTTACCCTGGACATGCCTTTGGACAATGTACAGGCCATTATGATCGACCCTTCTCAATTGATGGCTGATGTAAATGGTGAAAACAACGTTTACCAAGCAGAGGAGTAACCACTGTTTTTTCTAATAAAAAGCAAGGGTGGCCGTTTGTGCCGCCCTTTTTATTTTATCTAAGATTTATTTAAGTAATTTACTCTTTCAAAGGAATTGTCTGCAACATGTCAGAAGAAAATACCGGTTCAAAAAATATAGAAACACCCCTGAAGTCTTTTCAAGGGGACCTTTCCTTTCCCAAAAAAGAAAAGCTTACCAATAAAAAGTTGTTCGAAAACCTGTTTGCCGAAGGAAAAAACCTGAAGGAGTTTCCCGTTAAGCTAATTTACCTCCCTGCCAATTTTAAAGATGGAGCTTCCATTAAAGTTGCCGTGGTAGCCCCAAAAAAAAGATTTAAAACCGCTATAGACCGTAACCGTATAAAACGTCTTTTAAGAGAGGCATACCGACTTAACAAGCCTCTCATTTTTAACAACATTGAGGGAAATTTTGCGTTCATATTTTTATACCTTGGCAAGAGGTCACCAAGTTTTAATGAAGTGGATACAGCGATGAAAAAGCTGTTACATGCCTTTATAAATAAAGAATCCAATGAAGAGATTGATTAAAAAACAGGTTTTGATTCCCGTTCTGGCCCTTGTTGTTTTGGTAGGCGCCAGTAGTTTTAAAAGCGACTTTTTTGAAATTGCCAAACAGATAGAAATATTTACCACATTGTTCAAAGAGCTCAACATGAATTATGTGGACGAGACCAATCCTGCGGAGTTGATGGATTCGGCCATAAAAAATATGTTGGATGAGCTCGACCCTTACACACAGTTTTTGAACGAGCAGGATGTTGAATCCTTCAAAATAAATAATTCGGGCGAATATTCGGGAATCGGCGCCCTTGTTCGCTCTTACGAAAATAAATTAGTGGTGGTGGAGCCCTACCAAGGATATGCCGCCGATAAAGCGGGCCTGAAGGCCGGAGATGAGATTATAAAAATCGGTGAGACACTCGTGGCCGATTTCGACGATAATGCTGGAGAACTTTTAAAAGGGGCCAACAACTCTAACGTGCAAGTGACCTTTCTCAGACAGGGCGAGACTAAAACGGCAACCATTACCCGAGAAGGCGTAGAGGTCGATGCTGTTCCCTTCTACGACATGATCGATGAGAAAACCGGGTATATTGTATTGTCCCGTTTCAATAGGAAAGCTTCCAAGCAAACGCAATTGGCCTTGCAGGACCTTAAGGGCCAAGGAGCCGAAAGATTGATTCTAGATCTTAGGGGTAATCCGGGTGGACTGTTATCGGAAGCCATAAACGTGACCAACCTATTTGTACCCAAAGGAGAGTTGATCGTTACCACCAAATCCAAGGTCAAAAAATTCAATCAAGAATATAAAACCCGAAATAAACCTGAAGACCTGGAGATTCCTTTGGTTGTTTTGGTCAATGGAAAAAGTGCTTCTGCGAGCGAAATAGTATCGGGCGGACTACAAGATTTAGACCGTGCCGTGATAGTAGGTGCCAGAAGCTTTGGAAAGGGTTTGGTACAGCGTCCATTAAAGTTAACTTATGGCACACAATTAAAAGTTACCATTTCGAGATACTACACCCCTTCTGGAAGATGTATCCAATCTTTGGATTATTGGAACCGCGATAAGGAAGGAAATGCTGTTCGTAACACTAATTTTAATGAATTTACTACCAGAAATGGCCGCAAGGTTTGGGATGGAGGAGGCGTAATGCCAGATATCACCATAGAATCCTTGAAAACAAATTCTCTGATAGATGCCCTCGAAGCAAACAATATTGTTTTTGATTTTGCCACGGATTATTACTACGCCCACAATTTTGATTCGGTAGATGATTTCTATTTTTCAGATGCTGATTATCAATCTTTTAAAAGTTATGCAGCCGAACAAAACTTTTCCTATCAGACCAATACCGAAAAGGTGTTGGAAGAAACCATCAACGGAGATGATACCTTGCTAGGTTCGGAGGTCCAAGAAAAGTACAAGGATCTTCTGTTGGCCGTAAACCGAGGAAAAATAACTGCGCTGGATACTTTCAAGGACGAAATTCAGAAGAACCTGGAAGATGAGATATTGACCCGGTACTTTTATCGCGATGGCCTTTATAAATATTATTTGAGCCATGATGATGCCATTCTTACCGCAAAAGAACTGCTGGCCGACAAAAGCAAGTATTCAAATATTCTAAAATAGGTTAAAGAACAATCCATAAAGGGCTTTCATCAATTCATAGCCTGTAACCGTCAAATTTTGGAAAAAATATAATCCCGCAACGATTACCTTGAGGTAAATTCTTGCAAATGACCTACACGATTATAACCCTGGCTTTAGTCGGGTTTATATTACTATTCTGGCTATATAACTTAATGTATAATTGTTTTTCCAGATCCTTCTGTATTTTAAAAAACAGAAAAAGTGGATCGATTACTACCAAAGAAGCCTCGATAATTTCAGTAAACACCATTAAAAAAGGAAAAAAACCGTTATTGGAGCTATTGGTTCTTTTTGAAAACTTTTCTGGCTATCACATCCATCGAAAAATCCGGGTGTGGGACAGCAAACCACATTTAAAAAGGTTTGAGCCCGACAAAACAATTCCAATAGGATTAAACATTGCCAGAAAGCCCAAAGACCCTGTTTTTTTGTCCCAACAAATGTGCAGGTTTTCTTTTGCTCTGGTGATTATCTGTACCATAAAGCTAGTAGTTTATGCCATGTGCTGTTATATTTTTATGGGAGAAGTGTTTGAAATGGTTATCTACAACCATCGAAAATATGAGGCGGTTTTTAAAAACTCGCATACCTGGGAAATAGGCCTGATTTTTATAGGTGTTTCTCTACTTTTGTTCCTATTGCTCCAAAAAATTGGTGTTCTGGTAAATGGGAAAACATTGTCACAAAACTGGAACCTACTATACTATGGAATTGGTGCCACCGCCACGGTTACTGCTCAAAAAAACATGGGCACACTTACCAAAAACAATATGGTACAACAGCTCTCTTATATTTTTAAAAACCACTGGGGCAAAAAAATTGAAGGTTCCGACAAAAAAATTGTTGAAAAAGATGCAACAGATTCCATTTCGGAATCTGATCAGGTAGAGATTATGTATTTGCCAAACGACACCTCTATATCTCGAATTACCGAAAATTTGGAGTCCCAAGAATTTACCCGATTCCTAAATGTTGTTTTTATGGTTGTCGTCTTTATTTTCTCCATGATTTTTGTTGTTGCTTTTTATAAAACCGTGGTTGGCGCATAATTTCAAATTAAAAACGAAATAATAAATCCTATTTTTGAGCATGCAAAAACTAAAGGTGTGTGAACTTTTTGCCGGTGTGGGCGGTTTTCGGCTTGGACTGGAAAGCACCGATTGCTACCGTGTAGTCTGGAGCAATCAGTGGGAGCCCGCCACAAAAATGCAGCATGCCTCCTTAGTTTATGAAGCTCGTTTTGGTTCTGAAAATCACTCCAATACCAATATAGAAACGGTAAAGACAAGTGCTATTCCCGACCACGATATGTTGGTTGGCGGTTTTCCTTGCCAAGATTACTCAGTTGCCACAAGCCTGAACAATTCCAAAGGACTTCTCGGAAAAAAAGGGGTGCTTTGGTGGTCCATCCATCGAATACTCAGCGAGAAAAAGAACAAACCAAAATATCTTTTTTTGGAAAATGTGGACCGGCTTTTAAAATCGCCTTCGAACCAAAGAGGAAGAGATTTTGCAGTTATGCTGCGTACATTAACAGATTTGGGTTATGCTGTGGAATGGCGCGTAATAAATGCGGCCGAGTATGGTATGCCTCAGCGCCGAAGGCGGGTTTTTTTTCTGGCGTATTTAAAGGACACCGCTATTTATCAAAAAATAGAAAAGACCGATCCTGCCAACTGGATTCTGGAGGAAAGTACCTTTTCCAATGCTTTTCCGGTAGCCCAAAACGTTCAAAACCTTATCTCTTTTGAATTGGAACAGGATTTGGTGACTTTGTCCAATCAATTTAATTCTGAAAAAGGCCTATCTCCGTTTTTAAATACTGGAATATGTATTGGTGGCCAAGTATTTACATTAAAAACCACTCCTTCCTACCATGGAAAAAGAACTGTGGTTTCCGATATTTTGGTAGATGCCCCAATACCTTCGGAATACTATATAGATGAGGCCGATTTGCCCAAATGGGAATATTTAAAGGGCTCCAAAAAAGAAATTCGCAAGACCAAAGCTGGTTTTGAATATAATTACAGCGAGGGAAGTATGGTATTTCCCGACGCTCTAGATCAACCTTCTAGAACTATAATAACCGGAGAGGGCGGCAAGTCCCCTTCGCGTTTTAAGCACGTAGTCCAAACCTCCAAGGGGTTACGAAGACTTTTGCCTGTAGAATTGGAACGGTTGAATATGTTTCCTGATGATCATACCCTGTTAAATGGCATTTCTGATGCCAAACGTGCCTTTTTTATGGGCAATGCTCTTGTGGTTGGGATTGTGGAAAGGATAGGTACTTCCTTGTTCCAGAAAATCACCCAACTTGAAAAGCAAGTTCAAAGCTGATCTATCCAAAGAAAAAAAATTAACCCCCTTACTGGATCTTTATTATCAAAAATACCTGAAGCATTACACTTTTGAGCGTATTTCCCATCTTAATCAACAATTGCAGGGCATTGATCTTATCTTAAAGGATAAGCAATCGGAAAAGCAATTTTATGTGGACGAGAAAGCACAACTGGATTATATCAACGAAAGCTTGCCCACATTTGCTTTTGAATTGTTTTACCATAAAAATGGGAATCAAAAACAAGGTTGGTTGTTCGATTCCTCCAAAAAGACTCATTTTTATGCTTTGGTCACCAGTATTTACTCAGATGAGAGAGATGTTTTTACCTCTTGTAACATCACATTTGTAAACCGGGAAAAACTCATGGACCATTTAAAAAGAAAAGGGTTGAATAGTACTTTTCTTAAACAATTGGTTTATGTGCACAAACAAATAAATGGAAAATTGGAAGTAAAGGAATTACATCCCAAAACTGAAGGTTACTTATTCTTCTCCACTAAAAACAAAGCGGAAAAACCTGTAAATCTGATTCTAAAATTGGATTATTTGGAACGTATTGGAGTGGCGAAAAAGTTGGTTTAAACTACTCTTTCAACATTCTTCTGTGTGGAATCCCATCTTCCAAATATTCTTCGCCAAAAGCATTAAAACCAAGGTCTGTGTAAAATTTTAGAAGATAAGACTGTGCGGAAATCTCTATGGATTTACCAGGAAATTTTTGATGTATTGCTTCCAGAGAAGCCAACATAATCTGTTTGCCCAAACCATATTTTCGTTGGTCTTGATTTACTACTACCCTGCCAATGCTCACATTATTAAAATAATCGCCTGGTTTAAAAATTCGGGTATATGCAACCACTTCACCATCTTTTATACCCATAACATGGAGAGCTTTTTGGTCCTTGTTGTCCAGATCTTGGTACACACAGTCCTGTTCCACTACAAAAACTTCGCTGCGGAGACGTAAAATCTGGTATAATTCTTTGGTAGTAAGCTCGCTAAAAGCCTTTATGGTTATTTGCATTAATCTTGTACTATTACACTTTTGGAATCACACTTATCAAACTCCGGTTGAATATTTACATGGTTGATACCGTGTTTATGATAGACATGTTCTTCTATTTCTTCCAGTATTTCATCGAACTGGGACAGTTTAATGTCCTCTGTAAAATCAATATGAGCTTCCATATGTACTTCCTCTTCATTTAGCTGCCAAATATGTACATGGTGCACATTTTTAACCCGGTCTATCGTACAAATTGAATCCACAATATCTTGAATTACCACAGATTTTGGTGTAAAAAGCATCAATACCTTGGTGGACTCCTTTAACAAGTCGTAACCCATGTAAATCAAATAAACACCAATGATCATGGTAAGTAGGGCATCTACCCAATACACTTGAAAATACTTCATTAAAACACCTCCTACTAAAACCGCAACAGAGGCCATCATATCTGTAAGTAGATGTAAATAGGCCGATTTCATGTTCATGTTATGATCGGCATCTTTTTTTAACAACAATACACTGAATCCATTCCCAGCGATTGCAATTAAGGCCAACCATATAACTAAGTTGGATTCTATTTCTTGTGGTTCTATTAAGCGTTCTATAGCTTCCTTCATTAATATAACGGCAACAACAACAAGGGTTGCCGCATTAATAAAAGCAGCTAAGATTTCTGCACGTTTGTAACCAAATGTTTTAAGGCTGGATGCTTTTCTTTTACCTAATTTTTGCGCACCATAACTGATTACTAAACTAAGTACATCACTAAAATTATGAAGTGCATCCGATAACAACGCCAGACTTCCTGAAAGTAATCCACCTATAATTTGTGCCAAGGTGATACCAATGTTCAGGAAAATGGAAATAAGAAGGTTTCTTCCCTTTAGATCTGGATGGGAGTGTGAATGTCCATGATGATGGTGATGATGGTGACCCATAGGGTTTATCTGCAAGGAATTTTTTCAATTCTTCTTTCGTGCCTACCTCCATCAAACTCGGTGTTTAAAAATGTCTCTACCATATCCAGAGCTTGGGGCAGTGAAATAAACCTGGCCGGTAAACTTAAAATATTGGCATCGTTGTGTTCCCTGGCCAATTGTGTAATTTCCTTGTTCCAACAAAGAGCACCCCTAACATTTTGATGCTTATTTATGGTCATGGTGGCGCCGTTTCCACTACCGCATAACACAATGCCCATATCCACATTACCTTCTGCCACATCTGTAGCAACAGGATGCGTAAAATCAGGGTAATCCACACTATCGGTACCATCGGTACCATAATTTACCACCTCTATTCCTTTGGATTTCAACATGCCAATTATGGCCAGTTTATAATCGGTTCCAGCGTGGTCGTTTCCTATTGCAATTTTCATGGTTCAGTATTAAAATGGGTACAAAACAAAGGTACAATATCTTTTAAAGTTAGATGTTTATAAGATGAGGCCAAAATTTGCATTGGTTTATAAAACAACCAATTAACATTATACCCATTTTGTTAATTAATTGCAGAAAACTATTGGTAATGAAATTTTGTGTTTCCATAAAATTGATCATTAAGAATTAATATCCAATGTTTGACCACTATTCCATCAAAAATTAATCAACCATTATGAAACAATTATTGTGGGTAATTAACATTAAAAACACATTAACTTTTCAATAAATTGATGTTGATAACGGTTATTAAAAACCGTGAACAAAACTTTTAAATGGTTGATTTTTAAAATTGTTCCGTTCTAACAAATTGTGAACAACTAATTTTGATCGTTCAAAGCAACTTTTTCGACAAAATTTTATTCCACATTTCAACGATCCATCATAATCATCATTTTAATAAATTTTAAAAAAGAAGAAAAAGTATAATATTGATTATTGTTGATAAAGTTCATTTTGTTTGTGATTAGTCTTCCTTTCCTTGTTGCTCAAGGATTATAATTTGTATTTTTCAAAAAAATAAGGACGTTAATGTCAAAGAAAAAGAAGAGAGCTGGTAGTCAGCGAAAGAATGAAATTACGAAGGGCATTTTCACCGTACTCGAAAAAGAACCATCTAAAAGCTTCAATTACAAGCAAATAGCTTCCAAATTAAATATTACAAATACGCAAGATAGAAACTTGTTGATCAAACGATTAGGACAGTTAAAGGCCAGTGATCGTATTGTAGAAGCAGATCGGGGCAAGTATCAGAAAAAGCCTTCGTTGCATACTTATTTTACAGGAAGGGTAGATCTTACCACAAGTGGAAATGCCTATATCATTGTGGACGAATTGGATGATGACATCTTTGTTTCCAATAATAATCTCAACAAGGCATTTCATGGGGATACCGTAGAAGTGTTTTTAAAACCTAAACGGAAAAGCAATAAAAAGGAAGGTGAAATTTCCAAGGTATTGGAACGTAAAAAAACTTCCTATGTGGGTATTGTGGACAAACAAAAAAGTTTTGCATTTGTTCGCCCTACCGATTCCAGAATGTATACCGATATTTTTATTCCCCCGGAAAAATTAAAGAAAGCCAATGATGGCGACAAGGTACTGGTACATCTTGGAGAGTGGCCGGACGATACCGATTCCCCTTATGGCGAGATTGTTGAGGTCCTTGGAAAACCAGGGGAACACAATACCGAAATACATGCCATTTTAGCTGAATATGGACTACCACATGAATTCCCATACGAGGTAGAACAGTATGCCAAAACATTGGATACCAGTATAAAAGAATCCGAAATTGCAAAGCGAAGGGATATGAGGGAAGTCTTGACTTTTACCATTGATCCCAAAGATGCCAAGGATTTTGATGATGCTCTTTCTTTTCAAAAATTGGAAAATGGCAATTATGAAATTGGTATCCATATTGCCGATGTTTCGCATTATGTACAGCCGGATACCGTTTTGGAAGAAGAGGCCTATAATAGAGCCACCTCTGTATATTTAGTGGATAGGGTGGTTCCCATGTTGCCAGAAGTTTTATCCAATATGGCCTGTTCGCTAAGGCCAAATGAGGAGAAATATACCTTTTCTGCCATTTTTGAAATGGACGATAAGGCAAGGTTGGTCAATCAGTGGTTTGGCAGGACCGTTATCAATTCTGATGAGCGTTTTGCCTATGAGGAAGCCCAGCATATTATAGAAACGGAACAAGATAAGATTCCGAAAGAGGTATCTATCCGAGGAAATGCCTATACTGTTTCAAATAATGTTGTTGAGGCCGTACTTACCTTTGATCGCTTGGCCAAAATAATGAGAAAGGCCCGAATGGATGCCGGGGCCATTTCCTTTGATAAAATTGAGGTTAAATTCCATTTATCCGAGGAAAACGAACCCGTTGGTGTATATTTTAAAGAAGCAAAGGACGCCAATAAACTCATTGAAGAATTTATGCTTTTGGCCAATAGAAAGGTGGCGGAATTCATAGGAAAGCAGAAAAAAACTTTTGTTTATCGGGTACACGATAAACCCGATGAGGATAAATTAATGGCCCTTAATGGAGTGATCTCTAGATTCGGACATAGTATCAATCTGAAGGATAGTAAGACCATCAACCAGTCCCTGAACAAATTATTGGAGGATGTCAAGGGCAAGAAGGAACAAAACTTGGTGGATACCTTGGCCATTCGTAGTATGAGCAAAGCCATTTATACCACCGAAAATATTGGTCACTACGGTTTAGGGTTTGAATATTATACCCATTTTACCTCACCTATCCGAAGGTATCCAGATGTAATGGTACATCGTTTGTTGCAACATTATTTGGATAAGGAAAAGGCTCCAAAGGCCACCATATATGAGGAAAAATGCAAACATTCCTCGGATATGGAATTGTTGGCTGCAAATGCGGAACGGGATTCCATAAAATACATGCAGATCAAGTTTATGGAAGATCATAAAGATCAGGAATTCTTGGGCGTGATCTCTGGTGTTACCGAATGGGGCATTTATGTGGAAATTGTAGAGAATAAATGCGAGGGAATGATTCGTATACGTGACATTAAGGACGATTATTATGTTTTTGATGAGCGCCAATACGCCATTATAGGGGAGCGAACCAAACGAATGTACCAGCTGGGTGATGAGGTCTATGTAATGGTAAAGAATACCGATTTGGTCAAAAGGCATTTGGACTTTTCGTTGATCGGTAAAAAGAAATAATACTATTTTGGAATAAAATTTGTTATCCTATTGAGAACCAAATTTTTATAACATGAAAGTAATTACGATTGTTGTACTGTTCCTATCGCTACAATTTGTGAGTGCACAGGATGCAACCGTAACCCAGAACCTACAAAAGTTTACGGAGGTCAAGGGGTTTGATGGGATTTCCATTAATCTTATCAAGTCCAACCAGAACAAAGCTGTAATCACAGGGTCCAATACCGATAATGTTGCCATTGTAAATAATGATGGTGTTTTGAAAATACGAATGGAGATCGTTAAGATCTTTAGTGGTTACAGAACTTATGTAGATCTCTATCATTCAGAGGAACTCGTGGTGATAGATGTAAACGAGGATGCTAGGATATCTTCTGATGAAACCTATGTACAGAAAGTTTTGGAACTCAAGGCCCAAGAAGGCGGTGAGCTGGAAATAAACTGTGAAGTGGATCAATTGCTGATCAAAGCGGTTTCTGGAGGAAAAGTATTTGCAGGTGGGTTTTCCAACAACCAGGATGTTATCATTAATACTGGGGGAACTTATAACGGACGTACATTTAGAACAAAATTTACCACAATAAGCGTCAACGCCGGAGGAAATGCCGAAATTTATGCATCGGACTATGTAAAGGCCAATGTAAAGGCAGGTGGCGAGGTATTGGTGTATGGAGACCCAAAGAAAATGGATGAGCATACCCTGTTTGGCGGAAAGATAAAAAGAGTGCACTAAAAATGATCGACGACATTCAAGCAGCGATCCCTTTGGGATTTTTGTTGAGCTTTATGATTGGACCTGTTTTCTTTGTTTTATTGGAAACTAGCGCCACCAAGGGCTTTAGAGCCGGAGTAAGCTTGGATGTAGGGGTAATTCTTGCCGATATTGTTTTTTTGTTGATAGCTTATTTCAGTAGTTTTCAATTATTGGAAAATTTGAGCAACGAACCTGGTCTATTTGTGTTCGGAGGTATGATTCTGTTGGTTTATGGAATATTTCTTTTTGTAAAAAAGGCCAAGAAAAAATCCAATGTAAAGGCATCAAAGGGAACTTACTTAGGTCTTTTGGTAAAGGGATTTCTTTTGAACTTTATAAATATAGGGGTACTTGCATTTTGGTTGGGCCTGATCATTGTAGTAGGGCCTAGTCTGGATAATGATCCCAACAGAATGACCGTATTTTTTGGCACCGTATTGATGGTATACTTTGGAACTGATCTTCTTAAGATTATCCTGGCCAAACAGTTGAAGAGATATTTGACCCAGGAACGCATTGTACTTATAAAAAAAGGATTGGGCATTGTTTTGGTAATTTGTGGTATTGTATTGATTACCAAGGGTTTTTTACCGAAAGATAAGTTCGATATCCAGGAAAAAATCGAAAAAATAGAGAACCTATAAACAAAAAACCCAGCATTAATGCTGGGTTTTGAGGCATCGAGCGGATTCGAACCGCTGTACAAGCTTTTGCAGAGCTCTGCCTAGCCACTCGGCCACGATGCCAATTGGATCGCAAAGCTAAAAATATTTTATGAATTATTAGATTGAAAAATAATCTAAATAAAAATGCGCGATACTTTCGTGAAAAGTATACCTTTGAGGCATCGGGTGGACTCGAACCACCATAAAAATCCTTGCGGGACTTTGTCTATCCAATTCGACCACAATGCCGTTAGTGTTGTTGGAAACAAAAATAAAAAAAGATTGATCGAGGTCACATCTTCTAAGTGGCCGTTCATCGAGTAATTTCGAGTTTCACCGAAACACTTTCGACATCGCCACCAATTGGGGGGTTTATTTTGGAAACTTCGACCTCTACATGGGTTACTTCCTTGATTTCTTGAAATATACGATCAATGATTCTTTTGGCGACATGCTCCAATAAATTGGAACGTACCGTCATTTCCTCTTTAATAATGTTGTTGAGGTGAACATAATCAACGGTTTCATCAAGTTGATCTGATGCTGCCGGCTTCGAAAGATCTGCGGTAACTTCCAAATCTACCCTGTAGTCGCTACCAATGAGCATTTCTTCCCTTAAACACCCATGGTTGGAATGTATTCTAACGTTCTTTAACCTGATCTTTCCCAAAGCTTTGAATTAAGAAAGGGCAAAAATAGGGTAAAAGCGATAAAATCAATACATACATCTGCAGTTACTTATACCTTGGAAGAGGTCCATTCCTACGGTAAGTACATGGGTACCTGTGCTATAACCCAATATCTCGTTGGTTATAACTTGATAGGAATACCCAAAATAGAAGTTACTCTTTTTAAATCCGGCCATTGGAGCAATGTACAGTGGTTCACCTAACTGATCGTTCAAAAAGCGGTAGGTGAGACCCACATAGTAGTAGTCTTCAAAATCGCGGAATCGGAATTTAGCGTTCAGATCGGTGACTGAACGTCCGTCGCTCTCGAACCATTGAAAAAATACGGATGGTTCTATTTCCAACTTACTGTTCTTGCTCTTGGAAAAACTGTATCCTGAATACAGATAATAATTTCTCAATTTGTTCGGTTCTATTCTAATAATGTCCGTATTAAAATTGGAAAGATCTTTGTTTAGTACGTTTCCTGCATTAAGGCTTAAAAAGAATTTATCGTAACGGTACAATACACCCAGATCAAAATTATGGTTGGTGGTTGCTTTATCATCTGTAGGTAGTTGTCCATTTCTGGCTTCGAACTGTTCCACATCTATCCTGAACTGGTTAAAGTTGTACGAAATTCCGAAGGATAAAAAGATGTCATCATATCTGTCCAAAGTAAGGTGGTGTGCAAAGGAAACCCTTGCCCCCCTTTGTCTGGTATAACCATTACTGTCGTTATAAAGCAGCATTCCCACTCCGGATCTATTTCCTATCCTGGCATCGGCTGCCAAGGTTTGGGTATCGGGAGCATCTTCGATTCCTACCCATTGTGTTAAGCCGTTTAAACGGACTTTTATATGATCTCCTATACCTGCATAGGTAGGAGACATTAAAAATGGATTATCGGCTATATATTGGGATAATTGGGGTACGGTCAACTCCTGTCCCCTGGCACAAAGTGCCAAGGAAACAAGTAGGATAGTTGAGTATACTTTTTTAAGCATGGGGTCAGCGTAGGTTAAGTATTATTGTCGATATAGTGTAAAGTGTCCCACAAATTCTCGATCGTCTTGTGGACCTTCGAGTTTAACTACGTACCAGTAATCTCCGGTTGGCAATGGTTTTCCATCGTAATTACCGTCCCATCCCTGTACGTTTCGGGTCATCTCTTCCACTACTCTACCATAACGGTCATAAATCTTAATTAGTACGTCCGGGAACCCTTCAATGTTGTCAGGTATCCATATATCGTTGAGACCGTCGCCATCTGGGGTGAAAAAGTTCGGGAACTCAATATCTATGAACTCCATGAATATTTCTGCGGTGGCCTCACAACCGTTCTGATCTATTACAGTTACCGTGTACGTATCGGTCCTGTTGATGTAGAACGTATTATCCGTACCATTGTCGATATCGTTGAAATAGAATGTATAATCTTCCACTCCACCTTCTGCTATGGCCGTAATCTGGTTGATGTTGTTGTTTTCCAACGTCAGTGTCAAAGGTTCATAGGCTTCAATGGTAAAGTCGTATGTGGTCATACATCCATTGGCATGGGCTATGGTAATGTAATGGTCACCTGGTGTCATATTGGTAAAGTCGGCCGTTAGTTGCATATCGGCTGGATCTGTTGAATCCAAAGCGTACATAAGGTCACCCGCAATTGATTCGTCTTCCAATATAATTTCCAAGTAGTTGTCTGGAATATTACCTGTACACTCGTAAATAGGTGTAACGGTAGCGGCTAGGTTAACACCCGGCTCTATTTCCACGATTACATTTGTTTCACAACCTTGAGCATCTCTTACAAATACAACATGCGTTCCTGCGGTAAGGTCTTGGAACAAGAATTGATCTTGTACAAAGTTTTCATCTGCACTGGAATTTAAACTAGTTTGATAAGGAGCGGTACCTCCTGATATTTGTAGCTCAAATGATCCATCACCGCTTTCGAAGCATACCTCGTCCATAATATTAATGGCTTCGGCAACGATTGGTTCCGGTTGAGTGATTTCAAATTGGAACGTAATGAAACATCCGTTCACATCTTGTGCAATTACATCATAGATGCCGGGTTCTAGATCAGTAAAGGTGTTCGTCGTATCAAACTGATCTAGATTAGGTGAAATAGCGTATAGAATCTCACCTGTTCCACCCGACACTTCAACAGTAATTGTACCGTCGTTCATTCCTGAACATGTTATATCTGTAAACTCTTCTCTTTCCACAACCAATGGTTCTGGATCAACTATGGTAATCACTGGGGAAACTTCCACGCAGTCTTCACTGGTTACCCTTACATAGTATTCACCTGCCATTAGGCCGTTGAAAGTACCGTTGTTTTGTGGTCCATCTACCAAGTTGGTCAAGGCAGCATCACTGAACAATTCGTAGCTATAGTTGCCCAAACCACCGGTTGCTTGTGCTATGATTGTAGCGGATGCTTCGCCTGTACAATTGATCAACGCAGCAGATTCATCGATCGCCAAGGTTAGTTCTGGAACCTCATCAACTGTAACTTGGTTGGATATCATGGCATCACAACCATTATCATCGCGAACGTAATATTGGTATTCACCTGCTCCTACATCAAATGTATGTGTATCCCCACCGCTCATGGCAAAGAAATTGATTCCATCTGTACTGTAGTAGTAAGGTGCAGTTCCTCCTGCAGCGCTCAACATAATCTGTGCATCGTCGTTACAGGTCATTTCACTTACCTGGATCAATGAAGCCATTACCTCAGTTGGTTCTGTAATGGTTACCGTTGGAGTTTCCACAGAACAGTTCCATACATCGGAAACGGTAATACTGTATGTACCTGCACCCAAATTATTGAATGTGTTACTGATTTGTTCACCAGTGGTAAATACAATGGCAGTACCTGCTTCATTGTAGTAATTCAATTGATAGTTGTACGAACCACTTCCTCCACTTACGTTGTGCGCCCATACTGAAGCACTTTCAGCACCGTAGCACAATAGGTCGATTGGAGCAGCATCAATATCTGCGGTAATTGGGTCTGGCACTTCCAGGGTGATTCCTCTATCCTCAAAACATCCTCCATTGTCCGTTACCCTTACCGTATAAACTCCTGCGGATAATCCAGTGAACAAGTAGCTGGCTACATCGTTCATCGTATAAACCTCAGTTGTCGTGGTATTGGTCAATACAATGTCGTATGGTGCATAACCTCCCGTTGGAGCAATCAAAATTTCACCCTGATCGTTCGTACAGGTAACATTGGCCATTTCTTGTGGTGTATAATCCAATGCCGCACTTGGTGAAATAATGGTCACCGTTCCGGAAATAGCGGAACAGAAAGGTGTTCCTGTAGCTTCTACTTCAACATAGTAGTTTCCACCAACCAAATCTGGGTGCGTTATGGCAAATGAACCGGATGAGGTGTTTTCACTTCCTGATACGATCAAGGTACCATCCGTTCTGTATACATCATAGTCATAAGCCCCTGTGTATCCAGTAACATCTATTGTTATTTCACCTGCATCACCAAAGCAAATTGCTGGTGCTGTAGCTGTTGCGCTCACATCTATGGTATCGTAAGGAGCGATGGTATGTGTAGTTTCCACATAACATCCTGTGGTATCGTTGGTTGCCCTGAAGGTATAAGTACCAGGTTCTGTCAACTCAAAAGTTGCAGTTGTTGTTGTGGAAGTAACCATAGATCCATATGGGTTTCCTACTGGCAGCAACTCGAAGGTGTAGGTGTCACCACCAATACTTTCTGTAACCGTCAATGTTACCGTTTCTGGATTGTTACAGGTAATTGCCACATCCTGATTGGCACTTAATGTGAATGTGTTCAATGGCTGAACAGTGATACTGTTTGGATATTCACAACCATTGGCATCCCTCACAATGTAGTTTATAGTTTGAGCAGTTCCATTGTCCACCACATCAAAAGATGGGTTGGAGGTGAAGCTGTTTCCTTCAAAACTATATAGATAGTAAGGAGTTCCGCCAGTAAATGGAGTACCTCCTGTAGCTGTAACTGTTATTGTTGACACATCTACAGAATTGCTCGGGCTACATACAAAATCCGTAGCGGTAGCAGTTGCATCCAATACTGTAGGTTCTGTAATGGTTTCAGCTTTTACATCTACACAAGATCTGGAAGAGATCACACGAACTTCGTAATCACCAGCTGGTAGATTATCGAACAAAGGACTATCCTGTAGTGGTCTGCTCGGAGCACCTGCACTTATTCCTATCAACTCATATCTGTAAATTGGATTCACCGCTGTAGCAGGATCAAGGTTGGCCAAGATACTACCGTCGTTTCCTCCAAAACAGCTTACATTTTGAATAGTGGCATCCAATAGAATAGGATCAACTTTATCATCCAACTCTTGTGTCACCACATAGGTACAAGGAGTTCCTGTATCATTGTCGGTTACCGTGAAGGTATATACACCTGGCATGGTTAAACCTGTGAACACTCCAGTAGTATTTGTTGGTAGCGGGGTAGAACCATCAGGGAACTCAACAGCAAAGGTTAAGTTGGACGATCCACCAGAAACATTTACTGTTATCTGACCTCCTGGATCTACAGTACAATCGATAGGTTTAACCACAGTGGTAGTGGCTGTCATAGCATCTGTAAGTACCACAGGACCTACCGTTGTGGTACAAGACCATTGGTCGGCTATCAATACTTCATATGAGCCTGCACCCAATCCAGAGAAAACATCACTGGTTTGAGGAGAGCCAACATTAACTCCGTTTCTTATCAATTGGTAAGTATAGTTGCTTCCTTGTCCTCCGGTTGTTCCAACTACTTGGATTTCTCCTTGAAGGTCTGTACAGTTTTCAACATTTACCTGAAGGGTTGCCGTAATTGGCAATGGGTCAGCTAGTGTTACTGTATCCACCAATTGCTCACATCCACTGGAATCGATTACCCAAGCTTCATAAGTTCCAGCTCCAAGTCCACTAAAGTTTGGAGAGGCAACATAGTCACCAGGACCTGTTGGAGAAGTTGTACCCACATAATAGGAGTATCCACCCCATCCACCGGTTACATTGGTAATTTGTATGGTACCATCGTTGCCTAAACAAGTGATATCGGTTACTACGGTTGCACCTGCTATGGACGCTGCTGGTCCTGCAATGGTGAAAGATTCACTGTACAAACATGCTGATCCCGGAGGGTTGGTATCGGTAACCTCGATGTAATAGGTTCCGGCAGCAAGACCTGTGATAGTAAAGCTTCCATCGGCATCGGAACCAGTAAATGTGGTATCATCCGATATATCTGTGGGCGTATTGTTTACGTCGTAGTACAGGGTATAGCTGGTAGCACTTGCATACGTAACATTGGAAGCATCTACCAAGTTCAGTTCTACGGAACCATTGGTATCTCCAAAACAAGTTATATCAGTAGTATCCACGATGTTCAAATCCAATACTTCTGGATCTGCCACTTCATGAGAAACGGTAATAATACATCCTGTTACTGTATTTCTTACTTCAAAATTATGTGTTCCAACACTCAATCCTGTAAATGTTCCCGAGGCTTGGAATGGACCTGATGGCAATTCCCTGAACTCATAGTTTGCAGGATCTGTATTTGAGTTGGTAATGGAACCAAATGCTGTGATAGTGATATCTTCACCTGTTACACAAGTTGCAACTGCATCTATGGTAACACTGGCAGAATCCAAGCTATCAAATGGTGCTATTACTGCTGTAGTTTGTCCCAAACATCCATTGTCATCATAAACATTGATGGTATAACTTCCACCATTGATGTCGGTTTCAGTATAAACAGGGTTACTTCCGGATTGAACTACAACGGAACCTGCGTCTTTGATGAATTCATAGATTACATAGTTTCCGCTACCTCCGGTAATGGAAGCCGTATCTACGGTTATGGTTGCGTTGTTGGTATTGTTACCAGCAGTACATCCAAATTCCAGTACACTTGCGTTCACATTTGCAATTGCTGCTGGCTCATTGATGACAATATCAAAAATATCCACGAAACAGCTGTTGGAACCTACACCACGTACACTGTATGTACCGGCAGGAAGGTTTTCAAATGTGTTGCCGTTTTGTACAACACCTGCAGGCATAGGAGACAATGTATAGGTCAATGGATTTATACCTGTATCCTGTTCCGTTAAGGTAATGGTACCGTCGCTAGCACCAAAACAGGTAACATCCGTATGAGTTTCCGTAAAGCTTGGAAGCGGTGCTTCAGGTACATCAACAGTAATGGTCTGGGAACAGTTTGGTGGTGCTGTTCCCATATCATATACAATTACATCATAGCTTCCTGCAGCCGCTGCACCAGTCCATGTGAATGGATTGGATGGCAATGTAGTTCTAGCTACATCATTTAAACCAGGACCATCGATCATATATTCATAATTCCCGGAACCAGAGATTACATTAATTTCTATCTCGGCATTTGCCGCTGCACCTGGCTCGCAATCCAAGGCTACGGTTTGTATTGCTGTAAATTCCAATGGAGGGTGAACATCGATAACATCAGTATCGGTACATCCATTGCTATCTATGATAGCTATGTTATATGTTCCTGGTGATACATTGGTAAATATACCTCCGTTGTCCAAATAAGTTGCTCCACCATCCATAGAATAGAAAACGTCTGTAGCTGTAGTCGAAGCATTTATGGTTACTGTGATAGGATATGCACAACTGTCAATGTGAACACTATCAATAGTTGGGTTTGGGGTCAATGTCAAAGGAACATTTCCCAAGTTTACACCACAACCAAACTGATCTTCCATAGTAACTTCGTAGTTACCTGCTGGTGAATTCGCAGGAATTTCAATTGGATTGTCGGATGTAGATGTGATAGTAGTAAATCCTACCGGTCCTGTAACGGTATAGGTATAAATTCCACCACCGCCCATTGGGTTTTGAATTTCTATAAGTCCAGGGGCATCACAACTGATATTTTGTAAAACTACGGGTGTACCTGTTAAAGGATCCAATTCCTGTAACAGTACATTTTCGGTCGCACCCACACAACTATCATTATTGGAACCATCCACTTCTGTAACTTCAATAAAGTAGTTTCCAGCCGGAAGATTGTTCACAACTATATCCTGTTGAGGAGATGAAAAAGGAACGATACCACCACTAGTTGCAACTGAAACAGGAGAACCAGAGGACATGTCATAAACAGTCCATCTCATCAAAGTTTCGAAAGGAGCTTGATTATCTGTTACCGTATAGGTAATACTACCGGTAGTTAATCCGTCACAAGTTGGAGTCACCACAGAAGTAATTTCTAACGGAACGGTAATCAAATCGTTCACATTTACATTACTCTGGCGAACACAACCACTGGAATCTCTTACATAGAAAACATAAGTTCTTCCTGGAACCAAACCTGTCCATTGGTACATACCGTGACCCGCAGTAACCGTGTTACCAAGGTTATCAACACTTCCGCCTGGGTTCCAAGTAGCTGTAGATGGATCAAAATTGGCAGGATCATCAGAATAGGCATACTCATATGGAGCAACACCTTCAGACCCTTGAACGGTAACCTGTAATTCGTTACAATTTACTACCAAGGCCGAAATGGTAATGTCCAAATCATCCAAAGGATAAGGAATTAGGAAAGGTTCTAAATCGGTTTGACAAATTGTATTTCCAGATCCGTCAACTGTTCTTAAGGATGGATATACGGTATCACCAGGATTGTATCCACGGAATTGGTCGGAAGAGGACCAGGTTGTGCCCCCGTCATCACTAAATTCAATGGTTCCAATAGTTGATGGATAACCGGAAAAGTCAAAACCAAATTCGGCAGGCCCCACACCACAATTCACCGGCACAACACCGGTAACTATTCCTGTTAATTCATCAGGATTGTTAATAGTTTGGGTATCGGTGATCACACATCCTGTCGCATCGGTAACATTAATGGTGTAATTACCAGGCATCAAGTTGTAATAAGTCCTACTTGAGGCCAATACATTTGTGTTTGTTTGGCTGGATGCGCCACCATTGTCCAAATCAACAATTTCTATAGTATATGGGGCGATGCCAGAGGTGATATCAACTAAAATATTTCCTGTTCCGTCATGACAATCTGGATCAGTTGGAGTGGCAGTCATAGTCAATGGAACACCAGGGTTCACCGTAACCGTTTCCATATATTCACAATAAGGAGCGGTTGCGGAATTATCTCTTACGTACACATCGAATGTACCTTCGTTACCGGCGGTAACTGTATAAACATTTGTTGTTGAGAATGATCCTGTTGGGTCTGTAGTAGTTGGAACAAATGCATATTCCAAAGTTGGTGAACCACCAGAAGCAGTTACAGTTATGCTACCATCGGCACAAGTTGATACATCCACAACATCTACGGATGCAATCAAAGCATCGACAATGGTTACTGTTTGTTGAACGGAACAACCATACTGATCACGTACATCAATAGTATAGGTTCCTGCAGTCAAACTTGAGAACGTATAGGTTGTAGCTGTAGAAGGCGTTGGTGTAATCCAAGGACTTCCGTTTATACTGAATTGATAGTTCCCGTTACCATCGGTAACATCTACCTGAATACTACCGTCGTTATTACCACTATAACAAGCGGTCGGTGTTGCCGTGAAGACAATGGTTGCAGGTGGATCAACAGTGATTACAGCAGTGGTATCCTCACAAGAATTGGTGTCCATTGCCCTAACAACGTAATCGCCGGCAGCTATACCCGTAAACACGTTGGATGATTGATAGGCCGTTAGAACAGCGCCCAAATCATCTTCCAACTGATATTGATATGCGGGTGTTCCGCCAGTTGCATTTGCAGTAATGGTGGCTCCTCCGTTTGTACAAGTAAGTTCGTTGGTAATGGATGCTGTAACATCCAATACATCCGGTTGCGTCAATGTTTGGTTAAGGATTACTGAACAGGCAGCATCCCTTAGATCTACTATTTCTATAGTATGTGCTCCAGCAGACAAACCATTTACGGTTACAGGACTCGCAAATTGTGGTGCAGAAACGGCTCCACCATCAACTTGATAGGTAAACCCTGTTGCAGGATCAAAGTTTTCTGCTTCGAAAGTGATGGTACCATCTGCAGCTCCATTACACGAAAGATCGGAATAGGCCGTAATAGCTCCATCAAAAGCGTGACCATCTTCTACATTCACATTGATGGTCAATGATTCTGTACATACTTCTGGTGTTTGGTAAGCTTCGATATCATCAATCGCAATATCATTACCGCCGGTTACTGCAGAGTTTGTTCGTATAACGATATCCAAGTTGGTATTGGCTCCTGGATTTAGGGTTACGGAGTAGTTTTGCCAATCGTTAACACCATTGTTCTTAGGTACATTACCAGTAGTTGTACTGGCAATTACAGTTCCAACGCCATCAACCAATTGTATATCGATATCTGGGTCTGCACCACTGGTACCGTTTCTCAATAGGTTGAATGCCCAAAGTGAAATGGTAATATCCCTATTGGGGACTACTTCAATTCCTCTTTTAGCGTAAATAATCCCATTTGGTCCAACTGCACCTCCCACGTTCATGGCCAAGAATCTACCGTTGGCCAAACCAGAATGATCGTTTGGACTTAACCATGTTCCATAAGGGTTAACAATTGTCTGGGTAACGGAATATTCCCCGTCTTGTATGTGTGTATCAATTCCCCATCCACAAGAGTTCACAGAACCATTTTGAGGTTCGTAGCAATATGCCGGATCTACTTCCGGTATACTGGTATTGGGACCAGTTCCAAAGTTTTCTGACAAAAGAACACTTGGTGAAGGGGCAATATTACTGGTATAATTTACTGTAATAGTATGGTTTCCAACCGCAACATCTGTAAACACATTGGATGTGTTTGGTGTATTGGGTGAACCATCAATTTCATAGGTATAGTCAAAATCAGTGCTGCTTGGCGTCACTGTGATTGTTCCTTCTCCGTCACACTCGTAATCAATGGCCGTGGTTGCTGTAGGAGCTTCCGGCTCCGGATCAATTGTCACGGACATTGGGAACGTACAAAGGTTGGCATCCCTAATGTAAAGCGTATGTGTTCCGGGCAATAAATATCCAATGGAACTTGCTCCGTAGGTAGATCCTCCGTCAAAACTGTACTCGTAAGGAGCGGTACCTCCAATGGCATTGGTAATCCTCACCTCAGCTCCCATTCCTGGGTAGCATTCCGCCAATGCAGTTACTGCTGCGGATGCAGAAAGCGTTAGTGGTTCGGTTATCGTATAAATTTCTGTTACATCACAGTTATTGGCATCTCTAACACGGATGTTATAGCTTCCTGCTGGAAGGTTTACAAATGTATTTGATGTCTGGTAGTTTGCTCCATTGTCAATACTGTACAAATATGGACCTTCACCGCCTGTAGCCGTAATGGTTATTTCGGCCTGTGATTCCCCGCTACACAAAATATCTGTATTGGTGACGGTTATTGCCAATGGGTCATCTTGAATGATGGTAATATCGTAAGAGGCTTCACAATAATCGGCCGCCCCATTATTATCCCTTACATAAACATCATAATCACCAGCACTTGTTACCGTAACCGGATTGGTAGTCGAAAAGTCCCCAGCCGTTGGAGTTGTCCCATCGGGCACTACGGCATAAACATAGTTTCCATCCCCACCGGCAGCTGTAATGTTTATATCTGTACCAGTAGCACATGCAGTAATGTTGGAAGCGGAGGCTACAACACTAAGTTCAGGGTCTATGGTAATTGATGCTGAATCGGTACAACTGTTACCATCCCTAACATCAATGGTATAAGTACCAGGGCCCAGACCTGTGAAGACATTAGTTGCTCCAAATGGTCCTCCGTTTAAGCTGTATTGGTAATTTCCATCGCCTCCAGAGGTAATATTTGCTGTTAGGGTCAAACCTGTGGCATCATCGTAACAAATGTCGTTTGGAACAATTTCCAGTACAGGAGCAACGGCTTCATTGATGATAAAGGTGTCTGTATATACACACCCATTGGCATCGGTTACTGTAAATGTATAGGTACCCCCTAAGGTTAATCCCGTAAACAAACCACTGGATTGTGGTCCAAAAGTAGCGGGTCCTGCGGTAATTTCATAGGTATAACTTCCCCATCCGCCTGCAGCGGTGATCTGCACCGAACCATCCGAAATACATGTAGGCTGGGTAACGCTTACAGGAGCGGTAATGGCCGCAGGTGGAGCGGCAATGGTTACATCGGCAGTATCTGTACAGTTGGTAAGATTATCTGTAACGGTAATGGTATATGTTCCTTCGGCAAGTCCGTTTAAGGAAATGGTTCCGTTGGTCTCAGCTGTTCCAGAGAAAGATGCCGGACCGGTTACGGTATAATCGAAATCTGTGTTAAAATTGGATACCGTGTATTCAATTTCACCATCGTTGGCACCAAAGCAGGTAATATTGCTTACCAATTGTCCCATAACCGAAATTTCGGTTACCGGGGCAATCGTGTAGCTTTCATCGTATGAACATCCGTCACTATCGGTTACACGGAACATATATGTTCCAGGTGTCAAGCTTGTAAAGGTTGCATTGTTTCCATTATTCACCACGCTGGCCGCTGGAGAAATAATTTCATAAACCAAAGCCGGTGATCCTCCAGTTACGGATAATGTAATGTCGGATTCGAATGTGGGGCACAATGGATCGGTAGATGTAAAATCTATATCGGTCGGCGGATCTAAAGGATCTATGGTGACAGAATTGGTCACGAAAGTACATCCATTGGCATCTCTTACGGTGATGGTATACGTTCCATCTGTTAGATTGTTGAATGTTGGGGAGGCTACAAAGGTTACTCCATCGATACTATATTCGTAAGGAGCTGTACCTCCAGTTACATTTTGAGCTTCCACAATACCATCTTGCAAACAGGTATAATCCTGTACCAAAACGGCATCGGCATCTATGGCAGATGATGGTGCGGAGATACTGGCATATTCAAAATAATCACAGTCTGCACTACCCTTTCGTTGATTGATAACCACAGCATAATCACCATTGGTCAATCCAGGAAAATTACCTGAAGCATTGGTGGCCAAAGCGTTGTTCAGGTCGTAATTGTCCTCGTCAAAACCTGTGGCATCGAATAAATAGTAGGTAAGTTGGTAGCCGTTGTCGTCAACCAAATTAAATGTAATTCCTCCTGTGGCATCGCCATAACAAAGAACATCTGTAATTGTAGTAGCGTTGTACTCTGCAGCAGGCCTGAATTCGATATCCACAGGGTTGGAAATATCGTAACAGTTGTTTCTGTCCACTACCACAAAGGTGTAACGCCCCGGGTCATAAATGTCAAAAATTTGACTAGTTTGGAATGCCGACGCAGGAATGTCGGTTACCGAGGGATACGAAATCTGTGTAACCCCATTATCGTCCACATAGGACCAAATGGCATAAGTGTGAGGTGTTTTACCTCCAGTGGATTCCATTTGAATATTACCTTCCCTACAGGTAATGTGTTGTGAGATCCTTGCGGTTAATTCAAGGTCTGTTAGATCTAGGATGGTTACTTGTTCGGTATAGTCACACCCGTCATCGGTGGTAACGTTAACGTCGTATACGCCGTCATTTAAATTTACAAAGGTGTAGTTATTGTCGTTGGTAGGTCCGTGTGTATCTACTACGGTACCTCCTTGGGAAATCTCATAATAGTATTGTGCCTCTACATTTAGTACGGAAATGGCAATTTCACCTAGACCGTTACAGTCTGTATCTTGAGGAACAACATCTACTTGAAAGTCCCTTTCCAAAATTCCGATATTGTCCAAAACAAAAACACAGCCATCGGTAACACCTTGTTGTCTCATTTCTACCATGTAGGCACCATTGGTGTCGATGTCAAAACTAGGACTTGATTGGTAGGCAACCTCTATAGTACCAGTGGATTGGTTCACCAATTGGAACTCATAGGTCAAAGGAACATTGGTTACTGTAATGTTTCCATCGGTATCACAAATAATATCCCTTGAAGTATACTGTGGATCTAGCGGGTTCTTATATATATTGAAATAGAACCTACTAAAACAACCATTTTGGTAGTTGATCACCAATCTATATTGACCGGTATCTGAAGCCAAAAAGTCGTTTCCGGTATCAACGGTGTTCCAAGTACATCCTGCATTGGTGTTGGCACAGCCATCGGTTACGGCACCACAACTTGCTTCGTCCAATTGTTCCCAAACAATGCTTGTTGCATCCGGGATGTTTATTTGGATAAGCTCGGTATCGTTTAGTCCGCAAAGGAATATTTCTGGAAGCTCACTACCGTCGTTGGGACATATTTCGATATCGCCATCAATGGTGTTGCTTGTATCGTTGATCAATGCGGTGATCGGATTTGACTGAACGGAACCGAAAAGCTCAACATTGATGATTTCTTGAAAATCCTTACAAGGATCTGCTACTTGTTTGTCCACGATGTAGGTCCCAATTTCGTTCACCAAGATTGTACTTGGGTCGTTATCGGAATCTCCATCTGTGATTACGGTATCCGTGCCAACATCAATTTGGTTGTTTCCGTTTTCATCGCGATACCATATGTAATTATCAAAGTTGTCACCGGCGTCAAGTAATACTTCGTCCCCGCACAATTGTACGGTTCTGGAGAAATTACAGGCACTTAGATCATCCAAAAGGAAGTTGGTGGCGCCAGGCGTTCCAAAACCACAACCATCGAAATCGGACACACTGGGGTCATCTGTAATTTGTGCCGTGTTTATGGCTCCAGAATAGGTGGAATATGCCAAGTTTTGAATAATATCCGTACATGCATCGATAAAATCGAAGCAGTTTTCAGCAACTTGTACGCGCATACGGATGGTAGCGGCCGGGTCCCCTTCTTCCACCATGGAATCGGGTATGGTAAAAGTAATGGTCCTGGTTGCTGGATCATATACGTATGTTACCCCAGCAGGCATGTTAATACTGGACTCATCCAGCGTAACATTGATGGGCAGTACGTCTCTGATCGTATAATTTACAGCATCGTCGTTCCCTACATTTTCAAAAGTGAGTACATAGTCCAAATATTGCCCTAGATGTACACCTTGTCCAGTAATATCATTTCCACCAATATCCTCGACTGTTTTGGCAAGGTTCATTGTCGGCTCAATGATCTCTACATCCAACGAAGTAAAGAAAATGTCATATTTATCCTGTGTAGATGATGCCCTTAGCGTAGCTCCGGTCTCATCATTGGGAATTACGGACTGGTTGGGATTGGGAATGGTAAATAGGTCCACATCCCATCCTAATGTGTTGGTACTGTTGGGGTTTCTGGTGGTAACAATGGCCCCTTCGTTAGTGATATTACTATTAAAGAAGTTATTTGCAGGGTTGGCTGTGTTTGATAATGTGGTGAAGGAACCATTGCTGTCCGCGCGAATGGATAGCTGGTCTCCTGAAATTCTGTTATCTCCCTCCAATGCGGCAACACCAAGTTTGGCGTTTACCGGGAAAGGAGCTGGCAATGTGGTAAACCCACTAAATGGAATGTCCACTGTCTCTCCTGATTTGATACCTGCGTATCCATCAAAAGTGGTAATGTATTTTCCTGGAAGGGTTGGGTTTTCATATACAACCACCAAAGACCAACCTCCGGAAACACCACCCTGAACATTGTCTCCTGAACTGGCCCTAACATTGGCCACAAAATATTCCCCATCGGGATTGGCCAATCCTGAAACAATGGATGTTACATCTTTATAACAGGCATATGGTGCGTATGTTCCAAAATCGGCATCGCCATCACCATCAAAGAGGATTTCGTCCGCCGTTAGATCTACATAGGATCCACCGGGAACCCGAAATTTTACTTGGTTAAAATCAGTGCTACGGTTATTGTCCCTGTAAACCGCAGACCAATATAGACCGGCATAACGAATTAAGGAACATCCAGGATCGGGCACCGAAAGTGTAGCACTACTCGAGCTAAAAGTCGATGGGTCACCGTCAATATCTATGTATTGCATGTTCAACCTATCGTTATACTCGGAAGATGACCCTGTGGCATTATATGGACTTTCAGGACCATCACTTCCCTCGTCTCTGTTGACGATATTGTTTGCTATAAAGGTAAGATCTCCTTTAAGCCTGTTTTCATAACGGACATCAAAGTCGTTCTTTACCTGAGAGATACCTGTATACATAAACAATAGTATACAAATAGAGGAGCCCCACTTGAGTAGTGTTAATTTCATAGGTTTGGGGTTAAATAGTTGTGTTTGGTTTGATTCGCATGATCCACATATCGTCGTCATACGATGCGTTTAGTTTGGTATAGTAAGAGGTTAGGGCATTGTTCCAGGTCTCATGTTTTTTTAAGTATACATACCTGTTCTTATCTGCCGGACTAACAAAATAGCTGGCGTGTAACCCTTTTGCGTTGAGTTCTTTAACAAACTCTTTGGCGCTTGCGGAATTTTCAAATACGTTGGCGATGATATAATATCCTTCCGCAATTCCGTCACCAGCTTGAGTTCTAAGTACCACATGTTTGTTGCCTTTTTGATTGGATAGGCCCGCTACATTTTTGGAAAGCTGGTTGTTTCCATACTTGGAATTCGGTCTGTTTACATTTCCAGAATATCCTGCAATTTGGGAATCCCCCCCATTTACGTTCATTACCCAGGCATCACCTTGATAAGCCCCGTTCATTTTGGTTCTATAGGCATTCAGCGCTTCTTTTTTGTTGTTAAAGTCGCCGATATACACGTAGTTTAGACCGTTTTTAGGGTTTTGGAAATAATCCGCTTCAATACCTTGTGATCTTAGCTTTTCAATAAAGGCCGTAAGGTTGTTGGTATCACGGAACACATTGGCAATTAAATAATGTCCGCTTTCCACGTTGGGCACAGAATGGGCCTTAAAACCTGCTGCTCTAGTGCTTTTAGTGGTTCTATATGTATTATCTTTTTTGGCTTTTGAGTTGGAGGCATAAGTTGCCTTGGTATTGGCCTTTGTTTCGTTGATCTTGATCACCTTTTTTGTCGAGGTGTTGTTGGATAGTCCGTGGTTGGCCAAGGGCTGGGACTTGCGCGTTACAATGTCCGCGCTGTCCATGTTGGCGAAGTATACTTCTTTTGCTTTTTCTTCCAGTGCAGGGTTTTGACCTCTTGTTTCACGTTGTACCATTTTCATCACGGTCTCAAAACGTCTTTCCAAGTCTTTTTTACGGGTGGATTCGATGGAATCTTGACGCATCAACAATTCATCTAAAATGGCATCGTTCTCGGCCAATTTGTCTTTGAGTTGAGCAATTTCCAGGTCCTTTTCGGTAAGGTTCAAGCTATCCTGGGGTACATCCTCATCATTGGAGACCAATTCTTCACCCTCTTTTTCCAACATTACACGGTCTTCCGTAAGATTTGGAGTAAAGGAGTATGCCAATGAGATTTCGTGGGTTACCCCAAAATTCTCAAATTGGTTGGACAAACCTTTCTCTACGGTATATCCGAGGGATATATTTTTGGTCAGGTTAAAACCTAGACCTGCAGAAGCACCATAAAAATCATCGTAACCTGCTTGTACCCAACCCAATTTTGGAAGGTCGAGTATCAGGTTTCCACCAAGGGTAATGTTTTCTTCACCAACTTTGCGAACCCTTGCCAATGGCATTAACCTAGCCTGTTCCATGATACCCGTTCCGTTTTCAAACTGATGGGTATATTGTAGGTGCCCGGAATATGTTTTTTCATTAAAATCGGTAACAGATTCACTGGTCTTTAGGTTGTAATCAAAAAGGTTTTCGGCGAATCCTCCTATGTCAAATTTGCCAATTGAAAAGTTGAATCCAGGCTGAAAACTGACCAAAGAACTACTTTCCAATGTATTTAGGAACGGATCTACTTCAACCGAGTTTACCCTATCTTGATTAAATGCACTCTGATAGTAGCTGACGTTGGCACCAAAGGTGAATGTGCTTTTTGGGCTCAGACGAACACCATAGGCGTAGTTGGCATGCACACCAAAATTGTTGAACAAGCCTTCACGATTGGTAAATAAACTTAGACCAACTCCGCTTCTATCACTTACTCTACCACTATAGCTCAAGAAGTATACCTGGTTGTTGTCATCAAAAGATACCGACTGGTTTCTATGAAAAAGGTTAATGTATGACTTATCTTCCCTAACCGTGGAAAACGTTGGGTTCAGTAAGAACCTATTAAATTTCAAGAGGTTCTGAGAAGGTACATTATAAGGTACATAGACTTCTTCTTCTTGCGCTCTCATACCGGAGAATGCAAGTAATAATATGGCAAGTAATAGTAGAGGTTTCTTGGTCTGCATTGCTGCTTATTTAATAACAGTGATGGTTCCTTGTTTCAGGCTTTTACCACCACGCGTAATCTTGTAATAGAAAATCATGCTTTGTTTGTTAAAGGATGTGGTGGATTGTGGCCAGTTGTTTTCATAGCCGGCTTGGCTAAATACTTGTTCTCCTCGCTCATTAAAAATGGTAACAAGAACATTTGGGTCTCTGGAATAGGTGTTTGGCAATACCCATAGATCGTTAATACCGTCGCCATTAGCGGTAATAACATTAGGTATGGCAAACATATCCCGGTAGGTTACGGTGATTACTTTGCTTACTGTACAAGTTCCAAAAGTGGCGATCAACAGGTACTCCCCCTCTTCTGTAAAGTCGTAGGAACTACTAGAAGAAATTAGGTTGTTACCTGCATCGTACCATTCATAAGAATCTGCACCGCTTGCGGTAAGAGTTTGGGTCTCTCCCTCAATAATGATGAGGTCTTTGGATTTATCAAGTACCAAAAGTGATTCATCAAAAGCACTTATGGTAATTTCGTTGGATACCAATGGACATGCATTGGAGGTTATAATCAGTTGGTAAACACCTGTTTCATTAACCGTCAAGCTTTCAGATGAGGTGTTTATAACTGTTCCATCCTTCTTCCATTCAAAGGATTTATTGGATAGTTCAGTGGTTGTTTCCAACACTATAGCATTACCTCCCTCACATAGAACAGTACCATTTGTGGTAATTTGAAGGGTTTCGTTGCTGTTAAGTGTTACTTGAAGCGTGTTGGACATCGATTCAAAGGCATCGATGGTACCAAATAGGGTATACTCACCATTATTATCTTGATTGGATATGGTAATGGTTTTCGATGTTTCGCCCGATATATCTGTACCGTTCAATCTCCATTGGTATTCAAAAGAGTTTTGAAGGTCGGCGGTTACATCTGTGGTCGCACCATTATCACTTACTGCATTTATCGCGCTAAGATTCAAAGTTGCATCTATATTTTCACAAGAAGCATAAGTGCCCACATAGTCAATCACAAATTCAAATGAATCTGGGGATACAACGGTTGTGGTCGTAGAAGCGACAGGTGCCGGGGTACAAGGACCACCATTATCTGTAACTTCCACATAATATTCACCTACTTCGTTAATAGTTAAAGCGTTACTGGTTACATCGGTTATTGCAGCACCATCTTTAAACCACTGGTAAACAGGAGTATTGGCATTTGTGGTAACCGATAAAGTCTTTGTTTGTGATGGTAGGAGTACAATGTTCTCCTCGTTATTTACACTTATTTCAAACGAACCAGGGCTGGTAATACTAACCGCCTCGGACAATTCCTTACAAACACCAGAACCATCCACTTCAACTTGATAAGAACCTTCAAATCCAGCGGTATTTGAGTTTACGGTGTATGTGCTGCCCTCAACTGTTGGGCCGCTGATAATGGTCCCGTCTTTATACCAGGTATATGTTAGGCCCATACCGGTGATATTCGCCTCTAGGACCTGGGTTTCACCCGGACATAGCTCAAGATTGCTTGCACCATTAATGGCCAATCCGGAACTTGTTCCGGTCGAAATCTCTATGGTGTTGGATAAAGTATTTGCGGACCCTGAACAATCTCCATAATCCAGCTCTACATAGTACATGCCTGGCTCAGTTACGGTGATACTTTCTGATTTTGAGGCAAGTAGCGTACCGCTGCGGTACCAGTTGTAGATATAGGTTTCTGCATTTGGAATGTTATGCGGTTTAAGGGTAACCGAACCACCACCACATAATTGAATAAGACCGCCGGATGGAATGTTTCCACTTCCGTTTTCACTTATCAATAGCGGTGAATTGTAATCGATAAAATACATGGAAAATGCGTCTGAAGCAGGGCTTGTTTTGGCCGGATTTGTACTTCTGACCCTCATTTTAAAGTTATCTCCCCTCATTTCTGTAGGAAGAGCAAACTGGAATTCAAAATCAAACACCTGATTTTTATCCGCTACCCTTGCGAGTTCTGTAGGTGAGGCAAAGTAACCATCCGAATCAGATAGTTCCAGAATAAACTCATTGTTGCTTTCCACCATAGGTGGATCCCATGTAAAGTTTACAAAGTATTCGTTGAATCCCCCAGACGCACAAACTGCGGTCCATGCCGAGTTTCCGGCAAGGTTTGGGTTGTCCGCGGGCACGGGCTTATTGAGAACTTGCGCTTGAGACGCGAAGGTACCCAATAGCACAAAAGCCAAGGCCAGAACTAGAATGCTATACGTTGAATTACTTTTTTTCATCACCGTTAGTTTTTAAGAGGTTATGGGCCATAATAGCCCTGTTAGTTTGTGCCCCTTAAGTGTAATTCATTCAAAAAGACGGTGTTCAGGCGTCTTTTTATCATATAGTATTCCAATAACAAATATGTCTCTAATTTCGTCGAATGGAAAGATATTGTTGTAGGCTATACCAAAAGTGTTGTGAAATGGCCTACTTTGTATACACAGAAGATGGAAAAATAGCGATGAACGTTTGATTTTACTACATTTGCGCATCAAAATTATGGTATGGCAGAAGAAGCTAGATCGCTGAATTTTATCGAGCACATTATTGAGGAAGACCTATCCAAGGATTATTCCAGGGAACAATTGAGATTTCGTTTTCCTCCAGAGCCCAATGGGTATCTGCACATAGGGCATGCGAGTTCCATTTGCCTAAACTTTGGTTTGGGCCTACGCTATAATGCGCCCGTGAATCTTCGTTTTGACGATACTAACCCCGCAAAGGAAGAGAAAGAGTATGTTGAGGCCATTAAAAAGGACGTTACATGGCTTGGTTTTGAGTGGGATACGGAGTGTTATGCATCCGATTACTTTCAACAACTGTATGATTGGGCCGTGAAGTTGATCAAGGAAGGAAAGGCTTATGTGGACAGTCAATCCTCGGAAGAAATTGCGTCCCAAAAGGGAACCCCTACCGACCCAGGGAAGGATAGTCCCTATAGAAACAGGTCCGTTGAGGAAAATTTGAAACTTTTTGAGGGCATGAAAAATGGGGAATATCCAGATGGAGCCCATGTTTTACGAGCTAAAATAGATATGGCCTCCTCAAATATGTTGATGCGCGACCCCGTGATGTACCGCATTTTGCACAAAGCTCACCATCGAACTAATACCGATTGGTGTATTTATCCCATGTACGATTGGACACACGGAGAGAGCGACTATATAGAACAAGTCTCACACTCCTTGTGTACATTGGAGTTTTTACCTCATAGGGAGTTGTACGACTGGTTTTTGGACCAAGTGGTATCCTCGGATAAATTACGTCCAAAACAGCGCGAGTTCGCTCGTAGAAACCTTAGCCATACCGTAGTCAGTAAACGTAAGTTGCTGCAATTGGTAGAAAAAGGAATCGTTACGGGTTGGGACGACCCGCGAATGCCTACGATATCTGGATTACGAAGAAGAGGGTTCACTCCCGAGTCCATTAGGAATTTTGCCGATACCATCGGTATTGCCAAACGGGAAAACGTAGTGGACGTTTCTCTCCTCGATTTCCATGTTCGGGAGCACTTGAACAAGATCGCCCCTCGTGTAATGGGAGTACTTAACCCACTTAAGTTGGTTATAACCAATTATGAAGAAGGAAAAGAGGAATGGCTTGAAGCGGAGAACAACCCAGAAGATCCATCCGCAGGTAGTCGGGAAATTCCTTTTTCGCGAGAATTGTACATTGAGCAGGAGGATTTTAGGGAAGAGGCCAACCGAAAATTTTTCAGACTGAAATTGGGTGGTGAGGTTCGCCTAAAGAATGGCTACATTATAAAAGCAGAAAGCTGTACCAAGGATGATGAAGGTAATATTATGGAGGTACAATGTACATACGACCCAAAAAGTAAAAGTGGTTCGGGTACAGAAGAAAGTTTGAGAAAGGTCAAAGGAACTTTACATTGGGTGTCCATACCACATGCCATTACCGCAGAGGTTAGATTGTACGACCGTCTTTTTTCCGATCCTACACCAGACGGACATAGGGATAAAGATTTCCTGGATTTTGTCAATCCTGATTCTTTGGAAAAGGTAACCGGTTATTTGGAACCAAGTTTAAAGGATTCCAAAATAGGGGACCAAGTACAATTTCAAAGAATGGGATATTTTAATGTTGATAAAGACTCAACAACAGAAAAGTTGGTTTTTAACCGAACAGTCACATTAAGGGATACTTGGGCCAAATTGGAACAAAAAAGCTAATATAAATATTACTTATTTCTTCAATAAAACATATTGGATTATCTTATAAGAGACGGGCCTTTTAGGCTCGTTTTCCTTTTGTTTTAAAATTAAGCTGACAAAAGGGTTGTTGTATTCCTTTTAAGCTTGTTCAGGGGCTTTATTTGCAGTATTTCTCAAAATATTAGCTTTTGCGTCAAGGATTCCACTAATTGGATCAATGTCTGACTATTTAGGATTGTAGTTTTGAAGTAAATCGTTGGGTGAGCATGATTTTCGAAAGTTGAAAAGGCACTCGAATCGATTTAACTGAAGTTTAATTAAAAATTACAATATTATGTCAAATAACACTGGAAACGTATTAACCGCATTGTTAACTGGAGCTGTAGTTGGAGCAGGGATCGGAATTTTGTATGCTCCTGATAAGGGAAAGAAAACTAGAAAAAAAATTAAAAAGAGTGCTGTAAAGGCAAAAGATGATATTGCACAAAGCATTTCAAATGCCAAGGAAGAATTCACTCAAACTGCTGATGCCAAAAAAATTGAATTCGAAGAAAAATTGGAAGACACTCTTTCCAATATGAGTTACAAGGCCGACGATATTATTGTTGCTCTCGAAAGAAAATTGGAAGACCTTAGAGAAAAGAACGCACAACTACAGAAGTAATAGATGATTTTTGAAGATATAGAAGAAGAGATTAATCATGTTGAAGACGGAGTAAAGGCCTACGTAAAGAATAGCCTTGACTTTTACAGGCTCCAAAGTTTTCGTTCCATGATGAAAGGAATCACAATGGCCACGAAAGTCTTATTGATAGGTGGTATCGTGTCCATTGCCCTTCTTTTTCTTTCCTTGAGTGCTGCTTTTTGGTTAGGCACCCTTCTTGAGAGCACAGCCAAAGGCTTCTTAATCGTAGGAGTATTCTATGTACTAATTGGTATAATAATTTACCTTTTTAGAAAAAGACTGGAAAAGCCACTCTTAAAAAAGTTTTCCAAATTTTATTTTGATGAGCTATGATTAAAACACAATACACATCTTTTGAACAAATTGATCACGACCTTAAAGTACTCAAGTTGCAACGACAAATTGAGGAAGAGAAGGTAAAGTTGGCCATTCAGAATACAAAGAAGGAATTCTACCCCGCAAATATTTTGGGTGGATTAACACCTGTAATACAAAAAGTGGCCATATCGTTCGTGGCCAAAAAATTGCTAGAGAAATTCGACTAATAAAGAAAGTTGGTTACATTTAAAAAGGCTCCCAATTGGGAGCCTTTTCATCTTAATTGAGTTTAGATTAAGAATCAGAACCTTTCTCGTTCTGTTTACGTTTCATAGCTTCTCCAATTTGGTTACTGGCAGTAAAGGAAGCTACCATATTGTTGAGCATATCGCTACCTGCTTGTGGTGAGTTTGGCAATAGAATCAGATTGGTATCTGTTTCTTCTCCAATGGCTTGTAAGGTATCATAGTGTTGGGTAACCACAATCAAAGCAGATGCTTCTTGCGAGTTTATCCCCACTTTGTTCAACACTTCTACCGATTCTTCAAGTCCGCGTGCGATCTCTCGTCGCTGATCGGCAATACCTTGGCCTTGCAATCTTTTGCTTTCTGCTTCTGCTTTTGCCTTTTCAACAATAAGAATACGTTGGGCATCACCTTCAAATTGTGCTGCAATTTTTTCACGTTCGGATGCATTAATGCGGTTCATGGCTGCTTTTACCTGGGCATCCGGATCAATATCGGTGACCAAGGTTTTTATAATATCAAAGCCATAATCCAACATCGCATCTTGTAATTCCGCTTTTACCGCAATGGCGATATCATCTTTTTTAACGAAAACATCGTCCAATTTCATTTTTGGCACTTCCGCACGGACTACATCAAACACATAAGAAGTTATTTGATCGTGTGGGTATTCCAGTTTGTAAAAGGCATCATACACCTTTTCTCTAATCACAACATATTGAACGGAAACCTTCAGTTTTACAAAAACGTCATCCAAAGTTTTGGTCTCCACGATTACATCCAATTGTTGAATTTTAAGGCTAAGTCGGCCAGCAATACGGTCCACAATTGGAATTTTCATCTGTAGGCCCGAATTACGGATACTGTGGAAACGGCCAAAGCGTTCAACCGCTACGGCTGTTTGTTGTTTAACAATAAAGAAAAATTTGAAAAGAATGACCAGAGCGACAAACGCAATTGGTATTAAAAGATAGTTGCCCATAGTGTTTAGATTTTATGTTAGAAATGGAAATTACGAAACTTGGCTATAGTATTAGTAGCCATTCGTCAAATAATGTTACACTTCCATGAATTTCTAAAGCTCGGAAACGGCAGTTTTTATGCGGTTGATACTTTCCTCTTTTCCAATCAAATCCATAATATCGAATAAATGCGGCCCTTTCATGTCACCAACTATGACCAAACGGAGTGGGGGCATTACTTTTCCAAAGGAAAGTTCTTTTTCTCCGATCCAAGCCTTAACGGTTTCTTCTATTTTACTTGATTCAAAATCAGGTATGGATTCCAAAACTGCTACAACCTGATTCATTATTTCCGGGGTGTCCTCTTTCCATTGTTTTTTAACGGCTTTTTCGTTGTAAGAGGTTGGAGCCTTGAAAAAGTAATCCGATAACTCCCAAAAATCCTTTACAAAGGAAGCGCGTTCTTTAATTGAGGATACAACTTTAAGCAGATAATTTTGCTCCGCGAATATGCCTTTATTTTCAAGCTCTAAAGCGTATAATTTAGCAAGTTCCTCGTTACTTTTAAGTTGTAACCACTGCTGATTATACCAATTGTTTTTTTCTGGGTCAAAACGAGCCCCAGACTTGTTCACACGCTCTAAAGTAAAGGTGTTAATAAGCTCTTCCAAAGTAAATATTTCTTGTTCTGTGCCGGGGTTCCACCCAAGTAAAGCCAAAAAGTTAACTACTGCTTCTGGGAAAAAGCCGGATTCCCTATACCCTTCGGATTGGTTCCACGTGAGTGGGAAAACGGGGAACCCTCCTTTTTCTCCATCACGTTTACTTAGTTTGCCCTTGCCAACGGGCTTCATAATCAATGGCAGGTGTGCAAATTCCGGAGCATTCCATCCAAAAGCTTCGTACAATAAGGTATGCAGTGCCAAAGAAGGCAACCATTCCTCTCCACGGATAACATGGGAGATCCGCATTAAATGGTCATCAACAATATTGGCCAAATGATAGGTGGGCATTCCATCACTCTTGAACAACACTTTGTCATCAAGAATATTGGTGTCTATTTTTATTTGTCCACGTATAATATCGTTGAGTAGTAACTCTTCATCCTTAGGCGATTTAAAACGGATTACATAATCTTCTCCTGATGCTATTTTGGCAGTAACTTCGTTTTCTGAAAGAGCTAGGGAATTGGTTAATTTTTCTCTGTTGTGCCAATTGTAGATAAATGTTTTTCCGTTTGCCTCATGTTCCTTTCGATGTTTATCCAGAGATTCTGGGGTGTCAAAGGCATAGTAAGCCTTACCCTTTTTTATTAGGTCTTCGGCATAAGATTTATAAAGATCTTTGCGCTTACTTTGTTTATAAGGTCCAAATTCTCCTTCTTTTCCTGGTCCTTCATCAAAAGGAATCCCACACCAGTTCAATGCCTCGATAATATATTCTTCCGCTCCCTCAACAAACCGATTTTGGTCCGTATCCTCAATACGAAGTACAAAATCACCCCCATTTTTTTTGGCAATTAAATAGTTGAATAAGGCGGTACGAAGACCTCCTATATGTAAAGGCCCTGTTGGACTAGGTGCAAATCGAACTCGTACTTTTTGACTCATAACCAGGTTTAATTAAGTGGCAAAGATACATAGCTGATAAGGAATTGGAAAGTCTTACTTACGTCTGTTATTGTTGTTTCCTAAGTACTGATAAATGGAGGTTTAACAAAATTTTTCCCCTCAATTCCAATGGATCAGGTATTTTGGTAATACTAATACGTGATTTTTGGGCGCATATCAGGACATATTGGCCAAACTGGAGGGCTTTATCAAACGGTTTTATACGAAGCAATTGATAAAGGGTATTTTCTTGTTTCTCACATTGGGAACTCTCTTTTGGATTGCGATAACTTCTTTTGAATACGTGTTATGGCTCAATAATTCATGGAGGTTAATATTGTTTATCCTCTTTATTGTAGTAGAACTGTTCTTGTTATATCGTTACGTACTTGTACCACTGATGTACTTGTTTAAAATACGTAGGGGAATTGATAATAAGGTTGCATCCAGATTAATAGGCAAACATTTCCCTAATGTTGATGATAAATTACTCAATCTTTTGGAGCTATCTGAAAATAGCGAAAAATCGGATTTGTTATTGGCAAGTATTGAGCAAAGGGCATTGAGTTTGGGACAGGTTCCATTCGCTGATGCGGTCAATTTTAAGGAAAGTTATAAATACGCCAAATACATAATTATTCCCATTGCGCTATTTGCTTTTATATGGATAGCTGGGGATATCGTTTCTTTTTTTAATTCCCATAATAGGGTGATGCACTATGATTTGGCATATGAACGGCCAGCCCCATTTTCATTCCAGGTGTTGAATACAGATTTGCAGGTAATGGACAATGAATCTTTGACTGTTCAGGTGAAAACTTATGGTGATGTGCGGCCCGATAATGTTGAAATAGTGATCAATGGTGAGGCACTTTTAATGCAGAATAGGGGGAGTCATTATGAGTATACTTTTCAGCCTCCGATTGCGAATACCAGTTTTTATTTAACTGCAAATGGATGGGATTCCAAAAATTATGACATCTACAGTTTTAGAACCCCGACCTTAGTTGATTTTGTCTTGCAATTGGATTACCCAAAGTACCTTAATTTGATGTCCGAAACAATTTCGGGAACCGGTAATGCGGAAGTCCCGGAAGGCACAAAAGTCACATGGAAAATTAGGGGTGATCATGTAGACAACATTAAAATGATGTCCACGGATACCACTGTCTCTTTAGGTAAGAACAAAGACACTTTTAGCACATCAAAAAGGCTGTTCAACGATTTTAATTATGAACTGAGCACATCGAACAATAGAGTAAAGGATTTTGAAAAACTTGCTTATCGACTTAATGTAATCAAAGATGCCAGGGCTACGGTACAAGTGGAACAAGTATTGGATTCTTTAAATCCAAATGAATCTTATTATAGTGGTCAGGCAGCGGACGATCATGGTTTAAGTGAAATTAGATTGGTTTGCTATCCTTTGGATGATGTAAGCAATACTCAACGAGTTACATTAGAAAGGCCCAATTCAAACGTATATCAGTTCTATTATACTTTTCCTTCAGGATTGACTTTGGACGTTGGTAAAAGGTATAAGTTATTCTTTGAAGTTGTTGATAATGATGGAGTTAGAGGCGGAAAGGTCACAAAAAGCGCTGTATTTAATGCTACTCTTTATGATGATAACGAGTTGAATAACAAACAATTAGAGTTTCAGAATTCTACGTTGAACAAGATGGGCGAGTCCTTAAAGAAGTTTCAGGAACAAGAAAACAGATTATCGGAAATCAACAACTTACAGCGTGAAGAATCTTCCCTAAGCTTTGAAGATAAAAGTCAAATCAAAAATTTCTTGCAACAACAGAAAATGCAAGAGGAATTGATGCAAAAATTTAGTAAGGATCTTAACGAAAGTATCGATAAGAATAGTGAGGACACCGAAATGAAGAAAATGCTTCAGGAAAGATTGGAGCGGCAGGAGGCGGAGGCAAAAAAGAATGCTGCTTTATTGGAGGAGCTTAATAAGATTGCTGATAAGATAGATAAAGAGGATTTACAGAGGCGTTTGGAAGAGTTGGGTAAGAACCAAGGAAAGAATACCCGAAATCTGGAACAGATTGTAGAGTTGACTAAACGGTATTATGTAACAGAAAAGGCCTCGCAATTAGCAAAGGAGTTAGATGATTTAGCTAAACGACAAGAGATCTTGTCGGAGTTAAAGTTGGGTCAAGATTTTTCGGATAAGGAGCAACAAAAGCTCAATGATGAGTTTAAGGGTTTGGAAAAGCAAATCAGGTCGTTAGAGCTGGATAATCAGCAGCTACAAAAGCCACTAAATTTTGATGCGGATAAAAGAAAAACCGAAGCGGTAAAACAAGATCAGGAGAACGCGTTGGAAGAGATAAACAAACATCAAGGATTAGAAGAATCCTCTCAATCAAATGAAAAACAACAAAGAGAAACCAACGCTTCAAAAAAGCAAAAGTCAGCCGCGCAAAAGATGAAGGAAATTAGTGACTCTATGAAATCAAGTGCTATGTCGGGAGGAGCTGAATCCGATGCGGAGGATGCCGAAATGTTACGTCAGATTTTGGACAACCTTGTTACTTTTTCCTTTAAGCAGGAAACTCTTTTTGATAATATTCAAAGTGCTGATGTGGATATTTCCCAATTTTCCAGGACGGTGAAGGATCAACAAAACCTAAGGAGATTATTTGAACATGTGGACGATAGTTTGTTCGCCCTTTCTTTACGAAGGGCTGAGTTATCGGAATTCGTAAATGAACAAATAACCGAGGTCTATTACAATATTGATAAGTCGCTTGAAAGCATAGCTGAGAACCAGATTTATCAAGGAGCCTCATATCAGCAGTATGTAATTAATGCTACCAATTCGCTTGCCGATTTTCTGGCAAATATCCTGGACAATATGCAACAGAATATGAATCCTAGCCAAGGAAGTGGTGGCGAGGGTCAAGATTTTCAACTCCCAGATATCATTAAAGGACAGCAAAGTATTCAGGAAAAAATGAATGGTTCAGGTCAAGAAGGTAAACCATCAAGTGGAGAGGGTCAAGAGAAAGGAGAAAATGAAGGAGGTCAACAAGAAGGTCAACAAGGAAAACAAGGCAAAGGTGAAAATGGAAAGGAAGGGAAAAACGGTAAGAACGGACAAGGTTCTAAAGATGGAGGTCAAGGTCAATCCAATGGCAATGGTTTGGATGAAATGGACCTAAACGAGGTATACGAGATTTACAAGGAACAACAATATTTGCGAGAGAATTTAGAAAGGCAATTGCAAGACATGATGCAGGAATCGGATAAAAACCTTGCCAATAAATTAATTCGGCAAATGGAGGATTTTGAGAACGATTTGTTGGAGAATGGTATAACCGAACGTACCAGAAACAAGGCCAATAATATTCAACATCAGTTAATGAAATTGGAAAATGCTTCCATGGAGCAGGGTGAGAAGAAAGAGCGGGAAAGTAACACTAATGTAAACCAGTATACAAATCCTGTGACCACCAAACCAGAACTGCTTCAAGATTACAGGAATAGCATTGAAATATTAAATAGACAAGCATTACCTTTGCGGCAAAATTTTGAAAAAAAGGTAAAGGTTTATTTCGATAATGATTGAGTTTCATTTTAAAAGTGACTTGCTGATTGACAACAAATCCGAGTATACCGATTGGATAAATAGGGTTATTCTTTCCGAAGGATTTATGGTAGGACAGATTGATTACATTTTTTGTACCGACGAATACTTGTTGGAACTCAACCAAGAGTATTTAAATCACGACACCTTTACGGATATTATCACCTTTGATTATACGGAAGGTAAAACCATATCTGGAGATATTTTTATTTCAACAGACCGGGTAAAAGAGAACGCCGAGGAGTTTAAAGTTGATGTGTTCGAAGAACTTCGCAGGGTAATGAGCCATGGGGTTTTACACCTTGCTGGATATGGTGATAAGGGTGAGATGGAATCTAAGCAGATGCGTATAAAGGAAGATGAAAAGATTAAAATGTTCCACGTGGAACCATAGTTATGTTTGAAAAGGAATATGATGTAATAGTAGTAGGAGGAGGACACGCTGGTGCGGAAGCAACTGCCGCTGCTGCAAATATGGGCTCCAGCACTTTGTTGGTCACAATGAACCTTCAAACGATTGGACAAATGTCCTGTAATCCTGCTATGGGTGGAATTGCAAAGGGACAGATCGTACGTGAAATCGATGCTCTCGGAGGTTACAGTGGTATCGTTACCGACAAGTCCGCCATTCAATTTAAAATGCTGAACAAATCCAAAGGTCCAGCCATGTGGAGTCCCCGGGCACAGAACGACCGTATGCGTTTTGCTGAGGAATGGAGAATGGCATTGGAGAATACTCCGAATGCAGACTTTTATCAAGAGATGGTCAACGGTTTGTTGATAGAAGGAGATAAGGTTGTTGGTGTGAAAACAAGTCTAGGTTTGGAAATTAGGGCCAAAGCAGTCGTGCTTACTAATGGTACTTTTTTGAATGGCCTCATCCATATTGGAGAAAAACAACTGGGTGGTGGTAGAGCTGGTGAAAAGGCCGCTACAGGTATCACAGAACAACTTGTGGACTTAGGGTTTGATAGTGGTAGAATGAAAACAGGGACACCTCCACGAGTGGATGGAAGGTCGTTGGATTATTCCGTAATGATTCCTCAACCTGGTGATGAAAAGCCTGAAAAGTTTTCCTATCTAAATACACCGGTTCTTCAAACTCAACGTGATTGTCATATGACACATACCAGTAAATTGGTACATGATCTTTTACGGGAAGGTTTTGATCGTTCGCCAATGTTCAATGGTAGAATTCAAAGTTTGGGCCCAAGATATTGTCCTTCCATCGAAGATAAAATCAACCGATTTGCAGATAAAGATTCGCACCAAATATTTGTGGAGCCGGAAGGTTGGAACACGGTTGAGGTTTATGTAAATGGCTTTTCAACTTCATTGCCAGAGGATGTCCAATACAAAGCTTTAAAATCTGTAAAGGGATTTGAGCACGTTAAATTCTTTAGACCTGGTTATGCAATCGAGTATGACTATTTTCCACCCACACAGTTGAAACATACTTTAGAGACCAAATTGGTTAGCAACTTATATTTTGCCGGGCAAATTAACGGAACAACCGGATATGAAGAAGCGGCCTCTCAAGGTTTAATGGCAGGTATTAATGCACACTTAAAAATAAACGGTAAAGAACCTTTTATACTAAAAAGGGATGAGGCCTATATTGGGGTTTTGGTGGATGATCTGATCACAAAAGGAACAGAAGAGCCGTACCGTATGTTTACCTCGCGAGCTGAATACCGGACATTATTGCGCCAGGATAATGCAGACTTACGCCTGACACCAAAAGGATATGAAATTGGTTTAGCAAAGGAGGAACGTTTAAAACGGATGGAGGAGAAGATGAGCAAGTCCGATAATTTTGTAGATTTCTTTAAAAAGACCAGCTTCACTACGGACGAAATCAATCCTATTTTGGAGTCTTTGGATTCATCATTGGTAAAGCAATCCGACAAACTGTTCAAAGTGTTTTCTAGGCCAAAAGTTACAATGGACCACATGCTTCAATTAGAATCTGTTTCAGAGTTTGTAAAGGAAAATGATTTGGATACTGAGGTGTTGGAGCAGGCAGAGATACAGGTTAAATATTCCGGTTATATAGAAAAGGAAAAGACGAATGCGGATAAACTTCAGCGTTTAGAGAATGTCCGTATTCCGGATAATTTTGATTATTCTAAACTAAAATCGCTGTCCTATGAAGCGCGGGAGAAGTTGGAGTCCATTCAGCCGGTTACCATATCCCAAGCATCTCGAATTAGTGGTGTTTCTCCTGCCGACATCAGCGTTCTTTTAGTGTATTTAGGTAGATAATCTTATTACTTGTTCCACGTGGAACATTATTTTTGTTACCTGTCTAGCGATTAATGGCTTAGTTTTTGATTTCATAGTTGGCATAACACTAAGCCAGATGAAACAAATTTTGCCAATCCTTTTTATGGCCATCTTTTTGGGTTCATGTATTCCTTTACGAATAGCACCGACTATCAAGGATTATAAATTGACCCAAGGAAAACGTTTTAAAAAGGGACTCCCAAAAAAGAGTGTTTTTGTTTTTGAAGACCCTAAAGAGGCGAATGAGTTTTATGAGTACATCAACACAAAATTTCAGCTTAACGATTATTATGTGGATGTACAAGTTCCTTTTACGGTAGAGGATGAATTTTTTTATTTTTCATTTTATGAAGTGGAGATTCCAACTAAGACCATTAATTTAATTCCTATGGTTTTGGATGTTGCTTTAAACAAATCTGCGGACATGGATCCAATTTTGGAAGAGGCATATTCTTCCCGAATAGGAAATTGGTATATAGCCATCGAGGTTTTTAATGACATAGACAAAGATTGCTTGTCTGAGAATTCAGTTTCAAGAGAAATGGTTTTATCCTATCTTCGGGAATTGAAAAACGAATATTTGGCAACAGATAATTATAATGAAGTTGTTTTTAAAAACTAAAGACTTTTCCGTATCCGGGGAACAGTTCGAATTATTTTGGGATGAAACATTGGATATGTTGGTGACCAAGCCTCAACCCAAAAACCTGGAATCTTATTATGAAAGTGAGGACTATATTTCCCATACCGACTCAAAGTCCTCATTTACAGACAGGTTATATCAACTTGTTAAGCTAAAAAATCTGAGAAATAAGATTCAAATAGTTGATAATCAGATAAATGAAAGAAAAAATTTATTGGATTTAGGGGCTGGTACCGGCGATTTCTTAATTACGGCCCAAGATTTTGGATTTCAAGTAACAGGAGTAGAGCCAAACGACAAAGCAAGAAAGCTTGCTCAAGAAAAGGGCATTGGTCTTTTACCAAACCTACAAGGTGTGTCCGAGCAAAAATTCCAGGCCATTACCCTGTGGCACGTTTTGGAACATCTTCCAAATCTTGATGAACAAATAACAACTTTGGTCAACCTTTTGGAAGAGGATGGAATTTTGGTCTTAGCAGTTCCCAACTATAAATCTTACGATGCCAAATATTATAAATCCCATTGGGCAGCTTTTGATGTTCCAAGACACCTTTGGCATTTTTCAAAAACATCGATTGCAAAACTTTTTTCGCCGCATCAAATGGAGGTGGTACAAATTAAACCAATGTGGTTCGACGCTTTTTATGTTTCCTTGCTCTCTGAAAAATACAAGGGATCAAAATTGTACTTGGTCAAAGCCTTTTTTATCGGACTATGGTCCAATCTAAGCGCTTTGTTCACAAAAGAGCATTCATCTTTAATCTATATTCTTAAAAAGACGAAATAAGCCGTTTTTAAGACCTCTACCGCACAAAAGGCTCTTCGCCCACACCATTCCATTAAAGATAAATTATCCGCTTAAATTGGCCCGTTTCTGAACGCCAACAAAATAAACGGCGCCAATTGTTTTGGTGTTTTGCTATTGATATCCCTTATAGTGCCAAAACAGGCAATTTTGACCTTACAAAAACTTAATGACCTCCTTTAGAAAAGCTTTTCTATTTTTGCCCATCTATAAAAAGTAAAAGATGAAAAAATTAGTAGTACTCGTTATAGCGATTACAGCTGTGGCGTGTCAGCAAAACAAAATTGGATATGTCGATAGTGTAAAGATCATGGACGACTATCAGGCAAAAATTGATGTAGATGCCAGATTCCAGACCAAAGCACAGACCATGACCAGAAAAAGGGACAGTATTTCCCAAGCATTCCAAATGGAACTGCAACAATTCCAGAGCAAGGCGCAGAGCATGTCCCAAAAAAGCGCACAAGAAGAATATTCATTGTTACAACAACGGGGCCAACAGATCGGACAACAACTGCAACAAGAAGAGCAGCAGCTACAACAAAAGAGCCAAGCGGAAATGGATACCTTGGTAAGGACTGTTAAAAAAGAGATCAGAGCCTATGGAAAAGCCAATGGTTACACCTATATCCTGGGTGGAGGAGAAGGTGGTTCCGTAATTTATGGTGATGATGCAAAAGATGTGACCAACGAAATCTTAAAGATTTTAAACGATAAATACGAGAATTAATCTCGATGCATCCAATTAGAATAAAAAAGCCCGCTCAAAGTAGCGGGCTTTTTTTATTATCGTTGTTTTCTTTTGTAGGAGGTAAACATAAATATACCAAAACCTATCTCGAGGATAGAGCCGGATAGCGCAGAAATCGCAGGAGAAGTCTCCAAGAAAAACAGGGCAAAGGCCGAAACTCCCAACAATCCGCCTAAAATCCAATACGTTTTGATACCATATAAGGTCGCGAACGTTAAATATCTTCCACCAATGATCAATAACATGCCCTGGAAGAACCAAGCGTGGTTCTGCAAGGAGAGGAGCAGGGCCAAAGGAATACACATCAACATAAAAATGGTTCCCTCCATAACCAATTTGCCCAAAGGATTTTGATTGGAATGACTACCGCGGATGCCCATCAGTTTGGCCATTATCAATCCTAAAGGATAAATGAGCATGCCACCAAAAAAAAGGGTCCAAATAGCTGACTTAGAAGAAATCAAAAAAGCTGCCGAGGCGGCGACCATCCAAACGGTTCCTGAAGCTAAAACTCCCAGCGAGCCATCTGCATAGCCTTTTCTCAATTCCGATTGTGCATTCAAAAAGGAATCCATAGGAGCCCCGTTCTTTTCTTTAAATTCTTTGTTCATGGTTGTATGCGTAGAAATTATTCTTTGGATTTTTTCTTTCTGTCCAAAATCACCATGACCATGGCAAAGATCAACAGCACATTGGATATCATGCCCCAAATGGAGCTGTTGCCATTTTTCAACTCCATAATATTGAGCACAAATAGCACTAAACTAATTAAGATCACGATTAAAGGGGCGGTTGTATTTTTTCCGAACATGGATTTTGTTTAAAGTTCAATATCGAGTTGTCTGCCTTGTTCTTTTGCTCTTTTGTCCATATTTGACCCCATGGCAAGGCCTATGGACATTCCAACAGGGAGTCCGATGCCCAAAAATGCCATATTTCCTAGACTAACACCCAAAGCAGCACCAATGGGAAGGCCAAAAACCGTCATACCTAAAACAAACCAGGTTTTTTTGAAGTAGTTTTTGGGTACGATTTTCAGTTTCTGGGCAAGGAGCCCAACAATTTTTGATTGTACTTTAACTATTTGAGGGCGAAATGATTTTCCGGTATCGGCTAGAGAATTAAGGTGGCTAATATGTTTATTGATGGCCAACGTAATTTTTTCGGGCAGTTTCTTTTTTTTGATTTCAATGATCAATCGTTGGAACTGCTCGTAAGCACTTTTGGTTTTACCAGTAAGCTCTGGTATATGAACGGGCTCAAGAATCATGGCCAATACTTTTTTACTGAAGCAAATACACCAAAATAATGGTGGGTATCAAGTACACGACAATCGTTTGTGCACCTACATAGTCTTTGGCAACGCGTTGACCTAACAACAGCATCAACAAAGTTATGGCAGAAAGAACTGCTCCGTATAATCCATATACGCTATCGCCATCTATGGCAAACTGAAAAATTCCTACCCCACTGAGTATTCCCGATAGCATTTCCAGTACAAGGATTGTCCCAAGTAGAAATGGGACCACACCTTTGAAGATCGATTTTGAAAAATGGCCGGTCAACCAATCAAGGTTGCCCTTCCAATCCAAAATTTTATCTATTCCACTCTGTAAAAAAGTAATGGTCAAAAACGCCAACAATAGAATTTCCGTGGCATTCGCGAATAAATTGTTCATGGTCGGTATTTAAGTTAAGCGGCCTTGGCATGCAAGAGCCTGGTGAGCTTGATGGAGAGGTCGGTAAATATCAATTTGGAATTTCCGTTACGTTCCACGTGAAAAATGGCCTGCTCCAACTCCTGTACAATATCCAAAATATTGTTCTCATGTACAAAAGGGGCAAATTTGTTCAGGTCAAAACCTTCCATATGCACCTTGGCATAGACTAGCTCATTTGCTTTATAATTGAGCAAAAGCGCTTGCCGCATCATGGTAAGGCAATAGTTTAAAAACTTTTTTTGTACTTCACGACCTGTTTTGGCAACCTCTTCGCTCCACAAAATCAATTCTTGTATGGCACCCTTATTGCCCTTTGCCTTAAAGGCACTGCGCACCCATTGAACAAACCAACGTTCAAAAACCAAATCTTCCGAGTCCTTGTTCAACAGATCCAAGGCCTTGTTAAAATTTCCATTTGCCTCAAGTGCAATGGTCAATGCTTCGGTCTGGGAAACGCCCCTGACCAAAAGTTCATCCGTGATTACCTGTTCCGCCAATGGAGGAAAGTTTAAAATTTGGCACCTGGAACGAATCGTATTGATAATCTGTTCCTCATCTTCTGCCAAAAGAAGCAGTATTGTTTTATTCGGCGGTTCCTCAATCAGTTTTAGTAGTTTATTGGCGGCGGAAATGTTCATTTTTTCGGCCATCCAAACAATGAGCACCTTATATCCGCCCTCGTAAGATTTCAAGGAGAGCTTTTTTACCATGTCCTGGGCTTCATCCACACCGATCTGGCCCTGCTTTTTTTCAATGCCGATATGTCGGTACCAATCGAACAGGTTCCCATAGGGCTGTTCTTTGACAAACTGTCGCCACTCTTCCAAAAAATGATCGCTCACCGCATGTGACTTTACCTTGTCCGAGTTGGAAACAGGAAAGGCAAAGTGAAGGTCGGGATGCGTCAACGAATTACACTTGGTATTGCAGACAATATTGTCACCATCATTTTCTCCACCAGTATTGCTGCAGAGCAAATACTGTGCATAGGCAATCGCCATGGGCAGCACTCCGGAGCCCTCGGGACCAACGAACAATTGTGCGTGGGCCACCCGCCCGGTTTCAGCGGTGGTCACCAAATGGTTTTTAATGTGCTCTAGACCTAAAACATTTTTAAAAAGCATGTTCCAAAGATACATTTTTAAGAGTTGAAGTCTGCCATGGCAACCTTGATCCATAACCAGTAGGTTTAACATATCAAACCCAAAAGGTTAAAAAGCGTGAAACTTTCAAATAATGGGCGCTTCCCGCTACGGAAAAAGCAGGAAATCTTTACATTTGAAATTCTCAAAAAAGAACACACCACATGAAGACGATAGACGATTTTAATTTCGAAGGAAAGAAAGCATTGATCAGAGTTGATTTCAACGTACCATTGGATGGTAATTTCAATGTTACGGACACCAGTAGGATCGATGCCGCAAAACCAACCATTCTAAAGGTTTTGGAAGATGGCGGTTCAGCTGTTTTGATGAGCCATTTGGGCAGACCAAAAGGCAAGGCCAATCCAGACATGTCCCTTTCACATATTGCCGAAACCGTATCCGAGATCATCGGGGTTCAGGTGAAGTTTGTAGAGGATTGTACCGGCCCAAAGGCAGAAGGGGCTGTTGCCGGGTTGCAAAGTGGTGAAGTGCTTTTGTTGGAGAACCTTCGTTTTCATTCAGAGGAAGAGGCAGGTGACGAGTCCTTTGCAGAACAATTGTCCAAATTGGGTGACATTTATGTTAACGACGCCTTTGGCACGGCACACAGGGCGCATGCATCAACAACCATTGTGGCCAAGTTTTTCCCAGAAAACAAATGTTTTGGGTATTTGTTGGCAAAAGAGATAAAAGCCATTGACAAGGTGATGGAAACAGGGGAAAAACCTGTAACCGCTATTTTGGGTGGAGCCAAGGTATCTTCCAAAATCACCATCATAGAGAACATATTGGACAAAGTCGACAACCTCATCATTGGTGGCGGGATGACCTACACGTTTATCAAGGCCCAAGGCGGTAAAGTGGGCGACTCCATCTGTGAGGACGATAAAATGGAATTGGCATTGGAAATCCTTAAGCAGGCCGAGGCAAAAAACGTGAAAGTATACTTGCCGGTTGATGTATTGGCTGCGGATGATTTTGATAATGGCGCCAATACCCAGTTTGTCGATGTCAATGAAATACCTGATGGATGGCAAGGTCTGGACGCAGGTCCAAAAACCTTGGAGATCTTCAAACAGGTAATTTTAGCATCCAAGACCATTCTTTGGAACGGTCCCGTTGGCGTTTTTGAAATGGAAAACTTTGCCAAGGGAACCATAGCTGTAGGTAATTATATCGATGAAGCCACACAAAGTGGAGCATTCTCCCTTGTTGGAGGAGGGGATTCCGTTGCCGCTGTAAAACAGTTCGGATTCGAGGACAAAGTTAGTTATGTGTCGACCGGAGGCGGAGCCATGTTGGAAAGCCTGGAAGGCAAAACCTTGCCCGGAATCGCCGCAATATTGGACTAAGTATCACGTTATGAGTTATTGGGGGAAACGTTAAAAGATGGAGATTTTTGTCTCCCGGTTTTACTATTTCAGAAAAAAAAGCCATTTTAGTTTGCCCCAAAAATCAAACCTTGTCCAGATGAACCAAAAATTGAAAATAGCTGTTTTCGCGGCCCTAATGTCCGCAGCTCCCTATGCAGGTGCGCAACAAGAAGATGCTGCACCGATTTCGGAGAAAGATTCCACTTTGCTTAATGAAGGGGAAAAGACAACTATTGCGGTATCCAACATCAAAATAGATGGCCAGCTAATGGCCTTGGAAACCCATGAGAACGGAAAGTTCAAATTGAGGGACTTGGAAGAGGCCTGGCGTTACGATAGCCTATGGCTGAAGGAACTGTACAGTAATGCGGACCTGTTCAGTGATATGCTGTTGGAGATTCAGAATGGGCCAGGACAAGACTCTATCTTTACTGTAGATCTGCCAACGGATACCCTGAAGGCCCGCTTGGCACGAATGGATGAAAAGACCCCGTTCAACATTACCTATAATTCATCATTGGAGAGCGTGATCAAGTCTTTTTTGACCAGAAGGAGGGATTTGATGCAGCGTATGATGACGGCCAGCCAATTCTACTTTCCATTGTTCGAGCAAGAGTTGGACAACCAAAATATTCCTTTGGAAATCAAATATTTGGCCATTGTGGAATCCGCATTGAACCCCAAGGCAAGATCCAGGGTAGGGGCCAAAGGACTTTGGCAATTTATGTACAGTACGGGCAAAATGTACGGACTGGATGTGAGCAGCTATGTGGACGAGAGGCACGATCCCATTATGGCTACCAAGGCGGCCAGTAAATACCTTTCAAGACTTTACGATATTTTCGGGGATTGGGACTTGGCCCTGGCGGCATATAATTCCGGCCCGGGAAACGTGAACAAGGCCATACGTCGCTCGGGCGGATATGAAAACTATTGGAACATACGGCCATTTCTTCCACGTGAAACTGCGGGCTATCTGCCGGCATTTTTGGCAACCATGTATATTTTTGAATATGCAGAAGAACACGGTCTACAGTATAAAAAAGCCGATCGACCATACTTTGAAACGGACACCGTTCATGTAAAAAACCTGATCACCTTTGACCAAATTTCCAAATTGGTCGACATTGGCAAGGAGGAGCTCGAAATGCTCAACCCGGCCTATAAATTGAACATTATTCCAAAAGTTGAAGGTAAGGATTATGCGTTAAGGTTGCCTGTTTCCAAAATTGGAAAATTTGTTTCCAACGAAGAGGAAATCTATGCCTATGTAAAGAAGGAGCTCGATTCTCTGGAAAAGCCCTTGCCGAATATGGTGACCGCCCAGGACCAGATTCGTTATCGGGTCAAGAGCGGTGATTATTTGGGCAAGATAGCGGAACGTTATGGTGTGGGAGTGAGCCAGATCAAAAGATGGAACGGATTGCGAAGCAACAACCTACGAATTGGTCAACGATTGACTATTTTTCCCCGAAAGCCCTATATCGCGAAGAACACTGCCAAAAGCGCCAACACAAAATCCTCCGGGACCACAGTTGCGGGTTCTTCCAAGATTCATACGGTAAGGTCTGGCGATTCACTTTGGACCATTTCCAAACAATATCCCGGCGTTTCCATTGAAAACTTACGAGAATGGAACGGTATTAGTGGTAATAATCTAAAACCGGGCACAAAACTTAAATTGTGTGATTGTTCTTCGTAAATTTAACTCAAGATGAAAAAATTAGGAACACTATTGATGGCCAGCATTATGTTGGCTTTGGGAGCGTGTAAGGATTCAGGCTCAAACGAAAGATTTCTACCGCCCTCTACGGGGGGTATCAACTCGCTGATGGTTGTAATGGACACCGAACTATGGAGGGGTCCGGTAGGCGAAAAAATAAGGGACGAATTTGCCGCCCAAATCGTTGGGTTGCCCCAAATAGAGCCCAAATTCACCCTTACCCAAGTGCCTCCCAAGGTTTTTAAGGGAACAACAACACATTCCAGATCCATTCTTTATGTGGAAAAGGATTCCGCTTCTTTGGCACATATCCGTGACGATGCCTATTCAAAACCTCAAAAGGTCGCAGTAGTTACCGGCCCTACGGATGAGGTTATGATCAAAAACCTGGATTCTTTGGCCAATCGGGCCATAAAAGAGTTCAAGGCCAATGAGATTGCCGAGGCCCAAAAACGATTTGAACGATCGCTTAGCAAGGATAAGGCTTTGGAGGAAGAGTTTGGCATACATCTCAACGTTCCGTCCCTTTATAAGGTCGGAAGAAGAGAGGACAAGTTTGTTTGGATGGACATTCAGATTCCAAAAGGAACCATGAACATTATCGCTTATGAAATGCCTTGGGACTATTTTAGCAATGACTCCACCTTTGTACAAGATATTGTTCGAATGCGCGACTCCATTGGACAGAAATATATTCCGGGTCCTTATGAGAACACTTATATGATCACGGAAAAGGCATTTGCACCTTATGTATTCCCTGCGGAGATCGGAGGAAAAAAGGCCGCTGAAGTAAAAGGTGTCTGGGAAATACATGGATACCCTATGGCGGGGCCATTTTTAACCTATATCATCAACGATAAGGAGAACAACAGGAAAATGATCGTTGAAGGCTTTACTTTTGCCCCTTCGGAAGCAAAAAGAGATTATATGTTCGAGTTGGAGGCCATCCTTAAAACCATCGATTTCTCGGCCACATCAAATGTGAGCGATTAAAAATGTAGCTCTTTAAATACCCATATAAAACAGAAATGCCCGGAAATCATCCGGGCATTTCTGTTTATGGACTTTATCTTTTTAATCAAAAGCAAAACCTGTAGCAATCCTGTAAACAAAGGCATAGAGCACAATAAAGAACATGATAAAGCTGAACCAGGCAAATATTTTAAAATACTTTTCTACTATAATGTGTCCCAGGTTTCGGAATCCTTCAATGTAAATTTCCTTTATAAGTAATAATCTCTTCATTAGTGTGATTTAAGGTTTAATACGGGTCAAAGTTTTGGTTTTATGTCATCTAAAGGAAAACAAACAGACCAACGGTATCAAAATCAAGGCAAAGGAATTGGTCCAAGGCAAAATATCCGCAAAGCCATTTGTTTGATCGATAAACGGAATGTTGCCCTAGGTTGATGGACGGACGTAAAGATCGATGAAATGCAAAAAACCACTCAAAAAGGTGGTTTACAGACATATTGGAACCGGTAAAAGGTTGATTAATCCTGAATAATGTAAAATTCAGAGCGCCTATTTAAGCGATGCTGTTCGGGTGCGCATGGTGTACCATTGGCACAATCGTTCAACAATCGTTCTTCCCCATACCCTACTGCACTGATTATCCTGGATGGGTCCACACCTTTTGAAATAATGTAGTCCCTTGTAGATTTTGCCCGCCTATCGGAAAGGTATTTATTGTAGGCATTGGGTCCGATGGCATCGGTATGAGATTCTATTTTTAAGGTAAGCTCTTTGTTTTTGTTCAATACAGAAACTAGTTTGTCCAGTTCTTCTGCAGAACCTTGGGTAATCTCAAAACTGTCGAAATCAAAGTAAACATTGTTGGGCTCAAAAACTTCTTCTTCAGACTCCGTGTTTCTATGTTCCCTCAAATATTGGGACACTTCAATTTTTTCATTCTCCTTTGTTGTCACGGCAAGACTGTCTTTTTCAAAACCCTCTTTTTGCGCCAGTACGGAATAATCGCTGGTTGGGTCTAAATACCTAAAACTGTATTTACCCTCGGTATTCGCTAAAGCTTCGTTGACAATAGAACCATGTTTGTCCAGCAACGTCAATTTAGCCTCTTCAATAGGTTCTCCGGTAGTAGCCTGCTGTACAGTTCCGGTTATCTCGTTTTGGTTGAGCGTGTAAGCAAAAGAGTAGATGTCGTCATCTCCCTTGCCTCCTTTTCGGTTAGATGCGAAATAGCCTTTGGTTCCTTCCTGATCAATGATATAGGAGAAATCGTCCCGATTGCTATTTATCGGACTTCCCAAATTTATGCCCACGCTGAACATTTCATCGGACCCTTCGGATTTGTAGATATCAAGACCTCCAAAACCCATGGCCCGGTCCGAAGAAAAATAGAGGGCGTTTTCCGTTACGTAAGGGAACATTTCCTTTGCATCGGTGTTCACCGTGCGCCCAAGGTTTTTAGGCTCGGAGAAGGTTCCGTTTTCAAGGATATCGACCACATAAATGTCCGTTTGTCCAAAGCCTCCTGGCCTATCCGACACAAAATACATTTTTGAGCCGTCCTTACTGATGGTCGGGTGGCCCGTGGAGAAGTTTTCACTATTGAATGGAAGTTCCACAGCTTTGGTCCAATCGCCATCAACATATTGCGAACGGTATATTTTTAAGTGATTGATTCCATTTTTCCCCCTTTTCAATCGTTTACCATAATTGTTCCTTGTAAAATAGATGGTTTTCTGATCTGGGGAAAAGGCCAATGAAGCCTCATGATATTTTGTGTTTATGTTTTTGGAGAATTTACGGGACCCGTAAAGGTCACCTTCGTCGTTCTTTCGTTTGGATACATAAAGATCTAGAAAAGGCTGGTTGGTCCATTTATATTTCCTTGTGGTGAAAATAGAAGAATCCTTTGCAGAGGCGTATACGATATCAGAACCATGGAACATGGGGGAAAAATCGGAATATTGGGAGTTGATCACCAAGTTTTTGATTTTCACGTTCACGGCACCTTTCCAAGTCGGCACGTTCAATTTTTTCAATTCCTTCAAGGGTTCATCCCTTTTTTGTCTCAGGAGTTTCGTCAAAGCTGCAGCTCTGCGATATTTCCCTGTTCCTTTCAAGGTCTGTGTAAACTTATAGAAGGTGTCTTCCCGCATGTCGTCTTGGTACCTTTGGTACAGTTCATTGTACCACGTATAGGACTTTTCCAGGTTGCCACTGTAATAATGGGAGTCTCCAGCTTTGGTCAGCAAGGACGGTGTGTGCTCGGCTTCCGTTTTTTCGAGTACCAGATCAAACACCCTTGCAGCTTCGGCGTACCACATTTTATCGAAATACTCATCCCCTTTTTCGATGAGTTTTTCTGCGGCGCCTTTTTTTCTGAGTTGTTTGGCGAGGTTTTTTTCACTAAGCCCATCAAGTTGGGCAACGTATTCATCGGACAGGGTACTGTTGGATCTGTCAGTGCCAATGGTAGGGGTCCCGTCCGCATAATCGGATAGGGCCAGCTCTTGGGCATTTATACCAAAAGAGCACACGAAAACAACAAGCAAGATCAGTCTATTCATTACCACGTCATCTGCACAAATGTACCATCGGGGTACACTTGGAGGTTAAGCATAGGTGGCTTAACAGTTTAGTTTGAACCGCTAAAATATAATATGGTAAGTGGGGCAATAATTTTTTGTTGTGAAAGAATGGATTTATGGCGTTGAAAGCTTAAAAAATGTGGTCGTTGGTCGAAAACCTTTTGTGCCACAGTACTTTTCAGGCCATAAAAAACCTGTTAGGATTTGGATTCCTTACCTCCGCTTTCCAGTTTTTCATCCTCTTTGGTAGCGTCCTTGAATTCTTTGATCCCGCTTCCAAGTCCTCTCATGAGCTCAGGTATTTTTTTACCTCCAAACAGTAGAACAACCGCCAAGACAATCAAAACGATCTGCCAAGGACCTAGCATACCAAGAAATATAGTTTGAGCAATCATATCTTCAAAACTTTTGTTAGAAATGTAAAAGTACTAAAAAGATGTGGAAGAGTGCATTCGATTAACGAAAATTAGCATTTGAGAATGATTTTTAGGAACTTATCGCTTTCAGCTTTTTAAAAAGCTTAACATGCATATTAAAATCTAAGACTATCTTTGTTCATCATGGCAAAGGATAAAAAGAAAAGAAAGGAGATCAAACGCAAGCTGCTGCACAAGTACCGCTTGGTGATTCTCAATGAAAGCACCTTTGAGGAAAAGATTTCCTTTAAACTGAACCGGCTCAACGTATTTGTGACCGGCACCATGTTCATCATTGTTTTGATCGGTCTGACCACTTTGATCATCGCATTTACCCCATTAAGGGAATATATTCCAGGATATTCTTCCACTAAGCTAAAACGGCAGGCCACGGAATTGACCTATAAAACGGATTCCTTGGTCACCGTGCTCAACTATACCAATCGGTATTTGGATAATGTGAGAAAGGTGTTGCGTGGCGATATCGAAAACAACCAAACCAATAGGGATTCTCTATTTGAGCAGTACAAACTGGATCCAGCTTCGGTGGACCTTACCCCGATAAGACAGGACCTATTGCTGCGCGAAGAAGTGGAACTGGAGGATAAATACAATCTTTTTGAAAGGGACGTGGAGAATTTGGGAACCCTGTTTTTTTCCCCGGTAAATGGAACGCTTTCACAAGGGTTCGACCAAAAGACAAAACATTATGCCGTTGATTTGGTCGCGCCGAGGGAGACACCGGTAAAATCCATAGCGGATGGAACGGTTCTTTTTGCCGAATGGACAACCGAAACAGGTTATGTGATCATCATCGAACACCAAGAAGGTATGACCTCGGTATACAAGCACAATGGTTCCTTGAGCAAAGCACAGGGAGATCTGGTAAAAGCAGGGGAAGTTATCGCTTCCATAGGGAATACCGGAGAACTTACCACAGGACCACACTTACACTTTGAACTTTGGAGAAAGGGGAAACCGGTAAATCCCCAAAACTATATTGATTTTAATTAAATGTCCTTAAAAGCATTTGCAGCAAAAATATTTGCGAACCGAATAGCCAAAAAAACCGAAAAGTGGGTCAACCAGCCCGTAAAAACTCAACAAAAGGTTTTTAATAAGTTGGTCCAAAACGGAAAGCAGACCATTTTTGGCAAGGACCACAATTTTGATTCCATTAGCTCCCATCAAGATTTTGTGGAACGTGTGCCCATCCGGGATTACGAAGAGCTCAAGGGATATGTTGCACAAATCATTGAAGGAAGGGAAGATGTGCTATGGCCAGGAAAACCGATTTATTTTGCCAAAACATCGGGAACCACTTCTGGCGCCAAATATATTCCCATTACAAAACCATCCATTAAAAACCAGGTAGAGGCATCCAGGAATGCTATTCTCAACTACATTCACGAAACAGGCAAGGCTGATTTTGTTGATGGACGGATGATCTTTCTACAGGGAAGTCCGGAGCTAGAAGAAAAAAACGGAATCAAACTCGGCAGACTCTCTGGAATCTCCGCACATTATGTGCCCAATTATCTCCAAAAAAACCGTTTGCCCAGTTGGGAGACCAACTGCATAGAGGATTGGGAGACCAAAGTGGACAAGATAGTAGAGGAAACAGAAAAGGAAAACATGACCGTTATAGCAGGTATCCCTTCCTGGGTGCAGATGTATTTTGAAAAGCTGCATTCGAAAACGGGAAAGAAGGTGGGAGAGCTCTTCAAGGATTTCCAATTGTTCATTTACGGGGGAGTGAATTACGAGCCATACCGAGCCAAATTTGAAAACCTGATAGGCCGAAAAGTTGACAGTATTGAACTTTTCCCCGCCAGTGAAGGATTTTTTGCCTACCAAGACTCCCAAAGCGAAAAAGGCATGCTTTTACTTTTGGATGCCGGAATATTTTATGAGTTCGTAAGAGCGGACGAGTTTTTTGATGAAAACCCTAAGAGGTTGACCATTGCAGATGTGGAATTGGATGTGGATTACGCCATGGTCATCTCCACCAATGCCGGATTATGGGGCTACAATCTAGGGGATACCGTTCGGTTTATTTCCAAGGACCCATATAAAATTGTGGTTTCTGGAAGGATCAAGCACTTTATTTCAGCTTTTGGGGAACACGTAATCGCCAAAGAAGTGGAAGAAGCACTCAGGCTTGCGGTTGAACAAACGGATGCTTTGGTCAATGAATTTACCGTTGCTCCGCAGACCAGTCCGGAAGAGGGGGAACTGCCCTATCACGAATGGTTCATCGAGTTTGAGCGGGAGCCATCGGATATGGCTAAATTCTGTGAGATCATCGAGGACAGCATGAAGAAGCAGAACAGTTATTATTTTGACCTGATCGATGGAAATATCCTTCAACCTTTAAAGATTACCAGGGTAAAACCAAATGGTTTTCAAGATTATATGAAAACTATAGGTAAATTGGGAGGGCAGAATAAGGTGCAGCGCCTTGCCAACGACCGTAAAGTGGCGGACAGGCTACAAACCTTTAAAATAAGTTGACATAGTTCAGCTTTATTTTCATAGGAATTCACTTATTTTTGCCAGAAGATATGATGGCAACAGAAGTAAAACAGACTACTAGGGCACAGGAGTCCACCAATGCAATTGAGCGTTTGTACATCACCATGCGCCATTTGCTCAACCGAGGGTTTTATAAACCATCCGGTGTATCCGGAAACGCCCTCCGAAGTGCATTACTATTGCTCCGGCCCGAAATCTATGGAACCATTGCTGAGGATAAGGCAGAGCTCAATGGTCTTATCTATGTGTTGGAACGCTTGCCCGAAGGCATCGAGGAATGTCGGTTCATCAATTTAACTTCGGATGAGGGTTTCGCCAAATCACACCTTCAACCCATTGTTCCGCCAAAAAGAAGAAGAAACTGCTACAGGATAGATGATGAGCAGATGAATATCGAAATCACACGTGGAAGAAGTGATATTTACGATATTTTGACCCACCTGACATTTTTGTTCGTGGAGTCGGGCAAGATCTGTAGAAGGGTCTTGGTCGATAATGGAAATGCGACAATTCGCGATTGGGACAAGCTTACCGAGTTTGTGCTTACAGAAGAAAAGGACAACGATGAAAGGGAGGTAGCCCTGATCCATTGTGCAAATATCTTGGGCAGGACCTTTGATGAGGTGGTGGATATCACAAACAAACTCAAGACCCCGGAGGACCCTGATCGTTTCTTAAATGTAATCTATTGGTTGGGAAAACTTGCCATTGAGGAAGAGACAACCGGTAATAAAAGAACCATCACTTTCAGTCCTCTTTTAAGGGAGCGTTTGGGACACCACTTGCACGGAGAAAAGTGGGCTGATAAAATCAAAGCCACTTTAAAGAAAAACAACCTTATCCATAGGCCTTTGCATATTATAAGTGCAAACATGCACAGTGTAATGAACTCACTTTTCGCAAAAAAGGCCTTGGCGCAGGAGTTTCCTGATAGTGAATCCCTGGATATCTATGAAGCGCTTGGATCAGAGAAGCACAAGGCACTCAACAAAAAGGTGAAAAGCCATGCAGAAAAGAACGGTATGACCTTTTTAGATGACGAATCGGGAGCGAACATTGATGTGCAGATTTTTGATACGGCCAAGTTCGGAAAGCAAAGTTGTTGTTATAAGTTGCCCGAAGACATTTCACAGGAAGAAAAACCCGTTATATTTGTTATGGACTATGCCTTTGGAGAACAGGCATATGAGACCATTGATGAGTTGCTGAAACCACTTGAAGAAGGTGGCGAGAAGATTTTCCTTAATGTAGATTCGGTGTCCATTATGGGCAAGGCAGGAATATTGGATGGAGGTAAGGGAGACCTTATGATTCCTTCCGCACATATTTTTGAAGGAACAGCGGACAACTATCCCTTTAACAATGAACTATGTGCCTCCGATTTCAAGGATCATGGGCTCAAGGTTATGGAAGGCACCATGGTTACGGTATTGGGCACATCGTTGCAGAACAGGGACATTCTCCAATTTTTCCATGAATCCACATGGAATGTGATCGGGCTGGAAATGGAAGGGGTACATTATCAAAAAGCGATACAATCGGCCTCACAGATTAGAAAAAGCATAAAAAAAGATGTGAAGGTGCGTTATGCGTACTACGCATCGGATAATCCTTTAGAAACTGGAAGCACATTGGCTTCGGGCGGATTAGGAACTACAGGGGTTAAACCCACATATTTAATAACAGATAGAATTTTAAAACAAATATTCAATTCATAGGTATGGCAGACCAACCAGTAAATCAGAATAGTTCGGATGAAATAGATTTGGGACAGTTGTTCCAAATGATCGGCAGGGGCTTTCAAAAGTTCTTCAATTTCATTGGTAGTATTTTTAAGGGCATTTTTCATGTAATTATACTGTTTCTCCTATTTGTTCAAAGGAACTTTATAATCATTACTGCCGCTGTGGTTATTGGTGGCATAGGAGGTTTTGTTTTGGATAAAGTATTGCCCGAAAAATATGTTTCCAAAATGGTGGTAGAGCCGAATTTTAATAGTGTTCAACAGCTATACAACAATATTGCGTTTTACAACGATTTGGCAAAGGCGCAAGACTCTGTAGCATTGGCCACCGCGTTGAATATTACCGAGCATGAAGCAGCTACAATCAAGGAAATTTTTACGGACTCCTATTCAGATGAGAATCAAAAAATTAAACTGTTTGATGAATTTATCCGTGGTTTGGATACTACGACTGTAAAAGCCATTGATTATGAAAATTATCTCAACAACTTCAACTCAATGGATGCCAGGTTCCATCAAATATCTATGATCAGTACGGATAACAGGGTGGCCAAGAAAGCTCAACCTGCTATTATCAATTCCATTTCTGTAAATGAGTATTTCAAGCTTCAGAAGAAAATCAATGACGAAAACTTGGACCTTCAGGACACTATTTATAGGAAACAATTGGAAGAGCTTGATTCTTTACAAAGCCTTTATAGAACCGTATTGGTAAAGGAAGCGGATAAACCAATGCAAGGAACTAGTATTAACATGGCTGAATCAGGCCAATCAAGAAGTAGGGAGCTTGCTTTGATACAGGAGAAGGATATTCTTAAGGAAAAGTTGGTGGAATTGAATGAAGAACGTGCGAATAAATCCACTATTGTAAATGTAATCAGTGATTTCCCAACACGTGGCGTGGAACAAAAAGGTATTTTGAACAGCTATAAATTCAAACTTCCATTGGTGCTTTTAGCCTTGGTTTTTGGAGTTTTGGCATTATTGGAAGTCAATAAATACCTTAAGGCATACAAGAAGGAATAGTTAGCCTCTTTACATAAGGAGTAATTTTGATATTGAAGAATATCAAATCAAAAAAAGAAAAATGAGGAGAGTCTTGGTAACAGGTGCCGGGGGTCAACTGGGGCTTACATTTCAAGAAACAGCCGATGATTTTCCGGAAATAACCTTTGATTTTAAGACATCAGAAGAACTCGATGTTTCAAATGCAAATCAGGTTCTGGCAACTTTTCAAAACGGCAATTATGACTATTGTATAAATTGTGCGGCCTACACCAATGTTGAGCAAGCAGAAAATCATCCCGAAAAGGCATTCGAGATAAATGCGGACGGTGCTAGGAACATAGCCAATGCTTGTAAGAAGAATAAGGTTACTCTGGTACAAATTTCAACAGATTATGTTTTTGATGGTGAAAAGGAAACGGCCTATGAAGTTGGGGATGACACGAATCCAATAAATGTTTATGGGAGGTCTAAGTTGGAAGGGGAAAAACTAATTCGAGAAATTCTACCCAACCATTTTATAATTCGCACATCTTGGTTGTATAGCAAAAAACACGGACATAACTTTTATCGTACAATTCTAAGAAATGCCCAGGCAGGAGAAGAGTTGCGTATTACGGATGCCCAAAGGGGGTGTCCAACCAATACCGAAAACTTGGTAAAATTTATTTTGCTTCAAATGGTATTGGGTAACAAGTCATTTGGGATTTATCATTTTACAGATGGCAAGCCCATGACATGGTACGATTTTGCTAAACAGATACTGGAGGAGAATGGTTTGTCGGATAAGGCCAAACTTGTATTGGATGCTAATTATCGTACATTAGCAAAGAGGCCGAAAAACAGTGTTCTCTCTTAACAAAGAAGATGGAAATATTAAGGGGAATTTAAATGGATAAGAACATTCCAAAGAATATTTTAATTACTGGAGGAGCCGGTTTTATTGGTTCCCATGTAGTTAGACGATTTGTTTCCCAATATAAATCTTACAATGTTTTTAATCTCGATGTATTAACGTATGCTGGGAACTTGGAAAATTTGAAAGATATAGAGCAAGCTCCCAACTATACATTTATTAAAGGAGACATTTCCGATTCAAATTATATCAGTTCTCTTTTTCAAAAACAAATGTTTGATGCAGTAGTTCATCTTGCTGCAGAATCACATGTTGACCGTTCCATTACCGACCCAATGTCTTTTGTCAAAACTAATGTTCTGGGTACTGTTAATCTATTGAACAGCTCAGTGCAATTGGCGAAGGAGAATCCAGATTTTCTTTTTTATCACATAAGCACGGATGAGGTTTATGGTAGTTTGGGAAAAGATGGGTTTTTTACCGAAAAAACAGCGTACGATCCCAACTCCCCCTACTCTGCTTCCAAAGCAAGTTCCGATCATTTTGTGAGGGCATATGGCGAAACTTATGGATTACCATATATAATTTCAAATTGTTCCAACAACTATGGTCCCAATCAATTTCCAGAAAAGTTGATACCGTTGTTTATTAACAATATCATTCAAAATAAACCGTTGCCCGTTTATGGTGACGGGAATTACACCCGAGATTGGTTGAATGTAAAGGATCATGCAAGAGCAATTGATTTGATTTTTCATAAAGGGCGAAAGGGCGAAACGTACAATGTTGGGGGATTCAATGAAAGGAAGAATATTGAATTGACCAAATTACTGTGTCGATTAATGGATAAAAAACTCCACCGGGAAGAGGGCACATCGGAAAAATTAATAACTTTTGTTAAAGACCGCCCAGGACATGATTTAAGGTATGCTATTGATGCGACTAAAATCAAACAAGAATTGGGCTGGGAACCTTCGGTAACGTTCGAAGAGGGACTCGAGAATACCATAAATTGGTATTTTGATAACAAGGAATGGCTGGACAATGTTACTTCAGGGGATTATTTGGAATATTACAAGAAGCAATATCAAGTATAGGATAAAATGAAAGGAATCATATTGGCAGGAGGAACCGGTAGCAGGCTGCATCCACTTACCTTATCGGTAAGCAAGCAGTTGATGCCCATATATGACAAGCCAATGATTTACTATCCCTTGTCCACCTTAATCTATGCTGGAATAAGGGAAATATTGATTATTTCCACACCAAAAGACCTACCACTCTTCAAGGAATTATTGGGAGATGGAAAACAATATGGTTGTTCCTTTGCCTATGCTGAGCAAGCATCCCCGAAGGGTTTGGCCGAAGCATTTATAATAGGTGAAGAATTTATTGGTAAGGAAAAGGTTGCCCTGATTTTGGGAGACAACATCTTTTATGGCAGCGGTTTGTCCAAATTGTTGCAAGCCAACAATGATCCAGATGGGGGCACCATATATGCATATCGAGTAAATGACCCGGAAAGATATGGTGTAGTGGAGTTTAATGATGAGGGAAAAGCCATAAGTATCGAAGAAAAACCCCAAAAACCCAAATCCAATTATGTTGTACCAGGCATATATTTTTACGACAATGATGTTGTAGGTATGGCCAAAAGTATACAACCCAGCGCACGGGGAGAACTAGAGATTACCGATGTAAACCGGGAATATTTAAGAAGGGGAAAACTCAATGTGAGTATTTTAGACAGGGGAACCGCCTGGTTGGACACCGGAACGTTTCAGGCACTCATGCAAGCTTCACAGTTTATAGAAGTCATTGAAGACCGTCAGGGATTGGTGGTTGGATCCATAGAAGTTGCCGCTTATGAGATGGGCTACATAGATGAAAGCAGCTTCAGGAAGTTAGCACAGCCTTTGATTAAAAGTGGCTATGGTGAACGATTATTGGGAATTTTGAACAAGGAGGCATGATCAAAGCAACAGAGACCAAGTTAAAGGGGTGTTTTATCATTGAGCCCACCATATATGAAGACGAACGGGGCTATTTTTTTGAGAGTTACAACCAAAAGGATTTTTGTGAAGCGATAAACCAAGAAGTAACTTTTGTGCAGGATAACCAGTCCTACTCCAAAAAAGGAGTGTTGAGAGGATTGCATTTTCAAAAAGGAAAGTATGCCCAAGCCAAATTAGTATCTGTGTTGGAGGGAAGAATTCAGGATGTTGTGGTCGATTTGCGTAAAAATTCCCCTACTTTTGGCGAGCATTTATCCATAGAGTTGAGCAGTGAAAACAAAAAACAATTGTTTGTACCCAGAGGGTTCGCACATGGATTTTTGACCTTAAGCAATCATGCAAAAGTTTTTTATAAGTGTGATAATCATTACAATCCTAATGCCGAATCAGGAGTTTTTTACGATAGCCCTGAATTAAAAATTAATTGGTTAATTGAGCCGAGCAATTTGCTCGTGTCTGAAAAAGATAAGAGCTTGCCAACCTCATTAAAACCATTAACTTAAATACTGAAAATTGACCTTAACAGATTTGAACCAAAAACTTCTTCTGGCGATTCAAGCATCGATAAAGGCAGGCCATGCTATAATGCAAATATATGATTCTGTTGATTTCGGAACCGAATTAAAACAGGATAACTCCCCATTAACACTCGCTGATCTTGAATCCAATAAGGTTATAATGTCCTATTTGGAAAAAACGAACATTCCAATAATAAGTGAGGAAAATAAAAACTTAGACTATGACCAAAGAAAAAACTGGGACTTCTGTTGGATGGTCGACCCACTTGATGGCACTAAGGAGTTTATTAAAAGAAATGGGGAGTTTACAGTAAATATTGCATTGATTAATAAAGGAGTACCTGTTCTTGGTGTAATTTATGTACCTGTAAGTGGAGAACTTTTTTATGCCAATGAGGAACTAAATGAAGCGTATAAGGTTGTTGTAAATCATGAAACGGAGTCGTACGAGAAATTGTTGGGTCCTAACAACCAAATAAGGCAAAAAAACAGGGAAAATTCAACAATAATTAAAGTTGTTGGAAGCCGCTCTCATATGAACACCGAAACCGAACTCTTTATTAAAAGAATTAAGGAAAAAGGTAAAGATGTGGAGATTGTATCCAAAGGAAGTTCCTTAAAATTTTGTTTGGTAGCGGAAGGAAAGGCTGATATATATCCAAGGGTGGCGCCAACTATGGAATGGGATACTGCAGCAGGCCATGCCATATGCAGTGCTATGGGATTAAAGGTGACCAACTGGGAAACAGGAGAAGACTTGGTGTACAATAAGGAAAACCTTTTGAACCCATTTTTTTTAGTAAAGTAAATGACTCAGACGGTTTCCTTTAAAAGGCATTTGGCCAAAACCATTACTTGGAGATTAGTAGGTACACTGGATACCATTATGCTCTCATGGGCAATTACGGGAAATCCTTTTACCGGACTTAAGATTGGTTTGGCTGAAGTTATAACCAAAATGGGCCTGTATTATTTACATGAAAGATTTTGGGTCAAAGCAAGTGTTAGTGATAGTAAAAAACGTCATTTAATAAAAACAATAACTTGGAGGATTTTGGGAACTTTGGACACCATAATCCTATCCTGGGTCATTTCAGGGAATCCTTTTACTGGACTTAAAATAGGATTTGCCGAAGTAATTACTAAAATGATTTTATACTATTTTCATGAAAGGACATGGTACAAGATCAACTACGGGCTCGATAAAAGAAAACGCGCTAAAAAATGGAAGAGAACATCATAAGGCACGATTATAAAATCGGAATGAAAGAAAGAAGAGAGAGCAATTCTCATAATTCATTCCTTATTTTTTTTACAGGACTTTCTGGTTCAGGAAAATCCACGATTGCCTGTGCATTGGAGCAAAAGTTATTCCATGAAAACATAAAAACGTATGTCCTTGATGGAGATAATGTTCGCAGGGGAATCAATAAAGGTTTAGGGTTTTCCAATGAAGATCGTTCCGAAAACAATAGACGGATAGGAGAAATTGCCAAGTTATTTGTCGATGCAGGAATTGTTGTATTGGCAGCTTTTGTTGCTCCTTTTGAAAAAGACAGGAACTTCATCAAAGAAACGGTAGGAAAAGAAAATTATATAGAGGTTTTTGTGAACACCAGTTTAGATGAGTGCGAAAAAAGAGATGTGAAAGGGCTGTACAAAAAAGCTAGAAAAGGAGAGATAAAGGATATGACCGGGATTTCCAGTCCATATGAAGTACCTTTGCAATCTGATGTTGTAATATCGGAAAAAGAGTCTATAGAAGAAGCAGTTAATAAAATATACGAATTGATTCGGCACAAATTACAATTGTAATGAGTAAATATTATTTAAACTATTTAGACGAATTAGAGTCGGAAGCAATTTTTGTTCTGAGAGAGGTTTGGGCACAATTCCAAAACCCCGTTATTCTTTTCTCGGGCGGCAAAGATTCTATCGTAGTTACCCATTTGGCAAGAAAAGCTTTTCATCCCAGCAAAATTCCTTTTGCACTAATGCATGTGGATACAGGGCATAACTTTCCAGAAACCATAAAATTTAGGGACGATCTAATTGATAATTTTGGGGTTAGACTTATTGTGGGCTCCGTACAAGAGTCAATTGATCAAGGAAGGGTTGCCGAGGAAAAAGGCAAGAATGCTACAAGAAATGCATTACAAATAACCACTTTGTTGGATGCGATAGAAGAAAACAAAGTTGATTGTGCAATTGGTGGAGGACGAAGGGATGAAGAAAAAGCTAGAGCCAAGGAGCGTTTCTTTTCCCATAGGGATGATTTTGGTCAGTGGGATCCCAAAAATCAACGTCCAGAATTATGGAACCTTTTCAACGGAAAGCACTTTGAAGGAGAACACTTTAGGGTGTTTCCAATTAGTAACTGGACCGAAATGGATGTTTGGAATTACATTAAGCGAGAGAATATCCAAATACCATCTCTTTACTTTGCCCATGAACGGGAAGTGGTTTGGAGAAGTAACTCTTGGATTCCAAATTCAGAGTTCTTAAAACTGGACGAAGGTGAAGAGGTGGTTACTAAAAAAATACGTTTTAGAACACTAGGTGATATCACAATAACTGGCGGAATAGAATCAGACGCCGATACGGTTGAAAAAATAGCTCAAGAAGTAGCGGCTATGAGACAAACGGAACGAGGGAACAGAAGTGATGACAAACGCTCCGAAACTGCAATGGAGGATAGAAAAAAACAAGGATATTTTTAAAAGATATGTTGGACAATAATCAACTATTACGGTTTACTACAGCAGGTAGTGTGGACGACGGAAAGAGTACATTAATAGGAAGGCTCTTATTCGATTCAAAATCAATTTTTGAAGATCAATTAGAGGCCATTGAAAACACGAGTAAACAAAAGGGGCACGATGGAGTTGATTTAGCTTTATTTACCGATGGATTGCGTGACGAACGAGAACAGGGCATCACTATAGATGTTGCCTACAGGTATTTTACAACGCCCAAAAGAAAGTTCATAATTGCAGATACTCCAGGGCACATTCAATACACACGCAACATGGTAACCGGTGCTTCTACCGCAAATGCTGCCATAATCCTGGTCGATGCTAGGCATGGAGTAATTGAGCAGACAAAAAGACATGCGTTTATTGCTTCACTACTCCAAATTCCACATGTAATCGTATGCATAAATAAAATGGACTTGGTTGATTTTTCAGAAGAAGCCTATAATACAGTTATTTCCCAGTTTGAAGAGTTTTCATCCAAATTGCTTGTAAAGGATGTGCGGTTTATTCCGATTAGTGCCTTGTTGGGGGATAATGTAGTAAACCGATCTAAAAATATGGATTGGTACCAAGGAGCCCCCCTATTGCACACATTGGAAACCATGCATATCAGCAGCGACATCAACAAAGTGGATGCTAGGTTCCCTGTTCAGACCGTTTTAAGGCCACAAAGCGAGGAGTTTAGGGACTATCGAGGCTATGCAGGTCGAATGGCAAGTGGAGTATTGAGAAAAAACGATGAGATAACCGTTATGCCCTCTGGATTTACCTCAAAAATAAAATCAATCGACACCTTTTCTGGTGAGGCAGAAGAAGCTTTTGCCCCTATGTCGATATCCATTACCCTTGAAGACGATATCGATATAAGCAGGGGGGATATGATTGTTCGTTCCAACAATAAACCAGAAGCTCTACAAGATATAGAAGTGATGCTGTGCTGGTTGAACAATAGTCCAGCAAAGCCAAGGGCCAAATATACAATCAAACATACCTCAAATGAACAAAAAGCAATGATCAAGGAGGTTTTGTACAAAATAGACATCAATACGTTGAACCGCAGTTCTGACGACACTGAAATGTCCATGAACGACATTAGTAAAGTTCGAATAAGGACCACAAAACCTTTGATGGTAGATTCTTATCGAGAAAATAGAACTACCGGAAGTATTATTTTGATAGATGATGCCACAAATGAAACAGTAGCAGCAGGAATGATCGTTTAATGTATGAAACAAAAGCTGATTTATATTCTTGGCGCTGGAAGAAGCGGCACAACAATTTTGGATATTGTATTGGGTAATTGCTCGGACAGTATTAGCCTTGGGGAAATAAACCGTTTTTTCAAAAGAAATGGAATTGCACCAAAAAGGGAAATCGACAGTAAAGAATATGTTTTTTGGGATAAGATAAAAGGGACCTTTGATAAGAATTTGGAAGGAGACTATTCCAGATTTAAAAAGGCATTTGACAAAAATGAATACCACACCCATTTCTTAAAGCCGCTTTTGTTTGGAAGCGACAAATTTTATCAAAACACATTAATTAAACAGTACGAATCAATTGCGGAACACACAAAGGACAAAAAAGTGCTTATTGAGTCTTCCAAGTATCCGGCAAGGGCATTAAATGTTTCAAGTGCTCTAAAAGATAAAATGGAGGTGGGCTATGTCTACTTAAAAAAAGACCCGGTTAAAGTTGTATCGTCCTTCGGCAAAAAAGGTTTGGAGCAGCCGGCCAAGCCCTTTTTGGCATCAAACCTGTATTATTTTACGATTAATGTGTTCTGCTATTTAACTGTCTGGAAGCTCAGAAAAAGAGGGCACAATGTTGTAGTGTTAAAATATGAAGATTTGATTGCAGAGCCTTTAAGAGTGTTGGACAGAATAGGAAGTAGACTAGGGATAGAGGTAGAAGCAGCAAAGGACAAAATAAAAGATGACGAAGCTTTGGATACTGGCTATCTGTTTGATGGGAATAGAATAAGATTAAAAGACAATATTGTTTTACAAAGAGATTTAAAAAAGGTAGATAGGAAAGGGTCAGCCTACTATTTTACCAGAGTATTTAATTATTTAATATATCGTTAATGAATATTAGTGTTTTTGGACTCGGATATGTTGGTGTTGTTAGCTGCGCATGTTTTTCAAGAGAAGGGCATAGAGTCATAGGTGTGGACATAGAAGAAACAAAAGTTAACTTGATCAATAGTGGTAAGGCCACTATAATTGAAAAAGGACTGGAAGAGCAGATAAAGGATTCCGTAGAAAAGGAAAGGTTAACGGCCACCAAGAATTTTGAGGAGGCAGTAATGGAAAGTGATGTTTCTTTTATATGTGTTGGCACTCCAAGTTTGGCAAATGGATCAATCAATCTGGCTTATATCTATCAAGTAGTCAAACAAATTGCAGAATCCATTAAGGGGAAAGACTCCTTCCACACAATAGTGATTAGGAGTACGGTAAAGCCAGGAACACTCAAAACCTGTACAGAAATAGTTGAGGACATATCCGGGAAAAAAGTAAATGAAGGTTTTGGAATGGTTTCAAACCCCGAGTTCCTGAGAGAAGGTTCTGCCATGAAGGATTTTGTGGAGCCCCCTTACACCATTATAGGAACATACAGTGAAAAGAGCGAATCGGTATTAAAGGAACTGTATGGAAGTATAGAGGCACCTATTTACTGTATTAAACCAGAAGAGGCCGAGCTTATTAAGTATGCCAACAATAATTTCCATGCACTTAAAATTTCGTTTGCAAACGAAATAGGCAATATATGTAAAGAACACCAAGTAGATGGGCATAAGGTAATGGATATTGTTTGTAAGGATACCAAACTAAACCTCTCTCCTTATTACATGAAGCCAGGGTTTGCTTTTGGAGGATCTTGTCTGCCAAAAGATGTTAGGGGGTTGACCAATATTGCCAAAAAATTGGATTTGGAAACACCTCTTTTATCAAGTCTATTGGTCAGTAACCGATATCAAATAGATAGAGGGTTGGAATTGATATTGTCCGCAGGCACCAAGAAAGTTGGTTTTTTGGGCTTTGCCTTTAAATCGGGAACGGATGACCTTAGGGAAAGTCCTATTGTTGAGGTTATTGAAACACTCATAGGAAAAGGTTTCGATCTAAAGGTTTATGATAGCAATGTTCATCTATCCTCTCTAATGGGCAAGAACAAAGAGTATATAAATAGCCATATCCCACATATTTATAAGCTTTTAAAAGAAGACATAAATGAAGTTATAGAAAAATCCGATGTCCTGGTCATCGGTAATAATTCAAAGGAGTTCAAAGAAATTTTACACAAAATACCCAAGGATAAGACGATTATTGACTTGGTAAGAATTGATAACGAATTGACAACATCGGACAACTATGTCGGAATTTGCTGGTAAACACATTTTAATAATTATAGAAAACCTTCCTGCACCCTTCGACAGAAGAGTATGGCAAGAGGCAACTACCTTAAAGGAAAATGGGGCCAATGTTTCCATTATATGCCCAAAGATGAAAGGATATACCAAAAGCTTTGAGAATATCGAAGGGATAGATATTCACAGGCACCCTTTGAAGGAAGGAAGTGGTGCCCTAGGATATTTAGTGGAATATTCGCAAGCAATTTTTTGGGAGGCATTGCTTACCTTCAGAATCTTTATAAAGAAAAGATTTCATGTGATACATGGTTGCAACCCTCCAGATTTGATTTTTCTAACGGCAATGTGGTACAAGATATTTGGAGTTAAATATGTGTTCGACCATCACGACATAAATCCAGAACTTTACATATCAAAGTTTGAAAAAAAGGGCTTTTTCTATAACCTTATGGTGTTGTTTGAAAAGCTGACCTTCAAAGTTGCCAATTATAGCATTGCTACCAATGAATCTTATAAAAAAATTGCCATAGAAAGAGGTGGCATGCCAGAAAACAAAGTTCAAGTTGTCCGCAGTGGTCCAAAATTGGACAGACTTAAACTAATGCCGCCGGATGAAACCTTGAAGAAAGGAAAAAAATACATGGTAGGTTATGTTGGTGTTATAGGAGAGCAAGAAGGTCTCGACCTTTTGTTAACTTCAGCAGAATACATTGTTTCCAAACGGAATGATGTTCATTTTGGTATTGTAGGTGGGGGAACCCATTTGGCAGAGATAAAAAAAGAATGTTCAGAAAGAGGATTAGAGAATTATTTTGACTTTTATGGAAGGGTAGATGATGAGACTATGTTGAGGGTGTTGAACACTGCTGATGTTTGTGTAAACCCTGATAAGCCCACTGCTATGAACGACCTTTCTACCATGAACAAAATAATGGAGTATATGGCGTTAAAAAAACCCATTGTACAATACACCCTTAAAGAAGGTAAATTTTCGGCACAGGAGGCCTCTTTGTACGCCAAAAACTCTGACCCAATCGACTTTGCTGAAAAAATATTGACATTACTTGACAATGATGAGCTGAGAGCCAAGATGGGGGACTACGGATATAAAAGGGTTATCAATGAGTTGAGTTGGGATTATGAGAAAAATAAATTATTGGATATTTACAAAAAGGTTATTTAAATAACCTTTTTGTAAATGGCATAGCCGAATTAGTTTTCGCTGTGCTCTAATGGAAAATAGTGAATACGTCCAGTAGTCATCTCAAAGTCATCAAAAAAGATTTCCCTATCATTTGTTTGTGATCCAGACCTGTACAATCCCATTTTCATATAACTCGGGTTTGTATGGTACATATTACGTCCATTGAGCTTGCAACTTTCTGCACTATCATAAATGAAACAATTGTCATCCAATGAAGCGGTGAAATAACCATCGGAATAGAGGCTCCAAAACGATTCTAACTCAAACTTGTGCCATACGTTTGGAGAGATACTATCAATTTTCCCCAAACGCACCTCATCAATATTTCCAACAAACAACCCTGTTTGAAGTATAAGGCGCCAATCACCGTTTTCGTCATGTTCAAAATATAGGGCCTGTGGAGGTCTCACCTTAATGGTGGATCTCCAATCCAGACCAGGATAAGGACGGTTGTGCCATTGTTGGATTACTATCCTTCCGCTTTTCTTTTCTTTGGCATAAAAAGATTCAGGTAACAAAAACTTAAATGAAAGTTTGTTTTTATACCCCATGGAATCCAATGCCGTTTTAATTTTAATTTCCGACCTCCATCCATTGGCAATCCTATCCGTTAATTTGAGCTGTATTTTCAAAACTTTGTTTTCCGGGTCTAATGGATCTCTTACGATACCATAACGGGTTGTATCTGTAAATTCATTGGTCATCCAAAAATCCTTTAAAGCACCCTCAAAATCATCACTAAAGATTTTTAGATTTTTAATGGTATTTCTGGGCTTGGAAGAATCAATTGAATGCATACTAGTTTGGCCACAACAAAGAAACCCGGCCAATATAATTACAAACGGGGAGAGTAAGATTAAAGATTTTCGAATCATGGTCGTTAAATATAAGTGTTTTTAATTTTGGAGGGTATTGAAAGGAACTTTACAGTCCCAAACGTAAACGTCACATTTTTTCAATGGGCACAATAGGATCTTCCTTTAAATAATCAAGTGTTTGTAAAAAACAATCAGCTTCAAGAATTGTTTTTTTGTAATTTTCAAAGTTTCTGTGGTTCCAGAACCCATGTTTTTCACCTTCATAGATTTTTAAGTCGCATCTACTACCTACTTGTTCCATTTTGGTTTTATATTCATAAGCTGTTTCTATAGGGACGTGATGGTCCTTTGTGCCCAAAAATATAATGGTTGGTGGAGCTCCTTTGTTAATGTTGTGCATAGGCGAAAAATCTTTGAATTTATCGCCAATTCTTTCGAAGCCATAACCATTTGGCCCATTATCTATGACCGGATTGAACAACACAAGGGCATTTGGCACGCAACTAATGGATAAATTGTCAGTTTCTTCATTAAAACCATCTATTAATGCTGTAGCTGCAGCTAAATGACCGCCAGCAGAACCACCAGCAGCTATGATTTTATTTTTGTCAATATTAAAAGAGGAAGCATTTTCCCTTATATAGCGAATCGCGGACTTTGCATCTTTTAATGACTCAAAAGGAGTGGTGTTGTTTTTGGATTCGGTTCTATAGTCAACAAGAAAGCTTACCAATCCTCTTCTCGAAAAGTATTTCGCATGATTAATAAACTGTGTTTTTCCACCGTTTACCTATCCTCCGCCAAAAAAAAAGACAATTGCGGGGGTGTCATTTTTCAAATATTGTTTTTCGGGATAGAATACCAACAGTTCCAGTTGAGAAGATCCAATTTCTTTAAAATTGACCCTCTCATAGGATATTTTCCTTTGAGCGTAGCTACTAATCGGTGAAAGAAATAAGACCAGAAAAAAAAGCAGCAAAACGTTTTTACATACGGATAATGTAATATAATCACACTTTTTCTGGCAAGATGGTTTTATGCTCTCCAAGGTCGACTTTTTTTCAAATGTAATTATTAATGAGTAAACCTATTGTTCTCTAGAGTTAAAGTGTTTAAGCTTATCAAAAGATAAAAAGACCTCCCAAAATAAAATGAATTACAAAGAGACATCGATTAATTAAGAGATAATTCAGAAGTTTGTATACTTAAAAGGCATAAATACATGGAAACATTAGGTTTAATAGGAAGAAGCAAGGAACTGTTTACAAATGATATCAATACGCATGAGATTGAATTAAGCCAAATTGTTTCCTCTTCATCTTTTTTGGTAATAGGTGGAGCGGGATCTATAGGGCAGGCAACGGTCAAGGAAATTTTTAAAAGAAAACCGAAGAAACTACATGTTGTTGATATTAGTGAAAACAACTTGGTGGAATTGGTGAGAGACATCCGAAGTTCATATGGTTATATTGATGGTGATTTCAGAACTTTTGCACTGGACATTTCTTCGGAAGAGTATGATGTATTTATCGAAAATGACGGAAAGTACGACTATGTCTTAAATTTATCGGCTCTTAAGCATGTTAGGAGTGAAAAGGATCCATTTACATTGATGAGGATGATCAATGTGAATATTATCAATACCGAAAAAACTTTAAAACAAGCCATCGCTAAGAATACGAAAAAGTATTTTTGTGTTTCTACGGACAAGGCAGCGAATCCTGTTAATATGATGGGAGCTTCCAAAAGAATTATGGAAATGTTCCTAATGCGCAGAAGTAAACAAATAGAAATCTCAACAGCAAGATTTGCCAATGTGGCCTTTTCCGATGGTTCATTGCTCCACGGCTTTGATCAACGTATAAAAAAACAACAGCCTATAGTGGCGCCAAATGATGTTAAGAGATATTTTGTTACTCCCAAAGAATCTGGGGAGTTATGTTTAATGTCTTGTATTTTTGGTGAAAACAGGGACATCTTTTTTCCAAAACTAAGTGAAGAGCTGCACTTAATTACCTTTTCGGATATTGCTGTACGGTATTTAAAAGAACTAGGTTTTGAGGCTTTTATCTGTGAAAGTGAAGATCAGGCAAGAGAGCTCGTTGGAAAACTCCCCGAGCAAGGAAAATGGCCCTGCTTATTTGTTTCTAGCGATACAACCGGAGAAAAAGATTTTGAAGAGTTTTTTACTACTCAAGAAATTTTAGATTTGGCAAAATTTGAAAACTTGGGAATAATCAAAAATGAACCTGACTACAATGAAGAAAAGCTCAATTTTTTCTCTGAGCAAATTCAAAAATTGAAGGCACGGAAAAAATGGGAAAAGCAAGAAATAGTTGATTTATTTAATGAAATGATTCCGGGTTTTAATCATTTAGAAACAGGAAAGTATCTCGATAATAAAATGTAATGGGAAAATACGATGATGTAATAGCATTTGTTAAAAAGCTACATAATACAGAAGACTTTATTCCGCTTCATGCCCCAAAATTTATTGGTAATGAGAAAAAGTATGTTTCAGAGTGTATAGATTCCACATTTGTTTCTAGTGTTGGTGCTTTCGTAGACAAATTTGAGAAACAGGTTGCTGAGTTTACCGGTTCCAAATATGCAATTGCCACTGTTAATGGAACGGCGGCACTACATATATCGTTAATTCTTTCTGGTGTATCCAAAGGCGATGAGGTCATAACACAGCCGCTTACATTTATTGCTACTTGCAATGCAATTAACTATATAGGTGCTCATCCAGTTTTTGTGGATGTTGACAAGAAGTCTCTAGGGCTTTCTGTGGAAAAACTAGAAGGTTTCTTGCGTAGGAATGCAGAAGTTCGAAACAATGAATGCTTTAATAAAAGCACAAATAGGCGAATAAAGGCTGTGGTTCCGATGCATACTTTCGGGTTTTCTGCAGATATTGACGGACTTGTTGCAGTATGTGAAAAATATAATATACCATTAGTTGAAGATGCAGCAGAATCGCTTGGAAGTTATTACAAGGATAGGCACACAGGAACGTTTGGATGCTTGGGAGCCTTTAGCTTTAATGGCAATAAAATAATAACAACAGGCGGAGGGGGCATGATTGTTACCGATGATGAGATCTTGGCAAAAAAAGCAAAGCATATTACAACCACTGCCAAAATTAGTCACCCATGGGAATATGACCACGACATGGTGGGCTACAATTATAGGATGCCCAACATCAATGCCGCCTTGGGTTGTGCACAAATGGAAGTTTTGCCTGAGTTTTTAAAAAGTAAAAAACAGTTGGCAGATGAGTATAAATCTTTTTTTAAAAATAAATCCATACAATTTTTACAAGGATCTCAGGACTCCGTGCCAAATCATTGGTTAAATGCAGTTGTACTGAATTCGTTGGAAGAGCGGAATAAATTTCTTCAAGAAACAAATGACCAAGGTGTTATGACCAGGCCAATTTGGAAGTTGATGAGCAGGGTAAAAATGTTCCAAAACGCACAAAAGACAAATTTGGAGAATTCCGAATGGTTGGAAAGCAGGGTAGTTAATATCCCAAGTAGTGTAGTATGAAAAATTTAATATTGGTTGGTGGAGGTGGACACTGTAAATCTGTGATAGAAGTAATCAAAGGTCTGCCTGAATATAATATTGTTGGGGTATTGGACCCTTGTTTTGACTCTACACAAGAGAAGTTCGTTCAAGATGTCCCAATAATTGGCAACGATGATGATATCAGCAGGTATATTTCAATGGGGCATTCATTTGTTGTTACCGTAGGCCAGATAAAATCACCAAAAATACGTATAAAGCTTTTTGGGTTAATTAAATCCCAGAGTGGAAAGCTACCGGCAATTGTTGCAAAAACCGCATATGTTTCTAACAATAGCTCAGTTGCAGATGGAACAGTTGTTCTTAACAATGCAATTATTAATTGCAATTGTAATATTGGAGTTGGCGCAATAATTAATTCAGGTGCAATAATTGAGCATGATTGTTGTATCGGCGACTATTGCCATATAGCTCCTGGAACAGTTTTGTCTGGCGACGTAAAAGTAGATAACAGTACATTTATTGGTGCCAACTCTGTTATGGTTCAAGGTGTACAGGTGGGAAGAGAATCTGTGATTGGTGCAGGGTCAGTGGTAAATAAAAATGTGCCAAATTCTCAGGTTTGGGCAGGAAATCCAGCTCAAAGAATTTCATAAGGTTTGCCTATATGATTGATGAATGTAACTTTGAAATTGCAGTAGCATCGGTAATATTTCCAAATAACCTTAGGTTTTTTGATGTTTTTTTAAGTTCACTTAGTCAACAGACTGAGAAAAATTTTGATTTGATTCTTTTCAATGATGGTTGTAATCATATCGAATTGAAAAAACATTTGCGGACTTTTAATGAAATTAGTTTCAAGGTCATTGATGTCGAGAATAAAACTCCATCAGAAATTAGGGTTGAACTGATAGAATACATAAAGTTGGCCGGTTATAAAATTATTGTCTTTGCAGATACAGACGACTATTTTTCCAACAATCGAATAGAATTATCGGCCAAGGCAATTAACGAGGGTGCAAATATTGTAGTCAACGATTTGTCCGCAGTTACGGAGGAAGGAAGTTTGATTAAGGAAAGAATATGGAGGAATAGACTTCATGAAGTTGAAATAGATTTAAAGTTTTTATTGAGACAAAATGTTTTGGGATTAAGTAATACTGCCATTACTAAAGATTTGCTGACATTTGATATTCAAGTGGACAAGAAGTTAAATTTATTCGACTGGATTTTTTACCTGCAGATTTTTGGTCTCGGAAAAAAGGTGGAATGTCAATTTATTGATGCCACTACGTTTTATAGACAACACTTGGCCAATACACTTGGCCTTAAAACAAAATACACAAAAGAAGGGCTTGTAAACCTTTGGGAAATTAAAGGAAAAGTATATGCTTTTGCGAAAAAGTTGAACTTTCCTTTTGTACAAAAGTATATATTGGAACATGAAAGGTTCAAAAGGGAGGTTTTAGATGATAACGAGGGATTAAAAAGCCATATTTTACAATTAAATAAAATAGAAAACCTATTTTGGTTTGAAGAAATAAATTTTTCCAATGAAAGAAATACAACTTGATTCTAGAAAAAAAATTAAAAACAATGCAGAGCCTTACATCATTGCAGAAATAGGGGCAAACCATAATGGGGATATGGAGCTTGCCAAAAAAATGATTATTTCTGCAAAAGAAGCAGGTGCGGATTGTGTTAAATTTCAATCATGGACCCCTAAATCCTTGATAGCTAAAGAGGAGTATGAACGAAATCAGGTTTACAATGATTCGAAGAAAAAGCATTTTGGGTCATTGGAAGAAATGGTAAAAAAATATGCCCTTACCAATGAACAACATAAAGAGCTCAAAAACTTTTGTGATGATAATCAAATAACATTTGCCTCTTCCCCATTTTCTAAAGCAGAGGCAAGACTATTGAATGATCTTGACGTGCCGTTTTTTAAGATAGCTTCAATGGATATCAACTATCTGGACTTTATTCAAGATGTTGCTGCTTATCAAAAACCAATGATCATTTCCACAGGTATGGCTGATTTGGCTGAAATTCAACGCGCAGTTGATGCTTGTCTCAAAGTCGGCAACGAAAGGATTATTCTTTTGCACTGTATCTCCATATATCCTCCTAAATACGAAGATATTCACTTGAATAATATCTCAATGCTACAAAAAGCATTTGGTCTTCCTGTAGGCTTTTCTGACCATACCATCGGAGTTTCTATTCCTTTGGCATCTGTAGCACTTGGTAGTTGCTTAATAGAAAAGCATTTTACTATAGATAAAGACCTTCCGGGATGGGATCATGAAATATCAGCCGACCCCTTAGAAATGAAAACAATATGTTCCGAATCCAAGAATATAGTGAATTCATTGGGAAGCTTTGAAAGAACAGTATCGGAAGCAGAACTGGAGAAAAGAAAAAAATTTAGAAGAAGTCTTGTTGTAAATGGAGATTTAAAAAAAGGACACAGGTTGACCGAAGATGACCTTACTGCAAAGAGGCCGGGTACCAAAATAGCTCCAGATGAGATGAAATATGTGGTTGGAAGGACATTGAATCAAGATATAGAAGAAGATGGTTTAATAAGTTGGGACATGTTAAACTAACCTTTATGAAACTAGACAGTATTGTTATTCACAAGGAAAAAACGATAGTTGACGCCCTACAAAAACTTAACGAAATCAGAGATGTAAGTAGATTAATTCTTTTTGTTAAGGATGATGATAACTCCATAATTGGTTCGGTAACAGACGGGGACATAAGAAGGTCATTGGTTTATGATCAAGATTTAGCTAGAAAAATTGGGGAGGTTTGCAATAAAAATTTTGCCTTTGAATACAACAACAAAGATTTTATAAACTTAGATGAATATAGGAAGAGGAACATTAAAATCCTTCCAATATTAGATAACAATAAAGGGCTTATTAGGATTGTTGATTTGGACAAAACCAAATCAATTTTACCCATGGAATGCATGTTGATGGCCGGAGGAAGAGGGAAAAGGTTAAGCCCGTTAACAGACACAAAGCCCAAACCAATGCTGCCATTGGGAGATAAGCCGATTATTGAACATAATATTGATAGGTTAATCTCATTTGGGATTAGGAAAATCTATATTTCAGTAAAATATTTGGGTGACCAAATACAGGAATATTTTGGAGATGGAAGTAGTAAGGGAATAAGTATTGAGTATGTATGGGAAGATAAGCCCTTAGGCACTGCAGGCGCATTGTCCCTTGTCCCAAAATTTGAAACGGAGCATATTCTACTTATGAACAGTGACTTGTTTACCAATGTAGATTTTGAAGACCTATATTTGAGTTTGCTCAAGGAAAAGGCAGATATGATCGTTTCGTCTACAGAATATAAGGTTGATGTACCATACGCTGTATTTGATACCAATGAAAGCCAAGTAGTAGGTTTTAAAGAAAAGCCAACTTTTGTATATCACTCCAATGCAGGGATTTACATTTTAAAGAAAGAACTGATAAATAGGATTCCAAAAAATTCATTTTTTGACATCACTGATTTAATGGAAGAAATGGTTACCGAAGAAATGAAACTTATCTATAGACCAATCCTTGGTTTCTGGGTCGATATTGGTAAACCTGTAGATTATAAACAAGCACAAGAATTTATCAAACACCTTTAAAAACCTTATGAAAATAATTGCAGAGAGTGCATCCAATCATAATGGAGACATTGACTATTTAAAGAAACTTGCCAAGGCATCAAAAGGTGCAGGTGCAGATTATTTTACATTTCAAATATTTGATCCGGAATCATTTTGCGCATCGGATTATGAACGATTTGATATTGTGGCTTCTATAGCCATTCAACAAAGTCAGTGGGCAGAACTAATAGCCTATTGCCGGGAAATAGATATTGAAATGATTCCATGTGCCTTGGATATTAAATCATTTCACTTTTGTTTGGACCATAACCTTGATCTGTTCAAGATTCATGCTACAGATATAGTTAATGTTCCTTTTCTAAAACATATTCAAAAAGAGGATATAAAAGTTTTGTTGGAAACCCAATGTGCTACCTATCAGGACATAAAATTGGCATTGAGTTACCTAGGAGATCAAACAGAAGCCATTATTCATGGTTTTAGTAATTACCCTACAGAGGTAGAAGATTTAAACCTGAATGCACTGGACTATATTTCGGAAGAATTTGGGTGTGAAATTGGTCTTGCCGATCATTCGCTGGATACCGTGGAAATACCTTTAATGGCTCTGGCAAAAGGTTCAGCGTTTTTAGAAAAACACATTACAATTAGCCGAAATGACCGGCATTATGATTGGCAGGTATCGCTCTACCCACACGAATTTGCTTCGATGGTGCAAAAGGTGCTTCACTACCAAACGGCCCTTGGAAATAAAGTAAAACACCCTACACCTTCCGAATCTGCTTTTAGAGGGGTGCTATTTAAAAAAGTATTGGATGGTGATTTAAATAAAGAACTTAAGAGAGCTGATTATGGGAATGATTATCTAACAGAGGTTTTCAATTCCTTTGACAGGCAAAATGTAGGGGTTGGAATTATAGCACGCTTAAAGTCAAAAAGGTTGAAAAAAAAGGTACTGAAGCCATTCCATAACGGTACTTTGATAAGTGACCTTTATCATCGAATTGCCACTGCAAAGGGTGTTAAAAAGACCTCTATAATCACATCGTTTCTACCTGAAGATGACCCATTGGTCGATTTTTGCAAACAAAATGGTTTAGATGTATTTACCGGTCACCCTGTCTCTGTTATAGACCGTATGCTTTCATTTGCTTTGGAAAACAAGTTAGGAACAATATGCCGAGTAACCGGTGATAATCCTTTATCTGATCCAACGATTCTTGAATCAATGATCGAATTAATGAAAAAGGAAAACCTAGATTATATAAAAGTGAATAACGTTCCAATAGGTGTGGGAGTTGAACTATATTCAATCTCTTATTTGTGGAAGTTGTATTTAAAAATGGAAAACCCTTTGACTTCAGAATATCTTGCGTGGATTGCATTAAATGACAAAGACTCCAAAAAGGGTTGTATTGATCTGGTTCATCCAAATCCAGATTTAAGTTATTACAACCTATCTGTTGATTTTCAAGAGGATTATGATAGATGTATGAAAGTATTGAAGGAAATGGATAAAACCAACTTCACGGAAGTTACTTTAAAAGATGTTTTGGATGCAATGGTTTTGATTAAACCCTCAGACAGGAATATGGTTATTAAGCTGCCAGGTGGTGAAGCAACTAGCTTTGAGAAGTTCAATGCATTGATAGATAACTCAAACTATGCAGTTAGGGTTAAACTCGAGGTTTAATAATAGTCGAAATCCTAAAGGGAAGTATTAAAGTTTTCCATTCCTATCCTGCGAAATAATCAGTCAAGGATTTAAAACGCTATAACAAGCTAATTTAATGCAGTCGAACACAAAAAAACTAGCGGGTAACGCCCTAGTTTATGGGCTTTTCGGATTATTACAAAAAGGGCTTGGTTTTTTCCTTTTACCGATTTATGCCTCCCTGTTGGATACTGAAGAACTTGGCATAATCAGTACGTCCACTGCTGTGATTTCATTTTTAGTGATTTTGTTCGGCTTATCACTAAGAGGGTCAACCGCTTATTATTATTATAAGTTCAAAGATCAAGACATTGATTATGTCAAAAAGTTTTTCGGCACGAACTTTAGTTTCATTTTGCTCTTTACCATTTTTGGGATTTTATTATTACTAATTGGTAAGAATTGGATTTTGGATGTGTTGTTCAAAAACATTCCGTTTAAACCCTACATCCTACTTTCTCTAGCTAGTGTTTTGCTCCAACCGGTTTATTTATTTTATCAATCTATACTTAAAGCCAAGCACCAAGCAAAAAAAGCATCCCTACTGGATTTCCTATTCTTTGGGGCCATGGCCTCTATTACCATTATCTTGATAGTTGTATTTAACTTCAAGGCCGAAGGGGCATTATTGGGCAACTCAATTGCAAGTTTTCTTGTTTTTATAGTAAGTGTAATTGGAATACGAAAAGAGATTACACTTTGTTTCGACATCACATTACTAAAAACCTCTCTAAAATACTCTTTGCCGATTTTGCCCCACAACTTATCTGGTTGGGCAATGAACATGGTAGATAAGCTAATGCTTAATAATCTAAACTCGCTTTCGGTGGTTGCATTATTCGATGTTGGGGCACAAATAGGCAAGGTGGTCAACTTAATTTCTTTGGGAGTAAACTCTGCATACAGCCCTTGGTTTTTTGAGCAAGTAAAGACCCAGCCCGAAGCAAAGGGCACTATTGTTAATATTACTGATAAAATAATTCTTTTGTATGCATGTGTAGCTGTTGCTGCAAGTTTACTGTCACCAGAAGTGCTGGTTATTATAGGCAAACCGAGCTACTACGAATCTTGGAAAGTAGTTCCATTTATTGCGACTGCTTTTGTTATAAATGGGTTCTATTTTACCTATAGCAATGTATTTTTTTTAGAGAAAACAAAATACTTACCGTTCTTAACAGTGACCGGGGCAATCACTAATTTAACTTTAAATTATTTTATGATCCCGGCATATGGCATATTTGGCGCTGCCCTGGCTAGCTTAACAACAAAGATTGTATTTACATTGTTGACCTATATCATATGTCAAAGAATTTATCCCATTCCATATCATAGATTACATTTAACTGTAATTTTTGGAGCGTGCTTTTTGTTATCTTGTTTGCCGTTTCTAATACAAGACTATCTGCAGGAAATATCACTGGTGCAAAGGATTTTGATTAAAGTTTTGACCTTAGCTTTGATTTTTATACCGATTATTTATAAAAATGCTTCTCAAATAAAGGCCATCATCAAAAAATAATCATAATGGAAAAGAACATTTTGGAAGTAATAGAGGATGATAATGATGTTGGTTCCATTCGCCTTTCAAGTGGATTGCGGGTTTGGCCTCTTTTACGTGGCAAAATATATTTTCATGATTTAAAAAAAAGGTTGGGCTATAGTTCCAAAACCCGAACCAGAAACAAGGCAAGACTTATCAAAAGTTTTTTTTATGGAATTAAGAACATTTTCGTTTTAAGGAAATTTGAATTCTTGTTTTTTGAAAATACCAATAAACGAATCTCGATAAATAACAAATACTATGATATCTATTTTGATGCTTGGGGCGACAAATTGTGCCCAGACAAAAGTTTATTTGTAGAATTTGCTTCTGAATCACATTATAAAAGGGATAAGGTGTTTTCCAAAAACATCATGTCTGACCTTCCGTTTAAATTGGCATCTTTTGTAAGATCACTTTTAGTATTTCCCAATATTGAGAATTTTGAGATTTTAAAAGAGATTCAGGAAAGAAATCACATTCAAATTAATTTTCAGAAGGAGCTAAAGAGACAATTGGGAGAATATTATTTTTATAGGTTTCTTTTTAAACTTATAAAGCCTAGGGCGGTTTTTGTACTCAGTAGTTTTTCGAAGGTTAGTATGGTTATGGCAGCGAAAAGTAAGAACATTCCGGTTTTTGAGGCGCAGCATGGTTATATTGGAGAAGCTCACCCATTTTATCATGTAAAAAAACGCTTTGAAGAATCATATCCAGACCATTTATTTTCTTTTGGTGACTTTGAAATAAAAAATAACAAAAACTTTATTTTCAAAGAAAATCAAATATTGCCAATCGGAGGCTTGCAGTTAGAATATCTTAAATCCAGGCCATTGCCCAATGAACTTAAAAATATCAAAAACAAGTATCGACAGGTTTTCTGTGTAACATTACAGGCAATTAAGGAAGAAGAAATTATAGGCGCTACTTTGGATTATGCCAAAATGCACCCGGATGTATTGTTTGTTCTATGTCCTAAAGATAGGAGTATTTCATATTCCGATTACTTGTTGAACAAAAACTATTTGGTTTCACAATATCCTATATATGATATCCTTAAGATTGCGGATTATAACCTTACCATTTTTTCCACAACGGCTGTGGAAGGAGTGTCAATGGGGGCAAAGCCTATTTTTTATAATGCCGATAATCTTTCCAAAAGATATTTTAATGTTTTAAAACTAGGAGCAACCATTATTGAGGAAGGTGATTCACTATCGGAAAAACATTTAAATTTTCAAGAAACAGAAGCGGATCCATACTATATCGAAGGGTATTTTGAGAATGTTGCAAAATGTAATTTGAACATATGAGGAAGTTCATTTTTATATTGTTGATTTTACAGCCATTCATAGTAAAACTTGTTTATAAAGCAGGCTTTCAAATCAATGTATTCAATGAGCTCTTGAGCCTACTTGTTTTATCCTTGTTCATTTTTAGAATCTTAATTAAAAGAAAGTTCAACAATTCCTTTCTTATTTATTTAAGCTTTCTGGTTTATACACTGCTTTTGGGTGTTTATAGAAATATAATGCCGTTAAGTCTTTTTCAAATTTTAATTTATAGCCAGTTCTTTTTTTATTTCTTTTATTTTCAGTCTTTTAGCGACCAAGAGAAATGTGAAATGATGAGATCCATGAAAAGGATAATGGATTTCATTGTTGTTGTGGTCGCCATCATTGCTGTTATTGAAGTAATAGATTACCAATCATTTAGGAACTTTATCGGTGTTCATAGTGTAAACAGGGGTATCAATGGATTCTATTTAATATCATTTTTTGGGTCGGGTCCTAGTTTGGCAATATTTATTAGCCTATATGTTTTTGTTTGGCACTACTATTATTATGCCATGGGAAATCAAATAACCAGAAAAAGTATTTCTTATTTGTTTCTTGCAATTGTGTTGGGTGTATTAAGCTTCTCTAGAAAGGAAACCTTATTTATTTTTATGTTTATCCTACTGTTTCCTTATCCCTCCAAAAGTAAACTAAGAAAATGGCTTAAAAGGCTTATTTTATCTGTAGCAGTTTTTGCAGGACTACTATATTACTATCTCACATTTTTTGAATCAGCCAACCGTAAGGGATTTGACTCAGGATACATTCGTTGGCAAATTATGGCTAAATCGGTAGAGGTATATAAAGATTATTTTCCTTTTGGCACAGGTGCTGGCACCTTTGGCTCAAGGGTTAGTCTTATGATGCCACACATTTATGAAGAGTATAATGTAGGTCAAGGTATGTTGGGATGGGAGGCTACAAATTCAAGAGGGCCAATTTATGATGCTTTTTTAAGTACTTTTATTACGGAAATAGGAATAGGTGTTTTATTAATTATGTACTTGTTTTATAAGCTATTGGAGTCAAAGACAATTGTTGGGAACAGTCATTCCAGTTTTATTAAAAACTTTATTTTAATATACCTTTTATCCCTAAGCTTTTTTGTGCCTATGCTAACCAATAGCTTTGGTTATATTATTATGATTATACTTGCTAGTATCGCTTGCAATATTTCACTGTTTAAAATAAGAATCAAGTACTAGGACAACCGTTTTAATGATATGAAAAGATTATTTTTTTTAATCTATCTCCTTTTTATCAAGAATACACCAGAGGATTATAGGCCTTATAGTTTGTTTTTTCCTCAATTAAGAAGTTTTTTGGTCAGCAAATATTTAATTTCCTGCGGAAGCAATTTAAGAGTAAAAAAAGGGGCTGAAATTTCTTTAAAATCCTTAGTAGGAAACCATTCGGAATTGGGTACACGTTGTATGGTGCAATCAAATGTTGAAATTGGAGATTATGTGATCATGGGACCTGATGTTAAGATTTATTCCCGAAACCATATATTTTCCAGTCTGCATATACCAATTAAAGACCAAGGGAAAGAATATCTTAAAACGATTATTGGAAATGATGTTTGGTTGGGGGCAAATGTAATTATAACTGCAGGGTGCAACATTGGGAACCATGTTGTGATTGCTGCAGGTGCCGTGGTCACAAAGGATATACCGGATTTTGCGGTGGTGGGAGGAGTCCCGGCCAAAATATTGAAATATCGGAACCAATAGATTACTGCTCTAATCTATAGAATCTTCCGAACAGAAATAAAACAAATCAATGAAGTTGAAATTCATCTTGGAACAAAGATTTTGGTTGCTATACATGGTTGTGTTTACATTGCCTATGTATATGAGGCTCAATAATTATTTATTGGGGGTCTTTATACTTTTGGGTGTTTTGACATTGCTTTTTAATTTTAAAAAAATTAAGGTTGAAGATTTTAAAGATGGCTGGCCTATTTTCGGGTTTTTTATACTTGCCGTTATAGGTTCATTTTATGGCGCAACATTTTCAAACGGCATCAAACTTTTAGAAAAATATTGGGCTTTTTTATTAGTTCCTTTGATTATGTTGGCAGAGAAAGACGAATATGGAAAAAGAAGGGAAAATATTTTTCTTTCTCTTGTAATTGGTTCGGCAGTCACATTAATAATATGTTATGGAAACCTTATATATGAAATGGTATCTCGTAACGAACCCATTTCATATTTTTTTAGATGGAGACATCTGGGGCATCAGTTTACAGAGATTGCAGATACGCACCCGACATACCTGGGGGTTTTTGTTGTAATCTCAATTGTATTTATGTTCAAAAGCAAAAAAATGAGCCATGCAATTAAGGTTCCCTTGATATTGTTCTTTTTGTTTGGACTTTTTCAATTGGCAAGTAGAATAGCTCTTTTTCTAGCCATATTATTTTTAATACTGTTGGTGGTTAACAAAACAAAGAAGCAATGGGCGCTACTTGCTATTCTTTCTTTAGGTATTGTTTTCGGCATTTTGGTTTTTAAAAAATTGGGAAGCAAATACGTAAAAGATAGACTGTTTACTGTTGAATCAGCTTTAAACGACAAAAGATTTCAAAGATGGGACGCCTCCTATGAAATTTTTAAAGAAAATCCCTTTTTGGGAATTGGATTTTCTCGAATAGAATCAATTAGGCACGAAAAATATGTAGAATACGGCTTTGATATTGCCGCAAGGGAAGACTTGAACGCACACAACCAACTTCTTGAATATTTAAGTAGAAATGGAGCGGTGGGAGGATTTGTTTATGTTTGTTCTCTGGTTTTTTTATTACTGTTAAGTATTTACAAGAAAGACTATTTATTTACTTATCTGTTTTTGATATTCATAACGGCTAATTTAACGGAATCCATGATGGTAAGAATTAAAGGTATTGAATACTTTGCGATATTTGCGTCTTTATTCTTATGTGGTAATTTTAAACCCAATAACATTAGTTATATCAAAAAGTCTTAGGATGTTTACATTATGCAAAACAGTGCATAAAGTTATAGATGTCTCATGTTAGGTCAAATAAATTAAATTTTAACCAGCTACTTTCTTTTAACCATTTGTTTTTATGTTTTTTAGGTTCACCAAATACTCTGATTTGATAAGGCCTATGTCGTTGATAGTAGATTTATTGGTGATAAATCTTTTCGTCTATTTTTTGCCTATAAATATCAACGACCCACTTCTTTTTCATGCTTATATAACATTTGGTTGGGTCATCCTATCCTTAAAGAATGATTTTTATAAAATCCACAGGTTTACTAAGGTTCCATTTATTTTAAGAAAAATATTTGCTCAGTTTATATTTTTCTTTTTGATGTTATATGCCTTCATAGGCTTTTTTAAACAACCACTAATGAGTCGCTTTGCATTAGCTCAATACTTTTTCGTCTGTTTGGCAACAATTGCAATTGTTAAGCTCATCACCTATGTTTTGTTAATGGAATATAGGGAGAAGTTTAAGGGCAATATTAGAAGGGTGGTAGTTATCGGAAAGAATAAAAAAACAGACCAGTTAATCAATGTTTTTAAGAATCGCGATGAATTTGGTTACGAGTTCAAAAAACAATTTTGCCTCAAAAAAGAACACTTTGATATAGAGGAGTGCTTTGCATATATCCGAAACAACAATATTGATGAAATTTATTGCTCTGTTTCTGAATTGAAGAACTCGGAAACAGTTGAGTTCATCAATTTTGCCGATAACAACCTAAAAACACTCAAGTTTATACCGGACAACAAAAATATTTTCTCTAAAAAGTTAAAATTTGAGTATTACGATTATATCCCGGTACTGTCATTACGGGATATTCCTTTGGATAGCCCAATAAACGCTTTTATAAAAAGAAGTTTTGATGTCGTCTTTTCTTTAGTGGTCATTATTGGGATATTGTCTTGGCTAACACCAATTTTGGCTTTATTGATTACCTTGGAATCACGAGGGCCTGTGTTTTTTAGGCAAACAAGAAATGGAATCGATAACCGGGAGTTTTATTGTTACAAGTTCCGGTCTATGGCACCTAACAAAAATGCCGATCAGGTACAGGCTACAAAAAATGATATGAGAATTACCAAAATTGGAAAATTCATTAGAAAAACCAGTATAGATGAGCTGCCCCAATTCTACAATGTACTATTTGGCACCATGTCAGTGGTTGGGCCAAGACCCCACATGGTAAAGCATACTAATGAGTACTCAACAAGTGTAGATAAGTATATGGTTCGTCATTTTGTAAAACCTGGAATTACAGGTTTGGCACAAGTACGGGGTTATCGAGGAGAAATCGAACAAGAAGCCGACATATTAAATAGAACAAAATTTGATATTTTCTACATTGAAAACTGGTCCATGTTCCTCGATTTAAAAATAATAGTCCAAACCGTGCTAAATGCATTTAAAGGAGAGGCCAAAGCGTATTAAACCATATGAAAAAAACACTAATAACCGGAGCAGCCGGATTTTTAGGATCTCACCTTTGTGATCGTTTTATTGCCGAAGGACATCATGTTATCGGGATGGACAACCTGATTACTGGGGATATCAAAAACATTGAGCACCTATTCCACCTAAAGCGGTTCGAGTTTTTCCACCACGATGTAACCAAGTTTGTCCATGTTCCCGGGCAAATGGATTATATACTTCATTTTGCATCCCCTGCAAGCCCAATAGATTATTTAAAAATCCCAATTGAGACCCTTAAGGTAGGCTCTTTGGGCACACTCAACTTATTGGGGTTGGCCAGAGATCACGGAGCACGAATTCTGGTGGCATCAACTTCAGAAGTATATGGAGACCCCTTGGTACACCCGCAAAACGAAGATTATTTCGGGAATGTAAGTCCAATCGGTCCAAGAGGAGTCTACGATGAAGCCAAGCGCTTTATGGAGTCTATCACCATGGCCTACCACCGGCACCATGGATTGGACACGCGAATCGTTCGAATATTTAATACCTATGGTTCTCGAATGCGGCTGAACGATGGTCGTGTAGTTCCTGCTTTCATGGGTCAGGCGCTCCGAGGTGAGGATTTGACCGTTTTTGGAGATGGTTCACAATCTCGCTCCTTTACCTATATCGATGACCAAATCGAGGGCATTTATCGTCTGTTGATGAGTAATTATGTGGAGCCTGTCAACATTGGGAACCCTGATGAAACTACCATTCTGGAGTTTGCAGAGGAGATCATCAAACTAACTGGAACAGACCAAAAAATAGTATTCAAACCACTTCCCCAAGACGATCCTATGCAACGTCAGCCCGATATTTCTAGAGCTAAGGAAATTCTCGATTGGGAACCCAAGGTTCATCGCTCCGAAGGTCTGAAAAAGGTGTTCGAGTATTTCAAATCACTTTCACACGATCAGTTATGGGAAGCACACCGAGATTTCTCGCCCAATAACTAGATAAAAGTTCCCATCAAAACGTATTTTTGCCAAAACATTGAATCATGAACATCCTGGTCTTGGGTTCTGGCGGTCGTGAACACGCCATTTCCCTGAAAATTTCACAAAGCTCCAAAGTATCCAAACTGTTTGTTGCACCCGGTAATGCGGGAACTTCTCAAATCGCCACAAACATTGACGTGGGAGTAAACGATTTTGAAGCCATTAAACAATTGGTGTTAAAAGAGAACATTGATTTAGTGGTGGTAGGACCAGAGGACCCTTTGGTAAATGGTGTACACGATTTTTTCTTGAATGATGATGAGTTAAAATCCATTTCGGTAATAGGTCCGGAAAAGGCAGCGGCCGAACTCGAGGGCAGCAAGGAGTTCGCTAAAGAGTTCATGATGCGCCATAATATTCCAACTGCAGCCTACCAAAGCTTTACAGGTGAAACCTTGGAAAATGGATTCGCTTTCTTGGAAACGCTCAACCCTCCATATGTCCTCAAGGCCGATGGACTTGCAGCTGGGAAAGGCGTATTGATACTTCAGGATTTACAAGAGGCAAAGGATGAATTGAAATCAATGCTGCTCGACTCCAAATTTGGAAATGCAAGTGCTACGGTGGTAATCGAAGAGTTCTTGGATGGGATTGAACTGAGCTGTTTTGTCCTGACCGATGGGACAAATTATAGGATATTGCCAACCGCCAAAGACTATAAAAGAATTGGAGAGGGCGACACTGGACTCAACACAGGCGGCATGGGGGCCATTTCCCCTGTTCCTTTTGCCGATAAGGCATTTATGGACAAGATAGAGCGTCAAATTGTGAAGCCGACCGTAGAAGGCCTTAAAAAGGACAATTTGCCCTATATTGGTTTTATTTTTATTGGCTTGATAAAAGTTGGTGAAGAGCCCAGGGTAATTGAATACAACGTTCGAATGGGAGATCCGGAGACCGAAGTAGTGATCCCAAGGCTAAAAAGTGATTTGGTTGAGGTGCTACTTGCAATGGCCAATGGCACTTTGGACCAAGTGGACCTTGAAATAGATGATAGAGCTGCAACAACGGTAATGGCAGTGTCTGGTGGTTATCCAGAAGCTTATGAAAAAGGAAAGGAGATCACTGGAGCTGAAAGTATTCAAGATTCCATCGTTTTTCATGCAGGGACAAAAGTATCCGATGGAAAAGTAGTGACCAATGGAGGGCGTGTAATAGCCATTACTTCCTTTGGAAAAGACTATAAGGAAGCACTAAAAACATCCTATCAAAGCATGGAAAAACTCCATTTTGATGGAATGTATTTCAGAAAAGATTTAGGATTTGACCTATAGGTAAGAATGAGAGCTGATGCTCTTATCTTCCTCACCATTTTCATTAAAAATCTTCAATTGGCCCATCCAATAAACCAAGGCTACAAAGCCAATGGCCATAAAGATCCAGTTAATGGTGTTGGCACCCCACCAGCTGTGCGTAAAGCGCAAAAAGTCCAATGGCGCGAAAAGGTAGTTTACAAATAAGTCCTCTATACCGTAAAAAAACTTGCTCATGTTGGCTATATTTACTTTACAAAAGTAGCAAAAGATAGGATGATTTCAAGCTTTTTCGGAAAAACTAAACCCATAAACTACATTGTTCTTGGCGGCCTATTGTTTCTATTTTATTTTACCAATGTATTTTTCGGGTTGGGAGAACAACGCATCAATGAGGTTATTCCCTTGGAAATGTTGTTGTTCGCTGTACTGCTGCTTTCTATTTTCATGGTCAACCAAATTGTAAGAACCGAAAAAGCAACGGAGGCCAATTCTTATGCAATGCTCTTTTTTCTGCTATTATTGATTTCATTTGCGGATGAACTGGTGCTGCAAAATGTGATTTTCTCCAACTTTTTTCTGCTTTTGGCCTTTTGGAGGGTCTTGTCCATCAAATCTACAAGAAGGGTAAAGCACAAAATCTTTGATGCCTCCCTATTGATTTCTATTGCCAGTCTGTTCTATGATTGGGCGCTTGCCTTTATGCTCCTCGTTTTTTATGTGATCGGGGTCTATGACCGTAAAACATTTAAAAATTGGCTTGTTCCCGTTTTAGGAATGGCAACAATCTTAATTTTAAGCTATACGGTATTGACACTAAAGGGCTCTCTGGACTTTTTTAGGGAACACTATCAATTTTCCCTGGGCCTTTTTACCACAAAATCGTTTTTTCAGGTACTTAATATCAAGACCTTCATTTATCTTATTTTAACCATTTTGGTGGCCATAGCGGTATTTATTCGCTTGCGTAATGTGAGTGGCGGTAAACTGCTATTGTTGCGTATCGTATTTTTCATTTTCTTACTGGGAACCGGTATAATTTTGTTTACCCCGGCCGATGCCTCTCCCGTTTTGGCTACTTTTTTTCCTGCCGCCCTATTTTTGGCCAATTATTTCGAAGCCATCAAAAAAAGGAGCATACAAGAGATGGTGCTCGTGGGTTGTTTGGTTTTGGCCAGTACGCTTTTTGTCTTTCATTTGAATTAAGTATGGTATAAAGCAATATCTTTGAACAAATTTTAAGCTATGTTCAGTGATTTTGCCTTCAAAATATTTCAAGAAAGTATTGACACCTATCACATTAAGGATGATGTTTACCAAGAATTCACCAATCCCTACCCAAAGGATAAAGTGGAGCATTTGCTTTACAGAAAAAATTGGATAGACACCGTACAATGGCATTACGAGGATATTATTCGCGACCCCAATATAGACCCCGTGGCCGCTTTGGACCTGAAACGCAAAATTGATGCGAGCAATCAGGACCGCACAGATTTGGTAGAATACATTGATAGCTATTTCTTAAATAAATACCAGTCGGTACAAGTAAAGGATGGTGCTAAAATTAATACGGAGAGTCCGGCATGGGCACTTGACCGACTTTCTATATTGGCTTTAAAAATATACCACATGCAAGAGGAGGTTGACCGAACCGATGCAACTCCCGAGCACACTCAAAAGTGTAGCGATAAGTTGGCCGTTCTTTTGGAGCAGAAAAAAGACCTTTCTACAGCGATCGATCAATTATTGAAGGATATCGAGGCTGGGGATAAGTACATGAAAGTCTATAAACAGATGAAAATGTACAACGACGATGAATTAAACCCAGTGCTACGTGGGCAAAAAGGGTAAACATACCCATATCTTGGTAATTCGGTTGTCCGCAATGGGTGATGTCGCCATGACTGTTCCCGTGATTTGTGCCCTCACCGAGAAATACCCGGAATTAAAAATTACCATTTTAACCAAGAAAGCATTTATGCCCATTTTTAATGGGTTGAAGAATGTACAGATAAAAGAGGCGGATGTTAAAAATCGTCACAAGGGCTTATTGGGACTTTGGCGCCTTTACAAAGAACTGAAACCCTTGCAATTCAATGCCGTTGCAGACCTCCATAATGTATTGCGCAGTCGAGTGCTTAAAAAGTACTTTTCCTTGGAGCGAATTCACGTTGTCCAGATAGATAAAGGACGAAGGGACAAAAAAGCGCTTACACGGTCTAAAAATAAAGTTTTTAAGCAACTTAAATCTACCCATGAGCGTTATGCCGATGTTTTTGCTGCTTTAGGGTATCCCATTGAATTATCCATGACCAAGTCTTTGCAACGGATAGAACTTTCTGAGAAAGTATTGGCCTTGGTGCAACAGGATACCAAAAAATGGGTGGGAATAGCACCTTTTGCGGCCCATGAAGGCAAAATGTATCCATTGGCATCAACAGAGGAAGTAATCAAGCAACTAGATAAGACCGATAAGTATAAAATCCTGTTGTTCGGTGGAGGAGCCAAGGAAGTTGAAGCTTTGGAAGGCATCGATACCACCTACCATAATGCCTTTTGTATGGCAGGCAAGCTTAATCTTTCCGAAGAGCTGCAACTTATTTCCAATTTGGATGTAATGTTGTCCATGGACAGTGGTAATGCCCACATGGCGGCCAACTATGGTATTCCTGTTATCACACTCTGGGGCGTTACCCATCCTTTTGCTGGATTCTATCCTTTTGGTCAGCCTATTGAAAATGCACTTATGGCAGACCGTGAAGTATATCCCTTGATTCCCACCTCAGTCTATGGCAACAAAGTGCCCGAGGGATATGAAAGCGCCATGAAGACCATCAAACCGGAAAAAGTACTGGATAAATTGTTGGAGATTTTGGAAAGTTAAGCCACACTCCCTTGACAACTACTACCGGCTCCTGCAGTACAACCGTAGCAATGTTGTGAGATAATAATGTCACGGTCATTTAGTACATCATCATTATAATCCTTGATATGTTTTACCTTGCTCGCCACCTTAAGGTCTAGCATCTGGTTAAAATCGCAATCGTACAGCCACCCGTCCCAACTTACTGAGATGGTGTTCGTACACATGACATTCTCCACTGCTGCAGGATTGTATGCTTCCACTAGGGAATACATGTAATCTTCATAGTTGTCCGAAGCGATGAGGTAGTCCAAGAACCTCGAAATCGGCAAATTGGTAATGGCAAAAAGATTATGGAAGTCAATATCAAAATCTTCTTTCAATGCTTTTTTAAAGTCGTGCTCCATGGCAGCTTGGTCGGCTGGCAAAAACGCTCCTGATGGATTATAGACCAAATCCAAGCGCAAATTACTGTCGGGCATGCCATAGCCCACCTTGTTGAGCATTTGCAATGCCTTTATGGACTTATCGAAAACACCATCACCACGTTGTTTGTCCGTTTTGCCTCGAGTGTAATGCGGCATAGATGAAACTACGTGTACATTGTGTTTTTTAAAAAACTCCGGTAAATCGTGGTACTTTTTGTTGGCCAAGATAATGGTAAGATTGGAGCGGACGATAAAATCTTGGATCCCTGCCTTGGAAGCCTCTTCCACGAACCATCTAAAGTCAGGGTTCATTTCGGGTGCCCCACCGGTAAGGTCCAGTGTGTGTGCTCCGGTATTTCGGATAACTTCCAGACATTGCTCCATGGTTTCCCGCGTCATGATCTCCTTGCGATCGGGTCCGGCATCCACATGGCAATGACCACAAACCTGATTGCACATATACCCTACATTGATCTGGAGTATTTCCAGTTTTTTAGGTTTTAACGGAAACTGACCGGTCTCGGCAATTTTATCCTTAAAATATGGAAGCTCCCCGTCAACAAAAAGATCTCCGTTAAGGATTTCCAATTGCTTTTGGGTATTGGCAAGAGCATCTTCCCGAGCTTTTAAGGATTTTTTCGCTGCTTTTTTTATGTCTGTCAGTATACTTTGGGTCATTAAAAACGGAATTACATGGATAGTTTGTCGTACTTGTTCATCATTTGAAGACCGTGAACCAGGGTGGCTCCACTCTCTATGGCAGCGCCTGCATGTACGGCTTCCATCATTTCTTCTTTTGTAATCCCCCGTTGTAGACCATCTTTGGTATAGGCATCGATACAATAAGGACATTTTACTACGTGAGAAACGGCCAGGGCAATCAACGATTTTTCCCGAGCACTCAAGGCGCCCTCTTCAAAAACCTTTCCGTAATAATCAAAAAATTTATTGCCCAGTTCTTCGCTCCACTCGGTAATCTTTCCAAATTTTCTGAGGTCTGCGGGGTCGTAATATGATTTGGCCATGTTCTTTTATTTAATGTTCAACCTAAACATACAACAAATATCACTATCCTTTTTGGTCGAAACCTTATGGTTTTGATTACAGAATTTGATGAAGAAATAAGTGAAATTTATGATTTGTGCTGATTTTGAGGTGCCTACATGTATAAAGAGCGTTTTTTCAATTAAGAAACAACTAAGAAAGTGCAAGGACTATCGATGGGTGCCTGCGTTTTCCATGATAATACCACAAGTTTTCTTCGATAGAATTTAGATCTTGGTAATTAACGGACCCATTGCTTTTTTGGAAATTGGCACCTTGGGAATACATTCCTGTTGCTACCGCGATAATAATAATGGCAGAGACAATCATAGTTTGCAAAGATTTCATAGGACTGAATTTTGGTTTGTAATCGTATCTACGGAGTTCCTGAGGGTTGGGTTTGGTTTTATTCAAAAAATTGAATGTTATGATCGAAATAAAACGTTGAGGCAACACTGCGAACCATCATTATTTTAACTTTACAGCAGAATTGATCATAACAGAAGAATGCTTGAAAATAAATCCATAGGTCTCGTACTTTCGGGAGGAGGTGTCCGGGGAATGGCCCATATCGGTCTAATCAAAGCCTTGAGGGAACATCAAATTGAGGCAAAGGTTGTGGCGGGAACAAGTATTGGAGCCCTGGTCGGGGCCCTATATGCCAACAATAATACCGTGGAAGAGATGCTGACGTTTTTTAAGGAGACGCCACTTTTCCAATACAGTTTTTTTACGATAAACAAGCCTGGTTTTATCGATACGGAGCGTTATGCCGGGATATTCAAAAACTTTTTCCCTGAAAACACTTTTGAAAGTTTGCAAAGACCATTGTATATCGTGGCCACCGATCTGTTGAGTGGCAAAGAGCGTGTCTTCAATTCAGGGGAACTTATTAAACCACTGTTGGCCTCGGCCGCGTTGCCCCCAGTTTTTAGCCCTGTGGAGATCAACGATATCCTATATGCCGATGGGGGTATCATGAACAATTTTCCAAAGGAATATGTGGAGGATAAGACGGAGTTTATCATTGGAAGCAATGTTTCCGTTACGGTGCCCTTGCAAAAGAAGGACCTTAGGAACTCTTTTCAACTTACGGGAAGGGTCACCAGTCTTATGATCCATGCTTCGAATGATGAAAAGTTGCACCAATGCGACCTATACATAGAGCCCAAGGAGTTGGACCAAATAGGGGTATTGGATAAAAAAGGGATCGAAAATGCCTTTACTATTGGATATGAACATGGAAGCAGGGCTTTGGAAAAAATAGTGTAGCCCATCCAGTCAAGGCCTAAACATCGTCGTAATCCACCGTGATCTTGGATGTTGTTGGGTGCGATTGGCAGGTCAAAACAAAGCCTTCTTCAATTTCCCCATCGGTAAGTATCTGGTTTTTCACCATTTCTGCCTTACCCTCTGTAAGCCGTGCAATACAACTGCTACATACACCGCCTTGACAAGAGTATGGGGCATCGATGTCCTGTTTTAGAACAGCATCCAGCACCCGTTCTTTTTTGTCCATTACAAAGGAATAGGTCTCATCATCCAGAATTACGGTGACTTGTGTCATACCTTCCAACTCTTCGGCAAGTTCGTCATCGGAATCATCGCTTGTGAAAAGTTCAAAATGGATTTTTTCTTTATCAACCCCATTGTCCGTTAATGTTTCGGTGACCTGTTCGATCATCTCTTCGGGGCCACATAGATAAAATCCGTCGAAGGCATTGTCCTTGAACTTGTTTTTAAGTACAAAGTTTACGGTTGATCTTTCGATCCTGCCAAAAAGGGCATCTTCCACATTGGAACGGCTATAGACGTATTGTACAAAAAACCGTTCGCCGTATTTTTCCTTGATGGACTGGATTTCTTTAAAGTACATGGTCTCCTCTGGAGATTGGTTTCCAAAGACCAGTACAAACATATTTTCAGGGTTGTTTTCAAGCACTGTTTGTGCAATGCTCATAATCGGTGTAATACCACTGCCTGCTGCAAAAGCGGCTATTTTTTGTGGCGAAGTTGCTTTAAAAACAAACCTTCCTTCTGGTAACATGACCTCAATACTATCACCGGCCTTTAGATTTTCATTGGCATAAACGGAAAAAGTACCGCCTTCCATTTTTTTGATGCCCACGGTCAATTTTCCGGAAGAAGGGGGAGATGATATGGAATAGGCTCTTCGCAGCTCCTTTCCGTCCACTTTATGTTTTAGGGTAATATATTGGCCCGCTTTAAAACTGTAGGCCTCTTTTAAATTTTCCGGGATATCGAAAGTAAGGGCTACGGCATTTGGAGTTAACCTGTCCACCGCAGCAATTTTTAAAGCATGGAAATCGCTCATGAAAAAAATTTTGCTGCAAAATTAAGCAATACAGGTCTTTTGAACATCTATTTTAAGAAAAAGCATCGGAATTGTAACAAATCGGATAATTTAGATACCAACTAAAAAAACGCCAACCATGCTCAAACATTTTATTGGACTCCAATGGAAGTCATTTTTTAGATCGGCCACCTTTAAGACCGAAATTTGGTTTAAAATATTGATGGCATTGGCAGCATTGTACTTTATTGCTGTATTTCTGGGAATGGGTGTCGGGGCCTACTTCATTATAGAGAAAATGAAAATTGGGGACCCATTGCGAGTGGTCAACCAGTTCATGATCTACTATCTGGCCTTTGACCTAGTGTTTCGGTACATGTTGCAAAAAATGCCGGTCACCAATATAAAACCGATGTTGTACCTGCCCATAAAAAAAAGCAAGGTGGTACAGTTCTCATTGGGCAAAACCGTAACATCGTTTTTTAATATTGCCCACGCTTTTTTCTTTGTGCCTTTCAGTATTGTTTTGCTCGTTCAGGGTTATCCTCCAATGCAGGTTATCGGCTGGCATTTAGCATTAATGGCACTGATCTATTGCAACAACTTTCTTAATGTAATGGTCAACAACCAAAACGTAGTTTTCTATGTGTTTGCCATATTGTTCATATTGGCAGGAGCCTCACAATATTACCAATGGTTCGATATCACGCAGTTTACCCAACCTGTTTTTGACCTTTTTTACGACATGCCCTGGACCGCTATAGTTTCTTGGGCGCTATTGGTAGCATTGTATTACGGTGCTTTTGCCTATTTTAAGAAGCACATGTATCTGGATGGGGGATTGGCCAAAAAACAGACCGAGGCCAAGACCGAGAACCTGGAATGGTTGGATCGCTTTGGGAATTTGGGAACTTTCTTGAAGAACGACATCAAACTCATCAAACGAAACAAAAGATCGCGATCTGCTGTGATTGCAGGAGCCTTCTTTATTTTTTACGGACTGCTCTTTTTCACAGGGGCCCTTGAGGTTTACGATGGCCCTTTCTGGAAAATCTTTGCAGGGATATTCGTTACAGGCGGCTTCCTGTTCAGTTTTGGACAGTACGTGCCCAGTTGGGACAGTAGTTATTACCCTTTGATGATGAGCCAAAACATCAAATACAGGGAATACCTTTCCTCTAAATGGTATTTAGTGATCATAGCGACCATCATTTCCACCATTTTGGCCACTTTCTATCTCTATTTTGGCTGGGAAGCCTATGCGGCGGTATTGGTTGGTGCCATATACAATATTGGGATCAACAGCTATCTCGTGCTATGGGGAGGCGCCTATGTAAAGACCCCAATTGAGCTAACCTCCAACAAAAAAGCATTTGGGGACAAACAGGCTTTTAATGCCAAAACACTCCTGCTCACCCTGCCCAAGTTGGTATTGCCGATCGGAATCTATGCTATCGGGCACTTTTTGATCAGCCCTATGGCGGGATACATTTTTGTAGCCGTTTTTGGTCTATTGGGATTTGTTTTCAAGAATAGGGTCTTCACCATGATCGAGAATATTTATAAAAAGGAGAAGTACAAAACACTACAAGCATACAAACAGAAATAACCACCATTAACAGAAAAATACAATGATCACAGTTCATAATTTGACCAAGACCTACGGTGATAACACCGTTTTGAACATCGACCACCTTGAAATCCCAAAAGGTCAGAGCTTTGGGTTGGTGGGCAACAATGGAGCCGGAAAGACAACTCTTTTTAGTCTGTTGTTGGATTTGATCCAGCCCTCATCGGGGCATATCATCAATAATGATGTGCAAGTGGACCAGAGTGAGGCCTGGAAACCATTTACTTCAGCTTTTATAGATGAAACCTTTTTGATAGGGTATCTTACGCCAGAAGAGTATTTCTACTTTATCGGTGAACTGCGCGGAAGGAACAAAGCCGATGTAGATGCACTTTTGTCCAATTTTGAAGATTTCTTCCATGGTGAAATCTTGGGACAAAAAAAGTACTTGAGGGACCTTTCCAAAGGAAATCAAAAGAAAGTCGGCATTGTGGCCAGTTTTATCGGGAACCCCGAAGTGGTGATCTTGGATGAGCCTTTTGCCAATCTGGACCCGACCACCCAAATTCGACTAAAGGGAATCATTAAGGATTTGGCCGCCAAAGAAGGGGTTACCGTTTTGGTTTCCAGTCATGATTTAATTCATGTTACCGAGGTCTGCGAACGCATTGTTGTGCTCAATAAGGGCGAAATCGTCAAGGATATCCACACCTCTGCGGAAACCATGAAGGAACTCGAAGCTTTCTTTGCTGGCTAGTGTTTGAAAAGCGACAGTAATTTTCTTGCATTTTATCGATAAGCCTTATAATAATCCGCTCATTTTTGAGTTTAAGGTTACACAAGATTATCGATAATTTTGAAGCTTCATCATACATTTTTAAGTGCCGTAGTTTTGGGAGGACTTGTATTTAATGCATGTTCCACCAAAAAGGATAAGTTCATTAACCGAAATTGGCACGCCATCAACACCGAGTTCAACACCCTGTACAACGGTAATTTGGCCTTTCAAAAAGGGTTGGAAGAGATCAATGCCAATTATCGAGACGATTATTGGGAAATCCTACCCGTGGAGCGCCTCAAGGTGACCGATGAGATAAAGCTCGATTCCGAGGACAACAACCCCAACTTTCTGATCGCCGAGGAAAAGGCCACCAAGGCCATCCAAAAGCACAGCATGGACATTAAGGACGAAGAGCGCAACCCCCAGATTGATGAAGCATTCCTTCTACTTGGGAAGTCGCGTTATTTTGACCAGCGTTATATTCCTGCTTTGGAGTCCTTCAATTATGTTCTTAGAAAATACACTAAGAGCGACAAATTGAACGAGGCTACCATTTGGAGGGAAAAGACCAACATGCGTTTGGACAATCCGGAAGTGGCCATCAAAAATTTGAAGCGCCTTTTCAAATATGAAAAGTTGAAAGACCAGGAATACGCCGATGCCAATGCTGTGTTGGCCCAATGTTACATCAACCTGAACGCACCAGATACTGCCATTCAAAAACTAAAAATTTCCCAAGCGTATACCAAAAATAATCCTGAAAAGGGAAGATACCTGTTCATAATCGGTCAGTTGTACGATCAAATGGGACATAAGGACAGCGCCAATTACGCGTATAACAAGGTTATTGAACTCAACCGTAAATCACCCAGGGTGTACATGATCAATGCACACTTAAAGAAAATCCAGAACACCGAGCTTACCGAGGGTAACAGGGAAGATATGTTGGATTACCTTACCGATTTGGAAGAGAACAGGGAAAACAGACCTTTTTTGGATAAGATCTTCAGGCAAGTGGCCCAATATCATCTGGCTTACGAGGATGATAGTTTGGCCTTGGCCTATTTTAACAAATCCATAAAGGCAACACAGGGGGAACGCAAATTGTATGCCCTGAACTACCAGAGTTTGGCGGATTATTATTTTGATGAGGACGAGTACCGTATGGCAGGTTCTTATTACGACAGTACTTTGACCAATCTGAGCGAGAACACGAGAAAACATCGCGATATTAAAAAGAAACTGGACAACCTCGAAGATGTTATCAAGTACGAGGATATAGTCCAGCATGCCGATAGTGTGATCACACTGTACCAAATGCCCGTGGCCGAACGCACTGCCTACTTTGAGGACTATATCGCCGAGATGAAACGAAAAGAGGAGGCCGAAGCCGAGAAACAACAGGAACGAGCCAACGCCGGATTTGCCACATTTGCGAACAGCAAAGGAGGAAAGGAGAACCAGGGCAAGTTCTATTTTTATAACATTACCAGTCTGGGGCAGGGCAGAAACGGATTTAGGACCCGTTGGGGCACAAGAAGCCTGGAAGACGACTGGAGATGGAGCAATAAGGCCAAAACCTTGGTCTCTGAAGCTACTGGTGAGGCAATCGCGGGAAACGACGAAGTGTTGACGGAAGACCAGAAATACTCGGTCGACTATTATTTGGAACAGGTGCCCACCGATGTTGCCGTTATTGATAGCTTGAAGGGTGAACGTAACTTTGCCAATTATCAATTGGGACTGATCTATAAGGAAAAGTTCAAGGACAATATGTTGGCCGCATCCAAATTGGAGCGCGTGCTATCCTCGAATCCCGAAGAACGATTGGTTTTACCCTCAAAATATAATCTGTACAAGATTTATGAGGAAACGGGCAGCCCGTTGGCGATGACCATGAAACAGAACATCATCACCAATCACCCAAATACCCGTTACGCAGAAATATTGTTGAACCCCCAAGCCGTTTTAGATGGAAATACCGATAGTCCGGATGCCAGATACGCTGAATTGTTCAGGAAGTACAGAGCGCAAGAGTTTTTGCAAGTAATTACCCAGTCCGAGGAATACATCAATAGATTTACCGGTGACCCGATCGTGCCAAAGTTTGAAATGCTAAAAGCAAATGCCATAGGTCGTTTACAAGGTTTTGAACCTTTTAAGGAAGCGCTTAATTACGTTGCATTGACCTATCCGAACAATCCCGAAGGTAAAAAGGCGGAGCAGATGGTCGAGGAGCAATTGCCCAAATTGGAAACCAAGGAGTTTTCTCCGGAAACGGGATCGACAGGGACAGGAAACTGGAAAGTTGTGTTTCCATTTAAGATAAGAAACGACAATGAAGCGGCTGAACTTGAGAAACGTTTAGAGGAAGCGATCAAGGAATTGCATTACGATAATTTGGTTTCCAAGGACATTTATAATTTGGAGGATGAGTTTGTGGTGGTACACGGTTTTCCCTCCAAGGACTTTGCCCTAGGCTTTGCCGAGCTTATAAAAAACAATAGGGACTACCTCATTAAAGATGAGAATTTTGTAGTTTTATCGGATAATTATAAAATCATACAAGTCCACAAGAACTTAGAATCATACAAAGCACAATTTTAACCCCAAAATCCTAGAACACAATGTTTTCTGACAACAAAAAACCCCGGCCTATGAATGAATTTGGCGGACAGCCCAACAGAATTGAAAAGAACACAAAAATAAAGGGTGACATTACCTCCGAAGCCGACTTTAGGATAGATGGTAAATTGGAAGGGAATGTGACCACCTCCGGTAAGGTTGTCATAGGAAAGGATGGCTACATTAACGGAAAGGTTGAATGTGTGAATGCAGATATAGAAGGAAGGTTTAACGGTGAACTTATGGTAAAGGATTTACTTTCCCTTAAATCGTCCGCAACTATAGAAGGTACCGTGAGTGTGGCCAAATTGGCCGTAGAGCCAGGAGCTACCTTTAATGCTGCCTGTACTATGGGCAAAGGTGCTGCATCCGCTACCAAAATGCAGTCCAATAAAAAAGATGAGCCAGCAAAAGCCTCCTAAAAAATATAACAAAGCAATCAATACAGCCGCCCGTTTGTCTGGTTCCGCCATTCAAATGGGCGTAGTTATTTACTTAGGTGTGTGGGGAGGTAAATGGCTTGACGCGAATTTTGATACGGAAAAGGTGTTCTTGCCCATTTGTACAATCTTAGCCGTTGCCATTTCCATATATTTGGTTGTTCAACAAGTGAAAAAGATCAACGATTGAAGATTAAGGCTTACCCGATTCTTTTTATCTCTGCCCTAATTGTAGGGTTGCTACTTCTGTTTTTTTCACAGTCTTGGTTTTTGGAAAATGGAGGTCATGACCTTGCAGCTCTTCAATTGACAAAAAGTTATGTGCTGAATGCCATAATGGGCCTGATTGTATTTTTTGCGATTTACATGTTCAGAAACAAATACCGGGATTTATTGGGCTTCTTTTTTTTGGGCGGCAGTCTTTTAAAATTCACCCTTTTCTTTATTTTTCTATATCCTGCCTTTAATCAAGATGGCACATTGGAGCGTTTGGAGTTCCTTGTGTTTTTTGTACCGTACGGATTTGCACTTTTCCTTGAAACCTTCTTCTTGGTGAAACTGCTTAATACTGTGTAACAAAGCTCCAAAATCAATCAAAAAAAACAAAGAAAAAAATAATACTCAAAAAAGCTTTTTTCTTTTGACGGAGGAATGTATTTTTGCACCAATTTTTGAGGACCCATAGTTGGATCATATGCGAAATTCTTTTTTCAGTAAAAAATTAGTTGCCGTAATTTTTTTAATTGCGGGATTTGTATCAGCCCAAGACCATGAGGGAGAAGAAGTTGAAACAGGCGCCCACGATTTAAAGACCGAAATTAAGGAGTACATCGATCATCACCTTTTGGATTCGCATGATTTCAACCTGTATTCTTACACTACAGAGGAGGGTGAGCACAAGTATATAGGCTTTCCATTGCCAGTGATTCTTTGGGACAATGGATTAAAGGTTTTCTCTTCTTCCAAACTGAAACACGGCGAAGGTGTAGCCGAGGTTGATGGAAACTACTACGCACTATATCACAACAAAATATATAAGACCGACGCTGAGGGCACCATCGAGTTTGGTGGTCATCACGGAGAGGAAACACATACGGAAGATGCCTTTGGTGAAGATTTAGTAGTAGAGGATGCTCATCCCACTAATGAAAAACCATTGGATTTTTCCATTACCAAGAACGTGGTGTTTATTATTGCGGTAGCGTTGCTGATGTTCTTGGTCTTCCGTTCCATGGCGAAAAGATATCAAAAAAGTACCATGCCTCGTGGTTTGGGGAGGTTCTTGGAGCCTTTGGTGCTTTTTGTTCGTGACGAGATTGCCATACCAAATATTGGTGAGCATAAGTACAAAAAGTATATGAGCTACTTGTTGACCGTATTCTTCTTTGTTTGGGTCATCAACTTATTGGGTCTTACACCCCTTGGTGTGAACGTTACCAATAACATTGCTGTTACTTTTGCCTTGGCAATGATTACTTACTTCATTACAACATTTACAGGGAACAAAAACTACTGGAAGCACATCTTTTGGATGCCAGGTGTACCAGTTCCCATGAAAATTATATTGGCACCCATCGAATTGTTGGGAACGTTCATCAAACCATTTTCGTTGATGATTCGTTTGTACGCCAACATTACTGCGGGTCACGTAGTATTGATGAGTATTATCGGGTTGATGTTCATATTTAAGAACTGGATAGGAAGCCCATTGTCCTTCTTGTTGGCATTCGCACTTTCCTTGTTGGAATTGTTGGTAGCCGCATTACAGGCATATATTTTTACTATGTTGTCCGCCCTATACTTTGGTATGGCGGTAGAAGAAGATCATCATTAATTAGAACGTTTAATATTTAAATTCATATATCATGACAATTCCAAACATCGTAGGTGCTGGTTTGATCGTAATCGGAGCAGGATTGGGTATCGGTAGAATCGGTGGTCAGGCAATGGAAGCCATTGCTCGTCAACCTGAAGCTTCTGGTAAGATCCAAACAGCAATGTTGATTGCAGCAGCCCTTATTGAAGGTATCGGTTTCGCAGCTCTTTTTGCAGCTTAATAACCGTAAAAACATTGATGAAGGCCATAGCGGTTGGCTATGGCCCTTCATTGATTTAAAGTGATAGAGTTTAAAGAATTTATATTTTAAGATAAATGGAAAAGTTATTAGAGGAATTTTCCTTAGGATTGTTTTTCTGGCAGTTGTTGCTTTTTGTTGGACTTTTGTTGTTGCTTAGAAAGTATGCATGGAAGCCCATTCTTGGAGCTGTAGAAAAAAGGGAAGAAGGAATCAAAGATGCTCTTGAAGCTGCGGAAGCTGCAAAGAAAGAAATGCAGAACGTTACTGCCGACAGCGAAAAGCTTTTGAGAGAAGCAAAGGTTGAAAGAGACGCTTTGTTGAAAGAGGCCAGGGAAATCAAAGAAAGCATCATTGCTGAGGCCAAAGAGCAAGCCCAAGTTGAAGGCGATAAGGTAATCAAGCAAGCTCAAGCTACTATCGAAGCTGAGAAAAAGGCTGCTGTTGCCGACATTAAGGCACAAGTGGCGAACCTATCCGTGGAAATTGCGGAAAAGGTGATCAAAGAAGAATTGTCCGATAAAGGCAAACAACAAAAGTTGGTCGAGGACATGTTGGGCGATATTAAACTGAACTAAGGTAACATGAACCAAAACAGGGCAGCCATACGCTACGCAAAAGCAACTTTGGATTTCGCAGTCGAAAAGAAAGCGGCCGATGCCGTTGAAAAAGATATGCGGGAGATAGCTGCGACCATTTCCGAAAACGAGGAGCTTCAAAATGTATTGGAGAGCCCGATCATAAAATCAGAGGTGAAGAAGAACAGTTTGTTGGAAATCTTTAAAGGAGCCAACGAAATCACAAAAGGTCTTCTTCAAACCTTGATCAGCAACAAGCGAATTGCGATGTTGCAGGAAGTAGCCTATAAGTACATCATTCTTCACGAAAAATTGAAGGGCGAGGAAGTAGCTTACGTAACAACTGCCGTTCCATTGACTTCCGATTTGGAGAAGAAAATTTTGGAAACGGTCACCAAGGCAACCGGAAACAAGGTTACCCTTGAGAATAAAATCGATGAGAGTATCATCGGAGGATTTGTGCTAAGGGTAGGAGATACCCAATACGATGCTAGCATCGCAAACAAATTGAACGGATTAAAAAGAGAATTTACAAATAGTCTATAAAAATGGCAGGAGTAAAAGCCGCTGAGGTATCAGCAATTTTGAAAAAACAGTTATCAGGTTTCGAAGCATCCGCTTCTTTGGATGAAGTGGGTACCGTATTACAAGTAGGTGATGGTATTGCCCGTGTATATGGACTTTCCAATGCGCAGTACGGGGAGTTGGTAGAGTTCGAGGGTGGTATGCAAGGTATCGTTCTTAACTTGGAGGAAGATAACGTAGGTGTTGTATTGTTGGGCCCATCCAAAGAGATTGTGGAAGGCGCAACTGTTAAAAGAACCGAGCGTATTGCTTCCATCAACGTTGGTGAAGGAATTGTTGGCCGTGTGGTGGACACTTTGGGTAAACCAATCGATGGTAAAGGACCTATCGCAGGTGAAACCTACGAGATGCCTTTGGAACGTAAGGCTCCTGGTGTAATTTTTAGACAACCTGTTGACGAACCTATGCAAACAGGTATCAAGGCAATCGATGCCATGATTCCGGTAGGTCGTGGACAAAGGGAGTTGGTTATCGGTGATAAGCAAACAGGTAAGACCACCGTTTGTATCGATACCATCCTAAACCAAAAGGAATTTTACGATGCAGGTGAACCGGTTTACTGTATCTACGTTGCCGTAGGTCAGAAAGCATCAACGGTGGCCGCAATCGCCAAGACTTTGGAAGAAAGAGGTGCATTGGCCTATACAACCATTGTAGCTGCCAACGCTTCCGACCCTGCACCAATGCAGGTATATGCTCCATTTGCCGGTGCTGCAATTGGTGAGTTCTTCAGGGATACAGGGCGTCCAGCCTTGATTATTTATGATGACTTGTCAAAACAAGCGGTTGCTTACCGTGAGGTTTCTTTGCTTTTGAGAAGACCACCGGGACGTGAGGCATACCCTGGAGACGTTTTCTTCTTGCACTCAAGATTGTTGGAGCGTGCCGCTAAGGTTATCGGTGATGACGACATCGCGAAGACCATGAACGACCTTCCTGAATCATTGAAACCAATGGTAAAAGGTGGAGGTTCTTTGACTGCACTTCCAATTATTGAAACTCAGGCAGGTGACGTATCCGCTTATATCCCGACCAACGTAATTTCCATTACCGATGGTCAGATATTCTTGGAGCAAGACTTGTTCAACCAAGGGGTTCGTCCTGCGATCAACGTAGGTATCTCCGTATCTCGTGTGGGTGGTTCCGCGCAGATCAAGTCCATGAAGAAAGTGGCAGGTACATTGAAATTGGACCAAGCCCAGTTCCGTGAATTGGAAGCTTTTGCCAAGTTTGGTTCCGATTTGGATGCCGCTACCTTGAACGTGATCGAAAAAGGACGTAGAAACGTGGAGATCTTGAAACAAGGTCAGAACGATCCATTTACCGTTGAAGATCAGGTAGCCATCATCTTTGCAGGTTCCAAGAACTTGTTGAGGGATGTTCCTGTAGATAAGGTAAAAGAGTTTGAAAAAGATTACTTGGAGTTCTTGAACGCTAAGCACAGAGATGTTTTGGATACGCTTAAAGCGGGTAAATTGACCGACGAAGTGACTGAAACATTGACTGCTGTTTGCAAGGATCTTTCAAGCAAGTACAAAGCATAACACAATTGTCATTTCTGAAGGGCCCTGAGCGTAGTCGAAGGGCACTGCAGGAATCCATAACAAAAATGATTTCGCATCATAGCGGAATGACAAAGTAGAATATGGCGAATCTAAAGGAAATACGTAACAGGATATCATCCATCTCATCAACGATGCAGATTACCAGTGCCATGAAAATGGTTTCTGCCGCAAAGTTGAAAAAGGCTCAGGATGCTATTACAGCTATGCGTCCCTATTCGGATAAACTGACGGAGCTCTTGCAAGGGCTTAGCGCCAGTTTGGAAGGAGACGGCGGAAGTGAGTATGCTGACAAAAGACCCGTGAACAAAGTTTTGGTGGTTGCCATTACTTCCAATAGAGGTCTTTGTGGTGGATTCAACTCCAACATCATCAAACAGAGCAATAACTTGGTATCCAACAAGTACCCAGGTAAGCAGGTCGATTTTTATACCATTGGTAAAAAAGGTCATGACATCCTGAGAAAGAAGCATACCATTTTGGGCGACCAAAGCAAGGTGTATGATGATTTGACATTTGAGAATGTTGCCGAGATCGCCGAATTGTTGATGCGTTTGTTTACCAAAGGGGATTACGATAAAATCGAATTGGTTTACAACAAGTTCAAAAATGCCGCCACGCAGATTGTAATGACCGAGCAATTTTTGCCCATAGTTGGTGCTGAAGGGGATGATGCCATCGCAGCTGATTACATTTTCGAGCCATCCAAGGAGGAAATTGTAAAAGAATTGATACCGAAATCCTTGAAAACCCAGTTGTTCAAAGCTATAAGGGATTCTTTTGCGAGTGAGCACGGAGCCCGTATGACAGCGATGCACAAGGCAACGGACAATGCTGCGGAACTAAGGGATGAATTGAAATTGACCTATAACAAAGCACGTCAGGCAGCGATTACCAACGAAATCCTGGAGATTGTTGGTGGAGCGGAAGCCTTGAACGGATAAGATTATTTACTTTTATAAGAACAAAGGCCACCCATTCGGTGGCCTTTTTGTTTTTCTTAGGATTTTATGGTTTAGCTACTAATGGCTTTTGCGTAACTTGTAGCCACCTAATCAAGGTTTTTAAAGAAGCAACACCTATTGAATCCACTTAAGAGGCTTTTTAAACAAACGTTTATCTACGGTTTGGCCACTGTATTGCCAAGAGTGCTCTCTTTTCTATTGGTACCGTTGTACACCTCCGTAATGAATCCTGAAACCTACGGTGAGATCTCAGTGATCTTCTCATGGTTTGCCATTTTTAATGTGGTGCTCGCTTACGGTATGGAAACGGCCTTTTTCCGATTTTTCAACAAGCACGCGAATAAAGAGCATGTAATTTCAACTTCTTTGCTGTCATTGTTACTGTCTTCCTTGTTGTTTTTTGTGGCGGCACTGATGTTCAAAGAGACGTTTGCTTCGCTTATTGATGTCAAAGAGTCATTAATCATCTACATCATCCTGATTCTGGTTTTGGATGCACTGGCCATTGTTCCCTTTGCTTGGCTCAGGGCAAAGGAGCGACCTCTTCGGTATTCCATTGTAAAAGTGACCAGTGTGGCCATCAATTTGCTGCTGAACATTTTCTTCTTGACCCTGTTGCCAAAAATGGCCGAAAATGGACAGCCATTTTGGTCGGAAATCTATAAAGAAGACTTTCAGATAGAATATGTCTTTATCGCCAATGTTATTTCCAGCGGCGTGGCTTTTCTTTGGATTAGTGGCATCTATTTTGATACCAAATACAAGTTCGACAAGCAATTGTGGAAGGAAATGCTCAAATATTCCTTGCCCATTATGATAGCTGGACTTGCATTTACGGTCAACGAGGTGTTTGACCGTATCCTTCTGGATAGGTTATTGCCCGAAGACATTGCCAAGGCGGAAATAGGGAAATATTCAGCCTGCTATAAACTGGCGGTATTCATGACGCTATTCGGTACTGCCTTCCGATTAGGGGTGGAACCGTTCTTTTTCAGTCATGCCAATACGGAAAACCCGAAAAAGGCCTATGCTCAGATTACCAACTATTTTGTGATCATGGGTAGTCTTATCTTCTTGGGTGTCATGGTGTTTATCGACCCCTTGAAAAAATTATTGGTCCGCGACCAAGCATTTTGGGAAGCCTTGGACGTGGTTCCCATCATACTTTTGGCCAGTTTCTGCTTGGGTATTTACCACAATCTATCCGTATGGTACAAGGTAACCGATAGAACTAAGTTCGGGGCCTACATTTCCTCTATTGGAGCCATCATCACATTGGTCATAAACATAAGTCTGATTCCAAAAATTGGCTATATGGCATCGGCGCTTGCTACCTTGGCGGCCTATGGCAGCATGATGCTGTTGTCCTATCACTTTGGGAAAAAATATTACCCCGTTCCGTATAATATGCGGAAGATTGTTTTCTATCTGTCCGTATCGCTCGTGTTTTCAATACTTTCGTTCTATGTTTTTAATAGAAATTTAATAGCGGGCAGCACACTGTTTTTGTTATTTTTGGGGCTAGTGTATAAGATGGAAGCAGATAAACTTAAAAGAATTTTTATAAAGCGTGAAAATTAAGATCATCAATAAATCGGGCCATAAATTGCCGCATTATGAAACTCTTGCCTCTGCAGGGATGGATTTAAGGGCAGATCTAGATTCACCGATAACATTGAAACCATTGGAAAGGGCCATAGTCCCCACAGGATTGTTTATGGAGCTTCCAGTGGGCTATGAGGCACAAGTTCGCCCACGCAGCGGATTGGCCGCCAAAAAAGGAATAACGGTGCTCAATGCGCCTGGTACTATCGATGCTGATTACCGAGGAAACGTAGGGGTTATTTTGGTCAATCTTTCCAATGAGGATTTTACCGTCGAAAATGGTGAGCGCATTGCACAAATGGTCATCGCTAAACATGAACGTGCCGAATGGGAAGAGGTTGAAACCCTTTCCAGCACAGATCGGGGCGAAGGCGGATTCGGCAGTACAGGCACCAAATAATCAATTATGTCAGGTCGAGCGCAGTCGAGACCTTATGAATGTATAACCATTAAAAGCAACCCGCCTTTGCGGGCATATCTATGAAAATAATCGTTCCAATGGCGGGAAGAGGATCCCGTTTAAGACCACACACATTAACAATTCCAAAACCGTTAATACCTGTCGCGGGTAAACCTATCGTGCACCGATTGGTAAGTGATATTGCCAAGGTGTTGGGAGAACCTATCGAAGAGGTCGCTTTTATTCTCGGAGATCCTGCCTTTTTCGGGGACGATGTGGTAGAGAGCCTAATGGAACTGGCCAGCGAACTAGGGGCGAAGGGGTCCATTTACAGACAGGACAAACCCCTGGGGACAGGACATGCCATTATGAGTGCCAAAGAATCCTTGAGCGGGCCCGCGGTAATTGCATATGCCGATACTCTTATCCGAGCAGATTTTGATTTGGACAAATCAGCTGATAGTGTTATATGGGTTAAGCAAGTGGAACGCCCGGAAGCTTATGGAGTGGTCCAGTTGAACGATAACAAAGAGATTGTTGAGTTGGTGGAGAAGCCAAAAGAATATGTTTCCGATCTGGCCGTAATCGGCATCTATTATTTCAAAGACGTGGAAGTACTCAAAAATGAGCTGCAACATGTATTGGACCATGATATAAAGCATGGCGGGGAGTACCAAATTAATGATGGTATAAAACGAATGATGGAAAAGGGCATGAAATTTGTTCCAGGTAAAGTGGACGAATGGATGGATTGTGGCAACAAAAATGTGACCGTGGAGACGAATCAACGCATGTTGGGCTTTTTAGAGAAGGAAGGAGAGCAAATGATTTCCGATTCTGTAAATCAAGAAAATGCCAATATAGTTGAGCCTTGTTTTATCGGCGAAAATGTTGTGCTCAAAAACACTACGGTTGGACCTTATGTTTCAATCGGTGCCAATACCGTTATAGAGAACTCTACGGTAAAAAACAGTCTGATCCAGAGCAATAGTAAGATCAGTAATGCCAATTTGGATAACGCCATGATTGGCAATCATGTGGTATACGACGGTAATTTTGAAGCCATTAGTATTGGAGATTATTCCGTTTTGGAATAACTTTAAATAGGTTTTTAGTTCGATGGGGACATAGGATGTTATGAAAAAGGAACTTCTTGTTTGGATGGTTTTAGGAGTGTCAATTATGATGCATTACAATACCTATGCCCAAGAAGAACAGGAAAGCGCCGAAGTCTACCTTGAAGAATATACCGATGAGTTTCAAGAAAACTTTTTTGAAGCACTAAAGCAGAAAGGCATCCAAAACTACGACAGAGCTGTTGATTTGTTGCTCAAGTGCAAGCAACTGGAACCCGAAAATAGTGTGGTGGATTATGAATTGGCCAAAGCCTATATGTTGGATAAAAAATATGTACAGGCCCAAGACTATGCGGTTGCTGCCTTGCTTTCGGAACCCGAGGATTATTGGTATTTGGACAACGTTCTTACTATATTGGACAAGCAAGGAAGTCCATTGGAAAGTATTAAACAGCGTATACCCTACGACAACAAGAAGTTACAGCAAAATATGGCAGTTTCCCTTTTTAAAATGAAAAAATATGGAGACGTTTCAAGGGTGCTGGATGATTTGGAGAATTCTCAATTAAAATCGGACTTAGCCCGAAAGATAAATGACTCACTAAATAAGGATGCTGACCCACAAACGGCCCCAATTGTAAAGAGGGAAGCGGATTCGGACGATCCTGCAGCAGTTTTAAAAGCCCAGATGGAGCAATACATTGCCGATTCCAATTTTAAAGAGTTGCTGGAGCAATCCCAAGAGGCATTGGATACCTATCCGCTACAACCATATTTTTATTATGCATACGGAACTGCTTTGAACAATACAGGTAATCCAAATAAGGGCATAGAGGTTTTGGAAAGCGGCCTTGATTACCTCTTGGAGGACGATAGTTTGCAGAATAAAATATTTAGGCAGCTTTCTGAAGGGTATTCCCAAATTGGGAATACACAAAAGGCAAATGAATATTTGAACAAGATCAATTCGGGATTATAATGAGCCTATATAAAAACATATCTAAAATTGCCGTGATATTAGCAATGCTATTGACTTTTGGTGCTTGTAAAAGTACCAAGTCGATATCAGGAGGGGAGGTCAACTCAAAACTTTCGGCAAAAAATATCATCAGTGCCCATTACTCAAACCAGCCAAATTTTAAAACGTTAAGGGGACGCGTTAAAATCGACTATGCCAATGGCGATGATTCACAAGGAGTAAATGTGAGCCTTCGTATGGAAAAGGACAAGGTCATATGGATGAGCGCACCTCTCGGCGTTGTTAAAGCTCATATTACACCAAATAAAGTGTCATTTTACAATAAACTCCAAAACGAATATTTCGATGGTGACTTTAGTTACTTAAGCGATTTACTCGGAACAGAACTGGATTTCGAAAAGGTACAGAACCTTCTTCTAGGTAATGCCGTTTTGGACTTAAGAAAGGAGAAATTCAATTCCGAAGTGTATAATGGCAACTATCAATTAAAGCCAAAAAAGGCCAGGGAACTGTTCAAGATTTTATTTCAATTGGAGCCCAAAAACTTTAAGATTGATACCCAGGAAATATCCCAACCTGAAAATGCAAGACAATTATTAGCTAAATATACCTATCAGGATATTTCTGGAAATGTTTTGCCTGAGGACATTAAGATAGTTGCTGAAGAAGCGGGAGAGCTAACCACTATAGACTTGAGTTTTCGCAACTTGGAACTCAATAAACCCATGAATTTTCCCTATAAGGTTCCAAAGGGTTATGATAAAATTACATTAAAGTAATATGAAAGGTAAAACTTCATATTGTAAATATATTCTGATAGTTATATTATTAACTTCTTTTGGTGCTATAGCCCAAACCAGTGAGCAAAAGGTCCTTGAGGCCAAAAGGGAGCGCTTGCAAGAGGAAATCAAGGAAATCAATAGGTTGCTCTTTGCAGAACGTAAGGAAAAGGGGTCTGTTCTAGATCAAATGGAGGCTCTGGACAATAAAATAAATGTCCGTCAAGAACTCATTCGTGTCACTAACCAACAATCCAATCTGCTCAATAGACAAATCAATGTCAACATAAGAAACATTAGCAAGCTTAGGGAAGATTTGAAGATTTTGAAGGAGGACTATGCAGAACTGATCCAGAAAACCTATCAGAACAAATCACAAAGCAACCGTCTGATGTTTTTGCTCTCTGCCGAAAACTTTTTTCAGGCGTACAAGCGGTTACAGTATATGCAGCAATATGCAAAACACCGAAAAAAGCAAGGAGAAGGAATTGTACAAAAAACCGAAGAGCTGAAGGCCTTGAACCAAGATCTGGTCCGACAGCGAAAGGAAAAGGATCAGCTTATCGCAGAAAATCAAAAAGCCAAGACGGAGTTGTCCAAAGAAATTGAATCCCAAAGGAGCCTATTAACCAGCATTAAACAAAACGAGGCGAAATACACCGCCGCTATTGCCGAAAAGCAAAAGGAGGCCCGTAGAATTGATCGAGAGATAGAGAGAATGATCAAAAGTGCCATAGCCAGTTCCAATAAAAGTTCAGGAAATTCTTCAAGCAGTGCAACTTTTGCCCTTACGCCAGAAGCTAAATTGTTGGCAGACAACTTTTCTTCCAACAAGGGTAGATTGATATGGCCAGTGGAAAAAGGAATTAAAAGTCAAGGGTATGGGGTGTATGCGGACAAATTGTATCCTGGCATAAAGCACAGGAACAATGGTGTGACCATTACAACCGATGCGGGTAGTAAGGCCCGTGCCATTTTTGAAGGCGAAGTCATAGCCATACTCTCCGTTCCCGGTGGCAATAAAGGGGTCCAAATAAAGCACGGAAATTATATCAGCACCTATTATAACCTTTCCAATCTGTATGTAAAAAAGGGAGATAAAGTAGCCGCCAAAGAAGTGTTGGGAGAAATAAACACCAATCGGTTGGACGGTACTACCAAATTGAAGTTTTATCTTTATAAGGACTCCAATCGCTTGAATCCCGAAGATTGGATCTATCAATTGTAACATTATGAAGAAAATAACAGATTTGCAGGGTTCCTTTGAATTGCACAACGGGGTCCAGATGCCCTATTTTGGATTGGGCGTTTATCTTTCCAAAGATGGAAGTGAAGTGGTCAATGCAGTAAAAGATGCCCTGAACCACGGTTATCGGCACATAGACACAGCCTCAATCTACAATAATGAAGAAGGTGTTGGGCAGGGAATCCGTGAAAGTAATGTGGATAGAAGGGACGTGTTTTTGGTAAGCAAGGTCTGGAATACCGATCAGGGTTATGATTCCACACTTAAAGCTTTTGATGCCAGTTTGGAACGTTTGGGAACCGATTATCTCGATTTGTACCTAGTGCATTGGCCTAAGGGAGACATATCCAAAGACACATGGAGGGCCTTGGAGAAATTATACAGGGAAAAGAAGGTAAGGGCCATAGGGGTGAGCAATTTTCTACAGCATCATTTGGAGGACTTGTTGACATCTGCCGAGATTGTGCCGATGGTGAACCAAATGGAGTTCCACCCGTATTTGGTACAACAAGATTTGATCGAGTTCTGCAATTCCAAAGGCATTCAATACGAGGCATGGTCTCCGTTGATGCAGGGAAATGTCTTTGAGCTCGATATCATGAAGGATTTGGCCTCCAAATACGATAAGACCATTGCACAGATCGTTTTGCGTTGGGATTTACAAAAAGGGGTGGTCACCATTCCTAAATCATCCAAAAAAGAACGTATCATCGCCAATTCCGACTTGTTCGATTTTGAATTATCAGAAGAGGATGTAGCCCTTCTTGATGGATTGGATAATGGCAAACGTTTTGGTCCCGACCCCGACAATTTTGATTTTTAAAATCTGAGAAATTTACGCTCGACCTATTTTCCTTTATAATTTTTTCTAGAGCAGATAATGTCAGGTCGAGCGTAGTCCGGACCTCGTTCAAATTGAAATCACCATAACCTCTCGACTTCGCTCAAGATGACAATGGATTAAAAATCTACAACAAACCAGAATTCAACAGAACAGCCTCTTTAAGAAGTAAAAAGTGCCTTAAGCTCCGTGGCTTCTGCTGGTTTCATTTTACCAGCAAGCACCAAACTCAACTGTTTACGTCTCAAAGCCGCGGCAAAGCGTTCTTTTTCCAGGTCGGTTTCAGGCTCCAATGGCGGTACTTCGGTTGGTTTTCCCGTATCGTCCACCGCTACAAAGGTGTAGATGGCCTCGTTGGCCTTGGTGCGTTCACCTGTAAAACGATCTTCGATCCAAACATCTATAAAAATTTCCATTGATGTTTTAAAGGCTCTGGAAACCGATGCTTCCACCGTTACAACACTACCAAGAGGGACTGCCCTGTTAAAGGCTACATGGTTTACCGAGGCGGTCACCGTAATACGACGGCTGTGTCTACGGGCCGAAATACTGGCAGCTCGGTCCATTCGGGCCAAGAGTTCCCCACCAAAAAGATTGTTGAGCGGGTTGGTCTCACTTGGCAATACCAAATCGGTCATGACCGTGCGTGATTCACTGGGAGTTTTAGAGCGCATACCTTAAAATTTTGCGCAAAGATATTGAAGTGAGGAATGGTTTTAAAGGAAAGCGGAATTATTTCTCGGAAAGCATCCAAGCATCTCTTGAATCCTCTGCTTTTACCTTTCTTAAAAACACAAGCGCTTCCTTGGGGTCGTCAAAACTGTCATAAGCCACTTGGTGTAGCCCATATTTGTTAACTCCCAAATAAAAGGCATTGTAGCCTTTATCTTTTAATTGATCTACCTTTTTGCCGGCATTTTGTTCTTCTCGGAAGGCGCCGGCAATAATATGGTGCTTGCCCAATTGCTTTTTGGTCACGTTAAGGTTGATCGCAGGAAGTTCCAATGGGGCGCTTTCAAAAAAAGTAGCTTCTTGTATCAAACGCGACACCTGTTTTTGGGCATCTTGCTGTGCTGCAACTTCTTTTTGTTGCAGGTCGCCATATGTGCGATACGAGGTCACACCCAAAGAAACGGCCAATAGAATTACAGCGGCATACTTTAACCAAGGTCTAAAGGAGGTTTGCTCCCTTTTTTCAGGAGTGATGATAAATGGAATACGCTCTTCCAATTCTTCCACCTCTTCTTTGATCACTTCACGTTGGATTGGCGTTGCCGCAAATGTGGACAGTCCAAAAGAAGATGTTAGAAAATTGATTTTTTCCTCAGGCTGAAATTGGATACGCTGTTCGCTGTTGTGCCACAGTTTTCCAATTCCAAAAAGCTCAATGCTTTCGCCTTGGGCCAATTTGGTGTTCCAATCCTGAGCAATGTTTTCCACTTCTTGGAGCATATCCTCGTATCCTAAGTTCTTTTCTTTGGAAATGTGCGATACCAAAAGTCCATCGTTTTTGGAAAGTTGGGCATTAAAGGAAATGGTCTTGCTCGGCGGAACCAAAGTGTTGGTCGTCAAATCAATTTCAGCGGATGTACCATGGGCCAAAAAAGCACCAAAACCGGGTACAACAACACAGTTGTAATCGAACAACAATTTTTCTATGTATGAATCTATCCGCATAGCCACAAATATTGTAAAAAATGAGACAGTACAAAATAAGCCGGATAACTTTTTATTAACATTTGAAAATCTGTATTTTGTGGACAACTTTGACGCCCGAATCAAATGACTGAACCTGAAATTATTGCAGCTTTGCGGCTGCAGAACATTCCGAATGTCGGATATGTTACAGTCAAAAAATTAATTGCCCCACTGTGGAAGCCCATCTGCCGTTTTTGAGGATAAACTGCACCACCTTTTAAAGATTGATGGTATTGGAAAAGTAACCTTGAAGGGACTTTTGGACACCATTCATTTGGAATAAGCCCAAAAGAAGTTCGATTTTTTATCCAAAGAGGACATTGCCATTTCTTTTTTATGGAGGAGGATTACCCTGCCAGATTAAAGCATTGTGTTTTGCTGTTCCAGCGGGCAAACATCGATTTGAAGAGCCAAAAAATCATCAGTGTGGTAAGTACGAGAAACGTTACCAACTACGGAACTTCATTTTATAATCAATGTATAGAGGAATTAGCCCCCTTGACCCCCGTTATTGTAAGTGGTTTGGCCTACGGGGTGGATATTGCTGTCCTTAAAGCCGCAATGGACCGCGGATTACAGACCATTGCTTGTATGGCACATGGACTTAATAAAATTTATCCGAGGGTACATGCCTAATATCAAACCAAGATGGAAAGGAATGGTGGTTTTATGACGGAATTTTGGAGCAATGCCCGACCCAAACGGGAAAACTTCCTATAACCAAACAGGATTATCGCTGGAATCAGTGAAGCCACCATTGTAATAGAGTCTGCGGAAAAAGGCGGCAGTTTGGTGACTGTGGATTTGGCCCATGGTTATAACAGAGAAGTATTTGCAGTTTCCAGATGGGCAACCGATAAGTGGAGTAAAGGCTGTAACGACCTCATCAAATGTCAAAAAGCGCACTTATTGACCTCCGCGGCCGAGCTAATTTACCTTTTGGATTGGGAAATTGAGACGGAAGCACAGAAAAAAAACAGTGCAGAAACAGCTGTTCATCGACTTGGATGAAACAGAACAGTCAATCTACTCGTCCTTGCAGTTAAACGGAAAACAGTTGCTAGACACCGTTGCTTTGGAGTGCAATTTGCCAATTTTTAAGGTTTCGTCCACTTTATTGAACATGGAAATGAAGAGCTTGATCCGACCATTGCCCGGTAAAATGTTCGAGGTGGTGTAGTTAATGTCATTGTTGAGTTTAGGTAGAAGGTTACAGGTAAAAGGATAAATGTTGTATTGGATAATTGGATTTCTCGATTGTTGGAAACTGTAACAATGATTTTTTTTCAAAAGAAACATCTTATCAGCTTAAAATAGGCACTAGTGTCTGTCGCTCATCTGAAAAAACAGTAACATAAACGGTTTGAAGTGTTGCAAGACAGCAGCTCATCGATGCAAGCCATAACAGAACAGTCACTCTATTTTTAGGCGTAGTTCAACGGGAGGTTGCCACAAAAAATCGAGGATTTGTTTGATTTTAGGTTAAAAAAAGGGCTTTTAAAGATTTCAGACCACGTAAAAAGAACAAGCTAGGATTATTAATAGTACGATTAAGGGCTAGTAGCCCAACTTTTCACGCACCCTTGCCAGTACGCTATCGGCAACTTTACGTGCTTTTTCTGCACCAAAGGCCAAAGCTTCATCCACTTCGTTTTTGTGGTTCATGTAGTATTCAAACTTTTCACGGGGCTCTTCAAACCTTTCCAAGATGAGTTCATATAAAGCTTGTTTGGCATGTCCGTATCCGTAGTTTCCGGCCAAATAATTAGCACTCATTTCCTCTACCTGTTCAGGGCTGGCCAATAATTTATATAAAGCAAATACATTATCCTTGCTCGGGTCCTTCGGTTCTTCCATTGGGGTGCTGTCCGTAACGATACCCATGATCTGCTTGCGCAATTTTTTGTCCGTTTGGAACAAATTGACAAGGTTGCCTCGGCTTTTACTCATTTTTTCACCATCCGTTCCGGGAACATACATGGTTTGTTCATGCACCTTGGCTTCCGGCATAATAAAAGTTTCTCCCATTTGATTATGGAAGCGTGAGGCTACATCGCGGGTCATTTCTAAATGCTGGAGCTGGTCTTTCCCTACAGGAACAATGTCCGCATCATATAATAAAATATCGGCGGCCATCAACATGGGATAGGTAAATAGTCCAGCGTTTACATCGTCCAACCTATCGGCCTTGTCCTTGAAAGAATGGGCCAGTGTTAAACGTTGATATGGGAAAAAACAGCTGAGGTACCAGGCCAATTCTGCAGTTTGTGGAATGTCGCTCTGTCTGTAAAAAACAGTTTTTTCTATATCCAAGCCAAAGGCCAGCCAAGCAGCAGCAATGGCATAAGTATTGTTTCTTAGCAGCTCACCATCTTTAATCTGGGTCAGTGAGTGCATATCTGCAATAAACAGGAAAGAATCGTTTTTTGGGTCCTGAGCCATTTCAATAGCTGGTGCAATTGCACCCAAAATATTACCCAAGTGAGGTGTTCCTGTGCTTTGTATTCCAGTGAGAATTCGGGCCATGCCTAATTTTTGCCCGTAAAAGTAAGCATCCCTCACTTATAAAAAAAGCAGCACCTTGTCTAAAAGATCAGGTGCCATTAAAGTTTAAATTTTGAAATACTTTACATTTGATAGATGCTTGGAATAATTAAAAATGTGGGACACGCAGTGTACAGGGTATGGTTCTATATTTTGGTTACCGTTCCCATTCTTTTGTTTTTCCCCTTTTTGCTTGTTTTCACTATTTCGGAGAAAACCTATCCACAATTTTTCTGGCTTGCACGTAACCTGTGGGCCAGACCCATTTTGTACGGTATGGGCTGTATCCCCATAATTCGAAGGGAGCAGCGGATGGAGCGCGGCAAAAGTTATATGCTAGTTGCCAACCATACGAGTATGCTGGATATTATGTTGATGTTGGTTGTAAGCAGAAATCCTTTTGTTTTTGTTGGGAAAAAAGAACTGGAGACCATTCCAATATTTGGTTTTTTCTACAAAAGGGTATGTATTATGGTGGATAGGGACAGTGTGAGGAGCAGAACAGGAGTCTACCGGCGTGCTCAGAGGAGATTGGATCAAGGATTGAGTATTTGTATATTTCCGGAAGGTGGTGTGCCAGAAGAAGATGTTGTTTTGGACAAGTTCAAAGATGGAGCCTTTAAAATGGCCATTGCCCATAAGATTCCAGTAGTTCCCATGACCTTTGTAGACAATAAAAAACGTTTTTCCTTTACTTTTTTTAGCGGAAGCCCGGGTAGAATTCGCGCTATTGTTCATCCCTTTTTTGAAACTGGTATTTTAAGTTTTGAAGATACATCCACATTAAGGGAAGAGGTCAGGGATGTAATATTACAGGATTTGGTCCACTAGATTGGGAAGTTCCAATGCTATATTTTTTTGATGAACACCATCTTTGAAAAAACTGGAAGTTTCGTGTGATATATTATAACCCTTAACAGTGTTGAGCAATTCAACTTGATTGTTCCATTTTAAAATGTCGGCCCGGTAGCCATCATTCTCCAATTCTTCTTTCTCCAAACCTTTGCATTGGTATTTTACCTCCATCTTCACAATATTCTTTAAAGCTGCTATAGAAATGTCGAAGTGCTGATTGGTAACATTGTTTTTGTTGGATTGCTCCACAATGTTCTCAAAAAGCATTGGCACAACGAACGAAGGAATGGTCGCTTCCTTATTTTCATTATTAGGTCTATCAATGGAAATGCTATAATCAAATGAGTCATTGTACCGTAACTTTTGAAGCTTTAGGTACCAATGTAAGGTGTCGATTTCGTTGTAGAGCGGTGTGGTGTCTTTTCCAAGTTGATTTAAATAAAAACGGATAAGCCGGCTAAAAGTGGAGAAATAATCCAATGCCGATTTTGTGTTCTGTGTTGTAATGAAATATTGGATGGCATTTAGCGAGTTGAAAACAAAATGGGGATTGAGATGTGAGTTTAAAGCACTAAGCTTTAGTTCTAACATTTCCTCATTAATGGAAATCAGTTTAGCTTGTTTGTCTATAAGTTCTTTATTGGCCCTAACACTTTTGATTTTGATGGCGCAAATGGAGGCTATGGCGGAAAGTAGTTTAAGGTGGCGGCCTGTAAAGAAGCCTTTTTCTGGATGTTCACAATCAATTACCCCATATAGGATATCTTCACAAATGATCGGCACACATATTTCGGAAAGTCCGGCAATATTATTTTCTATGTAGCGCGGATCTTTGGATGTGTCCCTAACCAAGGCCGCTTTGCCGGTAATTGCCACGTGTCCTGTTATTCCCTCTCCAAATGGGATATTGGTTAAATCTGGTTTTTTTTTGATTTTTCGGTTTTTCTGGGGTGTATGCTGCCTTGCGAATCAGTTTTTTATTATCGCTGTCGATCACATATATAACGCAATCCACAAAGCGTAATTTGGAAATACAATTTTTGGCAACATCCCAAAGAATATCCTCTTCATTTTCCTGCCCCATAAGGGATTTGGAAAAGTAAATAAGAATGTCTTCGAACTCCTGATGTTTCACAGTATCAATAAGTTGGTTAGTGTTTAGAACCTGAATGTAAGAAAAATATGCGAATGAAATTGCCTAAAAAAAGCGCCCTATTTTAATAGAGCGCTCAATTGATTGCATTAAGGAGCAATCTTCCTAACCAACTTCTTTATGATTAAAACCTAAAACTAAACCCGCTATACACTCCAATCGTGTAGGGCTGAAAGTTTCCGGAGACATTCGAAAATGTATTTAATTGATATTTAAAAACAGGCTCTACATTGATTCTAATTTTAGGAGAAAACTTGTAGTTAAGTCCCATTCCTAAGTTCGCACTAAAATTCAATGAGTTTATGTTATTGGCTTCTCCCATTTCCGTGACAAGGCTATTGGATTCCAATAAAACTGCATTATCCACAAGGAAAAGTGAACTGACCCCTCCTATTAAGTCCACCCCAAACTTACGGTCCACTAGGGCATAGTTTAATTCCAGAGGCACCTCGATATAACCTAGCTGCTGTACCATTTTGCCATCCAACGAAGGGGCTTCGCTCAAAGCAATTTCTTTAGAGGCCAATGAGGGGGAGTTTTTAGCATTGTCCTTACTCTGTACTACAATGGAGGTAGAGGTTGTGTTGTAATCAATATTGGCAATCTTGTCCGTGGATGCTGCTCTTAAGGTGGAAGAAAAAACAACGTCGTTGGTGTTGTAGCCGTAATCCACTCTGTGTACTCCAGAACGGATTTTTAGCTTTTTGCCCAATTCATAGGCCACCGTAAGTCCGTAACTCAGATTAAGCTTTCCCGATTTTGAGTTGGAAGTAAAATCCGAGCCTACAGGAGATCCGGTACCCGCAGCATCAAAATAGACTGGCGCCAAAGATGGCCCAACGGACCATTTGCCATTCTTGTTTTCTGTTATGGCTTCTTTTAGTTCGTTTTGTTCCTCAATTGCATCATAAATGGATTGTTTTTCAGCTTCTTCCTTGTTCTCCTTATTTTGTGCAATTAGGGTCTCATTTGTCTCGGCACCAGATATTCCACCCTCTTTTGGTGTATTTTTTTTGACAGTGTTTTTTGCAAGTGCCGTATTAGATGATTCGCCATTTTGATCGGAAGAAATAACGTTGGTAGTGAGATTGCCGCCCTTGTTTTTTTCATCTTCTTTTGGAGAATCATTGTTGTTGGATGCCACTAAAGACTTATTGACTAGTGGTGAATTGCCATTTCCGCTCTGTTTCCTTGCGTTTGTACGAACACTGTTGTCGTCCAAATCATCACTTTTTGAAGTGTTCGCAATTCCTTCTTGAACCTTCTGAGAGTTGGAAGGTGGCGAAAAAGTTTCACTGTTCATTTTTTCAGAATCACTAGATCCTTCAGGTACTTCTATGGTATCCGTATCGGAAATGATCTGTTCTTGTTCTGGTCCATTTTCAAATGGGTTGATGATCATCAACAGGACAGCAAGCGCGGCTGCAATTCCGCCAAGGCCCCACCAAATGGGTATGACCCGTTTTTTTTGTTTCTTGTTGTCCAAAGAAGCTTCAATGGAAGACCAGACTTTCTCATCTGGAGTTTCCTGAAAGTTTTGAAAACTTTCTTTGAACAATTGCTCTAAATTCTTTTTCCCCATCGTTATCTATTTAAGCAATGTTTATTTTCGCTTTTTCAATTTTATCCCTCAAAATTGCCTTGGCCCTGGCCAAATTCGATTTTGAAGTTCCAGTGGATGTCCCCAACATTTCACTGATTTCTTTATGGCTATAACCGTCCAGCACGTAAAGGTTGAATGTCAGCCGATACTTGTGCGGTAGTTCTTGAATGTATCCCAAAAGGGTAGGCAGGCTAATATCTGCATCTTCTGTTTCGACCTCTATCTGGTCTTCTGTATTTTCGGAAACCAAATTTAGGTGTTGGTCCTTTCTGTATTTCTGAAGTACTGTGTTTACCGTTATTCTTTTGATCCACCCTTCAAAAGACCCTTTAAAACTGAACTGCCCGACCTTATCATATATGATCATAAAACTATCGTGCAGATTGTCTTCTGCCTCGGTTTTATTACGGGAATATTTTAGGCACATGCCATAAAGCACACCGGAGTATCTCCGATATAGCTCGGCCTGGGCCTGTCGGTTTCCCTTTTTACACTTATGTATCAGTTCTTCAAGATCCAAATGTTGGTCAATTCTGGATTGTTGTTTTAATTAGTGGATGCCTGCGCAGCTACCGGGATTGTATATTCCAAATAGGTCGCATTGCCATCCGTATCGTCACCGGCGTAAAACCTAAATTTATACTCTTCGGTATAGATTACATTGAACTTTAAAATGGCCACAACTTCTTCCACTGCTTGGGTACATGCACGGTCTTCATCTGTGAGGACAGAGCCTATTACCACCACATCTCTATCGGTTTCGGCTGTTTGCATTACATCAAAACCTTCAAAGAAGGTACAACCATTTGGCCTAAGGTAAGTTACTTCAATATCATAGGTTTCACCAAATTCAAAAGATTCTGGTACATTGGCCTCAACGGTGGTCAAGGCGGTAAAGTAAAAATTTGGGGAATCATCGTCCACCTCACATGCAGTGAACCATGAGCATGCCACTAGCAATATTAGAGGCATCAGCACTTTTTTCATAATAATCCTTTTATTCCTTAGATGTATGCTACAAACAAGGGTTGCGTGGGATTATCACAACCAAAAGTTAATCTTCACGAAAAATCGATAAGCGGTTACTCGTTTACCGTGGCAATGGCCTCTTTGATTTTGGCCTCTAGTTCTTCGGAAAGTTCCGGGTTGTCCAATAAAAGTGCTTTTACGGCATCTCTACCTTGTCCCAACTTGGTATCTCCATAACTGAACCAAGAACCACTTTTCTTTACGATTTCGTAAGCGACCCCCAAATCCAGGATTTCTCCAATTTTTGAGATGCCCTCACCGTACATGATATCGAATTCTGCGGTCTTAAATGGGGGAGCTACTTTGTTCTTTACCACTTTTACCCTGGTCTTGTTTCCTTGAACATCACCATCCGTGCTCTTTATCTGCGTGGATCTTCTAATATCCAAACGAACGGACGCATAAAATTTAAGAGCATTACCACCGGTGGTTGTTTCGGGGTTACCGAACATAACGCCGATTTTTTCCCTTAACTGGTTAATGAATATAACCGTACATTTTGTTTTACTGATGGTCGAAGTCAGTTTTCGCAAGGCCTGGGACATTAAACGGGCGTGCAATCCCATTTTGGAATCCCCCATTTCGCCCTCTATCTCACTTTTAGGGGTCAATGCGGCAACAGAATCCACAATAACGATATCAATGGCTCCAGAACGAATAAGGTTATCCGCTATTTCCAGCGCTTGTTCACCATGGTCGGGCTGTGATATGATAAGATTGTCGATATCCACGCCCAATTTTTTGGCATAAAAGCGATCAAAGGCATGTTCCGCATCAATAAATGCAGCAATACCACCAGCTTTTTGTGCCTCGGCAATGGCATGCAGTGTCAAAGTAGTCTTACCGGAAGATTCAGGTCCATAGATTTCTATCACTCTTCCTCTAGGGTAGCCACCAACGCCAAGCGCAATGTCCAGTCCCAATGAGCCAGAAGAAATCACCTCTACATCTTCAACAACACTGTCCCCCATTTTCATGACAGCACCTTTTCCGTAGGTTTTGTCCAACTTGTCCAATGTAAGTTTGAGGGCTTTTAATTTTGCTTCTTTTTCTTTGCTCATGGTAAAAAATGTTAGGAAGGCTAAAATACCATTTCTTTCAACACGCTACAAAGGCCACGCAACCTTTTTAATAACATAACATCTTAAGTGTACTAACTCATATATATAGAGTCGATTACGGCTCGGAATTGCTAGGAGGGAGAAAATTTAGCTATGAAAAGGAATTCAATGGATCACAGGGGCCTTTAACAGGCCCTTTTGATTTACCCTCCCATTAATTTTTATCTTTGCCCCAGAATTCAAAGAACCATTCTTTAACTTAATCAGGTATAGCATGCAACTGTACAATACATTAAGTGCAAAAGAAAGGGAAGCCCTAATTGAGGAGGCCGGTAAAGATCGGCTTACCATCTCTTTCTATAAATATGCACATATAGGTAACCCTCAGATTTTGAGGAACCATCTTTTCTTGGCCTGGAACGACATGGAAGTCCTTGGTCGTATTTATGTGGCCCAGGAAGGTATAAATGCCCAACTTTCGGTTCCTGCGGATAATTTCAATGTGTTCAAGGAACATCTGGACAGTATTTCATTTTTGGAAAATGTGAGATTGAACATTGCCATTGAACAGGACAATAAGTCATTTTTGAAACTTAAGGTAAAGGTGCGCGATAAAATTGTTGCCGACGGCCTTAACGACGATACCTTTGATGTGACCAATAAGGGAATTCATGTGGGCGCCGAACAATTCAACGAACTTATTGAGGACGAAAACACCGTTCTGGTCGACATGCGCAATCACTACGAAAGTGAAATCGGCCATTTTAAAAATGCCATTACCCCGGATGTTGACACCTTTAGGGACTCATTGGACATCATTGAGCAAGATCTCGCTGAACACAAAGAAGATAAAAAATTGGTCATGTACTGCACTGGTGGCATCCGTTGTGAAAAGGCCAGTGCCTATTACAAACACAAAGGCTTTAAAAATGTCTACCAGCTGGAAGGCGGTATTATAGAATACACCCGACAAGTGCGCGAAAAGCAATTGGAAAATAAATTTTTGGGAAAAAACTTTGTTTTTGACCACCGTAGAGGGGAGCGTATTTCCGAGGAAGTGATCGCACATTGCCACCAATGTGGAAAGCCGTGCGATACCCATGTGAACTGCGCCAACGAAGCCTGCCATTTATTGTTTATCCAATGTGAGGAATGTGCAGAAAAAATGAACAATTGTTGTTCGGTGGATTGTATGGAAGTACATGCTTTGCCTTATGAGGAACAAAAACGTTTGCGCAAGGGCAAAGGGGCCAGCAACAAAATATTCAAAAAAGGCCGCTCCCCTGTATTGAAATACAAGAACTAGTATTTCAATGCTGCAACAAATTGTGTTATATTTACAACTAGTAATTTTTATGAACCCTTTTTAAGGAAATGTTTTAAGTTTCCTTAAATCAAGATATTATATATGGCGTGTAGCAGTTGTTCAACCGGCAAGGATGGACAACCGCGTGGTTGCAAGAACAATGGTACTTGCGGCACTGATGGTTGTAATAAGCTGACAGTCTTTGATTGGCTTTCCAATATGTCGTTGCCCAACGGTCAAAAACCTTTTGATTGCGTTGAGGTGCGTTTCAAGAATAGCAGAAAGGAATTTTTCAGGAACACGGAAAATCTCACACTCTCCATAGGGGACGTAGTGGCCACTCAAGCCAAATCCGGTCACGATGTAGGTGTCGTAACGCTTACGGGTGAGCTTGTAAGGATTCAGATGAAACGTAAAAAAGTTTCTGCTGACGATAAAAATCTCCCCAAGGTCTACAGAAAGGCCACACAACGGGACATAGATATTTGGCAAAAATGTAGGGACAAGGAGGAAGAGATCAAAAAGCGCTCCAGGGAAATTGCCATTTCCCTAAAACTCCAAATGAAGCTCAGCGATGTTGAATTTCAAGGTGATGGTTCCAAAGCTACGTTTTATTACACGGCCGATGATCGGGTCGATTTTCGACAATTGATCAAGGATATGGCCAAGGCTTTTGGAATCCGAATTGAAATGCGCCAAATAGGATATCGACAGGAAGCCCAGCGTTTGGGAGGCATTGGTTCTTGTGGCCGAGAACTTTGTTGCTCCACATGGCTCACCGATTTCAGGTCTGTAAGCACGGCATCTGCCAGGTACCAGCAATTGGCCTTGAACCCACAAAAATTGGCAGGGCAGTGCGGCAAACTAAAGTGTTGCCTCAACTACGAATTGGATATGTACCTCGAAGCCCTCAAAAACTTTCCACCATCCGATTGTAAGCTAAAGACCAAAAAGGGATTGGCATTTTGCCAAAAGGCCGATATTTTTAAGGAAACCCTTTGGTTTTCCTATAAGGACGAACCCGCGACCTGGCATACATTGACCAAAGACCAGGTACTCGAAATCTTGGAATTGAACAAAAAGAACGAGAAAGTTGAAAGCCTGGAAGATTATGCAGCGGACAATATCAGCGAGGAAAAAACAACTTTCGAAAATGTAGTCGGTCAAGACAGTCTTACCCGTTTTGATAGACCGAACAAGAAAAGAAGAAGAAAGAAAAAAAGAAGAAAACCAAAATCTAAAGCATCCCCAAATGCGAAATAAGTCTTTGTTTTTGCTCATTGCAGTCCTTGCGCTATCCTCCTGCAACGAGTTGCTGGTCTATTCGGACTATAGGCCCATCAAAGAAGGAGAATGGGAAATGGGCCAAGCCGTCGATTTTCAATTTTCAGAGTTGGATTCCACATCGACCTATAACATGTTCATCAATATCAGGAACGATGACCACTTTGCCTTCAGTAATTTATTCCTGATAACCGAATTAGAATATCCCAATGGAAATACCGTTAAGGATACATTGGAATATAGAATGGCAGAACCCAATGGCGAATGGCTGGGAAAAGGAATGGGAAGTGTCAAGGAAAACAAGCTATGGTACAAGGAAAACATCGATTTTCCGAATTCTGGCGTATATAAGGTAAATATTTCACATGCCATGCGTAAAAATGGCGATGTGGGAGGCCTTCATCAGCTGAAAGGAATTACCGATGTTGGTTTGGAAATAGAAAAAGCACCCAAATAGTAATGGCAAAAAAGCGTCAAAAAAAACAGCAACAGAACTTTTTCCCCTTCATTAAATGGTTTTGGATCTTATTTGGAACAGGAGTATTGTCCGTCGTTCTTATTTTTCTTTTGGCTTCTTGGGGGGTCTTTGGTGAAATGCCCACTTTTGAACGTTTGGAGAACCCCGAAACCAATTTGGCCACAGAATTTATTTCTTCCGATGGCGAAACCTTGGGAAAACTTTATTTAGATGATAACAGGACTTGGGTCGATTATGAAACCCTTCCCCAAAACATCGTGGATGCACTAGTGGCCACCGAGGATGCAAGATATTACGAACATTCCGGAATCGATGCAAGAGGTTTTGCAAGGGCATTGGCCTATTTGGGAACAAAGGGAGGTGCCAGTACCATTTCACAGCAATTGGCCCGACAATTGTTCGTAGGAGTCCGATCCAGGAACCTTTTTGAAGCGGTTACACAAAAGATTAAGGAGTGGGTAATAGCCACTCGACTGGAACGTAATTATACAAAGGAAGAGATCATAGCGATGTACCTCAATATCTATGATTTTGGATATGCCGCCGATGGCATACGTTCAGCTTCCAGGATATATTTTGGAAAAGAGCCCAATGAGTTAAGAACTGAGGAGTCCGCAGTATTGATTGGAATGTTAAAGAACTCCTCTCTTTATAATCCGATCAGGCGAGAGGAATTAGTGTTCAACCGAAGAAATACGGTCCTTGGTCAAATGGCCAAATACGGGTATATCAGCGAAAAGGAAAAAGACTCCCTACAGACTTTGGAGATGAAGATCAATTTTAATCCAGAGTCCCATAGGGAAGGATTGGCCACCTATTTTAGGATGTACCTTCAACGCTGGTTGAACAATTGGGTAAAAGACAACCCAAAGCCAAACGGTGAAAAATGGAATATTTATTTGGATGGACTCAAGGTTTATACCACAGTGGATTCCAGAATGCAACGCAATGCCGAAGAAGCCGTACAGGAGCATATGAGCAACCTACAGGCCAAGTTTTTTCATCAAAATACGCCGCAAAGAAATCCAACGGCCCCATTCTTGGATATTTCGCGGGGTGCGATCGACACCATTATGGAGCGTGCAATGAAAGCATCTCCAAGATGGAGAGTATTAAAGCGAGAAGGCTTATCCGAAAAGGAAATCGAAGCCACTTTTCATGAAAAAACGGAAATGACCGTGTTTGATTGGAACAGTGATTCATACGAGAAGGACACCATTATGACTCCGATGGATTCCATTCGCTATTACAAAACATTCCTTAGGACATCAATGATGTCAATGGAGCCGCAAACTGGCCACGTGAAAGCTTGGGTAGGTGGAGTCGACTACAAACATTTCCAATACGACAACGTATATCAAGGTGCTCGACAAGCAGGTTCATTGTTCAAGCCATTTGTGTATGCGGCGGCCATTGATCAATTGCGATACTCCCCCTGTTTTACATTACCTGACAACCAATATAGTATAGAACCTGGAAAACATGGAAATATGGAGGCGTGGCAACCTAAAAATTCCGACGGCGAGTATTCAGGTGAGGATATGACGCTGAAAAATGCATTGGCCAATTCGGTAAATACTATTACGGCACAACTTATCGATCGGGTTGGGCCTGGAGCAGTTGTTTCATTGGCCAAAAACATGGGTATTACAAAAGATGTCCCTGCAGTACCTTCTATTGCATTGGGTGTGGCGGATGTAAGTGTATATGATATGGTAGGCGCCTTTGGCACCTATGCAAATCAAGGGGTATATGTAAAGCCCGTGATGGTGACCCGCATCGAGGACAAAAACGGATCTGTACTGTATGAGTATACTCCCGAAACTAAAGATGTGTTAAGTAAAGAAGTGGCCTATGCCATGGTCAACCTGTTGGAAGGGGTTACACAATCCGGTTCTGGAGCAAGATTACGCCATTCAGGAGCGAAAGAAACAACAGTTTATAAGGAAATTATTACTGGTTATCCTTACGAGCTGACAAATCCAATCGCAGGTAAAACGGGGACTACGCAAAACCAAAGTGATGGTTGGTTTATGGGCATGGTACCTAATCTGGTCACCGGAGTTTGGGTGGGAGGAGAAAATCGTTCTATTCATTTTTCCAGCATTACTTACGGACAAGGGGCCGCCATGGCATTGCCCATTTGGGCCCTGTACATGAAAAAGAACTATGCGGATGAGGAAATAGGGGTATCCAAGGACGAATTTGAAGCTCCGGAAGAAATGAGCATCAACATAGATTGTTCAAAAGTGAAAGAAGAGGTTAAAGTTGATACTGAAGACGATTTGGACGACCTGGACTTCTAGATAAATCAAAAGAGAGTAAAAAAGCCCCAAGCATATCCTATTTTGCTTGGGGCTTTTTTATTTAAATCGTAATTTCAGGGCAAATAAATGAGAATTTTATGATCAATAAAACTGTTGCCAATGTAGGAGAGGCATTAAAGGGAGTTGAAGACGGCATGACCTTTATGCTAGGAGGATTTGGCCTATGTGGAATACCCGAAAATGCCATTGACGAATTGGTCCGTTTGGGCATCAAGGACATCACTTGCATCTCGAACAATGCCGGGGTAGATGATTTTGGTCTTGGACTGCTCTTGCAAAACCATCAAATAAGGAAAATGATATCTTCCTATGTTGGGGAGAACGATGAATTCGAAAGGCAAATGCTGAGCGGTGAGCTCGAAGTAGAATTGACCCCACAGGGAACCTTGGCGGAAAAATGTAGAGCCGCACAAGCTGGTTTCCCTGCCTTTTATACCCCAGCTGGTTATGGGACCGAGGTTGCCGAGGGCAAGGAGACCCGTGAGTTCGATGGAAAAATGTACGTACTGGAGCCTGCTTTTAAAGCTGATTTCGCTTTCGTAAAGGCATGGAAGGGGGACGAAGCCGGAAACTTGATATTCAAGGGAACGGCACGCAATTTTAATCCCTGTATGTGTGGAGCTGCGACCATTACCGTGGCCGAGGTCGAGGAACTATTGCCTGCAGGTAGTTTGGACCCAAACGAAATCCATATCCCGGGAATATTTGTACAGCGTATTTTCCAGGGGGAAAAATTTGAAAAAAGAATTGAACAAAGAACAGTTAGACAGAAAGCATAGATATGTTGGACAAGAACGGAATAGCAAAACGAATTGCAAAAGAGGTCAAGGACGGATATTACGTGAACCTGGGTATTGGAATACCAACCTTGGTCGCCAACTTTGTACGTGACGATATAAGTGTCGAGTTTCAGAGTGAAAATGGAGTGCTGGGCATGGGACCGTTCCCATTTGAAGGGGAAGAGGATGCCGACATTATTAATGCGGGCAAACAGACGATCACTACCTTGCCGGGTGCCTCCTTTTTTGATTCTGCGACCAGTTTTGCCATGATAAGGGGGAAACATGTGGACCTTACCATTTTGGGAGCCATGGAAGTTGCCGAGAACGGGGATATAGCCAATTGGAAGATTCCGGGTAAAATGGTAAAGGGTATGGGAGGAGCTATGGACCTAGTAGCTTCCGCCGAGAATATAATAGTTGCCATGATGCACACCAACAGGGCCGGCCAATCCAAATTGTTGAAGCGTTGTACTTTGCCTTTAACGGGTGTAGGATGTGTTACCACCATCGTTACCAATCTTGCAGTGTTGGAAGTGACGGCAGACGGGTTCAAGTTATTGGAAAGAGCTCCCGGGGTATCCGTAGAGGAAATTAAGGAGGCTACTGAAGGAACCTTGATCGTTGAAGGAGAGATTCCTGAAATGAATATTTGATAAATATCGACCCTGTTTTTACAACATATTCGAGCTATTACACAACATTAGTTTTATATTACCATTCATCGATAATATATTTGGTTATATCGAAAATTTTACCCAAATTAACCACGTTAAAACCTATTAACCATGGCACTAAAATCAAACACTACGATGGACGAAAACGTACAAGTTTACCGAAACGATTTTTTCACAGGTTTTATGCTTTTGATCAAAAAGCTTTTCATGCTATAGATCAGTATTATCCCCCTGAAAAATATGGAGCCAACATAGTGTTAGGCTCTTTTTTTTGCGATAATTTTAGCAAAACCCCCAAAACATGTCCTGTTCTATTCAAAAGTGTACCAAAGCCGATTTAGGCACTCTGGTTAATTTGTCCAAGGTAACATTTAGGGATGCTTTTGAGAGTGCCAATGATCCCAACGATTTTGCCAGCTATTTACATCAAGCGTTTCATACCGATAAGATGCTCTCCGAACTGTTAAATCCAAACAGTTTCTTTTATTTTATTTTGAATGGAGAAGAAGTAGTGGGCTATTTCAAACTCAATATTGCATCTGCCCAAACCGATTTGCATGATTCTAGAGGCATGGAAATAGAACGCATATACGTATTGAGTTCACACCAGGGGAAAAGTATTGGCTCTTGGGTGTTAAAAGAAATTAAATCGCTTGCCAGGGGCCTTAATAAAGATTTTTTGTGGTTAGGGGTCTGGGAGAAGAATCCCAACGCTATTCGTTTTTACCAGCGTCATGGTTTTACAAAGATAGGAGAGCACCCATACTTTATAGGCTCGGACGAACAAACAGATTGGCTTATGAAGTTAGTGCTTCAATAAGCCTTCAAGAAAATTAAAATCTTCCTCTGCCTTTAATTTTATGTCCACTGAATTTTTGATGGCCGTTTGCAGTAAAAGTGTAATTGCTTTGGCATTCAGTTTTGTTAGACTATTAGTGCGATAAACCACATCACGAATGGTCGAAAAACTTAGCTTCGTTTGAATGGCATAAAAATACATTTCGGGCCTGCAGAATGAAAGTATGAGCAATTCGTTCCAAGTTGGGTTTATTATTGATTTTCTATCGGATGAAACCCATCATATCTTCGAGGTCTCTGGCGACCCCATGAACGATAATAGGGAATCTATTCCAAACAAATCATATGTTCTTGGATGGGAGCTAATAAAGGAATCCTTGGTGCGAAACAAGGAAACCCTACGGAACCAATCCTATATAATTGTTTGTAACGGGATTATCTGTAAACAGATTATAGGCTATAATAAGGAGCGAAGGACCCTAATGTGCCATAATTTAAATACCTCCCCAGAATTTCGGGACTTTGAATTGCCTTTGAATGATGTTCTTCAGATTTTCAAAACAGTGAAAGAGCAACTTTTGCCTTCCAATACTCAAATTGAATTCAATATTTGGGAGGCTTTGTCCAAAACATCGTTGGTCTTCGCAAAGCAAAACCGCAGGAATTTCTTGTCATAATCCGCCTTGTAGAATACAGAGACAGGAATACTCGCAAGCTTATGTTCCTTGATTAAACGTTCAGCAAAGACAGTGTCCTTTTCCTCTGTGATCTCAGAATAATCCAATAATTGAAAATAAGTGCCGGCCGAAGGGACCATTTTAAATCTGGAGCCTTTGATGCCATTTAAGAAAATATCTCGCTTCTCTTGATAAAAACTACCGAGATTCAGATAATGCTGGGGGTCATTCAAGTATTGGGCTAGTGCAATCTGTAGCGGATGGTTTACCGAAAATACATTGAACTGATGCACTTTTTGAAACTCTCGCATCAGGGGTTTTGGGGCTACGCAATAACCCATTTTCCAACCAGTGGCATGAAATGTCTTTCCAAACGAAGAACAAATGACGCTCCTGGCAGCCAAGCCTGGATATTTCGTTGCACTTTCGTGCAACTTGCCGTCAAACACAATATGTTCATAAACCTCATCACTCAACAAGATAATATCGGTATCCCTTAAAATTTCTTGAAGCTGTAGCATATCGTTTTCTGACCAAATGATACCGGTAGGATTGTGCGGAGTATTACAAATGACCATTTTGGTTTTTGGGGTTATGGCCGATTTAAAAGCGCTCCAATTCATTTTAAAATCATTTCCCTCTAAGGGCATCGCGATACTTTTACCACCAAAAAGGGATATAGCGGGTTCGTAGCAATCAAAGGCGGGTTCTATAACAATGACTTCATCTTCTGGGTGCACAAAGGCGGCAATAGTAGTGAAAATCGCTTGGGTGGCACCGGCCGTAACGGTGATTTCAGATTCAGGATGATAATAGGTGCCATACAAACGCTCAATTTTTTCTGAAATGGCTTCACGAAGGGAGAGCGTACCTTGCATAGGTGCATATTGGTTGTTTCCTTTTTTATAGGCTTTGCTCATGAGTCTTAGAAGTTCCGGCTCGGGGTCAAAGTTTGGAAATCCCTGTGATAGGTTTATGGCATTGTGGGCATGGGCCAGTTGGGTGATGGTTGTAAAAATGGTAGTACCCACATGAGGTAGTTTGGATAGTGGTTCAATCATTGGCGTGATGTTCTTTTAAAGTGTTAAGGACTTTTTCCAGGCAACTTTCCAAGTCTTTTTTCACTTCTGTTTCCCAAAACCGGAACACGGTGTAACCCATTTGCTCCAAAGCTTCGTTCACTTCTTGGTCCCGTTGTATATTGCGTTCAATTTTTGGAATCCAGAATTCCCTGTTGGTTTTGATTTTTTCTTTTCGTTCCTCCCAATTATGCCCGTGCCAGAATTCCCCGTCAATAAATATGACGGTTTTATACTTTTGCAATGCAATATCAGGCCTTCCTATGAGTTTTTTGTAATCTACCCGATATCTGTATCCCTCTTGCCATAACGCTTTTCTAAACGCAAGTTCCGGCTTGGTGTTTTTGCCGCGTATTTTCCCCATGATCTTGGAACGTTCGGGAGTGGTGTAAAAACCCGATTCCTCATTGAAACGTGGTACTTTGATCCGTTCTTTAGGGTATTCCTTGGGCATACTGTAAGATAACAAAAAACCCAAACTCCTTTTGGAATTTGGGTTTTGTATATTGGAATGTGATGTGTTTATCCTTTCAATGTAGCGGATAAGTACTCACGATTCATACGTGCAATATTGGTCAATGAAATACCTTTGGGGCATTCCACTTCACAGGCTCCGGTGTTAGTACAGTTACCAAAACCTTCCAGGTCCATTTGGCGTACCATATTCTGTACACGTTCCACGGCTTCCACTCTACCTTGTGGTAATAAGGCAAACTGGGAAACCTTAGCAGAGGTGAAGAGCATGGCACTTGCATTTTTACAAGCGGCCACACAGGCTCCACAACCAATACAGGTAGCGGCATCCATGGCCTCATCCGCATCATATTTGTTGATTGGAATAGTGTTGGCATCCACAGTATTACCAGAAGTATTTACAGAGATATAACCTCCTGCTTGCTGAATGCGGTCAAATGCACTTCTGTCCACGATCAAATCTTTGATCACAGGAAATGCTTTTGCACGGAAAGGCTCGATAACAATAGTATCCCCATCGTTGAACTTTCGCATGTGCAATTGGCAAGTGGTCACCAATCGGTCCGGTCCGTGAGGTTCTCCATTGATCTGCAGGGAACATGTTCCGCAGATACCCTCTCTACAATCATGGTCGAATTCAACGGGTTCTTCTCCTTTGGAGACCAATTCTTCGTTCAAAACGTCGAGCATCTCCAAGAAAGACATATCTCCTTCAACACCATCAAGGGTATAATCAACTATCTTTCCAGGTGTGGATGCGTCTTTTTGACGCCATATTTTTAGATATAATTTCATAGCTTCTTATTTGTAGGATCTTGTCTTCAGTTCAATATTTTCGTATACCAAATCTTCTTTGTGCAATTCGGCATCCTTTGGCTCGCCTTTATACTCCCAAGCGGCCACATATTTAAAGTTTTTGTCATCTCGGAGCGCTTCACCCTCTTCGGTCTGGTACTCTTCACGGAAGTGTCCTCCACAGGACTCGTTTCTGTGCAGGGCATCTTTCGCGAACAATTCACCCAATTCCAAGAAGTCGGCAACACGTCCAGCTTTTTCCAACTCTTGGTTTTTGGAATCGATGCTTCCTGGAATTTTAACGTTCTCCCAGAAATCTTTTCTTAGCGCCGAGATTTCTTCGATAGCTTCCTTAAGTTCCTTTTCGTTACGGGCCATACCACATTTGTTCCACATGATCTTGCCCAGTTTTTTGTGATAGTAGTCCACAGAGTGGATACCGGAACCGCCCATCAGTTTTTCCATGCGGTCACGAACCTGTTGCTCAGCTTCATCAAACTCTTTGGAGTCTGTGGGAATGGCACCTGTTCTAATATCATCGGATAAGTAATCACCGATTGTATACGGCAGTACAAAATATCCATCGGCCAGACCTTGCATCAATGCAGAAGCGCCCAAACGGTTGGCACCGTGATCGCTAAAGTTGGCTTCCCCTGCTGCGTAGCAACCTGGAATCGTGGTCTGTAAATTATAGTCAACCCAAAGACCTCCCATGGTATAGTGTACCGCAGGATAGATCATCATGGGTGTTTTGTACGGGTTTTGATCTACGATTTTCTCGTACATCTGGAAAAGGTTACCATATTTGGCCTCTACAACTTCTTCACCCAATTTGGTTATGGTTGCCTTGTCCGGGTTTTTGATACCTGAAGTCAAGGCTTTTTCTTTTCCATAACGCTCAATGGCGGATGCAAAGTCCAAGAAAACCGCCTCTCCTGTTTTGTTTACACCAAAACCGGCATCGCAACGCTCTTTTGCAGCTCTCGATGCCACATCACGTGGCACAAGGTTACCAAAGGCAGGGTACCTTCTTTCCAAATAGTAATCGCGATCTTCTTCGGCCAGTTCCGTTGGCTTTAATTTACCTTCTCGAATGGCGATGGCATCTTCTTTTTTAGCCGGCACCCAGATACGTCCATCGTTTCTGAGGGACTCCGACATCAAGGTCAATTTGGATTGATGGTCCCCGGTCACCGGGATACAGGTCGGGTGAATCTGGGTAAAACATGGATTGGCGAAGAATGCCCCCTTACGGTGCGCTCTCCAAGCGGCCATAACGTTACTTCCCATAGCGTTGGTCGATAGGAAGAATACGTTACCGTAGCCTCCGGTCGCCAAAACAACGGCATGGGCACTGTGCCTTTCAATCTCACCGCTCACCAAGTCCCTTGCTATGATGCCCCTTGCCTTACCATCGACCAAAACCAAATCCATCATTTCATGACGGTTGAATGCTTGAATCTTACCTCGGTTTATTTGACGGTTCATAGCAGAGTATGCCCCTAGCAAAAGTTGCTGGCCTGTTTGACCCTTTGCATAAAAGGTTCTCGACACGAGCACCCCGCCAAAAGATCGGTTGTCCAACATACCGCCATATTCTCGAGCAAAGGGAACCCCTTGAGCTACACATTGGTCGATAATGTTACCGGACACCTCGGCCAAACGGTAAACGTTGGCTTCGCGGGAACGATAATCGCCCCCTTTAATGGTATCATAGAAAAGACGGTAGTTACTATCACCATCCCCTTGATAATTCTTAGCTGCATTGATACCTCCCTGGGCAGCAATGGAGTGTGCCCTTCTAGGAGAATCTTGATAACAGAATGTTTTTACATTGTAACCCAACTCGGCCAGAGTGGCTGCCGCGGCACCACCTGCAAGTCCTGTACCTACGACAATGATGTCGATGTTCCTTTTGTTGGCAGGGTTAACAAGATCGATGTCGTTTTTATGTTTGGTCCATTTGTCGGCCAATGGCCCAGATGGAATTTTGGAATCCAATATGCCCATACTTAATGTGTTATTGGGTTAAGGTGGTGGTAAAGGGCGATAAATGCAAACGCCAAGGGTACCACTACCGCAAATATTTTAGCAAATTTTTTGAATCCAGTGGTGTACTTGTTGTTCACACCCATGGATTGGAAAGATGAGGCAAAGCCGTGCCACAAGTGCAGGCTCAACAACACAAAGGAAACCACGTAGAGAACGGTTCTCCAGAATGGAGCAAATTTCTCAACGGTTTCGTGGTAATAACGTGTTGGGTCCTCTGGATTGGCCTCAATATATTTATAGGCCATTTCGTGTACCCAGAAATCGTAGAAGTGCAATGCCAAGAAAGCAAGGATCACCAAACCTGAATAGATCATGTTCCTGGATACCCATGGAGCATTGGCGCTTCCCTTGTACTTTACATAGCTTACATCCCTAGCTTTTTTGTTCTGAATTTCCAAAACAAAGCCCATCACAAAGTGTACGACCACACCTATGATCAATATGGGTTGCATTAAAAATTGAACCAGCGGATTGTAACCCATAAAATGGGACGCTTCATTAAAAAATTCCGGTGAAAACACAGAGGCCAAATTGATGGTCACGTGAAGAATCAAAAATATGACCAAAAAAAGACCCGATAGGGCCATTACATATTTTCGGGCCAATGAAGATTTAATCAAACTCATTAGAAGTTAGTTTTTCAACAAAAATAAAGCACGGATGAGTTTTTAACAAGCTTTCAACATTGTAAAACCAGTTATTTAGACTCATTTTAAGCTATTGGGATTTAGAGCATCAGGATCTTATTTTGGGAATTTTGCCGATATTAGGATAGAATTTGAAACCATTACCCGTAACATGGATGTTGCCATTCTTTCCGTAAGCCTTAATGTATATTCCACTTCCAGGATTGCAGAGGAATTTGAAAAGGCGGGGCATTATGTAGAACACATTGATCACACCAAATGTTCGGTTCAACTTGGGGGCGAAAGGCCGCAAATTTTTTTTGGTGCGGAGAACATTACCGATGAGTTCGATGCTATCGTTCCCAGAATCGGGACGACAGTTACCCGACACGGCGCAGCTATTGTAAAGCAGTTCGAGATGAACGATATTTTCAGCACGGCCAAGTCACTAGGGATTATTCGTGCACGGAACAAAGTCTCAACGCTTCAAATGATGTCGAAAAAAGGAATCCCGATACCAAAAACCGTATTTTCCATCAATCCGAACAATGTGGAACATCAAATTGAACTTTTGGGAGGAGCACCTGTCATTATTAAACTACAGGAAGGAACCCAGGGAAAGGGAGTGATTCTGGCAGAAAGCAAGAAGTCCGCAAAATCGGTGATTGATACACTTTACAACATGAACACCAGTATTTTATTACAGGAGTTTATTGAAGAAGCCAATGGGGAAGATCTTAGAATTGTGGTAGTGGGCAACAAGATTGTTGCCAGCATGAAACGCACCAGTGAGCTGGACGATTTTAGGTCCAATGTACACCGCGGCGCTGAAACCCAACAAGTACAACTAACCCCTAGGGAAAAGTTCATAGCCCTAAATGCAACCAAATATCTAGGATTGGGAGTCGCCGGAGTGGATTTGATTCGCTCCAAGAATGGTCCGTTATTGATTGAGGTCAATGCATCTCCGGGATTAAAAGGGATTGAGGCGGCCACTGGTGTCAATGTAGCCAAAAGCATAGTGCAGTTGGTGGAAAGGAACGGAAGGCGAAATAGGAAATAGCCCTAACCTTAAGCCGATAAGTCAATGTTTTTTTCGTTCACTTTGGCCAAGCCCCATTTTATGGCATCTTCAACTTTTGAGAATTGCCTGATTTTATTAGGGAAGAACATTTTCTCCAAAACTACATTGGCCAATCCACTACTGTTGTAGGCCACTATGGAGTAATACTCCAATTGGTGTCGGTGCTTGTAGAACTTTAACCAGTCTGTGGGAACAACTGAATAATTGTTGATTCGGTTGCTTATGTAGGCAATGGGCTTGCTTTTTCCGAGAACCTCGTATGCCACTTTTATTATTTTTCCATGTTCTTTAATTGAATGCTCAATGCTTTTGTGGATAATTGAACCTCCAAGAAGGATAGGATCAGTGAAATCATCAAGAATATTAAACTGATACCAAAAATAATATTGGCCCACACCCTCATTTCCACATAAATTAAAAACATGGTTACCGCAGCCAATAAAAAACTAATGATCGCAGAGGCCTGCATGTTTTTGATTATTCCCAATCGTGTTCGAAGTTGATTGATCTGTTGCTTAAGGGGCTGGGCAGATGTTTCCTCGAACTGTTTGTGCAACTGCCGGATCAATGCCGCTATGGCCAAATACCGAGCATTATAAGCTAACATAGTCAAAGAAATGGCAGGAAAAAGAAGAGCTGGGATACTAAGGTTGAGCTGCATTTTAAGGATTTAATAGGTAAGGTAAGAATTTGTCATCGGTATCGCAATTACCTAAATTTGGACAAATCAAAATATAGATATGAAATACTTCCAAATAGACAGTAATCTTTTTGTAAAGAACCGAAAAAAATTCATGGCGCAGATGCGGCCAAAAAGCATAGCGGTGTTCAATTCCAACGATGTTTATCCTATTGGGGCTGATAGTACCATGCCCTTTGAACAGGCTCGTGATATTTTTTATTTGAGCGGTGCGGACCAAGAAGAAACCATTCTCCTGCTTTTTCCGGATGCCATTGATCCTAAGCACAGGGAAATTCTATTTGTAAGGGAAACCAACGACCATATTGCCGTTTGGGAAGGAGCAAAGTTGACCAAAGACAAGGCCACTGAAGTATCGGGAATTGAAACTGTTTACTGGCTAACGGATTTTGACAAGGTTTTCTTTGATTTAATGACCGAAGCGGATACCATTTATTTTAACACCAACGAACATTATCGACAAGCCGTTGAAACGCAAACGCGAGAGGATCGATTTATTGAAAAGGTAAAAAAGGAGTACCCGGCGCACCAATGGGCGAAGAGCAATCCTATTATGCAAAATATTCGTGGGGTAAAGGAGCCGGAAGAAATTGCACTAATGCAAACGGCCTGCGATATTACCGAAAAGGGGTTCAGAAGAATATTGGAATTTGTGAAACCTGGCGTTTGGGAATATGAGATCGAGGCGGAATATCTGCATGAATTTGTGCGTAACCGCTCCAAAGGGTTTGCTTACACACCGATTATCGCATCCGGGGGAAATGCCAATGTTTTGCATTATGTGGAAAATAACCAGCAGGTTAAGGATGGGGATATGATCTTAATGGATTTAGCGGCCGAATATGCCAATTACTCCAGTGATATGACCCGAACCATTCCGGGCAATGGCAAGTTTACACCAAGGCAAAAGGAGGTATACAGTGCAGTTTTACGAGTTAAGGATGAGGCCACAAAAATGTTGGTTCCCGGAACCATTTGGGCAGAATACCATAAGGAAGTGGGCAAAATAATGACCTCCGAACTAATTGGTCTGGGACTCTTGGATAAAGCGGATGTACAAAATGAAAATCCCGATTGGCCGGCTTACAAGAAATTCTTTATGCACGGTACAAGTCACCATATAGGATTGGATACGCACGATTACGGCGAATTGAAAAAGCCGATGAAAGCCAATATGGTATTTACAGTGGAACCGGGAATTTATATTCCTGCCGAAGGGATGGGGATCCGATTGGAGGACGATGTGGTCATTCAAGAAAAAGGGGAACCTTTCAATCTAATGCGCAACATCCCCATTGAGATAGAAGAAATAGAAGAGTTGATGAATAAATAGGGTCATGAAATATTTACTGTTCTTATACCAACAGACCGATATTGAAAAAAAGCTACAGGAAGCTCCCGATAGCGCCTACGAAATAGGTGTGGTAATCGGGAGTTACCTTCCTTTTGTCGTCTTGGCAGGTATTGCCTATGGCATTTACCATTACAATAAAAAGAAGCGGGGCTCGGAATAATCCTTGAAACATTATGAGATAATAAGAATTGACGCTGGAAGGGTAACCAATTTAAAGTTCACGAAGATCTAGTGGGCATTTTAAAAGCTACATTTTGGATTTTCCCGCAGTGGTACAATGGCAACGACAGACAAGTTTGCCGTGACTAAAAAAATGCCCTAACTTTAGTTGTTTCAAAAAGTAACTCAACAAACTTTAAAGCACTTAAATATAATGAGGACAGCATTGACCTTCTCCATGGTACTAATGGTAATTGGTACTACAAAGGCCTTAACAAATAAAACAATTGATCAAAATATGTACATGGTAACTTTGGTTGCCCCGGAAAATGGTTCCTATACCGTTTCTCCCGAGCTGCCAAAAGATGGTATGGTCGAGCCGGGCACGGAGTTGACCGTTTCAGCTACTCCGGACGAAGGATTTAGCTTGGACGCAATTTATTACACTTTTAAAGGGGGTATGTGGGGCACCACCAGTGTGGAAAACTTTACATCGACCATGAAAATAACAGTAGATAAGGATATGTCCGTTGGAGCCACTTTTGTGGAAAGTAACCTCGTCGACAATTTAAATGTTACCCATGATGTTGTTTATGCCCAGCCGGGAGTTAAGCCATTAAAATATGATGTCTACGCTCCAAAAGGAACAAAAAACCTCCCTTTGGCAATTATTGTCCATGGTGGGGGCTGGTCGTCCAACAATGAGGATATTATGAGAGGTCTTGCCCGTGAACTTGCCAAAGGCAACCAATATGTGGTATGTAGTATCGATTACAGATGGGTGAACAATTTGGATGGTGATGAGGAGCCAAATTACATGCACAAACTTATTGAAGATGTTTTTGGCGCCATTGCCCATATTCAGGAACATGCAGCAGATTATGGGGGCGACCCTTCAAAAATAGCAGTTACCGGAGATAGTGCAGGAGGTCATTTATCGGCCTCTGCCGCAGTACTTAGCAGTTTGATCGGGGATGCAGGATTTGGTGAAAGCCAAGGGGTTTATGAATATATGCCCACCTATATGCCAAAAGGAAAATCAATTGACCAGGTGAAAGAAGAAATTATGGACGCCATCAAAGTGGCAGCGCCAAGTTATGGTCCTTTCAGTGCATCGGATTTTAAGCAATTTATACAACAGACCAAACAAGGGTATCTTGATGCCGTTTCTCCGGCACAACATGTGCCGGATGTGGGTAACCGGGCGATACCTCATTTTATTGTCAGGGGTACGGAGGACCCACTGATAAGCCATGAGGTTGTTCAACCCTATGTGGAAGAATTAAAAGAGAACGGTCAGACCGTTGAATATATCCAAGTGGAAGGAGCAGGGCATGCCTTTTTTGATTGGAAGCCCGATGCGCAAACCAGGGACACTTTTGCAAAGTATGGAGTTCCCTATGCTGCCGAGATGAAATCCTTTTTTGATTCAGTTTTTTATTAAATCGTTACTGTTGGACAAAAAAGGTCATTGGGAAACCGTTTATGCCACCAAAAAACCGGATGAGGTTAGTTGGACCCAAGAGGTTCCACAGACCTCATTGGATTTTATTCGTTCCTGTAATTTGGACAAGGCATCTAAAATTATAGATGTGGGCGGTGGCGACAGTAAATTGGTGGACCATTTACTCAATGAAGGCTTTAAGGACATTACAGTTCTCGATATCTCTGGAAAATCCTTGGAACGCGCTAAAGCAAGGCTTGGCGACAAAGCACAGCAAGTAAAGTGGATAGAAAGTGATGTCCTTAGTTTTAGACCACAAGAGACGTATGATCTTTGGCATGATAGGGCCGCTTTTCATTTTTTAACCGAACCTGGACAAATTCAAACCTATGTAGATTTGATCAATAACGCGGTAAATGGATATGTGATTATCGGTACCTTTTCGGAAAATGGCCCCAAAAAATGCAGCGGTCTCGATATTAAACAATACACGGAGGACACCATGGAGGAGACCTTCAGGTCTTTCAATAAGATTGCATGTAAAACCGAGGATCATATTACTCCGTTCTCCACTTCTCAGAATTTTGTTTTCTGCCGTTTTAAAAGAATGCGGGATTAGCTTAATGCTGGTGTTTTATTGCTCTTGATGATGTTGGACATAATAAATGCAACCAGTGCGGGCAGCACCCATCCCATTTGATGCTGGCTCAACGGAACCCAATCAACAAAAGGAGCGATTTGCTCGCCAAAACCGATACTCCCCAAGAAATCTGGAATACTGAACAAAATTGTAACAGCGACAACCTGTTTAAACACCTTTGGAGAACTCCATTTTTCCGGGACCACATTGAGTAATATCAAAATAATGGTGATCGGGTAAATAAACATTAACGAAGGCACTGCCACCACGATAATGTAGCCAACGTCAAATTGTCCAATGAGCACTCCCAAGAGACACCCCAAAAATGCGGTTATTCGATATGCCAAAACAGAATCATTAAAGCGACTTTTTATAAAATCGGCAGTTCCCGTTACAATTCCCACGGCTGTTGTAAAGCAGGCCAAGCTTACCAATATACTGAGCAAAATATTCGCGGTTCCGCCCAAGGTGTATGTGCTTATTCCTCGCAAAAGGGCTGTTCTCGATACTTCTGGATCAAAAGAATTGGAGAAAAGCGCCCCAGTCAAAATCAGTCCGCCATATACTAGAAGTAAACCTATACCGGCCCATAGTCCTCCAAGCGCAATTATTTTTCGTTTCTCTTCAAAAGATGCGGATTTTTCTTTTAGGTTTATGGAAATTATTATGACTGCCCCCACTACAACGGCACCAATGGCATCAAAGGTTTGATAGCCTTCCAATATTCCCGAACTGAACGGTTGACTAATTTTGGAAGGAATAAAATCAAAGTCCATTGTAAATACGGCGGTCAATATCATTATCAATAATATGATAAGGATTCCCGGCGTCAACAGTTTGCCCAAAGCATCCAAAACCTTGGTAGCAATATACAAGACTGAACAAAGGGGATACCTTTTTGGCAAAGTCAAATAGGGTGCCCTGCAATCTTGCATGTGCCATTATTCCCAATATGGGCACAAGTACGCCCGAAATACAGAAACCTAACGTGACCACCCACCATAAATTTCCCGATTTAAAGCCCAATAATGGGGGGAGTATCAGGTTGCCCGCTCCAAAAAAAAGGGAAAAAAGAGCGAAGGCGGTAACGGTTAACGATTTTTTATTTGTGTGTTGTTGATAATTTGTTTTCAATGTGGTATATTACAAAAGCGTTTTTGGGCGGAAAAAGACTACTTTTTGTCGATTTTATGGTATTTCATCGAAAAAAAAGTTTTATCGAGACACCAGCAAAATAAAAAGTTATCAACATCCGTTCCTATTAAAAATGAACCTTCTAAAATTGAATCCATAATAAAAAACTACTAACCAAATTAAGCATTTTTCGAAGCCCCATTTCGTAATCATTGCTTTTCTCCAAACAACACCAGCTTATGAAGACAACTACTACGCAACATGGCAACAAATTTTCATCTTTCTTTTGCAATCTATTCGGTCATCACTATGTGGTGTCCAAAAAAGTGACCCAGCATATTAAAGAGTACAAATGTATTCATTGTCAAAAAGAGGTCACAACGGATGTTAGTGGCAAACTTTCCGCACTAACGCCTCAAATGCAAGAGATCAACAGTACGTTGGAAGACATGTACAGAAAAAGAAAAAGTAGGGTGGTGCACCAAGTGGCATAACCCTTTTTTATTTTAGGAAAGGCCCAAATCTTATCCCGGAAACTTAAGTAATTGCCTACTGCTAATGGTTGCGTGCCCCAATGCCATGATGTAGGGATGCCCTTGATTTTCGGGATTTTTTTATTCGTTGAACGAGTTCCATCCCTGTGCCGTAATGGGAATTTTGGTCTCAGCCCTTGTAATCAAGTGAACGCCTTCGTTCTTTTCCGTCATATGACCGATCACGGTTAAATTGGGGTTTCCCTTTATTTTTGGAAAATCGGACTGATCTATGGTAAACAATAGTTCGTAATCCTCTCCTCCGCTCAAGGCAATCATGGTACTGTCCATTTTAAATTCTTCGGATGCAGAAATTACCGTTGGATCCAACGGAATCTTATCTTCAAAAACATTGCAGCCGATATCACTTTGTTTGCACAAGTGGATAACTTCAGACGAAAGGCCGTCGCTGATATCGATCATGGAAGTTGGTTTTACCTCCAATTTTTTGAGCAGTTCCACAATATCTTTACGAGCCTCCGGCTTTAATTGCCGCTCAACGATATAGGAATAGGGTTCAAGATCGGGCTGACTGTTTGGATTTACCTTGAAAACCTCTTTTTCACGCTCCAATACTTGAAGTCCAAGGTAGGCACCGCCCAAATCTCCCGTTACCACCAAAAGGTCGTTCGGTTTACTTCCTTTTCGGTAAACAATCTCGTTTTCATCTGCAGCACCTATTGCCGTTACGCTAACAATCATTCCCCTAGTGGAAGAAGTGGTGTCTCCCCCGACCAAGTCCACATTGTAAAGCTTGCACGCGAGAGCTACACCTTCGTAAAATTCTTCCAATGCTTCCAAAGGGAACCTATTGGAAATGGCCAAAGAAACCGTAACCTGGGTTGCCATGGCGTTCATGGCATAGATATCGGAAAGGTTTACCATTACCGATTTATAGCCTAAGTGCTTCAAGGGCATATAAGCTAGGTCAAAATGGACACCTTCCACAAGCATGTCCGTAGAAACTATGGTTTTTTTGCCTCCATAGTCCATAACGGCGGCATCGTCGCCAACCCCGATCAGGGAGGATGGTTGTTTGAGTTCAAAGTTTTGGGTAAGGTGTTCGATTAGGCCGAATTCGCCCAATTTTTCCAAAGATGTACGTTCTTGATTCTTGTCTTCTAGCATTTTGCAAAAATAATGAGGATAATCGTAAATTTTGGTGTTCGAACGCACTTAAAATTTTTCAGATATTACATTGTCAAAAATCCTCCGGAATACCTGCTGTCACAAGTGTGTCGGGCCATATGATCCAATGGTCCCATTTTTCCATAGGAAACACCTATGGAATCATTCGTTATAATAATGTTAGTTACTATGGTAAAACCCTACATATACAGTATATTTGTGGGCTATTTAGATTAAATTCAATTAAGATGATTAAGGTTTCAGAATCAGCAAGGCACAAAGTGGTGTCGCTTATGACCGAGGAAGGTTTTAATGCGGCCACGGATTATGTGCGTGTTGGCGTAAAGAGCGGAGGGTGCAGCGGATTGTCTTATGAATTGACTTTTGACAATTCTGCAACGGATACAGATAAGATTTTTGAAGATAATGATGTAAGAATCATTGTCGACAAAAAAAGCTTTTTGTACTTGGTAGGCACTACATTGGAATATTCTGGAGGTTTAAACGGAAAGGGATTTGTGTTCAACAACCCCAACGCCCAAAGAACCTGTGGATGTGGAGAAAGTTTTTCACTATAAACATTGACAAAAAGCCTGTAATTGGCTAACTTAAAGATATATGGCTTATACAGAGGAAGAATTAAAAAAAGAACTGGAGACCAAAGAGTACGAGTACGGTTTCTATACGGATATTGAATCGGACACCCTTCCCAAAGGGTTGAACGAGGAAATCGTAATCGCCATTTCCAAAAAGAAAGAAGAGCCCGAGTGGATGACGGAGTGGCGATTGGAGGCTTTTCGTGCTTGGAAGGAAATGGAGGAGCCCGAATGGGCGAACGTAACCTACAAGAAACCCGATTTTCAAGATATTTCCTATTACTCGGCACCCAATAAAAAGCCGAAATACAATAGCTTGGACGAAGTCGACCCAGAATTGTTGGATACATTTAAAAAACTTGGAATCTCTGTGGATGAGCAGAAAAAATTGGCTGGGGTTGCAGTTGATATCGTCATGGATTCCGTTTCAGTGGCCACTACTTTCAAAAAGACTCTGGCAGAGAAAGGTATTATTTTCTGTTCCATCTCCGAAGCCATTCAAGAGCACCCCGAGCTGGTGAAGAAATATTTGGGAACCGTAGTGCCCCAAAAAGACAATTTTTATGCGGCACTGAATTCTGCGGTTTTCTCGGATGGATCATTTTGCTACATTCCCAAAGGTGTAAGATGTCCTATGGAACTTTCCACATACTTCCGTATTAACCAAGCGGGTACAGGGCAGTTTGAAAGGACCCTTGTAATTGCGGATGAAGGAAGCTATGTGAGTTATTTGGAAGGCTGTACAGCTCCTATGAGAGATGAGAACCAATTGCACGCAGCCGTAGTGGAGTTGATAGCTTTGGACGATGCAGAGATCAAATATTCAACTGTCCAGAACTGGTATCCAGGTAATGATGAAGGAAAAGGTGGAGTTTTCAACTTTGTGACCAAGCGCGGGCTTTGCGAAAAGAACGCAAAAATCTCTTGGACCCAAGTAGAAACAGGTTCTGCCGTAACTTGGAAATATCCATCATGTATATTGAAAGGTGATCACTCCATAGGTGAGTTTTATTCCATTGCAGTGACCAACAATTTTCAGCAGGCGGATACAGGGACCAAAATGATACATTTGGGCAAGAACACCAAGAGTACCATAATTTCAAAAGGTATTTCAGCAGGTCAGTCGCAGAACAGTTACCGTGGATTGGTGCAAGTGAACAGCCGGGCAGAAAATGCAAGGAACTTTTCGCAATGTGATTCCCTTTTGATGGGCAACCGTTGTGGAGCGCACACTTTCCCTTACATCGAAGCAAAAAACAAGACCGCGCAGATAGAGCATGAGGCAACGACCAGTAAAATTGGTGAGGACCAGATTTTCTATTGTAATCAAAGAGGTATTGATACGGAAAAGGCAATTGCTTTGATCGTTAACGGATTTAGCAAGGAAGTATTGAACAAACTACCCATGGAATTTGCTGTTGAGGCACAAAAACTGTTGGAAATCAGTTTGGAAGGATCCGTTGGATAAACAAACACCATCATAAAATAATATTTGAAGAAAAATAGCATGCTAGAAATCAAAAATTTACACGCAAGCGTAGAAGATAAAGAAATTCTTAAGGGTATCGATCTTAAGGTGAATGCAGGGGAGGTACACGCCATTATGGGCCCCAACGGTTCAGGTAAAAGTACCTTGGCCGAGGTAATCGCTGGTCAGGAAGAGTTTGAGGTCGGAGAAGGAAATATTTTTTTGGAAGGAGAAGATTTGGAAGAACTTTCTCCAGAGGAAAGAGCTCATAAAGGGGTTTTCTTATCGTTCCAGTATCCGGTCGAGATACCAGGGGTGTCAGTGACCAATTTTATGAAAACGGCCATCAATGAATCCAGGAAAGCACAAGGGCTTGAGGATATGCCGGCGAACGAAATGTTGAAAAAGATCCGTGAAAAATCCGAGTTGCTGGAAATTGACCGGAAATTTCTCTCCCGTTCATTGAACGAAGGGTTCTCCGGTGGTGAGAAAAAAAGAAACGAAATCTTCCAGATGGCGATGTTGGAGCCTAAATTGGCCATTTTGGACGAGACCGATTCAGGTTTGGATATCGATGCACTCCGTATCGTGGCCAATGGTGTAAACAAGCTGCGGAGCAAGGACAATGCAATCATCGTTATCACGCACTACCAAAGGTTGTTGGACTATATCGTACCCGATTTTGTACATGTACTTTACAATGGTAAGATCGTAAAATCGGGAACCAAGGAATTGGCCTTGGAGCTCGAAGAAAAGGGTTACGATTGGTTAAAGGAAGAAGCTGCGGTATAACCAGTATTGTAATTCCCATGAAAATGGGAATCCAAATGAAAAAGAATCATTAATTAGATTCCTGCTGGAGTTTATACTGAGTTAAACGAAGTGCAGGAATGACAATTAAAAACGAATGGATTTAAAGGAAAAATTAGTCTCCTCTTTTATGGCCTTTGAAGACGGTCTGGATCTGGATCATCCGGTGCACGAAGAAAGGTCAAGGGCAATCAAAAATTTTGAGACAAAAGGGTTTCCCTCCAAAAAGGAAGAGGCTTGGAAATATACGTCGTTGAAGAGCCTACAAAAAATAGACTTCAGCATATTTCCAAAGCAAGAATCAGCTTTGGAGTACAAGGATGTCAAAAAGTATTTCCTTCATGAAATTGACACTTATAAAATAGTCTTTGTTGATGGGGTTTATAGCTCGTACTTGTCGGAGACGACGCATGATGGTGTAGACGTATGTTTGATGAGCTCTGCCTTCAGCAAACCCATGTTCCAACAGGTTATTGAGGTATATTTTAACAAGGCCGCTTCAAAAGAGGAATCTTTGACAACCTTGAACACCGCTTTTAGTAAGGAAGGTGCATATATCTACATCCCAAAGAACAAAATGCCAAAGAAGCCCATCCAGATATTGCATTTGGCAACGGGTAACGAGGCAGCTTTGATGCTGCAACCACGTAACCTGATCGTTGCAGAGGACAACGCGGAGGTTCAAATTATTGAGAGGCACCAAAGTTTGACCGGCAATGAAGTTTTTACCAATTCAGTAACAGAGATTTTTGCTGGTAAGGATGCCATTGTGGATTATTACAAAGTACAGAACGATGCCCCAACAGCCTCCCTTGTGGACAATACCTATATTTCGCAAAAGAATAGCAGTGTGGTAAGGGTTCATACCTTCTCATTGGGAGGAAAACTCATTCGAAACAACCTGAACTTTTATCAAAATGGGGAGCGAATCGATTCTACTTTAAAGGGAGTTACCATTTTAGGAGACAAACAGCATGTGGATCACCATACACTGGTACACCATGCGCAACCTAATTGCGAGAGCCATCAAGATTACAAGGGTATATTTGGCGATAGTTCTACAGGGGTCTTTAATGGTAAGATCATTGTGGATAAAATTGCCCAGAAGACCGATGCTTTCCAGCAAAACAACAATATTTTATTGAGCGATAAGTCTACCATCAACTCAAAACCACAATTGGAAATTTTTGCGGACGATGTAAAATGTTCACACGGATGTACCATTGGTCAGTTGGATGAAGAAGCGCTCTTTTACTTAAGATCAAGAGGTATTCCAAAAAAGGAGGCCAAGGCACTTATGATGTATGCTTTCGCCAATAACGTTTTGGAAAGTGTCCGTATTCCTGAGTTAAAGTCACGAATCAACAAGATTATTGCTGAAAAATTGGGCGTACGTATGGGGTTTGACCTCTAAGCTGAAGATTTTCACCATTATATTACCATGACAGAGACCACTTTGGACATACAGGCCATTCGTAAAGACTTTCCCATCCTCCAAAGAGAGGTCAACGGACATCCGTTGGTGTATTTGGACAATGCAGCAACCTCGCAGACACCACGGCAGGTAATTGATACCATTGTGGATTACTACCAAAGGTATAATGCTAATATCCATCGTGGAGTACATACATTGTCTCAGGAGGCAACCGATGCCTACGAAGTGGCACGCCAAAAAATCCAAAAGCACTTTGACATTGCCCATTCCCATGAAGTTATTTTCACTTCGGGAACCACGCAAAGTATCAATTTGGTGGCAACCGGTTTCACTTCTTTTTTAAAGGAAGGGGATGAAATCATTGTGTCCGCCATGGAGCACCATTCCAATATTGTTCCTTGGCAAATGTTGTGTGAACGTACTGGTGCGAACCTTAAGGTAATTCCAATGAACTTGGAAGGGGAGTTGGTCATGGAGAAATACCATGAGCTATTGTCCTATAAGACGAAGTTGGTCTTCTGTAACCATGTATCCAATGCACTGGGAACGATCAATCCTATAGAAGAAATTATCGAGGCCGCCCACAAAGTGGGAGCTGCCGTATTGATTGATGGGGCTCAGGCAGCAGCACACATTAAAGCTGATTTACAAGCCTTGGATGTGGATTTTTATACCGTTTCCGCCCACAAAATGTGTGGACCAACAGGAGTTGGAATGCTCTATGGAAAAGAGGAATGGCTCAAGAAACTGCCTCCTTACCAAGGAGGAGGGGAAATGATTGCCGAGGTTACTTTTGAAAAGACCACTTACGCCGAATTGCCACACAAGTTTGAGGCCGGGACACCCAATATCTGCGGTGGAATCGCTTTTGGAGCGGCTTTGGACTATATGAACAAAATCGGTTTTGGTGCCATTGCCCAGTACGAAGATGAGTTGATGCAATATGCCACGGAGCAATTGCTGGACATTGATGGTTTAAAGATTTATGGGACCGCTGCAAAGAAGACTTCGGTGATATCCTTTAACATAGAAGGCGTTCACCCGTATGACATTGGAACCATTGTGGACAAATTGGGTATTGCCGTTAGAACAGGTCATCATTGCGCACAACCCATAATGGATTTTTACCAGATTCCAGGAACGGTAAGGGCCAGTTTTAGCTTTTACAACACCAAGGAAGAAGTGGACAAGCTGGTAGAAGGCATAAAGCGAGCAAGTAACATGTTGCTATAGGCAAACCGTTATCTTTACCATAAAGACTTGAATGGCAACCCACCGAGTTGTATTTTTGAATAAAACCATCGCATGACCATAAAAGAGATTCAGAAAGAAATAATAGACGAGTTTTCCATGTTCGACGACTGGATGCAGCGTTATGAATACATGATAGAACTTGGAAAATCACTTCCGTTGATAGAGGAACAATACAAAACGGATGACAATCTGATCAAAGGATGTCAGAGTAAGGTGTGGGTGCATGCCGAACTCGATGGTGATAAATTGGTGTTTACCGCGGATAGTGATGCCATTATTACGAAAGGAATCATTGCCATATTGGTCAGGGCGTTCAGTAATCAAAAACCACAGGATATTATCGATGCAGATGTGGAATTTATTGATGAAATCGGTCTTAAAGAACATTTGTCGCCAACACGTGCAAACGGATTGGTAAGTATGATCAAGCAATTGAAATTGTACGCAGTTGCTTATCAAACACAGTTAAAATAAATTCAGAATGAGCGAAGAAACTACCATAGATACACAAGAGCTGGGCGAGAAAATCGTAAAGGTGCTCAAGACCATATATGACCCAGAAATTCCTGTGGATATATATGAGCTTGGTTTGATTTACGATGTATTCGTAAATGAGGAATACGAAGTAAAAATTTTAATGACCCTTACTTCTCCCAATTGCCCTGTGGCTGAAACCTTGCCCGTGGAGGTAGAGGAGAAGGTAAAATCAATAGATGTTTTAAAGGACGTGGAGGTGGAAATCACCTTTGACCCTCCTTGGACCCAAGAACTGATGAGCGAAGAAGCTAAATTGGAACTCGGACTCTTGTGATTAACCCGGAAAATTTCATGAAATGACCACAAGACAAATCGATAGGATTATTGAGATGGCTTGGGAGGATAGGACCCCGTTCGAGGCTATAGAATACCAGTTTGGCCTTAAGGAAAATGATGTGAGGGAAGTGATGAGGAACAACCTTAAACGATCCTCATTTGAGTTGTGGAGAAAGCGGGTTAAGGGTAGAAAAACCAAGCATCAAAAAACATCTCCAGCCAGTAGATTTAGGTCTCAGAACCAAAAATTATAGTGGATTCTGAAAATTGTGACTTTTCACCGAAATCTGAAAACTTATGTCTGAAATTGTAAATAGAGTAGCCCAAAGCAAGTTGATTACCTTCAACCTAGAGGATTATTACCCAAAAGGAGAGCGAAAGGTGTTGGACATCAAGGATTGGTTGTACGAAGGCTTTATTTTGCGTGAGAAGGAATTTCGCGCCCATGTTGATGAGCAAGACTGGTCCACTTACCAAGATTCTTATGTGGCTCTCCAATGTTCCACTGATGCTATTATTCCGGGATGGGCATTCATGCTAATTGCATCCAAGTTGCATCCTTTTGCTAAAAAAGTGGTGCATGGTAATCTTGAAGATTTGGAAACAGCCCTTTACCAATCCATTTTGGAGAATTTGGATATTTCTGAGTTTACTGATAAACCGGTTATTATAAAGGGATGTGCCAATAAACCTGTTCCTGAAAATGCTTATTTGATGGCTGTGACCAAAATACAAGAAGTGGCCAAAAGTGTAATGTATGGCGAAGCTTGTTCTTCAGTACCACTTTATAAGAAAAGAAAGTAATTGTAAGAGTTTTATTTTCTGATTGTTGTCGTTCCGAACGAAGTCACAAATCTCGCCTTTCTAGAATTGTTTCAGGGTCGCACCCAATAGGCATGGAATAACAATTTCCAATGTAAAGCCAAGTGCCGTCAGGATATGGATGTTCGGATAAAAGAGATTTCTCAATATGTGGTCTGCATCTCATCTCGAAATGACAAATGGGTCCTTGATGTCATTCTGAACGGAGTGAAGAATCTGTCTAGGTAAAAGGGTGAAAGGTTGGAAAGGTTTGACACGAATTATAGCAATTTTCACGAATCTCTTTTAGGGTGTATGAAGCCTGGCTTATGCAATATACTTGGGTTACGTCCAATGTCTGAAAGAAATATTGAGGACATGAACCTGAATTACCAATCTTATGGCTAGCTAGATCAGGACATGGATTTTCGGACAACAGGAATTTCTCAATCGATGCTTTGTACCTCATCTCCAAATGACAATGGGATTGACTTGTGGCCAATTTTTAATTGTTCAATGAAAAAGGGTGCGACATTTCTTATTTTAGCATTTCTAAACATTAAACTCCATACTATGAAAAAATTGCTTTTTGCTGCCATGGGGCTACTTTTTGTGGTTTCTGCAACAGCTCAGACAGAAGAAGAGCTCAAGGCTCAAATTGCTCCCAAAAAAGATTCTATCAAGGCTATACAAAAGCGGGTTGATGCACTTCAGTCACAACTGGACGCTTTGCCAGGTTGGAAAATTGGTGCCTTTGGAACGATAGGAGGTAGTATTTCCCAGTTCAATAATTGGTTTGCACAAGGAATCCCTAACAACTCTTCCGGAAATATTGGGTTTACCGTAAATGCTTATGCCAATCTAAAAGAAGAAAAGTTTTTTTGGAGAAATGCCGCAAACCTCAACCTTTCGTGGGTAAAATTGGACGACAAGGACGATCCTAACGACGATGATAGTTTTCGACAAGCAACGGATGTGTTCAACATCACTTCCCTATACGGAAGAAAATTATCGGAGAAATTTGCCGTATCTACCTTAGCTGAATATAGAACCACCATTTTGAGTAATTTCAATGATCCGGGATACCTAGATCTTGGTGTCGGTGCCACTTGGACCCCAATTTCCGATTTGGTTGTGGTGATACACCCTCTTAACTATAATTTCGTATTCAGTAGTGAGGACACTATTTTCGAATCTTCAATGGGTGCAAAGATTGTTGCTGATTACACCAAACAAATAGGAAATATTAACTTTAAAAGTAACCTTTCCATGTTCCAAAGTTATAAAAGCAGTAATCTGAGCAACTGGACATGGACCAACTCTTTTAGTTATACTTTGTGGAAAATGATCGGGGTCGGATTTGATTTTGGTCTTAGAAACAACAAGCAGGAGACCTTGAACTACATTGTGAACAATGCGCCAACTCCAAATCCGGATGCTACATTCGATACAATTGACAATGAACTGCAAACATACTGGACCCTGGGATTGAGCTATAAGTTTTAAGAAACGAATTGACTAACAAAAAAAGCCCTCAATAATGAGGGCTTTTTTGTGGGGTGAAAAATGTTTTTCTGTGTTTTTAAAACCATGTCTAAGTAGGTTAAGATCCGTAAGATCTGCGTTCGACACTAAATGACTTAAAAACAATGTGAAAGTAATTTATCAGTGGTAAATCCCTAAACTTTTGTTGTGAATGCCATAAAATATGTTGTGAAGTCAACATTATTTTACGTTTTGCCCAAGATATCGTTGCATTGACCGAACAGGCCTAATATTCGTCCAAATGTTCAGGGTATAAAAAGTTGTTGTAAGGAAACCTGGTAACGTGAATATCACGAACAGCGTCGTACACTCGTTTTCTGAATTCGTCCATGTTTTCTTTGTTCAGGGCAGAGATAAACAGAGCTTTGTCCCCAATCTTGTTAAACCAAGTGTTTTTCCATTCTTCAAGAGTAAAATGGGCCGTAGTTCGTTCGGTCTCCAAATCGTCCTCATCAATGGTCTCCGGTGTATATTGGTCAATCTTATTGAAAACCATGATACAGGGTTTATCAGAGCTATCGATTTCATCTAAAATCTGGTTTACTGAATTGATGTGCTCCTCAAAGTTCGGGTGCGAAATATCTACAACGTGCAACAGAAGATCGGCCTCTCGCACCTCATCCAATGTACTCTTAAAACTTTCAACCAATTGGGTGGGCAATTTTCTGATGAATCCAACAGTATCACTCAATAAAAATGGAAGGTTGCCCAATACCACTTTTCTAACCGTAGTGTCCAAGGTGGCAAAAAGTTTGTTTTCCGCAAAAACATCGCTCTTGCTGATTACGTTCATTAAGGTGGACTTCCCTACATTGGTATATCCTACCAGAGCTACCCGTACCAACGAACCACGATTACCCCTTTGGGTCTCCATTTGACGGTCTATTTTGGCAAGCTTTTTTTTGAGCAAAGCTATACGGTCACGAACAATTCGTCTATCCGTTTCGATTTCGGTTTCCCCTGGTCCTCGCATACCGATACCACCACGTTGGCGCTCCAAGTGTGTCCAGAGACCGGTTAATCGAGGTAATAGGTATTCGTATTGAGCCAGCTCAACTTGTGTTCGTGCGTAACTTGTTTTGGCCCTTTGGGCGAAAATATCCAAAATCAGACTTGTTCTGTCCAGCACTTTACAGCGCAATAATTTCTCAATATTGTTCTGCTGTGCGGGGGAAAGTTCATCATCAAAAATAACGGAGCCAATCTCGTTTTCCTTAACAAATTGGCGTACCTCTTCCATTTTTCCACTACCGATATAGGTTTTTGGATTTGGCACGTCAATACGTTGAACAAATCTTTTTTCCACTTCGCCGCCGGCCGTGTAGGTCAGAAATTCCAGTTCGTCCAGGTACTCTTTGACCTTCGCTTCATCTTGGTACTGGTTCATAACCCCTATCAGTACCGCCTTTTCATATTCTATTGACTTCTTTTCTAGCATTAAACGGATTTAGAATACAAATCTACGCAATGTTTTGGAAGCTATTTGGAGCATTTTGGTCTTAAACCCCGATGAACAGGGGAAAAATCTATTATTTAATTGTATTGTTCCCTATCTTGAACCCAAAAACCAACCTAAACCAAAAAAATGTTCAGTTTCCAATTTTTCCCCCACTCAAAAAGGTGTACGCTTTCAAATTTATTAACATGTGCATCTTTACTGGCAATCCTAATTCCTGTGTCCTCACTTGCACAAAAGACATCCGTTCCAAATCCTGATGAAGTTATTGGGTTCGAAGTAGGCTCGGACTTCCATCTCGCCACTTATGAGCAGTCCATAGAATATTTTAAAAGATTGGACGCTGCCAGTGATTTGGTGGAAATGCGTGAAACCGGGAAAACCTCCGAAGGGAGAACGTGGTACTATGTTTTGATTTCTTCCAAAGAGAACTTGGCAAAAATTGACCATTACAAGGAAATCTCCCAAAAATTGGCCCATCCTAAAGGGATGACCCGAGAGGAAGCACAAAGGTTATCGGAAGAAGGCAAGGCCATTGTAGACTTAAGTGGAGGACTGCACGCTTCTGAAGTTGCCGGAGCACAACATATCATCACATTGGCGCATCAAATTATAACCGAAGCGGATTCAAAAAAGTTCAAACCCATATTGGATGATGTGATTTTGGTCCTATGGCCGTCATTGAATCCTGATGGACAGGATATAATTGCAAATTGGTACATGTCCAATGTTGGAACACCTTATGAAACGGCAAGAACACCATGGCTTTATCAAAAATATGTGGGCCATGATAACAATAGGGACGCATACATGCTGAACATGTTGGAATCACGTGTGGTTGGACGTACTTGGCGCGAGTGGGAGCCAAATATCATACATGTCCATCATCAATCCTCACCATTTCCTACACGGATATGGCTACCCCCTTTTGCTGAACCCATTGCACCCCAAACACCACCGATTGTAGCCCGGGAAGTTAATATGATCGGAATGGCCATGGCCCAGGAATTGGAGACCGAAGGTCTGCCCGGAGCCGTACATATGGGTAAAGGGTTTGACGCATGGTACCCGGGATACATCGATTATTTGCCCGCCATGCAAAACATACCTTCCTTTTGGACAGAAACCGCTTTGTACCGATATGCAACCCCTTATTTTTATACCATTCGGGATTTTCCGGAGCACAGGAAGGATTTAAGGGTAGAATCTTTATACAACAGTCCATGGAAAGGTGGTTGGTGGAGATTGAGCGATGCCATGCAGTATATGCAAACCGCTTCAATTGCTGTTTTGGATTATGCCTCCAAGTACAAAGAAACCTTGTTGTTCAATAAATATCAGGCTGCAACGACCACAATTGAAAAATATAAAAATGAGCCGCCCTATGTCTATATTATACCGCAAGCACAGCGTGACCCAGTACGTCCGGTAGAACTTTTAAAGCGTCTGGCCTTTAATGGGGTCGACATTTCACAATTGACCGAGCCTATCGAGTATTCGGGGGTCACATATCCAAAAGGCACGTGGGTTATACCCATGGATCAAGAATTTGCCGAAATGGTACGCCAGGTTATGGATGTGCAAGTATATCCGGATTTAAGGGAGTCTCCGGATGGCCCTTTGGAACAACCCTACGATGCCGCTGGATGGACCCTTCCTTTTCAAATGGAGGTGGATGTAGTATCCGGTACTGTTCCAATGAGCGATGCCTTTAGAGAAGCACTAAAACCGGTAGAAGGGACGCCGCTGGACACCACGGACGACGAAAAGGGTGATTTGAATAAAGTGGATTTTGCCCCAGGGGCAGGTTTTGATACCGATGGAGTTGCCGCCGGCATAAAGCCATTGGCAGGACAGCTTAGAGGAAGCGGAAGTACTTTGTGGTTAGACCCAGCACAGAACAACATTTTTCGAGTTTTGGCAGAGGCCATGAAATCAGGATACAGTGTTGGCTATGATATTGACAACAAGAAGTATGGAGTGCGCGGGGTTTCTCGGGGCAAAATCAATCAATGGATCAAAGATTATGCGATAAATGCAAGCATGGGTTCGGGTTCTGGAGATGCCGTTATAAAATCAAGAATAGGTGTATATCGTCAATGGACCGCGAGTATGGATATGGGATGGACACGTTGGTTGTTGGATAATTTTGGACTCCCTTATACTTCTGTTCGGGATTCAGATTTTAAATCCAATAATTTAAAGGACCGTTTTGATGTGATCGTAATGGCATCTGAGTGGTCTGGATCTATTGAAAATGGTTTGGAGCCCGGATCAGCACCTCCAGAATATACAGGGGGATTGGGAGAATTGGGTATACGTAACCTAAACGCTTTTGTAGAACAAGGTGGGACACTGATCACGCTAAACCGAAGTTCCAACTTTGCCATAAATGCCTTACATCTTCCTGTTAAAAATGTAGTTGACCATGTGGATAGGGCTAAATTTTTTACGGGTGGCTCTATTGTACAGGTTGAGACCAACCCAAATCACCCTATAATGGCCGGCATGTTGCCCAAAGCCAATGTATTTGTCTATAATAGTCCTATTTTTAGTACTCAGGAAGGTTTTGAAGGGGAGATATTGGCCAAATACCAAAAAAATGGATCTCCATTAATGTCGGGGTTCTTGGTCGGAGAAGAATACATGAACGGAAATGCAGCGGCATTGGATGTTAAGCATGGAAAGGGCCATGTGCTCCTCTTTGGGTTCCAGCCCCAATGGCGCGGACAGCCCATGGGAACTTATAGAACATTGTTCAATGCGGTGTTATTTACCAATGCTCTCCCAAAAGTGGAAAGAGAGACATCCGGTGAATGGTTCTCCAAACCTTCTCAACGCAGTGGGGAGAAAACCAATGGTAAAGATTGAACAACGAAAAATAGAATCAACATTGGAGAAAAGTAGGCGAAGATTTACCTTGGCATTTTACAATCTTGAAAACTTTTTTGATATCAAGGACGATCCCTACTTATTGGATGACGATTTTACTCCAAAGGGATTTAGAAAATGGAACAATTCCAAATTTGGGAAAAAAGTCAAAAAGATCTCTAAAGCGATTTCCAAAATTGGATTGGACGATTCTGATCATCCCCCAGTTTTGGTGGGAATGGCCGAAGTGGAGAACAAAGATGTGGTACTGGCCTTATTACACTCCAAAAAACTTCGGAATTTCAATTATGATGTGATACACTTTGATTCACCTGATGAGAGAGGAATTGATACGGCCTTAATATATGATAAAGACCATTTTTTGGTGCTGCATTCAGAAACAATACCATTGATGGTTCAAAATACGAATGGCCAACGTGATTTTACAAGGGATATTTTGTATGTACACGGTAAGTTGCACCAAGAGGAAATCCATGTTTTTGTAAATCATTGGCCATCTAGAAGAGAGGGAGCAGAAGAAACCGGTTATAAACGGATAAAGGCAGCCGAAACCATTTTACAAAGGATTAGAGATGTTAAATCCAAGGAGCCCAATACAATTATCATGGGAGATTTTAATGACGACCCTAATTCGGAGAGCATTCAAACGCTTATGGGCTCGGGCATGTTTATAAACCCAATGCAAAAGTTATTGTCTCCCGAATCTGGAAGTGCGAATTACAGGGGAGAATGGAGTTTGTTCGATCAAATATTGATTTCCCACAGCTTTTTAAACTACAAAAAGGGTACGCACAGTTTTGTCAAGGCAAAAATATTTTCACCACGTTTTCTTAAAGAATGGGAAGGCAGATTTAAAGGCAATCCATTCAGGACCTTTGCAGGCTCAAAATATTTGGGTGGCTATAGCGACCATTTTCCTGTGTATATCGTATTGGATGAAAATTAAATTGACAAGTAAGAAAAAAGATACACAACGTAAAAGTATATTTTCACAACATAAAGAGGTAATACACTATGCATTTCATCGAATAAAGTAAGAATTTTATCGATGAATCTTACATTAAATCATACTTTAGTAGTCCGAATCTTACCTAAACTTAATTATGGACTACAGATTTCCTTTAGGGGCCAAGGGAGTGATCTTCTCCATTATATTCGCGATTTTAGGCGTATTTACCACATTTGCCCAATCCGAAACATTAAAAGAACAGATTCGATTTTCCTACGATCAAGGGCAAATGTCCTCTTTTATTTACGAAATGGAAATCGAGCATCAATCCAAACTGAAGAAAATTGCCGAGTTGATCAAGTCAAAAGGTCTTAGAGCAACAGAGAAAGAAAGCAATGGAAATCAAATAGCCCTTAAGGATATCGGTACCGATGGCACCCCATTATATTATACAACACTTAATGATCCAGCTTCACAGACCTCTCGGGCACATACGCTCTACGACAAGGGCCTTTTGAATTTAGGATTGACCGGTACCAATATGGAAGTGGGTGTATGGGACTCAGGTGTCGCACTATCTTCACATCAAGAATTTGATGTCCGTGCAAAAAATGCTGATAATGCTGATGAAGTAAGCTTGCATGCAACCTTGGTAACTGGCAATCTAATTTCTGCCGGTGTAGAACCAAACGCCAAAGGTGTTGCATATGAAGCTCAGGCCTTGACTCATGATTGGAGTCGTGATAAAATTGAAGTTGCAGAGGCAGCTGCCAATGGAATGTTGTTGAGCAATCATTCTTACGGTATTCTGTCCGACAGGGTACCTGATTGGTATTTTGGTGCATATATAAAAGTCACACAAGACTGGGATAGGATTATGTACAATGCTCCTTATTATTTAATGGTGACAGCAGCAGGAAATGCCCAAAAGTCTTATGATAATGATGCTCCAATTTTTGGAAAAACAGCAGATGGTTTCGACCTGCTCCTAGGTTTTACTACCACTAAAAATGGACTGACCATTGCCGGTGCCAACACAGAAATCGATAGCAATGGTGATTTAAAAAAAGCCTCCGTCGCCGGATATAGTAGTTTTGGTCCTGTTGACGATGGCAGGGTAAAACCCGATCTTGCAGGTGATGGCGGGAACATCCTATCAACAAGCTCGATAACCAATAGTAGTTACCAAGTTTCTGCCGGGACTTCCATGGCCGCGCCAGGAGTAACAGGAACGCTTTTGTTGTTGCAACAATATCACGAAGAACTTTTTGGCAATTACATGAAAGCAGCAACTTTAAAAGGACTTGCCCTTCATACGGCCGATGATGTTGATGCCAAGGGACCTGATTACAAAATGGGATGGGGTGTCATGAACGCCAAAGCAGCGGCCGAAACTCTTCAGAACAAAGATTATACTAGTTTGGTAAACGAAGAACGTATATCAAATGGTGAAACATATAGCATAACGGTAAATGCAATTGAAGGTGCTCCACTGATTGCTTCGATTTCTTGGACCGACCCGGAAGCGGAAAACATCAACCGTGGAGATCTTAACAGTACTATAGCGGCTTTGGTCAACGATTTGGATATTAGAATTTCTAAAGATGGAGAAACCTTTTTTCCTTGGAAATTAAATCCTGCAAGAGCAAACGATGCAGCCACTAGAGGAGACAACAAAGTCGATCCCTTTGAACGGGTAGAAGTGGAAAATGCAACTGGCAGCTATATCATTACTATTTCCCATAAGGGAAGTCTTAAAAATGGAATTCAAGACTTTTCCTTGGTAGTAACGGGAGCCCAAGTGTCCAATTGCTCCATTGAGATACCTTCACAGTTTGAATTGGATAGCTCAACCATCGATGCTACAACCATATCTTGGAACGAAGCCGAGGAAACTTTGTTTGAAGTGCAGTATAAAAGTATTGATTCCGATAACTGGAACAGTGAATTGATTTGGGAAAATAGCTTTGAACTTTCAAATTTACAAGAAGGTAAAGTTTATGAGGCCCGCGTGCGTTCCATTTGTACAGAAAGTGCATTATCCGAATTCTCAGAAACTATTGAGTTCGAATTTAATGGAGAAGAAACCTCACTGATCGAAAATGCCCCAATGTTCGTGCCTCAAGAATTGAACATATCGGTATTTCCTAACCCTGCAGTTGATTATTTAAATATCAATGCTGAATTGTCCAAAGATGCAGAGTTCTCCATCGTAACCACTTCAGGAAACGTTATTAAAAAAGGAAAGGCCGAAGGGACCGTTAATGTTTCCTCCCTCTCTTCAGGATTGTATGTTTTGGTAGTCCAAGATTACGCTGGAATAAAGAGTACGAAGTTTTACAAGAATTAAAACAAAGACTCAAGACATCTAAGTTCAAAACAAATATTGTCATTTCAAGATGAGATGCAAAGCATCGATTGAGAAATCCCTGTTGTCCGAAAATCCATGTCCATTGGGTGCGACCCTGAAACGAGATCAGGGTGACGGGAATTTTTGTTCCTTTCAGAATGTCAATTTTCTAGCATTCGCCATTTACCCTTATCCTTTCGACTGAAATGCTCAAACTTTTTTAATCTCATCATCGTTCAAAAGCTCTTCATTTCTTAAACGAAGGAATACTTGTGCCGTGGTCACTACATCCAGTTCGCAGTACGTAATAATTCTGTCTATATCCTTTTCCTTGTAGAACACATCCTTTACCATACTGCCGTCCATATCTTCTTTTGGAGAGGGGATTCCTAGCACATAGGCCAATAGTTTTAAAGAAGTATAATGTTTGTAGTCGCCAAACTTCCAAAGCTCCATAGTGTCCAAATGCGGGACTTCCCAAGGTTTTTTTCCGAACAGGTCCAGTTTAAATGGAAGATTGATGCCGTTTATCACCATCCTTCGGGCAATAAAAGGGAAATCGAACTCTTTGCCATTATGGGCACACAATAAGTGTTTTGTTTGACTAAAATGCTCTTTGAGTAGTTGTTTGAACTCTTTTAAAATTTTGGTTTCTTCTCCATGGAAGGAAGTGGCCCTAAAATTTCGGTTTTCTCCTTTGTGAGTGAAATATCCCACCGAAATACAGACAATCTTGCCAAATTCAGCCCAAATACCTGCCCTATCGTAAAACTCTTCAGGCGTAAAGTCTTCTTTTCGCTGGTACTGTGTTTTTTGTTCCCATAATTGCTGGGCGGTTTCATCCAAGTCGGAGAAATGTTGTTTTTGGGGTACGGTCTCGATATCCAAAAAGAGGATATGTTCCAGGTTAAGTTTATATAGCATGGTAGCAAATTAAAAAAGAGTCGTCTGCTTTGCAGGACTCTCATGTTCTAATAACCATTTTTTTCTATGCAGTCCACCTGCATAGCCTGTGAGGTCTCCGTTGGTTCCTATTACACGATGACAAGGAACCACAATCCAAAGTGGATTTTTGCCATTGGCCGAGGCTACTGCACGAATGGCCTTTACGTCACCGAGTTGTTTGGAAAGTTCCAAATAAGAAATAGTTTTTCCAAAGGGAATTTGTAACAAGGCATCCCACACCTTTTTCTGAAAATCGGTTCCGGACGGATTTAATTTCAGGTTAAATACCGTTCGGTTTCCCTTAAAATATTCTTGAAATTGCTGAGCGGCGTCCTTTAGAACTTCTGGAATTGTACCGTTTGGTATTTTGTTTTCTAAAACAGTGATTGAAGCAAGGCCTTCTTCATTGCCTTTTAATTCAGCTGTTCCTATAGGTGTCTGTACATAAGCAATTTCCATCACTCTATTTCATCTTCATCTTCAATAATTCCCAATCGCTTTGCTCGGGCATGCCAGTTCTTTCTAGCGAGCTTTTGAAGGTCTTCCACATTATCACTTTCATCCATAATCTCGAATCCGAGCAAGGTTTCGATTACATCTTCCATTGTAACCAAACCACTTACCGAACCATACTCATCCACCACCAAAGAAATGTGTTCCCGTTTTTGGACAAATTTTTTGAAAAGGTCATTAATGGATTTGCTCCGATTGGTGACCAATAGTTCTCTTCGAATGGTCGCCAAGGTTTCATTTCCTTTTTTATTTACAATTGCTTCCAACAACTCATCTTTTAAAAAGAAACCTGTGATATTGTCCATACGATCCTTGTAAAGAGGAATCCTAGAGAAGCGCAAGGGCCTATTTTTTTCAAAGAACTCTTTTATAGGTGTATCTTCCGATGCAATTTTCATAACGGTTCTTGGTGTCATCACATCGCGGGCCAGGATTTCATCAAAATAGAGCAAGTTTTTGATCATTTTTGATTCCGATTCCTTAAACACCCCTTCTTCATGTGCAATCTCTGTCATCGCACTAAAATCCTCACGGCTCAACACACTTCCATGTTCTCCTTTGGCACCGACCAGTTTAGTAAACAATTGTAGCAACCATAGCAGTCCTGTCCATTTTAGGATGAACACCATAATGTTTAGTGCTTTGCTGGTAAAGTTGGCCAACTGCTTCCAAAAAGTCGCTCCAATGGTCTTCGGAATGATTTCAGAGGCTACCAAAATCAATATCGTCATAAGAGTGGAAACAATGCCCACCATAAGGTCTTCTGTCAAAGGAAAACCAAAAATGGTACGTTCGGTACTTCCATACATTTCCGCATAAGCGGCCTTTGCCTGTACCCCAACCAAAATAGCACCAACTGTATGCGCAATGGTGTTTAGGGTTAGTATGGCGATGAGCGGCTTGTCAACATCTTTCTTAAGGGTTTCCAAGGTGACCGCATAATCTTTTCCCTCTTGCTTTTTTACATTGATAAAGGTAGGTGTGATACTTAACAGCACCGCCTCCAAAATGGAGCATAGAAATGAAAAGAAAATGGAAATAAGGGCATAAAATAGTAGTAGTCCCATAGAATGGCAGAATGTTTAGTACCAAGATAGGGAATAGGAATTAATTTTGAATGTTTAATCCTTCTGCTTTGTAAAAAACATCCTGAAGCGCCTGTCGAATATCCAAACTATATAATTTTCGATGGTCTCGTGAGGGGTATACCCGGTTGGAAAGAAAAATGAAGGTCAATTTTTTGACGGGATCTGCCCAAACAAATGTTCCTGTAAATCCAGAATGCCCAAAACTTTCCGGTGATGCCAAAGGCGAAGGGTAGGATTCTTCCAAAGGGATTTCGGAATTGTTCAATAAGGGTTTATCAAAACCTAAACCTCTATAATTTTCATTTTCGGGATATTGAACGGTAGTGAACTCTTTCACAGTTTCTTGGGAGATAATCTGTTTGCCATCCACATTGCCATAATTTTGATAGAATAGCATCAATTTGGCTAAATCGTCTGCTGTACCAAACAATCCAGCATTTCCGGAAACCCCTCCTTTAAGTGATGCATTCTCGTCGTGCACCCAACCTTTGACCAATGTTTTTCTAAAGAGCGTATCCACTTCGGTGGGAACAATGGCATTCACATATTTATTTTCCCTGGGGAGATACCCCAATGTATGACAACCTAAGGGATGATAGAAATTATCATCCAAATAGGTTTGATAATAGGTTCCTGTGAGTTGCTCTATCAACGTTGGAAAAATCAGAAAAGTGAGACCGGAGTATTTGTACTTCTTTTCGTCCGAGACTTTGGACCGATTGATGATTCGGTTCATTTTCCGTTCAAAACGATTGTTGATGTAGAGTCCATTGTATACCTGACCTTGAAATCTGTTATCCGCTGAATGGTGGACAAACCTCCTTTTAATTTTTCCATTTTTCCGAAGCACTTTCTGTAAAAACACAATGTAGGGCACTAAACCTGCCTGATGTGCCAAAATCTCACGGAGCGTGAGGTCCTTTTTGTCTTTTCGATGTTTCCATGGTTCCCAATAGGTGCTGAAAGGTTTATCGAGATCTAGTTTGCCTTCGTCTACCAACTTCATCAGCGCAGGCAACGGTCCCGATATTTTGGTGACGGAGGCTAGGTCATACAAATCATTCAATGCGACTGGCTGAATACTATCGTAGGTATGGAAACCATAAGCCTTGTGAAAAATAACGGTATCGTTCTTGGCGACCAACAATTGTGCTCCTGGAAAGGCCAAACTATCAATGCCCATTTCCATAATGGAATCCACTTTTTGGTTGATGTAAGCTTCATCAAAACCCAATTTGTGCGGATAGGCATGAATAAGTTCTCGTTGGGCAAACCCAAAGGGCATCACTAAAGTGGTAAAGAAAAACGAAACCGCTAGCTTTTTCATGTAGGTTGAGGTTTATCCCAAAGTACGGATAAAATCCTTCGCAAAATAACTGGCTATAATATCGGCTCCGGCTCTCTTAATGGCGGTCAGTTGTTCCAGCATTACCGCATCGTGGTCCAACCACCCTTTTTCAGCTGCAGCTTTTACCATGGCATATTCTCCGGAAACTTGGTACACTGCAACGGGAACCTCTACTTCATTTTTTATTTCACGAACAATATCCAAATAGCAAAGACCAGGTTTTACCATTACAATATCAGCACCCTCATCAATGTCCATTTGTGTCTCGCGAATGGATTCATACCGATTGGCATAATCCATTTGATAGGTTTTTTTGTCCTTAGGCACATCGGCAATATCCACAGGGGCTGAATCCAGTGCATCACGGAAAGGACCATAGAAGGCACTTGCGTATTTTGCGGAATAGGCCATAATTCCGGTGTTGATGAACCCTTCATCTTCCAATGCCTCGCGAATGGTAAGGATTCTACCGTCCATCATATCGCTGGGTGCCACAAAATCAGCCCCGGCCTTGGCGTGCGACACACTCATTTCAGCTAGTACTTCAGCGGTTTCATCATTTAAGATTTGCCCTTCAGCCACAATACCATCGTGTCCAAAAGCGGAAAATGGGTCAAGGGCCACGTCCGTCATCACCAACATTTGTGGACAGGCGTTTTTTACGGTTTTTATGGCGCGTTGCATTAAACCATCGGGATTCAAAGCTTCCGTTCCCTTATTGTCCTTAAGTTTATCATCAACTTTTACAAAAAGAAGAACAGAGCACAATCCCATTTTCCAAAGTTCCTTTACTTCTTTTTCGAGATTGTCCAAACTCAATCGAAAATAGTTGGGCATTGAGGGAATTTCTTCTTTAATTCCTTTTCCCTCGGTTACGAAAAGTGGAACCAAAAAGTCATCCGGGGTCAAGGTAGTTTCCCGAACCAACCTTCTGATGGATTCGGATGCACGTAGTCTTCTATTTCGTATTAATGGATACATATTTTAGTTTTAAGCTGAATTAAATATCAATTTCTCCTGTTAGATAAAGTACGGCCTTACCTGAAATTTTAACACGCTCGCCTAAATATTCACAGACCAAATCGCCACCTCGTTTGGAAAGCTGTTTAGCTGTCATTTTGGTTTTATCCAATATTTCGGTCCAATAGGGAGTCAATGAAGTATGGGCAGAACCTGTCACAGGGTCTTCAGGAATTCCACAGGCAGGAGCAAAAAAGCGGGAAACAAAATCTACTTCGTCCCCTGGTCCTGTAACAATTACCCCTCGAACGTCCAATTGCGCCAATAAATGATGGTTGGGTTCAATTTCCTCAATTTCGTTTTGGGAGCTATAGACCATCATATAATCGGTTTTGCCCTTCAGGGTTTTTACCGGGGCTTTCCCAATAGCGGTGTCCAACTCCTCAATATTTTGAATAGCAACCAAGTTGTCCGTTGGAAAATCCATGGTTAACCATCCATTATCCGCCTTGTTTACGGTTAGATTTCCACTTCTGCTGGAATAAAACTGAATGGTATCTTTTTCCAGTTCATAAAAATGAAACAGAACAAAGGCAGCAGCCAAGGTCGCATGTCCGCAAAGGTCCACTTCCACTTCGGGGGTAAACCATCGAATTTCGTACAAATCATCTTTTTTTACGGCAAAGGCTGTTTCGGCTAGGTTATTTTCTTGTGCAATTTGTTGCATCAATTCTGGGTTCAACCACGAATCCAAAATGCAGACCGCTGCAGGGTTGCCCCCGAAAGTCTGGTTGGTGAATGCATCTATTTGATAAATTCTCTGTCTCATTGATTTGGTTTCAGGACAAAACTACGCATTAAACCCAAGTTTTTGGGTTTTGTAACACTGCTATCAATTTCTCTTCCTCGCTTCCTTTTTCTGGATGATGGTCATATCGCCATTGCACATGTGGCGGCAGGCTCATCAGGATACTTTCTATACGACCGTTTGTTTTTAGGCCAAAAAGAGTGCCCTTATCGTGTACCAAATTAAACTCTACATAACGCCCTCGACGAATTTCTTGCCAGTTGCGTTGTTCTTGCGTATAAGGGAGATTTTTTCTTTTTTCAACAATGGGTGCGTAGGCATCCAAAAAACTGTTCCCAACCTCGGTCACAAAATGGTACCAGTTTTCCATACTGGTTTCTTCGGTTGCTTTGCAATAATCGAAGAACAATCCACCTACGCCACGAGCTTCATTTCTGTGTGAATTCCAGAAATATTCGTCGCATTTCTTTTTGTAAGTTGGATAAAATTCTGGATTATTGGCATCGCAGGCCTTTTTGCAAATCGCGTGAAAATGTGTGGCATCCTCCTCGAACAAATAATAAGGTGTAAGGTCTTGTCCACCACCAAACCATTGATCTACGATGTTGCCTTGCTTGTCGTACATTTCAAAATAGCGCCAATTGGCGTGTACAGTTGGCACCATCGGGCTTTTTGGATGAATCACCAAACTGAGACCACATGCAAAGAAATCCACATCCTCTACTCCAAAATAGTTTTGCATACTTTTTGGTAATGGACCGTGGACTTTGGAAATGTTTACACCTCCTTTTTCAAAAACAGCACCATTTTCGATGACTCTGGTTCTACCACCACCGCCTTCTTCTCGTTCCCAAAAATCTTGCTTGAACTTGGCGGTCCCGTCAAGTTGTTCCAGTTTATTGGTGATGGTGTCTTGTAGTTGTTGAATGTATTGGTAAAACTTATCCTTCATTGTTCTAAAATATGTACCATTTGGTTTTTATGTTCAGAAAGCGCTGAACTTTCATCAATTTTGATGGATTCAGACGCCATTTTCCCTAACAGCCCAACGATTTCATCCTCCGATTTTTCAGGATGCTGCTCAAAAATGAAGCGTCCCACTCCATTATTGTGTAAATCCATTGCCTTTGGCAATTGTTTGTTCGGAAATGAATCTTCATGCCAATCGGTTACTTTTTTTGCCCAATTCAAGACAGTTTCTTCATTGTTTTGCCATTTAAAACAACGTTTGGCTATCAAATAATTCCAAAAGGCATGTCTGAAGGCATTCGCTGGACCATTTTTATGATGCAGTTTGCCATAGTTTTTGGTTGATATGGAAATGCAATCCTTTGTCGCCTTGATGGTAGGCCAAATAAAGTGAGGTCGACTCAGTCCAATTAGCAAACCTTTCAGTATATTTTTAAAATCGACCCGCTTTGCTATTGCAAAAAGGTTCACTCCTTGTATTCTTTTACTGCATCAATAAATGCTTTTGCATTTTCTACAGGTATGTTTGGTAAAATACCATGGCCCAGGTTCACGATATATTTGTCCTTGCCAAAATCACGAATCATTTGCGTCACCATTTCCTTTATTTTCTCTGGAGGCGAAAGCAAGCGAGCTGGATCAAAATTACCTTGAAGGGTAACATTGCCTCCCGTTAAATATCTAGCATTTTGAGCGGAACATGTCCAATCGACACCAACGGCCGAAGCACCTGAATTCGCCATTTCCTTGAGTGCGAACCAACATCCTTTTCCAAAAACGATGACGGGGGCCTCGTCTTTTAATGCATCCACGATCTGCTGAATGTAATTCCATGAAAATTCTTGATAATCTTGTGGAGACAGCATTCCTCCCCAAGAATCAAAAATCTGAACGGCATTTACACCTGCTTTCACCTTGGCTTTAAGATACGCTATGGTGGTATCCGTTATTTTTTGGAGCAATTCGTGTGCAGCCTTTGGCTGAGTAAAACAAAATCCTCTGGCTTTATCAAAACTCTTGCTCCCTTGACCTTCCACGCAATAACAAAGAAGTGTCCATGGCGAACCTGCAAATCCAATCAGGGGTACTTCGTCGTTCAATTTTTCCTTGGTCATGGTAATGGCATCCATCACATACCCCAAAGTATCCTGAATGTCTGGAACGATTACTTTGTCCAAATCTTCTTGTGAGCGAATTGGATTGGGTAAATATGGACCAAAATTAGGTTTCATCTGCACCTCGATGTCCATGGCCTGGGGAATTACCAAAATATCGCTGAACAAAATGGCGGCATCCATTCCGTATCGGCGTATCGGCTGAACGGTAATTTCCGAAGCCAATTCCGGTGTCTGGCAACGGGTGAAGAAATCGTATTTTTTACGGAGTTCCATAAACTCTGGCAAATAGCGCCCTGCTTGTCGCATCATCCACACGGGAGGACGTTCAACGGTTTCACCTTTTAATGCCTTCAGGAACAAGTCGTTTTTTATCATAATTACTTATAGTGATTTATCGCCTGCACCAACACATTTTCTACAGTTGGTTTGTTGGCTACAATAATATTTTTTGAATGTTTTTGAGCTTCGGAAGCGGTGGTATTTCCAATACAGAACATTGTGCTGTTCCCTAAACTGTTTTCCAAAAGATAGCTTCGGACACTACTGGGACTAAAGAACATAATACCATCAAAATCTCGTTGAAATGCCTTTGGGTTTAGATTTGTCTGGTACACTTCCAGTTCTTTATACTGAACGTTATTTTTAGTCAAAATATTTGGGAGTTCATCCCTTCTTTTGTTGCCGCACAGGAATAAAAAAGACTTATTTTGGTACTTTTTGAATATAATTTCAGCCAATTCTGCAGCATTTTCGGCCATTTCCAAAACTATTAGACCCTTTTCTTCCAAAAGCGATTTTGTCTTTTCACCTACACAAAACGCGTGAAATTTGGATAAATCTAAATTTTTGGTTTGCTGCAAAAATGCCTTTACGGCATTTTTACTGGTAAATATGTAGTTGTTGTAGGTGAATGGGATTTTCACATCAAGAAAATCAATTTTTAGGGCATCGTACTCCACCAATCCCAAACCGGAATTTAGAAACAGCTCCTTTTGGGGCAAACTCAACATTTTAGTGGACAGTACTGTTCTCATTTCTGATCTCTTGCATCAATTTGTCGCCTCCTTTTTTGCAATACTTCATTGGCGCAGGTTTTTCCAAGGTCTTTGGCCTTGGACAGTTTTATTTCTTTTTTGATGTCAATTTTCTTTGTTCCATCCAAAGAGAAAACGACTCCTTTAAAGTAAACGGTTTGATCTTTTATTTGTGCCAAGGCACCGATTGGAGCTGTACAACCGCCTTCCAGCGTGCGTAGAAACTCACGTTCAATGGTTGTGGCGATTTCGGTTTCGGAGTGGTTCAATTTTGCCAATGCCTCTTTGGTAAAATCATCTTCTTCTTTAGCAACTACCAACATGGCGCCTTGAGCGGGAGCTGGAATCATCCAATCCAATTGAATGGCGTCTTTGGGCAATAGCTTGATACGTTCCAATCCTGCCTGGGCAAAAATGGCTCCTTGCCAATCGTTCTCGATGAGTTTAAGTAGACGGGTATTCACGTTTCCACGAAGGTCGACCACTTTGTGTTTGGGATATTTGTTGAGCCATTGGGCCTTTCGTCGCAAACTTCCCGTGGCAATAGTCGCTGGACCATCGGAATTTAAAAAATCGGAACCTTTGTGGACCAATATATCGTGAGTTATGGCACGTTCCAAAACGGCCACTTGAACAATCCCTTTGGGTAATTGTGTTGGCACATCTTTCATGGAATGTACCGCGATATCGATATCCCCTTTGAGCAATGCAATATCCAAGGTCTTGGTAAATATTCCAGTAACTCCAAGCTCATACAACGGTTTGTCAAGAACTTGGTCCCCCATGGATTTTGTCGGCACCAAAATGGTGTCGTATCCCTGTGCTTCCAACTTTTGTTGTACGGTAGTTGCTTGCCACAACGCCAGTTCGCTGTCGCGTGTTCCAATGCGGATTATTTTGCTCATTTGGAGTGTAGTTCTAGCTGAAATACTTTCTGGATAAGTTCCAGACTATCATCGGTATCGACCTCGTTGCTCTTTAAGTGGTTGGCAAACTGCTTTGTAATTTTTTGAATGATCCTGTCCGAGATGATTTCTGCCTGAATTTGGTCGAAACCTTCGATTTTTTTGGTCTGAAAATCGATTTCTTCAGCCTTCATGGTATTTAGTTTGTCCTTTAGTGCGTTGATCACTGGGGCAAACTTGCGGGTTTCCAACCATTTTAAAAAGTCCTTTTTTACCTTTTCTATGATGGCTTCGGCTTTTGGAACATATTCCTTTCTTTTGGCCAAGGTCTCATCGGTAATTTGGGAAAGTTCATCAAGATGTACCAGGGTCACATTGTCTAGTTCCTTTACATCGTCAGATACATTTTTGGGAACGGACAAATCAAGGATAAGTAATGGTTTTTTAGGATAGATCAATGCTTTGGAAACAGTTGGCAATTGAGCACCTGTGGCCACTACTAAAATATCTGCCTTACGAATTTCGGTTTGTAGATCTCCATAATCTTTTACCGTTAATTGAAATTTCCCGGCGATATCCTCTGCCTTTTCCCTAGTCCTGTTGATTAGGGTAATATGGGAATTATTGGAGTGCTTTACCAGGTTTTCACAGGTGTTTCTTCCAATCTTACCAGTTCCGAACAACAAGATGTTCTTCTTGGAAATGTCATCGACATTATCCAGGATATATTTTACCGAAGCAAATGCCACAGAGGTAGCTCCCGAAGAAAGCTCTGTTTCGTTTTTGATGCGTTTACTGGCCTGAATAACTGAATTGCACAAACGTTCCAAGAACGGATTGGCCATATCCTGTTTTTTGGAGCGATAAAATCCTTGCTTTATCTGGCTTATAATCTCAAAGTCACCTAAAATTTGGCTATCGAGTCCTGTGCCTACTTTGAACATGTGCGAAATGGCATCATGGTTTTTATAGACATAGGCTACCTCTTGAAACTCTTCAACGGTTCCATTGGTCTCGTCACAAAGTAGTTTGATAAGTTGGTAGGGATGTTGTGCAAAACCATATAACTCGGTCCTGTTGCATGTGGAAATGGCCAAAAGGCCATCAACCCCAATTTCCTTGGCCTTGCCCAATATATGGTCAATGGCAGGAACATCCAGACTGAACTTTCCTCTAACCTCTGCATCCGCCTTCTTGTAACTCAAACCAACGGCATAGAAGGAATTATGTTTTGAAATATGGTAGTCCCTCATAAAGGATATAAATCGCAGCACAAAAATAAAAGGGTTATGTTTCAAAAAATAACGCTAGCGGAACTATAAATAACCACAGATGTTATTTTATGGTTTATTTTTGATAAAAATGACGGAAAGCATTGGTATTATTGATAAATTTGATATTACACAATGCAATTTAGAGCGATTCTAAATTAATTTAAAAGCAAAATCAGGTTGAAAATCAATATGAAAAATATCGCTAGAGGTTCTTATGACGAAATTTTGGTCGAAGACGGGATTTATATCCTTAAAATACAAAACGACACCAAAGAACCAACGCTTATCGAAAGGGATATCGACAGTTCCTATATCCAGTTTCATTTCTGTTTAAAGGGCAAGTCAAAGTTCAATTTTAATGAGGGAAACTACTATTTGGAGGTAAATGAGGAAAATTCCCTGTTGCTTTATAACACCCAAAAGGATTTACCGCTCGATTTGGTAGTTTCACCAGGGTCATGGTTGCTTTCGGTGGTGATGACCATCAGGAAGTTCCATTCGCTGTTTTCGGATGAAGCAGACTATATTCCATTCTTAAGTGAAGAGAACAAGGAGAAGAAATACTATTCCCAGGAAATGGTTTCGCCGGCAACCGCTGTTGTTTTGAGTCAGTTGATGAACTACAACTTGCATCCATCCATCAAAAAACTATATCTAAAAGGGAAGGTCTATGAACTGATTTCCCTTTATTTCAATAAAACGGAAGATGCCGACCTGGAACAATGCCCTTATTTGGCCGATGAGGACAATGTACGTCGGATTCGTATGGCTAAAGAAATAATGATATCCCGGATGGCCGAGCCACCTACTTTGGCAGAGCTATCCCAGGAAGTTGGATTAAGCCTTAAAAAACTGAAGGAAGGATTTAAACAGATCTATGGGGATTCCGTATTCGGATTTTTGTTCGATTACAAAATGGAATATGCCCGCAAAATGTTGGAAACCGGAAAGCACAATGTCAATGAGGTCGGGTTAAAGGTTGGTTACAGTACCGCCAGTCATTTTATAGCTTCGTTTAAAAAGAAATTCGGTACCACCCCTAAAAAATATTTAACTTCAAACGTCTAAAACCATGACTATGAAATCTTTTGTACTATCCCTAATTGCACTCTGTTTTGTCATTCAAATTTCGGCACAGGATGAGCCTACAACAGAGACAGAAGCACAAAAAATGCCGGAATTGGTTCTGGTATTCACCAAAACCAAGGGCTGGAGGCATAAATCCATAGAAAAGGGAGTGCAAACTTTAAGGGAATTGGGTAGGCAAACTGGTTTTATTGCATTGCAAACGGAATCGGGGGAGGACTTTACCCCACAGAATCTGAACAACTACAAATTGGTTGTGTTTTTGAATACGACTTTGGATGTGTTGGACAATGCACAACAAAAAGCTTTTGAAGGATACATTAAGAAAGGAGGAAGTTTTTTGGGAATCCACTCTGCATGTGATACAGAATATGATTGGCCTTGGTATGGGGAATTGGTAGGAGGTTATTTTGACTCCCATCCAAACGACCCTAACGTGCGTGAAGCAACCATCGCTGTAATAGACAAATCGCATCCGTCCACGGAACACCTGAACGACTCTTGGGTAAGATCAGATGAATGGTACAACTATAAGAACTTAAATCGCGAAGTAACCGTTCTGTTGAATTTGGATGAGAGCAGCTATGAAGGAGGAACCAACGGGTCCAATCACCCCATAGCCTGGTATCATGAGTATGATGGCGGAAGAGCCTTTTATACTGGTGGTGGGCACACCAAGGAAGCATACGATGAACCTATGTTCCGGCAACATCTTTTAGGTGCTGTTGAGTGGTGTTTAAAGCGAAAGTAGGGTTGGTCTAGCGACAATAATCCCAATATTGCTTTTGATGTTTTTAAGGTAATCCGCCAAGGGCAATTCCGATATTTCCACCTCACCATTTTTACTGGAGGCATGTAACAAATGTAACCTGCCATCAGGTTGATGAATGGCAATGCCCGTATGGGTGACATCCAAGCCTTTTATGGAAGTGGCCAAAGCAAGAACATCACCGGATTTAATCAGGTGCTCCTTACTTTCAATTTGATCTTTAGGTAGATAGCATAATTTTTCTTTCGCAATTTGTTTTTCCACGGTCAACATGGCCTCAAAGTTTTCATCGCTGGCCAAAAAAGGATAAAGGTTGCGGTGCGTGCCCATAAAATTGATGGGTTTTTCCAATTCCACCCCGCCAAGTTCGGCAGTGATGTCTTTTACCAATCCCTTTTTTTCGTTGTTTCTAATCCATTCCGTGAAGTAATGTAAGCGGGATGGATAACCGTCTAAATCACCATTTCTGTACCGAACGGTCTCAAGATTCTCGGTGAATTCTTCAAAGTCTTTTTGCTGGTTTTGCAGCATCAGGCTAAAAGCCATTACGTTTTCCACAAAAGTGGTACAATCCAATCCGCCGAAATTAACCACTAAGGTTTCTGTATCACCTACTTCTAGGGTTTTTTCCACATATGGAGTCCCAAGGAAGGATTGCCCTACCAAGGCGATTGTATCGCCCAAGCTGGTACCTTTAGTATGTTCCAAATCGGCTATTTTAACCTCAAAAAGTGTTTTGTCTTCTGGAGAACACGTGATTTGTTGGGCATAAATGTTTGTTGGAATACTTAGCACCAATAGCAAACAATATGTTATTATATATTTAGTGTTTAAACTGTAATGTTTCACGAGATCTGTAATAAGTTTTTAAATCTGGATTGACAAACTCTTCTTGAATCAGCTCCGGATATGAAATAAAATCCAAATGTAACATTGTAGATTTAAGCATCAAATCATTAATTCTTAAATCAGGATAAGTTTCTTGGATTTCATCGGGTATTTCACCAATGGGTCCAACAAATTCTGGCGAGGAATAAACATTCCAGGTTGTTTTTATTAAATCAACAAAATTTTCACCTTCAGAAACTTCCCAAAAGACATCTTTCATCCGATAATCCAAATTGGTCTCAAATCGATAATTGGAAATAGATGAATCTTCAACGGTGATGGTCGGGGTGTCGGGAATGGTAATGGCATTGGGTTTATCACCATATTTTATATAGTTGTAAGCGTATTCCTCGTTATTGAAGTTGAATATACAATGATATTTATTGTATGTATCAAGAAATCCTATTTTAAGTGGGTTGGGGGCGGCAATTTCTGAAATGATAAAGGAAAGAGATTTGCCGCCAGTAAAATTTATAGGCTGATCACTCTCGAATGCGCTAATTATGCATAAAACAAAATAAGAAGGGTGATCTGGAATTTCCACTTCCAAAATACTATCATAGGGTTTAAATTCTGAGTAATCAACTACAATGTCATCACCATCATAAGCCTCTTCAATTACATGATATTTTAATTCGTCTTCGGAGTCATAAATGGAATAGAAAAATTCGTTTTCAGTATAGATGGGAACGTTGTTAAAAGTTTCATCCGTAATATAACCTTCCATATCTGGACCTGAGCGTGTCATAATCGGTCCATTTTTATCCGAAATAGTCTGATATTTTGGAGAGACCAAATTAGTGGTCGTAATGTTGAAACTACCTGTGGCATCTGCTCTGGTATGGCCATTTATATTCTGTGGGTCGGATGTTTGTTTCCAAATTGATCCGGCTGGGATTTCGGGATATGATTTGATGAAATGTTGAATATGACCTTCAAGAATACCCTCATATCTAAATAGGGTAATGGTCAAATCATTGGGCATGTCATTTCCTTCAAGTATTTGAAACTCCAATACGTCATCGTACTCATATGGCATGTAATCCAACAAATTTCCATCACTATCATGGATAATAATCCAATCATCTGTTTCAGATGTGGGCAGAAAAGGTTCAAAGGTAAAATAGGTGACCATTTCTGGCTCTTGTTCCTGTGGGTTTTCATTTGTAGGTTCTTCTTCCCCGGAAGGATTAGGGTCGGGTTGTTGGGGCTCTTCAGAGGAGCATCCAAAACCAAACAAAAGGATACCCAACAAGATTGGGAAAAGGTTTTTCATGTGCATCGTTTAGTTGTACTAAAGATATGCATCAAATTAAAAGAGCAGGGAATAATCTGTCAAATTGCAAAAATCAATGTTGAATTTAAGCGTTGTTTTGTTGGTTGTCTTTGTGTTCAACCGTCAATCTTGTAGTTCTTGCGATACTTTCGGGATAATTTTGTTGTAAAAATACAATCAGTTTTTCGCGTACAAGCACTCTTAGGTCCCAAGCGGTAGGGGAATCTTTGGCGCTGACCAAGCTTCTTATTTCTACATAATTGGGTTTTGTGTCCGTTACTTGAACCACATCAACCTTGCCGTCCCAGAGATCGGTGTCGTTCAATATACGTGTTTGTTCTTCCCGAATCTTATCAAAAGGCACATTGTAATCTACATACAAAAATATGGTGCCCATCAAGTCCGATGAGGTCTTGGTCCAATTCTGAAAAGGTTGGTTGATGAAATAGGGAGTGGGAACAATCAAGCGTCTTTTGTCCCAGATACTTACCACAACGTAGGTCAGGGTAATCTCCTCGATGCGGCCCCATTCACCTTCAACGATTACCACATCATCCAGTTTGATCGGCTGGGCAATGGCAATTTGAATGCCCGCTAAAATAGTTCCAATAAATTGTTGGGCAGAAAACCCTATGATTATTCCCGCAACACCTGCCGAGGCAAATATACTGATGCCCACTTCCCGGATTTCCTCAAAGCTCATCAGCGTGAAACCTACTCCGAGCAAAATGATGATAAAGATAAAGATACGTTCCAGTATGGTGAATTGGGTATAGACCTTTCTCGCTTTAAGATTATCCTCTACACCGATGTCATAATTTTTTATGACGACCTTCTTCACAATTTTGATCAGGGCAATCATTACCCAGGCCATAGCAAAGATAAAAAGGATGGTACTTGCCTTTTTAAACCAGTATCCGGCTTCTTCAAGATTTAAGAGGTCCCGTAGGGCGTTCATTCGCAAAAGCACTGATACAAAGATCAAGACCAATGGAAATGCCAATTTTTTGAACGCACTTTTCGGTAGCAGGTATTTTGGGTTTTTTCCCAATCGCTTTAAAATAAGGGAAGTTCCCCAATAAAGGATGATCAGAACAAGAAGGGCGATACCCAAATAAATCAAGGATTCTTTGGAAACATTGTCGTAAAAGGACTCCATATCAACAAAAATAAGATAGAAAACCCCAAAGAGCACAGAATGGTTGAACAAAATCGAGAAAGATTATTTCATCATAAGAAAGTATTTTAATGAGGAAAAGGCGAAGTCCACTTCGTGTTGTATTTTAGCGGCCTAAACTGAAAAACCGTGAAAAAAGGAGTTTTATTGGTCAATTTGGGCTCACCGGACAGCCCTACAGCAAAGGATGTCAAGCCTTATTTGGACGAATTTTTGATGGATGAACGAGTTATCGATGTAAACCCTGTTTTAAGGAACATCATTGTACGTGGCATCATTTTAAATACACGTCCCAAGAAATCGGCCGAGGCGTATTCTAAAATTTGGTGGGAGGAAGGCTCACCATTGATCGTGTTATCCGAACGTTTTACGGAAAAAGTGCAAAAACACACGGACCTGCCCGTAGCTCTAGGTATGAGATATGGTTCCATGTCCATAAAGGAAGGTTTTCAAGAACTGAAGCATAAAGGAGTTGATGAGGTGTTCTTGGTCCCCTTATATCCGCATTATGCCATGTCTTCCTATGAGACCGTAGTGGTCAAGGCGTTGAAGGTGCAGCAGCAAGATTTTCCAGAAATGCATGTGACAACATTGCCTGCGTTTTACAGTAATCCGGATTACATCAAAATATTATCAAAAAGTATTGCCGAAGGCCTAAAGGGCTTTGACTACGACCATATCCTATTTTCCTATCACGGAATACCGGAAAGGCATATCAGAAAATCGGACCCGACCAAGTTCCATTGTCAATTGAACGGGGAATGTTGCAAGACCAATTCCGTTGCGCACCAAACATGTTATCGTCACCAATGTTATGATACTACCGAATTGGTGAAAAAGGAGCTTGGGTTGCCAGAAGACAAGGTAAGTACCTCTTTTCAATCCAGATTGGGCAGCGACCCATGGCTACAACCATTCACCGACAAGGAGTTTGAACGAATGGGAAAGGAAGGCATCAAAAAATTGGCCGTGATTACCCCAGCATTTGTGAGTGATTGTTTGGAGACCCTGGAAGAGATTGCCATGGAAGGCAAGGAGCAATTCCAAGAAGCCGGAGGAGGGGATTACATCCATATCCCTTGTTTGAACGATCGGGACGATTGGGCCGAACTTATGGCCAAGTGGATCAAGGAATGGGAAGAAAAAGACGCTTTGCCTGAAACCAACATCCGATAAATTCCGTAAAAAGAAGAGAATAAAAATTGCTATGAAAATTGAAAACTTGGAGCAAGAGCTTCAACCCATGCGCGAACAACTCAAGAACCATCCGATGTATGCCCAATTGGAGTCGGTTGATGACATTAAAACCTTTATGGAGAGCCATGTGTATGCCGTTTGGGATTTTATGTCGCTTTTGAAGGCCCTACAGCAACATTTAACCTGTGTTGGGCTACCTTGGCATCCTGCAGCAGACACGTCGGTGGCGCGTTTTATCAACGAGATCGTGTTGGAAGAAGAGAGCGATTTCAATGAAAATGGAGAGGCAAAAAGCCATTTTGAAATGTATTTGGATGCGATGGGAGAAGTAAGAGCAGATTCCCAAAAAGTACAAGCTACTATCACATCTTTTACCGATCTAGAATCCATTTCAAGTCAAATTGAGGTGGCTGAACTCGATCAAGCTGAAAAGAACTTCCTCCAATTTACTTTCAAGGTCATCAATAGTCAACAGCCACACATCATTGCTGCGGCATTTACCTTTGGCCGCGAAGATTTGATTCCGGATATGTTCTTGGGAATTATAGAACAATCAGGAAAAGAAGGACCGGGCAAATACAAAAAACTGGAATACTACCTAAGAAGGCACATTGAATTGGACGGTGACGAACACGGACCATTGGCCTTGCGCATGATCAAGGCACTTTGCGGTGCTGATGAGCAAAAGTGGAACGATGTTTTGGAGTACAGCAAACAGGCACTGCAATATCGAATCGAGCTATGGGACAATATCGCCGAAAAACTAAAAGAGAACAAAGGTAATTTGGTGAATGCGTCGTAGCTTTGAGTCAGAATTACCGTTCACTTTAATTTAAATCCAAAGAATACCCGCTGGCATGGCCAAAATCACCTCTGATGAACTTGGGCAGGAACCCATTGGAAAATTGCTGATCAAACAGGCCGTACCCGCATCCATCGGTATTTTGGTGATGTCCTTGAACGTTCTGGTGGATTCCATCTTTGTGGGTAACTGGATCGGTTCCATCGCAATAGCCGCCATTAATGTGGTATTGCCGGTTTCTTTCTTCATTGCAGCCTTGGGAATGGCCATTGGTATTGGTGGTTCCAGTATTATTTCACGTGCCCTTGGTGCCAATAATCGCGAAAAGGCCCGTAAGACCTTTGGTAACCAAATCACTCTTACCCTATTAGTCACCGTAACCATGGTTGCCCTGGGCCTATATTATGTGGATACACTTATTCCGGCATTTGGGGGAAAAGGAACCATTTTTGATCCGGCCAAAATTTATTATACCATCATTTTGTACGGGGTTCCCTTCTTGGCGCTCTGTATGATGGGTAACACGGTAATTCGTGCTGAAGGGAAACCCCGCTTTGCCATGATAGCCATGATCATTCCATCGATTGGAAACCTGCTCATGGATTATATTTTCATTTATGTGTTCGATTGGGGTATGCATGGGGCGGCATGGGCCACCACGGTAGGATATTTGTTGTGCTTCTTTTATGTATTGTATTTCTTCCTGTCGAAAAACTCTGAATTAAAGATTGATGTTTCCCACTTCGGATTGGACCGTACCATACTTCGTGAAATCGGTTCATTGGGGTTTGTGACCTTGGCGCGTCAGGCGGTAACAAGCATCACGTATTTATTGATGAACAATATATTGTTCAATTTGGGAGGTGAGGCCATGGTAGCGGTGTATGCCATTATTGGGAGAATGTTGATGTTCGCCCTATTCCCTGTGTTCGGGGTTACGCAAGGATTTTTACCGATAGCAGGATACAATTATGGGGCTATAAAGTTCGATAGGGTAAAGCAATCCATCTACACGGCCATTAAATATGCATCCTTAGTTGCGACGCTCGTTTTTGTGGTGCTCATGGTTTTTCCATCAGAAATCGCGTCTTTGTTCTTGAGCAATCGTCCAGGTCTCTCCCCAGAGGAGTTGGAGACCAACAACTTTGTCCTGCAACATACCCCAATGGCCATGCGATTGGTGTTTGCAGCAACTCCGATAATTGCCATACAGTTGATAGGTGCAGCCTATTTTCAGGCCATCGGAAAGGCAATTCCTGCTTTATTGCTGACATTGACCCGGCAAGGATTCTTTTTTATCCCTTTGATTTTAATACTTCCCCATTTTATGGGGGAAATGGGGGTCTGGCTCTCCTTTTGTATTGCTGATGTACTTTCGACCATTGTTACCGGAATTTTTCTTCAACGAGAAATCAAGGCTGAACTGTCCTAAATACTGCTTCTTTGATTTAGAATGTTTAATTTGGGTGGTTTAACTAAACATCCATGAAAAAATTTGTTTTAGCGGGCATTACAGCTGTTTTGGTGTTTTCCTGTTCTGAAAAACCTGAAGAAAAGCCTATGTACAACCTGTTTGTTGGAACCTATACCGATGGTGAAAGTGAAGGTATCTATACCTACACTTTTGATACGAATACCGGTACCCTCTCTAATCAAAAATTGGCGGCAAAGTTGGCCAATCCATCTTATTTGGCCATTTCGGAGGATAAAAAAAACCTTTATGCCGTTCAGGAAACAGATGATTTTGATAGTTTGGGAGGAGGAGTCACCGCCTTTAAATTGAAAGAAGGGGTTTTGGAGCTACAGAACAGTATGGGAACCCAAGGAGCGCACCCGTGTCACGTTTCCCTTTCAGGAGAAGGGCATTTGGCCGTTGCCAACTACACCGGAGGTAATGTTTCTATATTTTCCTTGAAAGATGATGGTTCTCTTGCTGAAAACCCACAAATCATCGATCATAAACCCTTGGACTCCGTGAAAACATCGCATGCCCATATGGCCCAGTTCAATACGGATGGATTAATGGTAACCGATTTGGGATTGGATGCAGTAAAAAGATACGATCAAAAGGATGGAGCGTTCGTCCCTGCAGGACAATATTCCTTGCCGTTCGAAGATGGTGCCGGTCCTCGTCACTTTGCCTTTGGTAAGAACGGTCAATTGCTCTACGTCATCAATGAATTGAACAGCACCATTTCGGTCTTTGAAAAAGATGCTGATGGAAACTATCAAGAAGTTCAGGTGGTTCCGACCTTGGCTGCTGATTTTGAAGGGGAAAGCTTTTGCGCCGACCTTCATCTATCCCCAGACAGCAAATTTTTGTACGGTTCCAATCGAGGTGAAAATACCATAGTGATTTTTGCTGTGGATGCCACTTCAGGTCAATTGAAATTGGTGGGCAGGGAATCGGTTCACGGGGATTGGCCCAGAAACTTTTCCATGGACCCATCAGGCGAATTTTTGTTGGTCGCGAATAAGAAAACAAGCAATATTGCTGTTTTTAAAAGGGATATGGAAAATGGAACTTTGACATTCTTGAACGAGACCAAGCATCCAAATCCTGTTTGTTTGGTGTTTTTGGATTAAGGCATCATTTATTGGCAAAGAGTACAATGATACCAATAACCACAAGTACAGCTAGTACGGTAAAGAAGATTTTCCAAAAACTATATGGGCGACTTCCGGAGATGCGGCCATTGTCCCCATTAATGAAAAAGTTGTATTCCTTTCCGTTATAACGGTATGCACTCACATACACGGGCAATAGGATATGCTTGAAGGTCTCCTCGGTCAATTTCATGTCCATGCTGGTTACACGTTGGGTATCCCCACCAATATCGCGTCGGCACCAAGTATCAGCTATTTCACGGGCCACTTCCTTGGAATGCAGGTGTCCATCTTGTAATGGGATGGTATATTTTTCCGTAACAAAACCCGATAGGAATCCACTGTTGAAAGGTTGGAGTTTTTTTAAGTCCCAGGAGGCAATTTTACCTGGAATCCGGCCTTTTTTTTGGTGTGAAGCTTTAATCAATGTATCGTCCACAAATCCTGAAACCTGTCCAGCTGCTGGATACCATCTCGTCTTCCTGACCCTTTGGGTCACCATTTTACCATTGGAATCCCTGACCCTTTTGGTCTCGTAATAATATTCACCCCGTTGACCAATGTAGGAGGCGTATAGTTGTGCATCAAATGTCCAATAGGGCAGATAAAGTCCTTTGGTAAATTGAGGGTCCAAAGCTGCCTTTTTTAAGTTGTTCGGAGCAAACCACAACCGTTTCACCCAATTTTTAAATATGAGAAAGGATTTTTTTTGATCGATCTGAAACGGTAAGACCGCTCCGGGCAAGATCCAATTTTCTTTGTAGGCATCCTCGATAACCAAAGGTTGACCACAATACACGCAATGAAGGGATTTATAGTTTTCCTCCACATGTTGGTCCGCGCCACAATTTTTACAGTTGAGCATGGAAATTTCTTCACTGTGCTTTTGGGCGCCCATTTCTTTGAGGTATGGATAAAGCTCTAGTTCCTGAAATCCATTCTCATCTATTGAAATAGCCTCTTCATGACCACAATATTCACATGTGATGTTCGTGGTGCCAGGTTTATATTTTAATTCGGCCCCACAATTGGTGCAGGCTTTTTTGAGTTCGGTTTTTTGGATTTTTTGATCTTCCATGCGTTCATTTCCGTGAGGATGGAAATCCATGCTGGTTTAGGATTCCCGTAAAATGGGATTGACTGATATTGGACTACAAATATGTCATACTGAACGAAGTGAAGTATCTCACAATCATGAAAAGAATAGATGCTTCACTACGTTCAGATTGACATTGGATATTTTTATTCCGTTGGTAAGGGTGGGGGTGTATTGCCACCTAAAAAGGATTTCAATTCCTCTACTTCTTTCAATGCGGTCCATGCGGACATACCTTGTTTCCACACCAAACTATCACGATTGATAGCTCTGGACGCAAATAGCGATTGCATTTGCTCAAAGTTCACAGGTCCATGCTGTACCCCGTTGGAAGCATAGTAATACATGGTCTGGGCAGGCATTGGGGGAGGTACCGCACCGCCAACAGGTTGAGCTGCTTGTTGTGGGGCAGCTTGAGCGGTTCCGCCCATCATTCCTCCCATTTGTTGGGCCAGTACAAATCCCATTCCCATTCCCATTCCGGCCCCAGCAGTACCACCCTCGTTCTGGGCAGCAGCTTCGATGGCTTTCGCCGTTTTGAACTTGGTCAATTTATCCAGGTCAAGTTTGTCGATACGGCTGTACTCGAAGATTTCTTTCTTAAGATCCTCGGGCATTGAAACGTTCTCGATATAGAATTTCTCCAAGGATATCCCAACACTTTCAAATTCCGGTGACATGACTTCACGGCAAGTGTCCGATAGCTCGGTGGTATTGGCTGCATAGAGTTCAATGGGCAGATTTGCTTGGCCCACGGTGTTGGTAAATCGAGTGGCGATCAAACTTTTTAAGTGCTCGTTGATCTCAAAATTGGTGAAGTTGCTATCCGTGCCAACGATATCCTTTATGAACATGCCCGCATCTGAAATCTTGAAGGCATAGGTTCCAAAAGCACGTATTTCCACAAGTCCAAATCGGTCATCACTTAAAGTGATGGGGCTTTTGGTTCCCCATTTCTCATCGGTAAAAAGGTGGGTGTTTACAAAATACACCTCGGCCTTGAATGGAGAGTTAAAACCGTATTTCCAACCTTTTAAGGTCGCCAAAATCGGTAGGTTTTGTGTGGTAAGGTCATAGGTGCCGGGCTCGAATACATCGGCCAATTGACCTTCGTTGATGAAAACAGCGGTTTGCCCCTCGCGCACGATAAGTTTTGCACCGTTTTTTATTTCATTTTGATACCGTTCGAACCGATAGGCAATGGTGTCATCGGTATAGTCTAGCCATTCAATGATGTCGATGAACTCATTGCTCAGTTTTTCTTTGATTTTTCCAAAAATATCCATGGTAGTGTTTTTTGTTTATTTGAAGTTCAAATTATAAAAAAAGAAGCTTGCTTCCGATAGATTAGTGTGAAATCGAGCAGAAATGTTACGGATTTTCTCAAAAACTAGTTTAGATCTTCTTCCTTTGATTTTGATTCCAGTTTAAGCAAGAGCTCTTCTTTTTTGGAAATGGCCCTGATCATAAATACCGTTATCAATGACAAAGGCACATCGAAAGCAACACCGAGCATGTCCACCTGTGTACTTGTCATCAGTTCTTCCAAACTTTCTGCATTAAGACTTGTCCTAAAAACATAACGCCCCACAACCCCGGAGATAATCCAAAGGGCCCACCAAAATCCTATCAGAGCGGTACTATCGGAAATGGGTTCTTGAGAATGCTTTTCAATAAGATTGGAACTCTCGTCATCAATTTCTTTCATGATTTGATATGGCCGGAACAAATTCAGAATGGGAACAAACCAACTTCCTGCGGCCCAACCCTCATCATATCTTATATCGGTTCTGCTGCTCAGATTGTAATAGGCCCTTCTGAACCATCTAATAAAAGTAATGACCGATACCACATATAAAATTGTTATCACGACACCTATGATGCCTTCCCTTAGATCGTTACTGGTTATTTCATGGTCGGAAACATAAAATCCCTCTTGTATTTTTAACAATAGATCATATTGCAAATAGGAGGAGTACAAGGAGATGAGACCTAAACCTAAAAGTATCCAGATGAGATACTCTGCCCATTGTGCCCTTTTTTTATTGGGTCGGATGGTTTCTTTGACCTTCCTTATATACGTATTGTAAGCATCGTGTTCAAAATCAGGGCATTCCCCTTCAAAATCTGCTTCTTTTCCTGTAAGCTTACATAGGAGTCCTTTGTTAAAATCCAGCTGGCGGTTGTTGCATTGTTTGCAAGAAACCAGTCTTTCTTCTCGTGTCATTAATAATGGTTAGTGTTTATATAAACGAGGTTGGTTTTTTGATATTGTTATTTGCTATTCCTTACTGCTTGATGGCTCCGCTAGATCTTAACATATCCAACACTCTTGTTTTTGGAAGCGCTTCGATCTTGTGACCATCCCTCCCGATCATGGTCTCACCTGCAAATAGGGAGTTAAGAATTGCTTCCTCAGTGGCTTCAATAGTAGCCAAAAAGAGTGGGGTCATTGCTTCATTCCGTAAACTAGGTACATTTTGAATGGTTTTCTCACTTTCATACGGAATTCTACATTCCTCAGCTGTGGAAACCGCAATTACATAATCACCACTACCGTTACTGGCAATTCCGCCCGTTCTAGAAAGGCCCAACATCGCCCTTTTGGCCAAACGCTCCAAATTTCTGGAGTCCAATGGGGCATTGGTGATCACTACCATCATACAGGAACCATCTGGAGAATATTTAAAACTATCGGAATAATGTCCCAGTTTTTTACCAACCTCTACACCTGCAATTTGCAAAACCCCTCCAAAGTTGGTCTGTACCAAAACCCCAACGGTATAACCTCCAGACTTTTTGGGAAGCACTCTGGAAGAAGTGCCAATACCACCCTTGAATCCAAAGCAAATAGTTCCTGTTCCGGCTCCAACGCTACCTTCCTTTACTGGTCCGGTTTCAGCATTCTTGATTGCTTTAAGCACATCCTCTTCAGTGATATGTCTACCCCGGATATCATTGAGATAACCATCATTGGTTTCGCCGACCACTGCATTTACGGAACGTACATTTTCGTTTTCAGGCTGATTGAGGGTGTAACTGATAAGGGCATTCATTGCTGTTGGGACACTCAAAGTGTTGGTCAGAATAATCGGGGTTTCGAGATTGCCCAACTCCTTTACCTGCGTATATCCTGCAAGCTTTCCAAACCCATTGCCCACATAGATGGCTGCTGGAACCTTATCTTGAAAAAGGTTACCCGAATGTGGTATAATTGCAGTGACCCCGGTACGGATATCTGCTCCTTTGTTCAATGTATAGTGACCGACTTTTACCCCGGGTACGTCTGTGATGGCATTCAAGGTGCCTGGATGTAATACCCCAATTTCAACACCATGGTCCCTAAGTCTATTTTGTGCAAGCATTACCACTGGGAATATGTAAAACAACAAAAAACAACGTTGGATCCGTTTGTCCATTCTTCCTATCGATTTTTTAAAACACTTACTGTTACCAACAATTGCCCAACATGCCTTTGGCTATGCTCTGCAGCATGAAACAGTAATCCTATCACTGTTGATGGAAGTTTTTTACGGCCCACAAAACGTTCTTCGGTTAAAATAGATTCGGGGGTGTTTTTAAAATACTCCAAGGCCTCATTCACTTTTTCTTCAAAATCATGTATCAGTTTTTCAGAAGAGGGTGCGTTCTCACCATTGCCTTCATTCTTCAAAAAATTAAACTGTTCCGCTGTCAATGCCTTCTTTTCGGCATAGCTGAGCATACGGTCCAGAACCCCGGTAATGTGCCTAAGATGGAATCCTGCCGAAGCTCTGCCATATGGTTTCTCCCAGAGTTTGTCTTCTGGAAAGTCGGAAACATATTTTTTGATTTCCCGTACCGACTGTAGCAGCGCATGTGCCGCTGGCTGCAATAATGCAGGTACATCAGGTATGGGGCCGCTCAACCAATATTCTTGTTCAGAAGACATAAAATCTAGGTGCTAAAAATCCCTGTAATTGCCGGACAGGTATTTATTTGCTTTCTCCTCTTGGAACCTTGCCGTTTCTGCATCCCAATGTAATGTTTCGCCCGGGAAACGACCTGCAATGGTGCCCAATAGAATGGTTTCAGTCAATCTGGCCGCATAATCAAATGGAGCGGTAGTGGTATCTTTTCCCAAACAGGCATCCACAAATTGGTGATAGTGCTTAGGTCCTTCCGTTGCGTAATTTCGGATAGGCTCCCCTAGGTTATGCTCTTCGGAAACCTTGGCGATTTCTTTGGAAATATCCACATATTTTCCTCTTCGAATCTTCTTTGGCAATTGCATAAAGTGGGGCAAAAGTAAGCGTCCTTTTTCACCAACGAACATTGCGCCTTGTTCAGGCAATTCGTTTTCAGCCGCTACTCCGGCATCCAAGGAAATACTATTTCCATCATTTTTCTTGTCTGCTTTTTTGGCGTTCATTTCCATGCCCGGCAACAAAAGGTCTTCGTGCATCTCTGGTGCTCCAGGGCCGTCGTACCAAATCCATTTTAGGGATTTTCCTGTGTATTTAGTTCCCGGGAACTCATAGGTAACTGTATTGTTTTCAGGAAAACCGAAACCATTCGATGGTCGGCATTCGGTCATTATGGTTCTGGGTACATCCAATTCCAAGGCATTATAGGGAGTATCGAAAATATGGACTCCCATATCGCCCAAGGTACCACAACCATAATCCATTAACTTTCTCCAATTGCCAGGGTGGTACATGTCTTTTTTAAATGGTCGTTTTTTCGAGGTGCCCAACCAAAGGTTCCAATCCAATTGGTCAGGAACAGGGTCTTCGCCCTCTGGCAGTGGTCCATCATAACCCCAGTTTTTAGGGGACCATGCATGAACGGTATGCACTTTACCAATAATTCCGGATTGTATAAGGAGTGTGGCCAATTTATAATCGTAAAACGAGTGTACCTGAATACCCATTTGGGTAACCAATCCTTTTTCTGCGGCCAGTTTTTTCATCTCCCTGGATTCCGATACATAGTGGGTCAGTGGTTTTTGGCAGTATACCGGCTTATCCATGTGCATGGCCATCAAAGAAGCTGGTGCGTGGGTGTGGTCCGGTGTTGAAACGATCACAGCATCGATTTCATCTCCCATATCCTCCAACATGGCACGGTAATCAAAGAATATCCGCGCTCCGGGATGCATTTTGTGCGCCGCGGAAAGGTTCAGGGCATCTACATCACAGAGAGCCACTACTTCCACCGCTCCGTGTGATGAAACTGCCTTTAAATCCTCCATTCCCATATTACCGACCCCGATATGGGCGGTTCTAAGCTTGTCTTTTGGAAATCCTGCCTTTAAAATCGAAGGAGCGAGCATAATACCGAGTGCCCCAACACTACTTTTCTTGATGAATTCTCTTTTGTTCATGGTCTGGAGGTTATAGTTTTTTAATTTTTATGTTTCTGAACCAAATAGGACTTGCATGATCTTGCAAGGCAATGTAACCTGATTTGTATTTTCCGTAATCGGGAGCATTGTCCCATTTACCCGAGGCTTTTTTTGTATTCCATTCAGTGGACCAAGGCACAAATTCCAACAATTTTTTGCCATTGAGCCAATGCTCTACTTTTTCGGATGTGAAAATAATTTTAGAGGAATTCCATTCGCCAGCAGGGTTCAGTTGTTTTTGTGATTCATCCGCAGTGTGCATGGCGTAATCCGCCCCGGTTTTTTGCCAATCTTGTAGCAGTTCGGGATGTTCGGCCCCGAATTGGGAATTGTAGCCGACCAAATCGTGGATGTTGGCATAGTTTTCATCATCGATGATCTGATATTCCGGAGCTACTTCGGGTGGACCGTCATACCCTTCCTTTACATGGTAAAAAATACCACTATTGGCTCCTTCGGGAATTTTCCATTCCAAATAGAGCTCAAAGTTATCGAACTCTTCGGCCCCATAGATAATGTCCTTTCCTCCACTATAATCCTGTTCAAGACCCAGTTCGGTATCAAAGGTGAGTATACTGTCCTTAATGGTCCATCCTGGTGGGAGGGAATCCATATTGTAACCACGCCACCCCTCAAGACTGGTGCCATCAAAAAGATAGGTCCATTCGGATTGTTTTACTTCGGGCTCGGAAGTTGTTGTTTCTTCTTTTTTGTTTGATTGATCTTTGCAAGCTCCAAGGATGAGAATTAAAATCGCGAGCTTAAGAAATTTGAGCATGGTTTGATTTTTGAGTTTTATATGCTTGGTTAAAGTACAAAATATTGGATAACTTTTTTTGCGCCATTTTCACTACTTTTAAGGCTGACTAACTCAACACTTTAAAAATGAAGACTTGCTTTTTCAAGATGGGTATGCTCTTGCTTACCGCAACATTGTTTATTACCCCCATGCATTCCCAGCGCAGGAATAAAAAACAAAGCGCACCAGAATATCCAGAAGAACTTTATTCCAGTTTGGAGTACCGATTGATTGGTCCTTTCCGAGGAGGTCGCTCCGGCACCGTTGCTGGCGTTCCTGGCGAACCTAATCTTTATTATTTCGGGGCCACGGGAGGTGGTGTTTGGAAAACTATGGATGGTGGCATAACATGGGATAATATTTCCGATGGTTTTTTCGGTGGGAGTATAGGTGCCGTTGAAGTGGCCCAGAGCGATCACAATGTAATATATGTTGGTGGAGGAGAGCAGACCGTTCGAGGTAATGTTTCTTCGGGATACGGTATTTGGAAGACCGAGGATGCAGGTAAAACATGGAAATCGTTGGGCTTGGACAAAAGCCGACATATTTCCCGAATGAGAATTCACCCGAAGGATCATAATATCGTGTATGCTGCAGTAATGGGCAACTTGTACAAACCAACTACCGAAAGAGGAGTTTATAAAAGTACGGATGGAGGAGAGACTTGGAAAAAAGTCCTTTATGCCAATGACATGGCCGGGGCAGTGGATCTTACCTTTGACCCGAACAACCCTAGAATTTTATACGCCTCCACTTGGAGAATTGAGCGTACACCGTATAGTCTTAACAGTGGGGGCGAAGGGTCTGCACTGTGGAAGAGTACCGATAGTGGTGAAACTTGGACGGAAATTTCGAAGAACGATGGTTTTGCAACCGATACCCTAGGTATTATTGGTGTGGCCGTTTCACCCCAGAACAGCAATAGGGTCTGGGCAATGGTGGAGAACAAGGAAAAGGGCGGTCTGTACCGTTCGGAAGATGGCGGGAATACATGGTCCCTGATCAATAGTGATAGAAGTTTAAGGCAGCGTGCTTGGTACTACACAAGGGTATACGCCGATACCAATGATGAAAATGTAGTATATGTTTTAAACGTGCGTTACCACAAGAGTACCGACGGAGGAAAAACTTTTGAATCCAATAACGCCCCTCACGGCGATCATCATGATCTGTGGATAGCTCCAGAAGATTCCAACAGAATGGTCATGGCCGATGATGGTGGAGCACAAGTTAGCTACGATGGTGGAGAAACCTGGAGTACCATGAACAATCAGCCAACCGCACAATTTTATAGAGTCACTACGGACAATGCTTTTCCATATAGAATTTATGTTGCGCAGCAAGACAACTCTACACTAAGGATAAATTACCGAAGTGACGATGGTTCCATAGGTGAGGATGACTGGGAAGAAACAGCGGGTGGTGAATCCGCCCATATTGCCGTTGACCCAAAGAATGATGATATCGTTTATGGCGGTAGCTATGGTGGATTGTTGACCCGCGTGAACCATGCCAGAAATACAGCTAGGGCGGTCAACGTTTGGCCGGATAACCCGATGGGACATGGAGCAGAGGGAATGAAATACCGTTTTCAGTGGAACTTCCCGATTATGTTCAGTAAGCACGATCCCAATAAACTGTACACTTTCTCCAATCATGTTCATATGACCACCAATGAGGGTCAGAGTTGGGAACTGTTGAGCGATGACCTGACCAGGAACGACCCAACAAAATTGGTCTCCAGTGGAGGGCCCATTACACAGGATAACACCAGTGTAGAATATTATTGTACCATTTTTGCCGCAAACGAAAGTCCATTAAAAGAAGGTTTGCTTTGGGTAGGTAGTGATGATGGTTTAATTCACGTAACCAAGGACGGAGGACAGACATGGGAAAATGTAACCCCTCCAAGCATGCCAGAGTGGAACATGATCAATAGTATTGAGCCTTCAGCTTTTGATGAAGGGACATGTTATGTTGCAGCAACACGTTATAAGTTGGGTGATTTTACCCCATATATTTATAAAACCACCGATTACGGGGAATCTTGGTCTTTGATCACCAGTGGAATAGAGGATGAGCATTTTACACGTGTGGTCAGGGAAGATCCGAAAAGAAAAGGACTTTTGTATGCCGGAACCGAAACAGGTATGTACATTTCATTTAATGATGGTGCAAAATGGGAAAAGTTTCAAATGAACCTGCCCATTGTTCCGATCACTGATCTAACCATTAAGGATGATAATTTGATCGTGGCCACACAGGGAAGGAGCTTGTGGGTGATAGATGACCTTACCGTTTTACATCAATTAAATGATGCAAAAAAGTCTGCCGATGCCATCCTGTATAAGCCAAGGGATAGCTACCGAACTAAAGGCAGGGCGGCGAGAAGGCCTTCAAAAACAGAAGGCGAAAACCTGCCCAATGGTGTAATCACTCACTTTTACCTTAAGGATTTCTCGGAAAAGGACAGTATTTCATTGACCTATTCAAAAATGAACGGTGATACTTTGGAAACCTATAGCACCTATTCCAAGGAAAGAGGCAAAAAACTCGAGGCCAAAAAGGGTGGTAACACCTACGTTTGGGATACCCGTGGCAAAGGAGCCGAAAGATTGGAAGGAATGATCTTATGGTGGGCCAATTTGGACGGGCCTAAAGCCGTGCCCGGAACATATAAGGTGACATTGAACGTAAATGGTGAAACACAGACGGAAAACTTTACCATACTTCCCGACCCAAGAGCAGAGGTGACCATCGCTGATATGCAAAAACAGTACGACTTTATCACCGAGGTGAACGAGACGGTGGATAGAGCTCACCAATCCATCAAAAAAATCAGGGCCATTAACGGCAAGTTGGACGAGTTCATTAAAAAGTACAAAGATGAAGATGCAACCAAAGCTTTGGTAGAAAAGGCCAAAAAGATGAAAGAGGAGTTTGGTTCCATTGAAAAGGAATTGTACCAGACACAGAACAGAAGTAATCAAGATCCATTGAACTTCCCCATCAAATTGACCAATAAGTTGGCTCACTTGAACAGTTTGGTATCTATTGATGATTTCCCTCCAACCGATCAGGATATCGCTGTGAAAAACGAGATCGGGGCCCAAATTATAGAGCAATTGGAAGCTTTTGACACCTTGGTGGACAAGGAAATTTCGGACTTTAACCAAGAATTCAATCAACTCAAACTCGATTATTTGAGCATCGAAGAGTAAATTAAAACGCCCTTATGCTTTGCATAGGGGCTTGTTTTTTAGATAATATCACTTCTTATACAAACCAACCATCACCATGAAAAAAGGATTTCTTTTTTTGTTGAGTGTATTTTTTGTAACACTCACCTTTGCACAAACAGCCAACGATTATTTTAACCCGATGAAGTTTAGGAACATTGGCCCGTATAGGGGTGGACGTTCCGTGACGGCAAGCGGTGTTGTGGGCGACCCACTTACCTATTATATGGGAACCACTGGAGGAGGGCTTTGGAAAACCACCAATGCCGGAGGACAATGGGAGAATATCTCGGACGGTTTTTTTGAGATGGGTTCGGTGGGAGCCGTAACTGTTTCACCATCAAGTCCAAATATTGTATACTGTGGTATGGGTGAGCACGCTCCGAGAGGGGTAATGACATCTTACGGTGATGGTATGTACAAATCCAACGATGCAGGAAAAACATGGATCAAGCTGGGCCTCGAGAAAACACAGCATATTTCACGTATCATTGTCCATCCAACAAATCCGGACATTGTTTATGTGGCCGCACAGGGAGCATTGTACGCTCCAAACCAAGAAAGAGGCGTGTACCGTTCCATGGATGGCGGAAAAACATGGGAGAAGATCCTATATGTAAATGAAGGAACCGGAGCTGCTGAACTTTCCATGGATGCAAACAACCCTTTGGTGCTTTACGCGGCCATGTGGGAACATCAGCGTAAACCCAATAAAGTAATTAGTGGTGGACCGGGAAGCGGTCTATATAAATCCACCGATGGCGGAGATACTTGGAAAGAGATGACCAAAGGTCTTCCAGAGGAAAAAGGTAAAATGGCCATCGCGGTAAGTGCCGCAAATTCGGATAAGGTTTATGCGGTTGTTGAAAGTGATTCCAATCAAGATAAGGGAGGTCTCTTCGTTTCCAATGATGCCGGTGAAAGCTGGCATATGGTGAGCGGTGACAACCGATTGGTACAGCGTGCATGGTACTACATCGAAGTGTTTGCAGACCCCAATGATGAGGATACGGTATACGTTCTCAGTGCTTCCATGTTCCGTTCGGAAGATGGGGGTAAATCCTGGGAGACCATTTCCGTACCCCATGGAGATACGCATGATCTTTGGATCAATCCGGACAATTCCAACAACATTCTTTTGGCCGATGATGGGGGCGCCACTATTTCCTATGACTATGGGGAAACCTGGACATTACAGGACAATATGCCAACCGCACAGTTTTATCGCATCAATACCGATAACCTTTTTCCTTATAACATTTACGGAGGCCAACAGGACAATACTTCTGTTAAAATTGCGAGCCTATCCTTAGGCCGATGGAGCATAGGAAGGGAAGATTGGCATTATTCCGCTGGAGGAGAAAGCGCATTTTTGGGCTTTGACCCTGATGATCCGCAATATGTTATGGGCGGTAGTTATTTGGGGACTATTGAATTGTTGGATATGCAATCCAAAATGTCCAGTAACGTTATGGCTGCACCCATTCAATATTTGGGACGCGATGCCCGCGACATGAAATACCTGTACAATTGGAATGCACCCATAATCTGGTCCAAACATGAGCCAGGAACCTTTTACCATGGAGCTCAATTGGTACTACGAACAAGGGATAATGGCGTAACATGGGAAGAAATATCCCCGGACCTTACGCGTGACCAAGATGAATTGCAAGGGAAAGGTGGCGGACCTTATACCAACGAGGCTGTAGGTGCGGAGAATTATGGAACCTTGGCCTACCTGATTGAATCACCACATGAGGCAGGAGTTTTGATTACCGGTAGTGATGATGGTTTGGTATACATCACAAAAAATGGAGGAACATCCTGGGAAGAAATTACCCCAAAAGGCCTAAAGGAATGTTTGGTGAACGCCATTGAAGTATCTCCACACGATCCAGGCACTTTTTACATTGCCACCACTAGATATAAATTCAACGATTATACTCCTGGAATTTACAAGAGTACCGATTATGGGAAAAGCTGGACTAACATTAATGATGGAATACCTTATGGGGCTTTTACCCGGGTAGTACGTGAAGACCAAGACCAAAAAGGACTGCTCTACGCTGGAACGGAGAAAGGACTTTATGTATCGTGGAACGATGGCAAAAAATGGGAACCCCTACAATTGAATTTGCCAAAAACTCCCATCACTGACCTAAAGGTGCACCAGGGAGATATGATAGTGGCAACATCAGGAAGGAGTTTTTGGATATTGGACAACATCACCACTCTTGCACAGTATAAGGGAAAAACGGATGCATTGAAAGTTTATAAGCCAGAGGAAGCCATTCACGGATATTGGGGGAGTCAGCTCAACAGCAATTCCAAAATTGTTACCGGTACCAATCCGTTCGAAGGGGTAAATCCCGCCAATGGTATGGTCATTTATTACAACCTACCAGAACAAATGGATTCCACAGAAGTAACCATGGAAATTACGGATAGTAAGGGCAGGGCTGTACGTAGTTTTAGTTCCAAAAAAAATGAAAGCTATATTCCGCACAATGGAGGTGGAGCTCCTCCAAAACCAGTTTTGGGTATGGACAAAGGGTTGAACCGTTTTGTTTGGGACCTAAAAACACCTATAGTACCTGGTATACCCGGTGTGTATATTGAGGCAGATTTTACAGGCCATAAGGTGCCACCTGGCTACTATACTATTAAGATCAAGACAGGGGATAAAGAGGTGGCAACACAAGGTGTCATTGTACCTACTCCAAACACTGATATGACCCAAGAACGTTTTGAAGAACACCATGCGATTATGATGGATTTTGAAACCAAGCTCACCGACATGCACAACAAGGTGAACAAGTTAAAAGAGGTTCAGGGACAGTTGGAATCTATCCTAAAGGATTTAAAAGATGAGGATCTTAAAAAACAAGGTCAAGCGTTGTTGGATAAACTAAAGGAATGGGATGGGGAAATGGTCCAAAGAAAATCCCAGGCATATGACGACGTGGAGAACTTTCCCAATAAGTTTACTGCGGAATATATGTTTGTGATGAACCATAGCAATAGCGCACTGCCCCAAATCAATAAACCATCAAAAGATAGAAAGGCTGAACTGGATGCTCAATGGATTGGATTAAAACAAAGAGCAGAGACCTTGATGAATTCAGAAATACCTAATTTTAATACCAAACTTTGGGAAAATGGCATTGGTGCCATTCGTATGTAACATCTAAAAGTCAATACATTGCTTTATCCATATATAAAATCGTTGCACTTAATCTTTGTAGTGACCTGGTTTGCAGGACTTTTCTATATTCCAAGACTCTTTATCTATCATATCGAGTCTTGGCAGAAACCTTCACCGGATAAGGAAATCCTTACGGACCAATTAAAGTTGATGACCAAGCGCTTGTGGTATATTATCACATGGCCATCGGCTGTTTTATGCACCTTGACCGCGATTTGGTTATTGATTTTGATGCCCGCCTGGTTACAGCAGCCTTGGATGCACGTAAAACTTGCCTTTGTACTGTTGCTTTTCGGGTATCATTTTAAGTGTCATCAAATTTTTAAACAATTGCAACGCGATGAGGTAAAATACACCTCAAAGTTTATGCGGTTATGGAATGAGGTAGCTACCATTATCTTGTTTGCGGTGGTATTTTTAGTGGTCTTGAAAAGTGCCTTTAATTGGGTATACGGTATTGTTGGTATGTTTGTTTTGATGGTTTTGTTGATGCTGGGCATTCGATGGTACAAAAAGGTAAGGGACCGGAATCCCAATGCATAGCAAATCCAACCTCAAGATAGAGCCCAGGTTTGGGTAAACCGATTTTGTCCTATGAGTTGGATTTGAACTTGATCATGGTAATTGCCATCTTATTTGGCTCGATAATTGCTTAAATTTAACGTTAAATCAAGCGAGCTTGTTAAGAAAACTCTCCTTAAGGTCACGTATTTTCTTTGCCATGATCACCTTGGTAGTAGTTGCCTCTGTGCTCATTGCCGGGGTAACGGTATATCAATATAAAGAGCAGGGAAACGATTATCACAACGAGCGTCTGGAACGTAAAGAGGAGCAATTGATCAAGAGTATCAATTACACCTTAAAGGAGACTACGTACCCCATATCCACGGAAAATCTACACCTAATTTTTAGCGAGGAAATCTATGATATAGCCAATATTCAGAACGTAAACTTTAATATTTACGACCTGGAAGGCAATCTGATCAAAAGCTCTAGACCTTCTTTTGAGTCCAACTCCATAGCCACTTGTTTGGATGCAGAGATCTTAAATTTTTTGAGGGAAAGTGGGGAAACACGTTTTGTTGAGGAGAAAAGAGCTGCTGGAGATAGCTATCAATCCACTTACACTTATATCTACGATCTTAAGTTCAAGCCAATTGGTATATTGCACCTTCCCTATTTTGAAGACAACACCTTCAACAATATGGAACTTCGGGAGTTTCTCTTTAGGTTGGGATTGGTGTATGTGCTCATGTTGATCGTTGCCATTATTTTGGCCTACTTTATTTCCAAATACATTACCAGATCGCTTCAGACCATATCCGATAAGATCAACCGTACCAACTTGACCCATCAAAATGAGAAGATCCATTTGGAGAGCCCCGGTGAGGAAATCGGAAAGTTGGTGGACTCGTACAACCGAATGATCGATGAGTTGGAAGAGAGCGCCGTAAAACTGGCCCGTAGCGAAAGGGAACAGGCCTGGAGGGAGATGGCCAAACAAGTGGCCCATGAGATAAAGAACCCATTGACTCCTTTAAGGCTTTCTGTACAAAGTTTTGAACGCAAATTCGATCCCGAAGATCCAGATATCCACAAAAAGGTGAAGGAATTCTCTAAAACTTTGATTCAGCAGATAGATACCATGAGCAATATCGCTACGGCCTTTTCCAGTTTTGCGGACATGCCGGCACAGCAGAATGAGACCCTGAACGTGGTGAAGGTGGTTCGATTGGCCTTGGAAATCTTTAATGAGGACTATATTCATTTTATCGCCGATGAGGAAGAAATCGTGGCAAAGCTGGATCGTACGCAGCTCATTAGGGTTATTACCAATTTGGTCAAAAATGCAATACAGGCCGTGCCCGATGTGGAATCACCTCGAATTCTGGTAACGGTCGCCTCGGCCGATGACCAAGTGAAAATTTCAATAGCCGATAACGGAATGGGCATATCGGATGAAAATAAAAGTAGAATTTTTGAACCTAAGTTTACCACAAAATCGAGTGGTACCGGTTTGGGCTTGGGAATGGTAAAGAACATTGTGGAAAACTACGGAGGAACCATTAACTTTACTTCTCAAGTTGGGAAGGGTACGGTGTTTTGTATCCAATTTCCTAAAGAACTAAAATAATAATGGCGGACGATCATGGAAACCGTCTCAAACATCAGTATATATGGATTTCGAGAACATTTACATTGAAGAGGAGAACAATTTGGCCACCATCACCATAAACAGACCCAAAAAACTGAATGCCCTCAACAAGAGAACCATAGAGGAACTGCACGTTGCTTTCAAGGAACTGGACGAAGACGAGGATACCAAAGTGATCATTATTACCGGAAGTGGGGAAAAGGCGTTTGTGGCAGGTGCGGATATCTCTGAATTTTCGAATTATTCCGTAAAGGAGGGCAGACAGTTGGCCGCTGCTGGGCAGCGCAACCTTTTCGATTTTGTGGAAAACCTTTCGACCCCAGTGATCGCGGCTATCAATGGGTTTGCTCTAGGCGGTGGTCTGGAACTTGCCATGGCCTGCCACTTTAGGGTTGCCAGTAGCAATGCCAGAATGGGACTTCCGGAAGTTTCCTTGGGTGTAATCCCTGGTTATGGTGGTACACAAAGGCTGCCGCAATTAATTGGAAAGGGACGTGCCATGGAAATGATCATGACAGCCGGAATGATCGATTCAGATAAGGCTTTTGGCTATGGATTGGTCAACCATGTAGTTTCCCAGGAGGAACTGTTGCCCTTTTGTATTAAAATAGCAGGCAGGATATCGAATAATTCCACTGTGGCGATCAAGCATGCAATAAAAGCCGTAAATGCTGGTTTTATGTATGACGCTGATGGCTATTCGGTGGAGATTGATGCTTTTGGCAGCTGCTTTGGTACTGATGACTTTAAAGAGGGTACCTCTGCATTTTTGGAGAAACGCAAAGCTGATTTCCCCGGGTCATGACCATCGGCTTAACCAAGCCAAATCATGAAAAAAAACCTCTTGTTCCTATTTTGTCTTGTGCTCATCGGTATGTCGGTTACAGCACAAAAAATGCCTGTCTCCTACGATTTTGGAGAAAAATATAAAGACCGTTACCGATATTCCAATCTTATGGCCATCGATGAGGATGATTCCGGTGGTTATGTTTTGGTCCGTGCCTATTATCAAGGTTTGATTTTAAGACCAAAGGGCTATCTCATAGAAAGATATAATAAGGATTTGGAACTGGTCTCCGAATATAATTATAAGATAAAAGGTCTCGATTTTGTAAATGGATTTCTAAAAAATGGTCAATTGCACCTATTGTTCCTCAACTACAATGATGGTAGAGGTGAATATGAATATTGGGCACATTCCAGTCCAATTATAGATTTCAATTTTAAAGAGAAAAAGTTGTTGTCCATAGCTTCGGAAGCAGTGGACGATCCCGTAGGAAAAAATTATTATAACCGGGATTTTTCCCGTGGTTTCACTACTGCAATTCTCTTTGATGAGGATAAGAAAGGATTTGTGATCAGTACTCATCACAAAAAGGGGAAAAGCAACAAGCATATGATCCATATGTTCGATACGGCTCTCAATAAAAAGTTTGAATACGATTTCTCAGATGAAATCGAAGAGAAGAACTATGCTTTTGAAAATGTCGCATTTTCAACGGACTTGCAAACAGCCTATATTGTGGGTAAGGCCTATTTTAAAAAGAGACGTTTTAGGGTCGATGAAAGAAAATTTCAGTACGAACTTATCAAAGTGTCCCAATTCGGCAACGTAACGCAATCGTTTGTGGACCCGGGGAAGTATCCAGAAGCACTATACCCGGTTATGGTTGATGATAAATTGGTCTGTGTTGGGTTTTACGCCGATAGAAAGGACAATAGATATAATGGGATTGCTTATTTCAATGTAGATCCTGGATCTTTGGCTATCCGTTCTCAAAAATATAATCCCTTCTCACAACAATTCATGGATGATAAATTCGGACGCGAAGAGGACAAGGACATCAAAAACTTGGTGTTTAAAAATGTTGAGGTGACCGATGATGAACAAATCTTTTTCAACGCCGAGGAATATTTCGTGAGCATCGGATTGGAGACCACAGGTGCGGGTCAAAGGGTAAAGATCGAGCGTTTCCACCATAACGATATTGTGAGTGTGAAACTGGATGGCAATGGAAATATGGAGTGGGCCAGAAATATCAACAAGACCGAGGTGACCCAAGGCGATGGGGCTTATGCTTCTTACAGTTCCTTTTGCAAAGATGGTACTACATACTTTTTTATCTGCACTGCTGCAGAGAACCCACAACTGATCAACAACGAACGCTTGATCTTCAAACAAGGTTTTAGTAGAAACCGAAATGTGTTCATGATTTCGTTGGATGAAAACGGGATAATGGATTACGAAAAAATCATTGATCAACAAGAGGCAAGATTGCCTCTTATGGTATCCAAGCCACTCAAGGACGAAAAGGATGAAAAAATGTTGTTTTATGCAAAAAGGGGCAGTCGTAAACAGCTCGTAAAAGTTGATTTTAAGCGTTAATCCCTTAGATACAAAATTGGAGGCCCCTATTTTTCAGAGGCTTTTTCTTTTTGACAGGGATTAATCCTGCCACAATAACTCCAATTTTATCGCAAAGCTAAACAGGAAAAAATCCATATATTTGGAATAAATCCAATATTGTGGAATCCGGTGAATTTTTAAAAGGTAGAGGGGCACAACAAAACACAAGCAATAGGTTTTTAAGGCATGTGTTTGAAATGAGGGAAGATTTTTTGGAATTCTGCCGTTTGGAAGGTGAAGAAGCGGAAAGTAACCGTACAGAATATATCACCATATTTCCAAAATCCATAGTCAATAAAGTGGATAGCCCAGATGTGGGAATGGGATATTCTATGAATCCTTACCAAGGTTGCGAACACGGCTGCGTATATTGCTATGCCCGCAATAGCCATGAATATTGGGGCTACAATGCAGGTTTGGATTTCGAACGCAGGATATTGGTCAAAAAATCAGCTCCCGAGCTTTTGGCGACCAAGATCAAGCATAAAAAATGGAAAGCGCAAACAATCGTTTTGTCCGGGAATACGGATTGTTATCAACCTGCTGAGCAAAAATTCCAATTGACCAGAGAATGCCTCAAAGTTTTTTTTAAGTACCGTCATCCAGTTGGATTGATTACCAAGAATTCTTTGCTGTTGCGTGATTTGGATATTTTAAAGGAGTTGAACAAATATGGATTGATCGGTGTAAATATTTCGATTACGACACTTTCCGAAACTACGAGGAGACAACTGGAACCCAGGACCGCCTCCATAGACAAAAGATTACGGGCGATTGAGATACTATCAGAAAATAACATCCCGGTAAATGCAATGTTGGCACCTATAATCCCAGGAATCAATTCTCATGAAATATTCTCGTTGGCAAAGGCAGCGGCAGATCATGGTGCGCTTTCTTTTGGCATAACCGTCGTAAGGCTCAATGGAGCAATAGGGCAAATATTTTCGGACTGGTTGCAAAAGACCATGCCCGACCGGGCAGAGAAAGTGTTACATCAAATACAGGATTGCCATGGGGGTAGCCTAAACGATAGTCGTTTTGGTACAAGGACCCGAGGTGAAGGGAAAATAGCGCAACAGATTCACGAAATGGCCCAAATTGCAAGGAAGCGGTATTTTAAAGACCGTAGTTTCCCTGACTTAAATACCGGACTTCATCAGGAATATAAGGATGGACAGATGAAATTGTTCTAAATTACCAAGGCAATAATTGATCAAGGTACATCATTACAAGAAGCTTAATACCGATCAACTTTCCATCTTAAATATCAATAAGTAGATTCTTCATTCCATCTGGAATAAAATGGTCGTTCTTTCTGAAAATCATTTGTAATTCAGGCCGAACCAAGAATCAATATAAAAAATGGCCCTTTTTAGGGCCATTTTTTAATTAGCGAGCAAGGATTATTTCAGTTCCCAACCTTCACGGTAGTCTCTGGTCACCCAATCGTTCGCTTTGTCATAGTTGGTAATTTTCATATGGTCACCGTCCCAAAGCAGTTTTCTTCTTCCAGGAAATGCATAGGGTGCCCAATCGCCGACCTTTTTCCCTTCTTTCAATTCCTTATACTGATAAGCTTTCACGGCCAAGTTCCCCATAAGTACTGTTTCAGTTAGTCTTCCTGCTTTTTCAAAGTTGGACGAAGTCGGAGTTCCGTTCTGGCATCCATCTACAAAGTTGGCGAAATGTCCCTCTATCCCTCCAGGAACCCTGTCGTATTTGGGGGCTGGTGATTTATAGAGGCCCATCATTTCTGATGGCAACAATCTTGCATTTTGGGAATAGGTATCACATACCAAAATTCCTTTTTCTCCATACATTACGGTACCACCGCCCGTGTCTCCGATGGACTCATCATCCTTAAGTTCGTCCGGAAGGTCTGGTTTTAAACCGCCATCGTACCAATTAAGTGCAATGTCTCCATGCTCTTCATGCTCGAACTTCAAATGTATTTTGGACGAGGGAGGACAAGAATGACTGTAATCCGCTTCCACAAAATCATCTACCCAAACAGTAGTGCAGCTTGCCTCAGCTTCTTTTGGATAACCAAGGTCCAGAACACTGAACGGGGTTTCCATGATATGACATCCCATATCACCTAAGGCGCCGGTACCAAAATCCCAAAAGCCCCTCCATTTAAAAGGAAGGTAAGCGTCGTTGTAATCTCTCATTTTTGCAGGCCCCAACCATAGGTCCCAATCCAATTCTCTCGGTATACGGTCTTTTTTTGTGGGCATAGGAACGCCTTGTGGCCAAACTGGGCGGTTGGTCCAACAATCTATGGTATGTACTTTACCAATGATTCCGGATTCGACCCATTCGCGTGCAATACGGCTACCATCACTGGAAGCACCTTGGTTGCCCATTTGTGTCACGATTCCTTTTTCCCTTGCGACCTGGGTCATCAATCGTGCCTCATAAATATTGTGGGTCAATGGTTTTTCCACATAGGCATGCTTTTTTTCTCGCATAAAAGGCAGGGAAATCGTTGCGTGTGTATGGTCCGGGGTCGCGACGGCTATGGCATCTATATCGTTTAAATGTGCATCAAAAACTTTTCTAAAGTCCTTATAACGTTTTACATCCGGAAATTGTTCATAGGTTTGTTGGGCCCTGCGATCATCCACATCACAAAAGGCCACAAATTTTACCCTTCCCGTATCGTTTAGGCCATTTATTACATTGTTTCCCCTTCCACCAACGCCAAAACCGGCTACATACAATGTATCGCTGGGCGCAATATGGTTTTTGCCCAATACGTGGCTGGGAACAATGGAAAATGCGGCTGAGGCAGCAGCGGCATTTTTGATGAACTTTCTTCTTTGCATTTTGTTTAGTTTGATTTATGTGAAACCACAAGATACAAAAAACTCAAGGAGAAGGAACATTCAAACTTTTCTATTCGGTTGCACCATTCTATCCAGTTAATCTTGAATTGCGTTAAAGTATTTTTAAATCAAATCTAAAAAGCCTTTTTGATCGTAAATGACCAGAACACTGATTAGAATTTAAATTATATGAAAAACAAAGACTCGCGTCAAAATAAGGGGAATAACTACAATCTTAGATCAAAGACCATGGGTGCTGAAAACAAGGTCAACTTATTTAATTACATACGCAACTTTTTTGAGACAGCTGATGCTTGGGGGGTCTTTGTGATGGGCAGTACTTTTGTTTCAATGCTCGGTTCCGCCTATCTCGTTTATATTTTACAAGTCGATTTTGAACAGTTCAAGATTGAAAGAATGAGGACAACATTTGGATGGTCGTTCATGATTTTGGCTGCTATCTTGTTTGTTTTTAAGATAAGCTTCTTTATTTATACCATCTATAGGTATTTTAAGTATAAGCCGATTTCTTCCGTTTCGGACGAGCAACTCCCTAGTTGTACTGTGATAGTACCGGCATATAATGAGGGCAAGCAGGTCTATCATACATTGATCAGCCTTGCAGAAAGTGATTATCCCGTGGCAAAGTTGGAACTTCTTGCAATAGATGATGGGAGTCAAGATGATACTTGGGATTGGATACAGGAAGCAAAAAAAGAGCTGGGAGAAAGTGTATCTATTTATAGACAGCCTAAAAACATGGGTAAAAGACATGCCCTTTATCGTGGTTTCAATGAAGGTTCGGGAGAAATTTTTGTCACAGTTGACAGTGACTCCATTGTTAAAGCGGATACACTTAGGAGCTTGGTAAGTCCTTTTGTTTCCGATCCAAAGTGTGGTGCGGTGGCCGGAAATATTCGCGTCCTGAACAATGAAAAGGCCTTGTTGCCAAAAATGTTGGATGTGAGCTTTGTGCTTAGTTTTGAGTTTGTAAGGTCTGCGGAGAGCAGTCTAAAGTCGGTTCTTTGTACTCCGGGTGCATTGGCAGCCTATAGAAGAACCGCTGTTTTTGCGTGTTTGCCGGATTGGATAAATCAAACATTCATGGGCAAACCTTCCGATATCGGGGAGGATAGGGCCATGACCAATATGATCCTCAAACAAGGTTGCCATGTACTGTTCCAAAGAAATGCATATTGCTATACCAATGTCCCGGAAAAATATAAAGGACTCTACAAAATGTTTATCAGGTGGGGAAGAAGTAATGTAAGGGAGAATATTGAAATGTCTAAATATGTTTTTCGGAATTTTCGGAAAGGACCCAAAGCAGGTACAAGATTTTTGTTCATGAGCCAGTTTCTAAGAATTATCATGAGCTATCCACTTTTGATCTTTATGTTATTTTTTATTTTTACACATCCGTTATTGTTTATCAGTTCCACTTTACTGAGTATTTTGGTGGTTACCTCATTTCCAGTAATTTTTTATGCTAGACGATACGAATTGTCAGAATCTTTCTGGGCCTATTCCTACAGTATCCTTTATACGTTCGGGCTATTTTGGATTACACCATATGCCATTGCGACTGCCAATAAAAGAGGTTGGCTGACACGTAGTCTGTCGAATAAAAAATAAAAGTGGTCAACCTATTTTTGAATACCGGTCTCTTTAAAGAATCGCTCAAGAAAAAGCTCCATAAACCGATGCCTTTCTTGAGCCAATTTTTTACCAGTATCGGTATTCATTTTATCCTTGAGCAACAGTAATTTTTCATAGAAATGGTTAATGGTCGGGGCAGATGATTTTTTGTATTCCTCCTTGCTCATATTAAGGTTGGGAGGCACATTTGGATCATAGAGTTCCCTGTTCTTGAAACCACCATAATTAAATGCCCTGGCAATCCCTACGGCGCCGATAGCATCCAATCGGTCGGCATCTTGCACTATTTCAAGTTCTTTGGAGCTGAAGGACGCCCTGTTTTTATCCAAACTGTTCTTAAAGGACATATGTTCAATGATCAGAACAACGTGGTCAATGGTTTCCTGTTCAACACCTTGTGAAACCAGGAATTTTTTCGCCGTTTCAGGCCCGATATGCTCATCCCCGTCATGAAATTTTGGATCTGCAATATCATGTAGCAGTGCAGCCAATAGGACGACCATGCCATCCGCATTTTCATGTTTCAATAATAGTTGCGATGTACGGTAAACACGATCTATATGGAACCAATCATGCCCGCCTTCCGCGTTTTTAAGTTCGCTCTTGACAAAATCTATGGTATTTTGTAGTAGTTGCTCTTCTTTCATTGCTCAGTTTTCACCCCAGATACTATTTTGCTCTCAATTTTGGATATAAGGTCATCGGCATTTCCGTTGTTTTCCATCGGGGGATGTACTTCAAATGTTACATGTGAGCCCAATCCCATTGGAAATTTACCATAACGTAGTAATTTCCAGGAATTGTTTATGCTGATGGGAACAATTAGTGCAGATGGAGCATTTTTCATCATTACCTTAATTCCAGTGGTCCTAAAAGGTTTAGGTACCCCATTACGACTTCGGGTTCCTTCTGGAAAAATTACGGCACTTCGGTTGTTCTCCTCTATGTAATTTGCCAATTTTTGAAGCTCTGCAATCGATTGCTTGGGATCTTTTCTATCGATCAAAGCAGAACCGCCATGCCTTAGGTTGAAGGAAACACTTGGTATTCCCTTTCCCAATTCTATTTTGCTCACAAATTTTGGATGGTACTTGCGCATATACCAGATAATGGGAGGGATATCGTACATGCTTTGGTGATTGGTAACGATGATCAAAGGTCTGTCCACAGGAATATCTTGCCTGTTCTTAAAACTGTACCTGGTTCCCAATACATTGGTACATCGCATTAAGAACCAATTTAGAACAGAAACACTTCTTTTATGGGCATTATATCCAAAAACATTAAGGCATATCCATTGTATGGGATGGAATATGACCAATACCAATCCAAAAAGCAAAAAGAAGATGACGGTCAGTGGGTATGATAGCAGTTTGATCACGTAAACTAGTTTATTGGTTTGGGTAAAAATAAAAAAACCACCCTTTTGGGTGGTGTATTCCGTATTCTAAATTTTACTGGTGTTAGCAAAACTCATTATAGGCCTCCATCAAGTTTTCAGCGATAAGTTCCGCAGGTCTTCCTTCGATGTGGTGCCTTTCTATCATGTGCACCAATTCTCCATCCTTAAATAAAGCCATGCTTGGGGAAGAAGGAGGAAATGGCACCATGTGGTTTCTAGCAGTTGCTACAGCATCCATGTCGACACCTGCAAAAACGGTCACCAAATTATCGGGGGTCTTACTGTTCTGTAGGCTCAATTTTGCTGCTGGTCTAGCGTTGGCCGCTGCACACCCACAAACGGAATTAACGACCACCAAGGTGGTTCCGTCCTTTTTTAGGGCATTATCAACAGCTTCGCTGGTATGTAGTTCTTCAAACCCGGCTCCGGCCAAGTCTTCGCGCATAGGTTTTACCAATTCTTCTGGGTACATAGACTTCTTTTTGATTATTGTACAAAGATAATGTATTATAGGGTTTTTTTCATCACCCTTAACATAGCTTAAAGCTTTGTTTATCTATCAAACCCCTATCTTTGAGCTTTAATTTTTGAAATATGATCAAGTGGATAGCCGCTTTTCTCGGTTATTTTTTATTTAGATTTCCTGGTGCTGTTTTAGGGTTTATAGTGGGTACTTTTTTGGATAATTTTGGAAGTTCTGGCAAAAGATCGGGTTCCATATTTCAAAATGTGACCCAACAAACGGTTTCACCGGCTGATTTTGAGTTGAACCTATTGTCGCTCTGCTCAATAATAATAAAGGCAGATGGTCAGGTGAACCAACGTGAGCTGGATTATGTACGCCAATATTTTTTGAGTACGTACGGCAAGGAAAAGGCCAATGCCATCTTCAGGACTTTTAACGATGTTATAAAAAAGCGGGAAATATCTACGCAACGGATATGCAACTTTATGGTTCAGCGGACCCGTTATGAGGTGCGCTTACAAATGCTTCACTTTTTGTTCGGCATTGCCCAGTCGGATGGGAACGTTAGCAAAGCGGAAGTGGAGAAATTAAAGGAGATTGCGGGATATTTTAGAGTGGGACGGCACGACTTTGAAAGTATTATGGCAATGTTTATCAAATCGGCCGACAATGCCTATAAGATATTGGAAATAGAAAAGAGTGCCACCGATGAAGAGGTGAAAAAGGCATATAGGAATATGGCCAAAAAGTACCATCCCGATCGTGTCGTAACCGAAAACGAAGCCATCAGAAACGGTGCTGAAGAAAAGTTCAAAGAGGTCCAAAAAGCCTATGAGACCATACAGCGGGAGCGAGGTCTTTCCTAAGCAGTAGCCAAACTTCTTCTTCTTTTTCTCTTCTTTTTAAGTTTGTTGATATAGATAATAGTGCCGGTGACCGGCAAGCTGGTACCTATAAGGCAAGCTAAGAAATAGAGCCATTTACTGAATCCCCCATATATAGTTCCGGTATGGATCGGCTTAATGGCCGAGGCTATTTTAACGTTCAGTGGCTTGTCCGCGTAGATATCCTTGCTGATCACTTGTCCGGACTGATGCACGTTTAGCCTGTCCTGTGCCACGGTGGACCATGAATCGTCCGCTAATTTTCTAAAACCGTAAACGGGGTTCTTTTCGTTGGGTAAACTAACGGTCAGGGTGCCTTCATAGTTCAATTCTCTATTGGCTATGGCAATGGCCTCCTCAAGATTGATAGTTCTTCCATTGTCAAAACTATCCAAGTCTACCTCCTGGCCACCACGATTGCCGAATACCCTTGTGCCCATAATGGCGCTTAGACCATCACGATATCCTTCAAAGGACCAGCAAAGCCCGGTGATCCCCATGATCAATATCAAAATACAGGAATAAAAGCCTAAGGTATTGTGCAAGTCGTGGTTGATACGCTTCCAATTTGCATTGGTCTTTATTTTAAAACCAGATTTTACAGTTTTCCATTTTACTTTTTTTGGGAACCATAGTACTATTCCAGAAATTGCCAGAATAAGGAAAATAATCGTGGCGATTCCAACAATGGGCCTGCCCCACTTTATGTCCATCATCAACCATCGGTGCATACGGAACATGCTGAACATAAATTTGTCCATTCCGGTTTCTTTTGGCGCCAAAACCTCTGCGGTATATGGATTCACTTCATAGGTGGTTCCCCTACGTTGTTTAGGATCTTCTTTGATGGAAAATTGATATGGTGAATTTTCAGCGGTAGGGATGGTCATTCCTGTAATGGTCCCTTTAGCCCGGATGTTAGGATCATTGACCAAACTGCTGAGTGATTTTTTGGGTCCTGTAGCCTCCACAGTAAGTTTTTCCTTGAACCATCCTTCAATTTCCTTTTCAAAAGTTAGAATGGTCCCACTTAAGCAGACCAAGAACAAAATTATTCCGCTCACTAGTCCCAACCAAAGGTGTACATCATTGATAAAAGTTCGTATACCGTATTTTTTCTTTTTTCCCATATGTATTATGTGCCCTGTTCCGTGGGGGCAATTTTAAATTATTTTAATCGATCCTGTATATTACGACTCCACTTTTATCGAATCGTTTAATAATTGTTGATTCGTTCGGTGTTTTCATAGAATTCACGACAAAATTTTGGTTAGGCAATAGATTGATTCCTATCGTAACACGCCGCTAAATTCCAAATAAACAATTCACTTTTTGATAATGAACTGCAAATATAACGGCTGGTTTAAAAATTACAATTATTATTTGGATTAAATATAAATAAAATTAATGGAGTTTTATTCTTAACACTGGCAAATGGTTTTTAATGGTTAAATTTGATATCAAAAGCTTATGCAGGAATTTCTGTTCTACATCAAACTTGGACTCAACCACGTGTTGGATTTTGGAGCGTACGACCATATTTTGTTCCTTTCCGCCCTAGCGGTTCCCTTCACCTTCAAATATTGGAAACGAGTGGTCATCTTGGCCACAATCTTCACAATTGCACATTGTACATCATTGGCTCTTTCGGTTTATGAGGTAGTGACCGTGGATGTGGGTCTTATTGAATTCCTAATTCCTGTCACCATTTTACTAACGGCGCTTTTTAATTTCGCCTATGTATACAAAGAAGCATTGGATGTAGGTTTATTTCTCCACATTTTGGCCACTGCTTTTTTTGGATTGATACATGGTTTCGGTTTTTCCAATTATTTTAAGATGTTGATGGCGGAAGAGGAGGACAAGATTACACCACTTTTGGGATTTGCAGCCGGTATCGAATTGTCTCAGGTTACCATTATTTTGATCGTTTTGGCCATAGCATTTGTTGTTTTGGACCTATTAAAGGTCAAGCGTTCAATATTTATTACGATCGTCTCCATTTTGATCATTGCCATTACAATACCCTTGCTAATTGCGACGTTCCCATTGTAGGTCCTTCGTTAAAATTTATCGAATAAGGTTGTAAGGGTCTCCCAAAGCAGGTATATTTATTTAATTATCAGCGTTTTTTGCATTTATGAAGGCAAGCAAACAAGAAAAATATGATAAGGCTTACTTACGAATGGCCCAAGAGTGGGGCAAACTTTCGTATTGTAAACGAAGACAGGTGGGCGCAATCATAGTTAAGGATAGAATGATCATTTCCGATGGATACAATGGAACGCCCACTGGATTTGAGAACTTTTGTGAGGACGATGAAGGGTATACCAAATGGTATGTGCTCCATGCCGAAGCCAATGCCATTCTAAAAGTTGCTTCTTCCACCCAATCTTGCGTGGGTGCTACGTTGTACATTACCCTGTCCCCATGCAGGGAATGCAGTAAGCTTGTTCACCAAGCTGGCATAAAACGTGTGGTATACCAAAGTGCATACAAAGATGACTCTGGTATTAAATTTCTAGAAAGGGCAGGAGTTGAAATCGTCCATATGCCCGTTTTGGAAGAAATGGTTTAAAACCATAATTGCTATATGAAAAAGATCAAAGGATATATTTGGCCCACCCTACTGGCATTGGCAGTAGCCATTGGTATTTTTATAGGGGGCAAACTGCATTTTAACGATTCTCCTGAGAAACTCTTCTCCACCAACTCAAAAAAGGACAAGCTCAATAGGCTCATCGACTATATAGATTATGAATATGTTGATGATGTGGATACGGATAGCATTGTAGATGTTACCGTAAACAACATTTTGGGCAAACTGGACCCGCACTCCGTATACATTCCCAAAGATGAAATGAAGGATGTTGCTGAGAATATGAAGGGCGATTTTGCAGGAATCGGTGTAAGTTTCTATATGTTCAGGGATACGATTACCGTGATCAGGACCATTAAAAATGGTCCAAGCTACATCAGTGGTATAAAACCGGGTGACCGCATACTAATGGCCGATAAGGATACTCTATTTGGCAGAAGAATTGCAAATGATGATGTAGTGTCCACATTAAAAGGAAAAATAGGTACCAAAGTAAATTTAAAGGTGTTCAGGAAGACCGATAATAGAATGATGGATGTCCCTGTTGTTCGCGATAGGGTGCCGATCAGAAGTGTGGAAGCCTATTATATGCTTACCAAGGACATGGGCTACATCAAGATCAATCGGTTTGCAGAATCCACTTTTGATGAATTCAAGGATGCCCTCCGAAAATTAAAATTACGCGGTGCAGAGAAACTGACATTGGATCTTAGGGACAATCCCGGTGGTTATTTGGGAATTGCCGAAAAGTTGGCAGATGAATTTTTGGGAGAGGATAAACTGATTTTGTTCACCAAGAACAAGAAAGGAAGAATCAGCAAAGCCTATGCGACAAGAAAAGGTGATTTTGAGGATAAGCCCGTATATGTCCTGATCAACGAGCGTTCTGCATCGGCCAGTGAAATTATTGCCGGGGCTCTACAGGACAACGACATAGGGACCATTGTAGGGCGCCGCTCCTTTGGCAAGGGATTGGTGCAACGTGAAATGGACTTAGGAGATGGCTCTGCCGTTCGGTTGACCGTTTCTAGGTATTATACACCAACGGGGCGATCCATCCAGAAATCCTACAAGAATGGAAACCATGACTACTATAAACGGTTCATGGAACGATATGCCAGTGGTGAGCTTAGCTCAGCGGACAGTATCAAGGTGGCCGACTCCTTAAAATTTGTGACACCAAAAGGCAAGGTGGTTTATGGAGGGGGGGGGATTATTCCCGATGTTTTCGTTCCGATCGGGAGCAATCAGGAAGAAGCCATTGAAAGCATGGACGACACTTATCAGTTTTTTGCACGTTTTGTTTTTGAACATTTGGAGGAGGACAGAACCCTTTATGACCACTATGAACAAAATGAATTCTTGGATGAATTCCACGTGGATGATATCCTGTTCGATAAGTTTATCCAGTTCGTACTTGACCGCAAGGTAAAGTTGGATTTCTATGCCTATGAGGATAAGATAAAGGCTTATTTAAAGGCCAATATCGCCGAGCAGCTGTATTCCCCTAATCTTTCCGCTCAGATCAAAGGTGATTTTGATGCAATGTTAAGACGGGTCAAAGCCTTGGACAGGGCGGAAATCGACCAATCACAAATAGGGGTGATAGATATTAAGCCCTAACTTACTTTTTTAGTTTTTTGTCGATTTTTTTAGAAGTCATAAAAATCAACATTAGAACAATGGCGCACAAGGAAGCCACTATTCCGATAAGGGCAATGGTGCTATCGCCTTGAATCGGGTCCTGAAAATCCACCAAGGTAACGTTATAGGCAATAAGTGCCAGGGCAAGTATAATTAAAACTATAGCAAATGTCTTGTTCATATCTGAATGTTAAGCAGTATGCGAGAGCAGCTCATTTACATTGGTGGCAAAAAGTTTTACGGCAATCGCCATAAGAATTACCCCAAAAACCTTTCTAATGATGTTGAGACCATTTTTGCCCAAAATCCGTTCAATACGAGCGCTCGATTTTAGCACGATATACACAAAGATAACGTTTATAATTATGGCCACTATAATGTTTTCCACATGATACTCTGCCCTCAGCGATAAAATGGAGGTCAGGGTCCCTGCTCCTGCAATCAAAGGAAAAGCAATAGGTACTATGGAGGCTGTTTCTGGCTCATCATCCTTATAAAGCGAAATCCCCAAGATCATTTCAATGGCCAAAAAGAAAATAATAAATGCACCGGCCACGGCAAATGAGTTTACATCGATACCAATTAGGGAAAGAATGCTTTCACCAACAAATAAGAAAGCGATCATAATCGATGTAGCTACTATCGAAGCTTTTTCCGATTGAACATGCCCCACTTTTTTTCGCAACGACAAGATAATGGGGATACTTCCCAAAATATCTATTACGGCAAACAATATCATCCCAGCGGTAGCTATCTCCTTAAAGTTAAAATTCATACCCTTGTTTTTTTCGGACGGCAAATTTACGTGTAAAAAATACTTTTGGACTATATAAAATGTTTAGAAATCATCAATTTTTTGGTTTTGGTTTACCTTTGTCCAAAAACTAAGGGTCGACTATGTTCCAGATAGGAAAAACCATTGTGTCCGAGGAAATATTGCAGAACGATTTTGTGTGCAACCTCAATGCCTGTAAAGGTGCTTGTTGTGTAGGTGGGGAGTATGGAGCTCCTTTGGAGGACTCCGAAACCGATAAACTCCTGAACATCTATGATAAGGTCAAACCCTTTTTAAGGCCAGAAGGAATCGCGGCCATTGAGGAACATGGCACTTTTGTGAAGGGTGAAGACGGAGAATGGGAAACCCCTTTGGTAAACAACAATGAATGTGCCTATGTTATATTTACCGCTAAGGGAGTGGCCAAATGCGGGTTAGAAGCTGCTTATGAGGCAGGTGTGACCAAATGGAAGAAACCTATATCCTGTTACCTATATCCTGTGCGGACCAGGGAGTATTCCGAATTCACTGCGGTAAATTATCATAAATGGGAAATATGTGACCCTGCTTGCGCGCTGGGAGAAGAACTGAAAGTGCCGATTTATAAGTTTGTGAAGGATGCACTCATCAAAAAATTTGGAAAGGCCTGGTACCAAGAACTTGAAGAGGTGGCCGCAGAAAATTCTAAATAGTAGGAATATCCAGCACAACCTTGGTTCCGTTTGGATTGCCATACTCATCGAACAGGTCCAATATATCAACATCGAACTTGTTCTGGTAGTCCTTGGCAAAATTGGCCAATCGTTCCTTGGTGATGCGAATACCAAGCGATTTGCGTTTTAGCACCCTATTTTCCTTATTGACCTCTGCCATGGTCCTCCCAACGCCATTGTCCACAATTTCAATGGTCACATGGCCTCTGTCCTTGTGTTTTACATTGATTTGAATTTTCTTGTCACCGTCTTTCGGGGACAGACCGTGCCATAAGGAGTTTTCCAGGAAAGGCTGCAATGTTAACGAAGGAATTTTGATATTGTCGATGTTAATGTCCTCTTCTACATTGATCTTAAAATCGATCTCGTTCGAAAAACGAATATTTTCAATATTCATATAGAGTTCCATGGTACCCAGTTCTTCGGATAGGGGAATTTCCTTTTGTGAGGAAGCTTCCAAAATCTTCCGGACCAGTTTGGAAAATTTGTTCAAATAATGGACTGCATTCTTTTGCTCATTATTGATGATGTAAAGCTTTATGGAGTTCAACGAATTGAACAAGAAATGCGGGTTCATTTGGCTACGAAGCATCTGTTGCTCCAGGGTAAGCACCTTTTTTTCGTTTTTATTCTGGTACTGGCGGTATAGGATGTAAAGGATGGAAGAAATAAGGCCTACGATCAGTGCGCTCACCAACAATGTCGTTTGGTTCTTTTTTAGTCTTAAACGAACAATTTCGTTCTCCTTGGCCAAAACAGCGATTTGGTTGTTTTTTTTGTCGTTTTCATACTTAACGATAATATCGTTCATGTACCTAAGGTTGGTAGCACTGGAAATTTGCTTGTCGTATTCGTCAGCCTTTTTATATAACTCATAGGCATTTTTAAAGTTACCCCTTGTGTTTTCCAGTTCGGACATACGCTCATAGGCATAAAGGATATTGCTGGGGATGTTTCTGTTCTGGGCCATTTCCAGGCCTTCCTCCAAAAAGCTCTGGGCTTCATCAAAATTGCCCAATTTCGTGTGTGCCCAACCAGTGTTGATGTACACTACAGAGGTAATTGAGTAATCCCCAATTCTTTTGGATTCCTCCTGTAGCGGTTCTAATAGCACCAATGCCAAATAGGGCATATCCTGCTTAAGGTATATCTGTGCCAAGCTGTTTTTACAGATTACGCGGCCAATATCGGAATCGATTTCCTCATTGTAAGCCAAGGACTTTCGGTAGTTTTCCAAGGCACCTTCCAGGTCGCCCTTTTCCTCCATGCAATGGCCAATGTTTTGGTGGTTGATTGCCAGTCCCAGCTTGTTCCCGAGTTCTTCCTCCAACTTCAAGGCTCTTTTGAATTGGAGTATGGCCAAATCGTATTGCTCCAACGTTTGGTATAGATTCCCTATTCCGTTCAGGGCCACATTTATGCTTCTTTTAATGTGGTTGGATGGATCTTCCACCTGTTCGGCAAGCTCTAGGGCCTTTTGGTTGTAATCCAAGGCAGTTTTTATCGCATCTGTCCGTCTGTACACTACACCGAGCATATTGAGACTTAGGACCTTAAAATCGGTATTGTTCGCTTCCTCAGAGGCGGCCAGGGCTTCTTCGTGGAAGCCGACTGCCTTTTTGTATTGGGAAATGTTCCTGTATTTCATACCCAAATGGTTCAGGGCATAAGCTTTACCTTCTAGATAGTCGTATTCCTCGCTCAGCTTAACAAAATATCGCAAAAGAACAGTGTCCCTTTTTTCCTCTTGAAGTTCTGCGTCCAGCGATTCATAGGTTCGAGGTTGAAGCTGAACCAATGTTTCGGCCTTGTCTTTAAACTCTTCCGGTATTTCCTGAGCCGATAATATGCCCAAAAACGAAAACAAGATAGTACTGAACAAAAAGGTTCTTTGCTTACGATACAGGTTTTCGATAAGATGGAACTTTACTATAGGCACGGGAACATTTTGGGATTAGAGCATATCTAAAAAATCGGATTTTTTTTGCCTGGAGACAGGTATTTTATGGTTCGATTCCAAGACCACATAACCATCGGTCTTAAGGAACTCTTTTATCTTATTAAGATTGATAATGTACGAATTGTGAATCCTAAAAAAGCTGTTTTCGGGTAACAGTGCATTCACCTCTTTAAGTTTTTTTGTGAGCAGGATCTTTTGTCCATCGGTAAGGAAAATAGTGCTGTAATTTCCATCCGATTCAGCGTACAATATATCCTCACTGTTTAAAAAGACCAATTTTCCGTCGGTATTGATGGTGATTTTTTTGCTCTGTGATTCCGAATTGAAGTTGAGCAAGATTTTTTCGAGTCGCTCTACCGTAAGGTTTTTGGCATTGAACTTTTTGATTTTGGCGATCGTTTCCTCTAGATCATCCGTGTCAATGGGCTTTAAAAGATAGTCAATGGCCTCATTTTTTAAGGCTTGGAGCGCATACTGATTGTAGGCCGTGGTAATAACTACGGGAAAGTCCTTGTTCTTAAGGTTTTTGATAAATTGAAAACCGTCCATAGCAGGCATCTCAATATCCAAAAACAAGCAGTCCGGTGTGTTTTTTTCAAGATAATCCAAGGCCTCCCGTGCATCGGTAAAGGATGCAATTATATCCACTTCATCGCTTAAATTGGTCAATTCCCAACTCAAACTCTGGAGTGCCTTGATCTCATCGTCGACTATTACGGCTTCTAGCATAATATAGTATAGGTAATTTCAAATTTAGGATTATTCTGCAGATGGTAATAAAATTATGTGTTAATGGATATTTAGTACGTATAACTTGCATAAAAAGTCAAATCAAGAGAAAAAGCACTTGGTTTTCAATACCTAAACACCATTCATGGTCAAACAGTCGTCAAAATGGGAAAATTGAAAAACCAATTATACATAAAAAGGGACAGTTTATACATAGAGCTTCCTCCCACGCCCTTATCTTAATTATATTCGGCTTGTCAAAAATTGGGCACAATTTGAAATAGCCAGAAAATGAGAAAATGTGCAGTTTTATTTTTGATACTTGTAGCGGCTTTGATTTTTGCTGCGGTATCTGAAAGAAGTAGTGAAGAACTTGGTTCCAAATGGAATGAAGTTGCTATCAGAAAATAATAGCTCTTAGAAATTTTGTATTACCAGATAAATTGTACGGCCACAGCAACCAATCTTTTTCGATTGTTTAACCGCTTGCACAATTAATCTTCTGCATGACAAAATCTAATTTGATTTTAGGTTTCGGGGGAACTACCTAGGACAATATGGATTTATAACCCTCATGTTTGAAGAGGCCGTACTCTTTGGTAATATTTGGCCACGTGCCTGTTCATCATAAAAGCAAGACCATGTAAGTATTATTGTTATACTTCTTGGTCTTTTTTTGTTTGTTACAATTAGGTTTGAAAAATTTGTTTAAGTCGGTCTTGGGTCTAGATATCAACATTTTATGTTAAAAACTTTGCGATTCCAACGCCCTGTTTTTCTTTAGGATGTAAAGGCTTTTTTAAATCTTTGCTTTGTTGATTCCAGAATTAATTTTTGGGGATTACAATATATTGACGGTCAATCGGAAATGGAAACAATGTATATGGTTTTGATTTAAGTTGTTCGGCAAGTTCAATCGTACCGTTTATCGGTATACGTGATAGTGTTTATTGATTTAGTACCTCGGATAAGTTCACCCCACGCTCGAACATTCCGAGGTATTTTTTTTGCACAAAAAAAGCCTCCCGTAGAGGAGGCTTTGTTTTGTTGATGTATGCTTTGGGCCTATAGGGACCATGCCTTTCCACCGGTGAGGGTCTGTAGGTCGCCACAGGCGACGTACTCCCCTGGTATGGGCAGATAGGCCAGTACCTCTTCGCCCACATATTCTGAGGACTTGTAGGCCCAAGTGGCCAGGTCCCTCAGGTCGTTGGCAAAGGAGAAGCGCGCGATATCGTCGTCAAGACTGGCCTCGCCTCCCTGCATAATGGCCTGCATATAGCTCATGATGGCCTCGGAATGTGCCTCTTCCTCCTCATCGGAACGTTTCCTCAGATAGGCCTGCAGCGCAGGTTCTATGTCCGCGGGCTCTATGTCCATCAAGCTTTCCTTTCCGGAATCGGCCAGGACCTTGTCGTAGAACTTGTTCATTTTCATGACCACGAACTCCCTTTGCTCCAAGGGCATGACCTCGTCGAGGTATGCATCGATGAAGGTGTGCACGTTCACTTCCGTAGCGGAAGGGGTATCTGTCTTGGGAAGGATCACATC
>NZ_JARFVA010000014.1 GCF_029194005.1 Flagellimonas okinawensis | reverse complement strand
ACACGTCGAACATCACGGCCAACACGAACAATATTGCCACGAACACTTCCGATATCTCGGACAACGCAAGTGATATAGCAACGAACACCGCTGCGATCACAACAAATGCCACGGCCATTTCAGCCAACGCGACCGACATTGCGGACCATATCGCGGCTGATGCCGATACCAACATTGGAAATGAATACAATACAGGAAGTGGTATCACAGGAGGTAATCTTGAAATAACAGACGGAGGTGGAACAGAGTCTGTTAATCTAATCAGTACCGATGCGAACAACAACATAACTGCAGGGTCTGATGGTGCACTATATTTGAATGTGGCTTCGGTATCCATTGCAGAGACCAATACAACATTGTCCTTTGATGGTTCGACGAACGCTTTGACCTATACCAATGAATTGGGCAACAATCCAGGAGTGGATTTATCAAGCCTTGACGACAGTGCAGGAGTGGCGGCCAATGCCTCGGCCATCACAACGAACGCCACTAACATATCGGACAATGCATCCGATATAGCAACAAATACCGCTGCGATTTCGACCAACGCTTCGAATATCACTTCGAACACTTCGAACATCACGGCCAACACGAACAATATTGCCACGAACGCTTCCGATATCTCGGACAACGTTACGGACATCTCGACCAATACGGGCAACATCACAACCAATGCCACGAACATATCTGACAACGCATCCGATATAGCAACGAACACCGCTGCGATCACAACAAATGCCACGGCCATTTCAGCCAACGCTACCGACATTTCTGACCATATCGCCGCGGACGGTGACCTTTCCTCGACCAACGAGATCCAGAACATCGAGCAAGTACTTACAGAAAGCAACGATGCGAACGGATTGGTGATCACCGGTCTAGGGACACCGACAGCTGGTAGCGATGCAGCGACCAAAGCCTATGTCGACAGCATGGCCGATGACGATATCACGGGAGCTTCCTTGGACGCTCCGAGCAACGTATTGACGATCAGCGAGGGCACGGCCGATGTTACGGTGGACCTTAGCGACCTTGACGACAGTGCAGGAGTGGCGGCCAACGCCTCGGCCATCACAACGAACGCTTCGAACATTACTTCGAACACTTCGAACATCACGGCCAACACGAACAATATTGCCACGAACGCTTCCGATATCTCGGACAACGCAAGTGATATCGCCACGAACACCGCTGCGATTACAACGAACGCTACGGCCATTTCAGCCAATGCTACCGATATTGCAGACCATATCGCGGCTGATGCCGATACCAACATTGGCAATGAATATAATACAGGCAGTGGTATCACAGGAGGTAATCTTGAAATAACAGACGGAGGTGGAACAGAGTCCGTTAATCTGATCAGTTCCGATGCGAACAACAACATAACCGCAGGGTCTGATGGGGCACTTTATTTGAATGTAGCCTCGGTATCCATTGCAGAGACCAATACAACATTGTCCTTTGATGGTTCGACGAACGCTTTGACCTATACCAATGAATTGGGCAACAATCCAGGAGTGGATTTATCAAGCCTTGACGACAGTGCAGGAGTGGCAGCCAACGCCTCGGCCATCACAACAAATGCCACGAACATCTCGGACAACGCATCCGATATAGAAACGAATACCGCTGCGATCACAACAAATGCCACGGCCATTTCAGCCAATGCGACCGACATTGCGGACCATATCGCCGCGGACGGTGACCTATCCTCGACCAACGAGATCCAGAACATCGAGCAAGTACTTACAGAAAGCAACGATGCGAACGGATTGGTGATCACCGGTCTCGGGACACCGACAGCTGGTAGCGATGCCGCGACCAAAGCCTATGTCGACAGCATGGCCGATGACGATATCACGGGAGCTTCCTTGGACGCTCCGAGCAACGTATTGACGATCAGCG
>NZ_JARFVA010000013.1:2500-5139 GCF_029194005.1 Flagellimonas okinawensis | reverse complement strand
AAGTTCATATACATATTGTAACGACAGCGTAGAATTAAGAACAAACCATTTTGATGCGAGGGCTCGGATATTTCGGGTGTCGGACAGACATTCAAGGAAATACAATGAAGAGTTTGATCCTGGCTCAGGATGAACGCTAGCGGCAGGCCTAACACATGCAAGTCGAGGGGTAACAGGGAAAAGCTTGCTTTTTTGCTGACGACCGGCGCACGGGTGCGGAACGCGTATGGAACCTGCCCCTGTCAGGGGAATAGCCCAGGGAAACTTGGATTAATGCCCCATAGTATCGGGATATCGCATGATATTCCGATTAAAGATTTATCGGACAGGGATGGCCATGCGTACCATTAGTTAGATGGTGAGGTAACGGCTCACCATGGCAGCGATGGTTAGGGGCCCTGAGAGGGGGATCCCCCACACTGGTACTGAGACACGGACCAGACTCCTACGGGAGGCAGCAGTGAGGAATATTGGACAATGGGCGGGAGCCTGATCCAGCCATGCCGCGTGCAGGATGACGGCCCTATGGGTTGTAAACTGCTTTTATACGGGAAGAAACGCACCTACGTGTAGGTGTCTGACGGTACCGTAAGAATAAGGACCGGCTAACTCCGTGCCAGCAGCCGCGGTAATACGGAGGGTCCGAGCGTTATCCGGAATCATTGGGTTTAAAGGGTCCGTAGGCGGGCCTGTAAGTCAGGGGTGAAAGTTTGTGGCTCAACCATAAAATTGCCTTTGATACTGCAGGTCTTGAGTCATGGTGGGGTTGCCGGAACATGTGGTGTAGCGGTGAAATGCATAGATATCACATAGAACACCGATCGCGAAGGCAGGTGACCAACCATGTACTGACGCTGATGGACGAAAGCGTGGGTAGCGAACGGGATTAGATACCCCGGTAGTCCACGCCGTAAACGATGGATACTAGCTGTGGGGACTTCGGTCTCCGTGGCCAAGCGAAAGTGATAAGTATCCCACCTGGGGAGTACGTTCGCAAGAATGAAACTCAAAGGAATTGACGGGGGCCCGCACAAGCGGTGGAGCATGTGGTTTAATTCGATGATACGCGAGGAACCTTACCAGGGCTTAAATGCAGGCTGCATGGGGTAGAGATACCCCTTTCTTCGGACTGCCTGCAAGGTGCTGCATGGTTGTCGTCAGCTCGTGCCGTGAGGTGTCAGGTTAAGTCCTATAACGAGCGCAACCCCTACCGTTAGTTGCCAGCATGTCAAGATGGGGACTCTAACGGGACTGCCGGTGCAAACCGTGAGGAAGGTGGGGACGACGTCAAATCATCACGGCCCTTACGTCCTGGGCTACACACGTGCTACAATGGCCGGTACAGAGGGAAGCCACCCCGCAAGGGGGCGCGGATCTACAAAACCGGTCACAGTTCGGATCGGGGTCTGCAACTCGACCCCGTGAAGCTGGAATCGCTAGTAATCGGATATCAGCCATGATCCGGTGAATACGTTCCCGGGCCTTGTACACACCGCCCGTCAAGCCATGGAAGCCGGGAGTGCCTGAAGTCCGTCACCGAGAGGAGCGGCCTAGGGCAAAATCGGTAACTAGGGCTAAGTCGTAACAAGGTAGCCGTACCGGAAGGTGCGGCTGGAACACCTCCTTTCTAGAGAAAGAGACGCCCGGATGTCCGGGTCCTGCACGAGGTGGTTGTTACGTTTTGCGCTGTCGTTTATAATATGTTACAAATACTGGCGATAAAAGGCCAAGACAGTCTCATAGCTCAGCTGGTTAGAGCGCTACACTGATAATGTAGAGGTCGGCAGTTCGAGTCTGCCTGAGACTACGATGAAAAAGTTCATTGAGTACTGAAATTAGGAAATTCTAGATGTTGGGTTACCGTTATATAGTACTGTTAACTGATAACTGTTAACTGACAACTGATAATGGGGGATTAGCTCAGCTGGCTAGAGCGCCTGCCTTGCACGCAGGAGGTCATCGGTTCGACTCCGATATTCTCCACGAGTCCCTTTGGGGACATAAGTTCATTGACATATTGGGACGGAGCGACAGCGATTTTATATCGTTGTGTGCGAAGTCAAAGAAGAAACACGAAGTAGAATAGAATATATAAAGGATTACGAGAGGGCATTTGTACTTATGTACAGGTGCGACAAGCAAAAGAAGGGCGTATGGGGGATGCCTAGGCTCTCAGAGGCGAAGAAGGACGTGATAAGCTGCGAAAATCCACGGGGAGCTGCACATGAGCATTGATCCGTGGGTGTCCGAATGGGGCAACCCGGCTGGTTGAAGGCCAGTCACACCGTAAGGTGGGCGAACCCGCTGAACTGAAACATCTAAGTAGGCGGAGGAAGAGAAAACAAGAGTGATTCCGAGAGTAGTGGCGAGCGAAATCGGATCGGCCCAAACCGTTGTTGTTCCGGCAATGACGGGGTTGTAGGACCACAATATTCTTTGCGCGACGAACCGGAAGCAGTTGGAAAGCTGCACGATATGGGTGACAGTCCCGTACGGGCAAGGAGCGTTAAAGATAGTGGTATCCTGAGTAGCGCGGGGCACGTGAAACCCTGTGTGAATCCGGCGGGACCATCCGCCAAGGCTAAATACTCCTGAGAGACCGATAGTGAACCAGTACCGTGAGGGAAAGGTGAAAAGAA
>NZ_JARFVA010000012.1 GCF_029194005.1 Flagellimonas okinawensis | reverse complement strand
AGAAAGACGGGTTGAATTTATAAAAATCCAACCCGGTCAGACATTTTATGAGGAGATACACGGAGAATCAGAACATTCTGTCCTTGTTCCAGTTGCCCACCATTTCAACAAGGTTATAGCCTGTTACGGGTTTTCCCCTGAAAGTTCCGGTAATATTGCATAAGCCTTCGTATTTAGGTAAAATGTCAGAAGGTACCTCCTGTTCTTTTTTGATTGCCCTTACGATCAGTTCAGCCTCCAGTTCGGGTATCTTGACGACCCAATTGGTCGGATAGCGTTGCCCCATAGGGCTTATCCAGAACTCGCTTGCAGATTCGGCAAGAGGTTCGACATTTGCAACGATATGGGAACCATCCGGTTCTGCCATGGTCACCCAGCTGGATTGCTTTCCATAAAGATAGATATCCCATAAACCCAATACATCTCCGTTATCGAGTGTAAGGTTCATCCATGTCCAGTACATGTCCTGTTCCTGAAAGGTTCCTTTCATTGGCTTTTCTTTGTTTCCAAAGAAATCATGGCGCCAGAACCATTGCCTGTCATACCATGTTTTGCCAAAAACCTTATGTGTCTCGCCGTTGAAGTTTAAAGTGCCACTGCCCAATCCTTTGGTTACGGAGTATTGCCCTGTGGGAATATTGCCCACAAAATCGAAGACCCCGGTCCCTCCGTTGTAGATGACCTCCCCGGGAAACTGCATATCGAGTTCCACCGAGCCCCAGTCGAAATTGGCAGAGGCCTTGATGGCGTGCAAATTCCCACTTATCTTGCTATTGGGCATTTCAATGTACATGCTGTCGGTTTCGTAGGTCACCTCATCCTCCGAATGTATGATCTCATCACTTTTAAAGGTGCCGTTGTCTATATCGAACACATTGAAAATACTTAGAAATTTTCGTGGAACCCCAGCTGGTGCCGGTACTTCGAGTTGGTGGATAAGAATATTGAACTTGCGGCCCTGGTCAGTTTGGACATCGGCAATGGCAAAGAAGGAATTGGTGCCCATCTCGGGTTTAAAGGCCAGATCACGTTCGGCGTCTATCAAATGGGGGATACTTAATTTTCTTGAACCTGTTTTCATTTTTACTGCTTTTAAAGATTATACTTTAAAAGTAAAAAGCATTAGGGCCACATTTTTTGACATAAGTCAAAAACGGATGCTGCCCCTGATCCTGCTCAATGTTTCTTGGCTGATGTTCAAAAGATTGGCAATATGCTAAAAAATTACTCTTGCCGCCTTCTTTACTCCTGGCTTTTTGCTTTTAAAAGTTTTAGCCCCGCATACCGAAAGAAAAAGCGCAGGATTTAAATCCTGCGCCTTTCAAATGTTTATCGGACAACTATAAGACAAAATTAAAATTTGTTATCCTTTGCTCCAATTTCCAACCATTTCAACCAGGTTATGACCCGTTACGGGTTTTCCCCTGAAAGTTCCGGTAATGTTAGCAAGACCTTCATACCTAGGGAGCATATTAGAAGCAACTTCCTGTTCTTTCTTAATAGCTTTAACAGTTAGTTTGGCATCTAATTCAGGTATATCCACAATCCAGTTTGTGGGATAGTGTTGCTTTTTAGGGCTAATCCAATACTCACTGGCCAATTCGGCAAGAGGTTTGATGTTTGCAACAACATGAGAACCGTCCGGCTCAACGAGGGTTACAAAACTGGAGTGATTTCCATAAAGGTGGATATCCCATAAACCCATTACGTGGCCATTATCCAAAGTAAGGTTCATCCAGGTCCAGTGCATATCCTGTCCTTGAAATTCCTCTTTTTTCACCATTGTTTCTTTATTTCCATCAAGGTCTTTAATCCAAGACCATTGCCTGTCAAACCACGTTGTCCCAAAAAACTTTATCTCTTCGCCTTCTAAAGTTAACGTACCGCTGCATAACCCATTGACAATGGAATACTGACCTGTAGGAACATTTCCGAAAAAATCAAACACCCCGGTTCCTGCGTTGTACATTACCTGCCCCGGAAACTGCATATTTAAATCTAGAGATCCCCAATCACTATTAGCTGAAACGTGCATGGTATGTACATCCCCACTTATTATACTGTTAGGTGTTTCTACATACATTCTGTCAGTTTCATATCGTATTTCATCTTTCATAACGGAAAGGCTGTCTATTTTTAGTTCTTCCGGGAGATTGCAAGCATAAAGATATTCCAGTTCCCTTTTTTCATGTTCTGGACCACCGGAGAGTGTATATAGGTTTGGGCAAGCAAAAGTATCTGGGCTGATGACTTTTCCCTCAACATCTGTGAAGGTTGCCACAATGTCGTTTGTTTCTTCCAATACTTCACATGCTTCGATGTCCATTAAAAGTTTGACAGGAACTTCATCGGATTGCCCACTACATGAAAAAATCAAGAATGTCAGTGGCCATGGAGGGTGTTTTTTAAAGAGAAGTCTTTGTACTGTATCCATTGATTTCTTTACTACGTTGTTGTCTTTATGTTAAAGGGAGCTATATATTGCTGCTCAATCTTTGATGAAATCCAATTAGTCGGCCAACCCGTACTTGAAACCCAACCTCTCCATTTTTTCAACATAGGTTTCGTCAACTTCCACTCTGATGACCGTTCCCGAAGGGCATCCACATGAATCACATGTGACCATGCCGTCGGTCAACATATATGCGAATTCCCAAATTCTAAATTCATCGATGCCATTATCGAAAAGATATCCCGTTAAGGCCTCACGAACTGTATTTTCGTCATCACTTTCCTTGGTACCCCAAGGATCATTACATTTGGTCTCTTGCCAATACAGGAGTATCCCGTTATCCAGTGCGTCGGAACCAGAGCAAGAAAAAAGTATGACGGCCAACAAACAAAGTAAGATGGGATACATCAGTATTCTTTTCTCCTTTATGTGTAGTGCTCTTGAACCCATAGGTATTATATTTAATCCTTTTTGCGAAAATGCATGGTGCTTTGTGTCCCGTAATGAAAGATAAGTTCGTCCTCGGATAGTGAAATGGGGATGTGAAATGCCCTTTCTGTGTAAAGATCGACCAAGGACTCCCGGAACCTGACCTCCCATAGGGAACCGCCCACTTTAGTGATGCCATAACTGAGGATCAGTATTTTGTTCTCAAGGGCATATGAGCCACCGGCTATGGTATTGAACCCGATCTTTCCTGCCAAGGTTCCGTTTGCGAACGTAAGTACAGTCGTTTCTTCCTTTGGCACGGAAAGAGTACCTTCGTCTAAATCATCATAGTATTCCAATTGCCAAGTTCCGGATAGGCTGTCCCAGGTTGACAAATTATCGTCGTTGGAACAGGATGTAACAAAGAGAACCATAAATAGGGGCAAAATTTTTGCGACCATTCTATTTTTTTAGAAATATGATGGGTATTTGAGCGTTGGGTTGCCTTGGGTCGGTTTACCATATTGTTAATTTTTTTATATTACCGAAACCTTGAATGTAAATGTCCGTGAATCCAACAATGGGGTTATTATTTTTGGAAAAGATAAGGCAAATGGGGTGGTGAATGCCCTTTGCTGTTGAATGAACTCAAACAGTGTCAGGGACTGTCCATGGGAAAACCTGACTATCCTTCCCAAGAACTCTCTCGAACCCAACCTTTGTGGATGTGACCAAGTCAAGGCAACCTAGGTTAGAAACCCCAGTAGTTGAAACAGGGTTGAGTCACACAAAAAAATAGCTCTGTCAAAATGGGCTTAGATTATTGCACAGACATTGTACAGAAATTGATGAAGTGTGGATTCGGAAAAACGATTGCTCATCCCTTTGTAGTTTTTAAAATATGGGCTATGTAATGTATATTAAATAAATGCAGACTTTATATTTGGGGTCAATTCCCAGCATCAATCTTTTTAATGTACAGCAGTGAAAAAAAAACTTTTTTATGACGGGATTTATGGGGAAGATTCCATTGAGTTTATCCGTGAAATAATACATGTGACCACTTTGGAGAGTGTTCTTCAACGGTATCATGGCGTTATAAAAAACCATGTACACGGCAATCTTTTCCAAGTTTTTTTACTGGAGGAGGGCTCCCTATTGCTCTCCGTTAATGACGAGACCATCGAGATCAATGGAACCAGTTTTTTTGCCATTCCTAGAAACGTATTGCATGGCATGTTGGTAAAGGAGGAAATCAAAGGTTGGGTAATTACTCTTTCGGATATGGCCATAGAACGTATGTTGGCCTTGGATACCGATATCATTTTTGATATCGAGACCATTACCATTGCCAAGTTCGATTTTGAGGACCTGCTTTTTGAACATTTGTACACCACCATGCACAAGTGTATCAACGAGTTCAACAATGATCTTCCAGGAAAGGATTTTGCCCTCGAATATCTCGTTGGCATGCTCTTGATCCGACTGTACCGTATTCCCAAAAAAGGGAAACTAACGATTATTTCTTCAGACAATGCATACAATATCTATTATCGAAGGTTTTTACAGCTCATCAGCGAGATGAACAATTTTAAATATCCTATTGAAGGGTATGCGGAACAGTTGTCCATATCTGCAGGACACCTCAATAGAATCTGTAGGGAAGTGTCCGGTAAATCCCCCAAGGATATTGTTATAGAGCACTTCTTGGATGAAGCTAAGGTGAGACTGGCCATTTTTGAGACCTCAATTGCAGAAATCTCCTTTGGACTGGGATTTGAATCCCCCAACTATTTTTCGCGTCTTTTTAAAGCCAAATTGGGACTGACGCCACGCGATTACAGAAAAAAAATCGGGACGAAGAACGTTCAGGATTAGGCATTTCCAATTTTCAACAATTCACTTTTTGAACATTTTATACTTTTTTTAATATTAAATGATTGATTTGTGCTATTAATGTTTTGAAAAGATAATTTCTATTGCACCATTTTCTTCAATTTTGTTCAGTATTGACAAATAATCCACTCCATAATTACCAATCGCATAATTATTTATATGCGTATTTAACGTTATATCAAAAAATGACATATCCTAAAATTGAAAGAATCGAGACCTGTATTGTAGATCTCCCGACCATACGACTCCATCATTTATCCATGACGGTCATGAAGAAGAACAGTTTTGTGATTATCCGATTGTTCTGTAGTGATGGAGTGGAAGGTATAGGGGAGTCCACCACCATTGGGGGGCTAAGCTATGGGGAAGAGTCTCCGGAAGCTATGATGGTCAATCTCAACACCTATTTTATTCCACTTCTCCTGGGTATGGATGCCACCAACATCCACGCTATTATGAACAAGTTGGAGAAAAACATCAAAGGGAACCCGATTACCAAATCTGGCATAGAGACTGCTTTGTTGGATGCCCAGGGAAAACGCTTGGGCGTTTCTGTCTCGACCCTACTGGGAGGTTCACAACACACCGCACTGGATGTTCTTTGGACGTTGGCCAGTGGCGATACTGAAAAGGACATTGCCGAAGCGGAAAAATTGATAGCGGAGAATAGACACAACACCTTTAAGATAAAGACGGGATGGCAAACTGATAACAGGGCCGTTGAACATGTGATCGCCATTAAAAAGGCATTGGGTGCTCGGGCCAAGGTTACAGTGGATGTCAATCAGGCTTGGGATGAAGGTACGGCCAAGATTTATATCAAAAAGTTGCAGGAAAATGGCATCGACCTTATAGAGCAGCCGATAAACAAGGAGAATTTTGAAGGTCTGGCACGACTCACCCAAACATTTGAAGTACCTATTATGGCAGATGAGTCGCAGCGCACGTTAACCGATGCATTTCAATTGGCAAAAATAAGGGGAGGCAGTGTTTTTGCCCTTAAGATTGGAAAGTCAGGTGGTCTGTACAATGTCTTGAAAGTAGCGGCCATTGCCGAAGCTTCGGATATTGGATTGTACGGGGGCACGTTGTTGGAAGGTTCCATTGGAACCATTGCTTCGGCACATGCGTTCAGTACACTCAAAAATTTGAGTTGGGGCACTGAACTGTTCGGACCACTATTGCTTACGGATGATATCATCAAGACCAAGTTGGACTATTCCAATGGCACATTAAGTATACCTACCGGGCCTGGTCTTGGTCTTGAACTGGATGAAGACAAACTGAATCAGTATAAACGAAAATAATAGAAGACTATGCTTTACTGTGTTGAAATGGATGTGCACATCCCAGAAACTTGGAGTGAGGAAAAATTAAAGGACTATATCACCAGGGAACAGCAAACATCCCAGAAATATCAGAAATCTGGTAAATGGGTATACCTGTGGAGGGTTGCAGGACAATATTCGAACATAAGCATCCTGGATGTTGAAAGTCCGGACGAGCTACACCAAATACTTACCGAATTGCCGCTTTTCCCCTATATGACCATGAAGGTGAAAAGCCTATGCAAGCATCCCAATGCCATTCGGGAAACTATGTTATAAACAAACAAAGACGAATACAAATGCATATTAACACTAAAAATTACTAAGATGAACAAAGAAGCAATTGATGCGGTACTGGCAGAAATCCTATCCAAGGAAAAGGTTGGGGAAGGGAATGAAAGAATAAAGGAAATCACGAACAGGTTGTTGAAAGATTTGTTTTATGCCATTGCAGAATTGGATATCACTGCAGAGGAAGTGTGGAAAGCCTGTGATTGGATTGCCGAAGTTGGCAAGAAAAATGAAATAGGATTGGTGGCCGCTGGAATCGGGTTGGAACATTTTCTGGATGAAAAAATGGATTGGGAAGATGCCCAAGCAGGTATCGAGTTGAAAACCCCACGAACTATTGAAGGACCATTGTATGTGGCGGGAGCACCTGAATCTTTGAGCTATGCCGAATTGGAAAATGAGCCAAATCAAGGGGATGAGTCACTTTACATGCAAGGGGAGGTACTGGATGAGGAAGGCAACCCCATAGAAGGTGCTTTGGTAGAAGTGTGGCATTGCAACCAATTGGGGTTGTATTCCTACTTTGACAGTAGCCAGTCCGACTATAATCTTCGCAGGGCCATTAGAACAGCGGCAGATGGGAAATACCAGTTCAAATCATTCTTGCCCGTTGGGTATTCGTGCCCCCCGGAAGGACCTACGGATAGATTGATGACAGCATTGGGGCGCCATGGTTCCCGACCAGCACACATCCATTTCTTCATTACGGCTCCCGGATACAGAAAATTGACCACACAGATCAATATTGAAGGAGACCCATTGACCTATGATGATTTTGCCTTTGCCACCAAAAAAGACTTGGTGCCCCCGGTAAAGCATCTTTCATTGGAAGAGGCCAAAGCCATGGGCAAAGACGAACCATTCGCCTCCATCGATTTTAACTTTCACATGGTGAAGGACAGTGAGAAGATTGCGCCAGGTGAAAACCACAGAACCCGTGCTTCCATCGCTTCCTGAGGTTGGGATAAAGCACCGATAATTGTAAAAGTGAACTACCGAAGGTGGATGCCCATCTTCGGTAGTTCATTTGAAGAAACCATGATCAAAAGAATTACCAAAATCAAAAAGTATTCAAACAATGGAGATTGCAAAAATCAATAACACCAAGGTTCATTTCCATTACGAGGACAATGGGCATAAAGAAGTGCTTATTTTCTCCAATTCGTTGGGTTGTAACCTTTCCATGTGGTCTGAGCAAATCGCCTATTTGAAAAACCATGTGAACCTTCTGACCTATGACACACGAGGGCATGGAAAATCTGAGGTGACTCCTGGAGAATACACCACGGAACTGTTGGGAAAGGATGTTCTTGCCTTGGCAGACCGTTTGCACATTGAAAAATTCAGTTTTTGTGGGTTATCCATGGGTGGACTCATCGGCCAATGGTTGGGAATCCATGCAGGGAATCGACTCAACCGTTTGATCCTAGCCAATACGGCTGCCAAGATTGGAACGGAAACAGGCTGGAATGACCGTATCGCATTCGTGAAAAAAAATGGCATGGATTCCTTGGCGGAAGGCAGTAAGGAGCGTTGGTTCACAAACGAATTCAGGAGCAGCCATCCAGATATTGTACAAGATTTGGCCAATCAAATAATTCATATCGATGTCAACGGATATATGGGCAATTGTGCCGCGGTCCGCGATGCTGACTTTAGGGAAGACCTTAACCAGATAGTTTCCAAAACCCTTATCATAAGTGGGAACAAGGATGAGGTCACTACGGTGGAGCACGGCAAATTTCTTGAAAAAGGAATACCCAATGCTACCCATGTTCAGGTAAGGGCGGCTCATTTGTCGAATGTGGAAAAGGCACAGGAATTTTCAGAGCAAGTGCTCCAATTCATTCAAAAATAATGATCAAAATTTAATGAAACATACACCACAAATCAGTTTGGAAGAAGCAGTGGCACTGGTAAAAAACGGTGACACCTTATTGCAGGGGGGGTTTGGAATGACAGGAAACCCAGTGCATCTGATGCATGCATTGGCCGAGACGGATACAAAGGATATCACATTCATAGGAAACAATGTTGGGGAGCCCGGACTGGGTGGAGGCAGGTTGCTTCGCAATGGCCAGATTAAAAAAATGGTAGGCTCCTTTTTTACCAGTAACCCAGAAGCGGTGGAAGCCGCCCAATCCGGCAAAGTGGCCTATGAGTTGATTCCTCAAGGGACTTTGGCCGAAGCGATTCGAGCCGGTGGGGCTGGAATAGGTGGGTTTTACACCCCCACTTCGGCAGGGACACTATTGGCAGAGAACAGGGAAACCAAAACCATAAAAGGGGTGGAACAAGTTTTTGTGGAAGGTATTCGGGGAAACGTGGCCTTTATCCGGGCATGGAAAGCCGATAAAATGGGAAACCTCCAATATCGGCTAACAGAACAAAATTTCAACAAGGCCATGGCTACCGCGGCCGACTTGGTCATTGTGGAAGTGGAGGAAATCGTGGAGATCGGTGAATTGGATCCCAATCAAATCCACACCCCTGGCTGTTATGTGGATTATCTGGTACAGGCTACACTGACAATGGACGACCTGGGTTCATCCGCAGATGTGGGTATTGCCAAAAAAGTAAGTGAAGCCCGTATGGATATGGCCAAAAGAGTCCTTAAGGAACTCCAAAAAGGGGATGTGGTCAACTTGGGAATCGGCATACCAACTTTGGTGGCGGATTTGATCTGGCCAGAAGACGATATCAACCTTCATACCGAAAATGGAATGCTCGGGGTTGGCCCGGCGCCCATGGATGGTGGGGCATTGGACTATCCTGTGAATGCAGGGAAGATTCCCGTGACCGCCCTACCGGGAAGTAGCTACTTTGATAGCTCCGAATCTTTTGGCATGATCAGAGGAAAACATGTCGATGTTGCCGTGATGGGAGGGCTGCAAGTGGACGAGCATGCCGATTTGGCCAACTGGGCCGTACCGGGAAAACCTTTGTTGGGGGTAGGGGGCGCCATGGATTTGGCGTCTGGGGCCAAAAGGCTCATCATTACTATGACCCATACCAATAAGGATGGTTCGCCCAAGGTGGTACCCCAATGCACTTTACCCTTGACTTCAAAAGGTTCTGTGGATATGATTATCACGGATAAGGCAGTTTTTGAATTTATAAAGGGAATGTTGGTATTGATCGAAATCATGCCGGGGGCCACTTTGGAAGAGGTTCGTGCACTTACATCCGCTACATTTGTGGAAAAACTTGCATGATGAAACCTTTGAGTAGCGTATCCAAGAATTTCGATAGATCGTTCTTTATTTATCTGACCCGATGTATCATAGGTTTTTTGATAGGCTATTATTTAATGATCGCCTTTTCTTCCGAAGATTTCTTTTGGGCGTTGCTTTCCATCATCTTGGTGATACCACCAGAGGGAAGAAAGTTGGCCCCAAAGCTGACAAAGGAGAGGGTGATCTCCAATTTTATAGGGTCCCTTTCGGGGTTGACCGTATTTTTTATAAATATTGATTATGTAGCAAAGGTGGTATTGGGGATTGTGGTCACCACCATCATTTGCAAGTTGTTCAAATTGATGCAAGTCGTGCGTCCGGCCATTGTGGCGCTGCTTATCATTTTGATCGAACATCCTGGTAGTATCATATCCCCGTTCGAACGATTTGTCACTGTGCTGATAGGCTGTCTTATAGGGCTATCCGTAACATTGATTACCTCGTTCATTATTCGAAAAACAAGAATTTGACAAAGTACTTATAATGGAAGAAGCATATATTATAGACGGTATCAGGACACCGATCGGCAGTTTTCGTGGCACCTTATCGCCCATTCGAACAGATAATCTGGCAGCCATGGTCATCAAGGAATTGATGGAGAGAAACCCCGGGATACCAAAGGATAAAATAGATGATGTCATTTTGGGATGTCATAACCAAGCTGGGGAGGATAACCGTAACGTGGCGCGTATGGCCCTTTTGCTGGCAGGACTTCCGCACACGGTTCCCGGGGAGACCGTCAATCGCCTCTGCTCCTCCGGTATGTCCAGCATTGTACATGCTGTACGTGCCATAAAAGCGGGCGATGGGGATATCTTTATCTCGGGAGGGGTGGAACACATGACCCGTGGACCTTTGGTGGTATCCAAATCTTCCAGGGCCTACGGCAATGATTCCCAGATGTACGATTCTAGTTTTGGTTGGCGGTTTGAGAACCCAAAGATGGAGGAAATGTACGGGACCGATCCTATGGGCATCACCGCGGAGAACTTGGTGGACCAATATGGGATTTCAAGGGAAGACCAAGACCTGTTCGCCTACAATTCCCAGATGAAGGCCGTTGCCGCCCAAAAGAACGGGCGATTGGGAGAGGAAATCATGCCAGTGGAGATCCCACAAAGAAAAAAGGATCCCATTATTTTTGACCGGGACGAGTTCATTAGGCCCGATACGACACCCGAAGGGCTTTCCAAATTACGTCCAGCCTTTAAGGCAGACGGGACCGTCACGGCGGGCAATGCCTCGGGACTGAACGATGGGGCAGGAGCCATATTCGTGGCATCCGGAAAAGCTGTAGGGTTGTATGGGTTGAAACCCTTGGCCAGGGTAGTGGCATCCGCAGTGGTAGGGGTGGAGCCAAGGATAATGGGCATCGGACCTGTGTTGGCCACCAAAAAGGTTTTGGACAAAGCAGGTCTGACACTGGATCAAATGGATGTCATCGAACTCAACGAGGCATTCTCGGCGCAGAGTCTGGCCTGTATCAGGGAATGGGGGTTGCATGATGATGATCCCAGGATCAATAGCAACGGAGGGGCCATTGCCATAGGGCATCCTTTGGGCATGACCGGAACAAGAATCACCTATACGGCAGCATTGGAACTTCAAAACCAACGGAAAAGATACGCATTGGCCACCATGTGCGTGGGCGTGGGCATGGGGTATGCCATTGTCGTTGAAAGGGTTTGATTGGCCATCTAAGTAAGCTAGTAAATAAAATACAAGTCATCTGGATGATTTTTTAGGACACCATTGGGCCAAGTCAAATAAATAGATAGAGTTACTGTTGATGAATAAGTAACGGGTCTCATAAAGGAACATGCTATAGAACAGTTTGGGCCTGGCCGCAAAGAATCCGCATCTAAAGTGGTTCGATCCGGTCAAGTATATTTTTATAGTCTTAGAGTTCACCAAGGATAAGGTAAGGGTCGATGTATATCAGGTCTGTACGGTGTACAGTACGGATTATACGTTGGATAAAGTATAGTTCAGACCAATGTCTTAGACCATAAAGGAGCTATGTAGGCGTATGATGGGTGTCATATGTTAATGATGGAATTTTACGTTTTGGTAACTGTCGGGAGACTTGTTTTTTTAGTAATTTAATCCAGTGCTTTATCAAACAACAATGTTGTGTCAACCTTACTGAAACCAATCCGATATGAAAACCTTTTTTGTCCATTTTGTTTTTCTTATGTCCGGTCTCTTGTCCTTCTCACAGGTCGCCGTGGAAATCCTTGAAGAGGAAACCCCGACACATGTGGTGTTCAAGGCGAAGAATACTTTGGATGAACCTGTTGAGATTACCTTTGAACTCAGTGAGGTCACCGGATTGGAACATGATGGGCAACCCATTGTAAAGCTCGTGGAGCCGCAAAAGACCTTATTGGTGGCCGAACTCAAAAAAATCGGGGGGCCTATAGGCTATGTCTACGGGTATAACCAGGTCCTAATGCCGGCCAAGATTTACGACCCCGAGGATTTCAAAAAGTTTGAACAGGGGATTGTGGTCTTCAGTAGGGATGGTTGTACACGATGTGCCTATACAACGGATTATCTAGTACAGAACAAGGTGGACTTTACCTTGTTCAATTTCACCCAACATCCCGAATATGGCGCCTATATGTGGGACAAGCTCAGGGAACAAGGGGTCATTGGCAACCAAGTGGGTACCCCCGTAATCATGGTGAACGGTCGGTTGAGTCATTCCCATGAGAACCTGAAACAGTTTGTCAGGACCTTGAAACAATCCCAACAGGGCCGCGAATAGGTATGTTGGGATTCCATATTTTTCCCTTTGGACCTAAAACTCGATTTGGTGGATGTTCAGGGAACTTTCATCGCTTCCAATGGGATTGTGGTACAGGGTATTGAGAACGTTCCAGAAATTGCCGTCCACTGCAGGGCCGTAGCCGAATCCCTCAAAATGTGCTCCCAGTCCAAGGGCATGACCAGTCTCGTGCACGACCAAGTCCAGATCGATTTCACTTTCACAGGCCGAAGAACCGATATGTACATACAGAACTGTATTGATACGGCCCGTTGCATCATAGAAGGGATCTTCGACCACACGGTATTTGATCAGGTAGGCATCCCGATCTTCATGGCTCCCACTGATCCATGCATTTGCCCCTATGGCCATTCCATTTGAATCAAACAGGGTCTTATTGTACAGTATGGTACAAATGGCATTCCCGTTGATGTCCTTGATCAGCTCATCTTCTTCGGCCTTGATACCGATCACCGCTCCATTGTCGTCGAAAATAAAGGGTGTGTCCTCCAAGATGTTGCCCACCGCATTACCGGCCTCGTCATAGGCCAAACCCACCATCGGATTGTCATGGCCTACGATGTTTCCCTCATTGTCATACTCAAAATATATGTTTTCAGAAGAGGATTCCGTGTCCCCTCCCTGGTAAGGATAACTGAACGTCCCAACACCAGCAGAAACATGTCCGCAATCAGTGGTCGGATTGGGCCCGGAAGCGGTCCCATCACTAAAAATCAGCCCCTTTGAAACATTTTCATTGGGTGTGTTGCCTATGCTTGTCCTATCGAACAAGGTCATTCCCAATTTATCCTCGATCGCGTCCAAGGCTTCCGTTGCAAAAGGTACAGTACCGATTTTTACCGGTATCAGGCCCTCATTTTCGATATCCCATCTTTTCAGTTTTCCATTGGTCAACTCGGAAAGGCCACACCCCGTTTGGTTGACATCGTCCTGATAATACCAAGGAAAACCGGATGTGTCAAGGTTTGTGGTGTTCAAGTTTTCCAAAATGCCGGATTCTCCCACGATCTCCGTGTCAAATCCGGTGTCATCATTATTGTCGTTGTCATCTTCCCCACTTCCGTCACAGGAGTTTAGGGAGAACGTCAATAATGATAGGGTCAAAATAGAAAGGTTGTTTTTCATTTGCTTTTTTTGGTTTAAAAAATATATTGAATTGTTTTTTGTTTCATTCCTCGGCCAAGTAGGCATCCCCTCCGATAAAGATCATCTTTGGGTTGGGTATGGCCGGATTTCCCTTTGCGCTGACAGCGAAGGAACGCTTTTCCTGTTTGCCATCCGAAAAATTTAATGTGATGATATGGTCTTCAATATGATAAGTTCCTGTATGGGCACTTTTTTCCCAAGTAGCTGCATTTGGCGTCAGGCCCCCCATGTTTTCCCCTTCTATAAAGTGTTCACCGTCAATGAATGTAACCTTTGAGATGGTCAGGGTACTCCCATAGCCTATATCAGTGGAACAGGTGTTCTGATAGATCCTAGCCAATTTCGGATTGGGCCGATAGGGAAAGGCAGGAAACCAATTTCCAGATCCCAATCCATAATCGTTCGTCCGTCCCTTATGGTCGGTCAAATAATAACGACCTCCTTTGAGCTCCCATTTTCCCCAAGCTTTCGGGCGATTACTCTTGGATGGGACCCTATCGAGGGAACCGACGGGCTCCGTTCCCACTTCCACATAGTCCCCATTGTCAAAAAGGACAATGGGTTCGAACGTAATGGAGACCGGATATCTAGAAATGGCCTTAAAGAACCATTCTTCCTTGGATTTTTGGTATCCCTGTGTATTTTCACTGTACTTTGCGGTATAGGCCCCGCAGATGACCATTATGAATGTCAGGAAGGTGAAAAAAAACAATCGTGGAGCTTTCATTATGTGCATTATTGATTGGATTTATTGAGGATTTTTCTGCAGTTCCAAAAAAGCGATAGACCAAAAACAGCAATGAAGTTATGGTATGGTGTAAGATAAAATGTAAACTAAATATTAAATTTTTCTGAAGGATTATCTCTTTTTACAATAATAAATTAGTTTGCGAAAACCCCATTAAAAAAATTGACTTGTTGTATCGGACAGGACCCAAAGTTGAAGAACTGTTCGGTTGGATTTTAATTTGGCCAAAATGAAAAGAAAACTTAAAAAAGGAAAGAGTTTATATTTCGGTAGAGTTGTATGTCCCCGGAACTGTTGTTGGAAAAATGGGGAAAGGAAATATGGAATATGACCAGAACAGTTTTTTGGGCCGCGGTAGGTACTGCTATTGCCAAAGGAACTGGTACTGTTTTAGCAATCAAAAGGGGGTACATGTTCGACCCGTATCTACTGGATACTTCATCTTTGCAACCGAAGGCATCGCCAGCGTTTATCGTATTGGGCACATCGATTCCCTTCTGTACAAACAACTGGGGTCAACTAGTTGCGGCAGTAATCCCCAAAAGTATTCCAGTCTTGGTCTATTGGGCGAATAAGAGGTAAGGATGCCTTGCAACAATGGACAGGAGGTTGTTCGGACATTAGGTCGAAAAAAGTTGTGAAGCAAAATAGTTTTAAATTTCCAATAGAAGACAATATTTTTACACTATGATAGGTAAGAATGGAAACGCCGGACATAGTGTACCACCCTCGCCGGGTTAAAGTGACCATAGCTGGCCGGACGAAAGTGACCCACCCGCGCCGGGCCAAAGTGGACCACCTTTAGATTAGATCTATCTGTAAAAAGTCTAAGTGCTTTTTTTGTTAAAAAGCACCATGGCGAACAAGCAGATAGACATGCGAAAAACAAAACTGATTTACAAACTGTACACCTCCGGCACTAGCAAACGGAGGATAAGCCAGCAATTGGGCATATCCCGTGTCACAATCAGGAAGTACATCGAATTCTTCAAGCGCTACCGTTTTACGGCCTACGAGGTGGAGAAGATGACCTTGGAGGAACTCCACAACCTTTTTAAGGACGGGCAAAAGCGCAAGAGCCAACGGTTGCTGACCTTAAGGCAGTACTTTCCCTATTTTGACAA
>NZ_JARFVA010000011.1 GCF_029194005.1 Flagellimonas okinawensis | reverse complement strand
TTTTGTTGATGTATGCTTTGGGCCTATAGGGACCATGCCTTTCCACCGGTGAGGGTCTGTAGGTCGCCACAGGCGACGTACTCCCCTGGTATGGGCAGATAGGCCAGTACCTCTTCGCCCACATATTCTGAGGACTTGTAGGCCCAAGTGGCCAGGTCCCTCAGGTCGTTGGCAAAGGAGAAGCGTGCGATATCGTCGTCAAGACTGGCCTCGCCTCCCTGCATAATGGCCTGCATATAGCTCATGATGGCCTCGGAATGTGCCTCTTCCTCCTCATCGGAACGTTTCCTCAGATAGGCCTGCAGCGCAGGTTCTATGTCCGCGGGCTCTATGTCCATCAAGCTTTCCTTTCCGGAATCGGCCAGGACCTTGTCGTAGAACTTGTTCATTTTCATGACCACGAACTCCCTTTGCTCCAAGGGCATGACCTCGTCGAGGTATGCATCGATGAAGGTGTGCACGTTCACTTCCGTAGCGGAAGGGGTATCTGTCTTGGGAAGGATCACATCGAGGGTCTGTGCCATGGCATAGCCCTGTTCCTTGTCGAGGAAGCTGGGGGTCCACTCGGCATAGGCCGGTTTGTCCTTGCAACTTTGCAAGAGGGATAGCAATGTCGGAGTGGCCACGGCATAACCGAAGGCCAATCCCATATTCTTGAGTGCTGATCTTCTTTCCATTATATATTTCCTTTTTTAAGTTCTTGGGCGGCATGGTTGGCGGCCCTTGCCGTAAAGGCCATATAGGTCAACGAAGGGTTCACACAACTGGCGGATGCCATAAAGGCCCCATCGGTCACGTAAAGGTTCTTGCAGGTATGTACTTGGTTGAAACCGTTCACTATGGAAGTCTTCGGGTCACGACCCATACGTGCTGTCCCCATCTCGTGGATACCAAGACCAAGTGCTCCGGGATTGTCGTAGGGTTGCACATCCTTCAGGCCTGCCTTGGTCAACATTTCCACGGCCTGCTCTTTCATATCCTCTCTCATTTTCCATTCATTGTCATGGAACTCGGCATCAAAGGTGATGGTCGGTAGGCCCCATTGGTCCAATTTGTCATAATCCAAGGTCATCCGGTTATCCTCATAGGGCAATACCTCTCCGAAACCTCCCATACCAAATGTCCATCCACCTGGTTTGAGCATGGCATCCTTATAGTCCTTGCCATAGGATAGCTCCGATACGCTCTCTTCCCAGTTGCCCCTGCTGGCACCGCCTTGGTAACCATATCCCCGAATGAAGTTTTTCATATCGGAGTCACCTCCTAGGTTCCTGAACCTTGGGATGTATATACCGTTGGGCTTTCTGCCCTTGTAATATTTGTCCTCAAATCCATCGAACTTGCCCGAGGCACCTACACCTAAATGGTGGTCCATGATATTTCTTCCCAACTGATCGGAATCGTTGCCCAGGCCATCGGGGAACCTATCGGATTTGGATTGCATCAGGATAGAGGTCGTGGCCATGGAAGAGGCACAAAGGAAGATTACCTTGGCCTTGAATTCAAAGGCTTCCTTGGTCTCCCTGTCAATCACCTTTACACCCGTTGCTTTTTTGGTATCGGGATCGTAAATGACCTCATGTACGATGGAATCAGGTCTGAGGGTCAGGTTTCCTGTCCGCTCCGCAGTGGGCAGGGTCGAGGAAACACTGCTAAAATACCCGCCAAATGGACATCCCCTGATACAGCGGTTCCTGAACTGGCAACGGACACGTCCGTCACCCTCGAATTTTTTATCACTGTTGATGTGGGCCGTCCTACCGGCGGTCACCACACGGCCGTTGAACTTATCGGCCACCTGCTCCCTAAAATGCTGTTCCACGCAGTTCAGGTCCATCATGGGTTCGAATATTCCATCAGGTAACTGGGGAAGCCCCAGGTTTTCCCCGGAAACACCGATAAAACTCTCCACTTTGTCGTACCAAGGTTTGATATCCTTGTAGCGAATAGGCCAGTCCACTGCAATCCCATCTTTTTTATTGGCCTCAAAATCGATATCGCTCCATCTATAACTCTGTCGTCCCCACATTATGGAACGGCCCCCTACGTGGTATCCGCGCATCCAATCGAAACGCTTGGTCTCGTTGTAGGGATGTTCCAAGTCGTTTACGAACCAGTGTTTGGAAGGTTCGTTTACGGTATAGCCCGTTCTTGCTTGTTTTTCCTGTGTTTTGATGTCCTCTCGGGTGCGCTGTCCCGCATGGGGAAAATCCCAGGTGTCCATATTGGCCGTTGGGTAGTCCTCGCGGTGCCTCACCATGGGCCCTCGTTCCAGAACCAAGGTCTTTAGACCGTTCTCGCACAGCTCTTTGGCGGCCCAACCACCACTGATTCCCGTACCGACCACAATGGCGTCATAGGATTCCTGTTCTTGGTTGTAATAAAATTTGCTCATTTGTTTGATTAATTATTATCCGTGTAAGATATCAATTTCCATTTTTTTATGGTAAATAAAATTGGGATTTAACCTTAACAACCGATGGGAAATTTGTTGAATTGTTCTTGTGCAATGGGATGAAGGGCGATGGTCCATTGATTTGATGCTGGATTTTTCTATCTAAAGCAGCAAAATTTTATCTTGCGGAATGCCGCGACTCCTTTAAATCAAAATAGAGGTAGGGCACAATTGCAAACCAGAAGTATATCATGATGCGAGCCACGGAATTTTGGATCATTCCCATGCTGTTATGGGCAGTGACATCCTGTCAACATAAAAAGGAGGTTGCCGAGCCAGAGCCCTTGGGACCGATACCTACAAAAGATCAAATGGCCTGGCATCGGATGGAAATGAACGCTTTTGTCCACTTTTCGATCAATACCTTTACGGACAGGGAATGGGGATATGGCGATGAACCGCCGGAATTGTTCGATCCCTCCGCTTTTGATTCCGATCAGTGGATGAGCGTCTTGGAAGAGACCGGCTTTAAAGGTGTGATCTTGACCGCCAAGCACCACGATGGTTTTGCCCTTTGGCCATCGGCCTACACGGAGCACTCCATAAAGAACAGTCCATTTCGATCGGGCAACGGGGATGTGGTCCGGTCCGTCTCCGAATCTGCGGCCAGGTACGGACTGAAGTTCGGGGTTTACCTCTCACCATGGGACCGCAACCATGCCGATTACGGGAACCCTTCTTACATCGACTATTACAGAAACCAGTTAAGGGAGCTGTTCACTGGATATGGGCCCATTTTTGAAATGTGGTTCGACGGGGCCAATGGGGGTGATGGCCACTATGGGGGCGCACGCGAGCGAAGGACCATCGACAGAGAGCATTATTACGATTGGCCCAATACCCTTGGCATGGTGGATTCCATTCAGCCACATGTGGTATTTTTTAGCGATGCCGGGCCCGACTTGAGATGGGTGGGCAATGAACGGGGCGTTGCTGGAACGACCAATTGGAATACCATTTCGCCGGATACGCTCTATGCGGGCAAGGCCGGTATCGAAGATCTGCTGCAAAAGGGCACGGCCGGGGGAAGTCGATGGATACCTGCAGAAGTGGATGTATCGATAAGGCCCGGTTGGTTCTATCACAAGGATCAAGATTCTTTGGTCAAGACCCCTGAAGAACTTTTTCAAATCTATTTGACCTCCGTGGGGAGGGGGTCTAATTTATTGTTGAACGTACCGCCCGATACCACAGGGCAGTTCCATGCCGAGGATGTCATGTCCCTGCAGGGTTTCAAGAAAATATTGGACAGTGTTTTCCAACATGATCTAGCACGGTCGATCCAAGTGTCGGCAAGCACGGTCAGGGGAGGGGACCGAGAATATTCGCCCTTGAATCTGACCGATGGAGATCCCGCTACTTATTGGGCCACGGATGATGGGATCACATCGGCCTCGCTCACCTTGGAACTTGATGGGGAGACCGAGTTGGGTTACTTGCTATTGCAGGAATATATAGAATTGGGCCAACGGGTCGAGGCCTTTGACATACTTGTTTGGAAGCAGGGTCAGTGGAAAAAAGTGACTGGAGGAACCACGATTGGTTACAAGCGCATACTTCCCCTGGATGGAGTGCGCACATCAAAGGTCAAAATAGAGATCAAGGAAGCCTTGGGATGCCCTTTGATCTCCAATGTCGAAATATACTGAGATGTCCAAAGGGCAAAACACTTGATCCCTTGTACATTCTCGACTAATGCATTGTCCTGTAAGCGTTGGGGGAGTGTCCTACCTTGTTCTTGAACAAACGTGAAAAATGTTGGGGATGCTTAAAACCAAGTTCATAGGCGATCTCACTAACGGTTTTTGAGGGGTCGAATATGCGTTCCTTGGCCACTTCGATGATCTTGGACTGGATGATCTCCAAGGCGCTCTTGCCCGTTTCCTTCTTGATCAGGTCACCAAAATAATTGGCCGATAGATATTGCTCGTTCGCAAAATACCCAACAGAGGGACAGCCCAGTTCTCCGGCCAAGCCGGAATGGAGGTATTGGTGCAGTGAGCGCTTGAAGCGGTGTACCACGCCATCATTGGCCACGTCCCTGGTTATGAACTGCCGATCGTAGAATCGAGAGCAATAACGCAGAAACAGCTCGATGTTCGATACGATGAGCTCCTTACTGTGCTTATCGATGTCCCGTTCCAGTTCAAATCGTATCTTATCCAGGCAATCGAGAATGATCTGTCTCTCCCATTGTGAGAGGTGCAATGCTTCGCTCAGTTCATAGGAAAAAAAAGAGTACTTGGAAATGATCTGGCCTAAATTGGTCTTTAGCAAAAGATCGGGATGGAACAACAGGGCATGTCCCGAAGGGATGTAATCATCGCTGTTTTCGATCTGAACGATCTGGCCAGGACCGATAAATACCAGGGTGCCTTCCTGAAAGTCATAGTACTTTCTGCCATATTTCATTATGCAGTCCGGGTTTTGTTTTAAAAAGATCCCGTAAAAATTGAACTTGAGGGCCTCAATGCCCTTTTGGGAATTTCGCTTGAGCTCGTGCAGATCCATTACGCTGACCAAAGGGTGCTGTGCGGTTTGTTCGAACCGCAGGCAGTAATCGTTGACGGTATCCAAATTTATGACCTTCTCCATAACACTACAAGGTAACCAATTGGAGGGAGCCGGACAACAGTGGTTGATGGCCTCGTGCCATTATCCGTAAAAATGGTAGGTGTTTCTGTAATACGGGTACTGTCATAACTACCCTTAGGTGCTATCTTTGAGATAATTGACCAACAAACCCATCATGAAAAGTATCTACCTCAACAGCGGGTGGTGCAAGGCCATGCCAAGTGTTTTGCCATGGCTTAGTGTCCGACCGTATATCTTTTATTTTGCGATGACGCTGTTTTGTCTGTTCCTTAGCGAGAATGTTTTTGCCCAAGAAGGGAAGAAGCCTTTCTTGGATGATTTCAGTGGTACGGCCAGTGTCACCAATAACGGTATATCCCTGATCCCCTCTTTTTCATTGGGTGATCCTGCCCTGATTTTCGACCTGAAGTTCAAAAAAGGTAAATTGAGCTTTGAGCCCGATATGCGCTTTGCCCTGGAAGGCAAACCTTGGACCTTTATTTTTTGGTGGCGCTACAGGGCGATCGACAAGGAAAGGTTTTCACTTCGTGTGGGAGCGCATCCCGCCCTGAACTTTAGGACGATAAGCATTGTGCGCAATGGTCGATCGGAAGAGATTCTCGAATCAAGAAGGTATTGGGCCTGGCTTTTATGTATCCGCCCATTTTCTAAATCCAAAAGAACTGGCTGGGGAGTCCTGAATGTACTTCAAAAAGCAATTGCGTCAATATGTAGATGAAAAGAGACAATCAAAAATCATTTGAATCCCTATCATTGTAAAAAAAGAAGACGAAATGATCATAACTACAGAAGAAGACCAAATTAGATTAGGAAAAATTGCGGATAGCGAATATGAAATTTATGCGCTGCTCAAACAGCGATACAGTCCAAGAATTTTTAGGGAGGAGAAAATAAAGTCCGGACACATTAAGCAATTGTTCGAGGCCGCGCGATGGACGGCAAGTTCTTTTAACAGGCAGCCATGGAGATTCATCTATGCTGAAAAGGGAACAGAGGCCTATGATAAAATGGTGGACTGCATGAGCGATTTCAACAAATCTTGGGCAGTCAACGCACCACTATTGATATTGACCGCATACAAGGAAAAAACCGAAGAAGGCAAGGAGAATTTCCATGCCCTTCACGATTTGGGTCTAAGCGTGGGAAATATGACCGTTCAAGCACAGTATCTGGATATTGCCCTGCACCACATGGCGGGCATCAATTGGGAAAAAGCACAAAAGGTCTTTGATGTTCCCGAAGGGTACCATGTAAGTACTGCGATAGCTGTGGGTTATTATGGTGGCAATATGGAAGATCTGTCAGAAGACCTGCAGGAAAGTGAAACAGCGGAACGAACAAGAATGCCACAAAAGGATTTTGCCTTCGAAGGCAAATGGCAAAGTTAATCGGTCTTTGACAATATATATTTTAAACCCCAATTGATTGGTGATGATGGAGGATGCATGGTATTTTGGTGATATAAACAAAACATCAACTACAAACAATATGAAGCTACTTGTCTTCAATGGGACCATTTCCAAAAAGCTCAATACGGCCAATCACATTATTACTTATCTAAGAACTACGCTGGAAGGTATGGGGATAGAAATGGTGGTGTACAACCTGGTAGACCATCAAATCCCAATTTTTTCGGAGGATGCGGAATCGGTGCCCCAAGCGGTATTGGATATGGTGGAACTGTTCCGAAGTTGCGATAAACATATTTGGTTGACCCCTTTGTACCATGGTGGCATGGTAGGGGCAATGAAAAACTGTCTGGATTGGCTGATTGTCAGTGCAGGAGAAAAAAATCCCTATCTGAACGGGATAAAAGTAGCATTGGTATGTTGGGCATTTGGAGGGAATGCTTCCAGCGGCATAGACAATATGAGGGTCGTCGCCAATACACTGCGCGCATGGACCTTGCCCTACAATGTCCCCATTGTCATGCAGGATTTCTATGATCGAGGAACCAAAAACATTTCCATAGGGTACCAAGAGAAGTTGGAAAGGGCCATGGGTCTTTTATTGGAGAATTGACCCTAGGGTGACCTGAATCCACTTTACTTGGGTCAATCCGCTGACTCGCCGATACTATCGCGCCTGGATAATTTCGAAGCAATGATACTGATGATAAAGATCTGGGTTGCGTGAAAAAGCATGAGGGGCAACAAAATTATACCGATGGAAAAGGAAGCAGGGAAAAGAATGCTCGAAAATACCGTTCCATGGACCAAAGATTTTTTGGTGCCGCAGAACCGGGCGGTAATGGTGTCCTCCATGGAAAAATGCATGCGTTCGGCAAAAAGCCCGATCAGCCAATAAACCAGAAAAAAAAGGACCAGGACCCCAAGGTATATCAAAACCAACTGCTCCAATGCCACGGTATCGAAAACCCCGTCCTCGAAGGAATGGACAAAACTTTTGTAAATGATCAATAGGATCACCGATTTATCGAACAGGGTAAGATAACGGCCATACCTTGAGGCAAAACCGCCCAAGTACCTGTGCAGCAAAAGTCCGAGGGCCACCGGTAAAAGAATTTGTACCACCAGGTCCGTGTACACTTCCAGTAGACTGAAATCCGTGGCCCGTTGTTCTAAAAACAGGCCCATCCATAGCGGGGTTATCACTATACCTATCAGACCCGAAATGCTCGCATTGAATATGGCAGCAGGGATATTTCCCTTGGCAATGGAGACCATCACCACGGATGACGATACCGTAGAGGGCAGGGCTGCCATGAATAGGAATGCCAGCCAGATGTTGAAATAGGTTCCCGATCGGAACATGGGGTATAGGGCCAGGACCAGTAATGGGAACACCAAAAAGACAAAGGATTGTACCAAAATGTGCAAACGCCAGTTCTTTAATCCATGGCGAATTTTTTCAGGATTGAGTTTAAGTCCATAGAAAAAGAAGATAAGGGATATCCCTACTCCGGAAATGGCGTCCAAGGGTATGGAACTTTCCTTGCTTGCCGGACCAGGGAAAAAGTAGGCCAGGATGATCGCCATGATGATACCCATGACGAATCTGTCAATTTTAAACGATTTTTTCATAAATGTTTCCAACGATGTCTTGACTTGGGAATTAAATGATGTAGGGACTACAGGGTCAGTCCATTGCGACCTCGGCCCCTTGATCGATTTCCTCCATGACCTCTGCAAAGAGTTCCGCTGATCGGATTCGCTGATTGGTATCGTACATGATGGAGGATACCATGAGTTCGTCGGCCTTGGTAAGCTCAAGGAATTCCCTGACCTGCTCCTTTACCGTTTCTTTGCTCCCAACAAAAGAATACCTGGTCATCTGCATGATAGCAGGATGCTGTCGTACTTCTTTTAAACCCGTGCTCATATCGGTAGGAGGTTCAATGTACTGACTTGTTGTTCCCGATAGGATGTTGATGACCATACGGAGGCCAGAAGTATATAAGCGTTCCGCTTCCTCATCAGTCTCCGAAACAATGGCATTGATTCCCGCGATGACATAAGGCTTTTCCAACACTTCGGAGGGCTGAAACTGGTCCCGGTATATCTCCAGGGCATTGAACAGCTGAGCAGTCGCAAAATGACTCGCAAAGGCATAGGGTAACCCTTTTTGGGCCGCAAGCCGCGCACTACTGGTACTGGAGCCCAAAATATAAATGGGAACGTCAACCCCTTCGGCCAAGGGTACCCGAACCTTTGAGGTTCGATTGGCCTTGGAAAAATAGGTCTGTATTTTTTCAATATCGTTGGGAAAGGAGTGGGTAGCCTCTATAAATCCGGGATTGATGGCCTTCGCTGTGGGCTGGTCCGTACCCGGTGCCCTTCCCAGGCCCAGGTCGATACGCCCCGGAAAAAGATTTGCGAGTGTCCCGAACCTTTCTGCGACGATAAAAGGGGAGTGGTTGGGGAGCATTACGCCCCCGGAACCCAAACGTATGGTTTTGGTCTGTTGAGCCACATGGCCGATCAAAAGGTCAGGGGCACTACTGGTAATGGCCGGCATGTTATGGTGTTCAGCAAACCACATGCGGCTGTAACCCAGGGATTCCGCCCTTTGTGCCAGGGCGACGGTGTTGGCATATACTTGGTCAACAGAGCTATCTTTTGGAAGAACGGCGAGTTCAAGTATGGAATAAGCTGTTTTTTTTGAATTCATATATTTATATGTATCGATATATTCAAGAAATAAAAATCACAATTTTTTCAAGGATTCCAGATAGCTTTCCATAACCTCCTCGTTTAGGGAATAAAAATAGAAGCGACCTTCCTTTTGCGGCTCTATCAATTCGGCATCCACCAATTTTTTGATGTGGTGGCTTACCGAGGGCTGTGATAGGTTCAAGGATGCGGTGATCGTACTGCACTCCAGTTTGCCATCACAGGACTGGATGGCCTTCAATATGCTCAGGCGGTTGACATCGCCAAGGGCCTTTGAAATCTTTTCGATGTGTTTTAGGTCCAAAATCATTTGATATATTGAAACATGCAAATGTATCAATAAATAAATTTCCCGACCAGCTTATCGGGAAATTATATTCTTGAGTTGAATCCAAGGGGGACAATGGCCGATAGGGGTTAGGGTAAAACAATCCAAGATACCCTTTACTTATATTCCATGTCCCCTTGATCTTTAATGTGATAAACGTGCCCTTATACCAATTGGAGCTTAACGGGATCCCATGTCATGATCTTTTTTTCAAAGTAACTGGTGTTACAGGCCAAAGCGGGAGCCGCAGCCCTAAAACCAAATTCGGCATCCTCTATAACCGTCTTTCCAGACCGGATGGCATCAAAGAAATTGGTAAAATGATCCAGGTGGTCGCTATAGCCCTCCGGGGCTTTATAAATCACATCCCCCTTGGGATGTCTTTTTTGTTGTGCTTCACTCCATTTTTTATCGTAGGCCGCTTTCATGCGGTCCTGCATCTCCTCGGGAAAGGTGAACACAGAATCGTACCCTCCAAAGCCGGGTGCCTCTGGCATTTTACTATAGCCCACTGTAATATCATTTCTGTTGATGGTAATGGTGCCTTCGGAACCGATCAATTGTATGATCTCCTGTCCTCCCGTACCACTGATAAAATTCACACGTAGGTTCAATTGAAAAGCAGGATGCTCCTCGCTTTTTGGATATTGCATGACCCCGGACATCACATCGGGCATATCCCTGCCATCCTTCCAGTAACTGAACTGTCCAGTACTGTAGATATCATTGGGTCCTTTGGAATTGGTGATAAAGTGCGTACCGCTCAATAAATGGATGTACAGGTCACCTGCCACCCCTGTTCCAAATTCACTGAATGCCCGCCACCAGAAGAATTTTTTGGCATCAAAGGCCATTTTGTCCGTTACCTCAATAAAGGTTTCCCAGTCAGTGGTCTCGGCACTGGCGTCGTCCGGAATGGTATATTCCCAGGCCCCGATCGAACTTTGACGGTCCCAAGCTGCTTGCACCATATTGAGCTCACCGATCTCACCTGCGGCCAATAGTTCCTTGGCTTTGGCATATCCCACACTGCTCACCCTTTGGCTTCCCACTTGGAGAACCTGACCGGATTTTTTGGCGGCCTCCATGATGGGGTAGCCCTCTTCGATCTTGTGCATCATGGGTTTTTCCAAGTACACGTGCTTGCCCTTTGCCAAGGCATCCAGTGTGATTTTGGAGTGCCATACATCCGTGGTGCAGATCAGCACCGCATCAATATCGTCCCGGTCCAAGAGGTCCTTGTAATTTCTGGTCACGTACAGTTCCTTCCCATATTGTTCCTGTGCGTTTACCAATCTTCCTTGATATAGGTCGCAGATACCCGCGAGTTCCACCCCGGGTACGCGCAGGGCGGTGTTGAGGTCGAAGTGTCCTTGGACACCATAGCCGATAACCCCGATGCGTACCTTGTCGTTATTGGCAAACTCCCGGTCATATCGTAGTATCCGCTCTTCCGCTTTTTCCTGTGCTGCAAAGGATGCAAAGGGTGTCGCAGCTGACACCAGGGTGGTCGCCCCTATCTGGCGCAAAAATTTTCTTCTCTTGTTTGGATTGTCGTTTTTCATGTGCTTTGAATTTATGATGGTTTAGTTGACGGAGTAACTTACAAATGCCAATTTTTTACTGTCCGGGCTCCAAGATGGTACGTTGATCGTGCCCTGACCTCCGAAAAATACAGGGGTAATATCCTTGATCTCCTTGGTCTCTACATCCATGAGCCTCAATTTCACCTGTTTTCCGAATAAATGGTCCTGCTTTTGATCCGAGGTATAGGCAATATACACGATCCATTTTCCGTCAGGGGAAGGATGGGGGAACCAATTGGAATTTTCATCAAAGGTCAACTGCTCTTGTCTGCTCCCATTGGATCGCATACGCCAAATCTGCATGTGTCCAGACTTGTAAGAATTGTAATAAATGTATTTCCCGTCCGGGGAATAATCGGGGCCATCGTCCAGACCCGCTGCCGTTGTCAGTCTTTTTTCCCTGCCACCATCAACACTGATGGTATAGACATCAAAGTTGCCATTGCGCTCGGCGCAGTAGGCCAATCTTTTTCCGTCAGGGGACCACCCGTGCCAAAAGGACATGACCTCGGAGGTTACCCTTCTGGGCTTGCCCCCTTCGATGGGCAATACATAAATAGCCGATTTATAGGCTTTTGGGGAGGGATCGGATCTATCATTATGGCTGATGGCCAACCATTTGTTGTCCGGTGAAATACCATGGTCGTTATTGCTCTGGTCGGCAAAACCGGTATCCAATGGTTCAAGTTCTTTGGAAGAGAGGTCCAAGGTGTACAGTTTTCCTTTACTGTTGACGATCAGATAATCGTCAGGGTGCCAGTTGGGGGCCTCAAAATGATCATCGATGGTCAATACGGTCTCGATTCTTCCCGTTTCGATATCCACTGTTTGGATATAACTTGTGGTATCTATTTTGTTTTCCGGTGGATGATCATAAAAATGGTTCGATTGTCCGACCAGTTTCCATTGGCCATCAAATTTTTCCAACATACGTACCTCGTGTGAAAGCGTTTCCTTACCATCCGTACCCACGGAAACCTCATCATGGCTTACCCAGGCGATCTGTTCCCCGATTTTCATCTGATGATTGGTGTGGAAGGCGAAACCTCCTTTTCCCATCATGCCCTCTGGAGGATCCATAATGGTTTTGGTGGGAACATCCAAGGTCCTACCGTCCGCGGTCGATACGAGAATGCGTCCATATGGACGTTCTGCCCAGCAGTCTGCATGGGCCTGTTTGTCCCCCATTCGCCATGTAAGTCCTTCTTTCTCCAGAAGTTTGATGATGGCCAAGGAATCGGTTTGCTGTGCATGGGCAAGGGAACCGATAAGTGTTCCCAAGATCAAAAGGAATGTCCGTTGTAAAATAAGACTTGTATTCCCATGATAGGATGCTTGATAATCAGTGGTTTTCTTCATTTTGGATTTGTCTAGTTGAAGTGTGCATGATAAATATACATTTTATTTTCTAAATAATAGATAATAGAATTTTTATAGTTTTGAAAATCGTTGGCACCTTCAAAACAATGTTAACTTTGTGCATTACCGAAAGCACGAACTATCACGGCAATGGAAAGATTTCAAAAGGAAAAATATATCGCACAACTCTCGATCGATTGCGTGATCTTTGGTTATAAGAACAAGGAGCTGAAAGTACTGATTTCCAAACTCAGTTATGGAGAGGGGCTTTGGAGCTTACCGGGCGGGTATATCCTAAAGACGGAAAGTATCGATGAGGCCGCTTCCAGAATATTAAAGGAGCGTACAGGTCTGAACAACATTTATCTGGAGCAGTTTCGGGCCTTTGGAGGAAAGGATAGGATCATTGGGAGCGAATACAGGGAAATGGTAAGGTCGGGCCTTAAGAGCTTCGATCCCGATAGGTTTGACGATGAGGCCATAGATTGGGTGACCGATAGATTTGTGTGCCTAGGATATTATGCCCTGGTGGACCTGAACAAGGTCAACCCGAAAATGGGGGAATTCGAGGAATTCTTGAAATGGGAAGGAGTAGAAGAGTTGCCTCATATGACGCACGATCATAATAGCATTGTGGCCGCAGCCCATAAAGCACTGCGTCAAAATCTAGATGAACAGTTGATAGGTTTCAATCTGCTTCCGGAGACCTTTACCATGAAAGAGGTAAAGGAGCTTTACGAAGCTGTCTACGACAAGGAATTTCCCATGAACAATTTTCAAAAGAAAATATTGGGTCTTCAAGTCTTGGAACGGCTCGGTAAAAAATATACGGGAGCACAGAACAGGGCTCCTTATTTGTATCGTTTTAAAAAATGAGTTATTCGTCCAAATTTTTCAATTGTGCCAATAATTCTACCAATTGGCTCTCCTCTATCGGTTTAACAATATAATTGCTTACCACTTCATAGGTTTTTGCTCGCTCCAAATCGACCGGATCAATGGATGAGCTTACGACGTATACCGTTATCTTTTTTCTGTTGTTATGTGGTATTTGCACAAAGTCGTCCAAAAAGCCCCATCCGTCCTTAATGGGCATATTAAGGTCTAAAAAAATAATGGATGGCAGCGTTTCATTCTTTTCCACAGCTTCCAACAGGGCGTCAATAGCTTCTTGCCCATTGTAGAAGGCCAGGATTTCTTTCGAAAATTCAACCCTCTTAAGGAGAAGTTTCATTCCAAATTGATGGATTGGGTCGTCATCGACGATATATGCTTTATTCATAGGATTCAATTTGTTTAACCTTTTACCAGTGTTACACGGAATGTAGTGCCTTGTCCAGGCTTGCTTTCGACAGAAATCTTACCTCCCATGGATTCTATTTGGTTCTTCGTGATAAAAAGGCCGATACCCCTCGCGTCTTTATTTTTGTGAAAGGTTTTGTACATGCCAAATAATTTTTCGCCATGGCGATCCAGGTCAATGCCCAAACCATTGTCCATAACTTCAAAAACGATATGGTTCTCCTGTTCGTAGGCTTTTATGGAAATCTTATTGGCTTTTTTTTCAGTGTCCCTGTATTTTATGGCGTTTGACACCAAATTCAGGACAATACTCTCTAGATAGGCCAAGACCCCTTTGACCTCCATTTCTTTGGGTACCGCTACCTGGACCTCAATATTGTTCTGATTGATCAGCGCCTGAATGTCCATAAGTACTTTTTGAACGATATAGGACAGGTGGATGGACTTCAGTTTTTTATCCGTTTCCAATTTCACCTGTACCACCTCATTGAGGTGGGAAATAGTCTCATTGAGACCGGAGGATGCCCTGGTAAGCATGCTCAGACTGTCCTCCCGTTCAGCCTCCCCTAGGGTCTCGTCCGTCAAAAAACTGCTGATCATGGTCAGATTGGCTGCATGTGACCTGAGGTTATGGGAAACAATGTGCGCAAAGTTCAATAAGCTGTTGTTCTGGTTGGTGGAGAGCTCCAATAGTCCCTTTAATTTTTTCTCGGCCTTTTTTCTGGTCGTGATATCCACGATCTGTGAAATGAAATGGGATATGTCCCCATGAATGTTCCTAGCTGCGGTAACTGTTAGGATGATATATACAATCTCCCCTTTTTTATTGAAATATCTTTTCTCGATTTGATAGGTGCCTCGCTTACCTTGTATCAATTCTTGGAGTAATTTTAAATCGATTTCAAGGTCGTCTTCATGGGTGATGTCTTGGAATTTGAGACTCAGGAGCTCATCCTTGGAATATCCCAAACTATCGCAAAGGCTTTGGTTTACTTCCTTGAAACCTCCTTGTCTGTCAACCAAGGCCATTCCAATGGAAGAATTCTCCAAAGTGCCCTGTAAAGATTCCTCACTTTTGATCAATTGAAGTTCCGTGGTCTTCAAATTGGTGATATCCTCGTTGACACCGATCATTTTTATAGGGTTGCCTTCCATGTCACGAATGGTTGTCGCCTCGGCCTTTATCCATCTCACTTCCCCATTGGGCCATAAAACCCTGAATATCGTATCAAAATCCTTTATTCCTTTCATGGCGAGCTCTACTTCCTCGACCATCTTTTGCTTATCATCCGGGTGTACACAGGATTCCCAGGCATCGTATACCCCTTCGAAATCCGATTCTTGGATACCGTAGAGTAGATACATGTTGTGGTCCCAGTACACCTGGTCTTCTGGAATGTTATATTCCCATATACCGATCCCGGCACTTTTGGTCGCTAAGGACAGCCTTTCACTGACTTTGTTAAAATCGAGCTCTATGTTTTTCTGTTTGTCTATATCTTGGAATGTACCTACTATACGAACACACTTACCATAGATCATTTCCGGTTCTCCAATGGCCCTCACCCAAATTTCCCTGCCCTTGGCAGTCACGATAATTAGCTCCGTGTCCCAAGGTTTTCCGGTTTCAATGCCATTTTGTACCAATCGTGTGATGGTTTCCCTACTATGGCCCTCCTTATAAAATGAAATGCCTTTCTCCAGGTCGGGAACATAATCTTGGGGTACTTCATGTATTTCCTTGGTGATTTGTGTCCAATAAATACTGTTTTTTACCAAATCAACTTCCCATCCACCGATACGTGCCACCTCCTGTGATTTGATCAAAAGATCTTCCTCTCTACGTTTATGGGTAATATCCTCTAGGATGACCAATATACTGGGTGGCATGTCCCTATCTTCATGGATACTGCTGATTTTCCAATCATACCATATGGCGTCACCATTTTTTAGGACAAGGCGTTTGGTGCCGGACCTTTGTTCAATGCCCTCCAGGCAATATTTGATATCGGATTTCAGCTCATTTGGCAATTTGGGCATAGCCTCAAAAAAATCTTTGCCCTCAATATCATTGTCCAAATTGAATTGTTTCAACCATTCTTTGGAAAAATCGACAAAGGTGAGCTGTTCGTCCAATAGGGCAAAAGGAACCGCAGCATGATGGAAAATGGATGGGTTAACGGTCATTGAGGAATTCTTTTGATTGTTAAATTTATCAAAACAAGATTATTCCCACAATAGTATGTAAAAACTTCTTTTTTTTCTTGTACGTTTTGGAAAGCAACTTTCTCTTATGTCCTAAAGCATTGGACCTAAAACTTTCCAAACATTCTGGGCCACGATTTTTTGTCCCTTTACAGTGGGGTGGATACCATCACCTTGATTGAGTTCCGGGATTCCGGCAACATCTTCCAGTAGGAATGGTATTAATTCAATGTTTTCGGATTCGGCCAATTCTGGAAATATGTGTTCAAATTTTGAGGTGTATTCCGGCCCCATGTTGGGTGGGATCATCATCCCTGCAAGAACAATCCTGGCCTCTGGCAATTTGCTCTGTACTTTATTGACCATTTCCTTCAGGTTCTGCTCGGTCTCGGTCAGAGGTACGCCCCTGAGACCGTCGTTGGCCCCTAATTCAATGATGACGATGTCCACATCATCAGTCAGCACCCATTCCAATCTGTTTTTTCCGCTGGCCGTGGTCTCCCCACTCAATCCGGCATTGATCACCGTATAATCCAAATCCAAGGAATCGATTTTTTGTTGGATCAGAGCAGGGAATGCTTGGCTTACTTCCAGTCCATATCCGGCAGTTAGACTGTCACCGAAAAATAGGATCTTCTTATCGGTTCCACTGCTCTGGGTTACTTCCACCTCTTCCGCTGTCGATATGGCTGCGTCCTCTTTTTTTGGGCCTTTTTCACCACAACCCAAAAGGAGGGTCGTCAAAAAATAACAAAACATTAACGGGAAACTAAAGCTTGGGATTTTCTTGGTCATGGGCAATTTTAGTATTTTGAGAGTTTTAACCAAAAGCGTGTTATGTCAAAGATATTAAAAGTTCAGCAGCTCTCTAAAACCTACCGGAGCGGTGAGCACGACCTCAATGTTCTCAATGATGTTTCCTTTGAAGTGGAAAGTGGTGAAAGTTTTGCCATTGTCGGCCCCTCGGGAAGTGGTAAGACCACCTTGTTGGGTCTCTGCGCCGGACTGGACGTTACGGATAAAGGGGATATATGGCTGTGTGGACAAAACCTTTTTGCACTTGATGAGGACGGAAGGGCACGCTTGAGGAACGAGAACGTTGGTTTCGTATTCCAAGATTTCCAACTGTTGCCTACCTTGACTGCCCTGGAGAACGTAATCGTTCCCTTGGAGCTGAGAGGTGTGAAAAAGGCATCGGAACAGGGAAAGGAACTATTGGCCAAGGTCGGTTTGCAGCATAGGGAAGGACATTATCCGTCCCAATTGTCCGGTGGGGAACAACAGCGAGTGGCCCTTGCCCGTGCTTTTGCCAATAAACCTTCCATATTGTTCGCCGACGAGCCTACCGGGAACCTGGATGATGAGACCGGCACCAAAATAGAGGACCTCCTCTTTGAACTCAACAAGGAGCAAGGGACGGCTTTGGTCATTGTGACACACGATCTGGAACTGGCCCAAAAAACGGATAAGAGCATTCGCCTGAGATCGGGCAAAATCGAGGAAACCATTGGGTAATATGGAAAAGAAAAAAGCAGGATTTTCATGGTTGCTCAAAATGGCGTGGCGCGATGGTAAAGCAAGCTATGGTAAACTATTATTGTTCGTTTTTTCCATAACCCTTGGGGTCGCCGCCGTGGTGAGCGTACACTCCTTTAGTGGGTTGCTCAAGGAAAATATAGCTTCACAGTCCAAGGCCCTTTTAGGTGCGGACTATGTGATAGAGAGCGACAAGCCTGTCAACGACAGGGTAATCGCTGTAATGGACTCCCTTGGTGGGGCTGATGCCCGGGAAATCAATTTTATGTCCATGGCCGCTTTTCCTGGTAACGAAGGTACCAAGCTCATGGAGGTCAGGGGAGTGGAAGGCGGTTTTCCGTTTTATGGAGAATTGGAGACCGAACCCAACGATGCCGCAAAGACCTTTGCAAATGGTGGGGCCCTAGTGGACGCCACCACAATGTTACAACTCGGCCTTAAGGTGGGCGACAGTATCAAATTGGGCGCCGTGGTCCTTACCATTGCCGGTGAACTGGAGAACGTACCGGGAAGCACATCCTTTTTTGGGGCCATTGCGCCACCCGTGCTGATCCCATTTGGGCAAATTGCCTCCACTGGTCTTGTGCAGACCGGTAGCAGGGTCGAATATAAATATTACTTCAAGGCGGGGGAAAATGATGATATGGCCCTTTTGGACGATAAGTTAGACCCTGTGCTCGATGCCGAGGATGCGGATTTGGATACCCATTTGTCCGAAGCGCGGCGGTTGGGCAGACGCTATGAAAACTTTGGAAAATTCCTCAACCTGGTCGGTTTTATCGCATTGCTCTTGGGATGTGTAGGGATCGCGAGTGGAATGGGCATATATGTGCAGATGAAGATCAGGTCCATTGCCGTACTCAAGTGCCTGGGAGCCTCAAAACGCCAGAGTTACATGATCTTTTTCATCCAAATAGCCTGTATGGGACTGTTGGGCGGTCTGATGGGCACGGCCATTGGATACGGGCTCCAACAATTGTTTCCCATATTGTTGGGTGATCTTCTGCCCGTTGATGTCGCTATAACCTTTTCTGTTCAGAGCGTTGTGCTCGGGCTGTCCCTTGGATTGGCCATGTCAGTGCTCTTTGCCCTCTATCCTTTGATGAAAACGCTATATGTTTCCCCATTACAGGCCTTGCGCGTGGTACAGGAAACACAGTCCCGTTCCAAATGGGCGACCTCGGCGGTCGGGTTGGGCATTGTCCTGTTCGTGTTCTCCTTTTCCTATTGGCTCTTGGGCGATCTTATGCGTTCCCTGTTCTTTGTGGTAGGTTTGCTGGTCGTCTTTTTGATCTTGACCGCAGTGGCCCGTTTCTTTATGGCCCTATTGAAAAGGTTTTTCCCTTATTCGTGGAGCTTCATAGCCCGACAAAGCCTAAAGAACCTCTTCCGACCACAAAATCAGACCTTGGTGTTGGTACTTGCTATTGGTATCGGGACCTTTTTGATCAGTACCCTTTATTTTACAAAGGACATGCTCTTGGAAAAAGCGGCCATAGAGGACAGTGCCAACAGTGCCAATATGATTCTGATGGACATTCAGAACCAGCAGGTCGATGGGGTATCCAAAACTATATCCGATGCAGGTTATCCGGTAATAGATAACATTCCGATAGTGACCATGAGGGTGGAGGAAATTAAAGGCGAGCATGTGGATAAGATCAGAAAGGACACGACTTCCCAAGTGGGGCGTTGGATACTGAACCATGAGTTCCGGGTGACCTATAGGGAAAACCTTATCGGTTCCGAACGGATTTTGGAAGGTGATTGGGTCGGACAAGTGCAATCGGACACCAAGGTACCCATTTCCGTGAGCAGTGATTTTGCACGAATGGCAAAAGTGACCATAGGTGATCCTGTGGCCTTCAATGTTCAGGGAAGGATCATGAACACTGTGGTACAGAGCATACGTGAAGTGGATTGGAGCAGATTGCAGCCCAACTTCTCGATTGTATTTCCTTCGGGGATCCTCGAAAATGCCCCTCAATTTGGGGTGATGACCACCCGGACTACCGATGATATGGGATCGGCAAAACTTCAACAGCAATTGGTGAGGCAATTTCCCAATGTCTCCATATTGGACCTCAAGCGGATCCTGTCCCTTTTGGAGGATATTTTGGGCAAGATCGGATGGGTGATCAATTTTATGGCCTTCTTTAGCATCTTTGTAGGGGTGGCGGTTCTTATGGGAGCCATCTATAGCAGTAAGCACCAGAGGGTCAAACAAGGCGCTTTGCTAAGGACGCTTGGTGCCCAAGGAGGTCAAATTCTTAAAATGATCGCCATTGAATATGCCATCCTGGGGTTTTTGGGTGCGTTCATGGGTGTTTTGCTCGCTGTTTTGGGCAGTACCTTATTGGCTTATTTATTGTTCGAAACCGCTTTCTCTCCATCTTGGATTCCGTTCGTTGTCATATTACCGGCCATAACCCTCTTGGTTTTTGCACTTGGCGTGGGAAACAGTATCGGTATTGTCAGGAATTCACCACTGGCGGTCCTGAAAAAGGAAAAGGAATGATGGGTCATTACCATTATTGGAGATGCTTTCATGAATGGACCCTGCCACAGGACCCCATACCCTTGGAAGCTTTGAGCGTGAGACCTATTCTTTTTTGATGCGCAACCTGTAGCTTTATATTGACATGGGAAGAACAACTGGGATGTATGGATTTAGTTGTTGTATGGTAGCTGATTGGGTAGGTTCCATTATATAACGACTGTTCTCAGACCACTTACTTTTTAATCAATAGTCAGGTCCATATTGTACTGTAAGCCCCTTAAGAAGTCAAAAATTGACGTTCAGGGGGTCCGTATGGTTGTTGAAACGGTTTTATTTTTAAAAAACCTTGAAAATCACGTACTTAAATAGGCATGGTTCTTAAAGGGACCGTATCCATCAAATCAAGGTATGAGAAAAGAAACCATCTTGGGAATACATCCAAAGGTAGGCCGTTGGCGGAGCTTGGCCTTGTTTTTCCCCTTATCCGTAATTGTAACGCTCTGTTTGAACTGTTCCCCAAAATATTCAGAGATATCCCCTCCCATCAAAGAATATCAGGAATTCACGTCAACTGGGGACAGTGTCGTGACCGAAAGATGGTGGGAAGTTTTTAAAGATCAGCATCTGAACGCCTTGATCGATAGTGCCATGGAATCCAATATGAATTTGGCGGCCACATGGCAGCAGTTTTTGGCGACCAAGGCCTCCGTGAGATCACAGGCTTCCAATAAATGGCCTTCTCTAGAAGCCTCGGCCCAAACCGCAAGGACACTTCCCGAACCTGATTTTGTCGGTGGGGAAAATACGCAATTGGGATTCCTTTCCAGTTACGAGCTCGACCTATGGGGGCGAATCGGTACTGCTGTCAATGCAGAGAAATTCAGATCCGAGGCCAGTTATTTCGACTATCAAGCCCTTGCTCTTTCCCTATCGGCCGAAATAGCCGGTACTTGGTATCAATTACAGGCGGCCAAAGAACAATTGCGGATTACCGAAAATCAGATAAGGACCAATGAGGCCATCATCAAATTGATCCGTTCCCGTTTCGTGGGAGGACAGATCAGGGCCGTGGATATCTTGCGACAGGCACAACTGTTGGAGAGCACCCGCGAACAGAAGATCATTTTTGAGACCAATGTACGCTTGTTGGAGAATCAATTGGCCGTGCTCTTGGGCAAACAGCCCCAAGCCATGATCATCGAGACATCTTCTTCCTTGCCGACCATTTCCGGACTGCCCGAAATCGGTCTTCCTTTGGAACTGGTCAGGAGAAGACCCGACCTTAAACGTTCCTTCGCCCAGTTACTGGCCGCGGACAGGGATATGGCCTCCGCAGTGCAGAGCAAATATCCAAGGATATCGTTGAGCGGTAGAGGGCAATTGCGTTCCAATAATTTTGATAACCTTTTTGATAATTGGGCCTATTCCTTGGCGGGAAATATCCTAGCCCCTCTTTTTTATGGAGGTCGGCTGAATGCCGAAGTGGACAGGGCCACTGCTATCAAACAGCAACGGTTGTACGAATATGGACAGGCGACTTTGGTCGCTTTTCGTGAAGTCGAGGATGCCCTGGTCCAAGATATCAACCAGTTAGATCGACTGGAAAAGATCGAACGGCAATTGGAGCTTGCGGAAAAGAGCAATAAACAACTTCGAGTGGAATTTTTAAATGGGTTCAGTCCTTATCTGGACGTACTGTTGGGCCTGGACCAAGAACAACAGTTGAGAAGGGACCTGGTGGCGGCCCGATTACAACATGTACAGATTCGAATCGGCCTTCATCGCGCATTGGCGGGAGGATTTGATTCGGGAAGAGACATTGAAAATGGACAAAGTAAACTGGACGAACTCTATGAACAATAAAAAAGTACTCTATATCTGCCTGGCCATTTTGGCGGCAGGAGCATTGATCACGGTGTTGATATTTTCCACCGAGCCTGAAGCCCAAAGTGAAGGGGCATCGATTGAAACTGCTATTTTGGTCGATGTGGTAAGCACGGAGAAAGGTACCAACACACCGACCATCGTCGCTACCGGAACCGTACAGCCCGTGGAGGATGTGATCTTGAGTCCATTGGTGCCCGGACAGATTATCCGACGGGACCCGGCCTTTACCCCGGGGGGATTTGTCAAAAAAGGGGAGGTGCTCTTGCAGATAGACCCATCCGATTACAGGAATACATTGGAACTCAGGAAAAGTGAACTCCTTCAGTCGGAAACGGCCCTGGCCACTGAAATGGGACGCCAGCAAATTGCCGAACAGGACCTTGAACTCATCAACAACGATTCCCTCTTCGGGGACAATCCCCTTTCCGATAACGAAACACAATTGGTATTGCGCCAACCTCAGTTGAATGCCGTAAAGGCAAACATAGAGGCTGCCAGGGCCAATATGAACCAAGCTCGATTGAACTTGGAACGCACCACGATACGTGCGCCATTTGATGCCCATATCCTAACGCAGAATGTCACGGTGGGATCCCAGGTTTCCCAAGGTGATGCCCTTGGGCGGATTGTGGGGACCGATAGTTATTGGGTCATCGCCACGGTGCCCACATCACGTCTCCGATACCTCAAATTCCCAAGCTCGGGCAATGAAAAGGGTTCCGGGGTGGAAATCGAAAACCCTTCGGCATGGCCCCAAGGTGCCACTCGAAAAGGCTATTTGGATAGGCAGATCGGAGCCTTGGACGACCAGACCCGATTGGCCAGGGTACTGGTAAGGGTCCACGATCCCTTGGCAACAGGGACTGAGCTCGAGGGAAAACCCAAATTGATGATCGGAACCTTTGTTGAGGTCAATATCGAGGCCGACTCCATTTCGGATGTGGTCAGGCTCGATCGAGATCTGGTCAGGACGGATCAAACCGCATGGGTGATGAAAGACGGTCTGCTTGAAATAAGGGAATTGGATATTGTGCTCATCGATAAACAATATGCCTATATCCGTGAAGGGTTAAATGATGGGGACAAGGTAGTGACCACCAACCTCAGTACAGTGACCAATGGAATAGCACTGCGGACGGGCTCCGATGGGAACCCGAAAGGGGAAACGAAATAAGTTAAAGATGATGGAGGAAAAGGATAAGGAAAAGAAAGTCAGAAAAGAAGGGGCGATAGGCTATATGGCCCGGAATTCCATTGCCACCAATCTATTGATGTTGATACTGTTGGGTGGTGGTATATTTACCATGTACACAATTCAAAAGGAGGTGTTCCCTGAATTTCAATTGGATTTTGTGGATGTCTCCGTTGCCTATCCCGGGGCCTCACCGGCTGAGGTGGAGCAAGGTGTGCTACAGCCCGTCGAAGAGGCCGTTCGGAGCGTTCAGGGAATCAAGGAAATCGTTTCCCAGGCCAACGAGGGCTCAGGGGAGATAAGCATCGAGCTCATCGCCGGTTCCGAGCGGATGAAGGCTTTTCAGGATATCGATCAGGCCATCAACCGTATCCGTACCTTTCCCGATGATATCGAAAGGCCGGAGGTGAGCCTTAGGTCCCGCCAACGGGACGTTTTGCAGATCGGTCTGTACGGAAAGGCGGATATCTGGACATTGAGGATCCTGGCCGAGCGGCTCAGGACCATTCTTCTAAGCAATCCAGCGATCACCCAAGTGGAGCTCAACAATGTTCCCGACTATGAGACCCGCATAGAGATTACCCGGAACAACCTTCAAAAATATAACCTCACCCTTGGCCAGGTCGCCGACATCATACGCCAGAGCAGTAATGATGTTCCCGCAGGTGCGGTACAGACCCAGAGCGGTGAGATTTTGTTGCGTATGAAGGAGCGCAAACAATGGGCGGACGAATATGCAAACATTACCGTGGTCTCCGCACCCTCGGGGGCGAAGGTCAGCTTAGGGGATATTGCCACCATTACCGATGGTTTTGAGGAGACCGGTTTCCACGGCCAATTCAATCAGGAGAACTATGTGGAACTGCAGATTTTTAGGATAGGGGACCAGTCCCCCATGGAAATCGAGGACGTGGCCATGGGAATCCTTGAAGATTTTCAATTGCCACCAGGGGTAAAGTTCCGGACCGATAGCAATCGCGCCGCAGATTATCGTGAGCGTTTGTCGCTCCTTACCGAGAACGGAGTGCTGGCCATCATCATCGTACTGTTGATCCTTACCCTGTTCTTGGAATACAGACTCGCTTTTTGGGTAATGATGGGAATGACCGTTTCCTTTATCGGGGGGATGATATTTCTTCCCCTGATCGGAATCAGTGTGAACATGATTTCCATGTTCGGTTTTTTGGTCGTGCTCGGTATCGTTGTGGATGATGCCATCGTTGTGGGGGAAAATGTGTACGAATACCGTAAAAAGGGCCTAAGTCCCATCAAAGCGGCCATTGCGGGTACCAAGGATGTTTCCCTGCCCGTGGTCTTCAGTATAACCACTACCATTATCGCTTTTGTGCCGTTGCTGTTCATGCCAGGGGAAACAGGTAAGTTTTGGCAGCCATTGCCCGCCGTGGTAATCGTCATACTCGCTGTCTCCTTAATGGAGGCCCTGTTCATCCTTCCATCCCATTTGGCCCATTTGAAAAAGGATCCGAGCAAGAACAAATGGGTCCAAAAACTCGAGGGTTGGCAAGGTGCTTTTGCCAACAAATTCAATGAATTCGTGGATAAAAGGTACCGTCCCTTGCTCGACACTTGCCTAAGGCATCGTTACATTACCTTGTCCGCGGCCATTGCCCTGCTATTGATTGTCGGCGGTTATGGATATAGTGGGCATATGGGCATGATCATGATGCCCGAAGTGGCCGCGGACGAAATCGAGGCCGGTGTCCGTTTGCCCGTGGGTACCACCCCGGACCAAGCGGCCAAAGTGGCGCATGACATCTCCGATGCCACACAACGGATGTTCGAGGAACACGATCTGTACGAAGTGGCCGAGGGTATCAAGACCAATGTCAGGGGGCAGAACTTCATCGACGTCGAAATCGTAATGTTGCCACCGGACCAAAGGGATATCACCGCTGGTGAGGTTATTGCCCTGTGGCGTGACAACATTGGTGACATTGAGGGCGTCGATCAGATTACCTTTGAAGCAGAACGTGGTCCTGGTGGTGCCAGACAGGCCATTAGCATTGATTTGAGTCATACCGACATCAATGCACTGGAAAAGGCCAGTACCGCTTTTGTGGAACGTATGGAGGCTTTCTCGAATACCCGTGATGTGACGGATAATTACAATAAGGGAAAGCTGCAGTACGATTTTAAGTTGTTGCCACAGGGAAGGAACCTTGGATTGACCTCCAATGATGTGGGAAGACAGGTCAGGAACGGTTTTTTTGGTGCCTTGGCCATGAGGCAGCTCCGGGGAATGGATGAAATTGAAGTACGGGTAAAGCTACCTATGGAAGAGCGAAAGGACATCATGAACCTTGAAAATTTCCTTGTCAGGACCCAGGACGGGGTTGAGGTGCCCCTGATGGACGTGGTCGAGGTAAATCAGCGCGAGGCCTTTACCAGTATCAACCGAAGGGACGGACGACGGGTGGTCAATGTAGGGATGGACGTAGAGCCCGCCAATGCCGTGAACAGGGTAATTGCCAAGGTACAGGAGGAGACGCTGCCCCAACTCCGTGCCGACTTCCCGGGTATCACATGGACCTTTGAAGGGAGCCAGGCAGATATGCGGGAGAGCACCAGCACACTTCGTGCCGGATTTGCCATTGCCATGCTGTTGATCTATGCACTGTTGGCCGTTGCTTTTGGCAGCTACGTGCAACCTTTGATCGTGATGACGGCCATTCCTTTTGGTATCGTCGGTGCCGTCATAGGCCATATCCTTTTGGGTTACGACCTGTCACTTGTGAGCTTGATGGGGGTCATTGCCCTTTCAGGTGTTGTGGTCAATGATTCCCTGATCATGATCGATTATGCGAACAAACGCAGAAAGGAAGGGGACCCCATCTACAAATCCATACATGAGGCCGGATTGCGGAGGTTCCGTCCAATCATCCTAACCACCATGACAACCTTTGGTGGGTTGGCACCCATCATCCTGGAGACTTCCAGCCAAGCCTTTTACCTCATTCCCATGGCGATCTCCCTGGGATTCGGGATTGTATTTGCCACGGCCATTATCCTTGTAATCGTGCCCTGTCTGTATTTGATATTGGAGGATATCCGCCTTTACTTCCAAAAAGGAAGGACGGTAAGGGAAGTGGAGGTTGCCGAGAGTCCTTTGTCATAAATCGATTTATAATGCCCTTGGACAAAAGATGGAACCAATGATAGTGGATTTTAAAAGGTTGCGTATTTTAGTGGTATGCTCACCGAGGAGTTCCATATCACCAAATCAACGGGCGAAAAGGTCCGGTTTTCAGTGGAAAAGCTGGAAAGTTCCCTTCGCCATAGTGGGGCCACGGATGAAACGATCCAAGAAATCGTGCATCGGGTAGGGGATGAACTCTATCCGGGCATATCCACCAAGGAAATATACAACCGAGCCTTTGCCCTTTTGAAGAAAAAGGAATCCGTTTTCGCATCCAAATACAAATTGAAAAAGGCCATTTACGAATTGGGGCCCACGGGTTTTCCCTTTGAAAGGTTCGTCAGTGGAGTTTTGCATTATTCGGGCTACCGAACCAAAGTGGGCGAAGTGTTGCAGGGAACATGTGTTTCCCATGAAATAGACGTGATCGCCACCAAAAATGGGACCCTCAACATCATTGAATGTAAGTTCCATGGAGAGGACGGCCTAAAATGCAATGTGAAAGTTCCGCTGTATATCCATTCCAGGTACATGGATGTCAAACCTCCCCTCGATAAAGAAAAGGATGGCGGTTTTGAGGATACACGGGCATGGTTGGTGACCAATACGCGGTTTACCCAAGATGCCCTTGCCTACGGACAATGCGTCGGGCTCTACCTGTTGAGCTGGGACTTTCCCTTTGGTGATGGTCTCAAGGAACGGATAGATAGGCTGAAGCTCTATCCCATCACTGTATCCACATTGCTATCCGGTCGTGAGAAACATTTTTTGCTCGATCGGGACGTGGTCCTGTGCAGGGAATTGATCAAGAACAGTTTTTTACTTGACCATCTCGGGGTATCCAATGGTAGAAAACAACGGATATTAAAGGAAATGAAAACATTGTGCAAACTCTAAGATGATCATGGAAAGACTTCAAGTACATTTTTTGGGAGCTTCAGAGACCGTTACAGGTTCCAAGTTCTACCTACATACCGAGGAGATAAGGCTCATGGTGGACTGTGGCCTTTTCCAAGGGGTAAAGGAGCTTAGGAAACAAAACTGGGAATCATTGCCCATAGCGGTCAAGGATATAGACTATGTCCTGCTTACCCATGGGCACCTCGACCATTGCGGATACCTTCCGTTGTTGGTTCGCCAAGGCTTTCGGGGCAAGGTGTTGGGAACCGCACCTACCTTGGAAATCGCTAGGATCATACTGGAGGACAGTGCCAAGATACAGGAGGAGGAGGCCGAAAGGGCAAATAAGGAGCATTACAGTAAGCATGATCCCGCACTGCCATTGTATACCAAAGCGGAAGCCTCCTTTGCCATGAATTTTTTTGCCCCGGTGGAGGAGGGCCACGAGGTGGTCCTTTCAGATCATTGTTCCGTAAGGTTCCTGGCCAATGGGCATATCCTTGGTTCGACCTATCTGGAAATCGACCTATTTGGTAAACGTCTGGTCTTTTCGGGCGATGTGGGAAGACAACGGGATGAATTGTTGGACGCTCCCAAGCGACCGGAATGGGCCGATTATCTTTTTGTGGAAAGCACTTATGGTGATAGGCTGCATCCCGATGAGGACGTGGAGGAGATTTTGACAGGGCTAGTACGCGATACACTGAAGCACAAAGGAACTTTGATCATACCGTCGTTTGCCGTGGAACGCTTACAGTCTTTGATGTATCAACTTTGGAAACTCTACCAGCGCAACCGTATTCCAAACATCCCCATTTTTGTCGATAGCCCTATGGGAAACAACGTACTGGAAGTTTTCAAGAAATTCCCCGACTGGCATAAACTCGGTCCTTCGGAATACAGGAACATGTGCAACCATATCAATTTGGTAAGTTCCTATGCGGAAACATGGGAGACCATTGACGACCCTAGGCCCAAAATCGTCATTGCAGGAAGTGGAATGGTAACGGGAGGACGCGTGCTCACTTATATCAAACAACTGGCCGATATCCAGACCACAACTATTTTATTGGTCGGGTTTATGGCCGAGGAGACCCGGGGAAGAAAATTGTTGGAAGGGGCCCAGGAACTGAAAATATATGGAAAGTATGTTCCCGTTAAGGCCAAAGTACATCATTTGGAAAGCCTTTCCGCACATGCGGACCAAAAGGAACTACTGACCTGGATGGGGAACATCAAAAATGTTCCTGAAAAGGTTTTCCTGGTCCATGGGGAAAAGTCCGCAATGGAAGCCTATGGAAAAAAAATTCGGGAAGTCCAGGGATGGGACTGCCATATACCTCAAATGAACGAAATGGTCGAAATCCTGCTCTAAGACATGGGATATCCTACAATTTTTCACCGTAACTGAGGTCCCCGGCATCACCAAGCCCGGGAATAATATATCCCTTGCTGGTCAAGTGTTCGTCCACGGCCGCGATCCAAAGATGGGTATCCTTTGGGAATACCTTTTCGACTTTGGCCAGGCCCGACTTGGAACCGATCACCGAAATGATATGGATCTGTTTGGGCGTCCCATGGCTCTTGAGCGAATCCAGCACGTTTTCCAAAGTTTTTCCGGTGGCCAACATCGGATCGGTCAATACCAAGATCTTGTCGTCCAAGGCGGGTGCGGCAAAATATTTTACAATGACCTCAAAGGCATCATCGTTGTTGGGATGGTGTCGGTATGCCGATATAAAAGCGTTCTCGGCCCCATCAAAATAGCCAAGAATGCCATGGTGCAACGGCAGCCCTGCCCGCAATACCGAGCAGAGCACAAGCTTTTCGGTGCATAATAAGGATGTTTTGGTGCCCAATGGGGTCTTTACCTCGCTTTCCGTGTACCCCAAGGATTTGCTCATTTCGTATGCCAGTACTTCACCAATTCGTTCAATGTTCCTACGGAAACGCATTGGGTCTTTTTGGATGTTCACATCCCTTATCTCCGCGATAAAGGTGTTGAGTATGGAGGGGGACTGGTCAAATTGATGGACGATCATATCGGTACGCTTGTTTTTCTCTTAAAGGTAATCCTTGCTCCCCAGATATAAAAGTGAAATTCCGATTCGAGCGGTCGGACCAATCCTGATAAAGGTCATTGGCGATAACCGGTAATTTTACCGAAATTTGAGTATGACCGTCGATGTGGCGGTAAAGGAGTTCAAGAATTCAGATTGTTGTATCGAGCTATGGAATTTATCGATTATTACAAGGTACTTGGAGTGGATAAAAAAGCGTCCACCGAAGACATTAAGAAGGCCTATCGCAAATTGGCGAGAAAATACCATCCAGACCTCAACCCGAACGATAAGGAGGCGGAGATGAACTTTAAGCGGGCCAACGAGGCCAATGAAGTATTGTCGGACCCCGAAAAAAGAAAGAAATACGATGAATACGGCCAAGACTGGCAGCATGCCGAGGAGTTCGAAAGGGCGAAACGCTCCAGGGCCCAACAAGGTCGACAAGGTGATCGATCGGGTTACACCTATAGCCGAACAAGCGGTTCCGATCAAGATTTTTCGGATTTTTTTGAATCCATGTTCGGAGGAGGTGGCCAAGGTTTTGGAGCCGGGGGACAGCGTGTACGTTTTAGGGGCCAGGATTACAATGCCCAATTGCAACTGTCTTTGATGGACGTATATACGCCCCAAAAACAGACCCTTACGGTGAACGGCAAAAATATTCGCCTGACCATACCGGCCGGTATCGAGGATGGACAGACCATCAAGATAAAGGGACATGGTGGCCCCGGAATCGAAGGGGGACCGGCAGGAGATCTATATATAACCTTTTCGATCGTCAACCATACCGCCTTCAAACGGGATGGGGCAAACCTCTATAAAACGGTAGAGGTTCCCTTGGTAAAGGCAGTCCTCGGCGGTGAGATACAGGTGGAGACCTTGACGGGAAAGGTAAAATTGAAAGTGGCAGCGGGAACCGATAACGGTACCAAGGTAAAATTGAAGGGCAAGGGGTTCCCTAAATACAAGAAAGAGGGACAGTTCGGTGACCTGTACCTGACCTATCAGGTCAAAATACCCAAGCAACTGACACAGGAACAGCGCGAACTGTTCGAATCCCTTGAGAAAACCAACCTAGTTTAGACGTCATGAAACAAGATAATTATATTTCGGTAAAGACTTTTTGTAAGCTCCATGGGGTGGGCGAATCCTTTGTTCATACGCTTTGCGAGTACGAGATCGTGCAAGTGGAATATGGACAGGAGGAAAGCCGCTTCCCTATCGAGGAGCTTCCCTTGATGGAGAAAATGGTGCGGTTGCACAACGAGCTTGAAATCAACCCGGAGGGCATACAGGCCATTTATCACCTGCTGGGACAAGTGGAAAGCCTACAACAGGAAGTGGCCTCCTTAAAAAAGAGACTTGAGGCACTGGGTTAGCTTTTATGGAGCCCAAGGGTTTATGACCTTGGTCATAGGAGCCCTTGATGATGTTGATTAATTTTAAGGTCAACATTAAAACAAATGGAAGCTGTTGCCGGCATAGGACTTTTGGAAACTGCCTTTGTATGGAAGGAACGGCACTATTTTGTTCAAACACTGGACATCATGAAAAAAATATTGGTACCCATCGATTTCTCGGAACATTCCGAATACGCACTTCAAGTAGCCTCCAAAATAGCCAAACAACATGGAGCAGGTATCATATTGCTCCATATGATCGGAATCTCCGATTCGGTATTGGCCAATTCTGAGATAGCCGAGGAGGCCGAGGCCAAATACTTTCTAAAGCTCGCCAAGGAAAAGATCAAGGAGTTCACCAAAAGGGAATATCTCAAAGAAGTGCCCGTTGAGGCCATAATCCAGAATTACAAGGATTTTGAGGAGGTGAACAATGTGGCCAGGGAGCAGCATTGCGATCTTGTGGTGATGGGTTCCCATGGGACAAGTGGTTTCAGTGAACTGTTCGTCGGTTCCAATACCGAAAAGGTGGTCAGGAGCTCGGAATTACCGGTGATCGTAATAAAGGGCGAGCACGAGGATTTCAAGATCGCAAAAATGGTCCTTGCCTGTGATCTTGGAAAGGAGAGCATTCCCGTTTATACCAAGGCCAAGGCATTCGCGGATCTTTTTTCCGCATCCCTCGAGGTGGTATATGTAAATACCGCGGGTGCCAATTTTATGGGATATGACGATGTGGAGAAAAGGATGGAATCCTTTAAGAAAGCATTGGGCCAGGAGGTCAAGGTGAATTTCTACAACCACCATAGTGTGGAACGGGGGATTTTGAACTACTGCGCTGAACAAGGGGCCGACCTATTGGTGATCCCCACCCATGGCAGGAAGGGGCTCGCACATTTTGTAGTGGGCAGTTTGGCCGAAAATGTATCCAATCACGCGAAAATGCCAGTGATGACCATCAAGCTGTGATCATTTGTCAAAAAGTAACTGAAGGCGTCCCAATAAGATCAGTTCGGACTTGTTGCTACCGGAGAAGGCTGCTGCTATTGCCCTGGAGGTGGACATGGCCAAATGTTTTATGGCCGGTGTAAAGGCTACTTTGTGGTCCATGTAGAAGGCTTCGAACTCTTCATAGATCTCTTCCTGATCCTTTTCATATTCCAACAGCCAGTCAAAAACGGATATGATCTGGAAAGCCGCATCGGTGCCATAGGCGTCCTCTATATCATCGACATCCAGCCAATGGTCCTTGACCACTTCATTGAGTTTTTCCATTTCCTTCATATGTACGCTGTGGTCGGCCATGGCAATGGCGTAGAACAATTTGCCCAGGTTTTGGTACAGTTTATTGCCGAGTTCTTTTTTGGATTCCAACATTTTCTGTAAATTTTCAGTGATCGATCTTAAATATACTCATGTAAATAATTTCCCCCCATGATCTAAATCAGTAAATTTATTTATTGTTTTGGAACTGTTCGCAAAAAGTAACGTACTAGGAATTTTGTCGGAGGCCATCTCCGAGGGCATCCTTATTGTCAATGATCAACAACTGATCACGGCCAGTAACTCAGCGGCCAACAAAATGTTCGATTATGAGACCGGGGAACTCAATGGCAAGCCCCTGCAAGATCTGATTCCCGAACGTTTCAAGCACAGGCACGATACCTTGGTGTCCGATTTTATCGCCAAGGGGAAATCCAGGCAAATGGGACCGGAAGTAGACCTTTTGGGAGTCCGGAAGGGAGGGGAGGAGTTTCCCTTGGAAATCAGCTTGAACCCATTCAAACTATTACAGAAGCATTATGTGCTCGCCCTGATCAAGGATATCACCGAACGTAAAAAGGCGGAACAGACCATTGACTACTGGTTCCAGATCTTTGATGAATCCCTCAATGAAATCTATGTCTTTGATGTGGAAACGTTTACCTTCATCAACGTCAACCGTGGGGCACAGCTCAATCTGGGCTACCAGATGGAAGAACTGAGCGATATGTCCGTAATGGACATCAAGCCCAAGGTCACCATCGATGTCATGAAGCGATTGGTCTCGCCATTGCTCTCCTCAAGACGGGAAAAGGTGATCTTTGAAACGGTCCATGAACGAAAGGACGGGACCCGCTATCCGGTAGAGGTCCACCTGCAATTATCTTCGATAGGGAAAAGAAAGGTTTTCGTGGCCATTGTGCTGGACATCACCGAAAGAAAGAACTATACCGAGCAACTTGAGCATACGGTCGAGGAACGGACACAACAGTTGCAACAGGCCTTGAAGGCGGAGAAAAAACTCAACGAGCTCAAGACGAAGTTCCTATCCTTGGTATCCCATGAGTTCAAGACGCCTCTGACAAGTATATTGACCTCCACCTCACTTTTGACGAAGTATACGGATACCGAACAACAGGACAAAAGGGACAAACATATCTCCACGATCAAATCCAAGGTAAAGTACCTGGATAATATCCTGACCGATTTTCTCTCCATTGAACGGTTGGATATGGGCAAGGTGAAATATAACATGGTCCGTTTTCCACTGAGCAAATTGATCAATGAGGTGGTCTATGATTCCAATACCCTTTTAAAGGAAGGGCAGCGGATTCGCTATCCCGAGGATATTGATGGGATAGTGGTCTATTTTGATGAAAAAATATTGGGCCTCGCCCTTTCCAATCTCGTGCACAATGCCATAAAATATTCGCCCGAACATTCCGATATTGAACTTAAGGTCGCCAAAGATGGGAACCAGTTGAGAATCGATGTGATCGATAATGGATTTGGGATACCCCCGGAAGATCAGCCCTTTATTTTTGATCGATATTTTAGGGCCAGTAATGTGCTTACCTTTCAAGGAACCGGTATAGGTCTGAACATTGTCCGCCAGCATATGCACAACCTCGAGGCCAATGTGACCTTTAAAAGTGCCATGGGCGTTGGATCGACCTTTACACTCTACCTACCAATACATAACACAGAAGAAAATGAAAAAGATACTACTGGTCGAGGATGACACCTCACTACGTGAAAATATGGCCGAACTGTTGGAACTGTCCGGTTTTGATGTCCGTTCCGCATCCAATGGTAAAATGGCAGTGGAAATGGCGATAAAGGATCGCCCCGATCTGGTACTGTGCGATATCATGATGCCCGAAATGGATGGCTACGGGGTCTTGGAAGCCCTCTCCACAACGGAGTCGACAAGGTATATTCCTTTTATTTTCGTGTCTGCGAAGACCGAAAGACAGGATGTGAGGAGGGGAATGAACCTAGGGGCCGATGATTACCTGACCAAACCTTTCGAGGAAGAGGAACTCCTGTCGGCCATCAATTGCCGTCTTGAAAAGGCGGAGCACATGGAGCGCGTGTTGGTCGAACATCCCAAAAAAGTGCAATGGGGAGAGGAAATACGGAACTTGAACGAGCTCAAAAACTTTTTCGACGACCATGGCCAAATATTCTCCTTTAAAAGGGAGGAGACGGTCTATGCCAAAGGGGAACATTCCAATATGGTCTACCTGATCCTTAAGGGAGTGGTAAAAAGCTGTGGATTGGACGAGGAGGGCAAGGAACTGATCACTTCCATTTATTCCGAGGACGATTTTTTGGGATTTACCTCCCTTACCGACCACTTGCCCTATCAAGAATATGCCGTGGCCTTGGAGGATGTTGAACTCGCAGGAATATCAAAGGAAAAGGTAAAGGCCATTTTGGAGGACAACAGAAACGTATCCCTTGAACTGATGGATGTCATTGCCGGGGATTTGGAAAATATTAAAAAACAGCTGCTCCAGATGGCCTATAGCTCCGTGAGAAAGAAAACCGCCCAGACCCTTTTGATGTATGCCAAGGCAATGCACAGGGACAAGGACGGGGGCCTGAAGATCGCAAGGAGCGATCTGGCAGGAGTGGCGGGCATTGCCACCGAGAGCCTTATCAGGACCCTTTCCGACTTTAAGCACGAGGGATTGATCGCCATCGAGAACCGGAATATCATCGTGCTCGATAGGGAGGCACTCGAACAGGTACATTGATAAAATGGGTGCCCTGTAGGCGCAAGTGATATTTATCATTCCTTTTTTGACCCTGAATCACAAACTTGCCCCATCAATTCATGACAGATGAAAAATATTCTGGTCCCAACGGATTTTTCCGATAACTCCCTGCGGGCCTTGAAGTATGCTCAAGTACTCTTCAGTTCGGTAGAATGCAATTTCCATTTGCTCTATGTGGGTACTTTGCTGGATACCAAAAGGGATGCCGAGTCCTTTGAGCAGGTGGGAGGCGGTCCCACCGACAATACCAAGGGCCAATTGACCGATCTGGTCAGGGAAAGTCGTAGACACAGCACGGAGGCTAATCATTTTTTCTTTGCGCTTCACGAGTACGGTTTTTTTATTCCCAGCATCAAGAAACATATCGAGGAACATAAGATCGAGCTCATTGTCATGGGGACCAAGGGCGCCAACGGGATCAAGGGGAAGGTGCTTGGGAGCAATGCGGGCGATGTGATCACCAAAGTACAGTGCAATACCCTTGTTGTACCGGAAGAAGTCGTGCTCGCCAAACCAAGGGAAATAGCTTTTCCCACCGATTTCAATATCTTTTATTCCCTGCACATTTTACATCCCATGGAGGAGATGATACGTTTGGGCCATTCCAAGTTTAGGATCATGAACGCCATCAAAGAGGACGAAGTGCTCAATGTGGAACAGCGAGAGAACAAAGAGCAGCTCTCCGATTTCATGGAGGCAACATTCCCGGGGCTCCATAGCTTCCATACCATCACCAATAAAAAGGTCAAATCGGCCATACAGTGCTTTGTGGAAAGCAGGGACATCGATATGATGGTCATGGTGGCCAAGAACCTGAACTTTATCCAACAGATCTTGTTCGATTCCACGGTCGAGCAAATAAGCTTTCATACCAAGATCCCATTTTTTGTGATTCACGAATGACCCTCTTTTTTGGACTTCCTTGGGATAGTGTTAAATTCTCGCAATGTGATGGAAATCATGGTATATGATGCCGGTTCCAAATAGCTTTGTTCCCATAAAGCTATAAACACTACCGTGCCATGATCAAAGTAGTCCTGCCCACCGATTTCTCCGAAAATGCATACCATGCCATCTCGTATGCCGTAAGGTTATTGGAAGATGCTACCTGCATATTTTACTTGGTACATGCCTATACACCACCGGTGTACCGTGTGGATTACGCCTTGGGAAGTCCGGGTCAATTGGGCTTGCCGGATGATGAGCGGTACAGGGCGGAGGAGGCCCTTGACAAAACCATTGATCGGATAAAGAAAGAGTTCAACAATGCCAAGCACCAGTATGTCGGCCATGCTGCCTTCAATACCTTGGTGGAAGAGATCGATTCCATATCCAGAAGGGAGACCATCGATTTTATCGTAATGGGAACCCAAGGGGCAACAGGGGCCAAGGAAATACTCTTCGGTTCCAATACGGTGCACGTCATCCAAAAATCGAAGATCCCCGTTTTGGCGGTCCCTTCCGATTTTCGGTACAGGCCACCTTATAATATCTTGTTCCCCACGGATTACGAAGTGGACTACAAAAGCCCCGATCTTGATTTTTTGCTCAAGTTCTCCAAACTGTGGCATTCCAAGCTCCATGTGCTCCACGTAACCGCTCCCGAGGGACTGGATCCCGAACAGGAAGAACGAAGAGCCTATTTGGAAGGCAGGCTTTTGGAGTACAATTATGAGTTTTACGACCTGTCAGACCAAGGGTTGATTACCGCGATCAACGGTTTTCAGGAGAAGGTACCGGTAGAACTGTTGACCATGGTCAAGAACAAGCATTCGTTCATTGAGCGCCTTTTTGTGGAACCCATCATCAAAAATGTGGGCCTGCATAGCAAAGTCCCATTTTTAGTACTTCCCTATAACCAATAATAAAAGACATGTTACAAGTATTAGTGCCCACCGATTTTTCGAACAATTCCTATAACGCATTGTATTATGCGGCCCGATTGTTCAAGGACAGACCAGCCACTTTCCATATTGTCAACGTTTGCAGTAGCGGGAACGATCCCCAAAAGGAAAAAGCGGAATCTGCCGCCATTCAGGAACTGGATGCCCTGGTCCACCGTTTGGTCAGGGATGCAGGGGAGAATGAAAGGCATATGTTTAAAAAAGTACCCCTCTGTTGTGATCTGACCACCGGTATTGCGGCTTATGCGCTTAAGGAAAAGGTGGATGTGACCGTTATAGGCAACAAGGAAAAGGAAGAGATCAAGCATATATTGTTCGGTAACAATGCGATGCAATTGGTACGGGATATCAAGAGCTGTCCCGTTTTGGTGGTCCCTTTGGAAATCGACTTTAAAAAGGTCGAAAAATTGGCCTTTACCTCTAATTACGCCAACCCCATTTCCCAAAAGAACATCGATACCATTACTTTTTTCGGAGGATTGATGGACAGCGAGATCATACCTATGAGCATTGAGGAGAAGGAAGGGGACGCCCTGGTAAAAAAACATAGGTCCGACTTTCTTGAAGCTGTTTCCGCAGATGCCTCCAAAGAGGTCAAACTGCCCGTTTTTGACGGAAAGGTGAACACTATTTTGGAATTCATAGAACTTTGGGGCATCGATATGCTCTGTATGGTCTACCATCCACACCACTTTTTTCTCGAGTTTATCGGTAAGGGGATCATCAAGGAACTCAACACCAAGTTAAAGGTGCCTTTCTTGATCTTGCCCGACAACCCGAATTGACCTATATCATAGGATTTGATCCCAAGGGGACGTAACTTTTCCATAAAACAAGATCAACATGGACAAGAGGATATTGTTACCCACCGATTATTCCCAAAATGCATGGAACGCAATTATTTATGCAATGGATCTATATCAGAATGTGCGTTGTGACTTCTATATTCTCAACGCCTTTCAAGTCTCTGGCTATACCTTGGACAGTATGCGCGTGCCGGAAACAGGGGAACCTTATTACGAAGCGGCAAAACAAGAGTCGGAGGAGGCCATGCAGCGCGTGATGCAAATGATCGAACTTCACCCACGCAATGACAAACACCGGTTTCATACCAAGACGACGCTGAACAGTTTGACAGAAGCCGTAAAAAGCACCGTTGCCAAAAAGGATATCGACCTTATCGTGATGGGCACCAAAGGTATCACCGAGTCCAAGGCACGTATTTTCGGTACCAATACGGTGAATGTAATGGAACAGATAAGGGAGTGTCCGGTCATCGCCGTCCCAAACGGGTATAGGTTGGGCGGATTAAAGGAAATTGTTTTCCCCACAGATTACAGGACCGCCTTTAAAAAAAGAAAAATGTCCGATTTGGTCGAGCTGGCCCGCCTATGGGATGCCAAGATCAATGTAGTGCATATAGACAGGGACAGGGACGGTACGCTGGACCGAAAGGAACAGGCCAATAAGGAACTCCTACAGGAAATTTTACAGGGCACGGATCATGAAATGCATTTTTTACCGGCCGATAAGATAAGTAGGGGCATCAATACCTTTATAGACGATAACGGGTGTGATATGGTAGCCTTTCTCAATAAAAAACATCTTTTCTTCGGTAGCATACTATCCAATCCCTTGGTGAAAAAGATAGGGTACGACCCAAAGGTGCCCATTTTGGAACTCAACGATAACTAAAAAAAAGCAGGAGTCATGAAGCAAGTAGGTATATGGTTGGACAAACAAGAGGCCAACGTAGTGGAACTGGACAAAGGGAAGGAACGTTTTTATAACATTCCTTCGGAACTGGAATTTTTCAACCCCAAGGGAGGATCAAGGTCCAAGACAAAATGGGGTCCACAAGATGTGGTACAGGACAGCAAATACTTGGAGCGGGAAAAGCACCAGTTGAAAAAGTATTTTGAAACGATCGCGGAAAAGATCTCCGGGGCGGACCGGATCGGTATTTTTGGGCCGGCAGAGACACCGGACAGGTTTTTGGAGGCGCTGAAACAGAACCACCCCGATCTGGCGGATAAGGTAAAGGCCACCGAAACAGTGGACAGTATGAGCCAAAATCAGTTCAAGGCATTGGTAAAACGATCTTTTGGCCTGGATGATCGCTACCCCGATGGAAACTGATCGGGCTTTCCGTATGATGTAGATCATTTCAGGTTCACCGAACAAGCATTATATTCATGATCGAATACAAGTAAAAGTTCCCCAATGATGATGGTAAGGGATAGGAAAATAGAGATAATGCGCGGTGAACTGCAGAACTGGAAGTCCTATTTGCAGTTCATCGAAGACGAAATGCTCTTTATCCAAGGGATGCTGGACTCCTATGTATTTGAACCTAGGACACCCGAACTTTTTGAACTTTTGGAGCTGTTCAAACAACATTTTGTCACTTCAAAAAAGGACAGAAGGTCCCTCTCCAAGGCCATCAAGGAACATGAGAACGAACTAGGGGGCATTTTTGAATGTTCCCGGCCGGAGTGCGATGGGCCATACTACGAAAGTCACCTGGCACTCAAAGACAGGATGACGGATTATATCAAGGCTTATATAGCACTTAAAAAGGAGGTTTATGATTATGCCGGGTCCATACTGAAAAAGAAAAAGCCCTGATACTGATCTGGTTGGCTGCCACTGTAAGGTATGTTGCCTGGTCGGATTGCCGCACATTTACATGAATCTATAAATTAAGTAGTTATGTCACTTGTAAAATTGGATGGAAAGCGATTTCCATGGAATGAGAGATTGATTGATTTCTTCAATCAGGATGCGTTCATCGATGATGATTTTTTCAATTTGGAAAAAACCCACCCTGCTATGAACGTGAAGGAACACAAGGATGATTTTGAAATCGAGTTTGCCGCACCGGGATTTGAAAAGAAAGATTTCGAGATCACCATGAAAGACGATGTACTGGAGGTTTCCGCACAAAAGAGTAAAGAGGAAAAAGAAGAGGACGAAAACTTTACCCGTCGGGAATTCAACTACAATGCATTTACCAGGACCCTGCAGTTACCAACATCTGTCGACCATAACAAAGAGGTCAAGGCGGTGTACGAAAACGGTATCCTTAAACTTAATGTCCTAAAAATGGAAGAGGCCAAGAAAGACCATAAAAAGGTCATAGAGGTCGCCTAAAGAACAACTGCGGCAGGTGAAGCTCCATCTGCCGCTTAAAATATTGCATTATGAAAACAGCATCAAACAAAAGAAAGTTCAGAGAATGGTTCAGTGCGGACGAACTACATGAAGAATCAAAAAAATGGTTCTCAGAACTAAAGTTCGCCAAGGACGAACAAAGATTCCTTGACAATATGGTTAAAGACTACACCTTGGATATCATCGATTCCGATATGTTCAAGACCGTACAGCCTGTAGTGGAATCGCTCAACAAATCCGAAAAGGACCTGATCGAACTTTTCAAGAAAGTTCAGTTGCACGAGAACCAACTCCAGATCATGGTTGATGAGGTAAACCAAGAGAAGATGGAAGCGGCTTATTTGGACACCCACAATGACCTGGCCATGGAAGTGGAGGATTATTTTATCAAGTATAGGGATGCGAAGACCAAAATGTTCGATATCGTGTCCAACGTGATCAAACGTAAAAAACAAAAACGACTGCTAACCTAAAAGAGATTTAACAAAGCATATGAAAGTATTGGTGTACAGCGCAAAGGATTTTGAGATAAAAAACCTGGAAAAGCAAAATGCGGGCAAACATAAAATGAGGTTTGTGCCCGACTCCCTTGATCCCACAACAGCGGTCATGGCGGCCGGGTACGAAGCCGTTTCCATTTTTTCAAATGATGATGCATCCCTAGTGGTCCTTGAAATTCTCCGTGAGATGGGGGTAAAGTACATCACCTTGAGATCGACCGGATATAACAATGTAAGCGTCAAATCGGCCAAACGGATCGGTCTTAAGGTGGCCAATGCTCCAGAATACTCACCACATACCATAGCGGAGCACGCCATTGGACTTTTGTTGGCGCTCAACCGTAAATTGATACAAAGCCATCAAAAAGTACAGGCGTACGATTTTCTGTTGGACGACCTGATTGGTTTCGATCTTCATGGCAAGACCGTTGGTATTTTCGGCACCGGACGTATCGGTTCCAACTTGGTACATATCTTTCATGCCTTTGGTTGCAAGGTAGTGGCCACCGATATCAAAAGAAACCAATATCTCCAAAACCACTGCGAGGTGGAATACCTGCCCTTGGAGGAAATGTGCAGAGTGTCGGACATCATTAGCATCAACACGCCATTGACCTACGAGACACACCATCTTTTTAACGAATCCCTGTTCAAGGCAATGAAAAAGGATGCCCTGTTGGTCAATACCGCCAGAGGCGGTATCGTAAAGACGGATGATTTGATAAAGGCGCTAAAGGACGGTGAATTTGCGGGCTACGCGACTGATGTCTACGAACACGAAAGGGGCACTTTTTTCATGGACCACACCAAGTCGGGACTCCATGATGCCCTGTTGAAGGAACTGATTGCACAGCCCAATGTATTGTTGACCCCCCACCAAGCGTTTGCGACCAAAGAGGCCCTGGTACGTATTGCCGAGACCACCATCTATAACCTTGATTGTTGGGAGGGGGACAGGAGCTGTAAAAATGAGCTGGGCTTTGAAAGTGTAATGCTATAACAAAGGGCTCAATAATTTAGCGAAACCTTCGATCAGTTTTTTTGTCCAAGGCCTTTCCTTGTAAGCTTTGTAATCGCTCAATAGCCGTGCCTTTTGACAGTCCTGCAAGAAATCGTTCTTCATGGATCCACAGAGTGCCTTGTCGTACACAAATACCTGGGCCTCGTAATTTTGCTGCAGGCTCCTGTTGTCCAGGTTTGCCGTTCCAATGCTCGCGATCTCATCATCACAGAGCATGACCTTGCTGTGCAAAAAACCATCATCATAGAGATATATCTTGATCCCGGCCTTTAGATAGGACTCGAAGTAGGCCCTCACACACCAATCCACAAGTTTGATGTCCGTACTCGAGGACATTAGGATACGAACGTCCACACCGCTCAGTGCCGCCGTCATCAATGCCTGCAATATGGCATGGTTGGGAATGATGTAAGGGTTTACGATGTAAAGGTATTTCTCGGCACTGTTGATGATGGAAAAATAGACCTGTTCCATCACATCAAAATCGTCGTCCGGGCCACTGGGAACCATTTGCAGTGATGTTCCTTTTTGGGGCAAGGTATGGATATGGAACGATGAGACATCCACTTTTTTTTCACTGGCCAAGAACCAGTCCGTGACAAAGGTCCGGTTCAAAAAGTCCACGGCTTCCCCTTCGATCTTTAAATGCGTATCGTGCCATTTGCCCAAAGCGGGATCCCCTTTGAGGTATTTGTCCGATATATTGATGCCCCCGGTAAAACCGATCTTGTTGTCGATAACGATGATCTTACGATGGTTCCTGTAATTGAGGGCGGATAGAAACCTTCCGAACTTGAATGGTAGAAATTGGGCCGTTTCCACTCCGATGGCCTTAAGCTTTTTTAAATATTTTTTACTGAGGGAGTAACTCCCGATACCGTCATAGAGCAATCGAATGGTCACGTTTTCCCCGATTTTGCGTTCGAAGACCTCCAAGAGCTTGTCGGCCAATACCCCGTCCTCAAATATGTAGTACTGTAAATGAATATGGTCCTTTGCCTGTTCAATGGCGCGGAAAATACTCTCAAAGGTGTTCTTACCATCTTTTAGCAATTCCAATCGGTTATGGCAGGTCACCGGGCACTTGGCCGTATTTTCTATCAAGGAAGTGATTTTCTGTTTATTTCCCGATAGCTCCGGATAACAATGTATGGTCCTGAATTCCCCTACGGTGGCAAATTGGTTCTTTAGGGTGAACAACTTGCTCTTTCTCCTGTTCCTTCCGAAAAGAATATAAAAAAGTACCCCCGCCACTGGAATGGTAAAAATGGCCAATAGCCATGCCAGTGTCTTGCTTGGCCTGACACCGTTCAATAATAGCCCTATCACCATGATCAGGGCGACCAGTGCATAAAGTCCTATGAGAATGGGGATGAGCATTTGATCCATCTTGGCCAGCTTTACAACAAAGATAAGCTACCATTTGTATCCATACATTGAGCCTTGTCACTATTTGATCGCTGTACTTTTTTTGTTTCGGGCAGGTATTTTTGCAGTAAGTTTACCGAAACAACCAACAAACCACCAATGCCGATGCGAGCGATTGTTTATGAAAAGTTCCAGGGTCCTGTAAGTGTTCAAAATGTTACCGATCCCAGCCCGAAAGATCACGGTGTGATCATAAAGGTTTCCGCTACGGGATTATGCCGTAGCGATTGGCACGGATGGATGGGGCACGATTCGGATATTGAACTGCCACATGTGCCCGGCCACGAATTGGCGGGTATCGTTGCCGAGGTTGGAAAGGATGTTAAAAATTTCAGGCTAGGAGACCGGGTGACCGTTCCCTTTGTCTGCGGATGTGGATCTTGCCGGGAATGCCGGTCCGGAAACCACCAGGTTTGCGATTACCAGACCCAACCTGGTTTTACACATTGGGGTTCCTTTGCGGAATATGTGGCCCTAGATCATGCAGATATCAATTTGGTGGCCATACCGGACCAAATCGCGGATGTGACGGCCGCAATTTTGGGTTGTCGGTTCATCACCTCGTTCAGGGCCGTTGTGGACCAAGGAAAGGTACAAGGTGGTCAATATGTAGCGATTCATGGTTGTGGTGGCGTTGGACTCTCCGCCATTATGATCGCCAATGCACTTGGGGCTGAGGTCATAGCCGTTGATATCGACGACCGGACCCTTGGCCTTGCCAGATCCCTTGGGGCAACTTGGACCATAAATGCCAAGGAACGGTCAAGTGTAGTGGGCGAGATAAGGGAGATTACCCAGGGTGGCGCCCATGTATCCATTGATGCCCTGGGCAGCCAAGCGACCTGTTATAATTCCATAGCCAACCTAAGAAAGCGAGGTAGGCATATCCAGGTAGGATTGATGACCGGTGACCATAGACACCCTAAGGTGCCCATGGACTTGGTATTGGCCCATGAATTGGAGATTTTTGGTAGCCATGGCATGCAGGCCTTCCGCTACCCGGAAATGCTCGAAATGGTAAGATCCGGCAAATTACGGCCCGAACAATTGGTGGAACGGACCATATCTCTGGAGGAGGCGGCCCAGGAACTTCCCAAAATGGACCGATTCAACCACCAGGGCGTATTGGTGATCGATTCATTTTAAGGGGACTGAACATTAAAAAACCCCTCGTTATCGAGGGGTAGCGCCTAACTGAAATCCTTTACATTCTCACTAAGGTCGTAGACCTGTACGTTTTCGTCCAGCCCTTCGACAATACTGCTTCCCGCAGAACTGCGGTAACCACCGGCACAATGGACAATGATAGGTTTGTCCTTGGGAATGTCCGATAGTGAATTTCTAAGGTCGTTCAATGGAATGGAAAGCGCCTGTTCAAAAAATTTGCCTTCCTCGACCTCGCTACTGTTACGTATGTCAACAATGGTATAACTGTCCGGATTGTTCTTGAAGTGGGTCAGGTCCAGTTTATGGCTCTGCACCGTTTTGGCCCCGTCAAGGGTGATCACCGATCTTAGCTGTTGCTCATACCCTATTTTGGCGATGCGTTCCAACACCTTTTGCATATCCTCCGGTTTTTCAACGACCAGGCTAAAGGGCTCCTCCGGCCGGACTATGGCGCCTAACCAAGTTTCAAACTTGGAATCCTCTGACACGGCCATGATATTGATGCTACCTGGCAGATGTCCTTTTTTGAAGGTTCCCTCCTCACGGGTATCCACAATAAGTCCATCAATGACCGTATTGAGCTTTAAGGGGATTCGTGCAAGTGAGGTCCTCACGTTTTCGGGACCTTTTCTATTGGTATCCACATCATACCCAAAATAGGAGGGGATAAAGGGTTGGCTGTCCAACAATGTGGCAACGAATTCCTCTTTCGATTGTGGTTTAAAGGCCCAGTTGCCCATTCTTTCGTTCCCGAGGGTACTACTGTTGTCGGCGCTCAGGTTTTTTCCGCAAAGGGAGCCGGCACCGTGTGCTGGGTATACCAAGGCCCCATCGGGCAGATCTTTGAATTTATTCTGGATGGTATCGTACATCATTTCTGCCAGCTCTTGGCGTTTTGCGGTCATGTTACCTGCCTTTTCCCGAAGATCTGGCCGTCCAACATCGCCAATGAACAAGGTGTCACCTGTGAAAAGTGCTGTTTTTCCATCTTTTTCCGCTACAATGGTGATACTGTCCGGCGAGTGTCCGGGCGTATTCAATGCGGAAACCTTGATATCCCCGATCATAATGTGCCGGCCTTCATCAAAAGGTTCAAAATGATAATCAGCCCCCAGGTCCTTACTGTGATAAATGGATGCACCGGTCTCTTCACGTATCTGTACGTGGGAACTCACAAAATCCGCATGTGGATGGGTTTCTATCACCGCTACGATCCGAGCATCGTGCTGTTGGGCGAATGCATAGTACTGCATGGGGTCCCGCTCCGGATCGATGATGGCCATTTCACCGTTGTCCACGATGGCGTAGGAATAATGGGCCAATGGTTTGTATTCGAATTGTTTGATTTCCATATAAAAGTATCTGGGTTTAAGGACGCCCTAGGTCGGGCGTCCCGAATTCAACATTATTTTTAAATCTCTTTCTTGGCAAGGTACCAATCCACTTTTTCAAGGGATTCGTCCTCGATCCTTGCATTGAGCTCGTCAAGGGTCTTTGGAGGGGATACTATGACTTTTTCTCCTCTTTTCCAATCCAAGGGCATGGCAACCTTATGTTTGTCCGAAGTTTGAAGTGCTTCCAAGGCCCTTAATATCTCGTCCATGTTTCTACCAACATTGAGCGGGTAGTACATGATCAAACGGATTTTCTTTGATGGATCGATAAAGAAAACGGCACGGACCGCTGCAGTTTCACTTTCATTGGGCTGGAGCATTCCGTAAAGTTTGGATACCTTCATGTCCAGATCGGCGATAATCGGGAAATCAAAATATACACCGGTATTTTGCCTTACGTTCTGGACCCATCCCAAATGGGCATGGATACTGTCGATGCTCAGGCCCAAAAGCTCCGTGTTCATGGCGTCGAACTCGTCCTTTCGTTGGGCAAAACCGCTCATCTCTGTAGTACAAACCGGTGTGAAATCCGCTGGGTGGGAGAACATTACCGTCCATTTATCCGTGGCGAACTCGGAGAACTTTATTTTTCCTTTAGTGGTAACAGCCTCAAAGTCAGGGGCAATGTCCCCGATTCTTGGCATTTGATTGACCTTTTCGATTTCTTGATAGGAATTTTCCATAGTATTATAAGTTATATTTATTGATATTAAATTCATGATAAAATTAACTTATAATAAAGCTCTTTGCAGTAACGAATGTTACACAAAGGATTTTTAACATGGGCTTAACAGGACAGGAACCCATCTGGGGTCATAGTTCGCCAAAAATAAAATCGACCGCCATTTGTGCGTGCAGGTCCGTTGTGGCAAGTGTGGGTATGTTCACATCGCTCTGCTCCAAGAGCAAGGGAAGCTCGGTACATCCCAAAATGATTCCGTCCGAACCCCTTTCCTTTAACAGTACTATTTGATCCAGAAAGAAGCGTTTCGCTTGATCAGAAAAAATGCCCTGCGTCAGTTCCTTGGAGACATACCCATGGGCTTGGTTGATGGCATCCCCTTCTGGAGTTATGGTTTCCATCCGATAATTGTTCCTTAAGATCTTTGGGATAAAATCACCCGTCATGGTAGGTCGGTTGCCCAGTAGCCCCAGTTTTTTGAGCCCTTGTTTTTGGGCCGCCTGACCTGTGGCATCCGCAATATGCAATATGGGAATGTCAATTTGGGGCTGCACATGTTCGTAGGCCATATGGGGGGTGTTCGCACAGATGATGATCGCCTCGGCCCCTGCGGATTGGAGTTTGTTGGCGGTGTCCAGATAAGTGGCATTGATCTTTTCCTTGTTCTGTTCCCGCATCACTTCGATATTGATACTGTGTATGATCAGGGGCGGATTGGACCATTGGCCGATCCGTTCCGATGCCGATTCGTTGATCAACCTGTAGTATTCAATAGTGGAATGCCAAGAGGTCCCGCCTATCATTCCCAATGTTCTCATTTGATGTGCCATAATATGATAAAGTTATCCATGTTATTGTAACAAATTACACATTATCGGTACAAATCAAATGACGGACCTCATTTCCTGTGGCCATTTTTTTTATAGCGGGGAATAGATTCACCAACTCATGGTTTTGGGATTTTTACATAGACTGGTTTCAAATTGGAGGTCGTTCGGGCATTCAAGCCTGTCGTTGGGGGATTTTAGGTTAAAATTAACATAATACTAAGGAAGGGGTACTTAATTTTAAGACCCATGGTCGGGAACGGAGTGGTGGCAAAGATCATCGGTTCCTGAAAAACCCATTGTAACTCAAAGTAAATTAAATAACTAACATATGAAAAGAAGAGATTTTGTACAGTACGCCGGTATGGGTGCAGGGGCAATGATGATGCCCTCGCTTCTTTTAGGGAATGAAATTCCCGTGGAAGCATTGCTCGAACCGGGCATGGATACCGTACTTAAAAAGAAAATGGCCGATGTTGCCCTTAATACGGCAAAATCCATGGGCGCCAGCTATGCCGATGCCCGTATCGGAAGATATTTGAACCAGTACGTGTTCACCAGGGAGGACAAAGTCCAAAACGTGGTGAATACCGAATCCTTTGGTATCGGGATACGCGTAATTGCCAATGGTACTTGGGGGTTTTCCTCGACCAATGACGTCACAGAGGATGGAATCAAAAAGGCTACCCAACATGCCGTTTCCATTGCAAAGGCCAACTCTAAGATCCAAAAGGAACCCGTGGTGCTTGCTCCGGTGCAAGGACATGGAGAGGTCTCTTGGAAGACCCCGATAAAAAAGGATTTTAAGGAAGTGCCGATTTCAGAGAAAGTGGACTTGCTGCTCAGTGCCAATGCCGCTGCTATGGACAATGGTGCCAACTTTGTGAACTCCGCTCTTTTCATGGTCAATGAGCAAAAATATTTCGCTTCGACCGATGGATCCTATATCGACCAGGACGTTCACCGTATTTGGCCAACCTTCAACGTTACCGCGATCGACCGTCAGGCAGGTAAGTTCAAGACCCGTCAGGCATTGAGCGCCCCAATGGGAATGGGATATGAGTATATGGATGGACTGGAATCCGAAAAACTTTCCGGACCTGAGGGTATCAAGCTTTATAGTAAAAGCTATGACATCGTTGAAGATGCCACCATGGCCGCGCAACAGGCCAAACAGAAACTTTCTGCAAAGTCCGTGGAGCCAGGTAAATATGATTTGGTCCTTGAACCCAACCACCTTGGTCTGACCATACACGAATCGGTGGGCCACCCAACGGAATTGGACCGTGTACTCGGTTACGAGGCCAATTATGCAGGGACCAGTTTTGCCACCTTGGACAAATGGAAAACCAAAGACTTTAAATACGGTAGCGATATCGTGAACATCGTTGCCGATAAGACCCAGGAAGGTTCGCTCGGTGCAGTTGGTTTCGATGACGAAGGGGTGAAGACCAAAAAATGGGATTTGATCAGAAACGGTGTCTTGGTAAACTATCAGGCGATCCGTGATCAGGTTCATATGATCGATCAAAACGAATCCCACGGATGCTGCTATGCCCAAAGTTGGGAAGATGTGCAGTTCCAGCGTATGCCCAATGTTTCCTTGGAGCCAGGTAAGGAAAAGTACTCTATGCAGGATATGATCAAGGATGTGGAAAAAGGTATTTATATATTGGGCCGTGGATCGTATTCCATCGATCAGCAGCGCTACAACTTCCAGTTTGGAGGAACATTGTTCTATGAGATAAAGGATGGTGAGATCGTGGGCATGCTAGAGGATGTGGCATACCAGTCGAATACGCAAGAATTCTGGAATTCCTGTGCCAAAATATGTGATAAGGACGACTACAGGTTGTTCGGGTCTTTCTTCGATGGCAAGGGCCAGCCTTCTCAGGTAAGTGCCGTTTCACACGGTAGTTCCACTGCAAGGTTCAACGGAATCAATGTAATCAACACAGGTAGGACCATTTAAGGTTTATTCATTTTAAATAATAAGACAATGGCTATATATACTAGAGAAGAAGCAAAAAAGATTTTGGAAAAGGCTTTGAGTTTTTCCAAGGCCGATGCCTGCGAAATAAACCTAAGTGGAAGTAACAGCGGAAATATCAGATATGCACGTAATACGGTTTCCACCGCAGGATATAGATCAACACAGAGTCTGGTGGTCCAATCCAGTTTTGGTAAAAAAGTGGGAACAGCGACCATAGATGAGTTCGATGACGCCTCCTTGGAAAAGGTGGTGAGAAGAGCAGAGGAGCTGGCCCAATTATCGCCAGAGAACCCTGAGTTCATGCCTCCTTTGGGACCTCAGACCTATGATGAGTCGATCACCTATAAGGAATCAACGGCCAAGGTAACACCGGAGTACCGGGCAGAGGTGGCCTATAAAAGTATCGAGCCCGCAGCAGCTCAGGATGTGACCGCTGCCGGTTTCTTGGACGATTCGGCCGAATTTTCGGCCATGATCAATTCCAATGGACTGTTCGCTTACAACCAATCCACGGATGTGGATTTCACCGTGACCATGCGTACCAATGATGGTACCGGTTCGGGTTGGGTAACCAGGGATTACAACGATATCGATAAGTTCGATGCCGCAGAGGCATCCAAGATTGCGATAGACAAAGCCGTAATGTCCAGGGAAGCACGTGCCATAGAGCCAGGTAAGTATACGGTGATCCTGGAACCTGCAGCTTCCATCGGTCTGTTGCAGAACATGTTCCGTTCGTTCAATGCAAGATCAGCGGACGAGGGAAGGAGTTTTATGTCCGCAAAGGACGGTGGTACAAAACTGGGACAGAAGATCGTGGATGAACGCGTCAATATCTGGTCCGATCCTTTGAATCCCGAAGTGCCGACATCCACATGGAACGGTGCGGGACAGCCACTCAAGAAAACCAGTTGGATCGAGAACGGTGTGGTAAAGAATTTGGCCTATGACCGTTATTGGGCGGAACAAAAGGGCGTAGACCCTGTTCCTTTCCCAAGCAATGGTATCATGGAAGGTGGGGACGAAAGCCTTGAGGATATGATCAAAGGAACCAAAAAAGGTATTTTGGTGACCCGTTTTTGGTACATCCGTAGTGTGGATCCTCAGACCTTGCTTTATACCGGTCTGACCAGGGACGGGACTTTTTATATTGAGAACGGAAGAATCAAGTTCCCCGTGAAAAACTTCAGGTTCAATGAGAGCCCGATCATCATGTTGAACAATTTGGAGTCCCTTGGACAACAAGTACGTGTCAATGGGAACCTGATACCCTATATGAAGATCCGAGACTTTACGTTCACCAGTCTTTCGGACGCCGTATAAACGGCAATAATACAGTAAACTGGTGGTCAGGTCATCCTTGATCGCCAGTTTTTTATTTCGGCAATTTTAGCCTACGACCCAAATGGCATTGGACAACGAATTCTTTTTTACACGCTTACAGTACGAATCAGGGGATTGGGATGTAGATCAGCGCATGCCCTCCAACCTGTTGAACTCCTTGGTGGAGTACACCACATTAAAGGTGGATACCCAGGAAAGGATCATAACGCTGTCAAGTGACGATATTTTTAAAAGTCCGTTCTGTTATATATCTGGACATAAATTGGTACAGTTCACCAAAAAGGAAAGGGAGAATTTTGAAAAGTATGTCCGAAATGGGGGATTTGTCTTTGCCGATGACTGCAACCATGACATCGACGGATTGTTCGCCAAATCGTTCGAACGCCAGATGGATGAGATCTTTGGGCCGGGAGAGTTGAAAAAAATTCCCAACGACCACGAGATATATACTATTTTCTTTGAATTTGATGATGGACCGCCCACCACCTCACAAGAGCTGAATGGATGGGGGGACGACTTGGTGCACGACTACCTCAAGGCCATTGTGGTCGATGGAAGGATAGCAGTGCTCTACAGCAACAAGGACTATGGATGTGAATGGGACTACGATTTTAGAAACAAACGCTGGTACAAAATAGACAATACCCGGTTCGGGGTGAATATTGTGCTTTACGCCTTAACCTCTTAACGACATTAAATTGGATAAAGAACTACAACAAATTGCAACTGAAGTAGAAGGGCTTTCCGAAAAATTGACCGCCCTCAAAAAGGAAATAGGCAAGGTGATCATCGGTCAGGAAGAGACCGTTTCACAATTGCTGATCACATTTCTTGCCGGTGGGCACGCCTTACTGGAGGGAGTTCCCGGGCTGGCCAAAACCCTGATGATCCGTACACTCTCGAATGCCATAGATTTAAAGTTCAAACGCATACAGTTTACCCCCGACCTTATGCCGTCCGATATTATCGGGACGGAAATATTGGAAGAGGACCATACCACGGGCAAGAAGTTTTTCAAGTTCAACAAAGGCCCTATTTTCTCCAATATCATTTTGGCGGATGAGATCAACAGAACGCCCCCAAAAACACAGGCTGCCCTTTTGGAGGCCATGCAGGAATTCGAAGTGACCTATGGCGATAAGACATACCCGTTGGACAAACCCTTCTTTATCCTGGCCACCCAGAACCCTATCGAGCAATCGGGAACCTTTGTACTGCCAGAGGCCCAACAGGACCGCTTCCTGCTCTACATTAAAATCGGTTATCCCACGGATAAAGAGGAAACACAGATTCTAAAGGCCACTACGGGGACAAAAAAAGCCCAACTGGACAAAGTATTGTCAGGGGACGATATCGTCAGATTACAGCAACTGGTGCGTGAAGTTTCGATTAGCGACGGGTTGATCCAATATGTAAGCGATGTGATACGGGCCACCCGTCCGGATACCACCCAAGTGGATTACGTGAGACAATGGGTGGATTGGGGGGCAGGACCTCGTGCGGGCCAGGCCATGATCTTGACGGCCAAGGCCAATGCACTATTGGAAGGCAGATTGGCCGTGACTTTGGAGGACCTCCAAACCGTAGCGCTCCCTGTCCTGCGCCACAGGGTGCTGGTTAACTTTAGGGCAGATGCGGAAGGCATCACATCGGATACGGTGACCACCGAAATCCTCAAGGCAATTCAATTAAGGGACAACTAATGGCGAAAAGGGACTATCACGATCTTTTACGACCTGATGTCATCAATTCGGTATCGGGCCTAAGCCTCATTTCGCGTATTGTGGTGGAAGGTTATACCTCTGGTCTGCACCGGAGCAAGAGCGTGGGGCCCGGTATGGAATTCAGTCAATACCGAGGTTATGAGCCCGGGGACGATCTACGGCTGCTGGATTGGAAAATGCTGGCCCGTTCTGGCCGGTACTATATCAAACAGTCCGAAGTGGAAAGTCATGTAACCGTCAAGTTTATTGTGGATGCAAGCGCGTCCATGGATCATAAGGAGAACGGGGTGAGCAAACTGGAATTTGCCCGTGTCATGGTGGCCTGTCTATCGCATATGGCACAAAAACAAGGCGATTCCGTAGGGCTTTTTGCCCTTAATGAGGATGATTTTGTGAGCATTTACCCCAAAGCGGACCGGAAACATTTCAACCGTTTGTTATTGGAGCTGTTGAACATTTCGACCAAGGGCAAATGGCCCGAACTCTCCATTGCATCCCAAAGGCTGCACAACAGGGGCGAAAAGGAGCTGGTGTTTTTCCTGACCGATATGTACGAGGATGTCTCCGAACTTTCGGACTTTGTGAAAAACCTGAAAACCGCCAACAATGAAGTCATAGTACTTCAACTTATGACGGGCAGTGAAATGGACTTTGATTTTAAAAAATCCGTCACTTTTGAAGATTTGGAGACCGGTGCCAAGGTAAAAGTGGACGTCAACAAGGCCAGGTCGACCTATTTGAAGAACTTGGCACAAAAGATAGCGAACACAAAGGAACGATTGTTGATGCAAGGGGTCCATTACCATGTATTTCGAATGGACAGTGACTTGGGTGATGCATTGCAACTCTTTTTAAAAGAACGAATACGATTGGTGTAAATGGTTTTTACAGATCCATCATATCTCTGGGCACTTTTGGGACTTTTGGTTCCCTTGGCAATTCATTTATGGAGCAAGAAAGAGGCCAATACCATTAAAATAGGGAGCATCCAATTATTGGATGAATCCAATTCCAGGCAATCCAGTAGCATACAGTTGAACGAATGGCTCCTATTGTTGTTGCGAATGCTGATCGTGGCATTAATAGTTATGTTGATGGCGGGGCCGCACTGGCGAACCAAGGGCAATCAAAAAAAAGTTACCTATTTGGTCGAAGAGTCTTTGGTGAACGATGCCTCCCTTCGAACGATATTGGATAGTTTACAGGAAGGGTCCCCTGTTCGATTGCTGAAAAATGGATTTCCCCATTGGAATCCCGATATGGAATATCGACAGGACCGGGAGCAACCCTATTATTGGCAATTGGTGCCAAAAATGGATTCCTTGCACTCCGATAGCATCGTGGTCTTTACCAAGGCATTGGTGAAAGGATTTCGGTCCATGAGGCCCAATACCCAAAAGAAGATCCACTGGGTGGTCTTGGAATCTGAAGAAACACCGGTCCAGCCGTTGAAGGCCATAGACCGTGATCCCCAAGTTGAGTTGATAACCCTTTCCAGCAATAGCAGGGCCACTAAGATCGAAAGGGAAATGTTGGATGATGGCTTTGAGCTTACTACTGGGGGCGATAGTCTTCGGTTACTTTCCAAAAGTGAAGAAACCGTTCCATTGGCTAGCTTGGACACCCTCCATATAAATATGTATGTGGAGGAAGAATTTGAACGCGAGGGGCACTATATCGAGGCATCCTTTAAGGCTTTGTCCACATATTTGAAGCAACCTATCATCGTTCATCGAGAAGGGGATTTATTGGGAGAAAATAAAGCCCAATTGAATGTTGCCTTGGGTACGGAACCAAAATATGGGGATGGCAAGTGGTTGGTTTATCGAGCAGATCCCATTGCCGATCGTTTGATCCAAGCCGGTCAAACAAAGGATGTATATTGGCTCACTTCACGATTGGATCCCAAAAACACGGTAGAACAACACTTGACCGAACAGTTGCTCTATATTTTGGGGGTGGCCAGTGAACTGGATAAGCTGGTGGAAAGGGCCGATGGGCGACAGCTTGAGGTAACAGAACTAGAGCCCAATTATGTGGCCCCTAGAAAAAAACGGGAAAGAGCAACAATGATCGATGTTTCCTTTTGGGTATTCGGTCTGCTCGGCTTGTTGATGCTTTTGGAACGGGTCATGGCACACTTTAAGAAACAATGATGGGAGCAGGGGATATCAAACAATTTCAATGGCGGTGGCAGCAATCCAAATATGTAGAGGCGGTTCTTTATGCCGTGGGCTTTGGTGGTTTTGTATATCTACTGACGAATCAGGTGCTCTATGGTATCATTGTGTTACTGGTAACGGTCGCTGTCGCGGTACTTATATTAAGACCCTGGAGGATAACTGTCGATAATGCGGTAGGGTATATCGATGCCCATCTGCCGGAGGCGGGATATAGCAGCGGGCTTTTGTTGTTGGCTTCAGGCGAACTCTCCAATTTATCCAAACTCCAGCAATATCGCGTTTCGGAACAATTGGAGCCTATTTTGCCCAAGTTAAGACCACCCCATAAGTTGTTCAGGGCAGCCTTGGTGATGTTCGCCATGGTATTGGTAGGGATTGCGGGCCGTTGGGCACTACAGGGTATGGGGGATTCAGCGGAACTTGACAAATCAAACAAAGAATCCATCAGCTTTGAGCCCAAGGACAGTCTATTGAATACAGCGGCGATTCCTACATTGACCCGGACCATGATTACCATACAATATCCTGGTTATACGGGGCAAGGGACATTGCGAACCACAGACCCGAACCTAAGGGCCGTGCAGGGCTCAACGATCATATGGGACTTGGAGTTTGACGGTGGTGTACAGGATGTGAAAATGGATTTGATGGGTGAACCGATCGCATTTACAAATTCCGGCCAAGGCCATCGTTTAAAAATGGACTTGGGAGCTTCGGGATTCTACAGTTTTGTCTTCACCGATAGGGAAGGCCATGAGCATGTGAGCGATCTCTATTCTTTGGAAATGGTCACGGACGAACCTCCACTGGTCCAGATCGAAGGTCTGGACAATTATAGCTACTTTGAATTCGACCAAGATAAACGAATGGTGTTCAATACCGACATTTCCGATGATTTTGGGATTGCCGATGCCTACATCATCGCTACAGTGAGCAAAGGCTCCGGGGAATCCGTAAAATTCCGTGAGGAAAAAGTTGCGTTTGATGCCAGCATTGGAAAAGGGAGCAGGATACTCCAGCTTAAACAGGCATTGGATCTGGATGAGCTTAAAATGGACCCCGGTGACGAACTCTATTTCTATGTCGAGGCACTTGACCAAAGGACACCTTCCGCAAACGTTGCAAGGAGTGAAACTTTTTTTGCCGTTATTCGGGATACCATTACAGATCCCTTCGCCGTGGAGGGCAATCTGGGCGTCGACCTGATGCCGGACTATTTTAGGAGCCAACGTCAATTGATCATAGATACCGAAAAGTTATTGGCCGAACGGCCCGATATTACAGATAAGGAATTCAATTCAAGGAGCAACGAACTGGGGTTTGACCAAAAGCAATTGCGATTGAAATATGGTCAGTTCATGGGAGATGAGACAGAATTACAGGCAGCTCCAGGGCAAGTGTCATCCAACCAAGAAGGGAATGATGGGCATTCGGGAGAAGATGCAGAGGAAGACCTTTTGGATGGGTATAGCCATAAACACGATAGCGATAATGAGCACAACTTGGTAGAGGAACACGATCATGGGAATGAGGACCAGGAGGAGGAGGAAGACCCGCTTCACGATTATCTTCATAACCATTCGGATCCAGAGGAATCGACCCTGTTCGAAAAATCGTTGAAAGCAAAGCTCAGGGATGCCCTGAACATCATGTGGGAAGCCGAATTGTATTTGAGGTTGTTCGAGCCGGAGAAATCGTTGCCCTATCAATACCAGGCCCTCGATATTATACAGGAAATAAAGAACAGTGCCAGGATTTATGTGCACCGTATCGGATTCGACCCCCCTCCCATTAAAGAGGAGAACAGATTGAGCGGGGATATAGAGAAGATCACCAACTATAGTAAAAACGAAACTTATGCGTACCAAGGGTCCTTTGCATCGGCCAGGAAGGTAGTTTCCCGATTGGAAATCTTGATCGATGGCAATAGCTCGTTTTCCAATGCCGATCAGAATCTTATTCGGGATGCAGGGAACGAATTGGCCCAAAGGGCCGTTTTGGAACCCTTAAAATATTTAAAAGTACTGCAAGGGCTTCGTGATCTGGAAAAATCAGTGAACAGGACCACGGAAAAATTTACGGCGGTACGTAAAGATCTATTGTCCGTATTGCCATCGATAAAGAGTAATCCCATGAAGAATGCCGGTCAAAAGAACGAGATGGATTTATTGTTTTTAAAAGAATTGGGAGTATATGAACAATAGTGTGGTGTTCTTGAATCAGCAATGGCTATGGCCCGTTATGCTTGTAGGAGTGCTCCTTTGGGCGGTTTTTGTTTGGAAGGAGAGCTCCCAACGATACCGACCTAGGTTTTGGTTCAAAACAGTGGTGGCGTTTTTAGGTATGGCTTCGCTCGTCATGTTGGTATTGAAACCCAGTACTTGGAGGGAATCGACCCTTGGGAAGGGCATTATACTGACAGAAGGGTATCGGCCTTCCCAATTGGATAGTTTACGGGCTATGTATAAAAGAATTCCCTTGGAAACATATGCCAAGGGAAAACCCTTGTCCATTTTGAACGGGGCAGACTCCTTGTTCCTTTTGGGGCATGGCCTGGAGGATTTTGACCTCTGGCAATTGGATGAAAAGGCCGTCGCCTTTATGGGAGGCGAGGAAGTATCCGGATGGACCGCTATCTCAACTGGAAATGAAACGATGTTGGGTGAAACCTTGGAAGTACGTGCCAAGTATTCGGGACCTGAGCAGGGCCATTGGGCGGTTCTGGCCGACAATGGGGGCAATCCCTTGGACTCGGTGCCCTTTGAGCAAATAAAGGAACAAGAGATTATCCTCAAGGCAGAGCCAAAGGCCAGTGGTCGTTTTGTCTATCATCTATTGGAAAGAGATCAAGAGGGCACTCTATCCGATGAGCCCATTCCGGTTGAAATAGTCGAGGGAAAACCTTTGAAGGTTCTTATGATCAATACATTCCCGACATTTGAGGCGAAATACCTAAAAAATTTCTTGACCGAACGAGGCCATGAAGTATTGGCCCGCACACAACTTACCAAAGGCAAGTATAAATTTGAGTTTTATAATGGCGCATCCAACCCCATATATGGGTTTACCAACGAGAATTTGGCATCCTATGATTTGCTGATCATTGACGTTGATTCCTATATTGGTCTAGGTGATAGCTCTAAAAATGCATTGGAACAGGCCATTAAGTCCAATGGGCTCGGTGTTTTTATACAGCCTGACGAAGGCTTGTTCCAAGTATCACGGGACCATCTCCCTTTTAAGTTCAAGCGTGATGTTGCTTCAGAGTTCGGCACCGGGGAAACAGGTCGGAACCTGCACAAGTATCCTTTTCAATTTCAAAGTTCCGTTCGTAAGCAGGACATCGGTTTGGATTCCTTGGTCGTGGCTGCTTATGTTCCTATGGAAAAAGGAAAGGTTGGTACTACGTTGCTCCAAAACACGTATCAACTTGTATTGGATGGAGAACAGGACCTTTATGCCCGTATTTGGACACAAATCTTAAAAAACACTGTTAGCTCATGGGAAGGTGCATTGCAATGGAAGAGGATTACCCGATATCCGAGAAAGGACGAACCGTTCGACCTTGAGATTCGGACATCATATGAAGATATGACCCTTACTACAGAAACGGGAGTTTCGATACCATTGCTTCAAGATGCTTTGATCGCACAGAAATGGACGGCTAGGCATTATCCAAGGAAAACAGGATGGAACCAGCTTCAGTTTGCTTTGGATTCATTGGTCCCGGTTTCATTTTTTGTTCATGCTGATGAAGCATTGACATCCATCGATAATTATCAAACCTTAAAGGCCAACCGCTATAGGTTCGGTTCTGAAAATGATTTTGGCGTTTCGGTTTCAGCACCTAAAGAGGAACTATTGCCCATTTCCCCAATTTGGTTTTATGCCGTACTGCTTTTAAGTTTGGGTTGGTTGTGGTTGGAACCAAAACTAATCTCCTAGGTCAATCACCCTTTTTTTCAGACCTTTTCTTTTTGCTCAGGCCAAAAACAACCAGCAGTCCACCAATGGCGACCAAAACATTGCCGATGGGTTCCAATGGGTCCTTCAAAGCCATGGTGCAAACAAGACCAACAAGTACGAGCAGTATTCCCGTGAACAGATATTTTTGGTACAATCCTTTATTTTTCATCGTGTATGGAATTAGTCGTTCTATTAATCATATCGAACACCAACTTTTAAAAGTTGGTGATTTTAGTTTCGGTCAACATATGGATCAGCTCAGCGCAGCCTCCACTATCCAAAAACCTAGAGTGTTCTTCAAGATTTTTAAAATGGGTTCCCGAAATTTCGGAACAGCGCATTTTTTTGTTGGTGTGCCCTTGGAACACATTCAATGTATCCATGGCATAAGGGTTGTCCATAGATGATTTTTTTGGTATCTCTCGGCACCATCGTAGGGATTTGAGCCAAATGGCCGCTGCCAATGCCCCACATCCACCTCCGCTAAGTCCCAGCCCACCGGCAAACCCAGCCACCATTATGGATTCCTCATCTGTCGCACCCATTTTTTTGGCAGTCTCAGAAGCACAGCTTACGCAATTAGTTGTTTGGGGTCGGGAAGCTGTGTTCAGTCCTTCGTGAGCAGACCTTACTGCCTCAGGGGCCCAGTCCTGCGCAAGCTGAAAACAATGTAGGAACCTTCCGGTGATCATATATTTGGCCATGCTCAGTTTATTGGAGAAATCACATTGGGTGATCTCCCTGCAGTCCATGGTCTTTTCCCGTTTTCGGAAAGAGGCCATGATCTCTTGTGTTGCGCGAACGGCCACTGCAATGGCAAGACTGCTGTGATGGTATCTTCGGTACGCTTCCGCACCTACGGCCAATGAAGCGCCCCACAGCATGCCGCATTGGTGCCCCTCTTGCAGAATACCACCTGCCAAGGAGTCCGAAGCCCGTTCTTCGGGTTCTTTTAAATGACCGAATTCACGGTTCAATAGATAGAAAAAGGTACGGGAACAGGTGCGTTTTTTCCTGAAGATCTTTTTACCGTCATCTGGGCCATTGTGCACCTTGTTTTCGCTTTTGTCCATTTCAGTGGAATTTGAAATCAAGGTAGCATGGTTTTAAATTCAATCCTATGATATTCATTAGTTTGAATAAAATCATTGGGTTTGTAGAAGATGATTTTGAGCATTCAAAAAATGCAGCTTTTATAAAAGCTGAAGTATTTAAAAACCATCTAGCGGAAAAGAACAACCTTATTTGTACGTGTATTCGTTGGGTTCGATATGAATGAGGACATGGCCCAAATTGGGGATTTCCTTGCGGAGGTAATCCTTAAGTTCGTGGGCGATCCAGTGTCCTTTTTCCACGCTTATCCCACCATCTACAATGGCGTGGAGGTCCACATGGTATTTCATTCCGGATTTTCGTATAAAGCATTTTTCGGTCCCTAAAATACCTTCGACCTGGGAGGATTTCTTTCTTATCTCCAAGATCAGGTCATCGTATTGGTGTTCATCCATGATCTCTCCCAAGGCCGGACGGAATATCAAATAACTGTTGTACAGTATAAAGCCAGAGGCCAATAACGCGGCCCAATCATCTGCTGTTTCATATCCTTCGCCGAAGAGCAGGGCTATGGAAATACCGATAAAGGCCATTACCGAGGTAATCGCATCACTGCGATGGTGCCACGCATCTGCCCGCAACGAGGTGCTCTGGGTCAATTTGCTCTTTCGAATCACTACCTGAAATGAAATCTCCTTCCATAGAATGATACCTCCCAGGACAATAAGGGTCCAAGGCTCGGGTACCTTGTGCGGTGTTCGTATATGTTGGATACTCTCGTAAGCGATGATCGTGGCCGAGGTCACCAAAAAGGCAACGACAATGAAAGTAATGAGAGGTTCGATCTTTCCATGTCCGTAGGGATGGTTTTCATCGGGTGGCTTTTCGGCGTATTTGAAACCGAGCAGTACCAGGAAGGAAGAGAAAATATCCGTCGTGGATTCAATGGCATCTGCAATCAATGCATAGGAATTGCCGAAAAAGCCGGCCAAGCCTTTGGTCAAGGCCAGTGCAATATTGCCTACAATACTGAAATAGGTGGTCTTAATGGCCGTTTTTTCGTTGCTATTTTCCATGCTGGTCGTCCGTAGGACAAAGATGCCCATAATTACGTTCGATTTAAAATTTATGGGGATAATAAAAAAGATCCCCGACACTTTTACGATAAAGGTCGGGGATCAAAAAAACAGAATGGTTAGGTCTATTTAAATTTATGAAATCACGGCTTGTGCCGCTGCTACGCGCGCAATCGGAACCCTGTAGGGTGAGCAGCTTACGTAGTTCATTCCAACCTTATGGCAGAAACCTACGGAGCTTGGCTCGCCACCGTGTTCACCACAGATGCCTACTTTTAGCCCTGGTCGTGATGCACGGCCTTTTCGGGTTCCAAGTTCCACCAATTGTCCTACGCCTTTTTGGTCCAATACTTCAAAAGGATCGGCCTTTAGGATTCCTTTTTCAAGGTAGACCGGCAAGAACTTACCGGAATCGTCCCTTGAATAGCCAAAGGTCATTTGGGTAAGGTCATTGGTCCCGAAAGAGAAGAAATCGGCAATTTCAGCGATCTCATCGGCAACAAGGGTCGCCCTTGGTGTCTCGATCATGGTACCCACGGAGTATTCCACAGTGTCCTTACGTTTCTTGAACACGTCTTGGGCGGTTTTGTCGATCACTTCTTTTTGTTGTCTGAATTCCTCAACGGTACCTACCAAGGGAACCATTATTTCAGGTTTGGTCACGATACCCTCTTTTTTCAGGTTGATCGCAGCTTCCAATATGGCCTGTGTCTGCATTTCGGTAATCTCCGGATAGGTATTTCCCAAACGGCATCCACGGTGTCCCAGCATGGGGTTGAACTCTTCCAGTTCGGCTACTTTGGTCTTCACGGATGACAGTGAAATATGAAGGTCGTCCGCAAGCTCTTTTTGGGTGGCCAATTGGTGGGGTACGAATTCGTGCAACGGTGGGTCCAATAACCTTACGGTCACGGGATGGCCCTTCATGGCACGGAATATTCCCTCAAAATCGCCTCGTTGCATCGGCAATAGTTCTTTAAGAGCCTGTTTGCGTCCCTTGACGGTATCGGCCAAGATCATTTCACGCATGGCCTTGATTCGGTCCACTTCAAAGAACATATGCTCGGTACGGGTAAGACCAATACCTTTTGCGCCAAAACTTCTGGCGATTTCGGCATCTTTAGGGGTATCCGCATTGGTGCGTACTTCCAGCTGTGCATAGGAATCCGCCAATTCCATGAGCTCGGCAAATTCACCGCTCAATTCGGGTTCCTTGGTACCTACCTTGCCTTCCAAAATATTACCGGTAGAACCATTGATGGAAATCCAGTCCCCTTCATGATATTCATGGCCGTCCACTTTCAATGTTCGGGTCTTGTAGTTGATCTTAAGCGCTCCGGCACCGGAAACACAACATTTACCAATTCCCCTTGCCACTACCGCAGCATGGGAGGTCATTCCCCCACGGGCCGTAACAATACCTTTGGCAACGTTCATACCTTCCACATCTTCAGGGGATGTTTCCACACGCACCAATATGCTGTTTTTGAATTTATCGGCTTCATCGGCAAAGAAGACAATCTGGCCGGTGGCCGCTCCAGGTGATGCGGGAAGACCTTGTGCGATTACTTCGGCTTCTTTCAGGGCCTTAGGGTCAAAGATAGGGTGCAATAGCTCGTTTAGTTTGTTGGGCTCTATGCGCATTAGGGCCTTTTTCTCATCTATCAGTCCTTCTTTGAGAAGGTCCATGGCAATTTTTACCATGGCCGCACCGGTACGTTTACCGTTACGTGTCTGTAAGATCCAGAGTTTACCTTGTTGAATGGTAAATTCCATATCCTGCATGTCCTGATAGTGGGTCTCAAGTTTGTTTTGATATTCGAACAATTCCTTGTAGATCTTGGGCATCAATTCTTCCAGTGAAGGGTACTTTTCCTTGCGTTCCTCTTCATCGATCTGAGCTAGTTTTGCCCAGCGCTGAGATCCCAAAAGGGTAATCTGTTGCGGTGTACGCACTCCAGCGACAACATCCTCGCCTTGTGCATTTATAAGATACTCTCCGTTGAACATGTTCTCACCGGTACCCGCATCCCTGGTAAAGCATACCCCAGTTCCAGAATCCTCACCCATGTTACCGAATACCATGGCCTGTACGTTTACCGCGGTTCCCCAATCTTCTGGGTAACCGTGCATTTTTCTATAGTAAATGGCACGATCACCGTTCCAGCTGTCGAATACGGCGGTAATGGCGCCCCATAATTGGTCCCAAGGGTTGGTAGGGAAAGGTTTTCCAGTTCTTTTTTTAACGATGTCCTTAAAGTCGTACACCAAATCCTGAAGATCTTGAACGGTGAACTGGGTGTCCTGATCGATTCTTCTTTTGTCCTTTAAATGATCGATGATCTCTTCAAATGGATCGAGGTCGTCCTTGGATTCCGGTTTAAGGCCCATGACCACACTACTGTACATTTGAATGAACCTACGATAGGAATCCCAAGCAAACCTTTCGTTGCCCGTCATTTTGATCACGCCTTTAATGGATTCATCATTAAGGCCCAGGTTAAGTACCGTATCCATCATCCCAGGCATGGATACCCGAGCACCGGAACGTACCGAAATCAGCAGGGGATTCTCATCGTCGCCGAAAATAGAGCCCATGGTCTCCTCAATACTTGTTATGGCATTGCGGACCTCAGGTTCTATACGTGCGATCACGGATTCCCTTCCCTCTTCATTATATTGTGTACATACTTCTGTGGTTATGGTAAAGCCCGGGGGCACAGGTATTCCAATGCGGCTCATCTCGGCCAAATTGGCTCCTTTACCACCAAGCAGGTTCTTCATGTCACGCCCCCCATCGGCCTTTTTATTACCGAAAGAGTAAACGCTGAGTTGGTTCTCTGTAAGTGTTTCCATCTTTATATCTATTAAGAGATTGATAAATGCTAAAATCTGATTGTAAAATTAGATGGTACTACCGGGCCAGAACATGATAAAAGTCAGTGTTTCAGGAGTTTTGTCTGTGATTCAGTGGATTATGAAGTACTTTTTGAAAAGCTGGGGCTTTCTAGCCATTCAAATGGAATCCGGTTAGGTGAAATTGAGCCTATATTCGGTTAAAAATCAATAAAATAGAAATATTTTGTAACTTTTGTTACTGAAAATCAGCACATTATGCGAATCATGACATTTATCATATTTTGATTTTGTTTCCTACCTGAACTTTGTCCCCAACAAAACCAAAATACTATGCAATCACAATTCAAAAAAAGACCGTTTTCAATCAAGTCAGTCATTATGTTAATGACATTCGGATTGATTCCGATCGCACTTGCCGCACAGAGCTACCAAATTAGTAAAGGTGAAGGAGAGGTCATGGTGACAGGTACTTCTACCTTGCATGATTGGGAAGAGGTGGCAGAGCAGAAATCAGGCTCCATTTCGGTTGATAAAACAGGAGAACTTCCAACAATCAGCACCCTTAAGTTTACGGTAGAGGCCGAAAGCTTAAAAAGTGGAAAAGGAGCAATGGACAAAAACACGTACAAAGCGTTGGATACCAAAAACCACAAACAGATCGTATTCAACATGAAGAGCGTGAAAAGTATCTCCCCTGTGTCCTCCAACAAATACAAAGTTGTGGCTAACGGAGACCTTACTATCGCTGGAAGTACCAAGACAATTGACCTTCCGTTCGACCTTACCCTGGATGAGGGTAAAGTACTATTGGAAGGCAAAAAGGGCCTTAAAATGACCGATTTCAACATTGAGCCACCAAAGGCCTTGTTGGGAACCATTACCACCGGTAATGAAATCGAGGTCCACTACAATACCGTTTGGAAATAATTTAAATCTTAATACTCAACTAATAAATCTACAACAATGAAAAAATACGCAAAATACGGATTATTGGCTGCTGCTTTCCTAGTAGGCCTATCGGGATATTCCCAAAACCGTCAACTGGACAATTTCCGTTCACCCGATAAAAACGGAATCAACGTTTTCGAAGCTCCAAAGGATACTGTTTCAACCTTTGATGGAGTGAAAGTTAGGGTAGGGGGTTCCTCAACCTTGCAGTTCCAAGCAATCGACCATGAAAACTCTGGTGCTGTTGAACTAATCCCGATCGGGGACAACTTTAACTTGGCAACTGCCAACTTGGATTTGGACGTGGCCTTGGCCAAAGGTGTTAGAATGCACTTAAGAACTTACTTGTCTTCTCGTCACCACCCAGAACCTTATGTAAAAGGTGGATACTTCCAAGTGGACAATTTGGATTTCATCAGCCCCGGTTTCTTGGAAGAAGCCATGAAATACCTAACCATTAAGGTAGGGCACATGGAAAACAACTATGGTGATGCCCACTTTAGAAGAACGGATAACTCCCAAGCCATGCACAACCCATTTGTTGGTAACTTGATCATGGATGCCTTTACTACTGAGGTAGGTGGTGAGGTGTACTTCAGAAAGAACGGTTTCATAGGAATGTTCGGGCTTTCCAATGGTAAATTGAACCAAGCTGTGAGCAACCCAGAGACTACAGGTGCCTCTATATTGGCCAAATTGGGATACGATGGTCAGATCAACGAAGATTTGAGACTTAGGATCACTGGTTCCATGTATAGCACAAGCAAATCTGCTATAACCTATCTTTACAGTGCAGACCGTTCAGGATCTAGATATTACTTGGTAATGGAAGATACAGAGGCCTCTACATCAGGTAACTTTAGATCTGGTAGATACAACCCAGGTTTCAACAACGAGATCACTGCCTTTATGATCAACCCGTTCGTGAAATATAAAGGTTTGGAATTCTTCGGAACATTCGAGACCGCTTCCGGTAAGACCGATGCCGAGACCGACGACAGAACCGCTACACAATTGGCAGGTGAATTGATCTACAGGTTCGGTAGCAGTGAGAACTTCTACTTGGGCACTCGATACAATACAGTAACTTCAGACGACCCATCCGGTTCAGAAGTGACCATTGATAGATTCCAACTTGGTGGTGGTGTGTTCTTGACCAAGAACATCTTGGCCAAAATAGAATATGTAAACCAACAATATGATGGTTACGATACCACAAGTATCTTCCATGATGGTGAATTCAAAGGGCTTTTATTGGAAGCTGTGATCAGCTTCTAGAATACGATTGGTTTTATTATGATTAGACCTAGGACAGCAATGTCCTAGGTCTCAAAACTTAAAAAAATAGTATATTTAGGCATCATGTTAACCTCCATTCCACATATCACCAAAATGCTTTTGATTGTTACCGTAGTGGTAGCCGTTCTTGGTTTTACCGATCCGGTTCGTGAGACCAAGGTTCGTGTGGCACCGGAAAGCGAGGTCGTTATTTCCGGCACGACCAATGTGAACGAGTTTACCTGTAAGTATAATCTACAGGAACTGGAACTTCCCATTAGGTTGACCTATGATGAAAAGGCGGAGCTCATACAATTCAAAAATGCACAGCTTAAATTGGCGAACGATTGTTTTGATTGTGGGGGAAAGGCCATAAACAAGGATTTTCGTGAGCTTTTACAGACTAAAAAGCATCCTCAGGTAGAACTAAGACTACTTTATGTTGACCCACCAAAACCTGATAATCAACAAATCGGGGTGGGTATGGAAATCAAAATAGCAGGAGTTACCAGAAACTACGAAACCCAATTGTATTGTGAGCAACAGGGCAATAATATTTGTGTGGATGGCACCATTGCCCTAAAATTGACCGACTTTGGGCTTGAACCGCCGCGAAAAGTGTTGGGAATGATCAAGGTACATGATGAAATAAAGGTAAAGTTGGCCCTTAGGCTAAATGAAATTTAAAAAAATAGCACTCATTTGTTTTTAAGCCCGTTACTACTCTCAGGTATGACGGGTTTTTTTATGCTTCGAACCAACTGTATTCTAACAATATCCCCTTAAAATATTAATGTGGAAAACCCTATATTGTACTACTTAAAAAACCGCAATTAACTACAAACTACAATGATGAACAGAAATTTAACTCAGAAAGGGATATTCACCCTTATTTTCACTTTGGTTTTTACATTATCGTTTTACGCCCAGGATAGCTTTGGTGGTCTTGCGCTTTACACGGTCAGGGATAACATGGGCGAAGATGCCAAAACAACTTTGCAGAAAGTGGCCGATGCCGGTTATGCGTATATCGAAGCTGCTGGATACAACGAAGGTAAGTTCTATGGAATGGAACCACAGGAATTCAAATCCTATTTGGAAAGTATTGGATTGACCCCTGTCAGCACACATATGGGCATGGTGACTATGGAAAATGCAGACCAATTGATCGCAGATACCAAAGCGGCAGGGTTTGAATATTTTACCATTCCGGTACCACCAATGGGTATGTTCACTTTTAACCGCGAGGAAAGAACAATGGGCATGAAAGGTTCTATGGAAGATTTTGCTGATATCTTGACCACTTTGGGCAAGAAATGTGAGGCAGTGGGATTAAAATTACTTTATCACAATCACGATTTTGAGTACAAGGACAACGAGGATGGCATTAAGCCGATCGACTATCTGTTGGAAAACACCGACCCTAAATATGTAAACTTCCAAATGGACCTTTACTGGGTAACCAGGGCAGAAGCAGATCCTGTGGCTTATTTTGAGAAGTATCCGGGAAGGTTCAAATTATGGCATGTAAAGGATATGGATGAAGAAGGTAAATTTGCTCCGGTAGGGGAAGGTACCATTGATTTTAAGAGGATTTTGGATAAAAAGGACACTTCCGGTATGGTAAAATATTTCGTTGAGCAGGATATGACCTGGGACAAAAAACCTTTGGAAGTTATCGAAATCAGCCATAAAGGATTGAAAGAGATAGGGTTTAAGTAAAAATTGATGGAGCTGGTCGATGGGGTTTTTTGATAAAAATTGCAAGAAATCAAAAAAATATTTTTTACAACCGGTTACATTAGTATCTTTGCACCCGCAAAGTTTGGTCGCGTAGCTCAGCTGGATAGAGCATCTGCCTTCTAAGCAGACGGTCGAAGGTTCGAATCCTTCCGCGATCACTAGTATTCATAGGGCCTCAGAGAGTTTCTCTTTCTGAGGCCTATTTTTTTGCAAACAATTTGCAAACACCTCATTTTTTAACAGTATTTAACACGATAATAGCCTATTTGTCAAATCTTGAATCGATTTATCTTGATTTCACTTGGTTTAATATTTAGTTCTATCTCTTCTTCATTGAAATTGTCAAACTTTGTTTTTAAGGCGTTTTTTAATTCGATTAAATACATTCAAACATATTGAGGCCAAAATCATGGGCAGAATAACACAAATAGCTGTTTGTAGCTCTAGATTATCTTTTCTGAATTGTGGTGAGGTATAATATTCCCAGATATACGAAAACAACTTTATAAAAAGTATTATCAATCCAAGAAACAATATAATCCCAAGAATAATAAGAACCCCATTGCCAAACATCGAAAATTCGTCTTTTAGGTTTTTTATAATCTTTGATTTACTTGGTTTTTCGTACATTTTCAGGAATATTTAAACATGAAAATAAAGAGTATAACATTCTCTCCACAGGAACCAAAGTTAAAAATCATCAAGAATGTATTTGTTTATATTTCTGAAAAGCATGAACAAATCATAGTCACCCCATTTTATAAAGAACCTAATCAAGGATACAGATACTCCCAAGAAGAGTGTGAAGTATTAAAAATTGATTCTTCTTATGACTTGATTGGAGAAGCGATAAAACGAAACATCCAGAAATTTGATATAAAAGAATATGATGCAAAGCGATCTAGTAAAAAGGACGGTTACACGGCTTTTCATGTGAGTAAAGAAAAATCAATGAGGGGTTTTGAAAAAAACTATACACTTATTGATGTAAGCGGATTAACGGATAGGAACAATACTTTCAGAATTCAAACTAGACTTGGGTTTATCAATAGACTTGAAATTACATCTACAATTTCGGCACATTGTGATAATGCAGAATTAGGGAAATTGGTCATGAAAATGTTTAATTCTGAAATCGTTGAAAGAAAATAATGAATGAGGTATTTCCTTGGATAGTTTTAAAGGATGAATTCTTTTTCAATGGGACCATTGAGCAATTAGAAGAAAAATTAAGGTTTCAGAATAACCAAAAATTTAGAGTTGAATGGATAGACTATCAATCATTTAAATTTTTATCCAACTTTTCGGTGGGAACAATAATGGTAAAATTTAATCCAGGGTTTGCAGATGGAATAAAAGGCTATGCCAATTTAATTGAAACGGAGTCAGGCAAGACAAAAGTTTCACTTAGAACCAAAATCCGAATTGAATTATACTTTTTCCTAGCAGTTATGGTAATTGCAATTATTGCAGCGTTAGCATCAGAAGAAGTTTTTCTAACTTGGGCGCTATGGCTTACACCTTTTGGTTTATTATGGTTTTGGTTTGTGTATCGAATACAAGAAAGAATCCTTTTCAATAAGTTGAAAAGCTACTTAAGTTAGTTAAAGAAAGACTTAAAATTAAACTTTGAGCATTACACTAATCAAAACAGATTATACTATTTCAGCCCTACATAAACTTGTATCAGGCGGAAAATATAAAGGCTTTGTCAATATGAAGGAATTCGAATTGGTAAGGCTAAAATCTCATAAGTTTTACAGAGTTAAGGGAAAATTGAACGAAAAGAATGAATTCGTTGTTGAAACAGACTTTATAAAATCTTTGAAAATTTTGGTCAAGACCTTTAATATTTTTGGGGTTTTGACTTCTTTGATTTTAGCGTTTGTAATTTCCAACTGGACACTTGTGATATTATACTTTGTTTTGAGGCTGTTTATGGAATTATATACAAGGTATCATGAAGAAAGGGAGATACGTTTGTTTTCTGAAGCCTATTATGGGCTAATTCGAGAAGTACAGCATAACTATTAGAATAATGGAAGGATTGATTAATGTAAAAGGCTATTCTGAGAAGAATCTAAAGTTGGCTATCAGACAATGGATTGATTTGTATTTCGAAAGTTTAGATAGCAAATTGACCATTAATCTGTTCCAAGTTGAAGACTCAATCCAGATAGAAGTTAATAACCTCTCTAACCAATTGTTCTTTTTCTTAATTAACTATTTAAAGTACCCTGAAGATATAAAGGGGGCCATAGAAATATTGGGATATACAGGAGGTGATGAGAGTAGTAATTTTAAAGGTCAGGACATATTGATTTATATTCCTTCTGATGATACTGAATATGATAACGTTTATGTGGTTACAGAAAATAATATTCATTTCAAGATTGACTTTGGTGGTGGAATAAAAAAAGTTAATTCCAGCATTCCAGAATTTTTTAAGTTAACACCAGTAAGCACATCACCGATAGATTCTATTATAGTTTCTAAAAAAGCGAGTGTCTATTTTGATAAGAAGCAATTCTTTAAAACCATTGAAGGAAGGTTTACCATAATATCTTTGGTACTCTTCATACTATTAATATTTCATTTTCTGTATATCAATGGAGATAGAGACATGCTTGAAAAAGAAAGAGCAACTTGGTTTTTATATGCCGGAGTTTCTATTTGGTTTTTTATTGATAATGAAATGCTTAAAAAAGATATTCTGTATCTAGGTTGTTTTGCAATAGCAATTGTATTGATGGTTTATGGGGGGGATTTTGTAAATAATTTTCCAAAAACATTAACTGAAAAGTTAGGGCCATTTACCTTAATGCCATTAACTTTTTTAATGTTGCAATGGCCTCTTCGAAGAATATACAAAGGATTATTTAAGAAAGAACCGAAGACTGATAGGGACGGGGGTGTAACTGATTTCATATATTCAATGGCACTTACATTTGGCTCAATTATTTTGCCATTCGTATTGTATGGATTAATAAATAAGTGATTGTTATATCTAAAAAAATAACTATTCAAATCAGTTCATATTACCATTCATCAATTCACAACGTATTTTTCTTTTAGTAAAAAGGTTATATTTATAATATGCTTTCAAGCATAATTTGTGCGGCAAATAAATAATTGATTTGACTTTCCTAAAGTCCGTACAAACCAAAGAAAATTTATAGGGCAGCTGATTTTCAATCATGCTGTATTCATTTGGTCCCGCTTGCGGGACGAAGGAATAGCAAGAGGGTGATGCGCAGATTGCGCCATCACGGTTGTTTTCGGGTCTTCAACAAGTTGAAAACCAGTCAATTGAACAGATTTTGGAATACTGTGCAAAATCAAGGGCTACAGTAGGCTTTTCCGAAATCTACAGTAAACCCTTTGGGAAGCCCCATAAACACTGGAAATTTTTGACGAAAAAATTGACACAATTTCACTAAAAAAACAAAATCGCACTTATGGAAAAGCAATCAACCAACGGTAAAATAAAGAAAGGGACGGGGGGTTATTCCAATATCACCGTAAAGAAGGAAACGGCCACACGCTTTCGCAGCTATTCCAAAAGGTTCAACAAATCCCATAGCGAGGTTTTGGAAGGAATGATACAATACTTCAAGGAGAACAACCTTGATCCTTTTGGAGAGGGAACAAAGGTCATCCTTGACAGCATCAAAAAATTGGAGCGTCAGATGATGAAAAAATTCGATAGGCTCATCGCCATTATCAAGAACATGGAAAAGACCAGTATCAGGCCCACCTATGAAATGGTACTCATCCTTTATGAAGCCTATGTAAAGGATGGGAGGAAACCTAAACGTGAACCAATCAAGATACAGGAAGAGCGAATGGATTTTTTGGAGTCTAGAAACACTGTTCCAAAAGTTGAGCACGAGAGAATCCTTCATGAATTTGAAAGCTATAAAAAGCGTTGCAATGAAATCATCGACAATGTGGAAAAGGTGGAGCCTATGATGGGAAAGCCCTATCTAAAGATCAATATGGGCATGGGGGATTATGAAAGTATTAAGTATCAACACTAGTGTCCCATTAAAATTGGGACGTTTTAAAAATTAAATAAATTTGGCCCATTAAGCCTATTTCGTTCTTTGTCATTTTGAAATTTAGTTTTGCTAAAGAGTTCCCGAAGGTTCGTTTTATCGGTCAGGGAGATGCTTAATATCTGCAGCACTTCATAAGTACTTCTCTCCAGTTTCATATCGTGCTGAACGATGGCCACCAAACAATAGGTGCAGATGGCAGCATAGATCTGGATTCGCACGGCATTCTCGGTAGTACCCCAGAACTTTTTGATTTTAAGGTGTTGTTTCAGCCATTTGAAGAACAGCTCTACCTGCCAGCGGTTCTTATAAAGTTCAGCAACCTGTAGGGCTGAGATGTGAGTAGCATTGGTCAAAAAGACGAACTCCCGTTGTTGTAGTTCATCCCAGTATCTGACAAGCCGCAGTGACCCAGGATAGTACTGCTTTGGGTAAAATCCAGTCAACCCAATGGTCAGATCTGAAAGCACGTTCCTGGGCAATCTGCGTTTCCACTTGATGGATCTGTACTGCAGGTTATTCTTTGCCCTGATCACAAAGTAAGCACCTATCTGATGGATTTTATACAGCATCTTAAAGTTGTTATAGGCTCGATCAAATATATAGTAGGACCCTGGTTCATAAGGAATTTCTTTCATAACCTTTGAGTCGTGTACTGAAGCTTCGGTAATATGAAAAAATGCCGGTATCTGTGTTTCCACATCATACAAGGTGTGTACTTTGATGCCACCTTTTCTCCTTCGGAACTTTGCCCACCAGAATACGGAAAGACACAGGTCGATCGTTGTCGAATCGAAAGCATAGACGTGGCCACTCAGATCGAAGATGTTGGTAGTTCTGGTTTCTCTGGCCTGATTTACCAAATAGTAGGCATACTCCTCAAAGATATGGTAATCCCTGTCCTGATTGGCCCTTGCCAAAGATGATTTAGAGACATTCTTCCCCATTCCCAAATGATAACATTTGGATCGGTGGGCATCAAGTGCGATTACCAGATCCCTAAGGCTTTCACGATTGGAGAGCTGGCCGAACATCAAAGCGAGCAACTGGTTCCAGCAGGTGAAGTGCTTCACATATTTATCCCCCCGATAGGTACGAACAATATAATTGAACTTGTTTCTATCCAAAAAGGAAACAAGCTGTGAGAAAACGAATTTGTCTTTATGCATTGCAAATCTGTATAAGAATTGCAAAAGTTAAAATTGAAATCCGTTTAATCGAAAAACCTCTGTAACTAACTATATTTCAAATATTTCAAAGAACTATTTTAGATTTTAATGGGACAGTAATGAA
>NZ_JARFVA010000010.1 GCF_029194005.1 Flagellimonas okinawensis | reverse complement strand
GCCGAATGGCGCAAGGAAACCTCTCCGGTAATGCACATGGAGCACAAGGCCGGCGACAAGCTCTTTATAGACTTCACGGGAAAGAAACTCCATATTGTTGACAGGGACACCGGTGAACTGAAGGAACTGGAGGTGTTCGTGTGTATACTCGGTAGCAGCCAATACACTTATGTAGAGGCCTGTGCAAGCCAAAAACTGGAGGACTTCATCCGCTGCACCGAGAACGCACTATGGTTCTACGGCGGCGTACCAAAGGCCTTGGTGCCGGACAACCTTAAGTCGGCGGTTACCAAGAGCAGCCGTTACGAGCCCAAGGTCAACGAGGTGTTCGCCGACTTTGCCGAACACTACGAAACGGCAGTACTGCCCACACGTACCTATAGGCCAAGGGACAAGGCCATAGTGGAGAACGCCGTGAAGATAATCTACACCAGGGTGTTCGCCCCTTTACGGAACCAGGTCTTCCATAGCATGACCGATATCAACATCGCGATAAGGGAACTGTTGGAAAAACACAACGCAATGTCGTTCAGGGGAAGGGAATATTCCAGGTGTTCGCTTTTTATGGAGATCGAGAAGGGCGAACTGATGCCGTTACCGGCGAAACGCTATGAGGTAAAACGCTATGCCCAGGCCACCGTGCACAAGAACAGCCATATCTATTTTGGGAAGGACAAGCATTATTACAGCGTGCCCTATAGACATATAGGCAAACAGGTCAAGCTGGTCTATACCGATAACATCGTCGAGATCTACCATAAGCACGAAAGGTTCGCCGTACATACAAGGGACAGGAAAAAATACGGCTATACCACCTTGGCCGACCATATGCCCTCGCACCACAGGTTCGTAAGCGAATGGAGCAGTGAGAGGTTCATCGATTGGGCAGGCAATATCGGCGGACACTGTAAAGGGTACATCATTGCCATCCTGGAGAAGAAGCAACACCCCGAACAATCCTATAAATCCTGTCTGGGCGTACTCCACCTTGCCAAAAAGTACGGAAGGGAACGTCTTGAGAATGCGTGCAAACGTGCCTCGGAATATGGTGCGTACAATTACAATATGGTCGAGCGCATCCTGAAAAAGGGATGGGACCAGATCGATGAACGTATGGACGGGGATATGGAAATGCCCGAGCACAACAACATAAGGGGAGGAAAATACTACGAATAGAACAATATTAAAAACAGGACATATGAACGAAAAAACAATGCAATTGATGAAAGAAATGAGGCTCTATGGAATGCACAGGGCCTTCACCACAACAATGGAGACCGGCGGTCCGTCGACCGGTTACACCAACGATGAACTGATCGCCTATCTCGTCCAGAACGAATGGGACGACCGCCATAACCGTAGGATAGAGCGATTGACCAAGTCCGCAAGGTTCAGGTATACGGCCGTCATGGAGGCCATCGACTACCGACCGTCGCGCCAACTGGACAAGAACCTGGTCCGGCGGCTCGGTTCCTGCGGGTTCATCCAAAAAAGGGAGAACATACTTATTACCGGTAGTACCGGCGTGGGCAAAAGTTACCTGGCATCGGCCATCGGCCACCAGGCCTGTACCATGGGATCAAAAACAATGTACTTCAATACCGCAAAGCTCTTTACCCTGCTCAAGACATCAAAGGCCGACGGTTCCTATCCAAAGCAGATAAGCAAACTTGAAAAACAGGACCTGCTCATCTTGGATGACTTCGGCCTTAAGCCATTGGACAACATCAATAGGCATGCACTTATGGAGATCATCGAGGACAGGCACGGCAAAAAATCCACTATAATAGCATCACAATTGCCCGTATCAAAGTGGCACGACATTATCGGGGAGAGAACACTGGCCGATGCCATCCTCGACCGTTTGGTGCACACGGCACACAGAATAGATATAAAAGGCGAATCAATGAGAAGAAAATTGAAAAATAAAAACTAAGTTTAACCCAAGGATAGATCAAATCTGGGCAGTCCATTTGCCATGGTCAGTTTCATCCGGCGAAGGTGGGTCAGTTTACCCGGCTTATCCAGTCTCGGTTCAATAATCTGATTTTTAACTTTTTTGCAGAGATTGTCATGTAACCGATTTCGTATAGTACGGTTTATTATGCGATAACCTTCAATTTCAAAAATGTCAATGATAAATTCCGGTTTTTTGCCTAACTGTGTTTCAAAGGTGACGACATCGAAATCCATACAATCCGATTTAAGCAATGCATCCAGGGATTCGTGGTATAATGTCAACGCCTCATCACTACCATATAATATATATGCGGTCTCCTTGACATGGGAAACCTGCTTTAATTTTTTCAAAACCTCCAAAGTTTTTGATGACAAGCTCACTAATTCGGTAAGATTTTACGATTTTATATTAAAAAATGTAGCTCTTTATTGTCAAAAGGGGGAGAGGTTTAACAATCTAAAGGCTACAATGTTTGATGTATTCCCAAATTTACGATTTAAAAAGTAAAATGTTGTAATTATTGGGGTCAACAATGCTAAAAACCAGATAAATACTGCGAATACCTTTATGGTCCCAGACCAAAACCTTACCTTGGGTTGTATATGCACGAAAAAGGAGGATTGTATTTAGATTTCGATAATGATCCGGAAGGGATCATTTCTCGAACAGTTTCCATTATGGTCGTATCCTTGGATACCACATCGGATGTATTGCCAGACCCTCTATTAAAGGATCTTTTTGACAAGACCAATCCAAGAGATGCGAACTTAGATCAAACCCTCATGTGTGAGCTTTTTGATGCTTTATATACCACCTACCGTTTTTTAAAGGGATTGCCGGAAAAGGAATTGGAAGAAGGTGAATTCAATCAGATTTTCTTAGCATGGCACATCCTGTTATGGGTCGAGACCTTGCGCCGAGCAAGGCTTGTTACCGTTACTCCTTTCCCAATTTTTGATTTTGACAATCTTCCTGATTTGCAGATGGATTTAAAGTTGGATAAATCCGTACTGTTGCCCTTATTGAATTAATCTGCATGGTTGAATAAAAGTTCAATTCAAATCTTTTGTTTCAAACATCTCTTGGAACAGATATAGTTGAATGACAAGCAGTATGTCTCCAAACGAATTTGAGAGGACTATCAAGTATAAAATTGGTTCATGGTCTTGAATTTTAAAACGGTGTTCCTTATTCTTCCCTTCCCACAGAAATACACCTTTTCGATTTCGCCCAATCCTTGATTTTCAATTAAGTAAATACGTTGGATAGATTTACCGTACATATAACCGTGTACGGCAAATCCATTCTAAGCAATCCATAGGCTTTAGGTTTGCCATATAGTTAACCGGAGGTCACGAAGCAAGCTATGTTTTTGATAACAAAAACTGCTCACTGTGTTCGCAAGCTTGTTGGGGATCCTCCCCAAACCCCTAAGATATGGCAAGACCAAAAAAGGACATAAGATCTATCAGGCCTATACAGGTAAATGTCAGGATGTCGGTGGACGAATATCTGATATTGTCAAACAATGCAGGCACCTTGGGGATCGGAATCCCAGATTATGTACGAAGGAGAGCCACGGGAAAGTCGCTGCCAAGGGTTAAGGTATTGCCGGAGAACAGAAAGCTTTTTGTTGAACTGAGCCGAATCGGGAACAACATCAACCAACTTGTCAAGAAAACCCATTTGGGAATGCACGATCCCCAAGGACTCCAGAAGGAGCTGATGGAACTGAAAGGTGTACTGGATGCCATAAAATTAAACATTCTGGGCAAATGATAGCAAAGATCATAAAGGGAAAGGACTTCTATGGTGTATTGGCCTATAATGAAAAGAAGGTGGAACAAGGGCAGGGCAGCGTGATCGATGCCAATATTTCCCATGGAAATACGGTTGACAGAACCAAGGAGTTCAACCTTATCAGACAATTACGTCCAAGATTGGCCAAAGCGGTCTGTCATGTTTCCCTTAACCTTCCCCATACCGATAATTTGAAAGACCGTGAGTTTGCCTCACTTGGATTCGATTATCTGAAGGGAATGGGATTCGATGACAACCAGTATATCATCTACAGGCATACCGATCAGGAACACCAGCATATCCATATCGTGGCCAATAGGGTAAAATTGTCTGGGGAAGTGGTGGATGACAGTAGGGACCTTTATCGGAGCAAACAACTTGTCAGGGAGCTGGAAAGGAAATACAATCTGGCCCGATTGCCGGATGGGAACCTCAAAAGCAAAGCTGCCCTGACCCAAAAAGAGGTGGAAAAGGCGATAAGGACATCTGAACCTCCCATAAAACTGATACTCCAACAACATCTTGAGAATGTATTGAGGGAATCCAAGGATATGGCCGGGTTCATTATAGGATTGAAAAGAAGGAACATCTTTCCGAAGTTCAATGTCAGCAAGACCACAGGTAGGGTGACCGGGATTTCATTCCGATATGGGAACGTGATATATAAGGGAAGCACCCTGGGAAGAAAATACTCATGGAACAACATCATAAAACGCATTGATTATGGGCAAGACAGAGACTGTTCAATTATTCTCGAAAATAATACTGCAGAACGAAGAGCTGAAAGAACTTATGGAGAAAGCATTGGAAGGGCAACGGGTACTCCAGGAAAAACAACAAATGCTCCGGGAGGGCCAGTCCAAACTTTTGGGCAACCAAAAGATTATCTGGGAAAGGCTCAAACTGTAGTATCTGACCATATAGAGGAGATTCCTTGGACCCCGTTCAAATTGGAGCTTGAGGACAGGAAAAAAAGAGCGAAAAGAAAAGGTAAAGGAAAAAGGTTGTAATATATCATGGAAGGTAGCTTGGTCAGTGATAAATTGCTAAATGCCCTGCTGGATAGCTTGTCCGTTGAGGATTTGGAGGCCATTCTATCCCAGAAAAAGGCAAAGGCATGTCCCGACCATAAACCAAAACCAATGACCGAAAGGGAGAAATTAAAAAAATATTATAGAGACCTCTTCATTTCCACCGGAAAGCTCCACCTGAACAAATAGCATATGGGCATAATGATCACATGGCCAACTTGTACAGAACCATTCCAATTTGTTGGTTCAGATTCGGGAGAATCTTAGTTCAAGGTCAATAAACCACTATAATCCTCAGGAAGCTCCGCATCAACATCCCTCAAATAAGACTTTAGCGCATCCAACGTGGAATGGCCCGTAATGAGCATCAGTTTGTCACAGGTTTCCGTATAGGTGAAATCCTTTCTGAATTTCCTGAACAGAAGCGTGATAAAGGTATGTCTAAAGGAATAGACGGTATATTCACTCCCCAATTGAAGTGTTTCACCTTGTGCCAGGAGATGTTCATTGTATTTCTTTTTCAGTTTCCAAAAACGCTTTGAAAAGTAATCCCTTCTACTGGTTTCCGAGGCGTCCCATTCCCCAATACCATCTGGTGTGAACAGAAAATGCTCTTGTTCCGAAAGGTCAAGGCCCTCAATTTCGTTTAGGACAATATCCGGGATGATCTTGACCTTTTCAGGTTTGTTCTTTGCCTGGAAACGTAATAGTTTTTGTGTGATAAAGACATCCTTGACCTTTAACCTGCACACTTCTATAGGTCGTAGAAAATTATAGGAAACGAACTTGACGAAGAGCAAAAGTAGGGGGTCGGTTTTCTCCATATAGGTAAATAGGCCTTCCAAAACTTCCAACGAGTAAGTCTTATGGCTCACCGACTTGGTATCCAGTACCTTGATGTTCTCGATAAAATTCCGTGGGATGATTTCATTGTCCTCCAGTTCCCCAAAAATTGCGCTCAATACGATACGGGTATTGTTACGGTTCCTGGCACTGCTGGTCTTGGCTATTCCGTGGAGATATTCATTGACCACCTGCTTGGTTATACCCAGTATGCTCTTATCGAGCAGGTTCCTTTTGTCCAAATAAAGTTTGAACCGATTGTATCGACTGCTATAATCCTTTATCGAAGTTTCGGAAAGTTTGGTGATCTTTATGGCATAGGCATAGTCCAATGCCGCCTCGGAAGTATATTCCAAGGAATCGGCGGCGAGTTTTAATTTATCCTTGAAGGGAGAGTAACCTTCCTTTAGCATTTCCACAAGAACTTCTTTTACCACACCCAACTGCATCAATCTTTCCGTCTTTGTCCTGCACTTCCTATTGATGTTCATCGTAATGGGGGATTGACGGACCATTACGGGATTTCCATACTTGTCCTTCAATTCGGGATGGGCATAGGAGTAATAGACATACCATCTTTTGGAGAGGTCGAAATTTTCACCTCCATGATAGATCTTTGGTTCCGTGTACTTTTTTTTATCCAATCCGTTTTTGTATGCGGTAGCGTATGCGCTTTGCAATATATCAAAAAAAGAACCCATTGGCAACAGTTTTAAAACACTGTCAGTCAATGGGTTATCCTTGTAGCGGGAACTGGACTCGAACCAGTGACCTTCGGGTTATGAGCCCGACGAGCTACCTACTGCTCTACCCCGCGATGTGGACGGCAAATATACAACCCTTTTTCTGTCATTTCCAAACTAAACTTAATATTCCTTTTTCACTAGAGACTAAACCGAGCAAAATCCATAAATTCGACATTTTTACTTTATGGACACAATCAACGATTTTATATCCTCACTTTTGCCCTATACCGAGTGGCCTATGTTCATTCTTCTTATAGGAGGAGGGCTCTTTTTAGCTTTTTATTCAAAATTTGCGCCCTTCCGCCATTTTGGACACGCTATTGCAGTGGTTTCTGGTAAATACGATGATAAGAATGCCAAGGGGGATGTAAGTTCGTTCCAAGCACTATCCGCAGCGGTTGCAGCCACTGTTGGACTGGGTAATATCTCGGGAGTGGCCATAGCCATTCACGATGGAGGCCCAGGGGTGGTTTTCTGGATTTGGATGACAGCTTTATTGGGTATGGGCATTAAATTTTATTCGGGAAGTTTAGCTATCATGTACCGTGGTACCGATTCTGAAGGGCATATGCAAGGGGGTCCGATGTTCTACATAACTCAAGGAATGGGGAAATGGGCAAAACCCATGGCCATCTTTTTTAGTATTTGTGGACTCTTCGGATTTTTGGGTGTATTTACCGCGAATCAATTTACCGAAGCTTTTATGGGGGTAGTGGAACCACACGAGACCATTTGGGCCACAAGTGAATACAATTGGAAATTAGGAATAGGTTTTTTCTTGGCTATTATTACCTCCATTGTGATTTTTGGTGGACTTACCAAAATTGCAAAAGTAGCTTCTGCCATTGTTCCTTTTATGGTGGGGATTTACCTGTTGGCAGTCATTTTTGTGATGGCAAGCCACGCAGGGGAAATTTGGCCAGCTTTAAAAATGATTTTGGTCGAAGCGTGGAATTTTGATACCGCTGTTACCGGTGGATTTTGGGGTCTTGTGATTGTTGGTGTCCGTAGGGCCATGTTCTCGAACGAGGCCGGTCTAGGTAGTGCCCCGATGTACCATGGGCAATCTCGAAATGATGAACCGGCAAAAGAAGGGCTTGTTGCCATGTTGGGACCATTTATCGATACCATTTTAGTATGTACCTTTACCGCAGTGGTGATTATCTTGAGCGGTGCCTATCTTGAGGATGGTAGTGGAATTACCATGACGATGTCCGCTTTTGAAACCACGCTATATGGAATTGGCGATGTGCTATTAATGGTTATCGTGGCCGCTTTTGCATTGTCGACCCTATTTACCTATTCCTATTATGGCGTAAAGAGTTTGTCATTTTTGACGAATGCCAAAATTGGTAAGTGGTACAATGTGTTTTTTATAGTGATGATCGTATTTGCGGCAATCGCATCCTTAAAATTGGTAAAAAACTTGATAGACCTATCATATGCATTGATGGTCATCCCAAATATGATCGCAGTGTTGTATCTTTCACCAAAGGTGAACGCAGCATCCAAACAATATTTTGAAAAAAGAAAGAACAGTGGGGCATAAAGCAGGATTTGTAAATATTATCGGGAACCCCAATGTGGGCAAGTCCACATTGATGAATGCCTTTGTGGGTGAAAAATTGTCGATTATAACCTCCAAAGCACAGACCACACGTCATCGTATTTTGGGTATTGTCAATGGAGATGATTTTCAAGTGATATTATCCGATACTCCGGGTATTATAAAACCGGCCTATGAGCTGCAAACTTCCATGATGGATTTTGTGAAATCCGCCTTCGAAGATGCTGATGTGCTGCTCTATATGGTCGAAATAGGGGAGAAAGCCCTCAAAGATGAAAATTTCTTCAAAAAGCTTCAGAACAGCAAAATTCCAGTATTGCTCCTACTCAATAAAATTGACAAATCTGACCAGCAAATATTGGAAGAACAAATGCAGTACTGGCAGGAGCAATTGCCCAGTGCAGAAATCCATCCCATATCCGCTTTGGAAAACTTTAATGTGACCGAAGTATTCAACCGAATCTTGGAGCTACTTCCCGAAGCACCGCCTTATTATCCAAAAGACCAAATGACGGATAAACCCGAACGTTTTTTTGTGAACGAGACCATTCGTGAAAAGATTCTGCTCAATTACAAAAAGGAAATTCCTTATTCCGTTGAGGTGGAGACCGAAGAATTTTTGGAGGATGAGGATATCATCCGAATCCGTTCCGTTATCATGGTGGAACGTGATACCCAAAAAGGGATCATTATTGGGCATAAAGGCAGTGCTATCAAAAAAGTAGGGGTAGAGGCCCGAAAAGACCTTGAAAAATTCTTTGCAAAGCAAGTGCACATCGAACTATATGTGAAAGTGAACAAGAATTGGCGTAGCAATTCCCAACAGCTCAAGCGCTTTGGTTACAATGGCTAGGAATCGTTATTGATTCGCTCGAAAGGAGCAATCGTATCACGGACAAATTGTTTCAACTGTTCCATTTGTCCTTTTCCTTTCGATTTTCCCAAACGGCCAAAGGCGTAAAGGGCAAACCAAATCACCACTAAAAAAAACATGCCCACCAACCAGAGAGTAATGTCCTTTCCCAAGGAATGGTTGGAATAGGCAAAAATCCCCATGATGATAAAAATGGTGCCCACTCCAAAATGTAGGAACATAAAAAAGGTCCAAAGTGTGGGGTTGGGCCCGAAAACACCACGAATATTGCTTATGCCTTCCTCAAAAGAGGATAGTTCCAAATGAAGTTGTGGTGTCCAAAAGGTCGTTTCCGCTTTTTTGAACTTCACAAAAATATGCTCGTCCAGCCTTTTGATCAAAAAAGGACTGCCCGAAACATCATCAAAAATGGACTCCAATTGCTCTAAATTGGCCTTCAGGGAGACACGAAAACGGGGCCTTAAAACTATCTCATTGGTCAAGTCGCTCATAATCATTTGAAAATGATGAAAAAAGGTATCATTTTTTCTTCATAATAAATGGTATTTTTGCCAAAAATTAAACCTAATGGGAGCTATCGTAGCCATTGTAGGAAGACCCAATGTTGGGAAATCCACTTTTTTTAACCGACTCATTCAACGCCGTGAGGCGATTGTAGATGCCGTGAGTGGTGTAACACGGGACCGTCATTACGGCAAAAGTGACTGGAACGGCAAAGAGTTTTCTTTAATTGATACAGGTGGTTACGTGGTAGGTAGCGACGATGTTTTTGAAAAAGAAATCGATAAACAAGTGGAATTGGCCATCGATGAAGCGGATGCCATTATTTTTATGGTGGACGTGGAATCCGGTGTAACGGGAATGGATGAAGATGTAGCCAAACTTCTCCGGAGGGTCGATAAGCCAACCTTTTTGGCTGTCAACAAAGTTGACAATAACAAGCGAATGGCCGATGCCGTAGAGTTTTATTCCTTGGGATTGGGTGAGTATTATACACTTTCAAGTATCAATGGAAGCGGAACCGGTGAGTTGTTGGATGCCCTTGTTGAGGTATTGCCCGATGAAAAGGAGGAGGAAAGTGAATTGCCACGATTTGCAGTGGTCGGAAGGCCCAATGCAGGTAAATCATCCTTTATTAATGCCTTGATAGGTGAGGATAGATACATAGTGACCGATATTGCAGGTACAACTCGTGACAGTATCGATACAAAATACAATCGATTTGGGTTTGAATTCAATTTGGTGGATACAGCAGGAATCCGTAGAAAAGCCAAAGTAAAGGAAGATTTGGAGTTTTACTCCGTAATGCGTTCCGTTCGTGCCATAGAACATTGCGATGTATGTATTGTAATGTTGGATGCCACCAGAGGTTTTGATGGACAGGTGCAGAATATATTTTGGCTCGCACAGCGGAACAATAAGGGAATCGTGATTTTGGTAAACAAATGGGATTTGGTGGAAAAGGAAACCAATTCTGTCAAAGAATACACTGCAAAAATTAAAGAAGTGATTTCTCCATTTGAAGATGTGCCGATTCTTTTTATTTCCGTTTTGAATAAACAACGAATTTTCAAGGCCATTGAAACAGCAGTAGGAGTGTATGAAAATCGTTCCAGAAAAATACCTACCCGCAAATTGAACGATATTATGCTTCCCATTATTGAAAAAACACCACCTCCATCTACTAAGGGTAAGTATGTAAAGATCAAGTTTTGCACCCAATTGCCAACACCATATCCGCAATTTGCCTTTTTCTGCAACTTGCCACAATATGTGAAGGATCCTTACAAAAGATTCTTGGAGAATAAAATCAGGCAGAATTTTGATTTTACTGGAGTTCCAATGACCATTTTTATGAGGAAGAAGTAATCATTCACCCGAAGCTGAACGTACTTTTACCACTTGTTGTATTCGGTTTCCCTGATTGTCTACGGCTGTGAGCATATACTCCCCTGGTTCGACCGGTAGGACTAGCTCGTGGAAATTCTCTGTCTTCCCAACAAACAATTCATCCAAATACCAATACATAATGGTATTGGATTGTTGGTGGGCCAGTTTTAGAACGATTTCCGATTTTTTGGTGCCCAAATCTTTGGGGAGTAATACAACTTCATTTTTTTTAGGGTATATGAATTCCATCAAATTGTTTTCCAAAGCAGAGCAACCTTCCATGTAGGGAGGCAAAGGCTTGTAGTTTGGATTGGATGACGCATAATAATATTCCAAAATGGGAGGTAGAACCAACCAATTTTTAGCGACCATATCCTTTAAAGGATAGCATTCCGAGTTTACCCGATACTGTTCTGAAGCATCCAAAAACACTTGCTGATGGTATGGGCACGGACCACTTCGGCTTCCATGTGTAGGGACCCATTCTTTTTTAACATCATCACAATACACCGAAGCGCGAAAACCACTTTGGGCACAAACTTCCAACTCCACAAGGTCGTCAAAAGGTTCTTGGAACCAACCACTTTGTGGTAGGGCATCCAATACATCAAAAAGGAGAGGAGCGGCTGCTGTTATTCCTGTAAGTCCAGGTCTGCCCTCACCATCGGCATTGCCCGCCCAGACCCCAATGGCATATTTTGGCGTAACCCCTACGGCCCATGCATCCTTAAAACCAAAACTCGTCCCGGTTTTCCAGGCAATGGGTTGAGAGGAATCAAAAAACTGCCAATTTTCATCGCCTTCAGGTCGGTTGACCTCGTACATGGACTGAAAAGTACTGTAAATGGAACCTGCGCCAAAAACCAAAGGGTCGAATTGCTCCTTACCAAAGTCCTTGGTTTCATTTTGTAAATAGGTAGCTTCTGTAAATTCCCGGTTTCTGTACGTGCTGGAATGGGTCAAAAAATAATTCAGGCTAGAAGCCATGGAGGCATAAGTAGAGGTCACTTCCCAAAGGGAACTTTCAGCTCCCCCGAGAATCAAGGATAGCCCATAATGGGATGAAGGTTTATCCAAAGACTCCATCTTCATTTTGTGGAGCTTATTATAGAACTTTTGCAGCCCATATTCACGCAACAGTCGAACAGCGGGCACATTAAGCGAACGAGAAAGCGCTTTGCTTGCAGGTATGGCACCAACATGTTTCAAATCAAAATTTTGGGGATTGTATCCGTTGATCACCGTTGGAACGTCCTCCACAAGGCTATGCGGCAACAATTGCCCCTCGTCCAACAAAGAGGCAAATAAAAAAGGTTTCAAGGTGCTCCCCGTACTTCTTTTTTTGGTGATGATGTCCACATAATTGGCGTGAGTTTCATCGGAAGGAGAATTACCTACATACCCAAGCACTTTTCGGGTTTCAACATCCAGTACAAGAATGGCCAGATTATGGATTTCATTGCTTTGTAATTGCCGATAGTGCCGTTCAGCCAAAAGATTCAACCGTTGTTGCAAGGGTCTTTGCAGTGAAGTGGTCACACGCTGTCCCGGATGCTCATTTCTGATTCGCTCGGTAAGATGCGGTGCCACATCGGGCAATGGAAACGGTTTTTGTGGAAGCGGCTCGGCTATGGCCAGTTCATAAGTAGTTTCGTCAATGATCTCTTTCTCCCACAATTTTTTCAACAATCGGTTTCGCTTGTCCAGAAAGGCCTGTTCGTTTCTACCGGGGAAAATCAGGGCAGGTGCATTGGGCAAAACGGCTAAGGCAGCGGATTGTCCCCAACTAAGTTCATGAGCGGGAATGCCAAAATATCGCCAAGCTGCGGTTTCCAAACCCACCACGTTGCCACCGTAGGGGGTGTGGGAGGCATAGAGCGTTAAAATGTCTTCTTTGGAGTAGCGCAGTTCCAATCGGGTAGCCATAAATACTTCGATGAGTTTTTCCCAATACGTCCGGCGTTTGTTCTTTCTGCTCAACCGTATCACTTGCTGAGTAATGGTACTGCCTCCCCTTCTGGAATCTTTGGTGAGATTGTGACCAATGGCTTTAAAGATAGAAATGGGATTGAAACCAGGGTGTTGATAAAAATACTCGTCCTCAAAAAATAGGATGCTCTGCTTGAAGCGTTCGGGAACGGAATCCATTTGCGGAAATCGCCATTGTCCATCATCGGCAATACGGGCTCCGATAAGGGAGCCTTCTGAACTATCCACAACCGTTGATGTGGGGTCCTGGAAGAGATTATTGGGCAGGCAAAACAACCATAACATCAAAACGATGAAAAATACACCGAACTTGATCTTATGGTTGAAAAGGATGGTTTTTACAGGCGATAAAAATTCACTCATTCAATATTACTGAACTATTTTGACCCATTGTCCTTTGTTTCGGGCTTGGTAGTTGTTGTCGTACATCGCTTCAGCCTGGGCCCCGGGCAAATAATAATCGCCCAAGAACGATGCATTCAATTTGATGGTAAAGACTTTTGATTTTTTAGCGTCCAAATCAAAATATAGATTGGTACGGTCGTCCCGGGTATCTACATAATCCGCTTTGGACGCATTTTCATTGTCCCCGCTTACAAAAGAGGTGTCCACAATTTCCCATCCGCTTGGTACAATGTGAGTCAGGGCCACATTGTCTATATAGTTGTCGGAGCTATTGAAAATGGTCACTTTTGCTTCAAACTCGGTACCCTGTCTCAGCTCACTTACATTGACTGAATTGCCGAGCGGATCCATATAGTTGACAGACAATCTTAGGTTTTGCTGGTTTGCCAATTCCTCGCCCACCGGTAATTTTCCGGTTTGGGTGAGGGTGGCGTAAATTATGTTTCCTTGATTGTTTTTTACTTCCATTTCTTCTTTAAACGAAGCAATGGAGAGTTCCCGGTTTGCAATAGCCCTATCTGTTTTCACGTTGATGCTTTTTTCATTATTGGTAAAGGTAAGGTCGATGGACCTGCCTCCATTCTTCATCACCATTTTGGACATGGCCAAGAGTGCAAATGCAGTTTCTTGGGTACTGTACCACTGCTGTGATGATAAGTTTTTGGCCAAGGAAACGGCCAGTTCCCTTTGTTGCGAATCGCCCAAAATTACCATGGTTTCCAATGCCATGGCACGGTTTCGGAACACGGAACCATAAGTTCTGTAATTGTAATTGTTGGCTTTAAAGTTGATATTAGCCTTTTGGGCAATGGCCTCTGCCACCTCTTTTTTACCTGCCAAGGCGTATGCAGCTGCCAATCGCCATTTGGCCTCGTTGCTAAGGTTTGCGGTTTCCCGTAAACGGTTCATTGCGGCCAGTTCGGGTTGTTGGGCCAAGGCCAAAGTGTACAATCTGTATGCTTGTGACACATCGTCGTTGTAATAGGTGCTTTGGTTGCTCCACTGGCGCGCGGCATTCTTTTGGTATCTCAACCAATTGCTCAGGAACGTTAGGGGAAGTTGGTACCCTTCTTTTTTTGCTTCCAACATAAAATGACCTGCATATGAAGTTCCCCAATCATCGGCATTGCCATAACCAGGCCAGTAGCTCAATCCACCATTGGGAACTTGGAAATCACTAAGTCGGTCAATGGCAGCTTTGATGTTTTTCTCAATTTCTTTCTTTTTATCAAAAGTGATGTCCAATACATCTGCCAAGAATAATTGTGGGAAGGCCGCAGAAGTTGTCTGCTCTACACATCCGTGAGGGTACCGCAAGAGATAATCCATTCGTTTGGAGAAATCCATCGGTGGAAGTGTTGAGAGCTCTATGAATGCCTCGTTGGTGCCAGATGTGCCAAAAGTTTCCATTGTGATGGTCTGAGTACCGTTAGGGTCGAGTGTGTACAATTCACTTTTGGTAGTGACGGGATTTGGATTTTCCACATCGATTTCTGTCTCGTTGGATGCGCTTTCCCCAGCTCCCGTAGCGGTAACTTTTATGGTTTGGAAGGAGGACGTTGGATTGACTTTAAAATCAAAATTGACAATTTGTTCCCCAACTGCATTGAAAGTGATGTTTTTGGATGTGCCGTTAATAGGTTCCAATGCTTTTCCAGCATCAATATTGACTTGTACGTTTTTTACTTTGGGTTCCATGGCAAAAACAGTAACAGGAATGGTCACCGTCTCGCCTGGGGATAGTTTTCTTGGTATGGAAGTCAGTACCATCAAAGGTTTGCGCACCGGAGTTGTTTTCTCGGTATTGCCATAAGCACTATTCGGATTTCCCGCAACTACCATGGTTCGGACAGAACCCACATAGTTCGGCATATCAATGGTATGTGATGCTTTTTCTCCTGCTTTTAAGGTAAATGGACCCAAATAGGTGACGACGGGCTTGAAACGTTGTGCCTTTCGGTTTTTACCTCCCGCACCAATGCCACCACCACCAATAGCGTAGATGTTATCGACACTCACGGAGTAGGCTCCCATGACATCATCAAAAATATCGAAGGTTTTAACGCCAAGTGCTTGTCGGGTGTAGAATGCACTGTGAATATCGGGAGTGGTAAAGCGTGTTAGGTCCAAAAGACCATCATCTACCACGGCCAACGAATAGGTCATTGGTTTTTTGCCGGCTTCGGATACCGTGACCTTATAAGATGTTTCTGGTTGTAGCACGTCGGGCATACTGATCTGTGGCTCCAAGAATGTTGCGGGATTTTCCACTAAGAGCGGAACAACGCCATACAATCGAATGGGCAAATCATTTTTAACTTGACTGTGCGGTTGTAACAAAGAAATATTTACATAGGCGTTCGGTGCCATTTCCGCTGTAATCGGAATGGTGGCCCTAGTTTCTTTTGCCGAGGTTTCTATCCATTGCTGGGAGAGTACTTCGGTACCGTTTTCGATACTGATCAACGCACGACCGCCTTTATCCGATGGGAAAGTTACGGTCGCGTCTTCTCCCAGTGTATATTTTTCTTTATCGGTAGAGAAAATCAAAATTTTAGAGCTCTCGGCATCCGCAGATGCTGGTCTACGCCACCAATTGCGATAAAAATATGCGATACGGCCAGTGGCGTGACCAGAAACTTCATCGATTACACGAATCAAGAAACGCCCACCTTGCTCATCGGGAACATTGATGTTGAAATTGGCCTTACCATCGCTTCCCGTGGTTATGTTCATTTCTTTGAAAGGTCGGTGTACGGTGGCATTTTCGTAACGTGATAAATTATCGTAACCACGGTTCCACCACCAACGCCATTCAATTTTGAATACTTGCACTTTTAATTTTCGATTACCCGATGGACTTCCCTGTGTATCGACAGAGATAACATCAAAGGTGTTGTTTTCATCTGTTAAGAAGGAGCCATAAAGTTTTGCTTTGGGTGATCGGAGTCCCACAAAGTTGGAAAACGGAGCTAAATTTTTAGAGAACACATCTATGGAAAAGTCGCCTCCTCCTTCAAACACTTTTGTGGTAAAAGTGGCTTGCAACATTCCAGGTGCTGTACCGTTCACATCTATTTCTTTGTTGATATCGAGCACACCATTGGCATCCAAATTTGATGAAATCCACTGCAATTCAGTCTGATTGAAAGTGCGAACAGGATCTTGGAAAATGTAATCTTTGTATTTGGGAAATGCGTTTGAGGTTTGTCTTAGGCTAGCATTGATATCAATTTTTAGGTTACGGGCTGGAGCACCGTGCAACCATTTTACTTCTGCTTTTCCTCTATTGATGGAGTTGGCTTTAAGTACCTCCTGATCAAAAGCGAAATCCACTTTTAATCTATTGGGTTTTACTGTTGCTACCTTTAAAGTTTTACTGAATTGTGCCCCTCCCACAATCACTTTGGCGTACCAGTTTCCGGTGGGGGCAGTAGCTTCTGTTGGAATGGGGAAGTAGTAGAAGTTCTTTTCTTTTTTGGCATACAAACCATCAGCAACGGGAATACTAGCCTCCTTTAAAATGGTTCGCTGTACCAATTTGCCACGTGCATCGCTGACTTCCAAAGCTACGGGGTGACCTTTGGGCAAGGGGTTGGCATTATCGTCCAAAACAAAAGTTAAGTGCATTACATCTCCAGGTCTGTGTACTCCTCTTTCCGTATATAAAAAGCCCTGTAATCCTTTTTGAAGCTGTTCTCCTGACACATCAAATTTACTTAGGGACAATGCATTACCGTCCGCTAATTTGGCATAGGCAAAATTGTTGCTGTACTCGGCCACTGCAAAGGCAATACCTTTTTCGCTATCGTAAACAGAAAGTCCTTTGGCATCGGTAGTGGTTTCGCCGATAAGTTGTTGTTGGTAGTTATAGAGTTTTATTTTGGCGCCCGCTACGGGTTGTGTGGTAAGCAGATTGGTTACCGCAAAATGGTGGGAGCGGTTGCTGCCTTTTTTAACGATAAGTCCTAAGTCACTGCCCAGTAAATTGGTGGCTGCTACCCGATCATAATTGTAATAAGCGGAGTGGCAAGGGTTGTCTCGTTGTTCCCAATTGTAGTCGTAGTTTCTGTAATTATAGATTTCGTTGTTCCAATAGCGCTCTTCTTCTGAGGCTTCATTAGAACTTTGCTCTAATGCATATGCTGTAGTGGAATCTTCGGTTTCGGTGTTATCCGCACAATCGTAAGTGGTGTGTTCTTTTTTGAAACTGAACTCGACACGATACAAGGAGCCGGGATTTATTTTGATCAATTCGGATAAATCGAGTCCGTGCGCTTGCCAATAACTAGTGTTGTTGTTCCCATCCTCGGTCAATGGAATTACTTTGTAAGCTACCCTGCGGCCAACTGGTCTAAAATCGGGACTGTAATTTTCAGTTAGGTCATAGTTTTGAAGGTATTGGAGCATGTTATCCTGATAGACCTGAATAACACGAACTTCAACGGCAGCAAGGTTGACGGTTTCAAAATAAATGGGTGTTGAGGCCGCGTTGGGCAAAATGGTTCCTTTGGAAATCAATCGCACAGCCGGTTTTAGTTGCTCAAAGGAGACCAATTCGGAGAAATTGTTCTTTAAAGTAAAACCATATTCACTTTTGATACCCTGAAAGGCATTGATGCGTACCTCGCCCAAAATCCGGTTGGATGGGTAGATGTTCAGGACATTTCCGTTAATCTCATATCGGAGGCTTTCGGCATTTTCAATAGTCACCAAACCATTCAGGTTCTGGTCTTGTTGCAACGGTTCGGAGAAGTTGAGGGTAAGCACAGCATTGGGTGCAGATGTGGTTTTTGTATCAATAATCACAAATTTGTTCTTGCCAGGAATCGTGTAGGTTTCCGAACCTTCGTTCTCGATATCGTAGGCATCGCCAGTCCAATTAATGGTAAGCTCGCTATCATCCGTTTTTCTGGAAATGCTATCAATTTTAAAACTGTAGTATTGGGCGTTATCCGAGCTATTGTCCCATTTTACCGGGATGGTTTTTTCTCCCTGCTTTACGGAGAGCACTGTATTAATTTTTGATGCATCCAGCATATCCGACGCATTCAATGTCCCTGTGAGGTATTGCCAATCTTTACTGTACGACTGTAGATCTCCCAAATTAATCCTGAAATTCGGTGCAATCGTCTTAAAGCTAAAGGTGTAGGTTTTAAACTCGCTGGGAATGTTCTCCATGAGTTTATTGAGCTTCAAGCTAAGGGTGTATTCTGTATTGGGTTTAAGATATTCCGTTGGTTGGAAAGTAAGCTCCCTTCCATTTTCAATCATCAATGTGCCATCTACTTTGGGTGAAATTTCCAGATATTCTTTGGGTAGTTCTTGACTGAGCTCAAACTGTTCCAATTGTTGTGACAGGGCTATCTTTATTGGAGAGGAAATACTTTGGTTGCCATTGGTGTGGTAACTGATGTAATCCTTGAATTTGAATAGGTTATCCGTATTGGAATCGCTGTTTTTGTCCTTACAGGACGAAGCGAAAATCAAAAAGGCAAATAACAGAATTTTGTAGGATTTAGACATTCGGAAGAGAAAATTAGATTCAAAAATAATAGCCTTAAGCAAGATAGTTAAAAATGCCCATAAGAAGGTATATAGTTTATGGATGACTGCTATGGATTGATGTATGAACATTGGGATTTTTAATGGGATTTTCTGAAAGTTTCGTTAAACAGCCCCTTAGTAAGATTCGAAAACAATATTTTGGTCGTCAATTCAGCTAATCAAAAAACTAACCATCATTTGAAACGACTTTACACTAACCTCGTTTATCTCCTTATTTTATTTTCTTTCACTTCCAACTATGGCCAGGATTTTTTGGTCAAGGGGAAAATTTTGGATGCTGCCACGGGCGCTCCCATTGAAGCAGCTACAATTTATGCGGAAACATTAAGGGACAGTACATTAATAACCTATACCATTACCAATGCCGAGGGCGTTTTTGTTTTGGAAGGGCGAACAGCATACAAAAAGGCAAGATTGGCCTTTTCTTCCAATGGGTACCAATCGCAATCCAAGGAAATTACATTGCAGCCAGAAATGGAAATAGGTACCATAAAAATGGAAGAACAAGTGCAACAACTGGAGGGAATCGACCTGATTGGTGAGCGCGTACCGATAACTGTAAAAAAGGACACTCTGGAGTTCAATGCAGATTCTTTTAAGACCAGGCCAGATGCCACTGTGGAAGATGTTTTAAAAAAGTTGCCCGGTGTTGAAGTAGACAGCGATGGTACCATCACCGTAAATGGGAAAGAAGTAAATAAAGTGTTGGTGAACGGACAGGTATTTTTTAGTACCGACCCCAAAGTGGCCACCAAAACATTGTCCAAAGATATTATAAGTAAGATTCAAATTACGGATAGCAAGACCAAGGAACAGGAATTCGTCGGGGATGATGGGGATGGTGAAAATAAGACCATAAACCTAACACTAAAGGAGGATAAGAACAAAGGATATATGGGGCGACTTTCTGGAGGATATGGTACCGATGATCGCTACCAGGCCAACGGATTGGTGAATTACTTCAACGATACCCAGCGAATAAGTGTGTTGGGAAGTTCCAATAATATAAACAACCCAGGTTTTTCCTTTGATGAGATTTATGAAATGGTCGGAAGTTCTGGAGGCAGGAACATTAATTTTAGCCGTGGGGGTGGTTTTTCCATCGGTAATATGTCCTTCGGGTTTGGACAGGGGATCACAACATCATCAACATTAGGAGGTAGTTATGCCGATCAAGAGAAGGGAAAATACCGAACGGATGGCAATTACTTTTTCTCTTACAGTGATTCCTACAACGATGAAAAAATAGCTAGGGAAAACATATTGCCGGATGGCAGCTTTTTTACCGATACTGAAACAAGTTTTGTTGGTAGGACTAATTCCAACCAAGGGTCTGCCAATCTTGAGTTTGACATAGACAAGACAACACGGATAACGATACAGCCCAATTTAAGCGTAAACAATACCAATTCTAGCAACGCGGAGAACACCATATCAACCGATGAGGATGGTAATTTGATAAATGATAACACATCAATTCAAGTCACCGATGGTTTTCAAAGAAATTTCAGCAACAGATTTGAAATAATGAAGCGGTTGGATACTTTGGGAAGATATGTGAGGTTTTATTTTAATAATGATAACCGCGTCAGTGATTCGCAGAGTGACCTTAATTCTGAGAGAAATGTATATGGCGATAATGCCAATCAGGTGATTTTAAATCAACAGACCGTTGTCGATAATTCCAACGATAATTATGAAGTTGGTGGATCTTACCGTCAACCATTGAACAAGGACCTTTATCTGGATTTTCGATACAGTTATGAGAAGAACAAGCAGCAAAACGAGCGTTCCGTTTCCGATTTTGATGAGGTGTCCGGCCAATATATCTTTAATGCGGCCCTCAGTTCAGATTTCAGTTTTAATGTGGATAAACATGTTCCGGAGCTGGGCTTTGGGTCAAACGGAAAAAAGTTTCGTTTTAATGTTAGGGCTCGCCTCGAGAACAACAAATTGAACAATGAAGATTTTATCCAGGGAACATCTTTTTCCAAGGATTACAGCAACCTATTGCTAAGTTCCTATGCGAATTATAATCTTGAGAACAACAAGCGTATAAGTCTACACTACCGGTCTCAATTGGATGTGCCTTCGGTCAATCAAATGCAGCCCGTTCCCAATTTGAGTAACCCTCTGAACATAGTTCAAGGTAACCCGAATTTGGATCCGGAGATCAACCATAATTTTTACATGAATTTCAATAATTACAATTGGAAAGATAGAACAGGGGTGTTCTTTTGGGCCAACTTGGGGATAGATGAGGACAGGATCGTTTCCAGTACAACGACAAATGAAGATTTTATAAGGACCACTACATATCAAAATGTTAAGGGTAATTACAATGGTGCATTAGGTGTCAATTATTCAAAACAAATTAAAAAGAACAGTCTTTATACGCTAAAATTTACCTTGAGGCCAAGCGCAAGCTTTAACAAGCAGGTCGGTTTCACCAACGGAAGCCAATTGGAGTCAAGGACCATTGCATTGCGACCAAGAGCGGGGATTTTGTTCAACTACAAGGAATTATTGGAGATAGAACCGGAATACTCGGTGGCTTTTAATAAGACACGATACAATTTGGACAACGTGGAGGATATTGATTTTACCACTCATAATGTATCGTTTAAATTGACCTCATACTGGCCCGAGAATGTGGTTTGGGGCAACGATATTACCTATAGCTATAATGGTAATTTGGGTGCGGGTTTTGACAAGGATGCCTTATTCTGGAACATGAGCCTCGGCTTGCAAATGTTCAAAAAGAAAGCGACATTAAAAGTGTTGGCTTACGATTTGCTCAACCAAAACATAAATACAAGTCGTACAACAGGCCAAGATTTTGTACAAGATTTCCAGGGAACAGCACTTAAAAGATACTTTATGGGAAGCCTTACCATCAAATTTGATTCCTTTGGGGGGAAAGGCGCGCCAAATCAACGTGGCGGTAGAAGATTTATGAGGTTGTAACCCCTTATTATTCAATATAAATATTGATGTCCAAAGGTAGCGTGCCGTAGTCGGTGTAGCCGTTGGTGTAGTTGATGACCTCTATATTGTCGACAGCAGTATAAGGCCCGCAACAGCCATTTTGTGGTTGGGGCGATGTTGTCAGATTGATCATTAAGGGAGTGGCATCATTAAAAATGATTGAAAATTCTTTGTCTCCAAAACCTTCCGGAACCTGAAACACCAATATTTTCCCCAGGGTGGCCGTCTCGTGGATGGTAAACTCAATTGATTGACTTTGCAGGGTAACCGAAATCAATTCGTCATCAATGGATTCGTTATCCAATAGATTGGCATGTGTATCCCAATCCAAAAATCGCAACGATATGGATTCTTCGTTCGCAGCACATAGAACGGTCGAGCAATCCAACTCTGAATCATTACAAGAAAAAACAATCAAAAGTATTGCTAAGGTGAATATCCTTTTCATGGAAGTAGAGCTTTTTTAGGTAGATACGAAATGATGAATTGGTTGCTTGTCAAATCGTTAAGAGATAAGCGATTACCAGCCTCCCGAGGCACCGCCACCACCAAAACCTCCGCCGCCGAAGCCGCCACTAAAGCCACCTCCTCCACCAAAGCTTCCACCGCCAAATCCGCCTGAAGATCCCGAACTACGTCCCATATTGCTCAAAATAATCATGTCCCAAATATCAAGGCCACGTCCTCTACGGCCACCACGACCGCCACCTCCCTTGTTTTTGCGGCTCCACAGAATAATGATGATAACGATAAAAATGATGAGGGGGAAAATGGCATCAATGGGAAACTGTTTGCCATTTCCAAAGGAGCGTTCCTCGGAAAACTCTCCCGTTAATACCCTAAAAATGGCATCGGAGCCTTTATCCAGACCACCATAATAATCCCCTTTTTTAAATTCGGGGATAATAACAGTTTCAATAATGCGCCTGGACATGAGATCAGTGAGACTCCCTTCTACACCATAGCCTGTGTTGATGGCAATCCTGCGGTCATCCCTAGCCAATAATATGAGCACACCATTGTCCTTGTCTGCTTGTCCAATCCCCCACTTTTGGCCCCATTGAGCACCTAGATAGTTGATGTTTTCTCCTTCTGTGGAACTGATTATGGCCACTACAATCTGAGTGGAGGTGCTATCGGAATACCGAATCAATTTTTCCTCCAAAGCATTGCCCTGAGAGGGCGACAACAAGTTCACATAATCGTAAACGCTTGTTTCTTTCTGCGGTTTTTCGGGTATGTTGAATTGTCCCCAAGCTAGGGAGACACATAAAAAAAACAGTAAAAAACTAGCCTTTGGATATTGCATCGTTCAGTTCATTGGTGTCATTTTGATTCCATGGAAAATGTGATTGAAGTTCTTTGCCCGCCATGAGAACACCTTCAATGATACCTTGTTTGAAATTTCCTTTTTTAAAGTGTGAAGCGATTACATCTTTGGTAGTGTCCCAAAATCCCTTGGGAACTGCTCTATCGATGCCTTGGCCACCGTAGATAACAAATTTTCTATCATCGACGGCCACATACAAGAGAACCCCATTGCCTTCTTTGGTATTGTCCATTTTAAGGAAATGAAATAGTTGTTGTGCCCTGCTAAAATGGTCTATTTTAGAAGATGATTCAATATGTACCCTAATCTCGCCAGAAGTATTGCTTTCCGCCTCAACAATGGCTTTAACTATATCATTTTCTTCCTCTGCGGTCAAAAATTCTTCTACCTGCGACATAATTTTAGTTGAATTCGAAGTTCACATCAGGTGCGTTTTCTGAGCCCGGATCTGCTTGATATCTTGGCATATCTTCGAAACCAAACCACCCAGCTAGTATTGTTCCTGGGAATTTAGAGATATGAATATCATAAATATTCACTTTTTCATTATATCTATCCCTAGCTACATTGATGCGATTCTCTGTGCCTTCCAATTGGGATTGAAGTTCCAAGAAGTTTTGATTGGCTTTTAAATCGGGGTAGCGCTCAACGGTAACCAATAATCTGGATAGTGCCGAGGACAATCCTGTCTGTGCCTGTTGAAACTCCGCCAATTGTTCCGGAGTAATATTGTTTGCATCAATATTGGTAGATGTTGCCTTGGCACGGGCTTCGATAACATCCGTCAAAGTTCCTCTTTCAAAATCCGCGGCACCTTGTACGGTCTTTACTAAATTTCCGATGAGGTCGTTTCTACGTTGATAAGAACTCTCAACATTGGCCCAAGCTGTTTTGGCATCAGCTTCGTATTGTACGGCTGTGTTGTTAAAGCCCACTGCCCATCGGTACAAGGCGAAGACAATGACAACGACAATAATCAAGGGGATTAACCATTTTTTCATTTTGATATGGTATTAGTGTTTATAGTTGATCTTTGATCTTGAGCAATTCTGCTTTTACTTTCTGCAGTTTTTGAATCACCTCGAAATTGGAGAGTGCTTTCTGTTTTTCCTCTTTTAAATGGATTTTAGCTCCATCTAAGGTAAATCCACGTTCCTTGACCAAGTGATAGATCAATTGTAGGTTTTGAATATCCTGTGGTGTGAACTTACGGTTGCCCTTGGCATTTTTTTTGGGTTGGAGCACATCAAACTCTTTTTCCCAAAAACGGATCAAAGAAGTGTTTACTCCAAAGGCCTTGGCCACTTCGCCAATGCCATAATATCGTTTTTCGGGCAGATCTACGTGCATTAATCCAGTGATTGGTTCTCTTGGTTTGCCAACCTGAGCATATTCTCAAATTCTTCTGCAGATAAACTTCCGTAGTAGAAGTTGATCGGGTTGATTCGCTCTCCGTCCTTGAACACTTCGTAGTGTACGTGTGGTGCTTGGGAACGCCCAGTACTGCCCACAAAGCCGATAAGGTCGCCTCGTTTGACTTTTTGACCTACGGTTACATTGTATTTGCTCATGTGTCCGTACAGGGAAATATAGCCGTAACCATGATCTATCCGAACGTGTTTTCCGTAGCCAGAAGATCTATTATCAGCTCGAACCACTTTTCCATCACCTGACGCATAGATCGGAGTACCGCGCGGAGCGGTAAAGTCCATGCCCCAGTGCATTTTACGGGCTTTGGTAAATGGATCGGAACGCCATCCATAACCGGAGGCCATTCGGGTAAGGTCTTCATTGCTTACCGGTTGAATAGCTGGAATGGACGCCAATAATTTTTCTTTCTCTTCTGCCAGTTTGGCAATTTCATCCAAGGACTTGGATTGTATCACCATTTCTTTTTGAATGATGTCCAACCGTTTGGTGGCATCTATAATAATTTCGGAATTGTTGAAGCCTTCCAAGTCTTTGTATCGATTTACCCCTCCAAAACCAGCTCTTCGCTGTTCTTCGGGTATCGGGTTCGCTTCAAAATATAATCTGTAGATGTTATTGTCCCTTTCTTCGATATTGCCCAAGACCTGCTCCATTTGGTCCATTTTTCTGTTGAGGATATCAAATTGTAGTTCATAATTACGAACTTCCCTCTCCAAAGAGAGTTCTTTGGGCGTGTTTACCCAGCGGGTGTTCAAAAGGATGATCAGTCCAAGGAAACCGAACAATGCGGAGCCCATCAAGAACAAGAAAATATTCCTGTATCTTTTGGATTTCTTCGGCTCGATCTTTCTATAAGAAAGAGTATCCGGATCGTAATAGTACTTTACTTTAGACATGAATGGATTTTATCCTATTTTTGCTCACTCATTTTAAACAGAACAAACAAATATAAAAATTGTTTTGCTTAAACTGTTAAATTTAAGAAAACCCTAGGAATTCAATGACATCCCAAGAAGTTAGAAACCAGTTTTTAAACTTTTTCAAAGAAAAGAACCACAAGATTGTACCATCAGCACCCATGGTGATGAAGGACGACCCTACCTTGATGTTCACCAATGCAGGTATGAACCAGTTCAAGGAGTACTTTTTGGGGAATTCCGTTCCAAAGAGCAAGCGCTTAACGGATACCCAAAAATGTTTAAGGGTAAGTGGAAAGCACAACGACCTTGAAGAGGTGGGGAAAGATACCTATCACCACACCATGTTTGAAATGTTGGGGAACTGGAGTATCGGGGATTATTTTAAAAAGGAAGCCATTGCGTGGGCTTGGGAACTGCTCACCGAGATTTACAAAATAGACAAGGACAGTTTGTATGTTTCTGTTTTTGAAGGTAGCGAAGATGATAACCTTCCGCTGGACCAAGAAGCATACGATTTATGGAAGGCGATTGTACCCGAGAACAGAATCATCAAAGGGAACAAAAAGGACAACTTTTGGGAAATGGGAGATCAAGGTCCCTGTGGACCCTGTTCCGAAATCCATGTGGATATCCGCTCCAAAGAAGAAAAGGCAAAAGTTGATGGGGCTTCCTTGGTGAACCAGGACCACCCACAAGTGGTGGAGATATGGAACTTGGTTTTTATGCAGTTCAACCGTAAGGCCAATGGTAGTTTGGAACCACTTCCAGAAAAGCATATAGATACCGGAATGGGCTTTGAGCGCCTTTGTATGGTGCTTCAAGGCAAGCAATCCAATTACGATACCGATGTTTTTACGCCACTCATTCGAGAAGTTGAAATCATCACCGGAAAAAAATACGGAACCGATGAACAGACCGATATTGCCATACGCGTTATTTCGGACCACGTTCGGGCTGTGGCTTTTTCCATTGCAGATGGGCAGTTGCCGAGCAACACTGGAGCAGGTTATGTGATACGAAGGATATTACGCCGCGCCATTCGTTATGGGTTTACCTTTTTGGATACCAACAAACCATTTATCTATCGATTGGTAAAAGTGCTGAGCGAGCAAATGGGCAAAGCTTTCCCAGAATTGAAGGAGCAATACCAGTTGATTGAAAACGTGATCAAAGAGGAGGAAAGCTCTTTCTTGAGCACTTTGGAGCAAGGCTTGGTGTTGTTGGACTCTGTAATAAAGTCATCCAAAGATAAAACCATAGCAGGCGATAAGGCTTTTGAACTTTATGACACCTTTGGTTTTCCAATAGATTTGACCGCACTGATTTTAGAAGAGAAAGGCTATCAATTGGATACGGAAGGCTTTGAAAAAGCATTGAAAGCACAGAAAGATCGTTCCAGAGCCGCCTCCGAGGTGTCCAAGGACGATTGGAATATATTGATGACCGATACCGAACAGGAATTTATAGGTTATGATAGTTTGGAAGCCAATGTAAAGTTGGTAAAATACAGAAAGGTCACCAGCAAAAAAGATGGTGATCAGTTCCAATTGGTGTTCAATTTGACCCCGTTCTACGCCGAAGGTGGTGGCCAGGTAGGGGATAAGGGATATTTGGAAGCTCCAAATGGCGATGTTACCTATATCGTGGATACCAAAAGGGAAAACAATGAAATCGTTCATTTTGCAAAGTCGTTGCCGAAAGAAGTTTCCGGAACATTTAAAGCAGTGGTGGACGAAAAACAGCGAAGAAGAACGGAGAGCAACCATACCGCTACACACTTATTGCACCAAGCATTACGGGAGGTTTTGGGAACTCATGTGGAACAGAAAGGTTCTGCTGTACATTCCAAATACCTGCGATTTGATTTCTCACACTTTTCCAAATTGACCACAGAAGAACTACGGGAAGTGGAAAATTTTGTGAATGCACGTATCGATGGACATCTTCCTTTGGAAGAAAGCCGAAATGTTCCCATGAAAGAAGCTATGGACCAAGGGGCCATGGCACTCTTTGGAGAAAAATATGGAGATACGGTGCGAACTATCCGTTTCGGGCAATCTATAGAACTTTGTGGAGGTACCCATGTAAAGAATACAGCTGATATCTGGCATTTTAAAATCGTTTCAGAAGGCGCTGTTGCTGCTGGAATTCGTAGAATCGAAGCCATTACTTCTGATGCCGTTAAAGAATTCTACTTCAACAATAACCGGATGCTTTTTGAGATCAAGGATATGTTGAAGAATGCTCAGGACCCGGTGAAATCCGTGGCCAGCTTGCAAGAGGAAAATGCTGCCCTTAAAAAACAGGTGGAGCAACTGTTGAAAGATAAGGCCAAGGGGCTCAAAAACGAACTGATTGCCGAATTGGAAGATTTGGGCGGTGCTAAATTTTTGGCCAAAAAAGTGGATTTGGATGCAGGTGGGATCAAGAATCTTGCCTTTGAAATGGGAGGTCAGGTAGATAAGCTATTCCTGTTTCTAGCTTCGGAAAAAGATGGGAAAGCCATATTGTCCTGCTATATTTCCAAAGATTTGGTAGCAGAAAAAGACCTAAATGCGGGGACAATTGTCCGCGAACTGGGCAAATACATCCAAGGAGGTGGCGGTGGACAACCGTTCTTCGCAACCGCTGGGGGTAAGAACCCTGATGGAATCCCTGAAGCGCTTGATAAAGTGCAGGAGTATCTAAAATAGTTTACTGAGAATACATTTGTCACATCGAGCGCAGTCGAGATGTGGTGCCATGTTGTTCTCGACTGCGCTCGAACTGACATTTTAATAAATCAAATGGAGCTACAAACCAAGTTGCCTTTAACACCTAGCGATAATCCCATCGATTATCAAAGTAAGTTGGTGCTATTTGGGTCTTGTTTTGTGGAAAATATAGGAGCGAAGCTAGATTATTTTCAGTTCCAACAATTACAAAACCCCTTTGGGATATTGTTTCATCCGTTGGCCATTGAAAATTTGGTGCAAAGAGCGATTCAAGGAAAACCCTATCAACAAGAAGAAATCTTTGAGCAGGAGGGTATTTGGCGTTGTTTTGATGCGCATTCCGATTTGCGTTCCGATAATCCTGAAAACTTATTGAATTTACTCAACCAAAGGTTGGAGGAAACCAAGGAAAATCTGGGGATCGCATCCCACATCATCATTACCTTGGGGACGTCGTGGGTGTACGAGCATCATTCTTTAGATAAAATAGTGGCCAATTGCCACAAGGTTCCCCAAAAGCAATTCACTAAAAAGTTATTGAGCGTAGAGGAAATTAAGTTGAGTCTTCGGAATATAATTGACTTGATTCAAAGAGTGAACTCCAAGGCTCAAATTATATGTACGATTTCACCTGTTCGTCATATCAAAGATGGTTTTGTGGAGAACCAGCGAAGCAAGGCACACTTAATTACAGCCATTCACTCCCTTTTGTCATCTCGAGCGCAGTCGAGAGAGCTTGCTTACTTTCCATCTTATGAAATTATGATGGACGAGCTGCGCGATTATCGATTTTATGGGACGGATATGGTTCATCCCAATCAGTTAGCAGTAGATTACATTTGGGAAAAATTTAAATCTGTCTGGATTTCTTCAAAATCATATGCTGTGATGGATGAGGTGGATGCCGTTCAAAAAGGGTTGTTGCACCGTCCATTCAATCCCGACTCCGAAGCACATCAAAAGTTCAAAACATCGCTCCGTGCAAAAATTACGTATCTTCAAGAAAGGTATCCTTTCATGAAATTTTAATAAATGAAGAAAGTACTAGTAGGGGCGGTAATAGCATTGGCCTCGGTTTTGGTCTATAAATCGTGTTCTGATGACCATGAACAGAAATCCATTTTAGAGGAAAACTCCATGCTAATTCAGCAAGAATTACGCAATGTTTCCAAATTGGTGGTCACCGAAGGGCATTTTGCGGAAGTGTATAATTACAAGGACTCCAAAGAGTTGTTCGGTCCGTTGGTCACAGCCCATAAAAAAGCATTGGTAGTGGTCAATGCAGATGTATCCATTGCATACGATATGTCCAAAATTGATTATAAAGTGGACGAAGAACAAAAAGTACTTACCATTGCCCAGATTCCAGAACCGGAAATAAAAATCAGTCCCGATTTTGAGTACTACGATGTTACCGCAGATTATCTGAACCCATTTAATGCAGGGGATTACAATGCCATTAAACGAAACGTAAATGCTTCTTTAATGAAGAAGGTTGAGCAATCTGCCTTGCGTTCCAATGCAGAAAATCGTTTGGTGAGCGAACTTTCACGAATATTGGTGCTGACCAACACCATGGGCTGGACCCTAGTGTTCGAGAATGCTCCCGTGGAAAATTCTGAGCAATTAAAAACTTTTTTGGAATAAGCTGTCACATTTCCGTATTTGATGCGTCTATTAGGTACATCAATCAATTAATACCATGTTTAAAAGAGTACTACTAACCGCCCTTTTAGCCACTTTTTTATTTTCCTGTCAACAAGAGCCCGAAACCGATATCAGCTATGTGATTGCCCCGGTAATGGTTGACAGTATTCCGCAACTTAAAATTAAAATGACCTTGGAAGCCAACGCTGATGGCACAACGGCCTTATCTTTTCCTGATAATGCGTGGGGTGAAGAGGGGTTGTACAATTCCTTGGGAAAAATGGAGCTGTTGAATGTTGAAGGTGCCGTTGAAAAGGATGCAGATAGTGGACGAATTGTGTTGATGCATCCCAAAGGAGTGGATAAACTGGAATTCCAGTATTTTCTGAAACAGGACTTCGAGGGAAATGTCACCACTCGTGAAACGTATCGCCCCATCATCAACCAAGATTATTTTCATTTGTTTTCGCACAATATGTTTATGGTGCCCGAAAACGCTGAAAGCAGTCAGGATATACTCCTAGACTGGTCTGCTTTTCCCGAGCAATATGTTGTTCACAATAGTTTTGGCAGTAAGGAAAAGGTTCAATTTTTGAACGACCAGGATATGGATTTGTTTGGAAGCGCCATTTTTGTTGGTGGTGATTTTAGGGTGTTCAATGGTGAGATACAGGGCAACCAAATCAGTTTGGCAACCCGAGGTGAATGGATTCCATTTAAAGATGAAGAAGTTTTTAAGGTGCTAAAGGAAACGTTGACCCATCAGCGTAATTTTTGGAACGATCATTCCCAAGATTATTTTACGGTGACCCTACAACCATTTCCACAGGAGAACGGCAGTAGTTTTCAAGGTACCGGACTTACCAATTCCTTTGCAACATCGGTTTCCAACAACGATCAAACCGATATTGGGCAGATGGTGTATCTCTTTAATCATGAGCTAATGCACAATTGGATCGGGCACACCATTAATACCGATAACGAGGAGGAGCAATATTGGTTCAGCGAAGGATTTACGGAGTATTATACCTTCAAAAATATCGCTAAGAACAAGATCAATGGTTTGGACGGCACTTTTTTTATTGATGAGTTTAATAGGACCATTCGTGACCTTTATGCTTCATCGGTAGCGGAAGCTCCAAATTCAGAGATCAACTATGAAAATTTTTGGACCAACTATGAATATTCCAAACTGCCATATTGGAGAGGGGCGATTTTTGCCTTTTATCTTGATCTTAAAATTCAACAAACCAGTAACGGAAAACAAAGTCTGGATGATGTAATGCATCAAATTTATGCTGATGCCACTTCCAAAGACCAAAAACTTGCCCATGATTATTTTATTGAGGTGATGGGTGAATTTTGGGATGGAGATTTTCAAACGGTCTTTCAAAAGCATATTGAAGAAGGTCAAAAAGTGGATTTGCCCAAACTGTTTGATGAATTGGAGTTGGAATACAGTCCTGAAAGTGATATTTACGAACTCGGATTCGAATTTTCGGAGGACAGGAAGGAAATAGCCAGTGTTGTTGAAGGCAGCAAGGCTTGGGAGGCTGGAGTTAGAGCAGGTGATGAGGTGTTCTCCCGAAGTATTTGGCAGGGCAGCATTGACCATGAGGTTGAATTGGGTCTCCGAAGAAATGGTAAAGAATATAACCTATCCTATTACCCGGTGACCAAGGCAGCGGTGCCCCAATTGAAACGCACTAGCGATAATATTGAAAAACTTGGGTTTTAGCTTACCAATGAAGTGTCTACCAATTGCAGGCCATCATCAATTAAATGCCCCACTTTTGGGTTGTCCCGTTTAATATGTTCCAAGTGATCTAAAATCTCTTGCTGAAATTCTTTGTTGTTATCCTGTTTGGCCAGCTCATACAATTCCACAGGAAGTAGCCAGTCTTTTGGGTGGTCATTTTTCAGGGCCTGGAAGACTTTGTTACGGGAAACCGTGGTGTTCGTACCTTCTCTAAAGTGCCTTATTTGTTCGTAGAATCGTTCCAATTCCAATCTTTTGGCATCTTTTTTAGATTTGATCGTACTTTCCGTGATTTGATGCGTGATCAAGTCGAAACTGTTCAAATCTGCAGGACCATTATAGGCCGACACAATGTTTTGGCCAACTGCCATATGGTATAAACCCCATTCGGGTTGGAAAAGTACGTTGTCTTTGTGGGTAACTGTACAATTTTCGAACGTGATCAATATAATTTTGCCCATCAGGTTGCGTGTTCCTGTAATAATGGTTCCTTCCACTTTAATACCACCTTCAAACTCGAGCGCGATTTGCTCGCCCTCGTAAATTTTGTAAGCTTTAAGGTCACGAGGTCCCATGTCCTCAATGGCAATATTGATGCCTTTTAGTTTTCCGATAGGGGAACCAAAGCCTTCGGCATGGTGTGCTGTACTGTGTCCTACCAACTCTTTTTCACGATAGGCCAATGCTGTTCCGCCTGTGGTTTGGATGTAAATAGGCTTGCCATCATCTTCAATAACATTGCTGAACTCACCCGAAATTTGCAATCCTGTGCTCAATTCTATGGTGCCAAGTGCTTTGGAGCCGATAAGTTTTTTTACCCCGGACAGGCCTCCGGTACGCACGGCCATGGTATTGGCAAAATCTTCCAATACCTGACTCAGAAAAGCAAAATCAGGGGTTACGAATAGTTGTGGTTGAGGTTTGGTAATGTCAAACTCCGTGCGGGCCGCTTCAATCGAATACGGGATTTTTTTGACTTTATCCGTCATGCACCAGGCACTTTCCCCGATGGAGGAAAGCAATCCCGCTCCATAAATTTTTGGTTGGTCCACCGTACCGATCAATCCATATTCGACCGTCCACCAATGCAAATTTCGAATAAGTGCCATTTCACTGGGAACTCCCATATTTTCTTGGAGGTACTCAATGTGTTTTTCTGCTTCTTCAATTTCACTTTGGGGTGTGCCGTTGGCTTCCTTGATAATGGATAGGTGTCGCACCGCATTGTACAATTCATAATCCTTGGCGCTGGATATGGCCTTGCAGCCAATTTCACCGAACCTGCGCAAGTATTCCGCATATTCCGGATTGGCGATTATAGGGGCATGTCCTGCTCCTTCATGTATGATGTCGGGAGCCGGCGTATATTCAATATTTTCAAGCTGACGAATGTCCGAAGCGATTACTAGTACGTTATATGCCTGGAATTCCATAAAAGCGGAAGGGGGGATAAAGCCGTCCACAGCCACCGCTGCCCATCCAATTTCCTTTAAAATACGGTTCATGCCGTACATATTGGGAATATGGTCAATGGAAATCCCTGTCTTTTGTAAACCGTCCACATACGATTTATGGGCCACTTTACTGAGATAGTCCACATTCTTGCGCATCACATAGCGCCAAACCGCTTGGTCGATAGCGGTGTACTCGTCATAATTCTGTGGTTTTATGAATTGTTTAAGGTGCTTCGGTAATTTATCAAGAATGGGATTCGATTCGTAGCTCATAAGTGTTTTTTAAGCGACTTAAAGATACAAAATAGGAAATGGAAATTGTCTTAAGGAAAGTTAAGGGAGGTAAAAATGAAAGTTGTCTAAACAAGTTTTTACTGTCAATTCGAGCGCAGTCGAGAATTTAAGCATTGTGCCTTAAAAAGGTTTCAACTGCGCTCAACCTGACATTTTTCATTTAGACAACTTCCCAATATATTTAGTTGGAGGCCACGGCCATTTGCGGTGGGTACTCCTCAAGGATCTGCGAAACAAATTCTTTGATGCGCTGTTCCTTTTTCTCTATGTTTTTGGTATTGTTCAATGTTCCTACACCACGACCTTGCCATACCAATTCTTTTTTATTGGCATCGATTACATCAATGTATAGTGAACCTTCTGTGCGGGTGCTCACATTGTTGCCGCCCCAGCCCCAGCCCCAACCGGGACCCCAGGCCCAAGGACTGTAGAAGCCGCCCCAGCCCCAACCGTAGTTGTTGTAAACATCAACACGCTCGCGCTCTTTGGTAAAAATGCTGATCAATACATCGGGATTGTCGGATTTAACGAAACCGCGAGAACCCAATTCGGCCTCAATGGCCCTTAAAATTCTTTTTTTGTCCAAATCTGAGATTTGTGCCTTGTCGATACCAGTTTTATAAAATGCATAGCTTTTATAGGTATTGAAATCGGCTTTTTGATCGTAATCCGAAACTACACGAACGGAAGTACAAGAAGCCAATAATCCAAAGGAAAAAACGATGAGTGCAAGATGTTTTAAACTTTTCATAGTACTTTTTTTAAATTCTTGAGATGTAATTAAATAAGTCACAAATATTATGCCGAAACCTTAATTTTGAGTATTGGTTTTTGCATTATATCCGTAAGGGCAATGGCGACAGCCACTCTCACAACAGTACCCACGTTTTAGAAGGTATTTTTCTGTAAACACCCTGTATCCTTGTTCCGATAGGTAGTAATCTCCCTCTTCCAAGGGTATCCGCTCTTTCATTTATGGCTACTGATTTACTATATAAAATTATGGCTTTTGTGGGAAAATAAGTAAGTATTTAAGATTTTGAAAACATGGTTGTTCACCGAAAATGTTGATCAATTTATGGTAAGTGCCCAATTTTGAGGCCTTTTTGCTGTTATATTTGTTATACCAACTAATGATAGCGAACAGGTGATACTTGTCTTTAAACATTTCTTTTATAAAAATTATGTGGGGCTTTCGCTATGGCCTTTCATTATTTTAAAGGAAGGGTCTTTAAAATCGGACGAGGTCCTCATCAACCACGAACGCATTCACCTAAAGCAGCAGCGCGAGTTGTTGATTCTTCCGTTTTACCTTCTTTACATATCCGAATGGTTGTTCCGTACCATACTTTATTTGGATAGTTACCGGGCCTATCAGAATATCAGTTTTGAGCGTGAGGCCTATGCCAATGAAAACGATATGCAGTATCTTTCCAAACGTAAGACCTTTGGATTTTTAAAGTATCTGACCCGTTAATAATTAGGATTGAACATTCCCAATGAGCATATAGATATGCCTCTTCTCACTGAAAAGGGCATTCAACTCTACATAAAAAGAGAGGATACGATACATCCTTTTATTTCTGGAAACAAATACCGTAAACTAAAATACAACCTGCTCGAAGCCAAAAAACAAGGCAAAAATACCTTGCTCACCTTTGGTGGTGCCTTTTCCAACCACATAGCCGCCACAGCTTATGCAGGTAAAGAGCAGGGATTAAAAACCATTGGCGTAATTCGCGGTGAAGAATTGGCGTTCAAATGGCAGGACAATCCCACTTTACAACTGGCGCATCGGCATGGGATGGAATTTTATTTTGTATCGCGAAGCGATTACCGACTTAAAAGTGAGCCGGCCTTTTTGCAACAAATAAGGGAAAGGTTTGGCGATGTTTATCTCTTGCCCGAAGGCGGAACCAATGCATTGGCCGTAAAAGGGTGTACCGAAATTTTGACCGATGCAGATGCCAAGTTCGATTACATCTGCAGTGCTGCCGGTACAGGTGGTACGGTGGCCGGACTCATCAATGCTTCCTTGCCTCATCAGACCGTTTTGGGGTTCCCTGCCCTTAAAGGTGATTTTTTAATCGAGGAGATTCGTACATTTGTTCAGAATAAGCGTTGGCAACTTGTAACCGACTATCATTTTGGAGGTTACGCAAAAGTAGATCAACAGCTGGTAGCTTTCATCAACCTCTTTAAAAGCAAAACGGGGATACCCTTAGATCCCATTTATACAGGAAAAATGCTTTTTGGTATTTTTGATCTCATTAAAAGGGATGTTTTTCAACCTGGAACCCAAATTTTGGCCATCCATACAGGAGGGTTGCAGGGCATAGAGGGGATGAACCATATACTGAAAAAGAAAAATTTACCGTTATTGGACGTATGATCAGGCGAATAGGATATGTATTGATTGCGGCACTTCTGCTCTCTAGTTGTGGGGCCAAAAAAAGAAGGACAACACAAAAAAAAGGAGCTCCCGTAGTGGTAAATACGGAACGCCCCACCGCTAAAACCACCAAAGACCTCGACACCGAGGAAGCTCGGGATTTGTATCCCATGCCCGAGGATACTGGACGTTTTGAACGTTTTCCGATTTCTGATACCGAAGATTATATTGAAAATTTTGCCGAAATAGCGCAATATGAAATGCGTGCTTTTGGTATTCCTGCCAGCATTACCCTGGCGCAGGGTATTTTGGAAAGTGGCTCTGGTCGTGGAGAACTTACGCTGAAGACCAACAACCATTTCGGGATTAAATGCCATACCGGTTGGGAAGGCGAATTCGATTTTCATGATGATGATGCCAAAGGGGAGTGTTTTAGAAAGTACAACCACCCTATGTATTCTTTCCGAGATCATAGTATTTTCTTGTCTACCCGTTCCCGTTATGCCTTTTTGTTCAATTACAAGCGGGACGATTACAAAAAATGGGCGCATGGCTTACGACAGGCCGGCTATGCGACAGACCGCAAGTATCCACAAAAATTGATAGCCCTGATCGAGCGCTATGATCTTCATAAATTTGATGAGGCCGTAGTGGCGAATGGATTGCCCACTGTTCGTGAAACGCGACAATATGAGGTGTTTACCCATACCGTTAAAAAGGGGGATACGCTCTATGCCATTTCCAAACGCTACGATATTTCGGTGGACGAACTTCGACGTCTTAACAATCTCAACGATAACATTATTTCCATTGGGCAAGTGCTCAATATTCGGGTGGCGCAGTAGTCATTGAATTTTTTTGGATGGTTCGATTTCTGGATGGTTCGATCATTGGATTGTTCGATGATTCGATGATACGATGTTTGGATAGTTCGACGGTTGAATCATAGGATTTTTGGCTAGTAGCTCAACTTACTTTTTACTTTAAGTTATAAAAGGAGCGCTTAATTGTCATCCCGAGCCAAGCTGAGAGGTGCTTAAGTCGGTTTTTGTATTGTCGTTCTCGACTGCGCTCGAACTGACAAACGTCAACCTGAACTTGTTTCAGGTTCTCATTTGGAGCAAGCTGATTGGATATGATTCGGGTTTGTATGTCATTCTGAGCAGTGCGAAGAATCTCATTTCCGACCATTTTCCATTTCCCAAAAAGTTTTATCCTCATTACCTTTGCTGAAAGCAGGACGAATTCTATAGGGCTTGTCACATCGAGCGCAGTCGAGATGTGGTGCCGTTTAGTTCTCGACTGCGCTCGAACTGACAAAAGTCAACCTGAACTTGTTTCAGGTTCTCATGGGAGAAAGTCCAATGATGATGGGATGCTGAAATAAATTCAGCATGACGATTTTAATAAAAACATAGCATGATCTACCAACGAAGCAGCGCCTTGTTCGCAGAGGCCAAAAAATATATCCCTGGAGGCGTAAACTCACCTGTAAGAGCATTTAAAGCGGTAGGGGGCGACCCTATTTTTATCAAGGAGGCCAAAGGTGCCTACCTGTACGATGAAGACGGCAACCAACTTATCGACTACATTGCTTCGTGGGGTCCGCTTATTTTGGGTCATGCTTACGATCCGGTGATCAATGCAGTAATCGAGAAGGCCAAAAAAGGAACTTCCTTTGGAACACCCACCGAAATTGAGACGGAACTTGCTAAGTTGGCGGTATCCATGGTGCCGAACATTGATAAAATCCGTTTTGTGAACAGTGGTACCGAAGCCTGTATGAGTGCGGTGCGCCTCGCGCGCGGGTACACGGGCAAGGACAAGATCATAAAATTTGCGGGTTGTTACCACGGCCATTCCGACTCTTTTTTGATACAAGCGGGGAGCGGTGCCGTTACTTTTGGTAGTCCCAACAGTCCTGGGGTAACGCAGGGCACGGCCAAGGATACGCTGTTGGCAGATTACAACGATTTGGAAGGGGTAAAAGCCTTGGTGGAAGCCAATAAAGGCGAGATTGCTGCCATTATTTTGGAACCCGTTGCGGGGAATATGGGCTGTATTATCCCAAAAGAGGAATTTATAAAAGGCCTACGTGAACTCTGCACCCAAGAAGGCATTTTGTTGCTGTTTGATGAGGTAATGACTGGCTTTCGTCTGGGAAGAGGAGGTGCACAGGAAGCCTTGGGCATTGATGCCGATATTGTGATGTTCGGAAAAGTAATCGGGGGTGGATTGCCTGTTGGGGCGTTTGCGGCCCGAGCTGAAATTATGTCCCATTTGGCACCCGAAGGCCCCGTGTACCAAGCAGGAACTTTGAGCGGAAACCCTTTGGCGATGAGTGCTGGACTGGCCATGTTGACCGCCTTGAACAACCAACCTGAAATTTTTACCAGCTTGGCCGAAAAAACGGAATATCTGCACAAGGGCATTGCCCAAACTTTGACCGAAAAAGGGGTGACCCACCAGATTAACCGATTTGGTAGTATGATCTCCGTGCATTTTACGGACGAGCCTGTGGTGGATTTTGCCAGCTCGGCGAAAGGGAACAACGATACCTTTAAAACATACTTCCACGGAATGTTGGAGAACGGGGTGTACTTACCGCCCTCTGCGTTTGAGAGCTACTTTTTAAACGATGCCCTTAGTTATGCCGATTTGGATAAGACCATTGAAGCGGTGGGGGAGGTGTTTTAATTGGTTTTTAGCCACTGGTCAAATTCATTGAGTTGACTTTCATTTTCTGCAATCCACCTTTTTGAATTTTCATCACCAATTTGGGAAATGTATTTGCAATAGGTTTCTAAGTGCTTGCTATTTGCTATGTCATAGAAAAAAGGAGTGTAAAAAGTCCACCAAATTTCTTTGTCTTTCTTCTTTTTCAGTTCACCAAGAATTTTGAAAAATTTCTCCGTATTCTGGACAAACATTTCATCATCCGTTTTTCCTTCATTTTCTTCCAATGATTTAGAAGCCTCCAGCATTGAAACCATTAACTCTGCCGCTCCAAATTGACTGTCATTGTTTGATGAAAGTAAAATATTTATGGTATTGGCTTTGTTCTCATCTTTAGTTACATTTCCTCCAAAGTTTTTCTGAAGCATAGCATATGCTTCTAAAGCTCTATTGCTGTTAGGTTCTAGAAACAAGAAATAATGCGTAGCGAGTAAAGTTTGAACAGAGTTACCTTTTTGGTTATGGATATGTGCTAACATCAAATGGCTGCTGGAATGATTGGGATTTAGTTCAATAGCTTTTATTACATTTTCTTCCGCAGCATCAAAATCATTTGTTTTAAAATAATTCAAGCCCAAATTATAATGGAGCAGGTAATGTCCATCCACCTTTTTAATGGCTTTTTTAAATAGTTTAATCGATTCTTTGGTTTTACCGAGCATATCCAAAGACGAACCTTTGGTTATATATGCTTGAAGCAGGTAATCCTCATTATGTTTGAGTACTACATCGGAATACTTTACAGCTTCCTTATAATCGCCTTTTGTAAAATAGCTTAACGCAATTTCATAATTAACGAGCGTAGATTTAGGGTCTAGTTTTAATGCTTTTTGATAGGTTTCAATTGCTTTTTCATAATTTCCGCTATCGTGATACTGAATTCCTTCTTGGACAAAGGCTTCGATTTCAGATTGAGCAAAAATAGTTGTAGAGAAAAGGACTATTGCTATTAAAAATCCAGTTTGTATTATTTTCATTGTCTCTTGATAATAGATGTTTAACGGTCTCGGCTATGAACAGTTGCGTGGGTTAGCACTGACTTTTGCAAGTACACGACAAGCTGAAAATTCCTGCGGAATTTTCAGGATAAGCCAGTAATAGCAATTGTTTATAGCCATTGTTGTATGCCGTTTTTATTTTATCCATAAGGTAAAATTCTGTGTAGCCATCTTTTGGCTCCATCAACATCATAATTATCTAAACATTCTTTTACCTTTCCAATATTGTATTTTAAACTGGTTACTTTATCTTTTTTTGTTTGCGAATCGTTCCATTCAGTCGATAGTTGTCCAACTGCGTAGAAAAATCCACGTTCCACATTATCTCCATAAAAGTTCAAGCCTGTGACAAAGAGTTCTAATTTATATGAGTCATATGGATAGCCATTTGTACAATTCCAAGCTTTCATAAGCCTAATAATTGGTCTTACAACTTGATTGTATTTTGTATTTGCTTCTGTAAGTTTAGTTTTTACATCACTCGGGTCGGTTGGTTGCCAACCATAAGCTCCAGGAATGTATAAAGTTGAAGTCCATAAATATGTACTTTCTTCTTTAGCTGGCACAAGGTCATAATGAATATTTCCAAGTCTAATAGTTACCGTTGGAAATGACCTAACCACTTCAGAACCATAGCGGTCTTTATAATATTTATCCCCGAAATTTTTTAGCCATCTACGATAAGTTTCTGGTGTTCTTTCATATTGAGTATGATTGAATACAACCATAATGTCTATGTCAGATTTACTGTCAACTGAACGTGGAAGAATTGTGTCTCTGTCATAAGACCCAAAAACAAATCGCCTCTTAATCAAAACACCTAATTCTTTATCCAGATTTGCTAAAAGATTGTCTTTTGAGGCATTTATTCTAGCGATTTCGGATGAATCTTTTTTTAAATAAAAAGAGTAAGATAAGTTTCTTAAATAAGTGTCTATTGAACTTGCCATATTATAATTCTAATTCGCTTTCAGTATATGATTCTTCTCCTGATTCAATGCCTTTTTTAGCAAGTTCATAATCAGATTTATTCGAAGGGAACGATTCAGCTTCTTTATTTATATCTTCTATTTCGCTTGCAATTTCCTCAACACTTTCGATTAGATGTTTATCCTTTATTGCGTCATCTTCAATATATGCTTGAAGTCTGTCACATCTTTTCATAATGGCTAAATATTTGTTTCCAACTCTTCTATGACCCTCAACCTTTTTTTGAAGATTTAAAAATGTCTGAAATCCACTTAAAAGAGCTGCAACTAAAGCTAAAACTAATGGAATGTATTTAACCCAATTGGTAACGCCATCTGTTAAAACATAAAACAAAATAGAGCCTGTCAGGACATTAATTACAATCAATGGAATTCCTATCCAAAAGTGTTTTTTTCTTTTCGGTCAGCCGCATTAAAATGCTTTTTCTTGCCGTAAAGAGAATCCACTTTTATTCTTTTTATTTTGTCTTTTGTGTTTTTCATCGGTTTTTCGTTCAAATGGCATACAACTTCAATATATACCCATAAAACCTAAGCATATACATCCATAGTGGTAGACTATGGATTAATTTGATCATTCTTATGCAAATCATAGCTACTTGCTGTATAGTTCTAGGGGAAAGGGCTGCATGGCAAACTACTGATTTTTAAACCAATAGTATTACGGAAAAGCATAAAAAAACTGTGGATTTTCTGCAATTTGCAATAAACACTAAACAATGAGCAGTTGGCAATTAGCAATAGGTAGTGGGCGAAGGCAAGGGGATGGTTATCCCAATTTATAGCACTATTAAATATGCTACTTTTCTTTGGGATGAGAGTTTTTTATAATCAATTGGAATTTTAATTATTTATTCGACCACAATAAGGGTTTTGCAATTTTTAATATGGTATGATTTGATTTCGATGGAGTCCCTAATAATTCGAACGGGGGTGACATTGCTCCAACCAATGCTTTTTACAAAATCAACATACGAATAAACACTATCCTTATAGTGAACCTTTGTTCGAGATTTTTCTTTTGAATTTTCCAATTCCCTTAAAACCATAGATTGTTCAGTATTTGGATTCTTGTTGGAAAAATCATCAGTATTACCAATGGTAATGTCACTATAACTTTTTTGGTTTTTGCATGCCTGCAAACTCAACAGGGAAATTAAAACGATACTAAAAAATTTCATATTTCTGGGTTTATGGCATATCCTTCGTTCCAACCTGGACAAACATCATCAAATCCGATGCAATTAATTCCGCAAGCAACAAATAATGAACTACAATCGGTTCCAGTTATTAATGCTCCATAAACAAAACAGGAACCATTATATGCATATCCAACACTAACCGATGCAGAACATTTTGATATTAAACTTGCTTGCCCTTTTATATGTACTTGTTCACTTTTTAATACATAGGCATAAGTTACTTGCCCGTTAAAATCCACGGCTTCAACCTCTGTTAACTCTTTTGAAACCAATTTAGGTAAATTGTTTTCAAAATTGATGCCTGTGGTTACGGAATGTATTGTTGATTTATTTGTCGTCGTGTTGTTCAATTCAAATTTTAAAATAATCTGTTCTTGTGGAATATCAACTTCATTTTCTCTACTACAACCATAACAGAGAATAATTAGCATTAGAATGGAACTCAGTTTCAATAAATTTTTCATTTTAAATTGGTATTTATTTGATTTACTCTTTCGATTTTCGAATACTCGTCCAATTATTTTTGGTGTCTTTTTTTGGCTTTCAAATGTTTTGACGTTGGAGGCCAATCTGCTTGTAACCTCTTAGCAATTTGACTAAAAGGTATAGGGGGTAATCCTATGACATCCGGTCACAGATACAATACGATTTGCATTAAATTAATGGGGGCTGAGCCTGCAAGCTACTAATATTCAAATGAATAGGGCTGTATAAAAACCTTAAAAAAACTAGGGATTTTCTACAGTTTGCAATTAACAATGAACAATTGACAATGTTTAAGGGTTAAGGTAGCATTTTGCCTTTAGCGCTAAAGCTTGGGTTAGAAATTCATTTGGATGTATTCCACAACACCTGTTGTCATGAAAATTAAGAGTTCATCAATGGTCTAAGATAATCAGCCAACATGCTAAAAACACCAGCTAATGCAAATTGAAATATCATAAAAATTAGAAACCCTATCCAAGTCGCTTTAAAAACCCTGCGGTATGCAATCAAGTCATACAGGAACAGTAACAGGAACGGTATAAAATAGATAATGACCAACGAATTGAACATTTCAACGTTCAGAAAACCAAAAAATCGAAGAATACCTGCACCACTTAAAATAATAATGCTCATTAGGTAATACCGTTTATGGTAATGTGTGGAATATCTGTACTTATACCCAAGAACTACATAGATGACCCCCATGAGCATCAGAGCCAACTCACTTCCCATAAAGGCGAATGGAGCAGGCTCAAAAGCAAGAGGTTCACGTAGCAATACCACATATATCCCTGTTATAAAAATGAGTAAAATTATAGGTACCGATATGTTGCCAAGCTTCATGTGCAACTGTCTCTTTTTAAAGACGATGAATACAACCTGTAGAAAGAAAAGCGTATACCAGATAGCGCCTAATGCTCCATGGATGATTGCCCTTACAGGAATCTCCCCTCCATTGGAAACGATTTGTGTTGAAGAGTATCCAAAACCGACGAAGGCCGTAACTAAATAATAAATAGCCATTATCGAGAAAAAGTAATGGTCCGCTTTTTTGGTTGGAATGGTTTTGTTCATCTGAAGAGGTTTATGGTTATAGTGTTTTATTGCCTACATGTTTCGATGTGAACAAGGCATAATCTTTCTCTATAAAATCTTGGGGGAAGCAGTTGTTGATTACAAAATACTAAATATCAGTAAATTGAGGTCTCATGCATCTTGAAAAAATAAAAAGTTTTGTGCAGTTTGCATTATTGTGCCTAAAAGCAGTAAGCTTTTGGTTAAAATGGTAGGTGAGAAAAGGTTAAAAGGTAAAGGGTTAAAGGTAGCAGGTTAAGGGGGCTTTTACTTGTCGTCTTTTTGTTCGTTTGCTTTTTCCTGAACGTTTTTAAACTCGATATCATCATCTACTATGCCTTGAAACGCTTTGATCCAAGCATTTTTAAAAATATTGGTCACGGTAGGCCAAATTTTGGTGTTCACATCGGTTAAGTCACCTTCCAAGGGTACTTTGGTGGCAAGGGTATTTTCTTTGTGGTTCTTGAGGATAAACTTAAAAAAACCGACAAAACCTTCCCAAAGGGTTTCCAAAAAGGCATCGTCCTTACCTATGAGTTTGGCATCCTTGATAATGGGTTTCATATAACCCTGCATATAACCATCGGCAATGGCCATTTCGCTGTAAAGACTGAAATTTCCCTGGTCAAAATCAAGGCCTGCGTAGTGGTCGGTAAAATCATTGAGGGCAACGGCGTTCGCATTTTCCAAGGTCAGCGCCAAATCCATATCGGGAATTTGCTTCACCAAATCCATCTGGCCTTCTAAATGAAGACTGCCTCCACCAAAACTAATGGCATCGGCGGATAGGTTACTGGGCAATTGGGCTTCTTGCCGTACTACATTGCGAAGGTTGGTGGCGTAAAGTTCCAGGCTATCCAAATGCAGGTCTATATTGGGGTCGGCCGTGAGCTGTACAAAAGCCACCTTGCCGTCGTGAATTTCCAGTTTGTTTATATCTATGGGCACAACGTCGGTGAGTGCCTTGGTCCAATCTTCCACATCGGCACTTTCTGGTGATTCCTTTTGCTGATCTTCGAATACATAGATCATTTCGGGACCTGTCATATTGATTTCACTCACTATTCTCCCATTAAAAAGGGAACTCCATTCAATGGCAATATTGGTTTTTTCAAAATGTAAGAACGGAATTTGTGATCCTGCATTCACCTTGTTCAAATAGAGTCGATGTATGGTATAGGCACCCGTAAGCAGGGACAGGTCTATTTCTTCCACTTGGCCATGATAGCCGGGGATATCTGCCAATACCTTGTTCACATAGTTTTTAATGATATAGGGGAGTGCCAATCGTAGCCCGATCAATAGCGCTAAAATTATCAGAGGGATTACATATCGCTTGCGCTTATATATTTTTTTCTTAGCCATAGTTTATTCAATCTCGTTTTTTGCCCCGGCCCGTCATGGTGTGAACCAGCCCTTCTTTTAAATTGATCCACAAATAATTAAAAAAGGACTTGTCCTGTCTGCGTTCCACTTTAAAATCACCGTGCCTAAAACCGTCATCATCGGTTTTGTTGCCATCCTTGGTAAACAGGTTCACCACAGCCGTAAGTAGTTTGTTTACCCCCAAGCGGTCTTTTTTTAACACAGTGAACTCAAAATTGTCGTACTTCATTTTCATATCCCCTTGGGATTCCAGTTCGTTGCCACTTATGGTAAAATACATTTGCTGTATGGTGCCGCTTACCTCGGCATTTAAATTGGTTTTTAAAAAAGGAGTAATGCTTTCGGATTCAAAATTGGTGAGCGAACCTTTGGCCAAAAAGTCGTTTGATTTGCTTTGGGGGTCGAACTCCCACTCGAACTCCAATTGTCCGTTGTCCATGAGTTTGGCATCTGCAGCAATGGTAATATTGCCATTGCCAAGGGTATGTAGATTGTTTATTGTGGCATCAATCTGGGTAAAGCTCAAATTTTCCGGTGCTACATCGGCTTCCAAACGTTCTTCGTAGGTGATCAATCCTTTGGAGATGGTAATGGAATCCACTTGTAGGTCCATTTTTAGGTCACGGAGCGCCTGATTGTATATCTTTTTGTGACTCACATCATCGGGCAATAATTTATCTCGGTATACATGAAAGGACGGTGATTGTAACTGCAATTTCTCCAAATGGAAGAAGGGCAAATTACCTTCAATGCCATAATTCCATTGGTTAAGGGATATTTTTTGAACCGAGAGGTCGTAATGATCATGTTCAAAGGCCAACCTTTTGGAAAGTTCGTCTTTGGAATACTTGGTTTGTAATGTGAATCCTGATATTTCACCATCGTCGGGGGATAGCTGTAACTGTTCAAATTTGATGTGTTCCAATGGTCCCAGGTCGTAGTATCCGTTTTTGGTCTGGAATGAATAATCACCATAGGTGAAGGGTATTTTTTCCGCAGCGGTTTCTTGGTCAAAATGAATATCGCTCAGGGTAAATTCTATTTGTTGAAGTGTGATTATACTATCTGAAGGTGCTTCCAACAGTTTAAAACTACCATTGTGTATTTGAAAGTTGTTGATCGAAATAGATTTGGATGGTCCATTTTTGTCTTTTTTAGAAGTAGTGTCTTTTTCTTTTTTGTGAACGGTGATGCTGGGTGAAGTCATTTCCGCGTTGGACACTATAATGTCACCATGCTGCAAGAGGGGAATATATTGTAAACCGGAAATGGATACCGATGCTGCTTGTACCGCTATATTTTCTTTTGAGTTCTTCCAAGACACTTCGGTAAGTGTAATTTTACCCAAGAGCACATTGGTGCTGAGTTGATCGTAAGAAAGATGAAGCTCTTGAGGTATTTCCTTACCGAGCATCTCTTTTACTTGATGGGTGAAATATAATTGTGCCACAACACCGGCTACCATCAATAATGTAAGGATGGCAATGGTAATTTTAATGTAGCGTGTTCTTGTGCGTTGTGGCATATGTGTTAATGGTGTGTTTAGTATGGAGTTAGGCTAAAGATCAGCTCTCCATAGTTTCTTCCAAAAAGGTCATAATTTCGGAAGGTGTGTCGATTTGCATGGCTTGTTCACCATTGACCAATATCGGCTGGGTCAGTACCTTGGGATTGATTTCCAAGATTTTTAACCAGTCATCATCATTTTTAATGTCCGGATTTTTGCCGTATTCCTCAATAAAGGTCGGATGCTCGGAATTGACCAGTTCTTTGATCGGTTTATCCAGAAGTTGAGCCAGCTTGGCCCATTGTGTGGCTGTTACCTTTGTTTTGGATAGGTCAATATTTAAAACATCCTTTTTACTGGACTTAAGGTAGGCAAAGGTTTGTTGTCCTTTGTTGGTGTCGCCATTGTAAAAAAGTTTTATTTCTCTATCGTCTGTTGATATAACTCCCATGTCTTCCATCATTTAATTTTCGTTTTAGACAAGCTAACCCTTTTTTGAAGCTGTATTTAACGCTATCCATTTTTTTAGTGTCGTAAAAGCAGATAAAAAAAGCGGGAACACTGTCCCGCTTTCACTTAAACTAACTCAATTAAATGCTAAGGGATAAAAGGTTGCCTTGACACTTTACCTTAATGCATCTGATGGCAAAATTAAACAATTTAAAACGATTCTAAATAAATAATTTTAGTTATCTTTGGAAAAGGCATAGTGCAATGCCAAGGGCTTAAGGTCCAAAGTGTTTAAACCAAATAGATTCTTTATTCGGAAGGAAGCCGTCCCTTTGGGACGGTTTCTTTTTTATAGGTTTTGAGCTAAATGTAGGTACAGCATACCCGAGAGAATGGCCAGTCCAAAACTTAAAAGGGTGCCAATAAGCACGTATTCGGTAAGTTTTCTGTTTTTGCCCTTGTTGAGGTCGCCAAACCTGAACACGGATTTGGCCGCGATCAATAACCCTATGGCCGCCCATTGCTGCATTAAAATAAATCCGAATACGAACAAGCGTTCCAACATGCCGATGTAGGTGCCTGCATTCTTTAAGGAACCGCCTTCGCCAGGTTCGTCGTTTTTGGCGATTTCATCAATATAGGGAGCGAGCAACATACGCATAATGATACCCGATACGTAGGTGACAAAAGCCAGAAATGTTATAATGAGCAAGGTGCTTTCGGAATAAATACTGGACAAATCCAGTGTGAAGGGAGACATCCAATACAAGGCAATGGCCAATGCCACCAAATGAAGTACTTGGTCCACAACAAAGAGCCATCTGTAGTTTTTGGGGTTGGTCAAGGACAATTTGCCCAAATCGATTAAAAAGTGCGTTACGACAATGAAGAGAATAGGCCCCAAGTAGTCAAATTGCATGAGCAACAACAGCGCTAAGGCATGAACCCCGATATGTAAATAGAGATATTTGGACCTACCCTTTTTTTCCAGTTTATCGGAAACCCAATGTGCTGGTTGAAGTACAAAATCCCCTAGAAAATGGGCCAGAATCAGTTTTAGGGCTAAGAGCATCATAATTGGGCGAGTTGTGTTCTGTAAAATTGGATCATTTTTTGGACTTCATCAAATCCTGCTCTGATCAATGCCTCGCTTATGGTGCTTTGTGATTTTCCCAACATGGAAGCTAGGTCCTTTTGGGTGGCCTCCGGATGTTCCATGGTGGTTTTTACGACCGTGGCTGTGGCCGGCAACCAATTGTCCATGGTAAGTGCGGCCAACTGTAGCATGGTGTTCACTGCCTCGTTAAAATCTGTGGAAGCGGATTGCAAAGCCAAGGTCTGTTTCTTTAATTGGTCAAAACATTCTCCGGAATGTACAAAGGCCTCTCCGTTCGATTCCGTTATTTTTTTTGCCAAATGGTTCTGATGTCCAATACCGATTGCCACCCTCACATCCATTTGCCGGATTTGTTTAATACTGGCCTTAATGTAAATGGCGGCCTCCAAAGCTATTTCTGGAGCTGTTCGCAATTGAAAGCTGTCTCCTCGGTAAATTTCCCAGTCGATAGGTTCGTTGCCATAGTGCCCAAGAGCCTGTTTTAAAATAGGCAGCCATGTGCTGGCTTCGTGGTCTTTGGAGTTTTTGATGTCTCCGGTGAGTACGGCTATCATTTATCGATTAATTAAGCGATTAATACAAATATCGATAAAAAAACCGATATATAAAAATATCGTTTAAAATAGCGATAAAAAAAGAAACCGCGACCATGGCAGGCGCGGCTTCTTAAAATCAACAAAAAACACTATCGTCTTCGCCCTCTCTCCTCCATTTTCTTTTTGCCGTGCATGGCTTTTCTACTTTTTTGCAGTTCCAACCATGTCTCGTACTGTTCAGGATTCAGTACTTTTTTCATTTTTCCTTGAACTGCGATTTGTCTGTTCAAACGTGCGTTTTCCATTTCAAATCGTTGCTCAGTAGTTGGCCTTTTCCATTCGCCACTTTCTTTTTGGGCCTTTAGTGCATCCCATTTTGCCTGTCTTAACTGGGCATTTTCCAAATTGATCTCATACACCTTATCCTGTTGTGCCTCGGTCAGGTCTAAGGCCAAGGTCATGTGTTTTGTTCTCAAGGTGGCCGTTTGTTCCGCTGTCATGTCCATGTTTGGACCTTTTCTCGCTCTGTGGCCATCGTTTCTTTGTGCGGCCATACCAATACTCATCAGCATAACCAATACTACTGCAAATCGTTTCATAATTCTAACTTTAATGATTTGTTCTTTGGACAAATGGCTGCGCCAAAGGTTTAACCATTAGAGCGATGTTTATGACGCTTTTAACAGTACCAATGTGTTTTTGGGAAATTACTTGAGTTCTTCTTCCAAATCTTCGGTAGTATCATCATCAAACTCGTCGGCATCCTGAAAATTGGTCTCGACGTAGGTTTCTGAATTGAGATGATCTTGAAATTCATCGTGTTTGTCCACTACATAGTAGAGAGTAGCGGCGGCCACGAAACAGAAAAAGTAGATTAAGCTTTTTGTCTTGTAGGTCATGATGTTGAGATTTGGGATTACTAAAGTAATCAAACCGTACGGGAATTTCAGCGCTATGTTGTGAAACAGGCCTAATCAGATGTGTAGGGTAAAAAAAACAAGGTGTAACCGAAAATAATCTCGGTTACACCTTGTCTAATGTATGCTTGATTTTAAATCTGCTTACTTGGCAGGCTCCAAAATAAGGTCTATACGCTCCAATGCATCTTGCAAATGGTAGCGGCTCATTGTATCTGAAATTCTGGACAATCCACCTCTAATATCCCTTTTTAGGTTATTGAGCTCTGCACGGGCCACCGAACGTATGTCCGATTGACTTGTGTTGATCGGAGTGGATTTTCTGTATCCTCCAAAATCTGGTAGTTTTCTTTGACTATCGGCGGTCATTAAGTACTCCAAACGGTCGATATGTGCCTTTTGAAGATTTCTGCGATAGGTATCGATGGTTTTTCCGTTTCGTGTCTCGGACCAGATTCCTCTTCTTAAATCACGCATCATTTCCACCAAACTATAAGCTTCATCACCGTTCAATGTCTCGTTTTCGATAATACGGGCCAATTTGCCCAATTGAAGCATCGTATTCAAGTAACGCTCTTGGGTAGATCGAATTCGTTCCACGGAACCGGAATACTCAATTTTATTGAATATGTTCGGCTCAATCAACCATTCTGGTGTTTCAAAAAGCTGCTCTTGCATAAATTCCATGGCATTTTTTTGGTGTTCTTTGCTCACATGAGTGTAAACGGCTCCTTCTTGGTCCGCTGTTTTGTGATATTCGTAAACACCTCCGATATTGTTGGAAACATGGCCCATATATCTACGGAATTGTGCTACCACATGTCCGTACATAGTTTCTAGGTCATCATAGTTTTCACCTTTTTCGGTGGTCCACTCAATTAAATTTGGAACAATACGCTTTAGGTTTTCGATACCGTACAAGCTCGCTTTGATCGCATCATCTCCCAAATCTTCGGTTTGTGAACTTGGGTCGTGAATATCACCTACTTGCTGATGTCCAAATCGGTACATAGGGTCGCCAGCGTGTTCCAAAATCCAACCGTTCAAGATTGGTTTCTCCTCTTTGGCCGTTTTGTCCAAAATTGGCTTGTATCCCCATTTAATGGCATACTTGTCATAAATCCCGATGTTTGGCATAAGGGCAACACCTTCGTCGCCAGGTTGTGCCACATAGTTGAAACGTGCATAGTCCATAATGGATGGTGCCGTTCCATATTTTTGAGTAAAGGCTTTAGAACGCAATGAATCCACTGGATAGGCAACACTACTTCCCATGTTGTGTGGCAATCCTAAAGTGTGACCTACCTCGTGAGAGGACACAAAACGAATCAAACGTCCCATGATTTCTTCTTCGAACTGCGTTTTTTGTGCAGCTGGATTAATCGCTGCTGTCTGTACAAAATACCAACCACGTAGCAAACTCATTACGTTATGGTACCAGTTAATGTCCGATTCCAAGATTTCTCCACTTCGCGGATCGCTTACGTGGGGACCGTTTGCATTTGGAATGGGTGATGCCAAATAACGTACCACGGAATACCTAACATCCTCTGGGGACCATTCCGGGTCTTCTTCAGGGGATGGAGGGTCTTTTGCGATAATGGCATTTTTGAAACCTGCAGCTTCAAAAGCTACTTGCCAATCCTCGATACCTTGTTTAATATAAGGGACCCACTCCTTAGGGGTGGCACGGTCCACATAATATACAATAGGTTTTTTGGGCTCAACTAGTTCTCCAGCCTTGTATTTTTCTATGTCTTCATCTTTTACTTCTAATCTCCAGCGATCTAGGTAGGTAACCGTTTTACTTTCTTGGGCGTCCAGACCATAATCTACTTGTCCTCTGGCGAACCATCCTACGCGTTCGTCAAAATAACGACGCTTCATGGGTTCTTTGGGTAATAGGATCATGGAATTATTGATCTCCAAAGAAATAGATCCCAAGCTGGAATTGCTCGGTGGATCGTTAGATAGGTATGTTTTAACGTGGCGAGCTTCAATATTTAAAGGATAACTCTTAATGGATTCGATGTAGCTTCGGTCACCATCCAATCGGGTAACTTTAAATCGTTTTCTGTAGCCATCAGGGAAACCAAGCGCTTTTACGTCCTTGGTGAACATCGGGTCGATTTCTATAACGGTGGCTGGGTTCAACGAGTCTTTTTTGTTGATGGCCTCAATATCGAAAGAGAACAGTACCGGTTCAAAATTTGAGTTTACCACCGCTTCGTGAACGGGCAGGGAGTCGGCAGCCACATTTTCGTAAGAGGCTACGCGTACCAATACTTTTTTGTCCTTTTTTTCCCAGCGCAATACCTGGGTGTTGATTTTTCCACCACCAAATCCAATTCCCGTGGCCGTTTTGGAAATTCGGCTGACCATGAGCATCTCACGGTTGAAAAGTGAATCTGGGATTTCGTAAAAACGTTTGTCGCCCACCGTGTGGACATCGAATAGACCTTTGTCGGTCTTTGCTTCTTTGGTGATGACCTTATTATAAGGTTTTATATCACCTGGTTTGCTCTTGTCTTCCTTTTTTTGTTCGGTCTGTTTCTTTTTCTTTTTGAAAAGTTGTGCCTCCGCAGTTTGGAAGGAACCCAACAAAATTAGGACCACAAGTAGTCGAGGTAGTAAATTTTTGATCATTTTTTAAGTCCGTTTGAATAAATAAGAAGCATCAAAGAACCAAAAATTAGACAAAATTATCTGTTAAATAAATATTAACGGTTACTTTTTTAACGTAACCACCTAACCTTTGGGAGTCCTGCGTTTTACTGATAGTTTGGAGTGAATCGCCCTGTATATCTGGGCTCAGCGCCTATTTAATTTTCGTAAAAAAATCCTAAATACTGTAACGTTTTGGGTTTAGAGTAGTCTTATAGGCATATCATCAATCATAAAATTCAATCAAAAAATGAACAAGTTATTATTAATTTATGGAAGTGTATTATTAAGTAGTACCGCCATAGCAAATGACCAACAAAATGCCAAGGTCGTCGAGGTACAAACCGAGAGGCCGGGTAGTTTAGAGAACAGTTTAACTTCATTGCATATTGGTGCAGAGTTGAACAATTCAACTTCAGATATGGCAGATTATGCCTCCTATGAGTTGAATTTAAATGAAATAGTGTATTTAGAGGAAGAGCCAGAGGTCGATTTAGGTTTTAATACGGCCGATTACCTTCCTGAGGGATTTGATCCCTATGAAAGCTATTTTGATTTGAATTCCATCATATATCTCGAAAACAAAGTTGAACCAGCATTGGGCTTTGATACCCAAAAGTATTTGCCGGAAAATTTTGATCCCTATACAGATGTAGTGGATGTACATTCCATAAACTATATGGAGGAAGAGGACATGGATCTTGGTTTTGATACCAAAGATTACCTTCCCAAGGATTTCTCTCCATACGAGGCTTATGTAGATTTAAAGGCTATTCCTTATGTTGAAGAAGAAACAGAATTGGTATTGGGCATTAACAGCAAGTATTTGTTGCCAGCAGATTTTGATCCATATACTGATGTAATCGCAATTACTTCCGTAAACTATATGGAAGACGAAGAAATTGATTTAGGTTTTGATACGAACAAGTATCTACCAGAAAATTTTGATCCCTACAAAAGGGTCAACTAGTAAAATGTTTTAGTTTTTCATTTTACAAATTTTTGAGTTAGTTAGTTAATAAAAGCCCTCTTCGGAGGGCTTTTTGATTGTTAAGAAAAACCTATAAATATCTGGTTAACAAAAATATAACATTGGAAATACGGCGAAGGAATTATTAGCTAAACCGTTTTAAAGGTGCAGATTGTTCAACATTTTAAACGATTGACTGACATTACTGTATTGTTTGTCTGTCAAAGCTGAATCAAGCACGGGTGTCCATTTTACCACACGACGTTAACAAAAAACTAATTACAATAATTTTCACAAAAAAGGGTTATAACTTTGTACCTAACAAAGAGTTACGAACCACTTGCGCAAAAGCGAGTAGCGTTAGTTAAGTTAGTTTCTTACATTTTTTTGAGTTAGTTAGTTTGTGAAAATGCCTTTCCGCCCGGAGAGGCATTTTTAGTTTAAAACAATAGTGGAATGGCAAACTGGAACACCAAGATCAGTAATAATACCGCTATAAGGTTTAAAATAACTCCTACGCGTGCCATTTGGGGAATCTTTACATAGCCGCTTGCGAACACAATAGCGTTCGGAGGAGTGGCCATGGGCAACATAAACGCACAGCTACTGGCTATAGTTACCGGAATCAATAAATGTAGAATTGGAATGTCCAGTCCAATGGCAATACCCGCTACTACTGGGGCCAAAACAGCCACAAGGGCCACATTGCTCATAAGTTCGGTCATAAAAAGCATAAGGAAAATCAATAAGGCAGCTGTAAACAATATGCTGATCTCGCTTTGGGCAATGGCTCCCGCTACCATATCCACTATACCACTGGTAGACATGCCTTGTGCCAAGGCCAAGCCGCCACCGAACAGTACTAAAATTCCCCAAGCAAGTTTCGAAGTATCTTTCCAAGTGATGATAAAATCACCCTTCTTAATATTATAGGGAATGGCGAATAGTGCAATGGCCGCGAAAATACTGATCATGGTGTCCGTAAGGCCTAAATTGGGGAATATACTGTTGATCAAGGTTCTGAAAATCCAAAGGAATACGGTTATTGCAAAAATCACCAATACCATTTTTTCCTTTCCAGACGTTGGTCCAAGTTTTTCCAGTTCCGCATATATTACCTCTTTGGATGCACTAAACTTTAAATCTTTATTGGGGAACATCCATTTCACAAGTACCAGATAACAGATGCCTATCATAATTATTGAAAATGGTAAGCCGATCGTCATCCATTTTAAGAAGGATATTTCGGTGTTGTACTCGTTTTCCAACAAACCGATGAGTACTGAGTTCGGAGGAGTCCCGATAACGGTCGCTATGCCTCCAGCATTTGCTGAAAACGCAATGCCCAGCATCACACAGAGTGCAAAGTTTTGATCACTTTTTGTAAAACCGTCCTCATCGTTGATCAATAAATTGATCACGGAAACGGCGATGGGAAGCATTACCACGGTGCTTGCCGTATTACTGATCCACATGCTCAATGTGGCCGTGGCAATCATAAACCCTAAAATTACTTTGTTGGGCGTAGTCCCGGTAAGCCTTATAATATTTAAGGCAATTCTTCTATGTAAGTTGACTTTTTCCAAGGCCAGGGCCATCACAAATCCACCGAAGAAAAGAAAAACGATAGGACTGCCATAATTGGCACCCACCTCTGCAATGGGAAGTATTTTTAAAATGGGTAATAAAAGAAGTGGTAGCAGTGCAGTGACCGAGATGGATACCGCTTCGGTAATCCACCAGATCAACATCCAAGCTGCAACTGAAATTACAGGGTCTCCTTTTTCCGATACCAGTTCAAAAGGTAGAAGGTTCAATACCAGAAATGCCACCGGTCCAAGGACCAGTCCAATTTTTTTGCTTAGTTCCATTGGGGTCCTAAGCTAGGATTTTTTGTTAAAACATGAAAATAAAGAAGCCCCATCCAGGGGCTTCCGTATTAATTATTTAAAAGTTGATAGTTTTATTTGATTTTGAATGTCAACCTGCCAAACACATAACGTCCATTTTGTCCAAATTGAACGGACCTTCTTGAGTAGATAAATCTTCCACTGGATCGGAAAGCCGGATCATTCTTGTCTGGGTAAACATCCAATAGATTGTTTGCTCCAATCGTTAATGTTGCGCTTTTGGAGAAGCTGTAACCCACGGTTAGGTCGGTAATAACCTTTGCACCAAAAGTATAGTCAATGGTTGGGTCAATTTCGTTGGTTGCTTCCCGAACTTCACCAAAATATCCGTTCCTTAAAAAGAAGTTCCAATTGTCGCCAACTTTTACATTGTGCGAGAGGTTTCCTTTGGTAGTTGGAACAGCGGATTCCAAATAGATTCTACTGGTAGGGTCAAAATACGTGTCACTGAGACCTGCATTGGCAATGGCTTCGGGCACTTTCACTTTCTCCACACTTGTTTCTGAAAAAGTAAAGGCAAGTGTATTGGTCAAGGAAACATTGTCGGATATATGCGCTTTATGATCTACTACAAAATCCAATCCCATGGTTTGGGTATCCACAGAGTTTGCGAAAAAAGCGGCTTGGGTGGCATTGGCCTGCTGAAAAAGATTTGCCAATTCTGCATTGCCATTGTCATCAAACTGCCCAGTTAAAATTACACGGTCATCTATATTGATAAGGTATCCGTCCAAAGTAAATTTTAGGTTTGCACTAGGAACCCTAGCCGTAAAACCTGCAGTTGCCCCGATTGATGTTTCTTCTTTCAATGGTTCAATACCCAAAAGTCTGGCAACTCTGGATGTGTTCGGAAATATACCCACTTCGTTGGGAATTCCGTCCACAAATAGGGTAGAAGTGGAGCTGTAATGGATTTGATGAAGGGATGGCGCTCTAAACCCTGTTTGTCCTCCTCCTCTAAAATTAAAGTTCTCTGAAATTTTGAGACGCGTAGCTAACTTAAAGTTCAATGTTCCTCCAAAGTCGGAGAAGTTTTCGTAACGAACCGCTCCGCTCAATAAAATTGATTCGGTAAAGTCTGCTTCTACATCAAAATAGCCTGCAATGGTATTCCTGAATGCATTGATTTCGTTATCAGGTTTAAAACCGGGAAATACTTGAATGCCTCCTGGTCTGGTACTTCCAAAAAAGTCGGTGGGTACTTCCGAGTTTGGGTCTGTTGGGTCGTGTGGATTTCCCAAATTGTTGTACTGGGTGTATGAAGCTTCTTCACCGGCTACGATGGCATAGTTTTCCACTCGATACTCTGCACCAAAAGCAATATTGAGTCCCGCCATGGTGTCCTCAAAGAAACGACTCATGTCAAAATTGGTGGTGTTTTCACTATAGTTGAATCCACCGGAATTTGCCTCGAAAGGGGTGGAATTCACCAAGGACGCATTGTTGGAATTGGTAACCCGATATAGAAATTCATTTTTTCCATAGGAATTACTGAAGTCTACATTCCAATCTCCCAACATTCCTTTAATTCCCATAGTGGCAGATTTATCCACGATGTTGGAATTGATTTCTGGTAAAAAACCATTAGGGTAGGCGGGAGTGTAGCTTCTGGATTGATTGGGTAAACGATAAAAACCTGCTGCATTACCATTTTTGAAGCTCAACCCTCCAAAACCATAGATTTCCAAGTTTTCATCGAGAGGTATAGAAAGATTAGCGAAGAACTGTGCTCCTCTTAGTTTGGATTGCCCAACTCGCATGTTAAAGTCGCTACGTTCCAATCCTCTGGCCAACAACTCCGATTCGGTTACGTCAGCATTCAAGATTCCTTGGAGCTCTTCTTTACTTTCATCGCCATTCAAGGCAATTCCCGCAGTGGCAGCGTATTCAAAAATATCAGTTAAATCATCGTCCAGTAGTAACGATGTGTCGTAGTTGTCTTCAGCTGCTACCCTTTCTATAGAATTGTAGGCATTAAAAATGGAGCCCTCCCATTCTTGCATGCGATTGGTGTATCCACGATGGCTAAAATTTCCTGTAAAATTGATGAATCCGCCATCTTTTCCAATGGGTAGGCCATAGTTAAGGCCTAAACTTATTTTCTCACCATCGATGGTTTTTTGTGGACTATGCTCACTGGTAAAATTAGCTCCAGTATTGATGTCTACCTGTAGCTCGTTCACACTCTTTTTCAATACAATGTTGATTACCCCTGCAATGGCATCGGAACCATATTGGGCGGCAGCACCATCCCTAAGGATTTCTATGCGAGCAATGGAATTGGAAGGAATGGTGGTCATATCTGTTCCCACACTACCTCTACCAAATGTTCCGTTTACGTTTACCAATCCTGTTTTGTGCCTTCTTTTTCCATTGATGAGCACCAAAACTTGATCGGGGCCCAATCCTCTCAAGGAGGCTGGTGCAATGTGATCGGTACCATCGGAAATGGTCTGTGGATTGGAAGTGAAGGAAGGCGCCGCATAGTTAAGGATTTCTGTGACCGTTACCTGTGGGGCGGATTGTGTCAAGGTAGTTACATCCAGTACATCCACCGGGACAGGGGTGTCCGTAGCTGTTCTGTTGGCATTACGAGATCCTACAACAACCACATTCTCCAACTCCAGACCAGCTTGGAGGGTGACATCTAATGTACTGCCTGTTACGGTTGCTTCTTGGGTGTTGAATCCGACATAGGAAAATACCAAAATGTCTCCTGTGTTGGCTTCGATGGTGTAGTTGCCATCAAAGTCGGTGATGACGCCCGTAGTAGTTCCTTTTACTTGGACCGAGGCACCCGGAAGGGGTACGTTTTGGTCATCATAAACGGTTCCTGTTACCTCTTGTGCTTTGGAAATAAAAGATACCAACAGCACGAAAAGGAATGCTAGTTTCATTCTTTTCATATAAGTAGATTTTAGTAAGATTATTGGGGTAAGCTGCTGGAAATTTCCTTCCGTTTAGGAAGAAAACCGTCGAAAGATAGAACTTTTTTTAAAAAAGAAAACCCCTGAACTTTAATTAAGGTTCAGGGGCTTAGGTTTTATGTAATCAAAAATTCTAGTACTATCCTGTATATTTTACAAGTAGTGCATCTTCCGTTTTTTCTACCTTGATAAGTCCATGTTTCGTAAGACTTTTGGTGCTCTTGTCCCATTTTTTACCACTCAACCCAGCTTTTCCTTTGAGGTCAGCCAAAGGCATTTCGCCTTGTGGTTTAAGAATGTCCACAATCGCTTTTTCTTCTTCAGTAAGCTCTACCTGCTTTTTCTCTGGTCGCATTTGCGGGAAGAACAACACCTCTTGGATAGAGGAATTGTTGGTCATCAACATCACCAAACGATCTATACCGATACCGATTCCCGAGGTTGGTGGCATTCCGTATTCCAGAGCGCGCAAGAAATCCTGATCGATGAACATCGCTTCGTCATCTCCTTTTTCGGAAAGTTTCAACTGATCTTCAAAACGCTCGCGCTGATCAATGGGATCGTTTAGCTCCGAGTAAGCATTAGCCAGCTCCTTGCCGTTCACCATCAACTCAAAACGTTCGGTCAACCTTGGATTGGTTCGGTGCTCTTTGGTCAACGGACTCATTTCCTTGGGGTAATCGATGATAAAGGTTGGTTGTATGTAGTGGTGTTCACATTTTTCACCGAAAATCTCATCGATCAACTTCCCTACGCCCATAGTGTCGTCCACTTCAATACCCAATTTTTTGGCCACTTCGCGAAGTTCATCTTCCTCCATTCCGGCAACATCGTAACCGGTATGTATTTTAATCGCCTCCAAAATCGGAACCCTTGGATAAGGAGCTTTGAACTCTATTTCGTGATCGCCCACTGTTACTTTGGAACTGCCTGTGGCATCAATGGCCACTTTTTCCAATAGTTTTTCGGTGGTATCCATCATCCAGTTGTAGTCCTTATAGGCCACATAGAGTTCCATAACGGTAAACTCTGGATTGTGGGTACGGTCCATTCCCTCGTTACGGAAATCCTTGGCAAATTCGTATACTCCATCAAACCCGCCAACAATCAATCTTTTTAGGTACAACTCGTTGGCGATTCGCAAATACAACGGAATGTTCAATGCATTGTGGTGAGTTAAAAATGGACGTGCCGCAGCTCCACCGGGAATAGGTTGTAGGATAGGGGTCTCTACTTCCAAATATCCTTTTTGGTTATAAAATTCCCGTATACTGTTAGTGATTTTTGTTCTTTTGATGAAAGTGTCCTTTACATGCGGGTTCACTACCAAATCCACATAACGCTGACGGTAACGTAGTTCTGGGTCGTTGAATGCATCGTACACTTTACCTTCGTCATCTACTTTGGGCAATGGCAATGGTCTTAAACTTTTGCTCAACAGTGAAAAGTTTTTCACCATTACTGTTTTTTCACCTACTTGAGTGGTGAAAAGTTCCCCTTCAATACCGATGATATCACCGATGTCCAACAGCTTTTTGTATACATCGTTGTACAAGGTCTTGTCGTCACCTGGACAAATTTCATCCCGGTTAAAATAGACTTGGATGCGACCTTCGCTATCCTGAAGTTCGGCAAACGAGGCTTTTCCTTGAATTCTACGCGACATCAATCTACCTGAAATCACCACCTTTTTCCCTTCTTCAAAATCATTCTTGATGCTCTTTGAAGTGGCATCAACAGGATATAATGCTGCTGGGTATGGGTTGATTCCCATTTCCCTGAGTTTGGTCAATTTTTCCCTTCGAACGATCTCTTGTTCCGATAGTTGCATAGTCTGTAAAAAATTTAAAGCGCAAAATTACACTTTTGCGCTTTAAATCCTTGCCTTGGCCAAACTTAATATGCATAATTGGGCACATAGTCTTTTTCGAATACGATTTGGGTGATGTCTTCTTCCAATGTTTCCAACGGACTTTCAACAATTCTATTGACTTCTTTCCCATCTTTAAAAAAGATGATGGTAGGCACTTTAATTATGTTCATTCCTTTTTCTTCGCCGGTGGGACTGGTCTTGTAATGTCCTTTGCGATAATCCAGAGCAACGATTTCCAGTTGCTCCATGGGATAATCCGCAGCTTCCAATATTTTGATGAATTTGGGGCTTTCCCGCTTACTGTCGCCACACCAAGTGCCCAAAAATAGTTTGATGTTGTATTCCCCTAATTTTTCCTTGAAAAGATTGACCATGGTCTCGTCCGGATGGTAGCTCTCGTATCTGTTTTGGAACCAGTTTCCGTAGGGTTGGGATTGTAAGCCTTCTAAATTGATTTGACCTACCAACAACTGCAAGCCATTTTCGGTAGTGATTTCCTTGTTGAATTGTTGTGCCGATGCACCGATGATGCAAAGCAAAACTAATGATGTGAATACTCGTTTCATGATTTTCCGTGATTTATGGTTTGATGGCCAAATTCACTAAAATCAATGGTCGAAACGATTTTGAAGCGTTGGAAATCGGTACTAGACCGGGGGTTGAAATTTATTTTTTAAAGAGAACGGACATTTCATCCCTAGAGGTGATATCCAGTTTTTTGTACAAATTGTTGATGTGTGTTTTTATGGTGCTGACACTTACAAAAAGCTCGTTGGCAATCTCTTTATTGGTCTTGTTTTCCAGTATCAGGCCAACGATTTTTTGCTCTTGAGGGGTAAGTTTTTCAAGTAAGTGAGAAACGCTGTTCTTTTTTCTTTTGCCGAAGAAAAACAGAACATTCCCTAATAGTGAAACTGCCAAAAGTGCAATGATGGTTCGGTTCCATTTGCTGGATTTCGGGCTGTTGAAGCTGGCCAACTCCTTGTCCGTGGTTATTTCCGCTACATATTGTTGGGTAAATTCAGTCTCTGGGTATGTGGTAATGAGCCGTTCCGATAAGTTCTCGTAGTATTCGTTGTTAGTGAGGTCTTGCAGATAAAACTTAAAGGTTTCATTCCTTTTGTCTGATAAAAAATCGTAGATATAAAGTTCCGCCAAAGGTTCGTTGGTCTCTTCTCCAAAATTGTGAAGGGTTTTGAACCACTTATCCAAATTCAATTTTTTGTTGGCCTCGCTGGGGTAATCTGCAAAGTCGTAGGCCATGTGCTCTTTTAATCCTTCAATTTCCAATAGAAGACCCGATTTAGGATTGGTTGAATTAATGGTACAAAGCGATTGATCTTCGAAAGAAGTCGGGAATTCCAGAGTGTCTTTGTTGTTGGCGATGAAGAGTACGTTTTTGCTGTTGTTGCATTGTCCCAAAAAGTGATTGCCTCCTGTATTGTCCGAACAGCCGTCTAAATGGATGCGATAGATGCGATTTTGATTACTCAGGTTGTTGCCTTCAAAAGAGAAGCGACCCATGGAATCCACCACGGATTTCTGAACAATTTGGTCCAAATATACCCGAGAGGATTTTCGATAGTCTTCCACCAATGATAAGTAAATGGCATTGCCTGCATTTTCTTGGGAAACCTTCCCCGAAAAATGATGCTGCCCAAAAAGAGCATACGAGTTGATGAAAAGTAGGATAAGGACTAAAAACCGCATGTTGTATCCGATTCTGGATAAAAATAGTGGTTTTCTGTAACAAAACTGCCATTTTAACTACCTATAAGTATCATCAATCAAATCATATAATCAATGAGTTTCTGGAGAGTGTTATTGGCCATTTTGTTTCCCCCATTGTCAGTAATCGGCAAGGGATGTGGCTCTATTCTTATCGTTTTTTTATTGACCCTTTGTGGTTGGGTGCCTGGCGTCATTGCTGCTTTGGTCATCTTGAACAACCCCAATTAAATGGGGTTAATCTTCGCGTTCCCAGATTAAGGTGGTTTGGGAAGCATCAAATGTTCGTAAAATCAATTCCGTGCTGGTAAGCTTTAAAATTTCGTAATCGGGATTCATGTAAAAACCGGTATCCCCGGAAATAGAAATGCCTGTTGGATTGGATTGAAACGTATAGGTTACTGTTTTAAGGCCACTAGAGCTGCAGTTCGATTCATACCATTCCGTTAAAATATCTTCTTCATTTAAAAACTCTATAAACGAAAACAGTTGACAGTCTTCCAAATTGACCTCGGACCCATAGGAGGTGGCATTGGTTAAATACCACTTGCCAACAAGCAATTCTTCAGGGGAAAGCTCAGGCTCGGGATTGTTGTCATCGGAGCTACAGGAAGCTAAAAATAGGATGGATAAAACTAAAAGTAGTTTTGAGGTTTTCATGAGGTTGGTGTTTGATTTATAGTGTGTTAGTGAATCAATATAACGTAAAAAAGCCGTTTTTATGATGATGCTCGCACCATTCGTCCAAAATAAGCTTGTCGCGTTGTGGATAAGTACAGATTATGGTACTTTTAACGCCGTTATCTACTATATTAAAATATAGCACACTAACCATAAGCACTACATCATGAAAAAATTACAATTTGCATTCATTGCTGTAATTATATTTTTGGTCGCATCATGTAATTTCACTGAAGAAATCCATTTAAATGAAGATGGGTCTGGAAAGTTGTCCATCAATTTTGATGGTTCCGAGATGATGGACATGGCGGGGGACGAAATGGCCAAAACGAATGAAGAGCCCATAGATTCCATTATATCGTTCAAAGATTTTTTGGAAGAGAAAAAGGACAGTATTTCACAATTACCCCTTGAGGAGCAAGAGAAACTAAAAAAGCTCGAGCCCTTTAATATGAGAATGGTGATGAATCCTGAAGAGAAAACCATGATGTTCAATCTTTTTAGTGAGTTTAAAAACGTCAACGAGGTGAATGATGCTTTTACTGCATTCCAAGATGCCAGTTCCATGGGAGGGAAGGCCAGTCAGCAACAGGGCCCTATGAAGACAGCAGATCAAGCCACCGAGGTGAATTATACCTTTAAAAAAAATAAATTTACCCGTACTGCCAGAATTCTAGATCAAGCTTTGTTTCAACAGCAGTTGGATAGCTTGCAAGGTGCGGAAATGTTTCTTTCTGGGTCAACCTACACGCTGAAATACCACTTTCCAAAAAAGATAAAGTCCACAACAGCAAGTGAAGCAACATTTAGTCAAGATGGTAAATCTTTGATCTATGATGTCGATTTTTTGGAAATGATGAAAAACCCATCAGTACTCGATTTAGAAGTGGAACTGGAGAAATAGTTTCTCATCATTGCGCTTTGTATCTTTGTGGCATGAACAAGAAAGTTGCCCTGCAAGATTTAGGTTTTAAGGATTACAAGGAGACTTGGGACTACCAAGAGGCCTTGTTCAAGGATATTGTGGATACCAAAGTTAAAAACCGACGGGAAGATGCCGGCCTTGAAACTCCCAATCATTTTTTGTTTGTGGAACATCCACATGTGTACACTTTGGGTAAAAGTGGCGATATCAATAATTTATTGGTAGACGAAAAAAAGCTGGCCGAAAAGGGAGCGACTTTTTACAAAATCAATCGTGGCGGTGATATTACCTATCATGGTCCCGGCCAAATTGTGGGTTATCCCATTCTTGATTTGGATAACTTCTTTACCGATATTCACAAATACCTCCGTTTTTTGGAGGAAATGGTCATACTTACATTAGCTGAGTATGGTCTAAAGGCTGAGCGGTCTAAAGGCGAGACCGGGGTTTGGTTGGATGTTGGGACCCCCTTCGCCCGAAAAATATGCGCCATGGGTGTGCGGGCTAGCCGTTGGGTTACCATGCACGGTTTTGCACTTAACGTAAATGCCAACCTAGGTTATTTTGATATGATGATTCCCTGTGGTATCAAGGATAAGGCCGTAACTTCCTTAAATATTGAACTGGGCCAAAAAGAAGTGGATATGTCAGCAGTAAAGGAAAAGCTTCTCAAACATTTTACCGCACTTTTTGAGGCAGAGTTGGTTAAAGAAGGCGCTGGGGTTTAGATTTTCTTCTATTTGGCCAATTCAAATATCCAATGTTCTGTATATATGAAATGTTGAATATATTATTCCTTGGGATATGATGTTGGTGAGAGTAATAATGAATACGATTTTTAAAATACTCCAGAACGATTTGGTCTGATAAAATTGCAGGATTGCGATGGTATACCAAATGCTTATCAACAACCCGATTATTGTGCCAAGTGGACCTAGTAATGAGGGGAAGATTGTAAAGAGCGCTAAGGCCAAAATATAATAAAGCATGGTTTGCCCACTCAAATAAGCGGTCAAAGCCAGATTTTCAACATAATTGGTTTGACGCCTCCGAAAAAACAACCAGATTAGGGAGCCATGGATTGGCCACATTAGCAGTATAAAAATATTAAAGTACTTGAAAGCAAATTGTAAAAGCTCTTTATTATCCGGCTCTATTTTAGAATAATCAAGTGCGACAGTCTCAAACTGCAAAATAAAATATAGTGCTATCGCTACTGTAAGCAGTAAATAGTTGAACGGATTAAAATAGCTCTTTCGCCTACCTGAAACATACTCCCGAGCCACTTTGCCCGGTCTGTACGTCAGATGTTTAATCAAGCGAAGTATTCCTTGATCGGTATTGGTGAGAGAAACCCATAGGTCCTTTAGCAGTTGCTTGAAATTTAATCTACCCAGGCCCATTTTCTGACCACAGTGCGGACAATATGAATGCGTTTCTCCAACAACTTTATTGCAATTTTTACATTTCATCTTGCCATGTAATACTATTTTTTCAGTCTAACGATTAAGTATTACTTCTCTAAGATATGAAATGTCTTCCTTGTTGGCACTTTTGTAATTGGCTTATATTCTTTTCAGAATCTCAAAAAATGAAGGAATTGTTGGGAACAAACAATTTGTTTTCCTTCAGTTGAATTAGTTTGGAGAAATATGCGGGGGCATCCTGCAGCCTCAAATGGGATTGTCCTAAAAATTCTTAACTTACTTCGTACACATATTGGTTGTATTTTGGATCAAATTGGAAATATCATTTTCTTTTGAGTTGATTCCCATCATATGGCCGGTAACTAAATTCAATATACCATGAAACAACTTCTCTTAATTATTGTCTTTGCAGGGGTTTTGATTTCCTGCAAGAATTCGGGTGAAAGCAAAAAAGAACAAGATGGTTCCACTGTTTCTGAAGCCGTAGAGAGCAATACAGCTAATCAAACCGAAACCAATTATGTTACCATTGACTCCGATGAAGCCTTGGTCGCAGCATCTTTAATGGCCGCGCCGGCAGAAAGTAGAGATGGCTGCAAGGTGATCGGCTATAATATGGCAGGTGAGTTTGTTACATTAAGGGAAGGGGATAATGAATTCATTGTCCTTGCCGATAATCCACAACAATCAGGGTTTAATGCAGCTTGCTACCATAAAAGTTTAGAACCTTTTATGGCCAGGGGGAGAGAATTGAGAGCCGAAGGTAAAACTGGTCCGGAGATTTTTGATATTCGTGAAGAAGAGGCGAAATCGGGAAAACTTGATATGGGGAAACCAGGGGCAACCTTGCATATCTATTATGGAGAAAGTGATCAATACAACCCCGAGACCCATGAAGTCGAGGGAGCACATTACCGATATGTGGTTTATCTACCCTTTGCCACAGCAGCTTCTACCGGGCTACCCGAAAAGCCTTTGGGCTCTAATCATCCGTGGATCATGAATCCTGGGACACATAAGGCCCATATTATGATCTCGCCCTTGTTTAAGGACAAGAATGAATAAAAAAACCGAGGTTAGACCTCGGTTTTTATTTAAGTTTTGAAGGGTGAATCATTTACTGAACTGAGTCAACACCATACTTCCCATCAATTTACCTTTTTTGTTGTAGGATTCCTGTTTTACCATTCCAATACCTTCTGCCAACCATGTGCGTGAGGGGAATGTTTGGTTAGCCATCATCATTTTGGTCTTAGTTTCACTATAAATCACATAGCAGTCAAAAGTGCCGGCCGGTGTGGTGACGCTTTCTTGTTTTTCCACCTTACGGTTAATTGTCTCCACGTTGGTGTTCATATTAATGGCTCCTCCCATTTTCATTTTTAATGAGATGTTGGCATCCGGAAGTTCCTGTCCTACGGAAAGGTTGTTGGGCAATTCCACATCGGTCCCAGAGATATCCACTTCCACATCGCCCATTTGGCTGAGCATTTGTTCATTCATTAGGGACTTAAAATCAATTTTCACCACATTGCCGTCGCAGGCGATATCGTAATCGGAAGTGTAGGTGTTGCCTTTTTGGTCCACCATTTCCATCAGCATGGTAGCAGAGGTGCCACTTCCATTATTTTGTACATTGGCGACCTTGTAGTTTATCTGTCCATCTTCCTTCCCTTTTTTATCGTAGTTGGTATATTGTAGACTGGCACCATCGACCAAAGGATAATAGTCGCTACAGTTTGTTTGGGCTTTGGAAACTTGAATTGCCAGCACGGACAAAACAAGTAAAAGGAAATACTTTTTCATGTTTGTGTGTTCTTTTGTTATAGTTTAATGAATTCAACCCTACGGTTTTGTGCTTTGCCTTGCGCAGTATTATTATCGGCCACAGGCTCTGCTTCGCCCTTGCCCGCTGAACTTAGACGTTCTGCGGAAATACCATAAACGGATACCAGTGCTTTTTTAACCGCCTCCGCTCGGTTTTTGGAAAGTGTTATGTTACTTTCATCCGAACCATCGGAATCTGTATGGCCGATGATATTCAGTTTTATGGAACTATCTTGGTTCAGTACTTGGGAAATTTGACGAATAATACCCATGGATTGAGGTAATATATCGGCCGAACCTGAGTTGAAGAGAATACCGTTGGTGGAAATCTTTCCTTCAGACATTAATTTTCTTCTGAGGTCGACACCACCTTCTGCTATTTTTAGGTTGCTAATGAGTACCTGCTCTTGCTTCTTCTGCCTGTCAATACCGTTCACATAGAATTTGATATGGTTGATTAATTCCGGTTTTACGATAAATTGAGGTAGGTCCACAACTTTAACTTCATTCAGCCAGAGACGGTATCTATTTTGGTTAACGGCGATGGATACATGCACCACATCTTTATAAATTTCCCTGAAATCTTGTTGTAAAGTGTTGGCTATAGGGGCAGGGTCACCTCGGAATTCATTTTCCACACGTACGCCAATAGGAATGTATTGGCAAAAATTTAAATTGGCCTTCACATGGTTTTCATTTGTGGTCAACCCACTGGTTTCTGAGAGGTATATGCCCAAGATGGCTCCTGACCCTGTATTTCGTGTCAAGTTTGTGACCTTTAGGTCGAATTCCAGAGTGAAATCATCAGGGAGTGTGTTTCCCAAATTGGGTATGGTAAGGCTTCTATTGGCTACCGAGTACCATTTTCCTGGTATGTCTCCTAGTGTTACAATTTCGCCTGATCCATTGGTATTCCATTTGGAAGGGAAATCACCCATGAAATCATCGTTGAAATCATCGAAAAAGATGGGTTTGTCCCCAGGGACATAGTCGAATTTGCTGTAGACTTCAATGGTCTTGGGACCTGTAGAAACCGGCGTACCAGTTGATGTGTTGCCCTCAGCACCTGGAATGTTTTCGTTTCCTGGAGTATTGCCGGGAACTTGTTTGCCACCCGACCCTGGTTCCAAAATACTATCGAGTGCTTGATCAGTTTTTTTTGTGGTTTCCTTTTCTACACGTCTTTCTACTGTACGTTCAGCTGCCTTTTCGGCTTTTTTGGCCAATTTTTTGAAAAATTGTGCCTCACCGCTATGGCCCAATAATAGGGCAAAGGACAAACAATAGAATAGTTTGCTTGAGGTTTTCATTGTAGAGTGTTTTAGTTTGTTGAAATAGAAATTCTGTTCAAACTACTAAAACATGGCCCTCTTGCCCTTTAAAAATGTATGTATCGTAGCAACTATTGTATATGTAGCGTTGCTGTGCGTTGTTAATTTATCTTATAAACAATCAGTGAGTTGTCTTGGTCTTTGGCAACCAATTCCAGTTTTCTGTCATTGTCCATATCCGTTAGATCGATCAAAGAGCTGCCAAAAACAGGGAAGTTTGGAATTGGCTCTGCTTGACTATCGTACAAATAGATTTTATGGTTTTGGATGTCGGTAACAGCCACATATATTTTATCGTAGATGTAAAATATTTTGGGTTTTGAATACACGCCAAGTTCCAATTCTACCTTTTTGCCTTTAATGCTCAAAATATTGTCATCCATAAAAACCAAGGTATTGCTTGTGGCATAGAATCCATGGTCTGGATTCAGGTTAAAATTGGTTGCTACCAGTTTGCCATTGGTATCAATTTGATGGAGCACCCCGGTTTTATTGGTGACCGAAAATTTATCCTTGTACAAAAAGACTTCGTTGTTCGAAAAGTCAATTTTTTCGGAAACTTTGATTCGGTCGCTGCCCACCCTGTGTAAAATCCGCAAAGTGCTATTGTCCTGTTTAAAGACAAGATAATCCTTATTGCCAACCCTAAAATGTTTGGGTGCTCCCAAAATATTGCCAGGTGCTTTTTTAAACGTAAAGCCATTTACAATTTTAGCTTGGTTGTTGTACATGTATACATTTTGACCCTGGGTTACAACAAAGCGATAGTTCCTACTTCCATCATAATCAAAAACTGCCAATGGGTTAAGGTTGCCGCCCTCATAGTCTATTTTAAATGGAGGTACGTCTTCACCATTGCGATCAAGCACTATAAATTGGTTGTTGGTGGTAAAAGCTAGCTGTAGTTTTCCATTTTTATAAATGTCTACCTGTATAATATCCCCTTGTATCCTGCCTTCCAGTTCTTTTGTCCAAAGTACTTTTCCATCAGTGGAAATTAAATAGAGTACATTGTTTTGGTCCTGAACCACAATTTCATGTTGTTTGGTCCTGTGGTTTTTGACAAACTGGGGGTCGGTGGCAAGATCGGTGTTCAATTCCAATGTAAATAGGGGGGACACCGTATTACGTTCCTGGTTCTTTTCAATTTTTGAGGCCAATAAATTAAAGTGTCCAAAACCGTTGTCCATTACAATCTGTGACGCAAATACTTGGTCTGAGAGGTCTTTTTCTTCGATGTCTTTGGAAACTTCGGCAACCAGTTCTTGTTCCGCTAAAAAATCTATTCCTGATGCCTTGGAGACAAACAGCATGCTGGATTCGTTGGCAAGTGAAGACTCTGCAGTAATAAATCCTTGGTCGGACTCAAAGGAGGATGAACTTTTATGATTACTGATTATGGTCTGTAATGCCTCTTTCTCTTGCGAAAAAATAAAACTGTTTTCCAATAGGGCGCAGTAGTTGGACTCAAAGTTTTTGATCAAAGGAGTAAAGCCTTCCTCTACAAGGTTTTTTTTGTCCAATGTTAGAATTTCACTTCCTTGATATTGTTCTGAAGCAGTTTGGTGGCTATCCAGATAATCATAAATCCCCTCCGTTCCATATGATTTTAGTAAAACCACTTTTTGATTGTTCATGTATATCAGCCCCACTTCTTCAATCGTGTTAAAGAGTGAATCGGTTTTCTTGACACGGTCCAGATAGGTGTTTTGGTTGGCCGCGAATTTTTGGTAATCATCAAAAGTATACGAAAGAATGGCCTGGGCATTCAATGGCGCATAAGATGGCGTTTTGTTGATCAAAGGATTGGTGTCCTTGAATAAATTGATAAAAGATTTGGTGGAATCAGGCGCCATGGCCACACCGTTAAGATTTACCTCGTCCGAATTGGCTGTAAAATCCAATGAAACCCAAGACGAGAAAGGTTCTTGTTCCGTGTTTTCTTCTTTTAGAGCAAGAATGGAAATATTATTGGATGGATTTATAAAAAAAGTAGCGGATTTATCGGATGAACTTGCGTCGTATAGTTTTTTTAAGGTGGGGTCTATCACCGAGTTTTTGCTGGTCCGTATAAGGTTTTCCATGAGCATTATGGATGAACTTAGCAGTACCTCCTTGTTCTTTTGTAAACTATGCACCTCAAGACCATCAAGATTATATTTGGTAATGGTTGCTCCTTCATAGGTTAGTGTTTCCACGGTTTTGTTCGTTACACTGTCCACTGAAAAAAGGCCTGGGCTGTTTTTGGCGACCAAAACATAGTCGTAATTGTCCTTGCCAACTTCATAAAACGCAAGAATACAGGTTTGATCTGTAGACAGGTGATCCAATCCTGCTGTAGTGCTTGAAATGTTGTCAAGATGGGAAAAACCTTCAATACTTTTTAATAGTGAATTGTTCTTTAGTTCACTTTTAAAATTGGTCAGGTTGTTAATTTTAAGAACGAGTGCAGGGTCGGGGGGCAAATGTTCCAAAAGGGAGTCGGTGGTCTTTACCTCTTTTGTACAGGATAGGATAAAAATGGGGAGCAAACAAAAAAGTGCCTTAATTCTCATTCTTGAAGTTTGACACAAAGTTAGGATTTTTAAATATCCAGTGTCAACTGATCGGGCAGTTGTCGAAAGCTTTTTCTATGATATTTGGTAATCCCATATTTTTTTATCGCCTCCCGGTGTTCTTTAGTGGGGTATCCTTTGTTCTTTTTCCAATTGTACATAGGAAACTCCTCATGGATTTTTGCCATATATTCATCTCGATAGGTTTTTGCCAGAACAGATGCTGCGGCGATGCTCATGTATTTACCGTCCCCTTTAATAATGCACTCGTGCTCAATTTCCGGGTAGGGTTTAAATCTGTTCCCGTCCACAATTATAAATTCTGGAGCTGGCTGCAATTGTTCTATTGCCCGGTGCATTGCTAAAAAGGAAGCGTTCAATATGTTTATTTCATCGATTTCGTCCTGAAAAACATGGCAAACAGAAAAAGAAACAGCCTCAATTTCCAATATTGGCCTAAGTAAAGTGCGCTTGGTTTCGGACAATTGTTTTGAGTCGTTCAATATATCGTTGCTGAAACTTTTTGGTAATGTAATCGCCGCTGCCGTAACAGGACCGGCCAAACAACCTCTTCCCGCTTCATCCGTTCCTGCCTCCAAATGTGTTCGATAACATGATTTTAACATACAACCGAAAATTTAACAGATAGGGCATATAAAAAAAACGTAATCATCAATAAAAAGTTAAAAAAATTCCTACATGCCCAATAAATAAGGGTTTGGCGTAAGAATAATGTGTTAAAATTATGAAAAAATCTGACTGTGTTCCGCTTGTTTAGCGACCTGCAAGGTTGTTAATTTTTTTGAATATTAACTTTTTATATTGATTTTTGAGCGGACTAATTCAAAAAATGAAATAAATGAAAGCTAAGTTAGCATGGATGCTGACACCTTTCTTGGTGTTGTGCATGTCTTTCTCTTTTGGACAAGAGAAAACAGTTTCAGGTAACGTGACGGACCAAACGGGTCTGCCTCTTCCTGGTGTTTCCATTGTCGTTGTAGGAACGTCTAATGGTACACAAACAGATTTCGATGGAAACTTCTCCATCTCAGCTTCCGAAGGTCAAACTTTACGTTTCAGCTACCTCGGACAAAAAACAGTAGAAAGATTGGTGGGCTCCTCTTCCACTATTAATGTGCAAATGGAAGATGATGCACAAGCACTAGAAGAGGTAGTGGTTGTTGGTTATGGTACCACAACTAAACAAGCATTTGCCGGTACGGCATCTGTTGTAGAAGCGGAAGCTTTGGAGGTTAAGTCCTTTTCAAACGTTTCTCAGGCATTGGCCGGTGAGGTTGCGGGTGTTACCGTAATCAACACTTCTGGTCAGCCAGGTACTTCTTCAACCATTCGTGTAAGGGGTTACGGTTCCGTTAACGGTAACAGAGATCCTTTATATGTAGTGGATGGTGTTCCTTTTACAGGAAGTATCAACTCTATTAACCCTGCGGACATTAAAACCACAACTGTACTTAAGGATGCTACTGCAACCGCTATTTACGGTTCTCGTGGTGCGAATGGTGTAATCTTGATTACTACCAAGACCGGTTCTGCAACTGAATCTTATGTTGAGGTAGATGTGAAGTCTGGTTTCAACATGCAGTTGATCCCAAGATACGATGTGATCAGGTCTCCTGAAGAGTACATTGGTTATGTATGGGAAGGTATCCGCAACGGTGCGGCATTGGATGGTGCTGAAGACCCTGTTGCTTTTGCCAACGCCAACTTGTTTTCTTTGAATTATGTGCACCCAGGTTACAACATGTGGAACGTTGCTGATGGTGGTGAGTTGATCGACCCAGCTACAAGTACTGTAAGACCAGGGGTAACAAGAAGATATACTCCTCAAAGATATTCTGATTTGGCTTTCGATGCTGCGATCAGAACTGAGACCAACCTTAGAATGGGTGGTGGAGATGAGAAGAGCAAGTATTTTACTTCTATCGGTTACTTGGATGATAACGGATACGCCCTGAACACAGGTTACCAGAGATATACTGCTAGGTTGAACGCTGACTCACAAGTTAAAAAGTGGTTGAAAGTTGGTGTTAACGCTGGTTACGCTTTCTCTAAAAGTAAAAACAACGGTCAGACCAATGGTTCTGAAAACTTGTTTGAATTTGCCGATAAAATGGCTCCTATCTTCCCAGTATTCCTAAGGGATGAAAACTACCAATTGGTTGAAGATCCAATTTTTGGTGGATATCAATACGATTATGGTACAGCTTCTGGATACAGATCTAGACCAAATGCTGACCAGTTGAACCCGATTGCTTCTGCTTTGTACGATTTTGTTGGTACAGACAGACATGAGGTTAACGGAAACTTCTCTTTGGATTTCAATATCGCTAAAGGATTGACTTTTGAAACTCGTTTTGGTGCGCAGTTTGCAACAGAGCGTTACAAGTCGTTTACCAACCCATTCTATGGTGGTGGTATTTCTACTGGTGGTGACCTTTTCCAGAGAGATAGAAACTTCTTGACCACTAACTTCTTGAAGTTGTTGCGTTACCAAACTGAGTTCGGTAACCACTCTTTCGAAGCTCTTGTGGCTCATGAGAACAACCAGTTCGAAAGAGAAGAAAGTGTTGCTTCCAAGAGATTGGCAGTACACCCTAACATTTATGAGTTGAACAACTTTGTTGTGTCTCAAGGACCTCCTTCTGGATTCTCAAGAGGATACAGTATTGAATCATACTTCGGTCAGGTAAACTACGATTACGATAAGAAATATTTCTTGACTGGATCTATCCGTAGAGACGGTTCTTCAAGATTTATCAATGAGAAATGGGGTACCTTCGGATCTATTGGTGCTGCATGGGTTATCACTAACGAAGACTTCATGGCAGGTAACGGTGTTTTTGATTTCTTGAAATTGAAAGCTTCTTACGGTATCACAGGTGACCAAGCTGTGGATGATGATTATTACGTAGCTTATGATACTTACGATATCAACAACTTGAACGATCAGATTTCCCTATCTATTAGAGATAACGGAAACCCAGATTTGACTTGGGAGACTTCTAAAATGTTCCAGACTGGTGTTGAATTTGGATTGGGAAGATATTTGGATGGTGTTGTTGATTTCTACAGCAAAAAGACAGATAACTTGATTTTCTCAAGAAGGGTAGGACCTTCTCAAGGTATTGCGATCGTAACAGTAAACGATGGTGAATTGTTGAACCAAGGTGTTGAATTTAACCTTACAGGTCACATCTTTGACAAAGAAGATTTCAAATTGGACTTGTCTATCAACGGATCACACATCAACAACGAAATTTTGACAATGCCTATCGAGCCTTCAACAGGCGAGCCTAGAATCTTGGATACTTCTTCTTCTCCTTACGGATACTCAGAAGGAAGCTCTATCTACGATTTCTACGTAAGAGAGTGGGCTGGTGTTAACCCAGAAAATGGTGTTGGACAATACTACCAGTACTTCAACGATGCTAACGGAAACGGAACATTGGACGATGGTGAAGATGGTATTGCTGATATGGTGGCTTACTTGGATGAAAATCCAGATGCTAACGTAGCTAGACAAACAACAGAGACTTACGCAGATGCCACTCAGAAATATGTTGGTAAATCTGGTATTCCTGATTTGTTTGGTGCTTTCAGATTGGCAGCTCAAGTTAAAAACTTCGACTTTTCTGCACAGTTCACCTACAGTGTAGGTGGTTGGGCTATGGATAACCAATACTCAGAATTGATGAGTGATAACTTTGGTGCAGCTTCTACTAACTTCCACAAGGATATTGCCCAAAGATGGCAAAACCCTGGTGATGTTACAGATGTACCTCGTTTGGACGATGCTACAGGACAGGACCAAAGGGTTAACTCTACAAGATGGTTGACAAGCACTGATTACATCGCATTCAACAATGCTAAAATCGGATACACCCTTCCACGTAAGGATATCGAGAAAATGGGCTTGAAAAATGTGAACATTTGGTTGGCTGGTGACAACTTGGCCATCAAGACAGCTAGACAAGGTTTCAATCCTTCTGTAAGGGAAAATGGTGCTTCTGCAAGAAGAATCTATGCTCCTTTGACAACGGTAACCTTGGGTGTAAGAGTTAAATTTTAGAAAAAAACGTTATGAAAAACAGTAATATAAAAATTTCGGTTATAGCCTCGCTATTGTTATTGGCGGGCTGTGGTAAGGACTTTTTGGACGAGCAACCGTCCGAGTTCTTGACGCAAGAGCAAGTTGGGGAAGCGGCTGCCGTTAACCCAGCAGTAATTGAAGGAACTATTTCCGGTATCTATTCTACAATGTTCGCCACTCAGAGTGGTGGTACTACAAACCACGATGATTTTGGTCATAAAGGATACGATATCTATGGTGATATGCTTTCTGGTGATATGGCACTTTCTGTAAGTACATATGGTTGGTATAGAGCTGATATTACCGAGTTCCAAGCAACACAGGATTTTACCAGAACTAGAAACTACATGCCTTGGAGGTTTTACTACCGAATTGTGCGTTCAGCTAACTTGGTGATCGATGCATTGGGTGGAAATGATTTTGTTCCTGAATTGGAAGAAAACAGATATTTGATGGGCCAGGCGAAGACACTTCGTGCTCATGCTTATTTCTACTTGACCCAATACTATGCGAACTCTTACGATCCTTCAGCTGAGATATTGCCTATTTACGATAGCCCAGATGATTTGAACGGACCTAAAGTAACTACAGCGGAGATCTATGCTTTAATGGAGAAAGACCTTAATGAGTCTATTTCTTTGTTGGATGGCTTTTCAAGAAGTTCTAAAAGCCAAGTGGATAAAACTGTAGCTCAAGGAGTACTTGCATATGTATTGGCCTCTAAAGGTGACAGCCACCAAGAAGTTATGGATTTAACTGAGGAAGTGATCAATAACGGTGGTTATACACTAATGAACTCTGAAGAAATTCTTGGAGGATTCAACGATTTGAATACTTCTGGATGGATGTGGGGTGTTGACCTTACAGTAGATACAGGACTTGGTCTTGTTTCTTGGTGGGGACAAATGGACCTATTTACATATAGCTATGCATGGGCAGGTGATGCCAAGGCAATGGATTCCGATCTATATGCTGCCATTCCTGCAGATGATGCTCGTAAAGGTCAGTTCGCAGAACCAACTGGTGGGTACACAGATTTGATGCCAATCAACAAGTTCTACGCTCCGGACAGAGTAATCGGTGGGCAGGCAAACATTACAACTGATTATGTGTATTTAAGAGTTGCTGAAATGTACCTATTGCACGCTGAAGCTGCTGCTAAAGCTGGTAACGATGCTGCTGCAAGAACTATTCTTAAGGCATTGTTGGACGAGAGATTGCCTAGCTCTGCTTATGTAGATGGACTTTCTGGACAAGCACTTTTGGATGAGATCTACCTACAGACTCGTATCGAGCTTTGGGGTGAAGGTAAGAGCTACCTTTCTCTAAAGAGAAATCAGGGTACCGTTGTTAGAGGTGCAAACCACCTTTCTAACGTAGGAACACCTATCAGCTACGATGATGAAAGGTTGACTTTTGAGATTCCTCAATCAGAAATTCAGAACAACCCTTCTATTTCAACTCAGAACTAGTCAAGGTTTGTTACTATAATATTTCAATGAAAGCCCCGCCAATTGGCGGGGCTTTTTTGTGTAATAAAGTTTTCACATTTCTTTAGAAACAAAACTTTTACCTTTGCCCAACCAATTTCGTGGAATGAGAATTATACTATTCACCCTTTTCATTTTCTTTGGCCATTCGGTCATGGCACAACAAGATTCCTTGCCGCCTACAAAACAAGTCGATTCTTTGCAGTTGAATAAGAAAGATTCGTTACAGGTAAAATCCAAAGATGCAATCAAAAAGGATTCCGTCAAGACTAAAATAAAGGGGGAAAAACCCGGAAAGTTGAGTGTCAAAGCAAAAGATTCCGTTAGTATCAAGGACTATAAGATAATATCTTACGAAAGGGATACTACTTATTTGGATACTACGCTCACTATAAAAAAGGAGTATAAGTACAATTACCTTAGACGGGATGACTTTGAGTTAATGCCTTTTGCCAATATGGGGCAACCGTACAATGAACTTGGCAAGAGCTTTTCCAGTGGCTCTTATTATCCTAAAATTGGGGCTGCCGCCAAACATCCAGGATATTTTGAAAAGGAAGATATAGACTATTACAACGTTCCCACTCCAGTGACGGAACTAATGTTTAAGACCTCCTTTGAACAAGGTCAATATTTAGATGCGTTGCTAACATTCAATGTTTCCAAACGGTTAAATGCTTCGGTGGCCTATAATGGATTCAGGTCTCTAGGAAAATATAGGTACGAAGAAGCGCAGGATGGAAAGTTTCGGGTCACCTTTAATTATCAGAGCGAGAACGAACGATATTTACTGAGAGGGCATATAGCTGCACAGGAAATGCAAAGTGAAGAAAATGGAGGGTTGCAGGACCGTAGCCAGTTTGAAGATGACCTGCCGGATTTTCAAGATAGGGCAAAGATAGATTTGCTCTATACCAATGCCAATAATAGGATTCTGGGTAAAAGGTATTATTTGGACCATCAGTATAGGTTGGTGCGTCATAAAAAAGATTCAACAGATAACGATCCCACAACTTTGGCATTGGGACACGAGTTCAGTTACGAGAGCAAATTGTACGATTTTGAGCAATCCAATGGTAACGCTTCATTGGGCAGTGACCCGTTTTTAACACCCATCGAGGACCGTGCAAGGCTCAAAACAATGTTGAACCGGGGTTTTGTCGAGTTTTCAAATAGAACGCTGGGCAAGCTGTCGGGAAATGTAAGTTTATATAACTACAACTACTATTTCAATAGTATACTCATTACAGAAGCGGGGACTATCCAAAATAAATTACAAGGAGATGAAATTTCTGTGGGAGGTGCATATGTGAATAATTTTGGACCCTTATATCTCAAGGGTAATGTGAATTATACCATTGTGGGAGACCTCACGGGCAATAATTTTGATGCTATGGCCAGGTATAAGTTGAATGACAACAACAGTGTAACCGGGGCCATACATATTTCATCACGTATGCCGGATTTTAATTATCTGTTGTATCAAAGTGATTATAGAAATTTCAACTGGCAAAATAACGCTGCGTTCGAAAAAGTGAACACTCAGAGTATAAAGTTCGCATTCGACTCCAAAAACTTTGGTCTCTTAGAGGCTGAGTACAGTGCTCTAGATAATTACACCTACTTCGCTTCTACTGCAACCGAGGACCAAATAGTATCAGGTCTGGAAAACGCATTTGTAAGGCCTTTTCAAGAATCGGGAACCATAAATCATTTAAAGGTTAAGTATCAAAAAGAGCTCAAGTGGAGAAAATGGGCGCTCATGAATACCGTAATGTATCAAAATGTCACCCAGGATAATCAAGTGCTCAATTTGCCAGAAGTGGTTACTCGGAATAGTTTGTATTTTTCCAGCGATGTGTTTAAAAAGGCCATGTTTCTGCAAACAGGTGTTACCTTCAAATATTTCACTTCATATAATATGAATGCCTACAACCCTTTATTGGGCGAATTCTATATTCAGAATAATGAAGAACTCGGAGGATATCCATTATTGGATTTTTTTATAAATGCCAAGGTGAAACAAACAAGGATTTATCTTAAAGCGGAACACCTAAATTCTCTTTTTTCCGAGCCCAATTATTATGCTGCGCCCAATTACCCATATCGAGATTTCGTGATCAGATTTGGGCTGGTGTGGAATTTCTTCTCATAAAATATGTTAAGAAGGAAAAAAGGAAAACCTGAAAAACAAGCACTTATAAATTAATTGATTTTTTTTCGAAAAAAAATAGCAAAAACATTTTGTGGTAAGAAAATAACGTGCGTATATTTGCACCCGCTTAGCTGATAAGGCAGGGCGCTTCCGAGAGACCGAAAGGATGATTTTGGAAGTAAAAAAAGACAAAAAGTTCATATACATATTGTAACGACAGCGTAGAATTAAGAACAAACCATTTTGATGCGAGGGCTCGGATATTTCGGGTGTCGGACAGACATTCAAGGAAATACAATGAAGAGTTTGATCCTGGCTCAGGATGAACGCTAGCGGCAGGCCTAACACATGCAAGTCGAGGGGTAACAGGGAAAAGCTTGCTTTTTTGCTGACGACCGGCGCACGGGTGCGGAACGCGTATGGAACCTGCCCCTGTCAGGGGAATAGCCCAGGGAAACTTGGATTAATGCCCCATAGTATCGGGATATCGCATGATATTCCGATTAAAGATTTATCGGACAGGGATGGCCATGCGTACCATTAGTTAGATGGTGAGGTAACGGCTCACCATGGCAGCGATGGTTAGGGGCCCTGAGAGGGGGATCCCCCACACTGGTACTGAGACACGGACCAGACTCCTACGGGAGGCAGCAGTGAGGAATATTGGACAATGGGCGGGAGCCTGATCCAGCCATGCCGCGTGCAGGATGACGGCCCTATGGGTTGTAAACTGCTTTTATACGGGAAGAAACGCACCTACGTGTAGGTGTCTGACGGTACCGTAAGAATAAGGACCGGCTAACTCCGTGCCAGCAGCCGCGGTAATACGGAGGGTCCGAGCGTTATCCGGAATCATTGGGTTTAAAGGGTCCGTAGGCGGGCCTGTAAGTCAGGGGTGAAAGTTTGTGGCTCAACCATAAAATTGCCTTTGATACTGCAGGTCTTGAGTCATGGTGGGGTTGCCGGAACATGTGGTGTAGCGGTGAAATGCATAGATATCACATAGAACACCGATCGCGAAGGCAGGTGACCAACCATGTACTGACGCTGATGGACGAAAGCGTGGGTAGCGAACGGGATTAGATACCCCGGTAGTCCACGCCGTAAACGATGGATACTAGCTGTGGGGACTTCGGTCTCCGTGGCCAAGCGAAAGTGATAAGTATCCCACCTGGGGAGTACGTTCGCAAGAATGAAACTCAAAGGAATTGACGGGGGCCCGCACAAGCGGTGGAGCATGTGGTTTAATTCGATGATACGCGAGGAACCTTACCAGGGCTTAAATGCAGGCTGCATGGGGTAGAGATACCCCTTTCTTCGGACTGCCTGCAAGGTGCTGCATGGTTGTCGTCAGCTCGTGCCGTGAGGTGTCAGGTTAAGTCCTATAACGAGCGCAACCCCTACCGTTAGTTGCCAGCATGTCAAGATGGGGACTCTAACGGGACTGCCGGTGCAAACCGTGAGGAAGGTGGGGACGACGTCAAATCATCACGGCCCTTACGTCCTGGGCTACACACGTGCTACAATGGCCGGTACAGAGGGAAGCCACCCCGCAAGGGGGCGCGGATCTACAAAACCGGTCACAGTTCGGATCGGGGTCTGCAACTCGACCCCGTGAAGCTGGAATCGCTAGTAATCGGATATCAGCCATGATCCGGTGAATACGTTCCCGGGCCTTGTACACACCGCCCGTCAAGCCATGGAAGCCGGGAGTGCCTGAAGTCCGTCACCGAGAGGAGCGGCCTAGGGCAAAATCGGTAACTAGGGCTAAGTCGTAACAAGGTAGCCGTACCGGAAGGTGCGGCTGGAACACCTCCTTTCTAGAGAAAGAGACGCCCGGATGTCCGGGTCCTGCACGAGGTGGTTGTTACGTTTTGCGCTGTCGTTTATAATATGTTACAAATACTGGCGATAAAAGGCCAAGACAGTCTCATAGCTCAGCTGGTTAGAGCGCTACACTGATAATGTAGAGGTCGGCAGTTCGAGTCTGCCTGAGACTACGATGAAAAAGTTCATTGAGTACTGAAATTAGGAAATTCT
>NZ_JARFVA010000001.1 GCF_029194005.1 Flagellimonas okinawensis | reverse complement strand
GAACCTTTTTTGGCACAGAGATAATCGACCTATACAGCAAGTCCAAGGTTTTTGTCCATATCCAACTCAAACTTTCCATAGGGGTTCACATGGGCATGTATCAATGGGCTCAATGCACGATAATCTTCCTTGTCAAATCTTTCCATCCATCCGTTTTCGGCCACCACACGTTGTATCATAAGTGTATTGACATAGACCAGGCAGTTCTGGAGCAGATGTAATGCCAGTACCGACAGTTCCTGCTCTTCCAAACGGTTCGATGAAACCTCTCCACTTTTTCCGAAAAAGATGAAACCGTTCGCAGAGTTCCAATTCTCTATCACGTTCAGGCCCCCGTGTATTTCCCTCCGAACATTTTCATCGGCCAAGTAACGGCAAAGGAATATCGTTTTCACGGCCTTCCCCAATTCCTGAAGGGCCCTGTAGATCGGATGGCTTTCGTTTCCCCTAGTGAACCTTTTCAAAATCGATTCGGGGTCGGCCGTTCCCTGTTCCAGGGCGGCGGTGTATTTTACCATTTCATCATATTGCCTTTCTATGATTTCCCATTTAATGCCCCTATTTAGTATGGGCAAAAGGTTTTTGAGCTCTTTCTTTAGGGAAATATCCGGAAGGTAAAGTTTCTGTGAGGCGATGCTCTTCAACCTTGGCATCAGCTCAAACCCCAATAGCCTGCAAAAGGCAAAGGCGACCTCGCTCTGGCCATGGGTGTCCACAAACTGTTTTTCAACCTTCATATCGGTACAGTGCTTGAGCACCCCCTCTATCATATTTGCCACCTCAGAGGAGGAGCATTTCTTCAGTTGGGAATAGATACAGGTTGAGCGGGTGTCGACATGCCAATAGATCATTACACCTTTTCCCCCGTACCTTATGTGCCATTCCGTCATCAGGTTCTGGTCCCAAGAACCAAACTTCTTTGAATCCGAGGCACATGAGGTGGTGGCCTCGCCCCAAAGTTTGGTGTCCTTGACCAAGAATGTCCCATTGGCGACTTCCCTGATCGCCCTACGCAGGGAATCCTTATGGATATAGGCGTTCTTGACATGGCGGAGCTCCTTGTAACTGACTTGGTTGCCCGATGCCAGACGATTGAGCCCCATATTGGTTCCAAGGCCGTAGAGCACCAAAAGCAACCTTTTCCTGAGCTGTTCGGGCGACAACCGTTCCGAAGTCCTCACACTTTTGAACGATTTTGTAAAGCTGGACCAACTGTCCGCCTCGCGAAGTATATCCAAAAGGGAGGTCATTGGCCATTTGGATTGGACCTCTCCCTTGAGCGCACTTATATTAGGTGGATCCATGAGAGGATCCGAGGGAGAGAGTACGATATTCTTAACTCCCGACTGCCTTAACCTTACATATTTGTTGGATGGCAGGTTCTCGTTCAACATTCTCAATGCGGTCTCCATTTCTTCCTTCAGTCCGCTAGTAAACTCTGCCGGGTCGTTCTCAACGCCCAACCGGTCATAGTAGAATTTCCTGTTAATATTGAAATCCATGGGAACGTCCTCATCGGGATTACGGTATTTATCCGCCCCTTCCACCCATATCTCCTTGCACCGAAGTCGTTTTCTCAAAGCTTCGAGGACGGCTATTTCATAATCCACTCGGTCCATATCACCTTTGCCCATCCCTTTGATAAGTTTTATAAAACTGGGCCTGATAATATCCGATGTGGGAACCGAACCATCGGCAAGAGAAAACTTTGAGTTGTGTACTGGGTTCTCCATGAGCCAGTCGATGGCATCCAAGATGGGCGCGTGTGAATCATTATTTGACCTAAAGGTCAGACTGCCCAATATCTGTGGCACCATTCTCCGATAGTGGGAGGAATAACTGGAACGCACCAAGTTGTGTATCTCATTTTTAAAACCCTTTCCGGAATATTTGTGCTCTTTGACGATATCGGAGAGTTTCGCTTTGCTGGCAATTGGAAATATTACTTTGGTGATGGTGCCTTTAGGGTCTTTCAATGATGCCTTAGCAATTCGTGCCAAAAGTGTCGTCTTGCCATAGACCCGTTTCATTTCCTTTACCAATACGGTCTCCACTTTCTTTTTCGCCTTCTTTGATAGCTTTCCCACTAGGAGGATGAACAGGTCCACAAGGTCATCGATGATTTTCTGCCTTCTGACATAAAGAAAGATGCACATCAAGGTATCCCTTATGTATGGTGGGTGCCGCCTTATTTCCCAGGCCGACTCGGAGGCTATCCTTTTGTAAAGCCTTTCCCGAATCTTGGGATGTATCCCGCCGATTTCTTTTGCGGGCAATCCGCAGTCCTCGATAAACGACAATTTGTCCAGTTCGCTGAGAATGGTAGCTAGACTGGTACGGCCAGGGTCGGAACGAATCCAGGTGAACGAACCATTTTCATGTGGTTCACTTCTAAGGCAGCGGTCGAACAGTTCAGTCGTTCCTCTTCCCAAAAGTGAGGCAACATGGGTGAACAGCTTATTTTCAAAGTCGGCAAAGGCAGACGCTATTTCTCTGTAAAGGGCATTTTCCGGAGGACACTTTAACCTTTTCTCGAAATACCATTTTTTGGCAAGATCGTTCGCCTCTTCCTTTTGGATGCCTGTCGGGAACAATTGGTCGCACATCAAAAATCTCAATTCTTGTTGGTCGACTGCGCCTGGACGTCCAATTTTTAAGAACATCAGAATCTCTGAACGGTGCCTTTTGGCCGTACTTGACATCCAATTATAATCTTTCAAAATCGATGGATTCGTATGTAATTGGGTACAGAGATGATCGATCAAATCAGATCTTATGTCCTTTTCTTTCGATATGAAGGCACCGGTTTCCGAATAATTCTTTAACTGCAGTGCAAATGCCAGTTTATGTGGGTATCTCTTGTTTTTAAGTAGTTCTGCTTCGTCGTAACTTATAAACCAGTTTGTGCTTAAATTGTCTTCCATTTTTGACTTTTTGACAATTTAAGGATTATGCTAAATTACCAACCCTTGTATTTATGGGGCTTATGAGCTGAATTGATACTTTTCGTAGCTATGAGGTCACTACCCCCTTATAAACGGTTTCGCGATAAGTAATGCCCAGCAGCCTAAAATTGCGTAGGCGCTGTGTATTTGTAAAATCCAGTCGCATAACGGCAAAGTCCTCTATGTTGATGTAGAGTCGTCCCTTAAAATCTGCACTGCTGCGCTTGGGCCAAAAGTCTACCACATATACCCCGGCATCCCCAATGTCTGCATAGCCTGCCAATTTAAAATCGTATCGGCGGTTTTTGTCCACAAGGTCCAATTTGGTATCTTCTTTATAGTAGAGTTGGCTCAATAGTTCTTTGAACTCCCAGCGCTGACTGTCTGTTAAGCCGGAAACACTGTCTTTTTTTACCTGTGCCTTTAATTTTTTGGCCTGATCCATCCGTTCATCGTCCATGGTATCCAAAATGGAATCCACTTGTATTTTTTCACTGAATATCCCCGATTTGATTTTTAGGTAGGAGCCGGGCTTTACATTCTTTGTAAAGATGTCCTCCATATGCTCCGCCAATTCTTCAAAGGAACTTACATCGCGTTTATCGTAAAGGTCTGCAGCTTTAACTATGTTAAGCTTGTAATCGGTGTTGTTCTTGTAGAGGTCGCCAAAACTCTCGGTAAAGTGTGATGCATTTTTTGGGATAGTTCGAGAAATACTGTCCATCAATTCCTTGTTCAGCTCTTTAATGGATGATTTTTCAAACCCAAAATCCACTTTGTGCATATTGGCCAGTTCTGATTTTCTTAAAAAAAAGCGCTGTTTTATTGGTTCTTTGTTTACATTTTGAGGAATGTTCTCGATCATTTTATCAATGATGTCATCCACCTCCAAATCCTTGTTGAATACGTAAACGCCGCTTAATTCTATCGCTTTTGCTTGCAGCGGGACCAAGCTGTCTTGCATTTGTTGTAGGGTGAAGCCTTTTTTTTCATATCCCATGGAAGTTACGTAGATGGAATCGGGCAGGGTGGCACCTTCTTCCAAAACAAAGCTAAAGCGACCTTCTTCATTGGTGATCACTCCCTTGTATTCACCATATTGAATGGTGGCGTAGGGAATTCCCTTTTGTGTTTTTGCATCCACCAAGCGTGAAGAAATGGTCTGTGCCCCCATAGGAAGAGCCATTAAAAGAGAAAAACAAGTAAGAAATAAAATCTGCTTATTGGACATGATTTACTATAAGGTTTCATTTATAAGACACCTTTTTGGGGGGAAAGGTTGTCTAAGGTTTAGACGAACTTTGGGCAATTTTGTGACAAAGTGCAAAGAAAAAGGGAATTGCCGATGTGGCTTAATAGTATTTTAACAGCAAGGAGATAGGAGATAGGAGATAGGAGATAGGAGATAGGAGATAGGGGGATGGTCATTTCGAGTTGTCACCCTAGACCCGGTCTAAGTGGACAGTCGAGAAATCTTATACCAAGAAATGATGACCAACCAATGAAAAACATCTCGACTGCACTCGATGTAACAGTTGTTGACTTATTTGCAAAAAAAGATGGAAACCTTACACTTTTGCAATATTCCTGATCATGTTTCCAAAAATGAAAAGATGGAATGGCAGCACCGAATACCAATACATTCGCCCCAATAGTCCCTTTGGACGGAAAGTAGCTGTTTGGTAGAGTACACCATCTTCAATTTTAAACTCCAACCAAGCTTCGCCGGGAGTTTTCATTTCAGCAAACAGAAGTAATCGTTTACTCTTTTTATCGGCTAGGAGAACACGCCAAAAATCCAATGCGTCACCGGGGAAAATCTTATCGGGATGTGTGCGTCCACGTCGAAGTCCAGGACCTCCGACCAATTTGTCCAGAAATCCACGCACTTTCCATAACCAGTTGCCATAGTACCAGCCATTTTCACCGCCAATGCGCCAAACATTTTGCAAAACGGCATCTTCATCTTTTATGCGGATGGTTTTTTTATCGCGCAACACCCCATATTTGGGGACTTGTATGTAATTTTCGAGGTCTTCCTTGATTTGGCCGCTTGCAATACTGTCCTTCCAGCTGCTGATTACCAAGTTTTGCTCAATTTTTTTGAAGGCCAGATCAATTGCCTCTTCGTATGTATGTGTTTTTATGCCAAGCATTTCCTGTAGGCGATTGTCTTGCGCTATAACCTCCATTTTCATGCTGTCCACCAAGTTCATGGCCAGTTTATAGGAAGTGGAGGTGACAAAATAGAGCCAGTAAGAGGATAGTTTAGGGGTCATTACGGGAACGGTAAAAATCCAGTTTTTAAACCCACGGACTTTGGCGTAGCCGTGCAACATATCTTTGTAAGTAAGAATATCGGGCCCTCCGATATCAAAAGATTGATCATAGGTTTTCTCGTTGCCCAAAACCCCTGTGAGAAATTGTATCACATCTCGAATGGCAATGGGCTGGGTTTTGGTCAGCACCCATTTTGGTGTGATCATTACGGGCAATTTTTCGCAGAGATCCCGTATAATTTCAAAAGAGGAACTACCGGAGCCTACAATAATTCCCGCACGCAGCACCGTAAGGTTAAAAGGACCTTTGTATAGAATTTCCTCTACATTTTTTCTTGAGCTGAGGTGTTTGGAAAGTTCCTTGTCGTTCACGATGCCACTAAGGTAGATGACTTGTTGGCATTGCGTATTTTTTAAAATGGTATTGAAGTTTTTTGCAGCTTGTGCTTCTTTTTCATCAAAATCGGTCACCGAGGAGGTCATGGAATGAATCAGATAGTAGGCTGCATCAATATCTTTCGGAACTTTTTGGTTTTCTGGATCGTCCAAAAAATCAATTTCAACAATATCAATTTTGGAACGTGTCTTGGCATCGACCGAAAGTCGTTTTTCATCCCGTACAGCGCATACCACACTATGTCCCATATTCAAAAGTTTGGGCAATAAGCGCATCCCAATGTAGCCATTGGCTCCTGTCAGCAATATTTTCATATGTCTTCTAGGTTAGTGGGAAGGTTATCTGCACGATGGTCCATTAATTTACGGAAGAACCGTTGAATGGCCTTGGTGTCCGAGCGAACTTTGATGAAATAGTGGTCCATATAAATGGAGTAAATTCCTAAATCTCCTTTGTACACGTTCAATTTATAGTACGGAATAATCAATCCATAGGTTTCCAATCGGGCACGGAAGCGGACAATAATGCCATTGGGACGGAGTTCAACATTGCAAGTATTGGTGCTGCTGTCCAAAATTAGTAGGTTATATATGTCGATACTGGCCTCCGTAATGTGCAATTTTGGTGAGCCGATACCGCCCATGGCAAAACGTTCTTTTATGGGGATGGGTTTGCCTACGGCGTCATCAATTTTTTTAGTGATTTTTTTATCGTTGTAGGAGACGTTGAATAGCATATCTAAATTTAATCAAATTACAGCGGACCGTTTGGTTAAGGTGTGGGAAAAGCCTAAAAAATCCGTAGTTTTGCGCCCTGAAAAGCCTTTATAGATGAGTTTGCAAAACGATTTGACCCAAAAAGTGATCGAAGCGGTAAAACAACTGTACCAAGTTGAATTGCCCGCCGTGGAATTTCAACCTACCCGCAAGGATTTTGAGGGTGACATTACCGTGGTGGTATTTCCTATGTTACGCCATGTAAAAGGGAATCCAGTTCAGATCGGAACCAAAATCGGGGAATATTTGGTTGAGCATGTGGATGAGGTGTCCAAATGTAATGTGGTACAAGGCTTTTTGAACATTGTTATTGAGGATGGTTATTACCTTAATTTCTTCAACAATATTTTTGACCAAGAAGATTTTGGCTACGTAAAAACCCAGTCGGATGATGCGGTAATGGTGGAGTATTCCTCACCCAACACCAATAAGCCGTTGCACTTGGGGCATATCCGAAACAATTTGTTGGGCTATTCCGTGGCAGAGATTTTAAAAGCTTCCGGCAAGAAGGTTTACAAAACCCAGATTATCAACGACCGTGGTATTCATATCTGTAAAAGTATGTTGGCCTGGCAAAAGTTTGGGGAGGGCGAAACCCCTGAATCTTCCGGGCTAAAAGGAGACCACTTGGTGGGAAAATATTATGTGGCTTTTGATAAAGCGTATAAAGAGCAGATTGCTGAATTGGTAGATGCTGGTACACCTAAGGAAAAGGCAGAAAAAGAGGCCTCAATTTTATTGGAAGCCCAAGAAATGCTTCGTAAATGGGAAGCTGGTGATGATGAAGTTGTATCCCTTTGGAAGAAAATGAACGGCTGGGTGTATGATGGCTTTGATACTACCTACAAAAATCTGGGTGTAGATTTTGATACCCTGTACTACGAGAGCGATACCTATTTGTTGGGTCGTGATGTGGTCAAGGATGGATTGGAACGTGGCGTTTTCTTTAAAAAAGAGGATGGCAGTGTTTGGATTGACCTGACCGAAGATGGATTGGATGAAAAAATTGTTTTGCGTTCGGATGGTACAGCGGTGTACATGACACAGGATATTGGAACGGCCATTCAACGGGTTACCGACCATCCCGATATTAACGGAATGGTTTACACCGTAGGTAATGAGCAAGATTACCATTTTAAGGTCTTGTTCCTTATCCTTAAAAAATTGGGCTATTCTTGGGCAGAGCAGTTGTACCATCTAAGCTATGGAATGGTAGACCTGCCCAGTGGTAAAATGAAGAGTAGGGAAGGTACCGTGGTAGATGCGGATGACCTTATCAAGAATATGGAGGACACGGCCGAGTCCATTTCCCAAGAATTGGGCAAATTGGACGGTTATTCCGAAGAGGAGAAAAAGCAATTGTACCGAACCATAGGTTTGGGTGCCCTAAAATATTATATTTTAAAGGTGGACCCTAAAAAGCGTATTCTTTTTAACCCTGAGGAGTCGGTGGATTTCCAAGGAAACACGGGGCCTTTTATTCAATATACCTACGCCAGGATTCAATCTATCTTGCGCAAGGCTGACAATGTCAGGTCGAGCGCAGTCGAGACCTCTCTTGATTTGCACGAAAAAGAAAAGGAGTTGTTAAAGCAGATTCAATTGTTCCCTGAAACGGTTCAGTTGGCTGCTGAAAACTTTAGTCCTGCCTTGATTGCGAACTACACTTACGATTTGGTGAAGGAGTTCAATTCCTTTTATCAACAAGTGTCCATTTTGGGCGAGACCGATGGGCATAAGAAAAACTTTAGGGTGCAATTGTCCCAGAAGGTAGGGGAGGTGATTCAGTCGGCGTTCCGCTTATTGGGCATTGATGTTCCTGAGCGGATGTAGATTCCTGCTTTCGCAGGAATGACATCTTTTATTATTTTGAGTTGGTAGCCTGAGCGGAGTCGAAGGCTTTATAAAAGTACTTTCGGTATTTTGATACGATTTCTCGAATGTTCACAAATTTTCTTGGGTCATTTCGAGCGCAGTCGAGAAACCACATCTTAAAAGTTCACTCTGAAACTCACATTTGGGGTTATGCCCAAAGAAAAGTTTTCTATGGTCTCGATTTCATCATTTTCGTTGACTCGGTAATATTTGTTGAGCGTATTTTTTCTGTCCGTGATATTTAAAATCGACAGTCCTGCATTGGCCCGAAGCCTTCTACTGATTTGAAAATTGTAAATCGCCGAGGCATCTGCCCTAAAATATTCCGGCAATCGACTGTTGTTCGGGCTTTGGTAATTTATTCTCGGCGGATAATAATTTTGGTCCAATCCCTCGTCGCCTTCAACAGGTTCTGTAAATGGTTTACCTGTTCGGTAGTTAAGCCCAATACTTAATTTTAAATCTTTATAAGTGTAGGTGCTGGCAAATGTAACAGTATGCCTTATGTCCAAATTATTGGGGAAGTTTTGAGGTACAATGGAATCAAAGGTATAATCATTCTTGTTGTATGCATAGCTCAACCACGTACTGTAATTGTCTCCTTTTTTATTGATGAGCAGTTCAACTCCCTTTACATTGTAACTGCCGATCTCCCCTGAAAATTGATAAGGGTTTTGAAAACCTTGGGTGCTTGTACTGATACCGTCCACATTTTTGTAAAAACCTTCCACACCGATATAGAAATTGTTTTTCTCATAGTTGATGCCGACTGACCCTTGTTTACTTTTGGTCACAGGTAGAGAGTTGTCATTGGATAAGATCCATCTTCGTTTTTCAATTCCTAAAAAGTTTTGTTCCAGGTCAATGATCTGATTGGTGGTCTGGCTTTTGAATTCGCCCAAAACTTCAGCCCTGATATAATTTGCCAATTTGAAGTTTAGGTTGACTCTTGGTTCTAAAAGGAATTTTTTAAAAGTATCCAAGTTTTCAATCAAATTGAACCTGGCTCCAATCTTTCCGGTGAATTTATTGTTTGGAGAACTATAATTGAACTGTGTATATGGGGCATGCGTCCTAACAACGCCTTTTATCCTACTTTCAAAATTCGGTTCGTTGATAATTGTAGTGTTAGCGATACCGGTTTCAATATATTGATACCCATTGTTCCAGCTAAACTCGTCGTTGAGCGTGTAGTGAGTGTCGAGTTTTAATGCATTCTCTGTAACTTGATTGTTCTGGAACAGTTGCTGGACCTGGTTGGCAAAGACGTTTTTAGCATCCAAGTTGTACCTTGAATAATAAATGTTGAGGTGTGAAGAGAACTTATCCGTCCAGTTGCTCTGCAATTGCCCCCCTACGGAAATATTGTCTTGCTTTAGCAGGCTTACATTGGTCTCATTTGCCGACACATTGGTTTCTTCAAACTTTAAATTGTTTTTAATGTGAATGGCGCTAACCCGAATTTTGTGGTTATCATTAAGGTCGTAAAGGATTTTACCTGAAAAATCGTAGAAGAAAAAATCCTCGTCCCTTATAAATTCGTCATCAACCGTATTGTTGTTCTGTAGTGTGATTTCGCTATCCTGAAATGCCCTGTTGATAAATTGTTTGTAGGTGGGCGTGCTTAAAAAATCGGTTGCCGATCTTCTTGCGGAAAATTGCACACCAAGTTTATTGCTGATAGGTAATTCGGCATAAACATCTCCACTTATTAAATTAAATCCACCACCCCCTTTAAAGGATTCGGCAATAGTGTTTCCAGTTTCCATTTGGATGACACTGCTCACTCCATCACCAAAATTGGCGGGTGTCCCATTTTTGTAAATGGTGACTTTGTCCGTTTGGTACGGGTTAAATGCCGAAATCAAACCAAAAAAATGTCCGGACTGGTACATTTTTATTCCGTTCCAAAGTATCAAGTTTTGATCATTGGTTCCACCTCGTACATTAATATCGGATACGGTTTCATCAATACTTTTAATACCGGGGAGCGCCTGTACGGTTTGTAGGATGTCAGGTTCTATAAGCCCTGGTAAAATACCAAACTGAGCGGTATTCAGTGAAATGCTCGCATCCTTTTCTTTTATAATTCCAGAAGTAAGGTATTTGTACACGAATACTTCATCCAATTGCTCATAGTAAGGTGCCAATAAAATTTTGGGACATCCTTTTTGCTGAAGTAAAGCCTCAACTTTTACATATTTGGTCACATACCCCAAGTATCGGATCTGTAAAGATGCATTGCGAGGAATATTATCCAGGGAAAAGGAACCATTCGTATCGGTGATTTTGGCAATATCTGCCCCTAGCACCTCTACCGTAGCACCCATTACAGTGTTTTTAGCAAAATTGTCCAAGACCGTTCCGCAAACATTCACATTGTTATTTGTGGATAAGGTGTAATATCTATCGTTCAGTTTTTCAGCTTCAATACGGAACCTATCTTCTATATATTTTAGAATTTCCTCTAAAGATCCCATGTTTTCGGGTACGGTAAGGGTAAGTCCGTCCAAGTCTTCATTGATAAAGGAAAATTTGATATTAAAATCATCCTCCAATGTCTTTAGATAGGAAATGAGCGCCATAGGTGATTTTTGCTTTTCCTGTGCATTTATGTTGCACATAAGGAAAAGCATAAAAGAAAGGACCAGGCCTAGATGCTTATTGTTGTGTGTTCCCAGCATAAAAAAGTACGTTGTCTCCGTCTATTGTAAAACTTGTCTTGGAGGGGGTACTTATACTTTTTAACGCCATATTCAGGTCTGTGTTGTTAAAAGATCCTGTAAATAAGAGGTTTGTGTCAATATTTTTTGTTTTTACCGTAATGTCGAACTGTCGTTCAAGCTCGGCAAAAACATATTTTAGGGGTATACTTTCAAAACTACTTTCATTGTTCATCCAAGCAGGAAGACTGCCCGAGGGGGCTCCACTATCTATGATTTTACCATTAATTAGTAGGAAAGATGTTCCCGCTGGTAATTTGGTTTCTTCATTATTGTAAGAAACGCTAACCAAGCCCTCGTAGCAAGTTACTTCAAAGAAACCTTCTCTGTTTTCAACATTAAATTGAGTCCCCAGTACAGCAACTGTTCCGTGATCTGTGGAAACTGTGAATTTTTTTCCTTTGGCCACTTTAAAGAAGGCCTCACCCTTTAGGTCGATATTTCTTTTGGTGTCCCAATTTTTTTCACTGTAGGTTACCTCGGAATCTGCATTCAAAAAGATTTCAGAGTTATCGGGGAGAAGCACTTCGGAGCGTTCGGCAAAATTTGTGGTCACTTTTTCGTTCAGCGTACTCATGTAGAAAAAAGAAGCGGTAAGTAGCAAAGCAATTGCAGCTGCAACCTTGAGGAATTTCTTGAACGGGTTCAATGTAATTACTTTAGGCGCATTTTCAATATGCTCATCTTTAAGTCGTTGCAAAGCTTTTTCACTATCAAACTCAGGAGCTGTCAATTTGCTGGTAGCATCCTTAAGTTTTTGGTAGGAAGCAAACTCTTCGGAGTTTTTAAACTCCTGAAGCTCCTCCTCAGAAAGCTCGCCGCTTAACCATTTTGCCAAATAATTTTCTTGCATGGGTTTTATGCTTTACATGTTAGTAACAACTATCTTTTAAAATACCCTACCTTATATTTAATAAGAATTCAAAAATTCTAAATACCGTCAATATGTTCCCTGAGGCTTTTTAGTGCCAAATGCATCCTTTTTTCAATGGCCTTTACGCTCACACCTTCCATTTCTGCAATTTCCGCATACTTTTTTCCATCAATCCTATTGAGCAAAAAAGTGGTTCTTTGGTTTTCTGGTAGCGCATTCAGGGCGTTGTCCAATTTTTCTTTGTATTCTTTTTCCTCCATTAAAAACTCGGGGGATTCATTTGTGCGGTCATTTCCAATACTGTCCGCATGCTTTAGCCGCACCTTTTCTGCCTTTATTACATTTAAATAAAGGTTGTTTGCAACCGTATAGACGTAAGACTTGGCTTTTTCTGGACTTACCTTGGCACAGTTTTGCCAGAGTTTTACAAAGGCCTCCTGAACTGCATCATGTGCCTTTTCCTCGTTTCCGAACTTGTAAAAAATATAGTTAAAGACCGTTTTGGAATGGGTCTTGAAAACTTTACTGAAAATGTGGTCCTCACATACGTTGCTCATGGACGGGAGTTTGTTTAAGGTCTCAAATATATTTGAAAATTTTTAAGAAAAAAGTAGGGTTTTCTTTTCTGTGGTTGTTTTAAGGTTGAATTCTAACCCCAAAATTCAATTGTTATGAAAAAGTTGATTCACAACATGATGCGCGCAGCCCTTGTTGTACTTATTTTTAGTTTATCCGCATGTCAGGAAGAATTTGAAAGAATTGGCGATGACCCCCAAAATGAAACTATTTCCGCAAATTCCACAACAGCGGTATTGATTGAAAAAACATCTTCCAATGATGGTTCGTATGATAATATCGTGGATGGAGCAAGTTGTTTGGCCATCCAATTCCCTTATACCGTTACCGTAAACGGTGTTGAAGTGACCATCGATTCCGAAAGTGATTTGGACGTGGTCGAAGAGATCTTCGATGAACTTGATGATGATGATGATATCTTGGATATTCTTTTCCCCATCACCATTACCCTTTCTGATTTTACCGAAATAACCATCCAAGATCAAGACGAGCTGGAACTATTGGCCAGGGATTGCCTTGAAGGTGGTGATGATGACGATATCGAGTGTATCGATTTTGTTTACCCTATTACCTTGTACACTTTTGGATTGGATAATCAACAATCTGGAACAGTTATCGTAGAGAGTGATCGAGCTATGAGAAGATTTTTTGATGAGCTTGAAGATGATGATCTAATCAGTATCGAATTCCCGATTACACTTAAAAAGCATGACGGTACCGAAGTAATGGTTCAGAACAATGCGGAATTGGCCGCTGCCCTCGAATTGGCCAAAAACCAGTGCGATGAGGACGACGATGACGATTACAACGATGATGACTTTACGGAAGAAGAACTTGACGACTTCTTATTGTCCTGTCCACTTCAGGTACGACAAGTGATTCGAAACGAAGTGGATAGCACGGAACAATATATTGAGCGTCTATTGACTTTTATGGCAGACGGTACGGTTTACTTTACCACTTTTACTGCTGATGAGATAGTGGGTACTTGGAGTACAAGTATGACAGATAGCGGTGTAATGCTCAATCTTGAGTTTGAGAATTTTGCAGACTTCTCCATGGAGGGACATGTTTATGAACTCGAAGATGGTGTTATTAAATTATACAAAGACGGAGGCAACAGAATTGTACTTAAGAAAAGATGTGATATTGAACCTTCCGAGGAGATTGACAGAGAAGCATTTATAGCCTTGTTGAAGGAATGTGAATGGGTAGTAAAAAAGGTCAAGAACCAAGGTGAAGAAATTGAAAGACTTCTTGGATACGAGTTTCAATTTGGAACAGACGGAGTAGTTACTCTTGGTAATGGAGATGGTACAAACACCATGGAAGGAACATGGGAAATAGGAATGAACAGTCAATTCCAACTTTCCTTAATGATCAGTATAGGTGATGAGCCAGGGGTTAGTTTTGAATGGCCCATCAAGGAAATGCTTCAAACCCGTTTAAAATTTGAGATAGAGGAAACAGACCACGAAATGGTGTTGCTAAAAGTTTGTAACGACAGCGCTGACGATGCCGACGTGGCTGAAATTAGAAACATAGCTATGGGAGGTCTTTGGAATGTGGCTCTTTTTAAAGAAGGAGACGTAGATATGACCACCTCTTACGCAGGATTGGATTTCAACTTCGATGCAATGTATCAATTGGAAGTGTCCGAAAATGGGGACCCACTGGCCAATGGACTTTGGAGAGTATTAAGAGACTCGGATGAAGGGCTGAAATTTTATATCAACTTGGATACAGGTGATGATTTGGCCGAATTGACCGATGACTGGAAGCTAGTTTCCATTACATCTACTAGAATCGAACTTATCGATGAAAGCGATGACGGAAGTACCGATACCCTTGTATTCGAGAAACCTTAACAACAACTATAACGAGAACACTATATTTTATATCCAAAATTTGTTATGAAAACCTCAATTTTTAAATACGTCACTATCCTGATTGCCATCATTGTGGTAGGTTGTGACAAGAGTGATGAAGATGACATGTTGAACAGTTTGTCGCCTGCCCAGGTGACCGAACTTAACAGCATAGCAACAAGTGGAACTTGGACCATTGCGTATTATTTCGATACGGATAAGGAAGAAACAGACCATTTTAACGGTTATGAATTCAGTTTTAATTCCGATGGAACTTTGACGGCCACAGATGGGGTTTCCACCATAAACGGTACATGGTCCGTTACTGATTCTGATGACAGTGATGACGTTAGCGATGATGATAGCCCCGATGACGATGATGATGTGGATTTCAACATTGCCTTTTCATCCCCAGCCGATTTTGCTGACCTTACAGATGACTGGGACATTGTGGATTACACATCCGTGAGAATAGAGCTTATAGACATAAGCGGTGGAAATGGAGGAACCGATAAATTGGTTTTTGAAAAGAATTAATAGATTTCCCCAATCTTTTTTCCAAAAGAAGGACGGCTCTCCCCAAAGCCGTCCTTTTTCTTTTATATTATTCTTAAATTTGTCCCTCTTTAAAACAAAGAACACATGTTCGATAATTTAAGCGAAAAATTAGATAAGGCACTCCACGTCCTCAAAGGACATGGGCAGATAACGGAAATCAATGTAGCAGAGACCCTTAAGGAGGTGCGAAGAGCATTGTTGGATGCCGATGTCAACTTTAAAATAGCAAAGGAATTTACCAATACGGTAAAGGAAAAAGCATTGGGCCAAAACGTGCTGACTTCCCTCCAACCGGGGCAGCTAATGGTAAAGTTGGTAAAGGATGAGCTTACCGAACTTATGGGGGGCGATGCAGAAGGTATTGATCTCTCCGGGAATCCGTCCATAATTTTAATGTCCGGTCTTCAAGGTTCAGGTAAAACAACCTTTTCCGGTAAACTGGCCAACTACCTTAAGAAAAAGAAAACAAAAAAACCTCTATTGGTAGCCTGTGATGTGTACCGTCCAGCGGCAATCGACCAGTTACATGTGGTTGGGGACCAAATTGGGGTAGAAGTATATTCCGATCGCGAGAATAATGATCCGGTTGCCATTGCCAAAGCAGGTATTGCACATGCCAAGAGTTTAGGTTGCAATGTGGTGATAATCGATACCGCGGGTCGTTTGGCTGTGGATGAGCAGATGATGAACGAAATCTCCAACATCCACAAAGCGATAGAGCCACAGGAAACATTGTTTGTTGTGGATTCCATGACAGGGCAAGATGCCGTAAATACAGCCAAGGCCTTTAACGATGTCCTCAATTTTGATGGGGTCATTTTAACCAAGTTGGATGGTGATACCCGAGGTGGTGCGGCCATTTCCATTAAATCTGTGGTGGACAAGCCCATTAAGTTCATCGGTACCGGGGAAAAAATGGAAGCGATTGATGTCTTCCACCCATCCCGAATGGCCGATCGTATCCTTGGAATGGGGGATGTGGTATCCTTGGTGGAACGTGCCCAAGAACAGTTCGACGAAGAACAGGCACGTAAGATTCAAAAGAAGATTGCCAAGAATAAATTCGGTTTCGATGATTTCTTGAGCCAGATTCAGCAAATCAAGAAAATGGGGAACATGAAGGACCTCATGGGAATGATTCCCGGAGCTGGAAAAGCCTTAAAAGGATTGGATATCGATGATGATGCCTTTAAACACATTGAGGCCATTATCCATTCCATGACGCCCGAAGAACGATCTACCCCTGCTATGTTGAACGCAAGTCGCAAAAAACGGATTGCCACAGGTAGTGGAACTTCCATCCAAGAAGTAAATCAGTTGCTCAAGCAATTCAATCAAATGAGCAAAATGATGAAGATGATGCAAGGCGGCGGAGGCAAGAAGATGATGCAGATGATGCAGAATATGAGATAACTTTAACCAACAATACTTAAAACCAACACAACGACCCATGGAAATCCTTGACGGAAAAAAAGTATCCAATCAGATAAAAGAAGAAATCACCGTTGAGGTGGCCCAAATGAAAGAGCGGGGCGAAAAGGTCCCTCATTTGGCAGCTGTTTTGGTAGGTAACGATGGCGCAAGCCTTACCTATGTGGGAAGTAAAGTGCGTTCCTGTAAAAAAATAGGATTCGATTCCACATTGATTCACCTTCCTGAGGAAACAACGGAAGAGGAACTGTTGGAACAGGTCCATAACCTGAACAATGACCCGGACATTGACGGATATATTGTTCAGCTTCCTTTGCCCAATCATATTGATGAGGAAAAAGTACTCATGGCCGTAGACCCCGATAAAGATGTGGATGGATTCCATCCTACCAACTTTGGTAAAATGGCCTTGGATATGGAGACCTTCATTTCAGCCACCCCGTTTGGGATAATGGAATTACTGAAGCGATACAAAGTGGAAACGGAAGGAAAACATACCGTTGTAATCGGTAGAAGTCATATCGTAGGTAGGCCCATCAGTATTTTAATGAGCCAAAAAGGAAACCCTGGTAACTCAACAGTGACCCTTGCCCATAGTAGAACCAAAAATTTAAAGGAATTGACGCTTCAGGCCGATATTGTTATATCAGCTCTTGGTGTTCCTAAATTTTTAAAGGAAGATATGGTCAAAGAAGGCGTTACCATAATCGATGTGGGTATAACCCGAGTCCCTGACGATTCCAAAGAAAAGGGATACTACATTACAGGCGATGTGGATTATGAGGCTGTAAGTAAAAAAGCCTCATATATTACTCCTGTTCCCGGTGGAGTGGGCCCAATGACCATAGCAATGTTATTAAAGAACACTCTTTTGGCCAGAGAACGCCATAACACAAAAAAATCTTAGTTAACGTTATCCTGTTCTGTCTTTAAAGCTGTTTGTTGCTCTTCTTCCGGTGTCAGAATGTCAAATTCTGTGTCGCTTTCATCATTGGTGCAGCTGGATACCGCCATCGCTGAAAAAATAAGGGTAATAAAAAGTAAAATTGTCTTCATAATAGTAGGATTTGGGCCGATCTTAAAGATCTAATACATACATTAATAACGAATTAGGGGTCAAAATCTTGTTTTTATTATCAAAATATCGATAACTTACCCAAAGCTAAATCCTGCAATATGGCTCAGACAGCAAGAAATAAAGTGGCTTGGGTGGTTTTTGTTTTTTTGGCCATAGGTATTGGTCTTTATCCTTTGGTTTACCTTTTTGCTTCTTCTGATTTCGGGTTATTACAAAGCAAATCATCGGATCTGTTGTCCGATACCATATGGAAAATCGCATTCTATGGGCACATTGCTTTTGGAGGTTTGGCCTTAATCGTAGGTTGGTCCCAATTCATCAAAAAATTAAGGACACAGCGTCTACAACTTCATAAAAATCTAGGGAAAGTATATGTGGTTTCTGTTTTAGCCAGTGGGGCTTGCAGTATTTACTTGGGTTTTTATGCAACCGGTGGACTGATTTCCTCCCTAGGGTTTATCTCTTTGGGCGTTATTTGGTTATTCACTACGCTAAGGGCCTACCTTGCAATTAAGAAAAGGGATATTTCCTTGCACCAGGGTATGATGGTCTATAGTTATGCCGCCTGCTTTGCAGCGGTAACCTTAAGAATTTGGTTGCCCACACTTACCATAGTACTTGGGGAATTTCTGCTGGCCTATAAAATAGTGGCTTGGCTCTGTTGGGTTCCCAATATAATCTTTGCCCATTTATGGGTAAGAAAAAAAGGACTCAACTTGGTTTGAATTATTTGGCGAAAAGTTGTCCCATGTCTTTGAAAGCTTTGAATTCCAATGCATTTCCTGCTGGATCTAAAAAAAACATGGTCGCTTGTTCCCCTGGTTTGCCCTCAAATCTAATATAGGGCTCAATTACAAACTCAATACCTTTCTCAATAAGTTCTTTGGAAAAGCTCTGGAACGTATCCCAAGGAAGAACTACCCCATAGTGTGGCACGGGCACATTTTTTCCATCGACGGGATTGGTGTGCGTATCATCTTCAGATTTTGGCTTGTAATGAATCACAAATTGGTGTCCGAAAAAATTAAAGTCTACCCAATGATCGTCACTTCTACCTTCTTCGCAACCAAGCACATCTCGATAAAAAGTTCTGCATTCTTCTAAATTGTGGACCGGAACGGCTACATGAAAGGGGGTTATTTTTTGCATGGTATATTTTTTCTGAAAATTAGGACAACTTTATCAAGCTTCCAAAAATGAAATAATCTGATCGTTAACATCATCTTGGTGCATGGAATGCCCAAGCCCCTCGGTGCTGACCAAGGTACTGTCTTTCCAATTGTTGTTTACGGCAACCGAGGCATGGTATGGGGTTATATTATCGTGCTTGTCGTGAAACAACAAACCTTTCTTGCTCAGGGTACGGGCAAATTCAGAGGTGGAGAATTCATCGATCTTAAATCCGAACCTATTGTACACATATTGGTCCAAATGGCGCATTACCCTATTGTTGAATTTTAGAAGATCTTGGAAGTGCTCCATAATTTCGTGAAATTCTGACGGGGATCCAATGGTCACCATTTTCTCTACTTGATCATTCGGGTTTTTATACTGGTTATAGATAATTGTCATCCCGCCCACGGAGTGGCCTATCAGGTGTTTCGGATTGTATTTTTTCACCATATAGTTCACCGCCTGTTCATAAAGCGGGACATACAGATGTTTTCCCGAAGAATAGCCATGTGATGGCGCATCGAATGCTATGATGTTAAAGTCGGCTTCCCTCAGTTTTTTGATGAGGTTTCTCCATCTAAACGTATTGCTCTCCCACCCATGTACAAGAAGCACTGTTTCTTTGTTGCCGGGCCAATGGTACGATTGTATTTTGTGTCCCACAACTTCTTCAGTGTCAAGCTTAAAGCCGTCCAAATATTCCGCTTGTTCCGGATTGATCCTTCCTTTTCTAACCGTGCAGAAAACATGGAAAGCACTTTCTGCAGCTTTTTTGGGAGCCAAAAGGGTATAGGCATTATAATACTGCCCATATGCCAATGGAACTATCTTGTTCAATAACTTTTTCATCTCGGAAGCGTTGTATCGTGCTTATTCCCAGCCGATCATCAAGTATTTGATTTTGGCATCATCAGGAATCTGGACTGCTTCGATTTCTGAAGTGGAGAAGCGCAGGTTCTCCGGAAGTTCCTCTTTGTCAATGGTAAAATATAAGTTGCTTCCTTTGGGGAAGACCACGATACTGTTCAAGGTGGTCACTATTTTCTTTATGTCGTATTTACTTTGGATATCCTTAAAAGTACTCTGAAGCCCAATTCCTTTTTCAGAAAGGTATCGGTTATCCATGACCCTAATATTCTCTATGGTAGGGATACTGTCGGAGTTGGCCGTAAGGGTCAACAAATGTTTACCTCCTTTTTCGTACACCTCAATTTTTTTGGAAGCATTTCCCAGGTTCAGCCTTGTGGTATCCCTAATTACGGAATCCTTTACAAAAGTCGATTCCAATTCGTTTACCGTGGTGGTCGGGGTCAAAGGGCCAACACTGGATTCGGTTATTAAAAATGTTGTATCATTTTGGCACGAATGCAATAGGGCAACACCGATAATCAGTGTTATAACTTTGGTTGTCTTTTTCATATAATTTATCGAATCACTTTTTTTAATACTCCTAATACACCGCGAATAAATGTAGCACTGGTGAGTACTTTAACCACAGGGTTCATTCGGGTACTTTTTCTACTTGTAGACCTTCTACTACTTGTTCTTACTTCCTTTTCCTTTTCGGCCTCTTTCTCTACTTTTTCTATTTTTTCGTTGAGTATTTCGTAGGCACTCTCACGATCAATTTCCTCATTGTATTTTTTTATCAATTTGGAACTGTCCAGTACTTCTTTTATTTCGGAATCGCTCAAAATATCCATACGGCTCATTGGTGCCCGCATCATGGTCGCTGCCAGTGGGGTAGGTCTTCCTTTTTCATCCAAAGCGGAAATAAGGGCTTCTCCAGTACCTAACGAAGTCAAGATTTCTGCGGTATCATAAAAATCGGATATTGGGTAATTTTGTGCTGTTAGTTTAATGGCCTTTCTGTCCTTGGCCGTAAATGCCCGTAACGCATGCTGTACCTTTAATCCCAACTGTGCCAATACATCGTCGGGAACGTCTGTTGGGTTCTGGGTCACAAAATAGAGCCCTATACCCTTGGAACGTATCAATTTTACAATGCTTTCAATCTGGTCTAGAAGGGCTTTGCTTGCATTATCAAAGATCAAATGCGCCTCGTCAATGAACAACACCAATTCAGGTCTATCACTATCCCCTTGTTCGGGAAAAGTGGAATAGATTTCGGCGAGTAAGCTCAACATAAATGTTGAGAACAGTTTGGGTCGGTCTTGGATATCAGTCAAACGGATAATGTTCACGTAGCCTCGACCATTTTCATCAATTCGCACCAAATCATCAACATCGAACGATTTTTCACCAAAGAATAGATCTGCTCCCTGTTGTTCCAGTTCAATAATCTTTCTTAAAATCGTTCCAGTGGAACTTGTGGAAATGCGGCCATAGGCTTTTTGAAACTCATCCTTACCTTCTCCTGTGGCATATTGTAATACCTTTTTAAAGTCCTTCAGGTCCAAAAGGGGCAACTTGTGGTCGTCACAGTATTTAAAAACAACGGCCACAATGCCTTCTTGCGTAACGCTCAGGTCCAATATTCTTGATAAGAGTACGGGGCCAAACTCTGATACGGTGGCCCGTAAACGGACCCCGCTTTGTTCGGAAAGCGATAGAATCTCAACGGGAAAACCCTTGGCCTCAAATGGTAATCCTATTTTTTCGTGGCGTTCATCAATTTTTGGGTGCCCTGGGCTTGGTTGGGCAATACCGCTCAAATCGCCTTTTAAATCCATTAGGAGAACTGGAATACCTTTGTCCGAAAGGTTTTCTGCCAAAACCTGAAGTGTCTTGGTCTTTCCAGTACCCGTTGCCCCGGCGATCAAACCGTGGCGGTTCATGGTTTTTAAAGGAACCTTTATGTAGGCATTTGTTATGGTTTCGCCATCCAACATCCCGGCGCCCATAGTAATATAGTCGCCTTTCATGGCGTAGCCCTGTTCTATATGCTCAAAGAATTTTTCTTTGTTGCCCATTGCGTTCAATTTCCGATAAAAATAGGGTAATTTTAAGCAAAACTAAAAACGAGATCATGAAACCTTTTCACTATCTATTCCTGTTTATTTTGATGTGCGGGACAATCACAACTACATACGCACAAGAAAGCACCGAGATTATTTTTCATAAGTCGCACGAGCCCAAAAAGCAAGGTGCACCTTATAGCGATGCAGTGCAAGCGGGGAATATGTTCTTTTTGGCCGGCCAATTGGGAATGGACCAGACAACAAGAACCTTGGTGGAAGGTGGCATTCAGGCTGAAACCGAACAGGCCATCAAAAATATTCAGGATGTGTTAAAGCAACATGGTTTAACCTTGGACAATGTGGTGAAGTGTACGGTGATTTTAAGTGATATCAATGATTTTGCCGCTTTTAATGAAATATATACCCAGTATTTCACCAAAAAACCAGCAAGGACAACTTTTGCAGCAAAAGGCATAGCTGCCAATGGGAACATAGAAATCGATGTTATTGCCGTAAAATAGAGGTGAAACCACAGAAGAGGCCTATCTTTGCAAAATGGTAGAAGAAAACGTGATGGATTTGGTGGAAAAGGGCCTTATGCTGCCTCTTATGGAGGAATTTTATACCATTCAAGGGGAAGGTTACCATAAAGGGACAGCTGCTTATTTTATAAGGGTAGGAGGATGCGATGTGGGATGCCATTGGTGCGATGTAAAGGAAAGTTGGAATGCAGAAACACACCCGCCTACGGCAATCGATAGCATTGTGGCGAATGCAGAAAAATACTCTGATACCATTGTAATTACAGGAGGGGAGCCGTTAACGTGGGATATGGGACCTTTGACCGAAGGGCTCAAGGCAAAGAACATGAAAATCCATATTGAAACTTCTGGCGCCTATCCACTGACCGGAGTTTGGGATTGGATTTGCCTATCCCCTAAAAAGAACAAGCTTCCCGTGGGTGATATTTATGAAAAAGCCCACGAACTCAAAGTAATCGTTTACAATAAACACGATTTTATATTCGCGGAGGAGCAGGCATCCAAGGTCGGTGAAGATTGCATACTTTATCTGCAGCCTGAATGGAGCGTGAGGGAGAAAATGGTGCCACAGATCGTGGATTATGTGATGAAAAATCCTAAATGGAAAGTTTCCCTGCAAACGCATAAGTACTTGAATATTCCCTAAAACAATTTGTTTCCGCGTTTTTTGATGGTTTCAGTAGGGTGTGTCCGAGCATCTTTATCCATTAGGAAATACTCAAAAGTTGCATCTTAAACGTCCATGTGCCATCCATATTCTTTGTGCATAAAACCGCATATGTGGACCCACCAAGTTTTCCTTTGTAATGTGAGATTTTGAAATAGGCCTTTTGAAGGTTTTTAGAATAATAGAGGTTCTGGAAACTATAATAGCCGCCATATCCCGATTTCTGGCGAAGTTTCTTGTACGAAGCAAAAAAATCCCCGCTATCAATCAGTTGTAAACTAACACCTTTTTTTTGGGAGAAATGAATTGAATTCAATCTCCGAACAGTTGGTCGGACATCTCCTATAAATGATAAATCGCCTAAGCTGTTGTCGGTAATGGCTATCGGCTCCTTATTATATTCAATCACAGGATTTATGTAGATAGTGAGCGGAGGCAATTTGTTGATGATAGAACCTGGTTTGGTGCGGCCATCGACACCTAAGCTATCCTGTAGTTCAGGCGGGGGAGGAGGTTGATATATTCGAATATCACTTTTTTGTTGATTGATTCGTGCTTCAATAAAAGCATTGATGACCTCTAAGTCACTTCGCTGACCTTCAGGAGTGCAGGACAGGGCAAATAAGGTGAAAACCAGGATAAAGCAATGTATCGTTTTAAAAGTTGCTTTTCCAAACAGATTCATTGCCAGTTGATGTTTCTTAAGAGGTTAGCGTCCCCCATATTTTTGGAGGTCCAAGAGGCATTCTGGTCCTATATCGGGAACGGACTCTAAACCTTTGGAAGCATTTTGTTGCATTTGCTTTAGCAAGGATGCTCCAAACTGTATTTCGGCCCTCATTAAACAACCATCCACATTGCAATGGTTTTCCGCCTCTGCATCTTCATGATCATTGACCGATTGTGTGGACAAGTTTACCAAACCGAACAAATGTCCAAATTCGTGCAACAAAGTAGCAGTCTCAATTTCTTCGGTGGTAATGGCAGCGCTGCTGCTTGCCATTTGCTTTACGGTTGACTCATAAATTACCATAGAGGTGTTTCTATACACAGCACCCAATGTTACAAGGTCGCTGTTGTCAGCATCGCCTTCCGAAGGTGCATCTGCGAAAAATATGTGAACAGCCAAGGTTGAACCATTGTTGTACTCGTTCCTGTTCTCCTCTTCCAAATCAACAACTTCCTGAAGGGTTAAGCTTTCTTCATTGGTCGCTGGTACAGCTGAATACCGAAATTCTATCGTTTGTTTAAAGGTCCTTGCCAATAAAAATTCTTCAAAATTGGCAATTGCACCCGCAGTTGGAGCAAAACCCGTCACATAATCTATCTCGATCAAAAGTTTGTCGAAATTGTCGTTGGAAAGTAAGTCCCTGGCAGATGCCCCGGTTGTTAACAGATTTCCAGCTTTTAAGTTTGTGTTGGAATCGGGTGATGAAGTAACATCGGAATCTTTGGAGCAACTTAACAGCAGGCCAAAGCTCAGGAGGGTGATTAAAGCAATTTTTTTCATAACAAAGTAATATGTAATAGAACGATCCACATTGGATTCTATTATTTCTTTAACGTAAGCTTTGCCAAATAGTCGTAATGCTCCCCTGAAATTACAAGTTCACAATTAAAACCATTTGAATCACAGGCATTTTGTAAGGTATTAAAATCTACATAAACCCAATCAAAAGGGGCGCTTTTAACTCCTTTATATTCCATTTCAAAAGAAACCTCTCCATAGTATGAACCATCGTTCGGTATCCAATAACCGCCATCCTCATCCTGTTCGAACATGTAGATGATATCGCTGGAATCAAGCAGAACCTGACCATTGGGTTGCAATAATGAAGCCAAATGTTGTAAAAATGGACTTAAATTATTCAATTTCCCTGCTAGGCCGATACCGTTCATAAGTAAAAGAAGGGTGTCGTACCTTTCTTCGGAGTAATCTAAAATAGTATTCAGGACAACAGAAGTTAAGCCTCTCTCCTTACATACATCAACACATCCTTCTGAGTTGTCCAGAGCGGTCACCTCAAATCCTTTATTTTGAAGATATAGTGCATGGCTGCCAGCTCCGGCCCCAATATCCAAGACTTTTCCTTTTGCCAATTTCAAGGCTTTTTGTTCAATTACGGGCATTTCCTTAAAACCCCTGAACAAATAGGGAATGGGAATTACATCTTCTTCATCTAAAGATGAATACGTTTTTATGTCCTCTGTATAATGGCCGCTTTGATAATCTTTGATGGCCATTCCAAAAACGTCTGCCATAGCTCGTATTGTTTGTGCAAAGGTGGGACTTTAATTGCATAGAAAGGTTTAAAATGGATAAGTTTGTGCACTATGGAGGAAATACTCAGGGATTTACCGCAAAAGGCCAGGGAGAAGCATTCCGAGAACAAAAAATTCTTTGGCAAGCTAAAAAAGCGTCCCCCAAAAGATTTGGATTATACCATGCAAGAGCTGCACCATGCAGAGTTTGAGAGAACGGACTGTCTAAGCTGTGCCAATTGCTGTAAAACAACGGGTCCCTTGTTCACCAACGCTGATATTGAAAGGATTGCTAAGCACTTTAGGATGAAGCCTTCCCAGTTTATTAATGAGTTTTTAAGGGTTGATGAGGAAAACGATTATGTGTTGCAACAGGTGCCCTGTACTTTTTTGGGAGCCGATAATTATTGTTCCATTTATGATGTTAGGCCCAAAGCCTGCCGAGAGTTTCCCCACACAGACCGAAAAAAGTTCCAACAGATTTCTAATCTCACAATGAAGAATGTTGCCATTTGCCCTGCGGCATACAATATTGTGGAGGAGATGAAAAAAAACATCAAATTTTAATGATTTGCTATATTTGAAGGAATGGAACAGATTATTTCATATTTCGAGACCATTCCTTCATTGCACCGAAGTCTTATTTTGGTAGGAGGAATCACTTTTTTCTGGATTTTGGAAGGGATGGTGCCCTTGTTCAATGTGCCCTATAAAAAATGGCGGCACTCGGTCCCTAATTTCTTTTTCACGTTAACCACTATAATCGTGAACTTTCCACTGGCGTTTTTGTTGCTCAAGTCTTCCGATTGGGCAGTGGAAAACCAATTTGGTATAATCAATTGGTTGCCGGAGATGCCATTATGGCTCTATGTGGTCCTTGGTGTAATGTTATTGGACCTGATCGGTGCCTATGCCGCCCATTGGGTGGAACATAAGGTAAAGCCGCTATGGATGGTTCATCTGGTGCACCATTCCGATCATAATGTGGATACTACCACCGCTAACCGACATCATCCATTGGAAAGTTTGATTCGTTATGCGTTTACACTGGCCGGTGTGCTCATTGTTGGTGCCCCGATAGGTATCATTATGTTGTATCAAAGTTTGTCGGTGGTGTTCTCTCAATTCAACCATGCCAATATCCGTTTGCCCAAAAAAGTGGATAATGCCATCAGTTGGTTTATTGTGAGTCCGGATATGCATAAAGTACATCATCATTATCAATTGCCCTATACCGATTCCAACTACGGAAATATTTTCTCCATTTGGGATCGATTGTTCGGTACTTACATGACAATGAATCCAAAAGACATTGTTTATGGAGTGGATACCTTCCCTGATGAAAAGGAGAACAGTAGCATCAAAGGGTTGCTAAAACAACCTTTCCATAAGTATCGAAGACCAACTACCGAGGGATAGGATGTATTTAAAAAGTAGGCAGTCATAATTATCGCTTGTCAGTTCGAGCGCAGTCGAGAACGCTTTCCTGAATACCAACCATCAACCAAAAACCAATAACCAACACCCACTTGCTCAATCATAAATCAGATACTTCTCTCTAATTTTTTTAAAACTTTCTAAGTCGTTTTGCCAAGTGGCTTTGATTTCTTCATTGGTCATTCCTTGCTCAATTTGTTGTTGTAGAAGGGGGGTGCCCGCATGTTTGGTAAATCCGCTGGTCAGAAAGAATTTGGATTTGTCCGAAGTGTTGTTGTAAGCATCAATAATCCATTGCATGGTCACCTCGCTCATTCTAGGTGTGTTTGAGAGGTCATTGCCATAACAGGTTTTGCCTTCTTCTTTGGGGTATTTGGAACCGAAGTTGGGCTCGGGCACGTAGCTAAAGTCATAAGCTGTACTATCCATAAAAGAAGCTCCGTAACGTTGAAACTGGAATTCTGTGCCCCGTCCAGCATTAACATTGGTGCCTTCAAACAGCCCTAAACTGGGATATAATGTAATCGATGTGTCGTTGGGTAGGTTAGGGGAGGGTCGAATGGGTAAATGGTATTCGGATTCGTGAGTGTAGTTCTCCAGTTTAATTACCGTTAAATCGGCTTTGATGCCATTTTCCAACCATCCTTCACCATTCAACATTTGGGCATATTCGCCCATGGTCATCCCATATACCAAGGGAATCGTGTTCATGCCCAAATAACCGGCATGTTCCTTCAACATGGTGGGGCCGTCCACATAATGTCCGTTGGGATTGGGTCGGTCCAGCACAAGAATAGGAACATTGTTTTCGGCACAAGCTTCCATAACCAGCTGTAAGGATGCTATAAAAGTGTAGAACCTGACCCCCACGTCCTGTATATCAAAAACAATTATATCCAACTCGCTCAATTGCTCTTGGGAAGGTTTTCGGTTTTTACCATACAGTGAAATTATGGGTAAACCCGTTTGGGTGTCCATTCCGTCCTTTACGTGTTCTCCAGCATCTGCTGTACCTCTAAATCCATGTTCGGGAGCGAACACTTTTTTTACATCAATTCCAGAAGATAGCAAGGTGTCTACCAAATGCGTATATCCCTTTTCCTTAAAAATCACACTTGTTGGATTGGCCACAACACCTACGGTTTTTCCCTTTAACAAAGGCAAGTAAACTTCGGTCTTGTTCGCTGCCACTTTTATGGGTGCAGGTGCTTCTATTTTTGTTTCTGAAGTTGAATTTGGTTCTTTTTGTTGTCCCTTGCATGCGGAAAACATCAAAAACAACAATAAAACTGTACTTTTGAATCTAGATAAAATGGGCATTCGTTGAATTTAGAATTATTTATTGCCAAACGCCTTGTTACAGGGAAGGAACATAAAATTAGTATTTCCGCCCCGATAATAAAAATTGCCATCACTGCGATTGCAATAGGTGTGGTAATGATGCTCATTGCCATTGCTACAGGTGTGGGCCTTAAAAATAAGATACGCGAAAAGGTAGCGGCCTTCAATGGGCATATTCAAATTTCCAACTTCAATAACAATAACTCGGAGGTTTCCCTGATTCCTATTTCCAAAGATCAAAACTTTTATCCCGATTTCGAAAGTGTTGATGGTATAAAGCATGTGCAGGCGGTAGCCACCAAAGGTGGAATTATTAGAACGGCAGATACTTTTGAGGGCATGTTGGCCAAAGGGGTGGGTACGGACTACGACTGGACCACCTTTAAAGAGTATTTGGTGGATGGAAGGTTGCCCGACTATACCGGCAAACTCAACGAAGAGGTACTTATATCAAGTTTAATGGCCAATCGGTTACAGTTAAAGGTAGGGGATAGTTTCTTTTCATTTTTTTTAAGGGACGGAGATGCTTCCAAACCACCGAACAATAGAAGGTTCGAAATTGTTGGGATATATGATAGCGGTTTTGAGGAGTTTGATGAAACCTATGTCTTCGTGGATATCCGGCATATTCAATTGATGAACCGTTGGGAGGATGACCAAATTGGGAATTTCGAGGTCTTTTTGTACGACTTTGACCAAATTGAAGAAAAAACAAATGAGATTTATAATAGCACCATTTCTGTGCTGGATACGCAAAATATAAAGTCCAAATACTTTCGCATTTTTGAATGGATAGGTCTTTTTGATTTTAACATAGCCCTGATCATAGGAATAATGATTATAGTTGGCGGTATAAATATGATCACGGCCTTGCTTGTGCTTATCTTGGAACGTACCCAAATGATCGGAATTTTAAAAGCATTGGGGTCGGCAAATTGGAGTATCCGCAAAGTGTTCCTGTACAATGCGGCCTATTTAATTGCCATTGGTCTGTTCTGGGGCAACCTGATCGGTCTTGGGTTGATTTTTCTTCAGGACCGCTACCGAATGTTTAAATTTCCCAATCCGGAAGAATATTATATCGAATACATTCCGGTCCATATGGATGCACCCACCATTTTACTCTTGAATATCGGGGTCATGTTGCTTTGTTTGCTCATGCTTTTGGTACCTTCTTACATCATCACGAAAATAACTCCGGTAAAGGCGATTCAGTTCGAGTAGAAGATGCTTGGTTTTGCAGGCTTTGTCAATCTATTTTGATAACTTGTCCTGCAAAATAACCCACCATGACAATAAGATATTTTTCGACCATTTTGGCACTGATTCTAGTTACTTCCTTAAGTGCCCAAAAACTTTCCAGGACAGAAAAAAAGATAGTTTCCACTATCGAGAAAAACAATCAGGAAGCAATCGGTTTTCTTGAGAAAGTAGTCAATATCAACAGTGGAACCCTAAATGCCGAAGGGGTCAAAAAGGTTGGTATGGTCTTTAAAGATGCCTTTGATGATATAGGATTTGAAACGACTTGGATAGAAATGCCTGCAGAAATGAACCGTTCTGGTCATTTGTTTGCAGAAACTTCTGGTAAAAAAGGAAAAAAGTTGTTGCTCATAGGGCACCTGGATACGGTTTTTGAAGAAGACAGTCCTTTTCAGACCTTTGAAATGGTCAACGATAGCATTGCCCATGCCCCAGGTGGGAACGATATGAAAGGCGGCGACGTAATTGTACTATATGCGTTGAAAGCCTTGCACGACAATGGACTTTTGAATGATGCCCAGATCATTGTCGCTTTTACAGGTGATGAAGAGAGTACCGGCAGTCCACTTTCCATTAGTCGAAAAGATTTGATAGATGCTGCCAAGCGAAGCGATATAGCATTGGGTTTCGAAAATTCAACTGGTTTTAACTACGCCACAGTAGCTAGAAGAGGTTCGTCGGGATGGTCCGTGGAAGTTGACGGAAAACGAGCCCATTCTTCAGGAATTTTTAGCGAAGGAACAGGTGCTGGTGCGATTTTTGAAATGTCAAGGATCCTGCATGAATTTTATACGGATGTCAAAGGAGAGGATCTACTGACCTTTAACCCAGGAGTACTTCTTGGAGGAACTTTCGTGAATTACGATGAGCTAAAAAGTAAGGGAGATGCTTTCGGCAAGAGTAATGTGGTAGCTCAAAAAGCAGTGGTTAAAGGAGGGCTCAGGTTTATTTCTGAAGAACAAAAAGAGCGTGCACGGAACAAAATGAGGGAAATCGTCGCCAATAACCTACCCAAGACTTCGGCAACCGTAAGTTTTACGGATAGTTATCCGGCCATGCAGCCCACGGAAGGGAATCTTCAATTGCTGCAAACATTGAACGAAGTGAGCCTTGATCTAAAGCAAGGGGAAGTTATAGCGTACGATCCGGGTAAAAGAGGAGCGGCCGATGTATCCTTTGTAGCAGAATATGTAGATGGATTGGATGGATTGGGAACCATGGGAACAAATGCCCATACCCCACAAGAAACAGTTAATCTCAACACAATTGAGGCATTGACCAAACGTACCGCGATTCTAATCTACAGATTGATAAACACCAAGTAATGGTAACACTTAAAAAAGATAATTCCCGTGTGAGTATAGATGCAGGGGAATTGGTAAGTTTCGAAGTTGACGGACATGAGTTTATACACCAAAAGGGAAGCCCAGGGTGGGGAAGTGCGGATACCGAAATGTTTCCGATCATCGGACCTGTAAATGAGGCAGGTTTCCGTGTTGAAACACCCAAGAGTATTGCCGTTCAGGACCAGCACGGACATTTGCGCCAAATGGAATATCAATTGGAGCACCAAACCGATACATCAGTGGTATATGTAAAGGATTACCGAGCAGGAACCGAGGTGTACAACTCCAAGTTTCCCGAAAAGTCAACAGAAGAAGCACTTACATGGCCCTACGACTTCAGGTTCGAAAAATCCTTTTTGCTTACAAAGGATGGTCTGGAAGTACATTTTAGTATTACCGGGGAAAAGGGTATGCCATTTATGTTGGGGTACCATCCAGCATTTAAGATTTACACGGAGTCACCGGTAATTGTTGCCAATGGTGAAGAGATTGCTTTGGATGAGGTTCTGGCAGTGGGAAGCCGGGCGCTCCAAGTGGCCGATTGTACTAGCATAACATTTAAGGATAAAAAAGAGATTACCATAGAGACAGAGGAATTTGGCAATTTTATGTGCTGGACAGAAGTTAGGAACATGGTGTGTATAGAGCCTATTTCTTTTTATCCCTACGCTGTTGAGCAGAACAAACTGCATGAGGGTTTTCAACAGCTGGACAATATATCCACTTTCAAGGTTGTCCTTAAGCCCAACGCATAGTTAACTGAACTTTTTTTGAAGTTCATCAACAACGGATTCGGTTTTTATGTACTGCTGTTGTCTATTTAAGATTACGGGAGCGGATTGCCTCACCTTGCAATCCGCAATGGCACATCGCTCGCAGGTTACCCCTACATCATAGGGTTTAATGTTCGGGTCGTTTAAAAATTCCACCTTTTTTTTGAGTTGGTCATTGATCAATAGACCAAGGCTTACACTCCGGTATTCCTCTTTCTTAAATGGGTCTGCCGTAGCACTGGAAAAAATGAGATAGGACAATCCGTCATTGGGATAATGCGAAATCTGTACATCCATAAGATGGTCTTCCGTGCCTTTGGCAATATCCTGTAACACCCGAATGGATACCCATCTCCTACAATACTTTTCGTTGGTTTCGTTTCCGTGCGGTGAATGTTGATGGGTAAGGTGCAACTCTTTGGTGATCTCAAAATGGTTGCTTCCCCCTTTATGGCTCAATCGCAAGAAAAATAGATTTTCCAATTGGTAGTCGTTGGGCAAAATATTGGTCAAACGTTGATACAGTGATTCGGGCGAAGCGTTGTAGTTGTTTTTTATACCAGCCAAGAATGTTTTGTCGAAATGGGGCTTGGATAAAAACGCATCTATATTTTTTTTGATCAAACCACGCGGAATTACCAGTGCGCCGGCAAAGTAGGAGGCGTAAAAGTTGTTGAGTACCTGGTCAAAATTGTTGAATTTGATCCAAGTAAAGGTATATAGGCGTTCCTCGATCTGTAAATAATTGTAACCGATTTCTTTGGCGTAGATAAAAGCCCTCTGCGCCTCATCAATATGATCGGCAATCAAAAGTGTTTTGGTCTTTGGTACAAAAATGGACCGCAGTTTATCGAGCTCTTTATATTTGGTCAGCTCATCGTTGTTTATGGTGTACCCATATTCCTCGATCAATATTTCCTCCAACTCTTCAGAAGTAGGAGACTTTTTTAAGTTGACCTGATAAGCTTTGGCAAAATTTTGAACTGCTTCTTCCAGATCAGGGAAAAAGTTGTTGCTCGCCTCTTGGAAGGAACGTAGCGAAGCCAGGTAAAAATTTTCCTTTCCAAAATTGTAGTGCTTCGCAATTTCTATTATGGTGCTGATAAAGGCATTCACTTTAGTTGGCGCATTGGCTACGATATCAATAAGGTCACTCTCCTTGATACCAAAGAGTTCCAGTGGTAACTCTTTTAGCACTTTGGATTTTAGGAGTTCACCGACCGGAGCCAAGTTCTTGTCCAATTTTAGGGACACCATACTATCGTAGGGTACCTCTAATTTTTCCGCCAAGAGCGCAATCTTATCTGTTTTGGGGTATTTTTTCCCTTTTTCAATCTCGTTCAAATACGATTTTGAAAGTCCGGAAAGCTTGGAAAGCCCAAACAAGGATAACTTTCTCTTGGTTCTTATCTGCTTGAGCTTCAGCCCAAATATTAATTTGATGTATTCTTCTTCCATTTTTCGTGATCAAAGATATGTTTTTTTGCGAATCTATTAAAAATAGCGAATAAACATAAAAAAGCGAACGTTCGCTTGATTTTCTCAAACGTTTGCGTTAATCTTGTTTAACAAAATGAAATCTATTATGGAAGAAGCAATAATGACCAGAACAACATTGCAGTTTGCAAAGGAGGTAACGAATTATTATCCAGAATTGTTGACGGATCAAGCTTTGGAGTTTTTGATTGAGCTACATCAAAAATTCAACCGATCCAGATTGCAATTGCTGGAAGAGAGAACTAAAAGGCAAATACAATTTGACCTAGGTGTTTTTCCAGAATTTTCTGAAGAAACCCAACAGACCAGAACGGCTGATTGGAAAGTGAAGGGTATTCCCGAAGACTTGTTGGATAGACGTGTGGAAATAACCGGACCAGTGGATCGGAAAATGGTCATCAATGCATTGAATTCCGGAGCCAAGACTTTTATGGCGGATTTTGAAGACAGCAATGCCCCATCTTGGTATAATTGTATGCAGGGACAGCAAAACTTGATTGATGCCAATGAAAGGACCATAACCTATCACGACTCCAAAAAAGGGAAGGATTATAAACTGAACGATGAGGTAGCTGTATTGCTTGTGCGTCCAAGAGGGCTTCATTTAAACGAACGCCATATATTGATCAACGGCGAAGAGACTTCCGGTAGCTTGGTAGATTTTGCTTTGTATGTTTTCCACAATACGGGAACACTCCGACGTAGAAAATCGGCACCCTATTTTTATTTGCCCAAATTAGAGCATTATTTGGAGGCACGGTGGTGGAACGAGGTAATGACCTTTGCCGAAGAGTATTTGGGAATTCCCGTAGGTACCTTCAAGGCCACGGTGTTAATTGAGACCATAACCGCAAGTTTTCAGTTGGATGAGATCATCTACGAGCTCAAAAACCATATCGTGGGACTTAATTGTGGAAGATGGGATTATATATTTTCCTATATCAAGAAGTTTAAGAACCATCCGGAGTTTATTATGCCGGACAGAGATCAGGTGACCATGACAGTGCCGTTTATGGATGCTTATTCCAAGTTGGTAATTCAACGGTGCCATAAAAGGGGAATACACGCCATGGGAGGCATGGCTGCACAAATTCCAATAAACAACGACCCGATTGCCAATGAGAAGGCATTGCAGAAAGTTCGTTTGGACAAGGAAAGGGAAGTTAAAAACGGGCACGATGGAACATGGGTGGCACACCCAGGACTGGTAAAGATTGCTAAGGACATCTTTGATCAGTATATGCCCGGGCCCAACCAATTGGACAAACTACGTGCCGATGATGTGATCACAGCGGATGATCTTATTGCGGTGCCCGAGGGAACGATCACCGAAAAAGGTATTCGAAAGAATATCTCCGTTGGGATCATGTACCTGGAATCTTGGTTGAGGGGCAACGGTTGTGTCGCTATCAATAATTTGATGGAGGATGCGGCTACCGCGGAAATATCCAGAACACAGATCTGGCAATGGCTCAAATTCAATGTCAGGTTGGACGATGGCAGAAAATTGACCGATGAGCTCTATCAATCCATTTTAAATGAGGAAATCACCAAAATACGACATCTGGTCGGTGAAGGAAACATGCACAATACCAAGTTTGAGGAAGCCACCGCATTGTTCGATAAATTGGTGAGGACCAAAAAGTTTGAAGAGTTCTTGACCACCAAGGCTTATCGGGAAATTTAAACAGCACACATACAGAATCAATAAAAAAATCCCAAGAATGCGCGAACATTACATGGGATTCAAGTCAAATTTCGAATTATAAAATTATGGAAAAAAAGGAAAAAATTCAAGCTCTTGTAACGGATTGGACAGTAAATCCGAGATGGAAAGGTGTGGAACGCCCCTATACCGCAGAGGAAGTGATCAAACTTCGTGGATCCTATGAAATTGATCATTCCATTGCAAGAATCGGCGCCGAGAAGCTTTGGAACAAATTGAACAGCCAAGATTTTGTGGCAGGTTTGGGAGCATTGACAGGTAATCAGGCCATACAGGAAGTTGAAGCCGGTCTCGATGCCATTTATTTAAGTGGTTGGCAAGTTGCTGCCGATGCGAACTTATCGGGGGAAATGTATCCCGATCAATCCCTGTATCCTGCCAATAGTGTTCCCATGGTGGTAAAGCGTATCAATAATGCCTTGTTGAGGGCCGATCAAATACAGACCGTAAATGGAGCTGCTCCAAAAAAGGATTATCTGGTTCCTATTGTTGCGGATGCCGAAGCTGGTTTTGGAGGCAATCTAAATGCCTTTGAGCTGATGAAATCCATGATTGAGAACGGAGCCTCCGGTGTTCATTTTGAAGACCAGTTGAGCTCTGCCAAAAAATGCGGTCACTTGGGAGGCAAGGTGTTGGTACCCACCCAAGAAGCCATAAATAAATTAATTGCGGCCAGATTGGCTGCGGATGTTATGGGAGTACCGACCATAATCATTGCCAGAACGGATGCCGATGCGGCCAATCTATTGACCAGTGATATAGATGAGAGAGACCATCAATTCTTGACAGGAGAACGTTCCCCGGAAGGTTTCTTTTATGTGAACAATGGTTTGGAGCAAGGGATAGACCGTGGATTGAGCTATGCTCCTTTTGCAGACCTGATCTGGTTGGAAACCTCCAACCCAGATTTGGAGCAGGCCAAAAAGTTTGCGGAGGGCATTCATAGTAAATTCCCTAATAAAATGTTGGCTTATAATTGTTCGCCATCATTTAACTGGGCAGCGAAATTGAGCGTAAAGGAAATGGAGAGTTTTAGGGAGGAACTGGCCGCTATGGGGTATAGGTTCCAATTTATCACCCTTGCCGGTTTCCATGCACTGAATACAAGTATGTTCGAACTTTCCAGGTCCTACAAGGAAAGGGGAATGGCCGGATATTCTGAACTGCAGGAGCGGGAGTTTGCCCTGCAGAAGGATGGTTTTAAAGCTGTAAAACATCAAGGTTTTGTTGGAACCTCTTACTTTGACATGGTTCAAAATGTGGTGACTGCCGGTAAGGCGAGTACCATGGCCATGAAAGATAGTACCGAAACTGCTCAGTTCAAATAATGTATTTTTTCAACCTGTAGTTATTTGTTCATATGAAGTGCCCTCAATTTTGGGGGCATTTTTTATGAGGGCACGTTCATGATATGGGTATCCGAATGTTTCAAAAGATACTGGGTAAGAATACTATCGGTTTCCACGGTATGTTTTTGTGGGGTTATAAAGGCTTCAATATCTTCAAGCGAAGATATTTCCATGTCCCTGTCTATAAAACCAAACCCCTTGTATATCCCATCTGCAATTAAAACCACCGCATTTTCATTACTGTCCCTTCCCTTTTCTTTGATAATGCGTATTTCCGAAGCCAACATTTTCATATGTTCAATGGCCGTGCTTACCTTATGGTTATAATGTTCTAAAGTTTCTTCTCCCCTGCATATGCCCTCACACGTATTTATTTCATGATGCGAGCAAGCGGTATTCGTTTGTTGTAAATGACAATATCTTGGGCAAAGTGCAAAGGTTTTGCATACCTCCTCTAGATACAATCTGCATTCGGTCTGATTATGAAAAATCTTGAGCGGATTCGGAATACCCTTTATGATGTTATAAGCTAGGTGCATTATACCGTTTCTGTCTTCGTAGGCAAAAATGGCGTATTGTTTTCCTGTTCTTTTTTGAGCACGATTATACGGGGGGAAAAGCCTTTTTATTTCTGCAGATTCCATAAGCAGCGCGACCAATTCACTCCCCGATAGTTTAAAATCTATATGGGTTGTTTCTCCGCACATCTGAATCTCCTTTCTGCTTTTGTCATAAAAATGTCCCAGAACCCGCTTCTTCAGGTTAATGGCCTTGCCAACGTAAATAATTTCCCCTTTTTGGTTCAAGAAATAATATATACCAGGTTTTTGGGGAATATTGTCAAATACAGATTTGGGTAAATGAGGTGGTAGGGTGGCCTCTTGGCTACGGGCGTTCAGGAATTTTTTGAATACTTCGTCCGAGGCTGGGTTTCTCAAGAGCTTTTCGAACAGAAGTACCGTAGCATGAGCATCCCCACGGGCCCGGTGACGGTCCGATAACGGTATCTCAATAGCCGAGCAGAGTTTGCCCAAACTGTAAGAACGAAGCCCAGGAATCAATGTTCTGGACAATCGTACGGTACAGAGTTTCTTTCTTGTGAAATCAATACCGATTTGCCTGAATTCCTCTTTGATTACCCCATAATCAAAATTGACCGAGTGCGCCACAAAAATACAGCCCTCCGTAATGTTCTGGATGTTATCTGCAATCTCATCAAAAGTAGGTGCGTGCTGCACCATTTGATCGTCTATTCCAGTAAGCCCGGTAATAAAATAGGGGATGGGACATTGTGGGTTCACCAATGATGTGAATTCATCCACAATCTGGTCTCCATCATATTTAAAAATGGAAATCTCGGTAATCTTATTGCCCTTGATTCCATTTCCAGTGGTCTCTATGTCTATTATGGTGTACAAATCGCTATTGAATAAATATTGAAATTAGAGATAAACTGAAAAGTGTCCAAATTACTGCCCGTCGTACAAACAAAAAATAGTATCATGCGCACATTGCAAACCTTAGGGCAATCGGTACCATTGATATTAAATGGACCCATTGTCGATGGAGTATCCGCAAGAAGGTTAACATACTATCAAAAATGGATAATAATATCTAATTGACTATACCTGATAGACGTAACTTTATGCATCCTTTGATTATAATAAATTCAAAAAAAATATGGGTGTTCCAAAACCACACAATGTAAGTAAAACCACCTTGGTCAATTGGGTGGTTCTTGCCTGGATGTTAACCTGTTCCATAACATTTGGCCAAAAAATGCACTATGAAGTCAGTTTTGTGGAGCCCCAAAAACATTATGCAGAGGTGAAATTGATCTGTAGTGGTCTACAGGGTGAAAAAAATAGTTTTGAACTGCCCGTTTGGTCACCAGGTTATTATAAAATAATGGACTTTCCAAAGTATATAGTAGATTTTCAGGCTAATGATGACTCAGGGAAAATCCTGAATTGGCAAAAGACAACAAAGAGTACATGGGAAGTGGAAAATGGTACAAATTCCAATATCGAAATAACTTACCGGGTATTTGCAAACCATAAATCTGTTGCAGAATCCAATATAAATGAAAAGAGGGCATTTATTATGCCCAATACCTTGTTTATGCACCTCGCTGGTAAAATTGATATGTCCGTGACCATCGATTTTTCACCGTATGGCCAATGGCAATCCATATCCACCGGAATGCAAAAGGAAGATAACGGAACCTATTACGCCGAAAATTTTGATATTCTTTATGATAGCCCGGTATATATGGGAAACCACAATACGTATGATTTTGAACATAGAGGAAAATCCTATCATTTGGCAGTAGCAACGCCAGAAGGACTTAAAGAGCAGGAGTTTATTGGTGATTTAAAAAAAATAATGGATGCATCGACCGATTTAATGAAGCATGTGCCCTATGATAATTACTGTTTTATTATGATGGAAGCTGGAGGGGGTGGTCTGGAGCACTGGAACTCGCAAGCAGTATTTACGGGAGGTACATTTGAGTTTGCATCTCGGGAAAATTATGTGGATTACCTGAATTTTATAACCCATGAATATTTTCACCTTTATAATGTAAAGGCTATTAGGCCCATTGAGTTGGGGCCGTTCGATTATAGCAAGGAAAATTATACCGATATGCTATGGGTCTCGGAAGGGCTTACAGTTTATTATGAGTATATAATAATGCTAAGGGCAGGACTTTTGCATCCCAATGCCGCATTGGATTATTTGTCAGATTCCATCCGGCGATACGAGAATATAGAGGGTAAGGACCATATGTCACTTTCTAGGTCGAGCTTTGATATTTGGCTCAACTTTCTAAATATGGAGGAAAATGCCCAAGAAACCACTATCTCATATTATAACAAAGGACCTATAATAGGACTGCTACTGGACTTGGCCATAAGAAATGGTTCGAACAACCAGAATTCTTTGGATGATGTTATGCGTTTTCTCTACAATGAATATTATTTGAAGGAAAACAGAGGTTTTAAAAAAGAGGAGTTTTGGGCAATTTCTGAAGAGTTGGCCGGCACACCGCTTGATGAGATCAAGGATTATGTAGAAACAGTGGCCCAAATTGACTATCAAAAATATTTGGATTACGCAGGGCTAAAAATTGATTTGAGCGAATTGGAAAGCGATTCCAAGTTGGTAAAGCGATCATTTAAAATAATGGAGATGGCAAAACCCGATAAAAAGCAGTTGGCCATTCGAAAATCGCTTTTATATCCATCATCAAACTAATGTTAGAATTGAGTGCGGTACTGCGTAGGAGTACAACATTTAATCTCTTTGAATTTCCTGTTGAAATTGGCAATATTGTTAAAACCGCATTGCTCTGCAATGACCGCTATCGATAGTTCGGGATTCTTGATGATGAGCTTGCAGGCATTTTCAATCCGAATTTCAATCAGAAACTGAAAAAATGTTTTGTTCGTACGTTTTTTAAAGTATCTGCAAAAAGCATTTTTACTCATATTGGCCTTTTCGGCAATCTCATCCAAAGTAATGGGTTCTTGAAATTTCTCCATGGTATAATCATATACCTTGCTCATACGCTTACCTTCATCATCACTAAAGGATTTGCGGTAAACAAAAGAAGATAGTGGCGTTGTTCTTGATCTATTGATTTGGTGAATGATCATTAAAAGGGAAGCAATCTGCTCTACTTTACTTTGTTTGGCAAGGGATTGGAACAGTGGAATAATTTTGGTATTTCTGGAGGTGACCCTCATTCCAAATTCTGATTTTTTAAAGAAGTTTTGGATAGCGGATAAATCCGTCAGTTGAAAAAAATCCTTTCCAAAAGAGTCTTTGTTAAAAAATAAGGTATGCATTAGGGACTCTTCCTTTATTCGTGTATCACTTCGGAACACATGGGGAATATAACTTCCAATGACCAAAATATCCCCAGCTTTATATTCATTGATACTATCGCCCACAATCAAGGATCCCGATCCTTTTTCCACAAAGCTTATCTGAATCTCTCCATGCTGGTGCAATTGGTCGTAAAACACCTGCTCACGGTCAATTTGATAAACCAGTGCCTCATTTTTAGGTTTTGGGATTTTAAAGGGGAGGACCTTCATGTATGCCTAAATTAATTCAAAAATTATGTTAGGTGCTAATTTAGGATAATATAGTATAAGAATGAGCTAATAATCATATAAAGGATAGCAATGTGCAATTTGTAATTTTAGATTAAAATAATCAGAAAGCATATGGTAAAGTGGGAAGGCGTAATGCCAGCTGTGACAACAAAGTTTACAAAGGATGATACCTTAGATCTTGAAATGTTCGAAAAGAACATCAAAGCACAGATAGAAGCAGGCGTACATGGGATTATCTTAGGGGGAACCTTAGGAGAGGCCAGTACTTTGGAACAAGAGGAAAAGGAAATCCTCATCAAAAAGTCCGTGGAATTGGCCAATGGCAAGATTCCGGTAATCATGAATGTAGCGGAACAAAGTACAAAAGGAGCTATTGCGGCAGCCCAACATGCCGAAAATGCCGGAGCCCATGGGTTGATGCTATTGCCACCGATGAGGTACAAATCAACCGATTATGAAACCGTAGCTTATTTTAAGGCCGTTGCCAACAGTACATCGCTCCCCATAATGCTATATAACAACCCAGTGGACTATAAGATCGAGGTTACGCTGGATATGTTGGAAGAGCTGATCGAATGTGAGAATATCCAAGCCATAAAAGAGTCGACTCGGGATATCACCAACGTAATTCGAATCCAAAACAGGTTTGGCGATCGCGTTAAAGTTTTTACGGGCGTAGATACCTTGGGACTGGAGAGTCTTGTAATCGGTGCCGTTGGATGGGTGGCAGGATTGGTTTGCGCATACCCGGCCGAAACCGTTGCCATCTATGAGTTGGTAAAAGCGGGAAGAATTCAGGAGGCGCTGGATATCTATCGATGGTTTATGCCTTTGTTGGAGTTGGATATTAGCCCCCAATTGGTTCAAAACATAAAATTGGCAGAAGTGGCCACTGGAATCGGTACCGAACATGTAAGGCCACCAAGGCTACCATTGCAAGGTGCAGAAAGACAAAGAGTATTGAATGTGATAGAAACCGCAATGAAGAACAGACCGGAACTTCCGGAATATAAAAACATAAACAGTGTAGTATGATTACAGGTAAAAACTGTATTGCAGGACAATTTAAGGCCGACGGATCCATCGAGTTCAGAACAATCGACCCCAAAGAAAATGTGGAGAACCCAACCATATTCAAAGAGGCCACTAAAGAAGAGATAGACACAGCCGTTGAAATGGCTTGGGATGCATTTAAGGTATTCCGAAAAGTGCCAGGAACACAAAGAGCAGAATTTTTAAATACCATTGCAGATGAAATTTTGGCACTCGACCAGGAATTGATATCAACTTATATGTTGGAGTCCGGTTTGCCAGAAGGAAGAGCCATTGGGGAAAGGGGTAGAACCGTATTTCAGTTACGTTCTTTTGCTGAGTTGGTGGCCAGTGAAGACTGGCGGGAAAACACTTTTGACGCTGCCCAACCGGATAGAAAACCCTTGCCAAAGGCGGACTTAAGAAAAACAATGATTCCTTTGGGCCCGGTTGCCGTTTTTGGCGCCAGTAATTTTCCATTGGCCTATTCCACGGCCGGTGGCGATACGGCCAGTGCCTTGGCCGCTGGTTGCCCAGTGATCGTTAAAGGTCACCCTATGCATGCGGGTACCAATGAATTGGTGGCCTCTGCCATTGTTAAGGCTGCGGAGAAGACTGGTATGCCACAGGGCGTTTTTTCCAGCATCAATGGAGCTGTGCAGGCCGGTATTGATTTGGTAAACCATCCAAAAGTAAAAGCGGTTGGTTTTACGGGAAGTATTGGAGGTGGAAGGGCACTCTTTGATCTTGCGGCCAAACGCGATGAGCCTATTCCTGTTTTTGCAGAAATGGGAAGCATAAATCCTGTGATCATGACAGCAGATGCCATTTCCAAAAGAGGTGGTGAGCTCGCAAAAACCTATGCAGGTTCCATTACATTGGGTACAGGGCAGTTTTGTACCAATCCTGGACTTTTGTTAACAGTTAAAAGTGGGGATACGGAAGACTTTGTTCAAGAATTGGCCAAGGAAACCGTTGCCATAGCACCACAGACCATGTTGCACCCAAATATCAAAAAGGGTTATGAGTCCAAAGGTGAGGATGTTGTTGCCCAAGAAGGAGTTGAGGTAGTTGGAAAGTATGATGGTGAGTTAAGTGCCAACGACGCAGCTTCGATCATTGCCAGTGTTTCAGGTTCGGCATTTTTGAAGAACCCCAAAATGCATCAGGAGGTTTTTGGTCCTTTTTCCATGGTAGTGCAATGTGAGGATGAAGCAGAGCTTATTAAAATCATAGAAGGTTTGGAAGGCCAATTGACAGGTACCTTGATAGCCGAAAAAGGAGATGCCGCCAATCTGCCGGAAATTGTGGAAGCCTTACAAAATAGGGTTGGAAGAATTATATATAATGGAGTTCCTACAGGAGTCGAGGTGTGTCCGTCCATGCAGCACGGAGGGCCCTATCCAGCATCAACCGATTCAAGGTTTACCGCTGTGGGCATCCATTCCATAAAGCGTTGGGTAAGACCTATCAGTTATCAATCTTTTCCAATGGAATTATTGCCAGACCATTTAAAATAATATCGAGTGGCCAGAAAAACATTTTTTTGTGTTGATGCGCATACCTGTGGCAACCCGGTACGGGTTGTCGCAGGGGGAGGTCCCAATTTAGTGGGAGCCAATATGAGCGAAAAGCGTCAACATTTTTTAAAAGAGTATGATTGGATCAGACGCGGGTTAATGTTCGAGCCGCGTGGACATGATATGATGAGTGGAAGCATTTTAATGGCACCACATAGTCCAGAAAATGATTTTGCCATTCTCTTTATTGAAACATCAGGTTGTTTGCCCATGTGCGGCCACGGTACAATTGGTACGATTACGGTTGCCATAGAAGAAGGCCTGGTTGTACCAAAAACACCCGGAAAAATCAGGATGGAGGCACCTGCGGGACTTGTCGAAATTGAATATCAGGTGACCGGTAAAAAGGTAGATTGGGTAAAATTGGTGAATGTAAAATCATATTTGGCAGCAGTTGACCTAACCGTAGAATGTCCAGGGTTGGGGCAACTTACTTTTGATGTGGCCTATGGAGGTAATTATTATGCCATTGTAGATCCACAGCAAAATTTTACCGGATTACAAGATTACACTGCAGGCCAGATCATCCAATATTCCCAAGTGGTGCGAAAGGCAATCAATGATAAATACCCCAACAAATTCATCCATCCGGAGAACCCTACCATTAGGGATGTAAGCCATATGATGTGGACAGGCAGTCCCTTGGATGGTTCCTCCTCTGGAAGAAATGCTGTTTTTTATGGGGACAAGGCCATAGATCGGTCGCCTTGTGGAACCGGTACTTCGGCACGAATGGCACAATTATATGCCAAGGGAAAATTAGGGTTGGGCAAACCATTTGTTCATGAAAGCTTTATAGGCAGCAAATTTGTTGGCAAGGTAGAGGCAGAGACCACCTTGGATGGAAAACAGGCCATAGTCCCAAGTATTCAGGGATGGGCACAGGTAACAGGATATAACAATATAATTATAGATGATGATGATCCTTATGCACATGGTTTTCAGGTGTTGTAGGGTATCATCGATAAGAATAGTATCGAATTTTGATGCTACACATGGACCAACAGGTATGAAACCAATAAAAATAATCGTTGCAATACTGATTCTCTTCAGTTGCTCGGTAAACCCGATAATTGCACAGAGAGGAAATCAGATTTTGGATGGAATCGGGGAAACAGGCATGATAGCGCGATATGTTTTGGATGGAGATGCCAAAGATTGGTCTAGAAATAATCTTCATGCAAGAATTTATGGTGCGGATACCAAGTTTGTGGCAGACGATCAATTTGGCAGTGTTCTTTCATTGACCTCAGAGGGCAAATCCTATATGTCCATTCCGGGAGAATCTTTAGAAGGTGAGGAGTCATTGAGTATTTCAACTTGGGTGAATTTTAAATCCTTACAAACAGGGCAAATGCTTTTTGATTTTGGAAAAGACGGCCGAACGCATTTTTTTATGGCCCTAGCTGGGGTCAGGGGAAAGGAACATATTCAAATGCAAGTCATCAAAGATGGCAGGAAAGCTTATGAGATCGCTTTACCAGATACCAAAATTGAAATGGGCAAATGGGTTCAGTTATCCCTGGTTTTTGATATTCCTTCAAAATCCATCGATTTATTTTTGGATGGAGAGCAAGTAGGTGCATTGGAAAATACGGAGCTGGAATTAAGTGAAATGTTCACCCACGAAAACATACTCTATTTGGGTAGGGCAATTACATTGGGAAGCCCATACCTCAGTGCCAAACTTCACGATTTTAGATTGTACCGAATTCCTTTGAGCGAAAAACATATCGGCCTAATTTATGCCCATGGTTTAAGTGGTGAAAATACAGTGGTAAAAGAGGAAAAACCAACGGACGACCTGCCCGATTTTAAACCTGAAACTCCCCAATTGTACATTAAATATCTTGTTGATGTTGCAGATATTGAGGTTGAAACGGAAATTGGCACCTTGCCTCGTCTCCCGAGATATGTGAAAGCAAGTTTCTCGAACGGCATTCAAGAGAAAAAGGTAAGAGTGATCTGGCCTGCCCCAACAGATAATAAGGATGTTTTGCGATCAGGGGAATATGTAATCACAGGTAAAGTACCCGGAACAGCATTTCAACCAAAAGCCAAAGTAAAAGTAAAGCCTGTTAACAGGCAGGATGGCCCGGAACGTAATTTAGAAGTTTTCTCACTTGATCAGGTATCTCTGGACAAAACCACCAAAGGTGAGCCAACAAAATTTATGGAGAACCGGGACAAATTCATAAATACACTGGCACAAACCAATCCGGACTCTTTCCTTTATATGTTTAGAAATGCCTTTGGGCAAGAACAACCAGAGGGGGCAAACCCTCTAGGGGTATGGGACAGTCAAGAAACCAAATTAAGAGGGCATGCCACTGGACATTACCTGAGTTCTATTGCGCAGGCGTACGCCAGTACTGGTCATGATAAAAAATTGCAAACCAATTTTGCCAATAAAATGGATTATATGGTGGAAGTACTTTATGGACTTTCACAACTTTCGGGCAGACCTCAAAAAAATGGAGAAGAATTTGAAGAAGACCCAGTGGCCGTGCCACCGGGCCCTGGAAAATCAATCTTTGATTCCGATTTGAGCGAAAATGGTATCCGAACGGATTATTGGAATTGGGGCAAGGGATTCATCAGTGCCTATCCTCCCGATCAATTTATCATGTTGGAGAACGGGGCTACTTACGGCACACAACCTACTCAAGTATGGGCACCTTATTATACCCTTCATAAAATACTTGCGGGTTTAATGGATGTTTATGAAGTAAGCGGGAACAAAAAGGCATTAGAGATTGCTAAAGGTATGGGGGATTGGGTTTATGCACGGTTGAGCCAATTGCCAACCGATACCCTGATAACCATGTGGAACACCTACATCGCAGGTGAGTTTGGCGGCATGAACGAAGCAATGGCCAGATTGGACAGAATTGCAGACGAACCCCGTTATTTGGTGGTTGCGCGCTTGTTCGATAACATAAAGATGTTTTATGGTGATGCAGAACATTCCCATGGTTTAGCAAAAAATGTGGATACGTTCCGAGGACTGCATGCCAATCAGCATATTCCCCAAATCATGGGTGCCCTGGAAATATATCGAGATTCAAACTTACCTGAGTACTACCAAGTGGCCGACAATTTTTGGTATAAGGTCAAAAACGATTACACGTACAGTATCGGTGGGGTGGCAGGTGCTCGGAATCCCACCAATGCCGAATGTTTTATTGGTCAACCGGCCACTTTGTATGAAAATGGATTTTCATCAGGAGGTCAAAACGAGACCTGTGCCACATATAACATGCTCAAACTTACCAGAAATCTGTTTCTATTCGATCAACGAACGGAATATATGGATTATTACGAGCGTGGGTTGTACAATCATATATTGGCATCGGTCGCCGAGGACAGTCCTGCAAATACATATCACGTGCCTTTGCGGCCAGGCTCGGTAAAACGGTTTGGAAATTCCGAAATGACCGGTTTTACCTGTTGTAATGGAACCGCTTTGGAAAGTAGTACAAAGCTTCAGAATTCCATTTACTTTAAATCCAGGGACAACAAAGAGCTCTATGTAAACCTTTTTGTTCCTTCGACACTTGCGTGGACCGAAAAAAATATTACCCTTCGCCAGGTAACCGATTTTCCAAAATCGGAGTCCACCAAATTGATTGTGGCCGGCGATGGCGAGTTTAGTTTGAACCTGCGCATACCGGAATGGGCCGATAAAGGAGTGACCATAAAAATAAATGGGGATATGGAGCCCGTGGAGGCCGTTCCAGGAACCTACCTTGCTATTGCCAGGGAATGGAGAAATGGGGACACCATTGAATTGCAGTTGCCGTTCCAATTTTATTTGGATCCGGTTATGGATCAGCAAAATATTGCAAGTCTTTTCTATGGTCCCATTTTGTTGGTGGCCCAAGAAGAAGAATCCCGAAATGAATGGCGAAAAATAAGCTTGGACGCAGATGACTTGGCCAAAACCATTCAGGGAGATTCAAATACATTGAATTTCACCATTGATGGTGTAATGTTTAAACCGTTTTATGACACTTATGGGCGACACTCAGTCTATCTGGATGTAACATTGAAATAATCAGGTGTTACCTTTAGGTAGCATCAAAAATTAAATAGAAATAGTATGGGATTACAAAAAGCAGGAATCATAATAGTGGCTCTGATCGGCTCGTTGGCAACCGCACAAACAAGTAAATTGGCAGATTTGGTAACAGAGTTTGAAGCAGATAACTGGGCATTGGATCGCACTTATATTGTTGATGAGTCCGATGAGTACTATCAGCGTTTTACCAAGTTCTATTCGGATTGGCAAAAAAAGATGGCCGATATTGACTTTGCCTCGTTGTCCCAACAAGGCAAAGTGGATTATATCCTTTTAAAGAGTTTGATGTCTAAGAGATCTTACTTTCTAGATCAGGATTATAATGCATTTAAAGAAGTGGAAGAAGTAGGCAATTTTGCAACTGAAATATTTCCATTTATAAAAGAGCGTAGAAGAGGTAAAAAGCCCGATTCCAAAAAATTGGCCCAAACCCTGCAGGATGCCACCAAGACCATCGATTCCGAAATGGAATCGTGGAAAGCCAAACCTTTTAAAGATTGGCAAACTGCCGATAAAGCTGCCGAATTGGTTGTTTCTTTCCAAAAAGGACTGGAAGAAGCCTATAATTTTTACTACGGATACGATCCCGATTTTACTTGGTGGGTGGAAAAGCCCTATGAAAAATTAAACAAAAAACTTACGGCCTACGCTGAATTCTTAAAAGAAAACTATTCAGAAGGGAGCGTAAAGGATGATGGTAGTGGAATTATCGGAAAACCAATTGGTGAGGAGGCTTTAAAGGAAAGCTTGGCACTGGAATTTATACCGTATACGCCGGCAGAACTGATCAAAACTGCCGAAGAGCAGTTTGAGTGGTGCAAAAATGAAATGATCAAAGCTTCAAGGGAATTGGGCTATGGAGATGACTGGAAGAAGGCATTGGAGCATGTAAAGAACACTTATGTTCCGGCAGGGGAACAGCCACAGGCCATCATGGACCTATATTCACATTCCGTTGATTTTATCGAGGAAAGAGACCTTATTACACTGCCCGCTCTTGCCAAGGAAACTTGGGGAATGAAGATGATGAGCCCAGAAAGACAAAAGGTGAGTCCTTTCTTTTTGGGAGGAAGGGATATCATTATTTCGTACCCGACCATGGAAATGGACCACAACGACAAGTTGATGAGCATGCGTGGCAACAATCCAAACTTTTCTTTTCCAACGGTACAGCACGAGTTGCTTCCCGGGCATAACCTACAATATTTTATGACCAGTCGCCATAAGAGTTATCGCAGACCATTTTATAATCCATTTTGGACGGAAGGTTGGTCCTTGTACTGGGAGATAATTCTGTGGAACAAAGAATTTCCGCAAACTCCAGAACAGAAACTGGGGATGCTTTTTTGGAGAATCCATAGATGTGCACGAATCATATTTTCGTTGAAATTCCATTTGGGTGAAATGACGCCCCAAGAGTGTATTGATCTTTTGGTGGATGAAGTGGGGCATGAGTATGCCAATGCAGAAGCAGAAGTGAGACGTTCCTTTACTACCAACTATCCTCCATTGTACCAATTGGCCTATATGATGGGAGGTCTACAGTTTTATGCCCTTAGAAATGAAATGTTGGAAAAGGGTTGGACGGAAAAAGAATTCCACGATAGGGTAATGGTAGAAGGCAGAATGCCGGTTGAAATATTAAGGGCTTTGTTACAGGACCTTCCTTTAAACAGGAACTATAAGACCAAATGGAAGTTTTCTACCGAATTTAACTGATAATCAGGGTAATTCCCCCAATTGCCAAACCTTGGCAGAGGAAATTGAAAACGGGTTTATAATTTAAATATAAACCCGTCTTCCTCTACTTTTTTATTGTATTTGTCCTTGTCAAAGATATAGAGATAAGCTCCTTTTCTGGAAACACTCATGTCTTTTTCGTCCAGTTTAACTAGAATATCAAAGGAATTTATTTTATTGATGAAATTTCGTTTGTCCAACTTTTTGCCCAAAATGGATTCATAAAGATCTTGGAGCTGCCTCATTGTAAATTTTTCTGGAAGTAGCTCAAAACCGATGGGTCTGTTCAAGGCATACTTTTTTAAAGATGACTTGGCTTTTTCAACCATCTCATTGTGGTCCAATATCAAATTTGGAGCCTTGTCAATATCGAACCATTGGGCCGAATCCACTTTAATTCCATTGTATCTGGAGTCGTTTACATCGATAAGGGCGTAGTAGGCAACCGAAATAATTCGTTGGGCAGGGTCACGGTCAATCCTGCTATACGTATAAAGTTGTTCAAGATAGATGTCGTTTAGGCCTGTTAGGTTTTCGAGTACCCTGGATGTAGTTTGATCGAGGTTTTCATTTTTCTTGAGAAACCCGCCGATCAGTGACCATTTCCCCATGTCTGGTTCAAAGCTCCTTTTAACCAAAAGGATTTTCAGGTTTTTTTTGTCAAACCCAAAAATAATGCAGTCGACAGCTAGGAGTACCGGGTCTTCTTCTTGGAAATAATTGGACTTGCCGAATAGGTTGTTGTCCTCATCTAAATCTTTTTCCATTCTCTCAGAAAATCAAAACGTTCGAGAACAAAAATAGGGACATTTGACCAATCAAAACTTAAGATTTAGTAAATATCAGTAAATCAATATCTTACAATTTGTTTTATGAAGCTGGGCAAAACATAGGAAGCTTATCAAAACCGGTCCTCCCTAATCAATGGATCTAAATTTTTAGATTGCCCGCCAATTGTTTTAATAGGATTTCTGAAACTTTGGCCTGATATTTTGCATTGCTGTTTCTTACCCTTGCGTTGATGTAATTCAACTGGGCCGTTCTGAATTCAATCGTAGGGATGATACCAATTCGATACTTTTCTACTGTAATGTCAAGGTTTTCTTTGGCAATCAACTCATTTTTTTCCTCCAGTTCCATTAAACTGATGTTAGTAAGATAGGTTTGATAGGTTGTATTTACCATCGATGTCAGTGTCTGTTCCTGTTCGGCAATGGCCAGTTCAGCATTTTCAAGAGCGATCTTCCCTATTTTTTCGTTTCTATTTTGATTAAAACCGTCGAATAGGTTGAGCGATGCCCCAAAACCGTAGTTGAAACCATTGGATTGCGACCGTGTGCTAAAACCCAGTTCCGAAGTGGACCGTCCCACATTATAACCAGTGGTCACATAGACTGATGGATATCGTGATGCTTTGATCTGTTTAAGCTGCAGTTCGCTGATTCTTTTGTTTATTTTTTCGGCCTGTAACTGTGGATTCTCCTCGACCACTCGATTTTCAAGTTCTTCCAAATTCAAACTTTGATCCACAAAAATTTCGGGGATCACTTTAAATTCGATCTTTAGGTCACGGGCCAGCTGCTCATTCAATAGAATTTTGGTGTTTTTGTGCAATTCCTGCTGACGCTGCATTTCGGTTTTGTCCGTATTTAGATCCACTTGTGCGTTGAGCACCTCTAATTTTGAGGCCTTACCAATGGTAAATCGGTTTTGGGCCAGTTCTACACGTTGTTCCGATATCAACAAAGTACTGTCCAAAGCGGATAACTGCTGCTGCTGTTGAACCAAATCGTAATATGTGGTCATTATTTCGCCCACTTTGCCCAAAATAGCCTGTCTTAGTTCGGCTTCTCCCAATTTTTGGGTTTCCTTGAGTTCTTCGTGGTTGGCAAACATGCGCAATCCATCAAAAATGGTCCATTCCAGGGCCACACCATAATTCAGGCTGGTATTCTTGGCATTGTCCCGTTCAACTTCAGTGCCGTCCACACGGGTTTGCGATAAATTCTGCACACTGTTGTTGTCAACAATATTGGCGGTAACTTGGGGCAGCATTCCAGCTTGTCCCGGACTCACGCCTTCCTCGTCCATTCTAAGTTCGTTTTTGGCCGTTTTGATCTGATAATTGTTTTCCAGTGCAATTTTCACGGCTTCTTCAACGGTCAATACCTCTTGGGCATTACTAACAACAAAACCGCCGATGATCAATAAAAATAGGTTGATTCGTTTTATAATGTTCATATTACGAAAGCTCGAGGGTTTTGAATTCTGGTCTTAGGACTTTTTTTCTGGACCACATAAGATACAAGGCCGGGATTACGAACAATGTAAGAACCAAGGAGAACATGGTTCCTCCGATGATAACCACTCCCATGCCCGTTCTACTGGTGGATGCAGCACCCAAAGACAGGGCAATGGGCAGTGCGCCAAGTGCAACCGTGAGACTGGTCATCAAAATTGGTCGCAACCTCGATACGGAGGCCTTCATAATAGCTTGCATCTTTGTGATGTTTTCGTCCTCTTCCTGTAATTGGTTGGCAAATTCCACAATTAGAATTCCGTTTTTGGTTACAAGACCAATAAGCATAATGGTTCCTATCTGGCTGAAAATGTTCCATGTCTCACCAAATAACCAGAGTGAGAACATCGCACCTGCAACGGCCAATGGAACCGTTAGGATAATAATGAACGGGTCAATGAAACTCTCGAATTGTGCCGCTAGAATCAAAAAGATCAATACAAAAGCAAGTCCAAAGGCAAATGCGGTATTGGAGCTACTTTCTACAAAGTCTCTTGATTCCCCACCAAGATCGGTGGTAAAGGTCTCGTCCAGTACCCTTTCTTTTATAGCGTTCATTGCATCGATACCGTCACCCATACTTTTACCGGGTGCCAGGTTTGCAGAAACCGTGGCCGACATGTATCTGTTGTTATGAAATAGCTGAGGTGGACTACTGTGTTCTTCTGTGGTCACCAAATTATCCAATTGGATTAGCTGCCCCTCATTATTTTTGACAAAAATGGAGGTAAGGTCCATAGGTTCGTCACGATCTTGTTTATCAAACTGGCCTATAACCTGGTATTGTTTGCCATTCATCAAAAAGTAACCGAAGCGCTGTCCGCTCAAAGACAATTGTAGGGTCTGTGCCACATCCCTTACCGATACACCGAGACTTTCGGCTTTCTCACGATCAATGGATACGTATATTTCCGGTTTGTTGAATTTTAAGTTGACATCCACAAAGGAGAAAGTGGGGTCCTTTTCTGCTTCGGCCATAAATGCCGGAATACTTTCTTCAAGTTTTTCAAAATTTTTCGCCTGAATTATGAATTGCAATGGTGCTCCTCCACGTTTGTTTACTGAAATCGTGGGCCGCTGGAATACACTGGCTTTTCCCCCAACATAGCTCTTGGCCCAGTTGCCAAAGTCTTGGGCTATTTCTGCTTGGGAACGTTCCCTTTCGCTTGGGTCGGACAATAGTATACTGGCCCTACCACTGTTCACGGAAGACACTCCGAATCCGGGAGAAGTAATGATCAACCCTACTTTTCTTTCTGGGATGGAATCGAGGACCAAATCGGTAATCTCTTCCATATAACGTTCCATATAATCATACGAGGAACCTTCAGGTGCCTTTACCACCAACCTAACGTAGCTTCTGTCATCATAGGGTGCGGTTTCCTTTTGTAGTAACATGTAAAACAGGACAATAACCCCTATACAACCAAATAATATGGGGATGCTCATCCATTTTTTTGCAATGAAACTGCGAAGCGATTTTTCGTAGGCTTCGTTCATCCTTAGGAAGAACTTTTCCGTGACGTGGTAAAACTTGGATTGCTTTTGTTTACCGGGTTTAATCAAATACGCATTCAACATCGGCGTCAGTGAGAGGGATACAAAGGCAGAAACAAGGACCGCCGCACTCAGAACCACTCCAAACTCCCTGAAGAGCCTGCCTACAAACCCTTCCAAGAAGATGATAGGAAGGAATACGGCCGCCAAAGTCACCGAAATGGAGATTACCGCAAAGAAAATTTCTTTGGAACCTTTTATGGCCGCCTCGATGGGACTCATTCCTTCTTCTACTTTTTTATAGATGTTTTCCGTGACCACAATTCCATCATCCACTACCAATCCGGTTGCCAGTACAATGGCCAAAAGGGTAAGTACGTTGATGGAAAATCCAAACAACCACATGATGAAGAAGGTGGCGATCAAAGAAACTGGGATATCGATCAAAGGTCTAAGTGCCATGGACCAGTTTCTAAAGAAAAGATAAATTACCAATATTACGAGGACGATGGAAATAAGCAAGGTTTCCGCAACTTCCGTAATTGCTTTTCGAACAAATACGGTGTCATCCACTACAATGTTGAGCTTATACCCTTCCGGAAGGTCTTTTTTGAGTTGTTCGTACTCCTCGTAAAAAGCATCGGCTATCTCCAAATAATTGGTTCCCGGTTGCGGTATTATGGCTGTTGCTACCATGGGCTGGCCAAGATTCGTCATTTTGGTCTCCATGTTCTCGGCCTCCAATGATGCATTTCCGATATCGCTCAAATGAACGAGCTTTTCGCCATCGGCCATGATCACGATATTGTTGAACTGTTCTTCCGTATTCAGGTTGCCAATGGTTTTTACGGTAAGTTCTGTATTGTCTCCTGTTAACTTTCCCGAAGGCAGTTCAATATTCTGCGCCAAAAGCGCATTTCGTACATCGGCCACCGTCAATCCATACGAAGCCAATCGGATTGGATCGATCCATAAACGCATGGCATACCTTCGCTGTCCCCAAATTTGGATACTACTTACCCCTGGAATGGTCTCCAGTCGCTGTGCGATTACATTTTCGGCATAATCCGAGAGTTCTAAAATATTTTCATTGTCACTTTCAATGGTCATGGACAGGATCCGTTCCGCATTGGAGTCGGATTTGGAAACCACTGGGGGCGCATCCAAATCATCGGGCAAACTTCTTACCGCTTGTGATACCTTGTCCCTAACGTCATTGGCTGCCTCTTCCAGGTCTTTATCCAAGTTAAACTCGATACTTATGGAGCTGGAACCTTGAACACTTGAAGAGCTTATGTTTCGAATACCATCTATGGAGTTGATGGCCTTTTCCAATGGCTCCGTTATTTGCGACTCAATAATGTCGGCGTTGGCTCCGGAGTAATTGGTACGTACCGAAACTTGTGCAGGATCAATGGAAGGGTATTCACGAATACCCAAAAATGTATATCCTATAGCTCCAAACAGTACTATGGCAATATTCATCACAATTGCCAGTACCGGTCTTTTAATACTTAGGGTGGATAAATTCATTATTCTGCGTTAAGGGTTCTGGTTTCTTGTAGTTTTACTTGAACGGGATTACCGTTTTGAACGGCCATAACCCCATAGGTGATAATGGTATCACCTGCTTTTAAACCAGAGATAACCCTAACGGAGCTCCCTGTTCGAGAACCTGTTTCCACATCAATTTCCTTGGCTATACCGTTGTTGGTGATAAATACTCTTTTACCATTTTGTACGGGAATCAAGGACTCTGTTGGAACCAATAACGCATCGTTTACGGTTTCTAATGGGAGAATTACATTGGCGAATCCCCCGGGATAAAGATTTTTTCCACGGTTATCCATTATGGCACGTACTCTTAAGGTCCTGGTGGTAATCTCAATTTCTGGGTCAATGGCATAAATAGTGGCATCATATTCTTTTTTTGAATCGGATGTAGTGAAATTCAAAACAGTGCCCACCTTAACTTGTGGGGCATATTTTTCGGGTACGGAAAATGTGATCTTAAGGTCATCCGTATTCACCAACTTGGCGATTACGGTAGCCGGTGTAACATAGGTTCCTTTAGAAATTGATCGAAGCCCAATGGTTCCCGAAAAAGGAGCTCTTAAAGTGGTTTTGGAAAGCTGTGCAGCGATTAATTCGGCCTCTGCGTTCGCAGAAGCATAATCTGCACTTGCAATATCATACTCTTCTTGGCTGATGGCTTGTTTTTCTAGCAAAAGTTTGGCCCTTCTTTCGTTTTCTGCGGCCAATTTTTTGGCAGTCAATGCTTTGGATAATTGTGCCTGTAGCTCAATATCGTTGACCTTTATCAAAACTTGGCCTTCGGTTACTTTACTACCTTCCTTAAAGTTGATGCTTTCCACCATGCCGGAGACTTCACTTCTGATCTCGATTTGTTCATCAGCTTCCAATGTTCCGGAAATGGAAATGTTATCATTAAAAATTTGAGGCTGCAGGACCATGCCAGAAACCGTGGCAATCCTGGGGCCTGAACCTCCTGATTTGCCAATCTCGGAGTTGGATTTAATTCTGTAGGCTATAAGAATACCTACTCCAACTACTAATAGCGTGTAGACAATGTGCTTAACTTTCATTTTGGTTTGGTGGTTGGTGGTGCTGTTTTTTAATAAAAACAGACTCTTTTCAAAGATAAAGCCAGACCATTGTTCAATGAAAGCGACATCGGTCATTTTAACACAGCAATCCCCTGAACAGCGATATAATGGGGGTTAACGACATGTAAATGAGTGTAAAAGGTGAAATGTGGTCGATGGTATGTTAAAATTGGATGCATATCAACGATTGACCTATGTCATTTTTTACAAGAAAGCATCGATTTATCTTTGGTAAAAGCCCATAGACCATGAAAACCGTATTAATTCCAACTGATTTTTCCAAGAATGCCCTACATGCCCTGCAGTATGCACAAGAGCTGTATAAATGTGAACGTGCCTGCTTTTTTGTGATGCATGCATTTGGAGAAGAAGTTTATGGTGAATACAATACCGTGGCCAAAGAAGATGTAGAAAAACTGAAGGAGGAAAAAAAGCAAGAAACCGAGAGAAAATTGGACGAATTATTGGACTTGGTTCAAGGTGAACCTCCCAATCCCCTTCACAATTTTGAGGCGGTAGCCTGTTTCAATAACCTTGTAGATGGCGTCAATGATTTTGTGGACGATATGAACATTGATCTAGTGGTAATGGGAACCAAAGGGGCAACCAGTGATCATAAGACTACTTTTGGCAGTTTTACCATCGAAGTATTTAAGTATGTAAAATGCCCGGTGTTGGCCGTTCCTGAAGATTTTGAGTACCGCCAGCCAAAGGCCATTCTTTTTCCAACGGATTATCTGCTGCCCTACAAGCGAAGGGAATTAAAGCTTTTGGGCGATCTGGCGGGTAAATTCAAATCCAAAGTGCATTGCCTTTATATTACGGATTTTGATGAACTGAGCCCCAGACAAGAGGATAATAAATTATTTTTGGAAGAGACCCTTACCAAACCTTATCTGTATTTTGAAACGGCTCCCGTAAAAAATAAGGCAGAGGTTATTCTGGAACATATTGACAAGAAAGAAGCAGGTATGTTGGTGATGATGAATTCCAGACATTCCTTTTTTGAAGATATGCTTTACAGGTCTACAGTGGACCTGTTGGGATTAAAGATTAAAATTCCATTCATGGTTATGCAAAACCTGAAGCGATAGCAAATATGAAAAAGAAACGTATCATATTGCCCACCGATTTTTCCAAAAATTCTTGGAACGCCATTAGCTATGCATTAAAGCTGTTCAAAGACGTTCCCTGCGATTTTTTTCTTCTGAATTCCTATCAGGTCGGTGCTTCGGGGCTATCCCATAAAATGGCCGGTGCCAATGATACCCGATTGTACAATTTGATCAAAGAACAATCCAATCGTGATCTTAAAAGAGAATTGGCAAAAATCAAAGAACTGGATAAAAATCCAGATCATACTTTTAATTTGAGGTCTGTGGCAGGTAGTTTGGTCAATGCTATAGGTAAAACGGTGTACAATGAAGAGATAGACTACATAATTATGGGCACCAAAGGTGCCTCTGGCCTAAAGGAAGTTTTCATTGGCAGTAATACCTTCACTATTATCAATCAAATAGATTTTTGTCCGATCATAGCGGTTCCCGATGATTATAAAACCGACGGGAAAATAGACTCTATGCTATTGGCTACAGGGTACGAGCATCTTTTTGAAAATTATGAGCTAAAACCGATTTTAAACCTTGCTGAACATTTTAATGCCAAATTATGGATTGCCCATGTAGGTAGTTTGGAAGAACTGTCTACCGCTCAAAAGGCCTCAAAAATCTCACTGGAAAAAAGGTTGAGATCCATCAATTTTGAGTTTTTGGAAGTAGCAAGGGATGCATCAGTCAATCAGACCATTCAAAAGGTGATCGATCAAGATAGAGCCATAGATATGGTTGTTATGATCAACCAAGACCATACATTTTTTGAGCGGTTAACACGTGAACCGGTCATAAAAAAGGTAACCTTTAATACCAAGGTCCCATTTTTGGTAGTTCATTTATTTGAGTAGGGGCAAACTATAAAAATGATTTGGCCAATTGCACCAATTCTCCTTTTTGCAGTACGCCGGATTTTCTCCATAATTGTTCTCCGTTCTTAAAGAAAATCATTGTTGGTACACCGCGTACTTGATAGGTGTTGGCAAGACTCTGATTTTTATCGACATCGATTTTTACAATTTTCAAGGAATCACCCATTTCATCCTTAACCTGCTTTAATATTGGGGCCAACATTTTACAAGGACCGCACCACTCTGCAGAAAAGTCGATAAGCGTTAACTGGTCGCTGTTGATCAAATTTGCAAAATTTCCTTTCATGATATCCTAAAATTTATAAGCGCAATTTATAAAAATGCCAAGTTTTCTTAAGTGACCAAAGTCACCAACACCATCCATATTGTAAACGAAAAGTTTGGTTGTACAGGAGGTCGATTTCTTTTTCTATCTTTAGTCACTGCACAACTAAACAAACAATATTTCAGATGTTCGGAAAAATAACGGGCTTTGCATTGGTCCTTGTAATGTTGGTATCCTGTAAAAGCGAAAAGAAAAAAGAGGAAACGGAAACATGGCGCACAAAAAAGGCAGCCGTGGAAAATGCCGTGCACAACCAATTGTTGGAGGTGGAAAAAGAGCAAGGCTGGAAGTTACTGTTCGATGGAGAGACTTTGAACGGATGGCATCTTTACAACAACCCGGGCTCAAAATCGGTATGGGAAGTGGTTGACGGTGAATTGCACAGTAATGCCAATGATGAGTCTTTAACAGCAGGCGATTTGGTAACCGACAGGGCCTTTGAAAATTATGAACTGACACTGGAATGGAAAATATCGGGAAATGGCAATAGCGGTATTTTTATAAACGTACAGGAATTGCCCGAAGTACCGACCGCATGGCAGAGTGGTCCAGAATACCAAATTTTGGGAGCGGAACATATGGATTATAACGTACCTGAAAAACGCCCCGGTTGTTTATATGTTTTCTTGCCACAACAGAACAGCGTGGAAATAAAGCAAGGAGACTGGAACAAGACCAGAATTAAACAGGTGGACGGTAAAATCGAATTTTACCTTAACGGGGTTTTGACGGCGGAAGAAGATCTAGGTTCACCCGAGTGGCAGAAAAAAATAGCCGCGACCCACTTTTCTAAATATCCTGAATTTGGAAAGACCACCGAAGGAAAAATAGCATTGCAGTACTGGTATTTTGAAACCTCCTTCCGAAATATTAAGATCAGGGAACTGTAATCAGATCACCAATACGGGAACCTTGGGCTTGCTCAACAATAATTTTCTGGTCGTGCTCCCATAAACATTGGAGTTACGTAAAAAGGTGGAATTTCGGCCCATGATCAATAAGTCGGGTTTTTTCTTTTTGATGGCTGTTTTAATGTGCTGCACCACGCCTTTGCCCTTTAATAGTTTAAAGTGCCATTCTTTTAAATGTTTTTGATGGTTCTCCGAGAGCTTTTTGAATTTGGTTTCACAATTTTGCCATAATTCTTCGGCAATTTCATCATCCTCTTGTTCTATGTATGGGAAATAACCCAATGGCGTTTGGTTTACATACAACCCCGTTACTTCCAGGTCGGGGAAATATCCCCTAAAGTTATTGGCCCAGGCAATCACTTTCTTGTCCCTTCCTTTGGTTTTTAGATCAATAGCGGCAAACAAAGATTCAAATGGGAATTGTGTCTTTTGAGGGCAGAACAATACCGGAGCATTGAACATTTTAAGGGATACTGATTTCATGGGCACATCTCCCGTTCCATCTTCTTGTGATTTGCTTCCAAAAATAAATAGTGTGGAATCCGTATTGTAGGGTAATTGGTTTTTTATGGCATTTATGGTATTGTTGTCATCGGTTACAGTAGGTATTACCTTTTCCGAATGTTCTTTGAACAATGGAATGTAATTTTTTTTGATATGCTTCAGGATTTTTTCTCTCAATTGCTCACTGCTTAGCGCCGTAAATTCATCAAGAGCCCCGATAAAATCAAATTTTATATTGTGAAAAAGCACTACGGATTCAATAGTGGAAATATGATCCAGCAGATAATAGGCATTGTTTATACAGGCAATGTCATAATTGGATAAATCCAGGCCAATAAATAGTTTGTCAATCTTCATCGTCTTCAGAATTGATAATTGTTTTGAGTTGCTCCAGATATGCGTTTCTTTCCTTTTCCTTGGCCTTGAGCCACATTCTATGAGTGGTTTTGGTGAACTCTTTGGCCAGTGAGTAAATGATAAGCAAGATAATAATGGCAAACGGAAGTCCGGCAGATATTACTGCGGACTGTAACGCTTTTAATCCACCTGCAAATAAAAGTGAAGCCGCCACACCCCCTTCCAATAGGGCCCAAAATATACGTTGGCCCACAGGGGCATCCAATTTTCCGCCAGAAGTAATGCTGTCGATGACCAAGGAGCCGGAGTCGGACGAAGTCACAAAGAAAATTGTGACCAGCACTATTCCAATAAAGGATGTTATGGAGGATAATGGAAATTCCCCTAGTAAAACAAACAAGGCCGTAGAAAGGTCCTCGGATACACTTTGTGCAATAGGCGCCAACCCTTGAGATTCCACAAAAATGGCCGCTCCGCCAAAAACGGACATCCATACGAACACCAACAACGATGGAACCAAGAGCACACCCAGTATAAACTCTTTTACCGTTCTTCCTTTGGAAACCCGTGCTATGAACATACCTACAAAAGGTGACCAACTGATCCACCAGGCCCAATAAAAAACCGTCCAGCTATGCTGCCAATTGTTGTTTTGATATGTTTCTGCCCATGTACCCACCTTGATCAGGGAATTCAAATAGTTCCCGACATTTTGAACTAGTCCGTCCATAATAAATGAGGTCGGACCTATGAACAGGATAAAGATCAGGAAGAGCAGGGCAAGCCTCATATTGACCACACTTAAAAAACGAACGCCCTTGTCCAGACCAAATACCACCGAAGTGGTCGCTGCCAATGTAATGCATATGATAAGGGTGATATGTGTTTTTGTTGTATTCTCAATACCGAAAAGAAACTCGAGTCCCGAACCGATTTGTTGTACTCCGATACCCAATGTCGTGGCCAGGCCAAATAAGGTGGCGATTACGGCTAGTACATCGATAAGATGTCCCCAAAAGCCATCAACCTTGTTGCCGATCAGCGGTCTGAACAAGGAACTTATGGTTAATGGATAGCCTTTGTTAAAGGTGAAAAAGGCCAGAGCCAAACCAATGATCACATAAGGGGCCCATCCATGGAAGCCATAGTGGAGAAATGTAAAGAGCATGGCGTTTTCGGCTCGTTCGGCAACAGTATCGACTGGCAGGGGAGGGTTGTCAAAATGGAACATAGGTTCCGCTACCCCGTAAAACATGAGGCCAATGCCCAATCCTGCCGAAAACAACATGGAAAACCAAGAAAAAGTCGAGAATTGTGGTCGTGCCTTTGGACCTCCCAATCGGATTTTTCCAAATTTGCTGAAGGCGAACCATAATGCGGCCACCACAAAAATGTTCATGGAAAGTATAAAAAACCAACCCGCATATTCCGATGTTTTTTCTTGAAAATATCCAAAGGATTCCACCAATGATTCGCTGTAAAAAAATGAAACTAGTATAGTGGCCAATATAATTACTGCTGCTGGATAGAATACCGGGGCATGAATATCAAAATACTTTTTATCTCCTTTTCTGGCCATGGACGATTGCTGTTTGAGCAGGGTAGAATAATGAAATTGCCCGAATAAAAAAAATGCTGTTTTAAAAAACAGCATTTTCTATAATTGCCCCAGTGGTATATTATTCGATTTTATGAAGAAGTCCGTTCAGTATCTCATCTTTTTCGTCCAGTAAATGATCTTGTATAATTATATCGGGAACAACGCCCTCTTTTTTTGTACTTCCATTTAGGCGGATGCTGTATCCTTTTGAAACATTGATGGTTATTCCCGTATTTGGCAATGGATATTGAAACTGTGAAGCAAAAAGTGTCGGGTATTCACCTGTTTCTTCTCCAACAATGGTCGCAAACCCATTGTCCTGAATCTGGGCCGCGGTCACTGCAGCCTGTGAATGCGATTGCCTGTTCACCAGAACATAAACCTTGCCCGGAAATCGTTTTTCTCTGGGTTGTGGCGGATATTCATCAAAAACAAATTCATAGGACTCCCCATTTTTATGATTCAGGATTTCCTTAAAATAGATCTGTGTGGTATCGTTGTTTTTACGGGATTGTTCTTTTAGGATTTTACTCGTCTTAACATAAAACTTGGAGTGCCACTTAAATGGTTTGTCCGCAATATAGGAGACCAAATAATCACTGAAAGAGTCATTGCCACCAAGATTGTTCCTAAGGTCAATGATCAGGTTGGTGTTCTTGTTTGCTTTTATTTGAGTAAAGGCCGAATCAATGAATTTTTTGAATTTTGTCTCGTCACCATTAAAATTACCGGGGTTGAGATATGCGAATCCATCAATGAATTTTAGCTCTCGACCTGAATTGAAAATTTCTGTTCGCTTCATTTCGAAACCTTGGATTAAGTCAACGGCATCGACTGTATGAGTTTCCACATCACCATCCAGCGCAACGGCTATCTCAAAACTTTCCTGTTCACCGTATAGTTGCCAATAGAGCCTTGGGAAAGAAAACAACTCAATTTTTGCGTTTTTAAAATAAGGGCGTTCGGCTGAAACCAGAGGGCAAATGTCGGATAGTATTTCTGAAATGGATGTTTCATTTATACGAAGTACTTCAGAACCTATTTGGATATTATTGTTGTTCGACCAGTTTTTGCGTATAAGGGCCTTGCCGTTCTCAAAGGCAATTTCCAAAGGAAAAATTGTTCCTCCAGAATAGGCATATTGACCGTACGAGGTCCCGGGGAATCCAATTTCGGTATGGCCGTTGTTAACTTTTGATATTACTCTTTGAAAGAGTGTTGTGGTTTCCAATAAACTAAAACTGTCCTTTTTAATCGTCTGTTTTACGTGTAGGTAATTGTCGATGAACTCGGATTTTGGAGTGTAGGCGTACAAATCGTAATGTGTTTGTTCCAAAGATATTCTCAGAAACTCCAAGTCTTCCAATACAGCGTTTTTGGAGAACCTTGTTTGTGCTTTAAGTTGACCTATTAGTAAAAGTCCAAACAATAAGGAAACGAGACAAATTTTGATTTTGTGTATTAAAATAGCTTTCATCAAATATTTATTTGCCGCAAAACTAGATGGCAGTGGTCTAACGCGCGACCGAATGCTTCTTTTCGGACTTCTTTTTTTCTTGCTCCACGAACTGGCTCGGCGTTTTTCCAGTGGTTTTTTTAAAGACGTCGTTGAACGTAGATTTTGATTTAAACCCACACTCGTAGGCGAGACCGAGCAAGGTCAGTTTTTTATTTTCCGGAAGGGTAGTACGTCTTTTAAATTCTTCGATGCGATAACCGTTCACAAACTCATAGAAGTTTTTGGAAAAACTACGGTTGATGGTTTGGGAGACTTGTTTTGGGTTGAGGTCCACTAGCTCGGATAACTTGGCAAGGTCAAGTTCGGAATCCAGGTAGGGTCGCTCATTTATCATGGTCGATTCAATTTTTTTTGCCCATTCAAGATTTTGATTTAGCTCTTCGGATGTCGATTTCTTGGTTAAATAACCGGAGGTTTTGGTACGTGATCTTAGGTACCCTTTAAAGCCAATCCAATAGGTTACAATGGCCAATCCAACAAAAGTTGGGAGAAAATAGGATTCCCTCAATTCTCGATCAAAAACAAAACGGTCGATTTCTGTTAAGATCATCCAGCCTATCCAAAATGCCGAATAGATTAAAATTGGTGCTTTTAACCAATTCAAAGATTTGTTCTCCAAATTGGAAAAATGCTGTTTCAACCATGTTTGATATCGGTAAAGAACCAAAAGCGAGATAATGGTGTAAATGGTAATGGACAGGATTCCCAGCCATTGCTCCACCAGATATATGTTGGTGTACGGATGATGGGGAGTTTGGTACAGGCCATCTGCACCCAATCTGTAAAATGCAGTCCGGTAAAAGATGAACTCCAGCAGTAGGGGAACAAAATGAATGTAGTCTTTCTTTGAAAACCTAAAATCCCTATCGGTGACGCTTTTCGTATAAAAGTATAACGCAGGACCTATCCCAAACAAGAGTTCCAGTTGCACATACCTAAAGGTATCCATCATGTTATGGCTTCTCAGCACATTGACTAAGGCAATGTTCAATGCCATAAGAGCAAAAAAGAATATCAGGAGCGATAAAAATATATGGGAAGGGTTTTGTTGGCGTTTGGACAGCAACATACCTCCCAATATTATGGCCTGTAGGGCAAATACAAATATGATGGTGGTTAATATAGGATTGGGAGCACTCATACAAGCGCTAAGTTAACCATTTAACAGTGCAACTTAATACTCCAGCCTCTTCCTGTTCAAAAGGACTTTGGCATAGTCCCGTGCCATTTTATCCCCAAATTCTTGATAGGCACGTTGGGCCCATTCCAATGCAAGGTCGGTTTCACCCTTCACTTCGTAGGCAACTGCGACATTATGTGCCGCCCTACCTGCAGATTTTCCACGATTGTTCGCTACTTGGGTCCACATATTTATTGCATTGTCCCAATTGGCCACTTCACTGCTTCGCCAACCTGCGGCAAATTGGTTTTTATCCCTTCCCTTTCCTTTTTTGTACATGTCCCTTCTCACCCGGTAATAACTGGTAAAAAAGCGATTGGTGTAATCCATTCCAGCGGCATATGCCGTCTCGGGGAGTGCGGATAGGGGAGCTGCCCCGCTAAAAAGGTCAAAGTCCATGAAATAGGTTTGTTGATATTGATCCATGATCGTTTTTGTTTGTGGATCGTACAATCTCCAGAAGCTTCTAACATTGACTCGGGCACGTCTCGGGAACCGTGTATTGGTTCTTCCTGTTTCCAGTACTGAGGTAACTTGGTTTACTGCATTGGCAATTACAAAATCGGAATTGGAGTCAAAGTTTTCCAAGACCAAAAGCACATCTGCATTGGCGGATTCACAGATTTCATTCACTTTGTCCCAGCTAAGGGTTTCCGGCATTTTTCTGGTGCCTGTACCATAAATACGGACTGTTGGCGGTATCACAGCTTTAAGGTGATTGCTGTTCTGTAAACCATCAAAAATTCCTTTTACGGCCTCATCGGAGGCCAGCTTGTCCGAGCCAGCTATTTCGCCGGTGGCAATGGATTCCAATGTTTTATTGCTTTTATCCTCTTCTTTGGTCAAGGATCGGTTGACAACCGCTATTTTTCCTATTTCTTGTGGCAGAACGAGTTCAGGTTCTTGTGGGTAATCCAGGTAAACAAATCCTGAACTGGCACAGGAAACTAAACTTATGGCGCAAATGGAAATCAGTAAAAGGTTAAAGTTTTTCATCGTTGTAAGGTTTTGGGAGAGCATAGAATACAACATCCGTGCCAATGCCTATCCAAATGGATGGTTCCGTATGTTTCAACGTAGGATCAGAGCTTTTATTTTCAGTAGTTTATAGCTTTGGTGCAAAGATTCATGAGTTGACCGAAATTTTATTATTTGTTTGATTGGGTTTGGGTGATGGCATATAAATCGATTTCATTTTAATCGGTAAACTTGATTATAATTCATAGCTGATTAAGTTCTATGCAACCTTCGAAATTTGTAGATTTACTTAAATCATTTTTCTGTAATAAATGGATACAACCTTTCCGCTGACCGCTGGTTTAATTGCCTCGATTTTACATGTTATTGCAGGCCCGGACCATTTGGCGGCGGTTGCTCCTTTTGCTATTGAATCTAAGCGAAGGGCTTGGAAAATTGGGCTTTTTTGGGGAATTGGTCATTTAGTGGGAATGATTGCTATCGGTTTGCTCTTTGCCATTTTTAAAGAGGTGATTCCCGTAGAGGAAATTTCATTGTACAGTGAGCAACTGGTCGGTGTGGTGTTGGTAGGAATCGGTTGTTGGGCTTTGTTTCGAATTTTCCAGAAAAGAAAAAAGCACAAACATTTACACCTACATACAGAAAATCAACCGGTCATACACTCTCATGAACACCGCCATGATGGTTCTGGTTCGCACCATCATGTACACAACGAAAAAATCAAACAGAATAATTTAGCATCTTTTTCCATCGGTATTTTGCATGGTCTGGCAGGTGTTTCCCATTTTTTGTTGTTCCTGCCCGTTTTGGGTTTTGAAACCCAATCAGACTCTATTGCCTATATCATTGGTTTTGGAGCGGGTATATTGGTGGCCATGATAACATTTGCCTTTGTGATAGGCAAGGTCTCGGCCTTAGCAAAAAATGGTCACAGCGATATGTTTTTTAATGGTATCCGAATGGCAGGTGGACTTTTTGCCATTATCATAGGTGTTTACTGGATTTTTAGTTTTTAGCAGATTCTCGGTAACTGTTCTCCCAATAAAGGTGTTACCATACGTTTGCCTCCAATTACACTGTGCATTACTACTTTTTTGGGATGTTCTGAGGTAAATTCACCGATACAGGCTGCCCGCGGACTTTTCTCATGTTTTTTCATCAATGCAACTGCGGCCTCGGCGATTTCACCATCGACAATGGTGATAAAAATACCTTCGTTTGCCACAAAAAGTGGGTCCAAGCCCAAAATTTCACAGGCTGCCGCTACTTGGTCATCCAAGGGTATATCTGTCTCTTTGAGCGAAATGCCCAAATTGGTATCGTCGGCCAGTTCCGACAGTACACTTGCCACACCACCTCGCGTGGGGTCACGGAACAGATGGATCTTATTCCCGAATACATCCAAAAGGTCGTTCACCAAAAAGTTAAGATTGGTGGTGTCACTTTCTATTGTGGACTCAAATTCCAAACCATCTCTTTGGGACATGATCGCCATACCATGTTGGGCAACAGGTCCGCTTATTATTATTTTATCGCTAGATTTTATTTTGTCGGGTGAGATGTGGGCATTAGGATGAACTTTCCCAAAACCTGTTGTGTTTATAAAAATTTTATCGCCCTTGCCACGTTCAACCACCTTGGTGTCTCCGGTTATGATCTGGACACCAGCTTTATCGGCCGTCTCTTTTATGGAATGTACAATGGTTTTAAATTCTTCCATGGGCAGTCCTTCTTCCACTATAAATGCCAGTGATAGAAATTTGGGAACCGCGCCACACATGGCTACGTCGTTTACCGTTCCATTTACGGCCAATTCCCCGATGTTGCCTCCTTTGAAAAATATGGGGGATACCACAAAGCTATCTGTGGAAATGGCCATTTCACCATCTACTTTTATAATGGAACCATCGTGTTTTTTATTGAGGTAAGGGTTGTTGAAAGTCTCAAAAATGATACTGTCCAACAAATTTCGTGTCATCAATCCTCCGCTGCCATGTCCCAAATTAATGGCTTCGTATCCAAGGTCTTTATTGCTCATGGTTAAGACGTAATTAGGTTATTAGAAAAATGATAGTACGCTGCACAGGCACCCTCGGAAGATACCATTGGAGCTCCCAAAGGGTTAGAAGGTGTGCAGGATTTTCCAAATTGTTTGCACTGGTGCGGTTTTTTGATCCCCTTTAAAATTTGACCCGCAATACAAGCGGAATTTTCGGGGGTTACAATCGACTGTATTCCAAACTTTGTTTCTGCATCAAATGCAGCGAATTCTTTTTTTAAGCGATATCCACTCTCGGGTATTGTTCCAATGCCGCGCCATTCCCGATCAGCTATCTCGAAGACGGTTCGCATCATTTTCTTGGCCTCCAGGTTTCCTTCTTCCTTTACTACCCGTGCATATTGGTTTTCCAATTTGTAGATGCCTTGTTCCAGTTGTAATACGGCCATATAAATTCCCTGTGCAAGATCTAATGGTTCAAATCCGGTGATCACAATGGGTATGTTGTATTTTTCTACCAATGGGTAATATTCCTTCATGCCCATTATGGCACAAACATGTCCTGCACCTAAAAATGCATCAATCGTACATAGCTCGTCATCCAAAATTCCTTCCATGGCCGGGGGCACCAAAACATGGGATACCAAAATGGAATAGTTTTTTAGGTTCTCTTTTTTAGCGTGCAGTACGGAAAGGGCATTTGCAGGTGCAGTGGTTTCAAAACCAACAGCAAAGAAGACCACTTCTTTATCGGGGTTTTGTTTGGCAATGTTTACCGCTTCCAGAGGGGAATAAAGTATACGGAGATCTCCGCCATTCGCTTTTGCTTCCAACAAACTTTTTTTGCTGCCCGGCACTCGAACCATATCACCAAATGAGCAAACAATAACCCCGTTTTCCAAAAGTTCAATGGCCTTGTCTATTAAATTTAGAGGAGTAACGCATACGGGGCAGCCAGGTCCGTGTATCATTCGGACATTATCCGGTAGCAGGTTGATAATGCCATTTTTCACCAAACCATGGGTCTGTCCGCCACATATTTCCATGATGTTCCATGTTTTTGTGGCTGTTTTGGCAATCAGGTCCAAATATTTTTTGGTGGCCTCGAGGTTTCTATATTCGCTCAAATACTTCATTGTTCAATTTTTTATATGCAGATGGTACATCAACTGGCCAAAAGAAATGTTCTCGTCGTTAGGACTTAAGTTACGATTAAAATATAGCTTGTATTCACTTCCGGATAACTCTTTGATCATATCCACTAAAATGGTATTTTGAAATACACCTCCGCTCAGGGCGATTTCTTTTACGTTTGCATGTTGTGCACTTTTGATGATGATATTCGCCAGCGTGTATAGAAAGTTAATGATGACATCACACTTTTCGGCCCCATTGGAAAAATCGCTGTACAGATTTTGGAACAGTTCCTTAGTGGAAACATTGCCATTGATTATTTCGGGTGCGTAGCTTTTGCATTTTGACAGATCATAACCATCTATTTTGTTTTCCATTAAAATGGCAGCCTCCCCTTCGTAGGTATTATGGTCGCAAAGGTTCAGGAGTGAAGCAACAGCATCAAAAAGTCGTCCTACCGATGAGGTTTTCAAAGTTTCTTTTTTCTTTAGATGGTTGTAAACGGCAATTTCCTCATCGGTGAATTTTTGTTTTATTTCTTCCTTCATTGTGCTTGTTGCCAATGAGAAAAAGGATAACCTTGGTTCTTTGGCCATTTTGTCTCCCGCTAACCAATCGTAATAATCAAAATGTCCTGTACGTGCTATTTTTCCCTTTTGATAAACGAAAAATTCACCGCCCCAAATTTGGGAATCGTCCCCGTAGCCTGTTCCGTCCCAAACCACACCAAGAATTCTGGAATTCCCATTGAAGAGCCCATGCTCTCCAAGTACCGAGGCAAAGTGTGCTTTATGGTGTTGTATTTGATGGATTTCCAAATGAAGTTCCCTGGCAATCTCTAAACCATGTCGGGTACTGTTATAGCCCTGGTGTTTGTCAACCAAAACTACCTCGGGTGTTTCCTCAAACAGATCAATGAACTTTTGCACGGTCTGCGTATAGCGCTCGAACACATCAAAATGGTCCAAGTTTCCCAAATACTGACTGATGTAGAGATAATCATTGGGGAAAAAGGCAACTGTACTTTTTAAATGTCCGCCCATTGCAATGATTTTCTTATCCGTTTTTACTACCGCATCAAAGTTGGGACTCAATCCCCTGGATCTTCGAAAGATTATTTTTTCGCTGTATCGATTGCTGAACTTTAACACAGAGTCGTCCTGTGGATTGGCAATTTTTAGATTATGGTCCAGAAAATAATCCGCTACTTCGCACAGCTCACTGTGAGCCGTGTTTTCATAACTGATGATGGGCGATGCGTGTATGTTTCCGCTGGTAGCCACGATGGGTATTTCCAGTTCCGTAGCCAACAAATGTAGAATTCCGGAGTAGGGGAGCATTACTCCAAGTTGGTTGAGCCTGGGAGCAAGTTCTTCCAATGCCAGTTGCCCCTTAAAGTCTTTTTTTTGAATAATGACAATGGGACTTTCTGGAGATGTCAGGGTTTCTTCTTGGACCGAATTTATTTTCAAATGTTGTTTCAACAGATGTAAGGAAGGATATAAAATGGCGAAGGGTTTTGTAGGTCTATTTTTTCTTTCCCTTAGTTTTTTGATGGCCTCTGCATTATTGGCATCACAACATAAGAGATAACCGCTCGTGTTTTTGATGGCCAAAATGTTACCTTCTTTGATGAGGTCTGCAGTTTTTTCGATCAAATAATCGGCATTGATTATGGTACCATCGGATGTGGACATTCGAAGTTGTATCCCACATTCAGGGCAAGTGTTTGTTTGGGAGTGGAATCGCCTATCTGTTGGAGTACCATACTCATTGCTGCAAGTTTCGCACATTGGAAAGGATACCATATGGGTGTGGTCCCGCTCAAATGGAAAAGTATTGGTGATTGCCCATCTTGGGCCACAGTTTACACAGGTGGTAAAAGGGTAATGGTAACGCCTGTTGTGTTTATCGGTTATCTCTGTTTTGCAATCATCACAAATAGCAAAATCGGGCGTCAATTGTAAGTTTAGTTTTCCTGATTTTTGAGATGGGGAAATAGTAAATTCTTTAAACGCCGTAAAATTGGATGGACCAATATCATGTTCCAAAATTTTTGATGCCACCGGTGGATTTTTGATCAACGCGTCATAAAAGGATTGGATGGCATCAGGGTTACCGGTGAGGTGGATTATCACGCCATTTTCGTTGTTGGAAACGGTTCCGGTCAAATTATGGGCATTTGCCAGTTTGAACACTTGAGGGCGAAAACCAACTCCCTGAACACGGCCGGTAATTTGTATTTTGAAAGTTTTTTGCACGTTATTTGAGTTGTTCGTGCAAGGTTTCAGAAAGAGATAATATTTGCTCGATAGTTTCTGGAATGGCTTCTTTTACAGCTGGGGCCAATTGTGTGGTCATTGGTATCACCTGCTCTATCGATATGGTGTAAAGATAAAGGTCCGGAGTGCTTTCCATAAGGTAGACTGCCTCGATCATATCTTTGAGCCCAACATCGTGTACGCTAAGTGCCGAAGGAAAATCGCTGGCAAATTTTGGCCGAATTGAAGAAATCGTGCCTTCTTCCTTACCATCCATGGTGGCATCGACAAAAATGATTTTCTTGTAGCTTTCAAAGCAATTAAGGAGCAAGAAGCCTCCTGTACCACCATCCAAAATGTCAACATGGGGGGGCAACTGCATTTTATCCATTTCCTGAATCAAATGTACGCCAACACCTTCATCTCCCATAAGATAGTTGCCCACCCCTAAAACCAAAATACTCCGCGACTTATCCTTTTCAAAGTAAAAGGCATCACTGCTTATAGCAATAGGTTTTTTGTCCAAATCTGATTTGGTCTTTGTTGATTGTGTCATTTTTCGGTTATTAATCTATGATCTCCAACTCCTCTTCATCAACCGGAGCTTCGAGTTCCTCTTCTTCAATTTTTTTGAGGCGTTCTTCACAAACGAATTTATATCCACCGAACATGGAAGAAACTTCACCTCTTCCCTCTAGCCAATCATGATAGAAGACCAAGTATACATGAATCAAAGTAAACAGTATAAAAAGCCATGTGGTCGCATGGTGAATGGTTCTCACAATAAAATCCCCGCCCATAAACGGTACCACCCAACTAAACAATTTTGGAAGCCACCAACTGGATGTTGCCGAGTAAAGGCCAAAACCGGTAAACACTTGAACCAAGGCCAAAAGGAACAGAACAACATAGGAGAAAGCGGCCACACTGTTATGACCAATGCTGATATCCTTTATGTCTGGCCGTTTCTCATTGGCAAGGAAAACATCTACCTTGATCACATGCAAAAAGTTGTGCCACATTTTTTTGCTGAACGGCCAAAATGCCCGCCAACTGGAAAACCGGTTGCCAACAAAAGACCAGTAGACCCTTAGAATCATGTTAAAAAAGAAAACATAGGCCGTTGCAAAGTGAATGAATCGAACTGTACCGAACCAATATACATCACTGGCCTCCGCATTGGACATGATCGCAGGTGGATTCGCAATAATAAAACCAGTGACCGCCAATACGGTAATCGATAATGCATTGATCCAATGGAAAAACCTGACTGGTAGTTCCCAAACATAAACCCGTTTAAAACTTCGTGCTTTCATGTTTTTTTATTTTCTATATTTCGCAGCTCGATACATTTTGCACTTGGGAAATATGCTTGCCATGTTCATCGTACAAATGAACTGCACACGCTATACATGGATCAAATGAATGTATGGTCCTAATGATTTCCAATGGTAGCTCGGGGTCGGCAACAGGAGTGCCCAACAGGGTGGATTCATATGCCGAACGTTGTCCTTTGGGATCTCGTGGAGATGCATTCCAGGTCGATGGAACAACCAACTGGTAATTTTCCGTTTTTCCGTCTTTGATTTGTATCCAATGACCTAGGGCTCCACGTGGTGCCTCTGCAAAACCAACTCCTTTGGATTCCGCAGGCCATAATTCAGGTTCCCATTTGGCCATATTGGCCATGCGGGTATCTCCATTTTTGATGTTTTGTAATAAGGTATCGTAAAATTCCATGGTCCAATTGGCGACCAATTGTGTTTCTATACCTCTGGCCGCTGTTCTTCCCAATGTGGAGAACAATGCCTCTACAGGAACATCTAAATGACCTAAAGCACCATTTACGGCATCTTGTATTTCTTTGTTGCCGCGCGCATAGCCGACCAATAACCGTGCTAGCGGTCCAACTTCCATGGGTTTGCCCCTCCATCTTGGAGTTTTGATAAAGCTATATTTTTGATTGACATCCAATTGGTCATAGGGTGGTTTGGGACCTGAATAATTAATATTGGTCTCACCGTCCCAAGGGTGTTTTCCATGGTCTTTTCCTTCGGAATACTCGTCGTACCATGAATTATTTATGAACTCTGCGATATCATCGTTCCTATGGTCAACATCATAAACTTTAGATAGATCTCTGTCCAAAATAATCCCTTGTGGGAATTTAAAGTTGGAAATATCAGCGTAGCCATTGGTAGGGAAATCACCATAGGACATATAATTGCCGAAACCTTTGCCAATAGAACCCCAATCTTTGTAGAAAGATGCAATGGCCAGCAAGTCTGGAATGTACACTTGTTCCACAAATTTTTTGCCTTCTTCCAGAAGTCGTCCTACATAGGCCAAACGCTCAGCATTTATACCACCGGGACTTTCGGTGTTAATGGCACAGGCCATACCTCCTACCAAGTAGTTGGGGTGTGGGTTCTTACCTCCAAAAATGGTGTGGACCTTTACAATTTCTTTTTGCCACTCTAAAGCTTCAAGATAGTGGGCAACTGCCAAAAGGTTGACTTCTGGGGGAAGTTTCATTTGGGGGTGGCCCCAATAGCCATTTGCAAATATTCCCAGTTGCCCACTTTCCACAAACTTTGTGATTCTTTTTTTGATATCTGAAAAATAGCCGGGCGAACTTTTAGGCCAGCTCGATATACTTTGTGCCAATTTGGAAGTTTCAGCAGGATCTGCCTTTAGTGCATTGACTACATCCACCCAATCCAAGGCGTGCAGGTGATAAAAGTGTACGGTATGGTCGTGCATGTATAGTGCTCCCTCCATAATGTTCCGTACCATTTCAGCATTTGGTGGAACCTCAATTCCCAAAGCATCTTCCACAGATCTTACGGATGTTAGTGCGTGTATGGTGGTACACACCCCACATGCTCGCTGAACAAATGCCCAGACATCCCTGGGATCTCTTCCTTTGACAATGTTTTCCAGACCCCGAACCATGGGGCTAGAGCTATAGGCATCGGTTATTTTACCATCTTTTACCTCAACCTCAATTCTTAAGTGCCCTTCGATCCTGGTAATGGGATCTACTACTATTCTATTTGCCATGATACCTTTATTAAGAATCTAGTTTCTTTTCGTTTTGCTTACCGCGGGTTGTGCGGCTGTTCAGTTCTTTTCTTTTTGAAATATTGGCGGCCACGGCGTGAACTGCCAATCCGCCCGCTACAACACCTGCTGCGACTTTACCAATGGTGTCGGCCGTACTTTCGATTCCGAAACCTGCCAAACCTGTGAGTCTTTCATAGAAAGGGCCGTTGTCCCAAAAGTCCTCTTCGCTGCAGCCAATACAACCATGACCGGATTGTATCGGGTAACTTACCCCATTGTTCCATTTGATGGTACCACAGGAATTATAGGTCATTGGTCCGCGGCAACCTACTTTATATAGGCAGTAGCCGTCTTTTGCATTTTGATCGTCGAAACTTTCTGCAAACAGACCGGCATCGTAATACGGTCTTCGGTAACAGGAATCATGCACTCTTTTTGAATAAAATGCTTTGGGTCTTCCCAGTCCGTCCAATTCAGGTAAGCGTCCAAATGTGATCATGTGAACAATTATTCCTGCCATTACCTCGCCAATGGGAGGGCAGCCAGGGACCCTGATTATAGGTTTGTTCTTTATGATCTTGTGTATGGGTGTCGCCTCTGTTGGGTTGGGATAGGCTGCTTGTACACATCCGTTGGATGCGCAACTTCCCCAGGCAATTATTGCCTTGGCTCCTTCAGCGGCCTCAATCAGTAGGTCTTTTGCCGATCTACCCGCAATACAACAATAATTCCCATCGTCGCCGAGTGGTACGGAACCTTCCACGCAAAGAATGTACTCTCCCTTGTATTTTTCCATTGTTGCATGTTTGGCAGCTTCAGCTTGGTGTCCGGATGCGGCCATCAGTGTCAAGGTATAGTCCAACGAGATTTTGTCCAGAATGATATCCGAAACAATAGGGTGGTCCGATCTAATGAACGATTCACTACAGCAAGTACATTCTTGATAGTGCTCCCAAATAACAGGGATTCTGTACGTGTTTTCCAAGGATTTGGCCACTTGGCCGATCATAGAAGTTTCTAAGCCCATATAAGCAGCGATATAGGTGGCAAACTTCATAAAGTCACGCCTGCTATACCCCTGTTTTATAATGCTTTCGTAATAGGTTTCTTTTACTGATTTTTCTGTTGCCATGGCCCAATTATTTAAACCTAATTATTCGTTTTTAAAGGGTTTAGCACTAAAAGTACCTAATAATCAACGCCTTGGGAATGACAAATGTCATGTTATTGAAAAATGATTTTCGATAATATTGTGTCTTATGTTGCTAATTGTCAACTAGTAAAAAGAAAGTCGTATGCATGAGCTTTCCGTAGCAATGGGAATCGTGAAAATTGCCGAGGATGAAACCAAAAAGGCCAAGGCCAAAAAGGTGACATTGATCGAACTGGAAATTGGCAAGTTGGCCGGAATCGAGTTTGAGTCATTGGATTTTGTTTGGCCGGCAGCGGTGAAAAATACGGTACTTGAGAGTGCGGAAAGAAAAATTGATGTGAAGGATGGATTGGGAAAATGTGCTGACTGTGACTCGGTTTTTGAGATTCATCATTTTTACGATTCCTGCCCTAACTGTGGCAGTAATTTAAAAGGAATTATACAAGGTAAAGAACTAAGGGTGAAGGCCCTCGAGGTAGTTTAAATTTAAAAATATAATTATGTGCGGAACTTGCGGATGTGGCAGTGAAGAAAATGGGCCAAAAATTTTGACCCCTACTATTGGTAAGGAAAACCATGATCACGATCATGGGGGGCATCATACACACGGCCATAGTCATGATCACGATCATACACATGGACACCATCACCACCATCAAAACGGTCACCATCATCATCATCATGATCATTCACACGATCATGACCACCATCATAAAACAGTATTGGAAGTGGAGCGTGACATCTTGCAGCAAAATGAAATCATGGCGGCAAGAAACAGGGGTTACTTTGATGCCAAGGATGTATTTGCCCTTAATTTGGTGAGTTCGCCAGGATCGGGAAAAACCTCACTGTTGGAGCGTACCTTGAAAGATATGAAGGACAAAATACCCTTTTATGTGATCGAGGGTGACCAACAAACCTTAAATGATGCCAATCGGATAGCCGCATTGGATGTGCCTGTGATTCAGATTAATACAGGAAAAGGCTGCCATTTGGAAAGTGATATGATACATGATGCCGTTAAGAAATTGAATATTGCGAACAATTCGGTATTGATGATCGAAAATGTTGGCAATCTCGTATGCCCGTCCATGTTCAACTTGGGGGAACACAAGCGTATCGTAATTGTAAGTACAACCGAGGGCGATGATAAACCGATAAAGTACCCGGATATGTTCCATACTTCGGATATCTGTATTATCAATAAAATTGACCTTGCTCCTTATTTGGATACAAACATTGAAGAGCTCAAAAAGAATGCACTGCAGGTAAATCCGAATCTGGTGTTCTTCGAAGTTTCCGCCACCAAGGGGACCGGAATGGAACAATGGTACGACTGGCTTAAAGAAAACTTGAAACTGATTCCTGAAAATCAATAAAAACAACTAACCATGTGCTTGGCGATACCTGGAAAATTATTGGAGATCACCTCTGCCCTAGATGAGACTTTCCGTATTGGAAAAGTGTCTTTTGGAGGGGTTAAAAAGGATGTTAGCTTGGCCCTTGTGCCAGAGGCAAAAGTAGATGATTATGTAATGGTTCACGTTGGTGCCGCCATAAGCGTGGTGGATGAGGAAGAAGCGAACAAAACGTTTGAGGTGCTATCTCAATTGGGTGAACTGGACGAGTTGAACGAGCAATCGGAATTAGGATAATAACACCTTTATAAAAGTGCCATATTTTGAGCTAAAAAAAGACGATAAAAATTTCCCGCCCGCCTATTTCGCAGATATCGAGGGACTCTTGGCGGTGGGCGGAGGTATGTCCGTTGAGCGATTGATGTTGGCTTACAACAATGGAATTTTCTATTGGCACTATCCACTAAAACATATTAAATGGTGGTCGCCCGACCCTAGAATAGTCATTCGGCTCGATTCTTTTAAAATGCCGGAAGAGTGGAGGGTTGATGATAAAGAATTTAAGGTTACTGCGGACACCGCTTTTGAGGAAGTTCTTCGTGGATGTCAACAGATATACAATGTAGATGGGCAAATGGACAATCGTTGGTTGACCGAGCGCATGCTACGAATATTTTTGGAACTGCACGCCAAGGGACTTGCCCATTCTGTGGAAGTACGGAATAATGGCAAGCTCGTGGGAGGCTTGTTTGGCGTTGCCATTGGTAAATTGTTCTTTGGGGAATATTTGTTCTCTATTGTTCCAGGAGCCGATGAGCTTGCTGTAAGGCATTTGATTCGAAGATTGAAAAATCGTGAATACAGATTGCTCGACATGCAAAAACAAACTTTTTTTCTTCCAGGTATCGAGTACGATGAAATGCCGAGACTGGAATATGTGGACATATGCAAGGATAACGCCTCGAAATACAAGGATGTTCCTTCCGTATTTTAACTAAACAATTACAGCTATGAAACTTTCCTTTGCCGAACAAATACAATATGCCAATGTGCTTTTGCACGAAAACGAAGTTGAAAAGTCCATAGAAAATTATCAAGAAGCATTGTCGATTGCTTCTACCCCGGAACAAAAATTACATTTGAACAATGTTTTGGGCAGGTTGTACCAGAGAACAAAAAATCCGGATAAGGCTATGGTGTCTTTTGAGAATTCCTTGGCCTTGATGGAGACAAATCCCGGTTTGGGAACTTTGGTAGAAAAGGCCTCTATAGTCAATAATGTTGCCGCCATCCTTTCTGAAAAGGATAGTGCACGAGCCATTGACGAATACAAAAAGGCATTGGCCATTTATACCGAAATATTGCAACAGGGAAAGAAGGAATATGAACCCCATTTTGCAAATACACAATTTGCCCTTGCCGAGGTTTATGCACGAAAAAGGGATTATTACTTTGCCAAAAAGTATTATAAGGAGGCTATTAAGGTTTATGAAGGCTTGAATTCCAGGGATTTCCTAAAACTCAGGGCAAGTGCCCATTATCAATTGGGAAATATTTACACAGAAGAGTTCAATTTATTCGATGCCAAAGTACATTATCTCAAGGCACAAAAACTTTTTGAAGGTTTGATAGGAGAGGGGGAGGAAGCCCTCAAACCATATCTGGCCGCCGTTCTCAATAATCTGGCCGTCACATTCAATTCAATGGAGGAGCCGGAGAAGTCTGTACAATTTTATAACGAAGCACTTAAGGCATACCAAGAATTGTCCGATCTAAATTATGCAATCTTTCAACCGTATGTGGCCTCTACTTTTAACAGTATTGGAATTGTGCATTCGGAAATGGGAGATTTTGATAAGGCGATCCAAAATATAATCGAATCTGTTAACCGATATAATGACCTTGCCGATGCAAGGCCAAGTGAATTTACCCATTACCTGGCCACGGGGCTTCATAATTTGGGATTGTTCCATTTTGAACTAAGGGATTTGGAGAGGGCACAAGAATATTTTCGTCAGGCACTTGATATAAGAACAACCTTAGCCAATGAACAACCAGAGGAATTTGACGCCGATTTTTGTGCCACCTCATTGAACTTGGTAGAACTCTATCAGTCCGAGTTGGAAAACAAGGTAGATTTTAGCTTTAAGGAAAGGGCTTTGGAGCTTTTATCAGAGGTTGAATTACGTTTGAAAAAGTATGGTAGCGATTTACCGGTGCTCAAAAACATGAAAAACGATTGTGAGCATTATTTAAATTACTTTAACGACATACAAGAAGAGGATTTATCGCTGCACCATGTGCTAAGGAAGGTGAACCATCTAAAAGATCAAATTGATGAAACAATTTATCCTAGTGAGAAAATAGTATTTCAAAACCAGATAATGGAACTGCTTCAAAAGAGTCTTGAAAAGTATACCAGCAATGATCGTCTAAAACAGGAATTGATGTTGTCCCACGTTAATTTGAGTTGGCTTCACCTAAGATTAAAGGATTTTGGCGCGGCCGAACAAACCTTGTTGAAAGTACCTCAAACGGTAAGGGCACTTCCATCTTTGACCTGTAACTATGCACATTGCTTATTAATACAAGGCGACTTTACAGGTGCGTTACAGCGCTACAAAGAAATCTCTACGATTGTCAATGATCAGAACGAAAGTTATAAGTCGATAATTTTAAAGGATTTTGAGATCTTAAAGAGAGATGGGATAGCTTGCGAAAGTTTTGAAATGGTAGTGGAGCAATTGGATTAAATACCTAAGAACTTTAAAAAGGAACCGCCCAAAAAAGGTTTCTGTTTTTTAAAACAGAGCTACACTTTTTGGACGGCTCCAATCGAATATAAAAAAGGTATCGTTTGTCTATTTCACTAGATGAACAGTAATTGTGTTCCTTCTTGATCGGCCCTACTGTAAAAATCACCGATGGTCAAGATGCCATCCAAATCATCAATAAGGTCTTTTTCTTCTAAGTGGAACATATCCACTGCCAATTTACATGCCCAGAGCTTACATCCGGAGTCGGAAAGGATTTCCAGAAACTCGCCCACTGGGGGCATATCAAGTTTGTCCATTTCTTTTTTCATCATTTTGGAGGCCAATGCTTCAACCCCAGGTAAGCCACCCAACATGGTTGGCATATGCATGGCAGGGTTGCCCACTGTTGCCACGTGTAGGTGCTCCAGTTTCTTCTTTTGAATGGCTTCCAATCCAAAGAACGTAAAGAATATTTCCGACTCAATGCCTTCCATTCGTGCTCCGTTTGCCATTACAAATGCGGCGTACACATTTTCCAGAGTGGCCTTGGAGAGGATAAAAAGCATTTTTTTAACTTTTGTATTGCTCATGTCCGTATTTTTAAATTATTCTCTCAATTAGGTATATCCAGTTCTGTACTCGAGATTAAATACAGCTTTTTGGTTTTGGAATACCAGCAATCATTGTGGCTTTTTTTAATGGTCCTCCTGGGAAAAGTGCATAGAACTCTTTAATGTTCAGCACACCGCTTTTTTTGATTCCCCTAATGGATAATGGATGTTCATTTTTAAACTGATCCTGGATGTAATCAATAACTTCCCAGTGCTTGTCTGTCATTTCAATGCCTTGTTCTTTTGCTATCTCTGTGCCAATTTCTTTGTTCCATTGTGAAAAATCGGTTAGGTATCCTTCTTGGTCCACTGAAATTGTTGCTTGTGCTATTGTCTTGTCCATTTTATTTGTTTTTAGGTGTTATAATTAAGCTTCTGTTTCTTCAAAATGTTTTCCCTTTTCGCTCATGGTCGCGGATACAAAAGGAATGTGGATTCCTTTGATCAACATGTTCCAATAGATCCATCTAAAGGCCATTTTTCCCATGTGGTTTGTTCTACTCTCTTTTAACAGGTTCAATGGTCCAACACCAGGGAAGGGGAATGTTCCTTCAACAGGTTCGTGAGTATAGTTAAAGTCTATCAAAAGGGCTTTACCTCCTCCAGTTTCTATAAAACAGTTGGCATGTCCATCGAATTCTTCTTTTAACGGTTCCCCATTAATGTACCTTAGAATGTTATCGGTCAATATTTCGGCCTCAAAGTGTGCCACGGAACCAGCTTTGGAGGCAGGTAGATTTGTGGCGTCGCCTATTGCAAAAATATTTTCATGTTCCTCGGTTTGTAGGGTTGCCTTGTTGGTGGGAACAAAGTTGAGGTCATCTCCCATTCCCGATCTTTCTATCAATGCATCCCCCATATTTGTTGGTACGGTCACCAAGATATCGTATGGAACTTCGGTTTCTGCATAATCTATGATCTTATTGTTCTCATAATCCACACGTTCAATATTAAAATCGGTCACCTCTTTTATGCCTTTATCGGTTAACAGGTGGTGCAATGCTTGTGTGGCTTTTGGTTTGGTAAAAGCACCGCCCAACGGAGTCACAAAAGTGATATCTACTTTGTCGCGCATTCCTTTGTTCTTAAAATAAGAGTCGGCCAAGAAGGCGAACTCCAAAGGAGCCACGGGGCATTTTATGGGCATTTCGGTAATATGTACTACCAATTTACCGCCTTCCCATTCACGGAATTTGTCACGTAGTGCCTTTGCACCTTCGTAAGTGTAAAAGTCGAACACACTTTTGTGCCATTCAGGACTTTTCATGCCCTCTATTTCTTCCGGAGCTATTTTGGTGCCTGTTGCAATAATCAGAATGTCATATGGAAGTTCTGTACCATTTTCCAATAAAACCTTGTTATCTTCAGGTTGGATCAATTCAATTTTTTCATTAATGTAATTGACTCCTTTTGGAATAAACTTGGCACCTTTTTTCTTTACTTGTTTGGTAGTATAGATGTCAAAGGGAAGGAACAAAAACCCGGGTTGGTAATAATGGGTCTTATATTGGTCCACCACTGTGATTTGCCATTCATTTTTAGGAAGCTTTGATACAAGATGGTTAGACATCATTGTTCCGGCCGTTCCTGCACCTAATATGACTAAATTTTTCATGACTTCTAGATTCTGTGATTTACTGAAGTAAAAGTAGTCAAAGGTATAATCGTCAAATATGACTATTGTCAGTTTTCACCCATTTTCTGTGTAACTTAGGTTACATAAGTAGCTGTAGTATAAGTAAATAGATTGTTGAGGCCCTAGTATTGATACAGCCTGTCGAGATTTATCCAGTATTATGGATAAAGTGTGTCTTTCCGCAAAAAATGGTAAAAAATTACTGAAAAATTTAAGGTGTAAGGGTCACCGTTTTATATTTTGATATGCAGGAGCTTTAACCTACGGTCACATCGAACAAATAACCGACCAAAGCAGTTATTCCCATGGCAATGGTTCCCCAAAAAGTTATGCGGGCAGTTGCTTTTAAGATACTGGACCCACCTGCTTTTGCAGCCATTGCTCCGAGAGAAATAAGAAAGAATATTCCAAACCCGTATAAATAGTATTCCAAATTTTTGAGAGGTAAAAATAATGCAACTGCCAGAGGCAATAGGGCTCCAATGGTAAAGGATGCGCCAGAGGCAAGTGCTGCCTGAATGGGTTTGGCCTGACTTATGTCATTAATTCCAAGTTCGTCCCTAACATGGGCGGCAAGGGCATCTTTCTCGGTAAGTTCCTTGGCCACTAATTGTGCGGTTTCCCTTTTTAGTCCCCTTTCTTGATAAATCTGGGTAAGCATTTCCAGTTCCATCTCGGGCATTTCTTCAAGTTCCTTTTGTTCTCGCTCAATATCCGCTTTTTCCACATCGGTCTGCGAGCTTACTGAAACATATTCCCCTGCTGCCATGGAAAGTGCCCCGGCGACAAGTCCGGCCAAGGTCGCCAAAATAATTGGTTCTTTACTGTCACTGGCAGCTGCCACACCTATGGCAATACTGGTCGTTGAAAGAATGCCGTCGTTTGCGCCAAGGACGGCAGCGCGCAGCCAATTGCTACGGGTGATAAAGTGTGGATCTAAATAACTTTCTAGTGGTGTACCGTTATCCTTCATAATTATGGATTGGAGCTTAAAATAAATTGTTTCAAGATAATAATAATGAAGAACTGAGGAAGTGATTTTTATCAGTCACATACCCATATGGATTGGGAAGAAAATTTTAGTCATAAATAAAAAACCTGTAAATCTAAAATTTACAGGTTTGTTGTTCTAATAGTATTTTAGTGGAGCCGGAGGCACTAGAACCTATCGCTGGAAGCCTTTTATTCATTAGGGTTTAGAACTTTTCAACATTTTATGCTCACCGAATAGGTTACCTGATTCATAATTAATTGAATATCAACAGTGTAAATAATGGTTGTTTTCAGAAGGCTAAACAGGAATTTACCTTTGACCTTAGATGAAGTTAAATTGTCCCATAAAGGAATATGGTACAAATAGTAAACACAACTTACCTTTTAATAACAAAGCAGTGCAAGAAAAATTTGAATAGGAAACTACATCAAAAAATCTCTGAAATTACTACTATTGATTACTTTAACATTTGAGCTATAGGTTTCGGTAAATGATTTTGGAATTTTTACTTTTATTTTTGGGTTCCATTTGAACTCATAGGCAGTTATTTCACCAGAGACTTCCTCTACATAATCTATTTCTTGTTGGTTTTTGGTTCTCCAGAAATAAGGGTTGGCAAATGAATTTTGGTAACTCAATTTCTTAACCCGCTCACTGATAAGAAAATTTTCCCAAAGGTTTCCCAGATCAGTTCTGCTGTTCAATGCATTGAAATTCCCGATTAGGGCATTTCGTACGCCAGTGTCGTAGAAATAGATCTTTTGGTTCGTTTTGATTTCATTCCTTAAGTTCCTGCTAAAACTTGTCAATCTGAAAACCACGTAACCTTTTTCCAATATATCAATGTAATTACTTACTGTGTTTTTATCCACACCCACCAATTGGGACAATTCATTATAACTGACTTCATTTCCTATTTGTAGTGCAAGGGCCCTCAACAATTTTTCTAGGACCTGTGGTTTTCTAATGCCGCCATAGGCCAAAATATCCTTGTAAAGATAACTATTGGTGAGCTCTTTCAATACCTCAATTTCATTACCCAAATTATTGATGACGTCAGGATACATTCCATATAGAATACGTAATTCGAATTGTTGTTCGGATTTTAAATAGCCAATGTCGTTTTCCAATTCTACCCAAGAAATGGGATAAAGACGATATTCCCACTTTCTTCCTGTTAGCGGTTCGCTTGTCTGGTTATTTAATTCAAAGGCGGAAGATCCACTTACCAACAACTGTACATTTTTAAATTGATCGGTAATCAACTTTAATGTGAGTCCTATATTTTCAATTCGTTGTGCTTCATCAATAAATAGGGTAGTATTGCTTCCAATGATCTGTCTCAATTGCTCTGTATTGGGGTCCGTCAATAGGTTTCTTACAGTAGGGTCATCACCGTTTAGAAATAAATATGGCCTACTCTCAAGGATTGAATTGATAAGAGTTGTCTTGCCTACTTGTCTTGGACCTATCAGAATAATTGCCTTACCCTTATCCAATTTATTGGAAATGGTTTCTTCAAGTTGTCTTTTTATCATTTTAGTGAATGTATTCACTAAAAATACGTCTTTTTGGTGAATAAATACACTGAAAGGGAATTTGGAAAAAAATTATACCAGCTACAGTTTATAATTTTCTTTTATGGGACAGCTAGCCTTGGCTTGTGTATAATGGCTGCTTAGCCGGAGATGATACCTTCTTCTGGTAGGGCCACACCGTTAAAAACGGGCGCAATAAATGAAAAGTGGGCGCTTTTTATCATTGTTCAAAACAATATAGGCGCAAGTTATATTAAATAGTAAGTGTAGGACAAAAAAATAGGCGCAAAAGTGATTTTTTGTAAAAAACAGGCGCAATCACGAAGATATTTGAACCTGTGTCATTTGTTTATAGTACTGGAACCTACCTCCGGATACCCTGATAAACAATAGGTTGTAAATGATTGAAGATTTGATGAATCCCAATCTCAAATTTCCACCTTAGTGATGGTGCCAATAAGTAAAGGATAATTGACTTGCTTTGACTTTACTCATTTTTGAATCTGATATTCCCAACTAGATCATGGAAATATTCCGGGCTCCAAATACTTAAAACATCATCATTTTTAATAAATCTGACAACATCTTCCTTGATGTTTTTAAATGATATGGATTCAATATTTCACTATCCATTCGAAGACCGTGGAATAGGAATTGTTGCGTTTGTTTGATGCTTCTGGGATTGACCCTTGGTGTCAACACGATTTTATCGCACAATGCCTTTTCAGGAGAAACCATCAGAGCTGTTTGTTTAGGGGAGTATACTATACTTTTTATTCTGTAGGAGTAATAGGGGTAACTTTAGTTGATTGTAACTAAACCTTCCAACTGGGGTTTTATATGTTTTTGAGGCTTTTAGTTGCCGAACTTATCTCACAAATTCTCTATGGTATTAATTTACAGTAGAATAGTGCAGCTTCCAGTGAAACATAACTGAATCCCCTTAGGTGATTTGCTATTGGAAAATGTTCCGGTGATGGTGGATTCATTTCTGGCCCTTTGAGATACAGTCCCCTTATAATGGATATGAGCTCATTGTTTTTGTTACAACTGTATTGAAGTGGTTACAATTGTACATCAGTAAAGATTTATTTGATGCATTGGACAATGAAGGTCGGGATCACTAGAACCTACCTTTTGAAACTCTTGTAGACTAAGGGTTTTGGGCCTTTGAAATTTTTATGCTAACCTAATTGGTCACTTTACTATAAATTATTTATAAGACACTGTAAAAACAGAAATATATAATTTTATTTCTCGAACAATCATAAGTATGCCGATTCTTGATTAAAAACTCCGATTATTACATAGAATAAAAAGGGGTAAGGCTACACAAAGTGGAAACGCCGGACATAGTATACCACCTTCGCCGGGCCAAAGTGAGCATAGCTGGCCGGTGAAAGTGAGCCACCCGCGCCGGATGAAAGTGAGCCACTTTTGGGCCTGATCTGTCTGTAATGCGCCAAAGGTCTTTTTTTGTGAAAAAGGACCATGGCGAACAAGCAGATAGACATGCGAAAAATAAAACGGATATTCAAGCTCCACACCTCGGGTGTGAGCAAGCGGCGGATAAGCCAGCAGTTGGGCATCTCCCGCAACACGGTGGCCAAGTACATCGATTTCTTCAAGCGCTACCGCCTGACGGCCTATGAGGGGAGAAGATGACCCTGGAGGAACTGCACGGCCTTTTCAAGGCCGACCAAAGGCCAAAGAGCCCAAGACTGGTCGAGCTACAGCGGTACTTTCCCTACTTTGACAAGGAGATAAGAAAGACCGGGGTGACCCGACAGTCGCTCTGGGAGGAATATTATGCCAAGCATCCCGATGGGTTCAGGCTCTCACAGTTCAAGTATTGGTACGCCGAATGGCAAAAGGAGGCCTCCCCCGTTATGCGGATGGAGCACAAGGCCGGCGACAAGCTTTTCATCGATTTTACGGGCAAGAAACTCACCATTGCCGACAGGGACACCGGGGAGCTCAAGGAACTGGAAGTGTTCGTCTGCATATTGGGCAGCAGCCAGTATACCTACGTGGAGGCCGGTGCCAGCCAGAAGCTCGAGGACTTCATCCGCTGCACCGAGAACGCACTATGGTTCTACGGCGGTGTGCCGAGGGCACTGGTGCCCGACAACCTTAAATCGGCCGTTACCAAGAGCAGCCGCTATGAACCAAAGGTCAACGAGGTGTTCGCCGACTTTGCCGAGCACTACGAAACGGCGGTCCTTCCCACGCGCACCTATAGGCCAAGGGACAAGGCCATAGTGGAGAACGCCGTGCGCATCATATACACAAGGGTGTTCGCGCCCTTACGGAACGAGACCTTTCACAGTGTGGCCGATATCAACACCGCGATCCGGGAACTTCTGGAAAAGCACAACGACATGTCCTTCAGGGGAAGGGAATACTCCCGACGTTCACTGTTCCTCGAGGTGGAAAGCCGGGAACTGATGCCCCTGCCCGAAAAACGCTATGAGATAAAACGGTACGCCCAGGCCACCGTGCACAAGAACAGCCATATCTACCTTGGCAGGGACAAGCACTATTACAGCGTACACTACAGGCATATCGGCAAACAGGTAAAGCTCGTCTATACCGACAGTATGGTCGAGGTCTACCATAAACATGAAAGGCTGGCCGTGCACCGAAGGAACAGGAAACGTTACGGCTATACCACTTTGGCCGGGCACATGCCCTCCCACCACCGCTTCGTCAGCGAATGGAGCAGCGAAAGGTTCATTGCCTGGGCCGGAAACATAGGGGAAAGCTGCCAAGGCTACATCATGGCCATATTGGACAAGAAGCAGCATCCCGAACAATCCTATAAATCCTGTCTTGGCGTACTGCACCTTGCCAAGAAATATGGCAGGGACCGTCTTGACAACGCCTGTAGAAGGGCAACGGAATATGGTGCATATAATTACAATATGGTCGAGCGCATCCTAAAAAATGGCTGGGACAAGCTTGATGAGGGCGCCGATGACAATCTGGAAATGCCCGAGCACCAGAACATACGGGGCGGAAAATATTATGAATAAGGACAAATACTTAAATACCACATATGAACGAAAGGACAATACAACAGATGAAGGAGCTCAGGCTCCATGGCATGCACAGGGCATTTGAAACGACCTTGGGACCCAGCGGAACGGACACCGACTATACCAATGACGAGATCATTGCCTACCTCGTACAATGCGAGTGGGACGACCGCCACAACCGCAGGATAGAACGCCTGACCAGATCGGCGCGCTTTAGGTACGCTGCCGTTATGGAGGCGGTGGATTACAGGCCTTCCAGACAATTGGACAAGAACCAGGTACATCGCCTTGGCAACTGCGGTTTTATCAAAAAGAGGGAGAATGTCCTCATTACCGGGAGCACCGGGGTCGGCAAAAGCTATCTGGCCTCCGCTATCGGCCAGCAGGCCTGTTCCATGGGGAAAAAAGTAATGTACTTCAACACGGCCAAGCTCTTTACCATGTTGAAGACCTCAAAAGCGGACGGTTCCTATCCAAAACAGATAGGCAAGCTTGAAAAACAGGACCTACTGATACTTGATGACTTTGGACTAAAGCCACTGGACAACATCAACAGGCATGCGCTCATGGAGATCATCGAGGACCGCCACGGACAGAGATCGACCATTATTGCATCACAATTGCCCGTATCAAAATGGCACGATATCATCGGGGAGAGAACACTGGCCGATGCCATACTCGACCGTCTGGTGCTTACAGCGCACAGAATCGACATAAAAGGTGAATCAATGAGAAGAAAATTGAAAAATAAAAACTAAGTTTAAACCACGGACAGGTCAAATCCAAGCAGTTGATTTACACTGCTCACTTTCATCCGGCGCGGGTGGCTCAGTTTACCCGGCTCATCCACTGATGAATCGGTTTACAGTTATAACCTTGCGTATTCCAAGGATATTCCCAGATATAATTACTTTATAGGACCCGATGGTCATGTAGGACTCGCACGCCCCTTGTATGAAACCTAAAACAAATCCTATCAGGAAAAGGATGCATTGACCCAAGAAAGGGAATCATATCAAAAGATAAGTGAAATACTCCTGACGAAAAACCCAGGACGTTTGGCTGTCCACCGTAAAAAAGGAATGCTTTTTAGACTGGAGCATATGATTTATCAAGGGAAGCAAGTATATTTTGTCTTTCAAATCAGAAACCGGTCCGGAATTGATTTTGAGGTGGATACCTTAGACTTGAATATCATTTCCGGAAGTCAGAAAAAAAGAACCGCCTATCAGGAAAATCCTCTGGGGATTTCCTATGTTTATAACCGTCCAGAGATTGTCAAGAAAGGAAAAATGAATCGGTTTGTTTACGTTGTGCCCAAGTTCGTATTGGGCGACAAAGAACGATTACAGGTGACTTTATATGAGTTAAACGGAAATAGGCTTCTTTCATTGATAAAGCCATGAGCAGGGAGCTTTTGTTTCTGGTGTACGAAGATGATGCGAATGCGCCAACCCGTGTCCTTAAATTTTACAGAATTTTTTAAAAAAGAATACTACGCCTTGTATGGCTTTTTGGGCATGGTCTTGGTTTTGATACGGGTCAATTGACCATTTTATGAAATTGCGATACCTTGCTTTGCTCCCCTTGTATGTAAACAATATCCCCTTGTTTCAATATTTGATCAGGCCGTACGGTATCCAACATTACATTCTTTCGTTTGATTGCTAAAATGGTTATCCCGTAGTTCGCTCTTAAATTTAACTTGTTCAGTGGCTTTCCTAAAAACTTATTGCTGTCCGAAACAATTCTTAAGCAGGTAATATTGAAATCGGCAATGTTTTTGGGACGATAACTTTTTTGAAGCTTTAGTTCACTTTTGAACAATTGATAATTGTCCGCACGCACTTTATCCACGAGTTGATCGATGTCATTCTCAGGAACAAGGAAGTTTTGAAGCACGTGTGCAAATATCTGTACGGAGGTTTCAAACTCTTCCGGTATTACATCATCGGCACCCAATGCGATGAGTTCTGAAGTTTCTTTGACGTACCTTGTTCGCACCACAAGGTATATGGAGTCGGAGTAAGACCTTATATTTTTAATGATGATCTCGGTGGCTTGGTTGTCGGAAATAGCAATTACGGCTGCCCTGGCATCGGGGAGGTTGACCGCTTGGAGAATGTGGTCCTGCGTAGCGTCACCATAAAGGATGGGCACCCCTTTGGCTTTCTGTTGGCGCACAGCTTCGGCATTCATCTCGATAATGATATGGGGAATGTTATTGGCCGCTGCCGCCTTCGCCAGATTGCTGCCATTGATACCATACCCGATAATGACCAGATGGTTTTCCAGCTTATTTTCGTGCAATTCGGATATGCTTTTATCGGAAACCAATGTGGGGTCAAAGCCTATTTTTTTGGATACCCCGATAAACTTATTAGCAATTCTTTCCGAAAAAATGATGATAAAGGGGGTCAGTATCATGGAAACGATGGATACCGACAGGAAATATTGATTCGTTTGTTCATTGATCAACCCGTATTCGATTCCAACCCTTGATAATATAAAGGCAAATTCCCCAATTTGAAAAAGTGAAAGTCCGGTGAGCAGTACCGTTCTTGTGGGATAATTCAATACCGCAACAGCCAGCCCTGCAACGATTGACTTGATAACGAGCACCCCCAATACCAAGAGCAGTATCAATGGAATATTGCCCAGAAAAAAGTTGAGGTCGAGCAACATGCCCACCGACACAAAGAAAAAACTGGTAAAAAGCTCCCGAAATGGCAGGATGACACTGGTGGCTTGATGGCTGTATTCGGATTCCGATATGATCAGTCCTGCTATAAAAGCTCCCAATGCCAGGGATAATCCAATTTCAGATGTGAGAAAGGCAACGGCAAAACAGAAAGTAATGGTGACCAATAAGAACAGTTCCTTACTGTTCGATTTGGCCACTGCATGCATCAAGTTGGGCACGACATAGCGTGTACTGATAACAGTAATCACCAATACGACAGCAAATTTTAATATAAGGGAAAGGACACTGAGGGCAACATTGTCGGATACTCCAGCGATCAATGGGGTGATGAGCATAATGGGAACTACTATGATATCCTGAAAGATCAAGATGGCCAGGGCATTTTTACCGTGCGGGGCGGAAATTTCATTTCGGTCCTGCAATGTTTTGAGCACAACGGCTGTACTGGACAAGGAAAACATAAAGCCAACAAAGACCGATTCGTTCCAGGAGTAACCGAGTAAATAATAGATGGCTCCCGTGATGATTGCTGTAAGCCCAACTTGTAAAAGCCCACCGACCATCACCGTTTTCTTTATTGATGCCAACTGTTTTAGGGAAAGTTCCATACCAATTACAAAAAGCAACAGGATAACACCGATCTCGGATAGGATCTCAACTTGTTCCACGGCAGTGATCAAACTCAGTCCAAAGGGACCTATGATGATCCCGGTCAACAAAAATCCTATGATAGAAGGTAGTTTGAGTTTTTGCAACACAAAAACAATGATCGTGGAGAAACCGAGAAGAATTAGGATGTCCTGCAATAAAGGTATGTGCATAGATGTTTGTTGTATTTATCCGTTGATCTACTTTTTATGGCCTAAAGGTTCCAGCTCAAAAGTAGTTACAAATATAAACGGATCGTCCTTCTTTCAATTGGAAGGGGCCTGGTTCCTGATAAGCCACTTCATTGTTGGAAATGTGGCTGTTATATGATTGCTTTCCTTGGTATTGGGGTAGATTGATCCTTAATGGTCCTGTCCTTTTGTTTTATTCAGAACAGTCCCATCGGATTCCATGTATTAAAAGGTGCTGCATGTACAGGTTACAAAAACGTGTTCTTTTCAGCTTCTTACCATTTTTTTCTTAACCTTTGGATTTGGCTTTTGGTAGGGTGGACCATCCATTGAATACTTCTTGAAAACCTTCCATTGTTGGGATACTTTCTTTGGTGTGTGATATTGTTGAATATCAGGGCCACCAATAGCAGGATGACCACTCCCGACAATACAGGAAACAAGACATACAGGTAGCCTAGCGATTTGATATGGTCCGTACCTATTACTGCGATCAAGGCTGTTGCTCCACCAGGTGGGTGGAGGCTTTTTGTGAATTGCATGGCTATGATCGACAGGGATACAGCCAAAGGAGCACTGATCCAGATAGGTTCAGGTATCATTTTATATACCGTGACCCCAATAATTGCGGAAATCAGGTGTCCCCCGATCAAATTTCTGGGTTGGGCCAGGGGACTTTGAATGGCCCCATAGATCAAAACACAGGTAGCGCCGAAAGAACCGATAAGGAAAACATTTTCCAAGGGCAACAAATACAGGCTTTGTAGGTAACCTATTAGGGCCACACCCATAAACGAACTGATAAATGACCAAAAAGTTTCTTTGCGGTCCACCAGGGTTTCCTTATAGATGATATACTTGCTAATTCTATAATTACGCTTGATTTTTTCCTTGATCATAGGCCGGTTTTGTCCAGCAAATATAGGAATGCATACCGATTTCAAGTATAAACTGATCTGTTTCCCAAGGACCGAACGTTGCACCGAATTGTACCGATCATGCTTTGTGTGTAGTATTCATGGGACTTGCACGATAAATGTATAAATGGTGTAAATACAATGCTATTACGAATGTTACAAAATACTTGTTTTCTGTTACGTATTTAGATCCCTCCGTTTAATGAAACCAGTAGTTTTGAGTTGGATGCCAACAATACTTGACCAACAGAAAACATTATTTTGTTCAAAAAATGGTTTGTCCAAGCTTACATTTCCTCCAAGGCAATGTTGGCATTTGAATAGGCAGCACCTGCCCGCATTTCGGCTGCAACCCAGATGGCCTCCATAATTTCCTCCTTGCTTGCGCCTTTGCGCAATGCCATAGGGGTATGCGCTTTGATGCACCAGGGGCATTGGGTGACATGAGCCACAGCGACTGCTATGAGCTGTTTGGTCTTTTCATCCAAAACACCATCCTTGAACACGGAGCGGCTAAAATTACGCCAAGCTTTATGTTGCTCAGGGGTGAGGTCGGCTTTCTTTTTTGCTATTTCCTTTTTCTTGTCCATTATAATTTAATTTAAGGGATGGAACAATTTAGTTCGACATCCGAGGTTATGATGTATGTATTGAGATAAAGTGACCTGCATAACGAAACTTTCACCAAGCAATCAAATTATCCGGATATCGTGGTCTGTTGTTCACATGGCATATGCTGCCCCCTATTTAAATAAAATATATTTCAGAGTCCAGGGCCATGATAACAAGTGCTTTGAACTCTTTGAGTGCGGTAAGGGTGTGTTCTTTTTTGGCGGGAATGATAAGTATATTGCCTACTTCAAGTTTGTGTTCGGTATCGGGCATTTTTATAAGAACCGATCCCTTCTTGATGACAATGACCGCTTCCCCGGTACTGTGGTGTGGGGGCATGAACATGCCGTGATTCCCTTCAATCTCCAAAACCTTATGGCTTTCACCATGTGACAAATTCTTTAATCGAGGTCTATTCATTGTTTCCATATTCAAAAGCTTTGTGACGTTCCCCATTGTTCTTTTTCCGTCTTTGTCCATAGCGTAGGGAAAAATATCCGCTGTTGGAACTTTGGATGTAAATAGGTTTTCCATTGGGATCCACCGGTAGCCGCCCCTTCACCTTTATCACGATCCAAATAGTGGGCTGCGGTCCGCAAGTGCACCATGGGCCATTTCACGTTATAGAGATGGTCAAATTCCTTGAGACTGTCCAGCAGTAGGGAAGAAATCCCCTGTGTGTCACCTATCCTATCGTGCAGGGTCCGTCCATGGATTTTTTTGGCAAAGCTCTTCAAATCCTCAAGATACCTTTCCTCGAACTTTTTTAGGGTCCATGTCCTTTTACCAGTTTTATGGTCATATCCCGCAGCTCTCCAATAGATATGATCGAAATAATCTTTGATGGAAGGAGCCTCGGGAAGTCTTTTTTTGTCTACTTCGTTTACAAGGTTTGCCAATGGAGTGCACAGGATTTCTATATATCGGAACTGAACACTTTGAAAACCGCTTGCAGGGGTCAATGTTTTGCGGAACTCCTGATATTCACCGTAGTCCATTCCATCCTTCATAATATCAAAGGAACCGATGAGCATGGAGGTATATCGTATACAACGCTTTATTTTGGTGAGCATATAATTCTCATTGATCTCACTTCTGTCCACTAGCTGTTCAAGTTCATGCCGGATCATTTTCAAAAATAGCTCGGTGACTTGATGGTACATGATGAATATGGCTTCATCTTTAAATGGGGTACGTGGTCTTTGCAAGCTCAGTAAGGTGTCGACTTCAATGTAGTCCCAGTAAGTTATGGGGTCCGCGTGAAGCAGTCCTTCCAAATGGGTTTGTAGGTTTTCCCCCATGTCTCGATATTTGTCATTGAGTCGATCGATGGTTTTGGACACATAGTCGTGCTTGTTGGGTTGTTGTTTCATGAATCAGATGGCTTCTTAGATGCTTGGTTAATAAAAAAACTTTTTCATAATACATTTTTTGTTGTGGCTCAATGGATCTTTTGCCCTTATATGGATATATTCAAAAAACGCTTTACAATGGTATTGACAAATATAGTATTTAATTAATTTCAGATAATTTTATCCGAAATTAATTTTAAAGGTTAAGATAGTGTTAATCAAGGCAGGATTATTTTGTCTGGTTTAAGTGGGTATCTAAAGGGGATGGCCCTAATGGACATTTCTTTGGCCTGAATTATAGGATTTGGTTTTTAGTTGGAAAAAAGGTCGTTCCATGATCAATAGAAGGTCACTTTGGTTGTATCCAAATGGAAGGTGTCTTTATTTAGTGAGGTGAACAGATGGGCTTTGATATCCTTTTTTGAAAAGGTTGATCGATATACAAAGCGAACTGGACCACTGTTAGCGTAGCATAAGTTGTTCTCCTTGGAGCCTTCCGCCTTATAAGGTATATCATAATACTTGGACAGGCGTTTTATAAATTCCTTTTTTATATCCAGAGAGGACAGTTCGTCCTTCGAATACGTGGATGTACTGGACTTTTTGATGAATATTTCCGAAAGCTTGACCGTCATGGAATGTTCCTTATATTTTGTTCTGAAAATATTCGATTTTTAATTGGAACATCTCTGCCATTTTTGTCGCTCTGAATTTGGCTTCTTCAGCCTTCCCCCCGGTAAAGTTTTGATCAACGGTTTCATAAAAAAGAAGTTTCCAACGCTCAAAATGTTTGCCTTGGACCGGTAGTTTAACATGTGGGGCGAATGGACTCCCATTATAGGTATGTTCCTCCAATAGCACCGTTTGCCAGAAACGGTACATTTTTTCCAAATGGTCTGGCCAATGATTTCCTATGACCTTCTTGAAAATGTCCGCTAAGAGTTCATCTTGACGGACTTTCCCATAAAAACAATCCACCAATAGTCTAATGTCTTCCAAGGTTTCAATCTGCTTCATTGCTTTCATATGCTTATATCCAATGCTAAATTATCTTACTGTCTTTTGTCAGACATCCCCTGGATACCTGATAGTAAATGCTCAAAGTTATGAAGATTCCGGATATTTAGGATAAATTTATCCGAATTAAAGATGAATTTATGGAATCGGCCATTAAAATGGAAAAAATACGCATAAGGAATCAAATGTTACAACAACGGGAACGAATGCCAAGATCAAAAAAGATAATCTATGATAAGTGGGTCTGTGAACGCTTATGGGAAGCAGTTAAGGCACATCAAGTTAAAACATTACATACCTACCTTCCCATGGGTTCTGAAATCGATATTACACCATTTATTGAAAAATGTCTTGAGAAAGACCTAGTGGTGGTTGTGCCCAAAACCTTATCTAAAAGAAGGTTCGAAAACCTGATCTTAACTTCCTTATGTGATTTGGAAAGCGGTGTTTTTGGAACCAGATATCCTTCCGGAAACCATATTTTTCAAGGTACTTATGACATGATTGTCGTACCGGGGTTAGCCTGTGACGGTGAGGGCTATCGACTCGGGTATGGGGGAGGGTATTATGACACTTTTCTGGCCAACCAAATGAAGGCATTCAAAATTGGCATCTTCTATCCTTTTCAAAAAAAGGAAAACCTACCAAAAGAGGCCCATGATATCCGATTGGACAAAGTAGTGAGCAAGTATCCTCTCGAAGGGAAACGGATTTGGTAAACATGGATGGTTTACCATATATGGAACATGATTACCAAGGTGTTGAACACAATACTCAGTATCAAAAGATTAAAGGTGGTCAGGGGTTTTAACTGTGCCAATACAGCTCCGTTGAATGCCATGCAGGATATGGTCACCAAAAAAAGTAGGACCATTTGTAAGACCGTGTCCATGGTCCCCATCAAAAGGACCATGGCTGCTGCTGAACCGATGCAGCTCTGCCCGATGATGGCGATGGTCGAATATCCCAGTTGATTTTTTTTGAACTCGGTGAACGCCCTATCATATATTTTTTTCATTGCGCTTGTCGTGTTTTTACTCCCAGAATGGGTCGTTGGTATTGTCGTTGAATTTTTCATTGTTGTGCTGTTTTGCTATGATGTTCATTTGCGTATCGGTGGCTACTTGTTGGATATGTTTAAAAAGCTGTCTTTCCTCGAACCGTATGTGCTCCTCCAGTGTTTCTTCGATTTGCCCCAAGGTCTTTAGGCTGGCTTTGGGCGCAGTGAACAGACGGTTCAGCCTTCTGTGATCTGAAATTGCCTTTTTTACCCAGGGATGATTATTTCCTATAATGGGAAAGATATATGTTTCCTCGAGTTCGAAATGAGGGACCAGATAGTTGGTGTAAAACCAATCCACATACACCTTGATACGTTCCAAGGGAATGTTTTTTGACAGTCCCGTTCTGATTTTCCAACAGAGGAGCAAACCATGATGATGCTCACGGCTCACTCCTTGAAGGGCATTGTGACGTTTGATAGGTGGGCGTCCCATAGGAGGATTATGTGTTCAACAAACTTTTTTCAAGATGCTCGGACTTTGGAAAAAGGATATTGTTCTCCAGATGGATATGACGATGGAGGTCCTCTTCAAATTCCTGTAATAGGGAGAATGCTACCCGATAAGTATTGCAGGCATCCGCAGGAGGGGTATAGGCGTTGCTCAATTCTGAAATTTTACGGTAGCGTTCCCCTTCATTGTCATGTTCTTGCATCATCATTTGAATGGGGTTTCTCACCGTCCCAAAGTGGGGCGCCTCCAATGTTGAGGTCTCTGTTGTCCCAGCTACCATTTTACGGACCCAAGGAAACAGGACCAATTCTTCTTTTTTCATGTGCATGGTCAGTTCCCCTGCTGAAATGTTGAACTGTTCCAGGATATCGAACAGTTCAGGGTGGCGTTCCCCGTGTACCTTGCATAGTTTGTTCAGATATTGTTGTAGCACCGGGATTTGCTTCTCAACATATCGATGGTGTTTTTTTTCGATATAGTCGGCCAGAAGATCCAATGGCCAGGTCTTGAAATCGGGCAGATCCTCCTTAATGTTCGATTGGAGCGAAGCAAGTTCTTTCTTTAACGCATCCAAATCCAGTCCCTTCCTAGCGCTGACTTCGGCCAGGGTTCTGTTCCCTTTGCAGCAAAAGTCAATGTTATGAGCCTTAAAGACTTGCGCTGTTCGGTAGTCCTCTGCTACCAGTTCTCCAATTGTTTTTTCCGTGGTGTCGTTCATAATATGTCACTTTATAAATAGGACAAAAATGTCCTTTATTAGGGTAAATTTTTTATCTTTTTAAATAGGTCAAACCGACTTCCAGTCCAGTGGCCAGTTCATACAGACTGGTGCTTTTCAACATCGTACTCAGATCATTTCGGATATCGACGAATTTATCGTGGAGGGGACAGGGTTTACTGGCATTGCATTCCTTGAGCCCCAGACCACAGCCAACATAAATCTTATCCCCATCAATGGCCTTGACTATCATACTCAAGTTTACGGTATCCATATCTTCTCTTTCGATTTCAAACCCCCCCGTGGGGCCTTTTACGGAATGGACGATGTTGTTCCGGGTAAGCTGTTGTAGTATTTTGGCGGTAAAGGCAACGGGTGAATCTATTTCCTCTGCTATTTCGGTAACGCTCACACGTCTTCCATCCAGGGATTGCAGGGCAATATAGACTGCTGCACGTATACCATATTCACAAGCTTTGGAAAACATCATAGTATCTTTTTATCAATACAAAGATATGACAAAAATATATGGGATAAAAAAGTCCTTTATTATTTTTTTTGGAAGAATCTTTTTTTCATTGGACTATAGATAACACATTAGGGAACTGGAATGGTTCGTTAGGGATAAAATGGTTCAAATCCTTCGTTGTTCTATCGATATAATCAACAGCCCAATGGGGATACATAGGCTGCTTATGGCCAATATTTCGGGATATCTGGGTAAAGGGCTCCACTGTTGCCAGGCAGCAATCCCTTTATAGAATAGCAATAGCTCCGTGACCATAAAACCTAGCAGGTACCAATAAAATCCTTTTTTGGATATGCGCAACAACCCGAACAGATCCATGAAGAAGAACAGGCCAATGCTGACAATTCCCAAAAAGGTCAAGTGCAGGTAACCGATGGTTAAGTCAATATAGGTGGTCGCCAGTACAGCAAAATAGGGGAATGCGGTCAGTAACTGTAAAACTATTTTGGCCATAAGTAAAACGATGACCAGTTTTAAGAAAGCGGACGGTACCTTCAAAAGTTTCAATGCTTGCAACTGGGACTTGATCGTTCCCCACAAGTGGGCAAAAGCATAGAGCTGTGCCACCGCTCCGAGGCCGGCCAGTATATACAGTACCAGTGATGGTTCTGTCCATAGGGTGGACAGGAAAAAGGTAAGTATAACGCCTAAGTTAAGGAACAGGAAAAAGCGGTTGAACCCTTTTTTTGGAAATTCTTGGCCACTGAGTTCCAATACATATACGAACAAACCGACCAGGGCCAAGATCATCCAGCCATTGTACTGAAAGTGGAGATAAAAATAAATGGAGAGCCGATACCATATGGACTGGGCTCCCAAGGTATTCATTATAATGCCTAAAGCCCAAGGTCCCAAACTGGAAATAACCATATAGGCAAGGGCTACTTTTACACATTTTAAGCCGTTACTTTCCTTAAGTTTTGGGTCAATGCTTTTCCAAAAGTGATAAGTATAGATATATGAAGCAATTAGGAAAAGCGTGGAAAAAATGATGGAAAATAAGCCATACCCCTGAAATGGAAACGTTAACAACATTCCAACAAGGGTAATCTGAGTACCCCAGAAAATCTTTTTATAATTATTTTTTGAGCTTGTTTTATTTACAAAGCAATAATGAAGGAGGGTGGTCAACGCCAGATACACCCATCCTAATAGGGCAATGTGGGAATGGGCATGGACCATATACCTGTAGTTGAACTTGAAGGAGAAGATGGGATAGGAGCGGAGCAACATGCCCAATAGGGCGGCTATGATAAAATAGCCCAGGGCAATTTGTAAATGGTGTTGATATTTCTTTTCCCGTATCAAGCGTTTCTTTGTCCAAGTGCTTAGAAATCCTTTCTATTCGCTTTGTACCGCAACCCCAAAACGGGCCAAATGGTCCAAAACAATAATATGGCCATGGAAACGACAAATCCCAACTGTGTGCCAAAGAACTTTTTGAAAATGGCACCGGTATACCCCAAGAGTGCGGAGATATCCAATTTGAGCAATATCAATATGCGGGAAAGATCGATTGGATTGAGTGCCGTGGCAATCAAGGAAAAAGTATCCAACGGATATTCCTCAAAAACAATAAGTGACATCAGAAAAAGACCATCATAAATGACCGCCAAAAAGAGCCATAACAATACGGCATAACCAAAACCTTTGATCTTATTTTCATTGGAAATGGCGATCAAAAAGGATAGTCCCACGAAGATGAATGTCAAAAAAGCCCCTGTGACCAGTAATAGGGAGAAGTCAAAAATGGCATTGCTCCGCATCAGGCCATACAATAAAAATGGAATGCCCAGGCCCAATATCAAACTTAAGGTCAACGAGCCTGCAACCCCAAAAAATTGTCCTAGGAAAATAGAGCTGCGTTTGACGGGCTGTGCCAACAAAAGCTCAGTAAACTCGCGGGAGTTATAATAATACATCACCCCAAAAATGGTTCCTATCAGGGGAATCAGGACTATGATCACGTTCATCATCGTGATCACAGCCTTGGAAACATCATTGTTCAGGAACAAGAGTACAAACCCCAAAGTGAGATAAAACAAAAAATAAACGTAGCTCCAACGGCTGCGTATCAAATCGTAAAAACTGTATTTAAGAATTTTAAGCATGGTTTTCAGTGCTGGTTAGGGCCGCAATGGCATGTTCAAAATCATGTTGACCAGTTTGCTCCATCAATATTCCGACGGTTCCTTTAAAATAAATCTCACCTTCCAATAGATAAAGGATTTCATCGGCCATTTCTTCCACAAACTGCATGATATGGGAGGTAATGAGAATGGTCTTGCCCTTTGCCTTTTCATTTTGGATCAATCCTTTTAAACAGATCAAAGCTTTGGGATCTAATCCGGTGGTGGGCTCATCCAAAATGATCAAGGGACTGTCGAACATAAAGGTCAGTACAATGTTGACCTTTTGTTTGGTACCGCCTGATAAGGTCGATAATTTTTTGTCCAGAAAGGTTTGTATGCCAAATAGTGAAATCAGTGATGCCTCCTCACTGGGACTGTTTCGAAGGTCCTTTATCATCCGAATCAGTTCCTTGACCTTGATATTAGGGGGGAAATTGGCAATCTGGGGTAGGTAATCTATTTTTTTACGGTATTTCCAATCCTTTTTGATGGGACTGTTCAGTACAGAAATGTTCCCCTTTTCGGGAATAACCATCCCCAAAATACTCTTGATCAAAGTGGTCTTGCCCGAACCGTTGGGGCCAAGTATGGCATAGATGCGGCCTTGGTCGATAGATAGGTCAACGCCTTTCAGCACCTTGTTTTTTCCAAATTTCTTATGAAGGTTGTTAATTTCAATGGTCATGGTCGTATTTTCATTAATGGTTGTGCATCTTTTAAATTATCGGGAGTAAAAACAGGAGAAACCCGTTCTGAAAAATCAATGATATCCATGAATAGGCTCCGCAATAGCACAATGGTTTCAGGGGTACGGTTCACAACATAAGAAAATAACTTTACAGGTCGGTAGGGGACATCCCCAACACCATCCTTGTCTAGGTCATAACCGGTATAACTGCTCCAAAAATTACCCTCGAATACATTATCGTTCAATTTACTGTTATAGGAAATGTCAAAGGAATTGTAGAGGAAATTATTTCCCTTGAAACTATTGGTGTAACAGGCTCCTACCACGCGAATGGCCCAACCATTTCCCACAAAATCGTTATTGATGTACTTTATTCGGTTCGAACCTTCGATATTGATCCCAATGGTATTTTCCTCAAAAGTGTTGTCACTTATTTCAGCATCGTTGATTTCTTTCAATAACATGCCATAGGCCGCCGTTCCCCAATTTTTTCGAAAAGTGTTGTTTTTCATGGTAATGAACTTTGAGAACATGACTGCGACCCCGGCACCATTGTTCTCAAAAGTATTGTTGGTATAGATATCGTTGTTCGAGAACATGAAATGAAGTCCGTATCGAAGATTGTCCATACTTACATTATCGGTGATGGTAATTCGATCGGAAAATTCCAAATAGATACCATCTCGAGTACCTTGTACATGGTTTTTGCGCACTTCTACATCAGAGGAGTACCAAAGCTGGATGCCATTGCCTGAATTATATTCGTCCACGGCATCTCCGATAATTCTATTGTGGTACACTTTGCCATGTGATGATTTTTCCAAATAGATACCAAAGAACAACTGTTCCAATACCATATTCTGGATACTGAAATTTTTACTCTGCACTACTCGTATGGCAGCGTTGTCCTTGGTATAACTGACCCCGACATTGATAATGAACAGACCGTCCAGGGTCACACTGTCCGAAGTGATCCTAAAGATCTCCCCTTTTTTTTCACCGTCAACAATTGGGTAATTGATTCCCTTGATCACCAGAGGTTTGTCGACCAAAATTTCAAATTCCCGATAGGTGCCTTTTTGGATCAAAAGGGTATCATGGGCATTGGCCTCTTGAATGGTCTGCTTTATGGAACTATGTTCACAAGTCGGGCATATGGTCCAAGTTTTGGCCCAAGTTCCTTGACATACCATAAATAAGAACATCCATAGGATGAGTTGGCGATATGGAGTTTTCAATTTAATAAAGTTATTGCTTGGTATGCCCAATGGCAACCATATACGTTATGAATCTATGATTTCTTTACCGGATAATCAAAAATTTGGCATCTGCTAGAGCCTTTACCCAATGTTCCACTTCCTTGGAAAAACCAAAGTGTTGCTGTGGCAATAAAGTGACACTTTGGTTTTCAATATAAAAATCAATGGACCCCTCCAATACGATCAAATGGGCATCTTTTGGTGAGGTATGTTTTGGAAAGACGGCATTCTTTGCCAAGCTAATGCTCAATATTTCCAAGGCATTGGTCTTGACCAATTGTTCTACTTGAAGCCCATCAAAGGGTTGTTGGGCAATGGTATTGTCAATATCGATCATATACATGGATTTATTTTTTTATTGGTTATATTGTTCTTTTAATTCGGACCAGGTAAGGAGTTTCCCACCATTGGCCTCCAATGTATGTTCCGCTGCCTGTTCCTCGGAAAAGGCGCTTAGAAATGCACCCATCGGACTGGGTATGTTCTCACTGATCAAATAGGTGGCCTTTGTGGCGTCCACGAGTTCTCCTGGACGGTCAAAATCATTGACCAATAAGAGGCCTATTGTCGATTCATCCTCTTCCTTTAATTGGTTCATCATACATTCAACGGCATCAAAATTAAAGACCTTGCCTTTCTTGGTTACCAATTGAGCTGCATGCTGCTTGTCCACAATGGTCATACTGCAATAATGGCAACCTACACGACCGTAATCAATGGGTTTTGGTCCTACGGAGCAACCCATGCTACCAGTGAGGATTGCAAGAAAAAGGAAAATAGATGGTTTCATAAGAAATGAATTATTGTTTTTTAGTGTTTTTCCACCCCAAAAAGCCGGCCGTTAGGGTAAGTGTCATTCCCAGGAACATGAGCCATCCCCCAGAGGCTGGCATGGAGGTCACATCAAAATTCAACATTTTTACATGTCCCAATAATGGTGGTTTATAGGTCATGGGTGTTCCATCGGGATTGGTCAACTTCATGATTGCATTGGGGTCGAGGTTGGTACCATAATCCACTAACCATTGATTGAAATCGTACATGCCCAAAACACCCATTATGGACATCAACGTAAACCAACCGATGAACCATTTGTAATTTACTTTGCCCAAGTATCCCAAGAACCCGATCAATACGCCAATGGCCACCATGATCCCTATGATTATGGGAAAGGTGCCGAACTCCCACATGTCCTCAGGTTTGGGCAATGTTTGCATTCCAATATAATGGTTCAGGCCATCAATGTTCTGAATATCAAATTCATTGGCGCCCTGCAGCCCACTGATATGGATATTCAGACCCAAAGGATCTGGATATTGTGGTGCCCCCAACATGATGTTCCAGAGTGGGAAAACATATAATCCCAACAAGAAGAGCGGGCCAATGATCATTAGTAAACTAGCCTTTTTCATTTTTTTCTATTTAAAGGTTACAAATTGAGTGCGGTTTTTTGGTCGATGGTTGTATTTCAATTTGTAAAAAAAAGCGGGCAGGTCATGGACACAGCCCGCTTTGTTCCTTGGTGTATCAATCCGAATTATTCACCAAGGGACCATTTCAGTTCAACATCCGAATTGGCGGGGGAAACCCTAACATACCCTTGCATCTCTTGATGCAATGCTGAACAGAAATCCGTACAGTAGAACGGCCATACACCGACTTGCTTAGGTTCCCAAAGAGAGGTTTTGGTCTGGCCCGGCATGACAAGAAGCTCGGAAGTGTTCTGGCCAATCATGGCAAAACCGTGCGGTACATCGAAATCCTGTTCGTGATTGGTTATGTGAAAATATACCTTGTCTCCGACCTTGACTCCTTCGATGTTGTCGGGGGTAAAGTGGCTCCTGATGGTGGACATATAGATATGCACCTCATTTCCATCCCTTACCACCTTGGCATCTGTTGGGGTTTTAACGACATAGGGGTGCTCGTTTTCATCCAATCGGTAAATTTTCTGTGACTTTGGTGCCAATATTTCGGCGGGTATTCCTGCTGCATAGTGGGGTTCACCATGGGTGGGGAAATCATAGATCAATTCCATTTTATCTCCAGAGATATCGTAGATCTGAGCGGAGTGCTCCATTTCCGGACCAGTGGGCAAATAACGATCCTTGGTGATTTTGTTCATGGCCACCACGTACTTGCCAAATGGTTTTCTTGAGTTCCCTCCGGGAATCATCAAGTGTCCGACCGAGTAGTAGGTTGGTTTTCTATCGATGACCTCCCAAGTTCCCAATTTCCATTTGACCACTTCGGAGGAGATGAAGAAGGTGGTATAGGCATTGCCATTTCCATCAAACTCGGTGTGCAATGGGCCGAGACCTCCACTTTTTACCTGTCCGGCCAATACATCCTCAAACTTCAAGATCGGGATTCCATAGGCTTCCCCATCAAATTTTTCACCCTCAATGGCAGCAATCATTTTATCAAAGGAGTGTACGGTCAGATCCGCTGACAGTTTACCGTTTCCAATAATGTATTGTCCAGTTGGATCTACATCACAACCATGGGGTGATTTTGGAGTTGGCAAAAAGTATACGGCTCCGGGAACTTTTAACGGATCTACCGTCAATACTTCTTTATACATGGTAGTTGTGGCCGTATGTGTGCCTTCATCATAAAGATTGTGTGCATAATTGGCCGGCATTTTGGTGCCTCCTCCATTATTGACGTATTCTTCGATTTTCTTCCAATTAACAGCGGCAATAAAGTCCTTGTCGTTTTGTGAGGCGTTCACCTCTTGTAAAGTGTGAGCTTCCTCCGTATTGTAGGTGGTAAAAAAGAACCAACCGTGGGATTTTCCCCTACCAGGGTGCGAAAGGTCATAGTTGAAACCGGGCATCAACAGTTGGAATTTTAAATCCATGTGACCATGCTCTGGATCTACACTGATAAAGGACAATGATCCTTTAAAGTTGCTTTTGTATTCATTTATGGGCATGTCCCTTTGTGGAATGGGAACAGAGAAACGGGTACCGGCCACTACGTATTCTGTGTTCTCCGTAATAAAGGAAGAACTGTGGTTACCTGCACTGTTGGGTACCTCTATGATTTCTTCAGTTTCAAAAGTGCTTAAATTGATACGGGCAATTCTAGGGGTATTGTTACCGTTGATGAATATCCAACGACCATCCAACTCCCCATTGGTCTGGGATATGTCCGGGTGGTGGGCATCATCCCAAGGCACAAATCCATGGGATGTGTTGAGCATCGGTTTGGTTTCTTCTGAATAGCCGTAACCCGAAGTTGGGAATTGTGAGAATACAGGAATTTCCTTGAACATTCTACCAGATGGCAACCCATAAACAGTGAGGTTGCCACTATATCCCCCTGATAAAAAAGCATAAAATTCATCTTGTTCCCCTGGGGCAACATAAACTTTTTCGGCGGCACTGGAGGAAAGGGCCCCGGTCGAATTTTGGTTCTGTTGGCCACAGGAAACCAGCATTAGGGCCGCTCCCATGGTCATTAGTAAATGGTTATAAATTTTCATTATGTTAGGATTTATTTGTTTTTATGGTTGTTGTCTTGATCATTGGGTAGGAGGTAGGATGACCTTGTCCACCACATGGACGATGCCATTTCCTGCCTTCACGCTAGCGATTATTTTAGCGCCTCCTATAAACACATCATCTCCCTTTACTTCAACAGGGACATTTTGGTCGTTGGCCTGCCCCAATTTTTTGAAATTTTTCAAAAAGTCCTTGGAATAGTTGCCCGGGGTCACATGGTATTTGAGGATGTTGGCCAGGGCATCTTTGTTTTCCGGCTTCAACAAATCTTCCACGGTCCCTTCGGGCAGTGCATCAAAGGCGTCATTGGTGGGGGCGAATACCATTAGGGGACCAGCGTTGACCAAAGCATTTTCAAGACTGGCTGCTTGAACAGCTGCTACCAGGGTAGTGTGGTCGGGGGAATTGATGGCAATGCTCAATACAGTAGGGGTGGACTCATCGTCCGTGATAAAGGCCTGCCCCTTGTTACTTTCAATTACTGCCTCAGATGTACTCTGGTCAGTAGTGGTCGTTTTGTTTTGGGCACCATCCTTACAGCCGCTGTTGAGGGCGAGAAGTAAGATCAGTCCCAGGGTACTTAGTTTAATGGTTGATCTCATACGGTTTATTTTAAGGTTCTAAAGTATTCGAGTATGGCCCGGGCCTGATCTTCGGTCAAGCCTTGGTTGGACATGGGCGATCCATTGAACTCTTGGAGCAGGTCTTTGGCCAAAGGGTCTTGCTGTACCATTTCCTGAGGGTTCAAGATCATGTTCATGATCCATTCCGGTGTTCTTCGTTCCAATACCCCGTTCGGTGCCGGGCCTATGAATTTTTTGCCGACCCGGTGACATGCCAAACACATTTGGTCATAGACCTCCTTACCCTTAGCAGCCATAGCTTGGTCGATTTCATCTGGCAATTCCACCGATTTGATCGGGCCTACCCCTTTCGTGGTCATGTCCACACGTTCAGAGGCTTTCACTTCATTGGTGGAAGTGGTTTCCGCAGGCTGTTCGGTAGGCGCCTTTTTACGTTGTACGCTAAAGCCTTCCTCCTTTTTTTCTTTGTCTTTTCCTCCACAGCTTATTAACGCTATCGCAAAGAGTAGTCCTATTCCTTTTTGTATTGTTATCATGTAATGATCCTTTAAAATTTTGTTCAAATGTAAATAGGTGAAAAAATGTATAACATGATATTAATCATAAAAAGGATAAAAATGTCTTTTAATCTTTGTTGTAACTTAAGAAAAATGCTTTCCAATTCTTCCAAATATGCCATTAAAGGTGTGCTTTATTTAGCATTGAATTCCAATGAGGACCATAAAATCTTGGTCAGGGATATATATAAGGTGGTTCATGTACCAGAGGCTTATTTGGCTAAATTGTTACAAGAGCTCTCTAGACATGATATTATTTCCTCCACAAGAGGCCCTAGGGGAGGATTTTATTTGAGTAAAGATGATCGCAAGCGTACCCTTATGGACATTGTGAAGGTCATTGATGGAGAAAAAAGAGTGAACTCGTGTGTCATGGGCATTCGTAACTGCGACATGAACAACCCTTGTGTGCTCCATAAACTTGTGGGGTCCAACAAGACCAAATTTATCCGTGTGCTCGAAAACACCACCATTTTGGATTTAATCAAGGGGAAACAAGATATTGAGGAGTTCTTCCCTAATTAAGTACCGGTTATAGGAAGCAATATGATAATTATCATAAAGAGGATAAAAATGTCTTTTATTTTTTAATTTTGTACCCAAACCTTCACTTTTTTATGATGGAATAGTGGAGGTAAAGGGAAAAATTGGTGGGAACCCATAATCTCGATCTATTATGTAATGGTGTGTTATGTGAAGAGATCTTTAATGAAATTTTCAGAACTATGGGACATCAATTGAAAGACCCATGTACCTTTATGGTCAAAACGTTTCAAGCGCTATGATAAATACTGAGCAGAAATTAAAGGAGAGGGTTAAAGAGTTGACCTGTCTCTACGAGGTCACTTCGATTATCGTGAATTCCGGCTATGATGAACTGTCCACTTCCCTGGAAGCTATTGCCTATTGTTTGAAAAGGGGGTGGCGGTTTCCTGAAGATGCCGAAGCTGCAGTATCCATTGGTACTTATCAGGTGCAGACCAGTGGGTTCGACGAGCAAATGAATCTGCTATCTTGTGATGTCATTGTGTTCAATAAGATAGAAGGGGGCATATCCGTGGGATACCCGGCTTCAGCCTATTCCGATGAAGACTTTCTTCCAGAAGAAAAGACCCTGCTCAAGAATGTGTGCCTTGCCGTGGGCAACCTCATGGAACGTAAACAGATCCATGACAGCGAAGCGGAAACGAAAAGACAAATGGAGCGCAACGATCGCTTGCATATTATGGGAGAGATTACTGCCGGAATAGCCCATGAACTGAATACCCCCTTGGCCAATATTTTGGGTTTTGCCGAATTATTGATGGATGAAGCTACCGATACGGGGACCAAAAGGGATTTACAAACGATTTTGGACAATGCCATCTTCAGTAGGGAAATCGTAAAAAAATTGATGTTCTTTACCTGTGAAATGCCGCAACAGATGGAATTGGTCGAGCTCAATAAAGTAGTGGACAGTGTGATACGTCTGATGGGACCCTCACTTAGAGCTAAACAATTATCGGTCATCAAATCCTACGACAACGACGATTTAAGGATTCGGGCCAATACCGTCCAATTGACCCAGGTTATGTTCAACCTCATTATGAATGCGGCCTACTACTCACCCGTACGCGGAGAGATCAAGGTGGAGGTGCTTAGCACGAAGCAAAAAATCATCATCAATATCGTCGATCAAGGAGAAGGGATTGCACCTGGTCAAGAAAACAAGATATTTGAACCTTTTTATACTACTAAACCAATCGGGGAAGGGACCGGCCTTGGTCTGAGCGTCGTTCACGGTATCATCAAAAGTTATAAGGGTAGTATTGTACATAGGCCCAATGTGCCAAAAGGTACTATTTTTACCATGGAGTTTCCAAATTGATGCCTATGCCATTGAACAAAGAGAACATTCTTATCGTAGATGATGACATCAAGATCTTAGAGTTGTTGGCAAGAAGGCTCAAAGAGTTCGACTACCATGTTTTTAAGGCGATATCGGTTAAGGAAGCCTTGTTTATATTAAAGGATACCCCTATAGACCTGTTGATTACGGATATTCAAATGCCGGAAGTCGATGGCATTCAATTATTGAAGTATGTCAACGAACATTATCCCAGTATGCCAAAATTGGTGGTTACGGGATATCCATCCGTTGACGGCGCCTTGGAAGTAATCAAGTCCGGTGCCATGGATTATATGACCAAGCCTTTTACAAAAGCAGAACTCAAAATGGCCGTGGAAAGAGCATTGGAACAGGGGAGAGTGCAACAGGTATCCCTTGTAACAGTTCCATCCCAGAAGAAAAACCTACCGTTCAAGGACATGGTGGGCGAATCCCCAGCCTTCAATCAAGTACTTTCCATTATAGACAGGGTCAAGGATAACCGGGCAACGGTATTGATACATGGTGAGAGCGGCACTGGTAAGGAACTGGTGGCGCGGGCCATCCATTATTCGGGAAAATACAGTAAAGGCCCCTTTATTGCCGTGAACTGCGGGGCCATTCCGGACAACCTGCAAGAAGCGGAATTGTTTGGATATACCAAAGGGGCATTTACCGGTGCTGACCAAGACCGCAGCGGTTTTTTTCAGGCAGCATCCGGGGGTACGCTCTTTTTGGACGAAATAGGGACCGCCTGTTTGGGTGTGCAGACCAAATTATTGAGGGCATTGCAAGAAAAGGAAATTACCAAGGTGGGTTCCAGAACTTCGGAAAAGGTTGATCTCCGCATTGTTGCGGCCACCAATATGGATCTCTTGGAAGAAATCAAGAAAAAAAACTTTCGAGAGGATCTCTATTACCGTTTGACCGTTGTGGAGATAAAGGTACCCCCGCTGCGCCAACGAAAATCCGATATTTCCTTACTTGTAGATCGGTTCCTCCAAAAATACGGTATGGAGTATAGGGACCGTTTATTGCGAATCGATACCGAAGCCTTAAAGATATTGGAACGCTATCCTTGGCCGGGAAATATAAGGGAACTTGAAAATGTGGTACAACGAGCGGTTATTATGGCGGATGGACCGATTGATGTCAAAGACTTACCTGACTTTTTAAAATATGATATAGACTTTCCCGAGGAGGGGTTCATACCCTTAAGGGACATGGAACGAAAATATATCAAACGGGTACTGCTCCATGCCAAAGGAAACAAGACCAGAGCTGCGGAGATTTTACAGATCAGTCGAAAAACACTTCGGGACAAGCTCGATTGACTTGGTCAACTTCTTACCAAGTGGGTAGAAATTACCCGATACTCATTTTTTATTCTTTTTTATTCAATCCCGTTCATCCTTGATAATCAAGGGTGTACATTGAGTTTATTTCTTTTTGTCCGTTGAGGCATGTCATTTGCCATGTAGTGTACCAAATAGTTTTAAGTCAGATTGGGCAGAGGTAAAACCTCCCTAACCACTGTAATATGAAAACACTTATGATGGTCAGAAACTCTTTGAAATATGGTAACCTCGTTTTGGAAAGGGATGATTTCTTGATGATTAAAAAGTACTTGCTAGGAGGACTGGGTGTGGAAGATTATACCCATGACAATGTATTGGCCTTGTTGCGGGAAAATTTACAGAAAGCCACTATTATGAATGAAACAAATATGCCATCCGAAATTGTACGACTGTATTCCATTGTTTCGATTGTCAGCTCATCGGGTATCGAAGCGTGTTTTCAATTGGTGCCACCGGATGAAGTTGATTTGGAGAGGGACAAGGTCTCAGTACTCAGCAGTTTGGGCTGCACCGTGATGGGATTATCAAAAGGGGATACTATTAGGTTTGGGGTGCCAAGCGATGTTGTTTCCTTGCGTTTGACCAAGGTCCAGCAAGTTGATGCCAGGAACGGACTGACGATTTCCGAGAAGGAATTAGTGATATTTTGAAATGGGATTCGACGGAAGAAACACTTGATGAACCGGAGGTGTAATTGACATTGGTCATTGGAAAGATCAATACTGGAAGTAGTTGTTCTCTAGTTGTAAACAAAGGATGTACCTAAAAAAAAAGGAAGATATGAGCGCAAAATTGACATTAAAACAACGCATACTGGTAGGGTTTGTACTGGCATTGGCTTTTTTCTTGGTGCTGGGATCCAATTTGGTGGACCGTAGGCATTTTTCGACGATACAAAAAATGATTGAATCCATCCATGACGATCGTGTGGTCGTTCAGGACTATATCTATCAGTTGAGAAATTTTCTGCACGATACGGAAGTGGAGGTGCTGGAAACGGGAAACATTGAAAAAAGCAATGAACAGGATAGGCAAATCAAGGCCATCCTTGACGATTTTGCCGCGACCGAACTGACCCGTGAAGAAGCAACTTTTTTAAAGCGCTTGCGTCAACAATTTTATGGTCCCGCAGGCCTATCGAGCATATACGGGGAGGATAACGAATCAAAAATTTTGGTGCATATCCACAGCACCAAAAAAACCTTGGATGCCCTTGAGGAAATTCAAATTGAAGAAAGTGGACACCTCACCCAGATCTCAGAAAAATCATTGAGCGTCAATAAGATGTTGTCCAATCTGGAAATCGCCTTTATGATTGTCATAGGGGTGTCTATTTTGATGTTGGTTTTTCAGCCCATCAAAACACTGTATCCCATTCGTTGATCAATAATTAAAAGTAAACATGAAAAACAGTCCCATGAATGAATTTGTACGGAGCTTATGCTCCACCTGTACGCACCGATCGTATTGCGCTTTGAGCCGTAATAGATCAAATATCAACTTATGTAACGAATATCGCCAACATATGGATGATGGTAATGAACCTACCATAGTGGTTTCGGATGAAATGTATTAATGATAAAAAAAAGGTACACAGTACCCTTAAATATTTGAATATGACAACAACGTTAACATCGAAAAAGAAGCAACCAAAACAAGGGATGTTGGACAACGTGATGCGCCAATTCAACAATGCCGCGGATATTATTGAATTGAACACCAACATTAGAAAGATCCTTGAAGTGACGAACAGTGAATTCGTGGTGCATTTTCCAGTGCGTATGGACAATGGGGAGGTAAAGATCTTTACCGGCTACCGTGTTCAGCACAACAATGCATTGGGTCCCTATAAGGGTGGATTGCGTTACCACCCTACAGTGGATATCGACGCTGCCAGGGCATTGGCCATGTGGATGACCTGGAAGACTTCCTTGGCCGGTTTGCCCTATGGTGGGGCCAAGGGCGGGATACAATTGGATCCCACCAAATATTCCCAGGATGAACTGCAGCGAATCACGAGAAGGTTTACCTATGCTTTGGGGGACAATATTGGACCGGAACTCGATATTCCTGCCCCGGACGTAAATACCAACCCTCAGACCATGGCTTGGATCTTGGATACCTATATGTCTACCAAATCTCCCAATGAACGCTCGAAAAACTTGCATGTGGTCACGGGAAAACCCATTGGTGCCGGCGGTTCCGAAGGAAGGGATCGGGCGACGGGCTATGGTGTTTTCTTGACCATAAAATTTTGGGCGCAACATAAAAAGATTGATTTAAAGGATAAAAAATTCATTGTACAGGGATTTGGAAATGTGGGTTATTGGGCGGCTCATTTCCTGAAAAAAGAAGGAGCTATACTGACAGCCGTACAGGACGCTTATGGAAGTATCCACAACGATGAGGGCATTTCTCCGGAGGATCTCTTGGATTATGCAAAGGCAAATAAGGACAGTATCTCTGGCTTTGCAGGGGCAAGTCCCATAGAGAATTCCGAGTTCTTTGGTTTGGACTGTGACATTTGTATTCCAGCGGCCTTGGGTAACCAAATCACAGTGAACAATGCTCATCATATTAAGGCCAGCCTGATTGCCGAAGGTGCCAATGGCCCAACAGATGTTCAGGCAGAGGAGATCTTACTAAAGCGTGGAATTGATATCATACCGGATATCCTATGCAATTCTGGTGGTGTGATAGGTAGTTATTTTGAATGGTTGCAAAACCGCAATGGTGAAATATGGCATTTGGACGAAGTATTGGAGAAACTGGAAAGAAAAATGCGGGAGTCGTTCAATAAGGTTATACAGAAAACAGAAACAAAGCATCTGGACATGCGTACGGCTGCCTTTGTCATTGCCATAGAGCGACTAGAGGATACCTATGTCCAAAGGGGGATTTTTCCATAATGGACTTATAAAAAAACAAGGGTAGGGCTGGAGTACATCGGCAAAATCCCATAACGCTTTAAAATTGATACTATGAAATACAGTAGTTTGTTGATTGAAAAAAAAGAATATGTCCTTCTCAAAAGGTTAATGAACCTTTCTGGGTACCATCAGGACAATACGTGGAGAAAATCTGTAAGGAAGCTGGCTGGTGAATTGGAGGCTGCCAAGATCTTAGACGAGGATGATATGCCCAAGGATGTCATACGGTTCAACTCAAATGTCACCATTGTCTCTGAAAATGGATGGCATAAGAAATTCAAGTTGGTCCTGCCCAGCAAAAGCGATGTCAAGAACAATCGTATATCCATTTTGACCCCTATGGGGGCCGCGGTGATGGGTTATGCCAAAGGGGATTCCTTGGTATGGGAGTTTCCATCGGGAAACCAGAAATTGACCATTGAGCATATCGAACAGGAAAATGAGTCCATCAACATAAATATGGTATTATGAAATCAGTGAACAGACCCTACTTTCATGAATCCATAAGCCGGATTATCAGTAAAAAGGACAAATTGGAAATAACCAATTGGACCGAGACCATGGAAGGGATAAATGAAGAACTGCAGTACTTGATCCAATTGGAAAAACGGTTTTTAGGGAATCCCTCCATGCATCAGAGGCTTTTGGTGATCCAAAGGGAGAATCAACTTCGATTGGGGACATTGTACCGCTACGAACGTACCATGTTGAATGCCATCGAATGCGATACCATGGAATGTGATGCCTATTATCTCAATACCCATGAGAAAAATCGAGATGGTTATATGGGGCATTTAAAAAGCTATGCACAAATGAAATTATTGCTGTTCTCCAAGATCTTGGAACGGTTTAACAGAAGACCAAAATAAAAGGACTGATAAGCGGATAGCAAGAATTTGAATGTCCGGGGGATAGGCCTTCGGAAAAATATCCGCGGCATTCGTCCATTAGATAAACAATCAAAATATTTATGAAGCATTTTTTTTCCAATTTTAAAGGAGATTTATTTGGTGGTATCACGGCGGGCATTGTGGCCCTGCCCTTGGCTCTGGCCTTTGGGGTCAGCTCGGGCATGGGCCCCAGTGCAGGTCTGTACGGTGCCATATTCATTAGTTTTTTTGCCGCCTTGTTTGGTGGTACCAATACCCAGATATCTGGTCCCACGGCACCTATGACCGCCGTGAGTATGGTGGTGGTAGCCAGTATCGTAGCCATGAACGATGGTGATCTTGAGAAAGCATTGCCGGCCATTTTGTTGGTATTTCTATTGGCCGGACTACTACAGATTATATTGGGCCTTGCAGGGCTTGGAAAATACATTCGCTATATCCCATATCCCGTGGTTTCAGGTTTTATGACGGCCATCGGAGTGATTATCCTTGTCACCCAAATGTTACCTTCCATTGGCTATTATCCAAAGGAGGATGCCGCATTTGTAGATCAATTTAGACCTCGGGCGGAAGAGGTTATCCTCAAGAATATTCTAAATGAGGAATCGAACGAAGGTATACTGGTCCTTGAAGATTTTCAAGAAACGCTGGATAGGGCCGGGGAGGTCTCTGAGGAAAATATCCTGAAAGAGGCCCAAACCTTGGCCAATAAAGATGCTTCCGGGGTCATCGGTACGATCAAGGTATTGCCAAGGGCTTTACAGCAAATAGATTGGTTGGAACTTGCCCTGGCTTTGGCCACTATTTTGATTATCTATGGCTTTAAAAGAATTACGACTGCCATTCCCAGTGCATTAGTGGCCTTGTTGGTCGTTTCAGGGGTGGCCTATGGATTTGGATTGGATTACAGGCCTATCCAACAAATCCCCAGCGGTTTTCCCGTTCCCCATTTGGACATCTTTAGTGAATTTAAATTGACCTCGGTAACTCCCTATATTTTCACGGCCTTGACCCTGGCTCTTTTAGGAGCCATAGATTCACTGTTGACTTCCGTGGTCGCGGACAACATGACCAAAACACAGCATAAGCCCAATAAGGAATTGATGGGGCAAGGTATAGGTAACAGTATAGCTGCCATTTTTGGAGGTATCCCCGGTGCAGGTGCGACTATCCGTACCGTGGTCAATATCAATGCCGGTGGTAAGACCAGATTGTCGGGTATGATTGCCGGGATTCTCTTGCTGATCGTATTGTTGGCACTGGGCCCGGTGGCATCCAAGATTCCTGCAGCTGTACTTGCGGGTATTCTGGTGACCGTAGGTATAGGGGTGATTGATTATAAAGGACTTAGGGCAATGCCATATTTGCCGAGGGATATCAAGTTCGGACCTTTGAAAATTAGTTCTGAAGTAGTGATCATGTTGGTGGTCATGGTATTGTCATCCATATGGAACTTGGTATATGCCGTCGGCATCGGCCTGGTTATCGCTTCCTTAATGTTCATGAAAAAAATGGGAGACTTAACAGCAAAAAGATCGGATGTCAAAACTCTGTTGGAAGAAAAGGGTTGGGCGGACGAAGTCGATTTTCCGGAGGACCTCAAAAAAAAGGTCTTTATTAAGCATTTGAAAGGCCCTTTGTTTTTTGGCTTTACAAGTGAATTTCAACAGTTGGCGAAGCAAATACCAAAAACTGCTTCCACAGTAGTGATCAGAATGGATCGCATGCAGTATTTGGACCAATCGGGGCTATATATCCTTGAAGACTTATTGATCGACCTTAAAAATGCAGGTATCACCGTACTTTTTGTACATGTCTTGGTACAACCCAAGTATATGATGGAACGGGTGAAATTGATTCCGTCTTTGATTCCCGAGGACCAAATATTCGATGATTTTGCAGCATGTACTGCCTACATTAAGAAAAATGCATAGAATAGGATATGGTTGATAGTTGTCCTTCATGGATTTAAAAATCAAGGCAGGGCGATTCTGGTTTACCTAAAACCTCTTTCAATACAGCCATATCTTCGCTAACTTTTCTATCAATGATTTTGGCATAATGTTGGGTCGTACGAAGATTTTTGTGACCAAGCATTTGCCCAACAGTTTCAATGGGTACGCCATTGGATAGTGTCACGGTTGTAGCAAAAGTATGTCTGGCCAAATGGGTCGTCAAATTCTTTTTAATGGCACAGAGGTCGGCAATCTCTTTGAGATATGCATTGGATTTCTGGTTGCTTAATACTGGAAGCACGCAACCTCCATTGGCTACTTTGGGATGATCTTCATATTTTTCAATGATGGCCAAGGCTGTTGGGAGTAGTGGAATTCCCAATCTGGATTTTGTTTTGGTCCGGAGGCACCAGAACCTATCGCTGGAAACCCTTTATTTGCTGGGGTTTCAAGGCATTTGAAATTTTATGCTCACCGAATAGGTTAATTTATTATTAAATATTTAATTATCAATTAAATATGATTTAAAATGACCGAATTCATATGGTCTAAATATTGGTTCTTTTAAATGCTGTCTATTTAAACAGTATAAATAATCTGTTCAATAGTAAGCTTTGGCTGGAAGTGCGATTATACAGTGTTTCCCCTCTAGTCAATTTTTTCAAATAAGGATTTGGAAAGATGAGTATCTCGTAAAATTACTGTTTTAGCGGTAATATTTAGCCATTGCACTAGTTTAACTTGAGAACTTGATATTAATTGGTGAAATTACTGCTATAACGGTAAATATAATCAAATTAATTGTTTTCAACAACTGTTTAATTGATAAAATACGTATATTTACTGTTTAAACGGTAAAAAATGTTGGATTTTGATTTAGGTTTGATGGTTAAAAACCACCGCAAGAAAGCAGGGCTGACGCAGCTTGAACTGGCCAATTTGGCCGGTATAGGTAAGACAACCGTCTTTGATATCGAAAAAAATAAGGAGACTGTTCGTTGGAGCAACATCCTTGCCGTGCTCCAGGTATTGAACATAGAAGTGGAATTTAAAAGCCCATTGACTGAAAACGTATGAGAAAGGCAGTGGTATATGCCCATGGAAAAAGGGCTGGTGTTTTAACGGAAATCTCTCCTCAGGAGTATATGTTTACCTATGATGATGATTACAGTGGTCAGGCGATTTCATTGACCATGCCCGTTGATCAAAAGGAATTCAGTTTTAATGGGTTCCCTCCCTTTTTTGAAGGATTGTTGCCTGAAGGTATTATGTTGGAAGGACTACTTAAGATTTCCAAAATTGACCACAATGATTATTTCTCCCAATTAATGGCCACCGGTGCTGATTTGGTAGGTGCAGTAACCGTAAAACCTATGGAAGATGAATAGGTGCCCTATCACATATGAACCTTGCGGTACGGCAAAATATAGTGAGAAAGGTCTCAAAATGATTGCTGCCAAGTTAACCGGTTTAAATGATTTGCCCTATACAGCCTCGGAATTGAGGAGAGAGGCAGCAAACAGGGCAAAGAAATTATCCATACAGGGAGTACAGCCTAAATTAAGTGCGAATATTTCCATAGTCGACCAAGAGTTTAAAGTTGTTGACCAATTTGGTACTTATATCATAAAACCCCAAAATGATATCTTTCCGGAATTACCTCAGAATGAGGACTTGACCATGCGCATGGCCAAGATTTTTGGTATCAATGTCCCCTTTCATGGAATGGTTTATGGCAAGGATGGCAGTCTGTCCTATTTTATCAAGCGTTTTGACAGATATGCTCAAGGGAAAAAATATGCAACGGAAGATTTTGCCCAATTGACTGGAAATACCAGAGATACCAAGTATCGTTTTAGTATGGAGAAATTGGTACCCGTTATTGAGGAATTTTGTACGTTTCCTGTGGTTGAGAAAGTGGAATTCTTCAAAAGAATAGTTTTTTGTTTTGTGACTGGAAACGAGGACATGCACCTTAAAAACTTTTCCCTAATTACAAAGAATGGCAAAACGACGCTGGCACCTGCTTACGATTTGTTGAACTCCTCCATTGCGATCAATAGTCCTGAAGAAGAAATTGCATTGACCCTGAAAGGAAAAAAAAGTAATTTAAAGGCATCGGACTTTACGGATTATTATGCGAAGGAGCGATTGCAATTGAACGAAAAAACCATTGAAACCATACTTCAGGATGTGTTTCAGGCAAAACAGGAATGGAAGGATTTAATATCGATTTCTTTTCTTTCCGATGACATGAAGGAAAAGTATTTGCAAATCCTGGATCTTCGGTTGAAATTGTTTTAACGATTCATTTATTGGTGTCTTAAGATCAAATCGATGTACTTTCCAATGAAGTTTTTGTTCCATATATACAACTTCACATTGTCATTTCATTATTAGATAATCGGATTTTTTCCGATTATGTATGCTTTTTGTAACAACTGTATGGAGGGTGGTAACAAGTGTACATCAGCAAGGATGTATTTAATGTATTTGAAAATGAGGTTTCATGGATTTGCATGATCCCTACAGTGTCCAGGTGGTTTGTAAATTATAAGGACACTCTGCAAGATGGAATTTATAATGGCAGCTTGTTTTAGAAACACCCTGATGCCATCAAAAAATCAAAAGAGAACCAAGGGGTAGGTAAGAAGTGTTTTTGGTTAAATGATCAATCTAAGTTTTAGATTGAAAGGCATTGTAATTATTCCTTGAATCGGACTTAAATAACAGGCCAAATTTATCCATTGGTTTTTATTGGGAATGCAAGTTTTGTGATTACCCCTTTTTGGGACAATTGATTATTGATACTAAACGAATAGTTGTTTCCATAAAGGTTTTGCAATCTTTTTATGGTGTTTTGAAGTCCAGTGCCATATTGGAAAACTTCTGGTAAGGGACTTCCATTGTTTGCAACAAAAATTTCTATGTTCCCATTTTTCAGGGTCAATCTTTCTGTGGAGACTAATGACAGATCTCTGCCCATTCACTGTTAATCTTAGGTATAGTCCGGCTTTACCGTTCTTGTCGAGCCGTTTGTCTTTAAGGTAAAATAAGACTGCAAATGAATTTGACATATTTTGGGTATCGATTTATGTCAATAAAGGTATGAAAAATAACTCTATGGAGTTTTGTAAACTATTAAAAAAGAATAAATTACAGAGAAATCGATACCTTTTTTTAATTTTTAGAATGGGTATCGATTTGGTTCCTTTTAAACTGATTTCATTTGAGTTTAAATGAAACTAAATAAAATAAAAAAACCTGCAAATCAGCGATTTACAGGTTTAATGTGTTGTTTTGATGGTGTTTTAGTGGAGCCGGAGGGTATTGTAACATTTAAATGTTGATAAAGGTTTGATAAATACCAAGCCTTTAAATAGCCTAAAAACAGGGTCTTAACTATCTTTATTATGGTTGGCTTTTATATTTAATTATAAAAAAAAGGTCAACTAAAAAGACAACTGGTATGTCAACATTAAGATCAACATTCGTTTTAAAGGAACCACAGGGCAAGGGGAAAACCTCAAACAAAGAAACACTAATACTTTTCAGGTGTAACTTCAAGAATGAGGGTAAACGTTTTATCTATTCTACAGGTGAACGTATAGCCCCAAAAAGTTGGGACTTTAAGAACCGTCAACCACTTTTACATGGTTCCAACCGCTCAAAGGTAGCTTCATCCATTCGGATGCAGATAAACCGTTACAAGGATAAATTTGAGGAACTACAGGCCATTTGTAAGTCGATGGATAGGGATTTCACTTCCAAAGTCCTAAAGGATGAATTTGATAAAGAATTCAAGCGATTGAAGAATGCGGGGAACTCATTCTTCGATGCTTATGATGAATTCATGGACTTTAAGAAGAAAATCGGAGATTGGTCGCCAAGCACAGTTAAAAGGTATGATAATATCAAAAATATACTTCAAGAATTTGAAAGGGATAGGAAGTTTACTTTGTCCTTTAATTCTATTGATAATAAATTTCATGCTGAGTTTACGGATTATTGCATCAATCAAAAAAATCAGATAAATAATACCTTTTCCCGAAATGTTGGACTATTTAAGACATTTATGGGCTGGGCTTTGGGTAATGGATACACCTACAAAGATGATTTTAAAAAATTAAAAAAGATGAAAGTGGTAATAACCAACCAAATAGCACTTGACTTAAAGGATCTTGACAAGCTCATGAAACATGACTTTAAAAAGAAGAGTCTAGAAAGGATAAGGGATGTATTTGTCTTTGCTTGTGTTACAGGGATGCGATTTGGTGAATTAAAGCTTATATCACTGGAAAATATCGTTGATGGACAGGTACACCTTAAAGAGGAAAAGAATTCAGAGAAAGAAGTTAGAAGGATTCCTTTGAACGACCTAGCTTTATTCATTTTAAAGAAATACAACTACGATTTGCCGTTAATAGCTAATCAAAAACATAACGAGTACATTAAGGATGTTTTTGAGGCTGCCGGATACACCCATGATGTTGAAAAGGTAGTCACCAAAGGAAAAGAAAGCATTAGAGAAGTTATGCCATTTTATAAGCGTATAAGCTCACATACAGCCAGAAGAACATTTATTACCATGATGAAGAAAAAAGGCTTTAGTGATAAGCTTATAGCCTCTATAAGCGGCCACAGCGATATGAAAACACTTAACCAGTATTATCAGGTAGATGATGCTGCAAGGTCAGAGGCGGTTAAAGATGTATTTAAAGTTAGTTATGAACCATTGAAAAAAGTGGATTAATATGTCAGAGTTTGAACCTCTCTTAAAAGAAATGGATGAAAAAATGTCAACATTTTTGAGAAGCCCTGATCACTTTGTGGATTTGAGAAAATTTTATGCTAGACCTGAACATATTACAAACGAAAAGTATAATGAATGGGAAAAACTTCATGCTCAAGGAAAGGCGTGTTACTATATCCAAAACAATAGCAAACCCCAGACTTATAATCAAAAAGGAACACCAATATATCACCCCAAGGTAGCTTGTCTTTTTGAGAATGATAATTCCATTTTTTCCGGGGATATTGTTGATGGGCATATGAGTATATCATCAATAGGATATTTTAAATCAGCCTATGTAGCTGGATATACCAGGGGTATGGTGTATTGTATTGAAAATTTGGAATTAAGTGAAGAGCGTTTTCTTAAGAACTATTCACCCGAGTATCTAGAATCTATCTTGTATTTCTACAACAAAAAAGAAGTTAGTTTAATTGAAGGTGTTCAAAAAGGTTCTGTATTTGTTAAGTCTTATGTGCCCACTAAAGGAATGCCAGAGGTATTATATGAATACGGTTTTCATTCATGTGTTGTATGGTATATCGAAAATTTAATGGAAAAATTTCCTGATAAATTCAAAAGAAAGAAGGTGGGGCGTGGGCCTAAGAAAGGAGTTGAGAAATTTTCTGATATGTTTTCATCACATGGAGAAAAAATAGAATCTGATTTGATTAAGCATCATTTTAAAGATGGGTTTGATAAAAAGAAGAAAATGTTTTGGACTAAATTTCTTTGTATTTGTCATGAAAAAGGTATGCTTGTAAATCTTACCAATAAAGAATATGCTCGATTGATTAACGAAAACTTCAATCAAGACTACAAAGAGAACAACATGAAGCCTTTCTCTGATTTTAAAGAAGGTGAATGGTTCTACAATAAAGATAAATTTGACTTCTCTTTTATTTAAATTTTTGTATTAATACAGAAATACAAATCACTCAATAACCCCTATTATACTTTAGACCTCGAATAAGAACAAAAATTCGAGGAAAAATGGAATACAATCCACATTTAGAGTTACTTCAAGAAATCCGGGGCCTAAAATCTTCAATCCAGTTAATAGTGGATAGGCTTCCCGAAGAACAAGAAATCAAACATTATTCACCACAGGATTTAGCGGATAATACTCCGATGGGAGTACAAACTATCCGCAGGAAAATCAAAGAGGGAGTTATTAACGCAAAACAGCTGGGTAGAAAGTACTTCATAACCGCTGAAGAATTCAATAGGGTCTGTAAAGAGGCTAAATCCCTAAAATATAAACGAACTGCATAAAAAAAGACTGCCGAAGCAGCCTTTTGTGTCCATCTAGTATTCCTTAGGGGTCAAACCCGTAAAGTCGTTATTAATAAATCATTAATTACAAGTGCAAGATACAGATAGTAAAGGATTTACGCAAAAAAAACAACTCGATTTCAAAAGGGTTTTATTAACCAATATTGAGTATGATTTTCTCTTTTGTGAAGGTGGTGATGGATTAGTTGCATTCTTAGCGACACTAAGAGCTTACAAATCAAACGAAGTCATAAAGAAAGTGGGGAAGAAAGGCCCGGTTGCATTGATACAAGATGTTACGGGTCTGTCCCGCACTACTATCGGTAAGTACCTACCACAATTGCAGGAAATTGGTCTGCTTCAAATCCATGAAAATGGCAACATAGCAATAAGAAGCCGAAAATGGAGCGATACAAACCTACCACGATTAGGAAGGAGGAAAATAATCCCTATCCAGGTACACGAAAAATTTACGGACACTAAGATTTGTGTCGCTTATGTACGGGTGCATTCAAGATTAAGAAAACAAGAGAGGCAGATTGGAAAGAAGGCTAAACGGATAGAGGTACTGGAAGCATGTTCCCGGAACAGACGTCTATCCAAAAGCGATTACAGGTTGTGGAAAAAGTTGTATCGCAAAGGAATAACGTTGAGGGGATTACAAAACAAATACCGTTCAACTAGCACAATCTCCAATCTGTCCTTTCATAAGATACTCAAAGATAGTGTTTTAGCTTCGGATTGTAATATCAATAGTGGTAAAAACTTCAAAACGAAACTTATGGAACTGGGAATGATCAAACAAGAGAGACAGTTTAAGTTGAAATATCCAAATGTTAGGGATTCCAAGTTTTTAGCAAATGAAAAGGACTTTTTGCTTTATGGAGGATTGTTTCAAGGTTATAAAGGTATTGTTCTAGAAGGTAGTCCAATCATTACCCCTATAGATATGCTTACAGTAGGTAACAAAAAAAAGCAAGTTGAGAAATGAAGGAGATAAAAGCGTTTGAAAACTTCGGAATCAAGTCCGGTAAAGAGACTTATGCTACTCGAGTACAGATAGAACAATTGTACGAGGTCCCGAGAAAGACATTAGCAGATAACATTAACACCCTTAAACAAGACGGCTTAATCAGTGGGGCGAAAATCCGCCATACTGCTAATGATGGCAAACAGTACAAAACGGAAGTTTACGACTTGAATGAAGTGATTGCGATAGGTTTTAGGTTAAGGAGTGATACTGCTATTCGATTACAGCGATATGCTACTAACCTTGTAAGCTCCAAAATAAGAGGCTTGGAGGAACAAAGAAGATTACTGGAGATAGAATTGAGCTTTGCATGGAATAAAAGTGATAATGATGATTTGTATAGATAGCCCTAAAAAATGGAATCATATCCACTAAAACGTCAACCAAAAATATAAGAGATTGAAAATTAGTGAAATAAATAGTGTAAACAATAGTCGGGATGTATTGAACCGTGCTTTAAATCAAAAATTAGAAATATGAATCAAGGATATTCCAACAACGTCGATTACAAATTCATATCCAAGACCTTGGGTAAGGTGTCTATTCCGGAACCCATCAACTATGATGATGGAATCCGTAATATTTATGAAAGGGATGGTAATTCCAAAGGATTTCTAAAAACAAAATCCAATAACCTTGAATTTTATAATGAGGGTAGGGAATATCTTATCAGGCAATACGCATCAAAGGGAGTTACCGAAGATTTGATACTACAACGTAACATTAAATCAAAGTACAGACTTGATGAACGTTGGAGAACCATTTCTGAAACATATTTAAACCTGGGTGAACTAAGCTTTAACAGGAACACGGCTAAAGTGAAGGCAACAGAAGGAGGTTTGTATAAAGTAATTGACTCCAAAAAATCTGATGAATTTGATTTAGTTGATAATACGGCCTCAAACGGAAAGATTTTACCTGACTTGAACAGAACTACTGTTCAAGTGGATGGCAGGGATATCTTGAGAATCTCAAAAATGGAAGTTGAAGATGGAACTAGGGTAAACCATCCAGTGAGTGGAGGCGATACTACCGAAGCCAAAACGGTTCCATTCAATATCTATGAAAACTCTGATAAGGTAGATCTTCAAAGTGTATTTGAATATCGTTGGGGAATTGCTAATGATACATGGGCCAATTTCATTGGAGGTGATCTTTTTGCGGGATTTTTGGTAAGCGGTGCAGACTTTGACACTGTTCTGAAATTAAACGGTCGAATAGAACTTCAAATGGTGGACACGCCTTGGCCCGGAACTTTAAGACTTGATATTTTAAGATACAGGGATGATGGCAATGGAGGTTTTGAAAAAAAAGAAGTGATACCACTTGATAGTATTTCAACGGCATTATTGAACACTGCAAGTTTTGATTTCAACAACTATCCTTTAGAAGTGCAACAAGGGGATTATATCACATTCGGAGTTTTCTCTGACACCTTGGACGGCATCAAATACGAGTACTACAATACAACTTTGGAAATAAGAGAGGATTCAACTTTTCCGGCTTCTGCAATGAACTGTTTGACCTACAAAACACTAGGTGAAAGACTGGTGGCTAAGATCACTGGACAATCCAATGCTTTCTACTGTTCAGAAATGGAAGATAACGGTATTTGGGAAGGCCACTTGGTAACTAACGGTTTTTGGGCAAGGAACTTCCCTGATGTCATACAAGAGGGAACGGATGAGGAAAGAAAGATACAGTTTACCACTTCATTGGAGGATTTTTTAAAGCACTTGTACGCAATAAGACCCATTGCATGGTGGGTTGAAAAGGTGGGAAATAAAGAGCGTATGAGGGTAGAACTCTTGACCTATACCCAACAGAACTTTATAGGCATCAAGTATGCAGAGGTAAGTGAGGATGAATACGGTAAAAGGACTACCACATATCTACAACCATCTTCGGATTTAGAAAGGAAAACATTAAAAGACAACTTCTATAAGTCAATCACTTTAGGTAGTGACAAGGGAGGGGATAACTATGAAGAGGTAGCTGGGCTTCAGTCAATTTCCGGCAAGGCAAGCTGGTCAACCGTGAACAATAAAAGTGAATCGGTTTATGAATACCTAAGCCCGTACAGATTGGGTGACGTTGATATAGAACTGGCAAGGCGAAAACCATTTTCAGAGTTCCCCGATGAGGATACGCAATATGATAGTGATTTATTGGTGGTTGATTGCTATAAATCAGGAACAGGGTACTATATCAAGAAATGGCAGCATTACGATTTTGAAGAGGAGCCAAAGAATATCTATAAAGTGGGCACCGCCTTTAATCTAGAATTTACGCCCGCAAGGTTTCTCCTAAATCATTCTTCTGAAATTAATGTGGGATTGTATCACTATCCACTTGAATACATCTACTTCAATTCAAGTAATTGTAACAGCTCTTTTGAAAGCAAGAGGGAGAATGAAGCTCTTTTGAGGGAAGATGCACCCATTCCACATTCAAGGCTGGATAAACCAAGGATAAGGCCTATAAGTGTCGATTTTGATTTGGAAGTAAGTGATGAATTGGAGGAAATCATTACCGGACAAACAAAGGGTGTTCCTAACTGGTTTGGGATGGTCGCAGTAGATACCGGGGATGGTATAGAGTATTTCAGGTTGGTAAAGGTCGATGCAAACAAGGAGGGCAAACATAAACTGGTAGAGGTCAACAATATCTAACAACAATATAAACAGAGTTTAATTTTAATTTTTTAATAATGACAGCAGAAGCAAAAACAGCAGTTAAAGACCCGGTACTAGGGTACAATCGTGATGGTGTTCGGATAATGACCGAACAAGAATCAAAAAAGGTCAATGAAATCAATGAGGCGTTCCAAGCAGTTGATGATTTCTTTGGAGAAAAACCAACAGAAAAACAACGGAGGGAAATTCTTGAAAAGGGCTATGATTTTGTCTTGGAAAAGTTAAAGGCAAAGTTCCCATTCCCAAATGCAACCAAAGAGTTTAATTATGAAGCCATGGGAGTTGACCCTTCACCATTGGAAAGTCTTTTAACAGTAGCATCCAAAAGGCATAAATTTTTAGAATATTCCGCCTTGAATGGAGCATGGTTTGAGATAACGGAAAAAGGCCACCAAGCAATTAAATCGAAACATGCAATTATAGCCAATACGGACAAACAGAAGGAAGCTTTGAAGTTTGCCGAGGAACTTTCAGAACTTTTCAATAAATACCGTTGGATTCCTTCGAAATTAGGCTTTCATAACGCAAACTTCGAAGGCAAAGAGCGAGTATCCAAAATACTTAAAGTGGTAAATGTTACCGATAAAGGATTTTCTCCAAGTGCAACAGGAATCAAAAATTTATAGGTCATGGAAAAGGAAATGAAAAGAAAAGCGGAGGTTATTATTTGGGAAACGGCCAAGGAGCACAATACTGATGGAACAGACCCAATAGAGGAAAGACGAGAGGCGTTTATTGAAGATGCATCCATTAAGCTTGTGAGCAAACTAGATATGTATTCAAGTGCAGCTGAACATTTGGCAAAACAATGGAGTGGGCTAGTGGTCCCCCCATCTATGGGAAACCAAATCCAAATAAAGGACAAGTTTAATGGCGTAAAGGTATTTGAGAACATCTGGAAGCGTGAGAACACTGGTACGTCTCTTACTGGCTCAGAGTACAAAAGCGATTATAAGGCCTTTAGAGAGGCTTTCATTTAAAACTAAAGTAGTTTAAAGTAGTTTGGAAGAAAATGGCAAATACAACAGGTAAAAAGTTTGGGGGTCGTCGTAAAGGCACCCCCAATAAAAAAACAGAGGCGTTACGTGCCAGGGTTGAAAACCTAATTGATGACAATTGGGATAAAATCCAAAATGATCTAAAGGAACTATCAGGGAAAGAGCGGGTTGATACAATTGTGAAACTTTTAGAATATTCCTTGCCAAAGTTGAGCCGTACCGAATTTCAGGAGGTATCAACGGTTGAAGAACTTCTTATGATGACCCCAGAGGAAAGAAGGGAAAGAATTCAGGAATTAAGATCAAAACTTAAAAAAGTGTCATGAACGACGAATTGAAACTATTGGAAGCGTTGGAAATTGAAAGCATTGAAAAATGGCCCCCATTGTTTTTGGCATTGAATGGAGACACAGGTTTTTTCGTAAACAGCAAAGTTGGAGATATAGCAGCGGGTTATTTTGAATATGAGGTGGTTGATGGTAAAAAGTATTTCAACACAGACGATGTTGAGAATGGGTTTGATGAAATAATAGGAAAAATCAGAAGAGGTGACCATGGATAAGGATTTAGCAAAAAAGGAATTGGATTTTCTTGAACAACTTGAAAAGGAGCAGCCGATTAATTGGAGAGTTGACTTTTGGAAGCTAACTAATGATGTAACTGCCAAACTCCAACAGATTGTAGATAGATGGAAACTTGGTAATGGGCGTGAAAAAGTGGTAGAATTGCCGGATGGTTTTATGGATAAGATAATTAGACAAATCACTCACTATAACAAGCACAAAATCAAAATTGATGGAACCGTTCCAACTGATAGGGAGTTAAAAAGAATCGAAAATAATGGGATGCTATGAAAAAGGAAGATGAATTAAAATTTTTGGAAGAACTACAGGCTTCTGAAGAGTTTTATACACCATTCTATTTGATTCAAGAATCTAATGGTTACGGAAAACTCACCAGGGCAGCGGGAAAGGTAGCTTTAAAATACTTGGAGCCAAAAGAAGAGGGAAGTCTCTTATTCAGGATAAAGGATGTTGAGCGATTGTTCCTGGGTTGGGGGATGGTTGTTCTTTAGTTTTTGATGTAACACTGATGCAACATATCAAAAAAACTATGTTTTAATGTAATATTTATTGATTTTCAGAGTCTTATATATGAAATGACTGGTATTATTATTGACAATTCTATAAGTTAGTGTTAAATATGTTGCATTTTGGTATGTTTTTCGCTATAATATGTTGTAAATGTGTTACTTTATGTTGTTAAACGTATTGTGTAATACTATTAATAATAGTACTTTTGTATTAATAAACACTAGGCTAAAACACTCATGAAATCTACAAAAGAAATAAAGACTTCTGAAAAGGTCGGTCAGTTTTTCTATAAAATGATGTTAGAAAAACGTGAGCGCAATAAAGAGGTGTGCCGTAAAATCAAAAACGGAGAAATCAAAGTTGCTGAATAATAATATTTATGAATATCATCAAGGAGAGGGTGTTGATCACCCTCTTTTTTTGTTTAGTTCAAGCTCAGGATTTGAATATGGTGTGAGGTTTGACCATTTTCCATTTGATTTTTCTGGGGTGGAGGTCATTAGGACTATTAGTGTATTTTGTAATACTGAAAATCTTCCTCCAATTGATTTTAAAGTCGGTATAACCATATGTCACATTATTGAAACATATGTTATCAATAATCCTCATGAGGTTATTACATACGTTTGTGATAATCTTGATGGTAAGGGAAGAAGTCGTCAGAACAAATTTAAAAGGTGGTACACAAGTTATAGTAATGGTCATTTATTAGCCTTTCCTCATCTCATAACTACCCCTACGGATGAAATCCATACTTGTATAATATTTAACCCAGATGTATATGACGAAGAAAGTATGGTAGCTTCTTATAGAGATGAAATAGAATTCATGAACAATATAAAGGAATAGCTTCAAGTTTTAATTCAATACCTCCCGTCTCCACTAAATGCAATTTAAAATATTGAATATCAGTAGTTAACAGTATCAGTTGACTTATTGGTTGATTCTAAGCCTCATTTTGGTGGTTTTTGTCCTTATCCACTAATGATTCAAAATTTTCTCCATCCACATGGATTTGTCTATTATCATGATAATGATGATGGACAGACTTATCTATTATTTTAGTTGGTTTTGATGGTGAGTAGGGGTCATTATCGCTTTTGCCAAAAATAGCATCAAATAGGCCAGTAAATAGAAAGTAGCCTAAAACTGGTAATCCTATAAAAAGCAATATTATAATCAACAACCCCATGTTTATTTTGTAAGTCTTTATTCCCTAGTATATGTCTTGTAAGAGTATTTAAAATAACTACTTTCTTCATAATCATAGCGAATTGTCATGTTGTTTCCTTCAAAAGAAATTTTTGGATAACCAGTTTCTCTGTCCAAATAGCCGGGTATTTCATAATATATGAGTCTATAATTAGCCCCTGGATAATCGCTTCGGGTTGTTTTTATCCACTCACCTTCTTGAATACGATCAAAATCACACCCGCCATTGCCATCACCCCACCAAATCTCTAATTCAAACAGATTATCCTGGTAAAAATGAAGTTTTTGGGCATTACTGCATGGCATTGACTCCTTAAAGGTCTCTCCATCATTTAAAGCTCCGCCGGACTCAATAATTGTCCAATCTCCAATGATTGGATCTAAGGAGCCTTGATTTGTACCTTCATTATCGCTTTTTGAACATGATATAAAAAGCAATGCAACTAATAATAGTTTTTTCATTTTTGTAGTGTTTGAATTAAAAAGGGGGGGAATTCCTTTAAATGTATAAATCAAGGAATAATCTTACAAATGAAATCCCGTAAAAGACACAAAGAATTAAATAAAATCAAACAAAGGAAACGGAAATTTTGTAGTTTTAATAAGCAAAACCTAACCATTTTGACTGATTTAAAGCAATATACAGAAGCCTTCACTATCGCTCTGGGCTGCACCTTGGACGATTTCAAGATTAAACCATTTAAAGGAAAATCTAAATCCGGCCCAATGATTTCACAATATAAGGATAGGTCATATTTGGTTTACGATTTAGATGATCTTTATGATTATGCGGAAGAGTGTATTACCGACCCTGGGCAAGCAATGTTTTTGAGGCCGGATGATGTCGCTGATCTTATGGAATTTGCCTATGCAACAACTGATTTTTACGATAAGCTACTGCCCTTATTGGATGATAAGGAAGAACAGGAATTATCACTTATATTGGGTATTCACAATGCGACAGGGGAAGATTTTTGGCACATAAGCTATCATCATGCTAATCCAGACCTATACGGGAAAACTGTTTACGCTGCCGGGCTAACTTATGACCTAGAGGCTCTAAAAATTGAATTGGTTGAGATATTTATGCACAGAGGCGAAGAAATACTTTGTATGCACGTTGATGGAACTTTCAAAGAGGTAGTTTTAAATGAGGATTCAGAAGAAGAAAAATACTTTTTAATCCACGACACGGAATTTCCCTATGATTGATTAATTGCCGCTAACAGCCCTTCTAAGTCCTTTTTGTTATTGATTGTATAAACCTTGTCTTTGTATTGGACAAACCCATTTAAAAGCTCACCCCCTTTAGTTGGGTGAAACAGTTCCCTTATATCTACATCCAAAACTTCGGCCATTTTAACAAGGGTATCAAATTTGGGTTTCGTCCTGCCACTTTTAAAAGCACTTGCCGAGGTCGGAGAAACGTCCAACATTTCCGCAAACTCCAGGTTAGATATATTCTTTTCCTTTAAAATCTCATCAATTCGTAACATATCCCAAAGATAATACAAATAATGCTTTTAAAAAATGTTAAAATATAAGTATTGATTGTATAATATAGAAGTAATGGTTACATTTGAAAAACAAATCAAATGATTACTAACATTTTAACCATGAGAAATCAACAAAACCAAGTAGGTGACTTATTCGATTCCGTTTGGGATTCTGCCTATTCACACTTTCAAAACCCTACCGATGAAGGGGCTATTGAATTGAACAAAAAAACTTCGCTTCTAAGAATGAAACTTAAATCATTTAAACTATAACACTTAAAACAAAAGATTATGATCGTATTATCAGATGAAGGCATGAAATATGCTATCGACAAATTTAACAAGAACGGGTTTTTTAATGCTTTTATGGTAAGCCATTCAGAACACAACAACGAAAAGGATATTGAACGGTTTAAAACAGCCATAAATACCTTGGGGGTTGTCCAGGAGATTCACAAGGCCAATATTCTATTAGAAGAAATGGAAAGCCCTATAAGAATCGATATTGAAATATTTCATGTCGTATTGGATATGGTTTTGAACCAAAAAACCAAGTTTAACGATGACCAACGCAAACGGTACTTCTTGGAAACCAAAAAACTTGAAGAACTTAGAATGGCAATTTCATCTTTGTCCCATTTGGATTTTTATTTTCCACAACAAGTTGAATTTTTAGTACTTGGAACAAGTGAGGAAGAGGTAAGGGCGTTTAACCAACTAAATGATGAAGATTTTAGGGACATTTTCGCCCATCACCAATCTTACTTCAACGAGGGTCTAATGCCTTATGATAAGTTTATCAACTCCTTAAATGACTGGCTTGGAATGATGAGAAAGGGTAGTGCGGCCTTAGAGGTGGCCTAAATACAAAAGAGTCAACTAAAAAGTCAACCATAATTTAAAACCCCCGTAAACAATGTACTTACGAGGGTATCTAGTGGAGCCGGAGGGATTCGAACCCTCGTCCAAACAAGCAATAACCATGCTTTCTACATGCTTAGTATCTGCTTAATTTTCGATGCATGCCTGACCAGATACGGCCTAACATACACTTATCTTCTTTAGGTTTTAGAGGTGTCGCCAAAGCGAGCGGACACCCTTGTGTTGACTTTTTTGGTGCTCCTAAACGAATCGCCGTCAACAAGGGCTATTCAGGAACATCTCGCTTCCCTACCTTGTAGGGACGAGGCACATCTTACTATAATTCAGATTATGCGGCAAGAGCGTAGTTATTTTCGCCAATTAAAAGTGTGAAACATGAGATTTACGAGCTATATCCCAGCGCTCGGCATGCTTACATCGCCATTGGTCTTGCTGTCAAAACCGGTCGGCCCCATAATGAGTTAGGTAAAGCTTTGCTTACCGTAAACGAATTATGCCCTGAGTACTTCGTCTACGCTCAGCATAAACTACGTCGAAGGGCCTAAACATTTACTCACTTTTTTATCAAAGAACTTGGCCTGCACTGAGTGCAGTCGAAGTATGGGCGTTACCAAAATATTGCTTTGCAACATTTCGGTCTGGCTATCGGCCGTACATGGTACCTGCCACTATTCCTAACACGGTCGGCAAAGGTAACGCATATCCATCAAACAATAAAAAGTTTGGTAACCCTGCCTTTTCCTCTTATTTTGGTCAACAATTATACCAAAATAATCTATGAAGTTCGGAATCATCAGGGAGCGTAAAAATCCGCCCGATCGCAGAGTGGTACTGTCACCAGAGGAATGTCAAAATGTCCTTTCAAAATTTCCAAATGCCGAAATATTGGTCGAATCATCACCCATCAGGGTTTTCGCCGATAAGGAATACGCCGATAAGGGACTCAAAGTGGTATCCGATATGCAGGATTGTGAAGTATTGCTCGGAGTTAAAGAAGTTCCTATTGATGCACTGATTCCCAACAAAAAGTATTTTTTCTTTTCCCATACCATTAAAAAGCAACCCTATAATCGCGAGCTGCTCCGCGCGATTTTGGACAAAAATATAGAAATGTACGACCATGAGGTCATTACAAATGCCAAGGGTGCCCGTTTGGTGGCATTTGGTCGTTATGCTGGGATTGTTGGTGCCTATAATGGGTTTAGGGCGTATGGCTTAAAGTATAATTTGTATCAATTGCCAAAAGCAGAGTCCCTGTTGGACCAGCAGGCCTTGATTACCGAGCTTAAAAAAATAGAACTGCCCAACATCAAAATACTGCTCACAGGAAAAGGAAGAGTGGGCAATGGCACCAAAGAAATGCTCGATGCCATGGGATTGGAACAAGTTGGCGTCTCAGAATATTTAAAAGAAGATTTCAACTATCCTGTATATTGTCAGATAGATGCTTCGGAATACAATAAACGCAAGGATGGAGTACGTGGAAACAAAGCTGATTTTTTTCAAAACCCCGAGGCCTATAAGTCTGACTTTTTCCGTTTTGCCAAGGTGACCGATTTTTACATTGCAGGACATTTTTATGGAGATGGCGCTCCTTATCTCTTTACCCGGGAAGATGCCAAACAACCTGACTTCAACATAAAGGTGGTGGCAGATGTCAGTTGCGATATCGATGGACCAGTAGCCACAACCATTAGGCCATCTACTATTGCAGATCCTATTTATGGTTATGATCCACAATCCGAAACAGAGGTCGATTTTAAATCAGAAAATGCCATTGCAGTGATGGCCGTGGACAATCTGCCTTGCGAATTGCCAAGGGATGCAAGCGTTGGTTTTGGCGAGGCCTTTTCCAAACATGTGATTCCATCGTTTTTTAACAACGATAAGGATGGTGTGCTCGATAGGGCCCGTATGACCCAAAATGGCAAACTGACCCGCCGATATGCCTACCTTCAGGACTATGTTGACGGCAAAGAATGACCAACGACCTAAAAACAATCGTCAAAAATTGGTAATGCATTGTTTTTTAGTATATTGTACCTCCTAATTTTCAAACGCCAGTGAAGTTCAATTGGGTATTTTCTGGAGATGACAATCCAGCAATGCAAAGAGCCTGTATCGATATGGAATACAGTTTAAGGCCAAGGATTATGCGGTTCTTGTTGTCCCGATTGGATGTTGATACCGACTTTTCCACTTTCCATTTTGATGTGAATGTTGATAAAAAGTGGGTGACTATCTCAGACAAGACCCCGAGTAAATATATTCGCAAACTATTGCCCGACTTTGATCAAGCCATTAACGGCACCTCATTTTCTTCGGTGGCCTAAAAAAGTCTGTTATTCTTCCAGTCTAATGTTCCAGCTAACAATGGGATGCTCCTTTGGTGCGACATATGCACCCAACGCCTTTAATTTTAGGGTAAGGTCCATTATTTTTTCAAGTGTCTTTATTTGTAGTGTTTTTGTGCCTCCGGCAGGTATGGTGAAAACCGGGGAACTGGAATAAAAGGTGTAGGGCATTTGATTTTCAAAAATCAGGTCGCTACTGGTCACATTCCGTAACGTAATCTCCAGAATTGTGGTATTGTCAATGTATTTAGCCTTTTCAAATTTTACCGAAGCATTGAGCAAGGGTACCAGATTTTCCGTTTTTCCCACTAACAATGAATTAAAAACTGCGACAGTCCTTCCGGCAAATAACGCTTCTTTAAGGGATTCCACGGTTCTCTCCTTTGCAAAGACAAGTGTGATTGGGCGTGTGTGTCCTTTTTCTATATAATCCCAATCAATTAGGCCGTGTATATCGCTTGTGCCCATAATGGTTAGATTATTTTCAAGGGCAAGTGCAAGGGATTCTTCTGAATAATCGCCAGTATTAATGACTTCTATTCCGTGTAATTCCCCTTTATTGATCCGCTCTTTTTGAAAATCGCTCAAAACCGGATTACCCTTGGGTGATTGGGCATACCAAGCAGGGTGGTTCCAGAATACAAAGGCGCCTTGTTTTTTTGCTTCGGCAAACGAATTCACAGCGTCGTCGACCAAGAGTGGGTTCGCATCTTCAATAAAGATGGCATTGTTATGCCCAACTGGAGCTTGGCGGGTTATTTCCGATCCATGGACAAGGATCAGGTCATGATTCTGAGCTTCCTTTAATGCAATCTCATAGGAACGGTTTCTATCAGGATGAGGGATATCTTCTTTGTGCGGTTGGTACTCAATGTGTTCCGTAAGTGAAATTACATCCAAATTATCACGGAGTGCTTCCATCACCCGAATATTGGGCCATACATTCCCATCGGAAAAAACGGTGTGCTGGTGTAAATCCGTTTTTAATGTGGTGTACCCGGGGATATTGGGAAACTCAAGTGCCCTGGAACTTTGGTGGGTATGCTCTTGGGCCATTAGGTGCGAAACAGCAAAAAATGCGATAACTAAAGATTGGAATTTCATGATGAAGGTTTTATCAAAACTATGAAACCTTTACATGTGTTTCAATCTACAACAATACATTTTACAAACTGTTAACCTGAAGATAAAACAGCTGGGGTGTTGGGTTCCCAAATTGCATTTGCCAAAATCACAATTAATAAATTTTTAAGGATCAAAAAGGCGGCACAACGCAATTTCCTTGTTAGGTTTGTCAGCTTAAAACCTCGTTACCTTGCACATCGATTTAATTATTGCGGCATTGTGGAGCCTTTCGCCATTTGGTGAGGCCAAAGTGGGCATTCCCTACGGTATGTACCAAGGGGTGAACGAGTACCTTGTTTTTGTTGTTTGCTTTGCAGCAAACGTGCTAGTATTTCCCATGATGATGTTCTTTTTGGAATACGTAAACCGTCATCTTATTAAATGGCGTTTCTACAAAAAGTCCGCGGTGTTCGTAGGGCAAAGGGCAAAGAAAGGGTCAGGTAAAAAAATACAGCGTTTCGGTTTTTTGGGTATTGTACTTTTTGTGATGATTCCTCTTCCGGGTACAGGTGTGTATGCAGGTAGTATTGCTGCATATCTCTTTAAAATGAAAAAGCGTCAAGCTTTTGCGGCCAATACGATTGGTATCTTTTTTTCATCCGTAATTATTTGGGCAGCCACTTTAATGTCCATGGAAAGCATATAGGTCAATTGTTTTTTCGATAATTACAATTCTTAAGAGGGGATTTACTTATTTTGTCCTCAACTTGATCACTAACCTTAAAACAATTTTATGGCTTCCGGTTTTTTTGCTGTTTTGGACGATATCTCTGCATTGATGGATGATGTGGCAACCATGAGTAAGATCGCGACAAAGAAAACAGCTGGTATTTTGGGCGATGACTTGGCGGTGAATGCAGAAAAAGCGACCGGTTTTTTATCAAGTCGTGAAATCCCGGTATTATGGGCCATTACCAAAGGCTCATTTTTGAACAAGTTGATTATTCTTCCCATAGCATTTTTGTTGAGTGCTTATCTTCCAGTGGCCATAACCGTTATTTTGATTTTGGGTGGAGTCTATCTGGCATATGAAGGAGCGGAAAAGGTATACGAATATATTTTTCACCGAAAAGGGGAAGAGCATGCGAAAGACCCCATTGATATTCCCGAAGAAGAACTCCCAGAACTTGAGAAGCAAAAAATAAAACAGGCCATCATCACGGACTTTATCCTGTCCATTGAGATTGTTATTATTGCATTGAGTACCGTGGTCAACGAGCCATTGACCATTCAAATAGCGACAGTGTCCGTAGTGGCATTGTTGGCGACTGTGGGTGTATACGGAATTGTGGCACTGATCGTACGAATGGACGATTATGGTTATCGACTCATCAACCTAAATGAAGAAACCGATAGTTTTTCGGATAAAGTAGGTAAAGTTTTGGTAAATGCTCTTCCCAAAATCATTAAAGGATTGTCCATTGTGGGTACTTTGGCCCTATTGTTGGTTTCTGGGGGGATTTTTAATCATAATATTGAATTTTTCCATCATTTGTTCCCAAGCCTGCCGACCTTGCTCAAAGATTTTATTTTTGGGTTGGTCATTGGTTTTGTTGCACTTCTTTTGATGAAGTTGGTCAAAAAACTTTTTAAGCGTTAATCATCAGTAAGCTGCTTTATGAACCCGGCCGAAGATTACATCATCAAACAAAAAGAACCTTTCAGAAGCATCTTATTGCATCTAAAAGCCGTAATCGAGTCTGTTGTTCCTGATGTGGATATGAAATACAAATGGGGAATCCCATGCTTCTATGCAGGAAAACAGCCCATCTGTTATTTAAATGTGTCGCAAAAAAAGAAATACGTGGACATTGCCTTTTGGAATTCCGCCCATCTCACACTGCATTTGGATAAAATGGTGAGTGAAAACCGAAAAGTGGTTAAATCCCTACGCTATTTTTCATTGGAAGAAATTGATCAAGACGTATTGGTGGACGTATTGCAGGAATGCTACTCTCTAAAGCACAAAGGGTTTTACAAAAAATAGATTTAGTAAGGCACAAGATCTTTTCTGGAAGTATTCAGTTTAAAGAAAGCAATCCAGAGAACCACTAGTCCCAAAACCAACCAAAGCAAGTCCACCAAAAGGATGTGCTGATACCCATTTTGATAAGCTACCCATACCCAATTGCCCGAAGCAATTCCGTTTGCAACCGGAACCAACAATCCTAAAATTCCACCAGAAATCAATGTCCATTTATTGGTAAAGGCAATATCCTTTTTAAGGATAAAGAAAACGGTGGCTACAAACCATATCCAAAAATAGGTTTGGTAGAGAAAGCCCATGTTTACAGTTGGTACAAATTGTACGATAATAAATTCCAAAGCGGTTACAGGAAGAAGGGTCAAACAGATGGCCATATACCAATTGGCCACTTGCTGGTTGAATTTTCTGCGTTTTTCAGGAATGTTCTTCTTATCACGAGCCACAAGCCAAATCATAATTCCGGAGAGAATCACAAAACAGGAAACCAAACCAAGAATAAAGGATATCACTCGTAAACCATAGCCGGCGTAATCGCCAAAATGAAGACGGAACATCATATTCTTTACACCATCCAAATAGGAAGTAGGGGCAATCGGTACTTTTTCCTGTGCAATGGAACCATCTGCAATTTTGTAAATGCGATAGCCCAGACCATTAAGTTTGGTGTCGTAACCCATATAGCCACTTATGGCAGCGTGCATATTTTGGTCACCGTAGTTGAAAATATGTGTCTCTGTGACCCGAAAATCGCCCCATTCTTCTTTCATTTCCTGGACATATTGGTCCAAGTTGATGGTTTTTTCCAATTTTTGATTTTGGAATTCGTACACGGGATGGTTGTATTCTAAATCTTCATACAATTGGTTTTGGTCACCATCATACAATCCCATCACCATGGGAAGCACCAAAATGCCCTTCAGTAAAAAGAAGGCTCCCGTTACGGCATACACAAACTGAAATGGAAACCCTATCACACCAAGGGCGGTATGGGCATCCGTCCACATGGTTTTGAGTTTGGCCCATGGTCTAAAAGTATAAAAGTTGGAAACAATTTTGTTCCAATGCACCAAGAGGCCTGTAATGATGGCAAATAAGAAAAAGAAGGCTACAAACCCTGCCAATGTTCTGCCATAGGGGTAGGGGATTTGGTCTAAAAAGTGAAGCCGGTACAAGAATTCGCCCAAATGATAATTACTTGCATAATCGTCCGTTTTGGTTTTGGATTCAGGGTCCAAATAGAAAAATACAGGTGCTTTGGCATCTTCTGAAGCCAAGGAATCCTTGGATGCTCCCAAATTGACGGAAATGCTTCTTTCGTTGTAGTAATGTCTCAATTCGATATCCCGTCCAAACAAATTGTAATCTTTGGAAAGGTCGTTGAGATGGGCATCCACGCTACCTGGCAATGCATCTTCTTGACTCACCGAATGACCACGTTGCCAATTGGCGATTTCATCCCTGAAAAAAGAGAAAGATCCTGTAAAGAAAATAATGTAGAGTGCTACACTGATCACAATACCGCTTACGGTATGCGTATGGAACAAAATATTGTAAATGCGGTTTCCCATGGTTCAGACAAGTGGGTTGGTTTGGTTTCCGAAATAGAATATGACAGACAGAACAAGACTGATCAATAGATACATGCCCCATACCTTCCAGCCATTTTTGCCCAAAAAGGCAACAACCATCAAAATTGCCCAAAGGATAAAGGCCGTAAAGGTGCTGGTAATGATCACTGCCACATGGTTGAACCAGCTGGCCAAAGCCATATGGAACAGCACGGCCACAACAAGACCGCCCAAAATGGCTGCGGTAATTTTGGCAAATCGTTGTGATGGCGAAGGGGTCAGATATTTTTTATTGGCGGGCATAGGTTAGAACAATAAGGTTTCAAAAAGGATGGAGCACAAAAAAAGAACACCCAAAAGGCGGTAGTTCAACAAGCGTAAGGGAGCCAAGAGAATCACTAAACTGGCAACCGTCATCAAAATGATGAAAAAAGTGAACGTACCCGAACCTAGCCCCCAGTAAAAGCAGCTAAGCCCCAATGAGAAAATCATTAGGGCCATACTGGCTATTTGAGCTATTTTTTTGTTTTCGCCCGTCCACTTCTCAATGCCTAACTCGCCTACGGCGGCCATCTTTCTAGAGGTGCTGTAAAGCAGATAAAGGGCAACAAATGTGAGGAATGAAATTAGGGTCACCATGGCTTATCGTTTTATACAATACGTGGCACAATGCCAAATAAATTCATAATCCTCACCATTGTAAGTGCCGGGCATTTCTTCCTTGGTAGTGGTCTCCACAATATACTGTGTGTCCCAAGGCAAGGCAAAGAAAACCTCTCCATTATCGTCGGTGTACAAGGTTTTGGACCATAGGTCGGAAACATAGACTTTAAGCTCGTTTTTGGCAATGGGCTCCCCTTTATACAATACTTGAAGTTTGATTTCCTCTCCATCATTTTTCAATTGCTTTACTACAATTCCTTCTGGGTTTACAGTTTTGGTATCGCCATCTGTTCCTACCTGAACTTTTGCGGTGGAATGATAATGTGTCTTGAAAATCCCGAAATCGTATTGGGTATAATCGATCACATCAATCTCGTTGTTGTTCAAAGCGATGGTGTACACGCCTTTCTGAGATGGTGTAAAGCTCGCCAGATAGTAGTCTTCTTTGGCTTCTGTGCTCAATCGGGTCTTTGTGCCATCAGGGGCTATTACCCAAAGGGTAAACTTGGAAACCAATGGAAAGGCTTCGCCCTCCACTTTTTCAATAACACCATAGGTGTATTCTCCATAATGCACACGGACTTCTTGTGCCTGGCCCAAGGCCCCTGTACCGTTGGTCTCGATCCACAGATAGTGAGCTGAGGCCGACAGTACGGGCAGGGTAATGAGCAATAAGGTTGCTATGAGTTTTTTCATTTGGTGCTCTTAGAATTTATAGGTGAAATTGGCAGAAAGACTTCTCAAGTTTTGAGGGCTGATGGTAGACCAACCTTTATAATAGTCTTTGTTTGCGATGTTGTCCAACTTCAATGTGATTCTGAAATCCCTGGCATCGTAAAAGGCGGATGCATTAAGAATGGTGTACTCATCAATGGCAAACGTACCATTGGATCTATTGAAGATTTTGTTCTCGCTGGCATAGTTACCTCCAAATCCAAGTCCAAAGTTCTCCAAAGTGCCTTGGGTAAATCTGTAGCTTGCCCAAACGTTGGCCAGGTTCATGGGACCTGCGCTCTCAGGTCTAAACCCGGTAAAGTTGGCATCTCCTTCAATTAACTCACTGTCGTTATAGCTATAGCCGGCAATAATGTTCAATCCTTCAATTGGAGAGGCGGTAATGCTCGCTTCAAAACCTTTACTGGTCTGTTCGCCGTCTTGCGTATAGAAATAGTTGTTGGCATCGGTATCGATGCGTTGTGCCATATCGCTCACGCTAATGTCGTAGTAGCTCAAAGTGGCAGAAAGCTTGTCGTTGAACAAGTTCAATTTGGTTCCTACTTCAAATTGGTTGGCGTGTTCTGGGTTCAAGGCTCGTACGGAAGTGTTCCCATCAGATAGTTCGGTTACAGGGGCCACATTACTGAATCCGTTCATGTAGTTGGCGAAAACCGATACTTTGTTCAAAATAGGTTGGTACACCAAACCGAATTTTGGTGAGAATGCGGTCTGATTGTATCCGTCGTTGGAGAAACGGTCCACACGCAAACTGGCCATTGCGGATAATTCCGGCAATAGATTGATCACGTTGGAGGCATAGGCACTGAAAATTTCTTGTTCAGCCTCACTGAATTGTGCTCCAGGATTGGCCAAGGTGGCGATTCCCGCATCCGCTCCAGCCTGTGTCAAAACACCAGAGTCGTACAAACCGGTTCCCATTGGGGTTCCAAAATAATCGTGTAGGGCAGGAGCAACAGCTTGGAACTCGGCTGGATTTGAACCAACATAGGCAAAGCCTTGGTTTCCGTAGCCTGTACTGTTGTTGATGGTTCTTGTTTTAAGGTAATCCAGTCCAACAACCAAACGGTTACGCATGTTCCCAATCATGAAGTCACCGATAAAGTTTTGTTGGATATCAGTTCCCAAGGTCTCGGAATTTTGGTTGCTGGTATAACGTGCCAAAATAATACCGTCTTCTAGTGGAGCACCAGATAGGCCTTCTACTGTTGAACTTACTTCGTACAAGTAAGAATAGTAACCATCAGATTTTGCATTGGATCTAGAGATTACGGTCTGAGAGGTCCAAGAATCGCTCAAAATGTAGTTCATCTGACCTTGAAGGCTGTAGGTTGGCGTATCGATATATAAATCGTTGCTGGTGTACGAACGTTTAAAGTCGTAACCCAATTCATCCAAATTGGTCACACGAAGCGGTGAACCACGATCAAGGAAGAGCATGGTTTGGTTGGTGCTTCTGCCGTTGTAAAATTCGGTGTTGATGTTAAAGGAAAGTCTATCGCTTGCCTGGAATGCCAATGATGGCGCAAAGAAGAACGATTTTCTAAAACCAGCATCTTGATAGCTATTCTGTGTATGGTAAGATGTGTTTACACGAAGGGCAATATTGTTCTGGTTGCCCAAAGTGGTATTGACATCGGCACTTACTCGGTTCAATCCATAACTTCCGGAAGTGTAGGAGATGTTCCCGCCGAATCCGTAGTATGGTTTTTTGGTGTTGATGTTGATCAAACCACCATAGGAAATTAAACTACTGCCATACAGTGTTCCCGATGGACCTTTGATGACTTCGATGGATTCTATGTTGGCTGGGTCTGGACTACCGTTGGTCAAACCTGGTAATCCATTGATCATTGTGGGTTGAACAGCAAATCCACGAAGTGAGAAATAACCTGCTCCGTCGTTGCCCCTACCTGTGGACTCCCATAATTTGTCGATTCCAGGCGCATTTTTAAGGGCGTCATCAAAATTAGTGACCACTTGGTCCTGTAACAACTCGGTGGAAATGGAATTGTAAACCTGTGGGTTTTCGATGTCCTTTAAGGGCATTTTGGAAACATAAACACTTGCTTTGCGAGCAAATTTGTTCACTTGGTTTCCTTCTACCACAACTTCATTAAGTTGTTCTTGACGTTCTACCAAAGATATTACCGGGACATTGGTGGTCTGATTGGCATAAACGGTTACGGTTTTATTCTGGGTTCCAAAACCTACCATCGAAAACGTTAAGGTGTAAGAGCCAGGGGCTAGTTCAGCTATTTCATATTCACCAGAATAGTTGGTGTTTGTTCCTAAACTAGTATTGGAAATAGCAATGTTTACATTGGCCAAAGGATTATTTCTTTGGTCTGTTACTTTTCCTGAAATGTTACCTGATTGTGCTTGTGCCAAAGAATAAAAAGCCAAGCTCAGGATGAGAAGTATATGTTTCATTTTATTTATAAATGGTCTAAATAAGTTTGTGGTGCAAATGTATATTCCGTTGCTAAATCAAGCAAAGAATAATTAGACTAATTATAAATAATGTTTTAAAAAATAATTCAATATCCTGTTAATCAGTATTTTAAAAAATAAATTTTAACAGTTTAAGCGGGTTTAAAGTGAGTTTATTGTTTTGCGAATAGCAGTTAAATCGGTAAGTAATTTTTCCAACAAACTTAAATCCAACATGTTGGCTCCATCACTTTTGGCATTTGCAGGATCAAAATGGGTTTCCATAAACAATCCGTCCACACCAGCTGCAATTCCAGCACGTGCCATTGTTCCGATCAAAGCAGGTCTACCGCCGGTTACACCCGATGATTGATTGGGCTGTTGTAGGGAGTGGGTCACATCCAAAACTACGGGAGCATACTGTTTCATAGTAGGAACGCCGCGGAAATCAACGATCATATCGTGATAGCCGAACATGGTCCCACGGTCCGTAATCCAAACTTGCTCATTTCCGGTATCCGTAACTTTGGTAACGGCATGTTTCATGCTTTCTGGACTCATAAATTGTCCTTTCTTCAAGTTAACCACCTTGCCCGTTTCCGCAGCGGCCACGACCAAGTCGGTCTGTCTTACCAAAAATGCAGGGATTTGAAGTACATCCACATATTCCGCAGCCATAGCGGCATCAGAAATCTCATGAATATCCGTAATGGTTGGAACTTTGAAAGTTTCGGAGACCTTTTTCAAAATTTTTAGAGCCTTTTCATCACCAATTCCAGTAAAAGAATCTATACGGCTACGGTTGGCTTTTTTAAAGCTGCCCTTGAAAACATAAGGGATCTCTAGTTTATCCGTAATGGACACAACCTTTTCTGCAATGCGCATGGCCATATCTTCACCTTCAATGGCGCATGGCCCTGCCAATAAGAAAAAGTTGTCGCCCCCCGTGTGTTTTATCTGTGGAATTTTAGTGATGTCCATTTCTTAAAGTTTGCACAAATATAGCATTAAACCATGGTATCCTTTTTAGATTTATTGACACAAACCATCAACCATGAAAAATAAATATGATCTTATTTTACTTTGTTTTGTTTCAGTTTTTGCACATGGTCAATGGCAAGAACGGGGCGGAACCTTCGATTTGCCCCATCTGGAGCGCCACCAGTTTAAATTGAACCTTTTGAGTCCGGGGTTTACCTATGAACTGGGTTTGTTTAAAAACCAAAGTGTTTCCATTGATTTAGGTTTGGCCACCGCTACCTATGAGGAGGGATATGTGTTTGGATTGGCTACCAATAACCGTTACCGTTACTATCATAACTTTAATAGAAGGGAAAGACTGGAAAAAAATACCTCAGGCAATTCAGGTAATTATATTGCGGCCGCGCAGGCCATTTTCTTTTCGCAATTGCGGATTTCCACAGATGTGGAAGGCCCCAGCGATTTTAATTTAGGTTTTTATGGCATGGTCTATGGCATTCAACGAACCTATGAAAAAGGTTTTAACTTTAATTTGGAAGTTGGTGCTGGGTATTACCGTGGAGATGGCGTCCCTAACGGATATGGGCCGTTGATCAACTTTACTTTCGGATGGGTTGCTACCAAACGTAAGAAAAAGGATCCTTATTTGGATTAAATATTGTTATCCATACATACTATTTTGAAGAAGTTTGGGTTATACTAATACCAAATTAACCTACAATGCGTCGCTTTCTTCTTTTGGCATTCCTGTCAACAGGACTTTTTGTACATGCCCAATATGGGACAAATTGCGAGGTCCGCCAGTTTAAGCTCAATGCCATAAATCCAGGTGTCGAGTACGAAATGGCCCTTGGTGTAAACAGTACTTTGGATATTCGAGTGGCTTATAAAGCTGCTTTGGAACCAGCTAGTTCGCAACCGCTGGAAGATTTCGATTTCTTTCCGGCCATTACCGTTCAAAACCGATACTATCACAATCTTAATAGTCGCGAAAGACGCAGAAGATCCATTTATGGGAATTCAGGAAACTATATAGCGCCCTCGGTGGCCGTTTTTTCTCCCGGAGACCGGGTTGTCGAAGGTCAATTGGTAGATGGAATTCATGGCTATGGCGGTCTTGTTTACGGAGTGCAGCGCAGTTATGATTCAGGTTTTAGTTTCTCCATTGATGCTGGGGCCGGGTACTATGTGGGTCCTTTCAAAGGCACCATTCAACCTGTGGTAAACTTGAGTATAGGATGGATTATCAGCGAAAAGCGTTGGTGTGTTGGTTTGTAACTTCTATCTGGTACAATATTTGTTGTTCAAGGGGAGACTAAAACTAACCATTTATGAAAACTATTTCCTCTTTACTTCTATGCTTATCTATCGGAGCTATCGGAATCGCTCAATCTGCAAAAAAAGTTGAAAACAATCAACTTACCCTAAATGTATTGCTGCCTGGCATTATCTACGAACACGGACTTTCCCAAAACTCGACTATAGCGGCAGAGGCTACTATGGGTTTTGCCTATGTTGAGTCTAGTTTTACGGATGATGGATTCGGTATTTATCCCATTGGTAGACTCCAATACCGACATTACTATAATTTCGAAAGACGATTGGCAAAAGGGAAGAACATCGCTGGTAATACTGGAAATTATATTGCTCCGACGGTTGCTGTTCAAGGCGGTAAGGCCATAATTGGTAGTTTGGATTATGTTTCCGATTATTTTGGAGGAATTGGTGCGGTGTATGGTCTTCAGCGTACAGGTCAAAAAGGATTACAATTTAGATTTGAGGTTGGACCAGGTTATTTCTTTGATGAATTTGAAAGTAACTTCGGTATTTTTCTTGCTTTAAAGCTCGGTTGGGTAATCAGTAGGAAGCAATAATATGGAACTCACACTAAATCAATAAGATAAAAATAACATTTAGGTGTGCCAACAAGAGAAAAATAGCAGTATCTTTGCGGGCTTAAAATTTAGGTTATGTCCAAAATCAAAAACATTGCAATCATTGCACACGTAGACCACGGTAAGACTACCTTGGTTGATAAAATTATGTACCACTGCCAGTTGTTCCGTGAAAATGAGAACAAAGGCGACCTGATATTGGATAACAACGACCTGGAAAGGGAACGTGGAATTACCATTGTTTCCAAAAACGTTTCCGTTGTTTACAAAGACACAAAAATTAATATCATAGATACCCCTGGTCACGCCGATTTCGGTGGGGAAGTAGAACGTGTATTGAATATGGCTGATGGGGTTTTGTTGTTGGTAGATGCCTTTGAGGGGCCAATGCCACAGACCCGTTTCGTACTTCAAAAGGCTATCGACCTTGGTTTGAAACCTTGTGTGGTAATCAATAAAGTTGATAAAGAAAACTGTACCCCGGAAGAAGTGCACGAAAAAGTGTTCGATTTGATGTTTGAGTTGGGTGCTGAAGAATGGCAGCTCGATTTCCCAACAGTTTATGGTTCTGCAAAGAACAACTGGATGGGCGAGGATTGGAAAACTCCAACCGAAAACATTGAACCATTATTGGACATGGTCATTGAGCACGTTCCCGAGTTTAAACCAGAGGAAGGTTCTACCCAAATGTTGATCACATCCTTGGATTATTCTTCTTTTACAGGACGAATTGCCATCGGTAGATTACAACGTGGTAAACTTCGTGAAGGACAACAGGTTTCTTTGGTAAAAAGAGATGGCTCGATCGTTAAGACCAGAATAAAGGAACTTTACACTTTTGAAGGTCTGGGACGTTTGCGTGTTGAAGAGGTTAATGCAGGAGATATCTGTGCCATTGTAGGTATGGAAGGATTCGAAATCGGAGACACCGTTGCCGATATCGAGAATCCAGAAAAATTAAAGACCATCGCAATTGATGAGCCTACCATGAGTATGCTTTTCACTATTAACGATAGCCCTTTCTTTGGCAAGGATGGAAAGTTTGTTACTTCCCGTCACATCAAGGAGCGTTTGGAAAAGGAATTGGAGAAAAACTTGGCGCTTCGCGTTCAAGAAACCGATAGTGCAGATAAATTCTTAGTGTTCGGTCGTGGGGTGTTACACCTTTCCGTTTTGATCGAAACCATGCGTAGAGAAGGTTACGAGCTTCAAATCGGTCAGCCACAGGTAATCATCAAGGAAATTGATGGTGTAAAATGTGAGCCCGTGGAGCACTTGACCATTGATTTGCCGGAAGAGGTTTCAGGTAAAGCTGTTGAGATGGTATCCATCCGTAAAGGGGAGATGACCAGTATGGAAGCAAGAGGTTCCCGAATGGTGTGTGAATTCATTATTCCATCTAGGGGGATCATTGGTCTTAGAAACCAATTGTTGACCGCTACAGCTGGTGAGGCCATAATGGCGCATAGATTTTTCGAATATCAGCCATTGAAAGGGGATATCGCCCAACGATTGAACGGCTCATTGGTTTCCATGGAAAATGGTACTGCAATACCTTATTCCATTGATAAACTTCAGGAAAGAGGTAAGTTCTTTATCGATCCGGGAGAGGATATCTACGAAGGACAGGTTATTGGTGAAAACTCCCGTCAAGATGATATGACCGTGAACGTGACCAAGACCAAAAAGCTTTCGAATGTTCGTTCTGCAGGAGCCGATGATAAAGCAAAGATTGTTCCTGCCATTAAGTTTTCATTGGAGGAAGCTCTAGAATACATCCAAAAGGATGAGTATGTAGAAGTAACTCCAAATCACTTGAGGATTAGAAAGATTTATCTAAAGGAAGTGGATAGAAAAAGGAACAAAGTCGTTTAATTGAACAAAAGACATTTGTCCAAATAAAAAAAGCGAGTGAGGAACAATCTTCATTCGCTTTTTTATTATATTAAAGAGGTCAGTTTCGTTCTGTGTTTCAATACGGAATCCATTTTTATTGAACGTAGAGATCAGATTGTTGAGATTCTTCACTCCGTTCGGAATGACAATATAGGCCTTGTTTCTTGTCTCTATTGTTTTGTATCAAAAAAATCAGTGCAAATGTCCGTGATGCTGTTCTCTTAAGCATGCTACAGCAGCTCCAATAATTCCGGCATGGTTCATTAGTTCTGCTTTTATTACTTCTGTTTCAATGTCGATATGGTGACTGAATTCCTCCCATTTTTTTGAAGTTCCTCCTCCTACGATAATGAGGTCCGGACAAACGATCAGCTCTACCAGTTTCAAAAACTTATTGAAACGTTTGCCCCATTTTTTAAAACTGAGGTCTTCACGCTCTTTTGCAGAAGCGGCCGCCCATTTTTCAATCTTTTTGTATTTCTTGTAGGGGATCTGGCCCAGTTCAAAATTTGGGATGAGCACTCCATTGTAAAATGCACCACTTCCCAAGCCGGTTCCAATGGTTATCATAATCACTAGACCATTCTTGCCTTTTCCAACCCCATAATTCATAGAGGCGTAACCAGCGGCATCGGCATCGTTTAAAACAGTGAACTCATGTCCGGTATATTCGGTGAACAATTCATCGATGTTGACACCGACCCAACTTGGGTCCAGATTTCCGGGGGATTTACATACACCATTTTTTACAATGGAAGGAAATCCACAGCCTACAGGACCTTTATAATCAAAATGGTCCACGATTTTGGCCACCACTTTGGCCATGTCTTTTGGTTTTTTTGATTTTGGAGTCGGGATACGGAAACGTTCTGTCAACATTTCTCCGGTTTCGGCATTAACCAAGGCACCTTTTATGCCTGATCCGCCTATATCAATACCAAGAATTTCCATATAGAGGAAGCAAGATTAGTTTAAACAAAGTAACAAAAACTTTTATTGATCAAGTAATTTAGTTGAAAATCAATGTGATGCACAGATATTATGGGATTTATATCGCTTTTTGTATAACTTCAAAAACTTTACTGCCATCACATTTAAGGGTTTTGTGAGGGTATTTTAGGATAAGTGCATAATCGTGCGTGGCCATAATAATGGTTCTACCATTCTGGTTAATATCTTGTAAGACCTTCATGACCTCTACACTGGTCTGAGGGTCGAGGTTTCCTGTGGGTTCGTCGGCCAAAATAAGTTCAGGGTCGTTGAGCAGGGCCCGTGCAATAGCTATACGTTGTTGTTCACCACCGGACAATTCGTGGGGAAACTTAAAACCTTTGGTTTTCATTCCAACTTTGTCCAACACCTCTTCAATTTTATTGTCCATTTTTTTGGGGTCTGTCCACCCTGTTGCTTTTAGGACAAATTTTAAATTGTTGTTGACGTTTCTATCGGGGAGCAGTTTAAAATCCTGAAAAACAATGCCTAGCTTCCTGCGCAAGAAGGGAATATCCTTTTCTTTCATCATTTTTAGGTCGAAATCCACAATTTGCCCAGCTCCTTGTTTTAATGGAAGGTCAGCATAAAGTGTTTTCATGAAACTACTTTTTCCGCTTCCCGTTTTACCAATTACATAAACAAATTCACCTTTTTTAACTTCCAGGTCGATTTCGTTGAGAACCATGTTCTCGTTCTGAAATACGGCTACGTCGTTTAATTTTACAATGGTCTCGGGCATAACATCACTTTATGGAATAAAGGTACTAAGTTCTATTATTATTCTTCATTATCGTATAACCAAATGTTAGAACTTTTAGGTGTTGACATACTTTGGCCTTAATTTTGACGTTATGAGTAAAGTCAATCGAGAAGAGCGTAGAACACTATGAATCGAAAAAGCCTCCTTTTAATTCCCATTTTTATGGGAACTTTTTTTGTGCTTTCCGCACAGGAAACCAAAATATATACCCACGAAAACAAAGCTTATCAAGATGCTTTGGCGCTCTACAACAATGAGCAATACCAAGCAGCACAGCGTATTTTTGAGTCTGTAAAGGCCAGTACCAAAGACGGGGAAACCGAAGCCAACAGCGCATATTATGCCGCCAATGCCGCCATTCGTTTGAATCAACGCGGTGCGGATAAAATGATGGAGGATTTTGTGGAACGATACCCAACCTCTACCAAAAGAAACTCTGCATTTTTAGATGTGGCCGACTACTATTTTGAAACGGGAAAATACCCGTACGCGCTAAAATGGTACAAAAAAGTTGATGAAAACTCCATGCCGTATTCGGAGCGCGACCGTTTTAACTTCAACAACGGTTATGCTCTGTATGCATCCAAACGTCCGCAAGAGGCGGAACGCTATTTGAACAAGGTCACCACCTCCCAAAAATACGGGTCACAGGCCAAATATTATTTGGGATATATCGCTTACGAACAAGATGATTATAACTCTGCAAGCGCTCGGTTCGATCAAATCCAAGACCCCGAATTGCTTGATGAAAAGTTGACCTACTATCAGGCCGACCTGAATTTTAAACTCGGCAAGTTCGAGGAAGCCATTGCCATGGCGAAAAAGCAGCTGGCTAAATCAAATCGTCAGGAAGTTTCAGAATTGAACAAGATTATCGGGGAAAGCTATTTTAATTTGGAACAATATGCCGAGGCCATCCCATATTTGGAAGAATATAGGGGTAAACGCGGTAAATGGAACAATACGGATTATTATCTGTTGGGGTACAGCCATTACAAATTGGGCGATTACCAAAAAGCCATTCAACAGTTCAATAAAATTATAGGGGGCACCAATGCCGTTTCCCAAAATGCATACTACCATTTGGCAGAATGCTATTTAAAATTGGATAAAAAATCCGAGGCTTTGAATGCTTTTCGAAATGCTTCACAAATGGAGTTTAGTCCAGAAATCCAAAAAGATGCTTGGTTGAACTATGCCCGTTTGAGCTACGAAATAGGTAATGCCTATGAGCCTGTTCCCCAAGTGTTGACCACGTACTTGGAAAAATATCCAAAGGATGAGCATCAAATGGAAATTCAGGAACTTTTGGTGGATTCCTATATCACCTCTCGCAATTTTGAAGGTGCCATGCAACTTTTAGAAGAAAACCAGAACTATGCAAGCAAGGAGACCTATCAGAAAGTGGCCTACTACCGGGGAGTGGAACTTTTTATTGATGGTGATTACGAAGGAGCTTGGGAACGATTCGATAAATCACTGAAAAGTGCAGATAACACAAACTTTGAAGCACGCGCACGCTACTGGAAGGCAGAATCGGCCTACAGATTGAACCGTTTTGAGGAAGCTTTGGTGGATTTTGTGCGTTTCCAGAACTCGCCAGCGGCCAAATCACTTTCAGAATATGACCAGTTGGATTATAATTTAGGCTACTCGTACTTCAAACTAAAAGATTACAACAACGCCATATCCTATTTTCAAAACGTAGTGAGCTCCAATGCCATTGATGATCAAAGAAAGAACGATGGTTATTTGCGTTTGGGAGACAGTTATTTTGTGAACAGCAAATACCAATTGGCAAAAAAGGCCTACGATACATCATCCAAAATGAACGGGCCAGAACGTGATTATGCGGCATTCCAAAAGACGCTTTGTGATGGATTTTTGGGTAACAATGCTGGAAAAATTGACGGCTTGAACGAATTCTTGAGGATGTTCCCTAGGTCATCATTACGAGATGATGCCCTGTTTGAGTTGGGCAATACCCTCATCAGTAATAATCAAGAAAATTTAGGGCTTCAAACCTATGATCGCATTGTGAACGAATTCTCGGGTAGCAAATTTGCCCCAAGAGGATTGTTGCGATCAGGCTTGGTTCATTATAATGCCAGTCGAAATCAGCAGGCTTTGTACAAACTTAAAGAAGTGGTCCAAAAATATCCGAACACTCAAGAAGCCAAACAAGCGGTGGCGACCGCCAAATTGGTTTATGTGGACGAAGGTCGGGTAAGTGAATATGCCGCTTGGGCCAGAAATCTCGACTTTGTAGAGGTAACCGATACCGAGCTTGATAATGCCAGTTTTGAATCCGCAGAAAGAAAACAAATTGAAGGCAAAACAGCAGCCGCCATCCGTGGTTATGAAGATTACTTGAACGAATTCCCTAATGGACTCCATGCGCAAAATGCCAACTTTGCCTTGGCGCAGCTCTACTTTGCTGATGGGGAAAAAGAGAAGGCCCTTCCAAAATACAAGGCTGTTGCCGATGGTGGCAATGGTGAGTACACTGAACAGGCATTGACACGTGTTTGTGAGATTTATGTGGATAAACAGGATTACAACAGTGCCATCCCTTATTTGAAAAGATTGGAAAACACTGCCGATATTTCGGAAAACAAAACCTTTGCCCAGTCCAATTTGATGAAAGGTTTTTACGGTCAAAAGGATTATTCGCAGACCATTGCTTATGCCGAAAAGGTGTTGAATGCCCCTAAAATTGATGATCGGATTAAAAGTGATGCTCAAATTATGATAGCACGTTCGGCCATTGCTACGGACAACGAAAATTTGGCAAAAACGGCTTATCAAGATGTAAAGCAAATTGCATCTGGAGAGCTCGCTGCCGAAGCTTGGTACTACGATGCTTATTTCAAGAACAAGGAAGGGAATTTTGAAGCCTCCAACGAGTCCGTTCAAAAGTTGGCCAAGGATTATGCAGCGTATAAGGAGTGGGCAGGAAAAGGCTTGGTGATCATGGCCAAGAACTTCTACAATTTGGGAGATGCCTTCCAAGCGACCTACATTTTGGAAAGTGTTATTTCCAATTTTTCCGAATTTCAGGAAATCGTTTCGGATGCTGAAAATGAACTGGCCACGATCAAGGCCAAAGAAGCAGAGAGCAATTCATCCGTAGACCCCAACGAAAACTAAACGAGACACGACATGAAAAAGAGAACCTATATATTTTCATTACTTTTTTTGAGCCTTTGCGGAGTTGTTATCGCCCAGGAAGAGGATAACATTGGTACGGAAACGGTAACGGTGGTAAAACCGTATTCCCCGACCGTTTCGGATGCCTTTAAAATCAAGTCGTCACCTAGTCTAAACGATTCCATAGTACTTCAAAAGAAGAAAATTAATTACAGTATATTTTCTGTGCCCGTGGCATCCACCTTTACCCCGGCAAAAGGAAAGGCTTCGGGAGTGGAGAAGACACCACCGCCTACCTTGTACAATTCCTATGCATCGGTAGGGTTGGGCAATTACAACAATGCCTTGGTAGATTTTTATACGAGCCGCGAATTTAATAGGGGTGAGGACCTTTTGGATTTTGGTCTAACCCACACCTCTTCCCGTGGGGATTTGGACTCCACGCCTTTGGATACGGATTTCTACAATACCAAATTGAACGCTTCCTATGCGAAAAAAGACCGTTATATGGATTGGGGTGCTGCGATAGGATTACAGCATCAACTTTATAATTGGTACGGAATCCAGAGCGAATTGTTCAGTGAGGATGAAATCAATGCGATGGACGAGACACAAAACTATTTTAATGCGGAGGCCAAAGCCCATTTTCATATGGAGGACTCCTATTTTAAGAGCGGAACTGTTTTGTTAAGACGTTTTTGGGATGCAGCTGAATCAGCAGAGAACCGTGCGGTAATCAACCCAACTTTTGAATTGCCCATAACCGAGGAATTGATTACGATTGCTGCCAAAGTGGATTATGTTGGAGGTAGTTTTAAAAACAGTGACATTAATATTTTTGATAATCAGGGGGAGATGAAATATGGGCATCTTCAGGCTGGGGTAAACCCAAGCCTTTTGATTCTAAGAGATGACTTGACCATTAATCTAGGTGCCAATATTGTCTACGGATTGGATATCGAAAACAGTGAGAACAATTTTTACATCTATCCTGCTGTAACGGCCTCTTACCGTGTGATGGACGAAAATGTAATTGCTTATGGAGGAATAGAAGGGGAGTTGAAGCAAAACTCCTATCACGATTTTGTTGATGAGAATCCATATGTGTCGCCAACGCTCCACATAAGACCTACCGATCAGCAATATGAAGGGTATTTGGGATTAAAAGGACAGTTGACTTCCAATGTGGGATATAACCTGAAAGGTTCGTACATGGCGGAAAACAGAAAGCCACTTTTTTATCAAAATACGGTCAACACCACTAGAACCGATGAAAAAAGTTATTACTACGGTAATTCCTTTCAAGTTTTTTATGACGATGTGAAGACACTGGGTGTGTTCGGGGAAATCAATGTGGATGTGAACCGTAATTTTTCTTTGGGTGTTAACGCCGAATTTTATGATTACGATACTGAAACCGATAACCCTGCTTGGAACTTGCCATCAATTAAAGGTTCCTTGTTTATGGATTACCAAATTACCGATCAATGGTATATGGGTGCCAATTTATTCTATGTTGGAGAAAGAGACGCTCTGACTTCAGTGGCCTTGACCAACAATGTGCCTCCGACCATTTCGTATGCTCCAATAACGTTAGATGGCTTTTTTGATGCCAATGCACATGTAGGGTACAGGTTCAATGAGCAACTCTCCATTTTTGTAAAAGCATCCAATATTGCGAACAACAATTACCAGCGTTGGGCCAATTTTAGAGTGCAAGGATTCCAGGCTTTGGCTGGCGTTTCTTATAAGTTTGATTTTTAATTTGTAGGATTTTACGCAATATTCTTGCAGATGGAACGTTTTTAACTTTCCGTCAAGACACTGATTATCATGTTATTGATGGTTCCCAAATGATTGGAGACCATGCAACTTCGACCTCACTACATATTGTCCATAGCCTTATTTATGTTGGCAAATGCTATTTCCTTTTCCCAAAATTTGGTTCAGAATGGCGGTTTTGAGGATTTTATTTCTTGCCCGGTAAAAATGAGCAATTTAAACAAGGATGCAGAGCATTGGAGTGCTCCGACCTTGGGTACTACCGATTATTTTAACGAATGTAGCCGAACCAAGTTGGGTGTTCCAATGAACTTTAAGGGAAAGCAGGAACCATACGAAGGTGCGGCCTATGCAGGACTCTATCTTTTTGCTCCAAGAGATTATCGTGAATACATCCAAGTTCCGCTAACAGAAACACTCGAAAAAGGAGGTCGTTACCGGTTGAGCTTGTTTATTAGTCTTTCGGAAAAATCGGATGGGGCAGTTAAAGATATGGGCGCCGTATTTTCGGAGAAGCCACTATCTGTTTATACCAAACGCGAGTTGGCCCAAAGTGAACTTTTATCGACTTCGGTCCAAACTACTCCTATCAAACAATTTCCTATCACAGGGTATTATCAGGATAAGCAAACATGGATGGAATTGACCATTGATATGGTGGCCAAGGGGTTTGAGAGCCACTTGATCCTGGGTAATTTTAAAAGTAACGCAGGTACCGCTTATATCGACAGTAAAAACCCATCAAATACTGAGGAAGGCTATGCCTACTACTATTTGGACGATATTTCATTGACCTATCTTGGCCCGGAGTACAAAACCAATGAGGTTTATGTTCTGGACCATGTCAATTTTAATTTTGATCGTTTTGATCTTCAGCCTAAGGCGGAGCAAAGTCTTAAGGATGTGTATGAATATTTAAAGAAGCACCCCAACCTTAAGGTTGCCATTAGTGGACATACCGATGATTTGGGATCGGATGAGTACAATGATGTATTATCACGAGAGCGTGCTGGCTCGGTGGCTCAATATCTGATCGGTCTAGGGCTGGACAAAAATAGGATTACATCCAAGGGATATGGGGATAGCAAGCCGTTGGACACAACTCTGACTGATGAAGCCCGAAGAAAGAACAGGCGCGTAGAATTTGTGATGACCGAGTTCGAGGACGATAATCCATAAAATTCCGTTCGCTTTTTCTATTTTTGGTGGAAACCATCATTCATGAAAAAGTTACTCTTTCTAGCAACCTCTTTTTTGGTGTTTTCTTGCACTACCAAAGAAGAAGTGGACCTAATTGTTACCAATGCAAACATTTACACGGTAGATGCTGATTTTTCCAAAGCATCCAGTATAGCCATCAAAGACGGGAAGTTTGTTGCCGTTGGCAATTCCGATGAAATTTCAAAAAAATATAATGCCAAAGAACAGATGGATGCAGAGGAGAAGACCATAGTTCCCGGTCTTATTGATGCACATTGCCATTTTTATGGATTGGGACAGAACCAGCAAGTTGTGGATTTAGTGGGCACCCAAAGTTTTGATGAAGTCTTGGAAAAAGTAGTTGCCTTTCAAGCGGAACGTCCATCAAACTTTATTCTAGGTAGGGGATGGGACCAAAACGATTGGGAAGTGAAGGAATTCCCGACAAAGGATAAATTGGATGAATTGTTTCCGGACACACCAGTGGCATTGCGCCGTATCGATGGGCATGCCCTTTTGGTCAATCAAAAAGCATTGGATTTGGCAGGTATAACCGTTGATACGGTAACCGAAGGTGGTGAAATCGTAAAGGAAAACGGTGAGCTAACAGGTGTTTTAGTGGACAATCCAATGGGACTTATCGATCCTATTGTTCCTCCACTGACCAAAGAACAACAAATTCAAGCACTTAAAGATGCTGAAAAGATATCCTTGGGTTATGGATTGACCACGGTAAACGATGCTGGTCTGTCCAGAGATATTATCGAGTTGATCGATAGTCTACAACAAGCTGGTGAGCTATCCATTCGAGTGTATGCGATGGTGTCCAATTATCCAGAGAATTTAGATTACTTTTTGAATAAGGGTATCATCAGAACAGAAGGACTCAATGTTCGTTCTGTAAAAGTATATGGCGATGGGGCTTTAGGTTCCAGAGGAGCCGCATTACGAGCGCCATATTCGGATAAGCCAGGTCATTTTGGGGCCATGGTAACCCCTGTAGATCAGATTGAAGCGCTGGCACAACGTATTGCAGCGACAGACTATCAAATGAATACGCATGCTATTGGTGATTCTGCCAATATTGTAGTGCTTCGCGCTTATGACAAAGCTTTGGAAGGAAAAACCGACCGCCGATGGAAAGTAGAACACGCACAGGTAATTTCTCCTTCCGATTTTGATTATTACGAAAAAGGAATCATTCCCTCCGTTCAACCGACCCATGCTACCAGTGATATGTACTGGGCGGAAGATAGGTTAGGCTCCGAGCGTGTACAAGGCGCGTACGCTTACAAAGACTTGTTGAACAAAGCGGGCTTGGTAGCTTTGGGTACTGATTTTCCCGTAGAGCAAGTGAGTCCCTTTTTAACTTTTTATGCTGCAGTGGCGCGTCAAGACGTGGAACAATATCCCGAAGGTGGTTTTCAGATGGAGAATGCCTTGAGCAGGGAACAAACATTAAAGGGTATGACGATTTGGGCAGCTTATTCCAATTTTGAGGAAGGTGAAAAAGGCAGTATTGAACCTGGTAAATTCGCTGACTTTGTAATATTGAGCGATGATATCATGACGATTCCATCTGAAGAGATTCCGAATGTAAGCGCAGAGCATGTTTTCTTGGGTGGTGTTCAGAAGAAATAATATCCTGTTGTCATTCTGAACAAAGTGAAGAATCAAAACTTTTTACAGAACAAAGAACAATAAAAAAAGCCCCAAAATGGGGCTTTTATTTTTTTTAACGCTAAAACTCATTAGTAGCTGATAGGCAAGGTAACCCTTGTAGTTCCCCAGCCCATGACCAAGTTTCCATCATCATCAAAAGCAATAGCAAATGCTTCCAATTCTTCGCTGTCTGTAGAAACGGTTGCTGTGGCACGAACCACATCGCCATCGCTATCATAAGAATAAGCGCCCCATTGGTGTAGATTGCTGTTCAAGATAACGGTCCACTCATTTTCTCCAGGGATAGAAAACAAAGCGTAGGAACCAGCCTTTATACTTTTGCCTCCAACAGTGGCATCTTTGTAAAATGTAATTTCTGTTGCTTCATTTGCACCGGTTCTCCAAACCTTCCCAACAGGGGTCAATTCCGCCAAGCTACGTCCTTTTAATTGTGGACGGCTATAGATAACACGTGCAGATTTGTCGGCTTCCCTAGAGCTAGCTGGATAAAAAGCTATATCGGCAGGACTTTTGTCAAGTCCGCTAAATTTCTGGGCAGTTGCTTCGGTAGTGAATGCCAAACTGGTGCAAAACACCAAAAGTAGTAATGTTAGTTTTTTCATGATTGTGATTTAAGTTCCTTGTAAAACTAGTTAATTATAAAATTGATATAAATATACAGACGCAAAAATTAATCAACCTTACAAAGCGTTCGGGTTAAAAGCATAAAACGTAAAAAAAATTACAATTGATTGTTTATATGGACAAAAAAATTACAAAATGTTATCTTTTTTTAATTAAGACTTTTATATATTAATCTTTGGACTCATTTTTGTTTTAAAATTGTTACTAAATTTATTTTTATGTGTGGTATTGTATGCGCATTTGATGTAAAAGAAAGTACGGAAGTACTTAGGCCCCAACTGTTGGAGATGTCGAAGAAAGTTAGGCATAGAGGGCCGGATTGGAGTGGAATTTATGCTGATGACCAAGCCATCTTGGCCCACGAGAGATTGGCCATTGTGGATCCTGCTTCAGGAAAACAACCACTGTTCAGTGCAGATGGTAAACTAGTTTTGGCAGCCAATGGCGAAATATATAATCATCAAGAGTTGAGAAAGCAGTTTGATGGAAAATATGAGTTCCAAACACAATCCGACTGTGAAGTGATTTTGGCACTTTATCAAGAAAAAGGAGCTGACTTTGTGGATGAAATGAACGGAATTTTTGGTTTTGCCATTTATGATTCGGAGAAAAACGAATATTTCATAGCCCGTGATCATATGGGGATTATCCCATTGTACATTGGTTGGGACAAGAACGGAACCTTTTATGTGGCTTCTGAGCTAAAAGCATTGGAAGGCACTTGTTCCAAGATACAGTTGTTTCCTCCGGGACATTATATGCACAGTTCGGATGGAGAATTTGTAAGATGGTACAAGCGTGACTGGATGGAATATGATGCAGTAAAGGAAAATGAGACCAGTATTGCTAAGATAAAAGAAGCATTGGAGGCTGCTGTTCACCGTCAGTTAATGTCCGATGTGCCTTACGGAGTATTGCTTTCGGGTGGTTTGGATTCGTCCGTGACATCAGCGATTGCTAAAAAATATTCTCAAAAACGTATTGAATCTGGAGATACGGCAGACGCATGGTGGCCTCAACTGCACTCTTTCTCCGTAGGATTGGAAGGTTCTCCGGATTTGGCGGCGGCACAAAAAGTGGCTGATCATATTGGCACTGTGCACCACGAAATCAAATTTACCATTCAAGAAGGTTTGGATGCCATAAAGGATGTTATCTATAACTTGGAGACCTATGATATCACCACGATCAGAGCTTCCACTCCAATGTACCTTATGGCCCGTGTAATAAAATCTATGGGAATCAAAATGGTGCTTTCGGGCGAAGGAGCAGATGAGCTGTTCGGAGGATACCTTTATTTCCATAAAGCGCCAAGTCCAAAGGATTTTCACGAAGAGACCGTAAGAAAACTGGATAAACTTCATATGTACGATTGCTTAAGAGCCAACAAATCCTTGGCGGCATGGGGCATTGAAGGACGTGTTCCATTCTTGGACAAAGAATTTATGGATGTGGCCATGAGCATTAACCCAAAAGATAAAATGATCAATGGCGAACGTATGGAGAAATGGGTGGTTCGCAAGGCATTTGAAGATTATTTGCCCGAAAGCGTGGCTTGGAGACAAAAAGAGCAGTTTTCGGATGGTGTAGGATACAGTTGGATCGATACGTTGAAAGCACTGGTGGCAGAAGAGATTTCCGACGAGCAATTGGAGAACGCACATTTTAAGTTTCCTATTCAGACACCAACATCCAAAGAAGAATATTATTATCGTACAATTTTTGAAAGTCACTTCCCCTCAGATGCTGCGGCATTGAGCGTGCCTCAGGAGCCATCCGTGGCCTGTAGTACCAAGATTGCCTTGGAGTGGGATGAAGCCTTTAAGAATATGAACGACCCATCGGGACGAGCTGTGGCTAAGGTTCACACCGATGCGTATGTGAAATAACCCCCGTTTAAACCAACCAAACGATATGAAGCAGTAAATCTATTTGTTTCATTTTAATTAGTCCGTAAAAGCCCCTTGCCCAAGGGGCTTTTTAGTTGCTGTAAGCCTGATAAAGAAAATCCTGCTGAAACAGGCTGTTTTCCACAGGATTTGTTGATAACTTACCCTCTTCCTAGAGGTCTTTCAGACCATTTCCATGGGGTATTGTTTATATTTGTAAGATTTGAAAAAATTGAGGCAAATACTGAAAATATATGAGCGAAGAAGCTAACAAGAAACAATACTCCGCGGATAGTATCCAGGCCCTTGAGGGAATGGAGCACGTACGTATGAGACCTTCCATGTATATTGGGGATGTAGGGGTCAGGGGATTGCACCATTTGGTGTACGAAGTGGTGGATAACTCCATAGATGAGGCCATGGCCGGTCATTGTGATAGGATAGATGTAATCATCAACGAGGATAACTCTATAACCACCCAAGATAACGGTAGGGGTATTCCTGTGGACCTTCATAAAAAGGAAGGTGTTTCCGCATTGGAGGTCGTTATGACCAAAATCGGTGCCGGAGGTAAGTTCGATAAGGATTCCTATAAAGTTTCCGGTGGATTGCACGGAGTTGGTGTATCCTGTGTGAATGCATTGTCTTCCCACTTAAAGGCTACCGTTTATAGGGACGGAAAAGTGTGGGAACAGGAATATGAAAGAGGTAAGACCCTATATCCTGTAAAAAGTGTTGGAGAGAGCAAGGAAACAGGTACCATTGTAACTTTTGTTCCCGACGATACCATATTTACCCAAACTACCGAGTATAGCTACGAGACCCTTGCCAATAGGATGAGAGAGCTTGCCTATTTGAACAAAGGGGTTACCATAACGCTTACGGATAAGAGAAATAAGGATGAAAAAGGAGAATTCGTTTCAGAGACCTTTCACTCCGATGAAGGACTAAAGGAATTCATCAAATTCTTGGATGGTACCAGGGAGCCTTTGATTCAGAATGTTATTTCCATGGAAGGGGAAAAGAATGGTATCCCTGTAGAGGTGGCCATGGTGTACAATACAGGTTATACCGAGAACCTTCATTCCTATGTAAACAATATCAACACCCACGAAGGGGGTACGCACCTTTCCGGATTTAGAAGAGGTTTGACCACTACGCTTAAGAAGTATGCCGATAATTCCGGTATGTTGGATAAGCTAAAGTTCGAAATATCCGGTGATGATTTTCGTGAAGGACTTACTGCAATAGTTTCTGTAAAAGTAGCGGAACCACAATTTGAGGGACAGACCAAAACTAAATTGGGTAACCGAGAGGTGACCAGTGCCGTGAGTCAAGCTGTTTCCGAAATGCTGACAGATTATTTGGAAGAGAATCCGGATGATGCCAAGCAAATTGTTGAAAAGGTGAAGTTGGCAGCCCAAGCTAGGCACGCTGCTGCCAAAGCACGGGAAATGGTACAGCGCAAAAATCCAATGAGTGTTGGTGGATTGCCAGGAAAATTATCCGATTGCTCGGAACAAGACCCTTCCAAATGTGAGGTGTTCTTGGTAGAGGGAGATTCCGCAGGTGGAACCGCCAAACAAGGTAGGGACAGAAATTTTCAGGCGATACTTCCGTTACGAGGTAAAATCTTGAACGTTGAAAAAGCCATGCAACACAAAGTGTTCGAAAACGAAGAGATCAAGAATATCTATACTGCTCTTGGAGTTACCATTGGTACCGAAGAGGACAGTAAAGCATTGAACTTGGAAAAGCTCCGATACCATAAAGTTGTCATAATGTGTGATGCGGATGTTGATGGTAGCCACATTGAGACCTTGATTCTAACATTTTTCTTCCGTTACATGAGGGAGTTGATTGAGGGCGGACATGTGTATATCGCAACACCTCCACTTTATTTGCTCAAGAAAGGTTCCAAAAAACGCTATGCATGGAACGAAAAGGAACGTGAAGCCATAAATGCAGAGATGAACGGTGGAGCAAGCATACAACGTTATAAAGGTCTTGGAGAGATGAATGCAGAACAACTTTGGGATACTACTATGAACCCGGAGTTTAGGACATTGCGCCAAGTGAGCATAGATAATGCTACAGAATCAGACCGAATATTCTCTATGTTGATGGGGGACGAAGTGCCACCAAGACGTGAATTTATAGAGAAAAATGCCGTTTATGCGAACATAGACGCATAGATATGAGGTATTTCACAACAAAAACTCGCCCTAAAAAGGCGAGTTTTTTAGTTTTGGGAAAAATCTCACATCATGAAAAGAATAATTTTTGCACTTGCCTTAGTGTCTGTTTTTGCAGGTAGGGCCCAAGATTTGAACGATATATTCGTTTCCGGTGTAGCAGATGCCGAACGTTTTGCCAATGCTTATTTGGCTCCGGTGTCCGAAGCATCTATTTACAGTATATCCAATGGTTGGTATAACACTGCCGATGCGAAATCTCTCGGAGGCTTTGAGATTTCCTTGATCGGAAATATTACAGGATTTAAAAATAAGGACGATAAAAAAGCCTTTCTACTCGACCCTGCCGAATATGAAAATTTGGATTTTGTAAATAACCCTGGCCAAGCTAGAATGGTCGCCACAGGTTTGGGTGATATAGAGGACGTTACTGTTTTTGTGGAAGACGAAAGTGGTCTGTTCCGTGAAGAATTCAATTTGCCAACTGGGTTGTCCGCAGAGGATCTGAATTTTATTCCCTCCGGATATCTTCAAGGGAGCGTTGGTTTAATAAAGGGATTGGAGGTCAAAGCAAGATTTTTGCCAAAAATCAAGTTTGACGATGATGCCAAGATTGGAATGTTCGGAGCGGGTCTTCAATACGATTTTACTAAAATGTTGCCGGCGGACAAAGTGTTGCCCGTTGCTATTTCTGCAGTAATAGGGTACACCAATTTAAATGGAGAATACGATTTTACGGAGTCCTCCACGATAGATGGCAGTGATCAGCGCATCGATGCATCTTTTAAAACATGGAATTTTAGCGCAGTAGTATCCACCAAAAATATCCCAGTGATCAATTTTTACGGAGGTGTTGGCTATATTACCGGCAAGTCCGACATTGATTTATTGGGGACTTATGAGGCCAATGGACCTTTTTTCTCAGAAACGGTTGTTGATCCTTTCTCTGTTTCTGAAAGTGTCAGTGGGGTAACCGCCAATTTGGGTACAAAATTAAAACTTGGGTTCTTTAGGCTCAATGCAGAATACAATATATCTGAATTCAGCACCTTTACCTTTGGTGTAAACTTTGGTTTCAGATAGAAAACCACCAAATCAACCGACCAAAAATAAAGAAGGCCCCGTAAAAGGGGCCTCCTATTTTCATATATGTAGTCTTCACGTCATTCCCTGGTGGCGAAGACCGAGCCATTACCCAAGGTCAATTGTTCTGGTTCTTGAGTCTTTTCCAAGTTTACAGTAATATCCGTTACTTCGGGATCACCATAAATAATGGAATAGGTTCCGTTTTGTTCGGACCATTTAAAATCGGTATAAAAAATCAATTCGGAATTGGAATATTTTTGGTACCTACCTAAATATACATCGTTAAAAATCCACTCTTCACGAATGGTATTGGAGTTTTTTTCTTGAAGATCGGGGGATTCGGTTCTTGCCCAAATACCCAAGATAGGGTCGTGGTTGTCCGGTACTCGTGTACAGTTGCTTACGGCAATGATGCCAATAATGGACAACAATGAAAAGAGCTTTTTCATAGGTCAAGTAGGTTAAAATGATTTTGGGACTAATAGAACGTAAGTTTGTAGGAAACTATTGTATAAAAAGCTCAATATTTTACGTCCGGAATATGGTTTTGCCAAAATACGCCTCATTTACATATCATAAACCGATATCAACTTAGCACATTTTGTAACCAAGAGCCGTCTAAAACTGGTAAAAGTCAGCATATTTCTGCCTTAAATGCCTTATTTTTGAAGACTAAAATTTAAATCTATACAAATGAAAGTTACCGTAGTTGGAGCAGGCGCAGTTGGAGCAAGCTGTGCTGAGTACATAGCAATGAAAAATTTTGCAGCAGAAGTTGTTTTATTGGATATCAAAGAAGGTTATGCTGAAGGAAAGGCCATGGATTTGATGCAAACGGCCTCTTTGAACGGTTTTGATACCAAAATCACAGGAAGCACCAACGATTATAGTAAAACTGCCGGTAGTGATATCGCAGTAATTACCTCTGGTATTCCACGTAAACCAGGGATGACCCGCGAGGAATTGATAGGTATAAACGCTGGAATCGTTAAAACAGTAGCTACCAGCTTATTGGAGCATTCTCCAAACGTAACCATTATCGTGGTGAGTAATCCTATGGATACTATGACTTATTTGGTACACAAGGCCACAGGATTGCCAAAGAACAAAATTATTGGAATGGGCGGTGCATTGGATAGTGCGCGTTTCAAGTATAGATTGGCCCAAGCGCTAGAAGCGCCAATTTCCGATGTTGACGGTATGGTAATCGGTGGTCACAGCGATAAAGGTATGGTTCCTTTGATCGGTCATGCCACAAGAAACAGTGTTAAGGTTTCCGAGTTCCTATCCGAAGAGAAAATGAACTGGGTTGTGGAAGAAACCAAGGTAGGTGGAGCCACTTTGACCGGATTGTTGGGTACTAGTGCATGGTACGCTCCAGGAGCTGCCGTTTCTGGCTTGGTACAGGCCATTGCATGCGACCAAAAGAAGATGTTCCCATGTTCCACATTATTGGAAGGCGAATATGGTTTGGATGATATTTGTATTGGTGTACCAGTAATCTTGGGCAAGGACGGAATCGAGAAAATCGTTGAGATTGAATTGTCCGATGCTGAAAAGGCAAAAATGCAAGAAAGTGCCGAAGGCGTTAAGAAAACCAACGGACTGTTAGAGGTTTAAACACATAGACAATAACCAACTGGATTGTCATTTCGGGCGTAGTCTACCGAAAATTTTCCATCAATTTGCATGGAGTTTTCGAGATCTGTCCGGAATGACAATTTCATTTTAACAGCATAACCATCAACCGTAATTGCAATTACATCAATTTCTATTGTCAAATCTTATCGGAAATGATATATTTGCACGCTGTTTAAGAAAACTTCTAAAAAATTAACAATCAATGCAGAATAAAGGACTTATAAGGCTTTTCGCTATCCTTTTTGGCTTGGTGAGCATCTATCAGTTGTCTTATACTTTCATCACTAACAAGTTGGAGGGAGACGCTGAGGCTTATGCAGTTAGCCAAATTTCGGAAGCTGAGGAAGACTATGTTGCAAAGCGTGAAGCTTTAGAGGCATCGTATTTGGACTCCATCAGTGACAACACTGTTTTGGGCTTTACGAGCTATGAGGAAGCCAAGACTAAAGAGTTGAACAAAGGATTGGACCTTAAGGGGGGTATCAACGTTACCTTGCAGATTTCCGTGAAGGACATCTTGAAAGGTTTGGCCAACAATACCAAAAACCCGGTTTTCAACAAAGCTTTGGCCGATGCCGATGAAGCATCTACCAATAGTGATGATACTTATTTGGAGCTTTTCTTCGAGGCTTTTGATAATATTAAAGGAGATACCAAATTGGCTTCTCCCGATATTTTTGCAAACAAAGGGCTTAGCGATGATATCAATTTCCAAATGTCGGATGATGAGGTAAAGCCTATCATCAGAAGAAAAATTGATGAATCCATTGTTTCTGCATTCGAGGTACTTCGTGAGCGTATTGACGGTTTTGGGGTGACCCAGCCAAACATTCAAAGGGAAGGTAACTCAGGAAGGATCGTTGTTGAGCTTCCAGGTGCAAAAGATATTGCAAGGGCTCAAGAGCTATTGTCCAGTACTGCACAATTGGAGTTCTGGGAAACATACCCACAGACCAATCAAAGTATTGGAAACTTCTTGGTAAATGCCAATGAGCGACTAAAAGAAATTTTGGAGCCAAAAGCTACTGAGGAAGAAGTTGCCAAACCCGAATCGGAGATAGATTCTCTACTTTCCGATGTGTCTCAGGACTCTCTTGATATGTCCGTGGAGACCAATCCTATTTTGGGCAAATTGATTCCTGCTAATCCAGGTAGCCATGCCATTGCCCGTGCGATGGTTTCAGATACTGCCGAGTTAGGTGGGTATTTGAGAATGCCAGAGATAAAAAGATTGTTGCCAAATGATATTCAATTTACCAAGTTCCTTTGGGAGCGCCCGTCGCAAGACGCAGAGGTTGTTGATTTATATGCACTTAAATCGAATAGAGAGGGTACTCCAAGAATTAGTGGAGATGTAGTTTCTGATGCACAGGATACCTTTGATCAATTCAATAAGCCCGCAGTAAGCATGACCATGAACACACGTGGTGCCAAAGAGTGGGAAGAATTGACCGGTGATGCTTACAACAATCAAACAGGTATTGCCATTGTTTTGGATAACAAGGTATATACAGCCCCAGGTGTTTCTTCAGGACCAATTTCCGGAGGACGTTCAGAAATTACAGGTACGTTTACGGTAAACGAGACCAAAGATATTGCCAACGTATTGCGTGCAGGTAAACTTCCTGCATCTGCAGAGATTATAGATTCCTTTGTGGTAGGACCATCATTGGGTCAAGAAGCCATCAACAGTGGTTTGATGTCTTTTGTTATCGCCATGCTATTTGTATTGGTGTGGATGATTTTCTATTACGGAAGAGCAGGGGTTTTCGCAGATATCGCATTGTTGTTCAACATCCTGTTGATATTTGGAGTTTTGACTAGCTTAGGAGCTGTATTGACATTGCCGGGTATCGCGGGTATCGTATTGACCATTGGTATGTCGGTGGATGCCAACGTACTTATCTTTGAAAGGGTAAAAGAAGAATTGGAGAGAGGAAAAGGAAAGGCCCAAGCTATTGCTGATGGTTTTGGTAATGCACTTTCTTCTATTTTGGATGCCAACATTACCACTGGCTTAACCGCAATTATCCTCTTTATTTTTGGTTCTGGACCTATTAAAGGTTTTGCCACTACATTGATGATCGGTATTGTAACCTCTTTGTTTACAGCAATTTTTGTAACCCGATTAATGATCAATGCCTACACAAACAAAAAAGGTCGTAGATTGGATTTCAGTACTGGTATTACAAAGAACTTGTTCCAAAATTTGAGCATAGACTTTTTGTCCAAGCGCAAGATTGCATATGTTATCTCTGGAATTTTGGTAGCTGTAAGTATCATTTCATTGTTTACGCTTAAACTTCAACAAGGTGTTGACTTTGTAGGAGGACGTTCTTATCAAATCCGTTTTGAGCAAGCGGTGAACCCATCAGAAATTGCTGGTGACCTGAATTCAGTTTTTGGTAGTGGAACAAATGCTAAAACCTTTGGTGCCGCCAATCAGATTATAATTACCACAAACTATAGGTTCGAAGAAAATGGTCCTGAGGTGGATACTGAAATTTTGAACGAAATGTTCACACATCTTCAAAAGTATTTCCCTGATGGTACCAGCTATGATGACTTCAAACCAGGCGGAACCTCTGAGGACTTAGGAGTTTTGAAATACCGTAAGGTAGGGCCAACTATCGCGGATGATATTAAAAAGAGTGCCATATTGGCCATTATAGGATCTTTGGCTGTGGTTTTCCTTTACATTCTATTGCGATTTAGAAAATGGCAATTCTCTTTGGGTGCCGTTGTTGCGGTATTCCACGATGTATTGATCGTATTGGGTATATTCTCCTTAACCGGTAGTATTATGCCGTTTAATATGGAAATCGACCAAGCCTTTATTGCCGCCATTCTAACGGTAATCGGTTATTCCCTGAACGATACGGTGGTAGTATTCGACCGTATTCGTGAAATTACAGGGCTTAAAGGTTTTAAAGGTGGAGAAAATATAAATGCAGCCTTGAACAGTACTTTGAGTAGAACATTGAATACCTCGCTTACCACATTGATCGTGTTGTTGGCCATCTTCATTTTTGGAGGTGAAAGCTTAAGAGGATTTATGTTCGCAATGATTATAGGTGTAATTGTAGGTACCTACTCTTCTGTATTTATCGCAACACCCGTAATGTTCGACTCATTAAAGAAGAAAATTGCTGCTGCTACAGGAGCATAGTTTTTCGTTTTTTTTATTACACTTTATAATAAAGGCCCTCAATTTTGAGGGCCTTTGTTTTTTGATGCTTTTGTTAGGCTTTGTTGTTGGACAATGTCTCTAGCCATGACAATAATTGACTGAACAAGGTAAAGTTTTGAATGACGCGTAATTGTCCGTTAAAGCCCCATTTGTCCCTTTCTTTGGGGTGATTTAACATATAGGCCAAAGTTTTGGCCAAACCCTCAATGTTTGTGGGGTCAGGATTTATTTGTCCTGTCTTGTTGTGGACTACCTGGAATTTAAGACCGGCAGCATTGGAAACCAATACAGGTTTTCTTTTCCACATGGCCTCGGTGGCGGTAAGTCCAAATCCTTCTTGAATGGAATTTTGAACAATAATGCTCGATGTACGCTGAAGCGCATTTACGATCAATGCATTTTGTTTGGGATTATCCAGTGGTAGTAGCAGTATGGCAATATCGTTTTGCATACTTTTATCCACCTTCTTGTAGGTTTCGGTCAATTCCTTTAAAACCTCTTTGCCTTCGGGGTCGTCCGAGACAAATGCAGGGTCAGGTCCACCCATCACCAATAAGGTCATTTCAATACGTTTGTACTCCAAACTTTCGGGATCCCCATATTTTCGGTTGTCCAATTTCATTTTAATAAAGGCTTCCATCAATTCCTTGAAACCTTTTAAGCGATCCCATCGTGAAATTTCCGTGACAATTGGACGATAGATCAAATCTAAATTTTTGCCTGCATCCAGAACATCAAAAGATCCATCGGGCATCACCTTTCTAACCAAGTGCTCGTAGCGATCATAAAGAATGGCCTTGTGATCGTCCAATATGCCTGATTGATACAAAATACCGATACACTTGTGTAATTGAAGTTCTCGGTTCTTGTGGCTTAAAGGGTCTATGGCCGGTGGAATTATCGAAGTTCTGTTCTTTAGGGGTTTGGGGACGTAGGAGGGAAGACTGAACACAAAATGATCATAATCGTTTGTATAGGGTTCCAAAAACTTCCAAACAGCATCCGTTACATCCGTGTCATCTTCCAAACCAATATGGCATCGCCAAATTATGGAAACGTTTTTCTCTTTTTTTATCATCGCAGCCAATGGCATTGGTTGTGGGTCGTGGACCACAACGATATCCCCATCATTAATGAGTTCCAACGCTTTTGAAAGGTTATTGCGATTTACTTCCTCGTAGATTTTGCGGTCCTCCTCTGTGAACACACCGTTGCCACTTCCATGTATGGCATTATGTATACGCTTGGTCAAATCAAAAAAGGCATCTTTTTTTGCTTCGATTACCAGCCATTCAATGGATACCCCTAATTCGCGCAATATGCGCATTTGACTGGGAAGCATTTCGGCTACACCGCCACCAATGGCTGTGGAGTTGATCATCCAAATAGTTCTTCCCTTAAGGGAATCAATTGGGTCTTTGGCCTGTTCCATAAAGTCTAGAACAGAGGAATAGAGGGAGCCATATGCCTTGTAGTCCACTAGTTTGGCACCTGGCTTTACATTTATTTTTTGCATGAAAGGGAATGGTTAACGATTGAATTCCCTATAAGATAGCAAAAAAACGGATGAGTATGTTAATTGGTTGTGGGTTAAATCATTACGTGTTGTTTGTAACCCCGGTAGAACCATTTGTGGTTGGGTGGAGTTCAAAAATTTGTTCGGGATTCAGCTGGGGTTCTTTGCGATGAGAGACAAAAACAATGGCAGAATCACTTTCCTTGGCAATTTTATTTACCAAGGCTACAAACAAGTTGGCACTTGAATCGTCCAAACCTGCAGTAGGTTCGTCCAAAATAAGTAAAGGTGGGTGTTTTACCATGGCACGTGCCATCATAACCAAGCGTTTGTCACCAACAGATAAATCCCGAAAGTGGTCATTTTTTCTATCTTTCAGGTCTAAAAGATGTAACCATTCCCCAGCTAATTGTTTTTCACTATCGGTAGGCTGTACGTACAACCCAATAGAGTCATGGATTCCAGAAATAATCATATTTTCCAGACTGTGATATCCACGGAATTTATTGGTGATGGCAGGCGTGTAGTATCCAATTTTTTGTTTGAGGTCCCAAACACTTTCACCGCTCCCTTTTTTTTGTCCAAAAATCGTGAGGTCCTCGCCATAGCCTTTATGACTGTCACCGGTAATCATGGAGAGTAAGGTGGACTTCCCACTACCATTAGGTCCGATCAATTGCCAAAACTCTCCTTTTTTGATGGTCCAATCTATTTGATTCAATACCTGGCGGCCATCAAAGCTAACGGAGACTTTTTTAAAACTAACCAGTTCCTCTAGGTTAACATCAACAGGGGAAAGGGGTGCAGGAATGGCTCCATTAAAATTAATGGACTCGGTTTTGTTTTCTTTCCAAAAGACTTCGGGAGATTCATACCTATGTAAAATCTCACCGTCCAGTTTTAAAAAATCTGTTGTATTGGGTAAAATATCATCCAACCTACTCACCAGTTGAACAAGTATTTTTTTGGAAGCAATATGTAAAAGTTGTTCTTTTAGACTGCTTTGTGTGGCGACATCCAAATTATCAAATGGGTTGACCAAGATCATAAAATCTGGGTCCTGTGCCAACAAATATTTGAGCAATGCCTTTTTCTGCTCCCCACTGCTCATGGTTTTTAGGTATTGGTCGCTATCTTTTGTCAATATTTTGATATCATGACGTTCCTCTTCATCCATGTACCGATTAATTTCCGATCGTGAAAAAAGAACACCGTTCAAGGTTTGCAATTCCTCAAGTTCACCAATGGCTTTGTTGCGAAGCATATCTTTTACCAATTGGTCGGTTTTGGAATTGTTCTGGGTAAGTATAGCGTAACTTTTGGTTGGAGTCATAGGTTAAAACGTATGGCCTCAAAATTACGATTATACTTGCATCACCCGAAAAATATGAACTGGATTATTCTTGTAGATGGTGGTTTTGTCCAACAACATGCCATTTTTTAATGCTACTTTTTGCGATGGCAGATTGTCTACATGGATGATGGAAATCAAAGACTTGGCGAAGTTATTTTTAAAAGCGACCTCTTTACATTTTTTTGCAGCTTCGAACGCAAAACCTTGTCGCCAAAATGTTGGTAGTACGGAATAACCGATTTCAAGTTCTTGTATGTCGTCAACCGATTGCACGAGTAAACCACAGATACCGACCAATTCTCCTGATTCTTTGGAAATAAGAGCGTTCATTCCACCCAGATTGTTTTTGTAGCGTTCAAAAATTCGGTCAAACTGAGTTTTACAAGCTTCAATCGGGTCAGTTGGTAGTCCTTCCCAGTATTGGGTAGATCTGGGGTCGTGATAAAAGGGCAGCCAATCTTCAAAATCAGATGGCTTCAGTCTGCGAAAGACCAATCGTTCCGAAGATTGATTTTCTAAAAGATATTTTGACATTTAATTCCTTACAAAAGAGATGCTGTCACCGACTTGAAGCCCCAATTTGTCCGATAGTCCCGCGTTGATTTCAAATACATATTTGGCAGGAGCGTTAGAGGGCAAGGTTGCCTCGTTGAAGGGTTCTGCGTTTTTTTGAAAGCTCACGACTTTCATGCCCGAGTTGATGTATATGATGTCCAGAGGGATTTCGGTGTTTTTCATATAAAAATACTGCTGGGACTCTGTTGGTTGTATAAAAAGCATTCCCCGGTCTTCTTTCATCGATTTTCGGTACATCAAACCTGTTTTGGTCTCGTAATCCGTTTCAGCAATTTCAATATCGAAACTGGCCTTTATAGAGTCTGTTTCAGTAGAAATTACAGTTAACTCACCTTCCTTGGTAAAGGAGATGGTTTCTGTTTTAAGGGATTGTTTAGATTCCGTTTTGCAAGAGGCAAATATGATGGCAAATGCCAATATTGCTATTTTTCCAACTTGTACCATGCTGTTACAGTTCTACGGGTGCAGGTTTAATCATAAAGTAAACCCCGATAAGTATCATGGGGATACTGAGCCATTGCCCAGTGGAGAGCATTCCAAGTGTGTCTTCGAATCCACCCTGACTTTTCTTGTAGAATTCCACAAAGAACCGAACCACGAACAGGAGTACCATGAACAAACCAAAAAGGAAACCTGGTTTGTTTTTCCAATCCGTTTTCCAATACAAAAGGTATAGGGCAATAAATACGAAAATGTAGCAAATGGCTTCGTACAATTGTGCTGGGTGACGAAATGGAATGGCTTGTAAGACCTCGGAAAATTCCGGATTGTTCTGGATGGCCTTATAGGCGGCACCCGGAGTTTGTTCCTTGGTGAGCGCCATGGCTTGATAGGCGGGCATATCATCTGAATCTCGAATAAACCGAGTGGCCAAAAAATAGGACTCGTCCACTTTTTTACCATTGATTTCTGAGTTAAAGAAATTTCCGAACCTAACAAAGGCAGCACCTATGGCTGAAGGAATCACTAAACGGTCCAACAACCAAAGCATTTTAATGTCTTTCCACTTACGGGTGTACAACCATATTCCGATAATCGCCGCGATGGTGGCACCGTGACTTGCCAAACCGGTAAAACCCGTAAACTCGTATCCATTGATGATTCCAAAAAGTGAACTATTGGCATTTTCATGGATCGGCAATAGAATTTCAGCTAAGTGATCTTTGTAGTAGTCCCAATCATAAAAGAAAACGTGTCCCAATCGGGCTCCAAGCATTATGGAGACGACAGTATAAATAAAAAGGGAATCCAGTTTTTCCATGGATTTTTTCTCATTCACAAAGATTTTCTTCATGATGAACCAGCCAAGAACAAAGGCCGCAATCCATAACAAATTATAATATTTTATCTGTATGAAACCCAATTTAAAAAGGGTTCCTTCGGGGTTCCAGTCAAATCCGAGGAAATACATTTATCTAAATTTTGGACTAATATAACTACTTTGAACGGTTGGGCGGTGTTAATTAAAGCGCAATTTTTTAAGGGACAGGGTCATATCCACTTCCTCCCCACGGGTTGCAACTTGCGATACGTTTGATGGAGAGCCAGCCGCCCTTGAACAGGCCATGTTTTTTAAGAGCTTCCAAGGTATACTGCGAACAAGTTGGGGAATAGCGGCAGGTAGACGGGAGCATTGGGGAGATGAAAAGCTGGTAAAACCTCACGAGGAGGATAAACGGCGCTATCAAAATTTTCTTCATAAGATCTTAGCTGCAATGAAAATACAAGGTAGCAAAAAGCCCCGACAAAGTCGGGGCTTGTATTAAACTTCTTCAGCTGATTGCACGGGTTCTAAATGTTCCCGTTCCTCATCTGTATATAATCTCGACTTTATGACAAAACGGAGTCCTAACGGTATTTCCAGACTAAAACTGGCACCACGTCCCGTGGTCACATCGACTGTAAGTTGTGTGTGTTTCCAGTATTCGAACTGATCCTTGCTCATAAAAAAATCGCATCCGTGGATGGTGCCCAATTTTACATCATTTTCATTGAGCATCAACTCACCTTTTGGAAAGCACATAGGGGAGGAGCCGTCGCAACAGCCTCCACTTTGGTGAAACATCAATTCACCGTGGCGTTCCCTGAGCTGATTAATAATTTTTATGGCTTGGTCCGAAACCAACACGCGTTTTATCAAATTTTCCATCCTAGAAAAAGCCTAATTTGTTCTTGTCATAGGAAATCAACATGTTTTTGGTCTGTGTATAATGGCTGAGCATCATTTTATGATTTTCTCTACCGATACCAGATTTTTTGTACCCTCCAAATGGTGCATGGGCAGGGTAGTTATGGTAACAGTTTACCCAAACCCTACCAGCTTGTATCTGTCTGGAGATTTTATAGGCTTGGTGCATATCACGAGTCCAAACCCCTGCGCCTAAACCGTATAGGGTGTCGTTCGCAATTTCCAAAGCTTCGGCTTCATCTTTAAAAGTAGTGACACATACTACCGGACCAAAAATTTCTTCTTGGAACACACGCATTTTGTTGTTTCCTTTTAAGATAGTGGGTTGAATGTAATATCCGCCTTCCAATCCTTCGTTGTAGGCTGCTTCACCACCTGCCAATACTTCACATCCTTCTTCTTTACCTATTTGGATGTAGTTCAAAATTTTCTCGAACTGATCGTTTGAGGCTTGAGCACCCATCATAGTTGTTGGGTCTAAGGGGTGACCAAGTTTAATGGCTTTGGTACGCTCCACGACACGCTCAATGAATTTGTCATAAATACTTTCCTGTACCAAGATTCTGGATGGGCAGGTACATACTTCACCTTGGTTTAAGGCGAACATTACAGCACCTTCCAAGCACTTGTCGAAGAATTCGTCATCGGCATCCATTATGCTTTCAAAGAAAACATTGGGTGATTTACCTCCCAATTCCAATGTTACCGGGATAATGTTCTTGGATGCATATTGCATGATCAATTGCCCAGTAGTGGTCTCCCCTGTAAAGGCTATTTTTTTGATTCTAGGGCTGGATGCCAATGGTTTACCTGCTTCCAGGCCAAAACCGTTAACTATGTTAAGTACACCTGCAGGAAGGATATCCTCGATCAATTCCATCAAAATCAAGATTCCAACAGGAGTTTGCTCTGCTGGTTTTAACACCACACAGTTTCCTGCTGCCAAAGCTGGGGCCAATTTCCAGGCGGCCATCAGAATAGGGAAGTTCCAAGGGATGATTTGACCAACAACACCCAGTGGCTCCATAACGTTCATGGAAACTGTATTGCTGTCCAATTCACTTACCGATCCTTCTTCTGCTCGAATAACCCCGGCAAAATATCTAAAGTGATCAACGGCCAATGGCATATCCGCTGCACGGGTTTCACGCAAGGCTTTACCATTGTCCCAAGTTTCCGCACGGGCCAAAACCTCTAAATTTCGTTCCATAACATCGGCAATCTTCAATAAAAGATTACTGCGATAAGTTGCTGAGGAGTTGTTCCACTCTGGCGCGGCTGCCCAAGCGGCATCGATGGCCTTGTCCACATCCTCTGCTGTGGATCGCGCAATTTTGGTAAATGCGTTTCCATCTACAGGGGATATATTGTCAAAATATTCCCCTTTGGTCGGTGGGGTCCATTTTCCACCGATGTAATTTTCATACTGATCTTTGAACTTTGGTTTTTCCAAAACACTTTGTTCAGTAGTTTGTACATTGCTCATAATACTTGTTGTTAAAATTAATTTTTAAGTTCGTTTACACTTTGCTCAAGTGACTGATTCTAAAAGTATTGATTTTGAATCCTGTACATCTGACGTATTCTATTAATGACATGACCGATTCTCTTTGTTTTTATATTTTTAACAAAATATCATAGTATAATTTTTATATTTAGTAAGTATTTATATAATATATTAAGGAGTAGGTAGTTTATATGCAGTTGCCAGAGAAATTTTTTAAAGAAAGAAAGCTTGAACATTTGGTCGAGAACCAAACCTCCTACACGTTGAACAATGCATCGATGCATGTGTTCGAGACGCATTTACAGGCGGAAAAAGTACTTCTTCAATTTGACCAAGCTGTTCTTGCCTCAATGTTGATCGGAAAAAAGGTGATGCATCTGCGTGACAAGAAATCTTTTAACTTTTTACCTGGTGAATCTTTAATACTTCCTTCCAATGAAGTTATGTGTATAGATTTTCCCGAGGCGAACGAAGAGAATCCGACACGTTGCTTGGCCATGGCAATTTCAGATGAGAAAATAAATAAGGTCATCAATTTAATGAACGAATCAATGCCAAAGCATGATGGTACCGAATGGGCATTGATGGATTACAACTATCATTTTACAAATGATGCCAGTATTTATGGTATCATCCAACGGTTATTGTACCTGTTTACGGAAAACCATCCGTCCAAGGATTTTTTTGTCGACAATATGTTGCAAGAATTGATTATTAGGATATTACAGGGAAATACCCGGGAAAAATACATGCAAAATGCGTCTAAAATAAGTTCGAACAATCGGTTGGCTTATGTAATTGAATATATTTCACAGCACTTGCACGAGCCTTTATCTGTCAGTGATTTGAGTAAAAAAGCCTGTATGAGCGAATCCCACTTTCATAAAACTTTCAAGGAAGAATTGGGCGTAACACCGATTGACTATATAAATAGCGAACGCATAAAAATGGCCATCAACCTGTTGAAAGATCCACATAGGAAAATCAAGGAGATTTATTTGGAATGTGGGTTTGAGAACCGTTCTTATTTTAACCGTTTGTTCAAGCGAAAAATTCATGTTTCGCCAGGCGAGTACCAATCAAAATTCGTAAAGCACTAGTTTACGCTGAAGGTTGTTCCGTCCTTACCGTCCTTTATTTGAATTCCCAATTCCACCAACTGATCTCTGATTTTGTCAGAAGTGGCAAAGTCCTTTTTGGCCCGTGCTTCGTTTCTAATATCGATCAATAATTCCATTACTCCGTTAAGGGTGTTGGAATCATCCTTGGTCAAGGATTGGTTTTCTATACCGAGGACATCATATACAAATGCTTTGAGCGAACTTGCCAATAGGTCTTTGTCCTCTGCCGATATGGTTTCGTTATCTTCTTTTATAAGATTGATGTGTTTAACGGCCTCGAACAATTGTGCTATTAAAATTGGTGTATTAAAGTCGTCGTTCATGGCTTCATAGCATTTTTGCTGCCATGCTTTTACATCAAAATCCGACTTCCCACTTGTTTTTAATTTATCAACGTTGTCAAGGGCTTCCATTAAACGGTTGTACCCTTTTTCGGAAGCCTGCAGGGCATCATCACTAAGATCTAAAATACTGGTGTAGTGGGCCTGCATCATAAAAAAGCGTACTACTGCGGGAGTGTAGGGTTTGCTCAGTATATTATTGTTGCCACTAAATATTTCGGCAGGATAGATGTTGTTGTCTGTGGACTTGGACATTTTTCTACCGTTCAGGGTCAGCATATTGGCATGCATCCAATAGTTTACCGGTGATTTTCCGGTACTGGCTTCGGCTTGTGCGATTTCGCACTCGTGGTGTGGGAACTTAAGGTCCATTCCGCCACCATGAATATCAAAATTTTCACCTAAGTATTTAGTGCTCATCGCGGTACATTCCAGGTGCCATCCCGGAAAACCATCTCCCCATGGGGATGGCCATCGCATAATATGTTGGGGTTCGGCTTTTTTCCAAAGCGCAAAATCCTGAGGGTTTCTTTTTTCGTCCTGGGCGGTAAGCTCACGGGTATTGGTGATCATGTCCTCCAACTTTCTTCCGCTCAGTTTACCGTAATCATGATTTTCATTGAACTTGATAACATCAAAGTATACAGAGCCATTTGCTTCATAGGCCAAACCTTTTTCGAGAATCTCCTTTATAATTTCAATTTGCTCGATGATATGGCCCGTGGCTGTGGGTTCAATGCTGGGGGGCAATAAATTAAACTGTTGTAGTGTATTGTGGAAATCAACGGTATAGCGTTGCACTACCTCCATTGGCTCTATCTGCTCTAGCTTGGCTTTTTTTGCAATTTTGTCCTCACCTTCATCCGCATCGTTTTCCAAATGCCCGGCATCTGTTATGTTACGGACGTAACGCACTTTGTACCCCAAATGTTTGAAGTATCTGAAAATCATGTCAAAAGACATAAAAGTACGGCAGTTGCCCAAGTGAACATTACTATAAACAGTGGGTCCACAGACATACATGCCTACATGACCTTCGTTTATGGGTTCGAATACGTCTTTTTTTCCAGTAAGTGAATTATGGATTCTTAAGGTTTGGTCTTTATAAAGTTGCATTTAAATGGTTGGTGTTTAAAATTCGGTTTCTAGGTTTATATAATCCAAAAACTCCCTTCTTGTGGCCTCTTCTTTAAATTTTCCACCATACTCTGCGGTCACCGTACTGCTTTCGATATCGCGTATGCCCCTAGAGTTCACACAAAGGTGCTTTGCATCGATTACACAAGCCACATCTTCCGTGCCCAATACTTTTTGAAGCTCTTTGACAATTTGGATGTTCATTCGTTCCTGCACTTGTGGACGCTTTGCAAAATAATCCACAACACGGTTCATTTTGGAAAGTCCAACAACGGTACCGTTGGAGATATAGGCAATATGCGCCCTTCCTACTATGGGAAGAAGGTGGTGCTCACAAGTGGAGTAGACCACGATATTCTTTTCCACCAACATTTCACCGTATTTGTATTTATTGTCAAAAGTTGATGATTTTGGTTTCCTGTCCGGGTGCAAGCCGCCAAAAATTTCCTGTACATACATTTTAGCGACCCTTTTTGGAGTTCCCTTTAAACTGTCATCATCCAAATCAAGGCCAAGTGTAAGCATAATTTCCCTTACACTTTTTTGTATTCTTTCGATTTTTTCTTCGTCGCTCAATACAAAAGCATCATCCCTTAATGGGGTATCCGATGAGGAACCAACATGGTCGTTTCCTCTTTCATCATATTGTTCTTCCAATGCCTGCTCTAGTTTCATAGCTATTGCTTAAGGTGAGCAAAGATATACATTAATGACCGATTTAACATCTGCTATCCGACGTTTGACAACATAAATTATTGTTAAGTGTACTGTCAAGGTACTTTTATAATGCCCAAACCTACAGTCTTTTATGTTTAAAACACTCTTTAGGACCTTAATACTCATACTGTTTTGGCAAGCTGCGGATGCTCAGGTGGCCCAAGATTGTATCAATGCAACACCTATTTGCAGCAATACGCCCATTAATGGTGGTACCAATGGATATGGTGCCGATGATTTTAATGGGGCTCCCTCTAGTGGTTGTTTGGAACAGACTACCACCGGTGCTATCGAATCCAATTCGGCCTGGTACCGTTTTAGGACGGCAGAGGCAGGACAGTTGGGTTTCAATATTGGGCATAATAGTAACGAAGATTGGGATTTTGCCTTGTACAGGGCTACCGATTGTGACAATTTGGGCGACCCAATACGTTGCAACTTTTTCGACAATAGTGAGAACACCTCTTTTATAGGTGTGGGCGAGGACCCCACGGGAATCGAGGATTCAGTGCACTACGAGGATTGGCTTCAAGTGGAGGCTGGAGAAGACTACTACTTGTTCATCAATAATTTTAGCAATTTAAATTCTGGTTTTTCCATTCAGTTTACTGGGGAAATTTGGACAGATCATCCCAATAGTGCTTTGGACTGTTCCATTGTGAGTAATTTGTTGGGACCACCTATCGCTGCTTGCCAGGGAGATAATGTAGAACTGGATGCCACAACCATGGGTGCCATCAATTATGAATGGTACAGTAATATGGGGAGTGGTTATCAATTGATCGCAGGCGAAAATAATGCTACTTATAACGTACAAGACTCTGGGCAATACCGTGTGGTAGTGACCACTTCTGTAGAAAGTTTGGTGAGTGATGTGCAAGTTGGGTTCAATGAGGTTCCCGTTACCGGAACTTTGGCGGATGAAACGTTTTGCCATGAGGTGGATATGACCTTTGACTTGAATACTAAAAATAGCGAGGCCTTGGGGGGAATGGATCCGGATAATTTTATAGTGAGCTACCATAGTTCGCAAATTGATGCAGATGCTGGAATCCACCCATTGGAGAAGCAGTATGTTTTAATGGGAGGGTCGGAGATTATTTATGTTCGGACTACTTCCTTGGCCAATCCGGATTGTTTTGATGCTTCCCAAAACTTTGTTTTAAACGCAATTGAGACCCCTATTCTAAATTTTGATGAAAGGGCCGTTATCTGTGAGTCCGTTGGAAGTGTGGAGATAGGTGAGGTGCAACCCGATTTCAATTATGTGTACCAATGGAGTACCGGTGAGCAAACACCATCAATCACAGTTTCTCAGGAGGGAGAATACACCTTAACGGTTACCCATCAATCCAATGGAGTTGTTTGTGAAACAAGTAAAACCATTACCGTTGATATTTCCAATATGCCTCAAATTTCCAGTATAGATATTGAGGATATGAGTGTGAACAATATCGTCACCATCAATACGGAGAATATGGGGGAATATGAATTTAGTATGGATGGGGGAGAATTCCAGGGCAGTAATGTTTTTGATGGGGTCTCACCAGGTGTTCATACGGTAAGCATGCGTGACCCTTATGGCTGTGGCGTTGTTGAAGAGGATATTGTTGTTGTCGGGTTTATGTCGATATTTTCACCGAACGGGGATGTTCTCAACGAAACTTGGCAAATTGAAGGGCTTTCCACTTTAAACTCTCCAATCGTTACGATTTATGACCGCTATGGAAAGCTTATAAAACAAATGAATGCTTTTGATGCCGGTTGGGACGGAAGCTTTAATGGCAAGCCGCTGCCATCTACGGATTACTGGTTTAAACTATCTTATTTGGACGACGATGGCAATAGGACATATGCCAAATATTTACAGAGTCATTTTTCTTTGAGGCGATAATAAGCTGTCCGTTTGTCGATTAACTACAAATTTCTTCGTTAAAAGCATACTAAAAGGGTCTGTTATGGAGTTATACAGGTTGTAAGTAGAATAACCATTAGCCCCAAAATTCTATGAGAGCTCTATTTAGCGCTATCAGCATACTGTTTCTTGCCCAGATAGTTAGCGCCCAAAACTCACCGGATTGTAGGACCGCAATTCCTGTTTGCGCCGATGCCCCTATTATGGGAACAACGGACGGAGGCGGTGATATTGATGACTTTGACCCAGAAGTAATTACCCAAACCGGTTGCTTGGAAAAAGGAAGTGTGAGTTCGGCGAATATTGAAAACAACACGGCTTGGTTCGTTTTTAGAGCAGGAACAAATGGTCAAATAGGGTTTGATATAGAAGCTTTACCCGTAAACCCCGGAAGCCCTGTAACCGCTGAATGGGATTTTGCATTGTATGGTCCTTTTGATGAGACTTCGAACGAAAATTTCTGCACCATAATTGGGGATGGTAGCGCCCAACCCATTCGCTGTAATTATGAATACAACGATACTGGTTATACCGGTATTGGTATTAATCCCGTTGATGGGCGGGAAGGAGCTCCTTTTGTAAAAGGAAGTCAAAACACCTATGATGAATGGTTGAATGTTACGGCAGGTGAAGTGTATTACCTGTACATTAACAATTACAACACCAATTTTGACGAGGAACCCGAAGATTTTATATTGACCTTTACCGGCAGCTCAGTAGATGCCGATCAGGATAGTGCATTGGATTGTACCCTGCGTGATCAGTTTTTAGGTTTTGATATAGTGGCCTGTGAGGGCGACCCGGATATTACATTGTCCGCATTAAATTCGCCTGTGGGCCCAAGTATTTCCGATATAACTTGGGAATTGGATGCCGACGATGATGGCACCTATGAAACTGTTTTGGCCACGGGAGCAGGAGCTACAGAATTGATTGTTTCCAGTCCCAACTCCGGACGTTATAGGGTTACGATAACATCTACTTTCGGAACAACGGTAACCGATGATGTATTGATAACCTTTTATGGTACACCGGAGCTGGATGAGGTCCGTGTGATTGATGATTTGGTGAACAGTAATCAGACCGACCCTTACAATGTGGAAATTGTTCCGGTAGGGAACGGTAATTATGAGTACGCCATTAATGGAGGTGAATTTCAGGACGATCCAATTTTTTATGATGTTCCGCCCGGTACTAATACAGTAGTGATCAACGATAAGAACGGTTGTGGAATTACCGAACCAATAGAATTTTTGGTGGTTGGTTACCCAAAATTCTTTACTCCCAATAGTGATGGGATACACGATAACTGGAATGTCTACGGAGTGGAAGAGCTTATAAATCCAGTAGTGTTCATATTTGACAGATATGGAAAACTTTTAAAACAAATCGATGTAAACGTTGGTTGGGATGGAACCTTTAACGGTAGGGATATGCCATCTTCCGATTATTGGTTTAGATTGGATTACGAGCAAGATAATGAAGGTGTTCTTGTAGCTACCTCTGTTCGTAGGCACTTTTCGTTGGTGCGATAAAAAAAAGGCCGGAATTTCTTCCAACCTTGTCTTATATTTTCTTTTTTAAGAATAGTTAAAACTTTAAGGTGTAACCCAATGAGATATTGGTATTTATTCTATTGATCAAAGCAGCACTGTCGATTCCGCCATCAAAGAAATATGAGTTAACATCCTGTTCAGTTCTACTATAGGCCAAGTCCACTCTATTTGGCCCAAAATTATAGCCGATACCAGCAGAAAAACCATTCAGGTCCCCTATAAAATCACTGTTTTCATAAGGGCTTTCTTCAAATCGGTATCCAGCTCTTAAACTTACTTGCTCAATTCTGTATTCACCTCCAATGCGATAGGAATTAACTGCTCCCAGAGTTTCTGAGATGTAATTGTTTTCAGCAGAGAAGCTAGGGTCGGAGGTAGGTCTCAATTCAGCTTTGGACATATCTTGATAGGAGTAATCCAGACTGATAAGTCCGTCTTGACCAAAAACCAAAGCCACACTACCGGTGTACTTTTCTGGTGTTTTTATCCTGTATTCCTCATATAGATTGACAATACTGAAGTTAATAAAATCAATATCCGGAACGGCCAAATTTGTATTGATGCGCTGAGATGTATCATCGGTCAACCTATACCATGTTGGTGATTGGTAACTTCCCCCAATACGAATCGCCTCGTTGACCTTGGCAATCGCACCTAAGCTAAAGGAAAAACCATATCCCTCAGTGTGTAAATAATTATCAAAAGAGATATACTGGATTGGAGAGTCCACATCGTACCCTTCTTCGTCTAAATAGGTAATCCTGTCATAAAGAACATTATGGAAATTTATGGAGGCCCCTAAATAAAGGTCTTCCCTATACTGGCTTGCAAAGTTCAATGTGAATTTACTGTTGTATCCTGAGGTGTTCTGTAAAAACCTCTGATTTACATTGCCATATTGGGCATTCGAAAAATAGGAAGTATTCTGATCAGTATCATCCGTTGGTTCAATAATTCCAGATTGAAATCCAAGAAATGCTTGCTGTGCGGAATATCCAAGATTGGCCCCTATATCCAAGTAGGCGTCCTCAATATATTCACCTTGTTGCGTGCGCAACGGCCCCAAAGGCTCTCCTTGGGCAAAATTGAGGAAATAATTGTCTATCCCAACTGCCGTGGTTCCTGATGCAATATATTCGTTGTCGAAATTCTGCACTAGGTCATAATTGACTGCCAATGCTATTTTTTTCCACGGACTGTTGTCAGAAGAATTAAAGACGAATACACCACCAACCTGATTGAAATCCAATGAATTGATAGTTGTATTTCTTAAGTTATTGCCATAAAGGGCATCGTTGTTCCTGTGGTAGTTGGAGCCGGTAATGGCGATCTCACTAAAATTGAATACCGCGGAACCAGCAGGGTTAATGTTCAAAGCGGATAAATCTCCACCCAAAGCACCAAACGCACCACCCATGGCTTGAAATCTTGCGGTTCCTTGCAAATCTTCGGTACTGTAGCGCAGTACATCATCAATGGTCTGGGCACTTGCAAAAGTGCATGCCAATACCATTATGAAAGTTAAGACTCTTTTCATTTCTATTTTTTTTGTTAACCAATTTAGTTTAATGTGAATTATGGTCTACCGCCACCGCGACCACCTCTGCTGCTTCCTCCAGAAGATCGACCTCCTCCAGAAGACCTTGAACCGCCCGAGGATCTACTTACCCCAGAACTTCTGGAGCTGCCACCTGAACTTCGGTAACTTCCGCTAGACCTGCTGCTTCTTGATGAACCACTGCTCCTGTAGCTTCTAGAGCTGGAATTTCCACTGGATGATCTACTGTAGCTTCTACTGGGTGCAGAGCTTCTTGATTGAAAACTTCTCGTGGTTCTTCCGTAATTTCTGGTGGAATATGAGCCACTTCTGTTATAGCTTTGTCCGCTTCTGGTTGCTCGTGAAGATGAGCCGTAAGATGGACGTGTGGTTCTAGAAGTTCCGCTGTAACTAGGAGATGTCCTTGTACTTCTGCTAGTTCTGTAATTTCTATTTCTTGCAACCGCATCTGCACTAATGGATCTTCTAACATTAGATCTGTTGCTGTATCCTTGTGTACTTCTTCTTGCTACACTGTTGCTGCGAGACAATGTTGCATTGGAGCGTCCACTATTGTTATTGTATCTTGTGTTTAGTGTACTTCTTCTAGAAGATAATGTGGTGCCTGGAATTCTTGAGGTATAGCCTCTTCTGCCGGAAATGTAGGCATAGCTGTTGCCGTAGTAGTTTCTGGCATAATATGGGCGGTTCCAATAGCGGCCATAGTAACCACCATAAGCTCCCCATCCATAATATCCAGCCCATCCCCAGCTAGCATAAGGGGAGCCCCAGCCGTAATATCCGGCCCATCCCCAACGGTTAAATCTCCAAGGGTTGTTCCATCCCCATCCCCAATTGTTGAAGTAGGGGTAATTCCATCCCCATCCCCAAGCAAAGTAAGGGTCGTTCCATCCATAATATCCGCCCCATCCCCAACTATTGTCGTAAACATTTATGGAGATGTTGGTTGGGTTGTCACCCCATCCTGGGTTTCCATTATAATTATTGTTGTAAGCCAAGTAATCGGTTTGTTCACCATAAGGAATAGTGTCATTTGCCATTTGACTGGAGTAGCTGTCTATATCGGTAAAGACTTCGTTGTCCAAGATTTCACCATATTCATTGGCTTTATCTCCGAAATAATCTCCGTATATATTGTTCTCTTGTTCTTCGATTCGTAATGCCTGGGCATTTTTCTTCTCTACGCCTACAACTCTATTGTTGGAAGAGTAGATGCCATCATCGTAATAAGAAGTTTGTTGATACGAACCACAAGAAGCCATAAAGAGGGCGCTAACCATCAATATGGTAGGGGTTCCTAATTTATTATGGAGTAAAGACTTTAACATGGTGCAATTTTTATTGTTGAACATACTAAAAATAATTAGTTTTACCCAATCATTTCACTATCAAAGTCACAAGTTTTGTGCCAAACTACAATAGATGGGTAAAAATTTAACAAGTAGAGCGGAAGATTATTCCAAATGGTATAACGAACTGGTTGTAAAGTCCGATTTGGCTGAAAACTCGGGAGTTAGAGGTTGTATGGTAATAAAGCCTTACGGCTATGCCATATGGGAAAAGATGCAGGCGCAATTGGATAAAATGTTCAAGGAAACAGGTCATGAAAATGCCTATTTTCCCTTGTTTATACCAAAATCCTACCTGAGCAAAGAGGCAAGCCATGTAGAGGGCTTTGCCAAGGAATGCGCAGTGGTCACCCATTACCGATTAAAGAATGCGGAAGATGGTAGTGGAATTGTGGTAGATGAGAATGCGAAGCTGGAAGAGGAACTGATCGTTCGTCCAACATCCGAAACCATTATTTGGGATACATTTAGAAAGTGGGTACAATCATACAGGGATTTGCCATTAAAGATAAATCAGTGGGCCAATGTAGTTCGATGGGAAATGAGAACTCGTCTTTTTTTAAGGACAGCTGAATTTTTATGGCAAGAGGGGCATACGGCACATGAGACAAGAGAAGAGGCACTGGAAGAAGCAGAGCTTATGATGAATGTGTATGCCGAGTTTGTTGAGAATTATATGGGCGTGCCCGTAATCAAGGGAACCAAAACCGAGAGTGAACGTTTTGCCGGGGCTGAGGAGACTTATTGTATAGAGGCGCTTATGCAAGACGGTAAGGCACTGCAGGCCGGTACTTCTCACTTTTTAGGTCAGAACTTTGCAAAGGCTTTTGATGTAAAGTTTGCCAATAAAGAGGGGACCCAGGATTATGTTTGGGCAACATCCTGGGGTGTGTCCACAAGATTAATGGGAGCTTTGGTAATGACGCACAGTGATGACAATGGTTTGGTATTGCCGCCAAAGTTGGCACCAATACAAGTGGTAATTGTCCCAATTTATAAAGGGTTGGATCAATTGGATGCCATTTCTGAAAAAGTAGATCCTTTGGTGAAGGAGTTGAGAGATAGGGGACTTACCGTAAAGTTTGATACAAGGGATACCCATAAACCCGGCTTTAAATTCAATGAATATGAATTGAAGGGCGTTCCTGTACGTTTGGCAGTTGGCAACAGAGATCTTGAAAATGGCACCTTCGAAGTCGCTCGTAGGGATACATTGACCAAGGAAGTCGTAAAGGCCGAAGAAGTTGTGGATAAAGTAGTTTCCTTGATGGATGAAATTCAGGAGAATATCTTTAAAAAAGCACTTGATTACCGAAAAGAGCATATTACTAAAGTGGATTCTTATGAAGAATTTAAAAAAGTAATCGAGGAAAAAGGAGGTTTTGTATCCGCACATTGGGACGGTACCACCGAAACCGAGGATAAGATAAAAGAAGAGACCAAGGCCACTATTCGCTGTATTCCATTGGATGCAGAAAACGAAGAGGGGCAATGTATTGTAACAGGAAAACCGTCTGTTCGGAGGGTGTTGTTTGCAAAGGCCTATTAAACAGGTTGCAAAAAATAAAAAATACTGTTGCAAGACTTAAAAATAGTTGTATTTTTGCATCCGCAATTATGCAAGCATAATGGCCCGTTCGTCTAGGGGTTAGGACGCCAGGTTTTCATCCTGGTAACAGGGGTTCGATTCCCCTACGGGCTACAAAGCAAGGTTTAAGCAGAAATTTGCTTATTTTACAGGCTGTAGACGTTTAAACTTTGAAAATTGAAATAATGGCCCGTTCGTCTAGGGGTTAGGACGCCAGGTTTTCATCCTGGTAACAGGGGTTCGATTCCCCTACGGGCTACAAAGAAAGGATTTAGAAAGAATTAATTTTAAGCAATGGCAAACCATAAGTCAGCATTAAAGAGAATCAGAAGAAACGAAGCAGTACGTTTGCGTAACAGGTATCAGCACAAAACCGTGCGTAATGCCATTAAAAAATTACGTAACGAAGAAGATAAAAAAGCTGCTGAAGCTTTGTTGCCTACCGTAGTTGGTATGATTGATAAATTAGCTAAGAAAAATATCATTCATAACAATAAGGCCGCAAACCTTAAGAGTAAACTAATGACAAAAGTTGCAGCCTTGTAATTTTTGACAAAGCATAATATGTTTAAACGCCTCCTTTATGGGGGCGTTTTTATTTGCCATAGTTATCTGAAAGCCCTTCGTTTGTGAACGATGACCCCAACCATAAAAGAACCGTACATAATCAAGATCAATACAAGTAGTATATCCCTTAGGTGATAATTGATATAAAATCGGGGCGCTTCATAACCTGCCAAAAATATCAACGGAAAAAATAGATGGAAGGCCACTAGTCCAAAACTAGTCCAAAACATAAGGTTTTGTGATTGGGGTAGTGGATTGTCCTCCACTTTCTTTTCTTTATAGTAAAGTGCAATTACAAAAATGAGTATATAAGCGGAAATCATATCTGCATAATACAGATTGTAATGCAACGGATTCTGGAAAAACACACTTACGAAATAGGCCAACATGGCCAATATGGCGCCATACTTGACCCAATCCCGGTATTTTTTGGTCTTTAAGATCTTCCAATAGACATAATAAAAGAACAGCATACTGATTACGGAGTAAATGTTGTAGATAATAACATTGTGCCAGTTGTACCGTTCATCAGAAAAAAACTGAATACCATCCACATATTTCACAAAATAGCCCAGCACCTCGGTTAAAAAGGTGTACATCAGGTACATGGGGTAATATTTTAATGGGGTGTCAAAATAGGTACGGTAACGTGCCATCGCCACAATCCATACGAATAGATAAAAGGGGATAGTGTAATGTTCACTAAGAAATTTAAGAAGCTCCTCCATTGTTGATTTGACACATCAATTGGTTGTCAAATTTTTAATAGTCGCTAAAATAAGCAAAAAGCCCCCAGTTAAGGAGGCTTTATTGATTTGATGTTCTATTATTGATCATCGGAATGCTTTTCTTTTTCCAACGAGCAGCCCTACTATCATAAGTCCATACATCAACGCAATGGAAGTGAGCAAAAGCGGTCTAAAATAGATTTGTATGCCTATGTCAAAATCAAGAAGGTATATAGTGGAAATTATAGAAAAGAGGGTGTAAAAAATTATGAGCCCTGAGCTAATCCAAAAAAGCAGATTGAATTTTAATGGCGGTGCTGGCTCTTCGGACACTTTCTCCAGAAAGTACATCACAACAATATACACCATCATAATGGAGCCTATAATATGGGCGTGGGTCATCTGATTGTGCAAAGGGTTGAGGATTATCGCGTTTGTAATATACACTACAACGCATAAAATACTCAAATACCGTATTTGCTTTTTGATGGAAGGTTTTTTGGTCACTTTTCTAAAAACTTCAAAAAAGAAAATAAAAAAGACAATTTGGTACACATTATATATTATAACATTGTGCCATGCATACCTGCCATCCGAGAAAAACTGAAAATTATTATTGTACTTAATAAGTACCCCCAAGAGCTCCGTAAAAAAAGTATAGATGATAATCATGGGTAAGTATTTCAACGGTGTGTCGAAATACCTGCGATATCGAATAACCGATACAATCCATGTTATAAAGTATAAAGGGACATAAAAGTGATCGGTCAAATATTTAAGGAGCTCTTCGGGCATCTTTTAGAAATCTGTGTAAGGTGGTGGTCCGGAACCTCCATGGTTCAGGTTTAAGCTTTTGATGTCGTCCTGAAATAGAGTGGCAGGAAAAATACTGGCTTTTGATGTTGTAGTTTCATTTGGTTCACCTGTTTCAGTATTGCCAACAACTCCTTTTATGGATTTGGCTTTTCCGTCGGTTCCAATATAAAATCCTCGCTCCTCCCCATCGATCATAGTGGTAGGTACTATAAAAATAGAATTCTGTCTTGGGTGTACCACTTTTTTGCCATCTGGAAAATCTGGCTTGTTGGGGTAGTTGGCAAAATATAATCTAAGAGAGGCTACTTTAACGCCAGCTTCCTTAGCTTCATGTTCAACATATTCCATATATTGTTTCATATCTGCATAAGTGAAGGTGGTAAAACGTGCCGGGATAAACTTTTCTTCGGTATCGCGTTCAGCTTCAAATTTGCTGATCATTTCTACCCTGTTTTTGGTATAATTGTCATACAGGGATTTAGATTCCTCCAAGGAAATAATGCCTTCTGGAGGAAGGATTTCTTCTTGTTTTGGATCTGTTGGTTCTTCTTTTTTAGGTGATTCTTGGCAAGCTCCCAATAGCAAGATAGAAGCTCCCAAAAAAGCTGCAAAAGCCTTTTGGATGTTTTTCATAGTTAAGTGTTTATAGTTCAGTTTTGAGGAAACCGTAATAAAGATATGCCTTTTCTAAGAATTGGCTCAACAAAAAGCCCTTCAAAAAAATTGAAGGGCTTTTAACTTTATGGAATAGAGGTTATTGGATTTTACTCGTTCATGGTAAGTAAAAACTCCTCGTTGTTCTTAGTTTGTTTTATGCGTTGCTCCATAAACTCCATTGCTTCCACAGGGTTCATGTCAGCCAAATACTTGCGCATGATCCACATACGTTGAATGGTGTTCTCATCCAGCAACAAATCGTCTCTTCGTGTAGAAGAAGAAATAAGGTCGATAGCTGGGAAAATTCTTCTATTGGAAATTCTTCTATCCAATTGAAGCTCCATGTTACCGGTACCTTTGAATTCCTCAAAGATTACCTCGTCCATTTTAGAACCGGTTTCTGTTAAGGCCGTAGCAATAATGGAAAGCGAGCCACCATTCTCTATGTTACGTGCGGCACCAAAGAAACGTTTTGGTTTATGAAGTGCATTCGCATCCACACCACCACTCAATACTTTTCCAGAGGCTGGTTGTACCGTGTTGTAGGCACGTGCCAAACGTGTAATGGAGTCTAGAAGGATTACCACATCATGTCCGCATTCTACCAATCTTTTTGCTTTGTCCAAAACAATATTGGCAACCCTTACGTGCTCGGTAGCCTCTTTATCAAAAGTAGAAGCAACTACCTCGCCACGTACGTTACGCTGCATATCGGTTACCTCCTCAGGGCGTTCATCTATCAATAAAATAATCTGGTAAACCTCTGGGTGGTTGGCAGCAATCGCATTGGCGATATCTTTTAACAACATGGTTTTACCCGTTTTGGGCTGGGAAACAATCATTCCCCTTTGTCCTTTCCCTATTGGGGAGAACAAATCCATGATCCTAGTAGAAATAGTACTTTGTTTTTCTGCTAATTTGAACTTTTCCTTGGGAAACAATGGAGTAAGGTGCTCAAAAGCTACCCTGTCCCGAACCACTTGTGGGTCTAGACCATTAATTTTGTTCACTTTGATCAGTGGGAAATACTTTTCTCCTTCTTTGGGAGGTCTAATATTTCCTAAAACAGTATCCCCGGATTTAAGACCGAACAGACGTATCTGGGATTGGGATACATAAATATCATCGGGAGAAGAAAGATAGTTGTAATCGGAAGATCTCAAAAATCCGTAACCATCTTGCATAATATCCAACACACCTTCGCTTTCAATTATGCTATCGAATTCGAATTCAGGTTCTTTATACCTGTTTCTCAAATCCTTGTCAAAATTGCTGCTCTTTTTGTCGTGATGACCTTTGTTGTGCTGATTGTTTCTTCTGTTGTTGTTCTGATTCTTCTGGGTATTGGCATTGTTCTGCGGCTTATTGTCCTTTTTCTGTTGTGGACTTTGTCCTTTAGAATCGTCTTTTTTGTTTCTTGGCGCCTTTTTTTGAGGCTCTTTTTCAGCAGTTTCACCTTTAGGACTTGAACCTTTGTCCTCAGTCTTCTTGGGACGAGGAGTTCTTGATCTTGTTGGTTTGGGGGCTGGTTTTTCGTCGTTGGAAGCGGCGACGGTTTCCGCTACAGCTTTAGGGTTGGAAGCCTGTACATCCAGTATTTGGTAAACCAGGTCCAATTTTTTCAATGATTTGAATTTGGGAACATTAAGATCCTTTGCAATCTCTTGCAACTCAGGAAGCTTTTTAGCTTTTAGATCTGAAATCTCGAACATTAAGTAAAGAAATAAGTTAAACTTGTGTGAATCTAAATTTGAAGTAAAGTTATTTTGGATGCTACTGGAGAAAGAATTCCGAGGTAGGTGCTTGCTAATAACATGACAATATTACAAATTATTTTTTAAGAATAAGGCCTTATTTATCAAAAAGACGCCTATTTTTGCGTTTCGAAATCGATTTGCACAATGATTCAGCGTATACAAACGTTTTTTTTACTGATAGTAGGCCTAATTTCGGGCGTACTTCCGTTCTTTTTGAATCTTTGGGTAGAAGTTGGTGGCAAAGAAGTATTTGCCCAAGACGAGGTAATGGTAAGTCTGGTTTTTTACGTGGTTACCGTTTTGGCCGTGGTGTCGATTTTAATGTATAAGAAAAGACAAAATCAATTTGTGGTAAACAGATTGAATATGATATTGAACCTTTTTTTACTAGGATTTTTCGTTTATCGATCGCTAAGCTTATCCGGAGAAACTGTAGTTTCTGAGAAGGGTATTGGGATGCTGATTCCTGTATTTTCTATCGTTTTTCTTGTCCTGGCCAACAGGGCTATCAAAAAGGATGAAGATCTTGTAAAATCTGTTGATCGCTTACGTTAAACCTAACATCTTAGTAGTATTAGTGCGAAAAAATCCCGGCCTTGGTCGGGATTTTTATGTTTTGTGTTAGCGCTTTCCCAATTCTACAACTTCCAAATCAGATATCTTATCACCATCGATTACAAATCGTAACATGGTTCGCACTTGATGGAAGCCATGTTTTCCGCAAGCACCGGGATTCATGTGCAATAGTCCCAGCTTTTTATCGTGCATCACCTTTAAAATGTGCGAATGCCCACAAATAAAAAGTTTAGGCGGATTTTTTCTTATTTCATCGCGTACCCTTATGTTGTATTTATTCGGATAACCGCCAATATGTGTGATCCAAACGTCGACACCTTCGCACATAAACCTATTGTCTTCCGGAAATTCTTTTTGTATTACGTGGTCATCAATGTTTCCGTGAACACCGCGTACAGGTTTTAGGTTCTCCAATTGGTCTGTCACCGTCAAGCTCCCAATGTCGCCGGCATGCCAAATTTCATCGGCTTGCGCAGCGTATTTTAATATGGTCTTGTCCATATGTCCGTGGGTGTCGGAAAGCAATAGAATTTTTGTCATTTCGCTAAAAATATGCTAAAAACCAAGGGTTGGAATTATGTTGGAAAGGATTCAATTATCTTTACAGGCTTAAAAGTAAGCGATCCCTTTGAGATATTTTGTCCAATTTTCTTATTTCGGAAAGGCCTACCATGGATGGCAGAACCAACCCAATGCCATTACGGTACAAGAAGTGCTGGAAAAGGCTTTCTCCACATTGTTGCGCGAAAAGGTTGAGGTTGTAGGAGCGGGAAGGACAGATGCAGGGGTGCATGCAAGGGAAATGTACTGTCATTTCAATGTTGATGGCATTCCTGATGTGGATGACTTGGTATATAGATTGAATGCCTTTTTGCCAGATGATATTGCGGTGCAAGGAATCTATCCGGTCGCTCACGATGCTCATGCGAGGTTCGATGCCACGGAACGCACTTACGAATATTGGATAGTTAAGGAAAAGGACCCATTTTTATTCGATCATGCCCATTTTGTGAAACATGCTCTTGATTTGGAAGCCATGAACCAAGCTGCCCAAATTCTTTTGGATTATACCGATTTTGAGTGTTTTTCCAAATCCAATACCGATGTTAAAACATTCAATTGTGATGTTAGACAGGCCGTTTGGGCAATTCAAGGCGAGAAGTTGGTATTTACCATTTCCGCCGACCGTTTTTTACGAAATATGGTACGGGCAGTAGTAGGTACTTTGCTCGATGTGGGCATGGGAAAAATGCCCGTTCAGGACATTCACAAGGTTATTGCCAGTAAAGATAGGGGAGAGGCAGGAGTCTCCGTCCCTGCAAAAGGATTATATTTGACCAAGGTTTCATATCCAAAAGAAATTTTTGATGAGCAAAAAGGATGATGTAGGAAAAGCGTTTGATTTTAGATTGTTCAAGCGGGTTTTTTCGCGAACCAGGCCCTACAGGGGCATTTTTTGGTTGGTTGCCATAGTGGCCATATTGTCCGCTGCATTTGCCATAGGTATACCTTTATTGGTCAAAACCATCATTAACCAATCTTTGGAAAACAAAGATGCTGAACAATTGTTGAGCAACGTTCTATTAATGCTTGCCTTTTTATTGGGGCAGGTAACTACCCAGCTTTTGTTCAATTACTACGCAAACCTTTTGGGAGAATCGGTTATCAAGGATATTAGGGTCAATCTTTTTGAAAAGATGACCAGTTTTAAAATGACCTATTTCGATAATTCTTCCATTGGCGTTTTGGTAACGAGGGCAGTTGCGGATATGCAACGTATCGGTGAGATTTTTAGTCAAGGATTTTTTATGATTGTGGCTGACGCTCTTAAAATGTTGTCCGCAGCCATTATTATGGTTGTGATCAATTGGAAATTGGCACTGATCGTATTTGCGATACTTCCGGTTATTCTGGTTGCGACCCGTTTGTTTCAACAAGCCATGAAGGTGGCATTTGTGGAAGTGAGGGCGCAAGTGTCCAATCTTAACTCATTTGTACAGGAGCGAATTGCAGGAATGAAGATTGTTCAGCTTTTTAACCGAGAGGAAATTGAAAAGGAAAAATTCCGAGTAATCAACGAAAAGCATCAAAATGCTTGGTTAAAAACAGTTTGGTACAACTCCATATTCTTTCCGATTGCGGAAATTTCCAACTCCATTGGTATTGGATTGGTGGTATATTTTGGAGTAATACAAAATATCGAGAATGTTGGAATGGACAACAAAGGCGCCATTGTGGCCTTCTTTTTCTTGATGGACCTATTGTTCAGACCTTTACGGCAGATAGCCGATAAGTTCAACACTCTACAGATGGGAATGGTAGCGGCCAATCGTGTCTTTAAGATCTTGGATACCGACAGTCATATCGATGACAATGGAACAGTAGAAAAGAAGAATGTAAAGGGGGATATTGAATTTAAGGATGTACGTTTTGGGTATGTACCGGATGAGGAAGTCTTGCACGGTATCTCTTTCAATGTAAATGCGGGTGAAACAGTGGCTATTGTTGGTGCAACGGGGGCTGGTAAATCCACTATCATTAATTTGCTCAACCGTTTCTACGAAATCAATTCTGGTAAAATAAAGGTGGACAATGTGTGTTTGGAAGATTATACCTTACAATCACTTCGTTCCCACATTGCCATTGTGCTACAAGACGTTTTCTTATTTGCGGATACCATAGCCAACAATATTTCGCTGCGTGATAAAAACATTACCACGGCACAAATAGAAGCAGCGGCCAAACAAATAGGAGTGCACGAATTTATTTCCAGCCTTCCGGGCGGGTACGAGTATAATGTAAAGGAGCGCGGCACTATGCTTTCCAGTGGTCAGCGTCAGTTGATTGCCTTCTTGCGGGCTTATGTAAGCAATCCGAGTATTCTAATTTTGGATGAGGCCACATCTTCCGTGGATACCTATTCCGAACAATTGATTCAACAGGCTACCGATAAGATTACCGAAGGGCGAACTTCTATAATTATTGCCCACCGTTTGGCGACCATCAAAAAAGCAGATAAGATTATCGTGATGGATGCAGGGAAAATCATTGAAATAGGAACCCACAAAGAACTATTGGAAAAAGGTGGTTACTACAACGATTTGTACAATGCCCAGTTCTTGGAAGAAGAGGTGGCTTAATTATTTTGGGGAAGGCAGTAAATCTTCCGGGCTTATTTCTCCCAACAAAATCATGATGATTGGAATAAGTATGGAGGACAACAAGTAGAGAATTCCAAAAATCATAAAGAACAAGAGTAATCTTGCTATTAGGGCAATACCATTAGAATTACTAATTCTTACAATTACAAAGGCGGTATAAATCAGCATTACCAGAATACCAACCATGGAAAACGACATATAAATTTCTGGGCTAAATAAAAGTATTACTACCGAGGGAATAAAAATGAGCAAGCTATAATGAGCAAGCGTGTAGGTGAAAATAATGGTCCGTTCCGCAAAGTTGTATTTCTTTTCATCAAAACATAGCCACCCTGAAATAGCCATTAAAGGAATATAAATAATAAATATTATCGCTTGATAGTCCGAAATAAAGGACATTAATTTTTCTTGGTAAACCGTTTGAGCTTCCGTCTCCAAAAAATCAAAACTCATGGAATCCAGAGACTTGGTCATCATAACTACGATTAATCCAGAAAGTGTCAGTGCAATACCGATATAACTAATGGGGTTTAAGTATTTACGTCTAAGCCCATGCAGGTATCCTTCGATAACCGCTTCCGGTTTGGTGAACAAATGAACAAACGTATTGATGAAGGTGTTGTCCAGATTAAAGTATCTGTCCAGAATATCGGTCCAAAGATTTTTAAGGGTAATTCTGTTGCGGATCACTTTTCCACCACAAGCAGGACAATAAAGAAAATCAGTGCGTAGTCTTGAGTTACAATTTTTACAGGTCATTGCTCCAAGTCCTTTTTAATGCGTTTCACCAATTCCTCCCTGTTTTTGAAGGGAACAAAGTCTCCATTTTTAATATAGGATATTGATCCTGTCTCCTCGCTAACTACCAAGCAAAGGGCATCTGTTTTTTCAGTGATGCCTACAGCGGCCCTGTGTCTCAGTCCAAAACGTAGCGGAATATTTCGATCGTTGGAAACGGGGAGAATTACACGGGTCGCGGTAATATAATTATCCTGGATAACAATAGCGCCGTCGTGCAATGGACTGTTCTTAAAGAAAATACTTTCTAAAATGGGCTGTGTCACTTTTATGTTCATGGCATCTCCTGTGGATTTTACAAAATCCATGGAATTGTTGCGTTCAATAACGATCAACGCCCCGGTTTTTGAAGTGCCCATTCGCTCACATGCACCAATAATGGCCTCCACATCGGTACTGGTGGAGATGGCCTCTTGTTTCAGGAATTTAAAATGTTTGAGAAAATTTCGTTTGGATGCAAAATTGGTGGAACCGATCATCAGTAAAAATTTTCGGATCTCCTGTTGGAATACGATAATAAGTGCGATCAGACCAATGTTCATAAACCCACCGACCATGCTGCTGATCATTTTCATTTGGAGCAATTCGGTCAATTTCCAGAGGGCCCAAACAATTACAATACCAATAAAAATATTGATGGCCACCGTGCCTTTTACCAGCTTATAAATGTAATAGAGAAGTGCGGCCACGAGGACTATGTCAATGACATCCGTAATCTTGAACTCGAGAAAATTTAGAAAATCCAATGGCAGCGTTTTTGTAAAATTAGCAAAAATAGGAGAACCTCAAATCAGAGTGCATTCTCTTTTAAAGCTTCTACAAGTTTAACACATTCCGAGGCTTCTTTTACATCATGTGCACGAATAATGTTGGCGCCTTTTAAAAGAGCAATGGTGTGCAAGGCCGTGGTGCCGTTCAACGCCTCTTTTGGTGATGATTCCAAGACCTTATAAATCATTGACTTTCTGCTCAAGCCTATTAAAATGGGCAAACCAAAGGTTTGGAACATATCTAAGTGGTTGAGCAATGTATAATTTTGACCTGTTGTTTTGGCAAAACCAAAACCTGGATCAATAATGATATCATTGATTTTTTTGGATGTGGTCTCTTTTATCTTTTCGGAAAAATAGAATCGAAGGTCATTGATCAAATTCTCATACTCCGCTTCTTTTTGCATGGACTGGGGTGTCCCCTTCATATGCATCATAATGTATGGTACTTGATGTTTGGCAACGGTATCAAACATGGCATTATCCAAATTCCCGGCCGCAATATCGTTGATGATGGCAGCACCGTTTTCGATACTTTCGTTTGCCACTTTGCTTCGGAAGGTATCTACGGAAATCAAAGTATCTGGAAATTTTTTAAGGATAAGGTCAATAACGGGAACCATTCGCTTCAATTCTTCATCTTCCGGAACGTGCTTTGCACCGGGGCGGGAACTGTAGGCACCCATGTCAATAAAAGTGGCTCCATGGTTCAGCATATATTCAACTTGATGTAAAATGGATGCTTCGTCCTTATACTTTCCACCATCAAAAAAAGAGTCGGGAGTAAGGTTAAGGATACCCATTACTTTGGGCTTTTTTAGATCTACAAGCTCACCTTTGCAGTTTATGGTCATAAAAAATATCTGCTTTGTTGGGTTTCATTATCTTTGGCAAAGTGCTTCTGAGCACAGATAAGTTGGACGAAATTTACGCAAATTAGCAACAATACATGCAGCAGACTTCCCAACAATACGATGAGGTGATACAAACCTGTCGTGAATTGTTTTCAAAAAAAGCCAAGGATTATGGCACTGCTTGGCGAATCCTTAGGTTACCGTCGTTAACTGACCAGATTTTTATCAAGGCCCAACGCATTCGTGGCCTTCAGCAAAATGAAGTTAGAAAGGTTGATGAAGGTGAGCGTTCCGAGTTCATCGGAATCATAAACTACTCTATTATGGCTTTGATTCAGATAAAGAAAGGAGTAGTGGAGCAACCGGACCTAACGGCTGAAGAAGCAATCGCACTTTATGATGAGCAAGTGGCTATCACGAAAAAGTTGATGGAGGACAAAAACCATGATTATGGGGAAGCTTGGCGGGATATGCGGGTAAGTTCGCTCACGGATTTGATTTTGCAAAAGTTGTTGCGCGTAAAACAGATAGAGAACAACCAGGGGACAACTTTGGTGAGTGAAGGTGTGGATGCCAACTATCAGGATATGGTTAATTATGCTGTTTTTGCATTGATTCATTTAAAAGAAGAAGAATGAAATATTTGGTCTGGATATCAAGAATTATAGTAGGAGTGTTGTTCATTATAAGTGGACTTATAAAATTGAACGATCCCATGGGCTTTTCCTTTAAACTGGAAGAATATTTTAGCCCAGGTGTATTGGACCTACCATTTTTAACCCCTTTGGCATTGGCCATCTCCATTTTTGTGGTCATTGTTGAGGTGATTTTGGGAGTTTTACTTTTGATTGGATTTAAACCCAAATTCACGGTTTGGAGCCTTTTGCTCATGATTGTGTTCTTTACCTTTTTGACTTTTTATTCTGCATATTTCAATAAAGTGACCGACTGTGGGTGCTTTGGGGATGCAGTGAAACTGACACCATGGGAATCCTTTACCAAAGATGTTATTCTCCTTGTTTTTATTTTGATACTGTTTTTCGGTAGAAAATATATTACACCCTTGTTTAATTCAAAGACCAATTGGATTATAGGTGGCGTATCATTGGTAGCTTGTGCTTTGTTTGCAAATCACGTATTGGCCCATTTACCATCGGTAGATTTTAGACCCTATAAAATTGGTGCTAACATTCAAGAGGGAATGTCGGTTCCCGAAGATGCCCCGAAGCCTGTTTACGAATATGCCTGGCGTTTTAAGGTAGATGGCCAAGAAAAAATATATGTCACCGAAGGGGACTATCCTTCGGTGGATGGGGAGTTTATCGATGTGGAAACTACTCAGATACAAGCGGGTTACGAACCGCCCATACACGATTTTACCATTGAGCAAGAAGGACAGGATTATGCGGCGGAATTGCTGGAAGAGGATAAATTGGTAATGGTGATCGCCTACGATATGGCTAAAAGTAACCTTGAAGCTTTTGAGGGAGTCGCCGAAGTAACTGCCAAGGCAAAACAAAAGGGTTACAAAGTCATTGGGATGTCAGCTTCGAGCAGTGATATGGCGAATAAGATAATAGACACTTACGGACTGGATTTTGAGTTCTATTTTACAGATGAAACAACTTTGAAGACTATTGTGCGTTCCAATCCGGCTATTTTAGTACTCAGTAAAGGAACCATTCAGCAAAAGGTCCATTACAACGATTTTGACGAACTTACTTTCTAATCATAACACTAAAGAAAAATCCAAATAACATGAGAACTAAGATTGTTGCAGGAAACTGGAAGATGAACAAAAACCTACAGGAAACTGAGGAATTGTTGGCCGAACTCTCTGCCAAACTACCCGATACCGATGCCGATGTCATTGTGGCGCCGACCTTTGTAAACCTCCAGGCGGCCAAGCAAGCGTTGCAAGATTCTAAAATACAAGTAGCTGCACAGAACATGCATTTTGCCGAAAGCGGAGCCTACACAGGTGAGATTTCTGCCGATATGTTGCTAAGTTTAGGTGTGGACGTTGTAATCCTTGGACACTCGGAAAGACGTGCGTACTTTGGGGAGAACGATGAACTATTAGCTAAAAAAATGAAAACGGCCATCGAGAAAGGTTTGAAGGTTATTTTTTGTTTTGGTGAAGAATTGGAAGATAGAAAATCGGATAAACATTTTTCCGTGGTGGAAAGCCAATTGAAAAATGCCCTATTTGATCTTGATGCAAGTGCTTGGAGCAAAATCGTTCTTGCCTATGAGCCTGTTTGGGCTATTGGTACTGGCGAAACGGCAAGTCCAGAGCAAGCTCAGGAAATGCACGCGTTTATCAGAAAAACCATTGCAGATGGATTCAATGCGTCCATTGCAGAAGATGTTTCCATACTTTATGGAGGAAGCGTAAAACCAGCAAATGCCGCCGAAATTTTCTCAAAACCCGATGTTGACGGTGGTTTAATAGGTGGTGCCTCTTTGGTTGCAAAAGATTTTACAGATATCATCAAGGCGATATAATCAATGTCCTTGGTTTATCTCGAATACGATTTTAAAATAAACCCACTCCAACCCGCAACCGATATTTTGATTGCGGAGTTGGGGGAAATGGGTTTCGAAAGTTTTGTGGAAAATGAAACAGGACTTTTGGCTTATATCCTAAAATCTGAGTGGCGAGAGGATATATTGGATAATCTCTTTGTATTCCAAAATCCCAATTTTAAAATTAGCTGGACCAGTAAGGAAATTGAACAGCAAAACTGGAATGCCGAATGGGAGAAAAATTTTCATCCCATAATAGTAGGGGACAGGTGTATGGTTCGTGCACCATTTCATGAAGCCATTGAAGTGGAATATGACATTATTATCGAACCTAAAATGAGTTTTGGTACGGGTCATCACGAAACCACCCATATGATGCTACAACATATATTGGACAATGATTTTCAGGGTAAGTCAGTATTGGATATGGGCTGTGGTACCGGTGTGCTGGCCATATTGGCCAAAAAGCGAGGAGCTGGGTATACCGAGGCCATTGATATTGATGAATGGTGCTTTTTGAATACCGAGGAAAATGTGGAGCGCAACAACTGTCCAGATATCAAGGCATTTCAGGGTGATAGTAGTTTGCTGGATGGCAAAAAGTTTGATGTAATCTTGGCCAATATCAACCGAAATATCCTTTTGGAGGACATCCCCGTTTATGTCGATTGCCTTAAAAAGGGAGGAACACTTTTTTTAAGTGGCTTTTATTTAGAGGATTTAGATGCAATTTCTTCAAAATGTGCAGCCTACGGTTTGGAATTTGAAAAAAATCTGGACAAGAATAACTGGGTTGCAGCAAAATATGTAAATTAGAAAGAAGTAAAATCCGTGAGTTATGGGTACGAGAGAAAAAGAGTTGGAAGATGTTCTTGTGGAAGAAGAAACCATAAAGGAGCACGAAATAGTTCTTTTTAATGATGATGTAAATACCTTTGATCATGTAATAGAAACCTTGATCAATGTTTGTGATCATACCCCCGAACAAGCAGAACAATGTTCTCTGATCGTACATTACAATGGTAAATGCACTGTAAAGACCGGTGAATACTCTTTTCTTAAACCAAAATGTAGCAAACTATTACAGGCTGGCCTTAGTGCCGAGATTGTGTAGTGCAATAATTTCAATTCGTTGTTCATTTATAAGAATACTTCTAAATATACTTTCATGATTTCTTAACCTTGAATTCCTAGCCCATTTAACCCCAACTCTTTAAACTTAGCCAAAAAAAAAACCAACCCGCTTAACCACCCATTCGGAAAAATGAGCGAATTTTTTAAGGCTGAACTAAAGGATCGTTTTCTGGAGTATGCATTGGAAAGAAGTGATTACTTTCAAATCCAAACCCTTTATGATGAGTTTTTAAGGCCAAACTATAGTTTGGAGTACGTCCAAAAATTGATCATGGAAATTAAAGAATACGACCCAAACCTATTGGATGTAATGGGAGGCAATGGTATGGATATATTTATGTTGGCATCCACACCAAGTACCGAGGATTTTTTGGAAGATGGCGGATTTATGAATCTTTATGTAAAGGAAGAGGAGAAATGGGATGTGTTTTTGAGTCAGTTATCCACTGGGCCAAAACTCACCAAAGAAGAAAAGAAGCTCCTTAAAAAAACGACAACGCCAACCTTAAAAAAGGAAAAAACGTTGCTCATTGGTCTTATTGCTGCAGTAGCCATAAGTTTCCTGTTTACCCTGATTAGCATATTTAAAGAAACACTGTTGGAACCAGATTATGTTCCTGCGGATGAGTTTGAACGGAGAATAGAGCAGTTACGTGAACAATATATTTTAGAGAATGAGAAGTTGCAAAGGGAATTGCTAAATACCAAACAAACCTTGGATTCCCTAGAAAATAAAGATTGATTAAAAAAGGCGACAAATTCAATTGCCGCCTTTTTTAATATTGTTTTATCTGATCAGTGATGATCAAGGTTTCATTCCAGGTTGAACAATTTCATAGTTCGATGCTGACTTGGCCTTTTCAACAATGGCTTTTACATCTTCCAGTAACTTTTTTGCATCGTAAACAATACCATCTTTGATCGTGTATTTTACACCTCCTACACGTTCAATTGTGTTGTCTTCCTGTAATTGAATGGCTCCTGTACCATACAAGGATTTGAAGTTTTCCAATGGATTTTCTTCCGTAATTACAAAATCGGCCAATTTGCCTACTTTAATGGTGCCAATTTCATCATCGAGTCCAAGCGCTTCAGCTCCGTTCAATGTGGCCGCTTTGATCACTTCCAATGGATGGAATCCTGCTTCTCTCATTAGCTCAAGTTCCCGAGGGTATGCAAATCCGTACAACTGATAGATGAACCCTGCATCGGTGCCAATAGTAACCCTTCCGCCCCTGTTTTTATATTCGTTCAAAAAGGTCATCCAAAGTTTATAATTCTCTTTCCAATCAATTTCTTGTTCGGTACCCCAGTAATGCCAGTAGGAACCATGGGATTGCCTACTTGGGGCATAAAACTCCCAAAGCGAAGGCAATGTATACTCCTCGTGCCATTCTGCTCGTCTGGCCCTTTGCAAATCTCTATTTGCTTCGTAAATAACCATGGTTGGGGAAAGGGAGAAGTCCAAGGAAATCAATTCATCCATAACTTCGTTCCACTTTTTGGAGAAAGGTTTCGCCGCTTGTTTCCAAAGTTGTCCAGCCTCGCCAAAGCGGTCTTGTTCGTTTTGGTAGTTGTAATCCAAAGAATAATCTTGTACCGTCCTATCCTCGAACATGGCTTCTGGGAGTCCATACCAGTGTTCCATGGAAGTCAACCCGGCTCTGGCACTGTTCAGTACGTTCCACCTACCCACATATAATTGCGCGTGATGCGTCTTGGACCGAAGCCCTAGTTTTTTGTTTTCGTCCAGAGCAGCCGTCATTACTTCTGGCAATCCACCTCCGAACTTTATGCCATCCGCGCCTTTTTTAGCATTTGCCCGTACCCATTCGCGAGCAGCTTCGGGTGTGGTAATGTCACCTCGTCCTCTTTCACCGTTCAAGTTGCTTCCGAACCATGTGTATGCCTGAATTCTGGGAGCTGTAATTTCGTTCTTGTTACTTTTTTCTTTCTGGTCCAATACCCAATCTATTCCGTTACCGGAACCGGGGTCACAAATGGTTGTAATACCATGTCCCATCCAAAGTTTGTACACGTATTCTGCAGGTGTTCCTTGGGGAACTCCGCCAATGTGGGCATGTGTGTCCACAAATCCGGGAAGCAGATACATGCCTTCGGCATTCAGTTCTTTTCCACCTGGCTTTAATTGAGGTCTTCTGTTGGGGTTAATGTCCATACCCGGAAAGCCCACTACTTCAACGGAAACAATTCTGTTGTTTTCCACAACAATATCTACCGGACCAATGGGAGGTGATAGGGTCCCATCGATAACGGTGACACCTCGTATGATCAATTGGGACCACGGACCTTCTCCTTCGGCCCTTGGTGGTGCTTTTTCAATTTGGGCATTGGAATAAAGTCCAATAAGTAAAAAAGCCAGTAGTAAAGTTTTGGTTTTTAGCATTTTCATATAATTGGTTTAGTTGGTTTTTCAATCTAAGGCAATTCAATTAAAAATCTGTTATTTGGTTTGATGAAAATTTAAAGATTTCCCATTATCTCAATAAATAATGCAGATTTAATACGCTAATTTAAGCATCCTATTGATTTTTTATTAAATTGATGTACGCTAATTCAACAAACCATTGACACTTTTTCTTAAACCTCGTTCTTTATTTTTAAAGATAGGAAGTTTGTTTACCATGTTTTTATGGGGACAATTTACTTTCTCACAAACCGAACCTATCACAATTTCAAGTGATACGAAAACGACCATAGAATTCCTCAACGAACTTGAGGATAAATCCAATTATTCTTTGTTTTATCTCGAGGATTGGATTCAGGATTTAGAGATAAATGATAATTTCACGAATGCCTCTATTACCGATATTCTTGAAAGCATTTTATCGGATACATCATTAAACTTTTATGTTTTGGAAGATGAACGGCGGGTGTTCTTTCTACAAAACACCGTAGTTTATGACGAACTTCCTCCGGCATTTTACCAACGTTCGGATACTGTGATAATGTCACAAGTTGCCGAAAACCGGAATAACATACCACCACCTACATTTTATAATGATGAGGTGTCCCAGACCGCTCAAAAGTTGCCTATAGCACGTGTGGGTAGGGCAGATGAACAAAATTTACGACCAACGTATCAATTGACCGGTAGGGTGATCAATGCCCAATCCGGTTCCCCCATTCCAGATTTGGCCATTAGGTCTCGTGGCAGTGGTCGTGTGGCGGTCACCAATGAGCAGGGGGAGTTTACTATGGAATTGCCTGCCGGCTACAATGTAATTACCACCAGCGCAATGGGAATCCGTGACTCGGAGAGGGAAGTTATTATGTACAATGATGGAACCTTGAATCTACTATTGCAGGAAAGTTTGGAGCAGTTGCAGGAAGTTGTAGTAGAGGCGGATGCTGTGAGTAATGTGGAAGAAGCCGTTTCCGGTAGCGAGGAGATAAGCTCCGAGGAATCCAAGGATATACCTTTGGTGTTAGGGGAACGGAATATTTTGGAAGTAGCGAAAGCTCTGCCGGGTATATCTTCTGCAGGTGAAGGTGCAACAGGTTTAAATGTTAGGGGAGGTAAAACTGACCAAAACCTGGTATTGTTGGACGATGCTGTTATTTATAATCCCACCCATTTCTTTGGTATTTTTCAAGCGTTGAACCCTTTTACAACGGATAAAGTAAATATATATAAAGGAGCTCCGCCCGTTGAGTTTGGTGGTCGACTTTCATCCGTATTGGATATCGAAACCAAAAATGGAAATGTGGAAAAAATATCGGGAGAGGGATCCATTGGCCCGGTTACGGGTAACCTCGCTCTTGAAATTCCGATAAAAGAAGATAAATCATCATTGATTTTGGGTGCTCGTGGCGCATATGCTGACTGGATCTTACAAGCTTTGGACGAGGAATCCCTTAATAATAGCGAAGCTTCCTTTTTTGATGGCATTGTCAAATACCATCACAGGTTTAACGAAAACAGTGAAATAAGAGGTACCGCATATTACAGCAAAGATAATTTCAGCATTACTTCCGATTCCCTTTATAATTACAGCAACCGATTGGGGTCCGTAAGATGGGCACATAAGCTTAGTGAGAAAAGCACTGGAGTACTTACGGCTAGCAATAGCAACTATAATTTCGGAATTGATTATGAAGATGAAGGGAACAGCAATTTCGAATTGGATTATACTATAAATGAGTCGGAATTACGGTATAAATTAAATACTCGATTAAATGATGCACACACATTGGATTATGGCCTGTCCGCAAAATATTATTCGGTTGACCCTGGTAATGTGGAGCCCAAAGGTCCAAACTCCAATGTAGATCCCGTTTCCATTGATCGGGAACAAGCATTGGAAGGGGCATTGTTCATAGGAGATGAATTTAAGGTGTCCGATAAACTTCTGATAGATGTTGGGGCACGATATGCATTTTATGCAGCAATGGGAGAGGCGACCCAAAACTCCTATCAAGAAGGGGCACCACGAAGTGAATCCACGGTACAGGATACCTTAAGTTATGGGAGTGGGGAGTTTATAAAAACATATGGTGGGCCGGAGGCCAGGGTTTCCGCTCGTTACCTTTTTACCCCAGATTTTTCGGTAAAGGCGAGTTTTAACAACTCATATCAATTTATCCATACCTTATCCAATAATACCACGGTATCGCCAATAGATACATGGAAATTGTCAGACCTGAACATTAAACCTCAAAAAGGCTATCAGGCAACCTTTGGTTTCTTCAAGAATTTTAAGGAAAACATGTTCGAGTTAAGTTTGGAAGGATATTACAAAAGAATGGACGATGTGCTCGATTTTAAGACCGGTGCCGACCTTTTGCTCAATGAAAATGTAGAGACAGAGGTACTGCAAGGCGAGGGAAAAGCATATGGTGTTGAATTTCTTTTGAAAAAGAACAGAGGAGATCTGAATGGGTGGCTCAGTTACACATATTCCAGATCAAAATATAAGTTTGATGGAGACACCAGTGAGGAGCGCATCAACAATGGCGAATTTTTTCCATCTAATTTTGACAAGCCGCACGATCTTAGTGTAATCGCAAATTACAAGTTTACGAAACGGTACAGTGTTTCCATGAACTTTGTTTATCAAACGGGAAGGCCCATTACCTATCCTGTGGGAACCTTTAGGTTCAATAATTCGGATTACGTCACATTTAGTGATAGGAACAAGTTTAGAATACCCGATTATTATCGATTGGACCTGGGCATCAACATCGAGGGTAACCACAAGAAGAATAAATTGGCACATAGTTTTATTACTATTCAGGTGTATAATGTTCTGGGCAGGAACAACCCGTATTCTGTCTTTTTTGTAACAGAGGATGGTGAAGTAAAAGCATTGCAGAGCTCCATTTTTGGAGTTCCTATCCCTTCTATAACCTATAATTTTAAATTTTGATGAAGTTGAGAAAGGGTTTATATCGTATAGTTCTGTGCCTCGTGTTCCTTACTGTTTTCGGAGCATGTTTGGACGAACTCGAAATTGATACATTAGGGGAAGAAGATGCTTCTCCCGCACTTGTTGTGGAAGCTGTTTTTACTGATGAGCTCATTACCCAAAAGGTATATTTGAGCCGAAGTAGTCTACGTTTAGATTTAGAGACGGATACCGTTTACAATCCGTATATACCATTGGGCAGTCGTCCCATTGACTCTGTGGATATGGAAGGAGGGGCAACAGTAAGACTTTTGGGGGATGATGGTGTTACTTATCAGTTCACAGAAGGTGAAGAAGGAGTCTATCTTTCCAATCAACCATTTGCTTTACAGATGGGAGTGGGGTATACTCTGGATATTTCAACAAGGAATGGATTGGAGTATGAATCCGACCCTTTACTGGTTGAAGGAAGGTCCCAGTTGACCAATGTTTATGCAGAAAGGACCCTGAGCGATAGTGGTGAAGATGGGGTCGCTATTTATGTGGATAGTGAGCCACAAGAAGGCAATACACAATTTTACCGTTTTGCCTATGAAGAAACCTATAAGGTTGTTGCGCCAGATTGGCGTCCTATTGATTTTGAGTTAACGGGTTACGATAATTCTGTTTATCCTCCACTTTTTAACTTGGATATTGTGCAGCGAGAGGTTCAAAACCGTATCTGTTACAATACAGTGCCATCAACCAGTATAGAACAAATAAGCACTGCTGGTAGTCCCGATAGGAATATTTCCAAACAGATGGTTCGGTTTATCAGCAAAGAAAACTTTATCATTTCTGAGCGCTATAGTATTTTGGTGCAACAGCAAGTACAATCCGCAGATGCCTATTCTTTTTACGAGACCTTGAAAAGTTTTTCGCAATCCGAAAATATTTTTTCGCAGGTACAACCTGGTGCACTTTACGCCAATGTGCATAGAAAAGATGGTTCAAATGAGAACGTGTTGGGCTATGTAGAGGCCGTGGGAGTCTCAGATCAAAGGTTGTTTTTCAATTTTGATGACTTTTTTGCTGATGAAGAACTGCCCCAGTTTCCTTTCAACTGTAGTCCCATGACAGCTAGAATATATAACTCACCACCACCTCCCTCATGCCCCGAGGATTTATTGAGTAGACTGGATAAGGGTACCGTAACCTATTACGAGGCATACGATGAGGCATTGGTGCCAAATGCATCCTGTCCGGGTCCATATGTGTTTGTACCCCGAATTTGTGGGGATTGTACTCTGTTGGGCAGTAATGTGGAACCAGATTTTTGGGTGGAATGAGGATTCTTAAATACATAGGCCTGTTTTCAGTACTTTTTTTCTGCTTTTCGTGTTTGGATGAGCTTGAAATTGATGTATTGGAAGAGAATGACACATCACCGGCCTTGGTGGTGGAAGCTGTTTTTACCGATGAACCCATTACCCAAAAGGTATATTTGAGCCGAAGTAGTTTACGTTTGGATTTAGAGACCGATACCATTTATAATCCATACATCCCGCTTGGGAGCCGATCTATTGATTCCGTGGATATGGAAGGAGGGGCAACAGTGAGAGTTTTTGGGGATGATGGATCAACTTACCAATTTACCGAGGGTGAAGAAGGCACCTACCTGTCCAACCAACCTTTTGCATTGCAAATGGGTGTAGGATATACTTTGGATATTTCAACACAGAATGGTGTGGAGTATGAGTCAGACCCTCTGGTGCTAGAAGGTAGATCGCAACTTACAAATGTTTATGCAGAACGTGCCGTGAGCGATAATGGTGAAGAGGGGGTAGCCATTTATGTGGATAGTGATCCTCAACAAGGCAATACACAGTTTTATCGCTATACCTATGAAGAAACCTATAAGGTCATATCTCCAAATTGGGTTGGAAGCGAGTTTAGGCTAACAAATTATGACCCTTGTGCTCTTCCCTTTCCGACATACGATTTAGAAATTGTAGCAAGAGAAGTTCAAAATAGGGTATGTTATAATACCGTAGCATCCACAACTATACAACAATTTAGCACTTCGGGGAGCCCGGACAGGAATATATCCAAGCATATGGTCCGGTTTATTGGGAAGGATAATTTTATAATTTCAGAGCGATACAGCATCCTGGTGCAACAGCAAGTACAATCTGCAGATGCTTACTCTTTTTACGAGACCCTAAATGGGTTTTCAAAATCCGAAAATATTTTTTCCCAAGTACAACCTGGTGCCATTTATGCCAATGTACACAGAAAGGACGGTGCAAGTGAAAATGTGTTAGGGTATGTAGAGGCCGTGGGTGTTTCCGATCAGCGATTGTTTTTCAATTTTGATGACTTTTTTGTAGATGAAGAACTACCTGAGTTTCCTTTTAATTGCAATTTGCTAACGGCAGAGGAATCACATCAATCGTATTGTGACCCAACTCCAGAACCTAATCCTTGCCCCACATCGGTGATAGAGCGGGTTAATTTGGGGATAATAAGCTATTTCGGAGAATATGACGAAGATTTATTGCCCGACCCTTTGTGCAGCGGGCCATACGTATTTGTACCCCGAATTTGCGGGGATTGTACCTTATTGGGCAGTAATGTGGAACCTGATTTTTGGATAGAAGAGTGAGTTTTAAAGTCTACATACAGGGTTTGTTTCTATTATTGGTTGTATCCGCCTGTGTAGAGCCTTTTGATGCTACCGCCGATATTTTAGCCGATACCAGTATGGTTGGGGCCTTGGTAGTAGAGGCGAATATTACTGATTTGGAAACCATTCAAAAAGTTTTTTTGAGCCGTATGCAACGTGTGGAAACAGACAGTACCGTAAATGTTCAGGAAGATAGACTCTTTAATGTGCATACGCCCTTAATAATTGAACATGGTTTGGGACCTCAATTTGAAAGTGGGGCAGAAGTTGAAATTAGGGCAGAAAATGGTATAGTATATGGGTTTGAAGAAACTGAAGACGGTACTTATGCATCCATAGTTCCTTTTCGAGCTGTTCCCAATGTGTCCTATCAATTGTATGTGTCCACATCAAATAACGAAGAATTTACATCTGACCCTATGAGATTGCCCCAAACCTCTTCCATAGAGAATATTTATGCTGAACGTATGGTAAGTGACACCGGTTTGGATGGTGTCGGAATATTTGTGGATTCATCTTTTGAATCTGATGGGAACAAGTTGTTTCGATACGCCTATGAAGAAACATATAAAATAATTGCTCCCCATTGGACCCCATATGAATTTGAGATTATTAGGGATGAAAATGAATTTGTTTTTGATGACCTAGGTAATGTGCAGGAGATTCTATATCCGGATGTGCAATTGGTTCCAAGGCAAAGGGAAGAGCAGGTCTGTTATAGAACCGACCTTTCAACCGGAGAAGTGTTGTTGAATGCTAATATTCTTAATGGTAATAGGGCAGAACGAACCATGGTAAGATTTATTGGGGTCGATAATCCCATAATATCGCATCGATACAGTATTTTGGTGAAACAAAGGGGCGTGTCTCGGGAAGCTTTTGATTTTTATGAGAAATTGGTAGCATTTAGTCAAAGCGAGTCACTTTTTAGTCAAGTACAACCCGGTAGTTTAGAAGGTAATGTTTTTAGTGTAGGCGGTAATGTACCGGTAGTGGGCTTTTTTGATGTAAGTACCGAGGTAAGCGAACGCTTATATTTTAATTTCGAAGATTTGTTCCCAGGAGAATCTCTCCCTCCATATTTTGGAACCATAAACTGCGAGAATCCTACGGCGCCCATGTTGCCTAATCCCGAAAGGGATGGACCCCCTCCTTCTATGGGCCAGTGCCCTCGTTCCCTTATGGACCGTATTAAACTTGGTCTAGTGGAATATTACCAAGATAACACTATTCCGCCAGGTGAATGCGAAGGACCTTATTTTGTTGTCCCAACAATTTGTGGGGATTGTAATGTGGTTGGCTCAAATGTTAAACCTGATTTTTGGATCGATTAAAACACGACTTATGAAAAAACATTGGATAGCTTTTTTGATTCTAGCAGCTGTGGCCCTGCCAGTGCAGGCACAATATGTAATCGGTAGCCAAGAAGAGCTACAAAACTTAAAAAGCCTGCCCCAGGAAAAGGTCTTTTTGCATCATACAGGACCAATTATTTTTACAGGTGAATACTTGCACTACTCCTTTTACTGCTTTAATGCACAGAACAATAGGGCCAGTAATGTAAGTTTCGTTGGCTATGTAGCGTTGGTGAATCAGCAAGGGGAATATGTGCTGGAACAAAAGATTCGATTACAGAGAGGAAAATCCCAAGGAGACTTTTTTATCAATACCGATGTTCCTTCCGGGAATTATAAACTACTCGGTTATACCCAATGGATGAAAAACAATGGTATGGAGCAAGTCTTTAAAGATGACTTGGTGATCATAAACCCCTATCAAGTAGATCAATCGCAGCTGTTGACAGATACTACAGAAGAAACACCGATTGCCGATTATGATCAGCCCTTGGATTCTTCCGTAGTGCAGCTCAAATTGGATAAGGAAGTTTTTGGAACTAGGGAAAAGGTTACAATGTCCCTTAAAAATTATAAGGCGCAACTGGGGCATGGCAACTATACCATAAAAATTCAAAAAAAGAGTGAAATGGACGTGCGTCCGGCCAAAAATGCCATATCCTATGCCAATGAGTATTTAAACGTAAAGGGAGCATTGGATAAAACCGTTGGGGATAGTCTTTTTTTACCAGAACAGCGTGGTGAACTCTTATTCGGCAAGGTCACCGATAAAAGTGGAAATTCGATGGGAGATACCAAAATGGTGGTGTCCGTGCCGGGGGAGGAGTTTTTGTTAAAGTTTGCTACTACAGATGATAACGGCAATTTTTATACCTACTTAAGAAAGGATTATAAGCAGGGTAGGGCCATAATGCAGGTCAGCGAAAATATACAGGATGTTGAGGTTGCCCTTGGTTCAGTACCTCACCTAGATGCTTCGGAACTCGATTTTAATCCATTTGTGTTGAAGCCCGGTTATGCCGATGCCATTGAACTGCGCAGTGTTCACAATCAATTGGAAAACCAGTTTTTCTCCATAAAACCGGACTCTGTACTTTTGGGAACACCCATTGATCCTTTTGATGGAGGTTTACCTCAGACCATAAACTTGGACGACTTTACTCGTTTTCCAACTTTTCAAGAAACGCTTGTAGAAGTTTTGAATTACGCCGGTTATAGAAATAACCCCAATGGAAGCGATTATATTCGTATAGCCCAAGATTTTGAAACCTATAATGAAAAAGCCAACGATTTTCCCGCTATTGTTTTGTTCGATGGGGTTTATATACCGGACCATGAGAAAATCAAGGATTTTGATGCGAAGCAAATCGAGTCCATTAGTTTGGTAAGAGACCAATTTAGAATGGCTGGAAAGGATTATCAAGGAATGATGGCGGTGACAACCATTGAAGGTGATTTTTTTGAGAATTACGTGCCGGAACATGGTATCAATGTGCCGATTAAAAAAGCCTCTCCCAAAAAGAACTATTTTAAGCAGCGTTACCAAGTGGAATCAGCGAATGGAAAACGCATACCGGATTACCGAAGAATACTGCTCTGGGAACCCCATGTAGAGGTGGCGGAGGAAGATGTACAGTTTGAGTTTTACACCTCCGACCTTACAGGTGAGTTTGAAGTGGTTTTAGACGGTTTTACGACCTATGGCAAACCCATTACCGTTTATAGTACGATCATAGTGAAAGATGCCAGCCAATAATTGTATTTTTATAACGGCAATTACGCTGAAAATTAAACCTTGATCAAATGAAAATATTACGAGCCTTCTTCTTTTTGGGTATTATAATGCTGTGTACAACAAACAAAGTTACTGCACAGGATAAGTTTGATGCCGAAATCGTCTCCGTCCTTCAAAAAACAAAACAATATGCTTTTGGTGTTAGTGAAGAACGCCATTTTAGGGGGGTATTGAGCTTATATGACAAACTTGTGGCCAGTGGGGTAGAGATTTCCGATTATGAAATCGTTGCCAAAGGTAAATTTGTAAAGAACCTGGTCAAGGACTCTGAGCTGGAAGTATTATATCAAAAATATAAAGGTAAGGTGCGAGTAAGTGTCTGTAGTGTTGCCATGGGCAAATTGGGTGTTTCAGAAGACCAACTTATTCCTGGCATGGAACCCGTTGCAACATGGACAGTAAGGGTATTGCAATTACAGGCAAAGGGCTACAACACTCTAACATACTGATTCTTTAAATTTAACGGATAAAAAAACGCCTAAGCAGAGCTTGGCGTTTTTTTATGGAACTATGAGTTCGTGACCTCAACGGGACAGAGTTCAAACTTTTTGAAGGAGGATATCGAAACTATTATCGCTAAATCATTTAATATTAGAAATACAAAGGAGGTCACTGAATTTAATGATATCCTACATTTTTAAGGAAGGCTACAAAACAGTATTGTAATAATTGTAGTGGATTTCATTTTAAGAAAAATTTTGAATAATCTGAACCCAGATAGTGTCAATTTAAAAAAATATTCATAAGTTTAATACTACAAATAGAAAGGCATTTTATTGCATTAACCTAAAACTATAATTATGAACAAAAGTGAGGATTTAAAAAACTTCAAAGTCGAAGAACTAGAGCAAAGATTAGAGATGGCAAAGTGGAAAAACGAGAGTAATTATGCTTGTACAAGTGGTGATTGTAGAGGCTATATTGGAGCTAGTTACACTTTCTAAACCTATCAAACTTTTGTCATCCGGATTCATGATAAATGAATCCGGATTTCTTTTGCCCTAATATCCTATATAATTTCTTTATTAATTCGTTGCAATTCAGCTAAATAATTCAAATAGATGTATATTGTTCTAAACGAATTAGTCTTAATATTTACCAAAAGATGCCTGATTTATGAAAAAGATATACTTTATTGTCTTTTTTCTTGGGAGTATTCATCTACATTCTCAAATAGTATTGGATTCGATGACCAGGGAGCCAATACAGTTTGCCCACATCACTGATGAAAAAGGTCAGGGAACAACCACAAACGAAGTTGGGAAATTTTCAATTGATTATTTTGTCGAATCCAATAATATAGAATTCTCTCATTTAGCTTATCGAAAAAAAAATATCAAAAAAAATAACTTAAGTAAAAAGGATACAATTTGGTTGAGTCCTTATATTATCAGTTTGGAGGAGGTCTTTGTTAGGGGAGAAACCGCAAAGGATATTATAATAAAAGCTATTAAAAGCATCCCACAGAATATAATATCGAATCCATTTAATCTTTATGGCTTTTATCGTGAAAGTGTACAGGAAGATGGAAAAGGCGCTATGTTAACCGAAGTTTCCTTTATGACTTATAATGAAGGAGACAATAATCCCCAAGGCTATCAAGCAGAAATCATTCAGGGTCGTCGAACAGAAAACCACACAAAGCTAAATTTAGATGCCGTTGGGGGCATAGCCACGATTGTTCGGAACGCCGATATGGTACGTTCAAAAAGCAGAATGTTCGATATTGACAATCTTTCAGACTATACTTTCAAATATGTTGGAGAAATCGAATCTAGGGAAAACCCTATTCTCATTATCGGGTTCTCACCATCAAACGACAATATCTATAACAACAATATGGGTAAAATTTATATTGAAAGAGAAACCATGGCAATTGTTCAGATAGAAACGCAAAAAGATCCAGAAAAAATTAAAGCGATTGTGGCATCATCCCTTGAGGGGAAAAAATCAAAAAAGCCTGTATTTATATTAATAGAGGCAAAAGCAACGATAAAATATCGTAAAGTCCATGATAAATACTTCCTTTCTTTTGTTGAAGTGGACAACGTTAGGAACGGCATTTTAGGCCAAGAAAGCTACAGGTACAGTTCAAACGCCAAATATATATTGACGCTTGTAGAACACATATCACCAAAAAAGTTGTCTACTAACTACGATGTTGAAGAAGGATTTAACAAACAAGTTATTGCAATACCAAAGTTGGAAGGCTGGAATGAGAACAATACAATGTTCTTTAGTGAAGAGGAAAGAAAGATATTAAAGGACATAAGGGATTTACGTAATTGATTTTTAAGAAAATTATATAAACAGTGATTGGTTGATAAGTACAAAATATTTTTTTGATTACAGAGATGACAATCTTTTCAAAGAAGCGATTGAAAATGTACAGATATACTTGAATGGGCTTGGCTATCCCAAGGAAGTAATCGATAATATTTGCTACCAAAAGTTTATCCGGAACAACCCTGATTACTATTTATATTACCCATATCTTTTCAATTCAGCTTTCGATTTTTCTGATAAAGAGGTGTTGGATATGTTGTCAATCGCTGGATTTCTTTACTATCGGTCCATTATTTTGATGGACGATATTTTTGACAACAAAAAGGAAACATCGAATTTCAACGTCTTTCTAACAATTAATATCTGCCAAGAGGAAACTGTCAAGATATTATCGACTTTCTTTGAAACTGATTCTGAATTTTGGGATATATGGGGCAAAAGAAAATTTGAATATGTTAAGGCTTATAAATTGGACAAGCAAAGCCACAATATATCTTCGTTTGCGGAATATGAGGTTTTATGCGATTACAAGTCTTCTTTTGGAAAAATAGCGATAGACGCACTATTTGTACTTACAGGGAAACATTATCGAAATGAATACCAAAACGTTCTTAAATCGCACAAGGATTTTTATGTTGCTTTTCAAATATTGGATGATGTTTCAGATTATGAGGAAGACTATATTAATCAGCAGTTCAATATTTCAAAAAACCACTTAGAAAAGAGAGTCGATGACATTGAATCATATAGTTTAGGTGATCAAAAAAAGCTTCTTTATCTGGAAGGTGTGGCCGAAGAACTATACTTAAAGGCTTATGAACATATTATAAGGGCCTTTGAATTTGTGAGAGATTATAAAGCGCCCAGATGGAAGGATGAATTGCAGCGGATGCAAAATACAATCACAATAAACAACCTGAATATAAATGGATATATAAGATTTAATAAATACTTGAAATCAAAACATATTGATAGATTAGAACAAGGGTTAGGGAAAATTTTTTCATCAAACAGGAGATTGTATTTTTTGGTTAAATGGTTGTCAACGGTTTCGGCTATGGGTGTTGCGTGGTTTAGTGGTTAACTCAGCAACTTCTTCACTTATTCCCCACCATATTTTACAGGTATTCCGGCACTTTTGGATTCTATGGTCCATAAGAGACTGACTATCCACCATCGATCGCCATAATATGTTAATTGATAGCTGTTTATTCCTTTTTCTTCAGCTCCCTCAGAGTCCTTGCCATAAAAAGTCTGGAATACTTGGGCAATTCCATTGTATTGATCAACAACTTTATGAATTTCTTTTTCAAGATATCCTTGTTCATAGTAAGGATCTTTCAAGAGGATGAGGAAATCATTAAGTGATACGGTTTCAGCATTTGTAACATCAGCAACTGTAAATATGGCCGATGGATGAAATAAGTTCCTAATTGCTATAGTATCCATTTTCTCGCCCTTTTCGATGGTTATTTGATCAAGTAGTTCATCGATAATTCCGTTAATGGATTTAACGGTAACATCAGTTTTTTCTTGAGCTATGGAACTAATTGAAGCGGTCAAGAAAATTATTGTGCAAAGAAAATGTTTCATATTGTGTTTATTTATTGTTGCTAACTTGATTATATGGGTATAAAATACATCTATATACACCAAAAAAAGGAATGTAATCAATCAATTTAATCTTGGTTTTATTATTTTCGGTTATAACAAGTAGGCAACCGACCTTATTACTTAAGTCTCTCTATTATCATTGATGTAAAGTAGTTGATTCCCGTTTTTATACAACTTTCATCAACAGCAAAATTTGGTGAATGAGGCATGGAAACTATTCCTTTTTCAAAATTTGATGCACCCAATAAAAAATAGACTCCCGGAATTTCACGTTGAAACAGTGCAAAATCATCCCCACGTCCGTCAGGTATAGCTCCATAAAGGGGGAGAACGTGTTCATTTCCGTAAATCTTACTTATTGTAGGTATGGTCAATGAAGTTAATCGTTCATCATTAAGCACTAGCGCTGTCTCATAATAAAATGAACTATTTAAAAATTGATCTGAATAGTCCGATCCTTTAAATTTCTTTTTTATTTGACTTAAAAGAAAGTCTAATTGAGTTTCCTTTTCAGCACTTAGATAGGCCCTAATTGTAATCTTCTTATCACTTTCTTTAACAGCAATATTTGAATCAACGGTAATATAATCCTTAAATATGGTATTTGGATTTCCCAATCCTATATTGGGGTCCAATAGATTTTTATTGTCCCAGAATTCACTTTCAGGTGAAACATTTTGAAGATGTAAAAAAAGCTCTTTCGTAAACTGAATAAGAGCCGTTTTCTCCTTTGTGTTTTTTAAGGTAATTTGAATTCCCTTATAGTCTGCATAAGGGTTTCTTGCTTTGGTAGTAACAATCCCCTCAGACATAGGTGCAATGTGTAATGCATAAATTTCTTCTGGGTCTATACTATTGAGCAGGCCATGATCAAGCATGGCTTTTGCCCCCGCCAAATTTTCTTCTGATGGTTGAAAGATGAAGTAAATAGTTCCTGTAAGGCTTTCTTTTAAACTTGTTAAAACATTAGCTATCCCAAGTGCAATAGTTGTATGTACATCGTGTCCACAAATATGTCTTACACCTTTAATTTTTGATGAAAAATCGACAACATCGGGATGGTCGGAAGCAAGGGCATCAATATCTGCTCTCCAAGCAATATGCTTTCCTTTCTTACCAGTTTTTAAGATTCCAAGGACTCCATGACCACCTATTCCAGTTTTAACTTCAAGGCCCAAGGATAAAAGGTATTCAGCAATCTTTTTGGAAGTTCTTTTCTCTTGCCCTGACACTTCGGGATTGGTATGAAAGTCCCTGCGAATTTTTACAAAGCTATCGAAAATTTTGTCGGTTCGCTCTTGGACTTTCAAATGTGTGGATGGTTCAACAGTTGTATTTTGGCCACTGGAAACAAGTCCAAAAAAGAGGAATTGAGTAATTAAGGCTGTTTTGGTTATTTTATTATTTGAAGTCATTTTTACAATATTATGGAACTAACTATTGCAAAAATGAAACATCATCGGCTTTTCTACCTGACACATTTGTGACAAAATCATTTTTTGGCGATCTTACTCCGTATTCTGCTCAATGATTGCCGTTCTATACCCAAGTACGTTGCTAAATGCGTTAAACTAATTCTGTTTACAAGGTCTGGGTTTCGGTCTATAAAATTCAAGTAACGCTCTTCAGCTGTCTCAAACAAAAGACTTTCTACCCTGTCGGTTTGCACGGTCAAAACATATTCGGCTATCAACCTACCATACCTTTCACTTGTTTTAAATTTACCGTACCCTTCTTGAATTTTATCATATGGCAATTTTATGATTACCGATGGCTCAAGACATTCGATAAAATACTTTGATGGTTTTTGCCTTATGAATGCGGGATAATCTGTGGCATAGTTATTTTCAATTATAAAACCCGTTGTTATTTTGTTTCCTTTTTCATTGACGTAGTATCTTCTCAAAAGTCCCTTGCAAACAAATCCCACTTCCTTTTGAACCTCCCCGCTTTTAAATAAAAATTCTTTTTTGCCATACTTTTCTATAATAAGATATGAGGAAATGAAAGTTAGTTCCTCCGAGCTCAAATCAGGAAATTGTTCTAGGTAAGATTTGATATAAACCTTAAACTCTTGCTCCATTCGGGATGTTTCTTTAGCTTATTACCAATGTATGGCTGAACAAAGTTACGTTCAGTCCGTAGCGTATTTATAATTTAATTATTTAAGACAATTATATACTCAAGAGTAACACACAAGATACTTCCATACAATTTACAATTAATACGTTCGATTAATGTAATTTAAAGAATTACACTTAATATATAAGCAAACAAATATAATATATCGCTCTGTATAAGAGAAAAGACAAACTGTTCCTGATGTTCTCAATTTTTGTACTTGTCTTTTTTTAATTGGCTACACCAATTTCCGTAATTTATCGTTCAGTATGGCTTCCATGGTCTTGGAGTATCTACTTGCCATTTAAGATAAAGATATCATTGAAGTTTTGTTCCTATTTTTCGATGTAATGGATATGAATCGTTCCATTGATTTTGTCATGGGATCGGCACCCTTACGGGTGCTTTTTGTGGAAAGGGGGAAAAGAGGGGATTTCCAAAGATACTTTTTCCCTTCAGGATACAGACAATCCCATTGGTTCGAGATGGGCAATGAATGAATACCTGCTAAGCCCGTCTTTTCCTTAAATGATATTTTGATCATGCCGGGCACATCTTAAGAAGCCTTTCGAATAATCTCCAAACTCATTTATCCATACAAATGATTAAATATGCAATTGTATGTATATACAATTGTACATGTGTACAATTATATAATTATACGAATGAAGAGTTGTTTTAATATTTGAACAAATCTGATGAGCACTTAATTAATGTAATGGTACGAAGGGGTATATTGAGCAATGTTGATTTTCACGTTCCCTTACCTGGATGCCATACTCCTTTTGTTTTTTTCTCCCTTTCCACTTTTCATTCCTACAAAGGTTAGAATAGATCAAGGAAAAACGTATCGGCGTAAACTTTCAAAAATGGGAACTGTCAACTATAAGATGGATTTTTTAAAGACCGATCCCTTTGTTTTTCCACCTCCTTTTTCTGGAAGGAGGAGTAAAACGCAAGCCTTTCGACTTTGCATATGCCTCGACGATCCCTGCCCATCTTAGGCCAAGTTCGGGCCAAGAACCCGGGATAATGGAATTTTCCGTTAAGATAAGACGGTTGCTTTCACTTTTTCGGTCCGTTGCCCTGTTGAAATTGCCCAGGGCGGACAGGTCACCGGCCAAACCGCTGGGAAGTCCCTCAACGTTGAAGATGGTGCCAAACTCTTTACCGATGAACATACTTTCCCTTTTCATAAGCTCGGTATGCAGTCTTTCAAGGGAATACAGTCCACAGAGCAACAAAAGGTCCCCAAAATCCTTTTGGGTCCCGCGATTTACGGCCGACACCAATTTCAATGCCCCGATGTCGAGTTCATTGATCAATCTAATGTTGTCAAATGTTTCTATGGGATGGAGCAATGGAATATTTTGGATGATGTCTATTTTGATCGGGACCCCGTTCCTTTGTACGTTCACCCTGAGAAAGGCCATTTGATTGTCCCCGAAGTTTTCCTCCAAGAGGCCTAAAAGCCCGTCTTTGAAGGTCGATCTGAAATAGGCACTTATTGCCCTCAATCTTTCGACCCCGACCACACCTTGGGAAAAGAGGTCGATGTCCGTGGAGACCCTATGATTGTGCCGGATAGCGAGGTTGGTGCCACCTCCAAGGTTAAAGTCCCTTAAATAATCTGCTTGCATCAATTGGACGATGACGCTTTTCAGCTCGTCCGAAACGGCTTGGTCGACGGCCATTATCCAAAGGAAGGATTGTAGTTCTTCATATGGTCCGGTCTGATGCCATAACGTTCGGCCACGGCCCTGATACTGCTGTTCCCCCGAATCTGTTCGCTCCTTTTCGCGCACCGGACAATGTCACTTATCGGATACAGTCTTTCGAGAAGCTCAAAATATTGTGGGTCCCCCATATTGCGGGACAGTACCCTTTCGATGATAAAGATCTTGTCCTTTTCCACATCAAGCACGCTGGGGTCGACATCCCAAAATACAGGTCCGGGAAAGTAACCCTTTAGGTTCTTTCCTTTGGACGGTGCTATGTTGTGCGACTTTTTCATGGCTCTTTCTATATCAAATATACGAAATATCCCGGTGTCCGGCCCATGGCCCCGTGTTCAATATGACTTGGGACGAAAATCGGACCATTGATCTAATATGGAAAATTCCGTCCAAAGGAACGTATTGACCGGTTTCCCTCTTTCCATGGAAATCCTTGGTTCAAGTTCAGTACATTTTTTTATTTCTCTTCTGAAAAGACCCTTCAACGATTTGCCGTACAAAAGTCCATGTACGGCAAAACCCCTGCAAACAATCCATAGATTATAGGTTTGCCATATAGTTGATCGGAGGTCACGAAGCAAGTTGTGTTTTTGTAAACAAAAACTGCGCACTTCGTTTACAAATGACCTTTAGAACAATACCAAAACCATAGAAAATGGCAAGACCTAAAAAGGACATATCAAAACAAAGGACGATTGTCATAGCCTTCAGAGTTTCAAAAAGCGAATACTTGATCATTGGCAACAATGCGAAGACAATTGGATTGTCCACAGCCGAATATATCCGAAGGAAATGTACAGGAAAATCCCTGCCGACCAAAAAGGTAGATCCTTTGGACCGGAAACTTTTTGTCGAACTGAGCCGGGTGGGAAACAACCTGAACCAACTTGCCAGGGTCTCGAACTCAGGTATCCGTGATGAGTTCAGTATCACCAAACAATTGGAGGAGGTAAAAATGTTGTTGCAACAGCTCAAATCAAATATCACCAACCATGATAGGTAAGATAACCATAGGAAAGGATTTTTACGGAGTTCTGGCCTACAATGAAAAGAAGGTGGAAGAAGGGGTCGGATATGTGATCGATTCCAATATCGGACAATCCACAGCGGTAAACATGACACAGGAATTCAATTTAGTCAGGCAATTGCGTCCGGGGCTTGGGAATGCGGTATTCCATGTTTCCTTGAACCTGCCCTACTCAGATCGATTGAACGATAAGGAGTTTGCATCCTTCGGATGCGACTATCTGATGAGGATGGGTTTCGATAACAACCAGTTCATTATGTACCGTCATACGGACACGGAACACGAACACATCCATATAGTGGCCAACAGGGTCAGGTATTCGGGCAGGACAACAAGTGACAGCAACATTAAAAGAAGGAGCCGGGAAGTGCTCAATGATTTGGAAAGGAAATACGGGCTGTCCCAAATTTCTGTAAAGACTGGTGCCGAAAAACCGCTTACCCAGAAAGAGATCGAGAAAACCCTGAGAACGGGTAATCTGCCCATCAAACTGATACTTCAGGAGCGGATCGGTTCGGCAATCTCAAGGGCAACGGACACAACAGGATTTATCAAGTTGCTACAGGAGCAAAATATCTCGCCAAGATTCAACATAAGCGAGACCACGGGCAGGGTCTCGGGCATATCGTTCAACTATAAAGGCATAGTGTACAAAGGCAGTACGCTTGGCAAAAAATATTCATGGAACAGTATCGTAAAACAAATCGATTATGGGCAAGACAGAGACCGTGCAGTTGTACTATCGACTAATGGAAAAGAACGGGGAACTGATAGATTTGGTAAAGGAAACCTTGGAACGGCAATCAAACCTGAGCCAAGAAGTGAGGGAGTTGCAAAAGGCACTGAAGATCCTTCTGAACAATCAAAAGGTCATGTGGGAAAAATTGAGGGAAATGGAATGACCGGGCCTTTGGCTAATGAAACGGATTGGACCCCTTTCAAACTAGAACTCAATGACCATGGTGCGAGGAAAAAGTCCAAAAGAAAAAAGAAAAGGAAAGGGCTGGGCCTATAAAACTTGAACTTATGGAAAAAATCAACAAGCAAAAACTTTCAGGATTGTCCCCTTCCGAAATCCAGGTATTGGAAATGGTACGCAGCAAAAGGTTCATATCCATCAAACTGATTGTTAAAAATGGAGAGGTAGATGTTATTGAAGGTCTTGAGAGAATGCATACAGGAGAGCGAATTATAGACCTGTTGAAGCAACATGATTTTCAGAACCTGGAAATCAAACAGAGCAATGGTAAGATTGTTTGTGTAAACAGGATATTCAGGAAAAAAGTCTCCCCTTCCGGAAAAACTAAAAGAAGTTAACCAACCATTAATATTCAAGGGATAAAATTGTCATCCGATACTGGATTTAAATAGTTAAAAAAGGTAAATTAAAGCCTGCTTATACAAATACGGTAGTGACCATACGAGATAAAGGAGCTACTGCTATTTAATGGAAATGTCCAACACAATCATTGAACAAAGGCAGAAAAACAGAACATTCAACAGCACATGGCTCAAGACATTTAAAGGGTTTGAGGATTATTCGGAGGAAGAGGCGGAAAAAATCTTGGAGCAACTCAGGGAACTCGCCAACATAGTTTGCCGCCATATCCAAAAAGGGAACATATGAACTTAGAGGTATTTGATCAATTTGCCAAAAGGGAAAAGGGGAGGATTATAGGGAAAAACAATACGGCCGTTATCTACACCCGTGTTTCCAGTAAAGAGCAATTTGACAAAAATGCCAGTCTCAGCACCCAACTTAAATATTGCCAGGAGTATGCACTTCGAAAGGAATTGGAAGTTCTGGAATATTTCGGGGGAACCTATGAATCCGCAAAGAGCGATGAACGTAGGGAATTTCAAAGGATGTTGAAATATGTCAAAAGGAGAAAGAACATTGGCTATATCATTGTCTATTCCTACGATAGGTTTTCACGTACGGGCGCGAACGGTGCCTATATCAGCGAGCAGTTAAAAAAGCAGGGAGTGGCCGTTATTTCGGCCACCCAGGAAATCGATGTAACCACGAGTGCTGGGACCTTCCAAGAAAACCTGTACCATATGTTCTCCCACTTCGACAATCAGGTCCGTAGGGACAAATCCATTACGGGAATGCGGGAGAAGCTGCGAAGGGGGCATTGGACGGGAGCCTACCCATTTGGATATACCAATACAAATCCTGGGAAAGGAAAGGTCCCGAATTTCGTAATTACCGAAGAAGGAAAATTGTTGAAGCAAGCTTTTTTATGGAAGGCCAATGCCAATATGTCCCATGTCGAGATTGCAAAACGGCTCAAAGAAAAGGGCATGGACATACATGCAAAAAAATTGACCGATCTTTTTAGAAATCCATTCTATTGTGGACTTATTGTCAATAGCCTAATTCCTGGAGAAGTGATTCAAGGAAAACACGAGGCCCTGATATCGAAAGAAATCTTTTTAAAGATCCATAATCTACTTCACGAGGGAGATACACCCAAGAAATATTCGTACGACGATGAAAATCTGCCATTAAAACAGTTTGTCAGATCTTCAGTTTGTGGGACACCTTATACTGGGTTTATCGTGAAGAAAAAGGGGCTATATTATTACAAGAACAGGCGTAAGGGAAGCAGGGAAAGCAGAAGCGCAAAAAAGCTTCATGAAGAGTTTATAAATGTTTTGAACAGGTATGCCATAGCCGATAAAAAGTATATCGAACCTTTGACCGATATCATACACGATACCTTGTTGGCTAATAATCAAGAAGCACTTAACGACCAAAAACGATTGACCAAAGAACTCGCTCAAATCGGAGAGCAGATAAATACATTGGAAAGAAGATTCGTTTTGTTGAACGAAATCACAAAGTCCCAATATGATCTTTTTATGCCTGAACTGAAAGCTAAACAAAGGGAATTGGAGATGAAATTGGAGAATGGCGGGATAAATAGTTCAAACCTCAAAAAGTCAGTAAAAATAGCACTCGATTACGCTTGTAACTTATCGTATTTATGGAGGTTAGGGGATTTGGAAACAAAAAGGGCCATACAATATATGGTGTTCCCCGACGGGATTGTGTATGACTTCAAAAACAAAGCAGTTCAAACTTTTCGGGTCAACGAAATTTTTGGCGCAATCAGTTCGTTTTCAGGTAATTTAAAGGAAATAAAAAACGGGAATTTCCACTCGATTTGTGAAAAATCCCGTTTAGTGACCGCGGCAGGATTCAAACCTGCAACCTTCTGAGCCGTAATCAGATGCGCTATTCAGTTGCGCCACGCGGCCTTATTTAAGGGCTGCAAATATATTTCTTTTTAACTTTACCACAAAACCCTAGCAAATAAAATAATGGATTTTGCCCCATACATACGTGATATCAAGGACTTCCCTAAGCCAGGCGTGGTTTTTAAGGACATTACCCCTTTGTTAAAAGACCCCAAAGCTTTTCAAAAAGCAGGTGAAGCGCTTGTTGGATTAACTGCCAATTTGAAAATTGACAAAGTGGTAGGTGTAGATAGTCGAGGCTTTATATTTGCTCCCATGCTCGCCGAAAAAATCGGAGCCGGTTTTGTGACCGTTCGAAAGTCGGGTAAACTTCCTTTTGAGACCATTTCCGAATCTTATGACTTGGAATATGGAACAGGAACCTTGGAAATCCACGCAGATGCCATAGAAAAAGGCGATAGGGTGTTAATACATGATGATGTACTGGCGACGGGAGGAACAGCCCAAGCGGTATGTAAACTTGTTGAAAAACTTGGCGGAGAGGTGGTCCAGTGCAATTTTTTAATTGAACTTACCTTTTTAAAAGGTGCCGAAAAAATTAAAGGTTACCCCAAGGAAACATTGCTTCAATATTGATCTAAAGCCTTTTTGGTCACAAAGTATCGCCATCCTATTATGGCCAACTGCAATTTAGATGCTTGTGATAGATCTAAACCCTTTTTGGTGTAGGAGGGGAGCAACACTTTATTGATTTTTGCCAATATCTTGTAAAACATAAAACTATATCGCTTTGGACAAATATAGATAAAGCTGGCTACAAGCTATGGAACGTTGCTTTTAAAGAGGTAACCCTCCACGGTTTTATATAAAAATAACCGTTAAGAGTTGCATGAGAAGTGTGATGAAAAACTTTACGATTGCGATCATTTTGTGATTGATTTAGAGTTAAAAAAAACAATTATGCTACTGTTATATTTTCGAATATATAATGATAAAAGTCATGCTTCCAAGTGATTACATTAAAATCTATGCAAATGAATACGAGATTGAATTAAAAAAAACGACAAGGCTCTACAACTGAAACACTTCTCCTTGTTGAAAGTTTATAATTGTAATAGAAAAAGCTATTAAAAGTTAAAAAATGTTAGAATTGTAGGGGCTTTTTTAAGTGGATTTTAAAAACCAAGGGAGGTTTCGTTTAAAAAGAGGTCGATTTTGGGGCTTTCGTTTAGGTAGAAAAAAAGAACCGCCTTTAAAGACGGTTCATTGGACTAATCAAAAAATGATTATTTCGTAATCACTTATTCTTCTTAAGAGTAATCTCAATTACCCCATTTTTTGCTTTTTTACCATATTTCTCCAAAGCTTTGTCACCTTTAAGTACAACCATATTTTTAATGGCGCTCGGGGAAAGGTCTTTTAAATCTTTGGATTTTACTTTTTTACCGTCGATGTAATAAAGAGGCTCGGTCTTTCCATCATTGTCTATAAAAACATAGCTGGTATCATCGTCATCTCCGATTACTTCAATATCTTCATCATCATCGGAGTCTTTGATGATCATTACTTTAGAGGTTTTCTTTATTTTCACCTCTTTGTCATTTTCATCGTCGGAATCAACAATTTTCACGATATTCATTCCGTCCTTTTTGCTTACAATCTTTTCAATTTTTACATGTTTTGTGTCGTCATTATTTCTTTGAACCACAAAAACACTTCCTTCTCCGTCCTCATTATCTAAATGGATATCCATGCTTTGCATCTTGTCTTCATCTAACTCTTTGCCATTTATGAATACCTTCTTCTTGCCATCGACTTTCTTTACCACGATTTCTTCTTTGTTCGAGGTGGTCCAAGAAATATTGTCCTTATCTAAAGTGTGTATTCTAACGGTATTCTTCTTTGGTGCGTTCCAAAAGGAGACAGCGTTGTTCTCATCGTCATATAAAACGGTAATGGGGCCAATAGGACCGGGCGAATCAGTATTGTAATTGCCGCTAAAGGTTTTGCCTTCTGAATTTTTACCGCTCATTTGCAATGATATGCCTATGATTTCCCTTTCATCGTTTCTAACGGTGGTATAGCTGAAATCGATACCATCTTTGGCCAAATCTTTTTTAATGTTGTCCAACTCGGTATCAGTAGTGTTCTTGTCAATGGTCAACTCAATAGTTTTGTCCTCTTTAGTGGTCTCGTCTGCCATTATAGCATCAACACTATCGGATTCCTTGTAAAGATAGGTCTCCTCAATACTAAAGCTAGCCAATAACAGCCCTAGTAGTGGAGCGACCGCCATGGTTTTGAGTACATTGATTTTTTTGGATTGATTTTGATTTAACATGACTATTCGTTTTTTGATTAATGAATTATAAAATGAATTAGCTAAACTGTATTCTTGTTTTTCGACTGCTTGCTTAAGCATAATGTACTGGTACGATTTTCTACTTTCTACACCGGCAATGGCATAATAATCCGCTAGGTATTCCAAGTTTTGTTTTACAGCACTTTTGTAGAGCCATAGAAAAGGGTTGAACCAGAAAACGATTTTTAATAATTCCAGCAATAGGATATCCACGGTATGTAGTTGTCGTGCGTGTACTTTTTCGTGTTCTAAAACCGTGTGAAGTTCATTAGCATCAAAAAGGTGTGGGTTGTAAAAAATGTAGTTAAAAAAGGAAAACGGTGATATTTTCTTTTTTGTTTCTAAATGTAAATATGGTTTTTCACGTCTTCTGTGAGCGTTGCTGGCCAGTTTTTTTAGCGCAAAAAGTTTAATGATAAACCTAGTCAACAATACCAGGCATACACCAATATATATAGCAATAAGAATGTTTTCAAGGGTAAACAAGCTGCTTTCAGTGGTCAAGGGAGCAGTGTCGGCACCTGTCTCCGATACTTGTAGAAGCGAAGATCTGGAAACCACTACGGTTTTTTGAATTTTAATCAAAGGAAACGTAAAGGCAAGCACCAAGCCGGACAATAAAAACAATCTATTCTCTTTGAATAAGGTCTCTCGTTTTAAAAAGAGATGATATACAGCTAAAAAACCTGCAGAAATTAATACCGATTGTATAAGGAAGTTGAATATGGGTTGCATTACTTGGTCTTTTCTATTAGATCTATAATTTCTTTAAGTTCGGAGATGGATATCTTTTCTTCTTGGGCGAAGTGTGATACCAAACTTTTATAAGAATCATTATAATAATCGGCAATGGCCGCATTCACATATTTTTTACGGTATTGTTCCTTGCTCACAACAGGGAAGTAGCGATGTGTGTTGCCAAAGGCCTCGTAATCCACAAATCCCTTTTCCTGAAGATTCCTCACAATCGTGGAAAGCGTATTGTAATGCGGTTTCTCACCTTCTATTTTTTCCAAGATTTCCTTTACAAAAGCCTTTTCCAGCTCCCAAAGGATCTTCATGATTTCCTCTTCCTTATTGGTTAATTTTTGCATGATTTGAACATTTGATGCCCAAACATAATACTAAAATCATAGTTAAACAACTATTATTATAGTTTGTTAACTATTTTTATAGTTTTTCTTTTTTAAATAACCTTCTTTAGTGAATAAATCTTCCATTATCTTTACCCTAAAATTCACTTTTTGGGAAATCTACTTTTTATTGTATTGGGGCTGGTTCTGCTTATTGCAGGAGGTAATTGGTTATTAAAATCAGCAGTAGCATTGTCTTTGCGCCTATTTATTCCAAAAATTGTAATTGGAATGACGGTGGTTTCCTTTGCCACCTCGGCACCCGAACTTATTGTTAGTATAAAAGCAGCTCTGGATGGCTTTCCGGATTTGTCCTTGGGAAATGTGGTTGGGTCCAATATAGCCAATTTGGGTCTTGTTCTGGCCATTACCGTAATAATGGGTAGTATAGATGTCAGGAAAAGTTTTTATACCACCGACTGGCCCGTTATGATTGCATCTTCGTTGCTTTTTTGTGGCTTTATTTATTTTGATGGAGTATTGCAGCAATACGAGGGGATAATCTTGGTAGCGCTTCTTTTTGTTTTCTTGGTATACCTATTACGATTTCAAAAAACGGCTGTTGAAGATGAGATGCCGGAAGATGACGTGCCCTTGCCACTTTATAAGATTGCATTGTTCTTGGGTATTGGCGGTACGGCCTTATGGGGAGGTTCCGAATTACTGATAAAAGGTGCCGTAGGTATGGCTTCTTCTTTTGGTGTGAGCGATAGGATAATCGGTATCACCATCGTTTCTGTAGGAACCAGTATTCCTGAGTTGGCGGCATCGGTTATTGCTGTAATCAAAAAGGAAAAGGCAATATCATTGGGTAACCTTATCGGCTCCAACATATTCAATTTATTGGCCGTATTGGGGATTACTTCAATAATTACCCCGATTACCGTTGTAGACGAAGGATTATTGTCCAGCGATATTTTCTGGATGTTAGGAATCTCCTTTCTTATTTTCCCGTTGGTATTCTTCCCAAAAGGCTTAAGATTGGGATGGAGGGATGGACTTGTACTTTTGGCGTTTTACGCAACTTTTATCTACATGACCATAAAATAAAAACCGCCCCAAAAAGCGGGACGGTTTTCATCTATAATCAACAACTAATTTATATACGTGTCTATACGTCAGCGGACTTTACTGTCTTAACAATAACAGCCGCAACTTTGTAAGGATCAGCGTTAGAAGCAGGTCTTCTGTCTTCCAACCATCCTTTCCAACCTTTTTCTACGGTCATAATAGGAATACGAATTGAAGCACCTCTATCGGAAACTCCGTAGCTAAAGTCAGAAATGGAAGCAGTTTCGTGCTTACCTGTCAACCTTTCGTCATTGTACTCACCGTATACAGCAATGTGCTCAGCAGTAACAGGACGGAAAGCTTCACAAACTTTTTCGTAAACATCTTTAGATCCACAGGTTCTCAACAAAGTGTTGGAGAAGTTGGCGTGCATACCGGAACCGTTCCAATCACCTTTAATTGGTTTTGGGTGGTACTCAATGTAGTAGCCATAGCTTTCAGTCAATCTTTGTAGCATATAACGAGCTACCCAGATTTCGTCACCAGCTTTTTTGGCTCCTTTAGCGAACAATTGGAACTCCCACTGTCCGGCAGCAACCTCCTGGTTGATACCTTCGAACTGAAGTCCAGCATCCAAACACAGGTCAGCGTGCTCTTCAACCAAATCCCTGCCCCAAGTGTTTCTTCCACCTACGGAGCAGTAATATAGTCCTTGAGGACCAGGATAACCACCAACAGGGAATCCTAAAGGTAGCTGAGTGGCAGTGTCCATAATAAAGTACTCCTGCTCAAATCCAAACCAGAAGTCATCATCCTCATCATCAATAGTGGCTCTAGAGTTACTTTCGTGTGGAGTTCCATCAGGATTCAACACCTCTGTCATAACCAAATAACCATTTCTTCTTGCTGGATCGGGGTAGATCGCTACTGGCTTCAACAAGCAGTCAGAAGAACCGCCTTCGGCCTGTTTGGTAGATGAACCATCGAAAGACCACATTGGGCAATCTTCCAATTTACCACTAAAATCTTCTTCTATTCTAGTCTTACTTCTAATGTTGGCTGTTGGCTCATAGCCATCCAACCATAGATACTCTAATTTAGATTTGCTCATAATTCTGGTAGTTAATCGTTCTCAATTTTATGATTAACAAAAATAGTTTTTTCATTTAATTATCAATGTTTTATGGGGGTAAAATCACAAACTTGGGTTTATTATTTATATTACCCCTGTTTTAAAGAGGGTTGACTGAAAAAAAAGTAATTTTTACTGTATATTTTATTAAATTGTTAATTGTAGATTTGAAAATTAAAGATTGTTGAAAATGCCAAAAACAAGATTCCAAGCCTTGGCCGAAAGCCGTAATAGAGCACATGCAAACATCAACGAGACGGGTAAGCGTTCGGACCTATTTGGAAAGAATGTTTTTAATGAAGATAAGATGCTGCAATTCCTTACCGAGGAGGCTTTTGAAAAAGTGAAATCGGCCATATTCCAAGGAAATAAAATAGACAGGAAAATTGCTGATCAAGTTGCCGAAGGTATGAAGGCCTGGGCACTGTCCATGGGGGCCACCCATTATACCCATTGGTTTCAACCATTAACTGGGGCCACTGCCGAAAAGCACGATGCATTTTTTGATATACTACCCAATGGAAGGGCCATGGAAAAGTTTGGTGGTGCACAATTGGTACAACAAGAACCGGATGCTTCCAGTTTTCCAAGTGGTGGAATCAGAAATACTTTCGAGGCCCGTGGGTACACGGCTTGGGACCCAACTTCGCCTGCCTTTGTGTATAAGACTACTCTCTGTATTCCTACCATATTTGTTGCTTACACAGGAGAGGCTTTGGATAATAAAGCTCCACTTTTGCGAGCCTTGCATGCCATTGATCAAGCAGCAACAGGGGTGGCCCAATATTTTGATAAAAACGTAAAAAAAGTACACGCCACATTAGGTTGGGAGCAAGAGTACTTTCTTATAGATAAGGCCTTGGTGAATTCCCGTTTGGACCTCTCCGTTACGGGAAGGACTTTGGTGGGTAATTTCTCTGCTAAAGGACAACAATTGGACGACCACTATTTTGGGGTGATTCCTCCGCGGGTCCTAGGATTTATGAGTGAACTCGAAAAAGAGTGTACCCAACTAGGCATACCTGTAAAGACCCGCCACAATGAAGTGGCGCCAAATCAGTTTGAGCTGGCTCCCGTTTTTGAAGAGGCGAACCTCTCGGTTGATCATAATCTATTACTGATGGATGTGATGGAAGAGATAGCCGACAGATATAACTTTTCGGTACTTTTTCATGAAAAGCCATTTTCTGGAATAAACGGTTCCGGTAAGCATAACAACTGGTCGTTGGCCACGGACACTGGAGTGAACCTTTTAAGTCCGGGCAGCACCCCAATGAAAAATCTTCAGTTCTTGACTTTTTTCGTAAACACCATTAAAGCAGTGGACACCTACGAAGAATTGTTAAGGGCTTCAATTACTTCTGCCAGTAATGATCATCGTTTGGGCGCCAATGAAGCGCCACCACCGATCATTTCCATTTTTATTGGTCAACAATTGAGTGATGTTTTGGATGAACTCGAAGGTGTTTCAAAAGGAAAATTGTCCCCACAGGAAAAAACAGAGCTCAAGCTCAATGTTGTGGGCAAGATTCCCGAGATATTATTGGACAACACGGATAGGAACAGAACTTCTCCTTTTGCCTTTACCGGTAACAAGTTCGAGATGCGGGGCGTTGGTGCGAAAATGAACTGTGCCAAGCCCATGACCATGCTGAATACCATTGTGGCCAAACAGTTGACCGACTTTAAAAAAGAGGTTGATGCCCTTATCGACAAGAAAAATCTGAAAAAGGACGAAGCTGTTTTCAATGTGCTTCGAGAATACATAAAAACTTCCAAACGCATCCGTTTTGAAGGTGATGGCTACGGTATAGAATGGCAGGAAGAGGCCAGAAGAAGAAAACTGAGCTTTAATAAAAACACGCCAGAAGCCCTTCAAGTAATTACCTCAAAGGAAAGTTATGAACTTTTCAAGCAGATGGATGTGATGAACGAGGTAGAGCTCAAGGCCCACAAGGAAGTGGAATTGGGCGCTTACATTTTCCATATCCAGATAGAAGGGCGCGTTTTGGGAGAAATGGTCTATAACCACATTATTCCGGCAGCTGTTAAATATCAAAATCTTTTGCTCGAGAACATTCAGGGGCTAAAAGATGTGTATGGAGCGGCACACAAGAAAGTGGCCGAGGGCCAATTGAACATATTGGAGCAAATTGGTGAGCACATTGTTGAGATAAAAAGATTAACGGACGAGATGGCCGATGCACGTAGGCGTGCCAACGGTATGTCCGTAGTGGATAAAAAGGCGCAGGCATATTGCAACAACGTAAGACCTTATTTTGACAAAATTCGGGAGCATTCGGATACTTTGGAGAAACTCATCGCTGATGAATTTTGGCCGTTTACCAAGTACCGAGAAATGTTGTTCTCTAAATAGAAAATATCACAAAATGGAAAAGACGGAAAGCATATCAATTATTTGATGGCTTTCCGTTATTTTTGCCCAAACCTTTCATATGTCATCGGATACCAGTAAAAGATATGCGCAAAGAGGTGTTTCTGCCTCCAAGGAAGATGTGCACAATGCCATCAAAAACATTGATAAAGGACTTTTTCCCAAAGCGTTCTGCAAAATTGTACCCGATTATTTGACCGGTAGTGAGGACCATTGCTTGGTAATGCATGCCGATGGTGCAGGTACCAAATCCTCTTTGGCCTATATGTACTGGAAGGAAACAGGAGATATTTCGGTTTGGAAAGGAATTGCCCAAGATGCGCTTATCATGAACGTTGATGACCTGATCTGTGTGGGTGCCACTGACAATATTATGTTGTCCTCTACCATTGGGCGAAATAAAAACCTGATTCCCGGAGAAGTGATTTCAGCCATCATCAATGGGACTGAGGAACTGATTTCAGATTTGGACAAACACGGGATTACCATCCGCTCCACGGGAGGGGAAACTGCCGATGTAGGGGATTTGGTTCGTACCATAATTGTAGATTCCACTGTAACGGCAAGAATGGAGCGAAAGAACGTCATCGATAATGCCAATATCAAAGCAGGAGATGTTATCGTTGGTTTGGCTTCCTTTGGACAGGCGAGTTATGAAACCGAGTATAATGGGGGAATGGGAAGTAATGGTTTAACCTCGGCCCGACACGATGTGTTCTCTAAATATTTGGCAGAAAAATATCCTGAAAGTTTCGATGCATCCGTTCCTGAGGAATTAGTGTATTCGGGGAACACCAAACTAACGGATAAAGTATCCGATTCCCCTCTGGATGCAGGAAAACTGGTTCTGTCTCCAACGAGAACTTACGCACCCATTATCAAAAAAGTGTTAGCGCAATATTCTTCCGATGAGATTCACGGTATGGTACATTGCAGTGGCGGTGCCCAGACCAAAATCCTTCACTTTGTGGAAAATCTCCACATCATCAAGGATAATATGTTTTCCATTCCACCTTTGTTTAAATTGATTCAAGAACAATCCGGGACCGATTGGAAAGAAATGTACCAAGTGTTCAATTGTGGTCATCGCATGGAATTGTATGTAGATGAGAAGGTTGCAGAGGAAATCATTGCCATTTCACAAAGTTTTGATGTGGATGCACAGATTGTGGGACACGTGGAATCATCCGAAAATAAAAAATTGACCATCCAGAGCCCTTACGGCAAGTTTGAATATTAGCATACGATTTCTTTATAAATAGCGTTAATTTATATAAACCTTACGCTATGGAGAGAAAAGAGTTTCTTCGAAGTTTGGGTGCAGGCGCAGCCTTTGCCCTTACATTTCCCTGTTTACAAGGATGTTCCAACGATGATATTGATGGAAATCTAGTGGAAGAGCCTACTGGAGTCGACTTTACGATCGACCTAACATCGGCAGAAGCTTCCAATCTTTCCCAAAATGGCGGTTTTATTCTGAAGGACTTAGTGGTTGTGGCCAGAAATCTCCAAGGAGAGTATGTGGCAGCAAGCCAAGTTTGTAGTCATCAATCGTACGATCAAGTTCGTTTTGTAGACCAGAGTGGAGGTATCTTTTACTGCGATGTGCATGGTTCACGATTTGATCAAAATGGAACACCGCTCAATCAAGTGGATGGGACTCCGGCCAGAGCACTGACAGTCTACAATACAGAACTCAATGGCTCTGTTTTACGGGTTTATGAATAGTTTTTAGAATCCCCAAATCGAATGAAAAAATTAATCTACATATTGTTGTTTGCCAGCTGTGGTATGCTACAGGCACAACAATGGCAAGAAAGTTTTGATGATGCCCTTACCAAGGCCTCTGCTGAGGACAAACCCATAGTTTTGGTTTTCTCCGGTTCCGATTGGTGTGCTCCCTGCATCCGTTTAAAGCGACATATTTTTGATAGCGAAGAGTTCCAGGCCTATGCGTTGGATCATTACGTAATGTACGATGCCGATTTCCCTAGAAAGAAGCAGAATAAATTGCCCGAGGAAAAAATGAAGCAGAATAAATCCCTGGCCGAGAAATATAACCCAAAGGGTTATTTCCCTTTGGTTGTGGTTATGGATAAAGATCAGCATGTTTTGGGCACAACAGGGTTTGTGGCCCGCACCAGCCCGGAAAAATATATTAAGACCCTGAATAAATTTCTGAAATGAAAAACCTTGTTGCCTTGACCTGCAGTCTTTTTTGCCTGCTGTCGTTCGGGCAGTCGAGGCAAACGGATGTCACGGTAAAAAAGACCCTGAAATTAATGGGGACTCGCTTTGAGATAACCGTTGTGGCACCGAATGAAGAAATTGGCTATATCAACATAGATGAAGCCGTATCGGAAATTGAACGTATAGAAGCCATTATTTCTTCTTGGAGCGAAAATTCGGAAACCACACTGATCAACAAAAATGCGGGAATAAAGCCAGTTAAGGTTAGTCGAGAGTTGTTCAATTTAATCGAGCGGGCCATAAAAATATCCGAAATTACCGATGGGGCTTTTGATATTACCTATGCCTCCATGGACAATATCTGGAAGTTCGATGGAACCATGGATAAGGTGCCTACTACAACAGAAATTAAACACTCAGTTGCAAAGGTTGGATTCAAAAAAATTCAATTGGATCAGGAAAACCTAACCGTATATCTCCCAGAAAAAGGGATGAAAATTGGTTTTGGTGCCATTGGTAAGGGATATGCCGCTGATAAGGCGAAGGACCTACTCGTATCCAAAGATGTGAAGGGCGGAATTATAAATGCTTCAGGCGATCTTACTACTTGGGGTACCAAGGTTACAGGTGAAAAATGGTTGGTTGGGATTGCCAATCCACTGAGCAAGGACAAAGTATTTAGTTGGCTCCCAATTGTAGAGTCATCGGTGGCGACCTCAGGGAATTACGAAAAATATATAATGCTCAACGGTGAAAAATATTCTCATATTATTGATCCAAGAACGGGTTACCCTACCAAAGGCATCAATAGTGTTTCCATATTCGCCAAGCAAGCAGAGTTGTGTGATGCTTTGGCTACCGCGGTCTTTACGATGGGCCGTGATGTTGGTCTGCATATGATCAATCAAATTGATGGGGTAGAGGCCGTTGTCGTGGATTCTGAGAATAAAGTTCATCGCAGTTCAGGAATAATGTTCGATACGAATTAGTACATTTAGTATATGGGAAGACCGTTTTTTTTATTGCTACTCTTAGTTTTTTCAAGCTCCTGTGTTGCCGTTCGCGAGTACGACAAGGTATATGTGAACGATGAAGAAATGCAATTGAGTGCAAGGCCCTGCGAAAGGTTTGAGACCAATTTCCATATTTACAGGGAAGCTTCTTCGGGAGCAAATGGTGGTAAAACAGGAGGCGGGTGCGGATGTAATTAGTGCTGCAACTATCTAATCATATAAAAAAGCTTATGACCCAATTGTCCAGAATAGTAAAATCCGCTTGCATGGTCTTGTTCTTTTCCATGGCATTCATCGGCTGGTCACAGCAAGACGATACTTCTTACAAGCGAAGGGTTCTGGAAGCAAGTGAGGTCGATTTATTGTTCAGTTATTACAATCAAGATGGACAAAATGCCGCCGTTACCGGTGGAGAAGGAACCGAAGAATTAACCGATGCCACATCCAGCATTGTTCTTCGAATGCCCATGAACGAGGACGATATTTTAACGGTTGATGTTGGTCTGTCAGCTTACACTTCGGCATCATCCAGTAATGTAAACCCTTTGGATGGAGGTCTCAATGTAACTCCGTTCGATGCCTCTTCTGGAGAGTCGCGTAAAGATGTCTTGGTTTATATCAATCCCACATACCAACATAGTTCGGATGATCGGAACACTATTTGGAGTGCCAACGCCTATTTTTCTTCGGAATACGATTATTTTTCAATTGGTTTTGGTGGAAGCTATACCAAATTGTTCAATGAAAAGAATACTGAAATTACACTAAGTGGTCGTGTGTTTTTGGATAAATGGAATTCGCAATACCCGATAGAATTGCGTGATGGTTTTTTTGATGATCGCATTACGGGAAATGGGACATACCGCCCAATTTTTTCTGAATTTGAAAGCGAGAACAGGAATTCTTACTCAGTATCCCTTAGTTTTTCACAGATTTTGAGTCAGAAATTACAAGGAGCCTTGTTTATGGATGTAGTTTCCCAAAACGGATTGTTGAGCACGCCGTTCCAGCGTGTTTACTTTTCGGATTTTGAGGATTTTTTTATTGATGAGTTCCAGTTGGCGGACAACGTGGAGCAGTTGCCAGATAGCCGCTTTAAAATACCTGTGGGCGGCCGATTGAATTATTATTTGAACGATGTGGTGATATTGCGTTCCTATTACCGTTATTATTGGGACGATTGGGGCATCAGTTCGCATACGGCTAGTTTAGAAGCCCCAATAAAGCTTACCGATAAGTTTACATTGTATCCCACATATCGGTATTACACTCAGACTGCAGCGGATTATTTTTATCCCAAAGAGCAAGCACTGTCTACATACGAGTTTTATACTTCGGACTACGATTTGTCTGATTATGATGCTCATCAATACGGGATGGGAGTTCAGTACAAAGATATTTTTACAACTGCCAGAGTACTTAATTTTGGGTTGAAAACCATCAATTTGCGATTTAGCCAATACGATAGGAGCGACGGGCTTAATGCCTTTATCGTGACGTTGGGGACTACTTTTGTTGGGAATTAATAGGTAAATAGCCCTCGTTTTCGAGGTCAGCCATATTGTGAATCAATTTGGAGCATCCGTTTTTCAGAAAATACAAATCGTCGCTCAGCGAAACAATTTCTTCGTACAAATGATCAGTCAGCAGTATGATTTTATTGACTTTTTGTGCTTGAATGATGTCCTTGATCTTGGAAATATATAAGGGTGCTAGATTGGAAAAAGGCTCATCAAGGAGTATAATGTTTTTGTTGCTATTCAAGATAAGATAGGTTTCCAATAATCTGAGTTCACCTCCCGAAAGTTCCGAAGTAAAGTGGTTTTTGAATGGTTTGAAATGTTCAAAATCGTTTATAAGGTTATTCCAATCAATATTAAACAATTTGAGGCTGCTACTTACTTTCATATTTCCAGTAAGGAGTCTGTGTTGAGGTAAATAGGCGATTTGATTCTTTTGAAATAAGGGGCCTTTCATAAATTTCCCATCAATCCGGATGGATTTGTATTTAGGCTTTACACTCCCAAATAAAATGTTGAGCAATGATGTTTTTCCAGAGCCGTTTCTACCCAAAATACCTGTAACTTTTCCGCTCTCGGCTTTTAAATACACTCCTCTCAAAATGTTTTTGTTGTTGAAGGAGAGTTCTATGTTGTCAATTTCTAGAATCAAAAGAAAAATATTAGGTAAATGATAAGGGATATCAGCAAGTCAAATACAAATGCAAGGAAGAGAAGGGCGGTTTTGGTGATGCCGAAATTTTGATATAAAACCAAATCTTTGGAATATCTTGAATCTGAGAATCTAAGAGTGACCAAACCAATAAAAACCAATTTTAAAGCGATAATTGAGGCTAAAGTAGATTCTAAAACCATTAGGAGAATGGCTAATAAATTGGATGCCAAGAGAATGGTTTTGTAGAACAGAAAAACTAGTAGGTATGTTTTAAGACGGAATAATGAAACCATGGTATTTACTAAATGTACAAATTAATCGTAAATTCGCATTCCCATAGGAGGATTGATTTATGCTAGACAAACTCAACATCGTAAAACAGCGTTTTGATGAGGTTTCGGACCTTATCATTCAGCCGGATATTATTGCGGACCAAAAGAGATATGTAAAACTCAACAAGGAATACAAAGATCTTAAGTTGCTCAGCGATAAACGCGACGAATACATTACCCTTACCAATAATATTGAAGAGGCAGAAGAAATCATTGCGGACGGAAGTGATGCGGAAATGGTGGAAATGGCCAAAATGCAATTGGACGAGGCGAAAAGCGCCATGCCCAAGTTGGAAGAGGAAATCAAATACCTGTTGATTCCAAAGGACCCCGAGGATGAGAAGAACGTGGTCATGGAAATTCGTGCGGGAACAGGTGGTGACGAAGCCAGTATTTTTGCGGGCGACCTATTCCGTATGTACACCAAGTATTGCGAATCAAAAGGTTGGAAAACCAATGTGATCGACCTTAGCGAGGGAACCAGTGGCGGATACAAAGAAATCCATTTTGAAGTGAACGGAGAGGATGTTTATGGAACGCTTAAGTTCGAGGCAGGAGTGCATCGCGTACAGCGTGTACCGCAGACCGAGACCCAGGGTAGGGTGCATACAAGTGCGGCCACCGTTATGGTAATTCCAGAAGCAGAGGAGTTCGATGTTCAGATAGATCCCAAAGATGTTCGAATCGATTACTTCTGTTCTTCCGGACCTGGTGGGCAATCGGTGAACACGACCTATTCGGCGGTTCGATTAACACACGAACCAACTGGAATCGTAGCACAGTGTCAGGATGAGAAGTCCCAGCACAAAAACAAGGATAAAGCGTTTAAGGTGCTTCGTTCCCGTTTGTATGATATGGAATTAGCCAAAAAACAGGCGGAGGATGCCGCCAAACGCAACTCTCAGGTGAGTAGTGGCGACCGTTCGGCAAAAATCCGTACTTATAATTATCCGCAGGGTAGGGTAACCGATCACAGAATAGGACTCACTCTTTACGATTTGCAAAACATCATCAACGGGGATATCCAGAAAATTATTGATGAGTTGATGTTGGTGGAAAACACTGAAAAACTCAAGGAAGCTTCGGAGATATTTTAATCTTAAAGTAGAAGTGCGGTAGAGAACCCATCATAATGAAGATAGAAGATTTAATTGCCCAGATACGTCTAAAGAAATCGTTCCTCTGTGTTGGTCTCGACACCGATTTGGATAAAATCCCAAAGCATCTTCTTAAAGAAGAGGACCCTATTTTTGCTTTCAATAAGGCTATAATCGATGCCACGCATCCCTTTTGTGTGGCCTACAAGCCCAACATTGCTTTTTATGAGGCTTATGGTCTTCAAGGTTGGAAATCACTGGAGCGGACCATGGAATATTTAAATTCCAATCACCCGGAAATGTTTACGATTGCCGATGCAAAGCGAGGTGATATAGGAAACACGTCAACGCGATATGCAAAAGCATTTTTTGAGACCATGGATTTTGATTCCATAACCATTGCGCCCTATATGGGCAAGGATTCTGTGGAACCTTTCTTGGAGTTTGAGAACAGGCATACCATACTTTTGGCGTTGACTTCCAATCAAGGTGCTTTTGATTTTCAGACCAAAAACGTAGATGGACACGAACTGTACAAAGAAGTACTGTCGGTTTCTAAGACCTACAAGGGTTCTGAGCGCTTAATGTATGTGGTAGGTGCCACTAAGGCGACTTATCTTGAAGATATCAGAAGAATTGTTCCGGAAAGCTTTTTATTGGTGCCCGGAGTGGGAGCGCAAGGTGGTAGTTTACAAGAAGTTTGCCAATATGGGATTACCAAAGATGTAGGTCTGTTGGTAAATTCATCACGTGGAATTATTTATGCATCAACGGGAGATGACTTTGCAACAACCGCGGCAAAAAAGGCACAGGAAATCCAGCAAGAAATGGAACTGGAACTGGCGAAACTTAAATAGGCGAATGTTTTAACCTACAATTTTTCCAATGTTCTTTTTATGCTTTGAGCTTTGCTCTTAAAAAATTCCCCAAGTTGATTGTCCTTGCCCGAAACGTTGGCAGCTTTTTCCATGAAGTTTTTATGCATTACCTCTAAAACCGATGCTGCTTGGCTTAGTCCGGTGATTGGGGTAACCGCTCCAACTTTACAATACTGATTATTCATAGCTCTCAAGATTTGTTAATAACAAAGATACGTTCAAAACGTGCTGGTGGACTATTCTGAATAGGGGTATACGTCTATAAATCAGGTTATTTATCTAAAATTTAACGAATCGAGGCCTTTTTAAGAAAACCGATAACATGATGTTGGGTTAAAATTAACGTACCTTTAAAAGACTGGATTGTTAACATCAAATATCTGCATGAGAATTTTAATGTTTGTCTTTTTTCTGCTTTTTGGAGTTTACTTATCCGCTCAAGATAAATCCAATTGTAACTGTTGTTCGGAAGACCATAAGGCTTTTAATTTTTGGATAGGAGAGTGGGAGGTTGTCAATTTTAAAGATGGTTCGCCTGCTGGTTATAGCAAAATTCAATTGGAAGAGGATGGGTGTGTAATTCGCGAAAATTGGACAAGTGCCAAAGCGGGTTATACGGGGACAAGTCTTAATTTTTATAATTCAGGGACCCAAGAATGGGAACAATTATGGGTAGATAACAATGGTGCAGTACTAAATTTAAAAGGGAACAAAAAAGGTAACCAGATGATTTTAACTTCCGGAACAATATCCAATACGGATGGAACTACCTATAAGAACCGTATTACCTGGACAAATAATAAAGATGGCACGGTTAGACAATTGTGGGAAATCATAGATGGAAAAAACAACATTACTGTTGCTTTTGATGGCATCTATAAAAAGTTGGAGAAAACAAAAAACCGGTGAAAACACCGGTTTTTAACTAACTAACTCAAAAAAATGCTAACTCAGATAACTTGTACAAAATTCAAGTTTAACCTTCAGGTCAAGGTTAATTTAACTTTAGGATTTTGTTATAATTACTCTTAATTATTGAGTTTATAACGCAATAGTCCTAAAGATATTGCATATTTCTGAAAAAATTATGATTAATCTTGTAAAGCGAACACCTTTTTTAACAAATTTGTTGTTCTGGACGAAACTTTTGTCCTAATTTCCTGTTCTTCTACTGCAATCATGGTATAAACTCCCTCCAATGCTTCATTAGTGGTATAATCGGTTAAATCCGGATTTACATCATTTGTTAGGGGTAGATTATTGTACTTGGTAATAATATTGCTCCATATTTGGTCAGCTCCCACTTTTTGAAACGAATTTTTAATAATCGGATTAAATTTATTGTAAAGCTGGGTTCGGGTGGCTTGCTGTAAATATTGAGTAGCGGCATTGTCGTTGCCCAACAGAATCTGTTTGGCATCGTTAAAGGTGATTCCTTTAACGGCATCGACAAAAATGGGCGTTGCTTCACCAACGGCATCTTCCGCAGCCCTGTTAATTATTCTCAGCCCTTCGTCTGCCAAGCTCGATAAACCAATATCACGTAGGGTCTTGTCTACTTTTTGCAATTCCTCCGGCAGTAGTATTTTGACCAATTCGTTTTTATAAAAGCCATTTTCACTGGTAAGTTTGTTCACCTGTTTTTCGATTCCCATGTTCAGGGCTTCTCTCAATCCTTGGGCAATTTCATCATTGCCGATTCCTGTGGTGCCTTGGGGCAGTTGGTTGACAACTTGTTGTAATTCTGCACAGCCGGCAAGTTGCAAAACCAGTATACATAGCAATAATCTTTTCATGGTAAAATGTTTATGTTGATATGAAAATACTCCGAATCACCTTAAAAGTGTCTTGTTTTGGAAAATATTAGGTGAAATCACTTTAATTCAAAAACCAATCCACTTTTTGCCGCTACATCAAGATTTTGATTGATTTCGTATTCCATTCCCGAAATTATTTCCAAAGCTTTCGTATGCGATTGTATGCCTTCTTCAAATCGTGCTAGATCAATTTTTTGATCTTTGTTTGAATTGTTCAGCACCACCATAACGGTTTCATTCGGATTATCCGGTAGATACCTAAAATAAACGTAAACATTATCTACCGGGGAAAAATGAAGCGTTTCGCCAAAATGAATGGCTTTTTTACCTTTTCTCCAGTTCAATAGGTTCTTTGTAAATTCAAAATACTCATTTTGTTTTGTAGTTCTTCCTTTGGAGGTAAAGGCATCTTGCTCATCGCCGGTCCATCCACCTGGAAAATCCCGACGAATATCTCCATCACCTTTGCCTTTGTCGCCCAACATGCCAATTTCATCACCATAATAGATTTGTGGAATGCCGCGTAAGGTCATAATAAGTGTGAGCGCCATTTTGTACTTATCCACATCTCCGTCAAATTCTTGGTTGATACGGTTGACATCGTGGTTGCCCATTTTTATTAATAGGTTATTGATATTGGGGTAGAGGAAATCCTTGGTCAAATGATCATAAATCCGATATACACCATCTCCCCAATTTTGTTGATCTTCCTTAAAAACTCGAGGGAGAATATCATGGAGCGGAAAATCCATCACGGTTGGTAGATTGGAGTTGAAACCTTGTATGGCCCCAACTTTGCTGTCTTTTTGCCAGTAGGCGATATGTGCGGTTTCGTGCATAAAAATTTCGCCCATAACGTTGAAGTTTGGGTATTCCTCCATTACACGGGTCACCCATTCGGTAATCCCCTTTTTGTCATTATAAGGATACGTGTCCACTCGGATTCCATCCAAATCGCCGCTCTCGATCCACCAAATGGCATTTTGGACGAGATAGGTGATGAGCATAGGGTTGTTCTCGTTCATATCCGGCATGGTGTAATCAAACCAGCCATCCATACAACCTTTGGCATCAATTTCCGAGGCATATGGGTCAAACTGGGTAGTTTGGATATAATTACTCCGTTTAAAACCATTTTCTCCGCCCTCCCAAAAGTGAATCCAGTCGCTTGATGGAAGATCTTGAATTAGCCAATGGCTCAATCCCCAGTGGTTGGGTACAAAGTCCATAATATGCTTCATATTTCTCTTGTGAAGTTCTGCGGATAGGGAGGCAAAATCTTCATTGGAGCCATATCGGGGATCAATTTTGTAGAGATCGCTGCTGGCATAGCCATGGTACGAGTATACTTTTTCGTTATCCAAGGTTAATGGAGTGCTCCACAAAGTGGTAGCTCCCAGTTCATTAATGTAGTCCAAATGGTCAATAATGCCTTGAATGTCTCCACCGTGTCTACCACCTTGGTGTTCCCTGTTGGCTTTTTCAATAGTTTCCGAAGTGCTATCGTTGGAGGGGTCACCATTGGCAAATCTGTCCGGCATCAAAAGATAAATTACATCCGATGAGTCAAAACCCTTTCTTTGTTCGGACCCATCTCTTCGAGTTTTAAATTCATAATTAAAAGAGTCTACCGTTCTTTTTCCTTTCTTCAACGATAAGGTGTGTGTGCCGGCAGTGATGTCTTCTGTATCAACCGTAACAAACAAGTAGTTTGGGTTTTCAACTTTCACTACTTTTTTAATATTGATATTTCCAGAAAATTCCGGGTCCAGATTACTGATGTTGTCACCATATACCAATAGCTCAAGCTCAGTGCTGTTCATGTTGGCCCACCAATTAGGTGGTTCAACGCGCTCTATTTGGCCAAATGCAAAACTGCAAATGGCCAATAGAACTAGGGTTGTAACTTTTCTCATGAATTTATAATCAGATATGTTGTTCGCTCATTATGATTTAGTGCGAAATACTAATAGGTGTATCGTTTACCAGTACCTCGAGGGAATCTCCTTCATCTATATTGAATGTTGTCCCGTTTTGGGTAACCGTTACTTTTATAATTCGGTTTCTAAAGTTGATCTTAAACGAGTACATATCCCATTGTTCTGGAATTTTTGGGGAAAAACAAAGTTTTCCGTCCTTGATTCGCATACCGCCGAAGCCTTCTATAATGCTCATCCATGTACCTGCCATGGAAGTGATGTGAAGTCCTTCTTCCACCTCTTTATTGTAATCGTCCAAATCCAAACGGGATGTTCTTAGATAAAAAGTGTAGGCTTGCTCCATACGGTTGAGTTTTGCTGCCTGTACCGAATGGACACATGGTGATAAGGATGACTCGTGAACCGTGAAAGGCTCATAAAAGTCGAAATGTTTTTCCAGTTCTTCTTCCGTAAAATGGTCTTCAAAAAAGTAAAAGCCCTGAAGAGTGTCCGCTTGCTTTATGTATGGGGAACGTAAAATTCTGTCCCAACTCCAGTGTTGGTTGATTGGACGTTCTTGTTTGTCCAATTCAGCAACGGGGACCAAATCCTTGTCCAAGAATCCATCTTGTTGCAAATAAACCCCATGTTCTTTTGAGTATGGGAAATACATATGGGCTGCCACTTTTTTCCAAAGGCCGGTCTCCTCGTTGGTCAACTTGGTTTTTTCGATAATCCTTTTGTAATCGGCAGGAAAGTTTTGTTGTACTTGTTCCAATTGTTCCAAAGCATACTCCAAACACCATTTGGCAATATAATTTGTATACCAGTTATTGTGTACGTTGTTTTCGTATTCGTTAGGCCCTGTTACACCAAGCATCACGTATTTATTTTGGTGTGTGGACCAATTAATGCGTTGTTGCCAAAAACGTGCAATGCCGATCAAAACTTCCAATCCCATTTCTGGAACATAACTATAATCCTGGGTGTATCGGGTGTAGTTGTAAATGGCATATGCGATGGCTCCGTTTCTGTGAATTTCCTCAAAGGTGATTTCCCATTCATTGTGGCATTCCTCACCGTTCATGGTGACCATCGGATATAGGGCCGCTCCATTTTTAAAACCAAGCTTTTCAGCATTTTCAATGGCTTTTTCCAAATGGTTATATCGATATTTAAGAAGTTTTCGGGCCACTTCTTGGTTTTTGGTGGCCATATAAAATGGAAGGCAATAGGCTTCTGTATCCCAATAGGTGCTTCCTCCATATTTCTCTCCTGTAAATCCTTTTGGTCCAATGTTAAGTCTGGAATCTGTTCCGGTATAGGTCTGATTCAGCTGGAATATGTTAAAACGAATTCCCTGTTGGGCCTTTACATCGCCTTCAATGGTAATATCGCTCATTTCCCAAACTTGGTCCCATGCTTTCTTTTGTTCATCCAAAAGGCCATCAAACCCGAGCAAAGAGGCTTGGTCAAGAACCGAATTTGCTGCTTTTACCAATTGGTCGGCATCGTGGTTACGATCAACCGTATATCCCCCATATTTAACAAGGCTTACTTTTTCTCCTTTTTTTGCGGATTGTGAAAATTCAAAACCTATCGAAAGTTCTTTTTTGATTTCGGAACTCGGTGAAGTCGTTACTTTGTTTCCATGCTCCAATTGTGCCTGCATAAAAGTACACACGTTGAAATTGGTTTTCATGGTGTGCGACTCAATAAAGGCCCTGTTATTATTTGATGTTATCTTGGTCGTGTTCCAGAATTTATCGTCCCAGTTGCTGTCTTCATTAGTGATTCCGGCATCGATATAGGGGTTAAACGATATTTCTGCATCGCTATTCAATGGTGTAACCTCAAAACGGATAGCGCCTACTTCGTCATGGGCAAGGCTTAAAAAACGTGTGGCTATTACTTCAATTTCAATGTTATTTGGCGTGGTGGCTACAAAATTTCTACGGTACCATCCCTCTTTCATGTTCAGTTCCCGTTTAAAATCTTTGATGTTGGTGCAGGTAGCAAGGTCCAAAAGTTCACCATTGATGGTGACATTGATACCTATCCAATTGGGAGCGTTCAAAACTTTTGCAAAATATTCCGGGTAACCATTTTTCCACCATCCCACTCGGGTTTTGTCTGGATAATAGACACCGGCAATGTAACTTCCCTGAAAAGTTGCGCCGGAGTAGGATTCTTCAAAATTGGCGCGTTGTCCCATGGCTCCGTTTCCAATACTAAATAGGCTTTCGGAAGATTTGACTCTTTCTTTGTCAAAACCTTCTTCGATGATGCTCCATGGATTTGATTGTATGTAGTCTTGATTCATTTTAGGGTTGATTGATGTTTTACTTGTTTGTTTGATTCGGCCAAAAATTGACTAAAATCCTATGTTTTTGTTTCTGTGTGTATTAGGGTGTCCTGAAAATATGAATTTCAGTTAAACTGTAGGCCTATTATCGTCAATATCTTGCACTCTGGAGACCAATGCCGCAGCAATCAAAAATGAAATGCCGCTTGTGACCAGTGCAAATATTGGTTGCCCGCCATAGAGTAGCTTGACCATAGGTCCACCTATAAAAGCGTTCACAATTTGTGGGATGACGATGAAAAAATTAAATATCCCCATATAAACTCCCATTTTTTTAGGAGGTATGGCACCGGCCAAGATGGCGTAGGGCATGGCTAAAATGCTCGCCCATGCAATGCCTATTCCTACCATGGAAAATATCAGCCAATTTTTATCTGGCATAATATAAATGGATAGGAATCCTATGGCACCGATTACCAGTGAAATCATATGTGTTTTTTTTCGTCCCACTTTTTTGGCTATGGCAGGAAGAAAAAATGCAAATATTGCCGATACACCATTATAGACACCAAACAGAATACCAACCCAATCACCTGCATTTTGGTAAGCAGTACTATGGCTGTCGTTGGGGTCGAGACCATAAATATGCTGTGCGATAGCGGGTGTTGCAAATACCCAAAGGCCAAAAAGACCGAACCAGGAAAAAAATTGGACCCAGCTCAATTGTTTCATGGTCAGTGGCATCTGGGCAAAGTCCTTAAATATATCAAGGAGACTTCCCGTAGTGTCATCAGATTCAACGCTCTCTTCTTCTTTGTTTAAAAGAGCCATTTCCTCGGGACTGTATTCTTTAGTGGTAAAAACCGTGATGGCAACACTTATGATAAGAATTACAGCTCCTATGATAAACGAAAGCAAAAGGTTTAGTGGGACTTCCCCTGCGGCAGCCGTGTTGCTTATGCCGATCCAATTAGTCAATGCGTAGGGAAGCCAAGAGCCTATAACCGCTCCCACCCCAATAAGTACTGTCTGTATACTGTAGCCCAATGTTCTTTGGTCGGATGGTAGCATATCCGCAATCAATGCCCTAAATGGCTCCATGGCAATATTAAAAGAGGCATCCATGACCATGAGCATACCGGCACCTACCCATAAAGAGGGCATTATGGCAGTGAACATATCGGCATTGGGCATAAAAACCAGTCCCAGAGATGCCAAAAGTGCCCCGGTCAAAAAATAAGGGCGCCTACGTCCTAAACGCGTCCAAGTTTGATCACTATAATGGCCAACGATTGGCTGTACAATAAGTCCTGTAAGTGGTGCAACGATCCAAAACCAAGAAAGTTCGTGCACGTCGGCACCAAAACTTTGAAGAATTCGGCTGGCATTGGCATTTTGAAGGGCAAAGCCCATTTGAATTCCAAGAAATCCAAAACTGAGGTTCCAGATTTCCCAGAAGCTTAATCTACGCTTTTGAAACATTGTGATTTGAATTAGGTTCACAATAGGAACAGTCTTACCTGTTCACTTAAATTACTTTGGGAAGTAAAGTATAAGCGTTGATGGTTCAAAGATATAGCTTTTTAAAATAACAGTACCAATTTTAATTGGTGATCTTGTTTCTAGTGGAGTCACGGATAATAAGATCGGTCTTGACTACTCTTGTTTCGTAGGGGACCTCCACATCATCATCCATTTTCTCCAATCTGTTGATCAGGGTCTCCGCAGCCAGTTCCCCCATTTGGAAACCATGTTGGCTCACCGTGGTTAGGTGTGGGCGTGCATATTTGGATAATATCCCATCAGAAAAACCAATGACCGATAATTGTTCGGGAACATCCAGACCTCGCATTCGGGCAACGTTCATGGCGGTTACCGCATAAATTTCGTTTACACCGAAAATGCCATCAATATCGGGATGGAGCTCGAATACCTTATTTATTCTTTCCTCAAGATTTCGTTGGTCTTCGTCCGAATCCCCAAGTTCACCAATTCTTACTATCAAATCTTCATCATAGGGAATTTGATTGGCCAAAAGAGCATCGCGATATCCTTCCGTTCTAAGGCGACCTATATTCAGGTAATCCTTCGTGGTCAGCAGCAATATTTTTTTTCTCCCTTCGTCGACTAATCTTTGAATGGCCATTTTACCTGCCTCCCTGTCGTCGATTATAATCTTATCGCAGGGAATCTCTTCAACGGCCCTATCGAACATTACTATAGGTATGCTCTGGTTTATGGTTTCTTGTAAATGGGTGTAATCTTTTTTTTGGAGCGTTTGTTTGGATAGGGATATAATAAAACCGTCAATACTGCCATCGATCAACATTTCCATGTTGATGATTTCTTTGCTATAGGATTCGTTCGTAACTCCAATAATAACGTTATACTCTTTGGAGTTGGCGACTTCTTCGATACCGGAAATGACTTTGGCAAAATAATGGTGCACAATTTCGGGAATAATAACCCCAATGGTCTTCGTTTTCTTGTTTTTTAAACTGAGTGCGACACTATTGGGGCGGTAGTTGTAGAATTTGGCAAATGCTTGGACTTTTTCCCGGTTCTCCTTGCTAATATCCTTGTTGTTCTTGAGCGCTTTTGAAACGGTTGAAATGGAAAGCCCTAATTCGGAGGCTATCTTCTTGAGCGTCATTTTAGGTTTCATCCTGCATGTTCATTTCCTTGGATTCTCCCGAAAAATCCAATATTTCTCCAAATATACTCTGATAAGCTGTCACCACGGAATTATTTGTCAACCGGAAAACGTTGTAAGTGGCAAAATATGATAATTGTCAAAAAAATGGGGGTCTGAATTACATATTTTCGCCTGAGGGAAGTAAAATATAGCATAATCGTAAAATTAACTTAAACAAACTTCAATATGAGAATTAAACGGATGTACCTCATATGGTGCATGTTTCTAATTCCTTTTGTTCAGTATGCCCAAATTGCTGTGCAAGGGATAGTTACGGATACCGCTACTCAGGATCCTTTACCTGGAGTGAGTATCCTTATAAAGGGAACAACTCAGGGAACAGCAACTGATTTTGATGGAAATTACCTTTTGGAAGCCAATATGGGTGACATTTTGGTGTTTTCCTACATCGGTTTTCAACCGAAGGAAGTTGTTGTATCGGGCAGTACACTAAATGTAACGCTCGATGAAGATACCACAGCTTTGGATGAGGTTGTGGTGATTGGTTACGGTACTACAACAGTGGAAGATGCCACTGGTTCGGTTTCTTCGGTGACCACCGAAGATTTTAACAAAGGTGCCATTGTATCAACCGACCAATTGCTTACAGGTAAAACAGCCGGTGTTCGCATTACCAACAGTGGTGGTCAGCCCGATTCTGCCCCGAATATTCGTATTCGTGGTGGGTCTTCGTTAACGGCCAATAACAATCCATTGATTGTAATCGATGGGATTCCGGTCGATAATACCAACCCAGCAGGTGTTAGTAACCCACTTACATTGATCAACCCGAACGATGTAGAAAGCTTTTCTATTTTGAAAGATGCTTCGGCTACCGCAATATACGGTTCAAGAGCATCCAACGGGGTTATTATCATTACTACCAAAAAAGGTCTGACGGGTGAGTTTAAATTCAATTTCTCCTCCAACACCACAGTAAGCACAGTTGGAAAGAAAATTGATATGATGGATTCCAATGCCTATACAAGGTTTATTCAGGAATTCCACCCTGATTTCACCAACTATCTTGGTGTGGATGATCCAACAACCGAAGCTGAAGATGACTTGAGTACTCCAGGCATAGAGGGTAGAATTTTGTCGGATACGGATTGGCAAGATGCCATTTTCCGTACGGCGATTTCGTTTGACCACAACTTTAGTGCACGCGGTAGTATTTTTAAATCAGTGCCAATTCGTATGTCACTTGGTTATACCGAATCCCAAGGACTTGTGAAAACAAGTGACTATGAGCGTATTACCAGCTCTGTAAAACTGACCCCTAGATTTTTTGATAACCATTTAAAGGTTGATATCAATGCGAAGGGAATTATGTCCAAAAAGAATGCGATAGATGAAGGTGGTGCACTTGGCGGAGCCGTGAACATGGATCCTACCAAACCAATTTATGCTGCTGCTGCCGATAACCGATTCGGAGGGTATTATCAAAATACAGTCTTGGACGGTCAATTTTTAAGCTTGGATGGACAATGGAACCCAGTTGCCATTTTAATGCAACGCTATCGCCCAGAACGAGTAAGTAAAATTTTGGCCAACATGGAGTTGGATTACAAAATGCATTTTATGCCTGAACTTAGAGCTGTTGCCAATATTGGTGTCGAAGCTTCCAAAGCAAAGGTAAAAGAAGTGTATACCGATAATTCTTTGGCTACCTACAGACAAGATGATACTGCTGTAGATCCTGATCCAAATTATCGTTTTAACCCAGGTGTTAATTACAGGGAGAATCAAGATATCATCAACCATACCATGGAAGCCTACTTGGCTTACGAAAAGGATTTGGAAGAAGGCCCAATCACCAATTTCGATGTGCAGGCCGGTTATTCCTACCAAAACTTTAGAAACGATGGGAATAAGGAAGAATACAATTACGATACTGCAACAGGTGAGCGTTTTTTAGTATTCGATCCACAAAACCCAACCAACAGATACTTTAACGAGTTGAATTTACAGTCCTATTTTGGTAGGGGTAACATCAACTTATTGGATAAATATTTGTTGACTCTATCCTTTAGGGCAGATGCTTCCTCTTTGTTCTCAAAGGAAAATAGATGGGGTTATTTCCCAGCGGCAGCCTTTGCATGGAAAGTGTATGAAGAAGACTTTATGGACAATGTAAACTTCGTGAACAATCTTAAGTTGAGATTGGGTTGGGGTAGAACAGGGCAACAGGATATTACTGGAGCCGTTGGTTTTTATCCATCGCTTCCATTGTTCGAGGCAGGTTCTGTAACCAGCCAATATTTGCAGGGATATGCGCTTTACTCCGCGAGGCCTTACAACTCAGATTTGACATGGGAAAAAGCAGAGACCTTCAATGCTGGTCTAGATTTTGGTTTCTTCCCTAACAATGTGTTGAGTGGTTCCTTCGATGTATTCTACCGTACCACAACAGATTTGTTGGCAACTGTGCCAGTTGCTCCAGGCCAAGCCCTTACCTCTTCTTTTGTTAAGAATGTAGGGGAAACCGAGAGCAAAGGTTTCGAAGTCAACTTTAATGTAAGGGCGTTGCAGAACGAAAAAATGTCCTTGGAATTTTACGGCAACACTTCTTACAATAGGGCAGAAGTTACCAATTTGCAAGATGTTTCCCGTATTACGGCCAGTGATTCTGGTATTCCAACAGGAACCGGGGTAAATTTGGCCTACCACGCTGTAGGGTACCAACCTTATTCTGCCTGGGTTTTCAGACAATTGTACGACGATGCTGGAAATCCGATCCATGGAGCATTTGCCGATTTCAATGGCGATGGAACTGTGGATAACGACGACAGGTATTACAGGGCTTTACGTCCAAACTGGACCTTCGGTTTCGGATTTAACTTCAACTATGGCAAGTTCGATTTAAGCTCCAGTTTCAGAGGTCAGTTCGGAGGTCAAGTGTACAACTCCAGAAGATTGACTTCAGGATGGGTTGAAAGTGCCATTCCGAACAACTCGAACAGCTTGTCGAATGTGCTTGACTTTTATAGCGGAGCTGCCGATTTCAACTTTGTGGATATTCGTGGAAATGTACCATTCTCCGATTATTATTTGGAAGATGCCACTTTCCTAAGATGTGAGAACATTGTTTTGGGCTATCGATTGGACGATGCCTTGCCAAATGTTTCCATGCGTTTTTATGGCGCATTGAACAACCTATTCATAATTACCAAATATGATGGGCAGGATCCAGAGAATTTTAATGCAATAGACAATAATTTCTATCCAAGACCCCGTTCCTTCACGTTTGGGGTAAATGTGGATTTTTAAGATATCTGACATGAAAAAATTAACAGCAATATTATTTTTTGTAATTCCATTGGCCCTTATGATTCAGGGGTGTACCAAGGATTTGGATACAGCACCGGAAGTGGAGCTTACATTAGAGGAGCTCTTAAACCAAGATCCAGATGCCGTTAGTGGTATTTTATCACGACTATATGCGTCTTTTGCCCTATCGGGACCAGATGGTCCGGGAAGTTCGGACATTGATGATGACCCAGGGGAATCACCATTTTTAAGAGGTATAGTTAACTTACAGGATTTTACCGCAGATGGTATGAAAAACCGCTGGGGGGATGATGGTTTGGATCAGTTGACAACTACCTCCGACTGGGATGAGAACAACAAGTTTTTCCGTTATCTCTACAACAGAATTTATTACACTGTTCCGCAAGCAAATAACCTTTTGTTGGTTTTGAGCGCGGTGGATATAGAGAATAAAGGTGAGATAGAGGGAGAAGTAAGGTTCATCAGAGCTTTGGCCTATTATTATTTGATCGATTGTTTCGGAAAGGGAGTTTTGGCAACAGAGGAAAACTATGGAACATCCGATCCACTGCCAGAAGTAGACCGTCAAGAACTTTTTACCTATGTGGAGAACGAGTTGTTGGCCGTGGTTGATTTGCTTCCAGATACCAACGATTATGGCAGGGCAAACAAAAGTGTGGCTAGGATATTGTTGGCCAAACTTTACATGAATGCCGAAGTTTATACAGGTACTGCAATGTTCAATGAGGCAGTTCCATTTATAAGCCAAGTGATCAACGAAGGTGGTTACTCTTTGGATCAAAACTTTGTAAGCATTTTTTCCGGTGACAATAATTTGTCCAATGAAATTATCTTTCCATTGATCGCAGATGCAGATATAAGTCAGAGTTACGGAAACACTACTTACATTGTAAACGGAAGTTTAGGTACCGAAACCATGACCCTTAGCGATTTTGGAGCTGAGGAAGGATGGAGTGGACACAGGGCCACCAAAGCTTGGTACGGGCTATTTAATAATGGCGATTTGGAAAACAGTACCGATGCCAGGGCTGCATTGTTCTGGACAGAAGGTCATAACTATGAAATGACCGACTATAGGGCTTGGACCGATGGATATCCAGCGGTAAAGTTTAGAAACACCTTCTACTTTAGCGATTCCAACCCAACTAGTTTCTCCAGTACAGATTTTCCATTGTTCCGATTGGCCGATGCCTATTTAATGTATGCTGAATTGGCAGTGCGTGGAGCATCTGGTGCCGATATGGCTACAGCAGTCGGCTATGTGAACGCTGTAAGAAACCGTTCCAATGCAAGTTCAATTTCGCAATCAGCCTTGGATTTGGACTTTATTTTGGATGAAAGAGCCCGTGAGCTCAACTTAGAAGGACACCGAAGAAGTGATCTTATCCGCTTCGGAAGGTTTACAGGAAACAGTTATCTGTGGCCTTGGAAAGGAAATACCTTGAACGGTACTTCCATCCCAGAAACGTACAGACTTTTCCCAATACCATTGACCGCATTGGAGGCCAATGAAAATCTAACTCAAAATCCAGGATTCTAATTAAAACGACTCTCATGAAAAACATAAAACCATTTATAGCACAAGTTTTAGGGGTGGTAACGGCCCTAGCTGTTTTCACTGCGTGTGAAAACGATGATCTAACACCAGAGTTCACACTTCAGGCAGCATCGGAAGATGTAGCTTTTCAGAACGAATTCTTGGCAGAATATCTATTGTCCGATGAAACCCCTGATAATATTGCGGAACGCTTTGTTTGGAACGAAGTGGACTTTGGGGTGCCAACCGAAGTTTCTTATCAATTGGAAGGTTCTATTTCAGAAAACTTTGATGCAGAAGGAGCTTACCAATTCGATTCAGGAACACTCACTACCATGAATGCAAGTGTAACCGTTGACCAATTGTTGACTATGGCCGAAGGCCTTGGTTTGGACGATGATCCAGCGACTACCGATGAAGAAGGTAATCCCAACAATACAGGTACTGTTTACTTTAAGGTCACCGCCTTTGTAGGTAGTGGAGAAGGAGTGGATGCAGTAACAGCGGAATCTGAAGTTGCCGCATTGACAATAACTGTGGTAGAAAAAACTGCGGAAAGTGGCGCAGGAATTCAAATTTCAAGCTGGGGAGTGGTAGGATCTGGTTACAATGATTGGGGTGCTTTCGATGATGCTCCTTTCTATACAACCAATACAGATGGTGTATATGTGGCCTATGTAAACCTGTTGGACGGTGAAATTAAATTCCGTGAAAACAATGAATGGAACAACGACTTTGGTGATACCGATGCGGATGGTACTTTGGATGCAGGAGGAGATAACATTGTTGTTACCGCTGGTGACTACAAAATCACAATGAACTTGAACGATAACACCTATACCATAGAAGAATTCTCTTGGGGTGTGGTTGGTTCTGGTTACAACGATTGGGGCGGTGCCGGACCAGATGCCAAGTTCTTCTATGATTATACGACCGATACATTTAAGGTAGGTGTTGAACTTATCGATGGAGAAATCAAATTCAGAATGAACAATGAATGGGTATCCGATTTTGGTGACACTGGAGCAGATGGAACTTTGGATGCAGGAGGAGATAACATTGTTTCAACAGCAGGTTACTATATGATTACATTGGACTTTAATGCAGGAACCTATACTATGGAAGCAGCAGATGTGCTAGGTGTCGTAGGAAGTGGTTACAACGATTGGGGTGCAACCAACGACTACATGCTTACAGAGGTAAATCCTGGTATTTGGGTAGCAGAAAACGTTGAATTGATCGATGGAGAAATCAAATTTAGGGTCAATGAAGCGTGGGATACCGATTATGGCGATACAGGTGCCGATGGTACATTGGATACAGGAGGCGACAATATTGTTGTGACTGCAGGTACATATTTGATCAGACTAGATCTATCCGAAGGTGGTTCTTCAAGCTATTCGCTTATTGCAAGATAGTTGAGCCCTTTTATATAAGTTAAGTAAGATAAAGGGGAATGGCTTGGCCGTTTCCCTTTATTTATAAATAATCAGTATGAAGAAACTTTTACTCTTTTCTTTTCTCATCTTTTCCATGGCATCATGGGCTCAAGTAACCATTGAGCCTTTCCCCTTTGCAGTGGACCAAGAAATTACCATTACCGTTGATGCCAATAGCAACGAAACGGACTGCAATGGTCTTTCCAACCCAAGCAAGGTATATTTACATTCAGGAATCGGAACGGATCTAGACCCATGGACAACCGTTGTGGGGAACTGGGGTCAAGATGACGGTGTTGGCGAAATGACCGATAATGGTGATGGCACTTGGAGCATCTCGTTCGTGCCCGAAGCCTATTATGGCCTTACACAAGAACAAGCGAACAGCGCAACACAAATGGGAATGGTGTTCCGAAATGCTGCTGGAACGCAAGAACTCAAGGACAATAGTTGTAACGACTTCTTTTTTGCAGTGGGAAGTTTTCAACTGCAATTGAACAGCCCAACGGAAAATTTAACTGTACTGAATCCAGGTCAAAACTTAACTATTCAAGCGGAAAGCACGGTGGTTGCAGATTTTACCCTGTCCATTAATGGTAATGTTGTAGATACCTTTAATGGTACCGATTATACATACGATCACCTTAATATTACCGAAAATTCCCAGTATACCTTGGAAGCCCAAAGTGGTGGAGAAACCCGTACCGAGAATTTTATGGCAGTAGTGAATGTTGTTGAAGAAGCGGTGCCCGATGGAATGCTGGACGGAATCAATTTGGATCCAATGGACGATACCGTGGCAACCCTTGTTCTATTTGCGCCAGGTAAAGAAGTGGTCCATTTAATCGGAGACTTCAATAATTGGACACTTTCCGATGAATACTTGCTTAAGAAGGACAGTGCCCAAGATAGGTTTTGGATTGAACTGACAGGTTTGTCTGCCCAGACCAACCATATGTATCAATATGTCGTGGACGGTGAAATAACAGTTGCCGACCCATATTCTACCCTAATTTTGGATGAAGACAACGATCCATACATCAATAATATTACTTACCCCAACCTGCCGGCGTATCCAAGTGGACAAACCGAACATGCAGTTACAGTACTTCGAACAGGAGATCCCGACTACACTTGGACGAACAATAGTTATACATTGCCAAGCAAAACAGATTTGGTGGTGTATGAACTTTTGATCCGCGATTTTGATGAATTGCACAGTTTTGATGCAGTTCGTGCCCGATTGGATTATTTACAGGAATTAGGGGTAAACGCCATCGAGTTAATGCCTCTCTCCGAATTTGATGGGAACGAAAGCTGGGGGTACAACCCATCTTTCCATATGGCTTTGGACAAGTATTATGGAAATGCCGATGCATTCAAACAACTGGTGGACGAATGTCACGGCAGGGGAATGGCTGTAATTTTGGATGTAGTTTTCAATCATGCTACAGGTCAAAATCCATACTATCGACTATGGAATACCGATAATGGTGGTTATGGTGGAGTGGCAAGTAACGACAGCCCTTTCTTTAATGCAACACCGACGCATTCTTACAATGTATTCAACGATTTTAACCATAGCCAGCAAGCAACGCAAGATTATGTAAAGCGTGTTGCACAATATTGGATAGATGAATATAAAATTGACGGATACCGATGGGATTTGACCAAAGGATTTACCCAAAACTGTTCTGAATCGGATGAAGGTTGTACAGGGAGTTATCAAGCTGATAGGGTTGCTGTGTTAAAGGAATATGCGGATTACCAATGGGAAGTCAATGAGGATTTTCTGGTCATTTTTGAGCATTTGGGCACCAACGAAGAAGAAACCGAATGGGCCGAATATCGTTTGGATGAAGGAAAGGGGATAATGCTATGGGGCAATCTTAACGGACCTTATAGTGAGGCATCCATGGGATGGAACACAAATTCCGACTTTTCATGGATATCTTACGTTAACCGAAATTGGACATTCCCTTCCAATATCGCTTACATGGAAAGCCATGATGAAGAACGGATGATGTACCGAAACTTGAACTTTGGAAATGCATCTGGTGATTATAATATTCAGGATTTGCCGACAGCTTTGGACCGTTTGGAGCTGGTAGGCGCCTTCTTTTTTACTGTTCCAGGACCAAAGATGATATGGCAATTTGGTGAATTGGGATACGATTACTCCATCGACTACAATGGCAGAATCGGAAATAAACCTATTCGTTGGGATTATTTTGACAATTCCGATAGAAAAGCAGTTTATGATACTTGGTCCGATCTTAATCTCTTGGCCGTGGAAGAACGAATATTCGAGACTTCCAATTTTTCCTTGGATGTAGATAGCTCAACAGGATTAAAAACTATTCATTTAAGCGATGAATCTGCCGGGGTGGATGAAATAGGTTATGTGACGATCATAGGAAACTTTGGTGTGGAAGAGCAAGAAATCGACCCAGAATTTCAAGAAATTGGAGTATGGTACGAGTTTTTGGCCAATAACCTCAAATATGTGGTCACCAATGTGAATGAGCCTATTGTATTAGCTCCCGGTGAGTATCGCATTTTTGGCAACAACCCTACCAGTCTTTTCCCTAACGACAATCCGCCCGACGCCGATTCAGATGGTGTTTTGGATGCTAATGATCTTTGTCCGGACACACCTTTGGGGGCAGTCGTAAATGTGGATGGTTGCGAGGTATTTTCATTGCCAGAGGACAACTTTAGTGTGCTCACCAATAGTGTAACATGTAGAGGTAGTGATAATGGAAGTATTGTTGTTACTGCAATGGAAGCATTGTCCTATACCGCTACCTTGACCGGGGCCATTGACGCTTCGTCAAATTTTGAGGAAACCGTTGTATTCGAAAATCTATCGGCAGGTAGCTATGAACTTTGTATTACCGTTTCCGGACAATCAGAATATCAGCAATGCTATGCATTGACCATTACAGAGCCCGAGTCCTTGGAGGTGTATTCGGAATTGAACAACAATTCCAATATACTTTCCTTGGCGCTCAAGGGTGGGGAATTTTATAACATTCAAATTAATGATGAGGTGTTTTTGACCTCGAAAGACGCTTTTGATTTTAAACTCAATCAGTCGGTCAATAAATTAAAAGTTACAACCAATGTGGATTGTCAAGGAGTTTTCGAGGATACACTTATATTGACTGATTTTGCATCGGCTTACCCGAACCCAATGGTATCTTCTAACATCGTATCGGTAGACCTAGGTTTTGCTTCCAATGATGACATGAATGTTCAGGTATATGACTTAAATGGTAGGATGCATGCTTCAAAAGTAATAAAGGCCAGTTATGGTAAGTTGGATGTTGACCTGTCCGGATATGCCAATGGCATGTATCTAATTAAAGTAACTGGACCAGAAAGCTCCCATCAATTTAAAATTATAAAACAATGAAAATAGCATATAAATACATTGTTCCCGTAATGTTGTTGACCCTATTTTCCTGTGGGGGAGGGGGGGATGATCCTACACCGGACCCGCAGCCCGAGCCGGAAGTTCCTGCGCCGCTGGCTGCAGCGTTGATTTTTCCGGACAATAATGAGGAGTGTACAGAAGGAGTAGTAGTGTCGGAAAGCGAGAGTCAAGTTACGTTTCAATGGGGAGCATCCGAGAATACGGATTCCTATACATTGCAATTGAACAATTTGGAAACCGGAGAAACGAGTAACTCGAATACTTCCAATACCGAAATCCAAATTACATTGAATCGAGGAACGGCATATTCATGGTCCATTGTTTCCAGGGCAAATGGTACCAACGAGACGGCAACAAGCGGTACTTGGCGTTTTTACAATGCAGGGGCACCGGTAGAAAATTATGCTCCGTTTCCAGCGTATGATCCATATCCTCAAATGGGTGTGGCGATAGATGCCGGCGATATAACCTTGCAATGGGAAAGCTCAGATTTGGATGGGGATACTTTGTCCTATGTGGTTTATTTGGACACTGTTACACCGCCAACTGGTCAATTGGGAGAAACGGATACCAATAGTTATGAAACCAATGTTCAAGCAAATAATATTTATTACTGGCGTGTACAAACAATAGATGCCGCAGGTAATAGCACAACATCAGAAGTATTTGAGTTTAGGACCAACCCTTAATTGGTCCGTTGAGGTTTTTTAGTTAGTGAAAATAGGGGCCTAAAGGCCCCTATTTTTTTGTTTTTCTATGAAAAAATAACTGTCTTGTTGTTGTACACCATAGTTTTCCGAGCTACGTGAAGCTGAACCGCACGGGAAAGGACAATTCGTTCTAAATCTCTTCCTTTGGCAATAAAATCTTTTACCGAATGGGTATGGGAAACCGTCGTAACATCCTGCTCAATAATTGGGCCTGCATCTAAGTCCTCGGTAACATAGTGACTTGTTGCCCCTATAATTTTTACACCTCTTTCGAAAGCAGCATGGTACGGTTTTGCGCCTGCGAATGCAGGTAAAAAGGAGTGGTGGATATTGATTATTTTCTGTGGAAATTCATTTATCACCTTTGGTGACACAATCTGCATATATCTGGCCAAGACAATAAAATCAATACCGTATTCTTTTAAAAGTTCCAGCTGTTTGTCTTCGGCCTCAGCTTTATTTTCTTTAGTTATGGGAATATGGAAATATGGAATGTTGAATTGCTCCGCTACATACTCCAAATCCTTGTGGTTGCTCAGTATAAATGGGATATCAACTAAAAGCTCACCAGAATTATATCGGCTCAACAAATCATATAGGCAATGATTGTACTTGGAGACAAAGATTGCCATTTTTGGTTTGTAGATATCAGTATAGGCATCCCATTCCATATGAAACTTTGCAGCCAATTCTTTTCCAAAATTTTCCTTGAATTTTGATAGGTCCAACTCCTGCTCAAATTCACTTTTTAATCGCATAAAAAAAACTCCAGCCTGCTTATCAACATGTTGGTCCAGGTAAACTACGTTTCCTTTTTGTTGATGTATAAAGGTAGTAACCGAACGAATTATTCCAGATTGATCTGGGCAATTTATAAGAATGGTGAGTTTCATGGGACACATTTGAACGGATAAAATTATGGTATTCAAAAAAGTAAGCCCAAACTTTTAATATTTTTTATACAATCTTAAGTGAAACCAATTTTCAATTGCATTTTCCGTAAATTGCAGTGCAAAATCAGACCTTTTATTGCAGATGGAACAAATTAAACCTTATACGCCTACACATAAAATCCGAATTGTAACCGCAGCTTCATTGTTTGATGGTCATGATGCGGCAATCAATATTATGAGGCGAATAATTCAGGCCACTGGTGTTGAAGTGATTCATTTGGGACACGATAGGAGTGTGGCCGAAGTGGTGGATTGTGCGATCCAAGAAGATGCCAATGCCATCGCGATGACATCTTACCAAGGTGGGCACAACGAATACTTTAGGTATATGTTCGATTTGCTGAAGGAACGAGGTGCTGATCATATTAAAATCTTTGGCGGTGGAGGCGGCGTAATCCTTCCTGAAGAGATAAAAGAACTCATGGATTACGGTATTGAACGAATCTATTCCCCGGATGATGGTCGCGAGATGGGGCTTCAAGGTATGATCAATGATTTGGTGAAACGTTGCGATACTGCGGTTCCCGATTTAGAGGTTGCCAAAGGAAAAAGCCTTGAAAGCGAACTGGAAGAAAAGCATCCAAACACCTTAGCTCGTTTAATTTCTTTGGCGGAAAACCGTCATGAGGAGTTTGAAAAATATCAACCTGTCATAGAAAAATCAGAAAACAGAGTGCCTGTTTTGGGAATCACGGGGACAGGTGGAGCCGGTAAATCCAGTTTGGTGGATGAGTTGGTACGCCGGTTTTTAATGGATTTTCCCGATAAAAACATTGGAATTATTTCCGTAGATCCTTCCAAACGAAAAACCGGGGGTGCACTTTTAGGAGACAGAATTCGAATGAACGCTATCAACAGTGATCGGGTGTATATGCGTTCCTTGGCTACGCGGCAGTCCAATTTGGCGTTGTCCAAGCATGTTTCGGAAGCGGTGCAAGTACTAAAGGCGGCAAAATTCGATTTAATTATTCTGGAAACATCAGGAATAGGTCAATCCGATACCGAAATTTTGGAACATAGTGATGTGTCGCTTTATGTTATGACCCCTGAATTTGGTGCGGCCACGCAATTGGAAAAGATAGATATGTTGGATTTTGCGGACATTGTCGCCATCAATAAATTTGATAAGCGTGGTGCATTGGATGCACTGCGTGATGTAAAAAAACAATATGCCCGTAACCATGGCCTGTGGCATGCGAATGAAGATGAGCTCCCCATTTTTGGGACTATAGCGTCACAGTTCAATGATCCTGGGATGAACAGCCTCTACAAAAAAGTAATGGATACTTTGGTAGAGAAAGCAGGCTCTACCTTGAATTCGACCATTGAGATTACCCAGGAAATGTCGGAGAAAATTTATGTAATACCACCCTCTCGAACACGATACCTTTCAGAAATTGCAGAGAACAATCGTAGCTATGATGTAAAGGCAATTGAGGAAGCGCAAGTGGCCCAAAAGCTATATGGAATCTTTTTAACCTTGGCGTCTACATTGGGAATGGACCAAGATTCGGCGGAAGAGTCGTTTTTGGATAAATCCGGCCTCAATGAAGAAAAAATAGAAGGACTCATTACAAGTAATGAATCCAGAGAATTGGTAAAACTGCTGATCAAGGAGTTTGATCGCATTAAAATGCATTTGAACCCACATCATTGGGAAGCCATTCTAAAATGGAAGGAAAAGATAAACCGTTACAAAGCAGAAATTTATTCCTTTAAAGTACGAGACAAGGAAGTCAATATAAAAACCCACACCGAATCACTATCGCATAGTCAGATTCCAAAAGTATCGCTGCCCAAGTACAAAGCTTGGGGCGATATTTTGCAATGGATCTTGCAAGAAAACGTACCCGGTGAATTTCCATACACCGCTGGGCTGTATCCATTTAAAAGAGAGGGGGAGGACCCCACCCGAATGTTTGCAGGTGAAGGAGGACCGGAGCGTACCAACCGTAGATTCCATTATGTAAGCATGGATATGCCCGCCAAACGCCTATCCACTGCTTTTGATTCTGTGACCTTATACGGAAACGACCCGGCCCATAGGCCCGATATCTATGGAAAGATTGGTAATGCAGGGGTTTCCATCTGCTGTTTGGACGATGCCAAAAAACTATACTCTGGCTTTGACCTTAGCAGTCCCATGACTTCGGTAAGTATGACAATTAATGGTCCTGCTCCTATGCTTTTGGCCTTTTTTATGAATGCTGCCATCGACCAAAACTGTGAAAAATATATCAAGGAAAATGGTCTGGAAAAAAAGGTTGCGGACAAAATCAAATCCATTTTTAAAGATAAAGGAATTGCGCAGCCAGAATATTATGGAGAACTTCCCGAGGGTAACAACGGACTTGGTTTAATGCTTCTTGGGGTGACCGGAGATCAAGTATTGCCAGAAAATATTTACCAAGAAATAAAAGTAAAGACCCTAAACCAAGTTCGTGGAACTGTACAGGCAGATATTTTAAAGGAAGACCAAGCGCAGAATACGTGTATCTTTTCCACAGAGTTCGCCCTTCGATTAATGGGCGATGTTCAGGAATATTTTATAGAGCAACAAGTACGTAATTTCTATTCGGTTTCCATTTCCGGCTATCATATTGCCGAGGCGGGTGCCAATCCCATCACCCAGTTGGCTTTTACACTTTCCAATGGTTTCACCTATGTGGAATATTACTTGAGCAGGGGGATGGACATCAATAAGTTTGGTCCAAATCTTTCGTTTTTCTTTTCAAACGGGGTGGACCCGGAATATGCGGTAATCGGCCGTGTAGCCAGAAGGATTTGGTCCAAGGCTCTCAAAGAAAAATACGGTGCCGATCCAAGGGCGCAAATGCTCAAATATCACATTCAAACCTCTGGTAGAAGTTTGCATGCCCAAGAGATCGATTTTAATGACATCCGGACCACTTTACAGGCTCTGTATGCCATTTATGATAATTGTAACTCGCTGCATACCAATGCGTACGATGAGGCAATAACCACTCCAACAGAGGAGTCTGTGCGGAGGGCTATGGCTATTCAATTGATCATCAATAAAGAATTGGGCTTGGCTAAAAATGAAAACCCGATACAAGGTTCGTTCATTATTGAAGAGTTAACGGAACTGGTGGAGGAAGCAGTTTTGATGGAATTTGATAGGATCACTGAACGCGGCGGCGTGCTTGGGGCTATGGAAACCATGTACCAACGTTCCAAGATCCAAGAGGAAAGTCTTCATTATGAAACCCTGAAACACTCAGGTGAATATCCGATCATAGGGGTGAATACGTTTTTGAGTTCCAAAGGATCGCCGACCATTTTACCGGCGGAGGTAATACGTGCCACGGAAACTGAAAAGGAGAATCAGATAAAAACCTTGCAAAACCTGCATAAGCGAGAAGCCGATGAAGCCGAAAAACAATTGAAGGAGTTACAACAGGTGGCCATCAATAACGAGAACGTTTTTGAAAAATTGATGGAGGTTGCCAAATATTGTTCCTTGGGACAAATAACAGAAGCCTTGTTCCAGGTTGGAGGGCAGTACCGAAGAAATATGTAGAGGAGTTAATTAATCGTTCTTGTTGGTCAAGGACTTTCTCCATTTTTTAAAGGAAACACGGAATATGCGGATTTCCTTTCTAAGGAGGTTAAGGTATTCTTTTTCTTTAACACCATCTCTTTCCAGACCGTTACAGTAAGCCAAAATATTACGTGTCATAATATTTACATAAGACAGGCTTCTCATGCGAACGGACGGGCAGTTGCTCAATGCCGCTTGTTCCACCTCTTTAGTGATTAAATCGGCATCGGCCAAAAGAGATTTGGAAATATCATCTCTAAATGAATCGATTTTGCGCAGGGACAAAATCTCTCTATTCTGGGTAAAGTATGCAGCGACCGCCTCGCTCATGTCGCGAAGGGCCAAGGATCTACGGTATACACCAAGGGAGTTAAGAGAATTTCTCTCCATGTTTTTCTAGCAATTTTGTACTATAAAATTAAGCACGATTCAATTTTTTTTACTTTTGTTAATAAAGCAATTATTTGATTTTACTTTTGATTGTAAAAAAATAATGGTAATTTTCTTTGTATATGAAGATAGATGACTTGAATTGGCAAATATTAAACCATTTACAGCGAAACGCTAGGGAGTCTTTTGCCAATATTGGACGGAATATCGGGTTGACGCCTCCCGCTGTGGCGGAGCGTGTAAAAAAGATGGAAGACCTCGGAATTATCGAAGGTTATGGTGCCAATATTTCTTATGCCGAAGCAGGTTATCAGCTAAAGGCCATAATTATGTTAAGGGCATTTATGGGAAAACTAAAACCCTTTTTGGACAAAGTGAAAACCTTTCAAGAGGTAGTGAATTGTTACCGGATTACGGGTAATGAGAACATTATTATGGAGGTGGTTCTGAGAGATCAATCCCACTTGGAAAAATTTATCGACGAACTTATCGTTTATGGGGAATGCAGGACACACATTGTATTATCAAATGTTGTGGCCAATGCTCCAATAAAAAAGAGTAAGGCAAGTAAGTAGTGGTTCCATTAAATTAATATTTTCGAAATAGACTTTGGCTAGATTTTTGTGAAATTAGAATTATGAAAAACACAAACCTGTTATCGTTTCTGACCTTTTTTTGCGCTCTTTCCGTCTTTTCGCAACAAATGGTTCTGAAAAAAGGAGAAATTGTTCAAAATCTCCCGGTAAATGACTCAACTGAAAACACCTATTCCGTTTACATTCCCAAAACTTTTTCCATGGATAAAAAGTGGCCCTTGCTAATGGTTTTTGATACCGAAGGCAATGAGGACAAAGCACTTTCCATGTTTACGATTGCGGCAGAAAATGAAGGATATGTCTTGGCGGCGACAAAGCTATCCGATAGTGTTTCTTTGACCAAAAACATGGTCGTGGCAAGTAACACCATTCAAAAAATTATGAGTTTGTTGCCAATTCACGACGACCGTATATATGCTGCCGGACAAGGGGCTGGTGGCCAGTTTGCTAGTTTGGTCCCCATTTTGATCTCGGGAGTGAACGGAGCTATGTCAATAGGATCTTCTTTGGCAAATAAGGAGTTAATTAATCTAAAGGAACCCTTTCACTTTATTGGGCTTGTAAACAAAGAAAACTATAATTATCCGTTTATGATGACGGATACACAGCTTTTGGATAAATATAAATTTCCAAATCAGGTTTTGCTTTATGACGGGGAAGGTGATTGGCCCGGTGTTTCGTACATACAAAAAGCATTACAATTGTTCACTTTGGATGCCATGGGCAGAAAATGGATTCCACAAGATGCCCAATACGTAGAAAATGCATATCAGGAAGACCTTCAAAAAATAAACCAATTAAAAGGAATCGGGGATTTATTGTGGACCGAACAGTACATGACCGAAATGATGTCCATGTACGGAGCATTCAAAAATATGGATTCTTTGAGGTCGGAAGAAAAAGACCTCAGAAGAAGCAAAGATTTTAAAGTAATGAAGAGAGCCGAAAATGCCGCCTTTCTTCAGGAATCCATGCTCAAGGAGGATTTCAACTATTATATGGGGGATGATGTGTACACCCATAACTTCAACAACTTGGGATGGTGGAATTACCAGATGGATGAATTGGACAAGTTTATATCCGGGTCAAAACCATTCGAAAGGCAAATGGGCCATAGGCTAAAAGGGTATGTCAATGCTTTGGCAGAAGATTATATCAATATAATAACTGCGGAAGAAGTAGTGGACGAAGATGCCCTAGTGCTGCTCTATATGCTAAAAACAATCTTAGACCCCATGGATTATGAGTATTATTTGAAGACAATTTCTTTAAGTGCCAAGAACGATGATTTTGGAACCTCTCTTTTTTATGTAGAGGAATTATTGAAAAAGGGCTTCAAGGACAGGGAGAAATTATATGGTTTGGAAAATACTGCTCTTTTAAGGATTACCCCCGAGTTTAATGAAGTGGTTTCGAAGTATCTTGAAGACGCCAGGTACGACATCAATTTGGATGAGAATCGACCTTAAAACCTTTTAGTCGACCATTTTGGGTTTATGCTGTATTTTTGCATAAACAACTTTCAGATGAAAAATCTACTCTTACTTTTTGTATTGGTCTTGATGGCCTGTGGACAGGGGAAAAAATACCATGATCAAGAAAGCAAGGCAAATTCCTATTCTGATTTGGTTGCATCAATTCTTGACTATCAAGAAGAGCAAAATGAAAGTTTTAGGGACCCCGATTCGTCGCCATTACCGGATAAGTATCGAAAAGATTTTGAAGGACTCGATTTTTTTGAGCCGGATACTACCTACATCGTAAAGGCCAAATTTGAACGTACGCCGGAGGCAGAGCCCTTTTTTATGCCTACCACAACCGATAGGCAGACACATGAGGTGGTTTATGGAATCGCCCATTTTACCTTGAACGGAGAGCAACACCAATTGGAGGTATATCAGAGCCTTGATTTAATGGATGATGAGGAATATGAGGATTACTTGTTTTTGCCTTTCTTGGACAATACTAATGGAGAAGAAACCTATGGAGGGGGCAGATATATAGATTTGTCCATTCCAGATGGTGATACACTTGTCATAGACTTCAACAAAGCATACAATCCGTACTGTGTGTACAACAAAAAGTACTCCTGCCCTCTAGTGCCAAGGCAAAACTATTTGAGAACTAAAGTGAGAGCAGGAGTGAAAAATTTTAACAAGGACTAAAAAAAGCCTTAATCCTAATGGAGAAAGGCTTTTTTTGTGTCATATCTATCAAGTCTAGAAGGAATATATTGCGGCGAACAATACAGATGCCAAACTAGAGGTCGGTGCTAGATCATTATCGATAAAGGCATCTTCCGAAGCACTGTCCAGTCTTATTTCAGGTTTTAGGATCAAGTTGCCAATAGTGGCACTTCCTGTTAAGGTAAGCGCTAAAACACTTGAATCACCTTCTGCATCCGAAGCTCCAATGGCCCCGAAATAATCACCTTCCATAAAATACTCTCCTCTTAAACCAAGGCTAAAAGTTTCGGAAACCGCGTACTGAGGATAAAGTGCAACACCTGTGAACGAACCTCCATCATCTTCCATGCTAAAGTGGGCGGCATTAATTCCCAAATAGAATTCGTCGGATAAGTCGAACCCACCGGTATAATCGATCTCAAAACCACCTTGGCTGTACAAGAAGTTCAAGAACTGGCCGGAATATCCTAATTGGGCACCTACTGCGTAATCTCCTGTAGGGTTGAACTCTGTCAAATCAGTTGGGTTCATAACGGCTACCATAGCGGACCATTCGTTACCCAAGTCAAAATCGGCTTTTAGACCAGTGTGGCTAAAAGGACCGTAAGAGAATAGGTAAGAAGTACTGTAGTTAAAATTAGCGGCCGGTGAAATTACCTCATAGCCCAAGAATGTGTTGAAGTTACCAAAGGTAAGGGTAACCGCATCGCTCACATTCCAGTACACATATAGTTGGTTAACAATATCTCCTGTTGCAGAGTACATTGGTGATGCAAAAATGGCATCTGTACCTCGGGGTCCGAAAACCAAATCGGCAACAAAACCTACCTTCTCACCTTCATAGGCTGCGATTAAATTTGCCATACCCAAGGAGAACCCAGGAAGATTGGCAAAAGATGAACCTGGGGCAATGGCATCCTCATCATTAGGGGCAGTAATATTGGCCCTATAATAGGCATCCACTGTTCCGCTGAAGCTAAATTTTGGGGTGGTCTCTTCTTCTTGGGCAGAAGCTGAAAATGTTACCATTGAAATTATGGCGATAGCCAAAATTTTTCCGAAATTTGTATTTATAATCGTTTTCATATCATAATCGTTTAAGTTGTCCTTTTAGCGAAGGACAGTTAGTTGTATAATAATTGTGAGTTTGATTGAAAAGGTTATTTAACGGAGCGTTTGGCAGAACGCTCCGTTTTTATTTTATCAATCCTTTTTTGCGAGTTTGAAGAAGACTATTTGTCTTGAGAAATGTGTTCTGGATAAGCTTCTACACCATGTTCGTGCAAATCCAAACCTTCAACTTCTTCTTTTTCAGAAACTCGAAGTCCGATAGTTTTCTTCAAGATGAAAAGAACTATAAAGGATGCAACGGCTGCCCATACAATGTAAGCCAATGATCCGTAGGTCTGTACCCAAAGAAGTTTTCCACTTCCACCGTATAATAATCCGCCATCAAGTGCAAATAGGCCGATTAGAACGGTTCCTAGGAATCCACATACACCGTGAACGGAAATGGCTCCTACTGGGTCGTCAATCTTAAGTTTTTTATCGATAAGTTCAATGGATACTACTACCACAATACCACAGATAAGACCAATGGCAAGAGCTCCCCATGCGCTAACAGCACCACATCCGGCGGTAATACCCACCAAACCGGCCAAGGCACCGTTCAAGGTCATGGAAATATCGGCTTTGCCGTATCTGGCCCATGTAAAGAATAGTGCGGCAATAGCTCCAATGGCAGCTGCAAGGTTGGTGTTAATGATAACACTCGTGGCTCCAATGGTATCGTCGCCACCCCAAGCCAATTGGGATCCACCGTTAAACCCGAACCATCCCAACCAAAGGATGAATACACCTAGCGCACCAAAAGCCATATTGTGGCCTGGAATCGCTTGTGCTTTTCCATCTACATATTTACCGATTCTTGGTCCTACCAATATGGCAGCGACCAAAGCTGCGGCACCACCAACGGCATGCACTACGGAAGATCCTGCAAAGTCAACAAAACCAGCGGTATTCAACCAAGCATCATCGTCGAATGGCCAATACCAGCTTCCTGAAATCGGGTATATAATGGTGGTTAAGATCGCGGAAAAAATCAGGTAAGTGGAAAACTTTGTTCTTCCTGCAATTGCTCCGGATACAATGGTGGCTGCTGTGGCACAGAATACTGTTTGGAAAAACAGGTTGTACCAATCATCAGCACTAAAAAAGAAATATCCTTGGTCAGCGGGACTAGATCTAAAGAATCCACCCCCAACTAGGTCGCTACCATACATTATGGCGTAACCTACTGCCCAGAACATGACCGAACCAACGGCCAAGTCCATTACGTTTTTCATAATAATGTTACCAGTGTTCTTACTGCGGGTAAAACCAATTTCCAACAAGGTGAAACCTGCTTGCATAAAAAACACTAAAATTGCCGCAAGGGTGATCCACAAGGCACCCATATCGCCGGTTATGGCTTCTACGGCTTTATCTATCGCTTCTTGTTCTTGTACAATCATAATCTAAGTTTTTAAGTTTTTTGGCTATTTAATGTTAGTTGATTCCGGCGCTTCCGCTTTCCTTGGTTCTGATTCTGTAGGCCTCGATAACATCGGAGACGAAAATTTTTCCATCACCTACATTACCTGTACCGGCAGTTTCCAATAAAACGTTCACGGTTTTTTCCAGAAAGTCATCGCTAACCACGATAACCAAATACCTTCGCTGGATATCGCTAGTACTGTACGATATGCCACGATAGACATGTCCTTGTTTTTCATTTCCAACTCCAGTTACATCCCAGTAACTAAAGAAGTTTACCTCAATTTGATGCAGGGCTTTCTTCACCTCATCAAATTTGGATTTTCTAATAATTGCCTCGACTTTTTTCATAATTAAGTAGTTAATTGATGAGTCAAATATATAGGATAATAATCGAGACTATTCAAAATGAGAGGGTTGATGGCTAATTTTTACGGGTATAAAAAAAATACCCCCAAAATTTTAGGGGTCTTTAATTTTATATTAAGATTTGTTATTCATTTGTTGATTTTATTTTAACATATAGTACTTGGAAGTTAAAATATCTCAACATGAAGGGGTAAAAACAGAATAAATGTTCAGTTTTTAACAAATATTAACTATAAAAATGCAATTTGTAACTATTGGAATTGTTTGGCCAACCATAGACCAAAAACCACAGCTAGTACGCCCAAAACGATACTTGTGGTCATGTAAATGGCAAAATTTAGAAGGTCGCCATTTTTTAAAAAAGAATGTTTTTCGAATGCAAAAGCGGAGAACGTTGTAAAGCCCCCACAAAATCCGGTAGCTAAAAAAAGCGTATTGTTATAGGTGAGGATATTGCCTTTTGCAGATAGACCCAAAAATAATCCAATAAGCAAGCAGCCAATTATATTGACCAAAAAAGTGCCCAGAAAAAAGTTTTGGAAAAGGGGGTTAAGTGGTTTGGCGATCAGATAGCGAAGTACGCTCCCAAATCCCCCTCCTAAAAAAACAAGTAAGGCCTGTTTCATGCCCTAAAGGTACAAACTAAACCGCTTCCTTATATTCGGTTTCTACTACCTCACGGGGGAAAAGTTTGGTGGTTGAGGTCTCGGAAATCCGTTGAATGGGTTTAATAAATTTTTCCTTAGCTCCATTGACGCTGAAAATCAATAGGATGGCATTAACTGCAAGCAATCCAAAAAGAATACTCAAAAATATAGTCATCTCGGTTAGGTGCTAAATTAATGTTAAACAAAAGTACGGCTTTTCCTATAAGAACGAAATCTGGCAGCTACTATTGTTGTGAAAATGAGGATTTTTGTGGTAACTATAATTTATAAGTTAATTTTTAAGGAAGTATTTAATAAGGAAGAGAATAATTATAAAAGTTATGAACGAAACGAGTATCCAAATAACTCCTTTATAATTTTTTTTATGCAACTTTTTGTCCTTTTTGTATGATAAAGAGATGATTACCACAAAAGTGATAAAGAAGAGAGCTGCAAAAATTATCTGTCCCGTGCTGAACATATTTTATATTTTTATGCAAAGCTAAATCAAATAAGTGTAATGGAACGTAAAATTAAGGCAGTGGAACTCTTTCACAATTCTTTTGGGTTGGGAGTATCGCAAGAACCGAAGGCAGATTTGGGAAAGGATAAAAACACCCTCAGGTTTAACCTAATGGATGAAGAAAACCGTGAATATTTAGAAGCTGCGAACAATAATGACTTGGTCGAAGTTGCGGATGCTTTGGGGGATATGTTATATATACTGTGCGGAACCATTCTTGAGCATGGTATGCAGTATAAGATAGAGGAAGTTTTTGAAGAAATCCAACGAAGCAATATGAGTAAGTTGGGTGCGGATGGCAAACCGATATACCGTGAAGACGGAAAAGTTTTAAAGGGGCCGAATTACTTTAAACCCGATATTCAAACCATTATCGATAAATAAAAAAGGCGCCATTTGACGCCTTTTTATGTGTTAGACAACTTCATGTCGCCAACCAAACTTGTCCTCTGCTCGGTTGTATTGAATATCCGTTATTTTTTTCTTGAGCAAACTGGCATAACTTTCCTCCATTTCTGGTAGTTCGTAGTCCTTACCGTGGTAACCGAATCCTGCAATTGGAGAAATTACTGCAGCTGTTCCAGCACCGAACATTTCTTTTAAAGAACCGTTCTCTGCCGCTTCCACCAATTCATGAACCGAAATTTTTCGAACCTCTGTTTGTATACCTTCGTCTTTGGCAATGTCCAAAATACTTTTTCGGGTAATACCATCCAATATACGATCGCTCGTAGGGGCTGTCATCAAGGTGTCGTTGATACGGACAAAAACGTTCATTGCTCCAGCCTCTTCGATAAATTCGTGGGTATTGTCATCGGTCCAGATTACTTGTTGGTAACCTTTATCGGCAGCTAACTGAGTTGGGTAGAATTGTCCGGCATAATTTCCTCCGGCTTTTGCATAACCAACACCACCATTTGCGGCTCTGGAATAAGTTTCCTCAATTAACACTTTTACTTTTCCGGAAAAGTAAGATCCAGAAGGTGCACAGGCGATTATAAATTTATATTCATCCGCAGGGGAAGCATGGAATCCATTACCTGACGCAAAAACAAAAGGCCTGATATAAAGCGAGCTTCCTGGATTTTGAGGTATCCAGTCGCTTTCCAAATCGATCAATGTGTTTAGGCCGTCCATAAAATATGATTCAGGTATTTCTGGGATTGCCAACCTTTTGGCTGATTTGTTCAAGCGCTTATAGTTTTCCAAAGGGCGAAACAACCATATTTTGCCATTTTCATCCTTGTAGGCTTTCATTCCTTCAAAAATTGATTGTCCATAATGGAAGATCTTGGCGGAAGGGTCCAAGGTAATTGGTTGGTAGGGAACCACTTTGGGTGTGTTCCATTTTCCATCCTTATAATCACAGACCAACATATGGTCCGAATAAACACTTCCAAAGGAAAGATTGTCAAAATCCACATCATGGATTTTAGAGGATTTAGCTTTTTCTACAGATATTTTGTTAGCTATAGTTTCCATATCACTTACATTTACAGTGTTAAAATTAGCTATTTATTGTTAGTTTTGGATGATTCACAAATCTAAATGTTATACTTAATCTACAATTATTTAAATGTTATCAAAAATGAGGATTTTTAACACTTTTACTGCTGTTTTTTTACTGGGTCTGCTATTTGTTTCTTGCAAACAGGAAACTTTTCAAGGCGATTATTTTGGTGAAGAGTTCGAAGTTTCGGGAAAAGCATCCAAAACATCGGCTCCTTTTGATCAAATTAAGACCACAGATTCCATACAAACCCAAATTGTTGGAGAGATCAAAGAAGTTTGTCAATCCAAAGGCTGTTGGATGAAGGTCCAATTGGATTCCGAAGATGAAGTGTTTGTGCGCTTTAAGGATTACGGATTCTTTGTTCCCAAGGATGCCGCAGGTAAGAAAGTAGTAATGAACGGTGCTGCCTTTTTTGAGGAAATGTCCGTAGAGGAGCAAAGGCATTATGCAGAGGACGAAGGTGCATCCGAAGATGAAATAGCTCTGATAACGACTCCTAAAAAGACGTTGCGTTTTGAGGCTGATGGGGTGTTGATCGCCAATCAACCTTGAAGCGAAAAATAATAACAACGGGAGATGGTTCCAAAACCATCCAAATAGAGGATTGGGACGAACAGTACCACTCCAAACATGGTGCTGTCCAAGAAGCTTACCACGTTTTTATAGAGCATGGATTGCGGTTATTTCACAACCAACAAGTCAATATTTTGGAAATTGGTTTTGGCACTGGTCTCAATGCGCTCATCACTTTAGCGGAAGCCCAAAAACAGCAACTCACGATTAATTATGTCGGGGTTGAGGCGTATCCTGTTTTGCTGGAAGAAGTCGAGCAATTGGATTATTGCCAGCAATTGGGGTTCGAAAATGTCGAAAATGCGTTTAAGCAAATGCACCGTTCCAAATGGGAGGAAAATGCAATTATTGCGCCCCATTTTTCGCTTCAAAAACAAAAAAAGGACTTCAAGTCCATCCAAGATCAGAATTTTTTCAACCTCATTTATTTTGATGCATTTGGAGCAAGGGTCCAACCCGACCTTTGGACAGAAGATATATTCTTAAAAATGTACCAAGCCCTTAAAAACAATGGGGTTTTGGTAACTTATGCAGCAAAGGGCAGTGTGCGAAGAGCCATGCAGGCAGTGGGTTTTGTTGTTGAACGATTACCTGGCCCGCCTGGGAAGCGGGAAATGCTCCGTGCCATAAAAACCGTATAATTGCCAATAATCTGTTAAAAGGCAATGTTTTTAGGGTCATAAAATGTTTTAAAGTTTAAACAATTATGTTAAACCTAAATTAACGTCTCAAATACAGTCGATTAAACCTATAAATTTGTACAAAATGATAGTATGAAGGTGTTGATAACGGGAGCGACGGGATTAGTTGGTCAAGCCATTACAAAAGTGTTGCAACAAAAAGACATTCCTGTCAATTACTTAACTACAAGCAAAGAAAAAATCACTTCCGAAGATGGTTTTCAGGGATATTACTGGAATCCGTCAAAAGGGGAAATAGATTTGGAATGTTTTAAAAATGTTCAGGCCATCATCAATTTGGCCGGAACCAGTATCGCCCAGCGTTGGACCCCCGAGCATCGAAAAAAAGTACTATCCAGCCGTATCAACAGTTTAAGAACGTTGCGAGAAGGTTTGGAGCAATCCAAGAATTCCGAAGTCGAATGTTTGGTTTCTGCCTCCGCAATAGGCATCTATCCAGATTCATTTTCTGAATACTACGAAGAAAGTGACAACCAAGTCGATGACGGTTTTTTGGGAGAGGTTGTCCAAAAATGGGAATCCGAAGCAGATACCTTTGAAAAGTTGGGCTTGGATGTGGCAAAAATCAGGATAGGATTAGTGCTTTCAAAAGATGGAGGAGCACTCCCAAAAATGGCAATGCCCGTTAAAAATTTTATTGGCGCAACCCTAGGTAGTGGAGAGCAATGGCAATCATGGATACATATTGAGGATTTGGCGCAAATGTTTGCTTTTGTTGTTGAAAACAATCTCAGTGGTGTATACAATGGTGTTGCCCCAAACCCTGTAACCAACACAAAAATGACAAAAGAGCTTGCTAGAATGTTGGACAGACCACTTTGGTTGCCCAATATCCCAGCCTCTGTACTTAAGTTGGTTTTAGGTAAAATTTCCACATTATTGTTGGGAAGCCAGCGGGTGAGCAGCAAAAAAATTGAGGAAGAAGGGTTCAGTTTCCAGTATGTGAACATTTGCCAAGCCTTAAAGGCATTGTATAGTTCCCAAGAGGAGAATGTACCTGCATCCGTTGAGGCTTAAGAGATTAGAATTTATAGAGTCTTCCATGACTTTTTAGATATATAGAGTCCGCCTAGGCGGATTTTTTTATGTTTTGCGGTGACATTTTGACATTTTTATACAATTGGCAGTACTTTTGCCACTTCAAACCGGAATAAAACATAAGATCATGAGCAATAAAAGTAAGGTTGAGGAAATGGAAGATGAGCCTACAAAAGGGCAGACCGAAGAGAGTACTGAGCTGAACGATGAAAATATAGAGGACAACAACTCTGAAGCAAATGAGGACGAAATGTCGGAAGAGGACCAGCTTCGTGAAGATTTGGCAAAGGAAAAGGAGAAATTTTTAAGACTTTTCGCCGAATTTGAAAATTATAAGCGAAGAACCTCAAAAGAACGGATGGATTTGTTCAAAACTGCAGGTCAGGAAGTCATGGTGGCATTACTTCCCATAATGGATGATTTTGATAGGGCTTTGAAAGAACTTTCCAAATCAGAGGATAAAGAAATGTTCAAAGGAGTTGAACTGATCAGTAACAAATTCAGGGAGACCTTAAAGAACAAAGGTTTGGAGCAAGTGGAAGTTGGACCTGGTGATGTGTTCGATGCAGAAGTGCACGATGCTATTACCCAAATTCCGGCACCTGACGAAAAAATGAAAGGTAAAATCATCGATGTGGTGGAAAAAGGCTTTAAGCTTGGTGACCGCATCATAAGACATCCAAAAGTTGTTGTTGGAAACTAAATTTGTATGAAGGAGGATTATTACGAAATATTGGGAGTCTCCAAAGGGGCTTCTGCAGCAGAAATAAAAAAGGCCTATAGAAAAAAGGCCATTGAATTCCACCCGGACAAAAACCCTGGTGATGCCAAAGCAGAGGAAATGTTTAAAAAATCTGCAGAGGCATATGAGGTTTTGGGAAATCCGGACAAAAAGGCAAAATATGACCAGTTTGGCCATGCAGCCTTCGATGGAAGCGGAGGTTTTGGCGGCGGAGGTATGAATATGGACGATATCTTCAGTCAATTTGGTGATATTTTCGGAGGAGCCTTTGGTGGAGGTGGATTTAGTGGTTTTGGCGGCTTTGGTGGAGGACAACGAAGAGTCAAAGGCAGTAATCTACGTATCCGTGTCAAATTAACTTTGGAAGAAGTGGCCAATGGGGTCGAAAAGAAAGTTAAGGTAAGACGAAAACTTCAGGCCGATGGCGTTACCTATAAAACATGTCCAACTTGTAACGGTACAGGTCAAATTACCAAGATCACCAATACCATTTTGGGAAGGATGCAGACGGCAACAACATGTACCACATGTGGTGGAGCCGGACAATCCATAGATAAAAAACCAGCTGGAGCCGATGCACAGGGATTAAAAGTGGAAGAAGAAACAGTTTCCATTAAAATTCCTGCCGGAGTTGAAGATGGTATGCAGTTGAAGGTCGCAGGAAAAGGTAACGAAGCTCCAGGAAACGGAATTTCCGGTGATTTGTTGGTAGCTATCGAGACCGTTGAGCACGAAACCTTAAAAAGAGAGGGGGATAACCTTCATTATGATCTTTACATAAGCATGCCCGAAGCAGTATTGGGCAGTTCCAAGGAAATAGATGCCATTGGAGGTAAAGTCCGCATAAAGCTGGAACCTGGACTTCAATCCGGAAAAATCCTAAGATTGCGTGGCAAAGGAATCAATAGCCTAAATGGTTATGGAGCAGGAGATTTATTGGTCCATGTGAATGTTTGGACCCCAAAGAACATAAATAAGGAACAACGGGAGTTTTTTGAACGAATGCAAGAAGATGACAACTTTGTTCCAAGGCCGGAAAAGTCGGATAAATCCTTTTTTGAAAAGGTAAAAGATATGTTCTCCTAGAAAATTAAACCTGCTGTTAAAATAAAAAACGTATATTTGGAACTGATGTTGGGTGACCGATATCTAATTTTCTTTTTCATAGCAATTTTTTTCCCATCCTTGATTTTGTTAAGGGTGGGTTTTTGTTTTTAAGGGAAATCCGGTATCCAGCAAATACATATCTTTGAAAAAACAGTTTACATGGATCATATCCTTGTTGCCAAAAATGTGACCAAAACTTATGGTGACTACACAGCGCTGAGCAACATTTCACTGCAAATCCCCAAGAATTGCATTTACGGACTTTTGGGCCCGAACGGGGCAGGCAAAACATCCTTTATTAGAATCATCAATCAAATTACCCATCAAGATTCAGGTGAGATTTTCTTGAATGGGGAGCCCTTGGCTCCAAAGCATATAGCTTCTATAGGTTATTTACCAGAGGAACGGGGCCTATACAAAAGTATGAAGGTAGGGGAGCAGGCCCTTTATTTGGCGCAGTTGAAGGGGTTGTCCAAGAGTGAGGCCAAGACAAGGCTAAAATATTGGTTCGACCGTTTGGACATTGGTGATTGGTGGGATAAAAAAATCCAGGAACTCTCCAAAGGAATGGCTCAAAAGGTACAGTTTATTGTTACCGTACTGCACGAACCTAAATTGCTGATATTCGATGAGCCTTTTAGTGGTTTTGACCCTATAAATGCCAATATCATCAAAGATGAAATTCTTCAATTAAAGGAAAATGGGACCTCTATAATTTTTTCCACGCACCGTATGGAGTCCGTTGAAGAACTGTGTGAATATATTGCGCTGATCCATAAATCGGAAAAGATTTTGGATGGCAAATTGTCGGACATCAAAAAAGCATACAAGAACAACATTTTTAATGTTGGCCTTCATGTTGATAGGGATGCGGAAGCATTGATGAATGCATTGAAGGATAAATTTAATATCCTTTCTTCTGAAATAGATGCAGAGGACAACCAGTTGAATTTCAGGGTGCAACTACCAACCCATAAAACCGGTGATATTTTAATGGAACTATCCAAAGGAGCCAATATTAACAGATTCGAGGAAACCATACCATCTGCGAACGATATTTTTATTCAAACCGTAAACAAAAAGGACAATGGCAAGTAAACTCGGGTTGATCATAAAAAGGGAGTATTTGGCAAAGGTGAGGAACCGTTCCTTTATTGTAATGACCATATTAAGTCCTTTGTTACTGGTGGGGATGACGGTTTTGATAGCCTATTTGGCGAAGGTCAATGATAATGAGGCCAGAGTAATTACCGTTCTGGATGATAGTGCTTTCTTTTATCAAACACTGAAACCGTCCAAAAATATATCCTATGTACATTTTGAGGATTTGACCTTGGAACAGGCAAAGGACTCCACTACCGCATTGGAATATTATGGGTTACTGTACATTCCAAACGGGGAAACGGTGGAAAAAGTAGCGAACGAAAGTTATCTTTTTACCAAAGAAAATCCCAATACCGCGGTTACCCAAGAGTTGGAGGGTGTTTTTCAAAAGCAACTTAGGCAAGACCGTTTACAGAAGTTAGGGGTTACCTCTGACCAATTTTCCAGTGTAGAAGAACCTTTTGAAATCAACTTGTCCACCTTTAGTGGTGAAAAGAGCATGAAAGGCATCAATGAGATCAAGGCAATTATTGGTGGTGGGTTTGGATACGCGATCATGATGTTCATTATTATATATGGAGGTTTTGTGATGCGCAGCGTTATTGAGGAAAAAACAAGTAGGATCATAGAAGTGATCATATCCTCGGTTAAGCCATTCCAACTGATGCTTGGAAAAATAATTGGTAATTCATTGGCCGGAATAACACAATTTTCCATTTGGATAGTTTCCGCATCTGCACTTTTGTTGGTTGCGGTCATGATTTTTGGCATTGACCTTTCCGCTTTATCGGCGGATGGACAAGTACAAGCTGGCCCAATGACAGGGGTGTCTCAATTTGGGGCCATGGACGGTAAAATGATGATGTATGCCAAGGAGGTCTACGATATTCCTTGGGGACTGCTCATCGTATCGTTCTTTATATATTTTGTATTGGGTTATTTGATCTACAGTTCAATATATGCAGCCATTGGCGCTGCTGTGGACAATGAGACGGATACACAGCAATTTATATTTCCTATTATATTACCTTTAATGTTGGCAATCTATGTTGGGTTCTTTTCCGTTTTTAGTAACCCGCATGGACCCATTGCCGTTGGGTTTTCATTGTTTCCATTGACATCGCCCATTGTTATGTTGATGCGTTTGCCCGGTGGCATTGGCGAAGGAGGAGTGCCCTTATGGCAATTTTTGTTGTCTGTTTTCCTTTTGATCATTACCTTTTTTGGTATAGTATCACTGGCGGCAAAAATATATAGGACAGGTATTTTGATGTACGGAAAAAAGCCGACGTACAAGGAATTGATAAAATGGTTGAGATATTAAAATAGTATGCAAGAAGGTGCAGAAGAATTAAAGGAAATTATAAAAGAAGATGTTTGGGGGTCCATCAAGGATTTTTTGGATATTGGATTCCATATAGGGGAAGGTGAAAAGTCCATCCATTTGACCATAGGGCTATTGTTGTTGTTAACGGTGGCTTTGGTGGCGACAAAGTTTATTTTAAAATGGATACGGCACATTATTACCCGTAAAATGCAGCAGGAAGACAAACAAAAATTTACCAGTGTCTTCAAGTTTCTCAATTATGTGGTCTATTTAATAGCTGTACTGGTTACACTTAGTGCGGCCGGAGTTGATATAACGCTCGTGATCACGGCCTCTGCAGCATTATTTGTAGGTTTGGGTCTTGCCTTGCAGGAGCTGTTCAAAGACATTTTGGGAGGAATATTCATTATAATAGACAAATCCCTGCAAGTCGGAGATGTAGTGGAAGTAGACGGTAAGGTCGGTAAGGTTTTCGAAATCAAACTTAGGACCACAAGGGCCATTACTCGGGACGATAAGGTTTTGATTTTGCCCAATCACAAGTTTATCAGTGATATCGTTTATAATTATACTCAAAATCATAGGACTACACGTGAAAAAGTAACCGTTGGTGTGGCTTATGGTAGCGATGTGGATTTAGTGACCAAAATTCTCGAAGAGGTAGCAGCAACGCAAAAACAAGTGCTTAAAAATCCAAAACCATTTGTCCTTTTTGAAGATTTTGGGGATTCCGCTTTAGTTTTTTCTGTTTACTTTTTTACGAACGACACTTTTAGGGACCCTAGGATCAAAAGTGAAATGAGGTATAAAATAAATACCAAATTCAAGGAAAACAACGTTAGTATTCCGTTTCCACAACGCGACATACACATTATTCAGCCAAAACAATAAAAAGTCATAAAAACCTCGGTTAATCATATTGCAATAAGAAAGTGGTTTACTTTCGTTGTAATACTATGCAGTTATAGTTTATTTGCTCAAAGCACGGATGTTTTTAGGCTGGAGTATCTTAATGTTCCCGAGAACGATACCGGGATAAAGACCCAGCGATACAAAGCATTGATCAATGTGCCCATAAAGCTGAACGAAAAGAAGGATTATCTAATAACCGGATTGGAGTACAACCGTTTTGATATGGGCTACTCTGCCGACCTTCCTTACGATAAAAAGGAGATGATCCGTTTCCATATTTTTGATTTTAACCTTGGGTTTCTTACCAAGTGGAACGAAAACTGGAACTTTGTCACCATATTAACTCCAAGAGTGGCGTCCAACTTATTGGACGGAGTTATTGGGGATGATTTTTTCATGAATGCCTCAGCGGCTTTTTGGAAGGAAAAACCCAAGGCGGACAAGCCATACAGAATTGTATTGGGGCTTACCTATAATAGTACCACAGGTATTCCGGTGCCACTTCCGTTGATACACTATTACAGAAGGTTTGATCCAAACTGGTCTTTTGTGATCGGAGTGCCCAAATCCAATTTAAAATACCACATGGGGAATAAGCACAGTTTGGAGTTGGCATTGTTCTTGGATGGTTATTTTATGAACCTGCAAAACGATGTTGTTTTGGACAATGGTATGGTTGCCTCTCGAATTTCCCTCAATTCACTGGTAGGAACATTGGGTTATCAATATAACGTGACCAATAATATTGCCTTCTTTGCCATCGCTGGAAGCACTTTGGTTCAGGAAGGTAAATTAAGGAATAGTGATAGAGGTGAAGTCTATTTGTTCAATAACGAAGCAAATTTTTATATTAGGACAGGCATCAAGATTGGAATATTTTAAATAAAAGCATATGGCAAAGATTTTGGTAATTGAGGACGAATCCGCAATTAGGAGAGTACTGGTAAAAATACTGGCAGAAGAAAACGACAGTTATAACGTTGTTGAGGCCGAAGACGGCCTTGCCGGCATAGACATTATCAAAAAAGAAGATTTCGACCTCGTGCTTTGTGATATAAAAATGCCAAAAATGGATGGTGTGGAAGTCTTGGAGGCCGCCAAGAAGATTAAACCTGAGATCCCGTTCATCATGATTTCCGGTCATGGAGATTTGGATACGGCTGTCAATACCATGAGATTGGGAGCTTACGATTATATTTCCAAACCACCAGATCTAAATAGATTGTTGACCACTGTTCGTAATGCCTTGGATAGAAAGGAATTAGCGGTAGAAAATAAGGTGCTAAAGAAAAAGATTTCCAAGAACTATGAAATGATCGGGGAGAGCAAGGAAATTGGTGCCATTAAGGAGATGATAGAGAAAGTAGCCCCTACCGATGCCAGAGTGCTGATTACTGGGTCCAATGGAACAGGAAAGGAATTGGTGGCACATTGGGTACACGAAAAAAGTCCTCGATCATCCTCACCTTTTATAGAAGTCAATTGTGCCGCAATTCCATCCGAATTGATCGAGAGCGAATTGTTCGGCCACGTCAAAGGTGCATTTACCTCTGCGGTAAAGGATCGTGCTGGAAAGTTCGAAGCTGCCAATAAGGGTACCATCTTTTTGGATGAAATAGGCGATATGAGCCTTTCTGCCCAAGCCAAAGTACTGAGGGCCTTACAGGAGAATAAAATTAGCCGGGTAGGTTCCGATAAGGATATAAAAGTAGATGTACGGGTGCTTGCTGCAACCAATAAGGATTTAAAAAAGGAAATCGAAGATGGCAAATTCAGGGAGGATTTGTACCATCGTTTGGCCGTAATATTGATCAAAGTACCAGCTCTTAACGATAGAAGGGATGACATTCCAATGTTGATAGAGCATTTCGCGAAAAAAATAGCTGCCGAACAGGGAATTGCACAAAAGAGTTTCTCGAAAAAGGCAATTGAACTTTTAAAAAGTTATGACTGGACAGGAAATGTCCGAGAGCTTCGAAATGTGGTGGAGCGATTGATTATCTTAGGCGGAAAGGAAGTTTCCGAAGAAGATGTGAAACTGTTCGCCAGCAAATAATCAATTACAATCCCCTAGTTTTTCCAGAGCCTCTTCTGCCAAGGTTTTAACCCTTTGGTGGTATTCTTTTTTATGTTGGGATAGATTGCTGTTCAGTAAGGTCAAACGTGCTTCCTCATAAATATTGCTGATAAACCTATTGGCATCTTTGCAATCCACATCCGAGACCACTTTGTCCAAAGAAGATTCAAAGCTCAATAAACATTGGTGCACTTGTTTTTTTACCGCTGCTCCTTGCGTCAATAACGTGCCGCTCTGAAAGTCCAAAACATCTTTGGTGTTCATAACCAGTACGTTACTGCCGTAACTACTAGAGGTTTGATGCTCAAATTCTTCAAGCACGTTCATGCCTATAATGGTGTTTTCCAGAGCTTTGTGCAAGGCGGTTTTAGACTGTCGCAATCCATCGGCTCTTGTTGCCGTTTTTAAATGGTCGAGTGTGGTCTCCAAACTCTCAATGGCTCCCTCACAGCCACAATCCAAAAAGTTGCCTTTTGTTTTTTCAATACCGTTCAAAGCCTTGTATGCATGGTATTTGGCCATGTTCAAATCCTTGGCGGTAACAGCCTGTTGGATTTTACTTTTAATATATTCCAGATTGGTGCTAGCATATTGGCAAGCATTTGCAGGGAGAGTGGAAAAAGACATTAGCCAATGGCTTACAAAGCCTATAGCTAAGACTATCAGTAGGATAACCTTTCTGTTTTTCATAACGCTTTTAGATTTGGGACTTTGCGTAACTGATTTTCATAAAATTACACTATCAAGGTTGTTGGGGACAAATAGATCGATTAAAGAACAATCTTACACCATAAGCGGTAAAATCATCGACGAACTGCACATTTTAAATCGGTGTTGAAGTAGTGTTCAAAAAGAATTATATTCATTCCCATGAAAGAAATCAATACGGAAAGCTATAAGGTCAACAATTCGGTAAAACTATCGGACAAGGCTACCTATGAGGATTTTGGGGCAACCCAGAAAGAACTTAAAAAAGAATTGAAACGTGTACGCAAGAATTTGGGCGAATTCCAGGATACCTTGTATGCGCACGGAAAGTATGGAGTACTCGTTTGTCTTCAGGGTATGGATACTGCGGGCAAGGATAGTTTAATCCGTGAAGTTTTCAAGGATTTTAATGTGAGGGGAGTGGTTGTGCATAGTTTTAAGGTGCCATCTACATTGGAAAAAAAGCACGACTATTTATGGCGTCACTATATCGCATTGCCCGAGAGAGGGAAATTTTCAGTTTTCAACCGTACCCACTATGAAAATGTTTTGGTCACCAAAGTACATCCGGAATATATTATGGCAGAAAACCTGCCCAATGTGAATTCTGTTGATGACATAACGGAGGATTTTTGGAAAAAGAGATATCAGCAAATCAATGAATTTGAGGAGCATGTAGCCCAAAATGGAACCATTATTTTTAAGTTCTTCCTTCATCTGTCCAAAGAAGAGCAGCGAAACCGTTTGTTGAGAAGAATACACTTAAAACAAAAGAACTGGAAATTCTCACCCGGAGATTTGGAGGAGCGAAAATTGTGGGATCAATATGAAGCTTGTTATGAAGAGGCACTCAACAAAACATCCAAGGAGCATGCACCTTGGTTTGTTATTCCCGCGGACAATAAAAAAGCTGCAAGGGTAATAGTGGCATCTATAATGATGGAAGCGTTAAAAAAGTATAAAGATATAGAGGAACCGGAGCTGGACGATGAAATAAAAGCTAATTTAGAATCCTTTAAACAAGAACTGGAAAAAGAAACCACATGAGAACAGTCCTGATTTTGGCCTTTTTGTTGGTCAGCACCCCATTTTTTTCTCAGACCGAGGACGAAAAACAGATCAAAGCAATTTATGATAAAGCCCTGACCAATGGCAAGGCCTATGATTGGCTAAATTATCTTTCCAATCAAATTGGAGGGCGTCTTTCAGGTTCCGTCCAAGCTCAACAAGCTGTGGACTATACAAAAGCACAACTCGATTCCTTGGGGTTGGACAAAGTATGGTTACAGCCTGTAATGGTGCCCAAATGGGTGAGGGGCGTACCTGAATTTGCTTATTTTGAGACCAAACCGGGATTAACCACCAATGTGCCCATTTGTGCACTTGGAGGTTCCGTTTCAACTCCTTCGGGCGGCCTTAAGGCCAGTGTTGTTGAAGTCAGCGGTATTGAAGATTTGGAAAAATTGGGCAGGGAAAATATTGAAGGAAAGATAGTTTTCTATAATCGTCCAATGGATCCTACATTGATCAATACATTTTCCGCTTATTCAGGTTGTGTGGACCAACGCTATTCCGGTGCTGCCGAAGCAGGTAAGTACGGAGCTCTTGGGGTAATCGTGCGTTCCATGAACCTGAGGTTGGACGATTATCCACATACAGGGTCTATGGGATATGGAGACACTCCGGTAAGCAATCGTATACCTGCAGCTGCCATTAGTACCAATGGTGCGGAATTGTTAAGTGCAACGCTAAAGCTTAATCCAGATGCCAAGTTCTACTTTAAACAGAACTGTAAACAGTTGGAAGATGTAGAGTCATACAATGTAATCGGAGAAATTACGGGCAGTGAATTTCCAAATGAAATTATGGTCGTAGGCGGACATTTAGATTCATGGGATTTGGGCGATGGTTCCCACGATGATGGTGCGGGCTGCGTGCAAAGTATGGATGTATTGAGGCTTTTAAAAGAGACCGGATATAAACCGAAAAGAACCTTGCGTGTAGTCTTGTTTATGAACGAGGAAAACGGAATGCGCGGAGGCAATAAGTACGCTGAGGTAGCTCGAAATAAAAAGGAACAGCACGTATTTGCCCTAGAGAGTGATTCTGGTGGATTTACCCCTAGAGGTTTTTCCATTGACGCCTCCGAAGAAAATATAGCACAAATTCAGGGTTGGCGTGAGTTGTTCGAACCATATTTGATCCACATGTTTTACAAGGGTGGAAGCGGTGCCGATATAGGTCCGTTAAAGGAAGAAGGAATGGTATTGGCAGGATTGCGTCCTGATACACAACGGTATTTTGACCATCACCATGCCGAGAACGATACTTTTGAGCATGTGAATAAACGTGAACTTGAATTGGGAGCTGCCACCATGGCCAGTTTGGTGTATTTAATCGATAAATACGGAACCATCCCATCCAAAAAAATCAAAGGATAAAAAATTAAATTTTAAAGGCCGTCCAATCTATAGGGTTGGGCGGTTTTTTTTGTACCTACTCTTTACTGGCCTTTCTCATCCTTTTTGGACCGTACCATAGCCAAAACCCAGTAATTGTGAAGATCAATAGCGATACCCCCATAACACTGGAATATACTAGCTTAACATAGCCATCGGTTCCCAAAAAATCATCCACTATAGAACCATCGTGAATATTTTCCAAAAAATCCGACCTGCGTTTTCCTATGGAAAGTACTTCTCCGGTAGCTCCATCCAGTTGGATTTCGTAATAGGAATCAACAAAGACAAATTTAACGGAGCCTTTTTCCTTTCTCATGTCAATTCGGTCTATTTCTGCCGATAGGTCAGCTGAAACGTCATTGTGTAAGGTGTTGCAAGCGATAGTATGCAGACTATCCACGGGCAACCACTTTTTAAGGTCGGTTGTGGTGCCTTTTTGTGTTTTGGGAATAATGTATCCGTTGGAATTCTTTTTCCAGCCTAAAAGAAGTCCGGAAACCGATATAAAAAAGAAAAATATAAATAATAATGCTCCTGTAGTTCGGTGTACTTTTCTAAAAATGCGTAATACTTTGGCTTGCTTCTTCCTTTTGCCCATTCGTGCCAGTTAAAAGTCCTAAAGATCAGCAAATTTTGTGGAACGGGAATATGCAGAAATGCCCTATTTTAAGTAGCGGCCGACTATTTAACAAAAATTTTAGAATGTTAGATAGCTAATATGTTTTGCACTTTGTCTTACTCCATTAGCTTCCTGCTAGTGGAGAACCAAAAACACCTACTGCCAGTTCGGCCCATATAAGTAGAAAAAATAAGACGATGGTTGCAACTGCCATGATTCTTTTGGTGCCTGTAATCTTTTTAAGGGCAAGGTCTATGGTAAAGCCCAAAACCGTTAACAATCCCCCTGCCACTATAAAGTCGAAAAGTGACCATTGTACTTCGGATGAGAATTGCATGGCAATAAAGGGTATGGCAAGTAGAGCCAAAACGGAGGATAGAATTACAATCTGTCTTTTTTGAATGGTCATGAAAAACGTATTAGGTCAACTAAATTAACTTTTAAAGTACTGTACTAAAAATATTTAAGTAAAAAATTAACGGATTAAACCACAATTCTTATTGATCATCAATCTCGTATAATTTTGGGCCTTTGATTCCTTTGTCCAAAAATATTTTTTTATTGATTTCAAAGTGCATTTTAGACATTCTATTTAAATATTCCTCCAAAGGAGGAAGTCCAATTTCGCTTCTTCTTTGATTCACGTTTGCACTGTCCTTGAGATTTTTAGGGAAAGCTTGGCAAACATCGAATCTGTAATCTACTTGGGTTCCATATACTTGAGGTAGTCCTGTATTTAAGTTGACCCTATCTACCAACAGTCCATAGTTGCTCGGTGACGCATTATTATGGTCTACGGCAATTTTCATTTGTTGTAATACTTTCTTCTGAAAATCTGGTGCATGGTCCGAGTGCTGAACCATTAGCCAGAAATTATTGGAACCATTTTCTCCTGCAAGATCAAACCCTACAAAACCATGCTTATCAAAGATTTGGGTCAATCGTTTTTGATGGGTCGTAAATACGCTGTCCTTGAATGATTTCCACTCTTCTTGGGACATTTCAGTGTATTTTCCTTGGGGAATATATGCTGCAATTTGGTCAACCTCGGCCATGCGTTCTAGTTCGTCTGCCAAGCTTTGGTCAAAAACAACTTTTTCTTCTTTTTCTATTTCTGCGGAGCTTTTTCCTTTACAACTAGCTATCAGAAGACAAAAGAACAACGCGTAATAATGTATTTTCATTTTGATTTTGATTGGTAATTTGATTAAAACCCTAAAAAGTTACCTGGAATCACTAAGGAACCAAGATTGATTTGGAAAATCTGAACGGCCTTTGGTGAGGGGTGGTCTTCCTTTTAGGTGATTGTCGATGATATAATATTCATATGCTGAAATTCTTTGAGCTTCTTTCTCCCTCTCTATAAGATTCCGTACTTGTGTCCGATATTTTTCTGGGGCATGTCGAAATATTAAAGCCGTGGTAAACTTTCCCTTGCAATCCAGGCTATTTTTGGTTACCCAGCCATGCTCTAGTACAATTTCTATGAGTTTCTTGGTGTTTGCGGCATCGATGCGTTTCTGTTTTTTGGCATAGGATTTATGCTCTGCCATTTTAGGTGTAAGGTGTCGGGACAGTAGTTTAAAGGCCAAATGCTTCAGCTTGCCTTGTTCTAGTTCGGGTAGAAGTTCAAAAGTTTGCTTGGTGTATCCTTTGGCCTTAATCAAAGAATCCAGAACCGATGGATATACTTCTAAAGGTTTTTGACTGGGACCTCTATACTTTTGGTCGGAGATTGCCATTGCTTGAAGTTTTTCACAGAGCGAAGTAGTGCCAGAATTGTTTTCAAGATGCAGATTTGCCGTTTGAAGTAGTATGAAGGATATGAGAAAAAAGTGGACTCGCACTGATTAGAATATTGGGGTTTTTGATTTTCAATGCCAGGTCACATTCAATTTTTGTAGCTCGGCATCCAAATCTGTAAGAGAGTCTGAATCAACTATCTTGGTATTTATAACCAATTCATTTTTGTCCGTTTTCAAAATGTAATCGCCTGCAAACTTGCGAATCCTATCTATATCACTGAGATTCATTTTTTTCCCAAATGGCCTGTTCACTTTAATTGTTGTCTCTGTAATGGTCAGGTATTTATAGTGTCTCTGATAAAAATACCAGCCGAAATAAACGAGGGAAAATAGGCCTAAACCATAATCGGACCAATTGATTTCTTCCGATGTAAAGTAGGTAACCATAAACCAAACAAGCCACATTAGGCCCAAAGCTAGATTGATGTTCAAATATCTATTTCTGTATTTGATTTTCATTGTTAATGGTTAAAGGTTAACGACACTTAAAAATAGTAATATTTTTTAAAATCATTGAGGTTCTTTATGTTAAGACAAGAGTCCTTCGATTTTGTTATCGGTGAGATGTTGAACATTGGCCGTTATTTTCTCAATATCCCAATTCCACCATTCCAACTCTAAAAGCTTTGCAATGGTTTCCTCGGAAAAGCGCTTTTTGATTTCCTTGGCCGGGTTACCTCCTACAATGGAATAGGGTTCTACATCTTTTACCACAGTGGAGTTTGTGGCGATTATTGCACCGTCACCAATAGTAACACCGGCCATTATGGTGGCGTTGTATCCTATCCAAACATCATTTCCTATGTTAATGTCACCTTTTTGCGGATAGGTTTTTCCTTCCATGGCCTTTTCCCATCCGTTGCCAAATATGGAGAAAGGATAGGTGGATAGGCTTTCGGTAAGATGATTGGCCCCGTTCATAATAAACTTAACATCTGAAGCAATCATACAAAACTTACCTATAATGAGTTTGTCGCCAATAAAGTCAAAATGATACTTGACGTTTTTTTCAAAGTTTTCCACGTTTTCAAAATCATCATAATAGGTGTAGTCGCCAACAATGATATTTGGATTGGTAATGATGTTTTTAAGAAAACAAAGTCTGTTGTAATGTGCCAAAGGGAACTTTTGGTCTTTATCCGGTCCGGTCATTTGCTATTCGTTTGTTGATTTTGAATCCTGATTCTTTATATGAGAGGATAGATTTCTTTCCTTTATGAGTTGGTCCAGCTTTTCCCTGGTCTTTTTGTTTTTGCCAGCTATTGGAATATAGATCAGCGGGAGAAAGGTAAGTAGGTCAAATCCATTTTTAACAGTGCTATAAATTGCAATCCCTATCAATAATCCAACAACCAAGGCGTCGTATGTTTTATAGGATTTATGCTTGTTGGCTTTTAGAAGTAATTCCTGATCGGTTAATTCGGTAAGTGGTTTTTCTTCCATATTAAAATATAAGAGGTTGGCTTGTATATGACGTAAACCCATGTAATCTGTTACAAGTTACAATACCGGGAAACATTATGCATAGTCCTATTTTCATGCAGCGATACTTTTTAATCTTAAACCCTTTATTTGATCAAGTAACAGAACAGCTAGGCCGATCATGCTAATTACAAGACATAAAGGATAAAAGGTGAAAAACGCTAAGACAGTGGCAAGGTAATTTTGTATAAAGCCCTATCTTTGCAACCTTGGAAAAATCCAAGGATTTAGTATTCTAATAATCTATTAATCAACATACAATGCAAGACGGAATTTACGCAAAGTTCAATACTTCCAAAGGCGAAATATTGGTAAAGCTTACCCATGATAAAACACCGGGAACGGTAGGTAATTTTGTTGCACTGGCCGAAGGTAACATGGAAAACAGTGTAAAACCACAGGGTAAACCTTATTATGATGGATTAAAATTCCATAGGGTTATCGCAGATTTTATGATTCAGGGAGGATGCCCGACAGGAACGGGTACCGGTGACCCAGGTTATAAATTTGATGATGAATTCCATCCAGAGCTACAACATGATGGGCCAGGAGTATTGTCCATGGCCAACGCTGGACCGGGAACCAATGGGAGCCAGTTTTTTATCACACATGTTGCTACTCCTTGGTTGGATAACAAACACACTGTTTTTGGTAAAGTTGAAGAAGGACAGGATGTTGTTGATGCCATTGCTCAAGGTGACGCTATAGAAAGTCTGGAAATTGTACGTGTTGGAGAGGAAGCCAAAAAATGGAACGCTATCGAGGCCTTTAGAACTTTTGAGGGCGCAAGGGAAAAGCGTATTGCCGAGCAGAAAGCACAAGCGGAGGCCGAATTGGAGAAATTGGCTGCAGGTTTTGATAAAACCGATAGCGGATTGAGATATAAAATAATTCAAAACGGTAGTGGAGCCAAGGCAGAGAAAGGTAAAACAGTATCTGTGCATTATGAAGGAGCTTTGGCCAATGGACAGGTTTTCGATTCATCTTATAAGAGAAGACAGCCTATCGATTTTGCTTTGGGTGTTGGACAGGTCATCCCAGGTTGGGACGAAGGTATTGCTCTTTTAAAAGTAGGGGACAAGGCACGATTTGTGATTCCTTCGCACTTGGCATACGGAAGCACTGGGGCAGGGGGCGTAATACCTCCAAATGCAACTTTGGTATTTGATGTGGAATTAATGAACGTGAAATAGTCAATTCACGATCGATATTTGATAAAAGCTTCCAGAAATGGGAGCTTTTTTATTTGGATCTGTTAACGCTCAAGAAAAGCAAACATAGGTTAAGCGCAAGCAACAAAATCAAAACGCTGAAAAAAGTGGACATAATGGTGTGTGTTTATTACGTAACAATTCAACGTTAAAAAACCCTACCTATTGTGTAGAGGCCATTCTGGGCTTATTTTTTGGAACCGTTCACACTCCAAACCAGCAAAAGGGCGTTCACAATCAAAAGGAACGATAAAACTCCGAAAAAGGTGTTCATTTATATAGGTTTAATGGTTGTAGGGGGAACTGCGTTTATTTAATAGATAAAAGAAAATGGATTGGTTGCGTGATAAAGCAAAAAAAAATGGCCCGGACAATTTTGTCCGGGCCATGGTATAAACAAGTATGGTGTTTACTTAATCTATAACTTGTACGTTAACGGCGTTTAAACCTTTCTTACCTTGTTGTAGTTCGAATTCTACAACGTCACCTTCTCTAATTTCATCGATTAAACCCGAAATGTGTACGAAGTGATCTGTGTTTGAACCATCTTCAGTAATGAATCCATAACCTTTAGAATCATTGAAGAATTTTACTGTTCCTTTACTCATAATATAAATTGAAAAAAATTAATTGACCACAAAGGTACGTTTAATTTATTGGGAACAGGGTTAATTCTGCATAAATAAATTATTAAGAGGTCGGATCAGGGGTTAAACGTAGATATGGTTTTATTTCTTCCACACCTTTTGTGAAGATTCCCTTGGCCTCTTCCGTAGGTATGGAAGGGCTCACAACTACTTTCTCTCCATTCTTCCAATTGGCAGGCGTAGCCACTTTATGGTTGGCTGTCAGTTGTAAAGAATCGATAACTCTTAATAGCTCGTAAAAATTACGGCCGGTGGAAGCAGGATAGGTCAAAGTAAGTTTAATCTTTTTGTCAGGATCAATAATAAAAACCGAACGAACCGTAAGGGTGCTGTCCGCATTTGGGTGAATCATGTCGTAAAGGTCGGATACCTTACGTTCCACATCTGCGATAATGGGAAAGTTAACTTCGGTATGTTGTGTTTCGTTAATATCCTTGATCCACTCCAAGTGAGATGCGGCACCATCAACACTCAAGGCGATCATCTTTACATTTCTTTTTTCAAATTCATCCTTGAACTTGGCGGCAGTCCCCAATTCTGTGGTACAAACGGGAGTAAAATCCGCAGGGTGAGAAAATAAGATACCCCAACTGTCTCCTAGGTATTCATAAAAATTTAAAGTTCCTTCAGAAGTAACTGCAGTAAAATCCGGTGCAGTGTCCCCCAATCTTAAAGTTGCCATATATTTTGATTTATAGTTTTGAAAATTAATACTCTACAAAATTACTAGATTATTTTGTTGATGCGTTTATTATCAGTTAAAAAACTATTAAAAATAGACCATATTCTTATCAGCTGCATTCTCATGTAAAGTTGTTACTTTTAGTATATGGAAAAAGAAACCTTGGAGCAACTGCAGTACCCTATTGGCAGGTTCGAGACTCCCAGTAACATAGTAGAGGCGGATATTGATAAATGGATCAGTGTTTTGGATACATTGCCACAAAGATTGACTGCTCTGGTGACACCGTTGTCTGAAGAACAGTTGGAAACCCCTTATCGTCCTGGCGGCTGGACCGTTCGACAATTAGTGCACCATATTTCCGATAGTCACCATAATAGTTACATCCGGTTTAAATGGGCATTAACGGAAGATGCCCCTGTAATAAAGGCCTATGATGAAAAGTCTTGGGCGGAATTGTTCGACTCCAAGACTGCACACATTCAAATGTCTTTGGACCATTTAAGTGCCATTCATGCCAAATTGGTCTACTTGATCAAAGGACTTTCTACGGAAGATTTGGAACGTAGTTTTATCCATCCTGATGGAAACCAGAAAACAAGCTTAAAAGAAAATATTGGTCGTTACGCATGGCACAGTGACCACCATTATGCGCATATTCATAATTTGTTGAAGCGCAAAGGGTGGTGATCTAAAGGTTTTTGGTCAATATCCACATGGCTTTTTCGGAAGGTTTTACATGGGGCAGTACCACTTCGCTCTCCCTTTTGATTTGGTAACCGTTTTTTTGATAAAAAAGAATTGGATTTCCCTTTTGCATGGAATCCAACCAAACTGTTTTTTTGTTCAGTTGCCTGGCCATGTCTTCAATTACTTGTAGTACCTGTTTGCCGATACCTTTTCCAGCATGTTCTTTGAGCAAGTATATTTTCTCAGCTTTTAGGGCAGCCAAGTCACTTATTTCGTCAATGCCACAATTTTTTACAAGTTTTAGAATACCAACGGTTACCTGATTGAGGTCTATTAAAAAATTAAGGGCGTTTTCGTCCTTAAGTTCCCGCTCAACCACTTCTTTGGTCAAACCATGGGATATGTATGGGGTAGGGTCCTCGTTCTCCCAAAGGTGCAGATAATGCTCACAATACGATTTTACACCTACCGTCACATAAGTTTCCAGGTTCTGTTGGGTAACCGGCACCAAGGTTATTTTAGTGTCAAGGATGATGGGGTCCATTAAATCAGGGGATTATCCATTTAATATTACAGCCTAAGCTCGGTTTTTGTTCTGGGTCCACCTCATTTCTATTGAGAAGGGCTTCCATGGCATTTTTAAGGTCGGTTCCTGTCAATGGTACATCATTTCCAGGTCTGGAATCGTCCAATTGACCTCGATAGACCAACTTTAGACCTGCATCAAAAAGATAAAAGTCGGGAGTGCAGGCAGCGTCATATTCTTTGGCGACTGTTTGTGTTTCATCATACAAATAGGGGAAGGTGTAACCTTCTTCTTTGGCCTTTTCCTTCATTAAATCAGGTCCGTCCTGAGGGTAGTTTTCCACATCGTTGCTGGATATGGCTATAAATTTGATTCCTCTGACTTGGTATTCTTTGGCCAATTCCACGATTTGAGGATTTACATGGATCACAAAAGGACAATGGTTACAGATAAACATAATCACAGTGCCTTTTTCTCCCTTTAAATCGTTTAGGGATACTCTTGCCTCAGAAACGGTGTCCAAAAGTTCAAACGGTGGAGCTTTGGTTCCCAAGGGCAGCATATTACTAGGTGTTCGGGCCATGGTTCTTAAAAATTTAAAAGCATATGGTAAAAATAAAAAACGACCTGCAAAAATACAGGTCGTTTAACTTTTAAAGGATTGGATTTTTTAAATATCGTCGAAGCTCACATCGGTAAAATTGTTCCCGCTAGCGGAACCATTCTCACTAAAGCTGTCTTCTTCCTTTTTAAAATCTTTTTGGTGGCGTTCGGAAATAACTTCGCTTCCTTTTTCATCAATAATGTAGTCCATCATTTCTTCCATAATCTCACGGAAAGCGCTAAAATCTTCTTTGTACAAATAAATTTTGTGCTTTTTGTAGTGGAAAGAACCATCATCGTGGGTAAACTTTTTACTTTCGGTGATAGTTAGGTAGTAGTCTCCGGCCTTGGTACTTCTTACATCAAAAAAGTAGGTTCTTCTTCCTGCTCTTAAGACTTTCGAATAAATCTCTTCCTGATCCATTGTATCTTTCTGGCCCATATGGTATAGTGTATTTAGTACTATGTTGAATTATGTCACCAAAAATGTAAAAAAAAAGCTAATTCAGCAACTTTTTTATGATTCTTTGCCCGATAGCTGATTGATGTATAGATCTTTGTAATAGCCATCCATGTTGTTCAGTTCTTCATGGGTGCCTTCTTGAATAATCTTGCCATCTTCCAATACAATGATCTTGTCGGCATTTTTGGCGGAGGATACCCTGTGGCTGACAATAAGTGTGGTCTTGCTTTCGGATACCCGCTTTAAATTATTTAGGATTTCTTCCTCGGTCTCGGTGTCCACTGCGGACAAACAATCATCAAAAAGATAGATTTTCGGGTCCTTTAACAATGCACGGGCAATGGATACCCGCTGTTTTTGTCCACCACTGAGAGTGATTCCTCTCTCTCCTAATACCGTATCGTATTTTTTGGCAAAACCTTCAATGTTTTTGTGCACAACTGCTTTTTTGGCGACTTCCACTATTTCTTCATGTGTGGCATTTTCGTTTCCAAAGCGGATGTTGTTCTCAATGGTGTCTGAAAATAGGAAGGCATCCTGTGGTACGGCACCGATGGAACTTCGCAAACTGTCCAAGTTTAAATTTTGAACGGCAACGCCATCCACCAGAACTTCTCCGGAAGTGGTATCGTATAATCTTGCCACCAAATCCAATATGGTTGATTTTCCAGCTCCTGTTTTACCTAAAATGGCGACGGTTTGACCTGCTTTAACAGAAAAGGAAACATCTTTTAATGCGGTAATATTGGTATCCTCGTAGGTGAAGGTCACATTTTTGAACTCAATGTCCCCTTTTATGGGAGTCGGTTCCACAATTTTGTTTTGAATGGATGGTTCTTGGTTTAAGAACTCATTGATACGCTTTTGTGAGGCTTCGGCCCGTTGAACTATAGAGGTTAACCACCCGACAATGGCAACCGGCCAAGTGAGCATGTTTACATAAAGTATAAACTCGGCGATTATTCCAATAGTTTCTATTTCACCATTAATATATTGTTGGCCCCCAATATAAATAACGAACAAATTACTTACACCGATCAACAAGATCATCAAGGGAAAAAACCAAGCGTTAACCTTGGCCAAGGCCATACTAGTGTCTTTGCCCTCTTGCGCCAGATCTCTTAATTCGCTATTGATCCTTGGCTCAATGCTGTATGCCTTTATAACCGAGATTCCCGAAAAGGATTCTTGGGTAAAGGTGGAAAGCGTGGATAAAAACTCCTGAACCTTGGTACTTCTCCTATGTATTATTTTACTGATCTGATAAATCAAAACCGATAAAATAGGCAAGGGTAGCAGGGTATAGGCTGCCAGGGTAGGGGCTTTGATAAACATTAGGGGGATAAGGCAAACAAAAAGCGTTAAGGTTTGTATGCCGTACATAATAGCTGGCCCACCGTACAATCTAACTTGATTGATATCCTCACTGATTCGGTTCATAAGATCACCGATCCTATTTTTTTTGTAAAAATTAAGGCTGAGCAATTGATAATGGTCAAACACCTCATTTTTTAAATCATATTCGATGTAACGGGACACGTTGATGATCGTTTGGCGCATTAAAAAGGTAAAAAGACCGGAAAGGATGGCAGCCCCAACAATGATCAAAATATATTGTAACAATAACCCCTTTGCATCAGAAAGTGTGATCGCATCCGACATAAAATCTTCAACTGCCTGAATAGATTTGTTCACATAAGAAGGCATCACCAAGGAAAAAACACGAGCAATTATGGTAATCAAAATACCCAAAAGCAGTTTTAGCCAATATTTTTTGAAATATTTATTGAGGTGTTTAAGTTCCTTCATAAAAGGGAAAGGCGGTTTTTGTTGTGTCGATTTTGGCGGATAATCCCGCAAATATATGCCATACCGCACAAAGTAAATGTTATAAAACTGATAAGAAACCAACTTTGGTAGGTAAGAATCAAATATAAGATTACTTTTGCGGTGTGAAAGCCAAATAATGACTTTAAAAGTTCTTTAAACATGTTAACCAGAAGGCACATTCGAGTAAAAGTGATGCAATGTATTTATGCATTGGTGCAGTCCAAGGACGATTCTCTTCAGAAACAGGAAAAGTTCTTGCGCGTGAGTATAGAAAACATGTATGTTCTATACCTTTTAATTTTAAGCCTCTTGGCCGAACTTCATCGATTGGCCGAAAAACATGTGAGCCACGCCTCCAAAAAATATGTGGCAACCGAAGAGGACAATTATCCCAATCCAAAAAAGTTCGTAAACAATCGTTTGTTAATGCAATTGGTGAACAACGAAGCATTAAAGGCGGAACTTTCCAATAGAAAGTTGAACAACTGGTATTTGAACGATGAGTACGTGAAAATCATTTACAAAGAAGTTGTTTCCAGCGATATTTATAAAGAATACATGTCCGGCGGGGAAGACGATTACACAAATGATCGCGAGGTGGTACTTCAATTGTTCAAGGAAATTATTGCCCCGAACGAAAAGATCTACGATTACTTCGAGGACGATAAATTGACTTGGGTAGATGATTTCCCTATTGTGAATACCTTTTTGGTAAAACGGCTTAAAAAAGCCAAACCAGATTCTGAGGACCGATTTTTCTTGCCTGCCTTGCTCAAGGATCAGCAGGATATGGACTTTGCCAACGAACTATTGACCAAAACCTTGCTCAACGATGCCAAATGGGAGAAGGAAATCGAGGGCAAAACACCAAATTGGGACAATGACCGTATTGCGGAAATAGATTCCATTATTTTAAAAATGGCAATTTGTGAGCTGCTCAATTTTCCATCCATTCCGGAAAAAGTTACGTTGAACGAGTATCTGGAAATTGCAAAGGAATACTCTACACCTAAAAGTAGCATCTTTATAAATGGGGTGTTGGACAAGCTGGCAAAGGAGTATAAATCAGATGGTAGGCTCCAAAAAATAGGCCGAGGTCTACAATAAACAATAATTCCTTAATTTTGGGAAAACAAATTTTAATCATGAAAAGAATAACAACAATTTTTAGTTTGATCATGGTGGTTGCCCTAACCAGCGTATCATGTAAAGACAAAGCATCTAACAAAATAGTTGCTGACAATGTTGAAAGTGCTGTAAGCAGAGACGAAGCGGACAAATTGGTTCCTGTAATGACGTTCGAAAAAACCGAGCATGATTTTGGTACCATTCAAAGAGGAACTCCACAAGAAACCGTATTTACCTTCACAAACACAGGTAATGCTCCTCTGATCATTACAAATGCAAAGAGTAGCTGTGGATGTACAGTGCCTAACCCACCAAAAGATCCTATTGCCCCAGGAGAGACTGGTGAGTTGTTGGTGAAGTTCAACGGGTCAGGTCAAAATCAAGTAACAAAAACCATTACTGTTAGTGCAAACACTGCAAAAGGTTCGGAAATAGTTAGAATCAAAGCATTTGTACAAGCGCCTGGAGCAGTACCAGCAGGTCCTGTTAAATAATTAAACATCCTAAATGGAAAACATTCAATCACTTTTACCTCTGGTCTTGATTTTTGCCGTGGCGTATTTTTTTATGATTCGCCCACAAATCAAACGTCAGAAGGATGAGAAAAAATTCGCTTCGGAATTAAAAAAGGGTGATAAAATCATCACCAAAAGTGGACTGCACGGTAAAATCGTGGAATTGAACGACAAGGATTTCTCCTGTGTTATCGAAACCATGGCAGGCCGTTTAAAGTTCGACCGCTCCGCCATATCTATGGAAATGAGCCAAAAGTTGAACGCTCCCGCTGAAAAGAAGTAAGCGAAACAACATTCCAAAATTCTAAACGTCCCTTGAAGATAGATTTTTCAAGGGACGTTTTTTTGTATCTTATTCCAAATTTGAAAAAATATGGGATCAAGAAGACAATTTGTAAAACGTAGTGGATTGTGTGTTGCGGGATTGGGTGCATCCATGGTGTTTCCGACCGAATTATTGGCATCCGTTCGTAAAAACATAAGTCCCAACGATAAAATACAAGTAGGTCTTATTGGTTGCAATGGTATGGGTTTCTCCAATTTAAGTTCCATGTTGCAGAACAGTGAGGTGGATGTGGTCGCCCTATGCGATGTTGATGAAAATGTACTGCGCGAGAAAACAGCAGAGCTTGAAAAAGGCGGTGTTGAAAAACCCAAATGGTACAAGGATTATAGACAACTGCTGGAAGATAAAGATATTGATATTGTAATTATTGGTACGCCAGATCATTGGCATTGTCTTCAACTCACCGATGCCATAGATGCCGGAAAAGATGTGTATTGTGAAAAGCCCATTGCAAACTGCATAGCAGAAAGTGATGCTATGTTGGCCAAGGTGAATGCGAGTGACAGAATGGTGCAGATTGGCCAATGGCAACGCAGTGAGCCCCATTTTGTAGATGCCATAAATTATGTGCACTCGGGTAAATTAGGGCAGATACGTTTGGTTAAGGCGTGGGCCTATCAGGGTTGGATGCAATCCATCCCCGTATTACCGAACAGCCCGGTTCCAAAAGGGGTTGATTATGATATGTGGCTGGGTCCGGCCCAAAAACGCCCTTTCAATAAAAATAGGTTCCACTTTAATTTTAGATGGTATTGGGACTATGCCGGAGGTTTAATGACAGATTGGGGCGTACATTTAATTGACTATGCCCTCTACGGAATGAAAGCCGCTACTCCCAAATCCATCATGGCGATGGGTGGAAAATTTGCTTATCCGGATGATGCGGCCGAAACCCCTGACACATTGCAAACTGTATACGACTTTGGAGATTTTTCATTGCTATGGGAGCATGCCACGGGTATTGATGGTGGCAACTATGGCCGTAATCATGGAATTGCGTTTATCGGTAACAATGGAACTTTGGTGCTCGACCGTGGTGGCTGGGAGGTGATTCCAGAGCATGATCGTCCGCACTGGAGCCAGGACCTGGGACCTAAAATTGATGCTGTTCCATTACAGGAAGGTATTGGTCAAGGCTTGGGACTGCATACCAAGAATTTTTTGGAGGCCGTTAAAACAAGGGACAGATCTATACTCAAAGCTCCGATAAAAGTAGGTTATGATACCGCTGTAGTAAGCCATTTGGGCAATATTGCCTTCAAAACAGGGGAGCGTTTGTTCTGGGATGCGGAAAACAAAAATTTCAACAATGCCAAAGCAGATGCTTTGTTGATGAACGAATACCACAATGGTTGGGAGTTTCCCAAGTAGGATAGTGTGATAGAATCTTATTTGGTTGCATCCAAATAAACTGCGCCATCTTTCATAATAAAAACTACATTGTCGATGGTGTTGACAAAGTCCTTGTTTATATCTCCTTCTACCGCAATAATGTCCGCATAGGCTTTAGGAGCAATTACTCCAATTCGATTTTCTTTATTGAATTGCTTTGCTGAAAGGTATGTGCTTGCCTGTAAGATATCCAATGGTTTCATGCCTGCTTCAAAATAATATCGAAACATATCCTTTGAGGATTGCCCTCTGGATGTATTGATATTTGTATAATTATCAGATCCGGCTACTATTTGCACCCCTTTTTTTATTGCTCTTTTGAGTCGATCGTTCATTCTTGCGATATAGTCATCCACCCAGTCCAATTCGTCCGGTTGATATCCGGCAAGTTTGGTATATACATCCATATATGATCTACTGTTTTCGGTTGGAACCAGATATATTTGTTTCTCGGCCATTTTTGTTAACGTGCTATCGGCCAAGTTAAAACCATGTTCTATTCCATCTACGCCAGCTTCAACTGCATTCCAAGCAGATTGGTTTGTAATGCAATGTGCGGTTACGGTTAAATTGTGGTCATGAGCAGTTTGTACAATTGATTTCATTTCATCAACACTCAAAAACGTTTTATTGGGAATATTATCGGCACAGACCTTAATTAGGTCAACGTTTTGGTTGACATGTTCTCGTACGGCATTTTTACCGTCCTCAGGACTTTTTATTATTCTATATTCCAAATTAATGATTTGCTGATGTTCGGGCAGAACATCATAAATTTGGCCTCCTTGTGCAGCTAATATAGGCCCCGAAGCAAAAATTCTCGGTCCTTCAGTGGTTCCTTCATTTATGGCATTTTTAAGAGCAACATCAAGAAAACGGCCGGAATTACCTAGGTCCTTTATCGATGTGATTCCATTGTACAAATAACTTTTTGCCCTTTTTGCTCCACGTAGCGTCCGTAGTCCATCATGTTCCATCGTCAATGATGTTATACTGTGCTCCGCAAAATCTTTGTTTGCATCTTGAGAAAAGAGTACGTGTGTATGGGCGTCTATCAATCCTGGAAGAACAGTGTGATTTGACAGGTCCAACACTTCTGCACCTTTCGGCAAAGATTCAACTTCATCAATGGAGACAATCCTTGTTCCTTTGATCTGGATTAATTTATTTTTAAGAAGGACGTTGTTTTTACTGTCATAAAGTGTCCCTGCTTTTATATATTTAATCCCTTCTTGCCCTATTCCTTTGGCTTGTGATATTAGAACAATCAGGATGAAGATTAAAATGTTTTTGTGCATCTTTTACTAGTTTAAAATCTAGTTAAAAGTAGGAAGAGAAAACGAAATAACTTTTGGCACTGTTTAAAACAATGGTCTTTTCATATTCAGAAAAGCCTCAGAGCATATAATATTTAGATAGCGGCATAATTGTGGACTTCCAGTGTTACCGATACCCATCGTTCAAACCAACTCCATTTTTTATCATTGGCAGAATTTTTTCCAGCCTGCGCAGTTTGGTCTTCTCTTGTTTGGCCTCGGCAATATATTCGCAGAACTCTTTTTGTTTGTAGGGGGATAGCTTTTTAAAATTGGTCTTTACATCTGGATTTTTTTCCAATTCATGATGTAGCAAATCGGGAATGGTCAACTTTTTGGATTTCTCCGGCCGGATTTCCAACCCTTTTGTCTGATTCTCGATGGCCTCGTTCATGTAGTCCAAAACGGCCAAATCGTCCACCTGATTTACTGAAGTAAACTTCCAATGTCGCATTCCTTTGGTTTTGCCTTCCTGGGCATTTTCCAGCACCTGTTTAGTATCTGTTAAAAACACGCCATTAAAAAACCAAATCCCAAAATGAGTTTTGAACTTACATATCCCGAAAACATTTTTGCCATTAACCGTGTATACGGGAATACTCCATTTAAAGGTTTCCTCGGCTCCCGTTTTTAGCGCTAGCCGGCGTAATTGGGCAATACCACCCCTAAAGGGGTGATCCTGATTGTAATAGGTTTCGAGCTGTTTGGTCTTGTCCAATGCTATTTTATTTGACTGGCAGTTAATTCACAGATTTTTACAATAACCATAACGGCCTTCTCCATACTTTCCACGGGAACATACTCGTATTTGCCATGAAAATTGTGTCCGCCAGCAAAAATATTGGGGCAGGGCAGTCCCATAAAACTTAACTGTGACCCATCCGTACCCCCTCTAATAGGTTTAATTATGGGCTCGATTTGAAGGGATTTCATGGCTTCTTCGGCGATTTCCACAATATGGTACATGGGTTCTACCTTTTCTCGCATGTTTTTATATTGGTCCTCAATGGTCAGATCGACAAACTCTCCATGTTTTTTATTGAGTTTTTTCTTGATATCGTGCAGTAGATCTTTTCTGGCCTGAAAATGTACCGCATCATGGTCCCGTATGATAAGGTCTATCTCGGCCCTCTCAATTTCTCCCTTGATCTTGTGCACATGAAAAAAACCTTCCCTTCCCGATGTGTGTTCGGGAACTTCACTTGGTGGTAAATGCGTTAAAAAATCGTTGGCAATACCAATGGCGTTTACCATCTTGTTTTTGGCGTATCCGGGATGCACACTTTTTCCGGTTATGGTAATGTTTGCTTTTGCCGCATTAAAGTTTTCATATTCCAATTCACCTACTTGACTGCCATCCATAGTGTAGGCCCACTCAGCACCGAATTTTTGCACATCGAATTTATGGGCGCCTCGACCAATTTCTTCATCCGGTGTAAATGCTATCCTAATTTTCCCATGTTTTATTTCTGGGTGATTGATAAGGTACTCCATGGCCGTGATGATTTCTGCAATGCCCGCCTTGTCATCTGCGCCGAGCAAAGTTGTCCCATCGGTAGTAATCAGGGTCTGACCTTCATATTCCTTTAAATCTTCAAAGTAATCGGGGGAGAGTACAATGTTCTTCAATTTGTTCAGAACAATGTCCTTGCCATCATAATTTTCAATAATTTGAGGCTTTACATTTCTTCCAGAGAAATCAGGGGAAGTATCAAAATGGGAAACAAAGCCTATGGTAGGGACCTCTTTGTCCATATTACTGGGCAAAGTGGCCATAATGTATGCATTCTCATCTATGGATACCTCCTGCATGCCAATCTGATGCAATTCCATTACCAACTTTTTGGCAAGGTCCCATTGCTTTTCTGTACTTGGTGTAGTCTTGGAGTACGGATCACTTTGAGTATCGGTGGTGACATATTCCAAAAATCGGGGCAGTAATTTTTCCATGTGGGTCTTTTTACCAAAAATAATGCTTATTCCCACGTTATTTTATAAATCAAAAGCATTAATAAGTATCTTTCGGGCACCATAAACATCAATCTTAAATTGAAAGCCTTAACATTTTCACTTTTTTTTATTTCATGCTTTTTCGGGTATTCCCAAATGGATTGCATTTTGGGTGTAGGAGGGAGAGACAATGAGACCATTACCAAAGTTTTTGAACTGAGTGAGGAACAGCGGGTAAACCTTAAAAACTGGAGCGCAGAGTTGAAGGTCCGTAACGATATCCTTAAGGATAAGGCCAAATTCTTGATGAAAAAGAACGAGGAGAGCTCACCGGAAGTGTTGCTCAAGGTATCCAAGGAGTATGCGACCATTATGGATAGTATGAAGCAAAATGTTAGAATGATAGATCAGCGATTGTTGAATAGCTTCAACGATGTGCAGTATGATCGTTATTTAAAGTTATGCCGACAGTTGACCTTGCGTCCTATCCACATTAATAGGTCTGTTGACGAAAATTGATTGTTTTGTAAAGAACTGTTTTAAGAGTTTTTATTTTTGTCCAAAATCCATTTGAATGTATAAAATACTTATCCGCCCGGTACTTTTTCTGTTTGATCCAGAAGCCGTGCACCACTTTTCTTTTTTGGCCATTAAGTTTTTTTCAAGATTGGGTTTTGGCGGTCTGTTCCGTAAGGTATTCGTAGTAAACGACCCTAGGCTGGAGCGTGAGGTATTTGGTGTAAAGTTCAAAAACCCAGTCGGACTTGCCGCTGGGTTTGATAAAGATGCCAAACTTTACAATGAGTTCTCCGATTTTGGTTTCGGTTTTGTGGAAATTGGCACGGTTACCCCAAAACCACAACCAGGGAACCCCAAAAAAAGACTTTTCCGGTTAAAAGAGGATAAGGCTGTCATTAACCGAATGGGTTTTAACAATAAGGGGGTTTTTGAGGCTGTTGAGCAGCTAAAAAAGAAACATAGGGTAATAATCGGCGGAAACATTGGCAAGAACAAGGTGACGCCAAACAACGAGGCCATCAAGGATTACCTGATCTGTTTTGAAGCCCTTTTTGATTATGTGGATTATTTTGTGGTCAATGTGAGTTCCCCGAACACACCGGGACTCAGGGAGCTTCAGGATAAGGAGCCTTTGACCAAATTGTTGAAAAAACTCAAAAGTCAGAATGCAAAATTGGCCAAGACCTCCAAGGTTAAGGAGAAACCAATTTTATTGAAGATAGCCCCGGATTTGACCGAGGATCAATTATTGGATATCATCGAGATTGTTGCCGACACAAAAATTGATGGTGTAATCGCCACCAATACGACCATAGAAAGAAAGGGGTTGAAATCTCATTTGATCCTATCCGAAGAAAAAGGAGGACTTAGTGGGAAGCCATTGACCAATAGGAGTACCGAAGTGATTCGGTTTTTGGCAGACAATAGCAAAAAGGCTTTTCCAATTATTGGAGTGGGGGGTATCCATTCTGCAGAGGATGCACTGGAAAAACTGGAAGCTGGAGCAGATTTGGTACAACTTTACACAGGATTTATATACGAAGGTCCGGCGCTTATAAAGAAAATCAACAAGGCCATTTTACAGGAAATGGGCTAAGATTATATGTACAGCATGTTTTTATTTCTGGAAACCATCAATTATCCCATATTGATAGGTTTTTTGGTGTCTTCCTTGGCCCTGGCCATTTCACCGGGTCCAGACAATATTTTTGTGCTCACACAAAGTATCAGTAATGGTACCAAGGCCGGATTGGCCACGGTTTTTGGATTGGTCTCAGGGTGTTTGGTGCACACAACTTTGCTGGCATTCGGTGTTTCGGAAATAATCAAACGTAGCGACACCCTTTTTTTTGCCATCAAACTATTTGGAGCATTGTATTTGTTGTATTTGGCCTACAAGGTATACCGAAGTGATGCCTCCATCCTGCTAAACCAAGAGAGCAAATCTGTTAAGTCACCGAGAAAACTTTTTTGGACGGGCTTTACCATGAATGTGCTCAATCCTAAGGTTACTATCTTCTTTTTAGCTTTTTTTCCCGGTTTCTTGTTCAGTGATGAGCTCAATACTGTAATTCAATTCTACGTTCTGGGATTGCTTTTTATGCTTTCGGCCCTACTTGTTTTTGGTTCCATTGCAGTGCTCGCAGGAACAATCTCCAAGTATCTTACAAGTCATAAAAATGCAGGAGTGTATTTGAAATGGGTGCAGATTATTGTTTTTGTAGGGATTGCACTTTATCTATTTCTGTCGGATAAATAAGTGCTATTTTTACGGAAGCCTATGTCAAAAGTAAAACTTATAGAATGTCCTCGGGACGCCATGCAGGGAATAAAAACGTTTATTCCTACGGATGAAAAGGTGAAGTATATCCAATCTTTGCTGGGATGCGGTTTTGACACGATTGATTTTGGAAGTTTTGTGTCGCCCAAAGCCATACCCCAGATGCAAGATACTGCCGAAGTTTTGGCCCGATTGGACCTTTCCCGTACCCAAAGCAAGCTCTTGGCCATTGTAGCCAATGTTAGAGGGGCACAGGATGCATGCAAGCACGGAGTAATTGATTATTTGGGCTTTCCTTTTTCTATTTCGGAAAACTTTCAGATGCGGAACACGCACAAAACAATCGACCAATCGGTAGAAACCTTAAAAGGAATCTTGGAACTGGCCGATGCCAACGGTAAGGAAGTGGTGACCTATATTTCCATGGGGTTCGGGAATCCGTATGGGGATCCTTGGAATGTGGAAATAGTGGGAGAGTGGACCGAAAAGCTGGCAGCCATGGGCACAAGGATTCTCTCCTTATCCGATACTATTGGGAGTTCCACTCCGGAGGTAATCGATTATCTGTTTTCCAATCTAATTCCCAAATATCCTGAAATTGAATTTGGTGCCCATCTACATACCACTCCAACAAAGTGGCACGAAAAAGTTGATGCAGCCTACAAAGCAGGTTGTCGCCGTTTTGATGGTGCCGTTCAAGGGTTTGGAGGTTGTCCTATGGCCAAGGATGAGCTTACCGGCAATATGCCTACCGAAAGAATGCTTTCCTATTTTACTACAGAAAAAGTTGATAGCGGTGTCAACTGGATGGTTTTTGAGGCGGCTTTCAATAAAGCCACCGAGCTGTTTTCGGTGTATCATTAAAAAAGGCACCCCGGTATAGAGTGCCTTTGATTTGTATTAATTGAGGGCGCGATATTAATATCTAAGTTCGATCCCTGCATAAATACCAAATGGATGACCGGGTCTTAAACCTGCCGGTACTCTGGCAACAGCATATGCTTCGTCCAACAAATTAATGGCATTGGCAGTTACGGCCAAATGGTCGTTGAACCTGTACTTTCCACCAAGGTCCAATATAAAGTTGGAACTTACTTTTTCGTCGGCGGGTATTGGCCCATTTCCAGCCATTGTTCTAAAAGCGCCATTGTATCTTCCGCTAAGATTTATTTCAAAACTTTGGTGCTCAAGTGATAGCGCAGCATTGAATTGATGCTTGGAAATATATGGCATTTCATCTCCGGCGGAAACCTCTCCCCAAATGTCGTTTTCACTGCCGAAGCTGTTCAAGAACTCCGTATCGGTTAAAGTGTACCCAAAAGTAAAGGGCAATTGAAGACTTTCATTGTTCTCCAAAAAGTTGTAGTTAAGTAGCAACTCGATTCCTTGTACGCGCACTTCACCTGCATTGAATTGGTCCAAAGAACCAGTTCCGCCCGTCGCTGCAAGATCACTGCCCAAAAGGTTGCTGTAATCGTTGTAAAAACCAACAAGCTCACCAGAAATGCCGGCGAAAGAAAAACGACTTCCCAGCTCGTAGTTCACACTTTCCTCTGGGTCTTCGCCGGGTTGGTTGCTAGGAGGTGAAAATCCCTTGTGTACCCCTCCAAAAATGGACAGGTCATTAAAATTATAGTTGAACCCAATTCCTGGGATAAATACGTCCACCTTATTTTGTCTTTCAGAAAGTTCGGAACCGGTACGCTCTATGTCGTTGGTGCCATAGTTCAGTCTTTCCAAGCGTATATTCTCGTACCGCAAACCTGGAGTCAAGGTTAAATTGTTGATTTTCAATTTATACATTGCATAGGAAGCAAAAGCTTTAGCGCTGCTCACCCTGTTGGCGTTTGTACCAGGAACCCCTGCATTGATCAACCGCATGTTTCCGTTCACCATGGCGTAATCATCCATCCATTGAAAGCGATCTTCCTCATCATAGTGGTATCGCAGTCCAATTTCTAAATCATGGTAAGTGTTTTCTCCGCTCCAATGGTAATCTAATTTTGTCTGTACCCCAGTGGATAAATAGTCCCTATTGTTGTTTCTGGCATTTAGAAAATCATTTGCTCCACTATTGGTAGCGCCTTTTACTAGATTCAGGTAAGACGCATACTCGTTAGGATTACCAAAAATATTACCAATACCTTGGCGTTCCCCATCGATGGTAACATAATCCACCTTGTACCAATTACGGCTAAAATCGTTGTAATAGCCTATGGTGGTGATCCTGAACTGATCACTGAACTTTAAAGCATGGGTTCCCATAAGTTGGAAATGCTCGGCATTCATTTGATCATTTTGGGATCCTGCGTATCGACGAAAGGGGTCGGCATCAAAATCTTCCTGGGTCAATCCCAAGTAGGTTTCGTTGGATGTTTCATCCGAGTACTGAACTTTCACTTCAAACTCTTGTCCTAGCTTTGCCTCAGGGTTCGTATTGACCTTGAATTTGGCAACAAGGTCATTCTTGTCAAAACCTGTATTGTCCCCGTTTTCCAGGTTTTTGAATCCATTGGAATTGTAATTAAGATATTCTACGGAATACCCAAAGTTCTTGTAGCAATCTCCTAGCTGCGTATGGATACGGCCACTTTGGAAACTACCATAACTACTGTTTAAAAAGATTCCAAAGTTATCGGGGATTTCGGTGGAAATCATGTTTATGGCTCCCCCGGTCGTATAGGGTCCAAATTGAACCTGACTGGAACCCTTTAAAATTTCAACAGCCTGCATTCTGGCAATGGTGGGGAAATAGTATGCCGAAGGGGCGCTGTAGGGAGCAGGGGCAATGAGAACCCCATCTTCCATTAAAGTGATTTTGGAGCTTCTTTCCGGAGAAGTTCCCCGTAAGCTGATGTTTGGTCTAAGGCCAAATCCATCTTCTTCGTATATGTTTACACCGGGTACGGAGCGTAAGGTGCGATTGATATCTGTATAGCTGAATTTTTTGATTTCTTCAGGTGAGAGGTAATAAGAAGAGCCTGTTCTGTTTTTTGCTACAAATTTGCTTCCAAAGATTACTTTGGCAGATAAAACGACTTCATTCAACTCAATAAGCGTTGAATCGGTAGGATTTTGCTTTTGTTGGCCCGAAAGGAATAGAAAACTAAAAAATGCGATGATTAATGATGATCGGTACATTGTATTAATTAAGACTTATTTTAAATAAATTACAATTTTGGGGCAAATGTACGGTTCAAACTGAATAAAACAATGCTTATTTAGAATAAATAAATTTAATATTTTGGATTTTAGGTCTGCTCAGGTATTAATGGACATCTTTAAGGCGAAAACATATTCTGATAATTGAGAAAGTATTACCTAAGTCCATAATTGATTAAAATTAGTGGTATATTTGCACGCAATTAATCCGTAATTGCAATGGAAGCTCACCAAAACAAAATTGTTGGAGAAGGTCTTACATACGACGACGTTCTTCTTGTGCCCGCATACTCCGAAGTACTTCCCCGAGAAGTAAACATTCAGTCAAAATTTACCAAGAACATTACCATTAATGTGCCCATTGTTTCCGCGGCCATGGATACGGTAACCGAATCCCGAATGGCCATTGCCATGGCAAGGGAAGGAGGTATCGGTGTTCTTCATAAAAACATGACGATAGAACAGCAGGCCTTAAAGGTTAGGAAGGTAAAACGTGCGGAGAGTGGTATGATCATGGATCCTGTAACACTTCCTTTGGATTCTGTGGTCCGAGATGCAAAAGCTAGCATGAAGGAGCACAGCATTGGCGGTATCCCCATTGTGGATGCAGATAAAAAATTGATCGGTATCGTAACCAACCGCGACCTTCGTTTTGAAAAGAACGATGATCGCCCCATTGCAGAGGTAATGACCTCTGAAAACTTGGTTACCGTAGGTGAGGGTACTTCCTTGCAACAGGCCGAGGTTATACTTCAAGAAAATAAAATTGAAAAGTTACCAGTGGTCAACGATAAGGAAGAGCTTATTGGATTGATCACATTCAGGGATATTACAAAACTCACCCAAAAACCTATTGCTAACAAAGATCAATACGGTCGTTTACGTGTTGCGGCTGCCATTGGTGTTACCGCAGATGCTGTAGATAGAGCGGGAGCCCTTGTAAAGGCCGGTGTGGATGCCATTATTATAGATACGGCCCATGGACACACCAAAGGTGTTGTAGGTATATTAAAAGAAGTAAAGAAATCATTTCCAGAGTTGGAAGTGGTAGTAGGAAACATTGCCACTGCAGAGGCTGCAAAATATCTGGTAGAAGCCGGAGCTGATGCCGTAAAAGTTGGAATAGGACCTGGGTCTATTTGTACCACTCGTGTGGTTGCAGGGGTTGGGTTCCCACAATTTTCCGCTGTTTTGGAGGTGGCCGCTGCTTTAAAAGGTACAGGTGTGCCAGTTATCGCAGATGGGGGTATTCGATATACAGGAGATATACCCAAAGCAATAGCAGCAGGAGCGGATACGGTAATGCTTGGCTCTTTATTGGCAGGGACCAAAGAATCACCAGGAGAAACCATTATTTACGAAGGGCGTAAATTTAAATCCTATCGAGGAATGGGCTCCGTTGAAGCCATGAAACAAGGTAGTAAGGACCGCTATTTCCAAGATGTGGAAGATGATATCAAGAAATTGGTGCCGGAAGGAATTGTAGGCCGTGTACCGTACAAAGGTGAATTGATGGAAAGTATGCACCAATTTATCGGTGGATTGAGAGCTGGTATGGGATATTGTGGAGCAGGCGATATTGAAACGCTTAAGAACAGTGCCCGTTTTGTGAAAATTACTTCCAGCGGTATTCACGAAAGTCATCCCCACAATGTGACGATTACCAAAGAAAGTCCAAACTATAGTAGGTGAATAAATTATTAAACGCTGGGGAATTTATTTCCCAGCGTAACTTTCCCAATCTTTATTCTTGTAGATGTTCTCGCCAAAATATTTGGCAATTTGCATAAAAGGTTCCACTTGTTGATAACCGGGAACTGGTGAAAGCATGTTAATTTGCTCATCCAGAAAAACTACGGTAGGATAACTCATTTTGCCTTGTAGTAGTGCAGCGGCCAATTCGTGGTAACCTCTTCTCCCGGAGGGAACAAAATTGAAAGTTTTACCTTGGTAAACTATCGGGTCTTTGCCTTCTGCATCCAATTTTACCATATAAAAATTGTCTTGCATGTACTTAGAAACCTCTGGATTCTGGAAGGTGTTTTGATCCATCTTTTTGCACCATCCACACCAATCTGTATAGACGTCAACAAAGATTTTTTTAGGCTGAGCATCTGTTTTGGAGAGTTGCACGGCCTCTTCCCAAGAAATCCATTGAATATCCTGGGCTTGTGTGGTAAAGCCTGTAAATACTAAAAATAGTAAGCTGATTTGGGTATAAATTGAGCGCATAGTCATCATTTTTGACATAATTGTCGATGTATCAATACAAAACTAACGAAAATTGTACCAAAATAGTATTCGCTTTAACACTCCTTAAAGGGATATACATCTACTTAACGGTCTCCTTCTTTGGAGCTTCGAAAAGGTCCTTCACATCCACTTGATTCCTTAAGATGTCATCAAAGGTTTCCCTTTCCCTGATCAGATGGGCCTTGCCATTGTACCAAAGCACTTCTGCGGGCCTGTATCGGGAATTGTAGTTGCTGGCCATGGTAAAACAGTAGGCACCGGCATTCTTAAAGCAAAGTATATCACCTTCAGATATTTCGCTGATTCTGCGATTACTTCCAAAAGTATCCGTTTCGCAGATATAACCTACCACAGAATAGTACCGTTCTCTACCTTTTGGGTTGGATATATTGCTTATTTGGTGTGTGGAACCGTAAAGCATTGGACGGATCAAATGATTGAAACCTGAATCGATGCTTGCAAATACAGTGGAAGTAGTTTGTTTTACCACGTTCACCTTTGCTAAGAAATACCCAGCTTCACTCACTAAAAATTTACCAGGCTCAAAAGCCAAGGTGAGCTCCCTGCCATATTCTTTACAGAATTCATTGAATCTTTTGGTCAATTTTTTACCCAATTCATCCACATTGGTCTGAATGTCACCTTCTTTATAGGGCACTTTAAAACCACTACCAAAGTCGATGAATTCCAGGTCTTTGAAATTTTTCGCTGTCTCAAAAAGAATTTCCGAAGCGTATAGGAAAACATCAATATCCAATATGTCGCTACCAGTGTGCATGTGGATACCGTTGATGTTCATATTGGTCAACTCTACAATCCGAAGCAAGTGTGGGATTTGGTGTACGCTGATACCAAATTTGGAATCGATATGTCCAACGGAAATATTGGAATTTCCTCCAGCCATTACATGTGGATTTATTCTGATGCAAACGGGGATATCTGGGTGTTTGCTGCCGAATTGTTCCAAAATGGACAGGTTGTCTATGTTAACCTGAACTCCAAGGGCCGCAGCTTCCTCGATTTCCTCCAAAGAAACTCCATTGGGTGTAAAGATTATGGATTCTGGTTTAAATCCGGCCAACAGTCCCAATTTTACTTCTTGAATGGATACCGTGTCCAGACCACTTCCCAAACTGTTCAACAATCTAAGAATACTTACATTGGACAATGCTTTTGCGGCATAATTCAATTTTAGACTAGGAACTCCTTTAAAGGCATTGGTAAGCTTTTTGTACTGCGATGTGATCTTGTCTGCATCGTATACATAAAGTGGTGCGCCAAACTGTTCTGTTAGTTGAAGTAAGTCTTTGGTATTCATGTTAAACTATAATTTTGCTGTAAAGCTAGGTTTTATCAGGTATAAAGGCAAGAAACATAAAATAATACATCAAAATATAACAAGTTGTTTTATTTGTAACAATCTATCGATTGTCAATGTTGCTCCTTATGGTATTGATGTGTATTTTTAGACAAATTCAGCTGCATGAGACTTCCTTTATTTCCTTTAAAATCTGTTTTTTTTCCTGGCGAAACGGTGCCCTTGCATATATTTGAAGATCGATACAAGCAATTGATCAACGATTGCCGAAAGGAAGCGCTTACATTTGGAATTCCGGTGTACATCAACAATTCACTTTCTTATGGAACCGAAGTTCAGTTGGTGGAGGTTGTAAATACCTATGATTCGGGTGAAATGGATGTGGTTTGCGTGGCACGCCAAGTATTTAAAGTATTAAGTTTTGAAGAACGGTTGGAGGGAAAATTATATGCCGGCGGCGAGATAGAGTTTCTGGAAATGGAGAATGATGCGGACGAAGGTTTGCGGGGTGAAGTGCTTCGAAAAATTGAAATGTTGTACGATATTATGGATGTTCCCTTTACCAAAACAACCCCTAAACAGTTTAATAGCTATTCCTTGGCACACAAAATGGGGCTATCATTTGAGCAGGAATATCAATTATTATTGATGAAGAGCGAAACCGACAGACTAAATTTTATAAAAAACCATTTAGAAGCCACAACCAATATATTAAGCGAAGTAAACCGGACAAAGGAGGTTATAGAAATGAATGGACATTTCAAAAATTTTGACCCTCTGGACTTCAAAGATTTCAAGTTATAGACTTCCTCAAGAAAAAAGAGGCTTTTATTGATACCTAATTAGCAATTATTTATTTAACACCTTCAATTTGTCAGCGGTGTTTTCTATTTTTGCTTCAAACAAAAGTAAATTCACAGATGAATCTTCACGAATATCAAGGAAAAGAGATTTTAGCCAGTTTTGGAGTTAGAATCCAAAGGGGAATCGTAGCCCACAACGCCAAAGAAGCGGTAGATGCCGCAAAACAACTTACACAGGAAACAGGAACCGGATGGCATGTGATCAAAGCACAGGTGCATGCAGGAGGCCGTGGTAAGGGCGGTGGAGTAAAATTGGCCAAAAACTTGAAAGAAGTAGAAGAATTGGCAGGTAGTATAATAGGTATGAACCTAGTTACGCCTCAAACATCTGCTGAAGGTAAAAAAGTACATCAAGTATTGGTGGCCGAGGATGTTTATTATCCTGGCGATAGCGAAACCAGTGAATTCTACATGTCCGTACTTTTAAATAGGGGTACAGGTAGAAATATGATCATGTATTCCACCGAGGGAGGTATGGACATCGAAGAAGTGGCCGAAAAGACCCCACATTTGATCTTTACCGAAGAAGTTGATCCAGGAATGGGCCTTTTGCCTTTCCAAGCTAGGAGAATTGCATTTAACTTGGGATTGTCCGGAACTGCTTTTAAAGAAATGGTGAAATTTGTGATGTCTTTATACAAAGCATACGAAGAAAGCGATTCCAGTCTTTTTGAGATCAACCCGGTTTTGAAGACTTCCGATGATAAGATTATGGCTGTTGATGCCAAAGTAACCATTGATGACAATGCGCTTTACAGAAGAAAGACTTACGCAGAAATGAGAGACCTTCGCGAAGAAAACCCAATTGAAGTGGAAGCTCGCGAAGTAGGATTGAACTATGTGGATTTGGATGGAAATGTAGGCTGTATGGTTAACGGTGCTGGATTGGCCATGGCTACAATGGATTTGATCAAGATGGCTGGTGGTGAGCCCGCCAACTTCTTGGATGTAGGTGGTACCGCCGATGCCAAAAGAGTTGAAGAGGCATTTCGTATAATCCTAAAAGATCCTAATGTAAAAGCTATTCTAATCAATATTTTTGGTGGTATTGTACGTTGTGACCGTGTGGCGCAAGGTGTTGTGGATGCCTATAAAAATATGGGTGATGCAATTCAAGTACCAATTATTGTTAGGTTACAGGGAACTAATGCCGAGTTGGCCAAGGAGATTATAGATAACTCCGGATTGGCTGTACATTCTGCGGTTCAGTTTAAAGAAGCTGCCGATAAAGTAGAAGAGGTTTTGAGCTAGTCTCAACACTTAATAGATATTTAAAAAGGGCAACACTTAAAGGTGTTGCCCTTTTTTTTGTGCCCAATTTTAACATGCTCCTCTTACAGTGGCAGGATTGTGAAAAAGGTGAAATTTATTGGCTTTTCCATCATTTTTAATAACCCTCTAATAACGAGATTTTTAAAGTGTAAGTAGGGTATTAGCCCAAGGTTAAGGACATTAAACATTTGTTAAATGACACCAAAGTGTAACAATTATGTTTTTTTATCGTCTTATTTTTGAAGTGTCATTAAAAAGGACCCTTAATCAAGTCTGTATTTTGACATATTGTTAATCATCAATTTTAATCAAAAAACAAAAATCATGAGAAAATTAAAAACTGTTTCAGTGGCGTTTGCACTATTTGCAACGATGAGTGCATTTGCAACAAAAGGAAAAAAGGAAAACAAACAACCTAACCTATCCGGTCAGATTTACGAAATGTTGAAACAAAATCAATTCAACGTTGATTACAAGGAAATGACTGCCGAGGTTAGATTTATTGTCAATGAAAAAGGAGAGTTGGTGGTACTATCTGTAGAGACCAGCGACGAAATTTTGGAAGGTTTTGTAAAAAATCGTTTGAACTACCAAAAGGTTGAACTTAACAATGTTTCACCTGGTAGAATTTACGAACTTCCAGTACGTATTACCGCTTAATAAACGGGAATTGTTTGAGTTAGTTAGAAAAAGCCCTGAACATTCAGGGCTTTTTTGTGTACTAAAATAGGTGGTTTTGGAGTTATGTACTTAGGATTGCAAACCAAAACCAACCAAAATGGGTACTTATCAAGAAAAATTGAGCATTCTCTCAGAGATGATCGCCTTTGCAAGGGTAGACCATTCTTTGAAGCGTTCGGAGTACGACTTTTTATTGAAAGTGGCCAATAATCTAGGGGTGGGAAAGGACATCTTTGATGGTCTTTTAAAGGAGAAATCACCAAAGGTTAGGCTTAAAACGCAAGCCGAAAGAATAGTGCAGTTCCATCGATTAATACTTCTTATGAACGTCGATAGGGAGCAGCACAAGAAAGAAATCAATACGTTGTACAATATTGGACTTAAAATGGGCCTTCCACCGGCCGCAATAAGCCAAGTTTTGGAAGTGATGCACCGATATCCGGACAACATAGTACCGCCAGAAATACTCATCAATATCTTTAAGGCCTACTACAATTAGTGTCAAAATGACATTGCATATTCCCTAAAACATGTCACAAAGACATGTTGTTTCTGTTGGTATAGGTTTTGACTTATACATGCTGATTTAAATGTTTAACTAAAATTGAATCGCCATGAGTATAGTAAAAAGAAACAACCTGTTTTTTCCATCCTTGATGAACGATTTTATGGGTCCTGACTGGTTCGGTGGAACAGAAAAGTGGAATGCTTCTGTGCCCGCTGTAAATATAAAGGACAATACTGAAGGTTTTGAATTGGAGCTTGCCGTTCCAGGAATGAAGAAAGATGATTTTACAGTTGAAATCGACAATGATGTATTGACAATTTCAAGTGAGGTGAAATCCGAGAATGAAGAAAGTAACGAGAATTACACAAGAAAGGAATTTTCTTTTTCTTCTTTTAAAAGAGCATTTACACTACCAGAAACCGTTGATGGCTCAAAAATCGATGCGAAGTACGAAGATGGAATTTTAAAGTTGACATTGCCTAAAAAACAAGAGGCATTGCCAAACCCAAAAAGATTGATTGAAATAGGATAAAAAAACATTAGAACACCAACTATAGGTGTTTCATGATGGTTGGATTAGTTGGTTAGTTTGAGGTGTGCTCCCGAAATTTCGGGAGCACATTTTTTTTATTCCTTTTCCTGTAGCATTTTTATCTCATCACGCAATTTCGCAGCTTCCATAAAGTTCAGTTCTTTGGCCGCTTTTTCCATGGCTTTTCTTTTCTCCCTTATCAATTTTTCCTTTTGGTCTGCCGTGATGTAATTTAAATCGGGCTCAGCTGCACGTAACTCTTCTTTTTGGAAATGGTAGGTGGATACAGAATTTTTGGCCAAAGCACTGTCCAGATTTTTCTTGAGCGCTGTGGGAGTTATATTGTTTTCTTTGTTGTAGGACATTTGTTTGTCCCTTCTGTAATTGGTCTCATCAATGGTCTTTTGCATGCTGTCGGTTATGGTATCGGCATACATAATAGCTTTACCATTGAGGTTTCTAGCAGCCCTGCCAACCGTTTGAGTCAATGAGCGGTTACTTCTTAAGAAACCTTCTTTATCGGCATCCAGGATGGCGACCAACGATACTTCTGGCAAGTCCAATCCTTCACGGAGCAGGTTGACTCCAATAAGAACATCAAAAAGTCCTTTTCGTAGATCTTGCATGATCTCAACTCGCTCCAAGGTGTCAACATCACTGTGTATATAACGGCATCTAACATCTATCCTTGTTAAATACTTGGTGAGTTCTTCGGCCATTCGCTTGGTCAATGTGGTTACCAGTGTTCTCTCGTCCAGTTCCACCCGTTGTTGAATTTCCTCAACAAGGTCATCAATCTGATTTTCACTGGGCCTAACCTCGATAATGGGATCTAATAGACCTGTAGGACGGATAATTTGTTCTACATAAACACCTTCGCTCAATTCCAATTCATAGTCCGCGGGAGTTGCACTGACATATAATACTTGATTTTGAAGCGCTTCGAATTCTTCAAATTTTAATGGCCTGTTATCCATTGCCGCGGGCAAACGGAATCCATATTCCACCAAGTTTTCCTTTCGGGAGCGATCGCCACCGTACATGGCATGCACTTGAGGGATGGTCACATGGCTTTCATCAATGACCATTAAATAATCATCGGGAAAATAATCCAGTAAGCAGAAAGGTCTTGTTCCTGGTTTTCTACCGTCCAAATATCTAGAGTAGTTCTCGATTCCTGAACAATAGCCAAGTTCACGAATCATTTCTAGGTCAAAATTGGTACGTTCTTCCAGCCGTTTTGCTTCCAGTGGTCTTCCTATTTCCTTAAAATAATCTATTTGCTTTACAAGGTCGTCCTGTATCTCCTTTATGGCATTTTGAAGTACATCGGGCGATGTAACGAACATATTGGCAGGGTAGATGTTCAGCGTGTCATAAATCTCTATAACGCTGTTGTTGTATGGATCTAAAGCCTCGATTTCCTCAATCTCATCACCAAAAAAATGAATACGGAACGCATGATCGGCATAGCCGGGGAATACATCCACAACATCTCCTTTTACCCTAAAGTTCCCATTTCTAAAATCCGCAGTGGTCCGGGCATAAAGGCTTTGAACCAATTGTTTTAGAAACTTGGTTCTTGATATTACCTGATCTCGGTGAATCGTGATTACGTTCTTCTGGAACTCAATAGGGTTTCCGATACCGTACAAACAAGAAACCGAAGCGACTACAAGTACATCCCTGCGCCCGGAGAGGAGTGAAGAAGTAGCACTAAGTCTTAATTTTTCTATATCCTCGTTTATGGAAAGGTCTTTTTCAATATAAAGTCCACTGGAAGGGATATAGGCCTCGGGCTGGTAATAATCGTAGTAGGATACAAAATACTCTACCGCATTATTGGGAAAAAACTGTTTAAATTCGGAATACAATTGGGCAGCCAACGTCTTGTTATGAGCAAGTACCAATGTTGGTTTTTGTACCGATTCCACCACATTGGCAACCGTAAAAGTTTTACCGGAACCTGTTACCCCAAGAAGTGTTTGGTGGGGAGTATTTCCCTCGATTCCCTCCACTAATTGCTTAATGGCCTGGGGCTGATCGCCCGTGGGCTTAAAGTCCGAAACTACCTGAAATTTCATAGGGTAAAAATACTAAAGGCTTGTCCCAATTGGAAACAAAAGTTTCAGATTATCTTTTAAGTGCAAAGTGCCCCTTGATTACTTGATCCGAATCATTGATTGCCACGAACCAATAACTGTCAGATGGTAATGGCCTTCCTCTTAAATTACCGTCCCACCCTAGGGAATTTGGTGAAATCTGTTTTAGAAAGTTACCATAGCGGTCAAAGATTCGAATGCTCTTTAAAACAACTTTATCTGTTCCCTGAGGCTGTATAAATTGCCAATAATCGTTCACTGAATCTCCATTTGGAGTGAAAAAATTAGGAAAACCGTTTATCGTCAAATCTTGAGCATACTCTTCACTTGCGATGCCACAACCATTTTTGTCACGGACATAAATTTTATGGTTGCCTTGTGATACATTATTGAAAATATTATTGTCCGAATAAGGACCATCAATATCATCAATGGCATATTCATAATCCCCCATACCTGATGCGATTACCGTTAAGTTTAATGATGAATCTGTTATTTCTGGTATGATATCTTCAATCGTCGGGACTTGGGAGGAAACCACTTCAAACACTTTAGATGTGGGACATTCGATAATGTTTCCATCTTGGTTGGCTGTATTGTAAATCTCATATCTATAAAGTCCATTCGCTGTTATGGTTACATCCTTGGTGGTTGAAATCAACATTTCGTTCTCAAATTCATCTATGCTATACCATCTGTAACCTTCCGCTATGTCCGGTGCGGTTATAGTTAAGGGACCATCATTTTGGCATGTGGAGAACGAATCGGGGAAATCCATAGTAGGATTTATAGTGATGTATTCCCCTGTTTCAAAATCTAGATAAGGGCCACACCCTACAATGGTAGTAAAACTTGTTTGGATACATCCTTCTGCTTGACCGGCTTCGTTAAAAGGGGTTATCCAAATAAAAAATGTTTTGTTCGGCTCAAAATTTACAACTGGAGTTGAGCTTGTGTAAAAAATAGAACCATCCAAAATATCGGTGCCAGATGGAGTCGTGCCTATAGTTACAATATACCCGGTAGTATTGGGGACAGCATACCATTCGAGCAGGGGGGACAAGGGTACATTGGTTTCACCATCTTGTGGATAAATAATATTGGTGCAATCGGGAATATCAGATTCCGCTCTGGTAGCAAATTGTTGATAGGTGCAGCCTATGGCATTCCCCAATGAGTTGTACGGAACTACAGTGGCATAAATGGTTGATTCTGCGGGAAGGTCGGTAGTGGGATTATAGGTCAAGGTATTTTGAACATCAAAATCATCAAGGAGGTCCGTGCCACCAGCGGTGGTTCCTAAGCTAAGCCGATACCCTTCTGCGCCATATACATAGGCCCAAGAAATATTTGTATTTGGGTTTACGTCACTTGAGAGATCGGTAGGGTTGGTTAATTCTGTACATTCTGGAACCGTTGTTAAAGGCTGAGTGGTAAAACTATAGCTGAAACAAGTGATATTGGGCTTGTCAAAAAAGTAAAGAATGATCGTTACATAAATGGTTGTGTTTGCAGGTAGCCCCATTGGTGGGGTATATGCCGATGTGCTTGCGAACTGTGAACTTAATATATCATTGCCGCCAGGGCTGGTTCCCAATGTAATATTGTATGAGGGGACTCCATCCACAGTTTCCCAGTCAATGGTGGCATCAACCGGAATATTATTGGCACCATTGGCGGGATATACAATGTTTGGACATTCTTGACCATGCGCATGAACAACAGTTACTAGCGCCAAAAGAATGAGTAGTTTAAGTTTCATTTACATGATTATGTGCATCTAACAAGATACTACAAATCACGTTTTTTCAATAATGCATAGGATAAATAGATGAAAATGGCTGTCCAAACGATGACGACCAAAAATTCATACCAATACACATGATAATCAAATTTCATGTCCTCCCCAATTTGCTGACCGATGTTTTGTACGGCGGACAACCTTGTAAAAGGCTCTTTTATCAAATTCGACATTGATTCCAAAGGAAAGAATCGTTTTACTGCTTTTGCCGACTCCCAGCTCATTACTTTCCAGCCCAGTAGTCCAAAAGCAACTTGCTCCAAAATGGTCCATAAAATCAAGAAGCCAAGTGCAAACGCGGAACGTTTCACCAAAATGCCCAAGAATAGACAGAAGGAGAAGAATCCGACCAATTTAAAAAAGAATGCCGGTAAGAATTCCATATCCGAAAATATGATGGAAACCTCATTATAGTCCGAGTATACCAAACCTAAAATCATGGATACGGCAAAAACGAACACTGTGGAAATCAATGCAAAACTTATGACGGTCAGGACTTTTGAAAGGATGAATTCCTTTTTGGACAAACCATCGATCAAGTTTTGTTTAATGGTCTTGTTGCTGTATTCGTTGGACATCATAGATACAATTACGATGGCCAAGAATAATTTGAACAGAGCTGTAACAAAGGTGTTAAAATGCCAGATGTATGGGAAGTTGAAAATTCCCTGGTCGGCCAAGTGGAACTGAACGGGCCCAATGTCAAATTTTATGGCCGCAATAAGCGCAATGGAGGTTAGCAGCACAAAATAGGAGATGATCAGCACCTTGCTGGCCCTATTGTTCCAAAGTTTTATGAATTCTATTTGAAGGAGACGTAACATTCGTTTTTTGATTATTGGTTCTTGGTCAAGGTTAAAAATTGTTCTTCAAGGCTCTCTTTTCGTTTTACGAGGTGTGATAGTACAATACCTTTATCGAACAGCATTTTGTTTAAGCTTTCGGCATCCATTTCTTCTTTTAAATACGCGGTTATGGTGCCATTGAAATTTTCGATTTTACCGAAACTTGCATTTTTCTTCAATAGTTCTTGGAGTTGTTCCATTTGGGTGGCACGAAGCTCAAAAAAACCATGACTGGCCAGCATACTATCCACAGGTCCCGAATACAGGTTTTCGCCTTTACGAAGAATAATTACATGTGAACATACTTTTTCCACCTCGTCTAATAAGTGGGAGGCCAATAATATGGTAGTGCCTTGACTTGCAATTTTTTTGATGATTTCACGGATTTGATGGATACCTTGAGGGTCCAATCCATTCGTGGGTTCGTCCAAGATCAATATCTCCGGGTCATTGAGTAGGGCAGAAGCAATGGCCATACGTTGTTTCATCCCCAAGGAATACGTTTTGAACTTGCTGTTTCTGCGGTCCCACAGCCCAACCAATTCCAATTTTTCCTGAATCTTGGTTTCGGGAACATTTTTTATTTTACAAACCAGACGTAAATTTTGGATAGCGTTCATGTAGGGGTAAAAGTTGGGCCGTTCAATAATCGCCCCGACCTTTTTTAACGCGTCATGAGTGGATGTTGTTCCGTCGAACCAACTAAAATCTCCCGAAGTCCGGTTAACAACGTTAAGTATAATGCCCAGTGTAGTGGATTTGCCACTCCCATTTGGTCCCAAAATACCATAAACATTCCCCTTTTCAATAGTAAAGGAAAGGTCTTTTACGGCTGTGAGATAACCAAATTTTTTGGTGAGATGGCTTACGTTCAGTATTGTTTCCAAAAGATGCTATCGTTTTTTGAATGGTTTATACTAACTTGACGATGTTTATCGCAATTTGTTACAAAATAATCGAATACAATGTCGGAAGAAAAGTTGATGTCGAAAAAAAAGCCTGCTTATCCCATAAGTGAAGAGCTGGATGAATATTTGGAATATTATAATAGAAAGATAGAGATTCCGATCCATTACGACGATTTGCTTCGTTTTTCGGGAAGTGTGGCCGTATATGATGCCAATGATGAAGATACCCTTTGGGTAAGGGTGTTTTATCCCGAGTTTGACCGCGATGAGATAGACCTTGCCCTAAAACGTGTGTATTCCAGTTTTGTTTCAGATGGTAGCGACTCCATTTTTCAGTATTTGAACGTAGATTATGTGGACTATTGCACTTTTGGAAATTCAAAACCTTTCAGGATCAAGGTGCGTAACATTTTAAACGATAACTACACCCTGTTCTATGTAAAAAAGACCGATGCTTCCCGTGTATATGGCTTGGAACTGGAACACATGCTGTCGCCTTACAACCTTAACTTTGTGATTTATGAAAATACGTTGATCGAGGAACATATTGTTGGTATACCGGGTGATGTTTTTATGAAAAAAAATCTGCCGGAATGCTCCGAATTCGATAAAGCACAAATAGCCAAGGAGTTCGTGAAATTCAATGAAAGGTGTATGATCCGATTATTGGGTGATATGCGGTCTTATAACTATGTTATTGTTCCTACCCACGATTTTGATAGTGTGGTTTATAAGATAAGGGCCATTGATTTTGACCAACAATGCTACGAGGGTAAATTAAAGGTGTATCGTCCCCAATTTTTTAAAGAGAACAAAATTATGGTGGACCTGGTCCAGGATAAATTGACCGTGGATTCCGTAAACCAATATATAGTGGAAGAACGATCCATTATCGCTAAAAGGATATTGAGCTGGGGACGCAGGCTAAAACGACTTTTGGATGTTTGTGAGGTGGATACCATCTCGCCACCTGAAAATATTGAAATGCTTAAAGCCCAGCTTCAGGAGTTAACAGGTGACATTAAATTTAGGGACAGCAAGACCATGGGCGAAGTATTGACCAATGCCCTGGACTTTGTGAAACGTAATTACGAAGATGTGAGTATGAAACAGATTATAGATAAAAAGTTCTAGCTCTTCTGCTCTTTGTTGAAATATACTAGGTAGTAGTACATCTGACGTTCTTCGTCCCAACCTTTTTCCACGAATTTTTCCGCGGATTCCGGATTAATGAAATCCATCTTAATCTGAATGTTGGTATCCAGGTTGATTACGTTTTTAATCTTCCTTCGAGCATCACTTACAGCCTTATTGGCGATGTCGAAATTAGAAACGTCTTCAATGCTATACTTGGGCCCTTTTTCAACCTTGTAATGCTTAAACTCAGGAATCAATTCAGGGTTTTCCATTACCTCGTTCAAAAATGAGGTTTCCTCAAAATTGTCGTTTTTCGCAAAGTGATTAACCGCTCGGTTCATGAAAAGTACTTCCTGTTGCTTGTCCTCGGCCGGTAGTACAACATCCTTGGCAAAGTTCTGGCAGAATTTCAGGTAGTTCTTGGTATAGAAATTTTCATCGGTCAAAGGAGCAACGCCCAAGAAGTTTTCCAACCAATACTTGGCATCGTATCTATTGCTATCAACGGACAGTACCTTGTAGCCCTCTTCTTTGTTAACATTGAAAACAATACAGCCCTTGTCCAATTTATTAATGTTGATTCCCTGACGAATCAAAATTTCCAAGTTGTGTTCCTTTTCTTCAAATTGAAGGAAGTCGTGTTTCAACTCACTTTTAAAAATACCTACGGCATCCGTTTTTTGTTTGTCGATCACCATATCCGAAAAATGAACCACATAGACCTCACCACTCTTAATATGGGGGTGATTGGATTGTTCATACAGATGTGTGGTTATTTTTTTGGAAAGCCTGTGGTTGTCGGATGGATTATCAAAAATTCCGGTGACAGCGGTGAATACCTCATTAAATTCCATATCCACCTCATGGCCAAACTTATAGTAGTTTTCCTCCTTTTCCCTAAATGGTTTAAAGAAGTACTCCTTTAGTAAACCTGACATTTCATCGTTCAGTGAAAAAGGTTCTGCGGATAAAAAGGCAGATTCGTTTTTACTTTTGTTGCCAACACGATGAAGCGAAATACTTTCTATTTGGGCGTTATATAGGTTTAGCATGTTAAGATTAAGTGTTAATGGTTAAAACTTGGCAGCACTTTTGGTTAGTTCCAATTCTCGTCAAAATCCATGTCGTCATAACTGTCCAGAAGGTCGTCAAAGTTTCCTTCGTCGTCGTTTGGTTCAGCTTCAAATTGTTTTTCCGGTGGGGCATCCGGTAATTCACCAAAAGTAAACAAGACGTTCGGATATACCCTTCCATCCTCTTTTTCAACAATATCGGCCAATTCCACAAAAAAGGTCCACATGCTAAAAAAGTCGTACACGTAGATCAATTTTGGATTGTCCTCTGTTAAAACATCGTCAAGGGACGTTTCGTTCATCAATCGGATATCGGAACCACTCTCGCTCATATCAAAAAGAGCAATTTCTTCATCTTGGTTCCATTCTTCGTCACAAGTGTAAAAGGAGGCCATTTCACTTCCCTCAAAACCAAAAGCTTGGGTAATGGCATTATGGAAATCCTCCAAATTACTTTGCTCCTCAATTTCGACATCTCGAAAGATATCTTCCTCAGCATCAAGTATTATCCTGATTTTATAAATCATCCATCAAATTTTAGAGTGGGCACAAAGGTACAATAAATAGGACTTATTTGGAGAACCTGTGCAAGGTAAAAGTCATGGCGGCCAAAAGGAAAAATGCACCAATTTGATGCGCAATTCCCAGCCAAAGCGGTACGGCGTAAATCAAAGTGAGTACACCCAATAAAAATTGCACAAATACCAAGGCCAATAGGGTTTTTAATCCTTTTTCTTGAAGTGCCGTAGTCTCGATTTTTCTTGTGCGGTACCAAATCAAGGCGATAAATGCAACCACGATATATGCAAGGTATCGGTGCACAAACTGAACCCCGCTTTTTCCTTCATAAAAGTTTTTGATGACAGGTTGTTGCTCAATGTAAACCGTTTCATGTATAAGTTTGCCGTCGCTCATCAAAGGCCAGTGGTTGTGTATAAAACCTGCATCCAAACCAGCCACAAAAGCACCCCAAATAATTTGAAGCAATAGAACCACAAGTCCAAATCGAATCAGGTTTCTGATCTTCGTGTTGATTTCTTTTCGTTCTGGATAAATAAGGTCCAAGGCCACCCATAAACTGTAGGCAAATGTGATGAACGCAGTGGTCAAATGTGCCGCCAATCTAAAGTGGGATACATCTGGACGGTCCACCAAGCCACTTTTGACCATATACCATCCCAAAAAGCCTTGGAAACCACCCATAAACAATAATATAATGGCCTTTTTTATGGTTGGTCTGTCCAATTTTTTAGTGAACAAAAAGAATAGGAACGGTATGATAAATACAACACCAATAAATCTTCCAATAACCCTGTGCAGCCATTCCCAGAAGTAAATGTCCTTAAATTCCTCTATCCCGAAATGATTGTTGAGCTTTTGGTATTCCGGGTATTGTTGGTAAAGTTCAAAGGCCTCTTGCCATTCCTGCTCGTTCATTGGAGGGATTGTTCCCTGAATCAACTTATAATCGGAAATGGACAGTCCAGAGTGGGTAAGGCGGGTAATCCCGCCGACCAAGACCATGATAAAAATGAGAAAGCATCCAGTTAACAACCAATACACTACATATTTGTTCTTTTTCATTCGGAGTGGACTTTTAAATTCATTTTTTTGCCTTTTTCCAACATAAAATGGTAGGCAGCCTCATATTCGTTAGGGATTTCACCTTCTAAAATCGCTTCTTTAATAGCGTCTTTGATGATGCCAATTTCTTTGGAAGGTTTTAGGTTGAAGGTCTTCATGATCTCTTCACCGGAAACAGGTGGTTGAAAGTTTCGGATATGGTCCCGTTCTTCGACCTCCACTATTTTTTGACGAACAATCTTAAAATTGTTCTTGTATTTTTTCTGCTTGCGGGGATTCTTGGTTGTAATGTCGGCCTCGCACAAGGTCATAAGGTCCTCTACAAAATCACCGGCATCAAAAACCAATCGCCGAACGGCGGAATCGGTCACGTGGTCTTCGGATAGGATGATTGGGCGTGAACTCATCAATACCATTTTCTGAACGAATTTCATTTTCTCGTTCAATGGCAATCGAAGTCTTTTAAATAGTTTGTAGACCATTTTTGCACCAACAAATTCGTGGGCGTGAAAAGTCCATCCAATTTTTTTATGGAACTTTTTTGTCGGTGCTTTGCCAATGTCGTGCAGCAATGCGGCCCAGCGCAACCAAAGGTTGTCCGTGGTTTCTGCAATGTTGTCCACTACTTCCAAGGTGTGCCAAAAGTTGTCCTTATGGCGTTGACCTTCTATTTCTTCGATGCCTTGTAATGCTGTGAGCTCGGGTAGAATCAAAGGCAACAACCCTGTTTGGTGCATCAATTTGAAACCAAGTGAAGGTTTGGAACTCATCAATATTTTGTTGAGCTCGTCCACGATACGTTCCTTGGAAACAATTTTGATGCGTTCTTGGTTTTCTGTTATCGCCTGAAGTGATTGCAGTTCAATGGTGAAATGCAACTGGGTGGCAAATCGGATGGCACGCATCATACGTAAAGGGTCATCGGAATAGGTGATACCGGGCTCCAATGGGGTGCGAATGATTTGCTTGTCCAAATCCACCAAACCATCAAAAGGATCTAAAAGCTCCCCAAAATTGGTTTCGTTCAATGCCAAAGCCATGGCATTTATGGTAAAATCACGACGGTTTTGGTCGTCTTCCAAAGTGCCATCTTCTACGATGGGCTTTCGGCTATCCCGATTATAGCTTTCTTTTCGGGCCCCTACAAACTCCAGCTCCAAATCCTTGTGCTTGATCATGGCCGTGCCGAAATTCTTGAATACGGAAATCTCCGGTTTGCCCTTAAGTTTGGAAGCCACTTTTTTGGCAAGTTCTATACCGCTACCAATGGCGACAATATCAATATCCTTAGGGATGTTTCTTTTTAAAAAGTAATCCCGCACAAACCCACCAATCACATAAGCGTCTACGCCCAATTCATCTGAAGCTTCGCCAATAAGTTTAAAAACAGGATGTTGTATTGCTTCTATATGGAATTCCTTCGCCATTGTTATTCCCGAATAACCTTCACTTGTCCGTCCGTACTCAGTTTAATGATGGAGGAGGGGGAAGGGTTTATGTTTTCATCGGGCAAATTTACCACATAGTCCACTCCTTTTAAAATTTCTTCCTCAATATCCTTGAATTGTTTTGGAGTGGGATGGCCCGAAATATTGGCCGATGTGGATACTATCGGTTTTCTAAATTTATTGATGAGATACTGACAGAATTTATCCGAAGCTACTCTAATGGCCAAGGTGTTGTCTTCTGCTACCAGATTGCTGGCCACGCCCATAGGCTCATCGAATACGATAGTGGTTGGTTTTGTGGCCAAGTCCATAATATCGTAGGCGACATCGGGTACTTCTTTTACGTGGCGTTCCAACATGGCCTGGTTGGCCACCATACAAATTAGAGCCTTGGAATCTTCTCGCTTTTTTAGGGCATATACTTTTTTTACCGCTTCGGGGTTGGTAGCATCGCAGCCTATGCCCCAGACCGTATCGGTAGGGTAGAGAATGAGTCCGCCTTCCTGCAGTACTTTATAGCATTTGTTGATTTCTTCAATCATTTTATTTGATTTTCTTCTAGAAAGTTGATATAGTTACTTTTCTGTGCTTCGAAACTCCATTTGCTTTCCGGATATTCCTTTTTTTCTGCTTTTCCTTGGCTGATTTGCTCTAAAACCATGGAGAGTCCTTTTGCTCCATCATAAAGTATGGAGTGATTATCAATGTCGGGGATATGGCTGAGTCCGATTGGGGAGATCAAGGTTTTCCGATATCCAAAGGCTTGATTGTAACACCCCATGATTTTATGTTTTGCATAATTATTCCCGATTATATTCAATGGGATGAGAATGTAATCTGATTTTTTCAAATAGTCATGGAATACATCATTGTCCAAGAAGGAATCAAAGGTCATAAAATGCTCTTGGAGGTCATTTTTTTGGAGGAATTCAATGAATTTCCCATTTCTAGGATCGTTGGAGTTGGTGCTTCCCAAAATCAGAATTTTCAAATTGCTTTTTGATAGTGTTTTTTGAAGAGCCTCTGCAACAAGATAGTAGTCCCTTCTTCCAAAATCGAGTTTGCCAGGTATGCTGATCCAAATCTCTCCTTTTGGTTTTTTGAGGATTGTTTCCTCATAGTTTGGAAAAAAGATAGGGTAAAAACTCTGTAGTCGTATTGACTTGTCTTCCAGCGGGATGGAGTCCTCTAAAAAATCATTGAGTACAAAATAGTTTTTTATGGACCTATTGATGAGCTTTTGGGAAAAGCTGTGGTTTACCTTTTTCAGATTATGCAGAATGCCAAATAAAGCTGTTTGCCTTTTCAATATAAAACTCAATAAAATGACTTCTAATCTGGAACTTGCGGTATTGAATATAATCTTTTTTAAGCTTCTTCTTTTGAATTGCTTTTTAAGTTTCCATAAGAAGGAAATGCGACTGAAAAAATTCTTTTGATGGGAACGGTCAAATGTTATCACATCTTCAGGAATATCCAAATATTCAGAAGCTCTATCTTTAATTTGACTGCTTACAACCAAGGTCAGGGAATATCCAGCGGAATCGAGAAACTTTATCTGCGAATACAAACATTCATCATGATAAGAGTTGAACTCGATTAGTGCTGCTTTCTTCATTGGGAGTTTTTGGATAAAACTAAAGGTTCTTTTTACAAAGTTATCTTTTAAATGATAGACTTTACTATTTTTGCTCAAATGAGCCCAAAGGAAAAGGAATCTCCGAAAATATCAGTAATCGTAAGTACTTACAATGCCGAAGAATGGCTAAAAAAAGTGCTCTGGGGCTTCAATTGCCAAATTTTCAAGGATTTTGAAGTGGTTATTGCGGATGATGGTTCCGGTCCAAAAACAAAGGAATTGTTAGAGGAGATGTCCGAAAAGGTATTTTATAACATCATCCATGTTTGGCAAGAGGATGATGGATTTCAAAAATCCAGGATTTTGAACAAGGCAGTTGAGGCCTGCAACGCGGATTACATCATTATGACGGATGGCGATTGTATTCCGCGGGAAGATTTTGTCGAAGTACATTATATAAATAAAGAACCAGGGTATTTTATTTCTGGGGGATATTACATGCTCCCGATGAATATTTCCAAGATGATTACGTTAGAGGATATCGAGAAACAGCATTGCTTCAATATTCAGTGGCTCAAGGATAAAGGTATTCCCAAAACATTCAAGAATAATAAGCTCACGGCAAATGGAATTGTGTCTAAATTGTTGAATAGGTTTACCCCGACCAATGCCAGTTGGAACGGACATAATTCCTCAGGCTGGAAAAAGGATATATTAAACGTGAACGGTTTTGACGAGCGTATGCAATATGGCGGTCAGGATAGAGAATTGGGGGAGCGTTTGTTCAATTTTGGTATTAAGTCCAAACAATTGCGCTACAGTGCCGTTTGCGTGCACTTAGACCATAAACGTGGTTACAAAACACCGGAATCAATCGCAAAAAATCAGGCCATACGTAAGGAGACTAGGTCCAATAAGTTGGTTTGGACGCACTACGGCATTACCAAATAGTAGGCAAGCTCGTTTTTCTTTTCCAATCTTTTGAGTTCACGGAATCGTTCCAATACACCAAGAGCATTAAGATAACAGATGGTCCATCCTTTTTTGCCGTCCAATATACCCAAACGAAGGATGTAGTGGTTAAAGAACTTCCAGAAAGGTTTTACCGTCATTAAAAGGTAATTGAAGTGCTTTTCTTTGTAAAAATCCTCTTTAGCCTTTAATTGGCCGTACTTGAGCATTTTTCCTTTATAATCCTCGTAGTTTTTATAGCAGTAATGGATTAGTTTTTCCTTCAGGATTCCAGATTTACCATCCACTACTAAAGTTTCGTGTACAATCTTACGGTCGGTAAAATGAGCTTTACTTTTTCTAAAAAGTCTATGGTTTTTGTCGGTTTGCCACCCACTGTAATTGAGAGGTTCGTTCTGGAACATAAACTTTCGGTAAAACCAATACGCTTCAAGGGCATCGGGCTGGTTTATCGTCTCTGTTATTTCTGCTTGAAGATTTTCGGTGACTACTTCGTCTGCATCTAAAAACAAAACCCAGTCATTGCTCGCCTGCTTTAAAGTAAACGATTTTTGGGCGGTGAAATTTTCAAAAGGATTTTGGATTACCTTAACCTTCGGATGATTTGAAAGGTACTCAAAAGTACCATCTGTACTATAAGAGTCAACAACGATGATTTCATCAGCAAAAGAAACGGAATCGATACATTTTTCAATGAATCCGATTTCGTTGTAGGTTATAATAAGTGCTGATAATTTTTGCTTTGGGGTGCTCAATCCAGCCATAATTTATTGGTGTAGTGTTTGGTATTTTACAAATCTATAACAAAAATATAGGGTAAAAATTGTTTTGCTGCGTATTTTTCTTACAACAATTAGGTATTCAATTTCCCTACCTATTTTTTGTTAAAATGTTAATGGTTCAATCTCTTTTGTATTCTAAAGAGGCTAAAAATCAAATAGGGTTGCTTTAATTTCAGGAAAAAATAGCAACCCTATCTTGTTTATGCATACACCGTATGGCTTTAAAAATGTTTAAACGGCAACATTGTGTTCGCGCAATGCATTGTTCAGCGAAGTTTTCTTATCCGTACTCTCTTTTCTTTTACCTATAATAAGAGCACAGGGTACTTGGTAGTCGCCTGCCGGGAACTTTTTAGTGTAACTACCAGGAATCACTACAGATCTTGCAGGAACCCGACCTTTCAATTCTACAGGTTCGTCTCCGGTGACATCAATAATTTTGGTAGATGCAGTTAGTACCACATTAGCACCCAAAACAGCTTCTTTCTCAACTCGTACACCTTCAACTACAATACATCTGGAGCCGATAAAAGCATTGTCTTCAATAATAACAGGAGCAGCTTGCAGTGGTTCCAATACACCTCCGATACCTACGCCACCACTTAAGTGAACGTTTTTGCCAATCTGTGCACAACTACCTACTGTGGCCCAAGTGTCCACCATAGTGCCTTCATCCACATAAGCGCCAATATTTACATAGCTGGGCATTAAAATAGTACCGCTGGAGATGTACGCGCCGTGTCTGGCCACTGCATGTGGAACTACACGTACGCCTTTTTCTTTATATCCCTTTTTTAAAGGAATTTTATCGTGGTATTCAAAAATACCGGCCTCCAGCACTTCCATTTTTTGAATGGGGAAATAAAGCACAACAGCTTTTTTGACCCATTCATTGATCTGCCAACCATCTTCGGTCGGTTCAGCACAACGAAGTTCACCAAGGTCGATAAGGTCGATAACCTCACGAATGGCCACTTGGGTCTTCTCCTCTTCCAACAACTCTCTATTGTCCCACGCTTGCTCTATCAGCGATCTTAATCCTGTCATTTTTCTTAAAGTTTTGACAAAGATAAGCTCCAAGACAGAATTATGGTTCCCATTTTTAAGCGCATAACATTTTTAAGGTTATTTTTGCCAAAAAATTATTTTGGCTAGAATTTTAGCTTTGGATTATGGAAAGGTGAGGACGGGAATAGCTGTTACTGATGAACTTCAGATAATTGCTTCGGGACTTACTACGGTCGAAACCAAGGACCTTTTGTCCTTCTTACAGGAGTATACGGAAAAGGAGGATGTTGAGCGTTTTGTGGTCGGACTTCCCAAGCAAATGGACAATACGGACTCTGAATCCGAGGTGTTGATACAAGACTTTTTAAAAAAGCTGAAGGCCAAATTGCCATCCATACCTGTGGAACGCCAGGATGAAAGGTTCACTTCAAAAATGGCGGTACAGACCATGCTGGATAGCGGAGTAAAAAAGAAGAAGAGGAGGGACAAGGCCCTCGTTGATGAAATAAGTGCCACGCTTATATTGCAGGCCTACTTAAACAGATTTTGATTTATGATTTTACCTATTGTTGCTTACGGAGACCCCGTTTTGCGAAAAAAAGCAAAGGACATTACATCGGAATACCCAAAACTTGATGAGTTAATAGCAAATATGTGGGAGACCATGTACAATGCCCATGGGGTTGGTTTGGCCGCCCCACAGGTTGGCTTGCCCATTAGAATGTTCCTAGTCGATACTACTCCTTTTTCGGAAGATGATGAATTGACCGAAGTGGAACAAAAACAGCTGGATGGATTCAAAAAAGTGTTCATCAACGCCAAGATTGAAGATGAAACCGGTAAGGAGTGGGATTTTAACGAAGGCTGTTTAAGCATACCGGATATTCGTGAAGATGTAAAACGCAAGCCAGAGATTACCATCAGTTATTTGGATGAGGATTTTAAACCCCATACCGAAACTTATGATGGACTTTTGGCCAGGGTAATTCAGCACGAATACGACCACATCGAAGGGATTTTGTTCACTGATAAGCTCTCTTCCCTTAGAAAGCGACTTTTAAAAAGTAGGTTGGAAAAGATTTCCAAAGGAAAAATCAATGTAGACTACAGAATGAGATTTCCTAACATTAAAAAAGGACGTTAAAAAAATCGCTGTTTGCGATAAAAACATATTTTTGCGCCCATAAATTATTATTTGAATGGCATTAGAGAAGATTTTATCTATTGGAGGTAAACCAGGACTTTACAAATTATTGACACAAACTAGAGGTGGCTTTGTCGGAGAATCCCTTTTGGATGGCAAACGTGTAACCGTTGGATTAAGAAGCAATGTAAGCGTGTTGTCCGAAATAGCCATTTATACCTTGGAAGAGGAACTTCCTTTAAAGGAAGTATTTCAAAAAATCAAGGAAAAAGAAGGAGGGAAAAAGACCTCAATAAGTCATAAGGCCGATAAAATCGAATTGGAGGAATATTTCTTCGAAGTTCTTCCAAATTACGATGAGGACAGAGTATACGCTAGCGATATTAAAAAGATTATACAGTGGTACAACATCCTTCTCGACAACAATATCACAGATTTTGTTGAAGAAGAAAAGGATGCTGAAGAACCTACTGTATCTGCCTCCGGAGAGGAAGAATAAACACTATTCTTTATTCCAATCCACCAATTTTGATGGATAATAATTGATTTGCATCGCTTCCAGATATGGAACCTGTGCGGCAAGACGAACTTTGTAGTCTTCCCAATCCAAGTGATCGCTGGGTGACCATCCCAATTCTGCATACCCGATAATCCTTGGGAATGCTAAATATTCCAATTCAGTGCCGTTGCTAATGGTTTCCGACCATAGTGGGGCTTCTATACCAAGAATATTTTCTTTGGAAATTCCCTCAACATAGGTTTCAGGGTCCCAATTATAGCCTACATCCACCGGTATATAACCTGCCCAGTGCAATCCAAATTCTGATATGGAATCGTATTTCATATCTAAATATGCTTTTTTAGCAGGGGAAACTATCAGTTTTGAACCATTATCAGCTGCTTTTAAAGCATTATCAGCACTGTTCCATAATTGTACAATGGACTTGGAGTCAATATCTGCCTGAGCGATTTCGTCCCACCCGACCATTCTTTTGTTGTGTTTTTGTACAATCTTTTCCACTTTTTCCACAAAAAGGATATAGTCACTTTTCTTGGTCACGTGACTTTCATCACCACCTATATGGAAATATGGACCTGGGGAAATCGCGGCGATTTCACCGATAACGTCATCCAAAAAGCTGTATACCGTATCCTTTTGTGCATCAAAAGAACTGTAACCCACTTTCATGTCTGTTCTAACACGTGGTGTTTCCGCCCCGGCATAGTGCAAAAATGGATAACTCAACGAAGCAGAATTGGTGTGTCCCGGCATATCTATTTCTGGAACAACTGTAATATGTCTATCTGCAGCATAGGCCACAATGTCTTTGTATTCTTCTTGAGTGTAAAAACCACCTTCGCCACCACCAACTTCGCTGGCACCACCAACCTCCGTTAGTTTTGGCCATGATTTTATTTCGATTCGCCACCCTTGATCATCTGATAAGTGTAAATGCAAGGTGTTGAACTTATAATATGCCAATGCATCAATATATTTTTTTACTTCATCCACTGTAAAAAAGTGTCGGGCTACGTCCAACATGGAGCTACGGTATCCGTATTTCGGAGCATCCGTAATTTTACCGGATGGAATTACCCACAATGGGTGGTCGGTCAAGGTATCATTGCTTTTTGTTGGAATAAGCTGTTGAAGGGTCTGTATCCCCCTAAAAGCACCTGCCGCAGTTTTGGCATTCAATAAAATTGAATCCTTTTTAATGTATAGTTGATAGGATTCCGGCGTTTCCAAATCCACACTATCCGATTGATTAATGTAGATTAGGCGTTCCAATTTTGCCTCCGATGATGAATTTACGCCAAGTTCCAATCCAGTTTTGGACTTTATGTTTTCGGATAGGAACCTCCCAACTTTTTCAAAAGCTGGATCTGTAGTGGAAGTATAAATAGCTGTACCGGCGTCCAAACCAAAGGCGCTTCCCGTCGGAATCGTCTTTAAAGGTTTTGGGATCATGGGCATATTCGAAAGGTCGGTCTTGGGAAAATTGATTTCCTCTTTTTCAGTTTGGCAAGCTGCCATGCAGATAACTGCAACGAACAGCAAAAGGGATCTATAAATCACGTTTGTTCAGTTTTAGTCTATGTAGTCTTTGATCACATCGTACCAGATGTCATAACCTTTATCGTTCATGTGGAGTCCATCCTCGATAAAAATATCCTGTTTTACTTTTCTTTTGTCCAGCATGGGATACCACACGTCAACAAAATCAATACCCTCATTTTCAGATGCAAGTTTATCCATCTTACGGTTTAACCTGCGGTACCTGCCCCTGTACTTCCATCGCGAAATACTGGGTTTGGCAGAAATAAGTACAATTTCCATGTTAGGGCTTCTCTGCTGAAGGGTACCTAGAATCTGCTCCGCCCTTTTTATAATTTTTCGTGGTCTTTTCTTCGCGAAAATATCATTGTCACCTTCGTAAATAAAAACTTTGACAGGCTTATAGTTTAAAATAAGTTCATCCAGATAAAGCTCAAGGTCAGAAAATTGAGATCCTCCAAAACCAGTATTGAGCACTTGGTGTTCCGGAAATCGTTCCTGTACATCGTTCCAAAAACGTATACTGGAGCTTCCTGTAAAAACAATAGTTGGTTTGGATGAATCCCAAAGAGAATCGTTTTTTTGCTGAACGGATTTCACTTCATTTTTAAAAGGATTATCGGTTTGCCCCAACATCGTCAATGGAAGTATGAGCAACGCAATAAATAGTTGTTTCATTCTACTGTTTTTAGCCTAAAAATGACGTTGAATATAGTGATATTTTTCCGTAAGTCCTCTTTGTTGAAAAATAGAGGGACACTTTTCATAAGTAAATTTTTAGGATGAAATTTCAACCAACTGGACTTCGTATTTTTGATGAAAATCCAATATCATGAATTCAAGATCGGAACAGTTGGCTGCCTTTGACCGCCTTTTGACCATAATGGACGAGCTTCGTGAACAATGTCCATGGGATAAAAAACAGACCATGCAAACACTTCGCCATTTAACCATTGAGGAGACTTATGAGTTGGGAGATGCCATTTTGGACAACGATCTTGAGGAGGTTAAAAAAGAGTTGGGCGATATTTTACTGCACATTGTGTTCTATGCCAAAATAGGCTCCGAAACCCAAGACTTTGATATTGCTGATGTGGCCAATGGTATTTGTGAGAAGCTCATCAATAGGCATCCGCATATTTATGGTGATGTAACGGTGGAGAATGAAGACGAGGTAAAGCAAAACTGGGAAAACATCAAATTGAAAGAAGGCAAAAAAAGTGTGCTCGAAGGTGTTCCCAATGGTTTACCGTCTTTGGTCAAGGCCAATCGAATCCAAGATAAAGTGGCAGGAGTTGGTTTTGATTGGGAAAGACCCGAACAGGTTTTTGAGAAGTTGAAGGAGGAACTGGGAGAGCTTCAAGAAGAAGTGGAAGCCAACAATGCCGATAAAATGGAATCGGAATTTGGAGATGTGCTGTTTTCCATGGTCAACTATGCCCGTTTCCTAAAAATCAACCCGGAAAATGCACTGGAACGGACAAACAAAAAATTCATTAAACGTTTTCAATATCTGGAAGGCAAGGCCAAAGAGGCCGGGAAATCCATGAGCGAAATGACCCTGGCCGAAATGGACGTGTTTTGGGAAGAGGCCAAACAGCTTTAAAATTATTTGTAAGCTAATGTAAGGTGGGACTATAATTGTCGTCAATCTAGCTATATTTGCCATCCTTTTTTAAGTATCCATTGTGTTTCAGAACTACACCAAAGAGTTTGCCTATAACCTAAAGCTATCCTATCCCGTTATTTTGGGAATGTTGGGGCATACTTTTGTGGCCTTTGCAGATAACATTATGGTGGGCCAATTGGGTACGGCCGAGTTGGCAGCTGTTTCTTTGGGAAATAGTTTTGTGTTCATAGCAATGTCCCTTGGAATAGGTTTTTCCACTGCTATTACACCTTTGGTGGCCGAAGCAGATGGCGCAAAGGACCAGGCCGCTGGAAAAAGTGCCTTAAAGCATGGGTTGGTACTCTGTACTATTTTAGGTTTGTCACTTTTTGGTCTCATTCAGGTATCCAAGCCCCTGATTCACTACATGAAACAACCTCCTGAGGTAGTGGAGCTAGCTTTGCCCTATTTGGATTTGGTGGCTTTTTCGTTGGTGCCTTTGATTATTTTTCAAGCTTTTAAACAGTTTTCTGAAGGGCTTTCCCAGACCAAATATCCTATGTACGCCACCATCTTGGCGAACGTGGTGAACATCACCCTGAATTACTTGTTCATTTTTGGTTCTTTCGGGTTTCCAAAACTTGGAATTGTGGGTGCGGCAGTTGGTACCTTGGCTTCTCGGGTGATCATGGTGGCCTTTATTTGGTATTTGCTCAAGCGCAAAAAGAAATTTGAATTTTTTGTGACCCATTTCAATTTTGGAAAGATTGAAAAAAGGGTGATGAACAAAATCATCAGTTTGGGATTTCCGTCGGCATTACAGATGTTTTTTGAAGTAGCCATTTTTACCGCGGCCATTTGGTTAAGCGGTGTATTGGGAAAAAACGCGCAAGCAGCAAACCAAATTGCCTTGAATTTGAGCAGCATGACCTTTATGGTGGGTATGGGACTTAGCGTAGCGGCTATGGTCCGTGTCGGAAACCAAAAAGGTCTCCGGAATCATAAGGAGTTGAAGCGTATTGCGGAATCCATATTTTTCTTGACCCTGATTTTGGAAATAGCCTTTGCTGCCATATTCCTTTTGGGAAGACATTGGTTCCCCACCATTTATTTGGATGTGGATGATATTGCCAATCAGGCCGATAATACAGAAGTAATCATTATTGCGGCCAAATTGTTGCTTGTGGCGGCGTTTTTCCAAATTTCTGATGGATTACAAGTAGTGGTTTTGGGAGCCTTACGCGGTTTGCAAGATGTGAAGATACCTACGTTCATCACTTTTATTGCGTATTGGTTGATTGGTTTCCCGATCAGTTATTATTTGGGATTGCACACCAATTTAGAAAGCACGGGAATTTGGATCGGATTGTTGTCGGGGCTTACCGCATCGGCCGTAATGTTGTATCTTCGATTTAACTTTTTGACCAAGAAATTGATAACAAATTAGAGGATTCCCAAGATTGGAATCAAAATAAGAACACATGGAACTACCTAAATTTTTATTGGCCGACAATACAGATCATCCCGAGGCAATTTTTATCGTCCATACCGAATACCCACGATTCATCATCAATCTGGAAAATGATGAAGTGGAGTGGATGGAAGAATTCTCCAAACAAGATGAAGAAGACCTTATGGAAGAAGCGGAAAGCCTAATTGAGGCCGCTACTGCTTTTTACGATCGAGAAGTTTCCAGATACGACCAATAATGCTGGAGCAGCTATTACAATACGATAAAGAGCTGTTTTTGTTCCTCAACGGTTTGGGAACCGAAACTTGGGACGGTTTTTGGATGTTCATGACAACGACCAGAAACTCGGCACCACTTTATCTTTTATTGCTTTATTTATCTTATCGAACTTTTGGCTGGAAGGGAACTGGAATAATTTTGGTTTCCATCGCATTGTTGATTACCTGTACCGATCAGCTGTCCAACTTTTTTAAATATGGAATCGGCCGTTTGCGACCCTGTCACGAACCTGAAGTTAGTAGTGTGATGCGCTTGGTAAAAAGCTATTGTGGAGGTCAATACGGGTATTTTTCTGCCCATGCAGCTAACTCTTTTGGTCCCGCCATTTTCTTTACGGTGATATTCAGGAACAAAGTGAAATATATTGCTTGGATATTGCTGCTTTCGGCCTGCATTGTGGCCTATAGCCGAATTTATATTGGGGTGCATTATCCGTTGGATGTGCTAACAGGGGCCTTGGTGGGTACGCTTTTCGGTTGGTTATGGGCCAAGTTGGCTATATTTGCTTTCCAAAAAACAGGGGTATGATCTCGGTCACCAGATATTGGTTTTACATTGCGCTGATTGTGTTGGTATACATTATAGGAATGTTTGCCACCCTGTTCGAGAACGATTCGGCCCAGTTTGCGGTTATGGCCATGCGAATGGTTCAGGAGAATGATTTTCTAAGCCTTTTTAAAGGCCCCGAAGAGTACCTGGACAAACCTCACATGCATTACTGGTTGGCCGCACTTTCTTATAAAATATTTGGTATTCATGATTGGGCGTATCGCATTCCCGGTATTTTGTCTACTTTGTTGGGCGCATACAGTTGCTACGGTCTCGGGAAATTGCTCTACAATAAGGATGTAGGTCGTTTTGCTTCATTGATTTTTATGACGGCGCAAACCATGGTTTTGGCCAATATCGATGTCCGTACCGATGCTGTTTTGACTGGATTTACAATATTCTCTATTTGGCATTTGGCCACTTATATTGAAAAAGGAACCTTAAAAAACATTGCTTTGGGTGCTTTTGGAGCAGGAATGGCCTTTTCCACCAAGGGGCAGATTGCCCTCGTGGTCATTGGAATTTCGATACTCTGCCATTTGGCCTATACTCGAAAGTGGAAACGATTACTCAATTGGAAGTTATTGGTAGCTCTACTTGTTTTTGGTTTGTCCATTACACCGATGTTGTATGCTTACTACCATCAATTTGATTTGCACCCTGAGAAAGTGATTCGCGGTAAGGATAACCGCAGTGGCATCTTCTTTATTTTTTGGGAACAGAGCTTTGAGCGGATGAGTGGCGAAGGCGTTGGGAAGAACAGTAGTGACTTTTTCTTTTTCTTTCATACCTTTTTATGGGTGTTCCTACCATGGACCGTCCTTGCATTGATTGGCTATTGGACGAAGGTAAAAGCCTTTTGGGAAACCAAGTTCTCTTACAAGTCCAATATGGAATTTTTGACTGTAGGTGGGATTTCAATTTTGTTTCTGCTCATCAGTTTTGCGCAATTTAAATTGCCGCACTACATGAACATTTTGATGCCACTATACGCCATTCTATCTGCAGGGTTTCTGTATGTTTTACATCAGCAGGAAAAATTGAAGATGGCCAAAGTGATTCTGGGAATCCAATATTTTATATTGGGATTGGTGGTAATCTTCACTTTATTGATAAGCTTTTCCGTTTTCCAATTGGAACATTGGTACGGCTATGTATTCTTGTTGTTGGCACTAGGGATGGTGGTTTATTTTGTTCAAAAAAGGGAAACTGTATATGCCAAGATCGTTACCGTTGCCATTTTAAGCTCTGTTTTATTGAATGGTTATATGAATGCCCATTTTTATCCAAAATTGCTCGAATACCAGGGAGGTTCAAATATGGCACAACAGGTAAAGGAGAACAATATTCCTGTGGATGACATTTATAAAATAAACGAAAGACACACATGGGCATTGGATTTCTATAATCAAAACCCTGTGAACATTGTTTCCACTTCCGATTTGAAGAACATGAAGGATGTTTGGGTATATGCTACCGATAAAGAATTGGAACAATTGGAAAAAAACGGAATTGCTTGGGACAATCAAATTACTGTGGACCAATTTCGTATTACCAGATTACAGGTCAAGTTTTTGAATCCCGATACGCGCAAAGAAAAATTGAATAAAATGCACTTGGTGCATTTGAATTAATCCACGGATTCCAGCTTTGGCTTTTTAAAGTGGTAAATCACGCCAAAAAGGGAGGTGAGCGCAGTAATCAAAAAGAAGGTGAAGCTGATGCCGATGGAAGTGCTCTCATCCAGTCCCAGCCATTTTGCTCCGTATAGAAATGTAACCTCTCGACTTCCAATTCCCCCAATGGTTAATGGAATTACGGAAACAATGGAAGATACCAAGAACACAAAAAGGTATTCAATGGTGTCCAAATCAACGGACAAAGATTTCAAAATAAAAATCACGCAGACCAACTGTGTCAATTGAACCAGAGCGGAAAACCCGACAGATTTCCAAAATACAGGAAGGGTAGTGGCAAAAAACATCTTGTTTACAAACCAAAATACTACGACGCTCAGAGGAATGGCCGCTATAATCAACCAGTAAAAACTTTGGAAAAACTCATTTTTGGACAACACCGCAAGCATACAAGCGTAAACAAAAAGCAACAACATGCCACTAAGTCGGTCCAGCAATAAACTGGATACTACTTTTTTGGTGCCCGGTTGATATTCTTTTTGAATGACATAGCCTTTGTAAGCATCACCACCAATACCGCCAGGTAAAAAGAGATTGTAGAACATACCCAATAAGTATAATTTCAAATTGCTCAACTGGGAAACCTTGGCGCCAATTTGATGAAAATACAAGTTGGTCCTTATGGCTGCAATGACTTTGGATACCACAAAAAACAGCAGTGCGAAGAATAAATATAAAGGATCACTCTTTTTAAGGGTTTGGAGTACATCCTTCAGCTCTATTTTGGTGAAAATAAAGTAGATCAGTACCGCACTAATAATGATTTTTAGGGCAGTGATGAGCTTTTTACGCAGCTTTTCCGTCACCTATGCTTATTTTTTTGATGCGATACGGTCTTTTCTGTTGCGATTCGTAGTAGGTACGGATCAAGAGTTCCATTACAATCCCGATGGTAAATAATTGGATTCCGCCAACAATGAACATCATACCAAAGATTAGTAAGGGTCGGGTCCCGATATCTTGTCCGAATCCAAGTTTTACGATCAGCAAATACACATTGATCAAGATTCCCAAGATTACTAGTAGCACCCCAAAAATCCCAAACAGGTGAATAGGACGTTGGAAGTATTTTCTAATGAAAAGTAGCAGCATCATATCGGCCACAACTTTAAAAACACGCTCCAAACCATATTTGGAAACCCCGGCGTGTCTTGCATGGTGCTTTACAGGGACTTGCTTTATCTGAGCACCTTCCAAATGGGCCAAAAGTGTAATAAAACGGTGCATTTCACCGTACAAATTGAGACTTTTTGCAATATCCTTGGTGAAAACCTTGAGCGCACAGCCATTATCTTTAATATCCAATTTGGTAACTCGGCGCACCAGAAAGTTGGCGATTTTCGATGGTATTTTTTTGGCCAGGGAATCTTTCCTTTTCTGACGGATACCAGTCACTACGTCGTACTCCTCTGTAATAGCGTACTCCAACATATTTGGAATATCGGAAGGGTCGTTTTGAAGGTCGCCATCCATGGTGATAATGTATTCACCTTCGGCATAATCAATTCCCGCGGCAAGTGCCAAACTTTGGCCGTAGTTCTTTTTCAACTCAATCAGATGGACTCTCTTGTCGTCCATTTCCTTGACCTTGATGCGGGTTTTATCGGTGGAAAAATCATCCACATACACAATTTGATAGTTGTACCCTTCAAGGCTTTCGTTGATTTTTTCGGTCAAAAGAACCACATTGTCCTCCTCGTTGTACAAAGGAACCACTATGGATAAAAGGGAATCGGTGACGGTGCTCATTCAGTATAAAATCTGTGCAAATTTATTGCTTTTATTTAAAGTTCCTTGGTAATCTTATCCAATAGGATTTTCGCGGCGTAGAATGGAGAGATTTTAAGTTCCTCAATCTCTGTCAATAACTTGGCCTGTTCTGCTTTAAAGGTCTCTTTTTGATGGAAAAATTGTTTGATGTATTCGTCCACGGTCTGAAGGAACCAGTTTTTGTTCTGCCGTTGTCGGTTTTTTTCAAAAAAGCCGTTTTCCTTGTTGTGCTTCACAAATTGCTGTACCATTTCCCAAATTTCTTGAATCCCCGTTTTTTCCATTGCCGAGCATTTCATCACTTTGGGTGTCCAGCCATTGACTTTGGGCGGATAAAGATGCAGTGCCCTAGAAAATTCGGTCACTGCTAGTTTGGCATGTTCCAAATTACTGCCATCCGCTTTATTGATAGCTATGGCATCAGCCATTTCCATAATCCCTCTTTTTATGCCCTGGAGCTCGTCGCCGGCTCCCGATAATTTGAGCAGCAGGAAAAAATCCACCATACTGTGCACGGCAATTTCACTTTGGCCAACACCAACGGTTTCAACCAAAATCACATTATATCCCGCCGCTTCACAAAGAATGATGCTTTCCCTTGTTTTTTGGGCCACACCACCCAAGGAGGTGCCCGAAGGTGAGGGGCGGATAAAGGCATTAGGGTCTTTGGCCAGGGTTTCCATTCGGGTTTTGTCCCCTAAAATACTTCCCTTGCTCAAGGAACTCGTCGGGTCTACGGCCAAAACGGCTACTTTGTTGCCTTGGTCCGTTAATGTTTTGCCCAAGGTTTCTATAAACGAACTCTTGCCAACACCAGGTACTCCAGTAATTCCCAAACGTATGCTATCTGTTGGTCGGGACAGACATTTTTCAATAATAGCGTTGGCTTTTTCAAAATGGGCTGGTTTGGTGCTTTCCAATAAGGTAATGGCCTTGGCCAGCATGGCTTTGTTGCCATCAAAAATACCTTGTGCCAAAGCATCTGCAGAAAGCTCTTGTTTTCTGAGGGCCTTAATTTTAGAAATGGTATCCGAAGGTTTGTGGTTATTGTCTGTCAAAAGTCCTTTTCATCAGTTTATACGAATTTATAAAGATTTTGCGTGCAAAGTGGAACTTGTGACTTATTACCATTCTTCTTTGATAAATATCCATTTCACAAAAATTTAATATCTGTTTAAGCAAACTTCCAATTACAAATTGGTACCTTATTCAATAAATAATCAATAGTCGCGTAGACATTGATTGATACGAACCTATAAACATTTAAAAGATGAAGACTATTTTTGAGGCCCAGGCCACTAATACGGGAGGAAGAGCTGGACATGTGAAGAGCGAGGATGGTGTGTTGGATTTCCCTATTTCCATGCCTAATTCCAAAGGAAAGCCAGACCCAAAATCAACAAATCCTGAAGAACTTTTTGCCGCGGCATACTCCACTTGTTATGCTGGTGCGGTAGAAGCTGTTGCCAAAAGCCACGATATTGATGACCTTGGAGATTTTAATGTTACCGCCATTGTAGCTTTGAACAAGGAGGAGGAAGGTTTTTTCTTGGAAGTGACCTTGGATACTTATTTACCGACCGTAGATAAGGAAATGGGCGAAACCATTATCAATGAAGCGCACGAAATGTGCCCTTATAGCAAGGCCACACGTGATAATATTACTGTGCACTTAAATTTGTTGATGGACGAATAAGTCACATAACTTTTTAATTATGAGCCCCGTTGTAGTGATCAGCGGGGCTTTTTTTGTTAAAAATGCGTCAAAAACATACTAATTTGCAACGTTGCATTTTTTGCTTCGTCCTTAATACAGAACAACTAAAAAACCAGACATAGAACCAAGTGTGCTCCATATAGAGCTAGTAGAGAAGTGCAAAGCGAACGATCGCCAGGCACAAATGAAACTGTACCGTCAGTATTGCGATGGTATGTTTTGTGTGGCCATGCGCTTTCTTAAAAACGCCGATGATGCGGAAGATGTGTTGCAAGATTCCTTTATAAAGGCTTTTCAGCGGATCGAGCAGTTTAAGGGAGATGTCACGTTCGGAGCTTGGTTAAAAAGAATTGTGGTGAACGGCAGTATCGATTTTTTAAAATCGAAACACCAACGAACTGTGGAACTCAATGAGAGTTACATGCAGGTGGCAGAGGAGGATGATTGGTCCGTGGAAGAAGGAATCTCCATGGAGCAAGTGAAGGAAGCCATCGAGGAACTGCCTCAAAAATATAGATATGTTGTGCAATTGTTTTTAGTGGAAGGTTACGATCATTCAGAGATAGCTGGAATTTTAGGCATCACGGAAACAGCATCCCGGACCCGATTGCTAAGAGGAAAGGCACAATTAAAAGAGAAATTAAAAGATTTGGCTTATGGCACGTGATCTTAGAAAATTGTTTGAAAAGGAAAGAGAGGAGAAGCGCTTTGAAATGAAGAAAGGGCATGAGGACCGATTTTTCGCCAAGTTGGAAGAAGAGTTGCCCAAAGACCCGCCCAAGCGAAAGGTAATTTCCCTTTGGATGCAGATTGCAGCCTCCGTTATCGTAGCTGTTGGGTTGTCCTTCTATTATTTTAACAGTAATGGGGGAACAGTGGACCCGGATGAAAAAGTAACTGTTGTGGATAGGGATCATACAGATAATGGTGTACAGGGCATCTCATTGGGAGATTTGTCGCCCGACCTCAAAAAAATCGAAACCTATTACACCACCAATATCAACCTGCAATTATCCGAATTGGCCGATGACCCAGGGAACAAGGAACTTGTGGATAGTTATATGGACAGATTGGCGGAACTCAATAAAGAATATCTAAGGTTGAACCAAGAGTTGAACGAATTGGGCCCCAATGATCAAACCATTAGTGCCTTAATCAATAATCTACAGTTACGGTTGCAGTTGTTGCAAAAGTTAAAATCAAAGTTGAATCAATTAAAATCATCAAAAAATGAACAGGAATCATCAAATATTGTTTAGCGGACTGCTTCTTGCCTTGGTCGGGTTTACCGGTCAAGCGCAGGAAAAGTCTAAAACCTATAAGGAAACGTTCAATGTCAACAAAGACACGGAACTTAACATTACCACCAGTTATGCCGATATAGAATTTGAAACGTGGAACAAGGACCAGGTTGAAATCACGGCTGTAATCGAACTTGAGGGTGTGGAACAGGAAGAGGCAGATTCTTATTTCGATAGGGATTTGGTGAAAATCATGGGCAATAGTAAAGAAATAGAGGTGAGTACCAGGGGTGCCGCATCGCCCTATGCTTTTGATTATAGAGCTGAGAACATTGACATCCCAGAAATGCCCTCTGTGGCAGAAATTATCGCTAATGTGGAAATTCAGGAATTTCCAGAAATTGTAATTCCTGAAATAGCTGTAATGCCCTCTATGCCACCATTGCCTCCAATGCCCCCGATAAATTTTGATTATGATGCCTATAAAAAGGATGGAGAAAAATACATGAAGGAATGGAACGAAAAATTCCGAAAAACCTTTGATGAGGAGTACAAAGAGCGTTTTGAAAAATGGGGAGAAGAAATGGAAAAGATGGCAGAGGAACGCGAAGCCAGAAGAGAAGAGATGAGGGAAGAAAGGGAACAGCTAAGGGAAGAGCGTGAAGAAATGCGCAAGGAGATCCAAGAGCGAGTTAGAGAGCAACGAGAGGAGATTCGTGCCCAGCAAACGGAAATTAGAAAAGAACAGGCGGAGTTGAGAAAACAGTTGCGACAAGAGGCAAGGACCATACATGGAAACCCGAACGTATTCTATTTCTCTTCCGATGGCAAGCATAAAGAGTACAAAGTCAAAAAACGAATAATCATCAAAATGCCCAAGTACATTAAAGTGAACATGAATGTACGCCACGGCGAGGTAAAATTGGCCGAAAATGCCAAAAACATCAATGCAAGCTTGTCCTACGCAAGCTTGCTTGCCTCTACCATCGATGGGGCCAATACGGATATCAGGGCGTCATATTCCCCGGTTGTGGTTCAAAACTGGAACTACGGAACCTTGAGTACGGATTATTCCGATAAGGTCAACTTAAAAGAGGTGAAGGAGTTAAAATTAAATTCGATATCATCCAATGTAAAAATAGGGAAGGTGGCCAATAAGGCCTTGGTGAGCAATAATTTTGGAGCCCTAAGTATTGATGAGGTATCCAGTAGTTTCAGCACTATCGATATTTCTATGGAAAATGCCGAACTCAGCTGTAAATTGCCAGAAACTTCATTTGTAATATCGGTAAACGAAACCACATCTGAATTTAAATATCCAAAGGCCTTAAAATTGGTGCCCAGTAAAAAAAAGGGAGGCAATTCGTATACAGGTTATAATATTAGCAAGAATGATGGTAAATCCATTAAGATCAACTCCAAATACAGCGAGGTGGTTCTAGAGAACTAATCTTTTTTAAAGTCCCAAAAAGAACCACCTACTATCCTATTGGGCCACTTGTTTCTTCCCTGGCCGATTCTCTTTTATATTGCTTTAGTGAACTTCTTCCTTCAAGTAGGATTTAAAATTCTTTTTAAAACGATTTAATCTAGGAATGGATACATTTTGAATGTAACTGTTGTCCGGGTTTCTCCTCTCGTAATCCTGATGGTATTCCTCTGCCATGTAGAATTTCTCGAAAGGTGTTACCTCGGTTACAATGGAACGATTGCCATATACATTCTCGTTTTCCAGTAGGTCGATATAATCCTGAATAATTTTACGCTCTTCCTCGTTTTTGTAAAAGGCAATAGAGCGATATTGCGCTCCTCGGTCCGGTCCTTGTCGGTTAAGTGTTGTGGGATCGTGAGAACCAAAGAACACTTTCACCAACTTTTCAAAAGATATTACTTTGGGGTCGTAGTACACCTCCACAGCTTCTGCATGGTGTGTTCTACCATAAGAAACTTCTTCGTAGGTAGGATTTTCTTCAGAGCCACCAGAATATCCCGAATACACTTCTTTTACTCCTTTTACACTTTCAAAAATGGCTTCCACGCACCAAAAACACCCACTGGCAAAATAGGCCGTTTCGAATTGTTGCAATTGCTCGTTGCTCAATTTTGTTTGAATTTGGGTTTCGGAAGTTTCCTTTTGGGCTACTTCTTTTTGTTCTGATTTGTTCTTTGGCTGACAACTTACCGATGCCAAAAAGAGAAGAATTAAAAATGGAGTTCTCATGCTGATTTTTTTAGTTTCTTATTTAGTTGCAATAAGATACCAAGAATTACTAGGATGCTCGTTAAAAAATGTTAATCCAACGTTTTTCGATAATCCATTTACAAAAATTGGATGAATCAAAAAATGTAGGAAATATAGAGTTTATTCCTATATATACTTACAAAAATATAGTCCTTTTCCTACAAATAAGTTATTGAAATACAGTATGTTACAAAAGTTACATAAGAGAGATTATCGATGAAATGCATTTGCGTTCGGTATAGTGTTTTTGACCTCAAAAACGTTCATCGACGATAAAATTCACTTCATCCGAAAAAAAATTATTCACCGAAAGAAAAGGGTCGTTGAGCGACAGAAATCGAGTTGTGCTTGTGAGCGAAAGTAATTTTACATCGTAAAACAATCAGAACAAATGAAGACAATTTTCACCATCATCGCAGTAACTTTTTTCGGAACTATGGCCTTTGCTCAAGACATTTCAAAAGAAGCCAAAGTTGACACTCTTGCAGCTGGAGTGGAATTGAAAGTTGAAATCGACAATACTATCAGAAAAGATAGAAAGACAGCTAGATTGTACAAGTTCAAGAATTCTAGAATTAAAAAAGAACTTTCTTTTAAAACTAAGAAGAACAGAGCAAAATTGGCTTAATTATGATGTTGGATATTCTGGTGCCTTTTGTGTTGTCCTTAAGTATTGCCTTTGTTCTGGCAAGTATAGCTTTCTCGTTCAGGGAAAGAAAACTGTAGAAGTTTAAGTTTATATTGGAATAAGTATGAAGAGGTCGGTACATCCGACCTTTTTCTTTTTAGGAATCCACCGAATTGAACTCTTCTATGACCTCTTCGAATTCGATACAATAGTGTGTTCCTTTTTTGGAATAGTCCCTGCTTATAGAACCTCTCAATTGACGAGCAAGATTGTAAATAAGCTTTAACCCGAGAGAATTTGAAGTTTTCGGGTTGATTTCCTCAGAATATCCTATACCATTGTCACCCAAGTACATTTTATAGCGGTTACCATCCATTTTTTGAATGGATACATGAACTTCTCCATCATGCCCTTCTGTAATGCCGTATTTCAATGCGTTGGTGATGGTTTCGTTAATTATAAGCCCCAAAGGGATTACGGTATCGATACTAAGTTTATAATCGGCTATATCCAAATCAACCTTTACATTTCGATTGCTTCCCTTTACCGATCTTACCAAATAATCGCATAGTTCACGAACATAGGGCTCCAATTCAATTTTGGAAAGATAGTCATCGCGTTTGTAGAGCATCTCGTGTACCATGGCCATGGATACAACACGATTTTGACTACTCTTAATGATATTGCTGATTTTGGTATCGTCTATGGCTCGGGATTGCAAGCTCAACAGACTGGAAACAGTCTGGAGATTGTTCTTGACCCTGTGGTGCACCTCCTTGAGCAACGTTTCTTTTTCCTCGATGCGTTCCTGGATCTCATTTCTGGATTTATAAAGCCTGTGATGGGCCCTTAAAAGGTTTTTACCAAAAACACCTCCTAGCAAATACACGGCGAAAACCGCACTTAAATAGGCAAACCAACTTCTTGATGCTGCTGGAACCATATTTTCCGATATTCTAAAGTCACCGGTGTCATATAAAAACAAGAGGGTAAGGACCGCCAAGTTGATTATTAGGTACAATTGACCAAAAACCTTGGTAGTTACATATCCTGCAAATACGATAATGGCCAGTACAAAAATGAATGGACTTTCGATTCCTCCACTATATATGGTAATAATGATGGCCCCGATCATGGATAATATCGAAGTCAAATTATAGGTGAGCACCAAATTTTTGTGTTTTTGGTACAACAACGTATTCAATAAGTTGATGAAAGCATACCCCAAAAAGGTATAGGTGATAATCCCCCTTATATCTAAAAGGAAAAAACAGACCAAACCAAAAATGGCAGCAAAAAAGGATGAATTATAATTAACCTTTAGTATCAAATCAATCTTGTCTTGTAATCTATATGTATCCTTATCAGGAATTTTCATATGCTGCGCGTGAATGTGCTCTACCACGATATAAAGTTGAAAATCGTGTGGCAGAGTAGCTTAATGGGGTGTTTTAGGATGTAAATCTAACTATGTTTTTGATATAAAAAAAGTGGCAGCTTTAATAACTGCCACTTTGTTGGTATTATAAACGGGACTTTAGTCGTTCACCAAAACCCACTCGCCTTTATCTATAAGGGGTTCTGCTTGCTTAAACTTTACGGTTTTGCTTTCCCCGGACATCACATTTTTAATGGTGACCCTTTCGTTTCTACCAATTTTTGGCTTTTCCCGCACTATGGTTTCGGTTACCTGTGGTCTTTGTCCCTGGGTTTGTCCCGCAGCTCTGTTTTGTGCGGCAAGTTCGTCACTGTTCGGAATTTCCTCTTTTGTAGTCTTAAGGTTTTCCTTTGGTTTACGAACGGTTCTTGCTTCTTGTATCTGATTGGTGTTCTCAGAAGGTAGTTCCCCTTTAAATAGGAAGGAAATCACTTCTTTGTTCACTTTGTCCATCATTTCCTTAAAAAGCTCGAATGCTTCGAACTTATAGATCAATAATGGGTCTTTTTGTTCGTGGACCGCCAATTGTACGGACTGTTTCAATTCGTCCATTTTGCGCAAGTGCGTTTTCCAAGAGTCATCTATAATGGCCAGGGTAATGTTTTTCTCAAAATCTGTGATCAACTGCTTACCATCTGTGTTATAGGCTCTCTCCAAGTTGGTGACTACGTTCAAGGTTTTGATGCCATCGGTAAATGGAACTACGATGCGTTCAAATTTGTTGGACTCATCTTCGTATACCTTTTTGATTACTTGGAATGCCACAGTGGCACTGCGCTCCATTTTTTGTTTGTAATACTTGTAGGCCTCATCGTAAATCTTGTTCGCGATTTCTTGGAAGCTCATTTTCTTGAACTCTTCCTCGCTTATTGGAGAGGTGATGGAGAAGAACTTGATCAATTCGAACTCAAAGTTCTTGTAATCATCCGCCATTTTATTGGTCTCGGCAACGGCCTCACAGGTGTCGTAGATCATATTGGCGATATCCACCTTAAGTCGCTCACCTTCCAATGCGTGTCGTCTTCTTTTGTAAATGACCTCACGTTGTGCGTTCATAACATCATCATACTCCAACAAACGCTTTCGTATACCAAAGTTGTTCTCCTCAACTTTTTTCTGAGCACGTTCTATGGATTTGGTCATCATGGAGTGTTGTATCACTTCGCCATCTTCCAAGCCCATACGGTCCATCATTTTGGCCACACGGTCCGATCCGAACAAACGCATCAAATTGTCTTCCAAGGAAACGTAGAATTGTGAACTACCTGGGTCTCCTTGACGTCCAGAACGACCTCTCAACTGTCTGTCCACACGTCTGGAATCATGGCGTTCCGTACCGATAATCGCCAAACCGCCAGCTTCTTTGACTTCCGGTGACAATTTAATATCCGTACCCCTACCGGCCATATTGGTTGCGATGGTTACCACCCCGCCTTTACCAGCTTCGGCCACAATATCGGCCTCCTTTTTATGGAGTTTTGCGTTCAATACGTTGTGGGGCACTTTACGAACGCTCAACAATTTGGACAGCAATTCTGATATTTCTACAGAAGTAGTACCGATCAATACAGGTCGTCCTGCTTGAGACAGTTTTGTAACCTCTTCTATAATCGCGTTATATTTTTCACGTTTGGTCTTATAGATCAAATCGTGTCTATCGTCACGGGCAATGGGTCTGTTAGTTGGAATTTCCATCACATCCAACTCATAAATTTCCCAGAATTCCCCTGCTTCGGTAACAGCTGTACCGGTCATTCCGGACAACTTGTTGTACATTCTAAAATAATTTTGAAGCGTAATGGTCGCAAAAGTCTGGGTCATTGCCTCGATTTTTACGTTCTCCTTTGCTTCGATAGCTTGGTGGAGACCATCCGAGTAACGGCGTCCGTCCATAATACGACCGGTCTGCTCGTCCACGATCATTACTTTGTTGTTCATCACCACATACTCCACATCTTTTTCGAATAGGGTGTAGGCTTTCAACAACTGGGTCATGGTATGGATGCGCTCACTTTTTACGGCAAAATCCTTAAAAAGTTCTTCTTTGAGCTCCGCTTCTTTTTCAATTTCCAGTCCTTGGTTCTCGATTTTGGCAATCTCGCTACCAATGTCGGGCATTACAAAAAACTCTTTGTCCTGATCCGTGGAAATATATTCAACTCCCTTATCGGTAAGTTCTATTTGGTTGTTTTTCTCGTCGATAACGAATAATAGGTCCTCATCCACTTTTGGCATTTCCCTATTATTGTCCTGCATGTAGAAGTTCTCCGTTTTCTGAAGCAACTGTTTTACGCCTTCTTCACTCAAGAATTTGATGAGTGCCTTGTTTTTGGGCAATCCACGGTGAACCCTTAGCAATAGGAAGCCACCTTCTTTGGTGTTTCCTTCCTTGATCATTTTTTTGGCCTCTGCCAAAACCCCTGTCAAGTGCTGGCGTTGTTGTTGTACAATATTCGCTACCTGAGGTTTAAGCTCGTTGAACTCATGGCGGTCACCTTCTGGGACGGGACCGGAAATGATCAAAGGTGTCCGAGCATCATCGATCAATACCGAATCCACCTCATCCACTATAGCGTAGTGATGTGGGCGTTGCACCAAATCATCTGGAGTGTGCGCCATGTTGTCGCGGAGGTAATCAAAACCAAATTCATTGTTGGTTCCGTAAGTGATATCCGCATTATAAGCAGCCCTTCTTCCATCGGAGTTGGGTCTGTGCTTGTCTATACAGTCCACGGATAGGCCGTGGAACTCAAATAAAGGAGCCATCCAAGCGCTATCCCTTTTGGCCAGATAATCGTTCACCGTTACCAAGTGTGCGCCTTTTCCTGCCAGTGCATTTAAGTAGAGTGGGAGGGTCGCTACCAAGGTTTTACCTTCACCGGTCTGCATCTCTGCAATTTTACCTTGGTGCAAGGCTATACCTCCTATAAGCTGTACATCGTAATGTACCATGTCCCAGGTCACTTCTTTACCGGCAGCATCCCATGAGTTTTGCCAAACTGCCTTATCTCCTTCCAAAGTAACGTAGTCCCTATCACCGGAAAGCATTCTGTCGAATTCGCTTGCTGTTACGGTAAGGGTCTCGTTAGCGGCGAAACGCTTAGCCGTTTCCTTTACCACTGCAAAGGCTTCGGGAAGAATGTCCTCCAAAGTTTTCTCGGAGATTTTATATGCTTCTTCGTTGAGTTTGTCTATTTCGGAGTAGATTTCCTCGTTACGATCTATGTCGCTGGAGTTTTCCACTTCGGCCTGAAGTTCGGCTATTTTATCGTTTACCTCTTTACAATCTTCGGCTATTTTGGCCTTGAATGTGATGGTTTTTTGTCTTAGTTCATCAAGTGACAACCCTTCAAGTTCTTGCTCAAAGGATTTAATTTCTTTCACCAAAGGTTGTAATGATTTTACATCCTTCTCCGATTTATCTCCTACAAATACCTTTAGTACGGAATTAATAAAACTCATGAAATGTTTTTTCTTTTGATTGTCAAAAGCTGTTCCATTGATGGGATTACGATGGAATTCTTTCGCTAGGCTGTCAAAATTACATAAAAAAAAGCCTCAAATGAGACTTTTTAACGTGGTTTGTGTTTTTCGGATCTAATATTCGTCCTCGTTCCAGAGGTAGTCCTCCTCGGTAGGATAGTCCGGCCAAATTTCTTCTATTGACTCGTATATTTCGCCACCTTCTTCTTCCATCGATTGTAAATTTTCTACAACTTCCAACGGCGCTCCTGTTCGAATGGCGTAATCTATCAGTTCGTCTTTGGTTGCTGGCCAAGGCGCATCACTTAAATATGAAGCTAGTTCTAAAGTCCAGTACATAGTAACGGTTTGATTTTAAATTTTTTGCAAAAATAATTTTTAAACCCAATTTGTCAAGTAAAAACACCATTATTTAAAAATTATTTTATTGTTGACAAAACTTTTGGGCTAAAAAAGAGATTTTATCAGTCTAACTTCTCTGGGATCCATTTTACTTCATCGGCTTTTAAGTCCTTGGATAACTTTCGGGCCAAAACAAATAAATAATCGGATAGTCGGTTAATATAGGATAACACAGCATCGGGCACGGGTTCGTTTTCGTGCAAATAGGATATCATGCGTTCTCCACGACGACAAACGGTTCTGGCGATATGACAGTATGACACGGTGGTATGTCCTCCAGGTAAAATAAAATGTGTCATTTCTGGAAGCTCCTCGTTCATTTTATCCATTTCAAGTTCCAAAAATTGAATGTCATCTGGACTTATACGCGGAATTTTGAGTCGATTGTCCTTTTTTGGCTCTGTGGCCAAAATGGAACCAACGGTAAAAAGCTTTTCCTGAATCAGGGCCAGCGTGTTTTTGGAATGCTCATCCATGTCTTGATCTCGTAAAAGACCTAGGTGCGAATTGAGCTCATCTATGGTGCCATAACTTTCAATACGGGCGTGGTGCTTGGGAACACGGGTGCCCGTAAATAATGATGTGGTACCCTTATCCCCGGTTTTAGTGTATATCTTCATGTTGTCAGTTATCAATGTTCAATAATCAATTAACAATAGTAATTGACCATTGCACATTGTTTATTGCTCATTGTTTTTATCATGTTGACGCTTTCCTTCCATAAACTTTCTGGATTTTCTACGCCTTGTCGCTTTCTTGTTTCGGAACAGTATAATCAAATAGACCAGCCCCAAAACGGCGAGTACGTACCAAATGGTGTTATCTGTTGCAACATTTTCCATAGCCTAAAATTACCGTTTTAAATTCGAATCGTGAAATGTTCCTTTACTTGTTCCCTCCGGATGGAAATGAGACCGCAATGGTACATATCAATGCTTACCGTTATCTCTGGTAGGACAATCAAACGGTTCCATTTTTCCAATTTTTCTTTGTTATCATAAATGGAATTGACCAACACAAGACTGTCGTTGTGCAATTTTCCTTCGGAATGTATTTCTTGAAATAAGGGAATATCCATTTCATCAACAAAAAAAAGGTCTAAACGGTTTTCATCAAATTGAATATGGGGAAAGGTTTGTTCAACGAGCTCCATGACCTCATCATTGTTTTTAATGCCCACTCTTTCAAAACCGAAATAGCTCATGGTCTTTAGCAGTACATTGATGCTTTTGTTCTGGTGCAGCTTTTTTTTGGAATATAGGCATTGCGTTACATATTGGAACACAAATGGCGAATGCACGCCGTGTTCGTTGGTAGATTTACCTAAAAATTTTAGATATGAAATGAATCGGAACCACATGTATTATCCTTCTAGAATGGAAGAAAGCTCGAACCAGCGTTCCGTTTTTTCCTCGATAGCATCGGTGACTTCTTTAAGTTCGATGGAAAGATTGGCAATTTCGTCCCCATCCAGATCAGGGTCAGTGAATTTGTTCTGCAGTGTGACTTTTTTCTCTTCCAGTTTTTGAATGTCCTTTTCCAGTTGTTTGTATTCTTTCTGCTCTGAATAGGACAGTTTGCCGCCACTGGTGTCACGCCAATTATTCTCTGTTTTGTCGGAAGAAGTGGTTTTATTTTCGCGTTCCTCGATTACTTTACTGGTCTCGTAGCTTCGGTAATCGGAGTAGTTGCCTGGGAAATCCTCTATTACTCCTTCTCCGCGGAAGACAAACAAGTGGTCTACAATTTTATCCATGAAATAACGATCGTGGGAGACCACTATCAAACAGCCGGGAAAATCCAACAAAAAGCTTTCCAGTACATTAAGGGTAACGATATCCAAATCGTTTGTCGGCTCATCCAAAATAAGGAAGTTAGGGTTTTGAATGAGTACGGTACATAAATACAGTCGCTTACGTTCCCCTCCGCTCAATTTCTCAACAAAATCATATTGCTTTTTACGGTCAAAAAGAAAACGCTCCAACAACTGCTGGGCAGAGATTTGCCTCCCCTTTTTTAAAGGGATGTAGTCGCCGAATTCCCGAATTACATCGATTACCTTTTGGCCCTCTTTATCGGGAATTCCCTTTTGGGTATAATAACCGAATTTTACGGTATCACCGACCACAACCTTCCCGCCTTCCACATTTTCTTGTTGTGTGATGATGTTCAAAAAAGTGGATTTTCCGGTTCCGTTTTTCCCGATAATGCCCACACGTTCACCTTTGGTGAAGTTATAATCGAACTTATCCAAAATCGTTTTGTCGCCGTAAGATTTGGAAATATTGTGAAGTTCCAAAATCTTACTGCCCAAGCGCTCCATGTTCAGTTCCAATTGAACCTCATGCTCTTGTCTCCTTTGATGTGCCCGTTTTTTAATTTCAGCAAAATCATCGATGCGGGATTTGGATTTTGTAGTACGTGCCTTGGGTTGTCTGCGCATCCAATCCAACTCCTTTTTGTACAGCATTTTTGTTTTTTGCTGTTCCACGGCCTCTCGCTCCATTCGGGCCTCTTTTTCGTTCAGGTAATAGGAGTAGTTGCCTTTGTAGGTGTATAGTTGGTTGTTGTCCAGCTCCAAAATTTCGTTACAGACCCTATCCAAAAAATAGCGGTCGTGCGTCACCATAAACAGCGTTATGCTTTCCTTGGCAAAATAGGCCTCTAGCCACTCGATCATTTCTAGATCTAAATGGTTGGTAGGCTCGTCCAATATTAAAAGGTCAGGTTTGTTAAGCAGGGCATTGGCCAAGGCCAATCGTTTTTTTTGTCCACCGGATAGTGTGCTCACCTTCGCATCCAGTTTGGAAAGCTGTAATTGAAATAGTATTTGTTTGTATTGTGTCTCAAAATCCCAAGCATTGAGCCGTTCCATGGCCTCGAAGGCTTTTTGGTATTGCTCGGTGTTCTCTGGGTTCTCGACGGCCTTTTCGTAATTGGCAATTACCTTTAAGATTTCATTGTCGGTAGTAAAAATGGTTTCCTCGACGGTCAAATTTGGATTCAAATCGGGTTCTTGTTCCAAAAATGAAATCTTGATGCCCTTGCGGGTGGTCACTTGGCCTGTCTCGGAAGTGTCCTTTCCCGACATTATGTTTAGAATGGAAGTTTTACCACTTCCATTTTTAGCGATGAGCGCAATCTTTTGGTCTTTATTTATTCCAAAGGAAATAGCGGAGAAGAGCACTAGCTCTCCATACGATTTTGATATGTTTTCGACCGTTAATAAGTTCATGTCTGTTATTTGTGTGCCTTCCTACAATTTGGAGTACCGAATCATGTACGCGTAGCGGATGGCAAGGGTCAAAAGTAGTGGAATAAGCACAGGAGAAAAAATTTGGACCTTAAATATCCATAGTATCAGAACAAGTGCGATAAGGCCTAATGTGGCCCAAAGATATTTAGGTGCCCACTCGGGTATTTTATCCTGAAAAGCAAGGATAAATGCAACAACCATATTTAATGGAAATGCCCATAGGATATTAAAATTGTAAGGTGTGGAGGTATGGTCGGCCGCTACCCACAGCAGAAATAGGAAGGTGCCTGCAAATCCGGTTATGAACAACAAAGAAAAGTCCAACCAGCGGCTACGGGCTTTATGTCTGTAATCAAAATAAGTGATAATGGCAGTAAAAGCAAAGAGCATCAAAAACCAAAATAAAGGGGAGAGCGGGAAAAAACTGTTCTGGGTATGCTCATTGTAATCCAAGATGGAACGTTCTCTTAAGACCAGGGCTTTTCCGTTCAATGTAGTGTTTCTAAGTTGCTCCATGGTGTAGTAGGGCAAAAACATATGCTCTTGTACTGTGGCAGTCCGGTCTACCGGAGAGCCAAAGGCCAAGTCTATGCCGAACATGGACCAAGTGTTCACATCCATGAATTGACGTACCAATTGTCGGAATGTGTATTGTTTTTCAAGATATGATCCATCAAAAACAACGGCATCACCAAATTGTTCCTTTAAAATATCCCCTGTAATACTGGAGCAGTTGTTCAGCAGGGGGTCGTAAAGATAATCCCTGTTCTCGGGCAGATAATTTTCTTCAAAAAATGAAAGTAGCTGATTTCTTTGGCCAAGGTCCAAATTCAAAATCTGCTCCTTTACCCATCTTTTTTCCAATTCGTACTCGTACAGAAAGCTCTCAAACCTTCTTCTGGAAAGGGAATAGATCATTTTTCCCTTGGTAAAGTTTAGATAAAAGTTCGGCTGGTTAAAATCAAAAGTACCGTAATTGTACACTACATCGATTCCCAGGGCAGGGTCTTGTACTCTAAATGCCGTATGGCCAAATGCGGAGTAAAGCTGATCGCCTGCTGCGCACGTAAGCAAGCTTACTTTTGAGTTTTCCGTGAGCTGTGGGACTTGGGAAAAAAGGAATTTCCCTATAATGAAGCATATAAATAATAGATGGAGCTTTCGTCTCATTCCGAATTTTATCAGAACAAATATCAGAATAAAAATGGCTCGGTGTACCTTGCGTTGCCTACAGTTTAATTTTTCCTTTATTTTTACGGAAACCTAATTTTATGAAGTCCTATATTCCTAATTTTTTAACCCTTCTCAATGTTTTTAGTGGTTGTGTGGCAACTGTTTTCGCGGTGCTCAATCATTTGGAATGGGCTGCACTTTTTGTGTTTATCGGGATTTTCTTTGATTTTTTCGATGGCCTTGCTGCAAGAGCACTAAATGTTCAAAGTGAAATTGGAGTACAATTGGACTCTTTGGCCGATGTTATTACGAGTGGTTTGGTGCCCGGAGTTGTAATGTTCCAATTGTTGAGTATGGCTGAAAGGGGAGGATGGAACCTTGGGTTTATTGGCCATGATGCAGAAATTACCCTTCTGCCGTTTGTGGGATTTGCCATTACTTTGGCTTCAGCTTATCGCTTGGCCAAGTTTAATGTGGACGAAAACCAGGTATCCTCTTTTGTTGGTCTTCCAACACCTGCAAATGCACTTTTAATTCTTTCGTTGCCCATGATTCTGTTATACCACAACAACGAGGTGTTGGGTAACATTATCTTGAACCCATGGTTTTTGGTAGCGCTAACCGTTTTGAGTTCGTACTTATTGAATTCACCGATTGAATTGTTTGCGCTAAAGTTTAAAAATTGGAGCTTTAAGGATAATGGGATTAGGTATTTGTTTATTATTGGTAGTTTGGTGCTGTTGTTGACCTTGCGCTTTTTGGCGATACCTGTTATTGTTTTTGCTTACATTTTGATGTCATTGATTAATGGAAGAGGAAAAGCAGCATAGTGCAAAACAAGAAGCTTCGACCAAAGGTGTGGTTTATCCTTCCAAGGTGGGATTGGAGTTGCTTGTTCCCTTTATTTTGATTTTCGGGATAGCAATTGTCCTCTCTTTTGAAAAAAGCAGCTTGATTGATGTCATTGTCCAGTTTGGGCTGATGTTCGCTTTCATAGCTCTATTTTTCTCGATTTCTTATGAGGTTACTGATGAAGTTTTAACTGTTACCACCTTTTTCTTTATCAAGAAAAGTATTCTTATAAAAGATATTACAAGGATAGTGGAGTCAAACAATCCGCTTAGTTCCCCGGCAGCTTCCTTGGATCGTTTGGAAGTTTATTATGGAAAATACAGTGGCACTATAATCTCTCCCAGGGATAAAATGAAGTTCATTGAGCATCTCAAGCGATTGTCACCATCCATTCAGGTTGATCTTAAGAAGAAAAATAAGAAATAGTGGATGTTAAAAATCCAGTTTCTTTTTACGCAGCTCAAAGTTTTGACCCAAATATACTTTCCTTACCATTTCATCTACAGCCAGCTCTTCGGGAACACCTGCTTTTAGGATTCCCCCTTCGAACATCAAATAAGAGCGTTCGGTAATGGCCAAGGTTTCCTGTACGTTGTGGTCTGTGATCAAAATACCAATGTTCTTGTTCTTGAGCTGTGCTACAATTCGTTGAATATCTTCCACTGCCACGGGATCCACACCTGCAAAAGGTTCATCCAAAAGAATAAATTTAGGGTCAGTGGCCAAAGCACGGGCAATCTCTGTACGGCGACGTTCACCACCTGAAAGAAGGTCTCCGCGGTTTTTACGGATATGTCCCAGACCAAATTCATCGATCAGGGATTCCATTTTCATATGTTGCTCTTTTTTGCTCAACTTGGTAAGTTGCAACACACTGAGAATATTTTTTTCGATACTCAATTTTCGGAAAACTGAAGCTTCTTGCGCCAAATAACCGATACCATGCTGTGCCCTTTTGTACATAGGGAAACTTGTAATATCGGTGTTGTCCAGATAAATATTTCCACCGTTTGGCTTTATCAGTCCAACGATCATATAAAACGAAGTTGTTTTACCGGCACCATTGGGTCCCAATAGTCCTACGATTTCACCCTGGTTTACTTCCAAGGAAATACCTTTTACAACTTTTCGGCCTCGATAGGCCTTCATTATATTATCTGCGCGTAGCTTCATAGGAATTTGCCAAAACTAAACATATTCTTTTTCTGCTGTATGGTCTTTTGGATTTTTTTAAGCTTCGGCTTCTTCCAGGTCTTCCCAATATTCAAAAGCGCGACGCAAGTGTGGGATTACAATGGTGCCTCCCACCAAAGTGGCAATGCCCAATGTTTCCATCACCTCTTCCTTGTTGGCGCCGGCCTCCTTGGAGCTTTCCAAGTGATATTTAACACAATCATCGCAGCGTAACACCGCTGAGGCTACCAAGCCCAATAGCTCTTTGGTCTTTACATCCAAGGCTCCTTCCATGTAGGCGTTGGTGTCCAGGTTAAAGATGCGTTTGATGAGTTTATTGTTTTCGGCAAGGAGCTTATCGTTCATTTTGGCACGATAGGCATTGAACTCTTCTACTTTATTTGGCATTTTTTCTTGCTTTCTCTTTTCTTTCTTCTTTTCTAACCACCATTCTTGAAATGAAAATACTTACTTGATACAAAACAAGAACGGGAATACATACAATAATCTGACTGGTGACATCCGGAGGTGTAATGATCGCGGACAGTATCAATATGATCACCAATGCAATCTTTCTGTATTTTTTGAGGATTTCCGGGGTTACCAATCCCACTTTGGTCAAAAAGAAGATTACAATGGGCAATTCGAACATAATACCGCAAGCTATTACCGAGGCCCTTACTGTTCCAATGTATGATGCTAGGTCTATTTCGTTCAGTACTTCCTTGCTCACTTGGTACGACCCCAAAAAGTTGATGGATAGTGGAGCAACTATGTAATAACCGAAAAGAACCCCAAGAAAAAACAATCCTGAAGCTGTTATGATAAAGCCTCTGGAGTGTTTTCTTTCGTTTTCGTATAGCCCAGGGCTGATGAATTTCCACAATTCCCATAAAATGTAAGGGAACCCAAGGATAACCCCTGCCCAAATTGAAGTCCAGATGTGGGCGGAGAATTGACCCGCCATCAATCTACTCTGAATGGTGAACGGAATTGTATCACCACAGAATTCGGAGTTTACTCCAAAGAACTTTCCAATATTACAGAAGAACTGATAGGTTGGGAAGTCCATGTTTTTGGGACCGAACAATATCGTATCAAAAATAAAGCTCCTGAATACAAAGGCTAAACAGGCAATGATCACTACTGCCAAAGTGGAGCGCACCAAATGCCAACGTAACTCTTCCAAATGGTCCAAAAAGGACATTTCATCCGGATTTTTTCTCTCTTTTTTTGCCATTATAGGATTCCCTCGTTTATAAGGTTATGGATGTGGACAACGCCCGCATAATTGTCCCCATCAAAGGCCAATAATTGGGATATGCTTTTTTCCTGCAACATTTTTAAAGCTTTGATGGCCAGGGTGTCCACGTCTATTGTTTTTGGGTTGGAAGTCATAATATCCTTTGCGGTAAGTCCACTTATATTATCATACTTGCTCAACATTCTCCTTACGTCGCCATCTGTAACGATTCCTACGACTTTGTTGTTGTCCAATACTGCGGTTACACCTAACATTTTTTCGGAAATCTCAACAATTACGTCTTTTACCTTGGTGTTGATGTCCACCTGCGGTTTTTGGTTGTTCACTACAATATCGGCAACGCGCAAATACAATTTTTTGCCCAAAGCTCCGCCTGGATGGTATTTAGCGAAATCAGAACTGCTGAACCCCTTGAGTTCCAGAAGAGAAATAGCTAGAGCATCTCCCATGGCCATTTGGGCCGAAGTACTTGTTGTGGGGGCCAAGTTATTTGGGCAAGCCTCTTTCTCTACATAGGTATTCAATACAAAATCTGCCTGTTTTGCCAACACGGAATCCATGTTTCCGGTTATGCCGATCAGTTTGTGCTTTCCAATTTTAATAAGTGGAAGCAGTGCTTTGATCTCCGGTGTATTGCCACTTTTGGACAAACAAATTACTACATCGTTTTGTTGTATGGTTCCCAAATCTCCGTGGATGGCATCTGCTGCATGCATAAATATGGCAGGTGTTCCTGTGGAGTTTAAAGTAGCTACGATCTTGGATGCGATTATGGCGCTTTTACCAACCCCGGATACCACGACCCTACCTTCCGACTCCAAAATGCATTGGACGGCATGAGCGAATTGGTCATCCAACAGACCTATTAAATTTGCCACGGCCTTGCTCTCGATTTCAAGGGTCCGTTTTGCTATGGATAAAATGGACTTAATGTCGTTCAAAGTAATTAACCGATTATCTGATTGTATTCCTAAAAGAATGTCTTATATTTAAGATTACAAAACTAATCAAACTATCTTTTACAGACTATTATGGAAGTGAGAATAGATTCTTCTGTAATCGAATGGTTAAAATATTAGCTTCAACTGCCTTTTAGGTTGCTTGTATAAAATTGAAAAATGCGGAAATGAGCCTAACGAACACTGATTTGCATTCCTCGCTCAAAAAATATTTTGGTTTCTCAAAGTTCAAAGGATTACAAGAAGATGTAATACAGAACGTACTTGGTGATAACGATACATTTGTGATCATGCCCACAGGAGGGGGTAAATCGCTATGCTATCAGTTGCCCGCAATCATGAAAGAGGGGACCGCCATTGTGGTCTCTCCCTTGATCGCTTTGATGAAAAACCAAGTAGATGCCATACGGGGGATATCCGAACAAAACGGAATAGCCCATGTACTTAACTCTTCCCTGACCAAAACGGAAGTAAGGCAGGTCAAAGAGGATATTACCAACGGTGTTACCAAACTACTCTATGTAGCACCGGAATCGTTGACCAAAGAGGAGAATGTAGATTTCCTGAAAAAAGTAAAGCTATCGTTTGTAGCGGTGGATGAAGCCCACTGTATTTCGGAATGGGGGCACGATTTTAGGCCCGAGTACCGAAATCTTCGAGGTATAATCAACAGGCTTGGAGACAATATTCCAATAATTGGGTTAACGGCAACGGCAACGCCCAAAGTCCAGGAAGATATTATTAAAAACTTGGGGATGACGGATGCGAAAGTTTTCAAAGCATCCTTTAACCGCCCCAATCTATTTTACGAAGTTCGTCCAAAAACCAAAGATGTTGATGCGGATATCATTCGCTTTGTAAAACAGAATCAAGGGAAATCCGGTATTATTTATTGTTTGAGTCGGAAAAGGGTGGAAGAACTGGCCCAGGTGCTTCAGGTGAACGGGGTAAGTGCTGTTCCCTACCACGCGGGTTTCGATGCCAAGACACGTTCCAAGTATCAGGATATGTTTCTGATGGAAGAAGTGGATGTGGTCGTGGCCACCATTGCTTTTGGAATGGGAATCGATAAACCCGATGTGCGTTTTGTGATCCACCACGATATTCCAAAAAGTATAGAAAGCTACTATCAAGAAACCGGACGCGCAGGAAGAGACGGGGGAGAAGGTCATTGTTTGGCCTACTACGCATACAAAGATGTGGAAAAGCTGGAAAAGTTCATGTCGGGCAAGCCGGTAGCGGAGCAAGAAATAGGAAATGCGCTGCTACAGGAAATTGTGGCCTATGCCGAGACATCCATATCGCGAAGAAAATTCATACTCCATTACTTTGGAGAAGATTTTGACGAAGTGAACGGTGAAGGGGCCGATATGGATGATAATTCAAGAAACCCAAAGCCTAAAGAGGAAGCCATGGATGAAGTGGTGAAACTTCTGAACGTGGTAAAGGAAACCAAAGAAAAATTCAAGACCAAGGAAATTGTAAGGGTGTTGGTGGGAAAGACCAATGCGATGATTTCCTCACATAAAACAGATGAAAAACCCTTTTTTGGAATAGGAAAGGACAAGGATAAGGAGTTTTGGATGGCCCTGACAAGACAGGTATTGGTAGCTGGCCTTCTCAAAAAGGAAATTGAACGCTACGGGATACTACACTTGACCAAATTGGGTCAAAGCTATCTAAATGCCCCAGAGTCTTTTATGATGACAAAAGACCATGTCTATTCCAAGGATGATACCGGAAATATTGTTACGGCTGAAAAATCCAATGGGGCCGTTGCGGATGAAAATTTATTGAAATTATTACGTGACCTCAGAAAAAAGGAAGCGCAAAAACGCGAGGTACCTCCATTTGTGGTTTTTCAAGACCCGTCTTTAGAGGATATGTCCTTAAAATATCCGATTACTATGCAGGAACTCATTAATATCCAAGGAGTTGGTGAGGGAAAGGCCAAAAAGTATGGAAAGGCATTTGTGGATTTGATTTCCAAATACGTTGAGGAAAATGATATTGTAAGGCCTGATGACCTCGTGGTAAAAAGCACAGGAGCCAATTCTGGCTTAAAACTTTATGTGATACAAAGTGTGGACAGAAAGTTGCCACTGGATGATATTGCTTCCGCAAAAGGCTTGGAACTACCTGAGTTGATCAAAGAAATGGAGCAAATTGTTTTCAGTGGTACCAAATTGAACATTGGTTATTGGATCGATGAAATCCTTGATGAGGACCAGCAGGAAGAAATCCACGATTACTTTTTAGAAGCCGAGTCGGACTCCATTTCAGCAGCTATAGATGAGTTTGAGGGTGATTACGAAGATGAAGAGCTACGTTTGTACCGTCTTAAATTTATAAGTGAGGTCGCGAATTAAAATTCGCGACTTAACTCACCTGTAGTAATTGCCGCTATAATTAATCCAAAATAAAGTATAAACAGTACTAAGGAGACTAAGGCTAGACCCAATCCAACATAGGATAGGATCTTACCCGTTTTTACATTGCTGTAATCGGTATAGCTTTCAGGACTTTGTTGGTATAATTGATTGGCGGTTTTGGCCTTTACCAATCCTATAATACTAAAAATGGCTCCGAATGGGCCACAGCAAATCAAAGTGCCGACAATGGAGAGTATCCCCATTGTCAACACAGTACTTGCCCCGGGTAAGGGTTGTTGGTTCATATTCTACTATTGATATTGTTCTAAAATCTCTTGCATTTTTTGCGGGTCCTGTAGGGTTTCCCATCCAAAGAATGAAATGGCCCAGATCATATAGGCGATGGCCAAAACGTTGAGTACAAGACCGATAATTGCCAGTATTCTTCCTGTTTTTACAGTCTGGACACCTTCATATATTTCAGGGTTTTCGGCATAGAGTTTTAAAGCCTTATTGGCCAAGATTAAGGCAATGATTCCGAATATAAGTCCGATTACACCATAACAACAACAGGTTACGATTGAAATGATTCCAAAGACCATTATAAGTGTTGCGTTTGGAAGTTTTTGTTGTTCCATAATTTTAAGGTATTAATTAAAAAGGTTGTTCATTTTTAGGATGTAACTAATCATAATGGTCCCAGCTGTGATCAGCATGAGCCCCAATTTTATCTGCGACGAGTATTTTAACTTGAAAAAAGTACTCGTGATCAAAAAAACCAACAGGACCATTATGGGATAAATGGCCGGATACATTTTAAAAGCGGCCATAAATTCACCATGAAACAACAAATCAATGGAACGTTGCATGCCGCAACCTGGACAATCCAGTCCAAAAAGTTGTTTGTTGAGGCAGGGCAACATATAGTCTTTCAAGTCAATGGCCAATATGGTCGGTGTTAAGTGTATCATAGTCTGTGGTAGGCGAAAAATACTATTATTTTTGTATTCAGGTTTAATTTTTACATCATTTTTTACTGCAGAAAATCATTATGGGCAAATTTTCTATTGGAGATAAGGTTGAGGTATTGGACGAAGCAATTTCTGGCGTTGTCCAAAATATTGAAGGTGATAAAGTGACCATGATCACCGATGATGGTTTTCCCATGCATTTTGAAGCTGGCGACCTAGTTCGTGTGGCAGATGATATTTCTGTGACCAATTACGAGGTGGCCCAAATTAAAAAAGAAAAGGAAGGTCCTAAAAAAAGGAAAGCGAGCACGGTGAAGCCAAAGGAAAGAAGTGCTCCAAAAATGGAAGTGGACCTACATATACATCAATTGGTTAAATCCAGTAAGGGAATGAGCAATTTTGATATGCTCAATATTCAATTGGATACGGCAAAAAGGCAATTGGACTTTGCCATCGGCAAGCGTATCCAAAAAGTGGTTTTTATCCACGGAGTGGGTGAGGGAATATTAAAGGAGGAATTGAGGTATCTGTTCAACCGCTACGATAACATCAAGTTCTATGACGCCGACTACCAAAAGTATGGTTTGGGTGCAACCGAGGTGTATATTTATCAGAACTAAGGTACATCGGTGCGAACATCACCGAACTCACTGATGGTTAAATTGGTAATGCGTTCTCCATCGCCGGTGACAAAGGATATTCCACTTAAGCTAATGTTATGGATAAAAGAAGTGGCATCATCCGGGTCGACCATGGTCTCTATGATCACTGCTCCATCCTCGGCTTCCACTTCATCCACAACAGTAGGTGTTGCAGGAGGGATATTGTCACAGAAATAGGCATTGTTTACATTTTCGGAGAAAATCCTATAAGTAACTTGTGACCTGCTTGGTACGGAACTTTCGGTAATTACTGTTTCACCCACAACTCCATTGTCAAGTACGCCGCTCTGCAATTCTAAAATGAGTGCTTCACTATCATTTATTTTGAACAGTATATTGCTTGTGGTGGGGTCAGGTTCACTGCAAAACTGTATGGAGACGCTGTCAAAATCAATTGTCTCTATTTCAAGATCACCATCACTACAGGATAGCAATACGATTGATCCAAGAATTGAAAAGATAAATTTTCTCATGCTCCAAATTTAAAGCAATTCCATTTTAATACCCCAATCCCAAGCGCTACTTTAAAAGAAATTAACTTTATTTCTTGTACTTTTGCACCTGTTAAAAAGTAAATCCGACCATGCAAAAAGTGTATTTGGACAATGCTGCTACAACGCAGGTAAGGGACGAAGTTATTTCGCGGATGCAAGAGGCATTGGCGCAGTATTATGGCAATCCTTCTTCTACCCATAGTTTTGGAAGATCTGCAAAAACAGCAGTGGAGCAAGCAAGAAAAACCATTGCGAAAACCTTGAATGCACAGGCTTCGGAAATTATTTTTACTTCTGGAGGCACCGAAGCCGACAATATGATCTTAAGATGCTCGGTAAGGGATTTGGGGGTTGAGACCATTATTACTTCAAAAATTGAACACCATGCTGTTCTGCACACTGTTGAGGAACTTGAAAAAGAGTATGGCATAAATGTTTGGTATGTGAATTTGGATGAATGGGGCAATCCTGATCTGGATCATTTGGAAACACTATTGAAAAAGGACGATTCTAAAAAATTAGTGAGCTTAATGCACGTGAACAACGAAATCGGTAATATTACTGATATCGCTGCGGTAGGTGAACTTTGCAAAGAAAACAACGCACTTTTTCATTCTGATACAGTACAGTCTATTGGACATTACCCTTGGGATGTGCAAGCGGTCAATATTGATTTTATGACTGCAGCGGCCCATAAATTTCATGGCCCAAAAGGAATAGGCTTTGCATTTATCAGAAAAAATTCCGGTTTAAAACCATTGATTGTCGGGGGAGCCCAAGAAAGAGGCTTTAGAGCTGGCACGGAGCCTTTTCACAACATTGTTGGGTTGGAGGAAGCCTTTATCAAGGCCTATGAGCATCTGGAAGAAGAGACCAAAACAGTGCGGGAATTAAAGGAATACTTTGTGGACAAGGTATTAAAAGAGGTGCCCGGGGCTGTTTGTAATGGACTTTCCGGTGATTTGGATAAAAGTACCTATACTTTAGTGAATGTTCGATTACCATTTGATAAACAGAAAAGCTTGATGCTTTTGTTCCATTTGGATATGAAGGGAATTGCCTGTTCCAAAGGAAGTGCCTGTCAATCAGGGAGCGATCAAGGTTCTCATGTATTATCCGAAATATTGTCCGGTGAGGAGTTGGAGAAACCTAGTTTACGTTTTTCTTTCTCCATGTACAATACAAAGGAGGAGTTGGATTACGCTGTTGAGGTTTTAAGGGAATTTGCCAATAGCTAATTAATTTCTATCCCTTCTTTTTTCTCGGTCGTACGGAAATTTTCTCGATGCCGTTTTCATCATTTTGTCGATAAGCTCGTTGGTGTTCTTACCGGTTTTCTTGGAAATTTCATTTTCATATTTCCAAAGAAGTTTGCCGGTCTCCCCATCACTGATTTTAACCCCGATCCGTCCATAATTGGCGTCTCCGCTGAAATAGTCCAAAATGCTAAAATCTGTTGGGACACCTTCGGATAGTAGAATGTTAAGATTAAGGTTACCGCTTATAATTCCATCTACATCCAATATTTTACATAGATCTTGGGTAGTGTAGGTGTCTATATTGTTGTAATCGATATTGTTCTGGGCCAAAATGGCATTGGTATTGGTGGTGTTTTGGAAATCCACATTGAATTTTTTCCTCTTTTTTCTTTTCGAAAAATACATTTCCAATGCATTCTGTACAGCGTACCCTTCGTTTTTGGACAGTACTTTCAATTCTTCCCTATCAACGGCCTTTTTAAGTTCCAAATGGGCTATAAATGGTACAATGGCCAAAATTTCATGGTCGCTCGTTAACTCATCAAACCTAATGTTTTCATAAATGTTCTTTTGTGCGGATGCCATGGATGTGGCCAAAAGAAAAATAAAGAAGACAAATCTTTTCATTGATCTATTTTTAATTTAACGCCTTTGGTTTTTTGGCTTCAGGTTGTAACAAGTCAGGTTGATTATTGATTGTATTTAAGAGGGAACAAACGTCCAATTAAAAGTGGTTGTTGGTTTTACGGTTGCAAAAATAAGCCTATTTCCTGAAAAACGTGCTGGTAAAGGTTGTTGAGTTGCCTACATTGTCCGTAACAACAACTTTTAGTTCACATTCGGTCTCATTGGTCACATTATCTTCAAAGTTGTATGTAATGGTATTCGTTTTTGGCTCATATTCCATCAATATCCATTTGCCGTTCAATGTGGCGGTGTAGGTGTCAATTCCACTAAGGTCGTCCGTGATTTTTAAGCTTAAAAAGTTGTAATTGCTCAACCATTGTTTCTCCCTAAAATTTTTGGGTTTTATTTCTGGTGCAACGGTATCTTTTACCAATGTGTATGTGCCCAAGGTTCGAGTTCTGGTGGTGAAAGAACCGTCTCTTTTGTAGGTTTTGGAGTAGGAAGGTCTCATTTTACTGTCCAAATGCGCTATAAACAATTGTTTTCTGTCCTCTAAGTGATATTTGGACGGGTCAAAGCTTATGGTAAAATTTCTGTGTGCAGCTACACTGTTATCGTGAATGGTAACCGTGTCGTTCCCTTTTTCCAAATTAATGTAGAAATCCTCATAAAACGTACTTGCCGGGAAATATACCTTTGCAGCTCCAAGGTCAAAATTGTTTGGTTTGTCCGCGATTACAAAATTATCGGTGGACATATCCTCTTTGCTTATTTTTTCCTCCATCGACTTGCCCTCAATGGGAATAATTAATTTGGTGGTATTCCCCGCAAGATCGGAAATAAGCAATTCCACATTATAGGACATGCCTTCCTCGATATCAATTTTCCCATCGTTATAAAGGGTTTTATAAATGCTCAGATGATTGTAGGGTTCTTTAAAGCATTTCTGGATTCGCTGCCTATGGTCATAGAAATGGGCATAATCTATCAGTGTATTGATGTATCGGGTTTCCCCAAAAGAGAACGACTCAAAATCAAATGCTGAATAAACTCTGCCGTTTACGGTTTGCTTTACGGCATATACGCCATTTTTATTGGCTGCCATATCCAACCTATCAAAACTGTTGATGCCCAACCCAATGGTGCCAATGGCAGTTACTTTGTCGGCCAAATATGAGCCGTCCGATTGTCTGGTATAGTTGAGTTGTATTTTTTCCGCACTTTGGTTGATCAGCGATTCATCGGATAACGGATAGCCATAAAGTCCCAATAACGTAGGGTCTGTTGCATCCCTGACATCATAGCCATAGAGCAGGGGGTTGGTGGGTTTTCCGTTTACACTGTTACGAATCTCAAAATGTAGATGAGGCCCTGCAGAACCGCCCGTATTTCCGGAATAAGCTATAATATCTCCTTTGGAAACTTTGAGTTCGCCATAATCCGGGAACATTTCAACTTCGTAGGATTGTTTTTCATACTGTACTTTTTTTACAAATGCCTCTATCTCGGGGCCAAATTTGTTCAAGTGGGCATAAACGGAGGTGTATCCGTTTGGGTGCGCAACATAAAGGGCTTTGCCATAGCCCCAATGGGATACTTTTATACGGGTTATGGTACCATCTCCGATAGCGAAAACCGGGAGTCCCTCCCTTTGTTGGGTTTTAATATCCATTCCCGAGTGAAAATGATTAGAGCGAAGCTCACCAAAGGTGCCGGCCAAAACCAAGGGGATGTCCAATGGGGAACGAAACGCGTCTTGGGGGTATTTTTCTTGTGCAGGAAGTTGTAATGCAATAAAAAAAAGGACTAAAAAAAAGTTGCTGCGCATAAAATCGTCAATAGTTCCCCACGAAAATAACCAATGTTTTGATTTGAAAAAAGGTTTTGATCGTTGTGCCTATAACCTGAATAATAGCTGTAAGAATAAATCTTAAAAGTATTGCGAGGTTGTCCGAGGTTGGTTAACTTTGTGTAATACGTATTGTTGTTTGCATATATGAGCGAACTTGTTGAGATTGTTGATTCTTTGGAGAACAAGGTGAGCAAATTGCTTCACAAAATGGAGCAATTGCACCAATTCAATGCCAAGTTAAAACAGGAATTGGAGCTTCAAAAGGAGGAAAACGACCTTCAACAAAAAGCGCTCAAGGAATGGGAGGAAAAATATGACTCCTTGAAAATGGCGAACACAATGCTGGGTAGTAATACTAGTAAAACAGAAGCTAAGCTCAAAATAAATACTTTGATCCGTGAATTGGATGTTTGCATTGCAAAACTAGCGGATTAACTGGTACCGAAATTATGGACGAGAAGCTCAAAATAAAGCTTTCCATTGCCGATAGGGTATATCCGTTAACGATAGACCCAAAGCAAGAGGAGGGGTTGCGTAAAGCAGCCAAGAACATAGAAAATCTGGCAAAAAAGTTTGAGCAAAACTATGCCGTTCGGGACAAGCAAGATGTATTGGCCATGTGTGCCTTGCAATTTGCTTCCAAAATTGAGCAAGGTGGAATAGACCGTTCAGAAAACGCAGAGGCCGCCATGCAGCGACTCAGGGCCTTGGATGAGCTGGTCCATTCTAAATTGGGGGAATAAGTTCTTTTAAATAAAATATTGTTACTGCCCACATTGGTAATTTATTTTTGACAAACTCAACACTAATATAATTAGAAAGGGTGAGTTTAGGCCGTAAAAGCAGGCCCTACTTGTATAGGGATCCTTGATCAGTCTGTTAGCCCTAAACCTGTATTTTGGAGTTTGTACAAAACTTCTTCCGATGTGGGCTTTTTTTTTAACTAAACACAAGCAAACATGGATAATATCATATTTATCGTTGTCGCAGCTGTTGTAGGGCTGGCAATAGGATTCGCAATTGCCAAGATGATGGAGAAGGGCAAAGCGTCCAAGACCATTGCCAATGCAAAAAAGGAGGCTGCAGACATAATAAAAGAAGCCAAGAAAGAGGGAGAGGGCATTAAAAAGGATAAGATCTTTCAGGCCAAAGAAAAGTTTTTGGAGTTGAAGGCAGAGCACGAAAAGGTCATCAACAATAAGGATAAAAAAATTGGTGAGGCAGAAAAGCGCACAAGAGACAAAGAGTCCCAAGTAAGCAGTGAACTTGCCAAGAATAAAAAACTGAACGACCAATACCAACAAAAGATAAAAGAGGTCGAGTATAAAAGTGAGATACTGGACAAAAAACAGGCTGAGGTTGAAAAACTCCATAAAAGCCAGGTGCAGCAGTTAGAAGTTATTTCTGGACTGTCCGCCGAAGATGCAAAAGCACAATTGTTAGAGTCGTTAAAAGAAACTGCTAAGAGCGATGCCATGGCTTATTTGCAGAACACCTTGGAAGAGGCAAAACTTACCGCTCAGCAGGAAGCCCGAAAAATTGTTGTCAACACTATCCAGCGAATCGGGACAGAAGAAGCCGTGGAAAACTGTGTTTCCGTATTTAACTTGGAATCTGACGATGTCAAAGGACGTATTATTGGTAGGGAAGGTAGGAACATCCGGGCATTGGAATCTGCCACTGGTGTAGAGATTATTGTAGATGATACCCCTGAAGCTATTATCTTGTCCTGTTTTGATTCGGTAAGAAGAGAAGTGGCCCGTTTATCGCTCCATAGATTGGTTACCGACGGAAGAATTCACCCAGCCCGTATCGAGGAAGTCGTGAAGAAGACCGAAAAGCAAATCAATGAAGAAATCGCCGAAATAGGGAAAAGAACCGTCATAGATTTGGGAATCCATGGATTGCACCCAGAATTGATCAAAGCCGTAGGAAGAATGAAGTATCGTTCCTCATACGGGCAAAACTTATTGCAACACTCTAGAGAGGTTGCCAAACTCTGTGGGGTAATGGCTGCTGAACTTGGGCTTAACCCAAAAATCGCAAAACGTGCCGGACTTCTTCACGATATCGGAAAAGTGCCAATGGCAGAGGTTGAAGTAGAAACACCACACGCCATTTTGGGAATGCAATGGGCACAAAAATATGGTGAAAAGGAAGAGGTCTGCAATGCCATTGGAGCTCACCACGACGAAATAGAAATGACCACTTTGATCTCACCAATTGTACAGGTTTGTGATGCCATTAGTGGTGCAAGACCAGGTGCAAGAAGACAGGTGTTGGATTCTTACATCCAGCGTTTGAAGGATTTGGAGGACATTGCTTTTGGTTTTCATGGAGTGCAAAAGGCATACGCTATCCAAGCGGGTAGGGAGCTTCGTGTAATTGTGGAAAGCGAAAAAGTGAACGACGACAAAGCGGCGGAACTTTCTTTTGAAATCTCACAAAAGATACAAACGGATATGACCTATCCCGGACAGGTGAAAGTAACGGTTATCCGTGAAACAAGGTCCGTGAACGTGGCAAAATAACTTTGTCGCTACTTTTAATTAATACCTCTGATCTTATCTAGTATCCAATCGATGGGTAAATCGGTATAGTTTGTTATGGAGGTGTTGTAACTTATAGATGAGCTATTGGACATTACTACAAACCAACGATTGTCGCCATAAGCTATCGTGGTTATTTTATATCCATCATTTGCTTTTCCTCGAATCCAGTCGATAGGCCATTCTGTCGCCGTTTTCCAGGATTGTAGGCCCAGATTTGCATTTTTGCTTACACAGGTCGCCCATAATCCGTTTCCATAGGTCGCAGAGGTAATGGAATATCCCATGTTCCAACTTTCTTCGATCCAGCTTTTTGGGATTTCGTAACTGGTTTTCCATCTTTGGGTGCCAAGTCCTGTATTCTTTGTCATTGCCAAGTACCAACTTCCACCATCATTGGTCATTGAAGTGATATAGTATGAATTATCCCATTTTTCCGAAACCCATTCTTTTGGGAAGGTTTCGGACTTTTTCCAAGATTGTGGCCCTGTTAATTTAGGTCCTTTGCTCATTACAACTAAATACTTGTTCATAAATGAGTCGTATTCCAGGGAGGTGATAAAATAGCCATTGTCCCATTGAGTCTTGATCCAGGTACTTGGAAAACTGTCGGAATGTTTTAGTACTTGTTTTGTATAGGCTGCAGAACCTAAATCACTAAGGGATATGGCCCAAAGACTATCATCGTAAGGCGGGTTGGCGTGGGTAATTCCACTTCCCAATGCTGTTATAGCGGCTTTTTCAGTTACAAATTCTGCTTCGCCGTTTCCGTAAAACGCTAAAAGTGGAAATAGTGCATCCTCTTTATCAAAATAGTCGTCCAAGTATCGTTTTGTGAGAGCTTCTTTTTGTATTGGAATCCAATACAGGGTAGGTTTCATATAATTTGTGATGTCGCCTCCTTTGAACCCATTATCATCCACGGTGTAAGCTTCAAAATTACCGTTCCCCGTCTTTTTAAAGTAAAAATTATCGGCACTGTAGCTAGAACCTGAAGGGCCACGTTTTATAAAGGCGTCGTATCCATTTAGGTATCGGTCGGTTGTGCCGTCCGATTTTGTAAATGTCTTGTACCTGCCAGGGTATAATGCTACTTTGTCAGAACCGTTGTTAAAATACTTTACTGCAACCAACGCTTCTTCGCTGGTGTGCTGAACTATAAAAGCTGTGTATTTTACATTATTGCTGATCCAGCTGGTCTCGTAAAAGGATTGTGAATAAACTTGGATGCAAAACAATAAAATCAGTGCGGGGGTAAAAAGATTTTTCATTGTAAGGATAGTAGAGGTTGGTTTCGGTAAATATTTTAAAAGTTTACAAAAACCACAAGAAAAAGGGGTGTATTGCCAAAAATTATAAGTGAACGAACCATTTTATGGCAAAATAGTGTGTTTAAATCGTCCTGAAAAATGCAGTTGGCCTGACAATTATCATACTTTTCCGTTGAGAATCAGGGTAACTTCATTCATGGAATTGTAAAATACTGGTGAGATGAAAAATGGTGTGCCTGTTTCAAAAATCATGACCAAAAACTTGGTCACATTAAGTCCCACAGATGATTTGGTGGCGGCCGAGAGGTTATTCAAAAAGCATCATATTAGACATATTCCCGTAGTTGAGGGAAATGCCATTAAAGGAATGCTGAGCTATACGGATTTGTTGCGTATTAGTTTTGCGGATGCCATTGATGAACATGAAGAATATGTGGATACCATTGTTTATAATATGTTCACCATACCACAAGTAATGGTACACGATGTAGTTACTGTTACTTCCGGTTCAAGCATAAAAGAAGTAGCAGAAATTTTGTCGAAGAGAGAATTTCATGCCTTACCTGTCGTAGATGACGGAAAACTTAAAGGTATTGTTACTACGACCGACTTGATAAGGTATTTCTTAAAAAGTATTTTTTAATTCTGGATGGTGATATGATTTTTTGATGGGGAGGAATGGGCCGAGGTCTATTCCTCCTCGTAGTTTTCATCCTCTTCGGTTTCTTTGTTGAGTTTGTGTTCGAGGATATTGAGTTTCTTCATTTTTTCTTTCCAGGTTTGAAGTGCCTCTTTTTGCTTGTTCAAATTGTTAACCACCTCTTTTACCAATGGATTGTCCTCCGTGTCCCCAGAGAAGAACTGAAGATTGTTCTCTAACTGACGGATCTCGGCTTTGACTTCATCGATTTTACGTTTTACAAAAACACGCTCGTTGCCTATGGCATAATTGTCCTCGGTTTTGGCCAATTCTTGAACCTTATTGCCATATTTGAGAAGTTCGGACTGTTGTTTGCCGACCCCTAATTTTTTGAACAGGGCATCCACAATCTTGTTGAACTTGGAATTTATGTGCTTTTTGTTGTAGGGTATACGGCCGTATTGCTTCCATTCCGCCAAAAAGGCCTTGATGTCTTCAATATCTTTCTTTTTATCTCCACTCAGCTGGAATTCCTTTAAACGATCCAAACACTCACTCTTCTTTTTAAAGTTTTCGAATTCTTCTTTATGGGCTTCATTTTTTTCTGAATGTAGGCGATCAAAATAGTGGTTGCAAGCATCTTTGAACTCTTTCCAGATTTTATCGGAGTATTTTCTTGGAACATGCCCAATTTTTTTCCAATCTCTTTGTATGCGCTTCATTTGGGGAGTAACCTCCGCCCAATCGTCGCTATCTTTTAAAGATACTGCCAACTCCAGCAGCTCCTTTTTCTTTTCAAGATTAAGCTGTTGTTCTTTCTTCTGATTTTTATAGAAAGCATTCTTGGTTCTGTTGAACTTGCGAACGGTTTCCTTGAATTGGCTCCAGGTTTCCTCGTTCACTTTTTGGGGCACTCTTCCCGCTTTAAAGAAGGATTCGCGCAATGCTTCAACTTCTTTTATTTGTTGTTGAATGCCTCTGTGATTATCCGCAACGCTTTCTGCAATCTTGGCAATGTTGGCGATAATTTCCTGTTTTTTCTCCAAGTTTTTCTCGTAGACCTTTTCCAGTTCTTGGAAATGTTCCTGCCTACGTTGGTGCATGGTTTTTGTAGCGTTGCTGAACTTTTCCCAAATTTCTTCGCGATGCTCTTTGGCAACTGGGCCTATGTCCTCTTTCCAAATTTTGTGCAAGGTCTGTAGCTCACGGAAGGCTTTGTTCAGGTCTGGCTCGTTGGCCAAAGCTTCTGCACGCTCCACAAGTTTTTGTTTTTCTTCCAGATTGTGCTTAAAATCCAAGTCCCGCAGTTCGCGGTTAAGGTGCAGAAAATCATAAAAGATTTCCATGTGGTGATGGTAGGTGCGCCAAACATCGTTATAATTGGCTCTGGGAATAGGTCCTGCATTCTTCCATCTATGCTGAAGATCTTTAAAATTGTTGTAGGTGGTATTAATGTCCTCCTCAATATCGATCAGGCCCTTCAATTCTTCAATTATATCCAGTCTCTTCTGTAGATTGGTCTTTAACGACTGGTCCAGTTGTTTGTAGTACTGGTCACGTTTCTCTCTATATTCGGAATATACTTCGTTAAATTGTCTTTTAGCTACGGAATTATACCTGAAGTCTATCTCATTTCCTCCTTTGGAAACGAATTCCTCTTTTTTCTCATCAAGGAATTCTTGAAATTTTTGGTCGAATTCGTATTTGATGGAACTGACATGCTTGTGAATTGCCTGAACCTTTTCATTCTTTACCAAGCGTTGTAATTCTCCCACAAGATTTTCCATGGACATGGAGTGATAGTCCAACATGGGAATCGTGTGACGTTTTTCGTTGTCCGTATCCTCGGCATCCTCGGCATTGGATTCGTCAATTTCATCTAAATGATCGTTGGATGCATCTGTTTTGGCAGCTTCTTCATCACTTTTGGATTCCGCAACCGTTTCCTCTTTCGGCTCTTCCGAATTTTCAGTTTTGGGTGTGGTGTCCTCCGCTACTTCTGGTTCGACCTGTTTGGTCTCCTCCAAAGGAGCTTTTGTGTTTTCCGTAGTTTCTTCTTTGCCACCTTCAGCTTGCTGAAGTTTACGATCATTTTCCTGCATTCGTTGCTTGTTTACCTATGTGATTGATGAAAGTTATAGCCAATTTAACAACTTAATTGTCTAATAGCAAAAGTATTGATTCTTCTTTTTGCAGAATATGACGCTTGTGAGGATTGATGGAATCCTTATGTCAATGGTTCTTTTTTAACCTTGGTTCCAGATTTCCCAAGCTTTTTCTGCTTGCTGTTCCAACATTTTCAGGCCATTGCAGATGGCAGCTCCATTGGCTTCTCCTATAGAGAGAAAACTGGTTTTTTCTGGATTATAGATCAAATCGTAGAGCAAATGCCCGTTTCCAATGAACTGATAGGGGAGTTCTGGTTTGTTTTCAATATTGGGATATGTTCCCAATGGAGTGCAGTTAACGATCAAGGTGTTTTGCTCCATCAATGTTTTGTCCAGCTCCTCGTAGGTGAGCTGACCTTCTTTTTTAGTTCTGGAAACATAAGTGTTGGCAATACCTAGTTCGTCCAGTACAAAGCGTACTGCCTTGGATGCGCCACCGGTACCCAAGATCAAAGCATGGGTATGATGCGCTTGTAGAAAAGGTTCTAAAGACTTCTTGAACCCGTAAGCATCGGTGTTGAATCCTTTTAATCCTTTTTCTGAAAACTGTATGGTATTTACGGCCCCAATTTTAGCGGCTTTGGAGTCCAGTTCGTCCAAATAGGGGATTACATCTTGTTTGTAAGGAATAGTTACGTTCAGTCCTTTTAGGTTCTTTTGGACTAGAACATTTTTGAATTCGGATATATGTTGAATGTCAAAATTCTCGTAGCTGTGGTCAGTTAATCCAAGGTCTTTAAATTTTTGTGTAAAGTATCCTTGTGAGAAAGAGTATGAGATATTTCTACCGAGAAGTCCGTACCTATACATTTTTTTGTCTGTTGTTGCCATACCAATCCAAAATCAATAATACCAAAATCCCCATCAAAATAAAAAGTATGGCCCACCAGGTTTCTGCATCTGCCATGTCGGGGAAATATCTTCTATAGTTGAGGATGATTTTATTGCCGTTGGAATCCAATAAAGTGCCACCGTTTGGGTTCAATTTAAAAATAGTCCTTTTCCAAGGCCACAGAACCCCTAAAGACCCGGTGATAAATCCCAATAGTACGGCAGTTGTTGTTGCTTTAAAATGTTTTAATAAGTAGCTCAATAAATGTGAAAACGTAACCAGCCCAGTCATCGACCCCAAGGTAAAGACCCCCAAGATTTTTAAAATTTGGATTCGCTCCGGATTGTTCACAAAACTGAAGTCACCGGAAAACAACTCGGAAAAGGTGTCGTAAAGTGCGTTTACGGAGTCTACAAGAAGCAACACATAGTTGCCCAAAAGGATTAAAATAAATGAACCGGATAGGCCGGGGAGCGTCATACCGGAGACACTGATTATTCCACAGAAAAATATGAAGAAGAGATTGTCGTTTTCGCGTGCGGGACTTAAAAAACTAATGGATACGCCGATTATCAAACCAATTAAACCTGCAGGAATGGTGCGTTTGTTCCAAGGGGTGAAATCCTTCCCGATATGGTAAATGGAACCGATGACCATTCCAAAGAAAGTGGCCCAGACAAACAGCTCGTTGTGTTCCAAAAAATAATCCAGTATTCGCGAAACACTGAAATAACTCACCAACATCCCAAAGATCAATAGACCTAAAAAGCGAGCATTGGTATACTGGAAAAAACTTTTGAACCTTCCATTGAACAAAAGCTTGAGTGCTTTAGAATTGAGTTTTTGTAGTGAATAGATGAATTCTTCATAAAAACCGGCTACAAATGCAACTATACCACCTGAAACACCTGGCACTTTGTTGGCAGCGCCCATGCACAGGCCTTTGATGACCAAGAAGAAATTATCCAGAAATGTTCTAGGTTGATGCATTTGCCCACTTAGGTTTTCCTTATTTTTTGGAAGCTAGTCTTTCCAGGATAAAAATAAGTGAAAAACCTAGGATGGCTAATACAATGGCCAGCATTAATTTACTATCGCCTTCAAAAGCGCCAGGAAGTACGTTCATATCATCCACAACAATGGTCTTGTCCCCAAAAGTTTTGGTCTCCAACACCGTTTTCCATGGCCATATTTTGTTCAGTGAACCTAATATAAAACCGGTCAACAGCGCCAAAGTGATGTTTTTGTAGTGATTGAACATCCATTTAAGAAGTCGGGCGAAACTCAATAGTCCAAAAACAGCGCCGACCCCAACAGTCAAAATAATCTTGATGTCCCTTTCGTGAACAGCATCCAAAATGGTTTTATAAGAACCCAATAACACTAGAATAAATGCTCCTGATATGCCGGGCAAAATCATGGCGCAAATGGCCAATGCCCCCGATAAAAACAAAAATGGTAAGCTATCCACATTGTCGTTTGCCGGGAGTTCGGTGATAAAGAATGCCAATGCGGCTCCCAAAAGAAGCACCACAACTGTGCCCACAGTCCATTTTTTAATCTCCTTGCCTACAAAGAATATAGAGGCAACTACCAGGCCAAAGAAAAAGGACCACAATAAAATGGGCTCGTTTTCCAATAGCCAACTTAGGAATTTGGCCAGGGAGAGCACACTGATAAAAATTCCTAGGAAGAGGGCCAATAAAAAATTGCCATTCACCTTGTTCCAGACGGCTTTGATGCCATCTTTTTTTAAAATACCAATCAAGGAAAGGTCAATATTGTTTATGGAGGTGATGAGTTCTTCGTAAATGCCCGAAATAAAGGCGATGGTTCCTCCTGATACTCCCGGGACAACATCGGCGGCACCCATGGCCATACCTTTGAGGGTAACGAAAACGTAGTCCAGTATACGACGTGCTTGCATGAATTTTGGATAAACTGTAGGCTATTTGGCTGTCTTCCTTATTTTGGAAACCAGCGCTTTCACCCAATCAACTTCAATGAATTCTGGGAATTCTTTTTCAAATTGCTGCAATTTACCAATATCAATTCTCATGGCCTTGGATAAAATGCTTTTTGCTTCATCCAAATCTTTATTTTTTAAATGGATGCCCGCAAGTTTGTAGGTGAGGTCGGAATTGTCCGGATAGAATTCAAGGCCTTGTATTAAGACTTGGATGGCTGAATTCAGGTCCCCGATTTTATAAAGGACCTCAGCCCAATTTTTCCAAGTTCCCAATTCATAGTTGCCCAAGTCTACACTTTGTTTATAGGCGAAATCAGCTTCATCAAAATTGTTTAGGGCAGAATAGATTTTAGCTGCTTTTTTCCAATATTTTGGGTTTTCACCATCAATATTTATGGCCTTGTTGATATAATACAGGGCTTTTTCAAAGTTTTTCTGTCCGTAATGAAAATCCGTTATGGCCAACCAGCCCTTGTCCAATAAAGGGTCTTCGTGAACGGTGTGGTAATAGTAGTATTTGGCCAATTCGAAATTCCCAAGTTTTTCATGGCATTTTCCAAGTCTCAAAAATGCATAAGATGTAGGGTCTTCGATGGAGATGGTAGATTCATAGTTCTCTATGGCCTCATTGTATCTGCCCAATTTTTCCAAAACCTTACCTTTTTCAAAATAGGCTCCGATAAAGGAATCATCCGAAATAACGGCAAAATCAAAAGCGGTCAAAGCTTCAAGGTACAGGCTTTTGGCTAGATACATTTTTCCCAATTGATGCCAAGCGACTTCAGAATAAGGGTTTCTTTCCAGATAATCGTTCAAATAATGGATGCTGCCATCAAAATCTTCTAAAAACTCGAAGCAGTAAATTACATTGTACAGCGATGAATAATCACGGTCGTCCATTTCCACACATCGCATAAAGCTCAATTTCGCTTGCTCATAGTTATCCATGAACAGGTACTCCATGCCCAGCAGTGAATGTATATCGAAAGAATGGTCGGTAACGTCCAACGCTTCCAGTAAAAGGTTTACGGCCTCTTGGTGTTTATCTTGTTTGGAACGGATATTGGCACGCTGAATATAAATTTCCTCGTTCGCCGCATTAATGTTCTGAATTTCGTCCAACAGTGTTTCAGCTGCTTCGAACTTGTCCTCGAATGCCAAAACTTCTACCTGTAAAAGTTTTAATTCCATTGAATTTGGATGTTGCTCCAAACCAATTTGAATGGCTTTTTTCCCCAAGGATATTTTGCCGTTGTTAAGGTAGTGGTGAATGATTTCCTCAAAGTCCTCCGCATCAAAGAAATAGACGTCATCCGTCTTGAGCATGGACTCAAATTTGCTAATGGATTTGTCTGGATATTCGTTAGATTCTAACGCCATAGGAACGTTTTTGGTTGAACTATGGACTTAAAATTAACCCTTTGAGCTACTCTTAAAGTCCATTTTTGGGGTATGTTATCAACAAATTAGTTAACAGTACGGGTTTGGTAGTCGTTTAAAATGCTGAGGATTTGGTCGCAACCTTCCTCGATTTCTTTCATGGAAATGGTTAATGGAGGTGAGATTCTCACAGCTCTATCCTCGAATAAAAGCCAAAAAAGTATGAGGCCTTTTTTAGCTGCTTCAACAACCAAGTAATCGGCTACTTCCTTGCTTTTCATAATCGGGGCCAACATTAGGCCTTTGCCTCGAATTTCTGTGATCAAGGGGTGATTGAGTAGTTTTCGGAATAGTTTTTCTTTCTCAAGTGTTTGCGGAATAAGGTCCGTTTCGGTGATTTCTTTTAGGGTGGCCAAGCTGGCCGCTGCAATTACCGGATTTCCACCAAAGGTGGTAATATGTCCAAATTTTGGTTTCTCCTTTAAATCGGCCATTACCTCATGTGATGCCACAAAAGCACCAACAGGCAGACCAGAGGCCATTCCTTTTCCAATGACCAATATATCTGGTGGACAATTAAAGTGCTCAAAAGCGAACAATTTGCCTGTGCGTCCAAAACCTGGCTGTATTTCGTCCAAGATGAGCATGGCACCCACTTCGTTGCAACGCTTCCGTACTTTTTCCAAATAACCGTTTTCAGGTACAATAAAACCAGCACCACCTTGTATGGTTTCCAATACAACCGCAGCAGTTTTATCGGTAATGTTTTCGATTTCTTCCTCAGCATTGAACTGTATGGACCTAATATCCGGAATTAGCGGTCTGAATGCACTTTTACGCTCTTCCAATCCCATAAGGCTCAAACTCCCCATGGTGTTCCCATGATACGCATTTTTAGCAGCGATGACTTGTGAGCGGCCTGTATGCCTTCGAGCCAATTTAATGGCGCCTTCCATGGCTTCTGTACCCGAATTCACCAAATATGTGGTGTTTAAATTGTTGGGTAGGAGAGATGCCAATAATTTGGAAAACGCTACCGCGGGTTGTTGTACGTATTCACCATAGACCATAACGTGCATGTATTGATCTACTTGTTTTTTTACGGCCTCTACCACTTTTGGGTGACAATGTCCCAAGCTACATGCCGAAACGCCTGCCACAAAATCCAAATGGGCGTTGCCATCTTGGTCGTAGATGTAACTTCCTTTGGCATGCGAAACTTCCAAGGCCAATGGATGCGGAGAAGTTTGGGCTTGGTATGTGTAAAAATCTTTTTTGGACATTATGGGGTTTGTTCTTTCTTTTTAAGAACGGGCTTTTTAGGTTTTACCGCTTTGGTATTGGGTGCATTTATGGGGTCGTTCTGGTTGTTCTGCCGTTCGTTTTCCTCTGCATCAATATCAATGGGGTTGTCTATGCCCCGAATTTTAACCAGTTCAATGTTGTTGTCGTCTTCGTCGAATATTTCTTCTTTGGACATGATTCGTTCATCGCCACGCCAGATAAAACCTTTAAATTTTTTGGATTGTTGCTCCCATTCATCTTCCGGGAAAATGTCCCCATCCGGATCTACGTAAAAGGTGATGTCTTCAATATCGTTATTGGCCATCTCGAGTCTAATCTTGCTCGATTTACTTTTATTTACCCCTATTAATTCTTGGTCATCATTGTAGATATAGTAAATCAATTCTGTATTCTTATCCAGATCGATGATTTTGAGCTCATTTTCGATGAATTTTCCATTCAGGTTTATTCCCTTGGCTTGATTGTACTCAGTACCACTTATCGTATCCAATGAAATTATGAAAGCATTCTCGATTACTTTTAGGGAATCCAGCTTATCTGTTTCCAAATCGGAAATTAAATGAATGCTGTCTCCCGTGATCTGATTGTCTACATTCCATAAAACAGGATTGGTAATCAATTGGGTAATACCCGTTTTTTCCTCGAAATGAATGGAATCACATTTGCCACTCAAGTCTGTTTTATAGAATTTGGCATTCCTGAATGCGCGTAAAACACGTTCTTCTTCTTTTCCAGTGACCATCAAGGTGTCGCCGTGCATATAAAGGGAATCTTTCTGTACCAGACTGATGGAAACTGCTCTTTTGGTGGCAAAAACGGAATCTTTGGCCTTGTGCACTTCGGCATAATGTGCCCTGATCACCCCATTATTGATGGTGTCTGTAATTTGGATGTTGTTCGTTGCAGAGGCAAATTCCGTAGCCTTGTCAAAATAGAGGCTGTCCCCTTCGATTATTTTATTGTCGTAATCAATACGGGTGTTTTTGATCCCGTAACCTTGCTCGATTGTGGTGTCGTAAAAACCTCTCTCGCAATAGATTTTGTATTCCTCGCCAGTTATGGTGGAAGGACCGTACATATAGGCGTTTTTGGATGTGGTGTAATAGTCCAGTTGCTCCGAATCAATAATATAATCAGGATTGTCAATGTGTACCTTGCGTTGAAACTGGTACTTTTTGGGGGTCATAAAATAGGTTCCCACAATGCTAGTGAGCACATTCGCGGAATCTATAACCTTTCCACCTGAATTGTAGTAGGCCTGTTGTTTTTCCCTATCAAAATAAAGGGTGTCGGTTGTCAAGGTCATTTGGCCATTGGTAAGGTCCACTTTTTCCCAAGCTTTGGCCAATTTTGAATTGCCATCGTAGTCCATTTTTCCACTGTTCATCTCTATGGAATCCCCTTGTTGTAAACGAATGTTCCCAATCGCCTTTAGGCGGTTTTCTTCAGCATAAAAAATAGCAATATCGCACCACAGGTCAGCTCCTTGGTGCTCAAACTGTACCTGTCGCTCATCATCCTTGCTAAAAATGGAAGCACCGGGAAACTGTGCCTCATCTTTGGTGAAGTTGGCCCCGTAAACGATGTTGATTTGTCGGCCACCCTCGGGCTGCTGCTCTTGGGCAAATGCGCCAAAAGTGAAAAGGGCCAGAATGAAAAATGAAATGCTTTTCAAATTCACGAAATTTTGCCCAAAAGTAGGATTTTTAACGGAAGTGGCATACATCGTTTAGAAAGCTTTGGGATTTCTAATTCAAGTGATTGCCCTTTGCTTTTACTTTCCCCTTTTTAAGGTAAGAGTTATTTGTCCGCAGTGATAGGTGTTGTGGTATAGTACGTGTCCCAACAACTTGGTCCTGGATATGGGGCCAAAAAATGGAGTTTCGATGGTTTCCGTCCATTCTTTTTCGGATAAGCTTTCAACGAGATCATCCAGTAATTTGTATCCATCTTCCACTAGTTTTTGACTTTCCTCCAAGTTGTACACTTCACCGGTATCCTTTTCGCCCATGGTGGTGTTTTTAACTTCGGTGGGAATACCAAAAAATTGCGTGAGTAGATGCATAATCTCCCCAATATGACGATATATGAATCCAACGGAAGCGGTATCATCGTTTAATTTTAGCGAGCTATTTTCCTGAGTGATCTCGTTGAAAGTGAAATCACATGTTTTTCTGTTCTGTGCGATTAAATCCTTAAGAATGTTTTTGGTCATATAATTTATTGGTTCAAATATGCGGAATACATCCAAATGAGTTTTTCCTGCTCACGAATGTAATCGCTCATTAAGGCATTGGTACCTTCATCATTGGAGTCTCCGGACATTTCCAGCAGTTCTCGTTCCAATGGCAATAGTACCTCGTATCCATTTAAAATTTCTTGAATGGCCTTGTTGCCACTCGATACATTTTTTGCAGCTTTGATTTTTGATAATCCTGTATAGTCGCCGTACGTGTGTAGGGGAGTAAAGCCCAAGGTTAATATACGCTCTGCAATTTCATCAATTTTCACTAACGAATCGTTGTAGAGCTCTTCGAACTTAAGGTGCAGTTCAAAAAACTTTTCACCCTTAATGTTCCAGTGAAAACCACGTGCGTTCATGTAGAATAATTGATAATTGGCCAACAATTCGTTTAGTTTATCGGCTAAGTCGCTAGAGGCCTGTTTGTCCAGTCCTATTTTATTGAGTTTATCTGTCATAACGGTATATTTTGCTTTTCTTCAAAAGTAGTTTATGCAACCTGTTTTTACAGTGATATAGGTCACATAACCCCGGTTTGAATTATCCGTTTTTCTTTAATAAACTAATGGCAAATCCTCCTCCTTCTGCCATTTGTATGGTCAAAGATGAATCTTTGTCAACATCGATTCGCTCAATATTGATGGCTGTTGGGTTGTTTTTAAAATTAGCATCTTCTGCATCTTTATAAATAATGGTTTCATATGCAACGCCATCCTCCAGAAAATCAAAATCAATGGTGACTTCCCGTGCATTTTCGTTGGTAATTCCACCAACAAACCAATTGCCTGTTTCCCGTTCCTTTCTGGCAATGGTAACAAAATCGCCGACCTCTCCGTTTAAGACCTTGGATTCGTCCCAGTCCACGCCAACGTCCCTGATAAATTGAAGCGCGGGCTGACCTTCATAATTTTCGGGTAAATCGCAAGCCATTTGTACAGGTCCGTAGATAACAACATATAAAGCCAGTTGCTGTGCAAGTGTGGTGCTGACGCGGTTATTTTCCTTGCTCGGGATTTCAATATCAAAAACACCAGGTGTAAAATCGATAGGTCCTGCCAACATTCTGGTGAAAGCTACAATGGGCAAGTGCTCGGCAGGGTTTCCACCATCGGCCGACCAGGCATTGAATTCCTGACCGCGAAGCCCTTCTCGTGCAATGGCATTTGGATACGTTCTTCGGATTCCGGTAGCTTTAATGGGTTCGTGGGCGTTTATGGCCACATTGTATTTGGCACCGGTCTCCACTACTTTTCTGTAATGATTGACCATCCATTGTCCATGGTGGTATTCACCTTCTGGAATTATTTTGCCCACATAACCTGTTTTAACGGAGTGGATACCCAATTGGTTCATCAATTGATAGGCAGTATCCAATTGTTGCTCGTAGGTTCTCGGTGCGGCCGAGGTTTCGTGGTGCATAATTATCTCTACACCTTTCTCTTTGGCGTAGCGATTCAATTCTTCCAAATCGTAATCGGGGTAGGGGGTCACAAAATCGAAAACACCCTCACGGTCTTCAAAACCTATCCAGTGTTCCCAACCGGTGTTCCAGCCTTCAACCAAAACTCCGGTAATGTTATTTTGAGCGGCAAAGTCAATGTAGCGCTTGGTGTTTTCTGTGGTGGCTCCATGCTTGCCTGTAGGTTTTAGGTCGTTGGTAAAGGTGTTCATGTCTTGGGAGCCTGCATAGTCCCATGTAGATTTACCTACGTGCATTTCCCACCAAATACCCACATATTTTTTAGGCTTAAACCAGCTGATATCACCCAATTTGTTGGGCTCGTTAAGGTTTACGATCAACTTGGATTCAATAAGGTCCCCAGCTTTTTCGGCAATTTGTATGCTACGCCATGGAGTTTTAAAGGGTAGTTCCCTTTTTACTTTGTATCCCGACCTATCGGAACCTACTAATTCGCTTGTAAGAAGTAATGACTCATTGTTCACTTTTAATGTCATCCCAGCATAATCGGTAAGATTGGCCTCGTGGAAACTAAGATGCAGACCATCCTTGCCACGCATGGTCACCGGAGTATTCACCGCATTTTCGGGAATGTAGGTCTGCGCCAAATCTTCATTATTTCTTTTGGATATGGCATCTATTTCTGAAACTTTAGTGGTGTTGTACAGATGCTCATAAATGTCCCAGTCTCCAGGAATCCACCAAGACATATAATCCTCGGTTAATTGGAACTCCGTGTTTTCATCCATAATAATGATGCTATCCATCCCTTGTTGAGGCAGGAACTCGTAGCGGAAACCGATGCCATCATCATAGGCCCTAAAATAGATATTGAATTTACGGTTGGGTGCTTGGGTCTCTTCAAGCTCTATAATCATTTCGTTGTAGTGATTCACCACTTCCTTTTGTTCTCCCCAGGGCATTTCCCAAGTTTCATTTACCGAAGTTGTGGTTGAATTGATGATATTCAATCCACCTTTTAAGGATTCTTGGTTTTTGAAGTCAAAACTCATGGAAGAGGAATCGATAACGGTTTTGTTGTTATGATTCACAAAATAGTACGGTGAACCATCCTCCGAAAGTTGGAAATCAATGGAATTGATTCCGTTTGGGGATGCTACCGTTAGTTTTGTTGATTCTTTTGTACAGGAAATTAAGCTAGCTATTAGAAATAGCAGGGTCAGTGTTTTGTTCATTGTATTGATTTTTAGTCAATTAACTATGCAGTAAAATATTGTCCAAGATTAGACAATCGGACCTTTAAATTACTGAAAAATGAACAGAAAACCGAGACTTATCTGTGAATAGTTTGAAGCCTGTCCGGGCCTACGGATACTATTTTTATAGGTACGTTCAACTGCTCTTCCAAGAAGGAGATATAATCGTTCAAGGTTTTTGGCAATTGTTCTGCATTCGTAAGCTTTGTGAGGTCCTCGGACCACCCTTTCATCTCTGTGTAGACTGGGGTAACATACTCTTCTTCAATGCTGTAAGGTAAGTGTTGAATCTCCTCTCCTTTGTAAGTATAGGCCGTACAGACTTTAATAGTATCAAAACCACTAAGAACGTCGGCTTTCATCATCATAAGTTCGGTAACACCATTGATTTGAACCGCATATTTTAGGGCGACCAAATCTAACCAACCACAACGTCGTGGTCTTCCTGTCGTGGCACCAAATTCGTTGCCCACTTTTGCCATGGTGGCTCCATCCTCATCAAAAAGTTCGGTAGGGAATGGACCGCTACCCACTCTAGTGGTGTATGCTTTAAAAATTCCCAAAACACTTTTAATTTTATTGGGAGCTACGCCCAATCCGGTACATGCACCGGCCGCAGTGGTATTGGAAGATGTTACAAAGGGGTAAGTTCCGAAATCTATATCCAACAAGGAGCCTTGGGCGCCTTCTGCCAAAATTTTCTTTCCTTCTGCCTGCGCCTTGAAAATATATTCCTCACTGTCAATAAAGGTCAATTTTTTTAAGGTCTCGACACCTTCGCAGAACTCGGCCTCCAACTCATCCAGGTTATACTGAATGTCCACATCGTAAAAGTCGATCATGGCCTCATGCTTATCCGCCAACGCACGGTATTTTGTTTTCCAATCATCAAACTCCAAATCCCCAACACGCATACCATTTCGTCCGGTTTTATCCATGTAAGTTGGGCCAATACCCTTTAGGGTTGATCCAATTTTTGCTTTACCTTTTGAAGCCTCGGAAGCGGCATCCAACAAACGGTGGGTTGGTAGAATCAAGTGTGCTTTTCTTGAGATAAAAAGTTTGGATTCTATGTCGATATTGAACTTTTCAAGATTATCCAGTTCTTTTTTGAAGATCACGGGATCGATTACCACGCCGTTACCTACCACATTCATGGCGTTTTCATGGAAAATTCCCGATGGGATGGTGTGCAGAACGTGTTTAATACCATCAAATTCCAAGGTGTGCCCTGCATTCGGACCTCCTTGAAATCTAGCTATAATATCGTATTCCTTGGTCAGTACATCAACAATTTTTCCTTTTCCTTCGTCTCCCCATTGGAGTCCAAGCAATAAATCTACCATGTAATGTTCGGGTTATTCGGTTAGGTTTTCTTCTTTGTTTCGAGTTCCGTAGAAATATAATGAGTGATTGTTGATCTTGATATCAAAAACCTCTTCAATTGTTTTTTTGATGGATTGAATGCGCGGGTCGCAAAATTCCACTACTTCGCCAGTATCGGTAAGAATAACATGATCGTGCTGACGATTAAAATATGATTTCTCATATTTTGCCTGGTTCTCCCCAAATTGATGTTTGCGGACCAATTTGCTCTCCAATAACAGCTCGATGGTATTGTAGAGCGTAGCTCGACTTACCCTATAGTTTTTGGTTTTCATTTTAATGTAAAGGGACTCTACATCAAAATGATCGTCGCTTTCGTAAATTTCTTGTAAAATGGCGTAGCGTTCAGGGGTTTTGCGGTGTCCTTTCTCTTCTAGGAAAGCAGTGAACACATTTTTTACAATTTCCTGATTTTTATTGTTTCCCATGGCGTTCTACCTATGCTAATGCACAAAGGTACAGTTAAAAATTAAATTCTGGTCACTTTATCTATACCTTCCACTTGCTTTAAACTGTTCATCAACCTTTTAAGGATATTATTGTTTTTTACCACCAAAGTGATTTTTCCTTTAAAGGTGCCTCCGTCTGCACTGAAGTTGAGGTTGCGCATGTTGACATGCATGTTTTCGGAGATAATTTTTGTGATGTCCTTGACCAGCCCCATATTATCGATACCCGTAATTTGAATATCAACGGAGAATTCTTCCTGAGATGAGTCTATCCACTTGGCACTAATAATTCTGTAAGCGTAATTGGATTGCAATGAAATGGCATTGGGGCAGTTTTTTTTGTGCACCTTGATACCATCGTTGACACTCACAAATCCAAACACTTCGTCACCGGGAATTGGGTTGCAACATTGCGATAATTTATAATTGAGCCTTTCTTCTTCTTTTCCGAACACCAATAAATCGTACTTGGTGGTAATCTCATTTTTATCGATATCCTTAGGGGCAGGGGTCTTGCGTATCCTGTTCTTAAAGAAATTGATAAATGCATTGTGGTAGGAAGAGGAAAAATCCTTTAATTTCTCATTGTCTATAACGCCAATGCCCACCCTATAAAAGAGGTCCAAACTGGTCTTTAGCTTAAAAAAGGTCACCAGTTTATTTACCGTGTCCTCGTTCAAGGTTATTTTTTGGGCTTTTAGCTTACGGCGCAAAATTTCTTTGCCTTCTGCGGCCACCTCTTTTTTCTCTTCACTCAGTGAGGATTTGATCTTGGAACGTGCCCTTGCCGTTTCGGCATAATCCAACCATGTCTGTGTTGGTTTGGCACTTTCCGATGTTATGATCTCCACTTGGTCACCACTACGAAGCTTTGTGCCTAAGGGCACCAATTTTCCATTGACTTTTGCACCTCGGGTCTTCATCCCCACTTCTGTATGGATATTGAAGGCAAAGTCCAGTGCAGTAGCGCCTTTGGGCATGGATTTTAGGTCTCCCTTTGGAGTAAAAACAAATATTTCTTTGGAATATAGGTTGAGCTTAAATTCCTCCACAAAGTCTACGGCATTTCCATTGGCACTTTCGAGGGCTTCCTGAAGCTTGTTCAACCATTCTTCTATTCCTTGTTCTTTTTGGTTTCCGTGCTTGTATTTAAAGTGTGCCGCATATCCTTTTTCGGCAATTTCGTGCATCCGCTCACTTCGTATCTGTACCTCTACCCATTTACCCTTTGGTCCCATAACGGTGATATGTAGGGCCTCATAACCGGTAGATTTTGGTGAAGTGATCCAATCACGTAATCGAATAGGGTTGGGTGTAAAGTGGTCCGTAACAATGGAATAAATCTTCCAGGCCAGGAATTTCTCATTTTTCCGGTCGGATTTATAAATGATTCTTATGGCAAACTTATCATATACCTCCTCAAAGGTCACATTTTGGGCCTTCATCTTCCTACGGATGGAGAAGATGGATTTCATTCGCCCTTTTATATAGTAATTTAGTCCTTCCTTGTCCAATGAAGTCCTGATTACATTGGCAAAATCATCTATATAGGCTAAACTTTCCTCTTCTGTGTCTTCAATTTTGGCTTGAATATCCTCGTAAACATCCGGCTCGGTATATTTAAGCGCTAAATCCTCTAAGGCCGTTTTTATATTGTACAATCCTATTCTATGCGCCAGTGGTGCATATATGTACAAAGTTTCCGATGCAATTTTTACCTGCTTGTGCTCTGGCATGGAATCCATGGTGAGCATGTTATGGTACCGATCGGCAATTTTAATAATGATTACCCGTACATCATCATGAAGGGTAAGCAACATTTTACGGAAATTCTCAGCCTGTTGACTGATGTCCTTGTCCTTTTTTAAGTGGGCAATCTTGGTTAGCCCATCCACAATTCGGGCCACGGTTTCACCGAACATCCGTTCAATATCGTCCAAGGTATAGGGTGTGTCCTCAACAACATCGTGCAGTAGGGCAGAGGCGATGGAAACCGCATCCAATCCAATTTCCGAAGCCACGATCTTGGCAACGGCAATAGGGTGGAAGATGTATGCTTCCCCAGACTTTCTTCGCTGATCCTTATGGGCGTCCACGGCCACATCAAAGGCAGTACGAATCAATTTCTTGTCTTCATCCGTCAGCGTCTGGTAGCTTATGCGAAGTAATTCTTTGTACTGCTTCGCAATCTCCTTGTTCTCTTTTTCAATAGCAGCCTCTGTCATAGTATTTTAAATTTACTACAATCTTATTATCTAACCAACAAAATCTATGCCTTTAGGTTTCGGATACGCTCCACCAATGGCGGGTGGGAGTAGTGCACAAAAACGTAAGCAGGGTGTGGTGTTAAGTTGCTCAAACTTTTCTTGGACAATTTCTTCAGGGACGAAACCAAGGGTGTCGCAGCAAATGTCGTTTTTGCAAAATCATCGGCCTGGAACTCGAATTTTCTGGATAAATAGTTCATGATCAATCCTGTCAATTCCGAAATTGGACTGTACAACAAGGCAAACCCTACCAAAGCAGCATGAAAACTTGGTTTGGACACTCCGATGGCCAGCGATATTTCTGGGTGGTTGATGAACAACGATAGTATAAAAAGTGTGAGCCCAGTGGTCAATAAGGAAACCACAAGGTTCACGATGATATGTTTACGTTTGTAATGACCTACTTCGTGTGCCAGTACGGCTACGATTTCATCTTCGCTAAGGTCGTTTATCAAGGTGTCGAAAAGGGTGATACGTTTTTCTTTGCCGAAACCTGAAAAATAGGCATTTGCCTTAGTAGATCGTTTGGAACCATCGATCACAAATATATTCTGGAGCTCGAACCCTACTTTTTGGGCGTAGTTTTCGATGGAACTTTTAAGGCTTCCATCTTCAAGAGGTGTTTGTTTATTAAACAATGGAACGATTAACCTGCTGTAAAATAAATTGATGAACAAGATGAAAATGCCCACAGCAATCCATGTATAAATCCAAAAATTAGGGCCTGTGGATTGGTAGAACAGCATAAACAAGCTCAAAATACCACCTCCAAGAATAACCGTGAGAATACTGCCCTTGATTTTATCGGACCAAAAGGTGGATTTGGTGGTTTTGTTGAACCCGTACTCTTCCTCGATCACAAAGGTTCGATAATAGGAAAAGGGGAGGCCTAAAACGGCGCTTCCTAGCATTATGATGCCGAAGAATATCAAAGCCATTGAGATACTGTCCTCTGTTATGGAACGCGTGATTTGGTCTACCCATTCAAAACCTCCGAATGCTAGGAAACAGATGGTCAATACCAGTGAAAATCCATCGGAAATAACACCGAATTTGTAATTGGTCTGTTTGTATTTTTGTGATTTTTGATACTCGTCTTCATCAAAAACATCGGCAAGTTCAGGCGGTAAAGTTGATTTGAAACGCTTGGCGTTCAGGTATTCCAAATACTGGTGAACCAGGTATTGGACCACAAGAATGGCCAGGATAACATAAAAGAGTATATTTTTTTCCATAGCTTAAAATCCGCGCTGGCGCTTCGCCTCAAATATAAGTATTGCGGCGGATACCGAAACATTCATGGAGTCTATTTCTCCCTGCATCGGTATTATTATGTTTTGGTCGGAATTTTGAAGCCATGTTTCGGTAAGACCGGTAGCTTCCGTGCCCATTACTAGGCCCGAAGCAGCTTTAAAATCACAATCCACATAATTTTTGGAAGCGCTTAATGCAGCACAGTAAATTTTGATTTGGTTGGTTCTTAAAAAATCAATGATTTCGTCCGTTGTACCCACGCCAATTTGGTTGGTGAAAAGACACCCCACACTGGAACGGATTATGTTTGGACTATATAGGTCGGATTTGGGATTTGCGATAAGAACGGCATCCACTGCAGCAGCATCTGCGGTACGTAACAGTGCACCTATGTTGCCAGGTTTTTCAGGGGCCTCGGCAACCAACACCAAAGGTGTTTTGTTGGTAAAGGATATTTGGTCCAAACCGTGGTTCTTGGATTGTACTAGACCAAGAATACCCTCGGTGGTGGCACGATGTGCAATTTTACCATATACACTTTCTGAAACCTGCACAATTTCAGGGTCTGTGGCTTTGGTAAAAACATCTATGGAGCTAGAACCCATGATTTCTGGGCAAAAAAAGAGAGTCTGCAAATTGTATCCACCCTTTTGGGCCAATTCAATTTCTCGCTGTCCTTCCACTACAAAAAGACCACTTTTTCTCCTTTCTCGTGATTTCTCTTTTAGGAGCAGGACTTTCTTTATCAAAGGATTTTGGGTACTACTAATGAGTTTAGCTTCCATATTAATGGTAAAAATAGCCATTCCTGTAATTATAAAAAGGGGTTTTCGACCAACAGGTAAAATTTGAACCATGAACAAAATAACCACCCTATTACTTTTATTGGGCATAATAGCCTGCAAGCAAAATCACACATCCGATAAGAACCAACCATATGTTGAACAGGAAACTTCTGAAGAAAATACAATTTATCCAGATGCCTTATCGAAAGTTTTTGAGGCCCATGGGAGCTTAAAACAATGGAAAAAGCAACGTACTTTAACCTTTTTATTGCCAAAGACAAACTTCTCAGAAACTCATACTATTGATTTGTGGTCCAGAATGGATAGAGTGGATACCGAACAATTTTCCATGGGTTTTGATGGCGAACAAGCCTGGCTTATGAATGGAAGCGGGAATTATGAAGGTGATCCAGGGTTTTACCATAATCTGATGTTTTACTTCTATGCCATGCCTTTTGTTTTTGCGGATGACGGTATCATGTATTCCGAAGCCGAAGATTTGAAGTATGATGGAAAAAGTTATCCCGGAATTAAAATAGCCTACCGCTCTGGAGTTGGTGCCTCATCTAAAGATGAGTACTTCATCCATTTTAATCCTGAAACTTACGAGATGGCATGGTTGGGATACACCGTTACCTATCGATCAGGCGAAAGTTCGGAAAATGTAAGGTGGATCAATTATACTGATTGGCAGGAGGTGAACGGGCTGTTACTGCCCAAATCGATTACTTGGCACAATTACGAAGGCAGGCAAATTCTTGACCCAGTAAGTACGGTGACTTTTGAAAAGGTTATGTTGAGCCAGGGTCCTAATCCTGTATCTTTTTACGCCAGACCTGAAGAGGGAGAGTTTGTCAATTGACACTGAGAAACTAATAAGAATTGATTGTTCATTGTCAACCTGAACTTCATTTAGCTTCTCATATTTGTTTCACCATCAATTGGGTGAAATTCTGAAATAAATTCAGAGTAACGTTTTCCAAGTGTATTTGGTTGATTTTATAAGATAAAAAAAGGCGCTCGATGGAGCGCCTTTTTTAAATGGTCGGATCAATAACTCTATTGTCCTTGTTTTTCTCTTTCATATTTGCCCATGTACCTTTTCCAAAGTTCGGTCTGGTGTGTTTCCAAGGAAACATCCCTACCATCGATGTAAGCTTTGGTCAATTGGTTGGTCCTCATGTCCAAGGCATCACCTTCAGAGATAAAAAGCGTTGCGCTTTTGCCCTCTTCCAAAGTTCCGTACATATCATCTATGCCAAGGATTTTTGCTGTGTTTCCAGTAATCAATTTTAGAGCGGTTTCCTTATCCAACCCTTGTGCGACCGTTTGACCGGCGTAAAAGGCAAGGTTTCTGGTCTGGAAATTTGCAGCTTCCTCGTTTTGCAATCCTACCAATAATCCTGCATCTACCAATAATTTTGGCAGTTTGTAGGTAATGTCGTAATCATCGTCTTCAAAACTTGGAAGTGAATGTGTGCGCTCTACCAAAACCGGTACATTATGTTCTTTTAGCAAGTCCACAATTTTATTGGCACGGTATCCGCCAACGATTACCACGTTTTTAACGCCCATTTCTTTGGCCAAAGTTACGCCGTCGGTCATTTCTTTTTCCCCATCAGCGTGGATATAAAGTCGTTGTGACCCATCGAACAAACCTTGCATGGCAGCAAAAGGAAGGTTTTTCTCTTTTTCGGAAGCCTTTCCGTAGGCTATCGAATTTTGGAAAAACATTTTAATGTCGTTCATTTCTTTTCCATAATCCTTGTTTGGGATGAAGCCTCGTTCTTCGCCCATCCACCAACGACCTCTTCTAAAGAAGTTTGGCCAATTCATGTGAATGCCATCGTCTGTTTTTACGGCTGCATCTTCCCAGTTCCATGCATCGAATTGTACAATGCTGGAAGTTCCGGAAATAGTACCGCCAACAGGGGTGACCTGTCCAATGAGAACGCCATTTGGACGCATACTTTCCACTACTTTGGACTCTGCGTTGTAAGCGATCAAGGATCGCACATGTGGAATCATTTCACCAATCTCATCTTGGTCGTCACTGGCCCTGACCGCATCCACTTCTACCAAACCAAGGGATTTGGAAGGAGCGATAAACCCTGGGTATACGTGTTTGCCCTCGGCATTGATCATGGTCCCGATGGTCGGTGCCATTAGATCTGCTCCAATGGCCGTGATTTTTCCATCTTTAAAAATAATGGTACAGTTCTCTATGACCTCTCCATTCCCAATATGTGCCGTAGCTCCAATAATGGCAATCTGTTCGGATTGAGGTGGTGCCGGGGTTTGTTGTGCGTTTGTTGAAACCCCAAAAACAATTGCTATGATTAAAAATATTCTTTTCATGGTCTATTTTTTTAAAGGGTGTCACAATTAAACTCTTGTTTCTTGCTCTGAACAGGAGTTCTGGATTTACCACCCTTCTTGTTCTCGTTCAACATCATTCCAATCAACTGATTACGTTCCTTTTTGATGGACTCCCTTAGCTGCTTGTCTTTTTCCAAGTCGAAATACACTTTGCCCTCTATTAGGGTTTTTTCAGCTTTTGCATAAACAGACAACGGGTGGTCGGTCCAAAGAACAACATCAGCATCTTTACCTTCTTCAATACTACCAACTCTGTCATCCAAATGAAGTAATTTAGCCGGGTTCAATGTTACCATTTTCCAAGCTTCAATTTCTGACATACCTCCATATTTTACAGTCTTACCAGCTTCTTGGTTCAATCTTCTGGACATTTCGGCATCATCACTGTTTATGGCAACGGTAACACCTTGACTGGTCATAATTGCTGCATTGTACGGTATAGCATCGTTTACCTCGTACTTATAGGCCCACCAATCACTAAATGTTCCACCACCAACACCATGTTCGGCCATCTTGTCGGCTACTTTGTAACCTTCCAAAATATGGGTAAAGGTGTTTACGCGGAAATCGAATTTCTCAGCGACTTTCATCATCATGTTGATTTCACTCTGTACATAGGAGTGGCAAGAAATGAATCGTTCTCCGTTCAAAATTTCGGCCAATGTTTCCATCTCCTCATCATGTCGGTATGGCTGTCCGCTCTTTTTCTTTTCATCGTATTCCTTGGCTCTTTGGAAGTAATCCGTGTAGACTTGTTCAACACCCATTCTTGTTTGTGGAAACCTGGAATAACTGCCCCAGTTGGATTGTTTTACGTTTTCACCCAAGGCAAACTTGATGAATTTGGGAGAGTTTTCGAATACCATGTTTTGGGCACTTTCGCCCCATTTTAATCTCATTACCGCCGATTGGCCACCTATTGGATTGGCAGAACCATGAAGCAATTGAGCAGAGGTTACACCACCTGCCAAATCACGGTAAATCGCTACGTCTTTAGGATCGATAACATCTTCCATGCGCACTTCGGCAGAGGAGTTATGGCCACCTTCGTTTATGGAAAGAGCGGCAATATGGGTGTGCTCGTCTATAATACCTGCGGTTAAGTGTTTGCCGGTAGCATCTACAACCGTGGCACCACCTGCACGTAAATCTTTACCCACTTTGGAAATTTTTCCATTTTTAATCAGTACATCTGTGTTTTCCAAAATGGTCTCACCTGTCCAAACTGTAGCATTCTTGAAAAGGATACTTTCCTGTTTTGGTTTTTCCTTATAGCCAAAACCGACATTTGGATATGTCACGGCCATAAGTTCTGGTTTTTCTACAGCTTCCTCTTCTTTGGATTTTTCTTCGAAAGGTGAGGTCTTGGTCATACTTGCCGAAGTTTCGTTGCCGTTTGGTAGAACAACATTTCCTTTTATGGTTTTAAAACCGGGCAAGACCTGTGCTACCATTCGGAAAGAACCAACATTGTCCTCGCTGAAGGAAATATTTAACCAATCGGATGAGTAATCTATTTTGGAATCTATTTTTTCATCACCTTTTTTGATCTCCGCTTTTGGCTTATCGGCACTGCCGGTCAAAGATACTTTGTATGTTGTACCATTAATGGCAAGATCATAGTCGCCACGAATGTCGATTACGTCCATGCTCTCCACAATATTCTTGTTTCCTTGAACCCAGTTTTCGTAAAGGGTGGTTCCCTTGTCAAAAATATCGCCCGATGTAATCAAGAAATTGGCTTGGCTACCTGGTTGAAGAGATCCTATTTCATCTGATTTTCCTAAAATGGATGCCGGAATCGTTGTTAAGGCTTCAAGTGCTTTTGTTTCTGAAAGACCATAAGTGATGGCTTTCATGATATTTCCTTTTAAATCTTTTGGGGATTTAAGCCCATGCAATGTAATGGAAAACTCCACACCATTGTCTGCCAATACTTTTGGATTGGATGGAGCTAGGTTCCAATGCCTCATATCTTTTAAGGCAATATATTTTGCTTGGTAAGGATTGGAAACGTCGAACGCATCTGGGAAGTTAATGGGCAAAATCAATTTGGCGTTGGTCGCTTTGATTTCATCAATACGTTCGTATTCATCTCCTCCGGCCAAAATAGTATACTGAATTCCAAAAAGGTCGCCAATTTTATCAGCTCTCAATACATTTCCGTTGTCGCCAGCCGCATAAATCTGCGTTAACCCTTGGTTTTTAATAAGGGCTTCCAAGGAACGGTCTTTGGTGTCCACATTACCCTTATTGTACCAATCCATATCGTAATACACTTGACGCATCAAAGCCATGGAGCCCATTAGGGACCCTGGATAGGATTGTCTGGATGCACGACTTTTTTCAAAAGAAAAATATTGTGCCGATTTGTCGGAAAGGATTCGTTGTGCTTCGGAAGCATCATCGTTCAAAGTAACCAATAGACCCGTTCCTCTGGCAATGCCATCTTCGATATGTGCGTTGATTGTACCGAAACCAGCATTTCTCAACTCTTTTGCCTTTTTGGCATCATAGGAAAAACTGTTTATGGCGTCGTTTTCTGGCATAATGTGATCGTTCCAATAGAACCCTTCTCTAGATGGGCCATATTGTGCAGATCTGCCTCCTCCACTAGCTCTTTCTGGTAGTTTTACACCAAATCCAGAAAATACATCTATAAATGATGGATAGATGGATTTACCACTCATATCCTCAACGATAGCATTTTTTGGAATGTTAACTGATTTGCCCACCTGTACTACTTTGCCATTTTGGATAAGCAAAGTACCGTTATTGATTACTTGAGTGGGGGTAACATAAATCTTGGCATTGGTAAATGCCGTGTAATTGTTGTTCTTCTTTGCCTTTACACCATCATTTATGGGGAAATAATCCTGTGCAAACAAAGAAACACTGCCCATGAATAGAAACAGTGCTAAAAGTTTAATTTTCATAAGGTTTGAATTGAATTAGTCGGTTTAAAGATAACCTTTGTGAAAGGACTCCGCAAGTTTCAAAGTTGACTCGAATGCTGTTTTTGGTAGTTCACCATATAGCCCACGACAGCATTGTAACTTTTGATGCCGTCCTTTTGGTTGTTTGCCTTTAAAAAAGTGTTGAACACGGATTTAAATATGGGTTCCAATGGGTTCTCATATTTTTCCCAAAATTTTCGCAATTCATTAAAATTTTCTTTCACCCCCTGATTAATGGTCATCACAACTTGATTGTATTTTGCCTCATCTTTTTGGTAAAGGTCCGCTAGGCAATAGCCCAATGCATGGTTGTATGCAGAGTATTTAAAATAAGGGTCGTTGCTTTGTGATGTAACCAAAAAACCTATGAAATTAGTGGCCCCTTCCGCCGAGTAACCCAATTGATGTGCGACTTCGTGACCGCTGACCGTTGGCAACCTGAATTTAGGTGTTACTCCGTTCACTTGTGCTTCGTTGGTAAATGGGTTAAGGTAGCCTCCATATCCCATAAAAGTTAGGGGTACACTATAAATGGAGGATTTTAAGCTACGATGCTCGTATTTGAAATCGGGAAATTGATGCGCAAAATTTTCATAAGCTTCTTCAGTTTTGGCAAAGATTTCTTTTTTCGCATAGGGAATGTGTACAGGTAAAATGGTATCTCCAGTGAGCTGCTGCTGATATTGATTTGATTTTTCGACGATATGCTGGGTCAATTCCACCAACTCATCAACCGTGTATTCATTTTGAATATTTAGCTTCCAAGTTATAGGTTGGCGATGATAATTCAGGCCCCACAATAGATGAAAGGAAAAATAAACGATGGATAGAGCAACTGCAATATCCTTTATGAAATAAAGCGGTTTTTGTTTAATGCGTTTCCAGTGTTTGTATACATATCTAATGGCTAAAATCACCAAAGTGGTATAGATCAAATCACCAAAGGAAAAGGGAATCCAGCCCAAAAGAATTCTTAAAAAGCCTGAAATGTATGGGTATACACCGTTGCTATAATAGTTTTCGATAAAGTTGGGGTAGCTACCGGCCCAAAGTACCAGTATAATTTGTAGGGGTAGCGCAAAGGCGATAATGGTCTTGGTTTTCTGTCCCATCAAAAAATAAAAGCGTTGTGAAAATTGAACATAAAAAAAGCCGCACGGAAAAGTACGGCTTTTTTATGTTTGTTCATTTGAGTTTTATTATTGGACTCCGACTATTTCCACATCGAAAACCAAAGTTGAACCACCTGGAATAGGTCCGTAGTCGTTGTCTCCATACCCTAAGTGGGGTGGAATGAACAAACGTACTTTGTCACCGACCTTCATGGTCAACAAACCTTCACGGAATCCTGCCGCCAATTGTGCATCAGGGCTATAATCCATCGGGAATGGTTGGTACCCGCCTTGGTCTCTTCTGCCAGGGTTCAATTGGTTGAATTGGATGGCTACTTCTTCAATATTACTATCAAAAAGATCTCCATTGAACAACCAGCCTGCATAGTTTACCAATGCTTTTTGACCAATTTTAGGTTGTTCCCCATCTCCTTCTTTCAATTTAAGGATACGCAGTCCGCTAGCTGTTTCTTCCGCTTCATTGATCTGTTCGGTAAATTGTGCGGCCAAATCCTCTTTCATTTTAATGAATGCTTCCTCGGCTGCTTTAGCTTCTTCGAAATAATCGCTCATAATTTGAACAGCATCAAATTGTCTGGCTTCTTTGCCATTGCGAATAATTTCTACATGATCCATAACAATGTCAGTTGTCGGTTTATCCCTTTGCCCGGTTTTAACATTGGCAATGGTATCCACTACATCCATTCCGGCAACTACCTCGCCAAAAATGGTGTGTTTGTCATCGAGCCAAGGGGTAGGGGCATGGGTGATAAAAAATTGACTGCTATTTGTTTTTGGTCCTCTGTTTGCCATAGATAGAAGTCCTTTTTTGGAGTGCCTCAAAGAATCGTTGAACTCATCTTTAAAGGTGTAACCAATGCTGCCGCTTCCTGTTCCGGTTGGATCTCCTCCCTGAATCATAAAATCTTTGATGACCCTGTGAAAAATGATACCGTCGTAAAACTTCTTTTCTTTGTATTCATCACTAACAAATGGGTTGTTGCCCTCTGCCAAAGAAACAAAGTTGGCCACGGTCACCGGAGTTTTTTTGTATTCCAATTGAATAATGATATCTCCCTTAGTGGTTTGGATATCCGCAAAAATACCATCGCCCAAATCGGCATATTTGCTCGATTTGCACCCCAAAACAAAGAGCAACAAAAGCGGAATGATATAAAGTGATTTCTTCATGTTTACTTTTTTTAGTTTAAACTGTCGTTATCTATTATGATTGTGTGTAATTCTACAGATGATTGAATAGGTGTTTTTGGACCGATGGCTTTATTGTCTCCTTGGTATCCGTAAGCTACGGGAGATGGAAACAAAAAGGTGGCTTTCTCGTTTATTTTTAAAAGCTTTACCGCATTTTGGAGTCCGGGGAACAACTGTTGCTTGTCGATCACATGGGATGTTGGCCCAATTTCTTCGGCCGTATAAATGGTGTCTCCATTCATGCTCATCAAATTGTAGGTAAATAAAATTTGATCACCGGTTTTGGGCAGATAGCTAGCTGTATCGTTTTTGGTCTCGAAATAATACCAGAATCCATTTGGACTTGATAGGTATTCGTGAACTGTGTCTTTGGAAATAATCTCCTGAATCGCTTTTTCCTCTTCTGCCAATAATTGTTTGGTCCGCTCTATGGATTCTTTGTAAAAACTGCCCGTCTTAACCTCTACTGGTTTTCTTGGCTCAGGGCCACCGCAACTCACAATGATTACTGCCAATAGTATGACTCCAACAAATCTCATGGGTTCAATTTATCTTTATAATTTTTCAAAATTCCATTGAAATAGGCAATGGTATCTTCCATGCTCATTTCACTTCTTCCTCCGGCCGCATTATTGTGTCCTCCACCATTAAAATGCTCTCTTGCAAATTCGTTAACCGAAAAATCCCCGATGGATCGCAAGGAAATCTTTATAATGCCCTCTTCACGGTTTTCTATAAATATGAGGGCAAAAATAATCCCTTCCAAAGTTAAACCGTAATTAACGAAACCTTCTGTATCTCCCTTCTTAAAATCGTATTGGTCCAGTTCATCTTGCGTTAATGTAATGTATGCGGTTTTATATTCCGGTAGAATTACCATGTTGCTCAAAGCTACGCCCAACAAGTGCAAACGGGAAGGGGAATTGGTGTCGAACACCTCTTGGTGGATGGCCATGTTGTCTGCTCCCTTGTCTATTAAATCGGCCACCACTCGATGTGTTTTGCTCGATGTGGAACGGTATTTAAAGGAGCCCGTATCCGTCATAATGCCCGTGTACAGGTTTGTGGCCATATCGGCATCAATCAAATCGGTTTCCCCTAAGAAAGCAATAAAATTATACACCATTTCACAGGTAGAACTCATGGAAACATCAGAGTAGGTCACCTTGGCATAGTCGCTTGGCTGTTGGTGGTGATCGATCATAATGAAATCTGCCGCTGCTTCTTGCAAACTTGTTTCCATTTGACCAACACGGGATAGGTCGTTAAAATCCAAGGTGAAAATTAGGGAAGCTCCTTCAATGATTTCTTTGGCTTTTGGGTTTTCCCTTTCAAAATTGATTACCGTATCATTTCCCGGCATCCATTTCAGGAATTTTGGATAGTCGTTCGGAGCTACCACATGCACGGTATGCCCCTTTGCCTTTAAAAAACCATAAAGTGCCAAACAGGATCCCATGGCGTCCCCATCTGGATTTCTATGAGGGATGATTGCTATCTTCTGAGGTTGGGAAAGAATCGACTTTACTGTCGTGATATCCGCTGAATTCATGCGGCCAAATATACAATAATATAATATAGAGGTAACTTGGTTTATCCTTATTTTTGGATCTGTAAAAATACATCATGAAGCATTTTAATATTTTCTTGGTCGCAGTGGTTCTGTTTTCAGCTTGTAAAAATAAAGAGCAGAAAACCACGGTGGCAGAGGAGCAATCAGTACCAGATTTTGTTGTAGCCTTTGGCTCGTGCAATATGTCGCAAGAACCGAATCCGTTTTGGGATGATATTCTGCAAGAGAACCCCGATGTCTGGATTTGGGGAGGGGATATTGTTTATGCGGATACAGACGATGTTGATCGATTAAGGTCTATTTATGCCATGCAGGATACCGTGGCCGGATACAACAAGTTAAGAAATGAGGTGCCGATAATAGGAACATGGGACGATCATGATTTTGGTGTGAACGATGGAGGTTCGGATTTTGCTATTAAAGCTGAAAGCCAACAAGTGTTTTTGGATTTTATGAGAGTGCCCCAGGATAGTGAAAGACGGTCACAAGAGGGGGTTTATGCTTCCCACGATTACGAAGTGCCCGAGGGCAAGATAAAAGTAATCGTTTTGGATACCCGCTATTTTAGGAGCGATCTCATAGAAGATGAAGATTCCAACAAACGCTATAAGCCTACCATGGACTCTACAGCTACCGTGCTGGGTGAAGTGCAATGGAAATGGTTGGAGAACGAGCTTAATGGCTCCGATGCGGATTTTAATTTGATTATGTCCAGTATTCAGGTTTTATCCGGAGAGCATGGTTTCGAAACTTGGGGCAATTTTCCTTTGGAAGTGGAAAAATTGGAGCAAACGATAACCCAATCAGGGGCAAAAGGTGTGATCATTTTATCAGGTGACCGACATATTTCCGAATTCTCCAGAGCGGAGGTCCATGGCTTATCGTATCCTTTGGTGGATTTTACCAGCAGTGGACTTACCCATTCTTATTTTAGCTTTAGCGGTGAACCTAATAAACATCGTGTAGGTGAGGTGGTTTCAGATAAGAGTTATGGTATTATCAACCTAAATATAAAGGATAAGGAAGCAGAATTTAAGATAATGGGAGACAACGGCGAAGTGTTGCAAGAGTTAAAACAAAGCTATTGAGCCTTGTACCTTGATTTAAAAAGCTTAAGTTTGCGCAAAATTTAAAAAATGACTGGAAATAGAACATTTACCATGATTAAGCCTGATGCTGTAGAAAACGGACACATCGGTGCAATTTTGGATAAAATTACGGCTGCTGGATTTAAGATTGTGGCCATGAAGTACACACAATTGAGCAAGAGGGATGCCGAAATATTCTATGCCATCCACAAAGAACGTCCATTTTTTGGCGAGTTGGTAGAGTTCATGACAAGAGGTCCTATTGTTGCGGCCATTTTGGAGAAGGACAACGCTGTTGATGATTTTCGTGCTTTGATCGGGGCAACAAACCCAGAAGAAGCTGCAGAAGGTACCATCAGAAAATTGTATGCTGCCAGTATCGGTGAAAATGCCGTACACGGTTCGGATAGCGATGAAAATGCTGCTATCGAAGGAGCGTTCCACTTTTCAGGAAGGGAAATCTACTAGTCTAGCTACAAGATATTGATAAAAAAAAGCCACCTTTTTGGGTGGCTTTTTTATTTGTTCCGTACTTGTCACGGAATTTCAGCAATGGTTTTGCAGATTTGTCATTCTGAAGGAGCATGTGACTGAAGAATCTCTATTTCAAAAGCTAATAAAAGGGAAGGATTTAAGTTCAAGATCAAAGATTCTTCGCTTCACTTCGACTCCGTTCAGCGCACCAGCTCAGAATGACCAGGAAAGGTATTCGCGGCCATTCGTTGAATTTGTGTCAAATGATACCCAACCGATTATTGATGAGATGCTGAAACAAGTTCAGCATGATGTCGAGTTATCGCAAAACCAATTTTTTCACCAATTCCTTGCCCAGTTCCTCATTGATCATTTTAATGATCTTGGTTTTTCCCAAACTCAATTCTTCTCGCAATACAGAAGAGTTGAGTGATACGTAAAGTGTTTCATTTTTTAGCTCAACGGCGGATGTATAGTTGTTGACCCCATTGCCCATCAGTTTTACCCATGCTTCTCTGGCATCCACCTTGTCCATGCCTTTTTGCAGCTTGTTCTCTTGGATGAATTCGCTCAGTGCTTCGCTCAGCGGAATATGGGAACTGTGTCGTTTGGCCATTACTGTGGTATTTTTATAGGTTCAAATCTCTTGTATTTGTAGGTGACACCTTCTTGGTTGGTTACAGCAAAGGACACCGAATCCAAAGCAACCAACTTTTCTTCCCATTCGCTGAACTCACTTTTGTAACGAAGTGTATAGGTTTCATTGATTTGCGAAACTTCAAAATTTTCAACATCATTGGAGGTGTCATATGAGCCATCGAACTGGGGTTTCATTTTTTTTCGATAGCCTTTTTTCTCTTTCAATTGAATAAAATCAATACTGGGATTTAATCCGTATTCTTTGGTGAATCCATCAGGGAATTCCACTTCTGATATTTCCCAATAACCGTTCAAATAGGTCAAATCTTTTTCAGTTATGGAAGAATCTTTACAGCTCCATAACAATAAAATCAATAAAAGGGGAAGAATGCGTTTCATGTTCCTACAAGGTAAATATTTTATAACTCTGATGAATGTTTTTAACTACATTTTCCGTTCGGTCGGCATGTGTGTCGCTTATGAAGATCTGACCAAAATTATCATCTTTGACCAGTCCCACAATATGGGATACACGGTTCTCATCTAACTTGTCAAAAATATCATCCAACAATAGAATGGGAGTAGTATCCGCCATTTGTTTGATGAAATGGAATTGCGCCAGTTTTAGAGCGATCAAAAAGGATTTTTGCTGGCCTTGGCTGCCAAATTTTTTGATGGGATGGCCTGCAATCGTAAAGCTGAGGTCATCCTTGTGAACACCAACGGAAGTATATTGCAAGGCTCTGTCTTTCTCAATATTACTTTTCAGGAGATCTAAAAGATTGTCGTCGCTCAATTGACTTTCGTAGGCAAGGTCAATTTGCTCGTCCTTCTCCGAAATATGATGATACTGTTCTTTGAAAATTGGCAAAAAGGAATCAATAAAATCAACCCTTTTTTGGTGTATTGCCGTTCCCAAGGTATTCATTTGTTCGTTGTAAATGCTCAAGGTATCGGAGTCAAAAGTGCGGTTGGCTGCAAAATATTTTAAAAGAGAGTTCCGTTGGGATACCACCTTGTTGTATTTGATGAGGTTTTGCAGATAGACCTTGTCCGATTGCGAGATTACCCCGTCCATAAATTTTCTTCGGGTGTCGCTACCCTCAAGAATTAGATCACGATCGGACGGTGAAATGATCACCAAGGGCAAAAAACCAATGTGCTCGGAAAACTTTTCGTAAGGTTTACCATTGCGTTTGATCACTTTTTTAGTTCCTTTTTTAAAAGAACATAGAATTTTTTCCGTCCTATTGTTCTTCTCAAATTCCCCTTCGATCACAAAAAAATCGGTGCCGTGTTTTATGTTTTGGGTAGATACCGGGTTAAAGTAACTTTTGCCAAAGCATAAATGGTAGATAGAGTCCAAAACATTGGTCTTTCCTACGCCATTGTCACCAACCAAACAGTTGATCACAGGGTCGAAATCCAGGGTCTTGGAATCAAAATTTTTGTAATTGACTAAAGATAAATGTCTTAAAAACATAAAAAATTAGAGAAACAAAATGGGTTTAAAAGGTTGCCCTTCTTTTGAGGGATTCCAAAAATAACGAATAAATTAGCTTTTGGTTTTGGATAAAAACTTTATTTTTGCGCGACCAATTAAATGACGGATGGCAACATACAAGAAGAGAGGCTTTAAGCCAAAAAATAAGGAGGAGGAAGCTCAGATAGAAGAACACGACAGTACTACGGCTGAAGTATTCAATACTTTGGACGAAGGTGCTTCCAAGACCGAAGAGTGGGTTCAAAAGAACCAAAACTACATTTTGGGCGTAATTGGAGTCGTTGCAATCGGTGTACTGGCCTACTTGGGCTACCACCAATTTATACAGAATCCAAAAGAAGCTTCCGCAGCAAACGAACTATTTTACCCGCAACAATATTTTGATCAAGCCTTGGTTAGTGAAACCGAGAAGGATTCGTTGTTCACACTGGCATTGAACGGTGCCCAAGGTAAATATGGCTTTTTGGATATTATTGAAGAGTACAGTGGAACAAAAGCGGCCAACTTGGCCAAGTATTCTGCTGGTATGACTTATCTGAACTTGAAGCAATATGACCAAGCCATTGAACATTTGGAAGGTTTTACTTCTGATGATGACATAATGGGTGCTATGGCCAAAGGTGGAATCGGGGATGCATTTTCTCAATTGAACCAGTCGGAAGACGCTCTGGACTATTATGAGAAAGCGGTTTCACACAGTGATAATGAATTCACAGCTCCTAGATTTTTGTACAAAGCAGGAGTTGTAGCCTTGGACTTGGGCGAAAAAAGTAAAGCGTTAGGATATTTTGAGCGAATCAAAGAGGAATATCCCAACTCACAAGAAGCCAATAGTGTTGACGCCCTAATTGGTTTGGCGCAAAACTAAAATATGGCCACAGAGAATAAAAACTTATCCGTTTACGATAAAAATACAGTCCCAAACGCGAAGGATCTTCGGTTTGGGATTGTTGTTTCTGAATGGAACGATGAAATTACAGAGGCCCTTTACAAGGGTGCGGAAGAAGCTCTTTTGGATTGCGGGGCCCTTCCAGAAAATGTGATACGATGGAACGTTCCGGGCAGTTTTGAACTGACTTTTGGTTGTAAAAAAATGATTCAAACGGAAGAAGTTGATGCCATAGTTGCTATTGGCAGTGTTATTCGTGGAGAAACCAGTCATTTTGATTTTGTTTGCAGTGCAACGGCCCAAGGCATCAAGGATTTAAACGTTAATTATGATGTTCCCGTGATTTTCTGTGTGCTTACCGACGATAATATCGAACAATCCAGGGCAAGAAGTGGTGGCAAGCATGGAAACAAAGGAACCGAGGCTGCCATCGTTGCCATACAAATGGCTATGTTGGGCAAGTAAGCCTACGTAACGAAATAAAGCTCAATCTTTAGCGCAAGTTCAAATTGAGTTACTCTTACAATACAACAATCCAACAATCCAATCATCCATATATGGGTTGTTAACATTTTTTGGGACTATCCCCCAAACCTTTTTTCCTAATTTGAGTACCTTTGAGGTAATAGCTACAAGGATATCATGCGAAACCCCTTAAAACTTAGGAAAAATAAGAGCTTCGATTACTCTCCCAGATATTATAAGGGTGAGGGGAATCCTTATAAAATTGAGCATAAATTAGATAAATTTAGAACAACGGCACAGTCTACCAGGGGTCTCAAAAATAAGTTCACCTCTGCAATGGACGATCTACAGACCGAAGGGGATAAAAATTTAAAACTTCGGTTCTGGATCATAGTGGCAGTATTGGTGTTGGTGTTCCTTTTTATCATCGATTTTGATCTATCAATATTCCTGAATCCATAATGGCGGACATCATTAAACTTTTACCGGACCATGTCGCTAATCAGATAGCAGCAGGGGAAGTGGTGCAACGGCCAGCTTCTGTAGTAAAGGAACTAATGGAAAATGCCATAGATGCCGGTGCTTCTTCCATTAAATTGATTATAAAGGACGGCGGTAAAACGCTTATTCAAGTAGTGGACGATGGTAGTGGTATGAGCGAAACGGATGCCCGTTTGTCTTTCGAGCGTCATGCTACCTCCAAAATATCCTCGGCCCAAGATTTGTTCAATTTGGAAACCAAAGGTTTTCGTGGTGAAGCTCTAGCCTCAATAGCCGCTATTGCCCATGTGGATATGCAAACACGAACTGCTGCGAGCGAAGTAGGGACACATCTTAAGATTGAAGGGAGCAAAATAGTTTCCCAAGAAGTGGTGGCCACACCAAAGGGGACTTCCATATCAGTAAAAAATCTTTTTTTCAATATTCCCGCTAGGCGTAATTTTTTAAAGTCCAATCAAGTGGAACTTCGCCATATCACCGATGAGTTTCATCGCGTGGCCATGGTGCACCCGAATGTTGAATTTCATTTTTATAACAACGGATCGGAAATATTCAATCTACCCAGTGCAAAGCACCGGCAGAGGATCGTGCATATTTTTGGCAGTAAGATGGAACATCGTTTGGTGCCGGTAACGGAAGAGACCGACGTGGTTAAGGTATCAGGATTTATCTGTAAGCCAGAATATGCCAAAAAGAGTAGGGGTGAACAGTTCTTTTTTGCCAATAACCGATATATTAAAAGTCCATATTTGCATCATGCTGTGGTCGCTGCTTTTGAAGGTTTGATCAAGTCCGAAACCTATCCAGGTTATTTTTTGTTCCTGGATGTAGATCCTGCTTCCATAGATATCAATATTCATCCGACCAAAACCGAGGTCAAGTTTGATGATGAGAATACCCTTTATGCAATTTTACGTTCTACCATAAAACATAGCTTGGGACAATTCAATGTGGCCCCAGTGTTGGATTTTGATCATGATCCCAATTTGGACACACCCTATGCTTATAAAGAGAAAGGTGCTGTAATCCCAAAAGTTACCGTAGACGCCAGTTTTAATCCGTTTGAAGAGGCAACAACGGCAAGAAAGGGCGGATCGGGCAGTAATTTCCGTAAGCAAAGTTCTAAAGGATGGGAAGACCTGTACGAGGGACTTGGGAGCCAGAACGAGCACCAAGAGTTCAGTAGTGTGGTAATCGAATCTGAAAGTGAGGAGCAGGGTACCTTATATTCCGGTGAAGGGATAGAGGAGCATTTAGCGAGCACATTTCAGTTGAGACGTAAGTATGTAGTGAGTACCGTAAAATCCGGAATGCTTGTCATCCATCAAAATAGAGCCCATGAACGGATTCTTTTTGAAAAGTTTTTGGGAGAGATCACCGTTAAAGAAGGCGTGAGCCAACAGTTGCTTTTTCCATTGGAATTGAACTTTAATAAGCAAGAGTTGACTGTGTTACAGGAAATCCATGAAAGTCTGACAAACATTGGTTTTATATTTGAGAGTTTGGAACACGAAACTGTAAAAGTGACAGGAGTACCCATGATGGTCCCAGAAAGTGGGATCGGCACGGTATTGGATCGCTTGATTGCGGATTATATGGAGGGCTATGGCGATGGTTCCATTTCGCAGGCCGAAATGTTGGCAAAGGCACTAAGTAGAAATCTTGCGGTGCGTACCGGTGATGTTCTTGATGCCGAGTCGCAATTAATGCTGGTCAACAACCTATTTGCATGTAAGGAACCTGACTTGAGTCCTTTTCAAAAAATAACGTACACCATTATCTCCGAGGGAGATATCGATAAAAAATTCAATTAGATGGGTAGAATGACCGAGGCAGTAAAGCATTTATTGATCATTAACGTGATCTTGTTTTTTGCCACTCAAATTTATGGAGAGCAACTGTACCAATGGTTGGCACTTTGGTTTCCGGAAAGTGAGAACTTTAAAACCTGGCAAATAATTACCCATATGTTCATGCATGGCGGTTTTATGCACATTGCATTTAATATGTTTGCACTTTGGATGTTCGGAACCCCCGTTGAACGAGTTTTGGGCAAAAATCGTTTTCTATTTGTTTATTTTTCAGCAGGTCTAGGAGCAGTGCTGTTCCAATTGGGGTATTATTATTTCAATTTTTTACCGGCCCAAGCGGAAATGCTAAGTACTGGACTTTCAAATCAACAAATATTGGACATGATGTCTTCTAATCGGTTGATAGATGGATTGAGTGAAGTTCAGGTATCTACCGTGAGAGCGGTTATGCCCGAATACGCTCAAATTTATTATGCTAGTATGGTCGGTGCATCGGGTTGTATAATGGGTGTTTTGGCGGCTTTCGGCATGATGAACCCAGAAGCGAAATTAATGTTGATATTTTTGCCGATTCCAATAAAGGCTAAATATTTTATACCAGGAATCATACTATTGGATGTTATTTCGGCAATTACGGGCCAATCGTTTTTTAGCCCTAGTAATACGGCTTACATGGCTCACGTTGGTGGGGCAATTACAGGATTTATAATTATGTGGTACTGGAAAAGGAACCAGTTCAACAATAATCGATGGGATTAATATATGATGAGTGGCGGACTACGATATCAATTTGCAAGACTTAGCATTGCGGAAAAGCTGATTGTCGTCAATGTACTTATATTTTTGGTGGACGGACTTTCTAGGGCCTTGTTCGGGCAATCGTTCGCCCATTGGTTCCATTTGCCAAAGGATTTTTTCGAGTTTTTATCACAACCTTGGTCGCTGATAACGTATTCTTTCTTTCACTCAGGATTTGGACATATTTTTTGGAATATGCTCGTTCTCTATTTTGCCAGTAGAATCTTCTTGAACCTTTTTGATTCCCAACGCTTCATCAATGTCTATTTTTTGGGTTTGATGTTGGGTGGACTGGTGTTTCTACTTAGTTATAATGTATTCCCGACTTTGGTCAACTCCAATGCCGCCCTTATCGGAGCATCTGCAGGTGTCAATGCGGTACTGATTTTTGTTTGCGCCTATCTCCCGAACCAAGAGGTCAGGGTTATCTTTTTTAATATCAAGCTTTGGTACATAGGCGCCGCCCTGGTAGTCAAGGATTTGGTGCTAATAGGAATGGGGGAGAACATTGGCGGGGGAATGGCCCATTTGGGCGGTGCATTATTGGGATATGTTTATGCGCGACAGTTGTTTAAAGGGAATGATATCGGGGCTGGTTTCACCAAGTTTAGAAACGCCATAATAGCACTTTTTAAGCCCAAGGAAAAAAAGGCGCCATTAAAAACGGTTTACAAAAAAAAGGCATCCACTAACATTAAGGAAGGTTACGATAAACAGGCCAAGCAACGTAAGATCGATACTATTTTGGATAAAATAAGTAAGTCGGGATATGAAAGCTTGTCTAAAGAAGAAAAGGACTTTTTGTTTAAGGCTGGAAAGGAGGATTGATAAAGGTGAAAAAATCAATTTCGATATGGGGTAAAGCGGTTTTCGCAATCAATATATTGGTGGCTTTTCTGCTTTTGTTTTCCGGTGTTATATCGTTTTTGCCGTTTTCTTTTGTCTCTGGATTTGCCGTATTGAGTTTATTTGTTCCTTTTCTTTTTGCATTCAATGTGTTATTTCTCATTTATTGGATTCTTCGATTGAGAAAACACTTCTTATTATCCCTGTTTGCTATTTTGGTTGGTTATGCCATGTTTGGGTCCTTTTATGGAGTTAACGGCGCAGAATCCAAAGAAACACAATCTTCAGACTTAAAAATAATGTCTTTTAATGCTTGGGGTTTTAATAAAAATGGTTGGATTAAAAAACCAGGTGTGGGTGATAGTATTATTGAGTTTATAAAGGAAAAGGACCCGGATATCATCTGTATTCAGGAACATAATCGGATAAGATACAAACAGTTGGCACAATATCCCTATCGGAGTGAAACGCCTTATTCTGTTCCTAGGACCATACAGGCTATTTTCTCTAAATATCCCATTGTTGGAAATGGATCATTGGATTTACCAGGGACCATCAATAATATTATTTATGCTGATATTGTGTATAATCAGGATACTGTTAGGATTTACAACACACATTTACAGTCTTTTAGCATAATACCAAGTACCGATAATTTTTCAGATGGTGAAAAATCGGAAAGAACATACAAACGATTGGTCAGTACATTTTCCAAACAATTGGAGCAGGCTGAATTTTTTAGGGAACATATTAAAAAAAGTCCGCACACCAATTTGGTTTGTGGAGATTTCAACAATACACAGTTTTCCAATGTATATAAGATTGTAAAAGGGGATTTACAGGATACATTCTTGGAAGAGGGTAGTGGTTTTGGCCGAACATATGATCTATGGAAAATCCCGTTGAGGATAGACTATATTTTGGCAGACCAAGACTTCGAGGTATTGTCCCACCAAAATTTTGATGAGCGGCTTTCCGATCATTACCCTGTTATGGCTACTTTGAGATTAAATTCACATGAGTAAACAGTCCATGGTATCTGCAAAAATGTGCAAGATCAAGGCGAGACCAACAATTCGAGTAGTCTTGAAAAATGGCAAAATCGCATATACCAATATGGCCAAGTAGCTGTGTAACGCATGAAAACCAACACTGCACCGATTTGGATCATATAGCGGAGTTGCCCAAAGATGGTCGATATCAATTACGATTCCCGCCAATAATATTAGCGCAACCTTTACTCCATCCTTTTTAAAAAAACAAAAAGCAATGATCACTGGAACCAAAAAATGTATTCCATAATGAATCAGATGCCTATACATTTTTTAAATCTAAAGGTAAGTTCTTCAAATAGTTGAGCGTGTTCGTCCCTTCGTTAAAAAGCAGGTCCAAGATGCTCAAGTTGGGGATAAATCCATGTCGTTCCTCAAAAACCTGTGTATAAGGCATAATACCCCAATCCTTCTCTTTTTTGGCTTCTACCAGAAAACGGGCATCAGTATAATTTGTTGGTTCGGTTTGGTAAGTGGGTGTGGTTTCCTCAGCAAGTTGAATACCAATGCATTCAGCAATGGCTTGCACCGTTTTTAAGTTGAACTCGAATAGGTTGTCATCCGAGCCCTCGTAAAGCGGCCGTATTTCATCTTCGTAAAACTCAAAAAACGGAGAAGTCCTGTAGGCTGTTTCCAATGTTCGCCAATGTTCCTTTTTCCAATTATAACTGTTTTCCGTGGATACATCGAAATATTTTTGACGGCCTTCTTTACCTCCCACATGTTTTATGGGAATATTGAGCATGTGCTTGCCTTTGTCAGTTGAAATATAACAACGGTTGCGATAGGTCTGCTTCTGAAAATTGTCGTGTGCTTCCCATATTACATCATGCTGGACTATAGCTGCATACGTTGCTATACTTGGAAAATATGCTGGATGGACAAGAATTTTCAAAGAAATCAATGATTAAGGTTGACTATGCTTTTTTCTTTTTCTTACGGAAGAAATCAAAAATAAACCATGCAGCCAATAGTGCGATAAAATACCAGAAATACGATACAGATTCTCCGCTACCCCCTACTGTGGTGAATACACGATCCCAACGAATCCTCCAATTGGAAATTCCTTGTCTAAAGTTGTCAAAGCTCATCCAAAGGAAAACCGGTTTACCTACAATATGGTCTGCAGGTACATAGCCCCAAGTCCTACTATCTTCGGAATGGTCGCGGTTATCGCCCATCATCCAGTAATAGTCTTGTTTAAAGGTGTACGAATCTGCTTCTTCACCATTGATCAATACTTTGTTACCGGTAACTTTTACATCGTTGTACTCATAATCCCGAATAATCTTTTTATACAATGGGATGGTCTTGGAATTGATTTCAACGGTAGTTCCTTTCTTGGGAATATAAATCGGTCCAAAGTTATCGTTGTTCCAAGGGTACAGATTTGGTTTTTGGGGAAAAGCTCCTCCGTACTCACCTTTGGGTTCAATAATTTTGACAACAGAATCAATGGCTTCATTTTTCCTAAGTTGATCCACCATTTCATTGGTCATATTGGCATTTCGCTCCCTTCCGGTAATCTCTTTAAGCGAAAGTCTAACGGCTCTAATGGTTTCTGGTTGAATACCTTTGCTGTCCGTCATGATCACATTGGTGCCACTTTGGGTAAACACACCATATCCCATACTTCTCAATATTTGAATTTGAGAGGCGGACAATGGCGTGTTGGAGATATACGTTCTGCTGAACTCATCTATTCCCAAGCTTAAAAGAAGTCGAGTGGAAACTCCTTTTTCGGCATATATGTTATATTCATACATCGGTTTTGCCCGATCGGACAATGTCAATTGTTCGCCATTGATATAAACGAATCCATCAATTACTGCCAAGGAATCGCCAGGGGTTCCTACGCACCGTTTTACATAGTTGGATTTTTTATCAATGGGTTTTATGACCGCTTTCTGAGCTTTAAAAAACTGATACAAAGTATCCGCTGGTAAACTGAATACGACAATGTCGTTTTTTTCCACTTTTTCAAAGCCGGGCAAGCGCATGTAGGGCAGTTGCAGTTTGTTGATCCAAGAGGTTTTATACGTATCCGGATTTACATCGGCCAAATATGATCTTGTTTTTAATACAGGTAGGGTATCGTGAACCATTGGGGCGGCCAAGGTTGTCATGGGTACCCGTGCGCCATAATGGAATTTGCTTACGAACAAAAAATCGCCAACTCGTAGTGTTCGCTCCAAGGATCCTGTTGGAATTACGTAGGGTTGAATAAAATAGGTGTGGACAAATGTTGCGGCAACAATGGCAAACACAATGGAACTTACCCATTCGCCCAATCCAGTTTTTGGTTTTAAACTACGATCTTCGATGTATTGAACATCCTCGGCATAATTGATATAATAAATATAAAATCCAAGGGTCAATATTACCAACCAAGTGTCTACAAGTGAATTTTTTCCAAAACTTCGAATGGTTTCCACCCAAACAACCGGGAACATCAATAAATTGATGATAGGAATAAATAACAATAGCACCCACCACCATGGTCTATTAATTATTTTCATCAAAACTATACCGTTGTACACAGGTATGGCGGCTTCCCATGCTTTTCTGCCTGCCTTAACGTAGAGCTTCCAAGTTCCCAAGAAATGGATGACTTGAATAATCAGGATAAAAATGATCCATTGAATACCGTCCATATAAAAAGTTTCTTTGTTAGACTTTGGGTCTAAATTTCTGTTACGTTTTTTAGCTAAGGTTTAACACATCTTTCATGGAAAAGACACCCGTTTTTCCCTGTATCCATTCCGAAGCGATTACTGCTCCAAGAGCAAAGCCTTCCCTGTTGTGCGCCTCGTGCTTAATTTCGATGGTATCCACGGAACTTGTGTAAGATATGCTGTGTGTTCCGGGAACCATGCCTTCCCTGATCGATTTTATCGAAACTGTTTTATCACTTGATTCATCCAGCTTCCAGTTTTCGTAAGGGGTGTTTTCAATAATGCCTTCGGCCAAAGTAATGGCTGTTCCGCTCGGAGCATCCAACTTTTGCGTGTGATGGATTTCTTCCATGGAAACATTGTACTGATCCAAACCGGACATCATTTTGGCAAGATGCTTATTGAGCTCAAAAAATATATTTACACCCAAACTAAAGTTGGAGGCATAAATAAAAGCACTTTTGTTATCCTTGCATATGTCAGTGGCTTCCTCGAATTTTTCCAACCATCCTGTAGTGCCACATATTACGGGTACGTTGTTCTTAAAACAGGATGTAATATTATTAAAAGCTGCTTCGGGTGTGCTAAAATCAATGGCAACATCCATAGATGTATAATCTATTTCTTGCGAGGGGTCATCAATCTTTGCTACAATGGAATGACCTCTATCCTGGGCAATTTGCTCAATCATCTTTCCCATTTTGCCATATCCAAACAGACCAATCTTCATTCTTTAAAATTTTATGACCATGGCCATACCGTAGTTTGGCTCGTTGGTAAAAGGATTTATATCTAAATAGGGATTAAAGTCTATAGCAAGGTCATCACTAACATTATACTGCTTTAAATGTGAGTCCACATTGGCATCTATAATATTAAGGGCGTAAAGTGCGATAGTAATTACCAAGGCCAAATCCCTGTCCCTTTGTGTGTTTTCCTGTGCTTCTTGGAGTGCCTCGTCAGAAATGATGGGGGTTCCATCTTCTCTGGAGAACTCATCGTCGGTAAAGCCCGCCAATCTCCTCTTGTAGGCATTTCTGGCCCGACGATATTCGGTATTGTTGTAGGAGTAGGCGTAGATACCAGTTCCAATAGCTCCCCAAACTATAGGGACCTTCCAATAACGCTTGTTATAAATCTGTCCCAAACCGGGTAGTATTGCTGAGTAAAATGCGGCTTTGCTCGGAGCAAGAGGATTAATACTTTTTTGTTTGATGACTTCTTCAAAAGTTACACCTTCCCCTTCCATATTTTGGGCAATGGAATCTACCTCTTTGGTTTGTTGAGGTTTATCGTTTTTATTGTTTTCCTCTTCTTCTTGGGAAAAACCTGAGTGAAACAACAAAAAGGCAAAGAGCAATAAAAGAAGGTTTTTATTCACCTGTCAACAATTTTTTGATACGTTTAAAATCCTCCTCTGAGTGGAAGGGTATCACAATCTTTCCTTTTCCGTTTTTTGATGTGGTAATATCCACTTTGGTAGCTAATCGTTCTTTTATGGAATCCAAGCTATTGGAAACGAAATCGGGCACATTAGTAGTGGCTTTTTTCTTGTCGGAACCAGCGTTTTTTGGTTCTTTATGATCTTTCACCAATTGTTCCGTAGCTCTAACGGACAATCCGTTGGAGACCACTTTTTCATAAATGGCAATTTGATCTTTTTTCTTGTCTATGTTTATAAGTGCCCTACCATGACCCATGCTGATAAAACCATCTCTCATTCCTGTTTGAATGATTGGATCTAATTTTAAAAGACGTAGGTAATTGGTGATGGTTGAACGTTTTTTACCTACGCGGTCACTTAGCTTTTCTTGCGTAATCTCTATCTCATCAATCAGTCGTTGATAGGAAAGTGCAATTTCAATGGGATCAAGATCCTGTCTTTGGATGTTTTCCACAAGGGCCATTTCCAAAGACTCTTGATCGTTGGCAATACGGATATATGCAGGGATAGTCTCCAATCCCACCAATTTGGATGCGCGGAACCTTCGCTCACCGGAAACCAGCTGGTACTTGTTAAAGTCCAGTTTTCTAACGGTGATCGGTTGGATTATGCCCAACTCTCGAATGGAACTGGCGAGTTCCTCAAGGGCTTCATCGTTAAAATTGGAACGAGGCTGAAAAGGGTTTACCTCAATGGCGTTGATATCCAACTCTACTACATTCCCGATTACCTGGTCCGCATTTTTGTCCGACACTGACTTGATATCGTTGTCCGGATCTTTTAATAGTGCGGACAGGCCTCTTCCCAACGCCTGTTTTTTTGTTGCTTTCGCCATCTAAACTTTCTCCTTGTTTTTCTTCAAAATTTCGTTGGCTAAGTTAAGATAATTGGAGGCACCTTTACTGCTGGCATCATATTTTATAATGCTCTCGCCATAACTGGGGGCTTCACTTAACCTTACGTTACGTTGGATGATGGTGTCGAATACCATATCCGCGAAGTGCTTTTTCACTTCTTCAACAACTTGGTTGGAAAGTCTTAACCTGGAATCGTACATGGTAAGTAGCATTCCTTCGATGTCCAAATCGTTATTGTGTATTTTTTGTACGCTTTTTACTGTATTCAATAGTTTGCCAAGACCTTCCAGGGCAAAATATTCACACTGTATGGGTATCATTACGGAATCTGCCGCGGTTAAAGCGTTCAGCGTGAGTAATCCTAAAGAAGGAGCACAGTCAATCAGTACAAAATCGTATTTGTCGCCCAAATTTTTAAGGGCTTCTTTTAGCATATATTCCCTGTTGTCCTTGTCGACCAATTCAATTTCAATGGCCACTAGGTCGATGTGCGCAGGCACCAAATCCACATTGGGGGAATCTGTAGCTATGGTTACTTCTTCAACACTCATGGTGTGTTCCAAAAGCTGATAGGTTCCGTTCTCAACAGAATCTACATCAATGCCCAATCCTGATGTGGCATTGGCCTGGGGATCGGCATCAATCAATAACACCTTTTTTTCCAATACACCTAAGGAGGCTGCAAGGTTTACCGTTGTGGTAGTTTTTCCAACACCACCCTTTTGGTTTGCAATTGCAATAATCTTGCCCATTTCATAGTAAGTTAGGTGCTAAAAATACGATTATTTAGGATGCGATAAAATGTAATTTGTTAACAGGGGGTGAATAAACCTGCCGTTCTGCGTTAAATAAAGTTAAAGTTGTATTCCTTAAGGTGTTATCCAATTTAGTCCATTAAGATATTCAGTATTTCCGTTGCCGCATCTGCTATTTTGGTTCCTGGGCCAAATACTGCTACGGCACCATTGTCCAATAAATGCTTGTAATCTTGCTTCGGGATTACTCCTCCAACAATGACCATGATATCTTCCCGTCCGTATTTTTTAAGTTCTTGGACTACTTCGGGTACTAAGGTTTTGTGCCCTCCCGCTAGTGAAGAAATCCCCAAAATATGCACATCGTTTTCTACGGCTTGTTTGGCAACTTCCGCAGGGGTTTGGAACAAGGGTCCGATATCCACGTCGAAACCTAGATCGGCATACCCTGTAGCAACCACTTTGGCCCCACGGTCATGACCATCTTGCCCCATTTTTGCTACCATAATACGTGGACGACGCCCTTCTTGCTCAGCAAAAGCATCTGCGAGCTTTCTGGCATTTTCAAAACTCTCGTCGTTTTTGATTTCTTTGGAATACACTCCGGTAAATGATTGGATTTTTGCTCTGTAGCGTCCAAACGCACTTTCCATGGCATCGCTGATTTCACCAAGTGTAGCACGTTCTTTTGCTGCTTCTACGGCTAAAGCTAATAAATTTCCGCGGTCGGAATTATTTTCCATGGCCTTTTTGGAAGCAATTCTAATGGCTTCCAGTGCATTTTCTACAGCTTTCGTGTCCCTTGTGCTGCGAATTTGATCGAGGCGTGCCATTTGCTGTTTGCGCACTTTGGCATTGTCCACTTCCAGAATTTGAAGATCGTCCTCGTTCTCCAACCTGTATTTGTTTACACCAACGATAACATCTTGACCACTATCGATACGCGCTTGTTTTTTGGCTGCGGCTTCTTCAATCCGCATTTTCGGAATCCCTTTTTCGATGGCTTTGGTCATACCGCCCAACTTTTCCACTTCCTGAATAAGCTTCCAGGCATTCTCGGCAATCTCTTGGGTTAATTGTTCCACTTTGTGGCTGCCGGCCCACGGATCTACCGTTTTGGTAATATGGGTTTCTTGTTGAAGATATATCTGTGTGTTCCGGGCTATACGCGCCGAGAAATCAGTAGGTAAAGCGATTGCTTCATCCAAGGCATTGGTATGAAGACTTTGCGTTCCCCCAAAAGCGGCCGCCATGGCTTCAATAGTGGTTCTGGCCACATTGTTGAACGGGTCTTGTTCCGTTAAGCTCCATCCACTGGTTTGGCTATGGGTGCGTAACATGGAGGATTTTGGGTTGGAAGGGTTGAATTGCTCCACCAATTTGGCCCAAAGCATTCGTCCGGCACGCATTTTTGCGATCTCTGCAAAATGATTCATACCGATACCCCAGAAAAAGGACAATCGTGGTGCAAATTCATCAATCTTAAGTCCAGCCTTTATCCCAGTTCTGATGTATTCAATGCCATCCGCCAACGTATAGGCCAATTCCATGGATGCAGGGGCGCCGGCTTCGTGCATATGGTATCCGGAAATACTAATACTGTTGAACCGTGGCATATTTTTACTGGTAAACTCAAAAATATCCGCCACTATCTTCATGGATGGAGTAGGTGGGTAAATGTAGGTGTTCCGAACCATGAACTCTTTTAGAATATCGTTTTGTATGGTTCCGGAAAGTTGCTCCATAGACACTCCTTGCTCCAGCCCTGCAACAATATAAAAAGCCATAATCGGAATCACGGCTCCATTCATGGTCATGGAAACGGACATTTTGTCCAAGGGAATGCCATTGAACAAAATTTTCATGTCTTCGATGGAATCTATTGCAACTCCTGCCTTACCAACGTCACCTACAACCCGGTCGTTGTCCGAATCGTAACCACGGTGGGTGGGCAGGTCAAAGGCTACGGAAAGCCCTTTTTGCCCCGCTTCCAAGTTTCTTCGATAAAATGCGTTGCTTTCCTCCGCAGTGGAAAATCCGGCATATTGGCGAATCGTCCATGGTCTGCGAACATACATGGTCGAGTAGGGGCCACGAAGAAAAGGTTCAATTCCTGCTGCAAAATTTTCATGTCCGAATTTTTGGGTCTCAACTTTGCTCGACCCATTGGTCAATTCTAATTGTTGAAGGTCTTTTCTACTCATCGTTCAATCTTTTTTGTTCAGATGCTTCGGCCAATCTTTTTTCGATAATAGGCTCAATGATGGTTTTTCGCGCCTTGGTTTTTACAAAGGGGTAGAGTTCCATATCATCCTTCATCCGATCTTGTGGATTTTGATATTTATTGGTGCCCAATGAAACTATTTTTCCTTCATCAAAAAGTTGTTGTTCTTTTTGGGCACTTTCCTTTATTTTTTGTTGGACAGTTCCTTTTTTAAGTCCTTCCAAGAATCCACCGGTCTTTTCCAAATGCTTGAACAAGGTCAAGGCCTTTTCAGCCAATTGATTGGTAAGCGATTCCGTATAGTAAGCGCCATCGGAAATTTGCGAAGCATCGGTAAAATAGCCTTCCTCTTTTAATAGAAGCAGTTGGTTACGGGCAATACGCTCGCCGAATTCATTATTCTTATGGTAAATGGCATCGTAAGGCAGATTGCAGACAGTGTCCGCTCCTCCCAATACTGCTGACATACACTCGGAGGTGGTTCGGAGCATATTTACATTGTAATCGTACAGGGTCTTATTGCGTTTGGAAGGAATAGCTAAGATATTGCATTCGCTTTGTATTCCGTATTCGGCAACAAGACTTTTCCAAAGCCATCGTAAGGCCTTGAGTTTGGCTATTTCAAAGAAATAATTGCTACCCACACCTACTGTAAAGGTAATTGGGAAAGATTTTTCGACTGCGCTTGAAGTGACAACATGGTTGATGTACTCGTTGGCATGGGCCAACGCATAGGCCAATTGCTGCACCATATTGGCGCCAGCATTCTGATAGTGTAACATATCTACCCCTATAACAGAAATATCGGGTGTCCCAAGCACAACCAAATCAGTGAACAGTTCGTGATCTTTTTCTAGATTGTGATACCAATTGCCATCTTTGGTTAAATGTCCAATAATATCAATGTTCAAATGGGCTTTTGCTTTTTTGCCTTTAAGGTAGGTTACCAATTTTTTGATGGGTTCCAAGCTCAAGAACTCAAAATAAAAGTAGAGTTCAACTTCCTCCAGGTCTAAATCTGCTAGCAGGGCTTCAAAGTCCGTAGCCTCGTTTGGTATGTTCAAAATCAAGCTTTCAACACCTTTTTCAAGGATTTCAAGTGCTTTGGTGTTGGACTTTTTTTCGTCATTTACATAAATGCTTTGTCCAATGGACCAATTATGGTCTTGAGGCAAAGAAAAAGTGGGGATGTTCTCCAGATCTTCCTCGTTGTAAAAAGGCTTAACATTAATGCCTTCCAAAGATTCCCAAACCAAGGCTTCGTTATAATCAGCACCTTTTAGGTCTACCTGGATCTTTTGTTTCCATTGTTTGGCGGAAACCTCGGGAAATTCTTTAAATAGGTTAGTGTTTTTCATCTTGCTTGTTCTTTAGACTATCTTCATATTCAATCAGGAATATTTCTTCATTGTCTTTTTTCATGTAATATTTTTCTCGGGCAAGTTTTTCAAGTTCCTTTTCATCGGACATTTTTTTCAAAATTTCCTTGTCCTTGGATATCTCACTTTTAAGAAATTCTTTTTCTTTTTCCAGTTTATCGATCTCGCTTTCCAGCTCCAAATGGATCATTAGGGAATTTGTATCAAAAAAAGCCATCCAAATCACAAAGATGGTGAGCACCAATATGTAGGTGTTCGTCATGATCTTAAACCATTTCTTTTTTCTCAATTCCTTCAAGCCCATATTACGAAAGTTTGTTGTTGATAATGGTCCTAACAATATCTACTGCCACTGTGTTGTAGTGGTTGTTCGGGATAATGATATCCGCAAACTCTTTCGATGGCTCAATAAATTGAAGGTGCATTGGTTTAACCGCTGTTTGGTATCTAGTGAGCACCTTTTTTAAATCGTGTCCCCTTTCTTGGGTGTCGCGTTGCAGTCTTCTTATCAAACGTTCGTCCGAATCTGCATGTACAAATATTTTTATATCGAACATGTTCCTTAAAATAGGGTTGCTCAATACCAATATCCCTTCAACGATCATTACCTTTCTTGGCGGGGTCGGAATGGTCTCTTTCATCCGAGTCTCCTCCACAAAGGAATATATGGGAGTGTCTATAGTTTTACCTTGTTTCAACAAATCGATATGGGAAATCAAAAGATCAAAGTCTATTGAGTTCGGATGGTCGAAATTCACCTTCGCTCTTTCCTCTTTGCTCATGTGGGAAAGATCGTTATAGTAGGAATCTTGGGAAATTACGCCCACTTCGTCCGTGGGCAATTGCTCCACGATCTGGTTTACCACCGTTGTTTTTCCGCATCCTGTACCACCGGCAATCCCTAAGATCAGCATAGTTCAAATTTTGGCATCAAAAATAAACAAATGATTATATCTCCCGCCTATCTACAATGCAACATAATTAGTGTTTAATATTAAAGAATATAATGATCATTGTCATAATTAATCCTGCTTAAATGGTATAGCTTTGTGTGATTTCTAAAGCATTAACCTTATCTTTATCAAGCTAACCAATGGAAAATTCTTTTATGGATAATTCGTATTCCGTCAAGGTCGGTGAAGACTTTGACCTTAAACTTTCCAAGGACACTATTTCTTCGTTGGATTTAATAAAAAATGGTGAGGGATCATACCATTTGTTAAAAGATGGTGCCTCTTACCACATCAAAATCGTCGATTCCGATTTTAATCAGGGAAAATATACCATAAGTATAAATGGTAGTGAATATTTAACCTCGATACACACTCCGTTGGATGAACTCATCCAAAAAATGGGGTTTGCCGTGAATGCAGGTAAAAATGTTGATTCCATCTCCGCACCCATGCCGGGATTGATTTTGGATATTCTGGTGGAAGAAGGACAAGAGGTCAACGAAGAGGACCAATTATTGATTTTGGAAGCCATGAAGATGGAAAACATTATCACCTCCCCACGTACTGGAGTAATCAAAAAAATAAGTGTGTCCAAAGGAGATGCTGTTGACAAGAAACAATTGTTGATTGAATTTCAATAAAACATCATGAAAAAAATATTGATCGCCAATCGTGGCGAAATTGCGGTTAGGGTAATGAAGACCGTAAAAAAAATGGGCATTAAAACGGTTGCCGTTTTCTCGGAAGCCGACAGGAATGCCCCGCACGTGCAATTTGCAGATGAAGCAGTTTGTATCGGTGAGGCGCCCTCCAATAAATCGTATCTACGAGGCGATAAAATTATTGAAGTGGCCAAGGAACTTCAAGTAGATGGTATACATCCGGGGTATGGTTTTTTGAGTGAAAACGCAGATTTTGCTGAAGCAGTGGAAAAAAGCGGAATCACCTTTATTGGACCAAAATCCAAGGCAATCAAGATCATGGGAAGCAAATTGGCTGCGAAGGAAGCTGTAAAAGCTTATGACATTCCAATGGTGCCAGGTATCGATGAGGCCATTACCGATGTTGCAAAGGCCCACGAAATAGCCAATGAAGTGGGTTATCCCATCCTCATCAAGGCCTCTGCCGGTGGTGGAGGAAAGGGTATGCGCATCGTAGAAAAGGAAGAAGATTTGGAATCCGGCATGAAGCGAGCCATTAGTGAGGCGACTTCCGCCTTTGGAGATGGTTCCGTTTTTGTGGAAAAATATGTGAAATCGCCAAGGCACATCGAAGTGCAGGTGATGGCGGACACCCATGGCAACGTGCTTCATTTTTTTGAAAGGGAATGTAGTGTGCAACGTCGACACCAAAAAGTGGTGGAAGAGGCACCATCTTCTATTTTAACCCCGGAATTGCGGGAGGAAATGGGTATTGCTGCTTGCAAAGTGGCCAAGTCCTGTGATTACATTGGAGCAGGTACGGTAGAATTTTTGATGGATGCAGACCATAATTTCTATTTTTTGGAAATGAATACCCGTCTCCAAGTGGAACATCCTGTGACGGAGTTGATCACAGGAGTCGACTTGGTGGAACTACAGATAAAAGTGGCGAGGGGAGAAAAACTTCCCATGAAGCAGGAAGACCTTACCATCCATGGCCATGCAGTAGAGCTTCGGGTATATGCCGAAGATCCATTGAACGACTTCTTGCCCAGTGTGGGCAATTTGGAGACCTACCAATTACCGGTCGGCGAAGGCATTCGCGTAGATAATGGTTTTAGGGAAGGTATGGATATTCCCATCTATTACGACCCCATGTTGTCCAAGCTCATTGCCTATGGAAAAACTCGCGAAGAAGCCATTGAGCTGATGTTGGAAGCCATTCAAAATTACAAAGTAAAAGGAGTCCAGACCACCTTGCCGTTTGGAAGCTTTGTTTTTGCACACGAAGCTTTCCGCTCAGGAAATTTTGATACCCACTTCGTTAAAAATTATTATTCTCCGGAGAAAATCAAGGAACAAACGGCGGACGAAGCCGAAGTTGCTGCGATGATTGCCCTTTATCAATATCTGGAAGACAAAAAAATAGTAAGATTACCTTCAAATTGAATCCTATGGATCCCAAAATAAAAGTACTTCAGGAAAAAATAGCCGAAGCCCATTTGGGTGGTGGCCAAAAACGTATAGAAAAACAACATCAGAAGAAAAAGCTAACGGCTCGTGAAAGGGTTCTTTATTTCTTGGATGAAGGTTCTTTTGAAGAAATGGGCATTTTAGTGACCCACCGTACCACGGATTTTGGTATGGACAAAGAAATGTACTATGGCGATGGCGTGGTTACGGGTTATGGAACGGTGAACGGGAGATTGGTGTACGTTTATGCCCAGGATTTTACCGTATTTGGCGGTGCCTTGTCAGAAACCCATGCAGAAAAAATCTGTAAGGTAATGGATCTGGCCATGAAAGTTGGGGCCCCGGTTATCGGACTCAACGATTCGGGTGGTGCTCGTATCCAAGAAGGGGTGAAATCGCTTGGTGGCTATGCCGATATTTTCTATCGCAATGTACAGGCATCTGGTGTAATTCCCCAGATTTCTGCCATTATGGGTCCTTGTGCAGGTGGGGCGGTATATTCCCCTGCCATGACCGATTTTATAGTTATGGTAGAAGAAACCAGTTATATGTTCGTGACCGGTCCCAATGTGGTAAAAACAGTGACCAACGAAAATGTAACCTCCGAGGAGCTAGGAGGGGCGAGTACCCATGCCGCAAAATCCGGTGTGGCTCATAAAACCTCTACAAATGATGCCGCTTGTTTGAACGATATTCGAAACTTACTGGACTATCTACCTCAGAATAATAAAGAAACAACTCCGCTATTACCTTATGAGCTAGGTGATGAAACAAGGGAAGAATTGTCCGGTATTGTGCCCGACAATCCCAATAAGCCTTACGATATGCACGATGTAATCAGTGGCATTATCGATACGGATTCCTTTTACGAAATCCATAAGGATTATGCCGAAAACATCATCACTGGTTTTGCCCGTTTGGGTGGAAGAAGTATCGGTATCATTGCCAATCAACCGATGTTCTTGGCAGGGGTCTTGGATGTAAATAGTTCCACCAAGGCGGCCCGATTTACCCGTTTTTGTGATTCTTTCAATATTCCTTTGCTTGTTTTGGTCGATGTGCCCGGATTTTTGCCTGGAACCGATCAAGAGTGGAGCGGTATTATTATGCACGGGGCAAAATTACTCTATGCCTTGAGTGAAGCTACCGTACCAAGGGTTACCGTGATTACCCGAAAAGCCTATGGTGGTGCTTATGATGTGATGAACTCCAAGCATATTGGGGCCGATTTCAACTTTGCTTGGCCAAGTGCAGAGATTGCCGTTATGGGTGCAAAAGGTGCCAGTGAGATTATTTTTAGACGTGAAATTGCTGCATCCGAGAACCCAGAAGCCAAATTGAAAGAAAAGGAAGCTGAGTACGCCGATAAGTTTGCCAATCCGTACCGTGCCGCCAAACGTGGTTTTATTGATGAGGTGATTATGCCAAAGGATACCAGACGTAAATTGCTGAAGACATTCGCTATGCTGGAGAACAAAGAGGTGCAGACCCCTTGGAAAAAACACGGGAACATTCCATTGTAAGGTTGATGGATAAGGAGTAAAGGGTCAATGGTCAAAGGGTTGTCACTCTGCCTACAAGATCACGGTTTTCCCCGTTTTTACGGATTCATCAGCGGCAAGAACAATTTTTAAGCTGTTGATGGCGTCATTCAAGTGATTGGTCAGGTCCCTGTCGTTAATTATGGCATCCAGTAGGTATTCCTGCTCCAATAGGCAAAGTCCATCATGGTCGGGTTCATCAGCAGTACTGATGATTTCATCCATTTTTGTAAAATGCCCATCGGCGTCCAATTCGCTGTGGTGCAGTTTCAAGCTTCCTGTTTTGGAGTGCCCTTCAACATCATCCGAAGCTCCTTTATCCTCGTCGCTGATGGATACACAGCCCTTTGGACCAATGACATCCTTTATAAAAAAAGCGGTTTCGCTCATCATGGGGCCCCAACCAGCTTCGTACCAGCCAACGGAACCATCTTCAAACCGTACCTGTAATTGACCATAATTGTACATATCAGTGGCAATTTCATCCGATAAATGGGCTCCTATCGCTGAAACACTAATGGGTTTGGAACGTGTCATCGAACACATCACATCTACATAATGTACGCCACAATCCACTATGGGCGACATGGAATTCATTAACTGTTTATGGGTATACCAATGCTCTCCCGAACTTTGTTGATTTAAGTTCATGCGCATCACCAAAGGTTTTCCCAATGTTTGGGCCATTTCGGTGAATTTTGCCCATGTGGGATGAACTCTCAATATATAGCCCACCACCATTTTACGTTGTTGCTTTTGTGCTAGGTCAACCAATATTTGTGCCTCCTCAACGGTCAATGCCAATGGTTTTTCCACAAAAACATGTGCGTTGGCCTCCAAGGCAGTTTTTACGTAATTATAATGTGTATCTGGGTAAGTATTAATGGACACTACATCGGGTTTTGTACTGTTGAGAGCTTTGGTGTAATCTGAAAAAGTCTGAACACCATTTAATTCCTTGGAAAGTCGTTCCCGGCTTTTTGCTCCCCGACTCACCAATCCAACAATTTCAAAACCTTCCAGTTGATGATAGGCACGAGCATGCGATGTTCCCATATTCCCGCAACCAACTACCAATACTTTCAATCGTCCCATATCTTTCTATTTATTCTTAAATATAGGGTTTACAATCTTAATTTCCTTTAGGATCGGGATTATGGATGGAGGTAAAATATTGGAAATTCCCTTTTTTGATTTTACTACAACGATGGAAATGTTTCTATATCATTAAACCTTTCTTAAAAGCTTTACCGATCCAATGGGGATGCCTAATTTTGCCCGATGCAAAAACAACAACAAAAACCGAACTTTGAGTTTGTGGCCATGATGGCGGCATTAATGTCAATCGTGGCATTGGCCATTGATGCGATCTTACCTGCAATTTCCAATATTGGGGAAGCGATAAATAGCACGGACCCAACGGATAATCAGTTATTGGTTACCATGATTTTCTTGGGATTGGGTGTAGGCCAGTTGTTTTTTGGTCCTATTTCGGACAGTTTTGGTAGAAAGCCAGTGGTTTATATCGGTTTTTCCATCTTTTTGCTTGCAAGTATTATTTGCTTGTTTGCTCCCAATCTAGAAGTGATGGTAGTAGGTCGAATTTTGCAGGGTATCGGCTTGTCCGCACCTCGAACCATTTCCATTTCCATTATACGCGATTCTTACGAAGGTGATTATATGGCAAAGATCATGTCGTTTGTTACCGCATTTTTCATTTTGGTACCAGTTGTGGCTCCTGCCATTGGAAAATTGATATTGGATGCATCGGGATGGCAAGGAATATTTTATGTGCAGATGTTTTTTGTGTTAGTGGTGGCGCTTTGGTTTTGGAAACGACAGCCGGAGACACTTCACCCTGAGTATAAAATTCCATTTTCCAGTCATGTTTTTGTAGATGGGGTCAAAGAATTTATTAAATATCGGGAAACCATCGCCTTTACCTTGATTTCAGGATTGGTCACAGGAGCATTTTTGGTGTATTTAAGTTCGGCACAGCATATTTTTGAAGATCAATATGCCCTGAAGGAAATCTTCCCATATATTTTTGCCGGTCTGGCGGTTTCCATTGGATTGTCCACCTTTATGAACGGAACTTTGGTGATGCGTTTTGGTATGCGTAGATTGTCATTAATGGCGACCATTGTTTTTTGTGCTGTCGCCTTGACCTATTCCATAGTTTTCCTGAATTCACCTAATCCAAACATTTATGTTTTGGTCGGGTTTTTATCCGTTCAATTCTTTTGCCTTGGGTTTATGTGGGGTAATTTCCGTTCCATTGCTATGGAGCCGATTGGTCATATTGCGGGAATTGGTGCCGCGATAAATGGATTTGTATCAACGGTACTTTCCATACCCATCGCTACATTTATCGGTGATTTTGTAAAGGATAGTGTTTGGCCTCTTTTTGCAGGTTTGGCCATTTGTGGTATGGTCGCCTTGGCGCTGTTCCTTTTGACCCATTTGCCCAAACGGAAACGAATCGCTGCTTCCTAAACCAAATCTTTGGGAAAAAACACTTCCCCACTACAAGAATCTGCGGTGGCCCCGGTAACCGATTTGAGTACATTAGTATTTCCCTCCAAGCGGAGTACCCCCATTAACGCAAAAACCAATGCTTCCTTGTATGCGATCAGCGTTTTATTGGGAACCACCACCTCAATGCTGTTTCCCAACTTACTTTGGAGCGTGTCCATAAAAAATTGATTGAGTGCACCACCACCGGTTGCCAATAGTTTACTATTGGATTTTCCATTCTTTTTATGCTTTAGTGCGGCAAATGCAATTTGCTCACAATTATGATGGATGAAGGTGTGCAATAAATCCTCATTTGAAAGTTTGGACCCCTCTATTAAGGGCATTATTTCAGAAGAGAACCATTCGTACCCTGTGGATTTTGGATAGGGTAGAGCGTAATATGGTAAACTGTTCAGTTTTTGAAGCAGTGCGTGGTCCAGTTTCCCTGATCTTGCCATCTTTCCATTTTCGTCATAGGATAACCCTATTTTATGGGTGATATAGTTTAGTGGCATGTTCGCCAAACCAATATCGTAGGCAATACGTTCGCCATTTTTATCGAAAGAAATATTACTTATACCGCCTAGATTTAGGCAAAAATCATATTCATGGAACAGCAACTTATCTCCAATGGGAACCAAAGGTGCTCCTTGTCCTTTTAGGGACACGTCCTTAGACCTAAAATCACAGACTACTTGTTTTCCCGAAGTGTTTGCCAAAAGTTGTCCATCCCCCAATTGAAATGTAACCCCCTCATCGGGTCTATGGTGGGAGGTATGCCCGTGACTGGCAATAAAATCAACTTCTTCGTCCAATTCGTCAATGAATAATTTGGATTGTTGTCCCAACCAAATACCATAATCTTTGTGCAGTTGCTCATGGTCTTCTTCGGAAAGATGAATCGCATTTTTGAGGTATTCCCGCATCTCATCGGAGTAATCGATTTCTGCCGTTTTTTTTATAGAAAAGTTCCATTTTCCATCTTCCTCCCAAATATGGTAATAGGCGATGTCCAATCCGTCCAAAGAGGTTCCCGACATCAGTCCCATAACTTTATAAGTCCTCATATCTTGTTGATTTTTATAATCAGGGAAATCGGTTTGTCATCATCGTTCAAGACTTCCTTGATATTGAATTCAATGTGTTCAATTTGATTGAGTTCTTGGACCCAATCTTCCATGGTCCGGGCGTACCACGAGTGTCCGTCCGTAAAATTGCCTGGCAACCCTTTCCAAGAGTCGGAAATCCACTGACTCTTATAAGGTAAATTGTTTTGCAAAAGAAAGTAGGGGTGAAGTGTTTGAATCACCAAGCTTCCCTTTGGGCTTAACTGCTTTAAAGTGTTTGACAACAATTCGATCAAGCCATTTTTTACATACAGACAGAAATTAAAAATGGCGGCATCAAAAGGTGCATTCCGCATCTTTTCCCCTTTGATGATGTCTTCAAAAGTGAATACTTCAAAGGTCTGGTCGCTTCTTTGACGTGCGTCTTTGATTAAATCCACAGTGGCATCCAAACCTATAGCCTTCCAACCAAGTTTTTCCATCTCGCGAGTTAACCAGCCTTCTCCGCAACCGATATCGGCAATGGTACTTCCTTTCAATTCTTTGATTTCCTCTAAAATGGCCGGATTGGTAAATTTTCTTGAAGGAATACCATCATTTTGGATGATTTTAACCCATTCTTCAGCATTTTTATTCCAAGATGATCTTATCTCATCGCTCATTGCCAAAAGTTTTCAGTTGAATAGGTAGCTTTCCTTTTCCTTTATTTTCTCCCAAAAAATGTTTGAAAGCAACATCTTGAAAAGCAGGGAATTCTTGATAGACCAAGACCACATTGGAATTGGGTTTGAGCTGTAAAATGTCCAGAACATATGGATTTCCAAACAAGTAAATCAGTGGGGCGTGTTTTTCGATAACTTCATGCAGCCTTGCTAAGGTGTCACTGTCAAAACCGAATTGATCCTTCGGTTTTACGGCAGGAGGGAAGATGCTCAAAACAATTTGCTCCTTATTGTCGCCGGATAGGTTTTCTAAATCTATAATCTCTGAGCCAAAGTGCGATTGGATTTCTTGTGCAAAGGAATTAGTCTTTCCGGAGCTTACAGAAATATTAAGGAAATCAGATGATTTAATGTTATTTACTTCAGAAGGATTCCCATATAATTCCGTGATTACATGCTCTGCAATCTCTCGATTTAATTCATACGGTGAGCTTGAACTTTTTGCTTCAGTGTCTTGTTCAAAAGACTTCTTTTTTAGGTGCCAAACTCTCTCAAAGCTTTCATTGATTCGCTCTTCGGAGGCATTCTTCATGATTTCATCAATACCTTCAACCACGTGCTCACTAAAGCAAAGCACATCCATTCCTGCCAAGAAGGCTGCATTCTCCAACTTCCCTTTTTCAGGATGTTTTTTGGATACAGCATGCATATTAAGTGCATCAGAAATTACCACGCCATCAAAACCCAATTGCTTTCTAAGTAAGTCCGATATTATTTTGGATGAGGTGGTGGAGGGGTGTTCTTCATCTAATTGTGGCAATAGCAAATGGCCTACCATTACTGAATCAATACCGGATTCAATCAATTTTTTGAATGGGTATAGTTCATTCTCCATGAGTTCCTCCATGGATTTATCAATCACTGGCAGCCCCAAATGGGAGTCGGTTGCCGTATCGCCATGGCCGGGAAAATGTTTAATGGAATTTAGTGTTCCGCTCGAGGTCATTCCCTTGATAAAAGCGGCTGATTTTTCGTGAACACTGTTTTTATCATCCCCAAAAGAGCGATAGCCGATTACAGGATTTTCCGGGTTGTTGTTGATGTCCACTACGGGAGCCAAGTTCCATTGTGCCCCAGCTGCCTTACAATCATTTCCTATGGCTTCGCCAACTTTTCGGATAAGATTATAATTATTGGTCAAAGCGCCCAAGGTGATGGCATAAGGATATTGCGGGGTGTTTTCAATCCGCATGGCAAGGCCCCATTCGGCATCTATTGCAATTAATAAAGGCACTGTTGCCGCTTTTTGATAACGATTGATAAGTTCCAATAAACGGTCGTAGCTCTTCTCGTTGTGTACAATCTTTTTCTTGCCTTCAAAGTTGGTGGCAGCACTGGCCCTGCTATGGAAAAAGCATACGGAACCCACATGGTATTCCTTTATGAGCTTTTCCATTTTCTGCACCTCCTCTTCGGTGTCGTTGATGAAAACCGCGGGCATAAACAACTGACCTACTTTTTGAGATAAGGTCAATGTTACGGTCGGAAGTGTATAGGTTGGTTGCGTTTTAGTCATTGGTTTCTGCCGTTTTTTTACCGTAATCCGCTGGATATTTTAAATAGCGTAATGCAAAAAATGCGGGTAGGGCGGCAATGACCACCCAGATGAAAAAACCATCGTACCCCAGCCATTCCTGAATATAACCGCTCAACATACCGGGCAGCATCATGCCCAAAGCCATAAAACCAGTGGCAATGGCGTAATGTGATGTTTTGGAAGCCCCTTCTGCCACATAGATCAAATACATCATAAATGCAGCAAAACCGAATCCGTATCCAAATTGTTCAAGAACAACAGTGCCTACCACGGCATACAGACTTGTGGTCTGTGTTATGGCCAAAATCGCATAAAGTGCGTTGGGCAAATTAAGGGACAATAACATGGGAAGCATCCATTTTTTAAGTCCGTCGCGTGAAATTAGGATACCACCAAGGATACCGCCAAGAGATAGCATAATGATGCCGACCGTACCGTAAATGGTTCCCACTGCTTCGGTGGAGTAGGCCAATCCGCCCACCTCCAAATCATCCAGTAAAAAAGGTGATGCCATTTTTACCAATTGGGATTCCCCCAATCGATACGTTAGGATAAATAGCAAAGCAATCCCTATTTGATGTTTTTTGAAAAAGGTGGCGAATACTTCAAAGAATCCAGCGGGTTTTTCCTTGGGTTCAGTTGTGGTTTCTTCAAATTTTGGTGCGGTAAAAAAGTTGGAAACGGTAAGAACAATCATTAAAACAGCCGCACTAATCATGGTAACGGACCACGCTTTGGTATTGTCGCCATACTGGTTTTCGAGGTACCCTGCAAAAATCACCAGTAGACCTTGGCCGGTAACCATGGCCAATCGGTAAAATGTACTGCGCAATCCAATAAAAAAGGATTGTTTCTTTTGAGTGAGACCAATCATATAGTAGCCGTCCGATGCGATATCATTGGTTGCCGAGGCGAAGGCCGCCATCCAAAAGAATGCCAATGTGATGATAAAGAAGGAGTTTGATGGCAGAAAAAGTCCTATGCCCAAGAATGCCATTGAAATGAGTAATTGCATTCCTAAAAACCATTTTCTTTTGGTGCCATTAAGATCTACGATAGGGCTCCATAGTGGTTTTATAACCCAAGGTAAATATAGCCAGCTCGTATACAGCCCAATTTCGGCATTGCCTATTCCCAATCGTTTGTACATTATCACGGAAACGGTCACCACAAGAATGTACGGGATACCTTGCGTGAAATATAAAAAGGGGATCCACAGCCATGCATTCTTGTCTTTTGGGGCTACACTCATTTGGATTGTTTTAAAAGGTTCTGATAAATGCTTTTTTCCGATTTATCAATGATTTTTGCATCTACTGTTTGTTCGTAGTAGGAAATAGGTCCAACCCCGCCGATAATGGCGTAGGCATATCCCATTTCTTTTAGAGCCAGCAATGATTTTACCAAAAGGACTTTCCCGATATTTTTTCCTCTTTCCGTACTGACAACCCCAGTGGGACCAAAAAAGTTTTTTGCAGTACTTTCAAAACAGGCAAAACCAAGAATCTCTTGTTCTCGCTGAGCGATATAACAGTTAACAGGAAGCGATGTAAAGGCAGCTGCAGCCTCATCGGCCCAATTCTTACTGAAATGCTTGGCAACCCAGTCCACCACAATACTTTTTTCTGGCGTAATGGGCCTTTTAAAGACGATGCCGTCTTTCTCGAATAGGTTTTTCTCCTCTCCTGAGATATCCGGTAAGTCCAAAAGTCGCACGAGCATGTCCTGCATAAGGTTCTATTTTAGTTTTAATGGCAGCATGGCACTTTGGTTGCCATATGCGTCACTAATATTGATTTGAATATTGCGTCTTAACTGTTTTTTAGTGAGTTGAAATTGAAAACATCCTTCCATGGCACTCTCCGAAAGATATTGTTTTCCAATGAGTTGATGATTGCCTTTTTGGTAAATATAAAGGTTGAGAAATCTAGGGACATTATCGGTGTGATCGATACAGATGGTCAAAGCTTGTTGGTCCAACTGAACTGATTTGATGGCCGGTAATTGAACCTCACGTACAACTTTGTTGAGTGGTCCAGGGTTTTCGGAAGGCAAAAGATAAAACTTTTTTTGAAGCTTTTCATTTACTTTTTCATGTTGTCCTATCAACGATTTTGCACTAAAGAAGATATTTCCATTAATGTGGTCCAACTCCCGGGCAAGGTTCAACTGTTTTGGAATCTCATTTTTTTTGTCCCAAGCCTTGTCGGCATTGTTTTTAATTTTGTAGGTACCGTTTCCGATGTACAGATTGGTGTTTGGTGTGTGCTGGTCCCACCACGATGTTATGATCTTATGGGAAGCCACGGGGTAATCCATGCTCCAATAGACTTGAGGGGCCAAATAATCCAGCCAGCCTTCCTGCACCCAAAGTACGGGGTCGGCAAAGAGGTCTTCAAAGGTGGTTTGTCCCGCTTTGGTATCGGAACCTGTGGGGTCGGTGCTTTTATTTTTCCAGACTCCAAAAGGACTGATTCCAAATTGGACCCATGGTTTATTCATTTTTATGGTCCGATGCACATTTTGTACCAGCGAGTCCACATTGCTTCGTCGCCAATCTTCCAAGGATTGTTCTGGTAATCCATATTTTGCATAGGTTGCTGCATCATCAAAAGTTTCCCCCTCTACTTTGTAGGGGTAGAAGTAGTCATCAAAATGTATGGCATCCACCTCATAAGTGGTGACCAACTCTTCTATAATTTTGTTGAATTTTTCCCTGACTGCTGGTAGTCCGGGATTGTAATAATTCTTTTTCCCGTATTGTATGATCCAATCGGGGTGTTGGTAATAATCGTGTTTCTGGGAAAGTAATGAAGTATCCAAGCTAACTGTTGCTCTATATGGGTTGAGCCAAGCGTGGAATTCCATGCCACGGGCATGGGTTTCATTGATCATCCATTTCAATGGTTCGTCGAATCCTTCTGGGGCAGTACCTTCTTTTCCGGTCAAATATCTGGACCAAGGTGCCAAATCGGTCGGGTAGAGGGCGTCTCCTGCGGTGCGTACCTGTACGATGGCCGCATTGAAATTCATATTCTGATAGAAATCAAGGATATCGATGAAGTCCTTTTTTTTCTTGGAAACATCGTCATTCGGATGTTTGGGCCAATCGATATTGGCCACTGTAGCTATCCACACGCCCCGAAACTCTTTTTCAGGCGCTTTTACTGTTGCGCAAGCACATATAAAAAGTAAGGGCAATATGTATAAAAATCGACGCATATATAGGATAAAAAAAAGGCCTACGTATGCACTAAATGTAGGCCTTTTCAAGATTAATTAAACAACTAACAACTTAAAAACATTATCTTTTAAATGGCTGGGTCAGCCGGTGTGTTTGTATTGTTATCTCTTTCCGTGTTAGGGTAAGGATAGAAGTTTCTGTTGCGTTCTTCCTCGAAATTTTGAACGGTTGGAGTAGGTTCGGGTCTGCCAAACCTTCTACTGTCCTCTAAGCTTGAACCAGTCAAGAACAATTCAATCCTTCTGTTTTTATAAACTTCGTCCAACAAAGCATCTACAGAGGTATCCCCGGCATATGCAGGAAGGTTCGCGTTTACTCCAAAAGCATCATCTGTATCGGTAAGTACCAAATTCAATGCAGTTACTGCAGCACCAGTGTTTGGTGAGGCGCTCCTTAGGTTCGCCTCAGCAATGATCAAGTTCATTTCATCTGGCAAATACAATGGTATTTCTGATGATTCAGTTTGGAAGAAACCGGCCAAGTCTTCAATGGGGAGTTGGTTAAGGTTCAATTCATCCAATGGAATCAAGTAGAATTCAACCCTTCCGTCATTCTCATCGATTACAAAGCTCTCTGGAAGACCAAAATTGTCCCTTGGCTTAAAGTTTGGTGTTCCATTTTGGTAAACCCTGCTCCAAACCGGGTTAAGGTTTTGGGAATCGTATGTGAAAACTGAAGTGGAAGTTTGGTCTACTTCCGAAGCCGCAGCAATGGCTGCATCATAATTTCCAGCATACAGGTTAAACCTCGCCAACATGGCATCAATGGTGTTTTCCAAATCGATTTCACCTCGCAAAACCTCTGTTTCAAATTCTGCTGAAATGGGATTTGCAGTAATGGTGTTCTTGGCTTCGTTCAACAAAGTAATTGCGGTATTGAATCCTTCGATTCTTGAAACAAAAGGAGGATTATCCTCTGATGTTGCTACAATTACTTGCTCATAGTTTTGTGCCATGGCACCAATACTCATTGCATGATAAAGGTTTGCATAAGCAATCAAACCACTTTGAGTTCCTGGATCAATATCAATGGTGGCAGCATTTGCAGAAATATCTTCTGCAATACCTATTACCCTTAACATAGTAGTCCATAGACCCACAACATTGGAGTTTGTGTTGGGAATGTCCCCACCGTCTTCCAAATCGATCATGTTTTGGAATGTGGTGGTTATTCCCGCTTCTCTTGTTGTGATAGCGGGGGTTTCAACAATATAGCGAACCCCGGATGTGGAATATAGTTCCTGCATACCGATGGTAGCTGCCAAGATACCTTCCCTTGAGGAGAATACCTGATCGCTTGTTGCAGCATTCGGGTTTTCAAAGTCTGTTTCGCAAGATGTAAATGCCAATACGGTAGTTAGCAAGAACATCAGCTTATATGTGTTATATCTGTAAAATTTCATTGTCAATTTTTTTAAGATTAGAAGCTTACGTTAACGCCTAACTGATACGTTCTTGGAATCGGCACCGTTGCAAAATCAAATCCACGCACACCGTTACTTTGTCCGGCAGCACTAACTTCTGGATCCCATCCTGAGTAATCGTCCCAAGAGAATAGGTTTCTACCCACCAAGGTGAACTTGATGTTATCGATATATTCCCAACTTGGTTTAAGGTTATAGCTCAATGCTACTTCCCTAAGTTTTACAAAGGAACCGTCCTCTACAAATTCTTCGAAAATATTGGCCTGGGCACTACCATAACCTTTAGGACGGTTGCCCAATAATTCTTGTCCAACATTGTATCCGCCACCGAACACTACGTTGTCCAACAACCTTCTGTTCCAGTTGAATACATCGTACCCTTGTACGGCATCAAACTGCACTCTAAGTCCAAAATCTTTGTATGTAAACTCGTTGATCAAGGAACCGAACCAATCTGGGTTTGGATCTCCGATTACTTTAGAGGCTTCACCATCTTCAGTAGTACCTCTATATGGGTAACCGTTTTCATCCAATGCGATAGATCCATCTTCATTTCTTGCATAGAATTGACGATAGAACACCCCAAGTGGCTCACCTTCGATCACATAGTTGGTAGAGAAACTTCCGGCCAATGTCAATCGACCACCTCCTGCTACACTGGTTACCTCGTTTTTGTTGGTTGAGAATGTAGCTGTAACATCCCAATTAAAATCGGGAGTTCTTATCGGGGCACCTTTCAAAAGAACTTCTACCCCTGTATTTTCCAAGTTTCCTACGTTTTCAAATCTTGAACCGAATCCACTGGATGGGCCCAATACTCTAGGTAATAAAAGGTCTGTTACTTTTTGCTTGTAGTAAGAAAACTCGATACCTAATCTGTTTTCGAACAGTCCTGCGTCAAAACCTAGTTCAACTTCGTCCTGTCTTTCTGGTTTAAGGTCTTCGTTACCTTGAGCGGTAGATGGTATAAGACTAACTGAACCGGTCAATGCGGATGGGTTGTATACAGAGAATCTGTCAAATGCACCCAAAGCGGTCAAGTTTCCGGCTTGTCCCCATGAAGCCCTTACTTTGAATAGGTTAAAAGTGCCTCCAAATGTATCTTTCCAGAAATCTTCATCGGAAATCACATAAGATCCACTGGCCTTAAAGTATAGCTGGTTACGCTCATCTTCACCGAAGGTAGATGCACCGTCCAAACGTACAGCACCGTTTACATAAATTTTATCGTTCAAAGAGAACGATTGTTGGAAAAATGCTCCCCAGTAAGATATTCTGGACCTTGTTTCACCTTGTTCCAAAATACTACCTCCTGTTGCGGTCTGTACCACTGGAGGAAGTCCGGTTGCGTTGATACCAACACGATCACGCTCTTCATATTGCCAAGACCCACCTAGGGTAGAGGTTGATCTAATTGCATCAGTAAGGTCGGTTCTATATGTTACGTTAAGGTCCGAGTTGTACTGGAAATTGTTCAAATCGGCTCTTCTTGCATATCCATCAGGGTTTGGTGATGTGTTTCCAATCGGTATGTAAGCTGTAGCAGATTGGTTGTAATAATCCATACCCAATGTATACTTTGCACTCAAATGTTTGTTGAAATTGGCGTCCAAAGCGATGCTGGTGATAAAACGATTGGTTTTTTGTCCAAAATCGAAACGAGATACAGCTTCTGCTGGGTTTGTTCTTGGTACTGCTGGAGAGGTTACAGGGAAAACACCGGATTCATCTGGTGATGGATCTATGGAGTTGTCACTAAAAACAAAACCTGTAATAGCACCGTAAGCGTTGTTGATACCACCATTGGGTACGTCCTTACTTACACTGCGCACATAGTTGAATCCACCTGTAATATCCAACCAATCGAAAGCTTTTTGGGTCAAGTTGGCCTTGAATCCATATCTTTTGAAATTGGTGTTCTCTACAATACCTTCATTATCTAAATGAGAAGCGGATAAATAATAAGAAGTGTTTTCTGAGCCACCTGTCATGGAAAGGTAGTTTTCTACACCAAATCCAGTGTCAAAGAAAGCATCTTGCAGATTGTATCGCTCAACTTCATAGGTATCCAAATTGGTTCTGTCACCAGGAACTTCCCAAGCCAATGGAACGGTATTATAATCAATTTCCTTTCTTAGTTCGTTGACCCTAACATTGGTCATGAAAGTAAATTTAGGATCACCGCTTCTACCTTGTTTGGTAAAGATCTGTACTACACCATTACTGGCTCGCGATCCATAGATAGCTGCTGCAGCGGCACCTTTGATTACCTCGATTTTTTCAATATCGTTAGGGTTAATGTCCGCTAACCTGTTTTGCGCATTACCACCAAGGTCCACCAACTCGTTACTGGAGTTACTGATGATAATTCCATCGACAATGTATAGTGGGTCCGAGTTACCTGCAATGGTACTTGGTCCCCTTAAACGTATACTGATACCACCTGCAGGGTCACCTGAGTTTTGCTGAACCAAAGCACCGGTAATTTTACCTGCAATGGCCTGGTCGATTTGTGTGGCACCATTATCGGTAAGCTCTTCTGCTTTTACCGAAGATATCGCATTACCAAGTGTTCTTTTGTTAACACCTGCTCCAGATCCGGTAACAATTACCTCGTCCAAGCTCAAAAGGTCTTCTGCTAGGGAAATGTCATTGGTAATGGTAAGGCTTCCACCTGCTGTAATTGAAATTCTTTGAGATGTAAACCCTAGTGAACTGAATACCAAGGTATGCTCTCCTGATTCCAATGTGGCAGTGAAGCTGTAGTTCCCATCAAAATCGGATACAGTTCCAAATGATGTGTTTTCAATAAATACAGATGCACCTGCCAACGGAAGGTTGGTGCCGGCCTCTGTAACAGTCCCGGAAAAAGTGTACTGGCTCTGTCCAAACGCGGAAAGCGTCGAAACCATGAGCGCAAATAGCACCAATCGGAACTTCAATCCTAAATAATCATGAAGTTTTCGCATAAAAATGAGTAGTTTAATTGAGTTTAGTTTAACGAGTAGTTTGTATAAGCGTTATTTTTAAAAATGATAGCGCACAAAGCCTTCCATAGCTTCGTATTCTGCCATTCCGAGTTCGTTGTATCTGTTAGCGGTATCCTTGTTTCTTTGTTCGGCACGTTGCCAAAATTCCCTTTCATCGTTACCTGGGAACATGGCACTGTCCTTTTGGGACTGGTGCTTGAAAATGGCGTTGATTTTTCTGGTCATATCTTTTGGGCCAATTGGCACGGCCATTTCCATGTCAGCGATATCCCATTCTTGCCAAGCACCGCGGTAAAGCCATACATAACAGTTTCTGATCCATTCAACTCTATCTTCCTTGAGTTTTTCCAATGCTTTGAAGATGATTTGCAGACATACCCTGTGTGTGCCGTGCGGGTCGGACAAATCTCCTGCAGCAAAAATTTGATGCGGTTTTAATTTGTTCAGCAAATCATAGGTAATCTGCACATCCTCATCGGAGAGAGGTTTTTTCCTTACAGCTCCTGTTTCGTAAAACGGAAGGTTTTGGAAGTGGGCATTTTCTTCTGGTACACCACAGTACCTGCAAGCTGCCAAGGCTTCACCTTTCCTTATAAGTCCTTTAAATTCTTGGACTTCGGGACTGTCCAGCTCTCCTGGTTTTTTGTTGGCGATGAATTCGCGAACATCTTTGAATTTCTTTTGAAGGTCCTTATTGTCTTTTTGCACATCTGTGGCAAAATCCAAGAAACGGATTACTTCGTCATCAAAAACGGCAATGTTACCGGATGTTTGGTACGCTACATGCACGTCGTGTCCTTGGTCCACCAGGCGCAACAATGTTCCTCCCATGGAAATAACATCATCATCTGGATGTGGGCTAAAGATCAATGAAGTCTTTGGAAATGGCTCGGCCCTTTCAGGTCTTTGGCTGTCGTCCGCATTGGGTTTCCCTCCTGGCCAGCCTGTAATGGTGTGCTGTAGCTGATTAAATACTTTAAGGTTGATTTGTTCTGCAGAACCAATCTCCGCAATCAAATTACCCATACCATATTCGTTGTAATCTTCGTTGGTCAGCTTTAAAATGGCTTTGCCCAACTTTTCGGACAACCAAATTGTGGCGGTCTTTATGAGCTTATCATCCCAATCACATTCTGTGGCCAACCAAGGCGTCTTAATTCTTGTTAGGGAAGAAGCTGCGGCCTCATCCAATACAAAGTCACAGTTTTCGTGATGCTGAAGGAATGTTGCGGGAACAGATTCCTTTATCTCTCCTTCAACGGCTTGTTGGATTATGCTGGATTTTCCTTCGCCCCAAGCCATCAAGATGATTTTTCGTGCACTCATAATGGTGCCCACCCCCATGGTGATGGCTCTTTTAGGGACATTTTCTTCACCAAAGAAATCACTTGCAGCATCGAGCCTTGTGACCCTGTCCAAGCGAATTAATCTTGTTTTACTGTTCAATGTGGAACCTGGTTCGTTAAAACCAATATGTCCGGTTCTACCAATACCCAAAACTTGGATATCGATGCCGCCCACATTCTTTATTTTCTCTTCATAATCCTCACAGTACTTTCTTACCTCTTCCATGGAAAGGCTTCCATCGGGGATATGTACATTGTGTGGCTCAATATCGATATGGTCGAAAAGGTGTTCGTTCATGAACCTTACATAACTATGGATGGAGTCTGCATCCATTGGGAAGTACTCGTCCAAGTTAAAGGTGATCACGTTTTTAAAACTCAGTCTCCCTTCTTTGTGGAACTGAACCAAGTAGTCATAAACTTTTACAGGTGTGGAACCTGTAGCCAAACCTAGAACAGCTTTTGTGCCCTGTTCTTGTTTTTGCTTGATCAAACTAGCAATTTCATTTGCTACCGATAGCGAAGCTGCATCTGAATCCCCATGGATAATCGTGTGGATTTTTTCAAATCTTAATTCTTCCTGATAAGGCTCGTACATAAGAAAATAAATAATATTCTAGCAAAATGCTGAAAAGTTAATTCCAAATATATGCAAAAAACTGCATATCATGCGATAAAATGCTTTTTTTGATAAAAATATCTTGAGAACTGCAAATTTTTGCAGTATTTTGCCGTTATTGATGATGTTTTTAGTATTTATTTAACTTTATCACATCCTATGTTAAAAGAAGAGAGGCAGCAATTTATTCTAAATGAGGTGGGTATCCATAATAGGATCCTGTTGACGGATATTGCTGATCAGCTCAATGTGTCTGTAGATACGATACGTAGGGATATTAAGGAACTCCACAATGCAAAGCTTTTAAAAAAGGTGCATGGCGGAGCTGTTTCTTTAGGGTTCAATAACTATAACCCAACAGGGAAAAAGATATATTCCCTCGAAAAAAAATCGCAAATTGCGGAAAAGGCGCTCGGTCTTATAAAGGATGGACAGGTTATATTATTGAGTGGAGGCACGACCAATTTGGAATTGGCTAGGATGCTTCCGCCAAAGTTAAAGTTGACCTGTTTTACACCGAGTCTTCCTATTGCGGTTCAGTTATTGGGAAAGAGCAATATAGAAGTCATATTTATTGGAGGGCGTCTGTCCAAAGATTCACAGATTACGGTAGGTGGGAGTGCGATCAATATGCTCTCCGAAATAAAAGTGGATATTTGTTTTCTAGGAACAAATTCCATCCACCCGATGGAAGGACTTACTGAATTTGATTGGGAAATCGTTCAGATGAAAAAGGCAATGATCCATAGTTCCAGAAAAGTGGTTTCACCCTGTATATCTGAAAAAATAGGTTCCATGCAGCGTTACAAGATATGTGGCGTGGAGGAAGTGGATGTATTGATCACCGAATTGGAACCGTGGGACGCAAAACTAGACGCATTTAAAAATTTGAACATTCAAATACTATAATATAGTGGTAGAAAAGCACATTAAGATTACCGAGGAACCTTCTAATTATGACCAATTGGAAGAAATGGGAACTTTGGATATTGTGGCCAATATAAACAATGAGGACAAAAAGGTAGCAGATGCTGTAGAGCTTGTTTTGCCGCAAGTAGCCAAGGTGATAGATGAAACGGCCAAACGTTTTGATAAAGGCGGTAGACTTTTTTATATAGGTGCAGGAACAAGCGGTAGGTTGGGTATCTTGGATGCCTCTGAAATACCTCCAACTTTTGGAATGCCTTATGATAGGGTAATCGGACTTATTGCCGGCGGTGACCATGCCATTCGAAAGGCTGTTGAGTTTGCTGAAGATGATACTGCACAAGCTTGGAAAGATCTTAAGGAATACGATATCAATGAAAACGATGTTTTGGTCGGTATCGCCGCTTCTGGCACAACACCTTATGTTTTGGGCGGGGTGGCCGATGCCAAGAACCATGGCATCCTTACGGTGGGAATTACAAATAACCCTGGTTCGCCATTAGCCCAATCTACGGATATCCCGATTGCAGTGAATGTGGGGCCCGAGTTTTTGACAGGAAGTACTCGAATGAAAAGCGGTACAAGTCAGAAAATGGTGCTTAATATGATTTCCACAGGATTAATGATCAGGATTGGAAGAGTAAAGGGCAACAAGATGGTTAACATGCAATTGAGCAATACCAAATTGGTAGATAGGGGAACCCGTTATATAGTGGAAGAACTTGGGCTTAGTTACGACGAGGCGGAAAAGGTTTTGAAAAAATACGGTTCCGTTAAGTTGGCCATAGATGCACTAAAGTAAAAGTCATTGTATCCTTACTTGGGAACCAAGCGGTAAATTCCTTTGCCTTCAACGCTAATGTATATATAGCCGTCCGGAGCTTGCCTCACATTTCTAACACGGCCCATTCGGTCTAAGAGCTTTTCGCGATAAATGACTTTATTGTCTTTTAGTTCCAAACGTTCCAAGTATTGAAAAGCCAAGGACCCCACTAATAAACTTCCTTTCCATTTAGGGTATTTATCGGAAGTAACGAATGTCATTCCAGAAGGGGCAATGGATGGTGTCCACTGATATATCGGTTGTTCCATACCAGGGCGGGAAGTCTCATCGGTAATTTCCGTTCCACTATAATTAATGCCGTATGTAATGATGGGCCACCCGTAGTTTTTACCTTTTTGTATGATATTGATCTCGTCTCCACCTCTTGGTCCATGCTCGTGTTCCCATAAAACACCTGTGGTAGGATGTAGAGCAAGCCCCTGCGGATTTCTATGTCCATAGCTCCAAATCGCTTTTCTAGCTCCTCTTTTATCAGCGAACGGATTATCTTTTGGAATGCCGCCATCATCGTGCAAACGATATATTTTGCCACCATCCCTTGTAATATCCTGTGGATTTACATCCCTGTTGCCTCTTTCCCCAATGGAAAAGAATAAATAGCCATCACTGTCAAACTCTATTCTGGAACCGAAATGTTGACCCCGAGTGGAGTTTGGTGAAGCCTTGTACAGTTCTTCAATATTTACAAGCTGATTGTTTTTTAGTTTGGCCCTCATAATGGCCGTATGCCCTCCTTTACCTTCACCTTTAGATGAGGCATAAGAAAAATAGATCCAACCATTTGTATTGTATTCAGGATGTAGCTCAATATCCATTAAACCTCCTTGGCCTCGGTTGTAAACTTTAGGTGGATTTTCAATTTCTGTGATAGTTCCTGATTGGAATAACAGTAACTTTCCGGTCTTTTCCGATACTAAAATGGCATTGTTTGGCAAGAAAACCATGCCCCAAGCGTTCTGAAGGTCCTCGATTACCGGTTGTACAGTAAAATCAAGGGTTTTGGGCGTATTTATATCCTTATCCACGGTTTGCGCGCAGGATGTACTAAGCAGTACAACGAAAAAAATGGGAAATAAGAGACTATTTTGCATAATTTTACGTTGAAATAACAGATTTTATAGATAAACGACCATATTAGTATGGTTGGGTGAGATTAAGATAAAGAGAATTTTATAAGAACAGAAAATTACTATTAAGAATATTAAGGTCCCAAATCTGACGTATTCTTCCAAACAAGACTTAACCCTATGCTCCCACAAAAAACAAGGCATTTGCTATATGTCGTGTTGTTGGTGTTCATATCAATATTCGGTTCCACGGTATTGGCAAAAACTCAAGTTGCACACATACTTACAAGTATAGTAAGCAACAAAACGGAGGTAAATACCGAAAGGCAAAAGCAGGATGAAACCATTGAGTTGACATCCGCCGAAATAAATGAGCCCTTTACTACGGCCCCAATGTTTGCCACCATAATCAATGGTGCCAACGAAGAAGTGGTGTGTCCCAATGATGGGAGTACCCTGGCTAAATTCTTCCTGTGTGGTACAAGTGATATTAGAACCATAACACTTAGTCAATCGGGTAGTTCTTATCAGTGGCAGCAGTTAGACCCGAATAGTTGTGCGCCAACCGTTGTGGACGATTGTCCTACAATTAATAATGCTTGTACTTGGAATACGGTCGGTACAGGATCGACTTTTAATCTATCCGCAGCTGGGGAGTTCAGAGTACGTGTCAATTCAGGTCAATATTATTATTTTAAGTCTACATTAAATCCACTGAACCCACAGCTCATCAAAGAGGATATTATTTGTGGGAATCCAGGTAGGGTGGAAGTTACCAACGTGCCTGCAGGCTATGAGTATAGTTTGAACAGTGCTGCGGGACCTTTTCAAGATGATCCTTTCTTTGATATTACGGCACCGGGAGATTACCGAGTTTATGTTCGATTGAAGAACGTATCCGAAACTGCCTGTGTATTCCCATCCAATTTAGTAACGGTAGATGATTTGGATATCAATGTGGATGTTACTGCAAACGATATCCTTTGTAGTGGGGAGCTGGGAAGTATTGATGTTGCCATTTCCGGAGTACCCGGATTTTATACCTATAGGTTGGTGAAGAATGGTGTTACCGTGGATACCTTTGGTCCCAATGGATCGGATAATTACACTTTTGCCAATGTAAGTCCAGGAACCTACAATATACGTGTGGAAACAAATACTTGTTCCGAGACAATCACTACAGATATAGATGGTGACCCTATTGTAATCGGGGGCGGAATAAGTCCATTGGCCGTTTCGGCAACGGCATCTGATAGTTTTGGTTGTGGGGCAACATCGGTCAACGTAAATGTTTCGACCAGCGGTGGTACCGCACCTTACCGATTTAGTGTGGATGGTGGTCCGTTCGGTTCAACATACTCTAGTACTTCGACTTTTACCGTTTCTACAGCAGGAACCTATAATATTTTGGTGGAGGATGCCAACGGATGTCAACGAACCGCCGCTGTAGATGTGGAGAATATTCCACCACCACTATTTAATTTCACCGAGGAAGATGCCAATTGTGGAGGGGCCAACGATGGTAGGATAACGGTGAACGTTACTAGTGGATATGGTTATGAGATACAGTACAGTGTAGACAATGGAGCAACTTTTCAGATCAGTAATACCTTCTCTAATTTGGCTCCTGGCAATTACGATATTGTATTGCGGTACGAGCAAGATTCTTTTGTCTGTACCACAACGCCCCAAACTGCTACTATAGGAACACCATCGACCATTACAGCTACCGCAACACCGGACAGTGTCCCCACTTGTGTAGATGAAAATGGTGGGCAGATAACAATTTCAGGAGTTTCCGGTGGAACCGCTCCATATGAGTACAGTGTAGGAGCCGGATTTAGCAGTAATCCTGTATTTCCAAGTCTTGGAGTGGGAACTTACACCCCAATGATTCGTGATGCCAACGGGTGTGTACAGGCTCTTCCCGATATCGTGTTCAATAGTTTGAACAAACCCTCTGATTTGGATTTCAGTATTTCCAGTCTGGACTGTATCACTACAACAGCCTCTTTGGATTTGACCGTAACAGGTGGTTCGGGAACTTATACTTATGAAATTATTGCCCCAGCCGCAAGTGCAGTGAACAACGGTAGTAATAGCACTTTTACCGGTTTGGGACTAGGGACTTATACTTTTAGGGTAACCGATGATGAGGGATGTTCCTATGATGAAAATTATGCCATAACCGACATTAGCTCCATTGGTGTGCAAGGACAGCAGACAAGGGTAGTAACCTGTGTAGGTGATTCTGATGGTGAAGGACGATTTTTAGTGGACGGGTTCAACACAACCTATAGTTATAGCATTGATGGAGGGCCAGTTTCCACGGGGCAAAACAGCAATATTGTTCCATTGACCGGATTGGCGGCAGGTAGCTATGTAATTTCCGTTACCGATGAAGAAACAAATTGTACCGATACGGCCACCTTGGTAATTGAGGAGCCATCGACAGCATTCGCTATTTCAAGTTTGGATGTTACCGCCATGAGTTGTCAAAATGGAAACATTGGTTCGGTTCGTGTTAACACTGTCGGTGGATGGGGAGGAAACCGCTATACGTTGACTCAGCCCGATGGCTCCACTAGAGGCCCTAAAAATGGAAGTACATTCTCCAATCTTTCTCTAGACGGCACCTATCAAGTTAGTGTTACAGATGCCAATGGGTGTACGGTAACCGATAGTTTTACCTTGACACGTTTAGATGCCCCTAACTTAACATTGGATGCGGGCGTATCAGATTTTTGTTATGATAATTTTACCGCCGCCACACTCGCAGTGAATGCTACCGGAGGTTTGGCACCGTATCAGTATCGAATCAACGGAGGAGCTTTGGGCGGTAGTGCAAGTTTTAGCGGATTAACGCCTGGAACCTACACTATTGAGGTAATCGACGCTAATGATTGTAGGGATACCGTAACTGCAACCATAGAGCCTCAGGTAATGGCCAATGCCACAACCATTCAAGAGTTGGATTGTGCAGGCCCTCCTGGTCAAATACAGGTAAACATCAGTAATGGTTATACTTCTTCTGGTGATTACGATATTTATGAAGTAAGTATCAATGGTGCTCCATATACTTCCGATAATAATAACATAACTGGCAATTCCTTTGTATACAGCGTGCCAAACGATGGTTCGATCATATCGGATACCACCTTTCAATTTTTGATTACAGATGCTAGAGGCTGTACCACAGAATCGAATACCGTAACCATTTCTCCGCCTGAAACAATTGCGGGCACCGCTGTAGGAACCGACACCCAATGTGGAGACAATACAAGTGGTATTGTAGAATTGATTCCAGATACCACACAGGGAATACCTCCATATGAATTTAGTAATGATGGAGGAACAACATTTAGCACTCAAAATATATTTTCAGGATACGGAGCAGGGACACATTCAGGATTCGTGATTCGAGATAGTAGGGGCTGTGTTAGCCCAATTTACGATGTTACTATTGGTGCCAGTTCTCCATTGGATGCCACGGCCACACCAACAGATGCTGTTTGTACCATGATGGGAACCGTAAACGGTTCGATTTCTGCAACAATAAATAATGGAGTTGCTCCTTTCGATTACATCCTTGTAGATGAGTTTGGAGGAACCGTAGCTTCTTCAACAGGAACAGCGAGTACAACAGTAAATTTTCCAAACTTGCCTTTGGGTAACTATACTGTAATAACAACCGATGCACAAGGTTGTGAGGATCGTGATCAGGTAGTCATAGATCAAAACCAATTGGATTTGATTCCTTTGGATCCTGACCCAGCAGTTTGTTCCGACACTTCGTTTCCCTATTCTGTTCAGGCAACAGGTGGAACCGCTCCATATGAATTTAGATTGGTCGGCGACCCTGTCTTTCAATTGGGTACAGGAATTAACAACGATATATTTGATGTTACCGGATTAGTTGTGCCAGGTGTCACTTATTTTGTTGAGGTAAGGGATGCCAATGGCTGTACTTATATCGAAGAAATAGACCCAATAGGTCCAACTAACCCAGTTGCCGTTTCGGCTACATCTCTGGCCGCCTCTTGTAATGTTGCGGGAAGTGGTGCTATAGATTACGAAGTTTCTGGAATTTCTGCACCAGGGGATTTTACAATCACTGTTCAGAATACGGATACAGGTGCAACGTTCTCTACACAATCATTTACTGGAGAGACTATGCCATATACTGGTACCGTTACCGGATTGGCACCAGGAAACTATCAAATAATTGTTCGGGACGATACCAATGGATGTAGTGGAAGTACACTAGCTTTTATCGATATCAGTTCGGTATCCATATCCATAGAAAATTTTGTCGAAGCCACTTGTAATGTAGGTGCCTTGGTTACAGTTAGGGGATTTGGAAGCACAGGTCCATATAATTTTGCCTACGTGCCAACAGGAGACCCTGCTCCGACCACTTTCACTTCGGCTACCACCTTTGAAGTGCCCGGCCCTTATCCATCAGCTTATGATTTTTATGTGCAGGATGCCAATGGATGTACAGCTTTAACCACATTGAACGTTACACAAGAAGCAGGTGTTCCCGACCCTGTCATCGATGTTGTGAACCAATGTACGGCCACAAGTGGATATCAAATTGATATAGTATCACCGGTCTCTACAGGTTCTGGGCTGCCAGAGGAAACTTTCCAATACGATATAGGAAGCGGATTCCAATCCGGAACTACTTTTATTGTGCCCAATCCGGGAAGTTATGTGATCACCGTAAGGGATGGCAATGGTTGTACCAATACGGTGACCGCGGAAGTGTTCGATTTCTTCGCGATTTCTGCCGATGCCACCTCGTATCCGACCTGTAATGCTGGAGATGGAGAAATAACGGTAAATACAACAGGTGGAAGTGGTAACTTTAGTTACCAGCTTCGGGATATTGATAATAGTATGGCCAATGTAGGGCCAGCCCAAAGTTCGAATGTGTTTACAGGTGTATTGCCGGGCAATTACAATATTCTGGTTACCGATTTGGATTCCAATACCACTCCTTTGTGTTCTGATGAAGCTGAAGTTTTGGTCACAACCGTTACATCGCCCGTAATCGCGGCGACACCAAGTAGCGATGTAACTTGTTTTGGAGCTGATGACGGTATCATAGCTGTGGAATTGCAGCCTGGAACGGATACGGATACACCTTTGAATTACATATTGTACCAAGGCGCAACGGCTACTGTGATAGCTGGTCCCCAAGGTTCCTCATTGTTTGATGATTTGGAGCCGGGAACTTATCAAGTAGAAGTGGTTTCCGATAGAGGATGTTCGGACCGCTCAGGAAATATTGTCATTGATGAGCCAACACAGTTGATGGTAAATGCAGTGAACACGGAATTCAGTTGCAATCCTTCCAGTAACCAATTCAGTACGGCCACCATCACTATTTACACGGATAACAATGGCGATGGAACGGGAACCCCAACAGGCTCGGGATCCTACACATATAGCATGAACGATGGAACCGCCCAATTTGATGGAACCAACTTCCAAACAAGCAATACCTTCGAGGTGATTGATAATGGAACTGACCAAACCATCATTTTAACCGCTCGTGACCAGAACGGATGCGAACTTACGGATACCGTTTACATCAATACCCCAACAGATATCACATTTAGTTATAATGTAAATCAAATTACCTGTGATGCATCAGGAAGTGGTGTAACCCCAGGATCTATTGATATCATCATAAATGAAGGACCGGGCAATTACGAAGTGGAAATATTGCCATTGGGGTCCGAACCAGCACGTAGCTCTGGAGGTTCCGACAGGGTTACTTGGGACATAAGCACACCTGGAGACTATATTTTCGCAGTTACCGATGTGGGTAGTGGAGGTTGTACCTACTTGACCAGCACGATTAATATGCCAGAGTATAATAATATCCAAGCTGTAATAGCAGAGGTGGAACCTGTTACATGTTTTAATGGGAATGACGGTTCCATTAGTTTGGATATTTCCAATTACAGTGGTGTCTACAATTATGAGGTATTTAGAAGAGATAACGCAGGGGTGGAAACAACAACAGGTGTAACCGGTTCTTTTGATACCAATGCACCCATAAATTCTCCCGAGATTATTGAAAATGTTCCAGCAGGGAACCTTGTAGTACGTATAGAGGCTTTGGATTCCCCTTATTGTGATGCCGTAAGTAATGTAACCACGGTTCGCTCACCAGACAGGGAGTTGAGGGTAGATGCGCTTCAAACATCGCCAGTCACCTGTAATGTTCCGGGATTTGGAGAAATTACCGCTTCTGGAGATGGAGGCTGGGGAACCTACGAATATCAATTGGTGGCCTCGGATGGAACCATTTTGGTGGATTACCCCAATACAAACCCTGTGTTCGAGAATCTCTCAACAGATACTTACACTATAAATATTCGAGATCTTAGAGGTTGTGAATCCACAACAGATATTGATTTACCATTACCTACACCGATTTCTGCGGATATTCGCATAGTAAGCCCATTGGCTTGTAACAATGATAACGATGCGGTTATTGAGGCATATAACGAAGCCGGGGGACAGGGTCCAGGAAATTATTTGTATCAATTGAACCGCATTACGGACGGAACCAATAGTGGACTGCAGACTACGCCTAGTTTTGCCAATCTATCATCTGGAGTATACACCATTACTATTTTTGATGGATGGAACTGTAGTTTCACCACCGCACCGATTGAAATTCAAGACCCCGAAATTGTGGTAGCCGAATTGGTGGAACTTCAGCCACCGGGATGTGGGGATTTGGGTAGAATGGAGCTTACCGTAACCAATCCAGAACCAGGTGTGGATTATTTCTACAGAAGGTCGGGTACAACCGACCCTTTTATTCCATTTGGAGCCGGTATGACCACCATAGAGATCGCTGCGGATATTACGCTGGATCCAGGACCGTTCCAATATGATGTACAAAACTCGAATGGATGTCCGTTCGAGAAATCAAACCAGATTTCACTTGATCCGGCAGCTCCTTTGGTCATTGCATTGGATTTGACCAACGCAACCATAAACTGTGCCGGAGAGGCAACGGGAATTATCAGGTCGGAAGCTTTTGGAGGAATAGGAAACTATGTCTACACCTTGGTAAATTCCAATACTACACCACCTACAGCAGCAACGATTGTACGTCCGGCCCAGAATTCTGGAATTTTCCGTGAGTTGAATCCTGGAACTTACTATGTGTATGCTCAAAGTGGAGGTTGTGAGGCTATTTCCGATCCCATAGTAATAGAACCCAAAGACCCATTGGTTTTGGATTATTTGGAAGCCGTACCTGTAGTATGTGCTGGAGATATGAATGGGCAGATAATTATTGAAGCCAGTGGAGGAACGGGTCAGATCAGGTATTCCATTTCTGATACCTTGAGTGAGTTCTTCGAAGGTGATGATCCAGACAACCCAAACAGAAAGACCTTCACGGATTTGGCGCCAAGGACTTATGATATTATAATTCAAGATGACCTAGGATGTACCATTACAAGAACGGTGGAGATAACTCAGCCGATGGAGTTGGTAGCAGGCGTTGTGGATAGCACACCAGAAACCTGTATGGGTGATGGTGATGGAACCATGACTCTAGAAGTTACCGGAGGTACCGCACCATATTATACCAGTGTAAACTCTGCAGATGATGCCGATTTTGTTCAAAATGACAATCTCTTTTTCGATAACCTTCAAGGTGGAGAGACCTATGTGGTATTTGTACGTGATGCCAATGGCTGTCAAACCAATGTAATCGCTGAAATTGGAGTAGGTGTCGATATTGTTGCAGAACCAATAGTGGAATACGGATGTGAAGGTATTTTCCCGAATAGCACGGTAACGGTAAACATCGAAGACAATTCCCAACTACCCAATTTGTTGTTCTCCTTGGATGTGGACGATGTAATGCTGGCCACGGAACAGCGCACGTTTGGAGATTTGCCGGCAGGTGAACATACAGTATATATTTACCATTCCAATGGGTGTGTTACTTTCGTGGAGTTCGAAATTGAAGCTTACGAGCCATTGACATTGGAGGCGACCAAAACAGGGCCGGATGAGATCACGGCCATTGCTACCGGTGGATTTGGCGGATATGAATATTTCTTCCAAGGTGAGTCCTACGGAGAAGTAAATACGTTCAATGTAACGGTAGATTCCAATATCACTATAATGGTCCGCGATCAAAATGGATGTGTAGCTACCTTGGTAATGCCTTTCAATTTTGAAGGAATGCCTGAGATGCCAAATTTCTTTAGTCCGGATGGAGATAATTTAAACGATTATTGGTATCCCGAAAACAGAGAGTATTTCCCTAATATAGATGTTATCATCTATGATCGCTACGGTAGGGTAGTCGCCCGATTGGACCAAGTAAAAAAATGGGATGGTACCTACGATGGTAAACCATTGCCCACTGGTGATTATTGGTATGTTGTAAATGCGAACGATAACGAGAAACAGCAATTTGTAGGGCATTTTACATTATATAGATAAGCTTTCGGATTCTTTCTTTTTTAAATCTGTAAAACAAGGCGATTTTTGGTTCATGGATCACGCATAAAAATGACCGTAAAACTGACCTAGGTCATTGTGGAACAGATAGATGTGTGTTATTTTAGGTTGCTTGTGAATTATGGAGCTCCGCAATTCCTTTCGTAAGGATTATTAACTTAAAAATAAAGGTCATGAAAAAGCTATTGTTAGTTCTTTTTGTGATGGGAATTGTAGCACCTATGCAATCTCAAATCATTAAGACAGAGGAGTTGTCAGAGGTAGTGGTGTATGCAACCAACTACAAGTATCTGAACAGCATTGATACCAAAGAAGAAGCTTCTATACCGGTAGAAATGCTTAGACGTAAAGTAGCAGCTTTTGATGTTAAGAGCTCAGAGTATTACCAAGACGATTATGACGTTTACAACATCAATTTCTACATACCAGAAGGTAAGATCTTAGCTGCGTATGATAAGGACGGAAAAATTATCCGTACTGCTGAAAGATTTAAGAACATTAACCTGCCCAATTCTGTAAAAACTGCCGTTTTGGATAGATTCCCAGGATGGACAATCACCAAGGATACCTATGTGACACATTATTATGATAAAAAAGGAGTCACAAAAAAATACAAGTTGAAATTGGAAAATGGAGACAAAGTATTGCGGGTAAAAGTTGATGAAAAAGGCGAGTTCCTTTAATAGAATTAGGCGTTTTTGTTCATTTTATGAACCATAAAACGTATCGATTTAATGTAAAAATCAAGGTGTTGGGCATTAGGTGAACCCAGCCACTTTTAAAAAAGGATTTATGGTGAATAGAATTTTTAATTATGTGTAATATGGCCCAATCGATATTATAACGATCTGGGCCATATTTTATGGCAGTTATCCGATGAGTAACTTTAAACTTTAATAGGAAAACTGGGGTTAATAGTACTGCCAATCAAATCCATCAAAAGTTTTCTAGGGACAAGGTTGATTTATCACCAAAATTTATATTTTTGCAGTCCATTTTCGGGATGTGGCGCAGTCTGGTAGCGTACACGCATGGGGTGCGTGTGGTCGCTGGTTCGAATCCAGTCATCCCGACTTAACCTTTTCAAGTAAAATCAAAACACTGTTAATCTTATGATTTTCAGTGTTTTGTGTTTTTAGGCATATCGTTTGAATTCATTTAAAACCATCTAAAATCATATCAAGCGTGTTCCCATCGGGAGCAAACACTTACAGTTCTTGTTGTAACTTTAAATGACTTTTAGAACCATTTTTCTTGTGTTTTGACTTTCACAGTATTAACACTCTAAAAGGTTGCAACATGCAGAAAAACAATCGTTTAACAATCAATTTCTTTACAAGAAAGCACAAGGTGCAATCTGAGAACCGGATTGTCTATTGTAGGATCACCATCGATGGTGAGCGCACCGATTTTAGCATAAATCGGGAAATCAAAACCAATTTATGGGACAATAGCCGTAAAAGGGGCAAGGGATTTTCCAATTACGTTATCTCCCTTAACAAGTACCTAGACCAAATTTATACAGGCCTTCATGAGGCCCATAGGCTATTGATGGCAGAAGAGAAGGTAATCACACCATTGGCCATAAAGGCAAGGTTCTTTGGGGAAGATGAGGGGGGCAAGACATTGAAGCAATTGATTGCCTACCACAATGGAACCATGCACACATCTTTGCGCCCGGGAACCAGAAAGAACTACCATATTACCGAACGGTGCATAAACCTCTTTTTAAAAGAGGAATACGGGATTGAGGATATAAAGCTCAAAAAACTGAATTACCGTTTTATATCGGACTTTGAGCAGTACCTAAGAAAGTACAGGCCATCGACAAGAACCAAGTGCACCAATAACGGGGCTATGAAGCACATGGAACGGCTAAAGAAAATGTCAAGGTTGGCCGTTCGGCTGGATTGGATAACAAAAGACCCTTTTGAAAACTATAAACTGCGTTTTGAGAAAACCGAACGGGAATATTTAACAAAACGGGAATTGAGGTTGATAGAAGAAACCACGTTCACAAAGGAGGGGGTTGAGAAATGCAAGGATGTGTTTCTCTTCTCGTGCTATACTGGCCTATCCTATATCGATGTCAAGGCATTGACCCCAGACCATCTTCTTAAAGGAATAGATGGCAATGAATGGTTGTTCACCAAAAGGATAAAGACGGACGAAAAACTCAAAATCCCCTTACTTCCACAAGCAAAGGAGATCATCAAAAAATATGAAGATTCCGCAGAAAGAAAGATGATGAAAGTCCTATTGCCTGTTTATAGCAATCAAAAGGTCAATTATTACTTAAAGGAAATCTGCAAAGCCTGTAAGATTTACAAGAAAGTGACATTCCATACTGCAAGGCACACTTTTGCAACAACGGTAACCTTGTCCAATGGAGTCCCGATAGAAACAGTCTCCAAAATGCTCGGCCATACCAAATTGTCCACCACACAAATCTATGCAAGGGTACTGGAACACAAGATAGGGGAGGACATGCAAAATCTAATTGAACATATGCAGACCAAAAAAGCAGCCGAAGGATGATAAGATAGTATTCATTCGGTCCCGCTTGCGGGACGTAGGAATAGCAAGAGGGTGATGCGCAAATTGCGCCATCACGGTTGTTTTCGGGTCTTCAACAAGTTGAAAACCAGTTAATTGAACACTTTTTGGAATACTGTGGAAAAATTGGGGCTACAGTAGACTTTTCCGAAATCTACAGTAAACCCTTTGGGAAGCCCAATAAACACTGGAAATTTTTGACGCAAAAATTGACGCAATTTCACTAAAAAACAAAATCGCACCTATGGAAAAGCAATCAACAAACGGCAGAACAAAGAAAGGAAGCGGTGGTTATTCCAATATCACCGTAAAGAAGGAAACGGCCATACGCTTTCGCAGTTATTCCAAAAGGTTCAACAAGTCCCATAGTGAGGTGTTGGATGGAATGATACAATACTTCAAGGAGAACCATCTTGACCCTTTTGGAGAGGGAACAAAGATCATCCTTGACAGTATCAAAAAGTTGGAGCGTCAGATGATGAAGAAATTCGATAGGATTATTGCCATTATCAAGAACATGGAAAAGACCAGTATCCGGCCGACCTATGAAATGGTACTCATTCTTTACGAGGCCTATGTAAAGGATGGGAGGAAACCGAGACCCGAGCCAGTCCAGACACAGGAAGAGCGAATGGATTTTTTGGAGCCTAGGAATACCGTTCCGAAAGTTGAACATGACAGGATACTACAAGAGTTCAAAGAATATAAAAATCGCTGCAATGAAATCCTCAACAACGTGGAGAAAGTGGAGCCAATGATGGGCAAACCCTATCTCAAGATCAATATGGGCATCGGGGATTTTGAAAGCCTGAAACATCAATTAAGATAACGAACATGTACCTTACCATCTCAGCACAAAAAACGGGCAGTACCTACAACTCCAGTGTAGGGAACTATGTGGATTATCTTGAAAAGGAAAACGAGGATAGATTACCAGAACAAAGGGAAGAGTTCTTTGACCAGGAGAACGACAGCGTAAGCCCTCAAACGGTCATCGATGAAATAGATGCCAATACGGCCAAACTTAGGCAAAAGGACCCTAAATTCTATTCCATAGTGGTAAGTCCCAACCAAAGGGAGTTTAAGGCCATAGGCAATGACCCCAGCATACTAAGGGAATACACAAGGAAGCTCATGGAGGATTATGCCAAGAGTTTCCATAGGAACCAAGAGGTCAAGGCAGAGAACCTGAAATACTATGCCAAGATAGAGCATGAGCGCACCTATCGGGGCTTTGATAGACAAGTGCAGGAGAATGCGCCCTACAGAGGGGAGATAGCAAGGCTCAGGAACGAGATACGAAAAGTGGAACGGGGCGAATCCATGGGGAATGTCAAAGAGCTTGAAAAGAGGATCAAAGAGCAGGAAAGATTGGCCCCTCATAAGCAGAATGGACAATTGGTGGCCGCAGGGATGCAAAAGGAAGGGCCACAGACCCATATCCATATTATTGTCAGTAGAAGGGACGTAACGAACACCCACACCCTTTCACCAATGGCAAAACATAAGGCCTCCGAAGTGGAACTGAACGGAAAGACCATAAAAAGAGGGTTTGACCGGGACAGCTTTTACCAAGCAGCAGAGAAGACCTTTGACAGGACTACTGGTTTCAAAAGGAACTATGTGGAATCCTATGTTGGGAGAAAGGCCCATGCCAAGGAACCGGGGAAGTTTTTTGCCAAGGTCATGGGACTGCCCACCAAGGAAAAGGACATGGCCTTTAAACTCCTTAGGACGATGGGGGTCAAGGCTCCCAGTATCCCGACCAATAAAGTGCAAATGGCGGCCAAGATCATCAAAGCCCTTGGAAGGGGTATCGATAAGGCTAGGGGCACAGGTGAGGACATGGGGTATTGAGATCCAAAAAGTAGGTTGCGCCCTTTCGGGTTTTTGCTTTACGCTTATCTGCCGGAACGCTACAAAAACCCGCCAGGATCCATGCGCAAAAGTTGGGGGTAAGATTTGGGGTGCATATTTTCTGCTTTTAAACGGTTCCGTTTTAAGCTTGATTTAGAGTTAGGTGCCGGCTTTTTTGTTTTCATTTAATTGAAATATTGCTGCTTTCAGCACTTGAAAACAAATTTTAGCTGTATGTTGGTCAGGATTAAATCCAGAACTTACTTGTTGGTATGGATGAATGTAATTCCTGAAATCTCTTAAAGCGTGGCTAAATTTTTTTACATCCTCTTTTAAAAGTCCTATTTCGCTTGAAGTATCTATCAGTTGACTCAAAGTCCATTCAGGAAATTGTTTAACCTTTCCTTCTCGATTTTTTGGCGCTGAATTTGCTTGATTAAATGCTATAGGATTATTGAGTGCAATACCCAATAAAATTCCTTCTAAAGTACTGCCAGACATGAAAATGACCGATAAATGAGCTTTAGAAGCAAAGCATTTTTTTATTTCATTGAATCTAATCATTAGAACATCTGTAACTGTTCCGTCAAGACCAAGTTTTTCGAGTGATATACTTTCGAACTCTTTTTCCAAAAATTCATCTGCTTTGACTTCAACCTTATCATCGTGTAATTTTACTTTGTTCGTTTTTTTGAAAGCTATGACAGTTTCGTCTCTTACCACCTGCCATTTGTCAAATGCCAAGTATTGATTAAAGTCTTTGATGTAATTGTCTAGCTCAGAAATTTTACCAATAAAGTTTACTGGATTGAATAATTTCTCAATGCATTTATCTAATTCTGGTGTTCCGTTGATATGTTTTAATCTATCCTCCGTGTATTTCCATCTTGAAGGGAATCCTTGACCATAGGAATCATTAAAGCCTAAGTCATTAAAAAACTCAATCAACTTTGGTCCAGAGCGATATTCAGTCTCTTCGTTGATTAGCATTCTTAATTTTTCAATTGACTTGTCGTTAATTCTCATTCATTTGGATTTTCAAACTTATGTTTAACGGGTAAAGATAACCGAATTATTAGGGAGGTAAGTTTAGCCATTAATACATAAGAAACCTCAATCCTACATAGGATTGAGGTTTCTTAGTTTCTTTTAAGAAGTACTCATTTATCCTTCAGCAACTTCTCCAAGTAAGCAACCTTGTCCTTTTCAGCTTGAACAAGACGCTCATAAAGCTCAACTACCTTATCTAAAGGATTAAAAGTAGGTTGGTGTAAAATTGCATTTAATGCAGATTGGTCATGAAAAGAATTTGAAATGATGTTTAAAACGGATTCCTCGGAAAAATTCTCAATACCTTCTTTCGTAACTCCCAACGCCTTTGCGATTTCTTCAAGTTTCTTATCCTCTAAGGTTTCACTTTTTTCCAAGGTTGAGACACTTTGCTGACTGATTCCCAGTTCCTCCGCAAGTGTTTCTTGCTTCATTCCCCGGAGTTCCCTGATTCGAGCAATCTTTCGTCCTATATGATTGGCTTTTGTGTCTGTCGTCATAACTTAAAGATATTGATAATATTCTTTCGTGCCCGCCTTTTGGTAAAATACAAGCTCATACTGATAATTTACAATCGGTTATGGTGGGTTACATCTTTCTACACGACTAATTTAAGCTAAAATTTCAGCTTGGAAAAATTCCAAACCAAAGAAAAAGGGTTCATCAACACCAAGTATTAACAAAGAACAAACGCATGGAAAACCATCATAACCTAGAAGAATGCTATGAACGCCTAAAAAAGGGTTGTGCCAATTCTTTTACGGAAATCTATACCAAATACAATAGACAGATTTTCTGGCTAGGAAAGAGTTTTCTCGATGATGGTTTTGTTGTGGAAACATTGGTTCAGGATGTATTCTTGAAGTTATGGGTGCATAGAGATACATTGGAATCACCCAAGCACATTTATTTTTTCCTGCGATTTGTCATGAAAAGGGAGTGCATTTCATACTATACACGCCCCAAGAACAGGTTTTTTAGGAAAGTCCACTCATTGGAGAGTTTTGAGAATTACCAAGACTATATGGTCGGGTATGACCCTGTTGAAGACAATAACAATTTTAAACTTCAGGAAGGGGAACAAGAGAAGTTCGAAAGTATCATACGCGTCCTGCCATTATTGGATGACAGCAAAAGACACGTAATCAACCTGTGTTTGAAATATGGTTTTCAGTACAAGGCCATTTCCAAAGCAATGGGAAAAGGCATCAATGAAACCTGTAGAGAGATTAAGGAGGCAATTGAAGATATTAAAACCATCGTTCATCAAGGAAATAAACTCGATTCCAGTAATAACAATATGGATGAGGTAAAGTTTACTGGCGAAATGACAGAAGAGCAGGCAAAGGTGCTTAAAATGCGTTGCGAACTAAGATGTTCCTTTTCCGAAATAGCCAATGAACTTAATATCTCCCAAAAGGAGGTGCATCAGGAATTCATGATAGCATACAGGCTAATGGAAGCAAAACATCAATTACAATCAGCCTAGTATGGAAAAGTCAACGTTAAAACTCACTCGAAAGATCCAAATACTGATTGATCTCCCTACCAAAGAAGAGAAAAAAGAGGCCTTGGATAAACTGTACCAGTGGCAGAACCGATGCTTTAGGGCGGCCAACCTAATAGTGACCCATCTGTATGTTCAGGAAATGATCAAGGAATTCTTTTATCTATCAGAGGATATAAAATATAAATTGGCTGATGAAAAGAAGGATGAACAAGGAATCCTTAATCGTTCCAAGATCAACACCACCTATCGAGTGGTGTCAGATCGTTTTAAAGGAGAAATCCCCACAAACATATTGTCCAATTTGAACCAGGCCTTAATTTCATCATTCAAGAAGAACAGACCGGAATACTGGAATGGTGAACGCTCTTTGAAAAATTTCAGAAGGGATATGGCCTTCCCTTTTGATTTGGAGGGTATGAGTGGATTATCCTACAACGCAGAGAAAAAAGCCTTTTGCTTTCGTTTGTTTCGGATTCCGTTTAAAACCTACTTGGGCAAGGATTTTACGGATAAACGAACATTGTTGGAGCGGGTAGTGGATGGCAAGACTAAGCTGTGTACATCACACATAAAGCTAAAAGATGGCAAGATTTTCTTATTGGCGGTATTCGAAATTGAAAAGGAAAACCATGACCTTAGACCTGAGATTATTGCAGAAGCCTCTTTGTCCCTTGAATATCCCATTGTTGTAAAGGTTGGCAATGCAAGGCTTACCATTGGTACAAAGGAAGAATTTTTATACAGAAGACTGGCGATACAATCGGCGCACAGACGGGCAAAGATTGGGGCAACATATTCCAAATCGGGTAAGGGCATCAAAAGAAAACTAAAGGCAGTTGACAGACTTGGTCAAATGGAACGTAAATATGTCCATAACCGTTTGCACGTATACAGCCGTAGGTTGATTGATTTTTGTGTTAAACATAGAGCAGGAACCCTTATACTATTGAATCAGGAGGAAAAAACTGAGATTGCTAAGGAGGAGGGATTTGTATTAAGAAATTGGAGCTATTGTGATTTGATGACCAAAATAAAATATAAGGCTAATAAAGCGGGTCTCGAAGTTATAATTGATTAACAAAACCGATGGAGGGTGCTTGTACACCCGTATGGTGAGGTCAAAGGCACTCACTAAATGTTAAAAGCATATACAACGCGTGGGCTCTCTTATATATTTCGACTTACACCCTTTTTGTGGAAGCTTAATTTCCGAAAGTTCACAGTCGATGTATAGTCGATAGTTTTTGCTCAATTTCTTCCAATCTCGCTAACGATAGAGTTTGTGAAAAGTGGTGAATTTTATCCAACAACTTTTCTATCAAGAACTGAATTGTAATCTGTGTCTACCCTTTGAATCAGGTCACTTAAACTACTACTAATACCTAATGTTGTATGCTTACTTTTTTCACTTTCAGCAGTTTCAGCTTTTTCTCCACTAATTTTTTCCATCAGAGATTCTAATTCTGAATTCATTTTCATGTTCCGTTCTCTCTTTCTTCTTAATATTCCGGCACAAGCTTTAGCACTTAAATAAAACTTTTCCAATGCATGATTTGGCTCGACGATGTCTTTTAAATGACCATATTTAGGTTGATTTGGGATATTTGAAGAATTTAAAAAGGTTGTTTGGCTAATTTGGTTAACTCCATTCAATAAATAAAGCAAAGCATTCAGCTTATTCTTTTTTGGTTGGATAAACTTTTGCCATTCAGTAAAGTTTCGATTCGATTCGCTATTCATGTATTGATTTATTTGACTACCGATCCATTTTACTACTGGAACTGCCCAAGAATTTCCAATTGCCTGAAACCTATTTGTATGACTATTACCATTGACCTTGGTATAGTTGTCAGGAAAACCCATCAAACGTTCACATTCTAAAGGTGTAAATCGTCTAATTCGATTGTTCTCTGAAACATATAACGATCCATTGTATGCTGCTGCGTTCCCATTCCATTTTGTTCCGTAGGCTGCATAAAGACAGTCAGTATATTCTCGAAATACTTCAAATTTTACACCTAGCTTACTAAAGATTTTTTCATTAGTTTCTTCTTTGACTTCTTGATCAAATAGAGTAGGTGTTTTTTGGGTCGTATTCTTAGCTTTTAGTTCTTTTACTATGTCTTTATTGTCGAATTCAAAGAGTATTTGGTCAGGCTTGAAGTCTTTACCTCCGGCAAGAACATACAATCTTTTTCTTTGGTGCGGAAGTCCAAAATATTTTGCATCGATAACACGCCATGCGACATTTCTTTCATTTCCCTCTAGGTAGCCTGATTTTGTCCATTTTGAAACCTTGATTTCTTCTTCAAATCCGGCTAAACCTGCAATAAAATTTCCAAATGCGTTTGTTTTATCATTTAAAACTCCTTCTACATTTTCCCAAAGAATGATGCTTTTGTCTTTACCATTATCTAATCTGACTTTATCAATTGCATTTGCAATTTCAATAAATGTCATTGTTAACTGACCTCTTTCATCAGCTAGACCATTTTTCCAACCCGCCAAGGAGAATGCTTGACACGGTGTTCCTCCGCAAAATAAGTCAGGTGCTTCTATATCTTTATTTAGAATTAAGTTTGGAATATTAATCATATCTCCAACATTTGATATGTCTGGGAAATGGTGTTCAAGAACTTTTGAAGGAAATTCTGCAATTTCAGAACTCCACAACTGCTCAAACCCAAATGGATTAAAAGCCAATTGAGATGCCTCAATACCTGAACAAACGCTACCAAATGTTAATTTTTTACCCATGCTTATTTATTTGAATACAAAACTACATAAAAATGATAACTTTAGTATGCACGTTATTTGTTTTCTTCTATAAACTGATTTAAACTTTCACGCCACTTTTGAATGTCGTACCAGCCGCAACCCACACAACCTTTTTCAGCATTTTTCCCAATTTTTGGAATGTCATTAGGCCAATTTTCATTGCCTTCGTAGAAGAAATTTATTCCATATAGAGTACCTCTTTTTCCTGTTTGGAAACACTTACGGCACACCTCTCTTTTTTGTTGATTTCTTTGGTTGTCAACAAGTTGAAATTTTTCTTTTATTTCTTTTTCAGGCATTTTGTCAGGGTTTTCGGCCCTAGTTTCTTCATCCCATCTTATTTCTGGAAATTTGTGGTCAGGAAGTAAACCATGTTTATTTGCTTTACTGCATTCATAAACATTGATTGATTCCATAACAGCAATTGCTTTTGCTTTAAATGCGGGTGACATTACTTCATACCCTGTAACTCCTCCTTTTGGCAAAGGGACCAGCAAAATATGTGTATCTGTTTCATATTTGCCATTCACCTGTCTTCTTGTATCTGTTGCTAAAGTGTAACCAAATTCTTTTATGTCTTGAATTCTTCTTGCCCAATTTGGATTATTTGGTAAGTCATATTTTACACTTTTCCAATCAAGATCAAGTAAATTATCAAAGAAACCCTTTGTTGTCTTTTTACCTGACATTTCATCATTCCAACGCTTTTTTTCTGCTGCTTGAAATTTTTTAATTTCCGTTTTGGTAAAGTGAGGATAAATTTCGTTAAGGTAGTCGACCAAATCATTTGCAGTTTCAATAAAAAGGCCTGTTCTTCTATAGAAATAGGGAATTGAACCTTTCCATGAATAACCGTCTTTTTGGACAAAAGTAACATCAATATATTTTTCGGAAGCTTTTGAATGTTCTCTAAAAGCTTCAACAATTATATACTTGTTATCGAGTAAATCAGAAAATTCTTCAACCGTAATTTCCATTATTGCTAGGTTTTAATAAGTCTTCAATTTTGACTTCTAGAGCTTTGGCAATTTTTTCAATATTTACCAGAGTAATATTTTTTTCTGCTCTTTCAATCATTCCAATATAAGTTCTATGAAGGTTAGCTTTATGAGCTAATTCTTCTTGTGAAATGTTGAGTAGGCGTCTATATTTCCTGACGTTTTCTCCGAATAAATTTAAAATTTCGTGTTTAGTTTCCATTGCTAACTAAAGTCTGCATAAAGCTAATTTTAGTATTCAAATCTCACTACATACTATAATTAGCATTATCGACTTTTTAGCTTATTTGTAATTTGTTTATATACGGAACTCTGTTGGGCATATAAAGATAAATTGGTTTGGTTGCCCAAGTCTAGTAATTTATTATTAAGTGAATTTAGAGTAATATGCAATACAAAATATTCTGTCAATATGGCACTAAACTCTTATCGGAGCACTTTTTGATAATTGACACTCAAATATTTAAGGTAAATGTTTTGAGTTCAAAATTTTAAACAAAGATTAAATGCCAAAGTTTTCGGAAACAACATTAGATAACTGGAGGAAGCCACCAAGTGATACTGAAGAATCAAAACTTTCTAATGCCGAGCGTATGGTACGTGAAGCAATCACTGAAGATGATGTTTTAAGTTCAAAATCTATAAGAATATTTGGGCAAGGTTCATATGCTAATGATACGAATGTAAAATTGAATAGTGATATCGATATAAATGTACAGTACAATGGAGGTTTTTTTTTCGAACTTTTAAATGATACGAGGGAAGAAGATGCAGGAATTGATAAGCTATCTAGTTCCTCATATTCTTATGATGATTTCAAAGATGATGTCGAAAAAGCTCTTATTGATAAGTTTGGTATTAATTCGGTGGTAAGAAAAAACAAATGTATTACTGTTCTTGCTAACAGTTACAGAGTTGAAACAGATGTTGTTCCAACCTGGGAATTACGAAGGTATAATAAAAGTAAGATACCCGTGAAGGGAGCAAGATTCTTTCCTGATGAAGGTGGTGTAGTAACTAATTACCCTGAACAACATATTCAAAATGGAAAGGACAAAAATGCTCGAACTCAAAAGCGTTTCAAGCGTCTAACCAGAATCCATAGAAAATTAAGGTATAAGATGATCGATGATGGCATTGGTGTTACTGATGGCATAACATCTTTTTTATTGGAATGCCTTGTTTGGAATGTTCCAGATTCGGTCTTTAATAATAATGATACATGGACAGACAGATTAAAGGAATCTATCCGCTACATTTATCAAAAAACGAAAGAGGAAAAGGATTGTAAGGAATGGGGAGAAGTATCTGAATTGCTCTATCTTTTCCACGAAGGTAGAAAATGGTCACGAAAGGATGTTAATGATTACATGGTTCAGGCGTGGAACTATTTAGAATTTTAAAACAAAAATTATGATTAGATACAACATCCGAGCTTTTGCATGGGCTATACTAGGCCTGGGAATAATTACATTTATAGTATTATTCCTTTATACAAAAGATGTGGTTTCGGCATTTTCATCGACTGTAGCAGTAAATATTGTTATATGGATAATATTCACAAAATGGGCTTGGAAATTTAAAATCTTTTATTCTTGGTTAATACCTTTTCCTAACCTTTCTGGTAATTGGGAAGGATACCTGATTTCTAGTTATTTAAAAGATGGTAAGCCTCTTGATCCAATTCCTACCAAAGTTGTAATCAGTCAGACATTTTTTAATGTGCAGGTGCAAATCCAAACAGGGGAAAGTAAAAGTTTCAGCACAGGGGCATCATTTGATATTGATTCTGATCGAGGACTTCAGCAGTTATTCTATTCGTATTTGAATACACCAAAACCAAGTGTGCGAGATCGTAGCGAAATGCATTACGGTACGACTCGTCTTGAATTTAAAGGTTTTATAGTGAATGAACTAGAAGGGGAGTATTGGACTTCCAGAAAAACTACAGGAGAGTTGCACCTGAAACGTAAAAATGCATAGTCTATGAATACGAATAATGGCAATGTTATTGAACTATTTATGTGGGGTTATCAAAGACACGCGCAGATTTCGGTTCAGGTATCTGCCGAAGGTTTGTTCAATCATCTGGATAAAGAATTAAACCCAAAAGTATTCTTTGTTGGTGTTTTGGTTGAAGAGAAGGAGAATAGGCACCCCATTTGTTTAGAACCCGATGACACTGCTTTTCATGTTAGTTGCTTTTCTGATGTAAAAGCTTTAACTAGTGAATTGGTTAAAGTAGACGGGGAATCAAGAATTATGCACTCCCATCCAAATGCCCAAGAAAACCACAACAACAGAATTTTAAAAAGAGCATATAAGAAAGCTGTTCTGAAAATTCTACAAAGGGAATCTGTCTATGGAGATGAAGCATTTTTTGTTGCCTATCCAACTTTAGTTGAAGGCTATTTAGTATTTACTGTTTTAACCTTGGATAAAAAAGTTTTATCAAAGTATTACTCGCTTACAAATGATAAATGGAATGACCACTTTGATATTTCACGCTCATTTATCGAAAGCTGTATTAATACCTTCTTAAATGAATGTACTTATGAACTAAAAGATCCAGACCGAGGAATTAATTTTTTATCCCGAAGAGCTGACGAACTACTTAGGGATTCGTCACGTAATTTTATGTATACCATTTCAAGTGCCGGTGGAAATCTTGATGGTTTACATGGGCTATATAATGCTTGTAACGAAATAGCATCGATGAAATATGAAGGCACTGAAGGGCTCGGCGGCTTAATCGTTGCCCCCTCTAGTCATGACAATATCCGAATGATTTTAGAACTTAAACAGCCCATAAAAATGCGGAATCACAGGAAGGTTCGTAAGTTCTTGGAATTGGTGGATTCAGAATCCTATATCATTTCAGATTCAGCTTTAATATATGGTCTGGGCAAGCTTATAGGAAAGTATAACCCAAAGGACGAGAATATATTTGTAATTAGTTTTAAGAACCATTTGAAATGGGAAATATTACATGATGACAACCCACTCATGGTTGTTGAATACGGCATTCCTAACTTACCGAAAGAAAAAATAAATAGAGATAAATTTTATGGTGATTTTCCGCGACTATTTAAGGGTATTAAGAAGAAGCAAATCGATGCCTTATGGGAGGTTACAATGGAGGCGACTAAACAAAAAAGCGGGGCGATGCTCATCATTTCCTCTCAAGCTGAAGCTGAAGCCAAACGCTTAGGTAGCCAGTGCTTTCCACTAGAACCTCTTAATTTGAATTCTAAACTGATAGCACAAACCACTGCTATTGATGGTGGCGTTCTTATGGATGAAAATGCCACTTGCTATGCTATTGGCGTTATCTTAGATGGTATAGCCACTGAGAAAGGGGATTCTTCGAGAGGTTCAAGGTATAATTCTGCTATTAGGTATTATGAACATTTCGGAGCAGATGCTCCAGTTGTTATTGTCGTTATTTCTGAAGATGGAATGATTAATCTAATACCAGAATTAAGACCTCAAATAAAGCACAGTGAAATCACAGATGCAATAGAAAATTTTGAAGGTCTTCTTGAATCCGAGGTTTTCGAAGGGAAATGTTTCAATAAGTGTATGAGCTTCTTTCAAAATATTAATTTCTATCTAACGGAACAAGAGTGTAATACGATAAATTCCTTAAGACAGCAAATTGAAGAAAAGTTTGCTAAGGACTTGTTTAAGGTAAGAGTTGTTTATAATGATTTATCTCCGTACCCGGAAATGAACGAATCTTATTATTGTATAGAATAAGGGTCAGAATCAAATAATGACCAACTTGTTTTTAAATGAACGGGACTTTGTTGGAATGGAGATGCACTCTAAATAAAGGACATAATTTAGAAAATCTACAACTATCAAGCTGCTTTCTTGAACGATTTCTGATTCTTCCCAGAATATGTTTTTGTGTGGTAGAAAAAGTTATTCTTTACAGAATTTATTGTATATTTAGGTTATCATAAACATATGAAATTTGTGTTCAAAAGTTGTTTTTTGCTTTCCGTGTTCTTAACGGGAATACCTTCAAGATTGCAGTTGTAAAACAATGATTTTCAAACATATAAGATTTCGTCGATGATTCAGTCATCCCGACGAACCATGGTTTTATGACACTAAGTAAAACCTTAATTAATTGAAAACCAGAAAATTAATTTTTTCTGGTTTTTTTTATTTCCATCTGAAACCATCGATGAGGATGTCCTATAGAGTGTCCTATTTTTGTCGGGAAAAATTCCCTAAATTGTACTTCCGTAATTGATTTTTCGTGTGATTTGACTTTCGCTTAATCCAAAGTTTAACTTAAAGCGAGAACACATGAATACCTCTAACGCCTTCAGTATCAGTTTTTGGCTGAAAAAATCAGGAAGAAAAAAAGATGGACGTTTTCCAATTTATGTCCGAATCAGATGTAAAGGAAAAAATGCAGATCTCAGTGTCCATCGATCAACTTTTGAAGAACGATGGTGTCCTATTTTGGGAAAAATGGACCATAGGGCCAGTGAATCCGTTGTTGTCAACAAATATTTGGACGACGTCCGGGCAAAATTACTGGAATGCCATCGACAACTCTGTGCGGAGAGCAACTTTATAACGGCACAATCCATCAAGCTTAGATATCTGGGGAAGGACAAGGTGATGCTCACCCTATTGGACCTTTTGGAGTATAACCGAACCTATGAGTTGCCCAAACTGGCCAAAGGGACAGTCAAGAACTATTCTTCTACAGAGACCTACCTGAAACGTTTCATTGCCAAAAAATATCGGGTGCCCGATATTGGGTTGGCCTCCATTGACTATGCCTTTTTGATTGAATTTGAAAACTTCCTGCGGAACTGCGAACCCATCAAGTCGTTCCAAACATTGAACAACAATGGCATCATGAAACATATGCTACGGTTCAAGAAATTGGTGACCATGGCCTATAAATTTGATTGCATCCCCAAGAATCCCTTCAACCTCTATAAAGTGAAAATGGAGGATTATGACAGTGCTTTTCTGGAAGAGGAGGAAATCTTGGCACTGGGCCAATTGAAATTCGAGGAAAAGGGGATGGAACTGGTCCGCGATATTTTCCTTTTTGCATGCTATACTGGACTGAGCTACATTGAGATCAAACTTCTCAAACCCAACGGTATCGTATCCGGCATCGATGGGGAACTATGGATCGATGTAAAGCGCCAAAAGACCAAGACCGAAGTCAAGGTCCCCCTATTGACCAAAGCCAAGAAAATCTTGGAGAAGTATGCGGATTTTCCCAAAAATGAAGATATTGTTCTTCCTGTGTACTCAAATCAAAAGGTGAACCAATACCTAAAGATCATTGCACAAAGGGCAAATATTGATAAGCACCTAACGTTCCATGTGGCCAGACATACCTTTGCAACAACAATCACCCTTATGAACGACGTACCCATAGAGACCGTTTCCAAGCTCTTGGGGCATACCAAGCTTTCTACGACCCAAAAGTATGCAAGGGTGGTGGAAAAGAAAATCAGTAAGGACATGGCCCAATTGAAAAACATATTGGATGAGAGCAGCCATAAAATTCAAGATAACAGTGGGGTTCCCAATTTGAGAATTGTACGGTAGAGCTGTAGGGGTATTGTTATTTCTATTTAGAATACCTTTCAGGAAAGCAGTTTTTGCTGATGAGCGGGTTGTTTTATGCGCAATATCGAATGCAGTTCGACTTCAACAGATAAGACAGGACACTTAGTTTCAAGGGGTCAAAAGTCAGCTGTCGCGGAAAGGGACTCTACTTCAACGCTACTTTAACATTTGAGTCCTGTTTCTGGGCTATTTGAGAACAATTGGAATCAAAATGAACTAGGCTGAATTAAACCTATCTCTCAAGCCGGTTAGCTTGTTGATTAAATCTTTAAAGCTTTCCGTTTTACCATAGAACATGCTCTCTTTCATCTCCGCATAATCTTCTTCCCATTCTGCCATAACTTCTTCAGGTGGAATGAAATTCAAAGTTTTATAACCATGCTTTGAATAATCGATCCAAGATATTCGTGCATATACTTCTCGGTGTGCCACAATTTTGTCGTACAATGCTTTGTCCTTTATTGCCGATTCCCCAAATCCTGTATCCATCATTCTGGATACATCATATAAATGCCTTGTCATTCGATGACCTCTTATTGGTCCCCGTTCTTTTGGTTTCTGAAATTCCTCATGCAATAGGAACAGTTTTTCCAAAAATGTGCGTTGAGGCAAAACTGTGGGTATATTAACGGCTTTATCAGCAAAGGATAGGCCTCTGTACATTTCCCCAATAAACGATATAACTTCTCTATTTTCAAAGGGTCCCCGAAGTGACCTGGAGCTTATTTCAACCAGTATTCTTGGTTCTAAATAGGGAACCTTGTCGACCAATGACTTATAGCGGATTTCAATGGCCAAGGGATCAGTATCTGATTCTTCAAAATCGCGGACATGGATGGTAAAATCCTTGATGCCCATTTCATGAAGCTTATCCTCTAAATCTTGCGGCAGTATCTCGCTCACAAACTTGCATGATGCCTTTCTAAGTTTTTTAACCTGTTTTCGGGAAAGATCTCCCTCAAATTCAAAAAAGGATTTATCCATACCCAGATCTATGTCCTCCGAAAAGCGCTCAATAAGTCTCCATGCTTTGCTCAAGGATGTACCTCCTTTGAAAACCAGGTGGTTTGAATATTTGGTTTCGAATAGGGTGCGAAGGACAGCGACCACCCACCAATCCTTTTCTATGGCCGCCTGTGAAAGGCCTTTTAAAATACTTGTTTGAACAATCACTTCTCTTCTGTCCTGTTCGGATAAATCAAACCATTCCTTCATGTCGGTTCCCTTTTTGATAGTGAATTTTGCATAATTTCAGAAATCCAAACAGGAGCTAGTTTCATATCATGAACTATTGATTCTCTGTCAACCTTTTGGAGTATCATATTTATTTTTTCCAAGGTTTTGTCATCTATATTGTGTTTGCCCAATTGGCGCAGGGCTTGCATGATAAGGATATTGGTCTCACTCTTGACGGCTAGAATTTTAGGGGAAGCCTTTTTAAACTTTATTGTATTTTCCCCAACGGATATGGTACGGGAAGTTCCGTCCGTTAAGTAAACTAAATTCAAAGGTACCTGTGTGGAAAGCCCCAGTTGGTTGAGTGCCTGAATCCCAGTGGGAATAATTCTGGCCTTATCCCTTTTAGAGATTGCTTTGGCAATTTCTTCCAAAGACGGATATAACGTCCCAAGTAGCTTGTGTTCTTTGGGATATAGATAAATGCCTTGGGCCAATCGGATCAAAAAACCTTTGTCCTCTAACCTTTTCAATGCTTGCCTTATCGCTTCAGATGTACCGAATTTGGAAAAGTTTTTCGGGAAAAAAATTTTTCCACGCTTATGGTTCGAAATTGAATTTTTTATAAGTTTTTCAGTGGGTATGGGCATTTTGTCAATTATTTTCCGTCACAAATTTAGTAAAAAAATGTGACGAATAAATTTTTGGGGAGACAAGAGTGAAAATCACAAAAGATGGAGGGTGTAAACCTAGTGCTGTTGGTCTTGACCAACAGCACTAGGCAAATTTTCCACATGGTAAACATCGGTGTTCATGAGCTATTTTGATATTTCAAGTGAATTGTGAACACCGATGTTTACCATGTAGTGAAGTTAGTTTTTTCCAGGAAGAAAGTCAATGGGGTAGGGGCTTTGTCGACGGTGTGTTATAAACAAATTAATGAACAGTGTGCTCTTGGGCCAAAATTCTTAAACTTGTCTATATGCATGGTAAGGGCAACCATTGGGTTCCCAAGGAGCGCTTTTGAAACCATTATAAATCACATCAGGTACCAACGCTTGAATTTTGCCTTATAACTTTTATTTTCTTACCAATATTCCCGAAAGTTAAGCTCGCACTATTTTCTCGGACAAGGGACGGCATAAAACCGTTCCGATGGTCACTGTTTATTCCGTTTCCTTGCCGCTCCAAAATTTTGTCTTCCGCTTGGTTTCCGCTCAAATATTGTTTAACCAAAAATCCAAAAAATCATGGAAACACAAACAAAACAAAGAGCGACAAGCAAAAGGAATGCGGACCAATCATCAAAAGCAGAGCGACCCACACCGCAGAAGGAACGGAACTCTGTTCCACAGATCCAGATGTTGGAAATCGGTTTGGTTTCGCCAGATCCGACACAACCCAGAAAAACCTTGGATGAACAAAGTCTCAATCATTTGGCACAGAGTATTGCCGAGCATGGTGTATTGCAGCCCATCACTGTGAGAAAATCTGATGACGGCTATATCATCATCATGGGTGAAAGGCGATTTCGAGCCAGTAAATTGGCAGGATTGCCTACTATTCCAGCCATGATAAGGGAATATGCGGGCTCTGAAATTTTGGAAGTCCAGATCATCGAAAACCTCCAAAGGAAAGATGTGGAACCTACTGAGGAGGCCGAGGCCATCCAATTTTTGTTGGACCGTTACGAACCCGTTGAGATTGCCAAACGTCTCGGGCGTTCGGAGAACTATGTCCGCCAGCGTATCAAATTGGCCGGTTTGATCGAGGGATTCAAGGCCTTTGTCCGAAATGGGGAAATGACCTTGTCCTTGGGAGTCGCAGTGGCACTTTTTGAGCCCGGCGAACAACAGATGTTATTGGAAAGCCTGGAAGGGAAATTTCAGGAACATCGGATTAAACGGATGATCGAGAGCCGAACCTTTGACCTGACCAAGGCCGGCTTTGATGTGACAGATAAGACCTTATTGCCCAAAGCAGGGGCATGTGTTGCCTGCCCTTTCAACGCTGCCAACCAAGGCAACTTGTTCGGGGAAGGGAAGATGGTCTGTACCCGGACCTCCTGTTTTGAGAACAAAAAGACAAAGACCTTTTTGCAACTCCTGAAAAGAGTAAAAAAGGAAGGATTGAAACTGGTGCCCAACATCAACAAATATTGGGTGGACGAGGAACGCAACCAGTGGGTCATGGCCCAAATGGAAAAAGAAGGTCTAGAAGTACATTTGACCAATGAATTCGAAATTTTAAAGGAGCCTGTTGAGCCTACCATGAAAAGCATTAAAGAAGAGCACCGGCACTATGAATACACCGAGGAAGAATTGGCTGAATTCCTTGACGAAGCTTTGGAATCCTTCACCGAGGAAAAGGAGGCATGGGACAAGGCCGTGGAAAATGGATTTGAAAAGGGTATTCTACTGGAAACGGATACCTACTTGACACAGTCCATTTTTGTAAAGGTCAGGGAAGAAACCAATAATGGAAGTTCAGGTGCCAAGTCCTTGGAGAAACGGAAGATGGCTGAATGTTCCCCAGAGGAACAGATCATCAAGATTCATACACGGGAACTTAGGAAAAAACAGATCGAGAACAACCACCAGTTCAAGGAAGTGGTGGATATGATCCGGGAAACGAATTACATCAATAGGAACAAACCTTTGACCACGGATGAAATGGTGGCCATCTCCATCTCACTGTTTGAGAACAACATTGGATATTATAGTCAAAGGGAACATTTTGAGGGGTTCATTGGGGAGGATTCCAAATTGTCCCGAGAGGAGCTGGTGGCCCGGTTCAAACAAAACTTCAAGAAAGAGACCTTCTATAAACTGATACGGTTTTTGTTGACCCGACAGGTACACCTTGGGGAAAGCAACCATACCAATGACCTGACCAACCAATCCTTCTATGTGGCGATGCTATCCTTTTACAAAAAAAAAATCTCGGCCATTGAAGAAACATATGCAGAAAGTCGTCAAAAGCGTGAAGCACGGATCAAGGAAAGGATTATAGTTCTGGAACGGCAGGCCAAGGCAATTGAGGATTAACAAAGATTGATGGAAGGGGCCTGTCACCAGGCCTCTTTTTTTTTTGGACATCCATTGTTAATCTACATCGTTATGTAAGCTATAATGTCCAACTGATTATTGTGCTCCCAGGGTTCTACTGAATGGACCAAGGTAATGGGATAGCTTCCTTTATCCCTTCCCTTAATTAAACCTATGGTTCCATTATGGGCATGGACACCAAAAAAAGAGTGGGGAACATGTTTTTTATCTAGGGTATTACTTTTAAAATTCTTTTTTGCCAAACTCACTATCAATGAACCGCGATTTGTTCTTAGCGTTACTGAAGGAATAGGATAGACTTGGGATAATTATGTCCACCACAATGATATATTTGATGGTGGTAAAAAATTCCCCTTCCCCAAAGGTCGTGAAAGCTACTCTTTGCTGCCCAAAAGCAAAAGATTGATATTTTGCCACCGCAAGGTGGTGCTCAGGCGATTGTCCAAAAAGGTCTTTCGAAACGTTAGGTCGAGGGAATTTGGTTTAAAAATAAACGGGACAAGGGCATACTATCCTTTTTTATCTGCCGTTGGGTAAATATGGAATTACAGGTAAGAAAAAGATTTTGTTCCATTTGTTTAATGGGATTGCTTGGTATTTTGGGTCTTGGCTGCAGTGCCGACTCTGGACAAGCGGATGATGGAAATGGATTGAACGACACAATGGATGTTTCACAGAACCGTAAGTCCGTCGGGGATTCGGCCGCAGATCTGTTGGATGGTTCCCGTTTTCCAGCACTGCACCTTGAAATATTCTATGTGGAAGGTCTGAAGCCTAGTGCAACAACCTTGGACAATTTTGAGTCCTTCTTGATGGAACGGCTCCATAAACCCGATGGGGTTACCATTGCGCTTACAGAGATTTCATCCCCGGGGCAGGCCGTTTATTCCATTACGGATATCAGGAACTTGGAGGACGATATACGTACAGCCTATAACCAAGAGGGTATCCTAAAGGTTTTTGGCCTTTTTATTGATGGGGAATATTCCGAGAACACGGAAAACGGTTCCGTATTGGGGGTAGCCTACAGGAACACCTCCTTTGTCATCTTTGCGGATACCATCCGGGAATTTAGCGGACAACCCTTGGCCCCGAGCACTGCGGTTCTGGAGACCACGGTCCTTGACCATGAGTTTGGACATCTATTGGGATTGGTAAATGCCGGTACCCCATTGCAAAGTACGCATCAGGATGAGCCACACGGAAAGCATTGTACCACTGAGGATTGTCTGATGTATTGGACAGCGGAAACCGGTGAGGGGCTCATCAATATGATCAGTGGCGGCACCATTCCAGGATTGGATGCCGCCTGTTTGGCAGATTTACAGGCCAATGGTGGCAAATAAAACCTTGACCATAAAAAAAGCCCCGTTCTGGGGCTTTTCTTGTTATAATCGATGGGATTGCCTATAGCGAAGCGGTCCCGGTCACGGTGACATTGGCGCTCAACTGTAGGGCCGATGTGATATTGATGGCCCCCAGGTCGAGACCTGTGGTGGACTCCACTTCCAATTGTGAGTTGAAATAAAACTCAGTACCATCTTGGGTATAGGAAGCAAAGATGAGTTCATACTCCCCTTCGGCCAAAAAGTTAAGGCTATAGGAGTTGTTGATTCCGCCCACTTCAGCACTGGTCACGGCATTGGCGAACCTGATACTGCTCTCACCCTGGCCCTGGGTCTCCACTTCGGCATTGTATGTGCCCTTTTCATAGGCATACACCACAATTTTATCGGACGTATCTTGGGAATCGTTGACCGTACCCGAAATCTCTCCCGTCGCTTCTTTGTTTACGGTCCGAATACCTGCGGAAAGCTCAGAAAGCGTCACGAAATCAAAGTCCGATTCCAAGGTCCCCTGTTCTTCCTTTATGGTCTTTCGCAGGTCGAAATCGATGATGATCTCATTGGTATTGGTGGCAAAGACCTCAAAGGCATCCGTGATGTCCACAGTATTGGAAGAGGCCTCTATCCTGTCCTTGGTCCCATCGGCCATTTCCACATAACATCCGGGACTGTTGCCGTTCATGTCATTGGCATAGTCCAGGACCAATTCAATGTTGGAATAGGTCCCTGCCTCCATTTGGAGATTGCCCAAGGTCTTCGTCTGGCCGTTGACCAAGGCCGAAAGGTCAAAAGTGGTCTTGGAGAACCCCTCAATGGAGTTTCCGTCCACCTTTACATCGGAGACCGTGATGAACACCGCTTCCACGTTCGCATTGTCAATGGGTGCATCGGTCATTTTAAGGGTTGTTTGATAAGATTCCTTCTCTACATTGTCATTTTCATTGTTGTCACTACAGGATACTATCAAAAGCATTGTTCCAAAGATAATTCCCAAGTTTTTCAAAAGGGTCTTCATAAAAATTAAGATTTAAGGATTTATTATTTGTTTCAGTAATATAACAATTGGCATACGTCAAACCCTACTTGGGTCAAACAGGCCCAATACAATGCCGACTTCATGGAATGATGGTTCGGACTCCCTACGATATGGCTCACAGATGATACGGCATACTTAGAAACACATTGGATTTTTTTGATTAAAGAGGTCAAGGGTCCTGGTCCGTATACGTAGAACAATGGTTCTGATATTTTAAATCAATGAAGGTTCGATCATTTACGTTTTTCGATTGGATTGTTCAAACAACAAGCGGGAAAGTGAACTTTAAATTTGGGACAAAAACATGATTCTGGGAATCTTGTTTTCAGTAATGGCTTAATCGGTTTCCCGCTCAGTTTAAAGGATGGTCGTTTTGTAAAGCGAACTTTTTAAGGAACAAGTGAATTGTCCAATGTCCCCACTATTTTCTGGACCAGATTAAAATTGCGTTCTCCTTAAAATTCGTGCTGTATAGGTATTCCCCGTCGAATTGCACATCCGTTGGATACTTGATGCTTTCGGTCAAGACTTGCCGCAATGATCCATCAAAGTTGTAAATCAACACCCGGCCATTTTCTTGGTCCGTAATTGCGAACTCCCTTCCCCCCCATTGCAATACCGGAAGCGACGTTCATTTTTTCATTTCCACCAATGGTTTTTAGGTGTGTTCCATCGAACCCGAAGACCTGTATTCTGCTGTTGTACGCATCGGCCACATATATCCTGTTATCCTTCATCTTTACGTCTATCGGATAGTACAGCTCCCCATCTTTGTGCCCCTGCCTACCAATAGTGAAGCATTCATTCGGTGTCTGTACGATGATTCGGTGGTTATAAAAATCGGCTACAAGAACTGTATCTCCGTAAATGGAAACCCCTGCTGGGGCCTGTGGTCTTTTGGATAGTTTCAAAGGCCATCTTTTGTCATCTCTATATTGCCAGATGGTGTCCGTCAAAAATTCGGGAATAAACAGGGTGCCATTGTCAGTATGGATGTTCATTGGTCGCTGGATACCAGTAATCGAATCCAACAGCTCTCCGTCCCGGTCGATCTTGTAAAGCCTAAAATAATCAGGATCGGAAAACCATATCGCATCACCATCTTTGGCCAAAGCCAAGGGTCGGGCTTTCTCGGGCAGCATGATCTTCCGTTCGAACTGCCATTGTTTCTCGGGCTGCTCACAACTTGACATAAGGGACAGTAAAAAAACAACCTGAATAATATGTGCGGGTCTAATATTCATATCCATAGTTTACTATCGTAAGTATTAAAACCAGAAATGTAACGGTCCAAAGCGTCCACGAATTAATATGGTGCTTTTGTCCATGGTTTTGACAAGGACCTGCATTCCCACATTTCCTTTCATTTTTGATGTTTTTAAAATGGGCGAACCCAAGCGTTCCTGCCGAAATAGTGGTCAGATAGGGCTGCACGGGATGTACCCATTCAAAATTCCCACCCAAGAAACCCAGTCCCGCCACGACCGACAACAAGGTCGGGGCCAAACAGCACATTACCGGAAGAAGGGCCGCTACCAAGCTGGTGCCCAATACCATTTTGAGAATTACTTTCATAAGGCCTATTCTATTTTGGACAGTATGATCTCCCATTGGTCCGAGAGATTATCATCATCTTCATCCTGTACCGTGCCACTTAGCGTTGTCCTGCCCACCGCCAATTTTTGAACCAATTCGATAGATGTATCCTGCGATACCGCAAACCGTTCGTTATCGGTCTCGATGTACCATTGGCCATCCTCTTTCGTTGCGTTACCCATTAGAACCACTTCGGCTTTCTTTGCCGAAAAACCGTTCTTTTTGACCTCTTCCTGAATGCTAAGTAAGGTAAGGTCATTTTTTTCGGCCAATCCCAAATACGCTTTTCCATCGTTCAGGCTGACGCGAACCTCCTGAAGCCCGTCCATCTTTTTCAACCCGCGTTCCAATCCATAGGCACAGGGCGCGCAGTCCATTCCATAGACTTCTTGGTCAACCCTGGCGATTTGGCCGCTTATCGTGCCTATTCCAAGAATACCGATCAGGGCCATCATTTTGATGTTTTTCATTATATGTGCTTTTTAATTTATACTGTGTTTACAACCAATAACTTAAATTTACGGCAATCCGATACCTTTCTTTTACCGAACCGGGTGTCAAATCCTGTACTACTGGAACCATCGCACCAAAGGATATGCCCCAAGCACCGTAAAGTCCTAGGAAAGAAGGTCCCACCAAAACCTTTGTACTGCGCGTATCGCTAAAATCCAGTTGTCCATCAATTTTATTGCCTCCAGGGAATTCGGCCAATGATTCGATAAAGATGCGCCAATCGGGTTTTGGGTAATCACCCATAAAGATATTGGGCCGGTACCCCACAACGGCACTCGCATAGGGCAGGTCGCCCAATCGTTCGTCATCTCTTTCAAAATAATATTGGTAACCGCCACCGATCCATGCATACCAAGTGCGTGAGGCATAGCCCGTGGAAATGGCCGCATGTATAGCGTTGCCGACATTGACCTGTCCCCTGACATTATCGGTAGGAGTGGAAACACCCACGATGGCAGTGGACTCAAACCGCTTTCCCACACCAAAGGCGTTCGAGAAAAAACGGTACCAAAGGGAAGCCTCGATATCCCCATTGGCGGGCATATTGCTATTGCCCCGTGTCCTTGGCGTCTCGCCCAACCGTTCTATCAGTGTGGGCGTGGTAAGGTTTACCTGTAGATCTTCTGTAATGCCATAGGAAAATAGGTAGCGCAACATATAGGAGGTTTCGGTTTCTGTGCCTAGGCTCATCCCGGCCACGTTCAAATCCACACCGCCTTTGGCAAGGGTCGGTGTCTGTAGCCCATAGAGGGGGCCGTGGCCCTGGGCCATCACCGATCCTGATATGGCCAATAGCAATATCAATTTGACATAGCGAATGTTCAGGAATATTCTGCAAATCATATGCAAACACTTTTCAATTATGACTGCCCAATTCCTGCTTCCACCAATTCCATTTCGGTAATGGCCGAATCCTTACAGCATTCCAAGAGCTCACCGTTCACGACCACAGCAGGCACTTTCTTGATGCCGTATTCATCCAACTTATCAAGACAGGTCTTGTCCTCACATTGCCTGACCAGATCATAGGTCGTTACCTCACATGTATCGCAGGCCAGTTCCTTTATCTTTTTGACCACGGGGTCACAGACCGGACAATTGGCCGTAAATACTTCTACTTGACGTTTCATGTTTCTGTTTTTTAAATAGTTTAAAATTTCCTGTACGCGACATGGAATTCAAACAATGCATCAAAGGTAGAATGGTGGGTAGGGTGGTCTCCAAATAAAATTTCAAAAAAAAAAGCCCGCATCGTGCAGGCCATCCAATCGGTAGTGATTATGGGGAGGTCAAGCATTTTTGTGGTTTTCGAGTTTGGCCTTGAGCGCATCTATTTCCTTCATCTTTTCCGTTAGGCTGTCCAATTCCAAATCTGGAAATTGCTTTCGTATAAATTCGATACGTTCTTCATTGCCGCAATTTCCTGGACAGGCCTCGACAGTCTCAGATATCTTGATGGCGAGGGTCTTTCGATAGGTCTCATCGAGGAGCAGGTGATGTGCCTTGTCCAAGGCGTTCTTCACTGCTTTGAACTGTACCAAAATCTTCTCGGGGTCGGAACTTTCGTCCAATAACCTGACCAAACCGTTTACCTGTCCATTGATGCTTTGAAGTCTTGTTTTGATGTCCTGGCTTAAATCTTTTGGTATCATAATTTATATTTTATCTGCAATATATGGTTGTGAAAAGGTTGGTCAACCACTATTCTCGTCAACAACAGGAAGATTTATTCTGTATGGGTGGACAGGCGACAGAGCCATAGGAACAAAAAACACAGCAATCGCCTTCTTTAGGTCGAATTACTTCGTGACAGTTTTTACATTCATAAAAGTACTGGCAAGCATCGGTTGGCATTTCTTCCTCTTCTTGGTACCCACATTTGGGACAGGTAATGGTAGATAATATTTTTGTATCCATATTATTCGGAAACGTTATAGCCCGTATTGTTGATGGCCTTTATGATTCGTTGCTCCGTAACTTTGGTACGGTCATATTTAACTGTAGTATTGCTTTTTTCATAGCTTGCTTTTACTGAAACGATACCGTCCAATTTGTTGACCTCGTTCTCAATGTGGTTTTCGCAGCCGGAACAGGTCATTCCTTCCACTGTAAAGGTTATATCTACCATGTTGTCCTGGGGCACATATATGATTTCCTTGGTCGGTTGGGCATAAAAAAGCCCTGAGAAATATGGAAATGCCAGCATCAGTCCCGCAAAGAGGGTAACAAATAGCAGGAACCTTTTTGATTGTAGAAAGGAAGGTTTTACATCATTTTCACAGGCACAATCAATTTCTTGCTGCGATTTTGACTTTAGCTTCTGGTACCAGGCAAATCCAAGTACCAATACGGTCAGGCCTATAAAAAATGGTCTGAAAGCTTCCAGCCATGCAAAGGTAGATGTCATTCCGCTGGTGCCCGCAATCAATGCAAGCACAGGTGTGATGCAGCATAATGAGGCTGTGATCGCTGTAAAAACTCCAGTGAACATTGCTGAATATGATGATCTTTCTATGTTCATTCTATGCAACTTTTTTGTTTTCCTGAAGCCTGCTGAAGATGCCTTCCAACACCTCGCTTTGGCCTTTTACCAGTGAGTAATACAAGGTTTGGCCTTCCCGTCTGGAGGTAATTAGACCAGCATCCTTCATCTTACGGATATGCTGCGAAATTGCGGGTACGGTCATTTCCAGTATATCTGAAAAATCACAAGGGCAGAGCTCACCTTCCTTGTTCAGCAGGAAAAGAATCTTCAATCTGGTCTCATTTCCTGCTAGGGCCAGTACCTTACCAATAGTGTTGATTGAATTCGAACTCATCCGTAGTGTCTCGCGACAGCGCATCAACTGCTTTTGGTCCGCCTCGGCGCGGGTGCAACTTAATTCAAGGGCCATGATAAAAATTTTATTAAAGATAAGGTTATATCATTATATAAGCAAATGCTTAAATAAATTGTGTTTTTTTATGACCGGTTTATGGAACGACTGGCTTATCCTTCAAGGAAGCATCCCATTACAGGTCAACTTGCCCCTTTTGAATAGGACTTTTATACATCCGACGTGGCCTTTAGTACTGCCCGCTACAGAAATTGAATCTTTTAGGCCACCATTTTGTACTATGATTAAGACCGTTTATTACGGTCAGTTGGACACCTGTCCATTACAAGGAACGTTTGCTTGTTCCACTTGCCAACTGTACTTTGTTTCGTGTTGCATGGCAGTTGTAGAGGCTTGTTCCAGCAGTGATTTATTTTTTCGGTTATATGAGCGTTCTTGGATACTTTGATTTTTTCCAGACGAATTGGGATTGGGACGTGCTCTGGTAAAGCCATAGCCTTTTGGGGCGTTGGAATGGATTGGAAATTTCCTGTCTTGAATTTTGGATGGTCCGGATTGCCCCATTTGATCATCCCTTGAAATTTGCAATGGAATGCTCTTGGTTCCACACACTAAATCTTCAATAGGTCCTTTCCGGATTTTGCAATGCAGTTGCACCAAAGTTCTGTTATCTTTGCAAAGTGAAATTTTTTACCGTCATATTATCCATCTACGTGTTGGCACTCAATGTGGTTCCTTGCAGTGATGCGGGTAACGTAACAGAAGACTCCCAAGGTGTTTATCTGGTTCAATTTGATGGTGAACACAGCGAGAATTGTGAACTATGCTCACCATTTTGCCACTGCCATTGCTGCCATGTGCACACGGTGGATTTTGGTATAGCTCGATTCCAGCCGCTTCAAGAGACTTACCTTGAAGAGGTTTTCACCCATTTTGAAGGATTGGGCAAGGAATTTACCGACCCACTATTTCAACCTCCACAGGTTTAATTCAGTTTTACAGGATAGCTATATCCGATTATGAGGTTTATGGACTTTGAACTTTTCAAAGACCTGTTCCCTCATACTTGCAACCCTATTGCATTGGTTCAACTGAATTAAAACACATTTTATATGATCAACAGAATCATTGATTTTTCAATCAATAATAAATTCATTATTGGTCTGCTCACCCTCGCATTGATAGGTGCGGGCGTTTATAGCATGACCCAAGTTCCCATCGATGCCGTACCGGATATCACCAATAATCAAGTACAGGTCATTACCCAATCGCCCAATCTGGGAACGGAGGATATAGAACAATTTGTAACCTATCCCGTTGAGGTGGCCATGAGCAATCTGCCCAACGTCAAGGAGATCCGCTCTGTTTCCCGGTTTGGTCTTTCTGTAGTGACCATTGTATTTGATGACGAGGTGGGCACTTATCTGCCAAGACAACTTGTAGCTGAAAAACTGCCCGAGGTTCAAGAACAGATCCCTTCGGGTTTTGGCAAACCCGTTATGGGTCCAATTTCAACGGGATTGGGCGAAATCTATCAATATACCCTTGAAGTAGATGATGAACATCAAGGTGAATATTCGGCAACCGAACTGCGTACGATCCAGGACTGGATTGTACGGAGACAGATGGCCATGGTGCCCGGCGTGGTGGAGGTAAACGCCTTTGGCGGAAACAAAAAGCAATACGAAGTGGCGGTTGACCCGGACGAACTTCGCGCCATTGGTATAACCATTACAGAAGTGTTCTCGGCCCTTGAAAACAACAACCAGAATACAGGCGGGGCCTACATCGAGCGTAACCACCAAGCCAACTTCATTCGTGGTGAAGGGCTGGCCAGGACCATATCGGATATTGAAAATATGGTGGTCAAGGCCGTTAATGGCATTCCCATCAAAGTGAAGGATATAGGTAAGGTAAGCATGGGAAGTGCGGTACGCTATGGTGCACTTACCAAAGATGGAAAGGGCGAAGCCGTGGGCGGAATGATCTTGATGCTCAAAGGGGCAAATTCCAACGAGGTGATCGAAAACGTGACCCGACGTGTGGAACAGATACAACGGTCCCTTCCTGAAGGAGTGTCCATCAAACCTTTCCTTGACCGCAGCGAATTGATCGCCGAGACAACAGGCACGATAACTGGGAACCTTTTGGAAGGTGGGCTTATCGTGATCTTCGTGTTGGTCTTGCTGTTGGGGAATTGGCGTGGCGGACTCATTGTGGCTTCGACCATACCCTTATCCCTATTGTTTGCCTTTATTCTGATGAATGTTTTTGATGTATGGGCAAACTTGATGAGCTTGGGGGCTATCGATTTTGGAATCATCGTGGATGGTGCGGTGATCATCGTAGAGGGCACCGTTTTTTTAATGTACTCCTATGTGGTCAAAAAGAATGGCGTTAGTGCAGAAACACGGGATGACATCGCCGCTAAGGCCTCCAAAAAAATGATGAACGCCGCTTTCTTTGGCCAGCTGATCATTCTGATCGTGTTCCTGCCCATTTTGGCCTTGGAGGGTGTCGAAGGGAAAATGTTCCGGCCCATGGCCCTCACCTTCATTTTTGCCATGATCGGGGCCATGCTATTGTGTCTTACCTATGTGCCCATGGTTTCGGCATTGTTCCTACGGCCGCCAAAATCCAAAAAACAATCCTATGGCGATAGGTTCGTGCATTGGATTGAGCGGAAATATGAACCGTTGTTGACCAAATCACTTTCCAAGGCCAAAATGGTCGTAAGCATTGCACTTGGCCTTTTTGCCATTGCCATTTTCGCCTTTACGAGAATGGGTGGTGAGTTTATCCCGCAATTGGACGAAGGTGATATTGCCTTTCATGCCATCTTGAAACCCGGCAGTTCCCTGTCGGAAACCATCGAAACCACGACAAAGATTGAACGTATCGTGAAGGCCGAATTTCCCGAAGCGGAAACCGTTCTCAGCCGTATCGGTGTCGCCGATGTACCAACGGACCCGATGCCCATGGATATCGCCGATATCTTCGTTATCCTCAAACCAACGGATGAATGGACAACTGCAGAAAGCAAGGATGAATTGGTGGAAAAAATGAAGGAGGCCATCAGTATCGTTCCCGGCGTGAATTTTGAGTTTACCCAACCTATCGAAATGCGCTTCAACGAACTACTTACGGGTGTTCGTGAGGATGTGGCCATTAAATTGTTCGGGGAAGACCTCGGCATATTGGCAAGCAAGGCCGAGGAAATGGGGGAAATCATTGCCACCGTTCCCGGTGTTGCAGATATGAAAGTTGAGGCCACGGACGGCCTGCCACAAATCACCATTGACTATAACCGCAATAAATTGGCACAGTACGGTCTAAAGATCGAACAGCTCAATAAAGTGGTACAGGCCGCCTTTGCAGGAGGAAAGGCAGGCGTAATCTTCGAGGGTGAAAAACGGTTTGACCTGGTCGTAAGACTTCAAAAGGAAAACCGGCAAGGCATCGAGGACATCCAGAACCTGTTCATCAACCTGCCCAATGGTTCGCAAATCCCATTACGGGAAATTGCCGAGGTAAGTTATGAACCCGGCCCGATGCAGATAAGCCGTGACAATACCAATAGGCGGACCTATGTGGGCATCAATATTCGCGACCGTGACGTAAAATCGGTGGTAGAGGATATCCAAGAAAAATTGGATGCCCAGTTTGACCTGCCCACAGGATATTACATTCGGTATGGTGGAGCTTTCGAAAATCTGGAACGCGCCAGCAATAGATTGCAAACTGTGGTCCCTATTGCCTTGTTCCTGATTTTCATATTGATTTATTTTGCGCTAAAGTCCTTTCCACAGACCTTGATGATCTACCTCGCCATCCCGATGGCCACCATTGGCGGTGTGTTCGCCCTCTGGTTAAGGGATATGCCCTTTAGTATTTCCGCGGGGGTCGGCTTTATCGTGCTTTTTGGCGTGGCCGTTCTGAACGGACTCGTCATGATAAGTGGTCTCAATGAACTGAAGGAAGAAGGTGTGACCAATCTTAAAGGTAGAATTATAGAAGGCACCAAAAGACGGATTCGTCCCATTATGCTCACGGCCTTTACGGATATTTTAGGGTTTCTTCCCATGGCCGTTTCGGCTTCTGCCGGGGCAGAGGTACAGCGACCTTTGGCCACCGTGGTCATTGGTGGCTTGATAACTTCGACCCTCTTGACCCTCTTTATCCTACCCATCTTTTACCAATGGGTCGAGGGACATTCGAAACGGATGAGGAAACCCGACCCGAAATGGGGTACCCCTGTGGTCATGGTCCTTCTTTTGTTCGCCACCGCACTGCCTGCCAAAATGCATGCGCAAAAAGGTTTTGAAAATGCACGACAGATCCAACCTAAAGATTCACTGCCCGCTATTTCATTGGAAGAGGCGGTGGAAGTTTCCAGGAAAAACTACCCGCTGTTGAAAGCGAAACAATGGGAGGTCCAAAAACAAACCGCCCTAAAAGGAATGGCTTACGACCTTGGCAATACCCAAGTCTTCACAGGTGGCGAAGAAATTGTGGACGGACAAGGAATTTATACCTTGGTTGGGGTTGGACAACAGAATATCGACCTGTTGGGCATCAGTGCAAAAAGGCGTTTGCAGAGACAACGCATCGCTTTGGCCGAGACAGCTCTTGACCTTTCCGAACTGCAAGTGGAACAGGAGGTCAAAAAGGCTTGGTCAGAAGCCTATCGACAACGACAGAAATTTGAACTGTACCGTGAACTGGATTCCATTTATTCACAGTTTAAAAAAGCAATAGAACTCAACTTCAAGGTAGAGGCCATTTCCCGGCTGGAATATTCATCGGCCACAAATCAGGCCTTACAAATCAACAATCAACTGCAACAGGCCGAAAGTGATTATGCCATTGCCCTGCAAAAGCTCAATCTTTGGTTGGTTTCGGACATCTACTATTCCGTTCCAGAAAAACTTGATGAAAGTGCGGTAACGGTTTTGGGATGGGACGGGGATTTGGGAAAACACCCAGCGCTGGAACTTTCACAAAGGCGCATCGAGGAGGCCGAGGCGACATACGATGCGGCACGGGCTGACTTGCTGCCTAAGTTCAACCTTCAGGGCGGTCTGCAACAGGTCAATGGCAATAGCGGGTTCTACACCTATCAAGCCGGCATTTCGGTTCCTTTGTTTTCAGGTGGACAGCGTAGTCAAGCCAAGGCCGCCAAAATTGAAAGTGAAATCGCAAAGACCAATGCGGATTATACCAAACGCCAGCTGCAATCCGAATATCGGCAGGCGGTGCAAGCCTATCGGAAATGGAGCGCATCGTGGCAATTTTATAGGGACAAGGCCTTGCCACTTGCCCAAGAGCAGCGCAGGGGAGCGTTGTTGGCCTACGCGGAGGGTGCGGTGGACTATGCAGCGTTCACACAGATTATTCGGGATGCCATAAACACGGAAATGGATGCCCTTGACGCTCTTGACAACTATCTAGAATCAGTATTTGAATTACAATATTTTAAACAATAGACAAATGAACAATCTTTTTAAATATAGCGTTATCGGGCTCGTGACGATGCTCTTGGTTCTTACTTCCTGTGGGAATTCCAAAGCCGATACTGAGGAAGCAAAGCAAAAAAATCCTGAAGTGGGTGAAATGCACAAAGAAGGTGAAGTCAAGGAAGCCATGCTAACGGAAACGCAATTCCGCAACCTTAACATGAAAATCGATACCGTTGCCCCACGTGTTATGAAGCAATATGTGGAGGCCAATGGCCAACTGGAGGTCCCACCACAGAACGAAGCGACCATTACTACCGTCGTGGGTGCCAATGTGGTGTCCATAGAGGTCATTGAAGGCGACAAAGTAAGCAAAGGTCAAACGGTTGCCTATCTGTCCCACCCCAATATCATCCAGAAACAGACCGATTTCCTGAACTCCTACAGTAACAGCCAGTTTCTTAAGAAGGAATTTGAAAGACAAAAAAACTTGTATGATGCCGGGGTGGGCAGCGGGTCCAACTTTCAAAAGGCCGAAGCGGAATACCGGGCCTCCCAAAGCCTGGCAAAAGGATTGGAAGCACAGTTGGAACAATTGAACATTGGTGCATCCGGGGTCAGAAACGGTACGATTTACCAACGGGTGGCATTGCGAAGTCCCATTGAGGGATTTGTCCAAAAAGTAGCCGTCAAAACCGGGCAGTACGTAGAACCGCAGACCGACCTCTTTGAAATCGTTGACACCCATCACGTCCATGCCGATTTAATGGTGTTTGAAAAGGATGTGTACAAAGTAAAGGTAGGCCAGCAAGTATCCTTCAATGTGCAATCCATTCCCGGAAAGGAACTTACTGCGAAAATTTATTCCGTAGGGAAAACTTTCGAGCAAAATCCCAAAGCGATACACGTCCATGCCGAAATCGAGAACAAGGAAGGGCAGCTGATTCCAGGGATGTATGTTGAAGGACGGATTGAAATCCAAAAATCCGAGACCGTTGCGGTGCCTGAAAGTGCAATAAGTTCGAACGAAGGAAAGAAGTATATTTTTAAAGCGGAGCGTGAAGGCAATGACTGGAGCTTCAAACCTGTCGAAATTAGCACAGGCCCAAATGACGGGGATTGGGTCGCCATCGATTTTGTAGATTCCGTTGGGCCATATACTACATTTGCATACAACAATGCCTACTATTTAATGGCCCAAATGAAAAAAGGGGATGCGGGACATAGCCATTGATAAAATTACAATATGATGACAGAAATTGAAAAAACATTGGAAAACAAAGGTGTACGCCCAACGGCGATGCGTATTTTGATCTATAAATATTTGGCTGAAAAGGAAGTGGCCATTGCCCTGACCGATATGGAGAACGCTTTCTCAAAAGCGGACAGAACCACATTGTACCGGACCCTGAAGACCTTTGAGGAAAAACGAATTGTGCACCAAATAGATGATGGCACCAATATTTCAAAGTATGCCCTGTGCGAACCAGGTTGCAATTGTGAAATGGAACAAGATCTGCACCTGCACTTTCATTGCGATAACTGTGATGAAACGGTCTGTCTCACTGAGCATAAGATTCCCCATATCAATCTACCTGATGGGTATGTGGCAGAAAATGCCAATTTGGTCATTAAGGGAATTTGCGACAAATGCAGCGGTCAATAAATGCACTTCCGTTGCACGAAACTAATTACGACCTTACCGTCTATGAAAAAGAAAAAAGTAAAACTACGTGATCTAGGTTCAAAGGAACGCCAGGGCGAAAACGGACACGAAAGTGGCCATAACCATGGTGGTCCTGAAGGTGTATCTAAATTCAAAACCTATTTACCGGCCATTTTCAGTTTTGTAATGCTCATCATCGGCATAGCAGTGGACTATTTTGATGCTTTCCCGTTTTTCAAGGGCTGGATAAGAATCGCATGGTACACCCTTGCCTATTTGCCTGTTGGTTTTCCTGTCATCAAAGAAGGTTGGAACAGTATAAAGCATGGTGATTTCTTTACTGAATTTTTCCTGATGTCCATTGCCACTTTAGGGGCCTTTGCCATAGGCGAATACCCAGAGGGCGTGGCGGTAATGTTGTTTTACGCCGTGGGCGAACTGTTCCAAAATGCAGCAGTCAATCGGGCAAAGGGAAATATTAAGGCCCTTTTGGATGCGCGACCGGACGAAGCTTTGGTGCTTCGTAACGGGAATTTCGTTACCGTAAACCCCGAAACCGTCGAGATTGGCGAAAGGATACAAGTACGTGTGGGTGAGAAAATCCCCTTGGACGGTATTCTCTTATCCGAAAGAGCTTCCCTCAATACGGCGGCAATTACTGGCGAAAGTAAGCCCGATACGATAAATAGAGACGAAAAAGTCTATGCCGGAAGTATTAATCTTGAGGGTGTTATCGATGTAGAAACCTCCAAAGAATTCAAGGATAGTTCCATCACTCGAATCTTGGATATGGTACAAAACGCTACAGCCAGAAAATCAAAGACAGAACTGTTCATTAGAAGATTTGCGAGAATTTATACGCCCATTGTAGTTTTCCTTGCCATTGGATTAACGTTCTTGCCCTACTTTTTTCTAAATGACTATGTATTTAGGGATTGGCTTTATCGCGCTTTAATATTCCTTGTGGTTTCCTGTCCCTGTGCCTTGGTCATTTCCATTCCGCTCGGCTATTTTGGTGGTCTGGGAGCGGCATCCCGAAATGGGATTCTTTTCAAAGGTGCATCTTTTTTGGAAGCAATCACCAAAGTGAACACGGTAGTGATGGACAAAACGGGAACCGTTACCAAAGGGGTTTTTAAAATCAAGGAGATCAAGACTGCCCAATTTGAGGAAGCCAAGTTTATGAAATACTTGATGGCCATGGAGGAACAATCTACCCATCCCATAGCAAAAGCAATTTTGGAATACAAAGCCGAAGGAACGGATATAAAGGCAACCGATGTTTCGGAAGTTGCCGGAAAGGGATTAAGGGGAACGGTCAATGGGAAAACAGTGCTGGTGGGCAATAAAGCGCTAATGGCCTCAAACAACATTGATGTGCCTCCAGAAACCGATGATATTGTAGATTCTATTGTAATGTTGGCCATTGATGAAAAATTTGCAGGCTATGTTACCATTGCAGATGAACTCAAGGAAGATGCCCATCTAGCCATCCAACAAATCAGGGATGCCGGGATTTCGAAAATCATAATGCTTTCGGGTGACAAAGATTCCATAACGCAACAAGTCTCGAAAAAGTTAAACTTTGATTGGGCAAAGGGCGGCCTATTACCAGAAGATAAGCTCGGCGAAGTCGAAGAACTCAAAAAACAATCCGACACAAAAGTGGCCTTTATGGGCGATGGCATTAATGATGCGCCCGTTCTGGCCATCAGCGATGTGGGCATTGCCATGGGAGGCTTGGGTAGTGATGTGGCCATTGAAACAGCAGATGTCATCATTCAGACCGACCAACCGAGCAAGATGGCACGGGCCATTAAAATAGGACGCTCCACCCGAAAGATAGTTTGGCAAAATATTGGGCTCGCTTTTGGCGTGAAGGCATTTGTGCTCATCCTTGGAGCGGGAGGCCTAGCCACGATGTGGGAAGCAGTTTTTGCTGATGTGGGGGTTGCCTTATTGGCAATATTGAATGCTGTTCGACTTCAGCGGATGAAGTGGAACACTTAGTTTCAAAGAGGAACTATTTTTTGGGCTAACTTATATTTCAGCCGTTGTTGGCAGCTCCATGGTTGGCCAAGACCTTCAATAAAATTGTACATGAGACGCTTCGCAGGTTGAGACACCCAAACAACTTTCCTTGTTTTGGAGGGGACTTCAGGAAGGTTAGGGGTCTGATTCTTCGAGAAACGGCGACAGGACTTATGAGACAATATGAAAGCTTCCGGGCATAAAGAATCTTATCCGAACAATTACGAAATGCTTATCACTGTAGATGAAAAATAATCCGGTCGTAGGGTAACTCCAATACTTTTGTTCCCTTATTGTCGTAATGTTTGATGAAACTTCATTTGGGCAAAACGGAAGTCGCCCAAACGGATTTTTGGTGCGTCCTTCCTTTGCAAACCCTTCTTGGGGTTTTGCCTATAAGGCCGCAAATCCGCTTGTCCGCCCATCAAATTTTAAGGGTCCCGTAATAAAAGAAGCCCTGATTGTTTTTCGGGGCATCGAAAAACAGGGCAGGGCCCAAGGACTTCCAATCAGGACACCATCGCCTGCAGTCGCTTAACTTCCCGTACGCTCCCTTGCCAATGGGTCGGATGGAATTCCTAGGGCCCTCATCGAACCTGTCAAGGCCAAGGCAGGTTTTGTCCATAAATAGGGTTTCCACTTCCTTGAAAACCTTAAGGTTTTACTACGTCGCGGAGCCTCCCGATTTCTGTCCAAAAGCCTTGACAGAACCCCCTTCTTTTATTGTGCTACGCACGTAAGAAGCAAACAAACGCCCCTTAAAATTTGGGAGACAAAAACCAAAAAAATAGAGGGGAAATTTTTAACCCTGTTTGCTGATCTGTCCATACTGGAGGACGGCAGGCCTTTAAAACTTTTTATCATGAGTACATTGAGAAACAAAGTGCAACTTATCGGAAATGTGGGGCAGGACCCCACCATTACAGACCTTGACAAGGGGAAACGTGTGGCACGGTTCACCATGGCCACCAATGAACATTACAAGAACTCCGAAGGGGAACGGGTGACCAATACCGAATGGCACACCATCATCGCATGGGGAAAACTGGCCGACATCATCGAAGGTTTTGTGACCAAGGGCAAGGAAGTTGCCATCGAAGGGAAATTGACCTCCCGATCCTATGAGGACAAAGAGGGCAATAAAAAGTATGTGACCGAGGTAGTGGCCAGTGAGATCCTGCTTTTGGGTGGTGGTGATAACAATACCACCGAGTAAAATGGATAGGGGGTGTCCAGTCTTTGGGCATCCCTTTCTTTTTTCATCCTTAACATATTTGAAATGGAACACCGTGTCAATGAAATACAGATCAGTTATCGGGAAAAGCTCAGTACCCTGAAATCCCTGTCCGTGACGAACTCCAATGAGGTAGCGAATCTATTGTTCCAAAACTGGGACAACAAGACCATAGGCCTGCACGAGACCTTTAAGATCGTGCTGCTCAACCAGTCCAATAAGGTAAAGGGCATTTACCCCTTATCCCATGGGGGCATCACAGGTACCTTGGTAGATCTGCGCATCCTTTTTGCCATTACGCTAAAGACTCTTTCCGTGGGGATCATACTCGCCCATAACCATCCCTCTGGGCAACTCAAGGCCAGTTATCAGGACAAACAATTGACCCAAAAAATCAAAGAGGCAGCACAGCTTTTTGACGTCAAGATTTTGGACCATATCATCCTTGCCCCAGACGGACGGTATTACAGTTTTGCTGATAATGGAATTCTTTAATCCAATGGTCATGGAAGCGAATACAGCGAATACAGAAATGACGGAATTTGAAAAATGGTTGGAAGAACAATATGACCCAAGGTATTACCCCGATGGGTTCGATCCAAGCCTATATGATCTGTGAGCAATGAGCTATCAAAGTTTTGAATAATGGTCTATTTGAACTTTACCAACCTTGATAGCGAGACCCAGGAACGTTTGCTTTCCGTATCCAAAGAAGATGTGGAAAGCCGTTCCGGGACCGAATTGCTCCAATTTGCAGAAACGCATGATAAGGACTATGATACCCTCTTGGAAGAAGAGGCAATGCGAAATCTCTACAGTTATGATTTCGTATTCAATATGTGAATGCCAAAACACACCATCGAAGCCCATCCATCACGATGGGCTTTTTTTATGGGTTCATGGTTGGTTTTTAGGTGGGTCGAACACCCAAAAACCAATTTGGGAAATTCTTGTTTGCAAAGTATTGGGCAACCCCAAAGTATACCTATCCCTTATTTGACCGCAAGTTCGCCCTTCAAAAATGTTCCCATCAAAAGACTACGGCATAAACCGTTCGTACCTCACTCCTTATTCCGTTTCCTTTTGAGCTGAAATTTTTGTGAAGTGCGGGGATGCCCTCAAATAATTAATAATCTAAAATCATGTATTATGAAAGCAATTGTAAAAAAGTCATTGGAAATCCCTGCAAAGAAACATCCAAAGAAAAGCGTTGTCAAAAAGACAGCGGATGCCACGGTGGACAAAACCTACTCCCTGGTGGTCAATCTCTGGATATTTCGGTATGAGTATTACAGGGAACAGACCAATACTGTTCCATCAGAGGACTGACGGGAACAAGACCCTTGAAAAAGGGTCTTTTTTTTGGCGTTCCCGTGGAACTCCCGACGTTGTGGAAACCCAAAAATGGACGTTTCATATTTGCTGCGGGCAAATGATGCCATTTGCCCGCAGAACGCATTTTTGTGCCTGAAGGAATGTGGGTATATTTAAGATGCTACATCGTAGCAAAGTTTGCACGGCAACCCAACTTGATCTGACTTTCCAAAAGTCCGTGCTCCATAGGGTAAAATATGAAAAGGGACGGCTGTCTTTTTAAGATGGTTTGTGCGATGCTTTTTGGGCCTTTGGCGCAAAAAGGAGAAGCAAGAGGATAGCGTGCTGGCGCAGCGCTACCGATCATGGTTGCTTCGCAAGGCCCTGTTTATGGGGGTTTCGGGGAATCTTGAAGATTTCGGGCATTTGGTTTTTGTTGAAAAAATGGGCCGGGCCCAGTAAAACCAAGGAATTTTTGTTGAAAAAATGGATAAAGGATATGAAAAAGAGACGTTTGCGGGACTGAGGATCAAAATCTCGGTGGCCATGAAATTTCGGAGCTTTTCCAAACGGCAAGGAAAGTCCCATTCCATGACCTTGTTGGCCATGGTGGAGTTCTTTGATCATAATGGTATATCGCCCGATGAACGGATGCACGAGACCATTGCAAGCCTTAAATATTTGATCAAAAGGCGATTCAATGCCATGGTGGCCATCATGCGCAGTATCGAAAAAGAGCAGACCCTGCCCACGGTCAGTATGATACAGGCCCTATTTCAGCAGGAACTGGAATCTGGGGATGGCGAGGAATGGGAAGGGGACTTTGAGTTTTTTGAAAAACAACTGACCGAGATCAATACCCCCTCCAATCCTGAACTCTTGGACAAGGAGACCACGGTGCCCAAGATCGTGCATGAACGGTTGAGGGAACAAATGGAAGAATTGAAGCAGGATTTTACACATGTCCTGGACCATGTGGCCATAACCAAAAACCATTTTGGGAAGGATCAACTCAAAGTGGATCTCAAACCTGGGGCCATTGAACAGTACCGTACCAAACTCAAAAATCTATAAGTATGTACATCGCCATCACAAGACAACACTTGGGAGATAACTATCATGGCAGTGCCAGTGATTTTATCAAGTATTTGGAAAAGGAGAACGAAGGGAAGGCTCCAGAAGAGCAGGAACTTTTTTTCAATCAAACGGAAAATGACATTGATGCCCAACGGGTCATTGCCGAAATCGATGCCAATACCTCCAAGTTGTCCAAGCGAGATCCTAAGTTTTATTCCATTATGGTAAGTCCCTCACAAGCAGAACTGAAACATATCGGGAACGATTCCGAAAAACTGAAAGAGTACACCCGGGAACTGATGAAGACCTATGCTGCCTCCTTTTATCGAGACAAGGAAGTGACCGTAAAGGAGGTATTGTATTTCGCGAAGTTGGAACGGGAACGAACCTATTCCGAAAAAGATAAAGCAGTTAAAGAAAACCAACCCATTGCCAGTAAGATCCTGGCACTACAACATAAGATTAGGGACATCAAACAAGGTAGGGAGCATGGGGATATCGGTAAACTCAAAGAAAAAATACAGGCATTGGAACTAGAAGCGCCCCATAAACAGCATGGCAAACGTATCGTTCCAGGCATGGCCAAGGAAGGCCACCAGAGCCATATCCATATCATTGTCAGCCGTAAGGATGTGACCAATTCCCATAGCCTTTCACCTGGATCTAAATTTCGGACCTCCGAGACAACATTGAACGGGGAGAAAGTAAAGCAGGGCTTTGATAGGGATAAATTCTATCGTGCCTCTGAAAAAACTTTTGATAGACAGTTTGGGTATAGAAGAAATTTTGTGGAAACCTACCATGCCCGAAACTTGTTGGACAAGAATCCCAAACAGTTCTTTGCAGCGCTATTGGGTTTGCCCACAAACGAGAAGCAAGTGGCCAAACAATTATTGTTCAAGGCCGGTGTCCATGTTCCGAGCATCCCCACAAACAAGGCCCAATTGGCCTATAAGGCCATGATGCAACTGAAGAAAGGAATCGGGAAGGCTATGGAATCGGGATCGATTGGTATGTAAAAGATAAAGATATGGAGCATTTAGGATGGATTGGAACTATAGGTTGCCTGTTGGTTGGGGGAGGGATTTCGGTTGTGGTGAATCGGTATCTCGAATATGGCTTTGTGATTTGGGCTTTGGGGATCGTACTTTTGGCCATGGCCAATGGTTTGATTTTGGGATGGGATGATTTAATAAAAAGGACATTGACCCTATGGTTGCCTTTGATGTTCCTGCACATCATCATTTATAGTTTTGTGGACTATTTCAAGGACGATAAGAAACCTTCCAAAACCTTTGTAGTAAAGATGAAAGTGCGTGGCAGACCCTTGGTTATGGAGAATATTCGAAGAGGAGTTTCCGTAATGGCCTCTGCAGGGAGTGGAAAGACCGAAAGTGTCATCTATAATTTTTTGAGGCATTTTCAGAAAGCGCATTTCTCCGGGATTATACATGATTACAAGGATTTTGAGATCACGGAAATGGCCTACCCCTTATGGCAAGATGAAAAGATTCCCTTTCGGATTGTTTCTTTCGGACCTATATATCATCGAGTGAATCCAATAGCCCCAAGATACTTGCCCGATGAAGAAAGTGTGCATGAGGTATCACGGGTGCTTTTGGAAAATCTGATGGAACATAAGGACTCAGATGAGAATAGCACCTCACGCTTTTTTAAGGATGCTGCAGAAGGGTTGGTCAGCGGGCTGATATGGCGTCTAAAAAAAGACTACCCGCATTATTGCACCTTGCCCCATCTGATAGCTTTGTTCCAACAGTTGTCCACCAAAAGCCTGATCAAATTTCTACGAGGAAACATTACCGCAAGGGCCATGGCCGATGCCTTTATCAGTGGTGTGGGTTCTGAACGACAGACAGCAGGAGTACTCAGTACCCTGGCCAATGCCATTAAAAAGATCAGTACACGGAAGATTTTTATGGTGCTTTCCGCGGATGAGATTCCCTTGGATATCAATAATGAAAAGAATCCTGCAGTCATAGCCTTGGTCAACAATCCGCAAAAGGATGCTTCCTTATCTCCGGTTATTGCCACCATCATCCATACCATCTCCAAACAAATGTCCCAGCGCAATCGTAAACCTTCCTTTATGTTGTTGGAAGAGGCTTCCACCTTACGGTTATTAAACATGCATCGAATACCTGCTACTTTACGAAGCTATGATATTGTGAGTGTCTATGTCCTTCAGGACAAGATCCAAAATGATATGATGTATGGGGAAAAGGCGAGTAAGGCAATCCTATCCAATCTATCCTATCAGTTTTTTGGGAAGGTGAACGACCCAGATACAGCAAGATACTATGAACGCTTTTTTGAGCTGGTCAAGATTCCGACCCGAAGTGTGAGCAAGAGTTCAGGGCTCAACTTGGAAAGTCGAATAACGGAAGGGGAGAAGGAAGTGTCCAAACGAAGGGCAGAGGTGTTCTTTCGGTTAAGGCAAGGGGAGTTTGTGGTGTTCGCAGATGGAAAAGATCGGAAGGTGCGGTTTGTCAAACCAGAAATTCAAAAGGGATTACCTAAACCTTTAGAGGTAACTGAACTGGAATTGGAACAGCATTATTTAAAGGTACACCATGATATTGGGACGATTTTTAAATAACCTAGTTTAGGAATGTTTGCATTTCAAATATGTATTTCCAAAAAACAATTCTACCTTTATACAATAACACAAGGGGTGTCCGTAAGGGCTGAGATTAAACCCGGAAGCACTTTGCTTCGCACCTGATCCAGATAATGCTGGCGTAGGGATTTTGGAAAAGCCGATTCAGGCCTTTGTTCCATTTTGGGATTCCGATGTCATTATAATTAGTAGAGAAACCCAAAAAATGGAAATATTTTCACAATTAGTTGTTTTACAATGGGTAGGAACCGCCTTTGGTGTGGTTCAGGTCCTTATGGCACGCCAGAACAACGTACATAATTACCTTTTTGGAATCATTGCCATATTGATCAGTATTTGGGTGTTGTACCAATCCCGATTATATGCCGACATTCTTCTAAATCTTTACTATTTGGTCATGAGTATCTATGGTTGGTTCTATTGGAAGATGGGAAAGCAACAAAAAGAATCGCCCATTTCTTATTCTGATGGTAGAGATCATGGGATTGCAGTAGGCATTGTATTAGGATGCTTTCTCATTATGGCCTATTGGTTGGGACAACATACGGATTCCGATGTCCCCTATTGGGACGCCATGGTCGTTGCCTTTGCTTGGGCAGGGATGTGGTTAATGGCCAAACGAAAGATAGAAAACTGGATTTATTTGAATATTAGCAACTTGATTTCCATACCACTGTTAGTGTACAAAGAACTATACATATATGCGGGATTGACAACGTTTTTATTCTTGGTGGCCATATCGGGTTATATCAAATGGTCCAAAATCATTGAAAAGGAATTGGATGGAGCCGCAGCATAGCATTCAACAACGCTGTTTTGGGAAAAAGGAGTTTCCAAAAGAAGTTCTGGATTGGATCGATGCCGAAAATTTGTGGAACCTTTGGGTGCCAAAAGAATATGGTGGAATGGAAATGTCCTTGTCCGAGGGCTTGAAAACCTTACATTCACTTGCCCAATGCGATGGTAGTCTGGGCTGGACCGTGACCTTGTGCAGCGGAGCCAATTTCTTTATTGGGAATTTAAAGCAGGGCGTTGCGGACGAGATTTTTTTAGAATCCGAAAAAGCGGTTCGCTTTGGGGGGAGTGGAGGTGCATTTGGGACTGCTGAGAAAATGGACGATGGCTATATAATCAATGGACATTGGAAGTATGCCACAGGAGCACCCTATCTGACACATTTCACTTTGAACGCAAAGATTCAGGAAGGAGGCGAGGATATCCTTTTAGAGGATGGTAGCCCTATGATACAATCTTTTGTGCTCAAAAAAGATGATGTCGAAATTATACGGGATTGGAATGCCATGGGGTTAAGGGCTACGGTTACCGACTCTTTTGCAGTGCGATCCAAATGGGTGGATAACAAGTACAGTTTCGTATATGATGAATTTTATCTGCCTCAGCCCATCTTTAAAATTCCATTCTCGGTATTTGCAGATTTGACCTTATGGGTCAATTATTTGGGGATGGCGGATCACTTTTTGAAGGAGGCTCAAATGTTTAAGAAGTCAAATACCTTTTTTAATAAACTTCAAGATATTTTGATTGGTGCTAATTATCAAGTTATGATATTTGCAAAACAGCTGGAATATAGTATTGAGATTGGACTATCTGTACCGATTGATTTTATCAATGAAATACATCATGAGGCTTCTCGGTCTATTGGTACTATTTCGAAAGCAATCATTGAAGTATTTCCTTTTTTGGGCATTCGAGGAATCACGGAAGGTCAAACAGTGAACCAAATATTTAGGGACTATTTCACGGCTACACAACACCACAATTTCCATGGTAAATTGGATTGAGAAATCCCATTTTAAAGCAAAGCAATTAAATTTTAGGTTTAAGAAAATTAGGAGTTCTGGATGTGATTCAAAATGAAATCCGCCCTTTCTTTTACAGAGGTCTTGGGAACTTCAATTAGGTCGTATAGATGGCTGCGATAGGTCTGGATGATTTTGTTGTAGGTAAATACAGCCTCATTCCAGTCTTGTTTTCGCTGTTCATCCGTTTGATAAATTTCTTCCCAAGGGGGTAAAATAAAAACATGGTCGTTGTATCTGGCCGTTTCAACGTAGGTCCTCATTTCTTGATCAATTGGAATACCTTCCAAGGAGGCGTAACATAGGGCATCCAAAAAGCCACGGTCAAAAAAAAGGAGAGTGGTTTCCTTGTGGTCGTTCTTGGCCTTTTCAAAACTTGCAAGGGAACGATGAAACATCATTTCCATATAAAGCTTTTTGTTTTTCCAAGGTAGGGCATCGCCATCTACGGCCTGTTGTTCCTTGATGAGTTCGCGGGCGATTTCCGGGACTACTGCCATGCCTCTTTGCTGTAGTTCCTTTAGGAGCGTAGTCTTGCCCACTCCCGGGCCTCCAGTGATGACATAAAACGGATTGTGATTTTTGGTACGTTTCAATGCTAAGGATTTGGTTTTGTTTGGTTTTTTAATGGTCGGCAATATTACGAACTTCTAAAGAATTGATGGGTTGACAAAGGACGGTCCGGAATAAGTGTTCCATCAATAGGTGTCGAAAGGTAAACGTCGCAGCCTGTTGTCGGACAAGGGACGGCATAAACCGTTCCTTGCGTCCCTTTATATTCCGTTTCCTTGCCACTCCTCAGCCTGTCTTCCGTTTGCTGCGTCCGGCACTTATTGTTTAACCTTAAATCCATAAATTATGTATTTGAACAGATTGCAACAGGACGAGGTCTTTGTACCAGCTGAACTAAGACCTTTGGAAGAATTGACCGGAATACCCACTAGAAAGGGTATGGAACAGGCCGTTGTGAGCCATGGAAAGATTGTGAACGTGGTCTCAAAACGTTATGGGCATATCCCGAATGAACTGTTTTTTGGGAAAGCCGAGAACCGGGTCATCAAAACCGGTCTGGAATATTCTCGCCAGACCATTAACCGCTCTGACAGAAGTTTTAGTATGGACTTCATCCTGACCGATAATACCCAGTTTTCCGTGGGGAACCGAGAGGATGCCATCCTGCCCATGCTCCGATTCACCAACTCCTATGACGGGAGCGAACGCACCTCTGGACATTTTGGGTTCTACCGCAAGGTATGCTCCAATGGCCTGCATGTGGCCAAGACCGAAATAGGCTTTTCGATCAAGCATCATAAGAACAGTGTCCATTTGATCATGCCTGAACTGGAAGGGCTTTTTCAAAAGTTCATGGATAATGAGTTCTATACCATATCCGATAGATTCCATCAAATGATGACTGTGGAACTATTGGATACCAAGGCCTTTGTGAAAGAAGTGCTGGAGCAGACCAAGCTTTTCCGCTATGAGTGTAGTGATACCAATGATGACCCCTCTAAAAGAGCTCGGGAGGTTATTGACATCCTTAATTATGAGGCCATTCAGCTAGGTGTCACACCGAACCTTTGGTTGGGTTACAATGCCTTTAATGCCGTGCTCCATAGCAGTCTCAAAAAAAGCTTTTCACGTCAGGAGCGTTTAGACAAGGAGTTGTTCCAGACCGTTTATGAAATGGCATAAAGCCATCTAGGGTTTCTCCGGTGCCTATGGGAAAACCGGAGATTTAAAGGGTGTTGGGAAGTTGGGACAAATTGTGCTTTTGAGGGGGTAGGGGAATGACTTTTTCTATGTGCACTGTCGTTTATGTTTGAATAAGCGGGTTCATTGCCACACCACGCTGTCTTTATCAGCCGTCTGTGCCCCCATCACCCGCAAGGTGCTGGCCCATCCTTAACCGCGGTGTGGCAACTAGGAGATAAAATTACGAAAAAGGGTTGGGGACATCTGTACTAGGGCGATGATAAAAGGACTTTCTTACTCTGTACTGTTTACCCCATCCCATCAATAAACGTTTCTACAAAGCCTTTTACCTTCCCTAATATCCGTTCAGATAAAGTTGCTCTATCCCTTAGGCTAGGCCTCTCATTCATTACGGCAATGATCTCATCACGTAATGGTTCTTTCTCTGTAAAAAGATAATTGCTTACAAGGTCGACCAACTTTTGATAATCCAAGTTTTCCTCTTTTGCCAAGTTCATTATGGCCTTTTTCTTCTCTACAGTCCAAAAGGACTCAAACTCATTGGCCACTAGTTCGGAGTCCGTTATCAACGGTAGATTTTCCGCAATAAACTTCTCAATCAGTTCTTTTTTGCTTCTTAATTGCGATTCTGAGGCCAATATGTCTGAAATCGCTTTTCGCTGTTCTTCTTGCTCCTTTGGCGCTGAATCGTGGAGTTTGGCCAACAGGGTCAAGATATAGGTTACATTTATTTCATCCCTACGAATCAGTTCCAGTTCAAAATCGATGTCGTTCAAAATGGATACTTTCTCCTTTTGGGTCTCTGATTTTATGATATCATATAAATCCAAATACTTGCTCTTGTAGTTCTCGAAGGTTTGCTCGTCCATGCCCAAATCCTCAAAACTGAACTCGGTGAATGTGCCCAATACATTTTTCACACGCATCAACTCCCTAAAGGCCTTTACAAACTCCAGTTCTTCAGCTTCAGATACCAAATCGTTTACACTGTCAAAGGTTGGAGCAATGGCCTTTACTCGTTCCACGGCTTCATCAAACTTTTCAATGTAGTCCTCATAAGGTTGAACCACAATTTCTTCAATGGCTTCTTTGTTGGAAAACAAGGTAATTGCCTCATCAGTGGCCTCTTTTAAATTCCTAAAGGCCACGACATTTCCCTGGGATTTGACCTCGTCCAATATGCGGTTGGTGCGGGAATAGGCTTGGATCAAGCCGTGATACTTTAAATTTTTATCGACATAAATGGTGTTCAATAATTTACTGTCGAATCCTGTCAAGAACATATTGACCACCAACAAAATATCCACCTCTCTGTTTTTAACACGTTTCCCTATATCCTTGTAATAGGAATAAAACGCATTGGTGGAATAATTGGTTTTGAACATTTGGTTATAATCGGAAATATATTCGTCCAATTTATCCCTTGTATGCTTTGTATCATATCTAGACGACGGATCTTTTTCAAGATCCTCAAAATCTTCGTCAGGAATAAAACCCATAGCATCCTCATCCAACTGATTGGCCTGGTAAGAGTAAATGGTAGCTACTTTTAAATCGTGTTCTCCTGATACTTTTTTAGCTTGGAACAACTCGTAATAGGTAATAAGTGTCTTAACGTTCTGGACGCAGAAAATGGCCGTATATCGTTTGTTGTGCGTTTTACGGTTGTGGTTGTTGATGATGAAATCCACGTTGTTCTCCAGTCGTTCAGGAGCCTCCAGCACTTCTGCGGTATTGATGTCCTCCACTTTTAAGTCCACAACCTCTTCTTTAAGCTTTACAGTGTTCATGTACTCAATGGAAAACTTGAGCACATTTCTATCCCGTATGGCATCGGTAATAACGTATTTATGCAAACACTCCTCGAACAAATCCTTGGTGGTTCGTCTACCCAGTTTGTTCTTTGTTGAATTGTCGGCAAAAATGGGAGTACCCGTAAAACCGAACATCTGTGCATTGCCAAAATAGGTTTTAATGGCATTATGGGTATCGCCAAACTGGCTGCGGTGGCATTCATCGAAAATAAACACGATACGCTCGTTTTTTAGCTGATCCACTTTCGCCATATGTTTGGGCTTGGAGATGGCCGTGTTCAATTTTTGTATGGTGGTTACAATAAGCTTGGTGTCATCGGAGAGCTGTTTGACCAATGTGCTTGTATTGTCCGTGGCATCGATACTGCCCTCGCTAAAGCTATTGAACTCTTTGATGGGCTGATAGTCCAAATCCTTTCGGTCTACCACAAAGACCACTTTGGGCACATCTTCTAAATTGGTTAGTATCTGGGCGGCTTTAAACGAGGTCAATGTCTTTCCCGAACCAGTGGTGTGCCATATATAACCAAATTTGTTACTGTTTTTCACACGCTCTACGATGGCTTCAGTAGCATAATACTGATATGGGCGCAATACCATTAGGATATTAGAGGTGTTCAGCACGATGTATTTGGTGATCATTTTGGAGAGATGGCAAGGCTCCAAAAATTCTTTGGCAAACTCACTTAACTGCGTAATGATGTTGTTCTCCCTATCCGCCCAAAAGAAGGTTTGTTTAAAGGAACGTGCTTTTACAGGGTTGTTTGCAAAATACTTTGTATTTACGCCATTGCTGATGACAAAGAGCTGCACGTATTGGAACAATCCACTTCCCGATCCAAACGAATGTCTTTCGTAGCGATTGATTTGGTTAAAAGCCTCTTTCATTTCCAAGCCCCGCTTTTTAAGTTCAACCTGTACTAAGGGCAGACCGTTAATGAGTATGGTGACATCATAGCGGTTTTTATAGGAGCCCTCCATGGTGACCTGATGGGTAACTTGATACTGGTTTTTACACCAATGCACTTGGTTGATCAACTCCACGTATCCCGTTTCCCCATTGTCTTTGGGGTAGGTAATTCGGTCACGGAGGGTTTTAGCCTTTTCATAAATGTTGCCCTTGGAGAGCTGATTTAATATTTGCTTAAACTCTGCATCCGAAAAGGTGGTCCGGTTGTGTTTTTCCAACTGACCCTTTAAGTTGGAAACGAGTTGATCTTCATCTTTAATGATGACTTTTTCGTACCCTAAGTCCTGTAGCTGTTCAACTAGGTTTTCTTCTAAAATGTATTCGGGTTGGGTGGTCATACTATTTCCAAAGGGGTTCTTTTTTCCAATCAGGTTTCATTCCAAGTGCATCAGGATCAACATTCGGAAATTTTGTGAATAACTCAACTAATTTTTCTCCAAAATTATTATTGGGCTGAACGGTGTCCAATAAATATTTCATCAAACACAAATGCACATATAGTTTTGAAAATTCATGTTGTTTGGGCACATTGTCCAAATCGCTTATCCAAGGATTTGGCGGTTTTGGCAATAATTTTACGGTGCCAGGCAGGTTACGGTTCCATAGCCTGGAATGGTGGGCGCAAAAATTGCGTATTTGAGCTATGGATTGCAACCAGCTGGGAAGGTAGGTATGGTTTACAGCCCCGAACTCTTCCGCAATGGTATCCTTTGATTTTATGGTGTTTTTTAAATTTCCATATAACTTGGACAATGAACCAAAGCTGGTGTGTTCCAACGATTTCCATGAAGGGGGAAATCTTTGGTCATCCTTGTGCTTTTTTAAGTGATTTTTTATCGTCTTGTCCTTTGTCCTGCTGATTTCCTCCTCAAGATTGAATAGGGTTTTGACTAAAGCCCTACTATCCGAAAAAAGTTCAAAATTCTGAAACCACCATGGATCGAATTCATGGGAGAGGTGATAAATTAATTTAGTGCGAAGACTGATCTCTATTTTTTCAATCACTCCAAACAAAAGTAATCTTAATTCGGCATCGAAATTGTATAGAGCAACTACATCATCAAATTTACTGTCAGCCTTAAATGTATGGTTTTCTTTATCCTCTTGCATGACATACCAATATTCCCCCAAACGGTAATAACTGATATGCGACAAATACTTTAACGCAATGGCATCATTGGAAAAGTGGAGCCCCCTATCCTTTAATTGCTTTAATTGTTGTTCCTTGGTAAATGCGGGCTTTTCAAACATTTGTTGTATAGTTTAAGGTAAGTAAACTAAAGCCCATAAAGCAAAAGACACACCCTGGGACGCTGTTCTTATGATGTAGCGTGGTGTGTACTGTTAGTGCAAAAATACTACTTTTTACCATAATTTGCCATAATTTATCGTTTTTAACATTTATTCCCAATACAAATCGACGCTGCAACAAATCTCCTATAAACTGATGTAAGCCTTATACTTACACTATTTCAAAGAAGCCAAAGGAGCCTCACTGACCTTACATATCTCCAATAATTTCTCTTCAACAAACGCAATCAAATCTTCCCTTTGGCTGGCATTAAACAGCTTGGATCTCTCACTTACCTCATTAAAATACAGAATATCCCTGTTAAATGGCCAAACTTGGCTTCCCCTAAACCCTGACTGAAAATATTCTAGTTGCCCCAAGATTGATTTTATAGGGGCTCTTTCCACTTTATCTTGAGCTGCTATTATACCATAGATCGATTTTTGCCAAGGTATTTTGGATTGCCCTTCGAGTTTGATAGCAATATTTTCTGGCCACTTAACATTGGTAATGGTTATTCCCGTCCATGGGTCATTTAAATCATCGTCCACTTGTATATTCCAATCGTCATCCAACTCCCTTTCAAGGCGTTCAGCAATCTCATCCACAAACTGTTTGGTAGTTTCCAGCTCTACATCGGATATTGCATTGCCAATGTTTTGGGCAGCATTGTAATTTTCCTTGACAAGCTTGTGCATTTCTTTTTCCATGGCTTTATCGGTTAATTGGTTGGTCAGTCTCTTTAATAAAATAATGTATTGCCGTATGGACTCCCTAAGAATCGGTTCTTCTGCTGATTCCTTTAAACAAGCTTCCAGCCAGTCTATGATATCTGTCTTAAATGCAAGACAATGGTAGTCCTTATCCAAAACCAGTTTGCCTTTACTCTCGGGTGAAGCATCAGAACCACCGAGCGTTAAGTAATATACCGTGTTGTTTTCCTTATTGTGGTTGCAATACCGTTGTAGTTGAACATTTTGGTCGGCTGCATAGATTTTATTCTCTATGCAAATGCTGTTGACATGGTCGGTTATATAAATATCTACTCTGCCTCCTAATAGCTTGGCATCATCTCGTTTACCAATATGTTTTTCCAAGATAACACTAGCCTTCTCCAAATGGATGGTGTTATTGTCCACGGATTCCAAGAACAATCGTAAAAACAAGTTCCCTTTTGCATGCGAACCTTTTGGATCGAGTAATTCCCCCAAGAAAGCGGAATGGGTACCGTTCTCTTTGTGTTCCATGTTAAGAATGGAAAATATATTAAAGTTTTCCCCTTTCAGTCTCGATATCTCATTGTGGTGGGCAATGATTTTTTTGGCGTCCTTGATCAGTTTTTTTTCGTTGGTGTACTTCATCATCAATAGGACTATACAAACATTTGCTGCAACAAGCCTTTTTTAAACTGTTGGTTTTGACTTATTTGAGTTTGTACCACAGCTATTTTTTTATCGATGGCAATTAAAAAATTGGCGATTTGGGTTTGTTCTGGATAAGAAGGAATGAAGAACTTTATTTCTCCTAGTCTTCCAGTCGAAATTCCCAAAACTTTTGTTCCTTGTGCAATTTTCATCACTTGTTTCCTTATCATCCAGTTTTGAAGCAAATATCCAGAAAACCCTAAAGCCATTTTATGCTTATTTGGTCTTGCATGAAAAGTGTGTAACCCAGAAATTACTTTTTCACTATTTAGGTTTACAACCTCAATGGTTTTTCCAATATCATCATAATCTTCAGATGCATCAGCGATTAATAAATCTCCTAATTGCAAAAAAGATTCTTTTTTGACTTTACTCAAATCAACATCATTGTTTACATAAGGCACCAATTCTTCATTAATATCAAATAGGGTTGAAAATTTAGTGTGAATGTCCCCATAATGAACGTTTCTCACCTTACCTGATTCATAGTTTAATTTGTCTCTGGAAAAAGAATTGGTTGAATAGAATGAATATATTTCTTTGAATTTTTTCTCCTCCCAATCAGGATAAGCACTTCCATCTTCTTTCGTAAATCGCAATTCCCCAGAAAAGATTTGCTGCATCACCCCTTTTCTGTAGTCTTCCAACAAACGTTTCTTTTGATGTAATTGCGCAATTTTTTTATCAACCGTTGCAAGGAAAGTGGCTATTTTTTGTTGTTCTACTAGGTTCGGTAGGTTTAGCTTTAGACCCTTTAATTGATGATTATATAAATGAACTACTGAGTTGCCCTGCGCTAGTGAAGCAATATCCTTTTTCTTTGCACTATTTAGATAATACGAAATAAACAAACCATCTTGCTTAGTCCTAACAATATTTAAATCTCCGCCTAATGCCACATCATTTTTAAGAACACATGAAGCGGTAGCAATATCCAATTGAGTTTCTCCAGAAGATGGAATTATCACATCATTTATTTTGCTTAGAACTAATTCATCTTTGGGTAAATTAGTTTTTGAAACAATCTCTTCGATGATTTCATTGTAGTCTGTATATAATTCACCATACCTAATGCACTCAGTTTGTCCATCATCAACAATATCAGATTTTGAGATATTTTTACCCTTTGTAAAAGCGGCTATATCTCCAAATAATACACCATTCCAATTTTCTGAAAACTCGGTAAACCGCAGTTTCGGCACCCGTTTTTGTTCTTCCATAGTTAAAACGGGGTTTTAAGGTTGAGTTGTTGGCAGAAGTCGGCAATCATCGCATTGGTTTCGGACAAGTCTTTCTGTAGGGATTGTAAATCGGCGGCCACTTGGTCCAAATCCACAGGTTCCTCTTCTTCAAAGGTGTCCACGTAGCGAGATATGTTGAGGTTGTAATCGTTTTTGGCTACCTCGTCCAAACTCGCTACGCAACTAAATTTATCTTTTGTGCCTCGGGTGCGGTAAGGACCGGTAAGGACAAGGACTACAATGAACCTCTATGAATTACAGGGCTCCACATATCATCACCGAAGGTGCCATCAACTATGAGCTGGGTTCATTGAAGGGCCGTGAGATAAGGTATGATTTTGAAAAAATCCTGTTCTATCTCGATGCAAAGGGAAAACTCCTGTTTGGCAGAAAATTCAAGATATACAAAGAAGACCGGGAGATTTTGTATAAACTTAGCCTCTACTTTATCCGGGACCGCGACCGTTGTAAACAGTTTGGAATCGATGTGGATAAGGGTCTTCTTCTCTCTGGTCCGGTAGGTTGTGGGAAAACCAGTCTGATGAAACTGTTCAAGTACATGGTCCCACACCAAAGGCCTTATGAGGTCATCCCCAGTCGAAACATTGTATTTGGATTCAATCATCTCGGATATAAAATCATTGGGGATTATGGTAATTCTCAATCCTTTTGTTTTGATGACCTGGGAGTAGAACCTCAAGGCGTCCATTTTGGTAAGGAATGCAATGTCATGGGGGAGATTCTGCTGTCTCGATACGAACTGTTCACTGAGCATAAGTTAAAGACCCATACCACGACCAACCTGAATGCCCAAGAACTTGAAGATCGCTATGGAAATCGAGTTCGCTCAAGGATGCGACAGTTGTTCAATTTGATTGCTTTTGATAAGGGGACAGGGGATAAGAGGAAGTAATGAAGGATTCCCAAATAAGAAAAGAAGTATGCCCCCTCTTTTCAATATCATAAACAATGGTTTTTAATTTAGGATCTAATCTAAAGGTTAGGTGAGATACATTTTTTGATGGATATTTTTCAGATTTTCCACTCTAAGTATAGACAAAGCAAATAGGCGTTGCGATATGGTCCATGAATTAATTGTTATTTTGTTGAATAAAATATATATGAAAGCAGCTCATTTTTAGTATTTATCTATCCATATTTTATTTAAGTGAAGAAAAGACTAAAATATCACATAAAAATAAAGTTAGGTCTGATTTACAATATGTTTGTGCTCTTTTTCGAATTTGGCTTCAACAACAACTTATACCTAAAAGCTACGGTGATTTTGCTAAATCCTAGTGGATACTTTAAAGAGTAAAACTTTTATTTACTTTCTTAAAACCCTCTAGGTTGTCAATCGAATTGCTTGATTAACAGAAACCCGTAAATGATTGTGCCTTAACATAGAATCGAAAATATCCAGGGTTCGATTGACCAATTTTCTGTTTTCTTTCAAATTCATGTTAAGTTTGGAATAAATCGATAAAATTAATTGGACAGGTTCATCCCTATAATATCCTCTTCTTTGTATATCCGGTAATCTATCAAATTTCATGTTTCCAACCAGTTTGAGGCATTCTACGGGATATTCTTTAGTACAACCCATGAGCAACTGTAAGAAATAGCTAGGTTGGGCAAGGCATAGCTTACTTTTGGAGTATGCAATAAGAAAAGAATAGGTTTCCTTGAAATTATTATTTTTAAATTTCCGTAAAACCAATCCTGAATATGCGGAAGCTATCTCTTCATTATCCTGATTTAGAAATTGATGCAAGATTTTAAATGACTTTTCATTAGGCATTCCGTTCCTTTCGAATAAATTGGCCTCTGCAATTTTAAGGGCACAGAGTTTTGCTTTATCACTTGAACGTACAAATCTTCTGTAAAGCTTACCATCATCTATATTATCATCGAGCCAGCTAAGTACGATTACATTACCTTCACTATGCAACTCCTCGTTTTTGATGATTTTCATGAAATACGGATACATTTCCTTATGAAACTTAACGTTAAAGTACTGGGAGGTACTAAAGGAGTTTCTAAGGATGTGAATATCATCGGACTGGATAAGGCTCATGAAAACCGTAAAGCTCCTTTGTAAGTCCAGATAATTCAAATATGCTAATTCCTGCATTACGGCAACCCTGACAGAAACCTGGGGATCGTGGACAGCTTTTTCCACCGTATCAAAAATGATTTCTTCAAATTCACTATGTTCATAGCACCACATCAGTTTATGGATGGCAGCCCCTCTGACTGTATTTAAACTGTCAAATGAAGGGTCATTTTCATTCATTGGCTTTTGGGGATTGGGATGGTTTTTGGCCTTATCACTCAAAAAGTTGACTAAAACTTCATCTACCTGATTATTTTGGATGAGATAGCCGGATTGCCAAATGGCATGTAGAGTGTTGCTCATGTCCAAATCGAGCTGAACAAACAAATCAAAAAGCCATTTTATTTGTTTAGGGCAATATTTAGCATCAATTAGACCATCTATCCCCTTGGAGATATAATCTGCGGAGATACCTTTTTCCTCAAACAATCCTTTGATAAAGTCATAGTATTTATCAGGATCATTTTTGACATTTTCGCCAAATGCCCTTGAGTGCTCATGCTTCCCTCCCTTAGGACCGTAGCCTTCGCGATAAGAATCATTGAATTTGGACATACTTTTCTTCCAGTTTTCCAAATCCATATGTTCATATGCTTTGGAAGATAACGGGGGACCAACGGCATATGCCCCGGAAGAGGATGAAATATCATGGGCCTTATCACTGTTGACGGCCCCAAATCTCCTAAAAAATTCCTGATAGGCCTTTTTCAATTCAGGTATCTGGTCAAGCTCATTTTTCGGGAGTTGTTTTAAAAAGTAGTAACACTTTTTGCCAAAACCACGGAATTGAATTTTCTGCTTTCCATCTTCATCTTCATATTTGTGGTAACCTAAATCATAGGGGCTCTTAATGGTCAACAAAATTTGGGCGATTCTTTTTTTGTTCTCATCGGAAAAATGGGAGAAGTAAGTTCCAATAAGCTGTCTGATGTACAATTGGAATTTATCGTCATAACCATTCAATCCACTTTTATGGTGGATGATATTGATTAATTCAAAAACTGGTTTGGGGTATCTAATACTATCATCATTTAAGGCCAAAACCAAAATTCTAAGAATAAAGACTGCATTGGAATCCTTATACTTATCAAAAAAGTCGATGATATACTTTTTGTCGGATAACTTTGATTTGAGATGTTTGACCAAAAAGTCTTGCAGGAAAATATGTGCATCCTTTTGGGTACTCAAACCATCAATGAATTTTGTACAATTGTAGAACGGACAATCTATTCCTTCATAATTGGAAGGCTCTTGATTATCATCGAGTACCTTTTCATATAACTGGAATATAAATTTGAATGTCTTCTCAGGACTATGTCCATAGAGCTTTTTGATCAACTCTTCCTGGTCGTGAGAAAATTCATTATGATGCCATGAACTATCAGAGTAAAAGATACTGTTGAAAATTGGCAAGAGTAAATTGAATACATACAGCTCATGGTGTTCAAATATTTTTTCAAGTTTTTGATAAAACCAAAAATTGTCCCTCCCTTTGGATTCTTCAAGAAAAGACATATATTTTTCAAAATAGGGGAGTAATTCCTTTTCCTCCCAGTCATCAAGATTCATCAGGATTCTTTCAATAAAATAATCCTTGTCCTTAAAATCAGGTAACCCCTCCAAATACTGCATTACCTGTAAGGGGGCATAGTTTACATTGTTCCTTAAAAAGATCCAGGCAACATTTCTCTTGTATTCAAATATTTTATCAGGATTTTTTTGCTCCAAAAAGTTCCAGTGGATTAAGGTTTGCCTCTTATACAATGTATAAACCTTCGTCAATACCTCATTGTCCCATAACAGGAACTTAGTCGGTATTCCCAATTCAATTAGATAGTTTGTCCAATCTTTGGAAAGTATGGAATGAAGAAATATGTCTTCATATATTTTGTTTTTCAAAATAATAGAATTGACAACCTCTTTTTCTAGGTAAGATGGGCTTTCCAAAATACCTAAATTGTTAATAATAAGGGATTTTATATGAAAACGATATTTGGATGATTTTAGGATGGATTGAATCTGAAGGATATATTTTTTATGGTCATATTCACGTAAATATTCAAAGACCATTTTTAGTATGGACCTTACCTCTAAATTTTGTTCGTTTTCATTAAGGTATGTATAGATGCTGTTTCCTTTTTCAACAAATTGCCTTGAAAAACAATAGTCATAAAATGTTTGATGGAAAAATTGAATGTTCTTGTTTTCAGATACTATTAACTGGTTGCTTAAAAGGTAGTTTAGCTCATTTCCATACTCAGAAAAGAATTGATTTTTAACAATTATCTGCTGTTCATCATACATCCTGGTCGCAATTTCATAGAGTAGTTTGGATAGGTTTGGATTTTGCTCCTTAGCTATCAATTCTTCCCAAAGCGTGTCATACAAGTCTTTTAGGGAGAAAAGTGTGTTAAGATTAATTTTATCCTTATGGGGCAGTTTGCAGAATATTTCCAAATGGTTTGGTGTCCTTAACAGTTCAATGACCTTTTTTTGGGAACAATTGATTTTAAACTTTTGAAGGATTTCGGAAACCTCATTTTCATTTAACAAAGACGCCTTGATGTTATGGAATTGGTTTGATTTGTAGATACTTAATTCGGCATCATATTTCAGGTCATAGGTTCTGGAAGATATTATGATTTTAATATTTTTTTCATCCAACAGCTCATTTATTACCCTACTATAGGTTTGAATATACTGCCTGTTGGAAGAGAGCGTTTGGGACAGGGCATCCAATTGATCAATAATAATAGTAAGTTTCCTTTTATGGATATTTAATGCTCTTATGATACTTGAAAATTTTATCCGATCATCCAAAAAGATTTTATTTTCCAATTCTTTAGGAGATAGGGCATAGTATTTGTCCGCTTTGATGCCTAAGACCAAATGGCCGTCCTTCACCAATTGATCATAAACGTCCTTAAGAATTACGGATTTTCCCATCCCTTTTTCTCCTTCGAGGACAAGGAGATTTCTTTTGGGGGATTTTAAATCTGCGTTTATCCAATCAATAATCTCCTTTGATTCTTTTCTGTGTATATGGGTATTGGGATTTATTGCAAAGTAGTTTTTTAAATTTGATAGGAAGTATGATGCTTTGGTAAACGATTTGTCAAAAACTTCAAAATCGATTTTTGATACTATCTGATTATAGGCCTCTTCCCCACAAAAAGCCTTGCACCACTCATCACCAAAAAAATCACACACAATTTGTGGATGGGTCTTGAGAGCGCTATTCAGGAAGGAGCTGTCCCATTTTACAATCTGTTTAGTATACTTTTTTTCAAATTCATCTTTTATTTCCTCAAACCTCGTTTGAAGCTTTACATCCATGAAATCGGCCGTAGTGCAGATATAGAATTTTATGGATTTATCAAACCATTCCCCTTCCTTAAATGCTGATATAACTTTGTTTAGGTCCGTGACGGTTATTGAGCTATATCTTTTACATTGAAATGTATAATACTTTTCCGGCTCTTTTCTAGCATAGATATCGATACCATCTTGTTTTTGACCTTTCCTTCCTAGGATTTCACAATCGGATCTTTGAAAGCCTTCAACGAATTCGACCATCCTCAAACAGAGTTTTTCAAAATCTTCCCAACCCATATCCCGTATGGGAAGTTCCATTTGATTCTTGCGAATCGGTAGGGTAGAATCTCTATTCGGTGGTTTGTCTAAATACTCCGGTTCCATTACACTTTGGGGATGGTTATATGTTCTTAATATCTACATGTTACTCGTCTTGACTTTTTTTGATAGGATTTTTATGATAGCAAAGGCATTAGGCTCATTCTTTAAATCTTCATAAAATTTCTCAGCATACCATAAGGTTAAAAGTTTATTGAAGTCCAACTCCAAAACTTTAGATAGTTTTTGAAGTTGTTTCTTTGTGGGTCTCCTATCATTATTTTCGATTTTACTTATCAGAGCTGTATCAACATCAATTTTGGAAGCCACTTGTCTAAGCAGTAGCCCTTTTTTCTCTCTGTTGGTTTTTAATAAATCACACAGGCTGTCCATTTGTCAAATATTAACTTGTCAAAACCTGTCAAATATATGAATATGGAACTGGATATTCGTCAAGTTGTAGGTCAATCACAGTAATAAGTTGACGTTTTTGACTCAATTCGTAGGTCATGGTTAAATTTTATCAACATTAGTTTGTGAACCTGCCTTTTAATTTGATGCAAATCGACATCAAAAGAATATATCTAAAACGAAATTTAATTTTACTGACAAATTGCTGATTATCAGTTATTTGAATTGGATATTCCTGTACTTTTCACATATCAATAATCGTCTAATTCTTAAACGTTTACGATATGCGAAAATCTTTCTTCATTACCCTGTTCTTACTTTTTACATCTAGTGCTCTTTTGGCCCAGATCGGGGGCATCGAGGATTCGGTCAACGATATTTCCGATACCATTCGGGCCATATTCCCTATCATTCTTGGGGTCATCTTTTTGGTGGGCTTCCTTTTTAATGCCGGACATTTCTTTGGGGAGAACGCTGACCTAAAAAGGGGCATTACCCGGGTCTTAGTCTTTGTGCTGATTGCCGGGGCCGTTGTGGGCATCTTTACCTATCTCATCGGAATCGTGGTCTGATGAAACAGTTCGAGGTCTATAGAAATATACGAAAGCGGGCCATGATCATGGGACTGTCCATTTCCCTGTTTGCCTTGATGATGGTGTCTATCATCTGTTCGCTTTTGATCATCATTTTTTCTTTTCATTTTGGTGTCATCGTGTGCCTACTGCTCTTCAATGCCCTGCTCTATGGGGCATTGTTGCAGTGGGTGAAGAAACCCTTCCAATTCAAGGTAGTGCAAACCTTTCCCAAGATTATAAGCCTCAAACAATTGAATCCCATTGACTATGTCTAAGCTCAATTTCAATGCATATCACCCAATCCTGGATATCCAGAACCATGTGGTTTTTGGGAGCAATGGCGATGTGGTGTTGTGTTATCAAGTGGAATTACCTGAGATATACTCCCTTTCTGAGACGGATTTTGAGGAGCTGCACGGGATGTGGTTCCAGGCCTTTAAATCCTTGCCCGTGGGTGCTATTATCCATAAGCAGGATAGGTATCAAAAGAAAGGTTATGATGCTAGGAACCTTCCAAAGGAAACCTTTCTGGCCAAGGCCACCCATGATTATTTTGTGGGTAGGGAGCATTTGGACCATCAGAGTTATCTCTTCTTTGTACTTCCTCTTGATAAAGCCCTTAATGCCACCAAATATGTCAATCCCTTTCGAAAAGTAGAGAAAGGGTTGCACCGGAAACTGGATGTGCAGGTAGCGGAATTTGTGACCGCCGTCAACGATGCGGTATCCTATATCAACAACTCCAAAAGCGTGTCCATGGTACCCATGGAACCTGAAGCCATATTGGAGCATACCCATGCTTATTTCAATGGATACAATCTTGATTTTGATACGGATATCCAGTTTGGGAAAGGCCCCATAGAAATTGGTGACCATTATTTTGATGTGATGGCCATCAACCATGAAGAATGTTTTGGAGAAACCGTGCAAAGCAGTGTGCCCAACGGGAAATTCAGTTCGGACGGATTCAGTTTTCATAAAGGTTTTTTGGACGGTCTGGGACTGGAATTGGGGGAGAACCATATCATCAACCAAATCCTATATCTAGATGATACCCATCAATGGCGTAAACTATTGGATAAAAAAATTGAGGAACTCTCCAAGAGCTCCAATTTTGGTTCCCAGAACAAAGTGGTCCGCAACAAGGTCCAACATATCTTGGACAGGATCAATGGGGATGATACCGCACGAATAATTCGTGGCCATGTGAATATTGTTTATTGGCATACGGAAGTTGGGGTGTTGAAGCGAATTGCTTCTGGCATCAAGGCGCAATTGAAGGAACTGGATATACGACCCTATCATCCCCATGGGGAGGAGCGCAAACATTATTTTTTGAACTCCTATCCCAGTTATGCTTCCAACTTTTCCAATGAAGATCTTTTTGTGATGGACCTGAAGGCAGCCCTTTGTCTGTATATCAACAATACCAATTATCGCTCTGATGAAACAGGAATCGTTTTTAATGATAGACAGTACAATATTCCTGTGGTCAAGGATGTATGGGACGAGGGGAAAAGGCGTATCAAGGCCCGGAACTTTGCCATTTTTGCCCCGACAGGAGAAGGGAAATCCTTCTTGGCCAATAATATCCTACGTCAATACTTTGAGGCGGATGTACGACTGGTCATTATCGATTTAGGGGGTTCTTATGCCAAATTTGCCCAATTGTATCCCGATGATCACGTGGTCCTTCGCTATGAGCAAGGCAAGAATTTGGGTATTAATCCCTTTTATATCGCCGATCCGTCCGATTTGACCCCTGAACGACTGGAAGATCTGGCCCTCTTTCTTTTGGAGCTCTTGGCTGAAAACCAGGTGACCAAATCCAAGGAAGTGGCCTTGAAAAAAGTGTTGTTGCACTATTATGATGCTGTCAGGGCGGGGCATTCCTTGGCTTCCCTATATCAGTTTGTTGATAAGCACAAGGATACCTTGATCGAGGAGACCCGAGTTCATGAATCCGATTTCAATGTCTATGGATTTTTGCACATTCTTTCCGAATATGTGGATGGGGGACTGTACAGTTTTCTGTTCCATGTGGCAGAAGACCAGACCTATAAAATAGAGGACAAGCGCCTGATTGTCTTTGAACTGGACGAAGTGCGAGACAATAAGGAAATCCTGTCCGTAATGCTCAAATTGATCAAGTCCGCCATCCAACGCACCATTTGGAGGAACAGGTCGGAACGGGGCATTATTCTTTTCGATGAGTTTGCCAAGCAGCTTAAATTTCCCCATGTATTGGAGAGTGTGGAGTTCTATTACCAGGCCATCCGAAAGCAAAACGGGGCCATTGGTATCATCCTGCAATCCATCAACCAATTACCGGAAAATGCCACTTCGGCAAGTATCCTGGAGAATACGCAGGTCGTGTACAGTTTACGGAACGAGAAGGGCTATGATGAATTGGTTAGACGGTTGCACCTCTCCAACCATGATCTCAATCAATTGAAGTCCCTTAGAAACAACCTTACCGGGGTGCGCAAATACACCGAAATCTTTATCAAAATCGGGAAGGAAAGCAATGTCTTTCGCTTGGAGGTGCCCCCAGAGGTCTATGCCGCCTATCTCACCGATGGGGTGGAACATGGCCAGCTTATGGAGCTCTTTGAACAGTTTGGGAATATGGAACGGGCCATTACTGAATTTATAAATCAACAAAAGAAAATGATATGAGAGTAACAATAAAACAAACCCTTTGGAAGAATCCCAAGACTTTGATACTCGCTCTGATCTTGGCCATTTCCTTGCCCGGCCGTGCTACGGCCCAGGGAATGCCGGTGTATGACAATACGAACTTTATCAGCATGACCAAATCCCTGTTGGAATCTGCAAAGCAGACCTCTGAACTGCTAAAGACCGTGGAGTTTTTAAAGGAACAGAAGGACAATATTGTCAAAGTCAACAATACCATTAAACAATTGAAGGCGGTGCGGGAACTCGCACGGAACAATGAAATCCTTTTCAATACCGTGCAAAATGAATTGAGGGATATTTTGAATTCCCCCTATATCAAAGCCGGGGAGGTGGAACAGGTATCCAGAGCCTTTGAACAGATCATGGATACGGCCATTGATGATCTCGATTTTGTAAACCAGATTTTGTCCAGTGATTTTTTGAAGATGTCCGATGCGGAGCGCACGGCCATTTTGATGGAAAAAAAAGTGCAGTCGCAGGAAATGGTGGCCGAGTTGGAGGTCAAGACACGAAGGTACCGGGAAATCATCTCCTTTCGGCGTATGCAGGATATCATCAATAACCGGGAAACCAATTACTGATGGCGGGAATCTTTTTGGGCATAGGATTGGAATATGTGGATGCCGTCTTCCAGACCATCAAGGACAGTGATTTCTCCCAATATACCATTGTGGGGATGAAGACCCTGGCCGTACTGTTTTTTTTGATCAATATTTTGAAGAAATACAATGAGGGAATAGCTTCCACCGATGGCCATACCTGGGGGTTGACCCCCACGGAACTGGCCAAGAATTTTTTGGTGGTGCTCTTGGTCATTTTCTCCACTGAGGTATTGGGAGTGTTCGATGGGATCCTGGTGGCCATTGAGGCCCAATACCGGGACACGGCTCCGGCACTCCTCCCATTACAGTTGCAGGATGTGGACCTGGAACGGGATGTGGGTGCCTTGGAAGCCGCCAAGAAAGCCATGGCACTGTTGTATGAGGCCTTGGTCACTCCTTTGTACGGATTAAAGGTCTTGGCCTTTATCATCGGGGTCATTCTTTGGTTGATGGACCTGTTCATCTATCCTTTGTTCCTTGCAGAGCGATATTTCCTATTGGGGATCCTACAGGCCTTTTTTCCCTTGGTCATCAGCTTGGCCGTCTTTGAAAAGTTCAGGCCATTGGCCTATAATTATTTCAAGCTCTATGCAGCAGTATATATGCTGGTTCCCGCCTTCTTTTTGGTCAATGTCTTCGTCAACAACCTTTATACGGAGATCAGTACCAACTTCTGGGGGAACCTCTTTGGTTTTGATTTTGGGCGTGAATTCTTTGCCTCCATCATTGAACTCGGGACCATTGGCTTTATTGTCTTGCTCAAATTTAAATTGTACCGAAGGGCGACCAGTTTTACCCTTCGATTGTTCACCGGTTAAATTGAAGTCTATGAAAACACCTTTTAAAAGTATTGTTCATGTGCTGCGGCTCAACCGTTTTGTGGTTCTTGGCGTGGTTATCGCCTCGGGTTTGGTCTGTATGGTTGCTATGGTCCTAGTGGGCAGGATATACCGTGAATCGTTGAACGGGGCCTTCGTGGTCAATGGGGAAGGGGAGGTCATACCGCTTTCCTGGGCCGAACAACGAGATCATCTGGAAGTGGAGGCCCTGGCCCATTTGGAACAGTTTCATAGGTGGTTTTATGGGGTGGATGCCGGCAGTTATGAGAAGAACATGGAGAAGGCCCTTTGGTTGGGCAATGCCTCCGTTGGTGCTGTCTTTCAACAGAAAAAGGCAGACGGTTTCTATAACCGGTTGTTGCAATATTCCCTTGTGCAAGAGGTCATCCGAATCGATACAGAGCTGGATTGGGATGGGTCTTCCTTTGCGTTTAGGACCCAATTGCACATACGGATCAATCGGGGAACCGTCACCGATACCTATGAACTGGTGACCTCGGGACATTTGATCCAGGTGGAACGGAATTTTCCCCATAATCCTCATGGATTGTTGATCACTGATTTTTTTGAAAACTCACTTCGTAAACTAGAAACTCATGAAAACACAGAAGAATAAAATAGTTTTTGTGCTGGTACTGGCATGTATGGTACTCTTTATCACCATATATAGCATCGTCACTTTTGGTAAGCCAAAAAAGGAAAGCCTTGATGTAGGGAGGATCCCCATGCCGGATCTGGAGGACACTTCGGTGGAGTTTGAAACCAAACTGGAAGCCGTGGAAGCCATCAAGGTGGAAAAACAATCCACGGCACCACAAGTGTATCCCGACCACATGGTGGATGATAAAGGGTATTTCAATCCCGATTATATGGAATATGAAAAGCAGCGTATCATAGACAGTGTCTTTGATACCAATGCCTTTACTGCGAAAAAAGTTTCTGTGTCGGATGCAGGCGTAATGTCCAGGTTGGGGACTGTAAAGAAGGTAAAGGTAGACGATGAAAAGTTGACAATGGGTTCCCCAAGGACGGAAACGGAGCTAGGATTGGTACATCAACTGTTCTTTGCCTCCAATCCAAAAAGGAACCGTTCCGATGGAAATTTACCAACTACTGCTGTGGCCAAGGTGTATGTGGATGGGGACCAGACCCTTCGGGATGGACAACGATTGGACTTGCGACTCGCCCATGACTATGTTGTGGATGGGAAAAGGATGCCAGGAGGTACCCGCCTCTATGGCTTTGTAAAGATAAGGCCCAACCGGGTGATGGTGGAACTTACCCGATTGGGGACAACCCTTATGGATATGCAAGCCTATGATGCCCAGGATGGGCAGGAAGGGATTTATGTGAAGAACCATCTGCTGGGTGAAGTGGTGGATCGGTCTTTGGATGAGGGCCTTGGAGAGATCAATGTGCCGGGTGTGCCCCAGTTCAATGGGATCAAACGCATATTTCAGCGTGATCAACGTACCGTTAAAGTTCAGATTTCCGACCATTATCAATTTTTCTTAATACCTAGATCATGAAAACACTAAACGTCATCATTGCAGTAATGCTAATGGCCTATGGGCACACCGTATCGGGCCAAAAGGTTTTGGACACCATCCAAGCCAATTCACAAATGAACGTGGCCCTCTTTTTTCCCAGTCCCATCAAACAGGCTATAACGGGAAACACTAAAGCGATCTTTACCTATAACCGGGAAGAAGCTCAATATTTTGGGCTATTGCAGTCCACAGCCAACACCATTACCAACCTTTTGGTGGTCACCATGGACGGACAAGCATATGAATTTAAGGTGGCCTATAGGGAAAACGTTGCCCAAACCCATTTTTTTGTGGACAAGGCGCATAGCATTGGTCCAGTACAGCCATTACCTGGAAAAAAAGGGGATTCCTTGGCTTCCCACACAGCTCGATTTCCTCTTTTAAGGGGATTGCCATCAAGTGATGGGAATGGTGCCTTGGCATCGGTGCGAAGAAAGGGAATCCGATTGCTGTTGAAAAGGTTGGTCTACCGAAACGCTCAAGTATTTATGGTTGTAGAGGTGCGCAACCGATCAGGCATTGATTTTGAAGTAGGCACCCTTGAGGCCCTAAGGATAAATGGCAGCTTGAAACGGAGATCCTCGTATCAAGAAACCAGGTTGGAACCCCACTTTATCTTTGAACGACCCAAAATTATTAAAACCGGGACTTCCCAACGATTTGTACTTGTGCTACCCAAATTTGTCCTATTCCATAAGGAGCATCTAAGACTGATTCTCTTGGAAAGCCGTGGAGGCAGAAGGTTGGAGCTCAACTATTGACCTATCGATAAAGAGAAGTGGAATCCCTTATAGGGTATACACTTTAACATGAAAACAAAATTTTGCCATAACAAAGGTTATAATGGTTACCAAGAAAGGAAATAAATTAGGAATGGTACACCTCAGGAAAAATGGAACTGGCTTCCAGCAGTATTAATACCAGAATCCAGTATTCTCTTCGTAGTGGCCTAATAGGATTGCGGGAACACTGAAAATCCGTATTGCTATTGGGAATGCACCCTTTTATATGCTAAATTGCTCTATTTGCCTATCATCCTTTTATCTGATTACTTCCTATCTTACGTTTTAACAACTGCGCATTGATGGCCACAATGATGGTGCTCAGGCTCATGAACACCGCACCGACGGCAGGGCCCATGACAAACCCTGAGGAATACAGTACACCGGCGGCCAACGGAATGGCGACCACATTATAGGCCGTTGCCCAAATCAGGTTCTGGATCATTTTGTTGTAGGTGGCCTTGCCGAACAGGATGAGATTGGCTATATCCTTGGGGTTACTGTTGACTAAGATGATGTCGGCGGTTTCCGCCGCAACGTCCGTACCGGAACCAACGGCAATGCCCACATTGGCCTTTGCAAGGGCCGGGGCATCGTTCACACCGTCCCCGGTCATGGCCACGAACTCGCCCTTACGTTGGAGTTCTTCCACTATTTCCACTTTTTGGTGGGGCAACACTTCGGCATAATAGCCATCCAAACCGAGTTTTTCGCTAACGGCCCTGGCCGTTTTTTCATTGTCCCCAGTGGCCATCAATACCTTGATGTCGTTCTTCTTGAATACCTGAATGGCCTCTTGGGATTCCGATCGTATCTCATCGGCCAGTGCAATGTATCCGGCCAGTTTTTCCTCGATCAACACAAATACCACGGTTTCGGCGGCATCGCTATAGGCGTCTTTGGGAATGGGAATGTTGTTGTCCCTTAAAAAACCGGGACTGACCACTTTTACCGGTTTGTCCTCCACGGTTGCCTCGACCCCTTTTCCAGTGATCGCATGAAAGTTCAAGGGATTGGGAATGGTGACCTTTTTCTCTTGGGCCCTTTTGATGATACCCACGGCAATGGGGTGTTCCGAGCTTTGTTCCAAGGCACTTGCCAGGCGAAGGACTTCATCCTGGGAATAGTTGTCATCGACCGATTGGATTCGGGTAACGCCAAAATCACCTTTGGTCAGGGTCCCCGTTTTATCAAATAACAAGGCCGATATCTTCCGGGATTCCTCAAAGGCGGTCCTGTTGCGGATCAATAGGCCGTTTTGGGCGGATACCGCGGTGGAAATGGCCACCACCAAAGGGATGGCAAGACCCAGGGCATGGGGACAGGCAATGACCATAACGGTCACCATGCGTTCCAGGGCATAAACAAAGGGGAAACCCAGGGCCAGCCATACCGCCAGGGTTCCAAAACCAATGGTCAAGGCGATATAGGTTAACCATTTGGCGGCCCTATCGGAAAGGTTCTGCATTTTGGACTTGGTCTTTTGGGCCTCTTCCACCATCGTGATCACTTTGTTGAGGTAACTATCCTTGCCCGTGTGCTCCACTTTGACCTTTAAGGTGCTGTTGCCATTGACCGAACCGCCGATCACCTTGTCCTTTTCCTCTTTCTTTACAGGTTTCGATTCCCCCGTGAGCATGGATTCGTTCAGGTAACTGCTGCCTTCGACGATGGTACCGTCGGCTGGGACCTTTTCCCCCGGCTTGACCAGTATGATGTCATCTTTCAATACCGCTTCCAACGGTATGTCCTCTATGGTTTCCCCTTTGACACGGTGTGCTTCGGCAGGCATCATGCTGACCAACAACTGTAAGGCTTTTGAGGCACCAAGGACGCTCTTCATCTCTATCCAATGCCCGAGTAGCATGATGGCTATAAGGGTGGACAGTTCCCAGAAAAAGTCTTGGCCCTTCAGTCCGAATACGGTGGCCGTGCTATAGAAATAGGCTACGGAAATGGCCATGGAGATCAAGGTCATCATTCCCGGTGCACCCTGTTTTATTTCTGACCAAAAACCTTTCAAAAAAGGCCATCCCCCATAGAAATATACAATGGTGGAAAGCCCGAAAAGAAAGTAAGGGTTACCGGGAAGCAGGAATTCATATCCAAAGAAATCCTGGATCATCGGCGATAGGAACAAGATGGGTATGGTGAGTACCAGCGTTGCCCAAAATCGCTTTCGAAAGTCGGCGATCATCATTTTGTGGTGGTCGTGGCCCATTTGGCCATGTGCGGGGTTGTGCCCCGAATGGCCCCCGGGGCCATGGTCCATTTTGGAGTGGTCGGTCTTATCGTGGTTCATCTGTGAATGGTCGTGGTGTTGGTGCTTTTCCATGATCGGTCCTTTTTATGGGTTATCGTAATTTTTTTCTCATTTTTTCAGAAATGTTTTCGGCATAGACGCCATAGGCATCCACCAGGATGCCCCTGATGCCATCCTTGGAGGATATGGCGTACAGCACGCTGTTGTCATCGGTGCTGCTCATCCCCTCAAAACGATGGGTCTGGTCGACCTTAAAGTCCTCCGGTCGAATTTCGATTTTAAGGGAAGCGCATTCCAGGCAATGGGGCTTGAGGTTAAAATCATAGGTATAGCCCTTTGCCTGTAAATCGGATATGGCTTCTGAAAGGGTATCGTAATTTTTCATGGGCTTTCAATTATAGGTCATCGTGAAATAACTTTGGTCCTCTTCGGTAAATTTCTGAAATTTCAATAAACCGTCCTCGTTCAATTCCTCCTTGACGGTATAGTGGAGTTGTTTTATCCGTATGCCCAGGGCATAGGCCTTGATCTCGATTTTTGAATCAAGTTCATTTTGCCCGTTGTCCCAAGTCCGCCCGTAGATCCGTATCAGGCTCTTGGATCCAAAAAAGTTCAAAAGGCCCGAATCAAAGGTCAACTTCATCTCAATGTCCCCAAGGTGGTCCAAGTCATACAGCCCCTTGAATCCCGTGGATGTGGCGTTGATCTCGGTCTCCTTTGAACCTGGGTCGGAAAACGGGAAGGCCATGACCATCATACTGGCCTGATCGGGCTTGCAGCTATAGAGGGTGGAGTAGGTGTCGGTCGGTTCGTTGTCCCTATCGAACATTTGTGCGACCACCTTAATGGCATAATTGCCATTTTTCTCCATGATCGCGCCGACTTTGAACGTTTGTTTGTTGAGCAATGCTCCTTGGCCATCAAAATTTTCCCGTACGATGGATCGGCCTGAAATTTGGCCGATAAGCATGTCCGTCTGTCCGTTCGCGGTGAGAGCGAACATCAGGAATGGGAACAATAACAAAAAACCTTGTTTTTTCATAAGTGATGCATCATTTTTTGTACTTCACTTGCCAATATACCACTCAAATCGATGGCATTCGATGGGTGGGGGATGGTATTGCAGGTCACCACATTCCCGACCCCGGCGGCCAATAGGTCACCATAGGCATTGCCCGAGAATACCGCGTGGACACCGATACAAACTGGTGGTTTCATGCCCGCATTTTTAAGATGGCCGACAGTCTCGATCATGGTTCGTGCCGTGGATATGATATCATCCACCAAGATCGGGGTGGCATCCCTGTAGGTATCTATTTCGGGGACCGAAACTTCCACGTCCCGATCGCCGTGGCGAATCTTTTGCAATACGGTAAATGGGGCACCGGCATTCTTGGCGACCTCCGAGACCCACTGCTCACTTTCTGAATCGGGGCCGATCAATACCGGATCTTTGATATGTTCCGTTATCCACTTGGATATGTTGTCGGCCGCGGGGATGACCTTGTTGGGGATGGTATAGACCTTGCCCAAGGAGGTGATCCTGTGCAGATGGGGATCCACCGTGACCATGCTATCGGCAAAGCCCGAAACCAACTTTCCGAAAAATGCAGCGCTCACACCTTCCCCTTCCTGAAAGATCGTATCCTGTCGCATATAGGCGAGATAGGGGGCCACCAAACAGGTACACTTTGCCCCGAGTGCCTTGGCGGTGTGGCTTAAAAAATAGAGGGGCAACAGTTTCTCATCCGGTTCGTGAAGGGTACATACCAGGACAACACACTTGCCTTCCACCTTTGAAAGGATGCGTGTGTAGGATTCCCCGTCGGGGAATTTCCTCAAGATGGCCCTTCCCACTTCGGCATTCATTTGCTTGGCCATAAGGGCAGTGAGCTCTTCATTTCCGGGTAGACTGAACAAAATGGTTTCCATAGGTGTTGTTTAAGTTTTATAGGATGGTTATGATGTCTTCATGATCGTTTTTATAGTCCAGTGCATATCGTAGTTCACCCTCTGTTACCGCATGCAGGGTATAAAGGGTTTGGCCCTTTGTTATACGGTCCCCCAAACGGACGTACAGTGAAATCCCTGCGGATTTGGCCCGGGGCGCCCCTGAAAGCTTGGCGAGCTTGGCAATTTTTCTGTTGTCAATGTGGTGTAGGACACCTGATCTTTCAGCTTTGACCTCCAAGGTATGGGGTGCCGGGACGGGGAGGGAGAAACGTCCCTGGGCTTCACAAATGGAAATGAATTTATCGTAGGCCTTTCCCGATTCCAATACTTGAAGTGCTCTTCTGTTGCCTTCCCCTGACACCACCTTTCCTGAAAGTTCCAACAGTTCGCCTGCCAATAAAACAGCACGTTCCTTTAGGTCCTGTGGGGCCTTGGCCTCATTTTTCAACACACTGAGCACATCCATGGCCTCCAGGGATGGTCCTATGCCCCTTCCCACAGGTTGGGTACCGTCCGTTATCACAATCTTTACCGTGAGGCCAACGGCCCTGCCGACCGCCTCCATATCCCTCTGAAGTTTTTGGGCCATCTCCATGCTTCGAACCTTGGCGGTCTCGCCCACAGGAATGTCTATGACCACATGGGTGGAGCCTGCGGCCGCTTTTTTGGATAGGACCGAGGCGATAAGTTGCCCTTCACTATCGATATCCAAGGCCTTTTCAATTTTGATGAGCACATCGTCCGCAGGGCTCAGTTGCGCTGTTCCGCCCCACACAAAACAGCCTCCTTCCTGGTTTACGACCCGCTCTATTTCATCCGATGAAAGCGTAACGTTGGTCATGACCTCCATGGTGTCCGCAGTACCTGCCGGGGAGGTGATGGCCCTTGAGGATGTTTTGGGCATCGTTAGTCCATATGCGGTGACCATGGCCACCACCAAGGGAGTCGTGCGGTTGCCGGGAAGTCCACCGATGCAATGCTTATCGACGATGATGCTTTGGTTCCAGTCCAGGGTTTTGCCCGAGGTGATCATGACCTTGGTCAGGTCGGTGATCTCATCCAAGTCCATACGGTCACCGGCACAGGCCGTGATGAAGGCCGACAGGTGGATGTTGGAATAGTCCCCCGCAAGGATATCCGTAATGATATGCCCATAGGCCTCACGGTCGAGTTTGTTGTTGTAGATCTTTGCCCTGACATGGCCAAGGGACGCTATGGGCTCCAAATGGGAGACGTGCAACAGGTCGTTTTCGGAAACGTCCAGTTTCTGGGCCGCAGCATCGGACAGACCGATCTCACCGGGTAAGAGCATGTTCGAACTTACCACGTTCAGGCTTGCCACAATGGAACGGGGTGCCTTGGAGACCCTTATCCGGACAAGGGCTTCGAATCCTTCCGATTTACAGACGTGGCAATCATACCGCATGTACACCACATTTTCATTTTGGGTGTATATGCCAAGGTGTTTGTATGTTAAGGTGTTTGAATTGGGTTCCATGGTCTATGCGATTTCTTCGATTTGATATAATTGTGGGATCTCGGCCTCCCAACCATAGGTTTCCTTGATGCCCCTTTGTAGGGCGATGGCACCATCCTTTTCCCCATGGACGATGAATATCCGTTCCGGTGCATTGGCCATCCTGTCCATCCAGCCCAGGAGTTCCTCATGGTCCGCATGTGCCGATAGGCCTTCGACCTCGCAGACCTGCATGTTGAAAGGCACCCATTTTCCATATACTTTTAGTTCTTTTTCACCTTCCAACAGCTTTCTGCCCCGGGTACCCTCGGCCTGATACCCTACAAAAAGCAAGGTATTGTTCGGGTTTGGGGCCTGGGTCTCTAAATAGTTGAGCATTCTCCCCCCGGTTAGCATCCCGCTTCCCGCAATGACGATTTTGGGGCTATGGTCCATACGCAGCTCCATGGTTTCACGATAGCTGCTTACCACGTTGAAGTGGGAACACATCTCATCACATTCATGGTCTTCCAACTTGTGCCAATCCCTTGTACGATGGAAAAGCTCCAATACATCGGTACCCATCGGACTGTCCATGATCATTTGGACCTTGGGGATTTTGCCCTCCTTCAGCAACCTCCAAAAAATGAGCATCATGAGCTGGGCCCGTTCTACCGAGAAGCTGGGGATAAAAAGGCTACCGCCCCTGGCTATGGTGTCCTGGACCAATTTTTCGATCAAGGGGAGGGCTTCCGCCTCATCGGGATGGAACCTTCCACCATAGGTCGATTCAATGAAAAGCACATCGGCCTTTCTCGGTTTTAGGGGTGGGTAAAGCAATAGGTCCTTGGTTCTTCCAATATCCCCTGAAAAAACAAAGCGCTTTCCGTGTATATCCAAGTCGATATGTGTGGCTCCCAGGATGTGTCCGTTGTATTGGAACCGTACCCTTATGCCATCGAATAGGGTAATCCATTGGGATTGGGGAACCCCCTTGAAATGCGGAAGGGTCTTTTCCACATCCTTTAGGTCGTAGAGAGGTTGGGCAGGACGGTGTTTCGAATAGCCCTCCTTATTCGCACGTTCGGCTTCCTGCTCTTGTATTTTGGCAGTGTCGTTTAAAATGATCTTTGTGATGTCCAAGGTGGGATATGTTCCATAAATGGACCCATTGAATCCCTGTTTCACCAATCGGGGAAGATATCCCGTATGGTCCATATGGCCATGGGTGAGCAATACCACATCTATTTCCGAAACCGTTACGGGTGGATATTCCCAGTTTTTAAGGCGCAGTTCCTTCAGTCCCTGGAACAGTCCACAATCCACCAGTATTTTTCTGTCTCCTGTGTCCAAAAGATATTTTGAGCCGGTGACCGTACCTGACGCCCCCAAAAAATGAATGTTTGTTTTATCTAGGTCCATGACTATGGGTTTTGCATAATTCCCTTGAATCGTTCAAGATGTTTTTTTGCCGGGATCTGGAGATTCCCATGTCATCCAACAACATTGGGTTTTCGTGGATGTCCTTGCAAAGGACGATGCCCTTATCCAGTAATTTTGTTTTTTCCCCTTTGGTAAGGGTCGTCAAGGCGGTCAAGGGATGAAGACCCGCCTTGTCTATTCTATCCTTGAGTCCGTTTCCGTTCGGATGGTCCCAACTGCACAGGAGCAATCCAACACAGTTCCCATATTGGATGGCGTCAGTGGTCAACCGGGTATTGGTGTACACCCCACCTTTATGGAGTTTGGCACCATGTCCCTTTTGGCGGACCCATTGCTTTTCCACATCCAGAAAGCGGGAATGGATATACAAAGGGGTCTTGACATTGCAAAACCGGCCTTGGTCACTGTGGTATTTGCATTCGATCATATAATGTACATTTTCCTTTTGGGCTATGACATCCACTTCGTGCTGTACGCAATTGCCCGCTACTATGACACCTACCTGGGTGGAGAATCCTTCGCGCCCCATGAGTTCACCGACCAATTTCTCGAAGGGAAAACCGGAGGGGCCCAATTCCATCAATGCTTTTTTGAGCTTGTATCTAGAGGCACTCACACGGGACTTTTTCCGAAGCATTGTAAAGGCCAGCTGATATACTTTTTTTGTGGTCATGCCATCCTGGATCTGGTGCTCGACTTGCTCCACAATTTGTTGTATGAGTACATCGCTTGCGCGGGCACGTTGTAAGGAATGGATCAGTTTTTTACGATCGAACGGGACTACATCGCCCGAATGTTTGATAAGGTTAACGGATTTGGCCATGGCTTAGAGGTGTAAGGTCATTACGGGCAAGGACGCATGGTTGGTGACGCCCTCGGCAATACTGGTTCGGAACAGGCTTAAAAACCCTGTTTTGCCGTGGGTGACCATGGCGATAAGATCAATGGGATGCTGTGCAACAAAGGTATTGATCCCCGTTTCAACGGAAGGTTCATTATAGACCGCCAGCGCATAGTTTTCCAATCCCGGGAATTTCTTCAGCAAATTTTCAATGGGGGACAGGCCCAATCGGATACTGTTGTGGTCGGTTTCGGTATTGATGCGCAAGAAGTGTATCCGGGCATTGCATTTTTTGGCAATGGAGATGACCTTCTCGAAGGCTTGGCTGCAATCTTCCTCAAAGTCCGAAACGAACACGATGTTCTTGAAGGGAAAGTGTAGCTTTTCATCCTTTACAACGATAACGGGGACATGGGCCTTTCGTACAATTTGTTCCACATTGCTTCCCGTCAATTCGCGAACGACTCCTTTGGTACCGCTGCTCCCGGTAATGATGAAGTCATGGTGAAAATGTCCCGAATGCTCCAGGATATCTGCTTGTCCGGCATCAAACTGAAGAAAGGTCCGGCACTTCAGTCCCTTCCGTTCGGCCGTTTTTTCCAACTCCCGTAAGGCGGCTTTGGCCTTGCCGATCTGTTTAAGGGTCTCCGGATAGCGCTTTTCCTTTTCCTTATCCAGCTTTATCCAATCCACGGGTGTTTTCATAAGGTGCAAAAAATGGATCTCGGATTGGTATGCCTTGGCCATTTCCAAGGCCAATTGTGCTGCTTTTTCACAGTTTTTGGAAAAGTCGGTGGGTACTAGAATATTGTTCATGGCTCATAGGGTTTTATGTGTTCTGCAATTGTGGTCGTGTCGTCCAGATATATCCATTGGACGTTGTTCAAAAATTGGATGCTACCCCTGAAGGGTCCATGGAAGGCCTTTCTTTCAAAAATCAGCCTCCCTTTGATCACATCATAGGATATTGGTTTCCGCTTCATTGGACTTTTTCTTTATGGTTCCCGAAGTTTCCCGTTCTGGATTTTTTAGGTGGGCCTTGGTCTGGAGGGCTAAAATTCCTTATAATCAAACGGTTGCCCTTTTCATAGGTGAAATAACTTGCGGCCCAGTTCAAACCGACCAGGATTCTATTTCTAAAACCACTGATGGACATAAGGTGAACGATGGACCACAATAGCCAGGCGGGATACCCGCCAAACCTGAATTTGCCCAAATCGGCGACGGCCTTGCGCTTGCCCACTGTGGCCAATGATCCCTTGTCTTTGTAGGAAAAGGGTTTTGTTGGTTTTCCATGAAGGGTGGCCCAAAGAGACCGCCCAAGGTACCTGCCTTGTTGGATGGCTACCTGCGCCACTTGGGGATGCCCTTTGGGAGTCGTTTCCCCGATCAAGGCGGCTATGTCCCCAATGGCAAAAATATTCCCATACCCCTCAACATGTAAATGGGGATCGGTCTTGAGCCGGTTGCCCTTTACCACTTTATCAGGGGCAATGCCTTTGGGGAACTGCCCCTGCACCCCTGCGGTCCATATGAGGTTTTTTGCCTTGATCTCCTTTCCACTTTTTGTGGTGACCACACTACCGTCATACCCACTTACCGATTCGTTGAACAGTACGTTTACCTCAAGTTCCCTTAAATAGGCCAGTGTCTTGGTGGAGGCCTTGTCCGACATGGTGCCCAATAGTTCGTCAAGGGCTTCCACCAAGTAGATTTCCATGGTGGAGGATGGGTACTCTGGATAGTCCTTTGGCAGGATGTATCTACGAAATTCGGCCAAGGCCCCTGCCATTTCAACCCCGGCCGGACCGCCGCCCACGATGACAAAATTGGTGAGGGCATCGCGTTCCTCCCCATCACAGGTAATGGCGGCCTGCTCCAGATTTTGCAGCATCAAATGCCGGATGTTGAGGGCATCACGTATGCCCTTCATGCCCAAACTGTTCCTAGCAACGCTTTCCATACCAAAAAAGTTGGTCGTTGTCCCAGTGGCCAAAACCAGGTAATCATAGGAAACGGCCCCCTTGTCGGTCACTACCGTATTGGACAAAGGTTGGATTTCTGATACTTCCGCCAATCGGAACACTAGGTTTTTGAAGCCATTGAACTGCTTTCTGAATGGGAAAACTATGCTGTCCGGTTCCAGGGCACTCGTTGCCACTTGGTACAATAAAGGCTGAAACGCATGAAAGTTGTTTTTGTCCAATAGGACCACTTGAACCTTCTTGTTTTTCAATTCCTTTGCCAAGGCCAGTCCGGCAAAACCACCGCCAATGACCACTATCCGGGGCATACCCGGCTCTGGTAGACAGATTATCTTTGATGTGTCGCAATTTGTTGTGTCCATGTTCAATTAGGGTTTGGGTCAATGGATAGGGTTTCGGATTTCACGGTTTTTCTCCAGAATAGGTGTTCGTACAAACCGGACCAGTACATTCCAAAAGTGAAAGCGAACCATAGCTCTTCCATGGGAATGCCGAAAACAAGGATACCGGTAAGATTGTCCAGGTTCCAGTACAGATCGACGTATTGGGGGTAGAAGGGAAGTATGCTCCCGAAATACAAAAAATACAACAAGGTGAACAGGAAGCCGCCCACCCAGACCTTTCCCTTTAGATCGGGCCTGCAATAAAGGGTGGCCAACCCACCCGCAAGCAGGGCCAAAACACCACAATAAATGGGATTAAGCTTGGTGAACAACGCCATGGGGACAAAGACCAATGCGGGCACAAAAAGAAGATATAGGTGCAGATTATGCCTTTTATGATGGCGCTCGATCAAAGGGATTTTGGAAAGGACCCTTCCAAATATCAAATTGTAGAGCACGGTGCCTATCCCACCTATCGCAAAGGAAAACAGCAAGCTTTCCAGGTCAAAACCCGTTTTTTCGGCCAATTGGAACAAAGAGGGGGGAAGCCAATATTCCGGCACGAACAGGGGCTCGGTCAATCCAAAGGGCATGGTGATAAGACTCATCTTGAGCATTTCTTCCCTATACCCTTTTTTCAACACAAAAAGGAGTGCCCAGAGTGCCAGGATGATAAGGGACCATATGAACCAAACGTACTGCATGATCTTCGAAACGTAAGGCTATTTTCGATGTTTGATCTGGGCATTGTAAAGCCCACCTATGCACGCCCCGATGAGCCAACCTATGATGAAGGTCTGTACAAGCCCCAAAAAAGCCTCGGACAGGGGCACATCCATTCGTATGATGCTGGTGGTGTCCAATCCGTGCAGTAGACTGTTGAAAAAGGATATCGTACCCTCTTTGCCGGCCGTTGCCATTACGATCATACAGCCCAAATAGATTATGGCCCCAGTAAGACCAAAGGCAAAGCCTAATTTTTTTACATTAAATCGATTCATGGTTTTTCTGTTTTAGATTCATTGTCAGTTTGAAGGACCTTTTTTGATTCCTCAAATTCCTCCTTGGAAATTTCGCCTTTCGCAAATCTTTTTTTTAAAATTTCCAGTGGGCTATCCTCTTGGTGCCTTTTATAGGGAATGTCCGATGGGATAAAGAATATCCAAGCCAAAAAGATGATCCAGATAATCCACCATATAAGGTGCATACCTCCAAAATGTCCGTCGTAATAATGCATGATACTTGATTTAAGGTTGTATTAAAATATTTCGTTCCTTGGAGTCCATGGGTGCTATTGTTCCGATCAACCCTGTTCGTTTTCCCTGTCATGGGTGTGGCCATTTCCACCATGTCCATGCGAACCGTGCGGTATGAACAGGTGGATGGCGAACATGACCAGGATGAAAATGAAAAGGGAAGCGCCCTCGCCCATCCCGATTGAAGGCGCCAAAAAAATGAACAGCAGTGGTAGTCCACATCCCAGGACCATCCATATCCAGTGATTTTTCATGAGATATCCGTTTTAGTTGTCAAGAATTCAAAGTGTTCGGCATGGCCGATCGAACCCATGGTCTAATGGTTCATCCCCATTCCTTTGTCCCCCATCATTTTCATGCCGGATTGAATGCATTCCTCGCTCATCATCCCTTTGTCATGCATCATTTGCATCATTTCGCCCATCATCTCGCCATCCTTCATCATTCCGTTCATCATGGAATGCATCATTTGTCTGTTGCCCATCATTTGGTTCATCATGGTGCTGTCGCCCATCATCATTTGCATGCCTTGTCCCTTCATCATGGTGCCCATCATTTTTTTGTTTCCCTGCATCATTTGCATGGCATGGTCGCTCCCTTGCATCTGTTCCATGAATTCCATCATATAATCATGGTTTTGTACCAGATCTTTAAGGATCTCGCTTCTTGTTTCCTCGTTTTGAAGCAAGGCTTCTACATCGGTTGATTGTTTGCAACCGTTTAAGGACATAAGACCCATCACTGAAAAAAAAATTACTAAAGTTCTCATTGTATATGAATTAAAGATTATACGTCAATTGGCTGATTTCAGAAAGGTTTCGATTTTGGTGATCTCCTCTTCCGTCAGGTTGGCCCGAACCCGCATGTGCAGGCTTATGGTTTCCCAATCGGTATCGTTGTAATCCGCGGGTGAAGGGGCGATATGACATCGGTTGCACACCTCGCCCCAGAGCTGCGCCCCGGATTTTTCAATTTTGAAATCCACTTCACTCCCCGCCACCTCGGTCGCGGTATCCGTCGCAATGGGTTTTTTATTGGAGGAGCAGGCGACCATGATCGATGCCATGACGGACAGGATTATTGCTGCTTTAAAATTCGTTGTTGTTTTCATTTCACTTTCTTTTTTTGATTTTAAAATCCAATGGCCCAATGCACAAACAATCCATTGGTTCGGGTCGTGCCATCACTGTCATGACCACCTTCCATCTTGGTGGTTTGATAGCTGAGTTTGACCACGGAACGCCAACTCAGCCAATAGTTCAAACCAAAAGCGTACTGCGTTGACTTCTCTTCCCACTCCGCTCCTTCAGGGGCGTTAAAATCGGAATATCGACCCACAAATTCGAGTTGCTTTATAAAGTCGCTTCCCGACATGATGGGGCGATAGCTCAATTGTGTATAAAAGGAGCTGCTTTGGTTGTCAAAGGAGTAAGGTTCGGAAATCCCATCTTCGATTTCATAGTAGGTGGCGGTATCCACATTGGAACTGTTGTACTGGGCCTTGATGTCCACAACCCCTTGTAAGGGGGTGATCGATTTTACATAGGAAAGATCCAGCGCCCAAAGAAAGGCACCCACTTCCTTGTAATCGGAGTCCTCTGCGCCGGTACTGTTGGTGGTATAGGCGGAAATCCCCCATTCCATGGATGAATCCGAGAGCGGGAGTAGGCCGATCCTGCCACCCAAGGCCTTGGCCAGGTTCACATCTTCATAATAACCGAAATCCAGCATACCCGCTTCTTCAGGCTCCTCACTTCCATCCTTGATGCGCGGACCGTTGGTCACATAAACCGCATAGTTCATTTTGGGACCGCCCAGATCGAATGCCCCCCTGAGTTCGACACCGATATCGGAGGCCGGTGCAATTCCGTCGTGACCAAATCCAAGGGGTCTGCTTGGAAGTCGGTTGATCCATGCAGGGTGCAAACGCTCCATAAAGGTTCCAAAGGGAAGCAGGAATTTACCGGCCCTTACGGTCATGTGCTTGTTGAGCACATACATCACATCGGCATATTCCAGTCCCGTTTTCAATTCATTTCCTTCGAGCTCAAACTCCAGTTCGGCCTCGAACATGAGCTTGTCGGAATGCTTGTAGAGGAATATAGGGGCGAATGTGGCCCCTAGAAAGGTGGATTCTTGTTCACCACCGGTATCCAAATATTCAAATCCGGTGTGTCCGTAACCACGCAGCATGAACTGCGTCTTACTGGGTTCAAAGGTGTTGTAGGTCTGGGCCAAAGCCGAAGATCCCAACCCTAAGATAATTAGGGTCATTAGTAGTTTTTTCATTTTTTCAAGGTTCTGATATAGTTGATCAATTCCCATCTCTTGTTTTCGGGAAGTGCGGTTTCATAGGAAGCCATAGGGGGCTTACCGTTGGTCAATTTCCAGAATAGGGCACCGTCCGATTGGGACTGTACCTTGGCACTGGTCAAGTCGGTGGGTTTTGGGGTCAATCCGGCTCCGCCCATGCCGTCTCCCTTACCCTTGGCCCCGTGGCAGATCACACAGAGCATTCTGAAGGTCCGTTTGCCGCTTTCTGTCGCCGTGGCATCATTTTTTAAGGGATTGTTCAAATTGTCCGCACTGGCCGGGGCTTCCCATTGGGTCTGTGCTCTGGTCGCCTGTAGGGCCAAAAGGGTCATTAGGAACGTTAGCATTATGGGTATTGATTTTTTTGTGTAAGTTTCATTTTATTATTTGTTAGGTTGTTGCGTTAAAACTACTGTTTGACCTGACAGGCCATCTTCATAATATTCCTGGATTTTTATATTATTTCGTCAAGAAAATCCCTTTGCCACATTTGTCCGTTTTTGTAATCCGTCATGCTCATCCCCATAATTTCCTTGAACTGTGCGGACAAATGGTTGACGCTGCTGTAATCGAGCATATAGGCGATATCGGAAAATGAATATTGTCCCAGTTGGATAAGCTCCTTTACCTTTTCGATCTTGAGCTTGATAAAGTACTTTTCGATCGTGATGTTTTCATTTCTGGAAAAAACCTTGCTCAGTACTTTGTAATCGCGATGCAATAAATCGACAAGGTAGTCCGAGGTGTTCCCTTTGTGGTTAATCGGGACGTTGGTCACTAAGGAAATCAAGCCTATCTTGATTTTCTCAACGATCATTTCCTCTTCGCTTTTGGCTATTTCAAAGCCATTGGAATGTAGGACGTCCACGACTTTTTGGTCAACTTCGGCAATCCCTATTTCCGGGGCATTTACCGTAAGTTTCCCCAGTTCAAGGGATAGAACCTCAATGCCCAGGTCATGCAATTCTTGTCTTATGACCTTGAGGCATCGCCTACAGACCATATGCTTTATCCAGTATTCCTTTTTGGAATCCATGGTGTCTGAGTTATTGTTAAGCGTAAATAATATCGGGTCAAAACCCGATAGGAGAATCGATCAGGATATGCCGTCGTGGAGATAGCACACGACAAAAAAGGTCATTTAGTGGCCATGACCAATGTGAAGAGCGAACGATTGCATTGACGTTCCGCCAGTGTAAAAATCAAATTAGGAAAGTTTCATGAAGGACAAGGAGATCCTGTTCGATCCACGGGGGATCGTAGTCTTTAAAAGGGATTATGTTTTCCTGTAGCCCTTCGAAACAATCGATATGGTAAAAAATAAAGGCATTTAGAAATACAAGTGTGCCGAAATCAAGGTCAAAGGAATCCAGCATCAGGTCATCCTTGCCAATATTGGCATAGGTATCGGTGCTGCAGCAATCCTTTTGTTCCAAAGAGCACTTCCTTGAGGTGTTTTTGGGATTTTGAAGCTTTTGGTCGCAGGGTTTTGCTTTGCCGGTCACAGAAAAACTGACCAACTTGTTACAGCAAAAATGGGCATTCGATGCAAAGGAAGTGGTACTGATCAATACAGAACAGGCCAGAAACAGGGACAATATTTTCGATGTGGTTTGCTTCACTTCCTAAAGTTACTAAATTTTGTTTAACTCGCTAAAAATCAAACTGTAATCAATTATGCAGTTATCCATATGATTACTGTTTGTGTGTGATTTCAGCAGGATTTGGTTCCAAATGTAAGGTATGGGATTCGGAAAAAACATGACAAATATCAGGTTTACCAAAAGTACTGGCATTGGGCCACCACAAGGATCACAATACTATACTGGTATACAATATGTGGGGAAAGGAATGACCGTCAGCTGTCCAACGATCGGATTCGGTATCGAGGAACTTTAAGGTCTGTTATGGTTCGATTGAAGACAAGGGTTCCACCTTTAATCGGGTTGAAAATACAATGCTATTGGTCAGGGTTCCATCCGTTGCCAGTAAGGAGGGCCTTCGAACCACGATGTGCTTTATACCGTCCCGGACCAGATACGATGGTCGTATAAATGATTGATGGTCAAAAGTATGGGGTGCCATGGTCGGTACTTTGAAAAGCAGGGGCTTTATGCGGAATCCTTGTATAAATTGTGTTAAATTTAATGAGGTTGTTAAAATTTTTGTAGTTTTGTAACCGCTTATGAGAGTATTTTGGTTCAAAATATTATCTTGTTTTATGGCACTCAACGTGCTGGCATCCACCTTTTCCTTTGCGGTGGCACAACACTATTGTGGGGAAGATCTTGTTGATTTTTCCTTCTTCGGTAAAGCGGAATCCTGTGGAATGGATATGCAGCAGCCATCGGATTCACACCAGCACAAGCTGCAGAAAAAACAGTGTTGCGATGACGAAACGCTTTCCGTACAAGGAAATGGGGATCTATTGCTTTCCGTTGAAAATTTAAGTGTTGGGGAGCATCAGTTCCTGGTTGCCTTCACGTACAGTTACATCAATCTTTTTGAGGGATTACAGGAAAATATAGTTTCTGTCGTACATTACCCTCCGCCCCTTTTGGTCAAGGATATTCAGATTCTTGATCAAACTTTCCTTATTTAAGAGCATATCGATGACGTTTGGCCGTGCTATGGTTTTTGGCATGGCCCTAGGTATTTATTGCCTTTGGAACATTTTCACTATTTCCAACACAATAAACTCATGATATGCTTAATAAAATCATAAAATACTTTTTAGTGAACAAACTGGTGACCGTTCTCGTTTTAATAACGTTGGTTACCTGGGGGATTGTCACTTCCCCCTTCAATTGGAATACGGGCTTTCTCCCAAAAGACCCGGTGCCCGTGGATGCCATTCCCGATATTGGGGAAAACCAGCAAATTGTTTTCACGCAATGGCCCGGGCGATCGCCACAAGATATCGAGGATCAGATTTCTTATCCAATGACGACCTATTTACTTGGAATTCCAGGGGTGAAAACGATCCGTAGTTCATCCATCTTTGGATTTTCCAGTATCTATATCATTTTTAATGATGATGTGGAATTTTATTGGTCGCGCTCCCGGATCCTTGAAAAATTGAATTCACTTCCCGCAGGGCTGTTGCCCGATGGGGTAACCCCGACTTTGGGTCCTGACGCCACGGCATTGGGACAGGTATATTGGTATACCCTGGAAGGAAGGGACAAGGATGGGAACCCTACAGGAGGATGGGATCTGCACGAAATACGGACTGCCCAGGATTTTTATGTGAAATACGGGTTGAATGCCGTGGACGGGGTGTCCGAAGTGGCTTCGATCGGTGGTTTCGTCCAAGAATATCAAGTGGATGTAAATCCAGATGCCCTGAAAGCCTATAATATTCCTTTATACAAGGTCATGGAGGCCGTACGGAAGTCGAACAGGGATGTGGGCGCCAAGACCATTGAAGTCAATCAAGCAGAATATTTGGTCAGGGGCTTGGGATATGTCAAAAATACGGAAGACATAGAAAAGGCCGTGGTTGCCGTCTTTGACAATGTCCCGGTTCGGGTCAAGGATATTGGGGTGGTCAGCTTGGGACCGGCCACACGAAGGGGCGTGCTCGATAAAGGGGGCGCCGAAGTGGTAGGTGGCGTCGTGGTCGCCCGTTATGGTTCCAATCCTTTGGCGGTCATCAATAATGTGAAGGACAAGATCAAGGAAATCGCACCCGGTTTGCCCAAAAAGACATTGGCCAATGGTGTGGAAAGCCAATTGACCGTGGTCCCGTTTTATGACCGGACACAGCTCATCCACGAGACCATAGGTACTTTGGAAAATGCCCTGTCCCACGAAATACTGATCAGCATCATCGTTGTACTGGTACTTGTCCTCAACCTGAGGGCCTCTGTGATCATATCCAGTCTATTGCCTGTCGGGGTCCTAATGACCTTTATTGTCATGCAATATGCCGGGGTAGATGCCAATGTGGTGGCCCTTTCCGGGATAGCCATTGCCATAGGGGTGATGGTGGACGTGGGGATCGTGTTCGTCGAGAACATTATCCGTCATTTGGAAATGCCCGAGAACCATGGTGCCAAGGGCAAGGAACTCATTCAGGTAATATATAAGGCCACCGTGGAAGTGGCCTCGGCAATTACGACCGCATTGGCGACCACCGTCGTGAGCTTTGTGCCTGTCTTTGCCATGCAATCGGCAGAAGGGAAGCTATTTAGGCCCTTGGCCTTTACCAAGACCTTTGCCCTGTTGAGCGCCTTTGTGCTGGGAATCGTTGTGCTTCCGGCATTGGCCCATTTTGTAATGGGGGTGGATTATGACAAGAAACGGGTGCGACGGTTTTGGTCCATTCTATTGATATCCACCGGGCTTATTTTTGCATTTTATGCCCAGATGTGGTTGCCATTGGTCATTTCACTCATTGGGTTGAACAATTTGATGGAACCCAAATGGCCGGAGCACTATAAATCGTTTCCCAACTATATCAATTTGGGACTGACCGTTTTTATCGCTTCCTTCTTCCTGACCGAGGAATGGATGCCCTTGGGACCCCAAAACGGTATTGTGGTCAACTACTTTTTTGTGTTGTTCCTAGTGGGCATTATCCTGGCCGCTTTGATGGGAATCGTACATTTCTATACCCCGGTCCTAAAGTGGTGTCTGGAAAACAAAGGAAAGTTCATGCTCATCCCATTCGTGACCCTGTTTTTTGGGGTATTGGTTTGGCTGGGGTTCGATAGCACCTTTGGAATCGTGGCCAAAGGCTTTGAATCGGTAGGTTGGAAAAGTGTCAGACAGACCTCGGGATGGCAGGCAGCTTCCAAGAGATTCCCGGGAATAGGATCCGAGTTCATGCCATCGCTCAATGAAGGTTCGTTCCTGTTGATGCCGACATCCATGCCGCATTCAGGGGTGGAATACAACAAAAGGGTGGTTGGACAGTTGGATATGCTCTTGGGAAGCATACCCGAAGTGGACTTGGTTGTCGGTAAACTCGGTCGCGTTGAATCCGCACTGGACCCTGCACCCATTTCCATGTATGAGAACATCATCAACTATAAACCTGAATTCATTGTGAATGAAGACGGACATAGGGTCCGTTATAAAGTAGATCGAAAGGACAGGTTCATTACCCAGCATAAAGACACTTTGACCAATGAGGAGGCCTTGCAGTTAGGGATTGCCGAGAAGGACCTGATCGTGGATGAGGACGGTGAGTTTTTCCGAAACTGGAGGCCTCATATCAAATCCCCCAACGATATCTGGGATGAGATCGTAAAGGTCACCAAGATCCCGGGCATAACCTCTGCTCCCAAATTACAGCCCATAGAAACCCGGTTGGTGATGTTGCAGACCGGAATGCGCGCTCCCATGGGGATCAAGGTTTTTGGTCCCGATCTGAAGACCATCGAGGATTTTGGGATGCAATTGGAAGGTATCTTGAAGGAAGTGCCCTCGGTCAAGGCAGAAGCCGTATTCGCCGATAGAATAGTGGGCAAACCTTATTTGCACCTCAATATCAACAGGGACGGGATATCCCGATATGGTTTGAACATTGAAGATGTGCAGCAAAGCATCGAAACAGCGATCGGTGGGATGAAAATCACCTCCACCGTTGAAGGTAGGGAACGTTTTCCCGTGCGGGTGCGCTACCCGAGGGAATTGAGGGACGACCCGGAATCGTTGAAGAAAATTTTGATTCCCACACCGGTAGGGGCGCAAATTCCCTTATCCCAAGTGGTGGATTTTGAATATGTCCGCGGGCCTCAGGCCATCAAGAGCGAAAACACCTTTTTGGTAGGCTATGTGCTTTTTGATAAACGGGACGGTTTTGCGGAAGTCGATGTGGTGAACGATGCCCAGGAAGCCATCCAGAAAAAAATCGATGCAGGGGAATTAACGGTTCCCGCCGGAATAAGCTATAAGTTTTCAGGGAGTTATGAGAACCAAATCAGGGCAGTGAAAAGACTGTCCATTGTCATACCGATCAGTTTGATTGTGATTTTCTTGCTCCTGTTTTTTCAGTTCAAGACGGTCATCGCATCCTCCATCCATTTTTCCGGGGTTTTTGTTGCTTTTGCGGGAGGTTTCATAATGCTCTGGCTCTATGGTCAGGATTGGTTCATGAATTTTGCCATTTCAGGGGTCAACATGCGGGATCTGTTCCAAATGCACACGATCAATTTAAGCGTTGCGGTTTGGGTTGGTTTTATCGCACTTTTCGGTATTGCCACCGATGATGGTGTCATCATGGGTACGTACATCCACCAGGTTTTTGAGGAAAAGAACCCTCAAACCGTACCGGATGTAAGAGCGGCGGTTTTGGAGGCAGGGAAAAAAAGGGTCCGTCCCGCCATGATGACGGCCGCCGTGGCCATCATCGCCCTTTTGCCGGTACTGACCTCGACCGGAAAAGGGGCCGATATCATGATTCCCATGGCAATCCCGACTTTTGGGGGAATGGCCATACAGATCATGACCATGTTCGTGGTCCCGGTACTCCAAGCATATTGGAGGGAAACAGTCATTAAAAATCGCAACAAAGCATTGAAAAAAATACAGTAAAATGAAAAATGTATTGACCATCCTATTTGTCTTGACAAGTATCCTTTCCAACGGCCAGACCTTGGAGGATTACTTTAAGGTAGCGGCTGAGAACAACCCAGGGTTGCTTTCACAGTACAAAGATTTTGAGGCGGCGTTACAAAAAGTACCGCAGGTGAAGGCTTTACCAGATCCAAACTTGTCCTTTGGGTACTTCATCTCCCCGGTCGAAACCAGGGTAGGGCCCCAAAAAGCAAGGTTTTCACTGACCCAGATGTTTCCTTGGTTTGGAACGCTAAAGGCCCAAGGTGATGCCGCTGCACTTATGGCAGAGGCCAAGTACCAGTCCTTTTTGGACGCCAGGAACAAACTTTATTACGAGGTTTCGGCAGCTTATTTCCCATTGTACGAACTTAAGGAGTGGGTACGGATCGAAGAGGACAACATCGCCATTTTGGAATCCTACAGGACGGTTTCCAATACGAAATTCAAAAATGGCCTGGGATCATTGGTCGATGTCTTAAGGGTGGACGTGCTTTTAAAGGAAGCCCGGACGAATTTGGGCGTCCTGAAAAACAAGGAAATCCCCCTTTTGGCGTCCTTCAATAAACTATTGGACCGTAAGGAAGATGAACAAATAAACATCCCTGAGACCTTTGGGGTCAATGTACTGCCCATTGATTATGTCAAAGATTCCTTGGTAGTGGACCATCCGCTCTTGAATTCCCTGGAATTAAAGGTCAAGGCTGCAGCGGCATCCGAAAGGGCAGCCCTTAAACAAGGCCTGCCAAAAGTGGGGGTCGGACTGGACTATGTAATGGTTGATAAGCGTACCGACATGGTGGTTCCCGATAATGGCAAGGATGTATTGATGCCCATGGTTACCTTGAGCCTGCCCCTATTCAGGGGTAAGTACAGGGCAGCCGAAAAGGAGGCCCAATTGATGCAGGAAAGTTATGCACTGCAAAAAAAGGAAGTCACCAATACATTGAAGACCAATTATGAAATGGCCGTTTTTGACATAAGGCAGCAGACGGATTTGATTTCCCTCTTTGATGAACAGATCATGGAATCGGAACAAGCACTCAATCTGTTGTTCACAGCCTATGGGAATTCCGGGAAGGACTTCGAGGAGGTGTTGCGAATGCAGCAACAATTGTTGAAGTATACTAAATTGAAAATAAGCGCATTGACGCAATATGAAATAGCGTTGGCCAAGTTTAACTATATCACGGCAAAAAAATAATCAGATGAAATCAGAAACACAAAAAATAGTAAAAATAGCCTTGTCCACCTTGGTTCTTGGACTTTTGCTGGGATGGCTATTGTTCGGGGGCTCCAAGGGCAATGCCACAGAGGAACACCAACATACTTCGGAAGTATCGGGAGAAACCATTTGGACCTGCTCCATGCATCCCCAGATCAGACAGACGGAACCGGGAGATTGTCCCATTTGTGGGATGGACTTGATCCCTTTGGAAAATGACAACGGTTCGGAACTTGACCCCATGGCCGTTAGCATGTCGAAAACCGCCATGCAGCTTGCCAATGTCACTACGGAAATCGTGGGCAAGACCGCCCCGGTCAAATTGATCGATCTTAATGGCAAGGTGGAAGCGGATGAACGATCGATCTATTCCCAATCTTCCCATATTCCCGGCAGGGTGGAAAGGCTAATGGTGAATTTTACAGGGGAGTATATCAAGCAGGGGCAGATCATCGCCTATATTTATTCCCCTGACCTGGTCACTGCACAAGAGGAACTTTTTGAAGCAAGAAAGGTGGCGGACACCCAACCGCAGTTTTTTAATGCCGCCAAGGAAAAATTAAAAAACTGGAAGCTTTCCGACAACCAAATCGCACAGATACTTCAATCCGGGACCGTTAAGGAGGAATTGCCGATACATGCCGATGTTTCAGGCTACGTTACCGAAAAAATGGTAAACCTTGGCGACTATGTCAACAAGGGCAAGGCATTATATCAAATTGCCAACCTGAACAGCGTTTGGGTACTGTTCGATATTTATGAGTCCGACATGCCCTGGGTAAGAAAAGGCGATGAAGTGGTCTTTACCATACCCTCGCTCCCGGGCGAAAACTTCAAAGGCAGGATTTCCTATATCGACCCGGTGATCAATCCCATGACAAGGGTTGCCAAGGCCAGAATCGAGATCGGGAACACCGGTTTAAGGTTAAAGCCGGAAATGTTCGCTTCCGGAACCGTAAAAGCAAAACAGCCCATTGCATCAGAAGCGATAACCATTCCTAAGTCGGCAGTGATGTGGACCGGGGAACGTTCTGTGGTATACATCAAGAATACCACATCCAATGGGGTGAATTTTGTGTTGCGCGATGTCACCTTGGGACCATCGTTGGGAAATGGTTTCATTGTCAAGGAGGGGCTGCAAGAAGGGGATGAGATCGCGGTAAACGGGACCTTTAGTATCGACGCGGCGGCCCAATTGGCCGGGAAACCGAGCATGATGAATCCTGAAGGTGGGCCCGCCATGACGGGACATAACCACGGAGGCATGAAGATGGGGGATGACAAGGGTACAGGCGGTAGCGATCATTCGGAAATGGATATGGGGGATGTCAAACAGGAAAGTAAAACGGACCATTCCGACATGGACCAGCGAATAGCGGCGACAGGGATATTTCAGAACCAATTGAAACAGGTGTTGAGCGCCTACTTGGAGTTAAAGGATGCGCTTGTCAATGATAATGCCGCCAAGTCCAATGCCGCTGCAAAAAAAGTGTTGTCGGCCTTGGAACATGTGGATATGAAACAATTGACGGACAAAAAGGCGCACGGCCATTGGATGACGATATCGAAGGAAATCTCCAATTCGGCGAATTCCATTTCAAAGATATCGGATATCAAAGCGCAACGCGATCATTTTAAACATCTGTCCGCCCATCTATCCAAAGGTGTCAAGCTTTTTGGGGTCGATCAAAAGATATACGAACAGTTTTGCCCGATGGCCGATAACAACAAAGGTGCCTATTGGTTGAGTACGACCAAAGAGATCAAAAATCCCTATTTCGGAGAGGCTATGTTGACCTGCGGTGAAATCACCGATGAAATGTAATTGAACAAATGTAAATGAATGAATGATGAAAATATTGAAATCTAAAATCTTGTTTTTTGTCCTAACTGCCTTGACGACCCATGTTTTTGGGCAAGTGGGGACAAATGGTGAGGACAGAAAAGAGGAAGGTAGACCCGTTCGGGAATACAATCTTGTACTGGAACAGAACAAATTGACCCTCGGTGGGGTCACTGCCGATGCAATGACCATCAATGGGAGTATTCCGGGACCGGTCTTGGAATTCAACGAGGGTGACCTCGCCCTGATCAACGTGACCAATAAGATGGATGTGGAAACCTCCGTACACTGGCATGGATTGATCTTGCCCAATTTTTATGACGGGGTTCCCTATTTGACCACACCGCCCATAGAACCTGGCACAACTTTCCAATATCGGATTCCGATCAACCAATCAGGTACCTATTGGTACCATTCCCACACCATGCTGCAAGAGCAAAAGGGGGTGTATGGCTCGATACTGATCCATCCCAAGGAAAAGACGTTGGACTACGATAAGGATTTGGTCGTGGTGCTTTCCGATTGGACGAACGAAAAGGCCATGAACGTGCTCCGAAACCTTAAACGGGGAAACGAGTGGTACCAGGTCAAAAAAGGGACCGCGGTGCCCTTGAGCAGGGTCATCAAGGAAGGTGCACTAGGTGCACAGCTCAAATTTTGGCGAGATCGTATGGAGGGAGCGGATATTGCGGATATCTACTACCCCGCATTTTTGACCAATGGGAAAACATTGGCCGAATACCCTGATTTCAAACCAGGGGAAAAAGTGCGGCTCAGGTTCGTCAATGCCTCTGCCTCCACCTATTATTGGATGGATTTCGGTGGCGGTAACCCCATGGTGGTTTCCGGGGATGGTGTCGATGTGGAGCCTGTTTCCAAAAGTCGTTTTCTTTTTGGCATTGCCGAGACCTATGATGTCATCGTGACCGTTCCTGAAGGCACTTTGGAGGTAACCGCCACGGCACAGGACGGCTCCGGGCATACCTCGTTGCACTTAGGTCAGGGAACGCTTTTTCCCGCAACGACCATCGATAGGCCCGACAAAGTGGCGATGATGAAACAAATGGCCCGAATGGACATGAAAATGGGGGCTCCGGCAATGGCCGGCAACAAAAAAAAGAACACACCCGAATATCTCATGCACAAGTACGGAATGCAGATGGACATGAAGGATGGCAGCATGGATATGGGTATGCACAATGGGATGTCTATGGATAAGACCAAAATGAGCGGTCAAAAGGATAAACCCATTGCGAAGATGGATGATAAAAGGCCTATGAATGCGAATGAAGATCATAGGCACATGGAGATGGATAAAAAGATGGGGGATATGGCAGGAATGGAAAAGGATTCAACGTCAATGAAATCCACCGGACATAAGGACAAGATGGAAAACCCTATGGTTCAGACTATGCCAATGATGCAGAAAGACACTTCAGCTTTTGATTACGATACCCGTAAAACGTATTTCAACTATGACTTCTTAAAAGCAAAGGAAAGTACTACCTATAATGCCGATCTGCCCGTCAATGACATTCTGTTGAACCTGACGGGAAATATGCAACGGTATATCTGGAGTATGAACGGTGTGCCACTTTCAGAAACCGATAAGATCAAGATCAAAGGTGGGGAAGTAACCCGGATCACCCTCAACAACCTGACCATGATGCACCATCCGATGCACCTCCATGGGCATTATTTCAGGGTCATCAATGAGAATGGTGAAAAGTCACCCTTGAAACATACGGTCAATGTGCCGCCCATGCAGAAAGTGGTCATCGAATTTTATAATGAAGAGTACGGGGATTGGTTTTTCCACTGTCATATCCTCTACCACATGATGGGGGGCATGGCCAGGGTTTTCAGTTATGATACCCCAAGGGATCTGAGGATGAAGGATTTTCCTGTTCAAAAGTTGGTAGATGAAACTGACCATTATTATGCTTGGGGTGCTGCCAGATTGGGTTCCAATTTTAATGAACTCTTCCTTGTTTCAAGTAATATCAGGAATGAATTTGGGGTACGGGCAGAATTTGACTACGACCAAAATGCCGAGGTGGAAGTCAATTATAACAGGTATCTCAATGACTGGGTACGGGTCTATGCAGGGGTAAACACGGAAACCTCCATCCCTGATTCCTATGACCGTTTCAATACAGTGGGACTGATAGGGGTCAAGTATTTTACCCCATACCGCTTTAATATGGATGTGAGTATGGACCACCAGCTGCGTCCAAGAATAAGGTTGGATAGGGAACTATTGCTTTTTCCCAGGATTTTCCTCGAGGGGGAATATGAATTTCGGGCCGATTTTGGATGGGTCAACGATTTGGGGAATTCATCCTATGAAAGTGAGACCCAATGGCTGGTAGGGGCCTCCTATATCCTTTCACGTAATTTTTCAATCCAGGCCAATTACAACAACCGATATGGTTGGGGCGGAGGCCTGCTAGCCCGTTTTTAAATGGCAGAATACAAAAAAAATAGCCTGAGTCTGACCAATACCATTGCTTTGGGAACCGGTGTGATGATCGGTGCGGGAATTTTTGCGCTCTTGGGTCAGGTTGCCGAACTCTCCGGCCAATGGTTTCCCTTTGCTTTTTTAATCGGGGCAGTCATCTCAGGTTTCAGTTCCTACACCTATGTCAAAATGTCCAATACCTACCCCTCTGCCGGGGGCATTGGCATGTACCTCAAAAAGGTTTACGGTAAAACGGCCTGGACCGCCACCGGTGCACTGCTGATGGCCCTTTCCATGGTCATCAATGAGAGTTTGGTGGCCCGGACGTTCGGGACCTACGTATTGGAGCTTTTTGATGTGGAGTCGAAAGGATTCTGGCCCCCGATCCTTGGGGTATTGTTGTTGATCACAGCCTTTATTGTCAATGTGATGGGAAACAAAGCTATCGGGGGATCGTCCTTGGTCATGGCCATACTAAAAATCGGCGGGATAGCGGTTTTTGCCATTGGTGGCCTTTGGGCAGCTGGATTTACCTTTGATCAGGTCGTTCCTTCCCAGTCCTTGACCGAGCATTCCCTGGTGGATTATTTGGGGGCATTGGCACTGTCGATATTGGCCTATAAGGGTTTTACCACCATTACCAATAGTGGGGATGAGATCGTCGATCCCAAACGTAACGTGGGACGGGCCATTGTCATTTCTTTGGTGATATGTACCCTGGTCTATCTCATGGTGGCATTTGCGGTCTCTTCCAATCTTTCCATCCAGGAAATCATTGCGGCCAAGGACTATTCGCTGGCCGAGGCATCCAGACCCGCTTTTGGAAAATATGGGGTCTGGTTCACCGTTGGTCTGGCGATCATATCCACCGTTTCCGGGGTCGTTGCCAGCATTTTTGCCGTTTCCCGGATGACCACCATGCTCACTGAAAAGGAATTGATACCACATCGACATTTTGGGATTCCCGGGGACATACAGAAACATATGTTGGTGTATACCGTGGTGATTGCCATAGGGCTCACCATGTTGTTCGATCTGAGCCGGATCGCTGCATTGGGGGCCATCTTTTATTTGATCATGGATATCGGGATCCATTGGGGGGTCCTAAACAATCTACGAAAGGAAATCGGTGCAAATCCCATTATCCTCATTACGGCCCTTGTGCTGGATGTACTGGTGTTGGGCGCCTTTATTTGGTCAAAGGCCGGTAGTGATCTTTTGGTGGTCATTGTTGCCCTGGTATTGATGGTGCTTATTTTTTTCGGGGAACGATTGTTTTTGGGGAAAAAGCGTACGGTCGAGGAAGAATAAGGGTAGAGTGCCTGCGTGGGAGAAATGGAAAATTAGATGAAAAAATTAAAATAGCAACAATAATGGGGGATAATACAAATATGCCGACCCTGGGCAATCAAAATGAGGAATTAATCTTAAAATCAATTACAATGAAAAGAACAACAGTTACATTAAGTACAATTGCCATTGCGCTTTTGACCATTACCGTGATTTCCTGTAAGGACGGTAAGAAGGAAACAAATGACAAGGAAGGAGCCCATATGGAGATGGGAACGGAAGAGGGCCATCACCATGAGAGCTCTGCGGGGGAAATGGACCACGGGACCATGGACCATGATATGGGTTCGTCCGATGCACAGGGCACATCCGTGATCGATAGCTACCTCCAACTGAAGGATGCCCTGGTGGCGGACAATAAGGATGAAGCGGCCAAATCGGGCCAAGCCTTGGCCAGTGCCTTGGGCAGCTTTGATATCAGCGGATACGATGAACAGCAACAGAAGGAGCTGTCCGATATCATTGAAGTGGCCAAGGAACATGGGGAGCATATCGCCAAAAGTGATATCGGTCACCAACGGGAACACTTTGAGGGACTGGGCAAGGATATGGTCGATTTTATTGCCATAACCGGGACTTCCAAAACCTTGTACCAACAATTCTGCCCCATGTACAACAACAACCAAGGAGGAACGTGGCTCAGCGCAAGCAGCGAAATCCAGAATCCATTTTTTGGAAGTAAGATGTTGACCTGTGGTAAGGTGCAAAAGGAAATCAATTAAATGAAAGTACTGAAAATCATAGTATTGGTAGTGCTGTTGGGATTTGTGGGCATCCAGTTTGTGCCCACAGATCCCAACTTGAGCGATGTGGTTCCCGATACGGACTTCATGTCGGTGAACCAGGTTGCCAAGGATATCGAACACGATTTGCGGGTATCTTGCTATGATTGCCACAGTAACAACACCCAATACCCGTGGTACAATAAGGTCCAACCCATCGCCTGGTTTTTGGAAGAACACATCAAAGAGGGAAAGGAAGAACTCAATTTCAATGAATGGGGCGACTATTCGGATCGAAGAAAAAGGAGCAAACTAAAGTCCATCGCAAGTCAGATCGAAGACGATAAGATGCCCCTATCTTCCTATACCCTGATCCATAAGGATGCAAAATTATCGGTGGAAGAGAAAGAACGGATATTGACCTTGGTAAATGATCTAATGGAAGAATTGGATAATTGAAAATGACATGGAAATTACCCTAAAACCGGGACAAACGATATTGCTATTGTTGTTGGTCATGTCCGGTTACTATGAATGAGGAAATAAAGTCCTGAAAGGGAGGGGAACACCCAAAGTTGATTGGTTGGTGAGTTAGTTAGTTAATCGTTCCCTTCCCTTGTCAGGCACTAATGGAAAAAAAGGATGAAAGATTGTTGTCGTGACAATGGACCTGTGCAGCCGAAAAAGGCCATTTTAAAAAAATGGTTGGCCCATATCCTGTATGGGATCGTCATTTCGATTGTCCTGGGAGCCTTTATCATACAATATATACTAACCTAAACAATGTTAAAACAAACCAATGAAACGTATTACTTTACAGATTTTTCTAATGGCCGTATTTCTCACAGGGACAAGCTTTGGCCAAACAAACCCTAACAAGGAAAACCTAGACCAGGACAGGGCCGCTGTGCTGAGGATATTGGAAAGCTATAAAGAAGCACTGCAAAACTTGACCACGGAAGGTACCTTGGAGCTTTTTGCGGAAGATTCCGAAGTTTTTGAATCCGGGGGCGTGGAAGGCACCTATCAACATTATCTCGACCATCATATAGGTCCAGAACTCGGACATTTCAACAGTTTTAAGTTTTCGGATTATACCATCGAGGTGAAGGTGGAGCTACCCTTTGCCTTTACCACGGAAAGCTATGTCTATACCATTGGCCTAAAATCGGAAAATGGAGGTGAGGGCAAAATGATCAGCAGAAAAGGGGTTGCCACCTCAATCCTTAAAAAAATGGATGGGGAATGGAAAATTGTGAAGATGCATAATTCCTCACGGAACAACTGGAAGAACTAATGGTCGGAAGAAAAACATCGATGAAAGTCAGAAAGATACATAGGTATCTTGGCCTATTTATTGGTATCCAGTTCCTTATGTGGACTATCAGCGGACTATATTTTAGTTGGACGGACATTGATGAGATCCATGGGGATCAATTCATCAAGGAGCATGTGAGCCAGCCCGAGTTTGGCAATTTGATTGCTCCCAATGGACACGGGAACGTTAAGGTCACATCTTTGGAATTGAGAAATATAGGGGGAAGTCCCTATTATTGGATCAATGGTGGGGTTTTGATGGATGCACAAACGGGGGAGATCAAAAAGGGTATCGATGAACAACAGGCCTTGGCCGTTGCCTCACAGTATATGTTGCCAGAACTTAAGGTCAAAGATGTCGAAAGACTCACCCAAACAGGTGGGCAGCACGAGTATCGGGGACGTCCATTAGCGGCCTATGTGATAACCTATGAAACGGATGAAAACCTGAAAGCGTATGTCTCAGAGGCCGATGGGTCGTTCCAACGTGTGAGGCATCGGGCCTGGAGATGGTTCGATTTTTTATGGATGACCCATACCATGGACTATGAGGGACGGGACGATTTTAACACCATGGTTTTACGGATTTTTTCCCTGATGGGATTGATTACCGTTTTGAGCGGATTCTTGTTGTGGTATGTCAGCTCCCCAACGATCAGAAAACTATGGAAAAGGCGATAGTTCAAACACATTGACATATTATTTGGCAAAGGACTCCTGTTAGGAGCAAATAGTTGACCATTGAACCAGTTGAATCATTGTTGGAAAAATGAGCGAATTTAGGAGACAAAGGCGAAAGAAAAAAAGGGAGCTGGTAAAAAGGAAACAGAGTCGGGCCAAGAAAAAAAAGGAAAGAAGAATGAAAATCCTTGGCATATTGGCATTAGTGCTGATTGTAATATTGGCAGTGGTCGTCATTTTTTTGAAGGCCCTGTGGAAATTCACTACATAATATGGAAGTTGGGTCCAGTAAATCGAAAGATGTGTTGTACATCAAAAACATGGTCTGTCCGAGATGCATCATGGCCGTCAAAGGTATTTTGGACGATGAGGGCATTCCCTATATGAATGTGTCGTTGGGTGAAATAACCCTCAATGGGAAAATCACGCCTGAAAAACGGGAAGGTCTCAACGAACGACTTGAGAAAATTGGATTTACGATCATCAACGATCGTAAAGGTCAGTTGATAGAACAGATCAAAAACCTAGTGATTGAGGCGATACACTACACCGGACCCATGGAAAAGGTCAAATGGCCCGAATACCTTTCCGATGGATTGCATCTTGACTATAAGTATCTTAGTTCGCTGTTTTCCGCGGTGGAAAGCATTACCTTGGAGCAATATATCATCAACCAAAAGATTGAAAAGATCAAAGAGTTTCTTGTTTATGACGAATTGGGCTTAAAAGAAATAGCGTTTCAATTGGACTATAGCAGCGTTGCCTATTTAAGCAACCAATTTAAAAAAGTAACTGGAATGACACCTACACAATTTAAGAAAAGTGCCATTCAAAATAGAATATCGCTTGATGATATTTAACCTCTACCATTAAGGGCGCAATACCTTTCCAAGGAACCAGCTTCCTAAACGCTATTTAAAAAACATCTTTCTTCGCAAATGGGTCAAGGTTTGTTTTTTTTCAAACAATGCCCTTATACAGAAAGTGTTACTTTTCCCATACGTGTTGGAACCAACATTGTTGATTCTATGTGTAAAATTGTTAAAATATAAAATCATCACAACATGAAAAGAAGATACCAAATAGAAGGAATGACTTGTGATGGCTGTAGGGGGCACGTTGAAGAAGCTCTTTTCAATGTGGCCGGTGTAGCCGATGTAGCGGTCAATCTAAAAAACGCAGAAGCTACAGTGGAGTCGCAATTTGAGGTCCCCCTTGAAAATCTACAAAAGGCATTGGAAAATAACGGAGGTCAATATAAAATACAAGCGATGAGCAAAGCCAATTGAACCAATATATGATAACTGGGACAGGTAAATTGTCAGGCCTACAATTGGAATGGAACAATACAATAATCGAAAGTCAAGGAATAATCACAATAACCAGATAAAATTTGCACAATGGAAGATAGTCAAAGGAAATCCAATAATTATTTAAAGTTTTTTGCGATGATTGGCACCTCAATGGTCGCCATGTTTTTTTTAATGTACACCCACTCATATCAAATCATTGATCATTTTTGGTATAGTGAGACTAGATTTTTCATGACTTTGATAATGGGGGGATCGATGATCATTATTATGCTGCTATATATGCTACAGATGTATAAAGACCGACGCAAGAACATGTCAATTTTAGCCTTGGGTGTTTTGTTGATTGCAGGTGGGATATGGCTGGTCAGGAGTCAGGTTACCGTTTCAGGAGTCGACTACATGGAAGGAATGATACCCCATCATTCCATTGCTATTTTGACCAGTAAACGTTCTCAAATAAAAGATGTCAGGGTACGTGAGCTTGCCAATGAAATTATCAAGGCGCAACGCAGGGAGATAATGGAAATGCAATGGTTGATAAACGACATCAAGGAAAATGGAATAGTGGAAACCGAAGCTGGGAAAGAAAAGCGGCCTATTCCTAAATTCGAGGGATCGCTTAGCGAAGAAACAAAGAATCTGGCCGAATGAGAGGCGATTACTTACTACCAATGCTTTCGTTTTGCCCCAAGTTCACTACAATGGTTTGTCCTATCGAATATATTCTAAACTGATCGGGGCAAATTCTCCAAAAAAGATTGACGTGGGCGAACCTGATCTCATAGATGTTGCCGAATTCTAAAAACCACTCACCAATTAAGGTTAAGTACTTGACGAAGAAAGGTAAAGGTTGATTTTTCGGAAAATTCTACAACTCTTTCAGTAAATAACGTAACAGTGCATTTTAGGTCTATTCTGAAATTTGTACCATACAAATCGGAGTAGAAAATGGATGCAATCGATATTATTGAGGACACCGAAAGGAAACCGAAGACGGTGTCAAAAAAATCTTTCCCGGTCACTGGAATGACCTGTGCTGCCTGTGCATCCAGCGTGGAATCCATGCTAGGCCATACGGAAGGGGTCTACAATGCCAGTGTCAACTTTGCCAATAGTACGGTCCTTGTGGAGTATGACAGTGCTATGGACCTAAGCGATCTTCAAAATGCGGTACGTCAAATCGGTTATGATATAATTGTGGATGCCGAGGATCCTACCGAAGTACAGGAAGAGCTTTCGAAAAAGCATTATGTATCCATAAAAAAGCGAACCCTTTGGTCCGCTATTTTGACACTTCCCATTTTCCTTCTGGGGATGTTTTTTATGGATTGGGTCCTGGGTAGGTGGATTTCGTTGGTACTTGCCGTTCCTATCCTGTTCTGGTTTGGCCGAAGTTTTTTCATAAATGCCTTCAAACAGGCCAGATTCGGTAAGGCCAATATGGATACCTTGGTCGCACTCAGTACGGGCATTGCCTTTTTGTTCAGTGCATTCAATACCTTTTTTCCTGAATTTTGGCTCAGTAAAGGCATGGAACCCCATGTATATTATGAGGCGGCCACAGTGATCATCACCTTTATTTCATTGGGGAAATTATTGGAAGAAAAGGCGAAATCAAATACATCCTCCGCCATAAAGAAATTGATGGGGTTGCAGCCCAAGACCTTAAAGGTGATAGAAGATGGGGAGGAAAGGGAAATCTCTATTTCTTCGGTCAAGGTAGGTCAAACGATATTGGTCAGACCGGGAGAGAAAATCCCTGTGGATGGAACAGTGTCCAAAGGAAGTTCCTATGTTGATGAAAGTATGATCACGGGCGAACCCGTCCCTGTAGAAAAGACAAAGGGTGAAAAAGTTTTTGCCGGTACCGTAAACCAAAAAGGAAGCTTTCAGTTTGTAGCTGACCGGGTGGGAGGGGAGACCCTTTTGTCCCAGATCATCAAGATGGTGCAGGAAGCACAGGGGAGCAAGGCGCCCGTACAAAAATTGGTGGACAGGATTGCCGGTATTTTTGTTCCCGTGGTAATGACGATTTCAGTGGTGACATTTATCACCTGGATGTTCCTGGGAGGTGAGGACGCTTTTACCCATGCACTGTTGACCGCAGTTGCCGTATTGGTAATAGCTTGTCCTTGTGCGCTGGGTTTGGCAACCCCCACAGCCATCATGGTGGGAATCGGCAAGGGGGCCGAACACAATATCCTCATCAAAGATGCGGAAAGTTTGGAGTTGGGTTACAAAGTAAATGCCATTGTCCTGGATAAAACGGGAACCATAACAGAAGGAAAGCCAGTGGTGACCGATATGGTCTTTGCGGACCATGTGACCGATCACAGGGGCCTGGAGCAAATTTTATATGCCATGGAAGGACAGTCCGAACATCCCTTGGCTGAAGCCGTGGTCTCCTTTTTAAAAAATAGAAAGGTAAATCCGATCGAAATTTTGAACTTCAATAGTATTACAGGAAAAGGTGTTCGAGCTGAGGCATTGGATGGAACCCAATACCTTGTGGGCAATCATAAGTTGATGGTCGAAAAAGGAATCGCCATGGATGACAACCTGGGGCACATGGTCGAAGGGTTAGAGCAGGAGGCCAAAACGGTCATATACTTTGGCGGTGGAGGCAAGGTAAAGGCGATTTTGGCCATTATGGATAGCATAAAAAAGTCCTCAAAGGAAGCCATACGGGAAATGCAGGGGAATGGTATGGAAGTTTACATGATGACCGGTGATAACAAGATGACAGCCGAAGCCGTATCACAACAGGTGGGTATCAAAAGCTATGAAGCCGAAGTGCTCCCATCAGAGAAAGCTGATTTTGTAAAAAGGCTTCAAGAAAGTGGAAAGGTGGTCGCCATGGTGGGCGATGGTATCAATGATTCGCAGGCACTTGCCCAAGCAGATGTCAGCATCGCCATGGGCAAAGGGTCCGACATAGCCATGGATGTCGCGAAAATGACCCTGATCACCTCTGATTTAAATGCGATTCCCAAAGCGCTGAAGCTCTCCCATAAGACCGTTATAGGTATAAGACAAAATCTTTTTTGGGCCTTTATATACAATATCATTGGAATTCCTATAGCTGCAGGGCTTCTATATCCAATCAATGGATTTTTGTTGGACCCGATGATAGCTGGTGCCGCTATGGCCTTTAGCAGTGTATCGGTCGTATTGAACAGTTTGAGGCTTAAAACGATTAAACTATAGTAATTTTCTAATTTAAAATCGATGAACATGAGTACATTACAATTCAAATCAAATATTAAGTGCAGTGGGTGTGCCAATACCGTAAAACCATTTTTGGATAAGGTGGATGGCGTGACCGATTGGTCTGTAGACTTTGCCTCCCAAGACAAATTGTTGATCGTACAGACCACAAGTGCCACGGAAGAGGAAATCACTTCTGCCGTTGAATCGGCTGGATATCATTTGACCAAGAAATAAAAGGAACGTCCAGAAGAATATATTAAAAGGTTCGAATAGGATTGGGGGTTACCTTAATCCTATTCGGGTTGTATAAGTTTATTGGATTTTTCTACACAACTTCGGTATAGGCATGGTCATTGGTAGTATTGAAAACATCACAAGATTCAGGTATCACTGCAATCAAAATCTCTAAACTCGATCGTGTCCATCATGTAAGGTGGACCAGTAATGGCTTGGCTGGAACACCGGTGGCAAAAATCTAAATCTTGTAATTTATACGGCTAGGTTAAAATTGACAATCAAAGTTCTTATTATATCTGCTTGTCGATAGGCCGAATAGATGCTTAACTTGTTTGTGATGAGCTTTTGAACTCACAAAAATTCCTTTGTCTATTTTGATTTAAAATTAAATAAAACAAGATGGTGTGGTTTGATTTTAAATATCGATATTTACGTTGTGAAAATCATTATTTCACACGAAGATGTCCTATGGGATGTCCTATTTTGGGAAAATCGACATAATATTCTGGATATTAATGGGTTAGCACCTCGTCAAGAGGTCAGTCATCCCGACAAACCAGTAAAATTTATTTTACTGGTTTTTTTTATTCCAATTTTTACGGGCATTTATAAGGCGTTGATATTCAGTAAATCAAATTAGTGACACTACAACTGTAATAATGGTAGGAACATCCGTAACTTAGGTACTCCAAATCCTTCTTTGACCTCCTATTTTTGTGAAGCACAATTAATTGAACAATCAAAGTAAAGTAAAATGGGAAAATCAGTAAAATGGGGTTGTGCCATTTTTTTTATTCTCCTGTGCGCTACCATGCAAGGTCAGGGCATTCCAAAAACCATCACGGCAAAGTTTATCGAAGGCAGTATTAATTTAGATGGTGTAATGGACGAACCTTTGTGGGATCAGGCTGAAATGGCAACTGATTTCATGCAGTTTTTTCCAACAGATTCCAAATTGGCAGACTACCCAACCACTTTCAAAATTCTTTATTCAGAAACCACTTTATATATTGGTATTCGAGCGGAAGCGGACAACGGCAATTATGTGGTATCTTCCTTAAAACGAGACTTTGGAGGGACCACCAACGATAATGTTTCCTTGCTGTTCGATACTTTTAACGATGGAACAACGGCCTATTTTTTCGGAATAACACCATATGGTGTTCGTAGGGAAGGATTGGTTTCGGAAGGCGGCAATAATTTTAATAATACTTGGGATGTAAAATGGAAGGCTGAGGCCACACGGTTCAATGATCATTACGTTATAGAAGTGGCCATCCCATTTACTTCACTCAAATTTGTGGAAGGCAGCACAAAATGGAGGTTCAGAAGCTATCGCTGGAACAATCAATCCAATGAGCAATCTACATGGGTGCAGGTGCCGCAACAACAACGACTATCAAGTTTGGCATATATGGGAGAATTGCGCTTTGAACGCCCATTGGGGCAATCGCGAACGCCATTTACCTTGATTCCCTATATAAATGCCCTGAACGATCACGATTTTACTACGGATGAATCCAATACCAAATTTAAAGTTGGGGGAGATGCCAAAGTGGCCATCGGAAACGGGATGAATTTGGACATAACACTGAACCCTGATTTTTCCAATGTGGAGGTAGATGATATTTTCACCAATCTGACGCGTTTTGAACTTCGTTTGCCCGAAAAAAGACAGTTTTTTATTGATAACAGTGATCTTTTTGAAAGTTTCGGAAATTCCTTTAATGAGGCCAAACCATTTTTCTCAAGAAGAATTGGACTAGCAAGGGATACGCTTGGAAATCTTATCCAGAACGATATTATTGGTGGGGTTCGATTAAGCGGAAAGCTCAACAAGGATTGGCGGTTAGGTGTTTTGAATATTCAAACGGCAAAGGATCAGGAAAATAGGATTGCCTCCAATAACAACATGATGTTGGCTTTGCAACGTAAAATCGGAAGTAGGTCTAACATAGGTTTGTTTTGGGTAAACCGTCAGGCTACAGGTGAAAAGGCATTTTTGGACCCTTTGGATGAATACAACCGTGTTATTGGTGCGGATTATAATTTAGCATCTTCCGATGATATTTGGCGTGGTAGATTTTACCTGCATAAATCTTTTCAGCCCAATGATCACGAAGGTAATTTTTCATCGCAGGCAACAGTGACCTATAATCCCAGACGTTGGGAAATTACGGAGGACCTGGTTTACGTAAATGAGGATTTTAGGGCGGATTTGGGGTTTGTTCCCCGGCGCGATATTGTTAAATGGGGTAACGGTATCAAACGGATTTTTTACCCTAGCAGCGGAATTTTCAATACACATGGGCTTAGGGCATTGACCATTATGTATTGGAGGCCTTCATTAGATTACAAAAAAACCGATCATAGGTATTCGTTTACATGGGATACCGCCTTTAAGAACCAGGCCGTGGCAGAAGCATCTTTCACCAACAACTTTATTTATTTAACAGCCCCTTTCGACCCAACACGGACACCGGGAGGACAGCCTTTGCCAGGAGGTCAGGGATATCATTTTAATCAAATGGAATTTGTTTATCAATCCAATAATGTCAACTTGTTGACCTATGGCGTACAGGGAACGGTAGGACGATTTTTTAATGGGGACATTTTATCCTTGGGAGGTCAGGTGGCTTATCGTATTCAGCCATGGGTGCAATTTACGCTAGGGGCCAATTATGATAAAATAGATCTTCCCGACCCTTATGAGGATGCAGATTTATGGCTGGTCACTCCCAAAATAGATGTGACATTTACCAAGAACTTGTTCTGGTCCACACTGGTTCAGTACTCCAATCAAAGGGATAATTTGGGTATTAATTCTAGGTTGCAATGGAGGTTTGCACCTTTGTCCGATCTCTATTTGGTCTATAACGACAACTATTTTACCCAAACCTTTGCACCACGTTTTAGGTCGATCAATCTAAAATTAACGTATTGGCTAAACCTTTAGCTTTTATATTGTAAACATCAAACATTTAACAGTTTAATTGTGAATCCGTTACATCTTTATTTCGATTGAATGGATTTTGTTCGTAAATTCAAACAAACTCAAAATAATGGCAAAATACACACTCAATATCAACGGTAAAAGTCACGAGGTGGATGCTGATCCATCAACTCCAATGCTATGGGTACTTAGAGACCATTTAAACTTAGTGGGAACAAAATATGGGTGCGGTATAGCTCAATGTGGCGCATGCACCATCCACTTGGAAGGAACTGCAACTCGTGCCTGTATGCTAACGGTTGCTTCTGTTGGAAATCAACAGGTCACTACCATCGAGGGCTTATCCGAAGAGGGCGATCACCCGGTACAAAAAGCATGGTTGGAAGTTGATGTGCCCCAATGCGGCTATTGTCAGGCGGGTCAGATAATGACCGCGGCAGCTTTACTGGAGAACAATCCGAATCCTACCGATAACGAAATTGAAATGGCCATGAATGGCAATATCTGCCGTTGCGGAACCTATACCCGCATCAAAAAGGCTGTAAAATTGGCCGCCAGTTCCAAATAGGAACAGAATTAATCATCTAAAAACTACCACATCATGTCAGAACAAAAGGATATAAATACCATTGGACGTAGGGCTTTTTTACGAAACTCCAGTTTGGCTGGGGGAGGGCTTATCTTAGGTTTTAGCTGGCTTAACTCCTGTAAGCCAAAACAGGTTACGGAAGCTGAGGTAATGGAAATGCCCGAAGAGTGGTTCGAAATCAATTCGTATTTAAAAATTGGAGAAAATGGGGTAGCCACCATTTTTTGCCCAAACCCGGAATTTGGACAAGGTGTTATGACATCCATGCCCATGTTAGTGGCCGAGGAATTGGATATTTCTTGGGAAAAGGTATTGGTGGAGATTGCTCCTTACAATGCGGAAATCTATGGAAGACAGTTTACAGGTGGTAGTCAAGGGATACGAACTAGATGGGAAGGGCTTAGGACCGTTGGTGCGTCGGCCAAACAAATGCTTAAACAAGCAGCAGCAAAACAATGGCAAGTGCCAGTTTCGGAAATATCCACTGCTGAAGGCGTGTTGACCCATGACCCTACCGGAAATACTTTGGGATATGGAGAAGTTGCATCTGCGGCCATGGAAGTAGAAGTGCCAGAAGAGGTTACTCTGAAATCGCCCAAAGACTTTAAGATTATCAGTAATTCCAAAAAGAATGTTGAAGGCAAAAAAATAGTAACAGGAAAACCCATGTTTGGGGTAGACTATCAGTATGACGGAGCCTTGGTGGCCATGGCCGAACATCCGCCAGCTTTCGGTTTAAAATTAAAGTCTTTTGATGCTTCACAGGCCAAATCCATGCCAGGAATTGTGGATGTTTTCAAAATAGAGACCTATTCCGACGACTATGAACGAAATTTTTTCGATACCAATGCATTTACAGAATTGGTCGTAGTTGTGGGGAAAACCACTTGGGAAGTAATGAATGCCAAAAAGAAATTGCAAGTGGAATGGGAGCCATTCTCCGATTATGAGTACACGGCAGATAGATTTGGAAATAAGTCCCAAGTAAAAGTTCCCGGTGGTCTGGAAAGTTCCGATGCACATTATGCCAAAATGGAAGAATTGGCGGCCAAACCGGGACAAGTGGTAAGAAAGGATGGAAATCCCGAGAAAGCTTTTGAAAATGCAGCTAAGGTTATAGAAAGAAGTTATACCTGTCCATTTTTGGCCCATAACTGCATGGAACCAATGAATTTCTTTGCACATGTTACCGATGAAGGGGCAAAATTGGCCGGACCGTTGCAAGCACCTTTGCTTATTGAGGGAGCCATTGCAGCTAGTTTAGGACTTCCTGCGGAAAAAGTGGATATTGAAATGACCCGAATGGGAGGCGGTTTCGGAAGAAGGGCTTATGCCCATTATGCTGTTGAGGCCGGACTAATTTCCAAAAAAGTAAAAGCGCCTGTAAAATTGGTATATTCCCGAGAAGATGATATGACCTTTGGAATTTATAGGCCATCTTACCAAGCAACTTATAGGGCTGCTTTAGATGAAAACAATAATTTGGTAGCATTCCATGTAAAGGCTGGTGGAATTCCAGAAACTCCCATTTTTGCCGACAGGTTTCCGGCAGGAGCTGTGGAAAATTACATGGCTGAACAGTGGGAACATAACTCAAATATCACCATAGGTGCATTCCGTGCGCCAAGGTCAAACTTTATGGCGGGTGTAGAGCAGGCCTTTTTGGATGAAGTTGCAGAATTGGCAGGAAAAGACCCTATTGAATTTAGATTGGAACTTCTGGACAAAGCCATGACCAACCCTGTAGGTGAAAAGAATGATTATGAAGCGGATAGATTGGCCGGTGTCTTAAAGTTAGTGCGGGACAAATCCGAATGGGGGACCGAAAAGCCCGGAATGTTCCGTGGTGTGGCGGCATATTTTTGTCACAACACCTATGCTGCCCATGTCATAGATGTGGTAAAAGGCAATGATGGAACACCTCGTGTGGAAAATGCGGTCTGTGCCATGGATTGTGGTATCGTTGTAAATCCCGATGCAGCTGCCAATATGTGCGAAGGAGGTATTGTAGATGGAGTGGGCAACGCCATGTACGGAGGACTTACTTTTAAAGATGGAGCTACGCAACAAAGTAATTTTGATCGCTATAGAATAATCAGGCACAGTGAGGCACCAAAGAATATCGAAGTGCATTTTGTTCAGAATGAAATAGACCCTACGGGATTGGGCGAACCCCCGTTCCCGCCAGTAATGGGAGCATTGGCCAATGCCTTGTATAAAGCAGAGGGCAGAAGGTTTTATAATCAACCGTTTATAAATGAAAAACCTCCAATTGTAGGTTGATTTATAAAGTACAATATCCAGACTTCCTTTTAGGGGTTAGGTCCTGTTACGCACTATTTGTAAAGTGATAAAATTTCGTGCAGTCGTTGTGGATTTTGTAATTAAAGCGTGTTTCGAACAAAAAGGCTGTAATTCATACGCTTGAGCATTTCAGATTGGCTAGGTATTTAGTAGATTTGGGAAGAAACCAAACTATCTAACTAACTCATGAACCTGAAACAACGCTCATTTTATTTTCTATTTACTTTTTTATTGACTTGTGCAACCTTTGCCCAAGACTTTGACGCCCTAGAATACCGTACTATTGGACCTGCTAGAGGTGGTAGGGTAACTACCGTAACAGGTACGGCAATGTTGCCGGGTACTTTTTATTTTGGTGCTACTGGTGCCGGTGTTTGGAAAACCGAAGACTATGGAACCAGTTGGTTCAATGTATCAGATGGATTTTTTAAAACACCATCTATTGGAGCAATAGAAATCGCTGCTAATGACCCCAACATCGTTTATGTAGGTACAGGTTCGGATGGAATCCGTAGTAACATTATCGAAGGTAAGGGCATGTACAAATCCATAGATGCCGGAAAAACATGGGAGCATATTGGTTTGGAAAATGTTGGTCAGATCGGTGCCGTGGAAATAGACCCTACCAATAGTAACATTGTTTGGGTGGCAGCTATTGGTAATGCTTTTAAATCCAACAAGGAACGTGGTATTTATAAAACTACAGACGGTGGAAAAACATGGGAAAAGGTTCTTTATGTATCCGAGGAGACCGGTTTTGCCGATTTAGAGCTGCTTCCTGGAAATCCAAACGTGGTTTATGCCGCTGCATGGAAAGCAAGGCGTACCCCTTGGACGATAGACTCTGGAGGAAAAAACAGCGAAGGTGGAATTTATAAATCCGTTAATGGAGGCAAAGATTGGACAAAACTTGAAGATGGTTTGCCGGAAGGATTAATTGGAAAAATTGATTTGGCCGTATCGGCTGCGGATTCCAGAATACTTTATGCGGTTATCGAAGCCCCAGGTGATGATCGTGGATTGTACAAATCTGTAGATCAAGGTAAATCCTTTACACATGTATCGGACGATATACGCTTGGTTAACCGACCATTCTATTATACCAATATTGAATTGGACCCTACCAATCCAGATATTGTCTACTCCAATGCCAACCCGTTGATCAAATCTGTTGATGGAGGAAAAACTTGGAAGCGCATGAGTGTTCCCCATGGAGACAATCACGATATTTGGCTTAACCCTGACAATCCCGATTTATTGATCCAATGTAATGATGGAGGTGCCAATGTGTCCCACAATGGAGGAAAAACATGGTCCACACAATACAATCAGCCGACCGCGGAAATTTATCAAGTAGCAGTAGATGACCAATATCCATATTGGGTATATGGAGCACAACAAGACAATACGACCATTGCCATTCCCAGCTTGGCACCTTCTGCCACTTCTCCGGCAAATGGTAGCATAATGATGGATGTGGGAGGTTGCGAAACTGGTCCGGTTATTCCAATGCCCGGCAACCATTTTATGGTATACAATAACTGTAAGGGGCGTTTTAGTGTTTACAGTAAAAAAACTGGACAAAGCCGAGAGTATTCCATCGGTGCATCCAATATATATGGGCACAACCCAAAGGATTTAAAATATAGATTCCAGCGTGTGGCACCTATCCATGTGTCTCCGTACGACCCCGAAGTGGTGTACATGGGATCTCAGTTTGTTCACAAAACAAGTAATGGCGGTAAAAATTGGGAAATTATTTCTCCAGACCTAACCGCAAACGAGCCGGACAAGCAGGTGATTTCCGGAAACCCGATTACCAGGGATATTACAGGTGAAGAATATTATAGTACGCTTTATTCCATCAGGGAATCAAAGATCAGTAAAGGTGTGATTTGGACTGGTTCCAACGATGGAGTTATTTCTGTTACCAAAGATGGTGGTGCGACTTGGAAGAATGTAACCCCGAAAAAATTACCGAAGGGTGGAAGGGTAGAGTCTGTAGAACCATCTCAATTTGATGCAGCAAAAGCTTACATCGCAGTGGATCGTCATTTATTGGGAGATACCACACCATATCTATACAAAACAGATGATTATGGTGAAAGTTGGGAATTGATCAGTACAGAATCCAACGGAATTCCTTCTGACCATACCACAAGAGTGCTGCGTGAAGATCCATCACGTGCAGGTTTGCTATATGCAGGTACGGAGTATGGTATGTTCGTTTCTTTTGATGACGGTGGATCTTGGAAAAAATTCCAACAAAATCTTCCTGTGACCCCAATAACGGATATTATCTTGTTCAGGGGTGACTTGGTGTTGAGTACCATGGGACGCGGGTTCTGGATTTTGGATAATATAACCGCGCTTCAGGATGAGAATATTACAAAATTGGGAGATGCTCCGGTATTGTTCAAACCGGACAACACCTACAGGTATCAAACCCCTTGGGGTGGAGCAGATTTTCCAAAGTACCCATCAACAAGTGTGATCATTGATTATTACCTGCCTTCTGATGTAAAGGATGGTGTAAGCCTTCAAATAATGGATGCCCAGGGAAAAGAAGTGGCGACCATTGTAAGCGACTCTACAAAACTAAAATCCACGACCGAAAAGGTAGAGGATATGAGCTTAAGTATGACTTTTGTTTATATGGATGAAAAGTTGGAGACAAAAAAAGGCTTGAACCGTTTTAACTGGAACTTGGAACAAAAAGGACCTTGGGCAAAGAACAAAAGGAGACGTTACATGAACGGTCCAATGGTCTTGCCGGGCACCTATACCGCTAAACTAACGGTTGGTGATCAATCTTTCGAAAAATCCTTTCAAGTACTTATGGATCCTAAACTTGAGGATGATGGAGTTTCCTTGGCTGACATGGAAAAACAACAAGAGTTACAGCTCAAAGTAATTGATCTATTGTCCGAAGCAAGGATGCTGCAAGATAAGGTAGAGGACAAGATCAAGGAACTGGAAAAATCCAAAGTGGGCGAGGCCAAAATCCAACAGTACAAGGATATTTTAAAGGAGCTTAAAAATGATGAGGGTGCCTACCCGGAAGTTGTGATGGTGGCACAAATCTCCTATCTATATTATATTTTGAGCAGCGCGGACAAATTACCGGGCCAAGAAGAAAAAGACAGGTGCCAAGAGCTGTTGACCAAGTTTACCGAGCTTAAGGAAAAAGCAAATCTTTAATAAAAAAGCCCCTTTTTAAAGGGGCTTTTTTGTTTTTACTCCAATTCTTCACATTGGTAGCCGTTGTTTTGCAGCAAGGAAGTAATTGTTGGAATGTTCAGGCTCTGGGTTTCTACCCGGAGAATATTGTCGCAATCTTCAAGGTCAAAATTCCAACAACCCTTATTGTCTATTAATCTGTTCAGCCACGGACGAAGTTGGTTCACTTCACCTTTTCGTTTTACAGATGTTTTGAACACATGGACGGTCATGGTTTAACTGCGGTCATAAAAAAAAGGTGGCTCAATATCCAAAGCGCGCAGGTATACATAACCCTGGCCACGGTGGTGAATTTCGTTGTCCACAAAATAGAGCAAATTGGAAAGTACGGTTCCTTCGTATTGCCCAAAAAGTTTTATGACCTCTTGGAATCGTGCAATGCTGAGCTGTTTCCACAGTTTGTTGATTTCCACCGTATCCTGGTCCCATTTTTCCAAAAATTGGGCCTTTGTGTCGCCATAGTCTCTGTTCTCGTCAAATTCACTGGTATTTCCCGTTACAATTTCGGTAAGTCCGGGAACGGCAATGGCCAAGAGCTCTTTCACCATCTCGGAAAATGGGCGCATACCGCCAATACTGTAATTAAAAAATTCTTTCTCGGGAAAGGATTCGATTACTTTTCGGGTAAGCCTTCTGTGGCCTTGGTATTGCTCTAAAAATTGCTCTGGTGTCATTACTTGGGCCGTTGTCTGTTCATTAATGGTGTTTTCCATGTAATTGTGATTTAAAGGTTTATTGTTTCTGAAACCAAAGTTAGGAGGGGTGGGTGACAGCCCCGTGTCAGCAGTAAAAAACAAGTCAAAAAAAAGGATGCTGACAGGCTGTTGTCATTGACCAAGAATAGTTTTGTTCAATAAACCTGATCGATTAATTAAAATGAAATGAGATGAGCTGGAAATCACCTCCCTTGCTTGGATTGAAATCCTATCTTTGGGAGATAGCTCACGCAATTATGGGAATGGATACCGTAAAACGTTTTGATAGGATAGTTGCCATTTTGATTCAGCTACAAACCAAGCGGATTGTAAAGGCACAGGAACTCGCAGACCGATTTGAGGTGAGCCTGCGTACCATTTACAGGGATATTAGAACCTTGGAAGCTTCTGGGGTCCCTATTGTAAGCGAAGCTGGGGTTGGCTATTCTATTATGGAGGGGTATCGATTGCCGCCGGTAATGTTTACTCGTGAAGAAGCTGGAAGTTTTGTGGCCGCAGAAAAGCTGATGCAACAATTTACCGATAAATCCCTTGGTGCCTATTATGAATCGGCAATGTTCAAACTAAAATCAGTCCTTAGGGGCAGCGAAAAAGATTGGGTGGAAGCTTTGGAATCCCAAGTGTCGATAGTTCCAGGACAAGAGCTGTTTAATGATGAGGTTCCCAATGCCTTGGAAATTTTGTTTGAGAGTATTGCGGAACGTAAGCAAGTATTTTTGCGGTATGAATCGTTGAGGGAAGAATACCCATCGGAGCGAAAGATAGAACCCGTTGGTCTTTTTAATGAAAACGGATTTTGGTATATTTTGGGGTATTGCCATTTACGGACGGATTACCGACATTTTAGAACGGATAGAATCCATAAAATAGAAAGGACTTCGCTGGATTTTTTGTTAGAGCATGGAACCATTGATGAGCACAGAAATAGAAAGGAAGAAGTTGAAAAAACCAAAGTTAGGATTTTGGTGGACAAGACCGTTGCCAAATATATTCAAGGACAAACCAAGTATTATGGATTGGTTTCCAGCGAGGCGAAGGGAAACGAAATAGAGATGACTTTTATGACTACCGATTGGAAAAATGGATTTTCCCGCTGGTATGTGATGTTTGGCGATTACGCCAAAATACTGGAACCTGAAGTACTAAAAGAGCGTGTATTGGAAATAATGGCTAAAAGCCAAGAAAGGTTAACGCAATAATTCAGCGAAAAGTAAAAATGGATTTATTTACCAGCCAGATTGATTCAACCCAAAATATCTTGCCAAAAGATGGCATTGTCAATTATTTTGGCCCCATACTGAATAAAGAAAAGGCAGATTTCTATTTTCAACAATTGTTGGATCATATGCCTTGGGAACATGATGTAGTCCAAATGTTCGGCAAACAAATAGTGACCAAGCGAAAAGTGGCTTGGTTTGGCGATGAACCCTTTAAATACACCTATTCAAAAAACACCAAAAAGGCATCAATTTGGACACCAGAACTCCTGGAAATAAAGGAACTGGTCGAAAAGCAAACACATGAAGCCTTTAATTCGTGCCTGCTCAATTTATATCATACAGGAGAAGAAGGGATGGGATGGCATAGCGATGATGAAAAGGAACTGAAACAGCATGGTGCAATAGCCTCTCTTAGTTTGGGGTCGGAGCGTAAATTTGCCTTTAAGCACAAAACCACCAAAGAAAAAACAGAGCTATTTCTGGACCATGGGAGTTTATTGCTCATGAAAGGAGAAACTCAGGAGTATTGGCATCATCGTTTGCCTCCTACTAAAAAGGTCAATACGGCCCGTATCAACCTTACATTTAGGACCATTATTCGGAAAACCTAGTGCACTGAGAATGGTCCGTATGCTATATTTGGTCCAGTAGTTTTGTATATTCATTGTTTCGAAAGACCTTTACCGCACAAATAGAACAGAATGCTTTCTAGGCTCTTCAAAATCATCATGTTTTTGACCTGTCTTTCGGTGACAGGGCAACAATTATTGCCTCCCATACAAAACTATCAGTTATTGGATTACAAAGGGGGCAGTAAAAATTGGGATGTGTCCGTAAATGAAAATGGGGAACTCTTTGTTGCGAACAATAAAGGGTTGTTACATTACAATGGAGAGGAGTGGACTTTGAACAAACTTCCCAACAATACCATTATACGGTCTGTGGAGAGTATTGGGGATAGAATTTACACGGGTTCCTATGAAGAATTTGGATACTGGACCAAAAACGAATTCGGAGAGCTCGGCTATACATCCCTGACCAACCTTATTCAAGATCATACTTTTACCAGTGAAGAGTTCTGGGAAATTTTTCCGGCTAAGGACGGAAAGGTAATGTTCCGTTCATTTTCTGCGATTTATGCCTATGGCAACGATGAAATCGTAGTGGTGGACCCCCCCGATGTAGTTTCCGATTTTATTGAATTCAACAATAGCTTGATTGTTGCGGGAGGCTCCGTAGGTTTATTTGAAGTAAAGGACAAAGAACTTGTTCGTTTGCCGGGCCAGGACTTTTTAATGGGGAAAACGGTCAACGATATGGCTGTTTGGGGAGACAGACTTTTAATAGGGACCAAATTGCACGGCTGCTTTTTATTTGATGGAAATACACTTACACCATGGTCTGCTCCGATAAACGAGGAACTAAAGCAGCATCAATTAAATAAAATAGTCCTATTGGGAAACGGGGTTATAGGGTTTGGGACCATTAAAAATGGAATGTACCTCTATGATACCAATACAGGGCTGTACAGTATTCTAAATAGGGAATCTGGGCTTCAAAATAATACTGTATTGTCGACCTTGTTGTTTAAAGAACAATTATGGTTGGGACTCGATAATGGGCTTGCCAGAGTTCAATTGAACAATCCAATATCTTACTACACCGATTACTCAGGTACCTTGGGAATGGTTTACGATATAGCATGGTACAATGGTAAACTGTTTTTGGGGAGTAACACAGGTGTATTCTATTTTGATGATAACGAATTGCAGTTTGTAAGTGGTTCGCAGGGCCATGTGTGGGATTTAGAAGTTATAGAGGGCGACTTGTTGTGCGGGCATAATACCGGAACTTACAAGGTTACAGAGAACAGTTTTGATCAAGTGAGCGAAATTGCCGGAGGTTATCAAATGATAAAGGTACCCGGCCAAACCGCCACATATGTGCAAGGAACTTATAATGGGTTGGCCAAATTTCAGAAAACGGACAACAACCAATGGAATGTGTCTAAAATAGAAGGGTTTGATGCCCCTGTAAAACAACTATGTTTTGAGACTCCAGAAATAGTATGGGTAGCCCATCCATATAAAGGATTTTATCGCATGCACTTTTCCAATGGCAGCTATAAAGAGTTTGATGAAATCCAAGCGTTTTTGGGTAAAGGAGCTCCCAGCGAGTATAATGTAAAACTGTATAATATTAAAAACAACATTGTACTCAACAGTGAGGGCAATTGGTTTACCTATAACCCAATTGGTGATCGTATCGAGGATTTTGAAGAGTTCAAGGATTATAAGGGCAAGGAATTACTGTTTTTTGATGAACAGTTCTATTGGTTTGTAGATGATAATGAGCAAAAGGCCATTATTTATACAAATTTAAAAGGGGACAGTCTTTTGGTAACGGATTTGCCATTGCGGGAGCGATTGGCTCCAGATTCCCAAACTGTGGTTCAGGTGAACGATAGCACATCCTACATTACACTTACAGATGGTTTCGCAAAGATAAACGACCCCGGACTTAAAAATATTTCGGAGAGCCAAGAGTTGCCCGTGCCTTATTTTGTGGTACTGCACGATCAAGAAAACATGCATTCCGTTGTACAGGAATCCATACGGATACCTTTCAGGCATTCACAGACCTTGACCATCGAAGTTGCCTCACCGGAATATATTTCACCTAGATATTTTTATAAGCTTCAAGGACCCAAAGAATACACGGAATATTCGGAAAGTGGGTTTATTAATTTTCAAAACCTTCCTTATGGTGAATATACTCTGCAAGTTTCCACGGCTGGGATGGAGAATTCCGTTTCAGATTTCAATAGTTTGAGATTTGAGATTGCTCCACCATGGTATTTTTCTTGGGGAAGTTTGTTTTTATATGCTGCACTCGCTGTTTTGGGTATTTATATTGTTCGGAGATATAACCGAAAAAAACTCGAAAGAAAGCATAGGGAGCTGGAAGAGCATTTAAAGCAGGAACAGCAGGAACGATTGGCGAAGATGGAAAAAGAGGAATTGGCCAAGCAGGTAAAGTTAAAGCAGAACGAGCTGGCGAGTACAACCCTGAATATTGCCCGTAAAAATGAAATGATTTTGGAGCTGAAGAATATGTTGGTGATGAACAAGGATAAATTTTCAAATTCACAGCGATATCGTTCGTTCATCAAAAAATTGAACAATTCCATTGAAGATACCGAGGACTGGAAACGATTTGAGGTCAACTTTAAAGAATTGCACCAAGATTTCTTTGAGCGGTTATTAAAGTCATACCCATCCTTAACACCAAAAGATCTTAAGCTCTGCGCTTACCTAAAGATGAATCTATCCACCAAGGAAATTGCTCCACTAATGGGAATAACTGTAAGGGGAGTGGAAATACATCGGTACCGGTTACGAAAAAAGCTAGATATGGATAGTTCGGATAACCTATCCAATTTTCTTATCACATTTTAAAAGGGCTAATGCGGTTCGAGCGGTTAAAATCCATGTTTTTTGGACTACATCATCACTACATCACTATGTTAATTCTTTTTACATCAAAACAAGGCGATACTACTGCAAATACGGTGAAATAAGGCTTTCCAAAGCTTATAATTATGATGTATTTATTATGTATTCCGACTCAAGGGTTGAAAGCACCCTCTTTGTTAATTTAGTAAAAATCTAACTCTATTTTTGCACAATTATGAAAATTAAAAGCAAACTTTTGCTAATCTCGTTTTTGTTGTTTCAAGCAGTACTTTTTGCTCAAAACAATATAACGATTTCGGGAACGGTAATGGATGATCAAGGACAACCGTTGCCCGGGGCAAGTGTGGTGCTTCAGGGCACTACAACAGGAATCCAAACGGATTTTGATGGAAATTATCGTTTGGAAAACGTTCCAGGTGACGGAACATTGGTGTTCAGTTACGTTGGATTCACTACACAAACTATTCCTATTAATAATAGGACAACAATCGACCTGACTATGCTAGAAGACACGCAAAGCCTTGATGAGGTTGTTGTAGTTGGGTATGGTACACAGAAAAAGGCCGATTTAACCGGTTCTATTGTAACAGTAGATGCGGAACAAATTGAAAAGACTCCATCTGCAAACCCGGTTCAGTCACTTCAAGGTAAAGTGGCAGGGGTGCAGATTGTTTCCCCTGGCTCTCCGGGCGCATCACCAACAGTAAGAATTCGTGGACTTGGAACCTATTCTGATGCTACAAGTCTTTTGTATGTAGTGGATGGGATGTTCTATAGTAATATCGACTTCTTAAACCCCAACGACATTAAGTCGATGAACGTTCTTAAAGATGCTTCATCTTCCGCAATTTACGGGGTAAGGGCAGCGAATGGTGTTATTATCATCGAGACAAAATCTGGTGGTAAAAACAGAAAGCCACAAATTGAGTACAATGGATACACCGGTATCCAAAGAGCTCAAAATGTATTGCAAATGGCCAATGCCGAACAATTCGTGACCATGGCTGTGGAATCCGGTTCCGAGGCGGATGTTCAGTTTATTTTAAATGCCATGCAACGTTATGGTAGAAGCCGAATCAATCCGAACGTGCCCGATGTAAACACAGATTGGTACGATGAAATTATTCGCGACGGAGTTATCCAAAACCACAGTTTGAGCGTTACCGGAGGAACCGATAACGTATCTTATTCCATGGGAGCCAACTACTTCTCACAAGAAGGTTTGTTGGATATGAAGAATGATTATGAAAGATTTAATATCCGCTCCAAACTGGATGTGGACGTGTTGGATAATTTAAGAATAGGGGTGAATACCGTTTTTAGTAATGCTACACAGCAAACACCTGAAAATTCAGCGTGGTTTAAAGCGTACTTTGCGGTGCCTATTTTACCGGTTTTCGATGAATTGAATACTGAAGCTACACCAACACGTTATGCCAGTGCCCAAGCCTTGGGCTATAGGGGAACCCAGAACCCGTTTCCTGATATGGATTATAACGATAACCGATTGAAAATACGTAAGTTATTGGCAAACATCTATTTGGAAACCGACATTATAAAGGATAAACTTACCTTTAAAACAACCTATAATGTCGATTTTTCTGCACTGGAAGAGCGCTATGTGAACCTACCTTATAACATGGGTTTTGGTGATCAGCGAATTTCATCCATAAACAGAAGGCAGAATAATTACTACAACCAAATTTGGGATAACGTTTTAACCTATAACGATACGTTTGCCGAAGACCATAATGTAACGGTAATGGCAGGTACATCTTTTAGGGATGAAGCCTCAAACCAATTCCAAGCGACCGGTAGTGATATTGCAGGTATCGATTATGAAACATCGTGGTACCTGAATTTTGCCGACCCACTATCCTTCAACAATAATGTAGAGGAGAATAACCGCAGAATTTATGGGCAGTCTTATTTTGGAAGAATATCCTACAATTATAAAAACCGCTATCTCTTGTACGGAACCTTTAGGGCGGATAGATCTTCCAAGTTTACCAGGGAGCAATGGGGCTATTTCCCTTCCGTAGGTGCAGGTTGGGTACTATCCGAAGAACCTTTCATGGAAAACGTGAAATTCTTTGACTTCCTAAAACTGAGAGCAGCATGGGGTCGTTTGGGTAACGATAACGTACCTGCAAGTTCCGGAGCCAACACCATTTCCAATCAAACCGTGGATTTGGGTGATAACCCCAATACAGGTATCACAGCTACAAGTACATTTACCGATTTAACTTGGGAGGTTGTAGAAGAATTGGATTTTGGATTCAATATGAACATCTTAAATAATAGGTTGTCTGTAGAAGCCGATTATTATATAAGGGATACAGAGGACGCCATTATGCCGGTTTATATCCCGATCGCTAACCAAACAGTATCCAGGAACTCAGGAGTAATTCGAAACTCTGGGGTAGAAGTTGCATTGAATTGGAGTGATGAAATTACTCCTGACTTCAGCTATACAATAGGAGCCAACTTTACCACTGTTAAAAATGAGGCCATAGAGATCGAAGATGAAAGTGGATATATAGATTCAGGTTCGGCAGAGTTTAGACAAAGAACCTTGGTAGGTGAACCTCTCTATGCGTTCTATGGATATGAAACCACGGGAGTTTATCAAAATCAAGCACAAATTGATGCCGACCCAGTTGCTCAGAGTGCCATTGCAGACGGGCAGGACATTCAACCTGGTTACTTTATTTTCAACGATAGGAATGGTGATGGAGCCATAACCGATGAGGATAGAATGGTACTTGGTTCATTTTTGCCAAAGTTCACTTATGGTGGTAACATTGGACTGAACTACAAGGATTTTGGTTTTTCCATGAACTTTTATGGCCAAACCGGCAACAAAATCTTGAACAGAAAACGTGGTGAGGTAATCTTCACCAACGATACCAATATGGATGCCGATTTGGCAAAAAACCGTTGGCATGGAGAGGGAACAACAAATAGTTACCCATCATCCGCTGGTTTAAGAGATAGTTGGAACCAAAGATTGAGTGATTTCTGGGTAGAGGATGGTGATTTCTTCAGAATCCAGAATATACAGTTGGCTTACACCCTTCGTGGTGACAAACTTAAGGGCAATATGCCTGACTTTAAATTTACATTGACCGCAGAAAGACCTTTGACCGTTTTCAGCTACAATGGATTTAATCCAGAAGTTTCGGATGGGGTGGATCGTCAGACATACCCAGTACCGTCGATTTACACTATAGGTGTTAATGTTAAACTATAAAAAGAAAATTGAGATGAAGAATAGCAACCTATTATATAGAATGGCATTGATCCTGATTGCGATACTCGCTATCCAATCATGTTCCGATAAATTCGAGGACATCGAGGGACAATTAAATGCCGATGACCTAGACTACTCGGCAACCGAGGATATGGTGCAGGCCTTGATAGGCTCTTATTACATCATTGCAACAAGAGGGTGGGAAGAACCATTGTTGCTCTCTGTTCGTGGAGATGATGTAAATGCCGGTGGTCTTGGAGATCAACAACCATTCGCCGATACCGATAATTACGTGTATGCGCAAGGATATTGGATGTACAACTCTTTGTGGAATGTACATTACGGAGATATTGTGCAATTGAATACGGAAATTGAATTGATCGAAAACTTCAAGGATTTTGCCGATGACACAGAAAGAGCAACAGCGGACCAGTACATTGCTGAAATAAAAGTGATGCGCGCATGGTTGCACTTTAACTTGGCAAGAGTATGGAGCGATGTATTTATTATTGAATCCACACAGCCTGATGCTGAGATTGCCAATGGGCCGGCCACCAAGCAGGAGATTATGCAATATATCTCCGATCAAATGGATGAAGCCATACCATTGTTGCCCAATCTTAGGCCAAATGAAAGAACGGATATACCAGGTGGGGTAACCCGATATACCGCCTATGCCTTAAAAGCGATGGCGCATATGGAAATGGAAGACTATCAAGGAATGGCCGATGCATGTGCCGCTATCATAAACTCCAATAGATTTTCCTTGTACCCCGATTTTTACAATTTGTTCAAAAAGCCCGGAGAGTTGAGTGATGAGAGCTTGTTCGAACTTCAGTTTTCCGATTATGGTTCCAGTACAGGAGATACTTTTTATCACTTGTACGCTCCGTTTGGTCCCCAAGGGTGGACACCTGCCAGAGAAAATGCATCTGGCGGATGGGGCTTCTATGAACCAAGTATGAAGTTTATCAAATTTATGTTGGATAGGGACGAATCCGTCCGTTTGGAAACCAGTGTACTGTGGACCGATAGAGGAATCGCAGAACTTCAGACGGATCCAAATTATGCAACACTTCCATCTTTTGTAAACAATACAACCAGAGATGGCGATGTGATCAACGATTATGCCAGAGCATTATTTGCAAGTGGAAAGCACTATTTACCTTCCGTACAGCTTACCGAACAACGCAATGATTACGGGGGAGGTAAAAACATGATCGTAATGCGATATGCCGAAATATTGCTCATGTACGCAGAGGCCTTATCGCGTGGGGCCAGTGGTTCTGGAATGACCGCTGATCAAGCAGTGAACATGGTTCGAAACAGAGCAGGAATGCCATCGGTTTCAGGAGTTACCGCAGATGATGTAATGGATGAGAAGTTTGCAGAACTCGGAATGGAATGGGGAATCCGATATTACGATATGATCCGTTTGGACAACTACTCGGAGCTCAGTTATGATGGAAGAACCTTTACCGCCGATAAGGAACTATTGCCATATCCACAAGCACAGTTGGACGCACTTCCAAGCTTGGGAGGCGGAAGTGAAGACTAACAAACTAAATAAACTAAAAAAATGAAACATATAGTAAAATCCATATGGATGCTAGTAGGGTTCTTGGTGATTTCTTGTAACGAAGGAATCGACCCTATCACGGCAGTGGATGCGGGAGTGGACGAAACTGCACCGCAGGTAAACATAACATACCCCACCGAGGGAGTGGAACTAATGCCTTTTGAGGAGGAAACATCAATAGATATTAGCTTCGAAGTTACGGATGATATCGAAGTGGCAAGCGTTACAGTCGCCATGGACGGTTCACAGATTGCAAGTTTCAATTCCTTTCTCGATTACCGTATTGTAATGGAAGAAGTAACCTATGATGGTTTAGGGAACGGCGAGCACAAAGTAACCGTAACGGCGACCGATATTGAAGGAAAGTCAACTACGCAAGAAGTAAACTTTGCCAAGTTGGCTCCTTACAGCGCTCAGTTTGATGGTGAAGTGCTCTACATGCCCTTCAATTCCGATTATATGGATTTCATAAGCTTCCAAGAAGCTGGTGAAGTTGGAAATCCTGGTTTTGCCGGAGACGGATTCTTAGGGGCAGATGCATTCGAAGGAGCACAAGATTCATATTTGACATTCCCGATGGAAGGGCTTACAAGTCCTGAATTTAGTGCTGCTTTCTGGTATAAAGTAAATGCCACACCGGATAGAGCTGGAATTTTAGTGGTTGGTGATGATGCTGAAGATAGAAATCAAGGGTTCCGACTGTTCCGCGAAGGAAGTGCAGATGAACAACGCATTAAAGTAAACGTGGGTACAGGAGTTGGTGAAAGTTGGAACGATGGTGGAGTTATAGATGTAACCGCTGGAGAATGGGTGCACGTTGCCCTATCCATCTCCCAAACCCAAAGTAAAATTTATTTCAATGGAGTTGAAATGTTGTCCGCCGATTTACCTGCTCCAATAGATTGGACCGGTTGTGAAGAGTTGCATATTGGCTCTGGTGGGCCCACTTTCGACTATTGGAACCACGGATACGATGCCAGTCAAATGGATGAGCTGCGTATCTTCAACAAAGCATTGACCCAGAACGATATTCAAATAATGATCAATGCTGCTAATCCGTATATGCCTCAATATGCAGGTGAATCCCTTTATATGCCTTTTGATGGGGATTATATCGATTTGATCGGTAGTAAAGCAGCCTCTGAAGTAGGTTCTCCAAGTTTTACCGATGAAAGTCAAGTAGGGGAACAGGCATATTTGGGAGCTACCGATTCATATATTAACTATCCGGCAGATGGATTGATGACTTCTGAGTTCAGTGGTTCTTTCTGGTACAAAGTCGATGCAACTCCAGATAGGGCAGGTATTATTACCATTGGTGATGATGCAGCAGATAGAAACCAAGGTTTCCGATTGTTCCGTGAAGGAAACGCCGACCAACAACAAATAAAGTTGAATGTTGGAACCGGGGGTGGCGAAAGCTGGAATGATGGCGGATTTATCGATGTAACCGCAGGTGAGTGGGTGCATGTTGCATTCACCATTTCAAGCACAGAAAGTGTAATCTATTTGAACGGTGCCGAAGCATTGTCTTCAGCGATGTCCGCTCCTATCGATTGGACAGGATGTGATACGTTCACCATCGGAGCAGGCGGCCCCACATTTGATTACTGGGGACATGCATCTGATAACAGTATTATCGATGATTTAAGATTCTTCAGTAAGTCATTATCAGCAGAAGAAGTAGCCGAAGTATTTGGAGGAGAAGTAACACCTCAAAATTACGGGTCAACATTTTATATGCCTTTTGATGGTTCCAATATAGATGACAATTCGGGTGAAGAAGCCACTGTGGTAGGTACTCCTGATTTTGCAGGTGAAAGTGCAGTAGGTACCAATGCCTATGCCGGTGCTACAGATTCTTATCTCACATTCCCAATAGATGGACTCTTTAACAATCAATTTAGCGGAGCATTTTGGTACAAGGTCAATGCAGACCCAGATAGGGCAGGTATCTTAACAGTAAGCCCACCAATGAATGGTTCCGATAACGATCTTTCTGCTGGTTTTAGATTGATTAGAGAAGGAAGTGCAGACGAACAACGCATCAAACTACATTTGGGTACCGATGCCGGTGATGTCTGGAACGATGGTGATGTGATTGATGCTACTGTTGATGAGTGGGTACACGTTGCATTTACCGTTACAGAGACCGAGACCCTAATTTATTTGAACGGGGAACCGGTTGCAAATGTTGGTGATATGGCAGGAAAGACCATTAGTTGGGAAAATTGCTCCATACTATCCATAGGTTCGGGAGCACCCAATTTTATTGGTTGGAACCACCTGTCCGATCTAAGTTATATCGATGATCTATATCTTTTTGATAGAACATTGACCCAAGAAGAGATTCAAGAAATCATGAACAATTAATGTGCATTTGTTCAGCACTATAAATTATTTGAGTTAGTTAGTTTGTATGAGGTTAATTTTAATTCCATTGGCCATTGCCACTTTATTTGTAGGGTGCAATGGCCAAAAAACTAAAGAAAAGGCCAATAAAACTGTAGAAAACAATTTCGACAGTTTAAATATTGCCGACCAGGCAATGCTCGATACATTGCAGTACCAAACCTTCAATTATTTTTGGGACGGAGCAGAACCTGTTTCAGGATTGGCTAGAGAGCGTATTCATATGGATGGGATTTATCCCAACCACGATAAGGACATAATCACTACTGGAGGTTCAGGTTTTGGACTTATGGCCATTCTGGTGGGAGTGGAAAGAGGATTTATAACAAGGGAACAAGCCTTGGAACGTTACGAGCGCATCGTCGACTTTTTGGAAAAAGCAGATCGTTTTCATGGAGCATGGCCACACTGGATGTTGCCAACGGGAAAAGTGACCGCTTTCAGTAAAAAGGATAATGGAGGTGATCTGGTCGAGACCGCATTTTTGGTACAAGGCCTTTTGACCGTTCAAGCCTATTTTAAAGATGGAAATGAGCGTGAACAACAACTATCACAAAAAATCCAAGAGCTCTGGGAAGAAGTAGAGTGGGACTGGTACACCAAAAATGGTGAGGATGTCCTATACTGGCATTGGAGTCCAGAATACCAATGGGAAATGAACTTTCCGGTTGGCGGTTATAACGAAGCGCTCATTATGTATATTTTGGCGGCAGCTTCTCCGACCCATTCCATAGAAAAATCGGTTTACGAAAAAGGATGGGCCGTGGATGGACAGATTGCCAAGGACACCACCTACTATGGTTTGGAAACGGAATTGAACCATTATGAGCATAGCGATGCACCCGTTGGACCATTGTTTTGGGCACATTATTCCTATTTGGGCTTAAATCCAAAAGGACTGAAGGATCAATTCGGTGATTACTGGAAATTGAACCAAAACCATGCATTGATCCATTATAAATATGCAGTGGACAATCCAAAGGATTATGAAGGCTATGGAGAAGATTGTTGGGGAATGACCTCCAGTTACTCCATAAATGGGTATGCTGGGCACCGTCCTGGAGAGGATTTAGGGGTTATTTCACCTACGGCAGCACTATCTTCCATGCCTTACACGCCAGAGGAAAGTAAAAAGTTTATGCGGTTCATGTACAATCAGCAAGATAGCTTGATCGGTAAATACGGACCATACGATGCTTTTAGTTTGGAAGATAATTGGTATTTGCCAAGGTATTTGGCCATTGACCAAGGACCAATACCTGTAATGATAGAAAATTACCGAAGCGGCCTGTTCTGGAAATTGTTTATGGCAAATGAGGAGGTGCAAAAAGGCTTGATGAAATTGGGTTTTGAATACCCTGATATGCAACAATAAATGATTAAAAAAACTTTATATCTAATCCTTTTCTCCACATTGATTTTATCATGTGGGGGAGGGGATGATTATACCTATGTCCCAACCACACCAGAATTGCCTGGAAACGGTTCGGATGATGAACAGGAGCCTACAATTTCCGATAACGAATTATTGGACCTGACCCAAGAAACAACTTTTAAATATTTCTGGGATTATGCCGATGCCAATTCCGGTGGGGCAAGGGAAAGGTATCACCCCAATGATCCCGGTAATAGTGAAGGAGTTGTTACGGCGGGAGGTACTGGATTTGGTCTTATGGCCATTTTGGTAGGAATAGAAAGGGGTTTTATATCCAGGACCGAAGGGTTGGAGCGATTGAACACCTTGTTGGACTTCTTAGAAAATGCCGATCGTTTTCATGGAGCATGGTCGCATTGGATCAATGGTTCCACAGGTGCGGTTATTCCCTTTAGTGATTTGGACGATGGCGGCGATCTGGTGGAAACCGCTTTTTTGGCCCAAGGCCTTATTTGCATTAAGGAATATTTTAAAAATGGTTCGGATGCAGAACAAGCTTTGGCACAACAGGCCGATGATTTATGGAAGGGCGTAGAGTGGGATTGGTATACCCAAAACCAAAATGTACTCTATTGGCATTGGAGCCCCAACCACGATTTTAGCATGAATATGCAGCTTAAAGGTTATAATGAGGTATTGATCACCTATGTTATGGCTGCGGCTTCTCCCGACTTCGGAATCGAAAAGGAAGTTTATTCCAACGGCTGGGCTTCTGGAGGAGGTATCCGATCAGCAAACACCCAATACGGTTATCCGCTTTTAGTAAGGCATAATGGAAACGAACAATTTGGAGGACCTTTATTTTGGGCACATTATTCCTATTTAGGATTGGACCCTCGAAATCTATCCGATGATTATGTGGATTACTGGGATGTAAATGTCAATCATACCATGATCAATTACGAGTACTGCGTGGCCAATCCCGATTTTTATCAAGATTATGGCGAAGATTGTTGGGGTTTAACGGCCAGTTACTCCCGAAACAACGATGGAAGCATCGGATACAACGCCCATAGTCCCAGCAACGATACAGGAGTCATATCTCCCACTGCAGCAATCAGTTCTATTCCTTACGCGCCCGAAGAATCTTTGGATGCAATGCATTACTTTTATAGGAATAGGGATGATTTGTTGGGTCCGGCTGGGTTTTACGATGCCTTTAGCCCAGAATACGATTGGGTGGCAGAAGCATATTTGGCCATAGATCAAGGCCCGCAAATTATCATGATCGAAAACTATCGGACTGGTTTGCTTTGGAACTTGTTTATGGGTAACGAAGATGTTCAAGCCGGTTTGACCAAACTTGGATTTTAATATGACAAAACAATTATCATTTTTTCTTTTGCTTTTCGCCTGTAATTTGGTGGCTGCACAATGGCAATCAAAATATGAAGCTAAAATGCTTGTTGATGGGAACGATACTTTAAAGTATCGTATCATGTACCCAAAGAATTTTAAAGAAGATGGGAACTATCCTGTGGTACTTTTTCTCCATGGAGCTGGTGAGCGGGGTAGCGATAACGAAAAACAACTTTGGAACGGCGCTAAACTGTTTGCCACTGATTACTTGCAGGAGAGATATCCGGCAATTGTGATATTTCCGCAGTGTCCGAGCGATAGTTACTGGGCCAATGTAGATGTGGACAGAAGTTCCTATCCCATCAATTTGGATTTCAAGTATAGTGAAGGACCTACCAAAGCATTGGAAATGGTGATGGATTTACTGGATAGCACCATAGCAGAACCTTACACCAAGGATAATCAAGTTTATGTGATGGGACTTTCCATGGGAGGAATGGGAACTTTTGAATTATTGAGCAGAAAACCGGAAACCTTTGCTGCAGCTGTCCCCATTTGTGGAGGTGGCGAACCGGAATCTGTTTCGGTATACGCCAATAATACGCCATTGTGGGTGTTTCATGGAGCCCAGGATAATGTTGTACATCCGTTGCAATCCATGGAAATGGTATCCGCATTGTTGAAAGCAGGAGTTTATCCAAAATTCACAATGTACGATTTCGCCAATCATAATAGCTGGGACCCAGCATTTGCAGAACCAGATTTATTGCCTTGGTTGTTCTCTCATACCAAAAAAACAACTCAGGAAGTATCAGAATAGAGAAATAAAACCGAAAAACAACCTGATCATGAACTATAGGAAATCACTTTTCGCCATTTTGGCCTTAGTTGTGGGCAGTGCCAGCGCCCAACAGCGAATCCCCGAAGTAGAACAATTGTTGCAAAAAATGACCATTGAAGAAAAAATTGGTCAGTTAAACCTGTTGACCCCGGGTGGCGGGGTGGCCACAGGTGAAGTGGTTAGTGAAAATGTAGGGACCAAGATAAAATCAGGTCAGGTAGGCGGACTTTTTGGGGTAACTGGTCCGGATAGGGTTAGAAAAGCTCAAGAAATAGCCGTTAAAGAAAGTAGATTGGGCATTCCGTTGTTGATCGGGTCCGATGTGATTCATGGATACAAAACCACCTATCCCATTCCTTTAGGGCTCTCGTCCAGTTGGGATATGGGCCTAGTTGAACAAGCTGCACAAATGGCGGCAAGGGAGGCCACAGCGGATGGTATTAACTGGAATTTCTCTCCTATGGTGGATATTGCTCGTGACCCTCGCTGGGGTAGGATTTCCGAAGGTGCAGGGGAAGACCCGTACCTGGGCTCCAAAGTTGCCGAAGCCATGGTGAAAGGTTATCAAGGGGACGATTTGGCCGCGGCCCATACTATGTTGGCCTGCGTAAAACATTTTGCACTATATGGCGCTGCCGAAGCTGGACGTGACTATCACTCCGTTGACATGAGCAGGATAAAAATGTTCAACCAATACATGCAACCGTACAAAGCGGCTATCGATGCTGGAGCGGCCAGTGTAATGAGTTCCTTTAACGATGTTGATGGTGTGCCGGCTACGGGCAACAAATGGTTATTGACCGATGTGCTTCGTGATCAATGGGGATTTAAAGGTTTTGTAGTGTCGGATTACACTTCACTCAACGAGATGATACCACACGGATTGGGCGATCTTCAAGCAGTTTCGGCCTTAGCTTTAAAAGCTGGATTGGATATGGATATGGTAGGCGAAGGTTTCTTGACCACCTTGAAGAAATCTTTGGAAGAAGAAAAAGTGACCGAGGAAGACATCACCAATGCTTGTCGAAGGGTATTGGAAGCTAAATATGTTTCTGGACTTTTTGATGATCCGTACAAATACTTGGACTCTAAACGTCCTGAAAAGGATATTTTGACCGAGAACAATAGGGCCTTGTCACGTAAATTGGCCACCCGTTCCTTTGTTTTGCTGAAAAATCACAACAATTTACTCCCATTAAAAAAGAATGGAAAGATTGCCTTGGTCGGTCCCTTGGCCGATAGCAGGGAAAATATGTTGGGGACTTGGGCACCCACGGGGGATTTTAATCTTGCTGTAACCATTCTTGAAGGATTTAACAATGTGGCCTCGGGCGCAACTATTGAACATGCAAAAGGAGCCAATATTTCCGATGATGTCGCTTTTGCCAAAAATGTGAATTCTTTGGGAGAACGAATCCTAATCGACGAGCGTTCCCCGGAAACCATGCTTCAAGAAGCGGTGGATTTGGCCAAAAACTCTGATGTTGTAGTGGCCGTTGTGGGGGAAGCTACGGAAATGAGTGGGGAATCCTCAAGTCGTACCGATATTTCCATTCCAGAGAGTCAAAAGAAATTAATTAGGGCATTGGTGGCAACGGGGAAACCTGTCGCCTTGGTCTTGATGAGCGGTAGACCTCTGACCATACCTGAAGAATTTGATATGCCAGTTTCCATTCTACAAGTTTGGCACCCAGGTGTGGAGGCAGGAAATGCTATTGCCGATGTGGTTTTTGGGGATTACAACCCATCAGGAAAATTAACAGCTACGTGGCCTGTGAACGTGGGTCAGATTCCAGTGTATCACAGTGCAAAAGTTACAGGTAGGCCTGCTACTGAGAGCGGGGAGTTCCAAAAATTCAGGTCTAACTATTTAGATGCGCCTAATGCACCGTTATTGCCATTTGGTTATGGGTTGAGCTATACTACATTCGATTATTCAAATCTAAAATTGAATACAAGGGAAATCTCTCAAGGCGAAGGGATTACCGTAAAAGTGACAGTTGCCAACACGGGAGATTATGATGGTGAAGAAGTGGTTCAATTGTACTTACGCGATGTTGTGAGGAGCATTACCCCTCCAAAACGTCAATTGAAAGGCTTTCAAAAAATTATGCTGAAGAAAGGGGAGAGCAAGGAGGTGACGATTACCCTTTCGCCGGATGATTTAAAATTCTACAATGCACAACTGGAATTTGTTAGTGAACCTGGCGATTTTGAAATCTTTGTGGGAACCAATTCAGATGCTGAACTGTCGGAAAAATTCACCCTAAAATAAAATATTGATATGCGAATTGGATTAACGCTTCTTCTACTCTTACTTGTTGTTTCCTGTAAGCAAGAAGAAAAGCCTGCAGAAGAAGTTGTCCAAAGTCGACCGAACATTATTTTTATAATGTCGGATGATCATGCGTATCAGGCCATTAGTGCTTATAACCATGAATTGGGCAAGTTGGCTCCGACCCCGAATATTGATAGGATAGCAAGGAATGGTGCCATTTTTCAGAACAACTTCTGTACAAACTCGATTTGCGGCCCAAGTAGAGCCGTTATTTTAACGGGGAAGCATAGTCATATCAACGGTTTTCGGATGAATGGCGAACGGTTTGACAATAGTCAACCGACATTGCCAAAACACTTGAAAAAGCTCGGTTACGAGACCGCTATTGTGGGGAAATGGCATCTTCACGGAGAGCCAACAGGATTTGATTATTGGGATATTCTCAATGATCAGGGGAATTATTATAACCCGGAATTTATACAAGGGGAAGATACCACGGTGGTCGAGGGATATGCCACCGATTTGATTACCGATAAAAGCTTGGAGTGGTTAAAGGCAAGGCAAGATGGTCAACAACCTTTCTATTTAATGGTGCACCATAAGGCCCCTCATCGCAACTGGATGCCGGCTTTGCGCCATTTAAATGTATATGATTCCATAACTTTTCCATTGCCAGACACCTACTTTCCTGAATTCGAAAATCAAAGAGCTGCAGCGGAACAGCAACAGACCATTTACAAGGATATGTACGAGGGGCACGATTTAAAAATGAGTGATGGTTTGGGGAGTACTGAACTTGCACATAATCCTTGGACCACCGATTTTGACCGTATGACACCCGAACAACGCAATATTTGGGACCAGGCTTATTTGGCTAAAAACAATGCTTTTTATGAGGCCGATCTGCACGGAAAGGAATTGGCAGAATGGAAAGGGCAACGTTATCTGCACGAATATCTAGCGACAGTAAAGTCCGTTGATGAGGGCATTGGACGAATTTTGGATTATTTGGAGGAGACAGGCTTGGACGAGAACACCTTGGTGGTCTACACCTCCGATCAAGGCTTTTATTTGGGCGAGCATGGTTGGTTCGATAAACGTTTTATGTACGAAGAATCGATGAAAATGCCTTTGTTGATGCAATTGCCGGGCGTTATTGAACCGGGAACCAATATTGATGCCTTGGTCCAAAACTTGGATTTTGCCCCGACCTTTTTGGATTTGGCAGGTGGACAGGAATATGCAGCAAACATGCAGGGCGAATCATTTAGGGGATTGTTGGAAGGTACCCGCGATGACTTCAAGGATGCCGTTTATTATCATTATTATGATTTTCCGGCCTTTCATATGGTTAAAAGGCAATATGGTGTCAGGACCAATAGGTATAAACTCATTCATTTTTATGATGATATTGATGAATGGGAATTTTATGACTTGGAAAAAGACCCTAAGGAACTACACAATGCCATCAACGATCAAGAATATAAAGATATCGTAACCTTGATGCACCAAAAATTGGATAGTTTGCAGTCGTATTACAAAGTAACTGACAAGGAGTTCGAGACCACCCCAAAAGAAAAGGTGGACAAAACCTACGAAGCCTTTGAAAGATTACGAGGAACACCCATACAATGAAAAACATTTTCTTAACCCTATTGGCTATAAGTTCCCTAATGTGTTCTTATGCGCAAACTATCGATGTGATTTCCTATAATATCCGATACGATAACCCTAATGATGCTCCTTACAACTGGGACAACCGGAAGGATTTTTTGATTTCCCAGCTGAACTTTTATAATCCGGATGTATTTGGAATTCAGGAGGGGTTGATTCATCAGGTGAAGGAAATCGACAATGGATTAAAGGAGTATGCCTACTTTGGGGTAGGTCGTGATTTTGGTGATGAAAGAGGGGAGCATACAGCTGTCTTTTATAATACAGTAAGAGTTGAATTGCTGCAAGAATCCACCTTTTGGCTCTCTCTATCTCCAAATAAACCATCCAAAGGATGGGATGCTGCCCTGCCAAGAACCTGTACCTACGGAATTTTTCAGAACAAAAGTGATGGCAAAAAGTTCATGCTTTTCAACACTCATTTTGATCATGTAGGAGTAAAGGCGCGAGAAGAAAGCTCTAAGCTCATCCTTGAAAAAATAAAGGAATTGAACACCGAGGATTACCCGGTTGTGGTCACTGGAGATTTCAATCTGGAAAGTGATAGTCCTGGCGTACAAGTGATATTGACGGAAATGGCGGATACTCACATTGCTGCCGGTACAAATGCCTTTGGCCCGGAAGGAACCTTTAACGGCTTTGAATTCAATAAACCTGTAGAACGAAGAATCGATTACATTTTTGTTTCAGATGAATTTGAGGTGCTCAAAAGCGCCATTTTAAGTGATTCCAAGGATACCAGGTACCCATCTGACCACTTACCTGTTTTTGCTCGCTTGAAATATTAATATACCTATCCACTGGCAACAGTTAAATTTAGTGTAGCCAGGTGGTATTCAGCTATTTTTCCATAGCTTATTTGTATTCATTTTAAGTAACTGACAAAAATCCCAAAAACAATGTTAATTTTATGGGGATCTTTGGGAGAACTACTCGAATTGTTAATAGAAATATTTAACTTCAAAGGAATTAATCAACATTATGGCAACTTTTACACTTAACATCAACGGAACAAAACAAGAGGTCGATGTGGACCCGTCCACCCCGGTCCTTTGGGTTTTAAGAGATCACTTAAATTTAGTCGGAACAAAATATGGCTGTGGTATTGCCCAATGCGGAGCATGCACCATTCACTTGAACGGCACAGCAACAAGAGCATGTATGCTCACTGTTTCATCAGTAGGAAATTCGGAAATCACGACAATTGAGGGGTTATCTGAAAATGGCGACCATCCAGTTCAAAAGGCATGGTTGGAAGTTGACGTTCCACAATGCGGGTATTGTCAGGCAGGTCAGATTATGACAGCCTCGGCGCTCTTGGATAAAAATCCTAACCCATCAGACGAAGAAATAGAAATGGCCATGAACGGTAATATTTGTCGTTGTGGAACCTATACCAGAATCAAAAAAGCCGTGAAACTGGCATCTAAATCCTAACCCATAAAACTAGTATCATGACACTTGTAAAAACAAAAATAGGACGACGTGCCTTTATAAGAAATACAGGATTGGCTAGTGGTGGACTTGTAATTGGGTTTAGCTGGTTGGCATCTTGTAAAATGACTCCTGAACAGGTTAACAGCTTGCCAAAGGAGTGGTTTGAACTCAACGGATTTTTAAAAGTCGGTGACAATGGTATGGTTACCATTATGTCTCCCAACCCAGAAATCGGCCAAAACGTAAAAACTTCCATGCCTATGATCGTGGCCGAAGAGCTCGATGTGGCTTGGAAAAACGTGATTGTGGAACAAGCTCCTTTAAACACGGACATTTTCACAAGACAGTTGGCCGGTGGTAGCCAGTCTATCCGACAAGGATGGGAAAGTCTTAGAATGGCAGGAGCTACTGCACGACATATGTTAAAAGAAGCTGCTGCACAAGCTTGGGAGGTATCCGCAGATGAAATTACTACCAAAGATGGAGTACTTACCCACGAAGCAAGTGGAAATTCCGCAGGCTACGGGGAAATGGCCTCAGCCGCTGCAAACATAGAAGTGCCCGAAGAGGTAGCATTGAAGGATAACGGAGACTTTTCCATTATCGGAACGGATAAAAAAAATGTAGACGGAGAAAAAATAGTCACAGGAAAACCATTGTTTGGACTGGATGTATACAAAGAAGGCATGTTAACGGCCATGATCGTACACCCACCAGCATTCGGGATGAAATACAAAGGTATGAACGCAGATGCGGTAAAATCCATGCCAGGTATTAAAGATGTGTTCCATTTTGAAGTGTATCCAGAAGGTATCGAGAAACAATGGTCCGATCAAGGAGGCATTGCAGAACTTGTTGCTATAGTAGGTAACAGCACTTGGGAATGCATGCAGGCAAAAAAATCACTTGAGGTAGAGTGGGAGCAAGATTCCACTGCCGAAAGTACATCTTACCATGAGGAAGCCTTGGCAGAATTGCTCGAAAAACCCACTGAAACTCCAGCAAGAAAAGATGGAGATGTCGATTCCGCTTTTAAAAATGCGGCCAAAATCGTAGAAAGCACATACTCGGCACCTTATCTGGCTCATAATACTATGGAGCCGATGAACTTTTTCGCCCATGTAACCCCTGAGAAAGCGGAATTATTGGGGCCGATACAGACGCCGGAATTCACCGAAAAGACGGTTGCCGCCCGTTTGGGTATGCCCGTTGAAAAAATAGATATTATGATGACCCGTATGGGAGGTGGTTTCGGTCGCCGACTATATGGACCATTTGTAATCGAAGCTGCCGTTATCTCCCAAAAAATGAATGCCCCCATAAAATTGGTGTATTCAAGGGAAGATGATATGACACAAGGTACATACAGACCATCTTATAAAGTTAAGTTTAAAGCTGGCCTTGATGCAGAGGGCAACCTTATAGCTTGGCATGTAAGAGGAGCAGGTACCAATGATGATCTAATATTTGAAAATCGTTTCCCTGCCGGCGCAGTAGACAATTACTTGGCGGAAAAGCATAGTCTTCAGACCAATGTAACCACTGGTGCTTGGAGAGCACCGCGATCTAATTTTATCGCTGGAGCTGAACAAGCTTTTATAGATGAAGTTGCAGAAGCTGCCGGGAAAGATCCTTTGGATTTCCGATTGGAGCTTTTTGATAGAGCTATCAACAATCCTGTAGGTGACCCAAAGCAGAATGATTACGACCCAGAACGTTATGCCGGCGTACTTAAGTTGGTGAAAGAGAAAGCCAATTGGGGTTCAGAATCCGGAAAAGCACGGGGAGTTGCCGCATATTACTGTCACAATTCTTATGTGGCCCAAGTGATAGAACTGGAAGATGGCGGCGATATGCCACGTGTTGATAATATTTGGTGTGCAGTAGATTGCGGTATTGTTATAAATCCCTTGGCTGCCAAAAACCAAATTGAAGGAGGTATGATAGATGGTATAGGACACTCGACCTATAGCGCAATGACCTTTAATGATGGTAAACCGGAGCAGACCAATTTTGATAGATATCGTCTTATCCGACATTCGGAGGCACCAAAGAATATTGAGGTATTCTTTGTGGACAATGGCATAGACCCAACAGGCTTGGGTGAGCCCTCCTTGCCACCTGCAATCGGAGCGCTGTCCAATGCATTGTACAAAGCCACTGGAAGACGTTATTACAAACAGCCATTTATAAATGATAGGCCACCTTTGGTAGGATAGCCATTAAATTCATTTAAATTATATCTGGCCGGTAGATGTTTTCTGCTGGCCAGTTTTTATTAGTAATGGTTTCTAGTTTTTATTATTGAATTTAAAATATTGAAAATCAATTAATTAAACCGTTTAATTTTTTTTCAAAAAAAAGTTGCAGTATTGGATTTTTATTTATGTTTGCTCCATAAATGAGTCCAGTTAATTTGGACGCATTGCCTACAAGCTTTGAAGACTTTTTTCATGTTCGGGCTTTTGGGGATAAGAAAGTCTACCCAACAAGCCGTCTTAAGATTAAGACACCGAATACACGGGCTGACTTTCGAAGAACAACATCAATTTTATCGTGATTTCTCACGTACACCTTACTTTGTACCCTGCACTGTATTTGAATTTCGTATCTGAAGTTTGATAGATTTTTAGACTTCTATTTTTCTCTTTATCTTAATAAACAATTACGAATTTTAAATGAAAACAAAATACATCGATTTAATCGAGCAAACCTATGATTTCCCACAAGAGGAATTTCAACTCAAGGATAACAAACTTCAATTCCACGGCATAGATCTTTATGATTTGGTGCAACAATATGGTGCCCCATTAAAGTTTACCTACCTGCCCAAAATATCGGAGAACATCCAAAGGGCCAAAGGCTGGTTCAACTCGGCAATTGAAAAACATAATTATCCAGGGAAGTATCATTATTGCTATTGTACAAAGAGCTCACATTTTGAGCATGTACTCAATGAGGCGTTAAAAAACGACATACACATTGAAACCTCTTCAGCTTTCGATATTGATATCGTGGAGCATTTAAAAAAGGCGGGTAAGATCACCAAGGACAACTATGTAATATGTAATGGTTTTAAAAGGGACCAGTACATACAGAATATAGCTAGGTTGATTAACGAAGGCCACAAGAAATGTATTCCGATTATAGATAATTATGAAGAAATCAACTTGTTGGGCGAAGCCATAGACGGAAAGTTCCAAATAGGAATACGAATTGCATCGGAGGAAGAACCAAAGTTCGAGTTTTATACATCAAGGTTGGGCATTGGCTACAAGAACATTGTTCCGTTCTACAACCAATCCATAAAGCCAAATACCCAAGTTCAATTAAAGATGCTTCATTTCTTCATCAATACAGGGATAAGGGATACGGCGTATTATTGGAACGAACTTTTAAAGTGTTTAAAAGTGTACATTAACTTAAAAAAGGTGTGCCCCACATTGGATAGCTTAAATATTGGTGGTGGTTTTCCCATCAAAAACTCGTTGGCATACGAATACGACTATGCCTATATGGTAGATGAGATTATCCATCAAATCTCGCAAGCGTGCGAGGAGGCTGGTGTAGCACCGCCCAACATTTTTACCGAATTCGGTAGTTTCACAGTAGGGGAGAGTGGAGGAAATATTTACGAAGTCCTCTATCAAAAACAACAAAACGACCGTGAAAAATGGAACATGATCAATTCATCTTTCATCACCACTATGCCGGATTCTTGGGCTATTAGCAAAAGGTTTATAATGTTGCCCATAAACCGTTGGAACGAAGAGTATGAGCGTGTACTATTGGGTGGACTCACCTGTGATAGCGACGATTATTACAATTCCGAACAGCATATGAATGCTATTTACCTGCCCAGGTACAAAAAAGATAAGCCCCTATATATTGGATTCTTTAATACAGGAGCCTACCAAGAAACTATTGGAGGTTTCGGAGGATTACAACATTGCTTGATCCCAAATCCCAAACAAATACTCATAAGCAGGGATGAAGATGGAAATTTGGTGTCCTCTGTTTTTTCAGAGCAACAAACCGCTGGGGAATTCCTTTCCATATTGGGTTATGGCAATAAAAAAGCGACAGAGACCAAGGTCAAAGTCGATGATTTACCAGTGCCAAGCAATAATTGAAAAAGACAGTAATTAAAAAAATGAAAACAGAAAGAACATATGCCGGTATTCCAAAGGAATACGGTTCGGCCGAAAAAGCCAAAGTAGTATTGTTGCCCGTTCCTTATGATGGTACCAGTACTTGGGGAAAAGGTGCGGACAAAGGTCCGGAAGCCTTCTTGGAAGCCTCAGAAAACATGGAGGTTTACGATATCGAAACCGATAGCGAAGTTTACAAACAAGGGGTGTATTTGGCAGATGCCATTGACGATTTTGAAACACCGGATTCCATGGTAGCGGCAGTTCACAAGACCGTTAAAGAGTATATTAACCGCAACAAGCTAGTAACCATGGTCGGCGGGGAGCACTCAATTTCCATTGGTGCCATTAGGGCCTTCAACGAATATTTCGAAGATCTAACGGTACTTCAAATAGATGCTCATGCCGATTTGCGAAAGGAGTACGAGGGAACCAAATACAATCATGCATGCGCATTGTACGAGGCCAACGAGACTACCAATTTGGTACAGGTGGGTATAAGGAGCATGGATTATACTGAAACATTGGTTATGGATCGGGACAAAGTATTTTTTGCCCACGAAATGGTTTCAGATGATTTTTGGATGGATTCCGCTCTTGATTTGATGACTGACAACGTTTATATCACCTTTGATTTGGATGCTTTTGATCCTTCAATTTTGCCATCGACCGGTACACCTGAGCCAGGGGGACTACTTTGGTACGAAACCCTGGATTTTTTAAGAAGGGTATTTAAAGAAAAGAACGTAGTAGGTTTCGATATCGTAGAATTGTGTCCAAACGATATTGATAGGTCATCAGACTTTTTGGCCGCTAAGCTCTACTATAAAATGTTGAGCTATAAATTTTCAAACAATAACGAATACATGGATGATAATTTTGATGACGGTGACGACGACTTCAAAAAATCCAAAAATAATTTAGACGATTACGATGAGTAACAAAGGAGAAATATCACAATTCATTCAAAAATACTTTTTACACTTTAACTCTGCAGCCCTTGTAGATGCCGCTAAAGGGTATGAGGATCAATTGAACAATGGCGCTAAAATGTTGGTTTCATTGGCGGGTGCCATGAGTACAGCTGAGCTCGGAAAGATTTTTGCAGAGATTATACGCACCGATAAAGTTCATATTATATCCTGTACCGGGGCCAACCTTGAGGAAGACCTTATGAACCTTGTAGCCCATTCGCACTATAAGCGAGTGCCCAACTACAGGGATTTGACACCAAAAGAAGAATGGGATCTATTGGAAAATGGATTAAACCGTGTTACCGACACCTGTATTCCGGAAGAAGAAGCCTTTAGAAGGTTACAAAAACATATTTACGATATCTGGAAGGAGGCTGACGAAAAAGGCGAACGCTATTTTCCTCATGAGTTTATGTACAAACTGTTGCTTTCCGGAGTTTTGGAGCAATACTACGAAATCGACATCAAGGACTCTTGGATGTACGCTGCGGCACAGAAAAACTTGCCAATAGTTGTTCCAGGTTGGGAAGACAGCACCATGGGGAATATTTTTGCCAGCTATGTGATCAAAGGAGAACTAAAGGCGAGTACCGTAAAATCCGGTATTGAGTATATGACTTTCTTGGCCGATTGGTATTCCAAAAACTCTGAAAATGGTATTGGATTCTTCCAGATTGGAGGAGGAATTGCAGGAGACTTCCCTATTTGTGTGGTGCCTATGTTGTATCAGGATTTGGAGCAAACAGAAACCCCGTTTTGGAGCTATTTCTGCCAAATCAGTGATTCCACCACAAGCTATGGGTCGTACTCCGGGGCAGTTCCCAATGAAAAGATTACCTGGGGGAAACTGGATATCGATACCCCAAAATTTATTGTTGAATCAGATGCAACCATTGTGGCGCCCCTGATTTTTGCCTACTTATTAGACATGTAACCATGAGAAAAGGACAAACCCCCGCATTAAAACGAGTAATCGTTGATTTTAAAAAATTGGACAAGAACATGCTCAATTTATTGGTTGAAAAGTTTCCTGATGGTTACGACGACGACGATATTGTTACCTATAGAAATGCCAGTAATGAGGTGGTGGAGTGTGTTGAGGTGAGAACCGAGGACACCGCCTACCTTGTTAAAGTGAGCAAACGTTTAGTTATGGCCATGGAAGATTTTGATGATTCCGATACTGATGACCAAGATGACGAGGACCGTTCACTGGACACCGAAGAACTCGAAAGTTCCGAGGAAGAATAAATTCTTATTTACCTAACATTCTACGATGGAATCCAAGGCAATGGCCCTTCACCTGGCTACAAGCATAAACATAACTGCTTGTAGGAAAGCATTGAGCAAAGAACTTGTGTACGGGGACAGGGATGAACTTTTTTATTCCGATACATCACGTTACCTTTATATCTTCAGATATGGGGTCGTATCCTTTTTTGGATACAACGAAAACGAGATTTCACAACTTTTGATGGAAATCAAACCATATTGCGAGGAATGGAGGCCAACAGACAGCACCGAGACCATGGAAATGGAGCTTGTTGCCAATATAGATAAGGCCACTATTGATCATGACAAGGTAATTTTGCCGGAAACCAATGTCGAAGGCATTCGTTTGGCATTGTTGCACTTATCCCAATCTGTGGCCCTTGATTATTTTGCAGGGCTATCGGATCAGGCCATGAAAGAAACTCGTAGGCATACGACCTATCTGGAACAAAATGGAAAGTTGGATATAGGTGGAAAGAAATTGAAACGGCATATTGCCAAAGTATTGAACATAAACAATCAAATTTCTGAAAACCTATATATTTTTGATTCCCATGAAGTAGTGTGGGAAGATTTGGAACTGGACCGATTGGACAAGGGTTTAAAACAAATCTTTGATCTAAAGGAACGGTACCGAAATATAAAGGAACAAGGCATTGTGATCAAGGAAAACCTAAGTCTGTTCATGAATATAATGGACCACAGGGAGAGCAGTAGGCTCGAGTGGATCATTATTATTTTGATCTTGGTGGAGGTGATGGACTTGTTCATAATGCGATTAATCAGTTAAATACATATTGTTTTGAGCGATTATAAAATATTGGGTAGCGAAGAATGGTGCCAATTCGATGATTTGAGAATACCGGCCATTAAGGCCAGAGTGGACTCTGGAGCAAAAACATCATCTATACAAGCCAGTAAGATCAAAATTTTTTCAAAAGGCTTGGAGGAATGGGTACGTTTTGAAGTTAACCCGGTTCAAGACAATAGGAGCATATCCATTTTATGTCAGGCAAAATTGGTGGATGTACGCCACGTAAAAAGCTCACAAGGAATATCCGAAGAACGCCCAGTCATAAAAACTATGATGAATATCGACGGGGATGCCTTTGAGATCGAATTGACCCTGGCCAATAGGGATACTATGGAGTATCGCATGCTTTTGGGGCGTGAGGCCATCAATGGCCGTTACTTGGTCGACCCTTCAAAAAGTTTTATCCAAGGCGATATTACAGAAGAAGAATTGGAGGAAAAATACAAACCCTATATTACCGAGAAGAAAGGACTTCGTTTGGGCCTATTGGCAAGTAACCCCAACCTTTATAGCAATAAAAGAATTATTGAGGCAGGGGAAATGAGGGGGCACAAGGTCGTATTCCTTAATGTGGAGCACGTTTATATGAAACTTGATGCCAGTACTCCAGAGATCAGGTATCGAGGCGGTAACATATTGGACAAGTTCGATGCGGTAATCCCTCGTATTAAACCAGCGGTAACCTTTTATGGTTGTGCCCTTCTGCGACAGTTCGATACTTTAGGCGTGTATTGCCTCAACTCGGCCGATTCCATTGGTAGGTCTAGGGACAAATTGTTTGCCTCCCAATTGTTCTCCAAAAACGATATCCACATTCCAACAACGGGTTTTGCCAAATCCCCTATGGATACCAAGGATTTGATTCGTATGGTGAGTGGAGCACCGTTGATCATTAAATTATTGGAGAGTACCCAAGGTAAAGGTGTGGTGTTGGCGGAGACCAATAAAGCAGCGGAGAGTGTGATCAATGCTTTTAAAAGCGTCCAGACCAATATATTGGTTCAAGAATTCATAAAAGAAGCCAACGGACATGATATTCGTTGTTTTGTAGTGAACGGAAAAGTAGTGGCATCCATGCAAAGAACTGCTCAAAAGGGAGAGTTCAGGGCAAATATCCACCAAGGTGGAGCCGCCTCTAAAGTAAAGATTACCCCAGAAGAGCGTAAGCTGGCTATTAAGTCTGCCAAAGTATTCAATTTGGATGTGGCAGGTGTTGATTTGATTCGCTCCAATAAAGGGCCATTGTTGTTGGAAGTGAACTCTTCACCCGGACTTCAAGGTATCGAGAATACTACAGGTAAGGATATTGCCAATGTTATGATAGAAACCATCGAGAAAAAATTGAAATACAAACAATAAATCGGATTTGCTGTAATTGTTTGGAGTTCAATATCTTGAATTTTTCATAAATATTTTCTTACAAGACCCTCCTAAAATTCGAATATAAATTGAAAATGGGCATTCGTTAACGGAAAAGCCCCATTGATTAATTGTACCCCATCTGAATGGCTGGACAGTAGTATGTTTGTTCCAGTTAACACGAAGCTTTTTAGCTTAAATTAAAACCTTTGATAGGATGGGGTGATTATAGGGTACTTTGTGTTCTTTACCTAACTTCTTATTACTTATAAGGTTTTACGTTGCTCCAAGGGGTTTTTGAGGTTGAGCCCCTTGGTTGTAACGGTTTTAAGATCAAATATATGTTCCCATAAATTTGACCTACTTTTTCGAAAAAGAGCCGCTTTTATGCGGCTCTTTTTTATTTGGCACCATTTTAACCTACCATTTATACCCTTCATTCACAATTGTTCACATCTTTTGAGAAAACCAAAAAAGACAGTGGTGTAAGTTTTTGGACAAAAAACCTACTTTTGTAAGGTAACATTTCAGTAGAAGATTTATGTCAGAACAAGTGGAAAGAATTAAAACTTTGATCATTGGGTCAGGACCTGCAGGCTATACTGCAGCAATTTATGCTTCAAGAGCAGATTTAAAACCAGTTTTATATACAGGGATGGAACCAGGCGGACAGTTGACCACTACAACCGAGGTAGACAACTTTCCGGGGTATCCAGAAGGAATAGATGGACCCGCTATGATGATGCAATTGCAACAACAGGCCGAAAGGTTCGGTACCGAGGTAAGAATTGGTATGATCACAGCTGTGGAGTTCAGTGATGAAGTTGGAGGAATACATAAAGTTACCGTGGACGAGTCGACTCAATTGGAGGCCGAAACCGTAATCATATCCACTGGTGCTTCCGCGAAATATTTGAATTTGCCCAGTGAACAACGTTTAAGAGGTGGTGGAGTATCTGCTTGCGCTGTTTGCGACGGTTTTTTCTATAAAGGACAAGAAGTCGCCATTGTTGGAGCAGGGGATACTGCCGCCGAGGAAGCCTCTTACCTTGCCAATATATGTTCCAAAGTTACCATGTTGGTGCGTAAGGACCATATGAGAGCATCAAAGGCAATGCAACACAGGGTGAACAGTATCGACAATATCGAAATCCGTTACAATACAGAGGTAGATGAGGTATTGGGTGACCAAGTTGTAGAAGGAATTAGAATAGTGGACAATCAAACAGGGGAGAAGGAAGAAATTTCGGTTACCGGATTGTTCATTGCTATTGGACATAAACCGAACACCGATGTGTTCAAGGGGCAATTGGACATGGATGAAACAGGATACATTGTTACGCAACCAAAATCCACAAAGACCAATAAACCGGGAGTGTTTGCCAGTGGAGACGCTCAGGACAAGATTTACAGACAAGCTGTAACTGCTGCAGGAACAGGTTGTATGGCTGCCTTGGATGCAGAGAGATATCTAGCTGCTGTAGAAAGCAAAGAAATGCTGGCTTCTTAATGGAAGTGTAGCAGCCTACATAAATTTCAATAAAAAAAGGCACTGAAAATTTCAGCGCCTTTTTTATTGATTGCAACTCAATCAATCCGCTTGTAATTTTCTGAAAATGTTCTGTTTCCGTCCGAATCAACGGTAATCTGACTAAATGTATCTTCTTTAAGGATTAGTTCAAAGGTAAAGTTGCGCATGGTGTCTAATGCTTTCATCATATCGTCATCACCATATTCAATAATCTCAATCAATGAATTATCCGTTACCCTGTAAGAACCGTAGCCAAATCTTCCATTGGGATCGTCCGGTACATAACGGGTCCACATAATTTTTTCCTTGGAATACATTTTAACCTGACGGTAACCATCAGATTTTTTAATTGTGTCTATCACGTTTTCCCCGTCGTAATTGTAAAAACTTTGGAGTTCCCAGGTACCTTCAATGGATGGGCTATTGGGATCATGCTCTGTAAAGCTTCCTGCAATTACAAAAACAAAGATGAGAGTGAAAAGTAAAACCGATTTTTTCATAATGCCCTACTTTTAAGTTTGTTAATATTTAAAAGGTAAGAAATAATATTAACAATATTAAATTATTAGAGCTTAAAAATGAGTTTATTGCAATTAATAATTATTGTTTTTGGGAAAATGACAATTTCATCTTTCAGATAATGTCAGTAGATCGCCTACATTTTAAAAAATCTCTTTTTTAGTTAAATAGATAAGCCCCTCATCGGTATTGTTTAAAATACGTTTAGTGCGTAAATAGCGATCATAATTGGGTTGATCAAAGTTTTCTGCATTTTGATCCATGCTACTAATACGTACCTTGCCCGATGAATGGATAAACTCATTGTTGCCGATCCACATTCCTACATGCACTACACGTTCGGTGGTGGAGTCCGTAGCTTTGCGACCAAAAAAGAGAAGATCTCCGGGAATAAGTTTATCAAACTCCTTGGAGTCGTCCACTAAGGTACCTTCATGCACTTGTTGGGATGCATCACGAGGAATGATCATACCGTTCATAAAATAGATTGTTTTAGTGAAACCACTGCAATCCACCCCTTTTGTGGAAGTTCCGCCCCATAAATAGGGAACACCAAGCATCGTTTTGGATGTTTCGACCAAATTATCCGTTTCAAAGGTCAATTTGGATTTCCATGCCTCAAAGGGTTCGGCTTCTGTCTTGGATATAAAAGCGTTTCTACCATCTGGATACTGTACGTTATAGAATGCACCCTTATCCGCCATTAAACTAAAAATGTTCCCGGCCACTACATCGGAAACTACTTGGGAAGTTTCATCAGCATCTTCATAGGATTTCCCATAAGTGTGGGTGTATATTAATTTTTTATCTGCTTGCCACGAATCAAAATCGTTCTTTTCCATAAGAGTCAAACCTCCACTATCTACCCATCCTAAATATTTGTCGGGGGTTTGAATAAGATACCAACCTCTTTCTTTTTGAAATACATTCAAGGGCATTCCTAAGGTGGCCTGTGTGACCAATTCTGCCGAATGCGAGGGTTTGGACCTTATGTTGGCAACCGAGTTGGAGATGACACCATAAAATTTACCGTCAAGATCGGCTGAAGGTAGTAGTGTAATGCTATCGGTATAATTGATTTTTTGAGCTTCCAATTCATTTTTAAGGTTGTCAAGGGCCTCAGGCAGGTTGGTCTTTCCCCTTAAAACATATCCTGTAGATTTCTTTTCGGATTGAACATCAAAAAGAGCCACCCTTTTATCTGGGGCGTATGTCTCTTGTATCGATGTGATTATTTCATCAACTTGATTGATCGCTGCACTATTTTCGGTTTTACAGCTGGAAATAATTAATGCAATCAATATGAGCAAACGAGGTCCAGAGTTATATTTAGTTGTAAGTTTCATAAAGTGATTTTATGGATTTTGAGTTTAGTTGATAGACGCAAAATAACCAATATCTGATAAAGCAATTCTAATTGGTAATGGCATTAACATGATGTGTAATCCTGGTAATATCCTCTTTTTTATGATAAGCACTTAGTACTATGCGACTTACCAAAGGACCATTTTCGTCGGGGTAGTTGAAGTTAGTAAATACATACCCGTTTTGGCTCAATGCCGAGGCCACTTCGGAATTTTGAAATTCAAATGTCGGGTGTCCGTCCATGTGATCAAAAAAAGAAGGGTTTTTTAATTGGGATTTGAAATATTGATAATTGCTCTTCAGTAGTTTTAGGCGATCCATGTACAAATTACCTGCCTCCTTAAGGGTTGCTATAAATGCAGGTGACGCTGGACTAGCACCACCATAAAAAGGTGTTGCTTCCAACATTCTAATATCTTGTTCGGTACCAAAAACGGCACCTGCTTGTATGGCCAAGGCCTTACCTAAAGAACAACAGACCAAAAGTTTTGCCGGTTGCAATTTTTTTAGGGTTTGGTAGCAGCCGTTCCCTTCGCGGCCGACAATACCAATGCCGTGGGAATCGTCCGCAACAAGAATTACCTTTTCCAAAGAAAGTGCGTGCAAGGCATCAAAATTAGGAAATTGTTTTCCTGAAAAGTCAATGGTGTCAAATAGAACCACGGGCATTTTCTCCTTATCCAACTCTTTTGTTAAGCACTCGTGCAACTCTTCAAAACTGTTGGTGGTCCTTACACCGTTAATCAATAGTGCCGTATGTGCAAATGGGGCGGCGATAACTTGGTGTCCTTTCTCCAATAATGTGTGGACCACTAATTGGGCTGCCAAGTATCCGCTGGACATGGTCAAACAGGTTTCACTGCCCACCCATTTTGCCAAATAGCTTTCGCCTTCTTCGTAAATGTCAATTGCTACGTTCGATTTTCTAGAAGCTCCGTAATGCATTCCGTATTTAGAGACATTGTTTATGTACAGCTCTTTAAAAGGACCGTGGTTCTGCAATCCCAAATAGGCGGTTCCACCAAAATATAAATGAGGTTTTCCGTTGATCAAGATTTGCCGGTCTGGTATGCTTTGTATCGAATAGGCCATTATAGCAATTCTATTCCGCTTCCTGGCAGCTCAGGAAAAATAACTTTTCCGTTCTCCAAAATCTCAACACCTTTTGCTATATCACCTTTTAAAAGCATGGCTCCATCCATATCCACATAGTCCAATTGGGGCAATAGTTGGGCAATGGCAGAGATACCAACGGTAGATTCGGTCATGCATCCTACCATAAGCTGCAGTCCAAGTTCTCGTCCTTTTTTTATCATGCGGCGGGCAGGGGTGAGTCCCCCACATTTGGTCAGTTTAATATTGATGCCATGAAAATAGGGGCCGCATTGTTCCACATCACTTTCTATAATACAACTCTCGTCGGCAATAACGGGTAGAACAGATTGTTCTTTCACCAATGCCATTCCTTCCCAATCATCGGCTTTGAGAGGCTGCTCCAGAAATTCCACCCCCAATTCTTTCAATAAGGGGGCATTTTTAATGGTTTCCTCTGCTGTCCATGCGGTATTGGCATCAATCCGAAAAATACTATCGGTATGTTTGCGTAGTTCCCTTACAATGGCTACGTCGTCGGAGGTTCCCAATTTAATTTTGTACAACGGCCAAGGCTTTTCCTGCAGTTTGGCCACCATTTTTTCTATGGTGTCTATACCAATGGTGTAATTTGTTTTAGGATACTTATCCGTAGTGGTGCCCCATATTTCGTAAAGTGGTTTACCTTTTAGTTTTCCGTATAGATCATTCGCGGCCAAATCCAAGGCACATAGTGTGAATTTGTGGAGGTCGAGCGATTCTAAAAACGTATAAAAATTTTCTGGAGTATCCAGTTCGTATGCTTCAATTTGGTGTCTGACAGCTTCTATTTCGGCCATCATCCCTTCTATTGTAATTTTATAGTAAGGGTTGGAGGTAGCTTCTCCATAACCAGTTTTGCCATCGAGTGATAAACAAACGACCAAGGTATCCTGTTCGTCTCTGGATTCTCTGGAAATAGTAAAGGTATGTGCTAATTGAAGGGTGTATTTTTTGAGCGCTATCTGCATAATTAGTTAGGTATTGAGTCCTGCTAAGATAGGGCTTCAAGCAAACATAATAAAGACAAAAGCCCACTGAAAATTCAGCGGGCCATTGCATATTTAAAGGGAATTGGATTAATATTTACGAACGCTGCCAGAAACCGATTTTTTTGTTTCTACACTGGCATCGCCACTGTACCTTATATCTGCTCCGCTACTGGCATCTGCTACAAGCGACTCCGATACATTTACGGAGATATCTGCACCACTACTGGCGTCTGCATTGCATCTTTTTACGGTCAAATCCTGAGCTTTGATATCCGAACCGCTGCTGGCATCGGCAAAAAGGGCATCGGCCTGCCCGGATACCTTAATGTCTGCACCACTGCTGGCATCGGCAGATACTTCTCTGGCAACTACTTCTACATGAAGGTCGGCACCACTACTGGCATCTAACTCAATATTTTCTGCCTTGATGACATTTTGAGCGATAAGGTCGGCACCACTAGAACTTTCCAAAGCAATGATCTCCGGTAGGGTAACATATACATTTTTAGTGGCACGCCCAATATTCTCAATGGCGTGGATTTTTAGTCTACCGTCTTTAACATCTGTTCCAATAAGGTCTATGATGTTTTCATCGGCCTCCACAGAAATTTTAAAATCAGAACCTTGGGTTACGAATACATCGATACCTTCGGATGCAGAAACGATGTCAAAACTCTCTTTTACGTCGCGGCTTTCCTCTACGATTTCGCCGTTACCTGTTTTTCCGTTGCCGAAGTTCATATCCATCATGCATGAGGATGCAAAGAGGGATAGGAGTGCGGCGATTGCTAATCTTGCTAGTGTTGTCATGATTGTTGTTTTACTATTGATTGATTTTGAAAAATAATTTGATGATTACTGATACTAAAATCAGTTCAAATGTCTGTTTTTATATGTGTGTTTTAAATAATGCTTTACTGAATTGACGAATTAAGGGTCTCAATTGTTACTTTTTTCTTTGGCTTTAACTTTTACGCCATCTTCGTTGATTTTCATTTCAAATGAATCTTGGTCGTCCTTAATGTTGATGTCTATACCATCTTCGTTGATAATAATTTTGCCTTTACCATTGGAATCGTCGTCATCGTCGTCATCTTCAGGACAATCCAAACATTGCAACTCCCCGTCGTCATTCATCAACCAGTATTGGCCAGCCATGCCACTTCTGTAAAAACCTTGGTCGTTGTCTATGCCTCTTCCAATGTATCTGCTTGTGGAATCATCAAAATAAACCGTTTTGGACTCGGGAACATAAATGGTTACCGTAACCTCTTGGTTTCTTGCTTTGTTCGATATATCCGTGGTCAAAAATTTATCGAGTACCATTTCATTACCATCAACCGTGTAGGTATATGCTATGTTTCTTGCACGGTCGCGAGCTGCAGGTGTAGAACTGCCATCGGCATCTTTTCTAACATTGACACGTATGGAATCTGTGTCCGACTTTCGAATTTTGATATCGATGTCATCGGACATTAAAATACGGTTGTCGTTTTCGTCATAACCAAAGGTCATTCTACCAAAATGAATTTCATCTCGGTCCCAATCCATGTCGGTTTCCTTCATTGTAATGATCAAGGTATCGGAAGGCACTTCCATAACCAATTCCTTGCTATCATTTACACTGCCCGTAAAAGTGAATTCGGCTGCCTGTCGGATTCCAAAGTACATTAATAGTCCTATGGAAATCAACCAAAGACCCAATAAGGAAAACTTGGCAATGTTTCCGATGGATTTTAAGTTGGTGACCAATATCTTCAAGCCTAAGTAAAGCAAGAAGAAGAACGGAATACCCACGGCAAAGAACAACAAGATGGATACTACCCAAACCGGTGCTCCGGAGGTGTTTACAATTTCATAGAAATCTACGCCGGGCACATGAACAGCATCGAACATACCTACGGTGAACAGACCAAAGAATAGGCCTACCAAGGTCGCTGCCCCGATAATGATCAATAGTATTCCAATGAATTTGCCAAATACCTTGAACAGGAACAGTATAATATCCCCGATGGTATCAAAAAAGGTCTTGGAGCTGCTTTTGACCTTGTTGCCCACTTTTTCGTAGTCAACGCTTTTTACTTTGTCCGCAACATCATCAAACCCCTCTTTAACTTTGCGTTCTATATTGCTGATGTTGACGGGCTCCCCCCGCATATCCAATTTTTGGGAGGTTGTGGCGGCCTCGGGAACCAATATCCATAATAGGATATAGGCAATAAGTCCAAAACCACTGGTAAATACGGCCAATAGGATAAAAATAAGCCTAATCCATAGTGCATCTATTCCTAAATAATGCTCTAAACCGGCACAGACACCACCAATATATTTGTGGTCGATGTCCCTATACAGTTTTTTTGCCTTGGCAGATGTTGGTTCCGAATGTCTCTTTTGGGGTTCGTCCTCAAAAATGTCTTCGTCCACCATGTAATCTTCGGGTTGTCCCATTACGTCGATTACTTGATCAACCTCTTTATGTGTGATCACTTGGCGTTCGTTCTCCATTTTTTCGAGAAAGAGCTCGGCAATCCTGGCCTCTATATCGGCAATGATCTCGTCGCTTCCCTTGGTACCGGAAAAGGAGCGCTTTATGGACTCCAGGTACCGTCTCAGCTTGTTATACGCATCGTCGTCTATGTGGAAGAGCGTATTTGCTAGATTTATATTTACTGTCTTGTTCATTTTTTGATTCTATTTTGTGTTGGTTACCAGATTGACTGCATTTCTTAGTTCGTCCCAGGTGCCGTTGAGTTCGTTAAGGAACAACTGGCCTGTTTCGGTGAGCGCGTAATATTTACGGGGTGGTCCCGATGTGGATTCTTCCCAACGGTAGTTGAGCAATCCGGCGTTCTTAAGCCTTGTGAGCAAAGGGTATATGGTACCTTCCACTACTAACATCTTTGCGTCTTTCAAGGCTTCCAGAATTTCTGAGGCATACTTGTCATCATCCTTTAGGATGGACAAGATGCAATACTCCAGAACCCCCTTGCGCATTTGTGCTTTTGTGTTTTCTATGTTCATAATTTCATGGTTCTAAATTTATGCTGAACTGGGTTCGGCATCTGATTAACAGTTCGTTTTTGTTCTACCAAACTTTTGGTTTGGTTACGTTTCCACTCCATTCCCCTGAATTGGGCAGGGGAGTGGAAACGGTTCTTTGATTGATGATTGTTTCTTTCGTTTTTTGATTGATGGTTAAACTCCTTTTTCTTTGATTGATGATGAATGCTTTGGAGGTGATTAAGCTCCTGTGTTATTTGATGAATTTTATGGTAAACGGGTATTTAAAATATTCTCCGTCATTGGTTTTAATAGTGGCCAAAATGGTAAATACAATGTTTACAACCGCTAGGGCCACTTGTAAAAAACCTGATATGCCTACAGGCCAAAACAATCTTCCAAACCTGAAATCGTCACTATCAAAGTGAATATTAAGGTTGTTAAAGTCACTCAGTCCATTGAACCCGTAAAAGTTCCAATCGAACAAGTCTGGCCAAAATCCGATAAAAAATGGGATGGTGACCAAACCTGCCACGATGGAGTAAAGCAACATACTAATTTGAAAATTAAGAGCCTGTTTGCCATTGTAATCGACAAACGCGTGCTCTTTTTTGTTGGCGGTCCATAAGATCAACGGAAGTATAAAGTTTCCAAAAGGAATAAAGTACTTCGAGAACATGGACGCGTGGATGATCGCGGATAAATTTCGTTCGTGTTTGGTGATTGTAGTTGCCATTTTTGATTGATGTTTTTTGATTGTAAAAGGGTTTACCTATTAGCTTACCATGCAAATATATATCCAAAAGATGGTACTATGCAAAACAAAGTACTATAAATTAACAAAAAATTAACAATATTCAATACCATCTTTTTACCTATTTTTAGCGGAACTAAATAAATCGTATGGCACTTACACCCAGTAAAATCAATATGTTCACTTTTATGAAACTCCCTTCGGCATGGTGGACGGGTATTCGACTTAAATATATAGATGAGAAAAAGGCAATAACCACGGTAAAACATAAATGGATCAATCAAAATCCTTTTAAATCCATGTTTTGGGCCGTTCAAGGAATGGCCGCCGAGTTGAGTACCGGCGCATTGGTGATGAACGAAATACAGAAAAGTGGCAAAAAGGTCTCCATGCTGGTGGCCAACAATAAAGCCACCTTTACCAAAAAGGCTACGGGACGAATCAATTTTACATGCGAGGATGGCGAACTGATTGCCGATGCGATAAGAAAGACCGTTGAAACTGGAGAGGGGCAAACCTGTTGGATGAAAGCCGTAGGTGTAAACCAAGATGGGGTAGAGGTATCCACCTTTCATTTTGAATGGACAGTGAAGGTGAAGGGATAGTTATGGCTAAAGGTTTATGGCATAAGATTGAGTACATCTGTTTTCTTTAAACTGTAACAAAACAACCATTTCCCCAACATATAAATAGAAATCAAAAAACATCAATACAAAATGAACGCACACGAAATAGACTTCCACATTTACGGCGAGGAAATGCAATATGTGGAAATAGAACTGGACCCTCAAGAAGCTGTTGTTGCCGAAGCAGGCACTTTTATGATGATGGACCAGGATATTAAAATGGACACCATCTTTGGTGACGGCTCCAACCAAGATACCAGTGTTTTGGGCAAGGTATTCTCTGCAGGTAAGCGATTGCTCACAGGTGAAAGCCTTTTTATGACCGCTTTCTTAAACGTTGGTCAAGGAAAAAAACAAGTAAGCTTTGCTTCGCCCTACCCAGGTAAAATTGTTCCTATCGACCTATCTGAAAAAGGAGGGAAGTTTATCTGCCAAAAAGATGCTTTCCTGTGTGCGGCCAAAGGCGTTTCCGTGGGAATTGAATTCTCCAAACGTCTGGGACGTGGTTTCTTTGGAGGTGAAGGCTTCATTATGCAGAAACTGGAAGGCGATGGCATGGCCTTTGTGCACGCTGGAGGAACTATGGCCAAAAAAACATTAGCTCCCGGTGAAGTCTTAAAAGTGGATACGGGATGTATTGTTGGTTTCTCCCATACCGTAGATTACGACATTGAATTTATTGGAGGCATCCGAAATTCCGTTTTCGGTGGTGAGGGACTTTTCTTTGCTACATTACGAGGTCCTGGAACCGTTTACATTCAATCCTTACCATTTAGTAGATTGGCCAGCCGTGTATGGGCCGCTGCACCGAGAGGTGGCGGAAAGGACAAAGGCGAAGGCAGCATCTTAGGCGGTCTTGGTGATTTGCTCGATGGGGATAATAGATTCTAGAAGAATGAACCTTGATGACATTTCGAGCTGTCATCCTGAGCGCAGTCGAAGGAGCAGTCGAGAAATCCGTTATCAAGAAGTCAGGAGTTAGGAGAGCCGAGGTTCAAGGTCATGCTGAACTTGTTTCAGCATCTCATCAAAAAATGGATTCCGAATCAGGTGCGGAATGACAAGCGCCCAACTCCAAGAATCCAACCTTCCGAAAATCCAACATCTGATATCTAAAAAAATCACTTCTTTTGTGGATATGAATTTCAACGACCTGTTCCATTTTCTGGAAGAATTGCAGCTAAACAATAACAAGGAATGGATGGATGCGAACCGTAAATGGTACAAATCCCTCCGTAACGATTTCATTGCTTGGCTTGATGATTTGGATATGACCATGGCCCAGCTCCATGATGATTATTACCCAACTCCGGGCAAAAAGGGCATCAATCGCATCAACAATAATTTGATGTTCCATCCGAACAAACCTATTTATAAGGACCATTTTGGTGCTGGCTTGGACAAAGCGCCCAATTCTGCCGATTTTTATATTGAAATAGGCTTGAAAAATTGTTTGTTGGCCGGCGGTCGTTGGCGACCCGATTCCAAAACCCTTCGCAGTATTCGTGATGCTATCGATTACAACGGGGAGGAATTGCAGGCTATTCTTGATAAACCTTCTTTCAAAAAAATGTTCGGTGGTTTATATGAAGATGAAAAACTGGTGTCATCCCCCAAAGGATTTTCCAATGACCATCCGCACATTGAATTGTTGCGTAACAAAACCTTCGCGGTAGAATATGGCTTGACCAAGGAGGACGTCCTCAGCAATGATTTCAAGGAAAAAATCGTTGAGGTTTACAAGGAAATGCTACCCTTTCGTCAATATTTGAACCAAGCAGTTACCGTTTAGTCCAGCTCGTCCGAAGCCTTGATCAATCGTGCCGACAGGTCTGGGCGTTCCATATCCTTATCATAAGGGAACATGGGCCTGATGATTCTTTTGTGTCCCAAACGCTCTAAGTCTTGATCCACACCGCCAGGCGTCAACATCATGATCCAGTCGCCCCTCATATTGTAAAGTTCGGGCACTAAATATCCGATTTTAACCACAATAATATCCGTTTCACTAGGGGTCAGCCCCAAGTTGGTAAAATCAGATTTTCTGTGATACGGCTTCCTTTTTTTGGTAACGATGACATGGGCATTGTCCACTTTTACCACTACTTCGGTCTCCGCATGAACATCTCCATGTTTAATGGCGGTCACCTCTCCGGTCAATTCCAGAGGTGGGGCATATCTGTCATCAATTGCAGCACCAACGGGTGCACTTACTTGTCCGCCAATACCAACTTTTATGGCTTCCTCAACCAGTTTAGGTCCCGGAATGGATGCATAAATCAAAGATTTTCCATCTGCTGCATGGAATTCCTCACGTTTTAAAAGTTCTGTCAAGGTCCAGGTAACATCCCCAGCACCACCTGCGGTAGGGTTATCGCCCATATCACTCAACATAAAAGGTTTTTTATCACCAGCAAGGGCAAGTTCCAAGGCTTCTTCATAGGGTTTTGTTGGTGCGACAAACTCAAACTCCTCGCGGACATCCCAAAAACTATTGGCCAGTTTTTCCGCTCCTTCGGTTACCTGCTCTTGGTCATCACCAGTTACCATCACCACGGCATGGTTTCGTGGTTCATCCGCCCACGCGTAGCCAATCCAAATAGCGGCATCGATTACACCTTCTTGTTGCTCTACTTCGGGAACTTTGGCATAGAGACTTTTTCCAGGTTCCACTCGGGTACTTGTTTTTTCGCCGGGCAACAAAATAGGTACTGGTACCCAAGCTTTATATGCAGGTTTTCCTTTTCCATTTTCCAATCTGGTGACCAAGTTTTCCACGGCTCTTTTACGCGATTCTGTGGCATCCTCGTGCGGTGCCATTCGGTAACAAGTTATCAAATCGGAGTGTTGCGCCAATCGTTTGGACACATTGCCGTGCAAGTCCATGGAAGTGGATATCAACACATCGGTCCCTACCACTTCGCGTATTCTTTTAATGAGGTCACCTTCCGGGTCGTCCAATCCAACAACGCTCATCGCACCGTGAATGTCAAAGAAAAGACCGTCATAGGGCATGTTTTCTTCTAGCATGGTCAAGGTTTTGCCTACCAAAGATTCATAAGCTTCTCTGGTGACCGTACCACCTGGCAACGATTTTCCCACTAAAGTGGGAACCCATTCGGCCCGTTGCCTCAAAGAAGAATCTACTTCCATAAACGGGTAACGGTTAAATATGGAATCCCCAATTTTGGGGTGGAATGCTTCTTCATGGGTAAGGGCAGGTGAAAATGTACTGGATTCAATCCCTAGTCCTGCAATAGCGATTCTGGGCAGTTTTTTTTCAGTTTTTTTCTCACAGCCCATCAATAGGGCAAAAAGGAATAGAATAAGTATGGGGTTACGCATATACATTGGTTTGGTCGGTTTCAATAATGCATAAATATCGTCATTATTGGCATAACCTTTATATTTAGAAAAAACTTATTCACTTTGGCTAGCGATAGAATCAGAAACATGCACAGGGAGTTATTATCGGACAATTGGTACTCCCTTGAAAAAATAACTTTTGAATATTTACGGGATGACGGTATTTGGGAAAAACAAATTCGTGAAGCGTATGATCGTGGCAATGGAGCTGCCATTCTTTTGTACAATGTTGAAAAGGGCAAAGTAGTATTGACAAAGCAGTTCCGGATGCCCACTTATGTGAACGGTAATGAAGATGGAATGATGATAGAAGTATGTGCAGGCCTTTTGGAAAAAGGCAATGCCGAAGAAACCATAAAGATGGAAGTAGAGGAGGAAACAGGTTATAAAATAGATAAAGTGCAAAAAGTGTTTGAATCCTATATGTCACCTGGTTCGGTCACCGAAATACTTCACTTTTTTATCGGAGCCTATGAAGATGACATGAAGATAGGAGAAGGCGGTGGTGCAGAAGATGAAACGGAAAATATAGAGGTATTGGAAATCGATTTTGCTAAGGCCATAGCCATGATGGAATCTGGTGAAATTAAAGATGCCAAGACCATTATGTTACTGCAATACGCGCAAGTTCAAGGAATATTTGATCAGTAGTTTTCATAAACCTTTTTTAGATTGGAGTAGATGGTTTCCCTAATTTCTTTGGATGGGACTCTAAAATGATTGTTCATAAAACTGAAGATAAGCAGCTTCCCCGATTTGGTTTTTAGGTAGCCGCTTAGATTGTAATTATTGCCCACAGATCCCGATTTGGCAAAGAGGAATGGTTCCGTTGTCGTGTCTTCCCATTGCTCAACAGTGTTATCGGGGCCCCACATTGGAAAAATGGCGAATAAGCGCTCTTCTGGAATTTCATTATGGAGTTTTTCAAGAATTTGTACAAAAGACCTTGGTGTGAACAAATTGTATCGGGAAAGTCCCGAACCGTCTACCCAGCGTGGTCGGTGTTCCAAGTCTTTTAGTTGGGTGTCCAACATATAATCAATGACATTTTTGGTGCCCAGGGTATCGGAAATGGTGCCCGAAGCAGCCAACAGCAATTGTTCGGCCAAAAAGTTATCGCTTTTAAATAGCATGCGTTTGTAAATGGAGTCGGTCTCCATACCGTACAGTGTTTGTTTTTCTCCTTCGGGGAAATGCTGGGTCAAGTAAATTTCTTTTCCCAACACTTCCTCCAACAACTTCTTGGTTAAATCATCACTGATTATATAAGGAATCTCCATAGTATCCTGTTCCTTTGGTGCTATGTAAAATTGGTTTTTAAATTCTATTCGGTTTATGGTGGTATCCTTTAGTATAGTTTGATTTTGAAAAATTTTAGGGGTAACCTTTAATTCTTCCTGTTTTGAAATTGTAGCTACATTCCCGTAAAGAGGCAGAGGAGATTTCTCTGGGGAGAAATAGGTGTCGTAATCTTCCCATGCCCAACCAGGACCATATCGTTTTTCATTATGATTTTTAGTGTAAAGTGCTATGGTTTCTTGGTGTTGTAACCACTGTATCGCGGTACTGTCCATAAAATATGGATGTAACCAAGAAGGGTCGCCAGTACCTTGAATAAAGAGCGTGTCGTTTGCCACAACATATTTTAAAGTAGGAATGTTCTTGGGAAGTAATTTTTGAGCTGTATAAAAGGTTACAATCTTTGTGTTACTGGCCGGGGTGAAATATTTATTGGCATTGTGGGCATATATTTCCTTTTGGTTTTTGGAGTCGATGATCAGTAAGCCGTGAAAGGAATTTTCTGTTCGATTGTTGTTAAAAGTTGCGTGGAGTCCCTTCTTAACCGAACTACAGCCGGAACATAAAAAAAGTGCTAAAAAAGCACTGATAACCAATGTTTTAAAATATAGTTGGTGCGAATTATACATTTGTGCCGTTCATCGATTTTAACACCAAGTTATTCAATTTTTAACTGGAACTTAGGTTTTATAAACATCTTTTTTTCTAATTTAGAAGACAACCAATTACCCAATATAATCAAATTAATATGCCTAGAGCTATGTTAGATTACACCAAAACAATCCTTCAAAAGGTGAGTTTTGATGCTAAACTCTTCACTAGGGAACTTCAGAAAGCAATTTCTAGATTGTTACCAAATGAAGTAGAGGAATTGAAAATCTGGTTGCAGTTTTTTATTGTTGACAAACCAGAATTACAACCAACATTGTTATTATTAAAAGTTTAAACACTAACGAGAGCCGCTGAAAAGCGGCTCTTTTAATTTTTGGCCAAAGGGCTGATGATTTTCACATCCTGAAAAGCAATGGCTCCACGAACTATACTTGAGATAACTTCTCGTAGTGCATCCGTAATTTGAATCTTTAGTTCGCTTTTGTGATAGATCAAACTTATTTCCCTCGCTGGGGTCGGGTTTTGAAAAGATTTGAGGTTGGCTCTTTTTTCTTCTTCCAGATGTAATGTGTTCAAATAGGGCAAAAGTGTCATTCCCATACCCTCATCAGCCAAACTGACCAAGGTTTCAAAACTTCCACTTTCAATTTTAAATTGTTCGCCAACACCGCTCTTTGAAGCTTTGCATAGATTGATCACACCTTCCCTAAAACAATGTCCATCCTGCAGCAATAGAATATCGTTAACGTCCAAATCGTCCATCGTAAGTTCTTTTTGCGATGTCAATCGATGGCTTTTTGGGACGTATCCCACAAAAGGCTCATAATAAAGCGGACGTTCTTTTATAAATTCAATTTCTAAAGGTGTCGCTGCTATACCTGCATCTAAATGCCCGTCCAAAATATTTTTGATCATGGTTTGTGTAGATTGCTCTTTTATGATCAAATTCACCTTAGGATATTTTTTAATAAAGGCGTTTAAAAACATGGGAAGCAAGGTGGGCATAACAGTAGGAATGATTCCTAAGGTATAATCCCCTCCAACAAATCCTTTGTCCTGATCCACGATATCCTTGATACGCTCCGCCTCGGCCACAATATTTTTTGCCTGTGCGACGATTTTTTTGCCCACTTCCGTAATTGTGATGGGTTTTTTGCTCCTATCGAATATGAGCACATCGAGTTCGTCTTCCAATTTTTGCACCTGCATGCTCAAGGTAGGTTGGGTAACAAAACTCTTTTCTGCTGCCAAGGTAAAATTCTTGTGTTCGGCAACCGCCAATACGTATTGAAGCTGGGTAATCGTCATTCAATTATAGATTTATGGCATAAAAGTATAAAAATCCATTAGGTTAATCTATAGAAAAAAAGGAATCGTTAAACGGTAAAGTAAGACCAAACAAAAAGCCTGCTTTCTGCAGGCTTTCCATTGATTGATGATTGTGTTTTATTAGAATCGAATGCTCATTTCCAAATTTTCATCGCCAACGGTGAACATTGCACTTTTAAAATCGGGTGGGCCCAATGTCATATCGTTCCCGGACATACCATAACTTTCTTTTGGCATACCGTTCGATTGATAATCCATACGATTGTTCTCATTAACATCGTGCAAAGCCATGATGGCATAATCTCCTGGAACTACATTGGTAAACGTAAGGATTACTTTTCCATCCTCGATCTTACTCTGCGTATTTTGAATACCAGGTCCTTTCATGAATGTTTCAGCGGTATGGAGCCCCGCTAGAATATTTCCTTCGTTACTGGTAATGTTATCAATGGTAACGATGATGTCTACTCCGGTTTTTTCTTGTGCCATGGCAACAATACTTACAAATAAGAAACTTAAAGCTAGTGTAACAGTTTTCATAATGTTTGTTTTTGATGTTTGTATGCTCCAAAATTCTGGAAGTCAATCCATTTTAAAAATTCATTACTACCGAAATGTCGATTTTTTGGAGTGAACTGCAAACTGAGATTTCTAGTTCAATTCAGCTATTAAAAACTACAATTGGGTATTTCGTTTTGGTTTGGCCTAAAGTACTGGGGCAAATTTGTCCTGTCAAACAAAACGAACAGTCATGAAAATCATCATCAACCTAATCACATTATTATTAAGTACCGGAATTGTAATGTCACAGCAGACCATATCCGGTAGGGTAACAGACGCAAAGAACAATCCAATTGAAGGGGCCAATATATATTTGGAAGGCACATACGATGGAGCTTCCTCCGACGCCAATGGAAATTTTAGTTTCGAGACCTCCGAGGAGGGTTTGCAAACACTTATCGTTTCTATATTGTCCTACGAGCCCCATTATGAGGCAGGGGATGTGTCCTACTTTAAAGACCTCCAAATTAGATTGATAGAATCCGTTAACTCTTTATCGGGCGTAACCTTGACTGCCGGTACATTTGAGGCCGGGGATAATTCCAAGGTATCTGTATTAAAACCCATGGACATTGTAACCACTGCCGGAGCTGCAGGTGATTTTGTAGCAGCTTTACAGACGTTGCCGGGAACTTCCGCGGTTAACGAGGACGGGCGTTTGTTTGTGAGGGGTGGGACCGCAGGCGAGACCCAGGTTTTTATTGATGGATTGCGTGTTTTTCAACCCTTTAATGCCACACCGAACAATTCACCTACCCGTGGACGGTTTTCTCCATTTCTTTTTAAAGGAATTTCCTTTAGTACAGGGGGGTATTCTGCGGAGTATGGTCAAGCTTTGTCCAGTGTGCTTTTATTGAATACTACCGATGTACCACTGCAGGAAAAGACGGATATATCCATTATGAGCGTAGGTGGAGGTGTGGGGCATACCGAAATTTGGGGCGACCAATCTTTGAGCATCAACACATCTTATATGAATCTTGCTCCATATGAAGCATTGATTCCATCCACGCAAGGGGTTCGATGGAACAGTCCATTCGAATCCATTTCGGGAGAAGCTGTTTTTAGGAGTCAGGGAGAAAATAGTATGTTCAAAATGTATACAGGATTCAATCATACGAATTTGGATATTGAGCAGGAGGATATCAATTTTGAAGATTTTGTCCGATTTCAGCTTAAGAACAATAACCTGTACTTTAATTCTTCCTATAAATATTTTTTTGCCAATGATTGGAGCTTGACCTCTGGGGCCTCCATAGCCTGGGATACAAATGATATTGGTATAGAGCAGGATAAGCTCAATGCCAAGGAAACATCAACCCATATCAAGGTAAAGGCCCGAAAAAACTTCAGTAACAGGTACGATTTGAGTTTTGGTACGGAATATTTCAGGACCGAATATGACGAAACATATTCCGATTTGGATATGGGTGAGTTCAATAATGGGTATTCCGATGGTCTGTTCGCAGCCTTTGCAGAATCCGATATTTTCCTGTCCAATAAATTTGCGATGAAGTTGGGCATTCGCGCAGAGCATAGTAGCCTATTGGATGGCTTTGAGGTTTCGCCACGGGTTTCCTTGGCATACAAGCCAGGAGAGGATGGACAGTTTTCGTTGGCGTACGGCGATTTTTACCAGAGACCATTAACCGATGTTGTAAAATTCGAGAATCAACTCAAAATGGAGAAAGCCTCGCATTATATTTTAAATTATCAATACATCAAAAACGGAAAAACGTTTAGAACTGAACTTTACTACAAGGATTATGATCGGTTGGTTAAGTTTGATACAGACTTGCCACAATTCAATTCAACATACGATAATATGGGAAATGGATATGCGAAAGGCGTAGACGTTTTTTGGCGGGACAGTAAAAGCATTGCTAATTTGGATTATTGGGTTTCCTATTCTTTTTTGGATACACAACGGGATTACCAAAACTTTCCTCAGAAGGCCACCCCAAATTTTGCACCTAAACATAATGCATCTTTGGTCACCAAGTATTGGGTGGATAAGCTCCGTTCCCAAGTTGGGCTTTCTTATTCTTATGGATCGGGCAGACCATACCATAACCCAAATTCGCAGGGATTTATGCAAGAGAAAACCAAGTCGTACAATAATTTAAGTTTTAATTGGGCCTATTTAATAGACCAGCAGAAAATCCTATACTTTTCCGTGAGCAATTTGTTGAGCATCAATAATATTAGCAATTACCAATATGCCAATACACCGGACATGAATGGAGTATTCAACAGAAGGGCGGTAACGCCGCCTGCGGATAGTTTTTTCTTTGTTGGATTCTTCTGGACGATCAGTACTGATAAAAAAAGTAATCAATTGGACAACCTATAGGTTATTGTTGCATTTTAAGGTAGTAATCCACGGAATGCTTCCCAGAACCGTAAACAATAAAAAACAAGGATGTTACCAAAACGATTATAGCCAATAGCAGATAGTTTGTATTCATTTCTCCCAAAAAATTGGTGAGAATGGCACCAAAAATAATCGGTAGCTGTGCAATGGCCGCCCATCGGGTAAGTAACCCAACTGTAATGAGGATGCCACCCACAAAATGCGCCGGAATTAAATAGTGAAGTAGAATCATTCCACCTGGCACGTCTTGGAACGGGCGTGCCAATTTTTCCATTTCGTCGTGGTTGGTCATAAATTCAATACCCTTAACAAAGAAAACAATGCCGAGCATTACACGAATCAGGTCCAAAATAAGATAGGTATGGGCATTTGCCCATTTATTAAGCTTTTTAATGAGACCCATGGTGATGAACTTAGAGGTTTGAATCTATAAGATACTCGTTTTGAGTCACATATAAAAATTAATCTATAAAAACCGTAGGAATTATATGGTTTCTAATATGGGAGAACGCTATACATCGGATATTGTAAGTTCCATTTGTATGTCACTTCTTGTATAAGGAGATGGTATTTTTGTAATCTCCTTAAAACCAAGTCTTTTGTAAAGAGAAAGTGCAGGGCCCAGTATTCGATTGCTTTCCAAGAACAATTTTTTTGCCCCCATTTGCCTGGCCTTTTCTATTATATGCATCCCCAATAATTTGCCAATGCCCTTACCCTGAACTTTTGGGGATACACCCATTTTCGAGAGTTCAAAATCATATCCCTCATATTTACATGGAATCAGTGCGCATACCCCAACTGGTTCTTGGTCCAATAAAGCCACTGCAATGTATCCTCCCTTGTCCAAAATATATTCTTTGGGATGTTGAAGTACCTTTCGGTCCATATCTTCCAGCTCAAAGTATTTGATGATCCACTCTTCATTGAGTTTTCTAAAATCCTCTTTGTAAATTTCCGAGTAGGGCACAATGGTGCAATGAATATCCATTGGATCAGGGTTTGCAGTTTCGTTAAAATTAATTTGATTTTATCAATGAATATCAATTGAAGTATGCTTTTCATCGAATGGAACGCTCGAAGTATCAAATCAATAAACCGTTCAACGAAAAAATTATCACTTGGACGATAAAATATGTAGATTTACATTAGTATTAGTCATAAAATTCTTACAAGTCCCAAATCTTGCGAATGAAACTACTAATAACATATCAACCTGTCCCAATCAGGAATATTAACCTACAAATCCCAATCGGCTATGGAGATAAAACTACCCCCGTTTTTTCAACTTACATTCCCGTTCCAATTTAAGCACTCTATTTATGCGCTTTTGGTTGTGTTTTTATTAGGTCATCCCATTCAGGCCCAAGAAGAGAACAATCCTTATGTAAGTTATGATGTGCCTTTTCAAAATTTATTGAAGTTCAACCGATTTTTGATCAATCCCACATTCTCTTCTATTCGTGAGGATAAGTCTTACATCAACTTTTTTCATCGAAGTCAAGGTGCTGATTTCGATAACAATCGCCAAAACTATTTTTTGAGCTATAGTGGTAGACTTAGCGATAGGATAGGTTTGGGGTTTAGTCTTTATAACCAGCGAGAGGGCGTAATTTCCAATTTGGGAGTAATGGCCAATTACTCTCATGGCATACAATTGGGAGAAGAGAGCAGCTTAACTTTTGGTGTGAATATTCCTTATTATGTGAGTAGCTATGATCCTAGTAGGGCTATCGCTTTAGAGGAAGATCCATTGTTGAGTCAGGCTAGTGAAAGCTCCATTATATCCTTTCAGCCAGGTCTTAATCTTAGTTTAGGCAGTTTTGATATTGGTGTATTTGCACAAAACTTGGTGGATTATAACTTAAAGTCCGGTAAATCCTTGACCAATCTTAACCAAAAGACCTTTTCCGGTCATATTCAATATGTGTATGAATTGGAGAATGGAAGGGGTGTTTTCGAAGATGGTAGGGTAATGCCGTTGGCACGTGCTCGCTTTGAAGGTAATGAGGACCCAGTTTTTGGTGGTGGTGTAATTTTGGACCTTCCTAAGTTGGGATGGATTCAGGGTGGTTATGATCAATTTTATGGTGCTTCGGCAGGAACTGGTTTTAATCTTAACCAAAGATTGTCCTTCGGATATAATTTTGAAAAGAGCCTAAACAATAGCATAGCCAATCTTGGGGTTACCCACGAAATCTCTATTGCGTATTCTTTTATTCCCAACCTTTCTAAAAATACCTTTATCGTAAACGATGATGAGGAGAAAAAGAAAATCGAGAACTCAGCTGTTGCCGAGGCGGACGGTGCCACCGAGGAAACCAAACAAAAGAGCAAGTTGGATGTTCAGACCACTTTGAGACCTTATAACAAAGAGGAAAGGGCGTACTGGGAAGAGAGAATTGCCCAATTGCAGGAACAACAAGAAGATAGTTATGCCGTAATTGACGATTTATTGTACAAGATGGACTCGATGCAACAAAGCAGAGAGGATGAGATGGAAAAGCGTTTTGAAATGGTAATGCGTTTGGTGAAAAGGCATAATGGAGACGATATCCCCGGAATAGAGGCCAAAGCTCAAAGACTTTACCTCGCGGAGAATAAAGATTTGGATTCTGTTTACAACGCAATTGAGGCGTCCACTGCCAAGGCGCTGGCTCAAAATACCAAGACCAAGTCCACTTCTACTGAAAAAAATAAAGAAGGTACTTTTCATGGAGGAGCCTTTAAACCCATAGAAAAGTTCATCAATTTGGATGGGGTAGGTCAAGGGCATTACATCGTTGCCAACGTTTTTAAGAACGAGACCTATCTTAAAAATTTTATGGAAGACCTTAAAAGCAAAGGTTTGCAAGCACAATATTTTAAGAATCCCGATAACGGTTTAAACTATGTGTACTTGGCTAAATATGATGAAAATGAAGCTGCTTATGCGGCCTATAAATCTCAAATGAAGGGCAAGTACCAAGATGAACTTTGGATCATGCATGTAGAGAACCCAAGATATTCGAATTGGGCAGATGCAATTTTTCAGGATATAGAATAAAGTGCGGTTATGGCTTTTTATGCTTCATGTGCTCAGCAATGCTATTGCTGCCTGAATCCGTCCGCTCTTCAAGTTCGGAAATTATAGTGTCATGGTCATCTTTCCGGGTCTGTGACAGCTTATAGGTTGCTTGTATGTCTGTAACATTGATCTTAAAACCAACAACGCCCTTTATTTGTCTCAGGGTTTTGGGAGAAAGGTTCTTTAGTGAAAGTGGTTTTTTGGACGCTTTTTCATATTTATCGACCAATCTGTGCATAGATGCCATGGTTTCCTCTTCGTCAAGAACGGTCAATGTACCATACATGTGAACCGCAATATAATTCCAGGTAGGCACCTCTTCTTCCTTATACCAAGACGATGACACATAGGCATGGGGGCCATTAAAAATGCAGAGTACCTCCGTGTTTTCTTTAAAATGTTTCCATTGTGGATTTGCTTTTGCAATATGACCGACCAATAAATGGTTCCCTTCGTTATCGGTTTCCAATTCCAAAGGGATATGGGTGCCCCATGGTTTATTGTCCACAATATTGATTAAAATGCCAAAGCTATTTTGTGTCACAAACTCTTTTATTTCATCCAAATTGTGGTTACTGTAATGTTTTGGGGTATACATATTATGTGATGATTTTATCGCTGTTCGCTAATGTATAAATTAAAGCTTTCATGTTTTACAGTTCATCCATTAATGTTTACAGTTCGGTAATCCTTCTTTTAAAAAGCTACCCTATCAATTCATCTTTGCTGCAACAATAATTCAATCAGAAACAATATCATAAAAACAAAAAACAGCAGTCATGAAAAAACTTATTTTAACCATTGTTTTGCTAGGGACCACACTTGCAAATGCGCAGGACCGCTATTCCACTGGAATGGAAAGGGCCTTTGAGTTGTGGAAAAACCAAAAAACCACAGAAGCATCTCATATGTTTGAACGAATCGCTACCGCAGAACCGGATAAGTGGTTGCCTTATTATTATGTTTCACAGATTAATACAGTAATTTCCTTTGGGGAACGAGATGAGGATAAATTGACCGGACAATTGGAAAAGGCCAAGGAGTTTTTAGATGTGGCCAAGGCCATTTCACCCAACAACCCAGAACTTTTGATACAGGAAGCACTTATAAATACCGCTTGGATCGCTTTTGATGGTGCAACTTATGGCATGACACTTTCTCCGAAAAATGCCCAATTGTACCAGCAAGCGATAGCTCTTGCCCCGAACAATCCACGGGTAATACTTTCCAAAGCAGAATGGGATATGGGGTCGGCCAGATATTTTGGAAAAGACACTACACCTTACTGTAAAGATGTGGAAAAGGCCTTGGAACTTTTTGCTACCTTTAAATCCGAAACACCCTTTTACCCGACTTGGGGTGCAGATAGGGCAAAAGAAGTATTGGCCAGTTGCGGTAAATAATAAAAAAATGAAACTCTTACTAAGGGAAATATTAAAGTCATTGTTGATAGGGGTCGCTATTTTTATAGTGTCCCTTATTATCTACTTTGTCAATGGTTGGGAGTTTACCTTCAAGGAATTGTCCATAGATTTTTGGGAAACCATTGTGTTTTCGATGATTATTTACCTCTGTAATGCGGCATCGTTTATTTTGCTCATGCGGAAATACGATAAAGAACTGTTTACCCGTAAATACATCGGTTATGGAATTTTAGGAAACATTGTAGCCTCCATTATCGGTATCTTCTTGGCCCGTTTCGTTTTAAAGGTGTTCATTTATAATGTAAGCTTCAGTACATTTATTTTGGACGAAACTCCACGGGATTACTACACCTCCTTTGTAATTGCGATGATAGTGGCCCTTTTGTTCTATGCGGCCTATTATTATAAATTTTATAAAGAAAAGCAGGTTAAGGAGCAGAAAATTATTGCTGGATCTGCTTCTGCACGTTTCGATGCGCTCAAAAACCAGTTAGACCCTCATTTTTTGTTCAATAGTCTCAATGTACTAACAAGCCTTATTGAGGAAGATCCGCACCAGGCCCAAAATTTCACCACATCACTATCCAAGGTTTACCGGTATGTGCTGGAACAAAAGAACAAAGATTTGGTTACTGTGGATGAGGAACTAAAGTTCGCTAGAACCTATGTTAGGTTGCTCAAAATGCGTTTTGAAGACAGTATAATCTTTGACATCCCCGATAATTGTTCACAGCCAGAAGCTAAAATAGTTCCATTATCGCTTCAACTTTTGTTGGAAAATGCGGTTAAACACAATGTGGTTACCTCTTCGCGACCCCTGCACATTAAAGTGTACGAAGAGAACGGAATGTTGGTGGTGAGCAACAACCTCCAGGAAAAGCAGGTCGTTAAAAAGAGTAGTGGTGTCGGCCTACAGAACATAAAGCAACGGTATAATATTTTGACCGACCGAGAAATGGTCATTCGAAAAACTGAAAAGGACTTTAGTGTTTTTATACCTATGCTCACCCAAAAGTATACGGTGTTGGAAACACAGGAAAGCTTTATTGAGGAAAAGCGTTATGCCAAGGCCAGGGAACGTGTGAAAAACATCAAAGAGTTCTACGGGAACCTTATGGCCTACTGTATCGTAATTCCGTTTTTATGGTGGCTTAATTTTCGTACCACGGACTTTCTTTGGGCATTTTTCCCTACACTCGGGTGGGGATTTGGACTTACCGCACATGGTTTGGCTGCATTTGGTTATAATCCATTATGGGGCAAGCGTTGGGAAGAACGCAAGATTCAAGAACTCATGGACAAAGATGATTTCTAGGGAATATAGATTTAATCTTCCTTCTTAAATTACTTTCAGCGTGTCTTTAAATTAAGTGAAAGCCATTATAATAGATGGTTTTCGTCCATTGAAATATCCCTTGATCCCTTCAACTAGCAATTCATCCTCATAAAATTACAGTTCGGAAATTCACTTTTCATTTTACCCGAATGTATAGCGAGATTTGAAGTGTAATCAAAAAATAAAACCGAACAGATCATGGAAAATTCATCAGAACAACGTTATTCAAGAGCAAAGGAAAGAGTGGAGCAAATCAAATCTTTCTACTACAACTTGGCAGCCTACTGTCTTGTAATCCCCACCTTAGTCTATATCAATTATAAAACGACCAGTGGTATACCATGGTCCATATTTCCCGCTATTGGATGGGGGCTAGGTCTTGTAGGCCATTGGATGAATGCTTATGGCCACAATTTTATACTTGGTAAAGGATGGGAAGAGCGTAAGATTCAGGAATTTATGAACGATAAAGAATTTTAAGAATGAGTACTTTTAACTACAACATCACATCAAATAACATCACAATGGAAAACTCGAAAAAAGAAAGTAAATATATAAGGGCTCGCGAGAGAGTGGATGAACTCAAAAAGTTCTATGGCAACCTTACTTCTTACGTTATTGTGATTTCGGGCCTGGCCCTCATCAATTATTTTACCACTGGTTTTGCCTATATGTGGTTTTTATGGGCAGCCTTTGGTTGGGGGATAGGGATTGTATTCCACGCAATAAAAACATTTAACTTGAACCCGTTTTTTGGTAAACAATGGGAAGAAAGGAAAATAAAGGAGTTTATGAGCGAGGAAGAGAAAAACAATAAATGGAAATAGTGATGGAGAATTTTAGCCAAGAAAAATATAAACGGGCAAAAAAAAGGGTGGATGAACTCAAGGGGTTTTACATTCACTTGGCCGTTTACATTGTAATAAACACCTTTATCTTGCTCAATATCTATATGCACACCGATAATTTTTGGCGTTGGGAACATTTTATTACCCTTATGGCCTGGGGCTTTGGATTAATGTTTCATGGTTCCAGAGTCTTTGGGGTCAATCCATTTTTGGGCAAGGATTGGGAGGAAAGACAAATTAAAAAGTATATCGAGGAGGACAAAGAAGAAATGAACAAGTTTAAGTAAGATGAGATTGGATAATAAAACGACTAGGGAGAGGGCCGAAAAACGCGTAGAAGAACTAAAAGGGTACTATCGACATATTTTAATTTTTGTTGTTGTAAATGGCATCCTACTCCTTTTAAAAACCGGAGTGCTCACAGCATTGTTGCCAGAAGCATTTCCGAAAGAGTCTTACTACTACGATTGGATCAACACCAATGTTTTGCTTTGGGTCTTGATCCTGCTTTTTCATACATTGTTCGTTTTTAGGAACAAAATTTCTTTCTTTAAAAAATGGGAAGAACGCCAGATCCAAAAATATATGGATGAGGACCGGGAGAAAGTGGACAAGTATAAATAGTGCTTTGATATTATGTTTCATTTTTTTTGATAAAAACAGAAAGAATGGAGATCCATTTTTGAATTGAAAAACAAAAGGTGCAAGTAAAAATACCAACCCAAAAACACAAACCATACATAGATGAATGTCTTGATTATTGAAGATGAAAAACCGGCAGCAAGAAGGTTGTCCAGATTGCTTTCTGAACAGGAAATAGAGGTCTCTAAAATGTTGCATTCCGTTGAAGAATCCATTGCCTGGTTTCAAGAAAATCCACACCCAGATCTTATCTTTTTGGACATCCAATTATCGGATGGACTTTCCTTCGAAATTTTTGATTCCATAGAGGTTAAAAGTGCAATCATTTTTACCACCGCTTATGACGAATATGCACTCCAAGCATTCAAGTTGAACAGTATCGATTATTTGTTAAAACCTATCGATGAAGAAGAGCTGGAAAGTGCAGTAAAAAAGTATCGGAATTTTAAACCCGAAAATCAAAAAATACCGATTGATTTCAACGACATAAAAAAGCTTTTGGTGAACCCTTTGGAGAGGGAGTACAAGAAGCGATTTACAGCTAGGGTAGGGCAGCATTTAAAAATTATAAATGCCGATGAGGTAGAATGTTTTTACAGTGAGAACAAAGGTACTTATGCCGCAACTTCAGATGGAAGAAATTATTTATTGGACACAACCTTGGAACAATTGGAAGAGGAGCTGGAACCACAAACATTTTTTCGGGTGAGCCGAAAGTTTTATGTGAATATCAATCACATAGGAGATATTATTTCATATACTAATTCAAGGCTGCAAATCAAATTAAAGCGTTTTGATGAGCACGAAGTCATTGTTAGTAGGGAACGAGTGAAGGACTTTAAGCTTTGGTTGGAATAATACAGTTTAAAAAACTGATTTCCAAAATTATAATGTGTAAAAGAAATAATTATAAATTTTTCTTATAGTAGTTATTTTTAGCCTAAAACCTAGTTTTCTTCTACTCGATTGTCGTCAAAGGCCGAAGGAAGTAATTTTGGAATCAATTTAATAAAAATTGGAAGAAGAATGGCACCTCCAGGTAACATAAAAATGGCCAAGGAAGGTATACTTTTAAAAATATCCAGTAGTTGATTTTGTACTTTTTTCTTCTCTTCTGAACTTAAATCCTTAACGGTTGACTTAGATAAAAGCGCGACCAATTCACGACTTTCCGTAAGCTCTTTTTTTAATCTTTTGCTATTTCTCAGAATTAATTTGCTCACATTTTTGGACATCCCATCGTAGAACTGAACGGCCAAATTTTTGTTGTTCAAATAGCTAATTTTTTCCTTGTTTTGTTCAAAGAAATTTTTGACAAATTCGAGTTCAAATTCAATATCTTTTTTACTCTTTCCGAGGTCGTTTCCCAACCCAAAAATATAGTCCGTTTCTGTGTAGTCCAAAGTCTTATCTTCCCATATGGTCAAGCAGGCCATATCCAAAAAATAATCCTTCTCATTGGAGGTGAAATTTTGCTTCAAAAGATCGGAATAATTGCCATCAAAATGGGCTTCATCAAGATCAACATATGTTAAAGAAGATCCTAGTAATTGAATCAGTTTTGCATCCGATTCATGGGTCTCTTTTGAGTTGAGTGCGTGGTACACAATATTGATCGTAACGTACTCCAAAATTTGGGCATGTTCCATCATATTTTTATTGCCCCTGAGGTAGATCATAAAGATCAAAATATCTACATAAAGCAGTGAGTTGGTCAAGCTGTTTCCAAGTGCCCTGCTAAAGGTATTATCACTCAAATAAATTCTGGAGTCGATTAATTTTTCGAGTTGGGATTCGGTTTTGGAACCGGTCAATATTTTGTTCAAAAACGAAATTCGGCTTACATCCAAAGATTGGTAATAGTCAAATACTTTATTTACAAATGCATCAAAATCCGTTTTCCCTACCTCAAAGGAGTAGGTAAAATATAGGGCGGTAAGCAAGTTGATCTTGGCAATCTCATCTTCACTTAAAGCATGCTCCACTTCAATAAAAGAAGAAATATTTAGGTGGACCCCGTAAATGAATCCGTTTTGTTTGAGTTCTCGGTACAGGGCATTAAAGTCTTCAAAGGGCGAAGTCTCTTTATCTACAAGATGACCAAACTTGTTTATCCATCCAGAGGCAGAAGGGTTCATTTAAATGTATTAGCATCCAAAGTAAAACAAATTATCTGACATTTTTCATCTCCAAAGCCCTACTTAACTAAAAATCCTGTTAAGATAATTTTAACATTTCAAAACCAAACCACCCCTAAAAAGCTTCCGTAGGTAGGGGTGTAAGAAACCTTTAAAAACAATTAATATGAAAACAAGAAAAGGATATTTAATGGGCCTCGGAGCCTTGGCAACAATAGCGGCCATATTGGTGTCGGCGGACCATATTGATGCGCCATCATCAGCTGGAACTTCGGCCGATATTGCTGATTTTTATGCATTTGAACCAAGTGAAGGTTCGGACAATACCGTTTTTGTGGTCGACCTCCAATCGAATGTATTGCCAGATTTGGCCTATGGAACCTTTGATGAAGATGTGCTCACGGAAATAAATATCGACTTGGATGGCGATTTGGTCGAAGACCAAGTAATACAAGCCATTGCCAAGGATGGCAGAATGTACTTTTTTGGCCCTGTTGCACCTTCACAAACAGGTTTGAACAGTTCAGTATATACGGAAGCAGCTTTGGGAGATGTGGAAATATCAGGCGCCACGGCAATGGTGGAAACCACTTCGGACGGGGTATCTCTATTTGCCGGTCCTAGGCAAGACCCTTTCTTCTTTGATTTTTTCCAGTTCAACGCCGTGATTTCACCTGAACTGGATTCAGCGCCTGGTGGATTTTTACCACCGGATGAAGCTGCCGATACATTCGATGGAGCCAATACCATGTCCATAGTTGTTGAGATTCCCAATAGTATGTTGGGAACTCCAACGGCAACCAATGCCTTGGGTTTATCAGTGTATAAAACTTGGGTGACCACAAACAGAAAACAATAAGAAACTTAAAAGCAATAGTATGAAACTTAAACAATCGATATATATAACAGCTCTTGTAGCTAGCCTTGGTATTATGGTGAGTTGCAGTAATGATGACAATGGAACATACATGGATGACGATATGATGATGGATAACGATATGATGGAGCTTGATTTTTCCGGAACATTTTCTCAAGTAGACCATATAGGGCGCCCCGGAATCAACACAACATTAAGTTATGATATGGAAGGCGAAGCAAGTGTAAAGGATGCCCATAACACCACTATTCCATCTGAAATGGCATCTACCTTTCAAATGGGTTTCCAGGCCAGGTTAGAACAATATCATGATGTTTACGCCTTAAAACTTGGATTGGACCCAGCGGATGTGGACTATGAGAACAACATTTTGGGGTTGGATGCCGCTACACTTACCACAGTTTTGGCCGCAGATGTTTTGGAAGTAGCTCCAGACTTGCCAACTACCTATTTTAACCCGGGTACCGATCTTGATAATGATGGAAATGTATTGGTGCCGGATGGAGATGAAGTTGCACTCACTGGGAGACACCCCAATGATGATATTATAGATGTTTCCCTAATTCTATTTTTCGGGGGAATGCAAGGAGACAGGTTTAGTGGTCAAGACCTAGATGATGATGGAATGGCCGATTTACCTAGACTTACATCGGATGGTGTTGGACTTACGGCCAATATTTCGACCACATTTCCCTATTTGGGAGCACCCGAGTAATTGCTATGAAAGGGATGGGGGAAGGATACTTTCCTTCCCCTTTTTTTAATTAAAAACAACAGCATAATGAAAACAACAGCACATAACTTTTTTATTACAATAACCATAGTATTATTAACTGCTTGCCAACAAAAGCAAACCGATTTTACAACCAACCGAAAGGATTACGACAAATACTTGGCATCGGAACCAGTAAAAACCACTTCCAAATACTTTCAACTATGGGACAACAAAATTAAATCCGATAGTATGCAATTACTCAGTTTGGGTAATGTAGCAGGAGAGTATGCTAGGTTTTTTAAGGGTACAGGAAAAATAAAGTATCTTAAGGATGCTGAACAAGCCTTAAATAAAGCTGTAGAAATTGCAGCTGTGGGCAAATCAGGTTATTTAAGGGCACTTGCCAGGAACTATATCTCCCAGCACCGCTTTAAAGAGGCCTTGATATTGGCCAAAGAAGCTAGGTCTTTAGGGAGTGGGGTTAAAGATTCTCAAAGCTTGCTATATGATCTGCACATGGAATTGGGCAACTATCGCATAGCTAATGCATACCTGGATAGCATTAAAAACATGTCGGATTTTGGTTATTTGATTCGTGTTGCCAAATGGAACGACCATAAAGGAGACTTGGGTACCGCTATTCATTTTATGGAAAAGGCCATGGCAAAAGCAGAATCATCTCAAAATAGAGATTTGTTGGTATGGTCGTACACCAACCTCGCTGATTTTTATGGTCATGCCGGACGCATTGAAGATTCATATTATCTATACTTAAAAACGCTTCAAATTGATTCGCAAAACGCCTACGCTAAAAAAGGCATAGCCTGGATTGTTTATTCCCATGAGCGTAATGGAGCGGAAGCATTGCGAATCTTGGACAGTATCATGCAAAAGAACAAGTCACCGGAATATTATTTACTCAAGGCGGAAATAGCGGACTTTATGAAGAATGATTTGCTCCGGGTACAGTCCTTGGATAATTATTACAAAATCATTGAGGATAATAAAGATTATGGAGATATGTACAATGCTTACAATGTCGATTTTTTACTGGGACTGGAAGTGGACCAGAAGGCATTTGAGCTAGCTCAGGAAGAGGTCAAGAACAGACCTACGCCTGAATCTTACGGTTTACTTGCCTATAGTTTATTGCAGGTGGGACAGGAGCAAAAGGCCATGGAAATTATAGAAAAGCATGTAATGGGAGCTACCTTCGAGCCCGCGATTCTTCATCAAGCAGCAGAGGTTTATAAGGCCAATGGAAAAAAAGAAAAAGTAAGTGCGTTAAAGCAAGAATTGTTGGAAGCTGCGTTCGAACTAGGGCCGATCAAGGAGGCCGAGATAGCGAGTTTATAGATTTCCCCCACTAAAAGCAAACATAGAGGTCGGTTTAGGCCTCAGTTTGGTTGTTGTTTTTAGGTACGCCATGGCTTTTGCCATGGCGTTTCTATTTTTTGATGAGTATTTATTCAGCTTCAGTAGTTTCTTCTTTTAGGATCTCTATTCCTTTTTGTATCACCAAGTTGGTGGGAATGGTTATTCTTTTACCATCATCTGTCCGCATAAACAAATAAAACCCACTGATATCCTCTACCTTTCCTGTCCAGTCAAAATCTTTGTCCATAACACGAATTCTATCCCCCAAACGCAAAGGATGGTTAAAAAACAGAATAACACTGGCCGTTAAATTGGATAAAATGGACCATTGGGCCACAAAACCGACACCCAAAATCGCTAATATGGATGATAAAAACACAGAGAAGTCTTCCAGATTAACTCCCCAAATCAAGGAAATACCGATAAATGCCAACAGATAAAACAGCAAGTTGCTCAGGTAGAAAATAATTTTTCTACTGTTCATATCAATGGAACTGGTTCTGCCAAAACGCCTGATCGCTCTTTTGCTCAATGAATTCAAAGCTATAATAATGGCTAGCAGCACAATAGTGAATAAAATCTCCGATTTAAAGGACATGGGGTCAATCATGATCGTTCTTAGTAAATTTGGTTTAACTTATAGTTCTAAACTACGAATAAACCCTTTCATATTTTTAACCATGAAAACAGATTTTGAAGAAAATTCATGGGTGATCAATTACTCACCGGACAATTACTACAACCGCAAGTTTTCTATAGAGGAAGACCAAATACTTTCTAAGGGAGATAAATCCATCACTTGGGTGAACACGTACGGATTGGATTATATGGATGAGTTTAGACAGATGGTGAACGGTAATGGACTCGATGACTTTTTACTGCGTTTGCTGTTAAATCAAAAATTGGGAAACAAGGTAATTGTATTGGAAGACCAAGTGTTTATTGCTGCCCGTATTTTAAAGACCGAGCACCATAGTATGGAGTCGGAACAGATGTATTTTGTGGTATCCAAGGATTTTAATTGGTGCATACAGGAAAAAAGGGGAGATCATTTTGATTGGATACGTGAAAGGATTTTCGAAAATAAAGGGATAATCCGTAAAAAAAAGGCCGACTACCTGCTATTTTTTATTCTGGAAACCTTGATAACAAATTATAAAGACAAGTACGAGGAAAGCGTATTGATGGAGAATGCACTGGATGCCATCGTTAAGCGTGAGCCCACACCGGAGTTTATGTTCGAGGTAGAACAAAAAAAGGCCACCATACAGGATTTTAAAAAGGCATCACACGGACTTAGGGACATTATTGTAAAACTGGAAAGGGTAGAGGTAAAGGGATTTCAAACCAAATATTTTAGCGAATTAAGGGAGCAGATCAATGGATTGATCGCCGATATTGATTCCGATATTATGGAACTCGAAAGCCAGATCAACTTATTTTTTAGTGTACAGGGGCATCGGTTGAACGAGGTAATGAAGACCTTGACCATATTTTCGGTAGTATTTATTCCCCTCACATTTTTAGCGGGTATTTATGGGATGAACTTTGAAAATATGCCCGAACTAAAGTGGCCTTACGGATATTTCGTTTTATTGGGTGTAATGCTGGTAGTCACCATAATTTCCATTATCATTTTTAAACGTAAAAAATGGTTCTAACCATCAAATAATCAGATTTTTACATAGTAATTAGGGCTCTTCTGTGGTTTTCTCCGCTTTTATCCAATGATAAACATCATATTCTTGGAAAAGGCAGCTCGGTAGCTTTGTCTCATCATTCTAAAACTAAACACGATGAGAAAAAGAATACTAGTAGCAGTAATGGCCTTTATAGGTTTATCTAACTTGGCAGTGGCTCAAGATGCTCCAGCGGACAACGGTGGAAAATGGCAATTTAGGTTAAGGGGGATTGTAGTTTCTCCAGACGAAAGTGCCGACATCGAAGCTATTGGAGGGGACGTTGATATCTCAACTTCTGTTGTTCCCGAGTTCGACATTACCTACTTTTTTGATGATAACTGGTCCATGGAGTTAATCTTGGGTACAACCAAGCACGATGTGGAAGCTGTTGGAACGGCAGCAGGTGATATTGATTTGGGAAGTGTGTGGTTATTGCCACCAACCCTTACCGGACAATACCACTTTACAGGAGGTGATTTTGTGCCCTATTTGGGAGCTGGTGTCAACCTTACCCTGTTTTATGGTGTAGATGAAGGTCCAATCGCTGATGATGTGGAATACGATACAGCTGTTGGTTTTGCGCTACAAGGTGGTTTCGATTATATGCTCAACGATAAGTGGTTCCTGAACTTTGATGTTAAAAAACTGTTCTTGAACACTACAGCAACAGTGGATGCCACAAGTGCTTTAGGAGCTACGGTAGATGCCGATGTTGACATCAATCCATGGATATTTGGATTTGGAATAGGATTAAAACTTTAATATTCGAATTGTTTTTTTAGGTAATCTAAGTTTTGAAGGTGGTTTTGGTTTATCCGGGCCACCTTCTTTTTTATGTACCTACTGCACCTAGCGTGTACAACTGTTCCAGTGTAGGCGACTCGCTACCTCCCTCAGGTTCCAACGTAATACCAAATGCTTCTGATTCGTTGGCATTTTCCAAAGTGAACAATTTCTTGTCCTGGGATGCAAAATCATCCAACAAACCAATACTGGTAGGCGTAAGAGGGTCTAATTTTAACGACCATACTTGATAAGTAAAACCATCCGGTGGTTCCGGAAGACCCTGAGCATCAATGATTACTTTTTGTTCTTCTTTGTTCCAATAGGCTTTTGCATAGGATGTAGGAGATACCGTTTGTCCTCCAAGGGCGATAACGGTTACATTTTTATCCCTAATGTCCTGTAGAAGACGCTCCTGATACGTTATTTCTTCCTGTGTATCCGTAAGTATATCTTCCAAGCTTTGCTTTTCTTGATTGGTGAGCTCTATCTCCGATTTCAATTTTGAATTTTCGGAATACATCCAGAATAGGCCTATGGCCAATAAAATAGATGCTGCCCATCCCAGATAACTGCCCCAAGCAGTTTTCTTGCTCATGGAACTTTCCGGTGTAAATTGGATTACATTCTTTATTTCTTCCTTGATTTTCACAAATCCGTTTTCGGGCATTTTTGGAGAGGAAGATTCCGTAAGTTTTAAAATGGCGTGCTCAATAGCTTCAATCTCCTTTCTAATTTCTGGATATTGAATGGCATAGTGCTGCACCTCAAGGTTTTCTTCAGGTGAAAGGGCTCCGGCAACGTAGAGCTCCAATATTCCAGATGCTATGTATTCTTTCACATCCATGATTCCTATGCCATATTTTTTCTAATGTTGGAAATACAGCTTCTTATTCTAGTTTTAATCGTGCCAATGGGAGTATCCAACTCTTTGGCAGCTTCTTTTTGTGTATAGCCTTTAAAGTAAAGCATATCAATAAGTAAAATACACTTTTGTTTTAATCCCTTTAAAAGGGATTTTAGGCCAATGGTATCCATTTTACTGTTTAAATCCTCCTCGCTTTCAAAAATACCTACGAGAGAATCAACAGCTAGGTTCTTTTTTTGATTTTTATGTGCTTTGGACCGCACCTCGTCAATTGCTGCATTTCGAGCAATATTGAGTATCCATGTGAAAAATCGACCTTTGGAGGCGTCATATTGGTCTGATTTCTCCCAAATCTTGACAAAAACATCCTGACAAATTTCTTGGGAGCGTTCGGGATCCTTAACGATTACATTGATTACCCCACAAATATTCTCTGCGTACATATTGTACAAAGCCTCAAAAGCGACTGAATCCTTTTGTTGAAATTGTTTTATGAGGTTGTCCAAATCCATGCTATATCCCTAAATATATAAAAAAAGGACCGCCAAAGGCGACCCTCTTAATATAAATGTTCGGTATGGGGAGTTTTACTCTTGTACTAAAAGTACAGATCCTTCAATGGCAACATCTTCCCAAGTTTTGCTAACACCGTCGGCGCCAGTATGTAATATTTTACAGGCTTCGTTCAAAGAGGCCAATGCTTCCAAAGCATCCCATTCTTTTAAATCCATTACTCCGGAGAAGTTTACGCGATTATCGTCGGTAATCTCATACTCCATTGGAAGTTCGGTGGACACTCCGTTCATGCTCAATAATACGGCACAGCTGTTATCTTCTTTAAATGTAAAAGTCCCACTTATGGATTGGGTCTCTACCATTTTGTCAAAAAAGAATTCTATGATTTTTGGATCCCTTGTGTTTGTCGGGTCATTTGTGAATAGACTGCTGATCGGAATGCTAAATTCCAAACCGTCTAAAGTTTCGATTGGCGTTTCACCTGCGGTATAGGTCAACTCAATTTCTTTGAAGGTTCCACCAACAGGAACTTTGTCCGTTGTTTTGTAAGCAGTGAACTTAACATTGGTGGAGTCCTCTACAATGCTATAAGTTGTAACTGCTTCTTCCGTTTTTTCTTCTTCTTTTTTTGTTTGCTTGCAACTGAAGGCGGCTACTAAAAATAGTCCCAAAACAGCAACTTGAATTTTTTTCATTCTGGATATTTTAAATTTCTTGTCTAAGTTAGGCAATAATTAAAGGGTGGTCAATAAAAAAAGCTGCCACATGGGACAGCTTTTAATAATGTATTCTGTAAGTGCTGTTATTGAATGATGCCTGTACAAGCAATTCTTGCACCAGCAGCACCAGAAGGTTGAGAAGTAAAGTCATCTGTTCCTTGGTGTACAATAACCGCTTTTCCAAGAATATCCTTTTTCTCATCGCCACAACCAATGCACCATTCGTCTGTTGCAAACTCAACGGTGGCCGTTCCTTCGGCTGTTGCGGTAAAGTTGCCGATATCCCCTTTGTGGTATCCGTCTTCGGAGCCCCATTTTCCATGTTGTTCAAATGTAGGGTTCCAATGTCCTCCCGTGGATTTACCGTCGGCAGAGGAGCAATCCGCTTTCTCGTGCAAATGAATGGCGTGCTCTCCTTCATCCAGTCCGGTAAAGGTGGCTCTCATGATCACTTCGCCTTCATTTTCGGTAAAAACAACTTCACCGTTTACGTTGCTATCACTTTTTGGTTCCATGGAAAAAGTTATGACTTCGGGGTCTATGGTCTCGACCACTTCATCAACAGTGGCTTCAACTTCTTCTGTTGTTTCTTCTGCTTCTTTTTTTGCTTGTTTGCAGCTAAAAGCTGTTATAAATACTAGCGCTAGGGCCGTTATTTGTACTTTTCTCATTAAAAATGAAATTTTTTAAGGTTAGCCTATAAGTTAGGGAATATTTGAACTGCTGTCAACCATTTACCCGTTCAATTTTTATGGCTTGTTCTTTTTAAAAAGGCCTCTTAGGTCTGGATTGTAAAAAATGGCCAACTGTAAACGGTCATAAACAGCATTGGAAAACTGATTGCGCAGGTAGCCGATTTGAATATTGCTGTTTTCGGTAATGTTCACACCAACAGCACCATACAATCTGTTTTGTCCAAAAAGATCGTCTTGCAAGTTGATGAATAATTCATCATAAAAGTTGAGAAAAAAAGTGTTGGTGAGTGGCAATGTCATTTGAATTCGATAACGTGCACGATGCTGAGTATCGGTGGTCTCCCCAAAATCCAAGAACCGCTGTTCCAATCTGTACCGATGCTCGAACAAAAGTTCCCACACCTTGTTCTTTAAAATAAACTGCTCAAAAATCCTATGCTCTTTGGAGTTCAGTTCACCTTCAAACTCATAGAAAGTGTTGTCCGTATCAATAAACGCATACCCTCCGGTTGCAATGGCATTCTCATTGATGTGATAATTGAGCCCTGTTCTTAAGAGCATTTGGTTGAAATTGGAGGTGGTCTCATAAAAACGGAACTGGGCTTCCGTATGCACACTCCAGCGCTCAGATACCTTGTTGGTTCCAAAATACATGTACCAAGCTCCTAGTTCATCTTCTCCAGGTTGTTGCGCATGTACGGTCGATAATCCAAATATGATAAATAGTATGCCAGCTAATCTTTTGATCATTTATTTTCTTCTTTTATGCTCCCATAACAATTATGGGGGAGTTCTACTTTTTTAAATTGAAACTTTCGGTCTCTTTAAAAGGAGATAGATCCAATGATTCAATGGAAGTTCTATACGATTTCCAATCTCCATTAAAGAAGGCATTGGTTTTATCCAATGCTGCCTTTAGTTCCTCTTCAGCAAATCGAATCATTCTTGTTTCCGTCGCTGTGATACCAGATTTCCTTGTGTTTACATAGTAAGAAGCAGTTCCCAATCTGGACATTACGTTAGGGTTTGGGTCATCGGTGATTCCCTGTCTTTTATCTTCTTTGCCCAAATAAAGTGCTATCACAGAATCGATTTCCTTTACAATGTCTTCCGATGCTTTGATTTGATCTTTGAACTTGTCTTTATCCAGTTCCTTAAGCTCTTTTTTAAACTTCTCGGCCAAATTTTTACTTTCCACCAGTTGTTTTACTGCATCTGCTGCGGTTTGAGTATAACCTTCCAGCTTTTTACCTGTTTCGTAAACTTCATCAATGGAAGCTAGGTTAACTTTAAGTCTGGGGTCCGTTTTTACCGTAACGGAAGTTGAATCGGATGCCTCTCCGTATATCACCTTTACTTTGTAAGTGCCAGGTTTAACAGTGACTCCGCCACGTTCTCTAGAATTTTTCCTGATGGTTCTTGAAGGTCTTTCAGGTCCTTTTTCATCCAAGTTCCAATAGATTCTATGGAATCCAGCTTTTTTCGGCGCTTTTTGTTTTAAAGTTCTAATGAGTCTGTCACCGTCATAAAATTCAAAGAAAATGGAATCTTTGGTTTTTGCTTCGGCTTTTTCCTCCTCAGCTTCGTTGTCCTCTTTCTTTTCTTCTTTATCCTTGCTGACCGCTTCTTTTAAGTAGTACGTGATCATCGCACCTGAATTGCGGTTTTCTCCACTATAAATAGCATCGCCACCAAATCTACCTCCGGTAGGTTGCTGATAAGCCGCTAAATAAGCATCCGGACTATCGAACAAACTCACCTCTTTCTGTAATATGGATGTATTTCCTGCCAATTTCCGTAACGGACGAATATCATCCAAAACCCAAGCTGCCCTTCCAAAAGTTCCAATAACCAAATCTTGTTCTCTTGGGTGAATGGCCAAATCCTTGGTGGAAACGGTAGGGAAATCCTTGTTCCATTTTTTCCAAGTTTTTCCAGCATCCAAAGAAATGTAAAGTCCGTCATCGGTTCCCAAGAACATAAGGTTTGGGTTTTCTGGGTCTTCAATTATGGAAAGCGCATAGCTGGCCACATCATTTTCGTCAACTATTCGGGTCCAGGTTTTTCCGTAGTCTGTGGTTCGGTAGGCATATGGAGCATAATTGAATCTCCTATAATCGTTGGCCACCAATAAGGCTTCACCTTTGTTATTTTGTGATGCTTTGATCTGTGGAATCCAGCTTCCTGTGGGTAAACCTTTGATGTTTTTGGTAACATCGACCCATGTTTCACCGCCATTTTGTGTAAAGTGAACTCGTCCATCATCCGTACCTACCCAAAGCATGTTCTCTTCCACAGGCGAAGGTTCTATTACAATAATGGTACAGTGATTTTCGGCTCCAGTGGCATCCATTGTCAGGCCACCACTTTCGCTTTGCTTTTGTTTTTCTTTATCATTGGTGGTCAAATCTGGGGAAATCACCTCCCAGGTCAAACCTTTATCCGTGGATTTGTGTACAAATTGACTTCCAAAATAAACGGTGCTATTGTTAAAAGGGTCTTGACCAATGGCAGCGTTCCAGTTAAATCTTAATTGTGTATCCGCATCGGGAGGGGTAGGGCGAACAATGTAACCATCGCCTGTTTTCCAATCGTATCGGCTAACAAAACCTTGTTGGCTCATCGCATATCCATATTGACTGTCGTCCCTATCTGGAACTACATCGAAACCATCACCAAAGGCGATTTCTTGCCAATAACTGTTTCTTATACCTTGGGCTTTCCACACATAGGCCGGTCCTCTCCAAGAGCCATTGTCCTGCATTCCACCGTACACATTGTAAGGATATTCATTGTCCGTATTAATGTGGTAGAACTGGGCCACAGGTAGATTGCCAATAAAGCGCCATGTTTTACCTCCGTTTTTGGTTATGTTTAGCCCTCCATCGTTCCCATCTAGCATAAATTGTCCGTTTTTAGGATGAATCCACCAGGCATGGTGATCGGGGTGAACACCATTGTCCACTCCATAGGATGGCATTAATTGTGTAAAGTTTTTACCACCGTCCTCGGACACATTTATGTACGTGAAAACGGAATACACACGATTCTCATTTTGTGGGTCAACGTATATTTCTGAATAGTAAAATGGTCGATTTCCAATATCGCTTTTATCGTTTACTTTCTCCCATTTAAAACCGCCATCGGTAGATTTGTAAAGTGCGTTCTTTTTTGCTTCTACCAAGGCATAGATGATATTGGGTTTGTTCCTAGCTATTGCAACCCCGATCCTACCCAAATCTCCTTTGGGCAGTCCATCTTCCTCTGTAATTTTTTTCCAGGTTTTACCGCCATCATGGGTAATGTGCAAGCCACTTCCTTCACCACCAGATTTAAAGAACCAAGGGTCTCTTTTGTGTTCCCACATGGCAGCAATCAATTTGTTTGGATTTTTTGGGTCCATTACCAAATCGGCAACACCTGTTTTGTTGTTTACGAACAAGACCTTTTCCCAAGTTTCACCACCATCGGTAGTTTTAAAAACTCCTCGTTCCGGGTGTTCTCCCCAAGGTGAGCCAATGGCACCGACATAAACAACATCGGGGTTTGTTGGGTCGATAATCACCCTGTGGATATGCCTGGTTTTTTCCAATCCCATGGGCTTCCAGGTTTTGCCTCCGTCCAAGGACTTATAAATACCATATCCGCCATTAAGACTGTTTCTTGGGTTACCTTCTCCTGTACCTACCCAGATTACGGATGGATTGGACTGTTGAATGGCAACTGCACCAATGGATGCCGTTACTTCGTTATCAAAAACAGGCTCCCATTTAATACCACCGGAGGTAGATTTCCATAGACCGCCAGATGCAGTTCCTACGAACATGACATCGGGGTTGGAGTGTACCACATCAATGGAAGTTACCCGTCCGCTCATTCCCGCAGGACCAATATTTCTGGGCTTGATGTCCTGTAACAATTCTACATCAAAATCTTGTGCAGTGATGCTAGCGGTAACCAGCAATACAAGGTAGAGGATTGATTTTTTCATTAGTTGAGTTTGTTGTATTTGAGTTTAGTTTTAACCTGATAAAAGGGCATACATTGAAGAGGTATGGTCATTTTTTCGGTCGCCTAAAGATACCAAAAACCATTGCCTCATTTCTTAAAATGATGTTAATGAAAGATTCTTGAATATGCTATTGTTCGTTTTTGTAAACGATACCGTCCTTCATTACAAATTTGACGTTTTTCATAGTAGAAATGTTTTCCGCCGGGTTACCTTCCACGGCAATTATATCGGCCAAATATCCTTCCTTTAATATTCCCAATTCATCAAAATGAAGCACTCGCGCATTTAAAGAAGTAGCCGATTGCAAAGCTTTAATTGCTTCCATTCCATATTCCACCATTAACTCCAATTCGCGGTAATTCTCGCCATGGGTAAAAACACCGACATCACCTCCAAAAACAATATCCACTCCAGATTCTAATGCCAGTTTAAAGGATTTCTTCTTTTGGGCCACTCGGTCAGGATCTGGTTCTTTGCCCTTTTGCCATCCTTGGTATTGTGAAATGGATTCAACAGCGGCAAGGGTGGGACAGTAGCCTACATTTCTTTCCTTCATCAATGTAAAGATTTCCAATGAGCCTTCGTGACCATGCTCTATGGTTTCCACACCGCCCAAAATTGCCCTGCGCATCCCTTCTGGTGTACTGGCATGGGCCACAACATAACGTCCAGCGGTATTGGCGGCAGCAACCATGGCATTTATTTCTTCCTGTAAAAATGTAGGTTGCGAGGGTTCGCCTGCTCCCCACCGATAATCAGCATATATTTTGATAAGGTTAGCTCCATTGCCCATTTGGGTTCTGACTTCCCTTATAGCCTCATCTGTTCCAGTTACGGGCATTGCACCTAACGGAACGGTAACACCATCATGGAACCCTTTTGGACCATAAGCACCGGTTGCAACAATCGCTGGCCCTGCCATTAGTGTACGGGGACCGGGGATTATACCGTCATCAATGGTCTTTTTAAGGTAAACATCTGTATAGCCAGCACCTTCGGAGCCCAAATCGCGCATGGCGGTAACCCCGGCCATCAAGGACTTTTTGGCATGGACCACACCGCGGACCGCTCTTTCGGTGGGTGATTCCTTCAAAACTTGGTCGTTCCATTCGGTTTCGTTGTAAGGATGCAACAATAAGTGGGAATGACCCTCGATAATACCGGGCATTAAGGTCATGCCCTTTAATTCTTGCTTTACATAGGAATTGACTTGTTTCAACCCATTAATGGGACCAGTATAAGTGATACGATTTTCCTCCACGGCAACCACCCAGTCCTCATGCATGGCGATTCCATCAAAAACACGTTCGGGTATAAGCAGGGTTTGAGACTGAATGCTATTGAAACTTAAAACAAGAATAAAAAGGATGAGATGTTTTGGTTGCATGGTTTGTTCTTTTTGGATTAATCCATTACGGCGTTTTGCAATAGTTGTTCTAATTGGCTTTTAGAAAACACTTGTGTTCCTTTGATGACCGTGAAGATTTTTTCGGTGTTTTTAATGTCTTCCAGAGGATTGGCATCTAAAATCACTATATCTGAAACCTTTCCTTTGGAAATGTTTCCATATCCTTCGGTTTTACCTAGAAATTCTGCTCCGTTCACTGTGGATGTTCTCAGTGCATGAAGCGGAGAGATACCATTCTTTACCATAGCCTGCAGTTCTTTATGCAATGATATGCCAGGGTAGGTGTAAGAGTTAAATGCTCCGCTATCCGAACCAGCCAATAACTGTACTCCTGCATTGTTTAGATCATAAGCCAATTCGCCAAAAAATGCATCCAAATTTTTGCGGTTGGCTCGGGCCTCTTCCGATGAATTTAGGGCCGATTGTATTCTTCCTTGATAGGTCTGGATCAATCCACTGCCCATATATTTTAAGTATTCGTCCTTACTGTGGTCTACTTCATCCAGATAACTTAAGGTTTTGCCAATATGAAGCGTGGGCACTACAAAGACATTGTTTGACTTTAACTTGGTAAAAGTTTTCTGAGCTGTACTATCCGCGTACCCTTCCATTAAAGCGGGCATGGCTCCCCAGAACCCCATTTCTCCCTTGTTCAGTTTATCGGTTACCTCAATTTCGTTGCTGGCGCAGCCTTTCATTATATAATAAAGGTGCTCAATCCCATCCATGCCGGCATTTATGGTTTCATCCAATGTAACGGTGAAGGGCATATGGCCAGAAACGGTGAAACCTCTTTTTTTGGCTTCTTCAATGGAATGTATATAGTTTTCAGGGGAAATTCTGCTGTCGTAAATTTTTACGAAATCCACATTCAAGGCTTCCAAAGAATCCAAGGCATTTATCACATCAGTTTCGGATTCCACTTCTAACGAACCCGCCCAGCTTCCGTCGGGGCCATCAATTTTTGGTCCAGCCGTAAAAATGGTAGGCCCAACCATTTCTTCTTTGGCGATTTGGCTTTTCCATTTCATTACTTCGTGGGTGAGGTCACCACCTGCATCACGAACGGTTGTGATGCCATTGGCAATAAAAAGTTTCAAGAAATTTTTGTTGTTCGATATGAGTGAATCACCACCCCGTAAGTGAATGTGATTGTCCCAAAAACCCGGCAGTACATACTTTCCTGTCGCATCGATAATGGAGTCTGCCTTAAATATACAGGCATCCACCGCTTCAATCTTTCCATTGGTAATATAAATGTTCTTTTGTTCCACTATGCCATCCTCCAAATCTATTATCTGGGCATTGGTTATGGCAAGGTCATAATGGTTGGTCTTGTCCTTTTTACATCCTATTGCAAGAAGAAATAGTAGGGCGGAAAACAGGAGTCGGGTCATAAATGGTTGATTTTTTGAATTCTTAAAGATACCCGATTTTTTATTCTTCAACCCTTTGGGATTTTCCATTTTTTTTGGTGATTTTTAACCAAATACAAGTTTTGAAGGAAACAAAACCAAGTTGGGTCTATTTACTATTACTGATTCTGTCAGGGGAGGCAATTTTTATTCTTCCATTTGTTTTGCCCCGTGTTTTTAGACCTACGGTACTCGATGTTTTGGAGTTGGACAATGTTCAGCTCGGACTTTGCTTTTCAGTTTATGGATTGGTGGCCATGGTTTCCTATGTTGTCGGAGGGCCTTTGGCCGATAAATACCCACCAAGAAAATTAATTGCCCTTGCGTTATGGATGACCGCTTTGGGAGGTTTTCTTTTTGCGCAATATCCTGATTTAGTGATTCTGCAAATTTTATACGGTTGGTGGGGATTTACCACTATCTTTTTGTTTTGGGCCCCAATGATCAAGGCAACCCGAATATGGGGTGGAGCCGATTCTCAAGGGAAAGCTTTTGGTTTTTTGGATGGAGGTCGTGGCCTTACTGGTGGCTTGTTCAGTTTGTTGGGTGTAGTCGTCTTTTCTTTTTTCTTGGTGAAGACACCAGAGTTGGCAGATTTAAATGACCGCAAGGAAGCATTTACCTATGTGCTGTATTTTTCTTCGGTCATAATCATATGTATCGGGGTATTGGTATGGTTTTTTATGAAATCCAAAGATACATCGGAGCGCGATACGTTGGAGCGAATCGCTTGGCCAGAGATGAAACAAGTATTACGGTTACCATCTGTATGGTTGCTGATGGTTATTATTCTCTGTGGTTATGTGGGATATAAGATTACCGATATTATTTCTCAATATGCGGAAGAAGTGATGCAGTATAATCAAGTGGATGCCGCTAAAGTGGGAACACTGCTTCAATTTCTTAGGCCGACTACAGGTATACTTTTTGGCTTAATTGCGGATAAATTAAAAATCACCTGGTTATTGGTGGTCAGTTTTATTTTGACTCTGATCGGAGGTTTGCTCTTTGCTAGCGGAGTAATTGCCCCAACAACCACACTTTTGTTCTTTATGTCGGTTGTGGTTATCGCGGCAGGTGTTTATGCCACAAGGGCACTTTATTTTGGCGTGATGCAAGTAGGCAAAATTCCATTGACTTTGACCGGTACGGCGGTGGGACTTATTTCATTGATTGGCTATACACCCGATGTTTTTGCAGGTCCTGCTTACGGAATGCTATTGGATGCTCACCCGGGTGAAGAAATAGGTCATCAACATGTGTTTTGGATGTTGAGCGCATTTGCTCTGGTCGGCGGAATCGCCGCATTCATTTACCATAGAAAATATGGTAAGTGAACCTTTATTGGTTTCTGTATTTGATGTTTTGTTCTGCGAGCACTACGATTTCCTTGATTCTTTTTTTTCTTGTCTCGTCTCGTTTGGCCTGTTTAAGCCAATAGAGATAACTTTTTTGCTGACTCTTGGTAAAACATTTAAAGTTTTCTTGGGCAGTTTGATGGCTGTCAAATGCTTTTTGCAAGTCTACAGGAATCACACCATTTTCCACATCGTCCAGTTCGGTCCAAGAACCATTCTCTTTAGCGACTTTAATGGCAAGGAGCCCACTTTTGTGCATCAGGCCATCAGTGGTTAAATCTTTGATATAGTCCTTGTTTACTTTGCTCCATGTGCTTTTTGGTTTTCTGGGGCAGAAGTATTGCTTGCGCTTGCCATCCCCCAAGCTTTTTACTGTGCTGTCTATCCATCCATAGCAAAGTGCGACTTTAACGGCTTCTTCCCATCGCATACTTTCTTTATGGTGCTCCACTTTGTAAAAAATAAGGTGGACACCTGTTTGGGTTTCATGATTTTCATGAAGCCATTCGCGCCACGCTGTATCATTTTTAAAATAGTGTTCCGGATACTTTTTCAAGTTATATTTTTTGGGTCTCTATGTAGAAGTTTTTATCAAATTCAACTTGAGAACTTTCCAATTTTTCTGTCTTCCATTCCGCATTGGGGAACAACCATTTTTCGGTATTATCCACAACTATTTTAATGGGCATATCAAAATGGTCCACAATGTTCACATATCTATATCTGATGGTTTTGCCATTGATTTGATATTCCAGTTTGGGAATCATGGTTGTTCGAAGGTATTGATCAAAAAAAGCGGATAAATCCTTCCCGGATTTATCACTCAGATAATTTTCTATTTGTTCCGATGTAACGGTTTGATGATAAAAATCTTTGTTGAGACCCCTCAGTATATCTCGCCATTTATTATCATCCTCAATCAATTGACGAAGGGTATGAAGCATGTTTGCTCCCTTGTAGTACATGTCTCCAGAGCCACTTTTGTTTACCCCATACGGACCAATTATTGGGCGGTCGTTTTGGATATTAGCACGGGTTCCGATCACATATTCCGCAGCGGCCTTTTTGCCAAAATGATAATCGAGGTACAGGTTCTCCGAATAGGCTGTAAAGCCCTCGTGCACCCACATATCGGCAATATCTTTATAGGTGATGTTGTTGGCAAACCACTCATGGCCTGCTTCGTGGATAATGATAAAATCAAATTTAAGACCCCAACCAGTACCTGAAAGATCACGGCCCAAATAACCATTTTCAAATTTATTACCGTAGGTTACCGAACTTTGGTGTTCCATACCCAAATAGGGCACTTCCACTAATTTAAAACCGTCTTCGTAAAAAGGGTAGGGGCCAAACCATTGTTCAAAGGCGCGAATCATCATTGGGGTTTGGGCAAATTGAGTTTTGGCTTTATCCAAGTTTTCGGGCAACACATAATAATCCAGTTGCAGCGAACCATTTTCACCTTCGTATGTTTCACCAAAATGGGTGTAATTTCCAATATTTACATTTACTCCGTAGTTATTTATCGGGTTTTTAACCACCCAATTAAAAGTTTTGGATTCACCATTTTCTTCAACACTCTCCAACTGTCCGTTGGAAACATCCATGAGGTGGTCGGGAACAGTGATGCTGATTCGCATGCTATCCACTTCATCATACATGTGGTCTTTATTGGGCCACCAAACACTTGCTCCTAGACCTTGGCAAGATGTGGCGACAAATGGATTGCCATTTTCGTCCTCTTTCCACGAAAAACCTCCGTCCCAAGGGGCACGGACCGCTTCACGAGGATAACCAGAGTACACAATTTTAAGCTCGTTAAAATCTCCTGGAACCTGTTTTTTCTTTAGTTTGATGAAATGTGCGTTTCCTTCCGAAGTAAACTTTAACTTCTTGCCTTCCTGGGTAATAGATTCAATGACCATAGGTTCCTGAAGGTCGATCTGTAGGGTTTTTGCCTCTTGCAAAACTTTGTACCTCACCACATTGTAGCCAGAAATATATTTCTTGAAAGGCTCTACTTTTACGTTGAGGTCATAATAGTTCAAGTCCCACCATTCCCTTTCTGGGGTTATGGTCCCCCTTAAGGTGTCCTGTCTAGTGAATTCTTGCGCATTGATGCTCCATGCCAAAAATAAGAGGGTAATGGTCGGAAAACTTAATCTCATTTATATGATTTTGTTTTTATCTAAAAACCTTATTTGGGAAAACCACTGGACTTTCGTGGCCATCTTTGCCAACGGAAGAAACACCAAAGAAAAAGTTATCGATTACAATTCCCTCTAAAGTGTGCTCCGTTACATCACCAACATATCTGTAATTGTCCCAAGTAGGCGAGGTGGTATCCCTCCAATAAATCTTGTATCCAACGGCGCCATCAACCTCACTCCATCTTAATTTGGCATTTGGTTCCACGATTCCGCCTATTTCCACGGTTTCAGGTGCAGGTGGTGCCCATGCAATGGAAGCTAGGTTTATGGCATTTACGGCCGTAAGTTTTTTTGCATATTCAAAGTTTACATGCTCCAAAACATCACCATAAGCAATACCATCTTCTACGCGTATGTCTTGGTGTTGCTGTGTGTAGTTTTCGTGTGCCTCCATAATCCGTATGCCTGCATAGCCAGCGTCGTTAAAAGGTCTGTGATGCCCGCCTCTCCCGAATCTATCCAAACGATAGATCATCATCGGATTCATTTCGGGCATATAGGTTTTGGTTGTTTTGTAAACATATCTCGCCAATTGCCTAGAAATACCATCCACTTCACCTCCATAAAAACGTCTTGCTCTTCGCTCTTGCTCTGTTTCCGTAGGAGGTACAGGTTCGGAGAAAATCCTAAAATCCCTATTGCTGACAACCCCATCGACTCCGGTAATGTTCCCGATCATATCATTGTTAAGGATACCCACAATGTCCCATTCTTTTTCCTTGGCATAGGCTGCCAATCCTTTTCCTCCATAAAGGCCTTGCTCTTCACCCGATAAGCCAACAAATATAATACTACTTTCAAAATTGTATTTGGATAGCACCCGAGCTGCCTCTATGGTTCCGGCCATTCCACTGGCGTTATCGTTGGCACCTGGTGAATCGGAAGTGTAATTGGTTGGGTCACTGACTCGTGAATCAATATCACCGCTCATTATTATAAAACGGTTCGGGAATTTGGTTCCTCTTTTGATGGCTACCACATTTACAATTTCCACATCCTTCACAATTCGGGCATTATCGCCTTTTTCTATCAAGTTTTTTTGATAGAAAACTTCGAGGCAATTATCACAGTCCGAAGATATTTTTTCGAATTCTGATTTAATCCATCTTCTGGCAGCTCCGATTCCTCGGGTTTGGGAAACAGTGTCGCTTAATGTATGCCGTGTTCCAAAATTCACCAACGTGGTAACATCACTCTCGATTCGTTCAGCGGAAACTGCATTGATGATATCGTAAATTCTCGTATCGGTCTGCGCTGCTGTAGTAGAAAGAATAAAAAGTGCAGAAAGAAGGGGGAGGTAATTCTTCATAATTTGTTTGAGTTGAGTTTTTCCTAGAAAATCTAAGCTATAAAAATAGGAAAAACTACCCAAAGCTACCTTATGGGGAATTTCTAGTTATGTTAAAAACAGTGATACTTAGTTTTGGATAAAAGTAACTTTGGCAATCTGACCATTTTCCACTTCATATATGGCCACAGCTCTAAAAATGGAACCGTTCACTGATACAGATTCTTCATCAATCACCTTGTTGCCCAATACTATTCTGTTCTTAATTTCACAATGAAGATCCGGAGTGTTGTCAAAAAATCCTTTATACTGTTGTTTAAGTTGAGAATTGCCTTTTAAATTGAGTTTATGAGGGAATTGATACAGTTCAACATCTTCCGCATATGTTTCGGCGAAAGCATCAACATCTCTATTGTTGTAAGCTTTCAATTGTTCTTCAACTATGGTTTCCGCATCGGTTAAGGGGCCATCGGGGAATATAAAGGTCATTGAAGAGATTTTGCCAGAGCCCACTTGATAGATTGCTACTTGCTGACCTTCCCGTCCGTCTACTTTGGTAATTTCTTCATCAATTATGGTATTGCCCAGAATTATGCGATTTGCAACTTCTACACTTGAAGTTTTTACATTAGCGAAGAACCGTTCGTAATTTTCCCGCATGGCGGTTGTTCCCTGGTACATTTTTTCCTCCGGGAATTTGCTAACCAGTACATTGTCAGCAAAACAAGCTACAAAACCCTCCAAATCTCTTTTGTTGAAGGAGTTCACTTGATTTTGAATGACTTTTGAAGGGGATTCTTCCGCAACAAATGCCAATCTATTATGGTTTGGGCTAATGGCAATCCGACTTATATTGTTGATTTCCTCTTGGTCAAAAACGATAATGGGTTCCCACTCACTATCCGAACCTATTTTTTTTGACATTAGTTTTTTACCTGCTCCTGTAATGATAGTGTTCTCGTTCAACCAGCAGATGTCCTCCTCTTGACCATATGTATCCACAATTTTTTTGACTTCGTTTGTAATCGGATTCAAGGACAAAATCTCCCACGCACTATTTTTTTTACCAATGAAACTCACTAAATGCGAATTTGGTATCTGGTGTAGTGACCGACCCACATTTTGATAAACGGTATTATGGGTTTTTTCTTTGAGGTCAATGACCACAAGGTCCATACGGTTCTCGATCAAAACCGTGGCAACTAGGGTATGTTCATCCAACCACACATGATACCCAATTTTTAAATCTGAAATTGGTATGGATTCACCCGTTTTAAAATTATACTCGTAAAGCCGTTGGAGTCCATCTACATCCAAACGGATAGCGGAAAAAGCATTTTTGCCCGGTATCCGAAGTGGGGAGTACTCGCTTCCTGCGGTGGTATATGTTAACCAAGACGAGGTACTGCCCTTGTTTACATTAAATTGAAGAATATCGGTTTGACCATTTCTGGTGGCAGCGAACAGTACAGTGTCATCATCCCAAAAAGATGGCTGATTGTCGTACCCCGGATTGTTTGAAATGTTTTTGGGGTTGCTCAATATAGCTTTACCGTTATTTACTTTTAAATCAAAGAGATATACTTCAGTTTCTGCCTGTCCCCAAGTTTGTAGGGATAGGGCTAAAAAGCAAATTAGGTAAAACGCTCGTTTCATGGTTTTGTAAATCGTTTTAAAAGTTGCCTTACCCTTGTGGTATTTTCCACATGGTATTTGGCTTGTGTTTTCTGAAGCCCGACTTTTACCGTAACTGTTGAATCGGGCAGTTCTTGAAACATGAATTCATCTGTCCAATCATCCCCAATGGCAAAAACAAAGTCGTAATCATCTTCACTTAACATACGAGTGGCAGCCCTACCTTTGTTCACGTTACTGCTTTTTATTTCCATTACTTTGTTTCCATTGAGTACGCTAATGTCGTCGTTGCCTATTAAACTTCGCAGTACGGTATTGAGTTCAGTGGCTCTTTTTTCACCAAAATCGGGGTCTGTATTTCGATAATGCCAGGCTAAGGAATAATTTTTTTCTTCAATAAAAGAGCCTGGTGTCCTGTCTACAAAAGACTCTAGAACGGGTCTAATTTTATCCATCCAGTCGCCTTTTACCTGCTCCAATAGTTTAAATTCTTGACCATCCCTGGAGATCCATACCCCGTGCTCTACGATCATATTGTATTTTTTGTGCAAGAACCAACGTGTAAATGTTTGCTTATCCCGACCACTGATCAAAAATACGGTTGTGTTTTCCTGTTGGTGCAACTCGTCCAAAAGTTCATATAATTCATCATCTGGAGATGCCTTTTGCGGATCTTTGTGAAAACCGGCCAAAGTCCCATCATAATCCAGAAACAATAATCTATTTTTGGATTTGCCGTACTCCTGTTCAATGTTAAGCAATATTTCGGGGGACATTTTCTCCGAAATAAAAGCCTTACCAAGGTCTTTCTTTTCTTGTAGGGCGTTCATAAAATCGTTGGCCCAGACTTCCACATTGTAACGTTCCAATCTTTTTTGTAAAAAATTGTTTCGGGAAACTTGCTCTTCCAAGGGCATGTTAAATGCCCTTTTAAGGGTGTCGGCCTGCTGTTCAAAATTATTGGGATTAATCAAAAGGGCCTCGTTCATTTCGTATGCGGATCCTGCCATTTCACTCAAGATAAGCACCCCGGACTTGTCCGTTCTGGTAGCAATATATTCTTTGGCGACCAAGTTCATCCCATCTCTAAGAGGTGTTAGCCATGCGATGTCGCTGGAGGTGTACAGGTCGATCAGGCTTTCGAAGGGAAGTGATCGGTAGAAATACCAAATAGGGGTCCAGTTTACTGTGGATAATTCTCCGTTAATTCTACCTACCAATTCATCTACCTCTCTTTTAAGTAATTGATATTGAGGAACATTGGAGCGTGATGGTACGGCGAGAATGATCAAACGTACCTTTTCCTTGTATTCTGGGTATTTTTGAAGAAAATATTCAAAGGCATTGATACGTTTTGCAATTCCCTTACTATAATCCAAACGGTCTATGGAAAGAATGAGCTTTGCATCTGGTGTTGATGCCTTGTGGTTGTCTAAACGAACTTGCAGGTCGCTGCGTTCGTCTTTGCTTTTGGAATCGTGGAGCACTGCGGCCTCACGAAATTTCTTGTAATCGATTCCCATGGGAAAGGAATCCACTTTGATTACCCTGTTGTCCAGATATATTTCGTTGAAGCTTACATCCAAGCCAAGCAATCTACGTACCGAACTTAAAAAATGCCTTTCGTAGTCATAGGTGTGGAACCCAATTAGGTCCGAGCCCAATAAACCTTCCAATATTTCTTCACGCCATGGTAAGGTTCTGAATATTTCGAAAGATGGAAAGGGGATATGAAGGAAGAAACCAATGGTAGTGTCCGGGCGTTTTTCACGAACCATTTGTGGAACGAGCATTAATTGATAGTCGTGTACCCAGATGGTATCATCTTCATCTGAATTTTCGATAATAGCGTCCGCAAATTTTTGGTTTACGGATTTGTAGGTCTCCCAATAATTAAGTTCAAACTCGGAATACTTCAAAAAATAATGGAAAAGGGGCCAAATGGTCCTATTACTGAATCCAAAATAAAACCCATCAATTTCCTCCGCGTTCAGTTTTACCTTTGCACAGCCATGTTCTTTTAAAGCCTTGTCAATATCTCCTTCCAATTCATCGGGAGTATCTTCTTCTGTAAGTCCGGACCAGCCTATCCATAAACTTTCTCCGCCACTGTGTACAGATTTCATCCCTGTGGCCAATCCTCCAACACTCGGTATCGCATTGATAGTTCCATTGCTAATTTGTAATTGAACAGGTAGTCGATTTGAGATTATGATAGTTTTGCCCATAAAAGGATGATTTTTGACGTATTTTAATTTTTTGTTTCTTTAAAAATCGGGAAATTCGAGCGCAAAACCAATTCATTATAACCCTTTTGAGAATTTTTGAGCTATGGACAATTTGAATTACGGAATTATAGGAAATTGCAGGAGTGCGGCATTAATTTCCAAAGAAGGCTCCATAGACTGGTGCTGTTTGCCACAGTTTGACTCTACATCTGTGTTTGCAAAACTGTTGGACGAACAGAAAGGGGGTAGTTTTGAAGTTATTCCTCAAGGGAACTACACCATTGAGCAAGAATATTTTAGGTACACTGCAATCTTGATCACCAGATTCTCTGAAGGTGACAATGTTTTCGAAGTGCACGATTTTATGCCCCGACACCACAAGATGAACGGGAAATATAAAGCACAACCAGAGATTATTAGGTACGTAAAATACATTTCCGGAAAGCCAAAATTTGCTGTAAAGTACGATCCAAAACTGGAATATGCTATGGGTAAGACCAAGCATTATGTTAAAGAGGATTTTATAGCCAGCCTTACCCAAAAAATCAAATATGATACGCTGTTTTTATATACTTCTTTTGATAAAGAGAGGATTTTAGCGGGGGATGTGATCAGCTTGGAGGAAGATGGATATTTTCTCATATGTTACAATGAAAAGATTTTAAAACCCACTACCGATTCCATGGGACTGGAGCTTGAGCGCACCAAGGTGTATTGGTTGGATTGGGCTGCAAAAACGCCTCATTACCAAAAGTTTAAGGATGAAATTATTCGTAGTGCCATCACGCTAAAAATGTTGACTTACGACAAAACCGGGGCTGTTTTGGCGGCGGCAACCACTTCCTTGCCGGAGACAATTGGTGAGGTTAGGAATTGGGATTATCGTTTTTGCTGGATTCGAGATGCTTCTATGGTGATCAAAGTGGTTTCTGAACTCGGTCATAAAAACTCGGCCAAGCGCTATCTTCAGTTTATTATTGATTTGATGCCGGACAAGGATGAAAAACTCCAAATTATGTATGGCATTAATAAGGAGAAAAAGCTGACCGAAAAGGCATTAGATCATTTAGATGGTTATAAAGGGTCTAAGCCCGTACGTGTCGGTAATGCCGCTTACATGCAAAAACAGAACGATATCTATGGGATTCTCATGGATGTAATCTATGAGCAATTGCGCAACTTTAGTAACGATATCGAAAATGTTGAGGAACTCTGGAATATTACCAAAGGTATTGTTTGGATTGTTGGTAAGCACTGGGAAGAACCGGATAAAGGTATTTGGGAGTTTAGAGGGGATGACAGACACTTTACTTTCTCAAAAGTATTATGTTGGGTTGCATTGGACAGGGCCATAAAAGTGGCTAAAATGTTCGGTAAAACACGTAAACTGGAACGCTGGACAGCTCTTGAGCAAGAGATCAAGGAGGATATCCACAAGAATGCATGGAACAGCGACATTAATGCATTTGTGCAAAGTTATGGTTCACGTCATTTAGATGCTTCCGTATTGTTGATGGAACCTTATGGGTTTATCCATGCCCGTGATCCAAAATATGTAAGTACGGTTAAGGCCATCGAGGATGGTTTGAGCAACGACGGACTACTGTATCGTTACAAGAACGAGGATGATTTTGGACTTCCTTCGTCATCCTTCACTATTTGTACATTTTGGTTTATCAATGCGTTGTACAAAATAGGGGAGGAACAGAAGGCTTTGGAGCAATTTGAACGCTTGTTGAGCTATAGCAACCATTTGGGTCTGTTCAGTGAAGACATTGATTTTAAAACCAAGCGCTTGTTGGGTAATTTCCCTCAAGCTTATTCCCACTTGGCATTGATTGAGTGTGCCATCAACTTTTCTTCAAAACAAAAGGATGAGCAAATTCTGGAATCCATCAAGTAAACTTTGCATAAAAAAATAAATATCACCTTGAGCGAAGTTGAAATGTCTTGAAGAAAATGAAATTTTTGTTTGGTCTCGACCTGACACTGATAATAATTACATCAAATAAAAAACGCCCCAATTGGGGCGTTTTCAAATTTAAGTGGTTTTTATCCCAGCAAATATTTGAATTAGTCAAAGGTATACCCATTATCTGCAGCCACTTTGTCCGCAATTTGCGTCCTAAGTTCCACTACATTGGGTTGGTTTGTATACTTGGTGAAGCGTTTAAGCCCCATTAGCATCATGCGTTGTTCATCACCCTCGGCAAAGGAAACAATTCCTTCCTTGGCTTTTTGTTGGATGATATCCACGGCTCTGTACAAATATAATTTGGACATGGCAATTTGGGTTGCTTGAGCCTCTTCACCAAAGCGCTTCGCATTTTTCTCAGTTCTTAGTATGGTGGATTCTGCCATGTAGATTTGAATCAAGATGTCGGAAGCGGCCATCAATAGCATTTGATGTTTTTCCAAATCTGGACCAAATTTTTGCACAGCACTACCGGCAACCATCAGGAATACTTTTTTCAATCTTGCGATCAAATCCTTTTCTTCAGCTAATAGTTCGGAGAAATCCGGTGTCTCAAAAGATGGTATACCCATTAATTCCTCGCCTACTGCAGTTGCTGGGCCCAAAAGGTCTACATGTCCTTTCATGGCTTTTTTAACCAACATGCCTACAGAGAGCATACGGTTGATTTCGTTGGTACCTTCGTAAATCCTTGAAATACGGGCATCTCTCCAAGCAGATTCCATCGGGGTGTCGGCACTAAAGCCCATTCCTCCGAAAACCTGAATTCCTTCATCAGTGGTATGCTGAACATGCTCGGAAACGGCTACTTTCAAAATAGAGCACTCAATGGCATATTCTTCAACACCTTTAAGCTCAGCTTCTTGGTGGGAGTTTCCACTTGCTTCGCGAATGGCAATTCTATCCTCGATATTTTTTGCTGCGCGGTAACAGGCAGATTCATCAACATAAGCGTTGGTGGCCATATCGGCAATTTTTGCTTTAATGGCACCAAAATTCATGATTGGCGTCTTGAATTGGATACGTTCGTTCGCATATTTCGTGGCCTCATTTACTACACGACGTTGTGCTTCCAAACAGGCTGCCGCCAATTTGATACGACCAACATTAAGGGCGTTCATCGCAATTTTAAAACCATTTCCTCTCTCCGAAAGCATGTTCTCTACAGGAACTTTGGTATCGTTGAAGAATACTTGGCGCGTAGAGGAGGAGTGGATACCCAACTTCTTTTCTTCTTCTCCGAAAGAAATTCCATTTTCTGAATCGTTCTCTACAATGAATCCGGTAATATTCTTGTCATCTTCTATTCTTGCAAATACGATAAACATGTTACAGAAACCTGCATTGGAAATCCACATTTTCTGACCGGTGATGCTATAGTATTTTCCATCTTCGGAAAGTACAGCCTTTGTTTTACCTGAGTTTGCATCGGAACCGGCGCCTGGTTCTGTTAAGCAATAGGCTCCAAACCATTCTCCAGTCGCCAGCTTAGGTACGTATTTCTGTTTTTGTTCTTCCGTTCCATATAGGGTAATTGGCATAGTACCGATACCGGTATGTGCCCCGAAAGCTGTACTAAATGAACCTGTGGCACCTGAAATGTAGTCACATACCAACATGGTGGAAACAAATCCCATTCCCATACCTCCATAAGCTTCGGGTACGGCAATGCTCAATAGACCAAGTTCACCAGCCTTTCTCATACATTCCTCTGTATAGGCATAGTCTTTTTTCTCGAAACGTTCCCAATGTGCCCAAAGTTCTCGATCAACAAATTCTTTGGTGCTTTCACGCATCATTTTTTGTTCTTCGTTAAGGTCTTCAAGGGTGAACACATCCTCACATTTGGTCTCTTTGACCAAAAATTGACCTCCTCTCAGTATGTCTTTTTCTGTTGTATCGCTCATGATATTTTTTGTTTAGTAATTTTTAGTTTAGGAATTCGAATATACCGGCAGCACCTTGTCCGGTACCTACACACATGGTAACCATACCGTATTTGCCTTTCATGTCACGTTTTCTCATTTCATCGAAAAGTTGGACAGACAATTTGGCTCCGGTACAACCCAATGGATGGCCAAGTGCAATGGCTCCACCGTTTACATTAACGATATCTTGGTTTAGGCCAAGTTCTCGAATAACAGCCAATGATTGTGAGGCAAAGGCTTCGTTTAATTCGATAAGGTCTATTTGGTCTTGCTTTAATCCTGCTTGTTTTAAGGCTTTCGGAATTGCTTTTACAGGTCCTATTCCCATAATTCGGGGTTCAACACCGGCAGCTGCATAGTTGACTAAACGGGCAACTGGCTCAAGATTTAGTTCTTTTACCATTTCTTCGCTCATTACCATTACAAAAGCTGCTCCATCGCTCATTTGTGAGGAATTCCCTGCGGTAACGCTTCCACCTGCAGCAAAAACAGGTCTTAACTTATTTAAAGTTGGGATGTTGGTTCCTTTTCTTGGACCCTCATCCTTGTTTACCGTATAATTCTTTGTTTCCTTTTTGCCCGCTTGGTTCACAAACGTATGCTCGACCTCGATGGGAACGATTTGATCCTGGAAACGACCTTCCTCCTGGGCTTTCAATGCTTTCATGTGAGAATTGTAGGCGAACTCATCCTGATCTTCACGGGATACTTTAAATTGCTGGGCAACTGCTTCTGCTGTAAGTCCCATTCCCCAGTAATAATCTTCGTGTCCTTCTTTGGCGGTGGCATAATCAGGGGTTGGTTTGTAACCTCCCATTGGGATGTAGCTCATGCTTTCGGCTCCTCCTGCAATAATACAATCGGCCATTCCAGATTGAATTTTTGCAGTTGCTATTCCAATGGTTTCAAGACCTGAGGCACAGTAGCGGTTAACGGTCACACCGGGTACATCCTCAATGTTCAACCCCATTAAAGAGATCAACCTACCCATGTTGAGGCCTTGTTCGGCTTCTGGCATGGCATTCCCCACGATAACATCATCAATACGTTTTTTATCTAACTGGGGAAGTTCTTTCATCATGTATTCAATGGTTTCTGCTGCCAGTTCGTCCGGGCGCTTAAACCTGAACAGACCTTTGGGAGCTTTTCCCACCGCTGTTCTATATCCTTTTACTATATATGCTGTTTTCATTTTTCTTTGGATTCTTTGATTTTTGGATTCATGTATGATTGGATTCCGCTTCGATCAATCGAACGGTCCAATGATCAATCAATCTAATTTCTAAGTGGTTTTCCTGTTTTCAACATGTGTTGTATGCGTTCCAGAGTTTTTCTCTCCGTACAAAGAGACAAGAAAGCCTCTCGTTCCAAATCCAAAAGATATTGCTCGGTTACCATGGTGGCTTCTGACAGGTCCCCACCAGCCATTACATAGGCCAATTTATCGGCAATCTTTTTGTCGTGCTCCGAAATATAATGTCCAGCTTCCATGGAATCCGTTCCTACCAAGAACATTCCTAAAGCTTGTTTTCCAAGTACTTTTACATCCTTGCGCTTCACTGGTTTTGTGTAGCCTGCGTCCGCCATTAATTTGGCATATGCTTTTGCTGTAGCAATTTGTCGGTCTTTGTTAACGACCACTACATCTTTTCCTTTTTGAAGGATGCCCAGATCAAATGCCTCGTAAGCTGATGTTGAGACCTTTGCCATTCCAATGGTCAGGAAGTATTCTTGAAGCACATTGAGCTCTACATCATTTTTTCTAAAGGTATCGGAGGCGCGCAATGCCATTTCCTTAGAACCACCTCCACCAGGTATAACTCCAACTCCAAATTCCACTAACCCAATGTAGGTTTCGGCCGCAGCAACTACTTTATCGGCATGGAGGGATAGTTCACAACCACCTCCCAAGGCCATACCATGTGGTGCTGCCACAGTTGGAATGGATGAATAACGCATACGCATCATAGTATCCTGGAACATTTTAATGGCCATATTTAGCTCATCATATTCTTGTTCCACAGCCATCATAAAGATCATACCGATATTGGCTCCCACTGAAAAATTTGCAGCTTGGTTACCAATGACCAATCCGGCAAAATCCTTTTCAGCAAGATCTACCGCTTTGTTTAGGCCGGCTAGTACATCACCACCAATGGTGTTCATTTTGGATTGGAATTCACAATTAAGGATTCCATCGCCCAAATCTTCTATGACTACACCACTGTTTTTGAAGACCTCCTTGGTCTTTCTGATGTTGTCCAGAATAATAAAAGCATCCTGACCTGGAACTTTTTCCATGGCCTTTTTAGGGATATCGTAGAAATAGGTATTACCTTCTTTTACGGTGTAGAAGGAATCGATTCCTGCTTCTTTCATTTCGGATACCCAAGAAGCAGCTTCCAGACCTTCTGCCTTGATGAATTCCAAACCTTTATCGAGCCCAATGGCATCCCAAATCTGGAAAGGTCCGTGTTCCCAGCCAAAGCCGGCCTTCATGGCATCATCTATTTTGTATAATTCATCCGTGATTTCTGGAATACGGTGAGTAACGTAAGCGAAAAGGGCACCAAAACTTTTTCGGTAAAATTCCCCGGCCTTGTCCTTTCCTCCAACTAAAACGGGGAAGCGATCGATAACCTTATCAATGGTCTTGGTGAGCTCCAATGTGGCGAATTTTGCACTTTTTTTGGAGCGGTAGTCCATACTGTCCAGGTCCAAAGTGAGGATTTCACTTTTGCCGTCATCACCTTTTACTTTTTTATAGAAACCTTGTCCAGACTTACTTCCCAACCATTTATTGTCCATCATGGTCTGGATAAAATCAGGTAATTGGAAGAGTTCGTGACGTTCATCGTCCTTGCAATTCTCACTGATTCCGTTGGCTACATGCACCAAGGTATCCAATCCTACCACATCTACTGTGCGGAAGGTGGCGGACTTTGGGCGTCCAATCACAGGTCCTGTTAATTTATCTACTTCTTCAACGGTCATTCCAAGGTCTTTCACTGCATGAAATAAACTTTGAATGCTGAAAATCCCTATTCTATTTCCTATAAAGGCAGGAGTGTCTTTGGCCACAACCGAAGTCTTGCCTAAGAATTGCTCACCGTATCCGTTCAGGAATTCCAGCACATCGCTGGAGGTTTTTGGACCAGGGATAATTTCAAAAAGCTTTAAATATCTTGCGGGGTTAAAGAAGTGTGTTCCACAGAAGTGTTTTTGGAAATCATCACTTCTTCCTTCGCTCATAAATTTGATAGGGATTCCCGAAGTATTGGAAGTGATCAAGGTGCCAGGTGTACGATGTTTGTCCAACTTTTCGAACACTTGTTTTTTGATGTCCAAACGCTCTACCACCACTTCTATGATCCAATCCACGTCGGCTACTTTGGAAATATCATCCTCCATATTACCTGTCGTGATTCGGTCAGCAAATTTCTGATGATAAATAGGGGAGGGCTTGGATTTGAGGGCCGTGGTCAGAGAATCGTTCACCAAACGATTTCGAACCGCTTTGTCCTCTAGGGTCAGTCCTTGTGCTTTTTCTTTGTCGTTCAGTTCTCTAGGAACTATGTCCAACAATAACACTTCGACCCCAATGTTTGCAAAATGACAAGCAATGCCACTTCCCATTATTCCGGAACCGATTACGGCAACTTTGTTTATATGCCTTTTCATGTGCGAGTTTGTAAATTAATTATTAGTTGTTTTTAAATAGATTTTTTTATCTGTAATAAGTTTGTTGATCGTATCAACAATTCTAAAGAACCCTACCAAATCTTCTTGGGTAGTGTTTTCTTTTACTACTTGATTAAAACGCAATACTACTTCCTTGGATTCTTCACGCTTCTCCAAACCAAGCGGTGTTAGATAAATTAAGACTCCACGTCCGTCTTTAGGATTGCGTTTTCGTTCAATGTATCCTCTTTGCTCAATATTTTTTAATATTCTCGACAAACTTGTTGCTTCCATTCCCATCTTGGGTCCCAGTGTTGTACTAGGTGTTCCTCCTTTTGGGTCAATACTCAATAAGGTAAATCCAATGGCCATTGTAAGCCCATAGTTTTTCGCTTCTTCATTGTACATTTTGCTAACAGCCTGCCAGGTGGCCCTAAGGGCATGATCAATGGTCAAATCTTTCATAGAACTAGTTTGGTGTTCTCAAATATATAAAAATTTATTATGCATGCATAATAAATTTAGGATAAATAGCGGCAAAAAAAAGCCTGCAACTTGCAGGCTTAATTATTTTATGAATGGTATAAATCAATGTCCATAAATATCATTGTAGAGACTTAGGTATTTCTCTTTTATGATTTTTCGTTTGAGTTTTAGGGTGGGTGTTACATGTCCTCCCTCAACACTCCATACATCAGATGTTAGCCTAAACTGTTTTACTTTTTCCCATTTCGCAAATTCTTCATTGGCCAAATCCACTTCTTCCTGTAGTCGTTGGATAACTTTTTCGTTCTTTACAATCTCCTCATTTGTGCCAAGGTTGATATCGTGTCGTTTGGCCCATTCCTTTACAAAATCAAAATTCGGCTGAATAAGTGCGGCAGGCATTTTTTCACCTTCGCCCACTACCATGATCTGTTCAATAAAACGGGATTGTTTAAAACGGTTTTCCAATAATTGGGGAGCTACATATTTACCTCCGGAGGTTTTGAACATTTCTTTTTTACGATCGGTTATTCGTAAAAATCCTTCTGCATCGATTTCGCCTATATCACCGGTATGAAAATATTCTCCTGTCATGACTTGAGAAGTTCTCTCGGGGTCTTTGTAATAACCCATCATAACATTGGGCCCTTTACAGAGAATTTCGCCATCCTCGGCGATTTTCACCTCGACCCTGTCAATTACTCTTCCAACGGTGCCTATTTTCCAACCTTTGTTGCGTTGATCGTTTACGGCAATAACCGGAGATGTTTCGGTAAGGCCATATCCTTCCATTACGGGCATGTCAGCGGCTCCAAAAATACGTGCCAATCTGGGTTGGAGTGCAGCGCTACCGGAAACCATTACGGATAGATTACCGCCAAGTCCTTCTTTCCATTTGCTGAAAATCAATTTACGTGCAAGGCCTAATTTTTTTTCATACCACCATCCGTTGGCACCATAAGGTTTAAATTTTAGCCCTACATCAACCGCCCAGAAGAATAATTTTTTCTTGATTCCCGTTAAAGCAGCGCCTTTGGCTATAATGGAGTCATATACTTTTTCCAATAATCGAGGAACTACGGTCATTACATTAGGTTTTACAACCTTGATGTTGTCACTGATTTTGTCGAGACCTTCCGCAAAATGAATTTCCACACCGCAATATTGGTAGAGGTACAAGATCATCCTTTCAAAAATGTGGCATACCGGCAAAAAGCTGAGCGCTACACCGCCAGATTCAAAAGGTACCCGTGACTGACTGGATATAACATTGGATACGATGTTATCATGTGAAAGCATGACTCCCTTTGGTTTTCCGGTAGTACCTGAAGTATATATCAAAGTTGCCAAATCCTCTGCCTTAACGTTGGCTTTTAGTTCTTCCACTTCATTTTGGTTGGAATTATCGGCACCCGATTCCAGCAATTCCTTCCAATTTTTACAGTTATCCAGTTGGTCGAAGGAATAAACATCATCAAGCTTTTTGATTTTTGAGCTTATGGCCAATACTTTTTCCAGCACTTCTTCGCAGGATACAAAACAATACTTTGCTTCGGAGTGGTTAAGGATGTACTCATAATCTTCTTCGGAAATGGTTGGGTATATGGGTACGGTCTGTGCGCCGATCTGAAGAACCCCGATATCCATTACATTCCACTCCGTTCGGTTTGTCATGGAAATTATGGCGATCTTATCGTTTGGCTTAACGCCCATTCGCAATAAAGCTCTGCTTATCGCATTGGCTTTATCAACATATTCTTGTGTGGATGTAGCGATCCATTTACCGTCACTTTTAGTGACCAATGATTTTTCTAAGGGGTATTTTTCAAGCTGGTAATAGGGGAAATCAAATAATCGGGAAACAGTTTGCATAGTCAGTTTTATGTTAAGCGGTTGCAAATTAGCAAAACAGACCTTAACAAAGAAACTGATTTAACAATTAACTTATGATTTTATTGCAAAATTCCCAATAAACCTACGGTAATACTAGGTCGATTTGTTAATCTTCCAAGTTTTCCAACCACACCCTAGCGTTTATAAATGCTTGTAACCATGGGGAAACGGCATCGTTTCTATCCTTTGGATAGTGTGCCCAGTTCCATGGGAACGTTGAACGCTCTATGTGCGGCATGGTTACCAGATGTCTACCTGTTTTATCGCAAAGCATGGCAGTGTTATAATCACTTCCGTTTGGATTTGCAGGATAACCTTCGTACCCATATTTGGCCACAATATGGTATTGGTCTTCGGTGTTCGGGAGACTGAATTTACCCTCACCATGACTTATCCAAACGCCCAAGGTGGTTCCAGCCATATTAGATAGCATCACTGAGTTATTTTCCTGAATTTTTACGGAAGTAAAGTTACTCTCGTGCTTATGGGAATTGTTGTATGTCATTCTACCATGGGTGCCGTGTTCAGGGTTGATCAAATCCAACTCCATGAACAGTTGACATCCGTTGCAAATCCCAACGGATAATGTATCAGGTCTGGTAAAGAAATCTTTAAGGGCCTTATTGGCCTTTTCGTTATACTTAAAGGCACCTGCCCAACCTTTGGCACTTCCCAAAACATCGGAGTTGGAGAATCCACCAACCGCACCAATAAATTGGATGTCTTCCAAGGTTTCCCTTCCTGTGATCAGGTCGGTCATGTGTACATCTTTTACATCAAAACCGGCCAAATACATCGCATTGGCCATTTCGCGCTCGGAGTTGCTTCCTTTTTCACGTAGAATGGCAGCTTTTGGTCTATTCGATGTAGGAACATCTGGTAGGGAACCGCTGAATTCAGTCGGGAAATTATATTGTAAAGGCTGTTCTTTATAATTGTCGTAGCGGTCTTTGGCCAAACCATTCGAGGTCTGTTTATTGTCCAGTAAATAGGAAGTTTTGAACCAAGTATCTCGCAAAGAGGCAATGTTCAATCCTATTTCGATGCCGTTATTTTTGATTTTCAACGTGCCTTCTGATGTTGGACTACCAATTTTGTCGAACTCGACATTTGCTGCTGTCAATTCATTTTCTACTGAAGCATCTTTGGCTTGGAACACAACACCAATATTTTCAGAGAACAATAGTTTGATAATGTCCTGTTCGCCCATACCGGATAAATCCACATTGGCGCCCAAATCGTTGTCTGCAAAGCAAAGCTCTAACAAGGTAGTTATCAAACCACCTGATGCCACATCGTGACCTGCTAAAATTTGCCCATTTTTGATGAGTTTTTGCAAGGTATTGAAAGCAGTCTTGAAATATTCAGCATCCAAAACAGATGGAGCTTCGTCACCAATGCCATTCAAAATCTGTGCAAAGGAAGACCCGCCTAATTTGTGACTGTCCTTGGATAGATTCATGTAGTAAATATCACCACCATTTTTCTGCAAAACGGGCTCAACTACTTGGTTGATGTTGTTGCAATTAGCAGCAGCAGAAATGATTACTGTTCCTGGGGACAATACTTCACCATCCTTATATTTTTGTTTCATGGAAAGTGAATCCTTTCCTGTGGGTACATTGATTCCCAGATCTACGGCAAATTCCGACAAAGACTCCACCGCTGAGTATAAACGAGCATCTTCACCTTCATTTCTACAGGGCCACATCCAGTTGGCAGAAAGTGAAACGGATTTCAATCCATCTTTTAAGGGTGCCCACACAATATTGGTCAACGACTCCGCAACACTGTTTCTACTTCCAGCTACAGGGTTTATCAATGCTGAGATAGGGGAGTGTCCAATACTGGTTGCAATCCCTTCTTTTCCCTTAAAATCGAGGGCCATTACGCCACAGTTGTTCAAAGGTAATTGTAATGGTCCTGCACATTGTTGTTTTGCAACACGACCACCCACACAGCGGTCTACTTTATTGGTTAACCAATCTTTACAAGCCACTGCTTCCAATTGTAGTACTTGCTCCAAATAATCATGAAAGTGTTCCAAGGAATACGCAAGTGCTGGATATTTCTGCTGGGCGGATTTATCTTCCATGATGGTTTTCGGGGAGCTTCCGAACATATCGGAAAGCTCTAGGTTCATGGGAGTTTCTCCAGTTTCACCAGAAGTGAATTTAAAAGTATGGTCGCCGGTAACTTCACCTACATTGTACATAGGGGAGCGCTCACGGGCCGCAACTCGGTTCAATAAGTCCAAATCTTTTTCGCCGATTACCAATCCCATTCGTTCTTGGGATTCATTGCCTATCAATTCCTTTTTGGAAAGGGTAGGGTCTCCAACGGGCAATTTATCGGTGTCTATGGTTCCTCCTGTTTCTTCCACCAATTCAGATAAACAGTTGAGGTGTCCACCAGCCCCGTGATCGTGGATGGAAACAATTGGGTTGTCGTGACTTTCGAACAATCCACGAACGGCGTTCGATGCTCTTTTTTGCATTTCGGGGTTGGATCGCTGTACGGCATTCAACTCAATAGCAGAGCTAAATTCTCCAGTATCGGCGCTGGATACGGCAGCTCCACCCATACCGATGCGATAGTTGTCACCACCTAGAACGACTATTCTGTCTCCTTTACTTGGTGTATCTTTTAAGGCTTGGTCGGTTTTTCCATAACCAATACCACCAGCCATCATTATTACTTTATCAAAGCCCAATTTTCGAGCCTCTTCCTGATGTTCAAAAGTCAGGACGGAACCAGCGATCAACGGTTGACCGAATTTATTTCCAAAGTCGGATGCCCCGTTGGATGCTTTGATCAATATATCCATGGGGGTCTGGTACAACCAATCTCTTTCTTGCATTCCTTTTTCCCAAGGACGATTTTCTTCCAATCGTGAGTAGGAGGTCATGTAAACAGCAGTTCCTGCCAAAGGCAACGAGCCTTTTCCACCTGCCAAACGGTCACGAATTTCACCTCCAGAACCGGTAGCGGCACCGTTGAATGGCTCCACAGTGGTAGGGAAGTTATGGGTTTCCGCTTTTAACGATAGTACGGAATCAAATTCCTTTTCTTCGTAGAAATCAGGTTGGTCGGCAGTTTTTGGTGCAAACTGGATTGCTTTTGGCCCTTTTATAAAAGCGACGTTGTCCTTGTATGCTGAAACAATATCATTAGGGTTGGCTTCGGAGGTCTTCTTGATCAGTTTGAAAAGAGAAGAGGGTTTTTCTTCACCATCAATCACAAACGTTCCGTTGAAAATTTTATGTCTGCAGTGTTCGGAATTCACTTGACTAAATCCAAATACCTCGGAATCCGTTAACTTTCGATCTAACTTTTTAGCTAGACCTTCCAAGTATTGAACTTCTTCATCGCTGAGCGCCAATCCTTCTTTTTCGTTGTAAGAAGCAATGTCATCGATTTCCATTATGGGCTCAGGAACAATATCGATAGTAAAAACATCTTGACCCAAAGAGGTATACTTTTGGGAAAGCATGGGGTCAAAATCAGTAAAATCTTCTGAAACCGCATGGAATTCCTCAATACGGATAATTCCAGTAATTCCCATGTTTTGGGTAATTTCAGTGGCGTTGGTACTCCAAGGAGTAACCATTGCGGCACGTGGCCCAACAAAAAAGGCGTCGAGTGACGCCGCTTCAATCTTAGGCTGGTTGCCAAACAACCATGTCAGTTTGTTAGTGTCTTCCTGAGAAATTTCCTGAGTGGTTTGGACGGCAAAAACCTTGGTCGCCTTGTCCCCAAAAAAATGGATCATACAATCTTTGCGTTGAACGGTTTAAGAAAGTGCAAAAATACGATTTTGCCGCGTAATTCATCCTAAAGTGTAGGTGTTTTGTTAACTAACTATTGTTGATAGTATGGTTCTTTAAAAAATTAATGGCGTCATTTTTATCAATTCACTAAAAGTCAAGGATAGAGCCAAGTAATATTAAATGGATTAAAGTTGTTTTCCTATCTTAGGAGAAATATAGCTAACTCAAAACCAACCTTATGAAAATCACCAAAATCCTGTTATTCGGGTTGATGCTGTTTGCTGGTGTTACCACTTCGACAGCACAGAAAAAGTACTCTAAAAGTCAAGTTAAAAAATTTAAGGCCGAGGTAGAAGCCATTGTGGAAGCCAATGCTAAGCAGACACAAGTGATGGTGGACAAGATCTTCAGTTTTGCTGAACTCGGTTTTCAAGAGGAAGAGAGCTCCAAATATCTTACCGGTATTTTGGAAGAAAACGGCTTTACCATTGAGCATTCCATTTCCAATATCCCAACGGCATGGTTTGCTACGTGGAGCAATGGCGATGGCCCTGTTATTGCTTTGGGAAGTGATGTGGATTGTATTCCAAAAGCATCGCAGTATCCGGGTGTTGCGTACCACAAACCCATTGTTGATGGTGCCCCCGGACATGGTGAAGGACACAATTCAGGAATTCCTTTGAACATTACATCCGCATTGGCCGTTAAGCAAGTGATGGAGAAAGAGGGCATTGGGGGTACTTTGATACTTTGGCCCGGAATTGCAGAGGAATTGGTGGCAGCCAAAGCTTGGTATGTTCGTGATGGTCTGTTCGATGATATTGACATGTGTATTTTTACCCATGTGAGCAGTAATTTGAGTGTGTCTTGGGGACCAACCCGAGGTACCGGATTAATCTCCGTGGAATATTTGTTCGAAGGCGAGGCCGCTCACTCCGCAGGAGCACCTTGGAGAGGACGAAGTGCGCTTGATGCCGCAGAACTAATGAATGTAGGATGGAATTACAAAAGGGAGCATTTACATCCTTTAAAACGTTCACACTCGATTTTTACCGACTCTGGAGATCAACCCAACGTGGTGCCTTCCAAAGCTGGGATTTGGTTTTATTTTAGGGATGTGACCTATGAGGGAATCATGGAAATGTATGCCGAGGCAAATGATATTGCCAAAGGTGCAGCCCTGATGACGGGTACCACAATGACATCTCGTGTATTGGGTACTGCATGGCCAAGACATTACAACAAGGTAATTGCTGAGACTATGTATGAGAACATCAAGCAAGTAGGATTGCCAGCATGGTCCGCTGCCGATCAAGAGTTGGCCAAAGCCGTACAAACTGAGGTGGAATCCAGAAAAATAGAAGGGCTTCCTACTGAGTTGTCCGAATTGGGACTTCCTGTTTTGGAGCCTGTTAGTGGTGGTTCTGATGATATTGGTGATATTTCTTGGAAGGTACCTACGGTTACCATGCGTTTTCCTTCGAACATTCCTGGTTTGCCGGGTCACCACTGGGCCAATGCAATTGCGATGGCTACACCCATTGCACATAAAGGGGCAACTGCAGGGGCTAAGGCCGAGGCGATGACCATTATGGATTTCTTGTTAAAACCTGAATTGTTGACCCAAGCATGGGATTATTTCAATAATGAGCAGACCAAGGAAACAAAATATGAGCCCATGATTTCTGCGGATGATATGCCACCGACCTTTTTAAACAAGGATAAACAAGATATGTTTCGACCTGCTTTAGAGAAATTTTACTACGATGAAACCAAGTACGATACGTATTTGGAGCAGTTGGGAGTGGAATATCCTACTGTGAAACAATAATTGAGTCATCTGTCACATCGAGCGCAGTCGAGATGTTCAAAGCGTTCTCGACTCCGCTCGAACTGACAGTTCTCTTTATTTCTTCAATTAGATTCTTCAGTCGAATCACTTCTTAAGAATGACAAAAGAACAAGTAGTTTGATGTCATTCCTGCGAACGCAGGAATCCATAACATGGTGTTTCCGGATTTTAAAATTGATTAGGTAGATTCCGCATCAAGTGCGGAATTGCATTTTGTTTGTTATTCTGAGCGAAGCGAAGAATCTCCAAGGATCAAACAATCCAAAAGTATAGCAATCCAACCATCTTAATAATTGTGGGATTGACACGATTGACTCGAATTTACGCTAATACTCGACTAAGCTTTCTTCTTCAACAAAGCCATGTAAAATCCATCAAATCCAGTTTCCGAAGCAAAAACATTACGTTCCCTTACAAACTCAAAGTCTTGACCGTTTTCGGATTCCAAGAACTTTTTCACTTGTTCCGAATTTTCTTGAGGTAGAATAGAGCAAGTGGCATAGACCATTTGTCCGCCTTTTTTGACCATTTTACTGTAGTTCTGGAGGATATCTTGCTGCACCCCCATAATTCGGTCTACAAACTCATGCTCCAGTTTCCATTTGGAATCGGGATTTCTTTTTATAACTCCGAGTCCGGAACATGGTGCATCCAACAGTAACCTATCGGCGCTATTGTGTAGTTTTTTAATTACTTTATTGGAGTCTATAACACGGGTCTCAACATTGTGGACACCATTTCTTCTGGCACGTTTCTTAAGCTTTTTTAATTTACTTTCATAAATATCCAAAGCGATCAATTGCCCCTTGTTCTGCATTTGCGATGCTAAATGAAGAGTTTTGCCCCCTGCACCGGCACACGCATCGATAACACGTTGTCCTGGTTCCACTTCCAAAAATGGGGCAACCAGTTGAGATGAGGCATCTTGTACTTCAAACAGACCATCTTTAAATGCTTGGGTCACAAACACATTTTGCCTTTCCACTAATTTTAGGGCATCTGGGTAACCATCAATAAATTCTGTGGCAATTTCTTCTTTGGCCAAAAACGATTTTAATTGTGGTTTAGAGACCTTTAATGTATTGGTGCGTAGAATCACGTCTGCTTGTTGGTTCTGTGCGGCAATCTCTGTGGTCCACAGCTCACTGCCCAAGGATTTTTCACCAAGTTCATCCATCCAATCGGGCACGGATTCCCTTATTTTCCTAATCTTGGAAAGTTCATCGAACCTTCCTTTGATGCGACGTTCCGGTGTGCCTTCCAACTGTTTCCAATCTGGAATTCGGATACCTCGTAGTACGCACCATACACCAAACAATCGGAAAAGATGGGGTTTACTGTACGGTTCGTGTACTTCTGCAATTTCGGAGTATAGGCGTTTCCATCTAACAATATCGTAGGTGGTCTCTGCAATAAAGCCACGGTCTCTAGATCCCCAGCGTTTATCGTAGCGCAATACTTTTTCTATCACCTTATCGGCATATTCCCCTTCGTTAAAAATCATGTGAAGGGCATCAATTACGGCAAATACCAAGTTTCTGTGTAAACGCATCATATAAAATAAGGTTGCAAAGGTATGATTTCTCCTTACTTTTGAAGAAAATAAATACGATGAGGTCTATTCTTACCATTTTAACCGCCTTGGTTTTGGTGTCATGTGCTCAAGAGCTTAAAAAACAACCCGTTACATCTGTGGATGTGACTCCCGTTTATGAAGATTCGGTAAGTATCCGTGCCATTACTTTTTTGGATGGTAGGACATTGGCCTTCGCTGGCAGCAATGGAGTTTACGGAACGGTAGATATAAGCACTAATAAAGTTAGGACCAGTACTCAATATAACGACTCCATTACACCCAGTTTTAGGGCGGTTGGGGGCACTGCTGAAGATTTTTTCATGCTTTCCATTGAAAGCCCTGCATTGCTGTATAAGACAGGAGATCAGGGAAAAATGGAACTGGTCTATACCGAAGAAGGTGAGGGTGTTTTTTATGATAGTCTAACTTTTTGGAATGACACAGAAGGAATTGCTGTTGGTGATACTGTAAATGGTTGTATTTCTATCATTATTACTAGGGATGGTGGTAATACCTGGACCAAAGTTGATTGTTCCGACCTGCCTGAAGGTGTGGAAGGTGAAGGTGCTTTTGCAGCGAGTAACAGTAATATTGCCGTAAGTGGTGATAAAGTTTGGATCGGAACTACCGAAGGAAGAATCTATTTTTCAGGTGATAAAGGTGTAACGTGGGAAATACAAAAAACACCAATCATTGCTGATGAACCCACCCAAGGTATTTATTCGATGGACTTTTTTAATGAAAATATTGGGTATGCCATAGGGGGTGATTACACAAAACCCGATTCCAATAAGGCCAATAAAATAAAAACTGTAGATGGAGGAAAAACTTGGCAATTGGTTGCCGATGGACAGGAGCCGGGCTACAAAAGTTGTGTGCAATTTGTTCCCAATTCCAATGGAGAAGCTTTGGCAGCTATTGGTTTTACAGGAATTTCTTATTCTTCTGATGGCGGTGAAAACTGGAAGCAGTTGAGCGAGGAACCTTTTTTTACCCTTCGATTTTTAAATGATTCCACAGCTTTTGCAGCAGGAAGCAAGCGAATAGCAAGATTGGATTTCAAATAAAAAAAAGCGGTGATTCGGTCACCGCTTCTTAAACTAACTAAAAACAAATCAATCAAAAACTATACGTTTACTACCACATAGTGGCGTCCTCTTCTTTTGTACCAAACTCCACGATACTGGTATAACCTTCTTCCATTTCGGTAAAATACCTTACTACCTCTGGGCAGGGTTCTTAGTTTAATTCCTTTTGGAGCTCCGATAACTACATAATCTTTTCCTCTTAGCGTATACCACACGCCATCGGCATAGTAAAAATTCGTTCTTTTGTGAACTATTACACGTGGGTTGGTAACCGTTCTTACTATGGTGCCGTGTTTTGGATACACCCTTACCACTGTTCTTGTTTGCGCTTGAGTACCGATCATGGTTCCCAATAATGCGGCTACAACCAAAACTATTTTCATTTGTTTCATAACATTGGATTTTATTGGTTTCTGATAGTAAGACTGTGGTTTTTGGGAAAGGTTTAATCAAAAAAAAAGAAGCCCGTAGGCTTCTCATGTACTTTCTTTACTATTTCATCAATCCCTTCCTCGTCGTTTACGGTATTGTTGTATCATTTGTCGTTTAAAGTCTTCTTCGGCCTTGACCAATAACAGTACTTTTTTTGCTGGGATCACGGTCCTAAGCTTTGATAAAAATTCTTGTTCCGACCTATGCTTGTCCAATTGAAGGGCAAGAAGGTTATCCAACAGTTTTTCCGATTCGTTGGAGGAAAGGTCTTGTGCCCGAGCGATGTTCGCATGAAGCTCCGCACGTTCTTTTCGGCGGATATTATCCATGGTTTCCTCATGTTCATTGTAAATGGGCCAAAATTGTTGGGCCTCCTGGCTGGTCAATCCAACTTGCTCGGTTATAAAGGCCACTTTAAGTGTTTTGATACGATCGCGCACAGGTCCTTGGGCATGCATTAAAAAAGTACCAAACAATAGGGTGTAAAATAGGAGTGCTCTCTTATTCATAATCAATGTCTTCTAAATTTAATTCTTCGATATTGTCTACATTTTCATCCAAATACTCCATAATGATTTCATCGTCCAAATCATTTTGCAATATGTCGTTCAACTCTATTTCTTCCAAAGAGACCACCTCCGCAATCTCATAGGTAGTCATTTCCAGATCGGTATTCTCAAAATAGGCCTCAATTTCCGCATTGGCCAAATCATCAAAAGTAATGGGCTCTTTGTTTGAATCCCAAGTAATACTGAACACGAAAATCAATATTGCCGCCGCGGCAGCTATTCCGTAATAAAAATGCTTGTTGGACTGCAAAGTAATCACTTTGGGGTCGTTGTTGATTTGGGATAGCACCCTTGGAGTTACTTCGTCAAAATAGCCATCGGGAACCTCAAAACCATCAGTTTTGGGAATTATGGAACCGCCTTCTTTCGAATCTTCTTTTTGGATTCGGTCCATAAGACGATCATTAAAGCTTTCGAAGTAGCCTTCAGGGGTATTGAAACTATTTTTTTTATCCTTTTTCATCTTATTGATTTGACTGCCAAACTCTCCAAAGGTTTAATTCTCTTTAAGATACGCTTCTATTTTTTTAACTGCCAAGTGGTAACTTGCCTTTAAGGCGCCTTCCGAAGTTTCCAGAGCTACTGCAATATCCTTGTACTTCATTTCTTGAAAATACTTCATGGTAAAAACCAATTTCTGCTTATCGGGCAATGTGGCCAAGGCTTTTTGTAGCTTGAGCTGGATTTCATCCCCTTCAAAATATACATCTGCCTGAAGGTTTTCTACCATCTTATCTTTCAATTCTTGATCACTCACGCCCATTTTTCTTGATTTTTGTTTCAAAAATGTCAAGGATTCGTTAGTGGCAATTCGGTACATCCAGGAATAGAGTTTACTCTCGCCTTTAAACTTGTCAATATTTCGGTAGACTTTGATAAAGGTGTTCTGGAGTACATCATCCGTATCATCGTGGTCAAGAACAATCCTACGAATATGCCAATACAGTCGTTCCTTGTAAGTGTTCACCAACACCTCAAAGGCTTTTGCACGGCTTTCTTCCCGTTGTAATTCTTGAACTAAGGTTTCCTCAGCGATCAATGTTCTTGTTGTTTGATGCTTTGACTAAGGTACGGGGAAAAGGTTTAATTTTTATTTGGCAATGGTGGAAAGGTAAAGGGAAAAGGGTAGTGCGGTGATCATTTCGAGTTGTCACCCTGAGCGCAGTCGAAGGGGCAGTCGAGAAATTTTTCTTCAGGAGTCAGGAGCTAGTTACCCAACTATCTGGCAATCCAATTCTCTTAGGAAAACGATTGCATTTCCACCAGCTTTTTATAGCTCTTCGCGGATTTCATCAACTCTTCATGGGTTCCCTGCTCCACGATTTCTCCTTTGCTCATTACCACAATAGTGTCTGCATTTTGGATAGTGGACAGTCGGTGTGCAATAACAATAGAGGTACGGTTCTGCATCATTTTCTCCAAAGCATCCTGTACCAATCGCTCACTTTCGGTGTCCAAAGCCGAGGTTGCCTCGTCCAAGATCATGATGGGAGGGTTTTTTAACACTGCCCTAGCAATGGACAGGCGTTGTTTTTGTCCGCCACTCAATTTATTTCCGCTATCGCCAATATTAGTGTCGTAGCCATTGGGTAGATCCATGATAAAATCGTGGGCATTGGCTACTTTGGCAGCATCCATAATTTCTTCGATGGTGGCATTTTCCTTCCCGAGGGCTATATTGTTTTTTACAGAGTCGTTAAAAAGAATGGAATCTTGTGTTACCAAGCCCATGAGTCCTCGCAATGACTTTTTGGTTATGTTCTTAATGTTGGTTCCATCAATCGAGATTTCGCCTTTATTGACGTCGTAGAAACGGGTCACCAAATTGGCTACGGTGCTTTTTCCACTACCGGATTGACCAACCAAAGCCACTGTTTTACCTTTATCAACCTTTAGGTTGAAGGTTTTTAGCACGTAATCATCTTCATACTTGAACCCAACTTCTTTGAGTTCAATTCCAGAGGTAAAATCCGTTTTATCTTTGGCACCTTCAATGTTTTTGATTGGGTTTTCAGATTCGAGGATCTCTAAAACACGTTCGGCGGCGGCATTTCCTTTTTTAACACCATAAGATGCTTTGCTGATTGCCTTTGCAGGGGTAAGTATATTGAAAGCCAGACCCATATAGGAAATAAAAGAAGCAGCGTCAAGACTTCCTTCCAATAATACCATGCGTCCTCCAAACCATAACAGCACACCAAATACAACTATTCCCAAAAACTCACTAGTTGGCGATGATAAATTTTGACGGTTCAGCAAGGAGTTGGAAAACTTGAAAAAACGCGTAGTCGACTCTTTAAAAGTTTGATAAAATCTGGATTCCGAGTTAAAAGCTTTGATGACACGAAGCCCACCCAAGGTTTCCTCTACAATGGATAAAAATTCGCCTTGTTCTTTTTGAACCCTATCGGATTTTTTCTTCAAAGATTTACCGATCCTTGAGATGATCATTCCGGCTATCGGAATAAAAATGAATACAAAAATGGTCAACTTCACACTGATGATGAACATTACAATAATCGTAAAAAGAATGGTAAGTGGTTCACGTACGATCAGTTCCAAAATGGAAAGAAAGGAATGCTGTATTTCCAATACATCCGATGTAATACGGGCGATTACGTCCCCTTTCTTTTTCTCCGAGAAGTAGGAGATGGGCAAATCCATGATCTTCTCGTACATCTTGTTTCGAATATCCTTGAGCACTCCATTTCTTAAAAAAGTAATGAAATACATGGCCAAATAGTTGAAGACATTCTTGAAAAGGAATAAAAACAAGATAAGCCCAACTGCTAGGATGAGTCCTTTCATAGGGTCTTCACCAGAATGTTGGGTTACTTGATAGTTCATGTACCCTTCAAAATAGTCTTTCAGCTTGCCAACGCCCTCATAGGTAGGAGGTTCGTTGATTTGTTTGGTCTTATCAAAAAGAACGTTTAGCATTGGGATAAGTGCAGCATAGGACAACGCACTAAACAATGCATAGAGTATATTGAAGAATATATTCAGAATACCATATTTACGGTACGGTACCGCAAATCGGAGAATCTTTTTAAAGTAGTTCATTCACTATAAATTCAGCTCGGATAGGATACCATCTATCTTGGTTTCCAACTGCGAATTTACGGATTTATAATCCTCTGCCTTGTCCAATTTTGCATTTGTACTGATGTAGAACTTTACTTTAGGTTCCGTTCCACTGGGTCGGGCTGCAATTCGGGTGCCGTCCTCGGTCTCATAGATCAGTACATTGGACTTAGGTAAATTAAGGGTAAATTCTTCTCCAGTCTGTACATTTTTAACAATAGAAGTATTGTAATCCTCAATGTAAAGCAATTTTGATCCTTGAACGGTATCCACCGGGTTCTCCTTAAAATCTTTGAGCATTTGCTTGATTTCTTCAGCTCCGCTCATTCCTTTTTTGGTGATGGAGATCAACTTTTCCTTGTAGAAGCCAAATTGCACATAGGCATCTATCAAATCTTTATAAAAGGAGCTTCCGTTAGCTTTTGCATTCGCTGCAATTTCGCAGGCCAATAGGGTAGAGGTTACGGCGTCTTTGTCACGGACAAAATCACCTACCATGTACCCAAAACTTTCTTCGCCCCCGCCAATAAATAGGGAGCTTGGAAAGTCCTTGATCATTTTACCGATCCATTTAAAGCCTGTTAAAGCAGTTTTGAATTCCACACCGTACGATTTGGCCATTTGTTGCATCATTGGGGTGGAAACAATGGTGGTTGCGATAAACTCGTTGCCCTTGAACCCTTTTTCTTTGTATTGGTCCAAAAGGAATTTGGTCATCATAACCATAGTCTGGTTTCCGTTAAGGAGTTCCATTTTCCCTTCCAGATTACGAACGGCAATGCCCAAACGGTCACTGTCGGGGTCGGTTCCCACCACCATATCCGCACCTATTTCTTCAGCTTTTGCGATAGCTATGGACAATGCTTCCGGCTCCTCTGGATTTGGCGATTCCACCGTTGGGAAATCACCATTGGGCTCCGCTTGTTCTTCAATTATGGTAACGTTTTTGTATCCTGCACGCTTCAATACCTCTGGAATTGCAGTTATGGATGTTCCGTGCAAGGACGTGAAGACAATCTTGAAATCGTCTTTACCCGAAGCATTGAAATTTCCATTTTTAACGGATGCCTCAAAGAAGGCCTCGTCGACGTCTTCATCGATCAAGTGAATCAAACTATCATCTTTATCAAATTTGATATCCTCAAAAGAAAGCGAATTGATCTCAGCTATAATTTCTCCATCTTGCGGAGGAACAATTTGCCCGCCATCTGCCCAATATACTTTGTATCCATTGTATTCTGGAGGATTGTGTGAAGCAGTAAGGACAATTCCTGCATGGCAACCCAAAAATTTTACCGCAAAGGACAGCTCTGGGGTTGTTCTTAGGTCCGAAAACAAATGGACCCGAATACCATTGGCGGAGAAAACTTCGGCCACGGTCTTGGCCAGTGATTTGGAATTATGTCTACAATCGTAAGCGATTACCACCTTTAAATCATCGTCGGTGTACGATTTTTTGAGGTAATTGCTCAATCCTTGAGTGTTTTTGCCCAAGGTGTATTTGTTGATTCTATTGGTGCCTACACCCATTACACCGCGCATTCCACCAGTTCCGAACTCCAAATCTTTATAAAAACGTTCTTTGAGTTCTTCGGGGTCGTTATCAATCAAATGTTTGATTTCTTTCTTCGTGTCTTCATCAAAAAAATCGGTCAACCAAGATTGCGCTGTAGCTGTAATGGAATCCATAGTGTTTGTCGTTGTAATTATATGCTTAAAAATACAAAGTTTATAGGGTTTGGGAATAGCCCTAAAGATTAATTTTATCGGAGATATTGTATCTGGTATCGTTTTTACGGGACCTCACCATTATTTCACCTATAAATCCGGCCAAAAATAGCTGGGTACCTATAACCATCGCTGTTAATGCAATATAAAATTGTGGCCTTTGGGTGATCAAACGACCTGTCGGATTTAAAAATAGCTTATCGATTCCTAGATACAATGAAAATCCGAAGCCTACAAAAAACATGAGTACGCCCCATGCTCCGAACAAATGCATTGGTCTGCGTCCAAATTTTGAGACGAACCAAATAGTGATCAAATCCAAGAACCCATTAATAAAGCGTTCTGCACCGAATTTTGTGGACCCATATTTACGGGCCTGATGTTGAACCACTTTCTCGGTAATGTCCGAGAATCCGGCATTTTTAGCCAAAACCGGAATATATCTGTGCATTTCACCAGATACCTCAATGGTTTTTACCACCTGACGGTTAAACGCTTTCAGTCCGCAGTTAAAATCATGAAGCTTTACTCCCGAAGTCTTTCGTGCTGCCCAATTAAAGAGCTTGGAGGGGATATTCTTTGTTATAACCGAGTCGTACCGTTTCTTTTTCCAACCAGAAACAACATGATGCCCCTCTTGGGTGATCATTTGGTACATTTCCGGTATTTCTTCAGGATTGTCCTGTAGGTCGGCATCCATGGTAATCACCACATCGCCTTCGGTAGCCTTAAATCCGGCATGTAGCGCTTGTGATTTTCCAAAGTTTTTAAGGAAACGGATACCTTTTACATTTTCGTTGATTTTGGAAAGCTCCGAAATGGTTTTCCAAGATTTGTCGGTACTCCCATCATCTATAAAGATGATTTCATAAGAAAAATGATTGGATTGCATTACTTGTACAATCCAATCATGTAGTTCTTTAAGCGATTCTTGCTCGTTAAGTAAAGGAATTACAATGGAAATCTGCATTGTTCGATTCTGGAATTCCTTTCAAAAGTAGTATTTTTTGATTTAGTAATCCGCTTTGGACTTTTTCAAAATTAAGCCCGTGATCAGACCAATGATCAGACCAAGTATCGAATTCATGATCAACAGAATTGGATATTGGACCCAAGCAAAGCCTTTTTGCATTTCCACCCCTTGTTGCCATTGTTCCTCTGTCATGTTCGGGTTTTGAGCCATTGCTTTTGGTTTGGCCAGTTCCATGGCCTTGTCCATAAAGTCGGGCTCAATAAATGTGGTAAGTACGTATTGGTAGATCAGGGAAACTATGGCGCCTACCAAGGCAATTCCCACACCAATTTTTAATGCTTCCGAAATACTTAGATATCCACCATTGGCTTTTTTAAAGGCATTTACGCCCAGAAAAATAATCGAGGCCAAGATTACGATGGATATTACGATCACGGCAGTACTTGTTTCATAATGCATTTTCTGAGTGTACAGCATTACGCCGAATACTACAGAAATAAGACCTGACAACAGGCCATAATTAAGGGCAAATTTTCCGGTTTTGACTTTTTGTTCTTCCATTATTTTAAAATTAGTGTTGCTTACAGTTGGTTAGTGATAGAATGCTTAATTTTGTTACACATAAATTTAACTTTATTTTTTTAGTGATTTTAACTTGGAGAAATAAAAGAAATCATTAAATTTGCACCCTGAAAATTCTGAGATTAAGCATTTAAGACGATGAGAAAAGATATACACCCAGAAAACTATAGATTGGTTGCTTTTAAAGACATGTCCAACGACGATGTGTTCCTTACAAAGTCAACTGCTGAAGCAAAAGAGACCATCGAGGTTGATGGTGTTGAATATCCTTTGGTAAAACTGGAAATTTCAAGAACTTCTCACCCATACTACACTGGTAAGACTAAATTGGTTGATACCGCTGGTAGAATTGACAAGTTCAAGAACAAGTACAAGAAATTCAAGAAAGAAGAGAAGAAGGCCGAGTAGGTCGAACTTTTCAACGAAATATATGAACGCTCTCGATGCTATTCGAGGGCGTTTTTTATTTTTACGGTATTCAAAGCTGCGCTATGAACTATATTCTTTCTGACGGGAACCACCGCGAAGACCTATTTCCATTTACTTTTACACGCCCTGTTTCGGAGATCAGGGTAGGTATTTTGACCATAAGTGAGAAATGGGAAAAATGGCTGAACGCTCCGATGAGTTTTAAAACCGAGGAATACCTTTCCGAAAAATACCCATTAACGGTCGGTGATGAGAATATCGTGATCAATGGGAGTTACCTTCCAAATCCAAAGCTGATCGAGACCATTCAGGGCCTAAAAAAGGGTGAGGTGTTAATGGATGGTGATACCTATGTTGCCTATAGCACGGATAACCCCCAAAAGGAATTTTCAGATGAAGATTATATAACGGTTCAATGGAAAGGCGAGGCGGCAACCATTAAAAATACTTGGGATATTTTTTCCATGAATGCCGAGGCACTTCAGTCAGATTTTGATGTAGTGACCAAAGGTAGAAAGAGTCAACCCATACCAGATACGAACCAAGTAAAGAGTCCTGAGAACATTTTTATCGAAGAAGGTGCCACCGTGGAGTTTTGTATTTTGAATGCTTCCACAGGTCCCATTTATTTAGGTAAAAATGCCTTAATGATGGAGGGATGTATGGTTCGTGGCGGTTTGGCACTTTGTGAAAACGCCATTTTAAAGATGGGCGCTAAAATTTATGGTGCCGTAACTGCGGGCCCAGGTTGTAAATTGGGAGGAGAGGTCAATAATGCCGTTCTTTTTGCCAATTCCAATAAAGGTCACGATGGATTTTTAGGAAACTCCGTATTAGGGGAGTGGTGCAATATTGGAGCTGACACCAATACTTCGAACCTAAAAAACAATTATGCACCCGTGCGTCTATGGAACTACAAAACCGAAGGTTTTGCCAAAACAGGCTTACAATTTTGTGGTTTAATGATGGGCGATCATAGCAAATGCGGTATTAATGTAATGTTCAATACAGGAACCGTAATTGGTGTGAGCGCTAATATTTTTGGAAGCGGATTCCCTAGAAACTTTATCCCCAGTTTTAGTTGGGGCGGGGCATCAGCAGGTTATACGGCATTCCGAACCAATAAGGCCTTTGAAGTGGCCGAGGCGATGATGAAACGCAGAAATGTGGAATTCGATCATACTGAAGCCAAAATTTTAGAACACGTATTTGAGTTTACACAGAAGTGGCGTAATTACTAAAAGCTATTCGAGTTTCCCCATCAATCCCCAACCATTGGCCTTATCGATTACTACACAATGCAAGGTGTTGAATCCTTTTTTAAGCTTTAGTGGAAGTTTGTTGGCACTCAACCCCAAATGCCCCTGAAACTGATTGTTTTTAGATCTAAAGGCATTGTTGCCATAAAAAATAGCCTCTCCGTTCAAGAACACAATAATTTTATCGCTAAAATCAAACGAGAATAATCGGGTCTGTGCCTGATCCACTGCAATTGTTGTGGATGCCACCGTAAAAGCTTCTTGATTGCGTTCAAAATCACCTGATGTGGGCTTTGCCAAATATCTGGAAATTGGGAGTAATCCCGATTGTTCTGTCGTTACTGTAATGGTCTTCGCGTTTTCAAAATTGCCGAACGCAATGGCTTCTTCGGAATATGGTTGGGCTGCAGTAAGGTCCCATTCCGAAATGATACCTTTTTCGAGAGTTAGAACAGGATAGGGCTCTTTGGCAACTGCTTCACCAGTTTTGGTAATGGACACATTGGAGAATCGATTTCCAAATAAGGCCCAAATACCCATTTCACCATTTAAGTTTCCTGATTTTAAATTGTTTACCTGCAATACTTGCTCGCCATTCACAAAAACCGTTGCAGAAAGGTGCTCCACTACTACACGCAGGTGGTTCCAACCAAGGGATGAAAAGGCAACTTGTGCCTGATGTTCCGGATACAATTGCCAGTTGCTCTCACCATGATAGGTTGGAGTGTATTGTACGGCATCCACTTGACGAGATTTGTGCATACGCATGTACACCTCTTCAAAATTTTGGTCTTGTTTTCGGAACAGAAAGCCAGCAAAGCTTCGTTTGTGATTGGCATACACGTCCATTTCCAATACTCCATTGGAAAAGTTGATGTCTCTTGCAAAGGCCTTGCCATCCAAGACCATGGTCTGTCGTCCATCAAAAGTTTCAAAAGAGATTTGGCTTCCTTTGGCAGCTGTCCAATAGGGTGCCTCCAGAGGAATGGTTTTTTTGGACTGGCCATAGTTGATTTGTGATACAAAAACCAAGCTTATGAGCAGAGTCAAGCGAAACAGTATCATGTGTTCGTTTTTTGATTGAAGATTGATATCACCTTTGTCGCAGATAATTTCAGTTCCTATCAAAAGGGATAAAAAAAAATCGACCCAAGCTAAGGCCCAGGTCGATTTTTCAGTGGTATTGTACTTTTTTTAATCCTCCAATTCCTTTAAGAGATCTTGAAGATTTAAAAACTTGGTGTACATTTTAATATCCCCATTTGGTTCCGTGGGCCAATCTTCTCTGGGTCGGTCCCAATAAAGCTCCACGCCGTTACCGTCTGGGTCGTTCAAATACAATGCTTCGGAGACACCATGGTCTGCCGCTCCTGTCATCGGTTGTCCGGCATCCATTAATCTTTTTAAGATTTTGGCCAGATCTTTCCGCGTTGGGTATAAAATGGCCGTATGGTACAATCCAGTGCTATTTTTGGGTGGTTGCGGACCATTTTTACTATGCCATGTGTTTAATCCGATATGGTGATGGTACCCACCTGCCGAAATAAATGCAGCTTGATCTCCCATGGTCGTGATAATTTCAAAACCCAGTAGCTTGTGGTAAAAATCCAAAGAACGTTGTAGGTCGGCCACCTTTAAATGCACATGGCCTATTCTGGTGTTTGCTGGCAATTTGTAATTATCCATAGTGTTGGGTTTACTTGGCCAATCCAATTTGTTTTAAAAAGGCCTGATTATCATAAAATAAATACTCCTCGTACATAACGCCGTCCTCGTTCCATAGTCCGATGGTGCTCATGGGCAATTTAAAGGATTTTCCAGTGGGCTGGATAAACTCACCGTTCCCAATGGGCATAGGCTCTGTAAATGTTCCTTTAAGTTCTCCAACCACAGCAGTAATGTTTCCGGAACCTATTTTAATAGGATGTTCTTCAATTCGGGTGTCGGGAGCAAAAACAAACATGGGATCCAACTCTTTGATGTGGTCCTCAATACCTTTGGAAGTATGTCCGTCGGGATAGTGAACCAAAATGTCATCTGAATGACTTTCGTGCAGTCTTTTCCAATCTTGGTTGGAGTACACCTCAAAATCCAGCTCATCAAAAGTTTTTAGGTTTTCCGCAATGGTAGCATTGGTCTTTGCTATTTGGGCCAATTGTGCCTTTAAATTGACGATTTCCGCCTCTTTTTCAGCATCTTGACTATTACAGGCGATAATACTTACAGCGATTATTATACTGGCAAATACTAGTTTAATTGTTGATTTCATTTTATATGGTTTTAATTGTTCAACTTATTTTCTGGTACAAAGTTGAGGTGATATAAAACCAATATTCTTGAAGTAGTTCAAGAAATTACTTTTGGGCCGCTTTTTTGCGAAGAATACTTATAAACTCAGGGGTTACGCCCAAGTAGCTGGCAATGTTTTTCAAGGATATTCGCTGCAAAACATACGGGTGTTCCGTTATTAATTGTTCGTAGCGCTGCTCTGCGGTCTGCATCAGGTGTTTGGCAATCCTGTTTTGTTGAAAGATCATGGCATTGCGGAACAGGTTTCGGGAATATTCCACAAAAGCAGGAATTTCGCTGGAAATTTTGTCCCAATTGGTTTTGGATATGGCTAGAACTGTTAAGTCTTCGAGTGCTTGATAGTTGTAATGGGCCTTGGTGTTGTTGGTGAAGCTTTCCATGTCTCCGAACCAAAACTCCTCAAACCCAAACGCAATATTGTGTTCCTTACCGTTGTAATCCACAATGTAACCTCTAACACAACCGTGGGAAATAAAATATTGGTAACGGTCTATCTGCCCCGCGCTAATTACCAGATCCTTTTTTTTAAAATGTTTTTCCTCAAAATGGTAAAGCACCTGGGCAATTTCTTCTTCGGTAAAATCACTATATGTTAAAAGGTGGCTCTTCATGTGGGTGTTGGGCAGTCATTATATGGACCAACCAAAATTCTTATACGAAGGTACTCCAAAAAATAAAGGACGCCTTTTTTGGCGTCCTTTATTTAATCTGATTTTAAAGCTTACAAAGTAATGCTCAAAAAACCATCTTTTTGTAGCTCAAAATTGTAGAGGATACCATTGTCCACCACACCCATCTCTTTGGGCAATTTAGTGGCGTCCACCCCAAATTTTTTCAAAGAAAAGCCGCAGGCCAACAATTTGATTTTTTCACTTTGGGCCATGTCCAAAAAGGGTTGTATCTGGTCCATATCCGTTAGTCCTTTTACGGTTTCCCCGCAGATGACTACATGGAACTCTCCAAATGCCTCTCCATCTGCAGTGGATAACTCTTCGGCAGCCAACAAAATGGCTTTTAATTGAGGAATTTTACGGGTGAGCACAATGTAGTTGTGCTGATCTTTGTTGTAAGTGGTTTGGGCACTGACTTGGGTAAGTCCACCCAATAGGGTAATGGCCAATACGGCCAAGGTGAATAACTGTTTCATATTATTGTTTTTTAATTTTTGGATTCAGTACAAAAAAGAGGAGTCCGCCCAAAATGGCGACGTTCTTGAACAAAGGGCCTACGGTGGCCATTTGCCCTACTTGAATGGTAAGGGTAATGGGAATAAGCATACAAATAAGGGCAATGGCGGCCCATCGGGTCTTTAGGCCCAACAAAAAGGCAATCCCGGACACAAGCATTACAATTCCGGAGGCAATCACAGCGAACTCTGGTGATCCCAACACATGGCCCAGCGCTCCGAATCTCGCATTTTCGATTCGGGCCACGGCCTTATCCGTATTGACCAAATGGTTTAGACTGGCCACGATAAATATCAAACTCACCAAAACACGTAGTACAATTACCGAACTACGACTTACCGCAATGGTTTTATCTTGCATCGTTCTGTTTTAATGGAATTGATAATCGGTTCCGGGCAATTGCGAAAGCACATTGGGTCCTAGATCCAAAGCTTTGGCCCTGCCGTCCAAACTGGGTGCGATGGTGCCTTTTTCTTTCAGGTATTCCTCGATAACATCATGAATCGTATAGTCCATCACCTCGGTTTCCACAGTGTTGGGCATACGGCAAAGGGTAGGTAAGGGTTCACCTTCCCTACGACAAGCGGACATGGTGTACAGTTTGTCTTTCTGTATGGGATTGCCACCAATTTTTATGGATACCACACGCTCGCCCTTGGGCTTGTTGGCATTAAAGGTGAGTTCCATACCGGAGAATCGCACCAACCAGCCTCCAAAGCGTTCGGTGGGGTTTTGTGCGAATACATTGTGCAGTTCTTTTTCCAGCCAATCCTTGATTTGTTTGCCACTGGCTTTACCAATTTTTACTTTTTCGTTCACGGGAAGCATGCTCCACAAGTCCGCTTTGGTAATCGGGGATTTACCTCCTTCTTCGACAGAAATAGGCGTACTGAAACGGAATCCGTTGGAAATGGATACATCCACACCTGTTTTCCAACGGGCGGCATCTGTGATAAAGTTGTCCATGGGATTTTCCACTACAAAATAGCGGTAGAGCGGAACACTGGTATAGCCCAAAACTTCACTGGCTTCTTCTTGGTAAGGGGCGGTGGCCGTTTCAATGATCTGTGCCACTTTTTCGTCGGCAGCGTAGGTGGCAGGGTCCACTTCCAAAAGATCATAAGCTTCGTCCACCACTTTACCATCTTTTACGGTTAAGGTGAGCTTGCCCACAAATGAAGCAAAGGCTCCCGGCTCTGTAACTTTGGTGTATTTGGCCTGTAAGGGTTTGCGAATGCGTTCATGGGTGTCGTTTCCGAGAACGTAGTCTACTCTTTCCAGGGCTGGGTTATTGGCCAGGTCGTATTGTTTGCTGATACCGATATGGGTCACCAAAAACAGCACATCCACATGTTGGTTGTCCTTGAGTTCGGTGATCAAGGCTTCCAAATTTGCATCTATGGGGTCAAAGCGGATACCCTCACTAAACGAAGGATTCTGGCGCACTGGTATTTCGGGGTCGTTATAGGAGATAAAGCCCAGTTTTACACCTTTGAGCTCTTTTACAAAATACTGAGGAAACAAGGATTCCCCGGTGGCCTCGTGGTACATATTGGCCGATATTACCGGAGTGTTGTACTGGGTGAGCACGTCCATCATGGCTTGTTTGCCGTACACTACCTCCCAGTTACCGGGAATTAAAAAGTCGTAGCCCATTTCTTGGATAATGGGGGAGAAGGCCTTCCCTTCGGACAGGGCTGCATAAGCGCTCCCCTGGATAAGGTCGCCACCGTCCAAAATAAGGGTGCCTTCGGGGTTTTTACTGCGCTCGTCCTCAAAAAGGGTTTTTACATGGGCCAAACCGCCCAATTTTCTAAAAGTAATCTGTTCGTCCTCCCAAAACAGTTCGTCGTGGGGGAACAACTGACCGTGAATGTCGGCCGTTTGCAATATGGTGATGGTCTGTTCGCTATCCTGTGCGGCCGTTTTGTCCTTGCAAGCCGACAGTGCTCCGATCAGCAGGGCAACAAGCCCCAAATGTTTAAAAGATATCATGTGTTAAGATTTGTAATTAATGGTACTAGTGTTTGGGCAGGGTTTAGCTGCTATTAAAAGTAACCGATCACAAATACACTTTAAAATGCCGATAGAGAATGTAGAGGGGAACTACCGATGCCAAGCGTTGCTTTTCAGTGGAAAATACCTTGGCGGTTTTGTAGGGTGCTTTAAAAGAGATAGGACGGGAAACGGTGGGTAACCCTACCGTGACCATGTTCAACACCTTGGTGGTACTGGATTCCAGTTGTGCTGCCTCAAAAGAGGTACAGGAACCGGAAGTTAAGGTGGTTTTGATTTTATTGGAAACCTCGGATTTTTCCAAACCTAGGGAATGCTCCAAGGAATTACGGACTTTGCAGGGCGCCACTAACAATACCCCTGCCAATAAAGTGATGAACAGGATGCGGATATCAAATGTGGTGTTGTGGATTCCCGGCATATTCCAAAATAAGCATTAATTCTGCAAATAAGGTGTAACTAAAGTTACATATCCCATTTGGGATTGATAAGAGTGTCTTTTATTTTTTTTATTAAATGGTCTGTGATTTCTGGTTACTAAAAGTTGCCTCTTAATTAAATTCATTCCTTCTCTAAGTAATCAATCAAGTTGATTAAAGTGATTTCATTTGCAGAAATAAAGAAAGTCATTAGGGACAGGTACCTAGGATTGTTTTTATACCCAATTCCAAATGATTTAATATTGGTAAATCCATTTTCTAACTCATCGAAATAGATAACGTTGTAAAAATCCTTTGCGTCATCTTTCATAAACTCGGGAAAATTATCAGTTATTTCTGCCTGAAGTGTGATAAGTCTTTTTGGAACATAATTTATGATGTGGGTTACAATAGTGGTGCTATCTCCTATTTTTCCTTTCTCGTTGTAATTTGTTTTTATGAATCCACCAACTTTCAAATCAACTTCTGCGAGTGGTGCAGCCCAGTTTTCCCATCCTTTTTTTGTTGTATATGCATTCCAAACTTCATCGATTGACGCTTTTACCGTCAATTCTTGAATGAGAACTAACTCAGGTGTTTTTGTGGAATCAATTTTTGAAACAACCCTTTTCTCTTGTCCGAAGGTTGATAAGGTCAAAAAGACATGAAAAAGAAGGATTGCTATTTTTTTCATTTCGATTAGTTAACTGTTTTGGCTTTTTTTCAATTTGCTGGATTTGAAAGGTAACAATATCTGGATTATTTCTATTGTTTTGGAATAGGTTATAAGCTATATGTGGACGGTATTTTTCAATAAAGGCTAGTTCTCATACTTCTCACACTGTTCAATAATGGCGGTTAGGCGCGCTTTAGCTTCCTGGTAATAGTTCAACATAAATCCGTTGATGAACACCCGGTTCACCACATAGTTTTCAAATTCTGGATTACGCAATAATTCTTCGTTGGTACGATTAAATTTGGAGGGGTTCAGCCGAAATGGTCCGCCTCCGAATAGGTTTCGGTTGAGGGAGTTGTGCAACAGGAAATCGAAATAGGTGCTGCCACGGTCCACATAAAAATCGCCCCAGTCCAATAAATTGGCATAAAAGGTCTCCCATTCAATCAACTGGATTTTCAACTCCTCGTTGGAGAGGCTGGAAAGCTTTCCGGAATTTTTAATATTGCCCAAGGTGTATAGGCTCGGGTCCCATACGGACATTCGGGAGGTCATGCTCACCAAGCTGTCCACACCTTGCAAGGTACCATTTTTGTAATCGGGACCTGTGTAATCCAGCAGGCTATTACAGGAACTTAAAATACCTTCAAGAGCAGCAATATCCCCATTGAGGTTGTTCAGGTTTTTTTCAAATTCCAGCTTAAGGCTGGCTATGGTAGCTTTTTCCTGTTGTAGCAGTTTTTGGTTTTCGTTCCAGTTATTTATCCGTAGTGCAATCAAAATCCCAATCACCACAAGGATGATTTCGCCAAAGGCGTAAAGGAGGTATTTACTGAATTTGTTTTCTGCCAGCAGTCGTTGCCGTATGGTTCGAAAGAATTTAAACACTGGAGGTTGGTTTCCCTTAAAGATATGATTTTAATGTGTTTAGATGCAGTAAATTGTATAAATGGTCGGTTTATACATTCGGTTGGCCAGCGGTTTGTTTTAATCTGTTTTTAGCTCTCCCCATGTCACCAATTGTATGTTATGCTTTTGGAGCAATTCCCTTGTGCTTTCACTGGTGAAGAAATCAAAGTCCTGTTGGCGCCATTCGGAGCCAAAATTTGGGTGATTGATAGTAACACCCTGCATTTCCTGTTCGTCAAAGGCGGGGTAGATCAAGATAAGGTTAATGCCGGGAGCCATCTTCTCCAAAACGGATTGATAAAAGGTGGCCAAGCCCTCGTTTTCAAAATATTGGAACTCGCCCACATAGGTGTGGTCGATTACAAAATCATCTTCTGTTAAGTGGTCTTTGGGGTCCAGACCGACCATTTGCATCAATTGCTCGTTCACCAAAACAGGAAGGTCGTATTGTTCGCCCAATTTTTGGTAAATCTTAAAAAACTCAGGGTGCGAACCTACGCTGTACATGTGCGAATCGATATGGGTGGGGGAAAGGCCATACCCCAGGGCTTTGTCCAATTGTGCCCGTAGTTCTTTTTCTACATCTTCGGGTGTTGCATTTTGGAGGAGCTGTTCCCTTTTTTTAAAGAAATGTCCGTGCTCATCCACTAAACTGGATACTTCGGAAGCGGGCAACACGGGCCCAAAGCGGTAATTTTCCCATTCACAGGTGAGGGTAAGATGAATTCCCAGATCGTATTGCGGGTTGTTCTGGGCAATCATTGCCATTTCGTGAAACCATGGGCAGGGGACCATAATGCTATAGGAATTCACTATCCCTTTTTCCAATGCCTGTATCGTGGCCCTATTTTCGGAATGGGAGAGTCCGGCGTCATCGGCATGGATGATCAATAGTTTGGCGTTCTGGTCAAATCCCAATCGTTGTGCTGTGTTCATTTTAAGGGTTGATTATCGGGTCCATTGCTGAAAAATACCCAATTCCAAAGAATTGTGCAGTACCCCGCACATAAAAAAGCCGGTAACAGTTGTTTGCTACCGACTTTAAAAGTGATTGTGTGAAAAGGTCCTATTCCTTCACTTCTGGTTTTTCGGTAAATGGTGTAATACCGAAGGCAGGGTACACATCGGAAGGGTAATAGAACGTTCCTCCGCGTGATACCATGGAAATAGTTTTTATTGCTTTGATGTCCTCCACAGGGTTGCCGGGCACCAAAAAGAAATCTGCCAGTTTACCTTCTTCGATGCTGCCCAAGCTTTCGTGACCTAAATACTGGGCCATATCGTAGCTTGCCAATTTAAGAACCTCTGCAGGAGTGTATCCCAATTGTTGGTTGTAGAGTTCCAGTTCGCGATGCAGGTTAAAGGCTCCGCCCAAATCTGTTCCGGGTACGATCAAAATGCCTTTGTCCTTCATCATTTTTAGGGTTTCCACAATTTTGTCGTAAGCTTCGCGGTAGGCTTTATCCTCTTCGTCATCGGCTATCTGTGCCAAGGCTACTTTAAGGCTGCGTTGTTCGTTGGGTGGCATGTGGTCCACATAATCCAAAGCACCAGGAGTAACTTCCCCGTTACGGGATAGCATTAGACGCTCGTGAATGGAAAGGGTGGGGTCCATTGCGGTTTCATTGGCTACAAAAAGGTTGAGTGTTTCCTGTACTTTGTCGCTATTTAGATCAAGACCCGGGAATCTTTTCATGGCCGTTAGGCGCAATAGGGTACGGGTATCTTCGTCTGGTTCCAAAACCCAGCCCAACATGGTCTGGTTAATGTGTGTCATCTCATCATAACCGGCGCGCAACATGGCATTGGCGTTGGAGAATGCCGGTACGTGTCCTGTCACGAACAAGCCTTGATCGTGCGCCTTTTTTACAATGGCGGGAGCCCAGTCGCCGTTCATACTGTTGTACAGTTTTACTCCATAAAAGCCAAGGCTATCGTAGGTATCTACTGCAGCCAATGCTTCTTCTTGGCTTTCCACTAAAATACCGTTGTTGCTATTGTACGGGCTTTTCCCTTCAATAAACCCAAGTCGGGTGACCCTTGGTCCGGCCAATACACCGGAATTGATTTTTTCGATAAGGTTGCTCAGCACTTCGGTGTTGTTCCCCATATCACGGAAAGAGGTCACACCTGCCAAAATGTTCAACAGGGCGCCATTGTCGCCCGTGTGGGCGTGCATTTCGTATAATCCGGGGACCAAAGTTCCTCCGTTCCCTTGGATTACCACTTCATCATCTCCGGTTGCATCAGCGGCTTCAATGGCCGTAATTTTTTCATCTTCCACCACAACAGAAACAGGGTCGGTCAAGGACATTGTTTTGGGGTCGAATACTTTTACATTGGCAATACGCACTTTTTTGTCATAATTGTGCGCATATTCCTTTTGGATGGTCTCGTAACGCTCAGCAGAGTAGTTTTCTGCCAATTGGCGCAAGTCTTTTTCTTCACCTTCGTAACCTTCTCTCACCACAATATACCTTGGAGAGATATAAGCGAAGAAACGATCGCTATCGTCCATGATAAAGTAAGAAGGATTCATATCTGCACCGGAAAGGGCGTATGTGGTCAAAGCCAATTCACCATCCCCGGAAGTATTGGGTACGGTAAGGTCTTCCATTTTGGTCAGGGTCAAATTACCTGCGGGCAATACCGGCAAGGTGTTTTCTGGTGCATCCATGAGCAGGCGCGCGGCCAAAACGGCGGTATAGGGGCTTCCAAATTGATTTACATAAAATTTTGGCGCATCTAAAGAAGCACTGCCAGAGCCTGTGGCATCTGTCCAAGAGGCTTCACCTCCCTCTAGGGAGAATTGTTCGTTAACGGCATTGCCGAATGTAGTGTTTCCGTTTACTTCCCACTGGGTAGGATAGCCTTCGGCGTTGAGTACAATGGTCTCTTTCATGGTCGGACCACGACCGTTGTTTTTGTAATCGTAATCGATTTTAATGGTGTCACCGGAGGTTTCGGCCTTTAAATAACCCACTTTGGTCTCACTGATGATCACGGAGTAGTTTTCTTCACCTTGGTAATCGGCAAGTGAGGATGTTGGTTCTGTTTTGCACGAATAGCTGGCCATGAGAATCAGACCGGCAACAAATAATTTAAATTTCATTGGATTGGTTTAAGTTAAAGGGTCAATTTAACGATTTTCAATGGTTTATCTATTGGGAAGCACTGCCTATTTAAAACAAAAACCCCCAGCACCACTGGTACGTTGGTAACTGGGGGCCCCATCATCAATCAAAGTAAAGAGGCAAATACTTTTAGGAGTTTCCGTACATGTTGGATTCTCCTCCGTCTATAGCGATGGTTTGGCCACTTACGTAACCATTTTCTTCACTCAATAAGAATGAAACAACTGTGGCTACCTCCTTGGGCAAACCAAGTCTTTTGGTAGGGTTTCGCTGTGCATATTCTGTTTCGGCGGCCTTTGGGTCGTCGGGGTTAACTTGTTTAAAGGCTTCTGCAACCATAGGGGTAAGAATGGCTCCTGGCGCAATGGCGTTGGTTAAAATACCATCGCGGCCATATTCCAATGCAGCATTCTTGGTCATACCGGATACGGCGTGTTTGGAGGCTACATAGGCAGTTTGATTGGCAACACCTCTGATACCACCTACGGAGGCAACGTTTACGATCTTACCATACTTCTGTTTTTGCATTACGGGGATTACGTAGCGCAATCCGTAATACACGCCCATAAGGTTGATATCGATTACTTTTTTAAATATTTCTTGATCATATTCTGTCAATGGAGCTTGTTTGCCCTCGATACCGGCGTTGTTGTAAAACCCATCGATTCGGCCAAAAGTTTCCACGGTTTTGTCCACGTAGTTTTTTACAGCTTCTTCGCTGGAAACATCCGCTTTTACGGTCAACAATTCAACTTCGGAATTGATTTCCTTTAGTTTTTTGACGGCATCGTCCAAGGCATCACCATTGTAATCCACAAGGGATAATTTGGCGCCTTTGGCGGCTAAATATTCTGCTGTGGCAAGCCCCAATCCCATGGCGGCTCCTGTTATAATGATTACTTTATCTTTCATGTCTGTAATTTGTATGTGTTCGTTAAATGGTATCTGCCATTTTTACATGACTCTTAAACTTCTTCATGAACTCCCTGAATTCGGGACCGAATTCTGTGAACATTTCATGTTTTCTATTTCTCAGCATTACTTCTGAGAATAGTTTAAGTCCTACCAAAAATTCAATATTGTCGCTCTGTTCTTTGAACAGGTTTTTATCCTTCACGAGTTCCACCAACTGCATAATATTGTCGTGGTTCTCAAATTGAAACTCTAAACTCTTACTGCCAGAGATTCCGTTTTTGAGTGCGTTTTCCTTTAGATGGAGTTGATATGTATTAAACTTCTTGTCCATTTTAATTAGTCGATTCTAAGGGACAGCATCCCAATGGAACCCCCGACAGTTTTATCGTTGAACATTTCAACGCTCTCATTTTTTTCCTTGAGCCCCAATACATAGATTAAGGGCAAATAATGTTCTGGAGTCGGTATGGATAGGGCAAAACTGCTTCCTTGTTTTCCATAGTCCACCAATGCTTGATGGTTTCCATCCAGAATGAAGGATTTTATCTTTTCGTTGGCCTCATCTGCCCAATCCCATGCATAGGTATCGTTCAACTTATCCCATTTTACCTTACGAAGGTTGTGTACCACATTTCCACTACCTACGATCAAAACTCCCTTATGTCTCAGCTTTTCCAATTGCTGGGCCAGCTCGTAGTGGTATTTGGGAGATTTGGTGTAGTCCAAACTCAACTGTATCACAGGTACATTGGCATCGGGGTACATATGTCTGATCACGCTCCAAGCCCCATGGTCCAAGCCCCAGTGGTGGTCCAGTTCTACATCGGTCTTTGTGATGATGTCCTTTGTCACCTGAGCCAGTTCCGGACTGCCCGGTGCGGGGTATTGCACATCGAACAATGCCTGCGGAAATCCACCAAAATCATGAATGGTAGGTGGGTTTTGCATGGCAGTTACTTTGGTTCCCTTGGTTTCCCAATGCGCAGAAATACATAGGATTACTTTAGGTTTGGCGACTTCCTTCCCCAATCTCCTAAAATTGGCAACAAATTCATTTTCCTCAATAGCGTTCATGGGACTACCATGCCCTAGAAACAGCACGGGCATTTTTTGTGTAAAGGGCAGGCTCTCGTTGAGCGATCTTAAGGTTTGTAAATCTGTCATAACACTGGTTAATGGAAGTATTCCCAAAGATTTTATAAAATCCTTTCTTTTCATTGCTTTTAAGAGGGCCCAGATGTTTTAAGACCTGGGCCTATATAATGAGAACGGGGGAACTACTGTTAGGCTTTTTCTTTTACAAATTGAAGTTCAGCCGCTAATTTTACTTCGTCACTAACCAAAACACCACCTGTTTCCAAGGCTGCGTTCCAGTTGAGTCCGAAATCTTTTCTGTTCAATTTCCCTTCAATGGAAAAACCAGCTTTTTGATTGCCATAAGGGTCCGTCATGTATCCTCCAAAATCTACATCCAAAGTGATGGTTTTTGTAGTGCCCTTTATGGTCAGATCACCAGTAAGTTTAAATTCGTCTTCACTTTCTTTGGTGATGGAAGTGCTCGAGAATTTCATTTCAGGATAGTTTTCCACTTCAAAAAAGTCAGCACTTTGCAAGTGACCGTCCCTCTCTTCATTATTGGTAAAAACGGATGCAGTCTGCACGGTGGCCGAAATAGTGGAATCTTCAAATTTTTCTCCTTCGATCGTTGCATCGAACTTGGTGAACTCACCTTTTACATTAGAGATCATTAAGTGTTTCACCTTAAATGTAAGTTCACTATGCGTTGGGTCTAATTTCCAAATTGTAGCCATATATATTTTTTTAATTCATCAAATTGTTCAAAAACAATCACCATCATAAATTGTTGATCTGATTGTGTTTACAAAGTTTTGAATTATAACAGGGTAGAGGGTAATATCTTTGGGAAGAAGTGTTGTACTTTTAAGAAATGAGCTGTTTCATTTCTTTGCGAAAGCTGGTGGGCGTGTAGCCCGTTTTTCGTTTAAAGACCTTGGAAAAATAGGCTTTTTCGTTGTAGCCGATTTCAAATCCTATTTCGGCAATGGTCTTGTTACTGTTGATGAGGAGGTTCTTTGCTTCATTCAGTTTTCGGGTCTCAATGATCTCGCCTGCGCTTTGCTGCATTACTTCTTGACAAACTATGTTGAGGTTCCGTTCGCTCATAAAAAGCTTCTCGGCATAAAAGGAAATTTTAACGTTCCGCCGAAAGTTTTCTTCCAGAATATGCAAAAAATGGGTGTAGGTTTCAGACGCTGAATTGGCAGCATCGGATTGAATGTTGGTGGGCCGCTCATGGTTGATGATAGTGAGCAGGGTCATGAACAATTGTTTAATAACGATCAAGCCAGGGTTGGGACGTTGGGTTTCGTCGTACATCATTTGGCAAAGGGCCATGAGGCGATCAAAACATTTATCGGTTGGCAGGGTAACATTGGCCCTATTATGGAAATAACCGTACATTTTAAAGATGACCTCGGACATGAACTCACTTCGAAAACGGATGACCCATAGGTCGCATGCGCCATTATGAACCTGCGGACGCAATAAATGGGGTTTGCCACGGGTTACAAAACTTACAAAAGGGGCATATACGGTCTCATCTTCAAAATCGATGAAGTGGGAGATCTTACCTTGGGAACCAATGATCAACTCTTCAAACTCGTGCACATGTGCCTCAATTTGTTTGCCCTCCAAAGCTCTTGCATCTTCGGTGGTGTAACGGAAAATTTTAAACAGTTGATCCAAAGTCGATTAATTAATCTTCAAATAAGAAAATAGCATCGTGCAAAGTTACGGCAAAACCTAAAAAGTTATTTCCCACACCACATAAGAAAATGTTATTTTATGGTGATTATTACCCGCTGGTACCGAGTTAAGCTAGGACTGCCAGAATCGGTAGCTTCCAGCACCACATGTATTGTTTGTCCACTTTGCGCATCTTCTGGGATTTGTATTTCTGCATTTAAGGTGTTCGCCTTATTGATCTGTACCTTGTTTGGATAGGTGCCTACTTGAAATTGCCACCATTCAACGCTTACTTTATCCCCATCTGGGTCTATGGCTTCACCGAACAATGGAACAGTTTGTCCTGCCGATGCCAATACATGCAAAGGGCCTTGAATGTTTACTTTTGGTTCATGATTGGCCTTGTTATATTTTTTGGTGACGGACCATTGCAAGCGAGCGGCAAAATCTCGCTGCGCCTGAGGAAAGAAATTAGGGTATTCCGCATTTTGCCTATCGTTTTGAGAACTTAACATTTCCGCCATTTCTTCTGCTCCTCCGTCAGTGGAAAAATTAAAAATTGAACTGTCCTCTTCATTGGAGCGTCCACCCCAACCACCATAGGTGCCATGTTCATAAGCCCGTAGCCCGTTACCGAGCATATTCATAAACGTATGGTTGTCCCCTTCGCCCAGCCAGGAGCCTTTTTCTTGTACAGGCAGCCAAACCATATAGCCCATTTCCCTTAATTCTTCATTGGTATAGCCGCTAAATCCGAAATAGTCCACCTTATCGCCCTCTACCATTTGTTTGCCGTCGCCCCAAACACGGTACAATTCTCCAAAAGGACCTTGGTCCGATACGTTTCGTTTCATCCAATCGGAGGTTAAATAAGGTGCATTTTCTGGGCTGGCATTGATTTGTGCTCCGTAAGCGTAATGTGGTCCATTTTCGAACTGTCGGTATTCAATATCGGGCCAATTGGGTTTTATGTATTTGGCATAAGTATCATCTTGGTCCCCCGATGGCAATAAAACTACTTTGTCCGATATCTTTTTTTTGACCGCTTTCCACTCTAAGGTATTCTCATATTCATCTTCAATGGATTTTAATGCCCTTGCAATGGTACTTTGTCCTCCCCAGGCAGTAATGAACAGCGGGCCTGGTTCGTTATCCATTATCAAGGATTTTATGAGCTCTGAGCCAGGGGTGTCTTTGGAGAAATCACCATCGAATTCGATATTGCCCATTCGTATTTTTGATTTTAAATAGTCCGGTGTGGGATAATCCGGGTGGTGAACAGTCAAATTCCCATATACTTTGGCGTATGCCTCCACCACATCATGGATAAAACGTTCATCATCGTTCCAGCGCCATGATTCACATGGGCAAATATCCATTTTAAATCGGTCGTACTCCCTGCCGGGCACAAACCATTTGGTGCCTTTGCCATCACCTTTCCAATGGTATCCACTACTGGCGTAGATCAGTCCTTCAATATTCATATCCGTACTGTACAGCAAAAATCGTATCAAGGAATTGTTGTCGTCCAATTCTGGATCTGCGGTAACAATGATTCTTGGTTTTACAGGTTCGTTAGGGGACTGGGCTATGGCGTTTCTGCTAAAGAGAATGCACAATAGCGTAAGAAGGAACAGTTTTCCACTGCCCATGCTAAAGGTTGGATTGGTGGTCATTTTTTAGTTTTTATGTGCAAAACGATAAGTGGTTGTGACTTATCATTATCCTAAAATACTAAAAACATAATGGATTTGGCTTAATTTGTTTGCAGGAGCTGTTCTATCCAATCTGCATTGTTGCCGAGTTCAATATCGGGGGTTATTCCTTTTATCTCGTATGGACTATATTTTTTGTCCACGTGCTCTGTAGAAAATACTGCATTTATGCCTGCACAATCGGTTTTGCCGGAAAAAGATTTGTTTCCGTAACCATATTCCAGCATACCACGGGAGTTTTCGCCTGCAATTTTTGTTCTTGGATCTTTTTTAAGGGCCAAAGCGGTCAATTCTGCGGCGCTACCGGTCTTAAAATTGATGAGGACGTAAATATGTTGGATATCCGTGTTCTTACGGATGTATTTTAAAAGGTCATCTGCTTGTTTGGTGGCGCCACCTCCGTTGTTGCGCAAGTCTATAATTAAATTTTGATGGGTAAGTTTGGGAAGGTTTTCCTCATAAAACTGCTCAGCCTCTTTCATCAAACTACGTGTTCTTTTCAATGTTTTGATGCCGATATAATCCACAGTGGGTCCCAAAGACTCGTAATTGAAGTTGTTCTTGTGGTTTTTATTGAAAAAATATTGATTGGATGTATTCCAGAAGGTACCGTGAATTCGACCATCTTGAATTTTGATGTTGTTTTGATAAAATAGGATGCCGTTTTGATAGAACTCAAATAGTTCGTAATTCCCTTGCGGTGTTTGCTGAATTTTTAGTCTTATGCTGCCTTCGGTCCAATTTTCATTATTGGACGACAAGGTTATGCCGTACCAGACTCCATCGGATTCTTTATTCACGTATATTTTATCACTTCCCATATGGTAGATACCGGAAACCCCATCATTTTGTACCAAACGGGTGTCTAATGTTTTTGTGTACATGGGGACATGCGTCGGAATATCATCAGGCCTCCAATAAATTTCGTTGTGTCGGTCTTTAATAAAGGACGCAAACTTCTGCAGGTACCCCACACAGAAGTAATCCTTTAAGGTGTCGTTTTCAATTTCTTTGACAATTTGGGATTTCCATGCTTCAAGTTCTGTTTCCCTGTTCTGTTTTTTGACCTGAATTTTGTAACTGGCTGCATTTTTGATCAGTTCCGAGATATTGTCCAGTTCTTCAAGGCAATTGCAAGTTTTGTTTTGGGCTGTAATTATGGTTGTTACTACTAAAAATAAGATAGTAATTGCATGTTTGCTCATAAATTGGGGGAGGTAATTTGGTTTTGTTCTTTATTGATAAGACGCTGGTAAAATTAAAAAGGTTGCCTTGGTTCACAGAAAGTTTTAGTTTGTATTTATGTTATTTTAAAGTGATCTCTAGCACAAAATCAGCTTGATTGTAATCTCGGTTTTCTGGTAGTTCCACTAAAGTGCCATAGGTATTGGTATTGTACTTTAACTTCTTTTTGGTTTGAAAATCAGTTATGGTGTTAATTTTACCTTCCACCTTTGGGAAGAAGAAATTATCGGTTTTCCAATCCATAATATGAATGTAAATTTTATCGTTTTTATGAGTGGAAACGCCCCAACTCTGGGGTGCAATAGGACCGCCGCGAGTTCCGTAGATCGTTTCTCCATAGGTATCGGTCCAATCTCCGATAACTTTTAGGGTTTCAATAAATTCTGGTTGAATTTTACCATTGGGCATGGGACCTACATTAAGGAGAAAGTTGGAATTGTACCCTGCTGCTTTCACTAAATATTGGATCAGCTCTTTGGAGGGTTTATAAGCTTTGTCCTGTAGTGAGAACCCCCATTGTTTTGCCATGGTCTCTGCGGTCTCCAACGGTAATTTGCCCACTTCAGCGTCACCACTGTACCCGCCTTTGTTTTCGCCGGGCAAATCTTTTTCGAACATTTGGAAATCTTCGCCTGGGTTGGGTGCTTGGTGATGGTTGCTGCCTATCATGGTCTGTGGTTGTAGCTCATGGATGAGGTCGTATGTTTTTCTTAGCTGCCAATCGGCCTCTTTTTTGTCCCACCAGCCATCAAACCAAATACCACCGATTTCTCCGTAATTTGTAAGCAATTCGGTAAGCTGACCATTCATAAACTCGAGATAATTTTCCCAATTGCCCTTGTCGGGTCTACCAGTTTTTTTACCGGTGTTCCCGCGTGGGTAATAATCATTTTGGTACCAATCCAATTGTGAGTAATACAGATAAAGTTTTAGACCATGTTTTTTGCATGCTTCCGCCATTTGTTTGATGACATCTTTTTTGTAAACAGTCCTGTCCATAATATCCCAATCGGTCAATTTACTGTCGAACATGGCAAAGCCATCGTGGTGCTTAGTGGTGATGGTAATGTATTTCATGCCTGAGGATTTGGCCAATAGCACCCATTCTTCTGCATTGAACTCCGTAGGGTTGAAGAATGCCGGGATTTTTTCGTAGGTCTTCTTATCGATGGATTGTGTTTCCATAACCCATTCATGTACTCCCAAAACGGAATAAACACCCCAATGAATGAACATTCCAAATTTGGCATCTTGGTACCACTCCCGGTTTTTAAGGTTCTCTTGCGTGGGTTGATAATCTTGTGCTAAGGATAAATTGCCAAAAAATAGAGCTAACAGTATAGGTAGGGTGTACTTTTTCATTCTACGGGTTTGTAGTTGGTCTGGGCAAACAAGTTACTTAAAAGAAGTCAGAAGTCGGAGGGGTATCAATAACCACAGGTTTTAATTTCAGCGAACCATAAAGAAATATCCAATCTTACGGCATTCCAATGATCCAGTGGTCAGTTGCGATAACTCCCAACAAATCACTATCTTTGCGCCCCTAAAAAGCACGGCAGGTCTATGAACAAAAAAGTCGCATTTTACACACTGGGCTGTAAACTCAATTTCTCCGAAACTTCTACAATAGCCAGAGGTTTTGAAAAGGAGGAGTTTGAGCGTGTGGACTTTTCTGAAGAAGCCGATGTTTATGTGATCAATACCTGTTCGGTAACCGAGAATGCCGATAAGCGTTTTAAAACCATTGTAAAGCAAGCTCAAAAAGCAAATCCAGAAGCATTCGTAGCGGCTGTGGGATGCTATGCACAGCTCAAACCCGAGGAATTGGCCGAGGTAGATGGGGTGGATTTGGTGTTGGGCGCCACAGAGAAATTCAAGATTACGGATTACCTAAACGATCTTACCAAAAACGATAAAGGAGAAGTCCATTCCTGTGAAATCGAAGATGCGGATTTTTACGTGGGTAGTTATGCCATTGGTGACCGTACTCGAGCTTTTTTAAAGGTTCAGGACGGATGCGATTATAAATGTACCTATTGTACAATTCCACTTGCACGAGGAATTTCTCGAAGCGATACGCTTGACAACGTCCTAAACAATGCCAAGGAAATTGCGTCGCAGGATATTAAGGAAATTGTTTTAACGGGTGTCAATATAGGAGACTACGGAAAAGGAGAGTTTGGCAATAAAAAGCACGAACATACTTTTTTGGACTTGGTAAAGGCCTTGGATACGATAGAAGGCATTCATCGACTACGTATTTCATCCATTGAACCCAATTTGCTAAAGAACGAGACCATAGATTTTGTGGCACAGAGCAATTCGTTCGTGCCCCATTTTCATGTGCCGCTGCAAAGCGGTAGTGATGAGATTTTAAAAAAGATGCGTCGCCGTTATTTGACCAATCTTTATGTGGATCGTGTAAAACGTATTAAATCTGCTATGCCCCACGCCTGTATCGGTGTTGATGTGATAGTGGGATTCCCCGGTGAAACCGATGAGCATTTCTTGGAGACCTATCATTTCTTGAACGAGCTGGACATTTCGTATCTGCATGTGTTCACGTATTCTGAAAGGGATAACACCCTGGCAGCTGAAATGGACCAGGTAGTCCCTAAAAAAGTACGTAGTAAACGAAGCAAAATGCTTAGGGGACTATCAGCCAAAAAGCGCAGGGCATTTTACGAGAGTCAATTGGGCAGCGTGCGCATGGTTTTATTCGAAGGGGAGAACAAAAAGGGCTATATCCACGGATTTACAGAAAACTATGTAAAGGTGAAAGCACCATGGGATCCATCTTTGGTGAACACCTTGCACCAAGTAGAATTGAAGGATATTGATACCGACGGTCTGGTGCGTTTCGAATTTGTTTCCAGTGAAATCATGGCATAAAAAAACCTCCTAATTAAGGAGGCTTTAAATCTTTTTCTGATTATTGGTTAGATCAGATACGGATACCAACTGGTAACATTTCCTTGTATTGCCTGTTTTTTCTCAAAAAACCTGCAATTTGTGGGCTTGTCGGCACAACTCTTAAGTTGTTTTCTTGGATTTCATTTAAAACCGCTTTAATAAAATCCTCCTTAAACCCCTCTTTTGTAATTTCTTCCGGAATAACCAGTTTGGTCAAAAATACTTTACGCTCTTGAGAAGAGTACTCAATTTTGGCTAAATGCCCATTGACCTTAGTTTCAAATTGACGCAAGAAACTATTGTCAGTGATTTCCATTGTTGTCATATAGTACTTGTTTTTTTAATGACTAGTAGAAATACCATGAAAGAGGCATCTCTAAATTCCCCTATTTATAAAAAATGTATTCATTAGGCGGGGTTGGCTGCAAAAGGGATACAAAATTAGTCAAAATATTGCTAATTTCCTAGTCCTTATCGATATTTGGTGCCATATGTCCGATAATAAAATACATGTGTACCTTATGCCGGGAATGGCTGCCAACTCCTCGATTTTTGAGGAGATCAAACTCCCGGAAACTCAATTTGTAACTCATACATTGGAATGGTTTGTACCTGAAAAGGGGATGAGCTTGGTGGACTATGCCCAGAAGATGTGCGAGAAAATCCACGAGCCCAATCCAATTTTGTTAGGTGTTTCGTTTGGAGGTATGTTGGTACAGGAAATGGCCAAATTAATGCAAGTCCGAAAAGTTATTGTGGTCTCTTCGGTGAAAAGTAAGCACGAATTGCCCAAAAGAATGATTTTTGCCAAGTACACCAAAGTCCATAAACTCTTGCCCACCGGGCTGGTGAACAATGTGGAATTGTTGGCCAAGTATGCATTTGGTGAAACCGTGACCAAACGGTTGCACCTGTATGAAAAGTACTTGTCTATACGGGACAAATATTACATTGATTGGTCCATAGACCAGATCGTGAATTGGGACCAGGACACCCCTTCTGATGAGGTGGTGCATATTCAAGGCGATCGCGATGCTGTTTTTCCCATAGCGAACATAACCGATTGTATCCCTGTAAAGAATGGCACCCATACCATGATCATTCACCGGGCGCGATGGTTTAATGAGCACTTGCCCACAATTATTTTGGAATAATTTCGTCTATATAATACTATCTTTACATTGGAATATTAATAGGGAAGACATGAAACACTTAAAAAACATATTGGCTTTTATAGGATTGATAGCCGTTGTGAGCACATTGATTTTTGCTGTGCAGTCGAATGAAGAAGAGGAAAAACCGGTCGTAAAGGAAACGGAGACGACCGATAAAAATGTGGCCGACACCTATCAGATTAGCGCCATTGAAATTCCAGAGGACCTCAATTTTGCGGGTGAAGCTGTACCCCAAGAAGACCCGGAAATCATGGAGCGTGTAGACCGTGAGTTTTTGGTAAACACCTATTGGCAATCCAATGCATTGTTATTGATGAAAAGGGCCAACAAATACTTTCCGATTATTGAGCCCATTCTTAAAAAGAACGGTATTCCTGATGATTTTAAATATCTGGCCGTTGCCGAAAGTGGTCTTCAAAATGTGGTGTCGCCTGCCGGAGCTACCGGTTTTTGGCAGATTATGAGAGCTACAGGTAGAGAGTATGGTTTGGAGGTGAACGATAATGTGGACGAACGTTACCATGTGGAAAAAGCCACCCAAGTAGCCTGCGATTATTTAAATAAATGGAAAGAACGTTTTGGAAGCTGGACATTAACAGCTGCTGCCTACAATGCAGGACCTGCTGGTATCCAAAAATATATGGATATTCAACAAGTGGATGATTATTACGATCTATTGTTGGGGCAGGAGACAGGCCGCTACGTGTTCCGTATTCTGGCCATAAAGGAAATTCTATCCAACCGTGACAAATATGGTTTTCAGTTGGATGAGGACGATATGTACGAAAAGGTGCCTACCTTCACAGTTGAAATAGATACGGCAGTAACCAATTGGGCCGATTTTGCCGAGCTTTACGAAATCAACTATAAGGTGTTGAAACGCCACAACCCATGGTTGCGCGAAGCACACTTGAACAATTCCTCCCGTAAAAAATACACTATCGAAATCCCGAACAAAGGGTATTACCGAGTGGGAAGTACTGGGAAGTAGAGTGTTCTTCTTTTAATATTTAAATAGAAAGTAGGGAGAAGGAAAATATCTTTCCACCTTTGGCAGTAATTCCGGGGAGATGTATCCCCAATCGGAATAACCAGCATCCATGGCTTCTTGGGTTAAAATTTGTAAGTGAACATGGCAAAACCAACCGCCACTATCACTTTCTTGTCCTATGTGTGCGAAATTTTGGCCAGCCTTGATTTTTTCACCAACATTGACCAAGTGCGGCGTTTTCAAGTGTCCGTACAGCGAATAAAAAACGACACCATTAATATCATGCTTTAGGATGATGTATCCTCCATAATTGCCAACTACGGTTTCTTTGCCAGTTTCATACACCTCGGCATCCAAAGGTGAGTACATAGGGGTGTCGTAAGGGACAACAATATCCAGTCCAAGGTGATAATACCGTTTTTCTTCAATAATGTTAGGGTAGGCCCGTAGGAGTGTTTTTCGTTCTTCCAAATACCGGCCAATGCCCCATTGGCGGTTAGAAGCCTCCAGCTCATCAAAAATCATGGTATTGAACTGTTCAAAATCAAACAGGGTGTACTCCAGGGTTTTGGGATTGTTGGATGAAAAATCAAAGATGTAAGGTGCTCCTTTTAAATAGTCACCAAATAAAGGATGGATGTTGACACCATTAAGATTGAGAGGGTAGTACATAGCCGAAAAATAAATCAAAAAAAAGTATTATCAACTATTAGACTGGGCCATTATACCGATCATCATAATGATTTGAAGCGATTAATCTCTTAAAATATTGGAGTAAAATCGAGTGATGAAGTTAGATTTTCTTCATCTGCTGTTGCATCATCTTAATCTGGTCGGTAAGCATGTTGTTCTTGTCCAACTTCTTGGCTTCGTTCAACAATTGGGTGGCCTCACACTTTCTGCGCTTTTGCATGGCTATGCCCGCCAAGCTCAATTTGGCCATGGCCACATCGTAATCCATGGTTAAACCAAATTTCAGCGCCTTTTTAAAGTACTTCTCAGCCTGTGTCAGGTTCTTTTGTGAATAGATGATACCGTGCAAGTAGTTGTAGTAACCCACTTGTTTTTTGATCAAAGCAGATTCTGGGTTCTTTATTTTATCAAGCCAAGCTTGTACTCCTTCCAAATCCTGCTTTCTCATTTTAAGGAAAGCCAAAAGGATAAACTCATTTCTGAAATAAAGAAAGATGAAAACAAGGGAGAGCAAGATCAATGCAATTCCGTTGCCAATGTTGCCTTCCACAAATTGGTAAACGGCATAAGCAATGATAAGAACGGCAATAACGAGCTTGATATTTTTATTAAACATGTTGTCTAGTGATTTTTACCTTAAGTTAAGCGCTGGCAAAAGTACTAAAAAGTTAATTAAATATTTTAAGTTTGGGCTTGCCAAAGTAAAAAGTCTTTGTATATTTGCGCCCAGAATTTTTTAGGGAAGTTTAATTTCCCATCAACAAAATCCATAAAACAGTTCGGAAATGAAAAGAACGTATCAACCATCCAAAAGGAAGAGAAGAAACAAGCATGGTTTTAGGGAGCGCATGGCGACTGCCAATGGTAGAAAAGTTCTTGCGAGAAGAAGAGCCAAAGGAAGAAAAAGACTAACTGTTTCCTCTGAGCCAAGACATAAAAAATAATGATAGTATTTATTATTTAAATTAAAGGTGTTACTTTTCTAGGTAACACCTTTTTTTTGACATATAAGCAGATAACCGAGAAACCCCTATAGAAAATGCCTAAAAGAAAAGATTTAAATTCCATTCTGATTATTGGTTCTGGTCCGATCATTATCGGTCAGGCATGTGAGTTCGATTATTCCGGTTCCCAAGCGCTTCGCTCCCTACGGGAAGACGGTATCGAAACCATTTTGATAAACAGTAACCCCGCCACAATTATGACGGACCCTGCCATGGCAGACCATGTTTATCTTAAACCTTTGACCACCAAGTCCATAATAGAGATACTTGAAAACCACCCGAATATTGATGCGGTTTTACCAACAATGGGCGGGCAAACGGCACTGAACCTTTGTATAGAGGCCGATGAAAAAGGCATTTGGGAAGATTTTGGAGTAGAGATCATAGGGGTGGATATAGACGCCATCAATATCACCGAGGATCGTGAGAAGTTTAGGGAACTGATGCTTAAAATTGGTGTTGGTATGCCACCGCAAGCTTCCGCTACCTCTTTCCTTAAAGGAAAGGAAATAGCACAGGAATTCGGTTTTCCATTGGTAATCCGTGCTTCTTTTACCTTGGGTGGAGCAGGGGCAGGTATTGTTTACGAGCCAGAACACTTTGACGATATGTTGAGCCATGGATTGGAAGTTTCGCCAATTCATGAGGTAATGATCGATAAAGCCTTGATGGGCTGGAAGGAGTATGAGTTGGAGCTGCTACGTGACAAAAATGATAACGTAGTCATCATCTGTACCATCGAGAATATGGACCCAATGGGTATCCACACCGGAGATTCCATTACGGTTGCTCCTGCAATGACATTATCCGACAAAACATTCCAAAGAATGAGGGATATGGCCATCCATATGATGCGCAGTATAGGGGACTTCGCAGGTGGATGTAACGTACAGTTTGCCGTAAGCCCGGACGAAAAAGAAGATATTATAGCAATCGAGATCAACCCAAGGGTTTCCCGATCATCTGCATTGGCTTCCAAAGCCACAGGGTATCCGATTGCGAAAATCGCTGCTAAATTAGCGATAGGGTATACCTTGGATGAGTTGGATAACCAAATTACGAAATCCACATCAGCTTTGTTTGAGCCGACCTTGGACTACGTGATTGTGAAAATACCACGTTGGAACTTTGATAAATTTGAAGGTTCGGATAGAACTTTAGGGCTTCAGATGAAGTCTGTAGGGGAAGTGATGGGTATCGGACGCTCTTTCCAAGAAGCATTGCACAAGGCTACACAATCCTTAGAGATTAAAAGAAATGGATTGGGTGCCGATGGCAAGGGATACAAAGATTACGAAACCATTATTGAAAAACTGCGCGTACCAAGTTGGGACAGGGTTTTTGTGATCTATGATGCCATTCAGCTTGGTATCCCATTAAAGCGCATCCACGAAATCACCAAGATAGATATGTGGTTCCTTAAACAGTACGAGGAATTGCACTACTTGGAGCAGGAAATATCTAAATATACCATAGAAAGCTTACCAAAGGCACTATTGTTGGAGGCAAAACAAAAAGGTTTCGCTGACAGACAGATTGCCCATATGTTGGATTGCTGGGAAAGCGAAGTGCACAGCAAGCGTATGGATATGAACATTAACCGTGTTTATAAGTTGGTTGATACCTGTGCTGCCGAGTTCAGAGCGGTGACTCCATACTACTATTCCACTTTTGAGGAAGAAATAGAGACACCAACAGGTGAGCGTTACGTTGCCAACGATAGTGTGGTAACGGATAAGAAAAAAGTAGTGGTTCTAGGTTCCGGTCCAAACCGAATTGGGCAGGGAATTGAGTTCGATTACTGCTGTGTGCACGGTGTATTGGCTGCTGCTGAGTGTGGTTATGAGACCATTATGATCAACTGTAATCCAGAAACGGTTTCCACGGATTTTGATACTGCGGACAAGCTTTATTTTGAGCCTGTATTCTGGGAGCATATTTACGATATCATCCTTCATGAAAAACCAGAAGGTGTAATTGTTCAGTTGGGAGGCCAGACAGCATTAAAGTTGGCAGAGAAATTGGACAAATATGGAATCAATATCATAGGAACCAGTTTCCAATCACTTGATTTGGCAGAGGATAGGGGAAGTTTCTCCACATTGCTAAAAGATAACGATATTCCTTACCCAAAATTTGGAGTCGCCGAAACAGCTGACGAAGCTTTGGATTTGGCCGAGGAATTGAAGTTCCCATTATTGGTAAGACCATCTTATGTATTGGGTGGCCAGGGAATGAAAATCGTGATCAACAAAGAGGAGCTGGAAGCCCACGTGGTGGATTTGTTGAGAAAGATACCAAACAATAAATTGTTGTTGGACCATTATTTGGATGGCGCTATTGAGGCAGAGGCTGATGCTATTTGCGATGGGGAGGATGTTTACATTATTGGAATAATGGAACATATTGAACCTTGTGGAATTCACTCTGGTGACTCCAACGCCACTTTGCCACCATTTAACTTGGGTGAGTTTGTGTTGCAGCAGATAAAAGATCACACCAAAAAGATTGCATTGGCATTGAACACCGTAGGATTGATCAATATTCAGTTTGCGGTTAAAGATGATATAGTTTACATCATCGAGGCCAACCCTAGAGCGTCCCGTACGGTTCCATTTATTGCAAAAGCATATAAAGAACCTTATGTAAACTATGCAACCAAGGTAATGTTGGGTGAAAAGAAAATCAAGGATTTTGAATTTAAGCCGCACTTGGATGGATATGCCATCAAACAGCCTGTGTTCTCTTTTAATAAGTTCCCTAACGTAAATAAAAACTTGGGACCAGAAATGAAGAGTACAGGGGAGAGTATCCTGTTCATCGATAGCTTAAAAGATGATGAGTTTTACAACTTGTACGCAAGAAGAAAGATGTACTTGAGCAAGTAATCCGGCTCAAGAATATATAGACCTTTAAAGCGGTTTCCTAATTAATCAATTGAAAAGATTCGGCAATCGTTTTAAAGGTTTTTTTATGCGCTATCTTTTTGTTTTTCAACGTCCAAGCCATGATCATGTAAACACGATCGTCACCTTCAACAAAGGTCAAGAAATATGAGATTTCTTCAGGGACACCATCCACTTGCGCATCCAATTCCAGTGTTTCAGCATCTAAACCGTTGATTATAGTATGTGTCGCTTTGGGTTTGTTAATAAATTCGGCACTACGTGAAAGTAATTTCATCCGTGCCACCCTATAGTTTTGGATAATGGAAAGATTGTCATCAAACTGACCTAAGTCGCGATACACTTCTTCAAAACCAGCTTTGGGTTCATCAATAACCAATAAATAAGCTTCTTTAATGAGACTTTGGAACTGTAATGAGGCTTCTTCGTTCAAACCAGTTGTACCGGTCATAAATTTTGGAACCTCGATTTTATAATTTCCATCAATGGTAACTGTTTGGAATGTCTCCCGTTCCAATACATTATTTTCTTTCTTCTTTTCCTTGCAGGAAGAAAAAGGAACAAGGATTGTCAATACAACAACGAAAAAACGAATTTTCATAGCGAAGTAATTGTTTTTCAGGATAAACGAAGATAAACTAAACAAGGAGTTTGGTGTATTTGACCATTCAATTTTCTATTTAATGCTGCTTTTCCAAGTTAAAATCCATCATTTTCAAATTTCCCTTTTTAGGTAAAAGCAAATTTTTGCTGTCTTTACAAAATTTTCATCAAGAAAAATAGCCCATAAATCGATTTTAACCATAATTAACAACAAGCATTTGTTGGAGAAGTTTGAGTAACATAGATTTGTTCCCCGAAATGAAAAAGGCATTTGTAAAATATCTGTTTCCACTGGTTATCCTTTTGATGGGTGGATTCATTAATTTATATGCAGATTCGCAAGAAACTACAGTTGCGGACAATGCCTGTTATTTTCAAAATTTAGAACATCAACACTCCTCTGCAACTTTCAATGCGCTCCAATTGGGATTGGAGAAAAGGCACTGTGCCGAAATAGACGTTGAAGAACAAGAAGAACGCGAGGAAGAAGTAGCATCACATAGTTTTTCGATAGAACAGGGCGGAATCTACACTGCCAGTTTATTTGCCGCCTCTTGGGGGCAACTGTTTTTGGAATCTAACTCCAATTTTGGGTTGGAACAGCCCAAACTGTCTTCTCCCATAAAGAAGCACGTTAGGTTTCAGGTTTTCCGAATTTAGAATTTTCTTTACGGCAGAGCGCTAAGTGTAGTATTTGCCACAATCCGCAACCCTTTGGGTAACAATCAATAACCGAGGGTAGGTCCCTTATGTGGATTCGGACTTCCCTTGACCATTTCTAAACATTTTTTAAACCAGTAAAACTATGAGGAGATTTTCCATCTTCATCGGCTTGCTTGTAGTGATGTGCTATGCAAGCTGCGAATCCAAAAAACACGAAAACAAGGAAGAAACTAAATACCTAGTGTCCAGTCCCATTCAAATGGATACATCGATTACCAAAGACTATGTGTGCCAGATACATTCAGTCAGGCATATCGAACTCAGGGCTTTGGAAAAAGGTTATTTACAACAGATATATGTGGATGAGGGCCAGCATGTAAAGAAGGGCCAGCAAATGTTCCATATCATGCCCAATGTGTATCAGGCCGACTTACAGAAAGCCAAGGCCGAAGCAGAAGTGGCCGAGATAGAGTATCAAAACACCAAATTGTTGGCAGATGGCGACGTAGTGTCCGCCAATGAATTGGCCATGGCCAAAGCTGAATTTGATAGAGCGAAAGCAGAGGTGGCCCTTGCCGAAACCCATTTGGGCTTCACCAACATCAGGGCTCCCTTTGATGGTATCATGGACCATTTGGAAGTTAGGGAAGGTAGTCTTTTGGATGAAGGAGAGCTTTTGACCAAACTATCCGATAATTCCAAAATGTGGGTGTATTTCAATGTGCCCGAAGCGGAGTATCTGGATTACATTACCAGTGCCAAAAAGAATGAAAAGCAGCAGGTGGAACTGTTGATGGCAAACAACAAAAGGTTCAATCAGTCCGGTGTTGTGGAGACCATCGAAGGGGAGTTTAACCACGAAACGGGAAACATTGCTTTCAGGGCAACTTTCCCTAATCCTGATGGCATTTTAAGACATGGCGAAACAGGAAGCATATTAATGAGGGTTCCCTTGGATAAGGCTATGTTGATTCCCCAAAAGGCCACATTTGAGGTGTTGGACAAAAAGTTTGTTTTTGTACTCGATGAAAACGATACCGTACAACAACGTGAAATTGTAGTAGGTGCCGAACTTCCCCATCTTTTTGTGGTGGAAAAGGGACTTTCGTTAAACGATAAGGTACTGTTGGAAGGTATTAGAATGGTAAGGAACGGTGAAAAAATTCAATACGAATTCGAGAAACCCGAGTCCATACTATCTCACCTTGAGTTGTATTCTGAGTAACAATCCCATAATCTTTTACAATGTTTAAAAAATTCATACACAGACCTGTATTGGCCATTGTGATCTCGGTCATTATTGTATTTACAGGACTGTTGGCCATAAAACAACTGCCCATTTCGCAGTTCCCACAGATCGCGCCCACCACGGTCAATATTTTTATTGCTTACCCAGGATCAAGTGCCGATGTACTTGTAAAATCAACCTTGATTCCTTTAGAAACCTCTATAAACGGGGTTCAAGGAATGCGCTATATCGCTTCTGATGCTACAAGTGCTGGTGAAGGAACTTTACGTGTCATTTTTGAACCAGGAACCGACCCCAACCAAGCGGTAGTGCGGGTAAAGACCCGGGTAGACCAAGTGATGCCGCTGTTACCGGAACTGGTACAGCGTGAAGGGGTCATCATAACCCCTGTACAGCCCAGTATGTTGATGTACGTTAACCTGTACAGCGATGCCAAGCATAATGATGAAAAGTTTCTGTACAATTACGCATACACGAAGATTATCCCTGAGATACAACGGATCAACGGGATTGCGAGCGCCCAAATTTTAGGAAGCCGAAAGTTTGCCATGCGGGTTTGGTTAAAACCGGACCGTATGCGGGCCTACGATGTTTCAGCAGAGGAAATACTTACTGCAATGGAAGAGCAGAGTATTTTGGCTCGGCCTGGACGTTTGGGGCGCAGTTCTGGGAAGCGTGCACAGTCGTTGGAATATGTGCTGGTTTATCAGGACAGGTACAACGAACCCGAACAGTACAAGGATATTATCATTAAAGCGAATGATGAAGGTGAGATGCTGAAACTCGGCGATGTGGCCGATGTGGAACTCGGAAGTGAATTCTTCGATATCTATTCCAATCTTGATGGCGACCCATCCGCATCCATAGTTTTAAAACAGACTTTTGGTAGTAATGGTAGCGAGGTTATCGATGCTGTGAAGGAAAAACTCACCGAACTGGAAACAGAGTTGCCCCCGGGAATTGATTACAAGATCAGCTATGATGTGTCGAATTTCTTGGATGCATCGATTGAACAGGTATTGCACACATTACGAGATGCCTTTATCCTTGTTGCGGTGGTCGTGTTCCTCTTCTTGGGTGATTGGCGCTCTACGTTGATTCCGATCATTGCCGTGCCGGTATCCCTTATCGGTGCATTTTTTGTGATGCAGCTCTTTGGCTTGTCAATCAACCTGATAACCTTATTTGCATTGGTTTTGGCCATTGGTATTGTGGTTGATGATGCTATTGTAGTAGTGGAAGCCGTCCATATGAAGATGGAGAAAGAAAACCTCACGCCCTACAAAGCCTCCTACGAAGTATTGGGCGAAATAGGGGGTGCCATTATAGCTATTACTATGGTGATGGTCTCCGTATTTATTCCAATTTCGTTCATGACGGGACCTGTTGGAGTGTTTTATCGTCAGTTTTCAATAACCATGGCAGGATCTATCATTATTTCCGCTCTAGTGGCACTTACCCTTACACCGGTGTTATGTGCTATGATGTTAAAGAACAACCATGGGAAACCAAGAAGAAAATCCCCTATCAACCGATTCATTGATTGGTTCAATAGACGGTTTGAAAAACTTACAGGACGATATATCGGCGTATTGAGCAAGATTGTAAATCGAAGGGTAGTCACTTTTGGTGTGTTGATTGCCTTTTGTGCCGGTATTTTCTTCACCAATCAAACACTTCCAGCAGGATTTATTCCCAATGAGGACCAAGGTATGATCTATGCTATTATTCAAACTCCTCCAGGTGCTACTTTGGAACGAACCAACGAAGTCGCGAGAAAGCTTCAGGCCATTTGCGAGGAGACCGAAGGTGTGGAATCTGTTTCTTCTTTGGCAGGTTACGAGATTATGACGGAAGGTCGTGGCTCCAATGCAGGTACCTGTCTCATCAACCTGAAACCATGGTCGCAACGTGAGCATTCAGTGCACGAGATCATGGAAGAATTGGAAGAAGAAACCAAGGATTTGGGAGCTGTCATTGAATATTTTGAGCCACCAGCGGTACCTGGTTTTGGTTCATCAGGTGGTTTCTCCATGCGTTTGTTGGATAAAACCGACGGTACAGACTATCACGAGTTCGAGCGCATCAATAATGAATTTATGGATGCTTTGCGCGAACGAGAGGAGTTGACAGGTTTGTTTACCTTTTTTGCTGCGAACTATCCCCAATACGAGTTAAAAATCAACAATAAAGCAGCTATGCAAAAAGGAGTTTCCATTGGAAAAGCAATGGAAAACCTGAATATTCTAATCGGTAGTACCTACGAACAAGGATTTATCCGTTTTGGTAGATTCTTTAAAGTGTACACCCAAGCGGCCCCAGAATATCGCGGTATGCCGTCCGACCTTGAAAAGCTTTTTGTAAAGAGTGAAGAAGGTGAAATGGTGCCCTATTCAGCGTTTATGACCATGGAGAAAAAGTTGGGTCCCAACGAGATTACCCGATATAACTTGTATAATTCTGCAGCTATCCGAGGTTTGCCGGCATCAGGTTACACCAGTGGGGATGCCATTAAGGCCATCGAGGAAGTGGCTGAGCAAACTCTGCCAAGAGGCTACGATATTGCTTGGGAAGGTCTATCCTATGATGAGGCACAGCGCGGTAATGAATCACTTTACATTTTTATTGTGGTACTCATCTTTGTGTATCTGGTGCTAGCGGCGCAATATGAAAGTTTCTTGCTGCCCTTGGCAGTGATTTTATCGCTTCCGGTCGGTATTTTTGGATCCTTCTTTTTATTGAAAGCCATGGGTCTTGCCAATGATGTATATGCGCAAATCGGTATTATAATGCTGGTGGGGCTACTCGGTAAAAATGCTGTGCTGATTGTTGAGTTTGCCGTGCAAAAGCGCCGCGAAGGCTCTACCATACTCGATGCTGCCATTGAAGGTGCGAGACAGCGTTTCCGACCTATTTTAATGACATCCTTTGCCTTTATTGCAGGCTTGATTCCTTTGGTTATTGCAACAGGTGCAGGTGCTATTGGAAATAAGACCATTGGTGGTTCCGCCATGGGAGGTATGATCGTGGGAACGCTATTTGGAGTTTTATTGATTCCAGGTCTGTACTACATATTCGCTAAAATGGCGGATGGCAAAAGTCTCATTAAAGATGAACATGATGAACCGATGTCCGAAGAGTTTTTTAGACAGAACGATACAGTGTTCAAATTGAAGGCACGTCTTCGTTTGATGAACAAGCGGTTGAAAAAAATGACGACCACAAAAAATGGAAACAAGAATAAAAATGGTGACCAAGATGAAGTATAGTAAATCACTTTTAATTGTAATGATAGCAATGGTGGGCCTCTATTCCTGTGTGCCCACCCGTGAGGTCAGGAACGAGAGCGTTTCAGTTCCAGGAAATTATCAAAATCAATCTACGGATACCATAAATACAGGATTGGTGGAATGGAGAACGTTCTTTAAAGACCCTAACCTTGTTGCGTTGATTGATTCCGCCTTGGTGAAGAACCAAGAGTTGAACATTATGTTACAGCAAGTGGATATTGCCAAAAACAGAATTCAGGCCAAAAAAGGGGAGTATTTGCCCTTTGTCAACCTTCAGGCTGGTGCCGAGGTTGAAAAAGTGGGTGAGTACACCAGAAACGGAGCAGTTGAAAAGAACCTTGAGGTAAAGGAAGGCGAAGAGTTCCCCGAACCCCTGACCAATTATATGGTCGGGGCCTTCGCCACTTGGGAACTTGATGTTTGGAAAAAACTCCGAAATGAGAAAAAAGCTGCTGTTTATGAATATTTGTCCAGTGTGGAGGGCAAGAACTTTATGGTGACCAATTTGGTAGCGGAAATTGCAGATTCATACTATGAGTTGATGGCCTTGGACAATCAAATGGCAATTATCGACCAAAATTTGGCCATACAGCAGAATGCCTTACGGATGGTCAAACTTCAAAAGCAAGCTGCGCGTGCTACGGAATTGGCGGTGAAGCGTTTTCAGGCAGAGGTATTGAAAAACCAAAGCCACAAATATGAAATCCAGCAACAAATTGTAGAGGTGGAAAATCGATTGAACTTTCTTGTAGGTCGCTCTCCACAACATATTCAGCGGGCGTCCGATAATTTTATCGACACGCCTATCGATGTGATCTACGCTGGAATTCCTTCGCAATTGTTGCAAAACCGTCCCGATGTACGAAGTGCTGAATATGAATTGGCTGCCGCTAAGTTGGATACTAAAGCGGCCAAGGCCAATTTCTATCCGCAGTTTACCATAAAAGCTGGTTTGGGGCTGGAAGCGTTCGATACCAAATACCTGACCACTACACCGGAATCCGTATTGTATTCAGCCATTGGTGATATGGTGGCTCCCTTGATCAACAGAAATGCGATAAAGGCCCAGTATAAAAACGCTACGGCTCGGCAGTTACAGGCGGTTTATGAGTATGAAAAGGCCATTTTGAACGCTTATATCGAGGTGGCTAACCAGTTGTCCAACATCGATAACTTAAAAAAGAGCTATGAATTGAAAGATGGTCAAGTACAGGCCTTGACGGAATCCATAGACCTGTCCACACGTTTGTTCCAATCTGCACGTGTCGAGTATATCGAAGTGCTTTTGGCGCAGCGGGAGGCCTTGGAATCCCGAATGGAATTGGTGGAGACCAAAAAAGACCAGTTATTGGCCCAGGTAAATATGTACCGCGCCTTGGGCGGTGGCTGGAATTAAGCCCCAAATCAATAGTTTTACCTACTGCCTTGGCTATTGATTTACCCAAAATGAAGCCCGGTTTACATTTGTGAACCGGGCTTCTGATTTTAACCGACGGTGTTTAATTACTTGTTGCCAAATAGGTTATGACATCAAAAAGTATCGGGTTCTTAAAAATATTGTTCCAGTTGACGATGATACGTTTACTCTCTAAAAAGCGGAGTGCATAATTACTTCCCAAACCTGCTCCTCCATGTCCCACTGCTGTAGCGGTTGTTTCGCCATCAAAAGGTAATTCCATAATACTAAAACCATACCCATAAGGATCTTGATGTGGTGGGGGCCAAGCATCTTCAGGAACCTCATTTGGAAAGGAGTGTGGGGTAAATGCTAGCTCCCACATAGCTTCGGACAACAATGTATCAGAACCAAGGGCCATCATAAAAGTATACATATCGTCCATGGTGGAAACTTCGGCACCGTCACCTCCGTAGATGACCACATCGTCTTCTTGGTAAATAGTTCCATCTTGTAAAAAGTATTGTGGCAATTCATCAAGATCATATGTATAAATCATGGATGTGTTCTGCATGCCGAGTGGGCCAAAAATTCGCTCTTGCATAACTTCTTTCAATGATTTTCCACGGTTATTTTCTATGATTGCACCCAAAAGCATATAGCCCGAATTACTGTAGTTGAATTTGGAACCGGGCTCAAACTTTAAATCCATTTTACCAATTTCCGCAAACATTTGATCTCGTGTCAAATCATACGGAAGTTGCCCTGCCATTTGTAATAATCCGTAATCCCGTACTCCGGAGCGGTGTGCCAAAAGATGATGCAGCGTAATGTCTTTGGCTCTCTTGTGCGGAAATTCGGGGAGCATATCACTTAGTTTATCCTCAAAGTCGAGTTTTCCCTCTTCTACAAGCTGTAAAATAAGTATCGATGTAAACATTTTACCCATACTGTTAATGGTAAACTTATCGTCAACGGTCAAAGACGTGTGCTGCTCTATATTGGCCACTCCCCAAGCATCTCGGTAAAGGATATCTTCACCCTCTGCAACTAAAACCCCTCCATGCAGGGTGCCATTGACATATAACTTTCCAATGAGGTTGGAGAGTCCCTCTTTTTTGTCTGTTTGTTGACCTATCGAATACTGAATGGAGATCATGACCAAGGTCAAAAGGAGAATAATTGATGTTTTGGTTTTCATATGTTGATTTGCTGTTGTTTGATGCTGTCCAAGGTATGGGGTTCTGAAATCCTATAATTGTAAAAATCCGAACCATTGGTCTTATATCGCAAAAATTCTGACGGCGAGATGCCGCCAAATTCCTTAAAATCCTTGATAAAATGGGCCTGATCAAAGTAGCCGCAAGTATATGAGACCTCCGTTAAGGAATTTTCGGAATCGTTCAGGAGTAACTGTGCCGCCTTATTAAAACGGATAATTTTTCGGTAATAAACAGGACTCATCCCAATATGCTTTTTGAACAATTTTTGGAGCCCTCGATTTGAAATGCAAAGGGATTGGCTCAAAGCATCAATGGAAATGGAATGTTCGGAATTCAAAAGTTGCAATGCGTAGGGGAGTCTGGGGTTTACCTCTGGCAACCCCATTTTTTCACTAACGAACATTTCTAAAACTGAAAATTTACCTCCAATGGTTTCGCATTCCTTCAACCGGGAAGATATACGTTCGATATCACTGGCTGGAAAAATAATGTCGAGATTGCTCAAGGTGTCCAATAACTCGAAAGCAGGTATTTTTTTATATGGGAGAGCCCATAACTACTAAACTGAACCGTCATGAACTTCATCCCAACATAAGGCTTAAAAAATACTGTGGTACTGCAAGAGGTATAAATAGAATTGGAAGATGATGTTTGGTTAACAAGAATGTCCTCTTCCAAAGAGAATAGGATATTGGTAGTGGCGTTTGGAAAAATAGCGGTTCGACCATCCAATATGTCTTCTTGGGTCAACTCTACATAGGTCATAAACTTTACTACCTGAGAAAGTGCTGGGTTTTTTGGTATGTGGAGGTGCTGAATCATTACAGACGTGTAATTTACTCTACCATGGTTGAGTCTGGAACCTGATTTGGCAATGGAAGCTCGGTCACAGGGGCATCCCAGACCACTTTCCATTCTCCATCCAATTTTTCCCAAAGCACCATATAGTTTCCTTTGTCTTTTATGGGAGGGAGGGGTGAGGTTTCATTTGGTGTAAATGTCATGGTGTATTTACCGTATTCGGTGGCCAGATCACCGCTGGCCTTTACTTCTTGGGTGTTGAGGTCGAATTCCCATTTGCCAAATTGAATGTTTTGTTTCCAGGCAGCTTTGTAGTTTTCAACTCCAACAATTGCGGGCATGTTTGGCATAAACTGAATACAATCATCAGCAAAATGAGTGGCAGCGGAGTCAATCATGCCCGAAGCATAAAACCCTTGAATCTGCTCATTCTTCTCTTCAATGATTTTTTGAATTTGCGCTGAATACGCTTTACCTGATTCGACCTCAGGTGCAGGTTGCTCACAACTAGCTGCAAAAACAATGGTCAGTACTGCTATGATACTACGTACAAATTGATTTTTCATAATGATATAGTTAATGGGTTATTACTCGTTTAATGTGAGGGGGAACTATATCGATTACAAGTTTTTATTTTTAATCCACTACCAAAGAGGAGGCCAACTCTCTAAATAGTTTCCATTCGCCTTCTTTGGTTTTCTTCATAATAACCAAAAAAGTATCTTCCATTTCGTGCACGGTTCCATTCTCATCAGTGTAAAATACTGAGCTTACCCCGAAATCGTAAGCCATGGTATCGGATAATATTACCGTTTCGATGGGGTTCATTTTTATGCTGTCGTATCGAAATTTATTTCCGTATTGCTCTCTTAATTTTCGGTAGGCTATCCAATCTTCGCTGCCTGGACCGATTGATATTAAATCATCAGTTACAAACTGGCCCAAATCACCGTAACGTTTTTCTTTTACAGTTTTCTGAAATGAATTTCTAACTTCTTGTATTTTGGCCAGCTCTGCATCTTTATCCAAAGTATGTACCGACTCGGTTTCCTTTTCTGATGAAGCATCACTTGGGTTACCTTGGCAGCTTAGAAGTGCCGTTATTAAAAAGACAAGTACAAGGTTTTTCATATTTTAATAGTTAGTGTTTTTTATGTATCATCAACACCTATGATGTTGCTTTTTGCCAATAGACAATTCCTAGTACAATAGAGGGAATATAAAACGAAATGGCCACTACGGCAAAGGATACAAGTCCTACCATTGATAAAACGATTGCCAGTAAAATCAATACCAGACAAATAATTGCCAACTTTTTTCCAACTGGGCCTGATTTGCTAAACCCGGAGTGAAAGAAAATTGGTATAGCAAAAAGCTGACAGAGGGCCCCAAAATTGAAGAAAACCATGGGTGCACCTCTTATGGTACTGAAAAGTGCTGGTTGTTCATTGAGGACTTCCATGGCAGGGAAATAACTACCTACGCTTATACCAAACGCTATGATTATCAGTATGCTTCCTATAAAATGAACAAGCCAAAAAAGGCTCAAAGGTAGCGCACCGATTTTTTTAGCGTGTTTTTGTAAAAGTAGGGCCGCAATGGCCAGGGGGATATTTCCAAATAAGGAAAAGCTCCAGATAACATTCATTTTATCCCAATTCTGAAACAAGAAGGTCCCAGCTTCAAGATCGGTCCTTACTATTTCTTTACTGAAAGATGCCCAACCTGCATTCACCTCTAAAACGATACAGATTACCGTTATCAGTGCACCCATACTCAATAACAGGCCACCATAACGTACTTCATTGGAGGAAACCCCATTTTTAGTTATCCCTTGTGATTCCATTTGTACATTTGTTTCCATTATACTTATCGAACCAAGTCTATTCATTTACGGTTAGCCATGTCCATTGACCTAGGCTCAGATTAATGCCAATCGGTACTTGGATTTTTCCACAACCTTCATGTTTGACATTAGGTAATTTGCCCGTATCAATTGACTGATAATTAAATTTTTATTGGTTAAGTTTTATTTTTTCTTGTGAAAATGAATGGTTCAGATTTTGGCACATATCATTTAAAAAATCTGTAATTTCTTCAATGAACTCATCATCTTTTTCTGTACGATTAATGGTTAAGTGAACAATAATGGATTCTGGATCGGGAGGATATCCCGTTGTAATGGTCCAACATAGAGCATTGGGGCACTCTACTAAGGCAAAGCGACATCCTCCTTTTATTATATTCCTGGTCAACGTGAATTCGCCCCAAATACCACCTATTTGTACTTGGTGTTCACCAGGTTCGTCCAAATTGAAGATTTCCGTACTGATCATGTCCAGATTGCCCAGTGTCAGACGTTGATGGATATCGTTTTCTGTTGTTTTTACGGTTACTTTTCTGAAAAACTCCATGAATCTTTACAATTATTATTCTCCTTTATATTTATCAAACCAAGCTAAGACGCTAGCGATTTTAGCTATTAAATTGCTGGGTCTGTTGGCAATGCCGTGCGAAGCACCTGGAATACGGACCATAGCGGTTTCCACATTTTCCAATTTGAGGGCCGCATAAAACTGTTCGGATTCCGCAATTGGGGTTCTATAATCTTCTTCACCTGTTAATAACATTGTTGGTGTGGTCACGTTTCCGACATAAGTTAGGGGAGAGCGTCTCATGTAGTTTTCTGGGTCTTCCCATGGCTTTTTTCCAAACCAATATTTGGAGAAAAATTGTACGCCATCCGCGTACAGCACAAAGCTTGTCCAGTTAATTACGGGTTTTGCCACCACTGCTGCCTTAAAGCGGTCTGTTTTGCCAACAATCCAAGCAGTGAGTACACCACCACCAGAACCACCGGTTACAAACAATTTCTCTGCGTCGACATAGCCTTTTTCCAAAAGGGCATCCACGCCGGACATTAAATCTTCGTAATCATGATTGGGGTAGTCATGGTGAATTAAGTTTCCGAATTCTTCTCCATAGCTGGTACTACCACGTGGATTGGTGTAGAGCACTACATACCCCTCTGCTGCATAAGCTTGAATTTCTGCAGAATAGACTTCTCCATAGCTGGTAAAGGGTCCACCATGGATTTCGAGGATCATTGGATATTTTTTTGAAGGATCAAAATCGGGAGGGGTTACCACCCAACCTTGTATTTTTCGTTGGTCATAACTGGATTCCCACCACATTTCTTCTACTTTGCCCAATTTTTTAAAAGAAAATAGGTCATCGTTAACGGCGGTTAAACGTTTCGTGGTTTTAGTGTCTGCCACCGCCAAATCGGATGGGTGACTGGTATTACCCAAAGTGTATGCAAATTTATTGTTGGCAGATGCGGAAAAACTAGCTGCATTGTAGGGTCTTCCCAAGGTAAGACCGCCCAAACCGTCAGTAATGTCGTCCACTTTTCCCGAAAGACTCATGGATGCTAATTTGCCCATTCCTTGATCTGTATAAATAAAATAAAGTCCGTTACCCTTGCTATTCCAGGCCATATCTTCTACGTCGCGATCAAAATCTCCTGAAATTAATTTGGAATCGGAGCCATCGGCATTCATCACATACAATTGTGTTAATTGATAGCCCTGTAAACGGTCATCGTATCCCAAGTAGGCGATTTTGGACCCATCTGGTGATAATACAGGATGCGCATCCGGTCCATAACGGTCGGTTAGGGGTATTGCCAAACCGGTATTGACATTTATTTTATAGATTTCACTATCTGCAGGCTCCATTTCCTCATCTGTATGGAAGTTGGCATTAAAATATAGATGCATATTATCGTTTGCCCAAACCGGGCCCCCATGATCAAATTCGGAGAAGGTAAGTTGCTTAGGTGTACCGCCACTTATGGGCAAGGTGAACAATTGGGAATTCCCGCCTTTGTAATATCCGGCGCCATCGCCACGATAGTTCATTTTATCGATGTACTTGGGAGGTTCGTTCCATTTGGCTCCTTCCGGCTTTCCAGGCATTTTAATGATGGATTTATTGGCCTCTGGAACAAACATATTGAATGCCACATATTTGTCATCATAAGACCAAGAAACGGACCCTGGTGATTGAGGCGTATTGGTCAAGGCCATGGTTTCCTTGGTGTCCAACCACATTAGGTAAAGTTTCATTTTATCATCCGACATGTTGGATTTGAAAACGATTTTTGAGCCATCATGCGACCAGCGAGGGGCAAAGTCATTATGATTCCCTGTTGTCAAAGGACGATTATTGGAACCATCAAAATTGATGATCCAAAGGTTGGAAAGGTTCCTGTCCGTCATCACATCTTTAAAATTCCGAACATAAATGATCTTGGACCCATCCGGAGAAATCTGAGGGTCGGATACGTATTCCATGTTAAAGATGTCCAATAATTCCAGATTGGACTGTACTTGACCAAACCCTAAAGGGTTTATGGCCACTAGCAGTAGCATGGTGGCGAGTAATTTTTTCATGAGGTAGGTTATTTAGTTTACTAAAAATAAGCAAATTATCCCTTGTTGGGACATACCTCGGAAAAAGTAGTGGAATTAATAGGTAGTGGTCATGTTCTCGTCTACACAGATAATGAAATCTGCCAGATTAAGATTCTCCTCTTCTAATTTTAGTACATTTTCTTGGCTTACAGTGGATATGGTACCGTATTCCAAATCGGGTCTTTCCTGTTGCAGATACCAAAGAATACCTTCATAGTCATTGGAATGGTAGGCTCCATTGTAATGTAAGAACAAGGCTCCTCTTTTATAGTTTTCAATAATAAAATGGGCCATTGTGGCATCTTTAATAGCTTGGGCCATTACTAAGGTAGGGCTACCGTGGTCCCCCATCATTTTTAGAATGTTCTGATAACCGGGCAATTCCGGGTCGTAAGCAATGGGTAATGGAGCGATCCACTCCTTTTCTTGTGATGGAAGAGAATCCAAGGCTTCAAAACCTCCTTTGTACACCATGCTGGCGTAGCGTCTTGGGACGTTGGAGGCCACAAATGCTAGTTTGTTGTCCTTGGCGAAGTCTACCAATGGTGCATAGTCCGTTTTGTGGTTGTTCCAGAGCCGTGCTGTGGAATCCAAGACTTTGTAATCTATTTCGCCCGATAAATAATCGTTGAGTTCGTCCTGGTTGTCCGCCTCGATCATTTCCGCTCCAAGAATCAATTGTCTTTTGCTGTGCAAATCGGCTGTTAGTTCGTATTGTAACCAGTGGGCTATAGGATTGTTATGCAATTCTCCAAAGAGAACCATGTCCTTTTCCACCAAGGTCTTCAACATTTTTTTGTAAGAGACTTTTTTCCCTTTGGCGTTATAAATAACGTAGGGGGTCTTTTGCGCTGAAATGGTTAAAAGGTTTAGGGTAAAAGCTAGAAGAAGGAGCGTTTTTTTCATAATCTTTATCTAATCTGGTTTTTTAGAAGGTTGATAGATTTATCAAATTCAATTGAATCATATCCATTCCACATCGGATGATTTAAATAAAGAATTCCAATTGATTTAAGATTTTTTTTAAATATTAAACAATCAAAAACTTCATGGGTTACACCGTCTTTTAACTTATCGTGTGAAAATGAAAGATCATTATATTGTAATTCTGTTTTGACTGCCTTTTTATTCCTAACAGTTTTAGTTTCAAAAATTATGGTTTTATTGAGTTGATTGATTTCAAATGCAACAATTATTTTTCTGTCATGAAACATTAAATCTAAAATTAATATGGTTAAAAAACCAACAGCTAATGCAGTGAGACCAGCAATTATAACATCTAAAGTATCCATATTATTCAGACCGTTTGCTGCACGCCCTATGACCCTTGCCAATCTTCTTGTTTTGGGTCTGAAATTATCATCTTTGTATAGACCTGCAATAAGTCCAAAAGACAGTAAAGCAAAGAAACCAGCTAGCGAAAACTGGTATTTTTCATGTTTCTTGTTAAGGTTTTCTTTAAAAAATAATGATTCAAATCTCATTTGACTGATTTGAAAACATGAAGAAGTTATTTATTCCACTCTGAATGGAAAATACCTTCACGATCTAGACGCTCATAGGTATGCGACCCAAAGTAATCGCGTTGCGCCTGAATCAGGTTCAGCGGAAGTCTGCTACTGGTATAGGCATCAAAATAGGTTAGTGCATTTGACAATCCGGGTAGTGGAATGCCATTTGCTGCTCCATAACTTACCAATTCACGCGCTGCATCCACCGTACTTTTTACCTTTTCCACAAAAGAAGGAGAGAGCAATAGGTTCTGTAAATCTTTATCGGCTTGGTAGGCTTCGGTAATATCGGCCAATAGTGCAGCACGGATAATACAGCCAGCTCGCCATATTTTAGCGATTTCCCCCAATTCCAGTTCATAACCGTACTCTTTGGATGCATCAGCCAATTGATGCATGCCTTGCGCATAGGTAATGATGAATGCAAAATACAACGCCTGTTCTGCTTTCGATGTAAAATCACTCTTATCCACAGCTTTTGGAGTGGGACGGTCGTACAATTCGTCAGCTTTGATGCGTTCATCTTTTAGGGCAGATATTTCGCGCATGCTCACCGCAATATCGATGGTGGGCACTGGAATACCCAAGTCCATTGCATTTTGCGAGGTCCATTTCCCTGTGCCTTTTTGCTTGGCTTTGTCCAAGATCATGTCGACCAGGTCGTTATCGGTCAACTCATCTTTTTGTTCAAATATTTCGGAGGTGATTTCTACCAAGAAAGATTGTAATCGACCTTGGTTCCAGTCGGAATAGGTCTTATGAAGCTCTTTATTGTTAAGCCCTCCTGCTTTTTTAAGAAGATCGTAAATCTCAGAGGTCAACTGCATTAAACCATATTCGATGCCGTTGTGTACCATTTTTACATAGTTTCCCGCTGATTTTGGACCTAGGTAAGCCACACAGGGCTCACCCTTGTATTTGGCGGAAACAGCCTCAAAAATAGGTTTTACGTGTTGGTAGGCTTCTTTGGACCCCCCGGGCATAATGCTAGGTCCTTTACGGGCGCCTTCGGCACCACCGGAAACACCTGCACCAAAAAAGTTAATCCCTTTTTCTTTTAGATATGCTTCCCTGCGATCAGTATCGGTGTAAAAGGAGTTCCCTCCATCAATAATAATGTCTCCTTTATCCAAATGTGGCAATAATCCATCTATTACACTGTCAACAATTTTTCCGGCAGGCACCAACAACATAATTTTTCTAGGAGCTGTCAACGATCCAACAAAGGTTTCAACATCCGAAGTGGCGTTCACTTTTGACGTGTCTCCACCTTCTTCGATCAGTGCGCTTACTTTTTCTTCATCCAAATCATTTCCAAATGCGGTAAATCCGTTATCGGCCACATTCAAAATAAAATTACGTCCCATTACTCCAAGGCCCACAAGGCCAAAATCATACGTGTCTGCCATTATATATTTTTTCTTCTTCTTTGGTGTTAAGACCGTTCAAAGGTTACAATTCTTGAATTACGAACCTAAAATAAACCTTATATTCGTCATGCTCAAAATAATTGACTGCATATTGGATTGAAACCGTCAATGGGAGCAAAACTCGCCAGAAAACGAAAATACTATGAAAAAGACCGATAATCAGATGCTCGTGATTTTTGGGGCATCGGGTGATTTGACTGCTAGAAAACTTATACCTTCTTTATTTAATTTATACTTAGCCAATCAATTACCAGAAAACTTTGTGGTGCTAGGGGTTAGTAGAAGCGATATGTCCGATGAGACCTTCAGGGACCATGTCGTCTACAACAGCGAATATTTAAAAGAAAAGACGAAAGACCAAGAAGAGCAGAAAATAAAAGAATTTGCCAATAAACTTTTTTATGAAGACCTAGGGGATAGTTACGACACCGACTATGGTGCCTTGCGAAAAAGGGTGGAAAGCCTTAAGGCTGAATTCAATACGTCTGGGAACATAATTTATTATCTTTCTACGCCGCCAACTTTGTACGAGACAATTTCCCATAATTTATCCGATGCGGGCATGAACACCCAAAACAATGGGTGGAAGCGTTTGGTTGTTGAAAAACCATTTGGTTATAGCCTTGAAACCGCACAGAAACTCAATAAAGGACTTCATAAATATTTTAAGGAACATCAGATTTATAGAATAGATCACTATTTGGGCAAGGAGACGGTTCAAAACCTATTGGTTACACGTTTTTCCAATAGTATTTTTGAGCCTCTTTGGAATCGTAACTATATCCAACACGTAGAAATCACCAATGCAGAAAGCGTTGGCGTGGAAAAAAGAGGGGGATATTATGATAAATCCGGGGCGTTAAGGGATATGTTCCAAAACCATTTATTACAGATTGTGTCCCTAGTGGTGATGGAACCTCCCATTGGTTCCGATGCAGAAGAAATTAGAAACGAGAAGGTGAAGGCGTTAAAATCTTTACGGATAATGACGGACGAAAAAGAGCTTTTTGAAAACACTATCCGCGCTCAATACGTAGCATCCAAGGTCAGTGGCAAAAAAGTGAAGGGCTATCGAGAAGAGGATGGCGTTGATTCAAACTCAACTACCGAAACTTATGCCGCCATTAAATTTTTTGTGGATAACTGGCGTTGGCATGGGGTTCCATTTTATGTGAGGACTGCTAAGCGAATGCCAACCAAGGTCACCGAGATAGTGATACACTTTAAAAAACCGCACCATCAAATTTTCAGGGATTCAGAAATGCAGGAAATGGACAATAAATTGATTGTCCGTATTCAGCCCGATGAAGGTATTTTGATCAAGTTCGGAGTGAAAGTTCCAGGTCAAGGTTTCAAAGTGGAACGTGCCAATCTTGATTTTTATTATTCCAGCTTGGCCGAAACTTATGTTATGGAGGCCTACGAGCGTTTATTATTGGACGCTATGCAAGGGGACGCTACCTTATATGCTCGTGCCGATGAGGTAGAGGCTGCCTGGGAATTTGTAGATCCTATTTTAAATTATTGGCAAGAGGGCAATGATGTTAGGATGTACGGATATGCAGCTGGTGCTTGGGGTCCGGAAAATGCAGATAGCCTGATCGAGGGCGATGGATATTGGAGAAACCCCAGTGAAAACCTTGCCGATGACCCTGGTTATTGTGTGATTTGCTAGATTTTAGGAGTCAGGAAAAAGATGTCAGTTCGAGCGCAGTCGAGAACAAAAACTAATTGGATATGGAATTAAAAATATATAGGGATAAGCAAGAGGTCGCTGAGCAATTTTCCAGCTATTTTATTGATCAATTAAAAGATAAAGATGCTTTTTACGTAGCCCTTTCGGGTGGTAGTACTCCAAAAATAGTTTTTGATGTGCTGGCCGAAAATTTTGCTGGTAAAGTAGATTGGAGTAAAGTGCATTTTTATTGGGGAGATGAGCGCTGTGTTCCTCCCTCCGATAGTGAAAGCAACTATAAAATGACGGTGGAACACCTATTTTCAAAAATTGAGGTGCCTACCGAAAATATTAATCGGATTTTAGGAGAAAAGGACCCAGTAAACGAGGCTATGCGCTACGCTAATCTGTTGGAAATAGATTTGGACAGGGTGGAAGAGGTACCGCAATTTGACTTGGTGATACTGGGTATGGGTGATGATGGACATACCGCATCTATTTTTCCTCATGAAATTGAGTTGTGGGATGCCGAAGACCATTGTGTGGTGGCCACGCATCCTGATTCGGGTCAAAAGCGGGTTTCCATAAACGGTAAAGTAATCAATACGGCCAAAGAAGTGGCCTTTTTGGTTACAGGAGCATCGAAAGCAGAAAAAGTGGAAGCGGTAGTGGAAAAAACAAAAGGTTCAGAAGCTTATCCGGCCTCTTTGGTTGATCCATCATCAGGAAACCTAGTCTGGTTTTTGGATGAGGAGGCCGCGGCAAAGCTTAATCAAAATCCATCTTAACGTTTTCGCCTTCTAGAAATTCCAAGTATTCGTTTACTTTAAAGTTATTCGATTCATATTTACTATCCCTTTTAAAGGCAGATTGCTTGCGTTCTTTACTTCGGGCAAATCGACGAATATCCTGTTTAGTTTTTAAAATCAAACCAGGTACAGTTTTGTTTTTGCCATCCTTTCCTTTGGCAACCATCGTAAAATAGGAGGAATTACAATGTTTGACTTCACCTGTGGTCACATTTTCAGATTCCACACGCACGCCCACAACCATTGAGGTTTTTCCGGTATAATTGATGGAAGCTTTTAAAGTTGCTAGTTCGCCTACTTCAATGGGGTTCAAGAAATCCACCCGATTCACCGATGCGGTTACACAATAGCTCTGAGAATGTTTGGAAGCACAGGCAAACGCTATCTGGTCCATGAGATTAAGAATGTGCCCACCGTGTACTTTGCCCCCAAAATTGGAGTGGGAGGGTAGCATGAGTTCAGTGATGGATACTCTACTTTCTCTGGATGATTTGAATTTTTTCATACTAATTCCTAAAAATCGGAGATTTTTCAGATTTGACTTCTGTGATAAAATATTTGGTGTCGCCCAGCCAGAAAAAAGTAGCGTAGCGTTCTTTGTAGGTCACTTTGATGTATTGTCCTTGGAACTCTTTCATCTTTTCAATGATTTCCTTTTCACCATCTTCAACGGAAAAGGAAAACACATTGGTACCCGACAGACCTTGACTTATTTGACCTTCCCATGTTTTTACCAGAACACCTTTTCTACTGAACTTAATAAGTTCACCAGAGCGATATCCTTCACTGTAGGGCACGTAATAAACGAAGGAAAAGTACCCCACAACACCAATTACTATGGCTGTAATTACAATGGTCAGGAATTTTTTCATGGTCAGTGTTCTAGTTTAATTCTTCAAGGTCGTCCTCGTGGGCTCGTTTTAAAATGGGTTCGGGAAGAGATTTTTTGGCTTTTGCCCCCATTTTCTTCAATTTTTCGATGGTGGTAACAATGTTACCTCGACCTTCCACCAATTTGTTCATGGCTCCACGATATTCAGTTTTGGCCTCATCCATCTTTTTGCCGACCTTGGTAAGGTCGGTTACAAAACCTTCAAATTTATCGTAAAGTGCCCCTGCTTGTCGAGCAATTTCAATAGCGTTACGTTGCTGCTTCTCGTTGCTCCACATCGAATCAATGGTACGAAGGGTGGCCAGCAGCGTAGAAGGTGTTACAATCACGATGTTTTGTTCAAACGCTTTGTTGTACAACGAATTGTCTTCATTGATTGCAATGGCGAAGGCAGGCTCAATCGGTACGAACATCAATACAAAATCTGGACTCTCCATCTCGTAAAGGTCCTCATATTTCTTGGATGATAGTTGTTCCACATGCCTACGAAGAGAGTTGATATGATCTTTTAAAAACTTTGGTCTATCCTCTTCCTCTGCATTCGTATAGCGTTCGTAATCTGTTAGGGAAACCTTGGAATCCACGACCATTTTTTTACCATCGGGCAGGTGGATGATCACATCGGGCATTACCCGACTACCATCTTCACGTTTAAAGCTTTGTTGAACACTGTATTCTCTATCTTTCTCTAAACCAGACTTTTCAAGCACGCGTTCCAAGACCAATTCGCCCCAGTTCCCCTGCATTTTACTATCACCTTTTAAGGCTTTGGTGAGGTTTTCTGCTTCCTGGGTTATTTTCAGGTTTTGTTGTTGAAGGCTTTCCAGTTGTTGCTTTAGGGAGGAGTTGATACTGATGTTTTCCTTTTGGGATTTTTCTACCTTTTCCTCGAACTCCTTTATTTTTTTGTTGAGGGGCGTTAAGATGTTTTCAATGTTCTCCTTGTTGCTCTTGGTGAACTTTTCACTCTTCTCATCCAAGATTTTATTAGCAAGGTTTTCAAATTCCTTGGTAAACTTTTCTTGAAGTTTTTCAACCTCCTCCTTTTGCTCCTTGTTCTTTAGTTGAAGGTTTTCCAAATCGGCTTGGTAGCGCACAATTTGATTGCTCTGCTGCTCTTTTTCACGTTGCAGTTGCTTTTGCTCCTCATCACTGAGCAACAATTTATCGTTCAGGGATTTAATGGTAGCATTCAATTGCTGTTCTCGTTCGCCCCAAACACTCTCGGTAGACTTCGTTTTCAGTTTTTGAATGTACATCCCCGCAAAGAGGCCAATGGTCAATGCGATGATGAAAATTAGTACATAGATAAGTTCCGTGCTCATGAAAAATTTTCTGTAGGATAAAGATAACGGATTACAAAGATAAAATGTCAATACTGCAAAAGCAGAAATCCACAAAATGAATGTTGAAATTGGTCAGTTCGAGTGATTTTTTAAAAAATCATATTGAGAACTAGAATTTCAAGCCTAAAACCAATTCTCGATACAAAATCCCTATAGAATTTCACTCGAATTGACGGTTTTGACTCAAGAAAACTTCAAGATTCAGAAAGGCAACCCTTATTTTGAAACTTTAAAAGAACCAGTTTTACCATCAAACTGTACCATTTCCGACGGAAACAATCGGTCAAAATGTTTTTGTTCAATGAGTTGACAGGGATCTCCGAAGGGATGTTCTTTTCCGTCCAAAATTAATATACGATCGCACAACTGAATGGCCAATTCAATTTCGTGAGTGGTGAACAGAATGGTTTTTTGTTGGTTGTGCGCCAATTCCTGAAGCATTTTTAAAATCTGCACTTTATGGTACAAATCTAAATGCGTAGTAGGTTCATCCAAAAGAATCAAGGATGTGTCCTGTGCCATGGCTCGTGCCACTAAAACTCTTTGCAGCTGTCCATCACTTAGTTCGTGACATTTGTTGTTTCGGAGTTCGTCCAGTAAAAAGGCATCCAAACTAGCCTGAATCTGTTGCTTGTCCTCCGTTGTTAAGGTGCCCAGCCAATTGGTATAGGGCTGTCTTCCCAAGGCAATCAATTCCTGCACTGTTAGATTTTTGGAAGCGGGTTGTTCCGTAAGCACCACACTGAGTTCTTTGGATAGTGTGGTTGTGCTAATTTTTTCCAATGGATTGCCATTCAATGAAATATCACCAGAAAGTTTGGGTTGAAACCCTCCCAAAGTGCGCAACAAGGTCGATTTTCCGATACCATTGACCCCTACAATACCACAGAGCATACCGGCCTTCAAATTAAAATTGATGCCTTTTGTAACAGTCTTGGTTCCATACCCAATGGACAAATCTGTAATGGACAATATATTTTTTTCCGTATGTGCCATTAGAACATCATTTTACGTTTACGGACCAATAGCCAAATCACTACAGGGGCTCCTACCAAGGATGTAATCGCATTTATTGGCAATACACTGGCAGAATTGGGCAATTGCGCCAAAGTGTCGCACAGCAGCATTAAAATGGCGCCGTACAGCATCACAGCTGGAATCAGGACTTTGTGTTCCATGGTATCAAAAATCTGTCTGGTCAAATGGGGTACGGCCAAGCCTACAAAAGCAATGGGCCCTGCGAATGCGGTGATTCCGCCCGCCAACAGTCCGGTTGCGATGATTATGGTAAATCTTGATTTTTTTAAGGAGACCCCCAAGCTTTGCGCATAGTTCTCTCCCAATAGAAAAGCGTTCAACGATTTTATGGAGGCAATACTTAACACGACTCCAATGGCTACGATACTTCCCAACAAAAGCAATTGGTTTACAGATAGGTTGCCCACGCTTCCAAAAGACCAAAAATTGAAGCGTTGTAAATCCTCGGCGCTGGAAAAATAGGCCAAAACGCTTACGATCGCTGAAGTAATACTGCCGAACATCAATCCAATAATCAACAAGGCCATGGTGTCTTTTACCCGTTGGGCCACAATCATAACCGTCAATAGAACCAAAAAGCTACCGATACTTGCGGCGATAGAAAGGGTGATATCACCCAAAAATGATAAAGAAGTATACCCTGCCAAAATAGAGGTGCCCATTAAAAGAATAGCGGCACCCAAACTGGCTCCAGAACTAATCCCAAGCACAAACGGGCCTGCTAAGGGGTTCCTGAACAGCGTTTGCATTAAAAGTCCGCTCAAAGCTAGTCCTGCTCCCACCAATATGGAGGTGAAGGCCTTTGGTACGCGATAATCCCAGATGATATACTCCCACGAAGCGATTTTTGGGGATTCTCCGAACAATGTGGACAACATATCGGCAAAAGGTATGGTGATCGACCCGGAACTTATGCTCAATAACCAAGAGCACAGCAATGCCAATACCATCAATACAAATGAAAATCGATATGTTCGGGAACCATGCATTTAGGGTAACGGTTTAATAAATTGAAGTTTGTGCTCCGTCAATAATTCGGGATGCAATATTTTGATGAGATCTCTTAAAACCAAATCGGGTCGATGGGGAGCTAATTCATAAAATATAAGCCCGCCAGTTTCACCTTTGTCGATGGCATTCGAGTAGACTTTTTTATTTTTAAAAGCATCGAACTGTTGATGATGCGGATTGGCCTCGGCCAATCCGCTATAAGTGGTCTCTGCGGATGGATTGAACCAAAATTCGGCATCTTGTGCTTTCTCCAAAACCGATTCCAAACTTAGTCCTAAGCTGCCTGTTTCAGTATTGTTGCTCCAAAGGTAATCTGCATTGGCATCCTCTAAAAATTGGGCCATCCAACTTTTACCACCGGCAACATACCACACATCTTTATAGAGTCCGCCAGTTAAAACCGTTGGTTGACTCTTTGCCTTTTTAGCTATCTCTTTGGCCTGCTTGTATGATGATTCAACGGATGCAAAAATATTGTCACCCAAGGCCTCCTTTTCAAAGAAAGGTGCAAAGAACTTGATCCACTCCGCTTTTCCCAAAGGGGTATGCTCTACCCAATCACCGTTATAGACCACGGGTGTCCCCGCTTTTTTAATGATGTCGTAGGCTTTATTCTCGTTATTGATGCTAAACCCTACAATCAATTCTGGATTCAATGCAAGTACCATTTCTGTGTTGAGCCTATCGTTCATGCCCAAATTTTGAATTTGGCCACTTTCTATTAGTTTTCTGGCCTCAGGGGTGGAAATATAGTCTGTATTCGGAAAACCGACCACGGTATTCAGTTCGTTGAGCTGTAGCAACGGTTGAATATGTGTAGTAGAGGTGAGCACCACTTTTTCTACGGGAGTTCCGATAATGGCATCATAAGCATCACGCGGAAATGAAATGGCGGGCAGTTTTTCCTTTGGCACCAGAGCATATTTAAAACTATCTGACCCTGGCCAAGCTCCAGTAACTTCAATGACTGTAATATCACCTTGATGTTCCACAGTAAAACCAGTAGCATACGCAATGTTTGATGATTTATCCTGATTTTGAACGGGTTGCTTTTTTTTCGATTGTTGACAACCCATCGAAACCACCAAAATCAAGCTCAGGAATAGAACTGACCACTGTTTTTTTACCATGTGTCAAAAGTAAGATTATTTAATTTTTGCGGAAAAAGATTAAACAGTTTGATTAGCTTTGACACCGAATTTTGGTTCGCACGGAGTTTCCGTGGGATTAAAAGGGAATCCGGTGCAAAACCGGAGCTGTTCCCGCAACTGTAAGTATGTGCCGAATCGGCACTGATGTTTATTAGCATCAGTACGAAGTAGGCAATTGTCTCTTCTTCAAAGCCACTGCCCAATGGGTGGGAAGGTAGGAGACAAAACACAAGCCAGGAGACCTGCCAGATTCAAACAAACAATGTTAAACTTTCGGGATAAAAGTTTACGTATGCATCACATACTATTCTCCCGTTTATTCAATTAAACGAAATGAAAAAAAATCATTTATGGTTAATTACCGCTCTATTGGCGGGTAAGGGGATTTTTGCGCAAAATGTACAGCAAGATTCACTTAAAGTGCAGCAACTGGACGAGGTTGTTGTAAGCGATTCAAAATTTGAGTTGAAACGAGAAAACTCAGGTAAAACGGTCATCAAGATCACTGCAGAGGAAATGCAGCGCAATCAGGGTAGAACCGTTGCGGAAATTATCAATACCAAAAGTGGTATCGAGATTGCTGGGAGCCGCGGTAGGGACGGTGACGTTCTAGGGGTATATGCCCGTGGAGGTCGTGGTCGTCAGGTTTTGATTATTATTGATGGTGTTCGTGTACAGGACCCATCTACATTTTCCGCAGAGTACGACCTTCGGTTGCTTGCTCCCAATACCATCGAGTCCATTGAGATCATCAAGGGAGCGGCAAGTACGCTTTATGGCACCAATGCGGTAACGGCAGTGATCAACATCATTACAAAAAAGAGTTCTAAAAAGAAGATTGCCGGTAATTTTGAGACCAGCGTAGGGACCAATCAAACTGCCGATGACCAGAATTACAATATAGGAAGTATTCAAAATTCCGCTAATGTAAACGGTACTTTGGGCAAGTTCAATTATGGGGTTGATTTTTCCAACAGATATAGAAGTGGACTGTCCACTGCGGTGACACCTGAGAATGAAGAGGATATTTTCTCGCACTTTAGCACCAATATAAAGCTGGGCTATCAGTTTACGGAAAGCTTTGGGATACAGGTCTATGGAAACCAGACCAAGTTCAAAAATGAATATGATGCGACTATGGCCGAAGCACCCAATTTGGGAGAGAATGAACAGCAACGTATCGGTTTGTCCTCCGAATTTGGTTATGGTAAGGGATCCATTCACTTGAATGCGGCCTATACGGATTATGAGTCTGTGGCCAACGACACCTTTGGTGAAAGCATTACAGAAGGGAGTAACTGGGTTTTGGACGTTTACAACAAATATATTTTTGGAGAACAGTTCTACACCATTTTAGGGGTGAATTATATTAAGGACGAGGCCATCTTTGCTGATGAGGTTGATTTTACCATTGTGGACCCTTATACCAATTTAGTTTATGTTTCGGATTTTGGATTGAACTTGAATGCGGGTGCTAGACTGAACAATCACTCTGAATATGGTAATCATTTTGTGTACAATGTGAACCCTTCTTATGTTTTTGACACGGAAAATGGCTATGTAAAATTGATGGGGTCGTATGCTACATCATACATCACTCCTAATTTAACTCAATTGTTCGGAGCCTTTGGCGGTAATCCAGAATTGGAACCAGAAGAGAACTCGACCATTGAAGGTGGATTGGAATTTAAGTTGAACAATTCGTTCCGAATCAGTATGGTTTATTTTGATAGAAATGAAACCAATGCCATTGGTTACGACGCCAATTTTATGAGCATCAATGTCGCGGACGAAATCGATGCCAATGGGGTGGAAGCAGAAGCAACTTGGTTGCCTTTGAAGAATTTAAGCCTAAATGCCAACTATACTTTCACAGAAAGGAAGGGGGACAATGCCATTCGTATTCCCAAGCACAAGGCCAATGTGTCCTTATGGTATCAGTTTTGTGAATCCACGGACGCTTCTTTGACCTATGCGTACACCGGCGAGCGTTTTGATACCGACTTTGCCACCTATACGGATATTGCTCTAGACCCTTTCTCCTTACTGAACTTTTCCATTAGGCACGAGTTAATTAAAAATAAATTGAACGTATTCTTGAATGCAGATAATTTATTGAACGAAGACTATAGAGAGTTGCTTGGTTTCACAACACGTGGACGAAACTTTAGGGTGGGGCTGAACCTCAACCTTTAAAAAAGAAAAGCGGCCGATTGGCCGCTTTTTTTATTGCTTGTTCAATTGTAATGGCTTTTCCAAATACATATTATCCTTTACAGGTGTGTGAAACCTTGAAGAAGTAATAGAATTTGCCGGCATTTCCACGGTAAAGTCAATTTTAGCAGCAGTACCGGAAATTTCTTGTAATGCACGTGCCAACAAGGGCTCGTTTACATCCCCTAAAATCCCAAGATTGGTCAAATCCTCGCTAAGCGTTATATCGGGGTTTAGCCCAGAGGTATAGTCATAAAATCCATCTGCATTTTCATTTCTACCTACCAATGGCTGTAGTCCCCAGCTATTTTGGGAATTTATATTTCCTTCCCGATTGCTATTGTATATATATGTGTTTTCTACATCATCCACCAAAGTGATGGAAAATTCATTTTTACCACGAGTAGTTTCTCCGATGTGGATTACATCTAAATATGGCTCCAGTCCGTTCATCACCAATTCACTTGCCGAGGCAGAGTCTCCTGTGGCAATTACGAAAACCCTGCTTAGGTTTAAGGTGTTGATAGCACTTGAACCTGTAGAGCTTGCGAAATAATCAGTTAAGAAATCTTCTGTTAATTGAGCCTGAACTTTGGCGTTCCAACGCTGTTTAATATAAACGTCGGAAGTGTTGGTGCCATAGATCATACTGGCCAATAGGCGAGATGTATTAACAGAACCTCCGGGGTTATAGCGCATATCCAAAACAAGTTCAGTAGCTCCCTCTGCAACAAACTGTGCAAAGGCTGCATTTAAATCTTCATTAAAACTGCTTAAAAAGCGATTATACATAAGGTATGCCACTTTGGTGCCATTTACATCCAATGTTTCGGCAATCAAAATGGGGTCTTCCACTTGATTCTCTATTTTGGTGAGTTGCACTTCTTTGGCACTATCGGATATCGTGTTGTTGGTTACTGTAGCCATTCCAAGAGTATAAGAGCTATTATCACCAAAAAGCAGTTCTACATAATTATCCACAGTAAGTTGCACACCATCTACTCTAGTGAAGAATTCACCTCGTTGAATATCTTTTGTGGAAGCGTCGGAATCTGGCCAAATGTATTGCACATAACCAAAAACATTATTGGTGTCACCAATGAGTCCCAGTCCAAATTCCAGACCATTGCTTTGGGATATACCGGATAGACTACTTACTAATTCCGAGTAATCTTCATTGGCGAAACTAAAACGGTCTTCTCCGAAAACCAAAGTGTCGTAAAAAAAGCTTTCGGGGTCTGGGTGGTCCTCCAAATATTCCGTGTATTCGGCATCGGAACTAAATTTGGAATCTCCAAGTTCAGTGGATTCTGCTTGCCAAAAATACCAAAGGTTCATGGCTTGCCACATAAAGTGTTGTGCCGTTATGTCTACTTCGGATCCAGAGCCTGGATCAGGATTTGGGGTAACACCAGGGTCGATTACATTATCGTCACTACTGCACGACATAAACAACACTGACAATCCCAAAAAGAGGAATACATACTTTTTCATAGCTTAATTTTTAGTGAATTTACTCAAAATTTGTTCCAAATATTGTTTTGGCGTAGGTTGTAATGAGTAAAAAAACATGGATAACCATGTAAATTTGCCCTGCAAAATAGGTTTATAAAAGCAGATTGCAAATTTTTTGTAACAAATTTCGATATGTATCGTCGTGATAGTGTAGGTCGATAAGAAAGACTTAAAAACAACTAAGACAACCAAATGAAACAAACAGAATTTTTAAATGTGGTTTTACCTTTTCAGGATAAACTGTACAGGCTTGCAAAGCGCCTGTTGGTATCCAGGGAAGAAGCAGAAGATGCCACTCAAGAAATTTTGTTGAAGCTATGGTCAAAGAACGAATCCATGGGAAAGTATAAAAATGTAGAAGCTTTTGCCATGACCATGACCAAAAACTTTTGTTTGGACCGTTTAAAGTCCAAGCAAGCAGGAAACCTAAAATTGGTTCACAGTAACTACAGCGACGAAAACACCTCTTTGCAAAAACAATTGGAGGCTGAGGACAGCGTAAGTTGGATGGAACGAATTATGGAAGACCTGCCAGAACAACAAAAAATGATATTGCAACTGCGAGATGTAGAGCAATATGAGTTCGAGGAAATCTGCGAACTATTGGATATGAAACCCACGGCAGTGCGAGTTGCACTATCCAGGGCGAGAAAAACAGTAAGGGAAGAATTAATTAAAAAACATAACTATGGAATTGGGTAACATAGAAAAAATATTGGAGAAGTATTTCGAGGCCACTACCACTGTGGACGAAGAAAGAACACTTAGGGAGTATTTTTCACAAGACGAGGTAGCACCTCACTTGGAGCAGTACAAACCTATGTTCAACTACTTTTCCATGGCCAAGGAAGAAAAGTACACCAAGCAGGTTCCATTAAAACCTAGAGTAAACTATTACAAGTGGCTATCCGTAGCAGCGGCAGTGGTTCTCACCTTCGGCATTTATTTTGGTAATCAATACCAAGAAACAAAACGTTTGGAACAAGAAAAGGCGGAGTACGCCTATGAGGAAACCAAAAAAGCTTTTGACCTTTTAGCGGAAAATTTTAATCGCGGAACAGAAAAAGTGGCTTACCTCAACGAGTTCGAAGAAGCAAAACAAAAAATTTACAACAACAATTAAAAAACGAAAAAATGAAAAAGTATATCTTAATTACAGTAATGGCATTGCTGCCTTTGGCAGGGTTTTCACAATCGGTTTTTGACAAGTTCGAGGACCTGGACGATGTAACCACGGTAATCGTGAACAAAAGTATGTTCAATCTTTTGGCCAAAATGGATATTGAAACCAATGATCCGGAAGCTCAGGAGTTTATCAGCATCGTAAACAGTTTAAAAAGCTTAAAGGTGTTCACTACCGAAAATAAGAGTATCGGGGACGATATGAAATCTTCTGTGGACAGTTACCTAAGATCATCCAAAATGGAAGAGTTGATGCGTATCAAGGACAAAGACGCCAACGTTAAATTCTATATCAAAGAAGGTCGAGATGCAGACCACGTGAGCGAACTGTTAATGTTTGTAACGGGAATGAGTGAGGTAGAAGCAAACGGACATAAGTTTGAGACAGTGATCTTGTCACTTACCGGAGATATTGATCTTAACAACATTAGTTCGTTGACCAAGAAGATGAACTTGCCTGAAGAATTGAATGAAGCCGGCAAGAAGAACAAATAATTAGCATGTCAGTTGGCAATAATTTGTTGGAAATTGTAACAAAAAGCTATAAAACCCAACTAATTATTGTCAACTGATTATCAGTTTGAAGAATCAATCAAAAACATAAAAAGATGAAACATATTATTAAAAGCATGTTGGTGGCCGGAGCAGTACTTCTGGCTTCGTGTGCTTCGCAGCCCAGTCTGCAGGAGTATTACGTGGACAATGCGGAGAATCCGAACTTTTTGTCCATCGATGTACCTGCCAGTATTCTAAAACTTAATGAAGAAGAGTTGAATCCAACTCAAATAGAAGCTATAGAATCATTGCGTAAATTTAACCTGTTGGCCTTTAAAAAGAATGCAGACAATGCAACGGAATACGAAATTGAAAAGAAAAAGGTCCGTGAAATCCTTAAAGGGGATGACTTTGTAGAGTTGATGAAAATCAATTCAAAATATGGTAAAGGAGTCATTAAGTATTTAGGGGATGAAGATGCCATAGATGAGGTTATTATTTACGGCGACAGCAAGGAAAGAGGTTTTGCCTTGGTACGTGTTTTGGGCAAAGACATGAACCCTGCACACATTATGCAATTAATGCAGGCCATTCAAAAATCCGATTACAAAGGAGAAGGACTTGGAGAAATAGGAGACTTCCTAAAAGGATAAAAACCCAATCATCAAATAAGTAAAAAAGGGCGGCATTTGTCGCCCTTTTTCTTTGCTAATAAGAAAGTGACGTAGTTTAGTATCTTAGTGTCTCAAAATAAGAACACTAACAAAACCTCTACATCATGGAAAAAGCACAAGAATGGTTCGATTACGGAATAGAACTGGCCAAAGAATTTGGGCCTAAGCTCATTACCGAACTCATTATCTACATCGTGGGTATGTGGGTGGTTAAAAAGATAATTGCCGGTACCAGAAAGGTAATGTCCAAAAGCAAATACGACGAATCGCTCCAAAAATTTCTATTAAATCTTTTCTCTTGGGCCCTAAAGGTATTTTTGATCATAATTGTTATTTCCCGATTGGGTGTGGATGTCACCACATTTGCCGCTGTAATTGCTGCAGCCGGTCTTGCTGTTGGATTAGCTTTACAAGGTTCTCTCTCCAATTTTGCCGGTGGTGTGTTAATTATGATCTTTAAACCCTATAAAATTGGTGACTTAGTCGAAGCACAAGGCGTTTTAGGGAGTGTGAAGGGCATAGAAATATTCACTACCAAACTTATAACACCCCAAAATAAACTTGCCATTATACCTAATGGGGCCATGGCGAACGGAAACATCATCAATTATACGGCCGAGGGTAAAATGAGGGTTGATACTGTTATTGGAGTGGGGTACGATGAGGACATCAAAAAAACCAAAGAGGTACTTTTAAAAGTATTGACTTCCAACGACAAGGTACTGAAAGACCCAGCTCCATCAGTAAATGTACTTGAGTTGGCTGATAGCTCTGTTAACTTTGCCGTACGGCCATTTTGCAAACCTGAGGATTACTGGGATGTCTATTTTTCAACTTATGAGAATTGTAAAATCGCTCTGGACGAAGCTGGAATCGAAATACCTTATCCGCATCAAGTGGAAATCCATAAGGAAGGATAGTCGGATAGCTGGATTTTTGGATTTTTTGTCATTTCGAGCGCAGTCAAAGGAGCAATCGAGATGTCTTAGCTGGTTTTCCACCGCGCTCGAACGGACAAAAATTAAACCCCGGTATAGTTTGCTGGGGTTATTTGTTTTAACTCTGCTTTAATTGCATCCGAAACCTCCAAGGTTTCAATAAAATCAGCAATGGACTTCTGGTTGATTTTATCGTTGGTACGAGTTAAACCTTTTAGGGCTTCGTAAGGGTTGGGATAACCTTCTCTTCTCAAGATTGTTTGGATGGCTTCGGCAACCACGGCCCAATTGTCTTCCAAATCTTTTTCAAACTTGGCTTGGTTCAATACCAGTTTGTTCAACCCTTTCAAAGTAGATTGGAATCCAACAATGGTATGTGCAAAAGGCACGCCTGCATTTCTTAAAACAGTACTGTCCGTAAGGTCACGCTGTAATCTAGAAATAGGCAATTTGGCAGAAAGGTGCTCAAAAATGGCATTGGCCAATCCAAGGTTCCCTTCGGAATTCTCAAAATCAATTGGATTAACCTTGTGTGGCATGGCAGATGAACCGACTTCCCCTTTTTTGATTTTCTGCTTAAAGTAATCCATGGAAATGTATGTCCAAATATCCCTATCCAAATCAATCAAAATAGTATTGATGCGCTTTAGGCAATCGAACAAAGCGGCCATATGGTCGTAATGCTCAATTTGAGTAGTAGGGAAGGAGTGGTGCAATCCTAACTTTTCTTGAACAAACTGTTTTCCAAATGCTCTCCAATCGTTGTTTGGGTATGCTACTTTATGTGCATTGTAATTCCCTGTTGCTCCACCGAATTTGGCGGCACTAGGGATATCGTTCAATAAATTGAACTGCTCTTTGAATCGCTCTACAAAAACATCTATTTCTTTACCTAAACGGGTTGGGGATGCAGGTTGACCGTGCGTTCTGGCCAACATGGGGATATTTTCCCATTCTTTGGCAAGCTCTTTTAATTTTTCAAAGACTTCCAAATAAGATGGCACGTACACATCGTTCATGGCCTCTTTGATGGAAAGTGGTATAGCAGTATTATTTATATCCTGAGAGGTCAAACCAAAATGGATGAACTCTTTATATTTTTGAAGATTTAATTCGTCAAACTTTTGTTTGATGAAGTATTCCACCGCTTTTACATCGTGATTGGTGGTTTTTTCAATATCCTTTATGGCCTGCGCATCTTCCGCGGAAAACTCTTGATATATTTTCTGTAGATCAGGGAACAGAGCCGTGTTAAAATCGGCCAATTGCGGCAATGGAATCTCACAAAGAGCAATAAAGTATTCGATTTCTACTTGAACACGGTATTTGATCAGCGCTTCTTCTGAAAAATAGTCTTTTAAAGCCTTGGTTTTGTTTCTATATCTACCGTCGATCGGTGAAATGGCATTTAGTTGTGTCAATGACATGGTCCAGAAAATTTTGAAAGCATCAAAGATACTTAAACGCTGTGGTTTAGACACCCAATTTGGCCAACTTATCCAGAGTTTTTTTTGCCCGGTTCTTGTATCCTGTGGTCCCCGAAGCATAGCTTTCTTCCAAAACCAGTTTGAGCTCCGGGTGGACCCATTCAAACTTTAGCCCTAAATAGTAAAGGCTGGTCATGGAAAACACCTTTGGTGCCATGTTCATGGGGCCAATGAGCCAGTCAAAACAAGCAGTCATTATCTTTTCCAATTGTTCATCCGCGATGTTTTGAACAAATTCTGGATTTTTCTTTTTAAAGTAGGCTTCGCAGACCATTTCGCATACATGGGCGATGGGCCGTATGCAAGATTCGCTCTGTATTTCCGATAGCCCATCCACAAAGGCATCAATAAAAGGAAGGATATAGATGAGCTTTTTACGCATCAAATGGTCAAATGTCCAACTGGCATTAAAGGTACCTTCTTTATCTTCCAACAAAACTTCTTGGAACAGTCTCTCGGCCAGAAGTGGCTCTTTTTCCAACTGAACCACCAAAGCATCTATCTGTTGTTTGGATATCCTGCCTGAATTAAGTGCGTTATGAAGCTGCTCTTCGGTCACAAAAAATCGATATATTTACTAAAACCCTGTGTGATGAAAATAGTAAAAAAAATAGCAATTGCTCTATTGGTCGTATTGATTGGTATGCAATTCTATCGCCCGGAAAAAAATACGGCAGATGGAGATTACGTAGCCACTTTTGAAGCAGAGACCCAACCCTCCGCCGAGGTAAAGCAAATTCTAAAAACTGCATGTTACGATTGCCATAGTGCCAATACCGAATATCCCTGGTATAACAATATAGCTCCAGTGTCTTATTGGTTGGCCGATCATATTGAGGATGGGAAAAAGCATCTGGATTTTTCGGATTGGGCAAATTATGATACCAAAAAGAAGGACCACAAGTTAGAGGAAGTAATAGAAGAGGTTAAAGAAGGCAAAATGCCGTTGAACGAATATACTTGGACCCATGGCGACGCCAAATTATCCGATGAGCAAATCAGTGCTTTGGTAGCGTGGGCGGATGCGGCTAGAGCAAACTATTAAAAAGATCTGTCACCAAAGGCGGTACACCCTCCTCGGCCGTTTTGGAAATAACCGTAAGGTTGTTAAAATCGCTGGACCTTATGTTTGGTCTGGGATCCACAAAGTAAATCGGAGTTTGGTCTGGGGCATAATGTATTAGACTTGCTGCTGGATACACTTGCATGGAAGTGCCTATTATAATAACTATATCCGCCATCTGAGTAATTTTCGCTGCGGTTTCCAACATGGGAACCATCTCACCGAACCATACGATATGAGGGCGAAGCTGGTGTCCATAATCATCGGTATCACCTAAAACCAAATCCTTTTTCCATTCCAAAACATGGTTTTCGTTAACCGTACTACGCACTTTAAACAATTCGCCGTGCAAGTGCACTACATGTGAACTGCCGGCCTGTTCGTGAAGATTGTCCACATTTTGGGTAACAATGCTTACATCAAAACCTTGTTCTAGCTCAGCCAAGGCCAAATGACCTTTGTTCGGTACTACGTCCATTAATTGCCGTCTGCGTTGATTGTAAAATTCCAGAACAAGTTCAGGGTTCCTTGCAAATCCTTGCGGAGAGGCCACTTGCATTACATCATGGCCTTCCCACAGTCCGTTTTCGTCCCTAAAGGTTTTAAGACCGCTCTCGGCGCTCATTCCTGCTCCTGTAAGTACTACAATCTTTTGTTTGGACATATTTCTGGTTTTCAAACTAGTGTTTTACACGTAATAACTGGAATTTTTATGTACTTTCAAATTACCAATAAATTTAAAAACCCACCAATCGACCTTGCCAAAAATGAAAAAACAAATTCTCTTTCTTTTTACCAGTTTAGTAGTAATTAGCAGCTATTGCCAAACCACCGAAAATAATACATCAAAAGATAGTGTTACCTCTAAAGAGGCCCCAGTTGATTCCGAAAAGAGGGGGCAGGTGAATAGAAGACAGCAAATGATGGCGAAAATAGAAGCTGTTGCAACCTTTCCTGTGATTAATGCAGGGACATTTTCAGGGGTTGTTCCAATAGAGGATATTACTGAAACACCAGATCCAAACCTTGAGTATAAGTTATTGTTCGAATTGGTGAATTTTGACGATGAAAAACCTTCTGATTTAAATGCTGGATTGGTAGAAGTGGCGAGAATTATTAATCTACATGCTGCCTCGGGTATTCCTTTGGAAAAAACTTACCCAGTGATTGTAGTCCACGCAGCCGCATTAAATTCATTTACCACCAACGAGTTTTATAATGGCAAATTTGAAATGGACAATCCGAACATGAAACTCATTGAGGAACTGGAAAACTTGGGAGCAAAATTCATTTCTTGTGGCCAAGCCATGTTTTTCTTTGAGGTGGACAAAGAGGCTTTGCTGCCCATGTTCAAGATATCGTTAACGGCCCAGACCATATTGAGTTCTTACCAAATGAAGGGCTATGTAAAGTATCGCATTAACAGGTAGGCAAAAGGTGAAATAAATTTGATTTATCGATACAGCTCAATCCTTGGATTCTGTATCTGAAAGTTGAATGATACGGTCCATTGTTTTCATGATAAGATTTAGTTCTCCCGTCCCTGTGGAACTGTTGACAATATTGTTGAGGTCGTTATGCCTGTCGAGTACATAATTGTCAAAAGCAAGGGTTTCTAAAAAGGTCAAATCAATTCTGGGATCCGACAATAGTTCCTTGTAATCCAAACTGTATTTAAAGTTCTCTTTTTCAAAAGGTTTTAAATGGTTAAGATAATTTTCACTGGCCCGTAATTCCTCTTCCTGATAATCGGACAATACATCCTTCCAACCAATAAGTAATTGTCGTAATTCATCATTAGAAATAATCTCAATGGATGAATTGTTAAGTAAACTATTAATAATTCCCGTGGAAGGGTTATACGTGTAGGCAAAACTGACCGTGAACAGGTGATAAGATAATGAGTCCAGGTTGTCAATACTATTAACATCGATTGGCAATTGTGATTTTAAGTATTCAGCGGACTTAAAGGTTTGTTTATGGTAGGTGATAATAGAATCCAGAAGTTTTTTATTGGAGGCAAATTCTTGGTGAAGGTCCTTTAAAATGAATGTCTCCTTTTGTTTCTCTTTTCGCCTATCGTTCCAATTGTTTATTTGTAGTGCAAGTAAAATTCCAATGACTACTAGAAAAATTTCTCCGATGGCGTAGAGCAAGTATTTTGTGAACTTATTTTCGTTAAGCCATCGCTGTCGAATTTTTCGAAAAAATCTAATCATTGGAGGTTGGTTTCTCTAAAGATATGATTTTTATGTATTTAGAGTTAAATGATCAATTGAAGCACTCGAATAGCTCTATTGGTCCCAAACTTATTTCTTTTCTAGAATATTTAAAATTATGGATTTGAACATGGAAAACCCGGTAGCAAGAAGATTATCTGGAAAATCGTAATCTGCATTATGCAAAGCAGGTGTCGACATCCCAGCACCAACACCAAACATGGCAGATTTGTATGTTTTGGAGAACCATCCAAAGTCTTCACCAAACTTGAAAGGTGTGTTTTTATCTTCAAAGGTGAAACCATTCACAATCGCAGCCTTTTTAACTATGGCATTGCATGACTTGTCCACTTCACTAGCTGGAAAATGCTCCAACCATTCCAAATCGTATTGCAGCAAGTGTTGTCGGCAAATAGTTTGTACCACATGCTCTAGGTTTGCTTTTAACTTATCCATTGTTGCAGTATTCCATGTGCGAAGGGTGTAGTGTAACTCTCCATGGGCAGGAGAAATACCATAGGATTTTTGCCCCATGTTAATGTGTACCGGGGTGAGAATAGCGAAGTTGGTGTCGGACGGTTCAACTATGTTAAATGAGGAGAGCTGATGTATAATTTTGGATATGCCCAAAGATGGGTTGATGCCATTTTCTGGTTCCGAAGCATGGGATTCCTTGCCTTGGAGTTTTATGATGACACTGAGTACTTCTGCCGAAAAACCCTTTTTTGGAATTATGATGTGGTGCTTAGGTTTCTTGGGTATATTATGAAGTGCAAAAACGAAATCTGTATTTAGATTATTGAATTTTTCGTCCTCAATGATACGCTTAGCTCCCTCTCCAGTTTCTTCCGCGGGTTGAAAGAGTAAAATAACAGTTCCATTTTTTAGCGGGTTTTGATTTAACCATTTAGCAATACTCGCAACAATCGCCATATGACCATCGTGCCCACATTTATGTGATACTCCAGTTTTGGTGGATTTGTGCGCAAATGAATTGGATTCCTTTATCGGAAGAGCATCTAGCTCACATCGTAAGGTTATTGTGGGGCCTTTTTCTGAAAACCTATAAACAGCGGCCAGACCGCATCCACCAATACCTTCGATAATTTCCGTAGGGCGAAAGGAGGCAATAAAGTCTTTTATGATTGCGGCCGTCTTGTCTTCATGGTTCGATAGGTCCGGGTTGGCGTGCAGTCTATGCCTTAGTTCGAGTATATCCTTATCCATCATTCGCTTATGATGCTTTCATATCTAATCAATGGACTTTATTATAGCTCCACCTTTCATTACAAACTGTACACGCTGTAATTCAGTAATATCATGCAGGGGATTGGTTTTGGTTGCGATAATATCGGCGTACTTTCCAACTTCGATGGTACCAATGTCCTTTTCTTTTTTCAAGAGTTCGGCATTTAATTTGGTTCCTGCTTGAATGGCCTGTAGGGGTGTCATTCCAAATTTAACGAACTCCTCAAACTCGTTGGCTGCAAAACTCCCTGGAAAACCAACATTGTCGGAGCCTATTCCAATTTTCACTCCTTTTTTGTGAGCTTTTGCCAGCATTTTCATTCGGTCTTCCCTAAACTGTTTTTGTGAGCGCTCTGTTTTGGTAAGAGCAACATTTCCGGGATCCTTTAGCCTAAAATAGGTGCCAACGGTAAGAGTCGGAACCAAATAAGTGTTGTGTTCCAGTAAAAGGTCTATGGTTTCTTCGTCCAGAAAAGTGCCATGCTCAATAGATCGCGCACCGAATTTTATGGCTTTTACAATACCTTCTTTAGCGTGTGCGTGCATCATCACGGGAACACCTCGCCGATTGGCTTCATCCACTGCTGTGATAAGTTCTTCATCGCTAAAATGAATATTCTTGGGATTATCACCGGTGGACATAAATGCTCCTGTGACCAATAATTTAATCCAATCGCTACCATTTTTTATTTCTTGGCGAATAGCCTTTTGCATTTCTTCTTTGCCGTCCACGATCAATCCGTCCGGGATAATGGTCTGCTCATTGGAAATGTAGTTGATATCGCCTCCACCTCCGGTAACGGACAAATAGTGGCCGGCCCCAAATATTCTTGGACCTTGGAACATCCCGGAATTTATGGCGTCCCTAATCTCAAAATGAGCGTATTTGGTGTCTGCATCTCCTGCAATCCTGAGAGTGGTCCATCCCGCTTTAAGCCAATCTTGTACGGTTTTTAAACCTCTAAGTGCATTGAATGCCGAAGATCCTTTTAAGTGGTTGGTCTGATATTCGCTTCCATAGATCAAGGGGTGTACATGGGCATCGATCATTCCGGGCAATACGGTATAATCACTCAGGTCAATGGTTTTGTATTCAGAAGTGAGCAATTCCTTGGTGCCTATATCAACTATGCGATCACCTTCTATAAGGATTACGGTGTTGGTCTTAACTTTTTCGTCATTGCCCGTAATAAGTGTTCCACAGATTATGGCGGTTTTTTCCTGGGCCCATAGCGAACTTGACACGCTAAGTATAGAAAATAATAGGAGCAGTTGCTTTTTCATTTATGATGAGGTCTTAGTTATGTATTCCAATATTGGAAAACAAGGTTTTTAATTGGTTGAAATCTTCTTTGGATTTAATTTCTATCAGGTCACGCTTTTTCCCGTTTTTTAGCACAATGCTGAAAATATTTCTCCCGAATAGAGATGTAGTATCCAATCTTTCTATAGAGGTTACCGCAAGTTTGTTCTGTGTTGATTTTTTAAAGATGAAAAAATAGAGAAGGACTAGGGATATCAGCCCAACCACGATCCAAACGATTTCTATAAATCCAATTTCCTTTTTGTTTATATCGTATAAATTCAAAGCCGCATTACCCAGGTTGAGTATCATCAGCATTTTTAAAACAAGATAATGGGTTTTTAAACCATCCTCGATTTCAATGGTTTTATCGGATGTGTTGTAATTCACTTTCATTATTGCCAATTCTAGAGTACTAAATTAATCATGTTCTGGACAGGAAATACAGTAAAAATGCATATTCCTTACAAACATCTATAAAAGTTATGGTATCTAGCTTTAAGGTGCCACCACGGTAAAGTTCCAAATTTTCCTATCTTGGTTTTATGTTTGATGATGATTTGTTGAAATATCTCGAAACCTACCTTACGGAGGAGCGCAAGCAACGTTTTTTGGATGTGCTTCAGCAAAGAACCAGGCACATTACAGTTGCCGTGGAAGATGTATATCAATTGCATAATACCAGTGCTATACTTCGTAGCTGTGATGTATTCGGCGTACAGGATCTGCACGTTATAGAACACCGTTTTGGGAAACGTTTGGACAAAAATATCGCCATGGGTGCAGAACAATGGGTGGATGTGCAAAGGTACAAGACAACTACGGACTGTATTTCGCGATTAAAAGGTGAAGGCTATCAAATTATTGCCACAACTCCTCATAATGATTCTACCTTGCTGCACGACTTCTTTCCAACAAAAAAATCGGCCATATTTTTTGGAACGGAAAAGGAGGGACTGTCGGAGGAAGTAATGCAACAAGCCGATGGGTTCCTTAAAATTCCGATGGTGGGTTTTTCAGAAAGTTTGAATGTATCCGTTTCAGCAGCAATTATTATACAGCAATTGGCACAAAAAGTACGTGATTCAGAGGTTGAATGGCATTTGACCGATATGGAGTTTCTTGAAAAGCGATTGGATTGGACCAAAAAATCCATTAAGGATGTAAATGGCATAATAGAAAGATATCTAACGGATTGATTTTTTTGTATTTTTAACTGTTAATCAATCAATTACACAGTTATGTTAGTACTTTATATTGTTTTGGCCCTAGTGGTCGTGATCCTGATTTTAGCCGTACTTGCCCCAAAAAACTATGATGTTTCCCGTTCTATCGAAATCAATCGTTCTAAAAGCGAAGTTTTTGAATATCTAAAATTCTTGAAAAACCAAGATGAATGGTCGCCATGGAGTAAACGCGACCCAAATATGGTAAAGGATTTTTCTGGAACCGATGGGGAAGTGGGAGCCATAAACCGTTGGAAAGGAAATAAGGAAGTAGGGGAAGGGGAGCAAGAGATTACACACATTGAAGAAGGAAGCCGGATTGATTCCGAGCTCCGATTTTTAAAGCCTTTTAAGTCTACATCCGACGCCTATATTACCACAAAAGAGGTAGATAAAGATATGACCAAAGTGGTTTGGGGCTTTTCTGGTGAGAACAAATTTCCAATGAGTATTATGATGCTGTTCATGAATATGGATAAGGCTATAGGCAAAGACTTTGAGGAAGGATTGAACAGTTTAAAACAAATTCTAGAAAATCAATAACATATGGAAAGTAATATGGTGGGCTGGTTCGAGATTCCCGTAGCGGATATCGATCGTGCTAAAAAGTTTTACGATAAGGTGTTTCAAATCGATATCCAACTTCACGATTTGGGTGGTACGAAAATGGGATGGTTTCCTGCAGATTATGGAAAGCCAGGTGCTTCTGGCTCTTTAATTCAAAACAAGGACTGGTATAATCCGAGTGCTACAGATGGTGTTTTAATTTATTTTTCCAGTGCCAATGTGGATAATGAATTATCGAGAGTTGAGAAAGCGGGAGGTAAAATATCACAGGCTAAGACCCAGATAAGTCCGGATATAGGTTATATGGCGCTGTTTTTGGATTCAGAAGGCAATCGGATAGCCTTGCACTCCAGGCAATAAAATTTATTCAACCAATTCCAGTAGGGCAATGTCAAAATCATTGTCCAATACTACTTTTCCGTTTGTCACGGTAACCTCGGTCTCGGAATAGGTGTCGTACAATTTAGTACCGTCTCCAAAGAATCCTTTTACCCTCAAGGACTTTTTGCCTTTGGGTAATTCCAATCCAACAACCACTTTGTCCCTAAAATCGCCGTTTACATAAGTTCTGGAAAAGACATAGGGTGATTTGGACAGTCGTTTGTGTTTTCCAGCACCAATTGCCGGGTGGTTGGCTCGGAAACTGCCCAATTTTTGCCAATGCTTATGAATCTTTTGGGTTTCTGGTAAGCTGTCCAGTTCTTCCCAATTCATAAAGGAGCGTAGTGTGGCATCCCCAACAGTACCTTCTATGGTAAGGTCTCTAGAGGTTTCATCTCCATAATATACTTGAGATGCACCAGGTGTTAATAACAATACGTTAGCTGCACGATATGGCTTTGTTCGGTCCTTATCGTATGGAGCTCCATCATCATGTGAGGTTAAATAGTTAAGTACGCTCTTGCCCTTTAATTTGGTGTTTAATAGCTTGTTATACTTCTTAAATATGGTTTCGTAAGGGCTTCCGGCATCATGTTTCAACTCAAAATTGATGAGACTTTTGAATCCATAATCAAAAAAATCAACCTTTTTGTCACCAAAATCGAATTCACGTCCACCAGAAATACCATAATTGTAGACTTCACCAACCATATAAAAAGGATTGTCGTCCAATATTTTGTCCTGGTGCTTCTTCTTCCACATGTCGAAGGCATAATTGGCTTCTTTGTGAAGGTCGGACCAAGCATTTTCGTTTACATGCTTAACAGTATCCACACGAAAACCATCTACACCTAAATCGTTGATGTAGTCCGTTAGCCATTTAATAATGTAATACCGGGGCGCTCTTGGATAGCCTGTGCGGTCAAAAAACAATTGTAACTCATCGAGCTCCTTGCTCAAACGCCCTTCTTCCTTCCATTTGGCCAATAGGGCATCGGGCAGTTCAACCGGCTCATTGGATTCGGTAAGGATATCGGGTAGATTGTCCACCAAAGTACATGCTGTGGTGTTCTCATAGGTGGAAAATTCACATTTAGGACCTGTTCTCACCCAATCATCTGGCCAAACAGGATCCTTTTCGGTAACCGGTCCGGTATGGTTCAAAACAACATCCAAAAGAATTCGAATCCCTTTGCTATGTGCTGTTTTAACTAATTTTTCTAGGTCTTTTTTTGTTCCAAAATTGGGGTCGATGGCGGTCCAGTCCTTGGCCCAATAACCGTGATAGCCATAAGTTTTTCCTGTTCCCTCGTCGGTTGCACCATGAATTTGTTCTACCACGGGAGTAAACCATATGGCATTGATGCCCAGGTCGGTAAAATAACCTTCTTCTATTTTTTGGGTAATTCCTTGAATATCGCCTCCTTCAAAACCTCTAAGGACAGCGGTTTCTTCGGTTCGATTAAAATTTACATCATTGTTGGGATTGCCATTGTTAAAACGGTCGGTCAGTAGAAAATAGATATTGGCACCTTCCCAAACAAATGGAACTTCTTTCTTTGGAGTCTCTTCCTCAACCACTTGTGTAATTTCCTGCTTTTTTTCAACTCGTTTGCAGCCAATAAAAATGGGTAAAACAGACAAAACAACAAGTAGTTTTTTCATGAATTGGGATTTTGTCTAAAGCTATAAAATGAATGCGGAAAAATAAAATTTATTTACAGCCGTGCGGCACCGTCCCAATTGATGGTTTAAATGATGGTTATTGATTTCTGTTCAACACTTTGTACTCTTCATAACAACTCGAAATCGCATCTAAAATCTGAAGGTCGTTCGCAGTTTTGATGAAGGATTTGGAATAGTTGCAATTGTTTAGGATATCCTCAATGTCCACTTTTTCCAATTGCAACAATTCGGTCAAGGTCTCTCTATCGAATTTTGAAGCTAAAAGGTCCCTGATATTATCATCTTCCTTTATTTGTCTCAACTTGCGCATTTGCCGTGGCTTTTTGCCAAAAAGATTTCGCAATAGATCAGCAGGATTTAGAATGGCACCGAGAACTTTGGTTACCGCACTCGGGTTTTTACTCCCAGCCTCATAACTAGTTGGAAGTCCGGAAATACTGTATTGTTTTGCATCGTTAACGGGCAGGTTCTTAACATCGATTTCCAGGTATCCGGTAAGCTGATAGGGCCTAACGATCACCTCTTCCAAAGCATAGGCCAATTCCGTCAACGCGATTTCCGTGTTTCCAAATCGAAACATATCGTTGGTGACCCTAACTTTTTGGGTTTTAAAACCAAGATAAGAGAAGTACAAGGTATCATTGACGGCTGCTGGAATCGTAAACTTTCCTTCAGGATTCGTAATTGTACCTTTTACTTGGTTAAGGTTTACCACGTGAACGCTTTCCAAAGGAAATTCCGTTTGTGCATTGATAACGGTAGCGGTAAAATCCTGGACTTCTTGGTTTTCTTGCTCGTCAACCTGAGAGAAACCAAGGAAGGGAATCAAGACCAATATTAAAAGTAGTAATCTTCTCATGCAATCTTTGTAGCTATAAAGGTACTAAACAAAGAAAAATAAATAGGAGAGGCTTACCATTTAATATAGAATTAACTAATAAAAGCCCTGTTTTTTCTTACCACCTTTTTTACCGTAACCTCCTTTTTTTCCTCCTTTATATGACTTGTTGCCGCCTCTTCGACTTCCGCCACCGCCTTTACGGCCACGACGTTTTTTTCCGCCTTTTCCGCCGCCACCAGCACCTGGATTCTTTGAAACTTCAACATTTATAAAGCGACCTTCCAGTTTAAAGTCTGTAAAGGTTTGAAGGATAAATTCAGTAAGTTGAGCATCGGTATTGAAGAAGGAGAATGAATCTTTGGTGTCCACATTGTAGACATCTTCTTTTTCCAAGTTCAAAGTGTCTCGCAAGAAATCTTTCAAGCTCATCCAATCGTAGCCATCGCGCTCACCTACATTAATAAAGTAACGCACTGAACCTTCTGTTGGAATGTCTCCTTTATCACTTCCTACTCCCTTACCAGAATCTTGACTGTTAAGGTCTTTGGTCTTACTGTAATAGTTGTAGAACTGGGTAAACTCTACGGAGAATATCTTTTTGATGAGTTCTTCACGGTCAATACCTTCCAAAACATCGTTGATAGCTGGTAGATAGCTGTCAATTTCTTGGTTTACCTTGGTTTCTTTGATTTTGTTGGCCAAGTGGTATAATTGAATCTCACAGATTTCAATACCATCAGGAATCTTTTTGGATAGGAATTCCTGTTGGATTTTCTTCTCAATGGCCTTTATCTTTCTAAGCTCGGAACGAGTTACGATTACCATGGAAATCCCAGACTTCCCTGCGCGCCCAGTACGACCACTACGGTGGGTATAGGTCTCAATCTCATCAGGTAACTGGTAATTGATTACGTGTGTTACATCGTCCACGTCGATACCACGGGCAGCTACATCGGTAGCCACCAACATCTGAACTTGCTTTTTACGGAAGGAGTTCATCACCAAATCACGTTGGTTCTGACTCAAATCTCCATGTAAAGCACCAGCGTTGTAACCATCTTCGATTAGCTTTTCGGCTACACGTTGGGTGTCTCTTTTGGTTCTACAGAACACTACGGAGAAAATACCTGGGTTCGCATCGGCCAACCTTTTAAGTGCTGCATAACGATCACGACCACCTACCACATAATATTCGTGCTGTACGGTGGAAGCCCCTGCATTTTTAGACCCAACGGTTATCTCAACTGGCTTGTGCATGAACTTTTTGGCAATCGTGGCCACTTCCTTGGGCATGGTCGCCGAAAAAAGCCATGTAAATTTTTCTTGTGGGGTATTGGACAAAATGTCCTTTATGTCTTCATAAAAGCCCATGTTCAACATTTCATCGGCTTCATCAAGTACGCAATAATCAATTTTGGAGATATCGACCATATTTCTGCCGATCATGTCCTTCATACGGCCAGGAGTTGCCACAACAATCTGGGCGCCTCTCTTTATCTGTCTGGCCTGGTCGGTAATGCTGGCACCACCATAGATGGCAACCACATTCAGTCCTTTTACGTATTTGGAGTAGAGTTTTAATTCGTTGGTGATCTGCAAGCAAAGCTCTCTCGTAGGGGAGAGGATCAATCCTTGGGTTGTTCTGCTGTCCGATTGAATCTTTTGAATCATAGGAAATCCAAAAGCAGCAGTTTTACCCGTTCCTGTTTGGGCTAGGGCCACCAAATCGGTTTCCTGCTCCAATAAAATTGGGATTGATTTTTCTTGTACTTCAGAGGGGGATTCAAATCCAAGGTCGGAAATAGCATCCAATAGGGGTTGATCTAACCCCAAGGCTTCAAATTTTGTCATAGCGGTGTAAATACCTTAAATCGCAAATATGTTGTGTTGCATAGAGCGATTTTGTATTTCCCGTTCAAGCCCATCGCAACACCTTGCCCATACCGGCGGCGTTAATAAAGCGGCAAAGGTACACTTATTTTGATCGGTGCAACCTAAGTTGCCCTGTTTTTTAGGAATTCCACTAATTTTTGAACAGCTCTTCCTCTGTGACTTATGGCATTTTTGGTTTCCGAAGACAGTTCCCCAAAGGTTTTATCGTACCCGTTAGGTTTAAAAATGGGGTCGTAGCCAAATCCGCCTTCACCATGCCGGGCTAAGGTTATTTGGCCTTCAACAATGCCATCAAAAGTATAACTCTGATCTTGCAGGTTTAAATGTATGGCGGTTTTAAAGTGTGCGGATCGGTTGTTGGATCCCTCTAGTTCTGCCAAAAGTTTGGCCATATTGTCATCTGCCTTTTTTTGTTCTCCTGCATATCTTGCAGAATAAACCCCAGGAGCACCATTTAGATCATCGACCAATAAACCAGTGTCATCGGAAAAGCAATCCAAACCATAGGTTTGGGTCACAAAATCCGCTTTTATTTTGGCATTTTCTTCCAAAGTGGCCCCGGTTTCGGGGATTTCATCAAAGCATTCAATATCTTTTAAGGACAACAGCTCAATGTTTTTGGGCAGTAATTGTTGCACTTCTTTAAGCTTGTTGTCGTTATGGGTGGCAAAAACTAGTTTCAAATCAAAAGGGTTCTATTTGAGTTTCAAAAGTAGTAATTTCGGACTTTAACCCGTTTATATGAAAATGAAAGTGCCACCAGCTTTGGTTATGCTGGTTTTTGGAGGATTAATGTATGTTTTGGACAGATTTTTGCCTGTTGGAGAATTTGATTTTTTTGGTAGAAATCAATTGGCAATGATTCTGTTCGGTCTGGGAGTTTTGGTTATTTTGGTTTCTGTGGGCCAATTTTTCACCTTAAAAACAACGGTTGACCCATTAAACCCAAAGAAAACAAAAAAACTAGTGACCAACGGGGTCTATAAATTTACCCGAAACCCTATGTATTTGGGAATGCTACTTTTCTTGCTTGCTTTTGGCCTAAAGTTGGGAAATGCCTTTAATACGTTATTGGCGGCAGGCTTTGTCTCGTTTATGAACCACTTTCAAATTAAACCAGAGGAAGAGGCCTTGATGGAAATGTTCGGAAAAGAGTTTAGTATCTATTGTAAACTGACAAGGCGTTGGTTTTGAGATGAACTTATTCGAAATGTCTTCATTTTTGGTGCGATTTAAAACAAATCGTAACGGATTTTTGATTTATCTGTAAATGTGTAAGGTTTTTAATAAGTTCCGATTATAAGGATGGAATTAATGTTTAATTTTATGCCTTAATTTTTTTAATAAGCGCATGGTGGAGACAGGCCGCAAATATGTTTTCGATTTTGATAGTACCCTTACTAGGGTAGAAGCATTGGATGTGCTGGCGGAAATGACACTACAGGATAATCCCAAGAGGGAGGAGATAGTGGCGGAAATCCAGAAAATCACCAACCTGGGGATTGATGGGGATATTTCATTCACCGAATCATTGGAACGAAGAATCTGTTTGCTGAGTGCGAACAAAGAAGACCTGCAGGATTTGGTAGTGGAGCTTCGTCAAAAGATTTCAAAGTCCATAGCCACCAACAAGGAGTTTTTTCATAAATATTCAGAGGATATTTATGTGATTTCTTGTGGATTTAAAGAGTTTATAGATCCGATTGTTGAAGAATATAACATACCATCCGATAGGGTATATGCCAATACGTTTAAGTTTGACGAAAAAGGTAACATTATCGGTTTTGATGAAACCAATGTTCTAGCTGCCCACAACGGAAAAATAGAATGTTTAAAAAACTTGGATTTGGAAGGCGAAGTCCAAGTTATTGGCGATGGCTATAGTGATTACGTAATGCGTGAGGCCGGAATCGCCCATAAATTTTTCGCCTACACTGAAAATGTGCACCGTGAAAAAGCGGCCAATAATGCCGATCATGTGGCACCTAACCTAGATGAATTTTTATTTGTGAACGATTTGCCAAGAAACTTATCATACCCCAAGAACAGAATTAAAATATTATTACTGGAAAATGTGCACCCAGCAGCTTTCGAAAATCTTTCGGAAGAAGGTTTTTCCGTTGAATTGATAAAGACCAGCCTTTCCGAAGAGGAACTTATCGAGCGCATTAAAGGTGTTCATGTGTTGGGGATACGCTCCAAAACACAGGTTACCCAGAAAGTATTGGATGCAGCGGATAAACTATTGGTTGTTGGTGCTTTTTGTATTGGTACCACCCAAATCGATTTGGACTACAGCAAAAAGAAGGGAGTTGTTGTGTTCAATGCTCCCTACAGTAACACACGTTCCGTTGTAGAGCTTGCGATCGGACAAATTATTATGCTCATGAGGAGTATTTTTCCTCGTAGTATGGAAATCCACAATGGGGAATGGAATAAAACTGCAGCAGGATCACAAGAAGTACGGGGAAAAAACTTGGGTATTGTAGGTTACGGTAACATTGGTAAGCAAATGTCCGTGTTGGCGGAGGCTATGGGTATGCGAGTGTATTATTATGATGTTGCCGACCAATTGGCAATCGGTAATGCCACAAAATGCAATACACTGGAAGATTTGTTATCTATTTCGGATGTGGTGACACTGCACGTGGATGATAATAAGGCAAATAAAAACTTTATTGGAGAGCGTGAGATCAATCAAATGAAAGATGGTGCCAAGCTGATCAACCTTTCGCGCGGTTTCGTAGTGGATATCGATGCATTGGCGGCTGCCATAAAAAGCGGAAAATTAGGAGGGGCAGCAGTAGATGTATATCCGGTTGAGCCTCGAAGTAATGGTGAGTTCGAAACCCCACTTCAAGGATTATCGAACGTTATCCTTACGCCTCATATCGGTGGAAGTACAGAGGAAGCACAAAGAGATATTGCCGATTTTGTACCCAATAAAATCATGGACTACATAAATACAGGGAATACGGTTGATGCTGTCAACTTCCCAAATATTAGATTGCCAAAACAGAACAAAGCCCACAGATTCCTGCACATCCATAAAAATGTTCCTGGAATTATGGCCAAGATCAACGAGGTGTTGGCTAAATATGGCTTGAACATTACCGGGCAATTCTTATCAACCGACAGTCAAGTAGGCTATGTAATCACCGATTTGGATAAGGAATACAATAAGGATGTGATCAAAGCCCTCAAGAAAATCGAGAATACCATTAAGTTCAGGGTGCTATATTAACATAAGGAAAACCGCTGCGCTTAAAGAAAAAGGAACAAGGACTTTTTTGGTCTTGGTTCTCGTCTTTGGCCTCCAACTATCTCATTGGTGATGATAGGGCTCGTTCCTTAAAATGGTGAAGCCTCTGTAGATTTGTTCTACAATGAACAAACGTACCATTTGATGGGAAAATGTCATTTTGGATAAACTTATTTTACCCGAGCACTTCGCATAAACGGCATCGCTAAAACCATATGGTCCGCCAATGGTTAGTACTAGGTTCTTTGTTCCAGCATTCATTTTTTTCTGAAGGAGCTGAGCAAAATCCATGGAAGAGTATTGCTTTCCTTTCTCATCCAGCAATATCAAGGTGTCCGTAGGTTGAAGCTGTGCCAAAATCAACTCACCCTCTTTCTCTTTCTGTTGGGTTTCGGATAAATTTTTGCGGTTTTTTATATCCGGAATAATCTCAAGGCTAAACTTTATATAGTGCTTTAGCCGTTTCTCATAAACAGTTATAAGTTCTTCAAGTTCAGACTTATCAGTTTTGCCAATGGCGATCAAAGTAATCTGCATACCCAAAAATAAACGTTTCAGCTTAAATTAAGCACCTACTTATCATTTACAGGCAGCAATGTTTTTACTATTTTCGTTAAAACCCCAATTGGATGATTTCCGAAGAACAATTTCAAAACGAGCTGGATTTGATCATCGCCAACGCAGTAAGGGAAGATGTAGGCGATGGTGACCATAGCTCTTTGGCGTGTATCCCTGCTTCTGCAAAGGGCAAGGCCAAACTTTTGGTAAAGGATGAAGGCATTATAGCCGGCGTGGATTTTGCCAAGATGGTATTTAATTATGTGGACTCCGAACTAGCCGTGGAAGTCTTGATCAATGATGGAGAAAAAGTAAAATATGGCGACGTGGTTTTTTATGTAGAGGGCAGCTCTCAAAGCATATTAAAGGCGGAGCGATTAGTTCTGAACGCCATGCAGCGCATGAGTGCCATAGCCACCAAAACACAGGATTTTGTTTCTATTTTGGATGGAACCGATACCAAAATATTGGATACCCGAAAAACAACACCTGGAATCCGGGCCCTTGAAAAATGGGCAGTAAAGATCGGAGGAGGTGAAAACCATCGATTTGCGCTGTACGACATGATCATGCTCAAGGATAACCATATCGATTTTGCGGGCGGTATTGCAAAAGCCATTCAAAAAACAAAAGATTATTTGGCAGAGAAAGGGAAGGACCTCAAAATTATAGTGGAGGCCAGAGATTTAAATGAGGTGGATGAAATTTTAAAAGCCGGAGGTGTGTACCGCATTCTTTTGGATAATTTTGATTACGACGACACCACCGAAGCGGTAAAACGTATCGGAGATCAATGTCTCACAGAATCCTCGGGAGGAATAACGGAAGATACCATACGAAGATATGCAGAATGTGGGGTGAATTATATCTCTTCCGGAGCATTGACCCATTCCGTTTATAATATGGACCTTAGTTTAAAAGCAGTTTAAATGTCCGCAGCCATAGAGGAGCAGTTAGAAAAAATACCGGTGATCAATTGGATCGTACGGTTGCTAAAAAACATAAAACTCAAAGCTTTTGAGGGGCTCTCTTTCTATGATTTGATTGAAATGTATTTAATGGGAATTGTAAAAGGGGCATTGTCCTCCAGAGCCAGTTCCATTGCTTTTAGCATTTTTTTGGCCCTGTTTCCCTTGCTTATTTTTTTCGTTACCATGATTCCCTTTATCATACCCTATGTAAGTGTTGGGAACGAGAATTTTGATGCACAGTTCCTGGACTTTTTGGAATCTTTTCTTCCATCCGCAACCAGTGATTATTTTGGGGAGATTTACCAACAGATAAAAGACCAAAAACAGGGAGGCCTTTTGTCCTCGGCCTTTATCCTATCCATTTTTTTGATGGCCAATGGGGTAAATGCCATATTCGGAGGGTTTGAGAACTCCTACCATGTAGAACTTACACGAAATTTTTTCAGGCAATACGCCTATGCACTTATGGTGGGCCTGATTTTGTCCATTTTATTGATCGTAGGTGCGGTCGCCTTCGTTTATTTTGAATTTTATATTGTAGAATACACCAGTGAATATTTGGGCAAAACCTTAGGTTATGATGTAGAGAAAGGGGATACAATTGGAATTCAAGTGGCCAAGATCTTATTTTTTCTATGCTTGTCTTACTTTACCACCGCTATACTCTATTATTTTGGTACGGCGGAAGGCAGAAAGGCCAGATTCTTTTCGGCAGGGGCGTTAATGACGACCCTATTGTTTTTGCTCACTTCATATCTTTTCGGGATATATGTTGAGAAATTCGCTCGATACAACGAACTTTATGGAGCTTTGGGAGGATTATTGATTTTAATGGTGTTCATTTGGTTGAATTCTAATATATTATTGTTAGGTTTCGAATTGAATGCGACGTTGAACTCCTTAAAAAAACGACATGAAAAGCAGCAAAACCCTGAATAAGTGCATATATCTTCTTTGTTTTCTGCTTTGTCAGATAACATGGTCACAGACTGTTTTCGGAAAGTGGAAGACCATCGATGACCGAAATGGAGTGGAAAAAGCCATCATCGAAATTTATAAGGAAGATGGCATGCTGCATGCCAAAGTGGTCAAAATATTGGAAGACGGGAAAAAAGGAGCACTTTGCACCAAATGTGATGGCGAAAAAAAGGACAAGCCCATTCTTGGCATGACAATCATGAAAGACTTTGAAGAGCACAAGGATGGAATATACAAAGGAGATACACTGTTTGACCCCGAACAAGCCATGACCTTTAGAGGAAAAGTTTGGTTGGACGAGGATAACGAGGACAGGTTAAAAGTAAGAGGGTATCTGGCATTTTTGCATAGAACCCAAACATGGCACAGGGTTGTAGAGAATTAATGTATGGATTATTTTTTGGATGTTGTTCTTCCCATTCCCTTGGAAAAACTCTTCACTTATAAGATTACTGCAGAAGAGGCCAACTTCATAAAGGAAGGTATGCGTGTTGCTGTTCCTTTTGGCAAATCAAAAATTTATACTGCGCTTGCTTTTAAAGTACACCAAAATGCACCAGAAGCATACGAACCCAAAGAAATTTATCAAATACTGGATGATTTCCCTGTTGTTACCCATACACAGTTAAAACATTGGGAGTGGGTGGCCAAGTATTACATGTGCACACTGGGCGAAGTAATACGGAGTGCTTTGCCGAGTGCTTTTATGTTGGAGAGCGAAACCCTGGTGTTGCCCAACAAAAATGTGGATGTGGACGAACAGGAACTCTCGGATGATGAATTTTTGGTGTTTGAAGCATTACAGCATCAAACTGCGTTGAAAATATCCGAGGTAAGTGATATTGTGGACAAGAAAAATGTACTGAAGCTCATTAATACACTTGTCCACAAGGGAGTTGTGCTACAAAAAGAAGAGCTGTACGAACAATACAAGCCCAAGTTGGTAAGGTATGTCAAACTCTCGGAACAGTACGATGACGAAGAACAGCTATCCGAATTATTGAACGAACTTACTAGGGCACCCAAGCAAAGTCAAGTGGTCTTGTCCTTGTTTCAGATTAAATCCAAAAAAGGAAACAAGCCTATTGCCATTAACGAATTGGAAGAAGCTAGCGGGGCCTCAAAGGCAGTAATCAAGTCACTCATCGACAAAGAAATCTTATTGGAATACCATATTCGAAAGGATAGGGTAGAGTTTGATGAGCGTTCGGAGGAATCCAAGCATATAGACTTAAATGAATATCAGCATCAAGCTTTACAGGATATCAACAAAGGTTTTGATGACGGAAAACCGGTGTTGTTGCATGGTGTCACGTCTTCAGGAAAGACCGAAGTTTACGTAAAACTGATTCAAAAATGCTTGGACGAAGGCAAACAAGCCCTGTACTTGCTTCCGGAAATTGCATTGACTTCCCAATTGATCAATAGACTAAGGCATTATTTTGGGCACCAGGTATCCGTATATCATTCAAAATATAGCATTCACGAGAGGGTCGAGGTATGGAACAATGTACTGAAGAATGCAGAAAAGGCCCAAATCGTGATCGGAGCTCGCTCATCCCTTTTTCTTCCTTTTACAAAATTAGGTCTGGTAGTGGTGGATGAGGAACATGAAACTTCTTTTAAGCAATTTGATCCTGCTCCAAGGTATCATGCGAGGGATGCTGCTGTTGTTCTAGCGGCCCTGCACAAAGCGGACATAGTTTTGGGTTCGGCGACCCCGAGCATTGAAAGTATGTTCAATGCTAAAACAAACAAGTACGGTTATGCTTCCATAGCTCATAGGTTTGGTGATGTGCTGATGCCAGATATCAATTTGGTGGATATTAAAGAAGCTACCCGTAAACGACGAATGAAAGGCCATTTTTCGGAGATATTAATTAAGGCCATTACGGAAGCATTGGAGGAGGGGGAGCAGATTATACTTTTTCAGAACCGAAGAGGGTTTGCCCCAGTTGTGGAATGTACTACTTGTGGTCATGTGGCCCAATGTCCCAATTGCGATGTAAGTTTAACGTATCACCAACACAGAAATCAACTGCGCTGTCATTATTGTGGATATCATATGGCATTGCAACAAGCATGTTTGGCTTGCGGCAACCCTACATTGGACAATAAGGGCTTTGGCACAGAGCAAATTCAACAGGAGTTGGGACAGTTGTTTCCAGATGTTAAGGTTGGTCGAATGGATTTGGATACCACTCGTGGCAAATATGCGTATGAAAAGATCATTTCATCTTTTGAAAACCAAGAGATGGATATCCTTGTCGGAACCCAAATGGTCACAAAAGGACTCGATTTTAGAAATGTTAGCTTAGTGGGCATTATGAATGCGGACTCTATGCTCAATTTCCCCGATTACCGAGCTCATGAACGCAGTTTTCAAATGCTGACGCAGGTAGCGGGTAGGGCAGGGCGTACCCAAAAACGTGGTAAAGTTTTGATACAAACGTATAATCCGTATCATCAAATTTTACAGCAAGTCACCACGAACAGCTATGACAATATGTTCAAGGAACAATTTTATGAGCGGGAACAGTTTAAGTACCCTCCGTTGGTACGGCTGATAAAAATAACCTTGAAAGATAAGGATTTCAATAAGCTGAACGAGGCGGCAGATTGGATGGCAGGATCTTTACGGAATGTGCTCGGTTCGAATATTCTTGGACCCGAGTATCCACCGGTTGCTCGAATTCGAAGGGACTATCTTAAAAACATTATGATCAAAATTCCAAGGAAGCAACCCTTGGCACAAACAAAAAATAGCATTAAAAGAATTGAAAAATCTTTTAATGCTATTTCCAAGTATAAAAGTGTAAGACTGGTCTACAATGTGGACCACATATAATTATACATTGGCCAGCGCTTCTGCTAGTTCTGTCTTTTTGTTTCTACTTAATGGAATCTGTCTGCCCCCTACTTCAACATTTTTACTGTTGAATTTTTCAATCTTCTCCAGATTCACAATATAAGATTTATGGATACGTAGAAATTTTTCTGCGGGCAATTGCTTTTCGAAAGATTTCATAGTGGAAAGAATCACAATATTGGCTTCATCTGTCACCAATTTAATGTAATCACCCAACGCTTCTATCCATTTAATATCGTTCAAGATAACCTTACGCTTTTTAAGGTTGCTTTTTACAAAGATGTGCTCTTCATCCTCGTCCACCCTGTTCATTTGCTCGTATTTGGCAACAGCTCTTTTTACAGAGGCTTCAAAACGGGCCAAGGTGATAGGTTTGTGAAGGTAATCGGTTACGTCGTAGTCAAATGCTTTAAGTGCATAATCAGGTTTTCCTGTAATCAAAATAACCTGTGGTGGGTTCTCTAGGGCCTCTAAAAGGTCAAAACCACTGATAATAGGCATCTCAACATCTAAAAAGATTAGATCGATTTCGTGGTTTTTTAGGCCATTTTTGGCTTCAATGGCGTTGCTGTACTCGGCAACCAAAGCTAGGTGTGGATGATTGTTGACCAATTTCGCAACAGCCATACGCTGCATCGAGGAATCGTCTACAATTATACTTTTTAATTTCATAGAATGGGGTGATTTGTAGGGTTTTAAATCATCGGCAAATTACATAAAAAAGACGTTTAACAGCAACAAAAGATGTAAACATGGTCTATTTTGTTGTGTAAATTGCCATATGTGTTATTTAGGTTTATTGGGTTTTTTATTGTTGATAACTCTTGTACTTAAACGAAGTTTTTTTACTTTTCTTGCAGGGTGATAGAATTATTACTAATTTTGCGCTCCTTTAAAAATATATTATAATGAACCATTACGAAACTGTTTTCATTTTGAATCCCGTTCTGTCTGAGACACAGATAGAGGAAACAGTCAAGAAATTTGAGGATTTCTTGATTAAGAGTGGTGCCAAAATGGTCTCCAAAGAAGATTGGGGACTTAAAAAGTTGGCCTATCCCATTCAGCACAAGAAAAGTGGATTTTACCACTTGTTCGAATTCCAAGCTCCAGGTGAGGCTATTGGCCCATACGAGTTGGAATTTAGAAGAGATGAGCGCATTATGCGTTTTTTGACCGTTAAATTGGACAAGCACGCAATTGCTTGGGCGGAAAAAAGAAGAAACAAACTAAAAGCAAAGGCATAAGGGTATGGCATCTATTGAGCAACAAGCAAAATCGAAAAAAGACGGGGAAATCAGATATTTGACCCCGCTTAACATTGAGACCAGCAAGCAAAAGAAGTATTGTAGGTTCAAGAAGTCAGGTATCAAGTATATTGATTACAAAGACCCGGATTTCTTGATGAAGTTGGTAAACGAGCAAGGTAAATTGCTTCCAAGAAGACTTACCGGTACTTCCTTGAAATACCAAAGAAAAGTAGCACAGGCCGTTAAACGTGCCCGTCACCTAGCGTTAATGCCGTATGTTGGCGATATGTTGAAATAAAAAAATACCAGAGAATGGAACTTATTCTAAAAGAAGATGTACAGGATTTGGGATTTAAGGATGATATCGTTACCGTAAAAAACGGTTACGGCAGAAACTTCCTTATCCCACAAGGTTTGGCCGATTTGGCTACTCCTTCTGCTAAAAAAGTTTTGGCAGAGAACCTTAAGCAAAGAGCTCACAAGGAGAAAAAGGTTATTGATGAGGCTACTAAGATTGCCGATGCTTTGAAGCAATTGGAAATCAAAATTGCAGCTAAAGTTGGTGCAGGCGACAAATTGTTCGGTTCTGTTACAAACATTGACCTTGCAAGTGCTTTGGACAAAGAAGGTCACCAAATTGATAGAAAATTCATCAATATTAAAGGTGGAGCTATCAAAAGAGTTGGTCCTTACGAAGCAATTATCAGATTACACAGGGAAGTTATCGTAGAATTCCCTTTTGAAGTAGTTGCAGAAGCAAACTAAGAACTACTTTACAATAGATAAAAAAGCCCGAGCAATTTGCTCGGGCTTTTTTTATAATTCATTTCTAATCTAAGGTTGTTGTTCCAAAGCCGTTTTTAATCGACCTTGTAATTCGGCATCGGTTTGGAGAGCCATCGCAATTTTTTGATAGCGTTCCATGCTCAACCCTTGATTGCCTATAATTTCCTCGATTTGTTGGGTGAAACCCATTTGCATCTGTTGAATCTGGTTCATTAATTTTCCAAAGCGTTCCTTTTCTTCATCACTGGCATCAACTGTTTTTTCAGGGGAAGCGGCGGCTTGGTACATCTGATTGAATCTGTTGGGTTCAAAACCACTGTCCTTTACTGTTTGCATCACCTTTTGCTGGGCCTCCATATTTACTTTTTGGATATCAGGAAACGCTGAAGCAATTTTATTTAGCTCTGCATCGCTTACCTCTACTTGTTCCTGGGCATTTATTTGTGCAAATGCACAAACCCCTAGCATCGCGATGCACATCACTAATGTTTTCATCGAATTCAAAAATGTCATTATATATCTGTTTTTGTTAAATGTTAGTTTCCGAAACTAATGGATCTTAGGTGGCTTGCCAAAGTTTCAAGGTTAAGATAAACTTAAAGGCAAAGTGTCTCCATTAGTGAATTTATATGATTCTTGCATGAAAAATTCGGTCGTTCTCAGAAGCCTTTTTATTTTTGCAGGATGAAATATAAACGATTGACCAAGGAGCAATTGGAAGAGCTCCATCCGGAATTTATCAACTTTTTGGCAACCCAATCCATTACTGCGGATGAATGGGATTCACTGAAAAAAGAGAAGCCAGAGGTAGCAGAGGATGAGATTGATGTTTTCAGTGATCTGATTTGGGAAGGTGTATTGAATAAAGTAGAGTATCTGGAAAATGTTTCAGAAAAGCATATGCATCTTTTCCATTTGACCGATAAAGAGATGAAATTGTTGTCAGTCAAGATTCTAAATCCAGAAATTGATTTAAGGACAGAAGTAGGTTTCGGTTGGTTTAAGCGCAACTACCAATCCGATTTTGTGGAATACCTTTCTGCGTCCAAAGCGTATGGCGAGGATAAAAACGTGGATAAGTTCGAAATTATAAAACAAGGTGCTGTTATCACCAAGGGCGAACTGTACCAATGGTTTGATCAAATTATGGAACACTGATAAGGGTTTTCAGTGAATCAAGAGTCCAGACTTTTGCCCTTTAGGATAGGCTGTTTTTATAAGCTATAACTCTTTTGCCATTCGCCCTTTACCGCTTATCTTTTACCTAATACCAATTGACCAAAACCTTATATTTGCACGAGAATTTAAAACCACATGGCAAAGAAACCATCCATACCTAAAGGAACCCGAGATTTTTCACCTGCAGAGGTAGCTAGGCGTAATTATATTATCCAAACTATAAAAAAGCATTTCGAGACCTATGGTTTTCAGCCGATAGAAACCCCTTCTTTTGAGAATTCCGAGACCCTAATGGGTAAATATGGGGATGAAGGGGACCGTTTGATTTTTAAAATATTGAATTCGGGTGATTTTATTTCCAAAGTGGACGACGTGACCTACAGCTCCAAGAATTCAGCTTCTTTAACGCCCAAGATTTCGGAAAAAGCCCTACGCTATGATCTTACGGTGCCGTTCGCTCGTTACGTGGTGATGCACCAAAATGAGATAGATTTCCCTTTCAAGCGATACCAGATTCAGCCTGTGTGGCGTGCAGACCGTCCACAAAAAGGGCGTTTTCGCGAGTTTTATCAGTGTGATGCCGATGTGGTTGGTGCGAACTCACTACTTCAAGAAGTGGAGTTTGTACAGTTGTACGATGCTGTTTTTACCGATTTAGGATTAAATGGCGCTACTATTAAAATCAACAACCGAAAAATACTATCCGGAATTGCCGAAGTGATCGGAGCGAAGCATTTATTGGTGGACTTTACCGTGGCCTTGGACAAATTGGACAAGATAGGAGAGGAGAAGGTAAAAGCGGAAATGATGGAAAAAGGTATTTCCGAAGCCGCTATATCCAAAGCACAGCCTTTGTTCGAAATGACTGGCACCGCTTCAGAGCAATTGGAAAAGCTGAAATCCATTCTTGCCGATTCAGAAGTGGGCATGTTGGGTGTTTCGGAATTGGAAGAGATAATTTCCACTGTTGATATGGTTGGCTTGCAATCTACCAACTTACAATTGGATGTGACACTTGCCCGTGGACTAAATTACTACACAGGGGCTATTTTTGAAGTTGCAGCACCAGAAGGTGTAAAAATGGGCTCTATTGGTGGTGGAGGTCGTTACGATGACCTCACTGGCATTTTTGGACTTAAGGATGTGAGTGGTGTGGGTATTTCTTTTGGATTGGACCGGATTTATCTGGTTTTGGAAGAATTGAACCTGTTCCCTGACAGCTTGGATACTTCTTTGGATGTGCTTTGCCTTAATTTTGGAAAGAAAGAAGGAACAGCGGCTTTAAAATTGGTGTCTGGACTACGTAAGCAAGGTCTAAGGGCTGATTTGTATCCTACGGATACCAAAGTGCAGAAGCAGTTCAAATATGCGGACAAGAGAGGTGTACCATACGTAATCCTTTTGGGGGAACAAGAGTTGACCGATGGTAAGTTTGTGGCCAAAAACATGAAGACAGGCGACCAGAAGGACTATCCGTTGGATTCACTGGAGGAATTCGTTGAAAAAGTCAAGTCCGACTTTTAATCTCATTGATAATGGTTTTGTAATAGGTAGGGCCGTGCGGCACATATTTGCCCACGCTGGCCAAACCCCAAGTTTCTTCTGCAAATTTAAATAAGGGTACTATGGCCAGATCGGCTACCTCACTATCCTGCTTTTTAAGTTGATTTAACGGGACAGTTAATTTGCACAAAAAAATGTGGTGCAGTTCGGCATCAATGAAATCTTCGGATATTTTATGGATGGCCTTGTAAGTGCCCAATGGTTCCAAATCGGATTCCGAAATAGCAAGGCCCACTTCTTCTTTTACTTCTCGAACGGCTGCGGAAAGAATTTCTTCTCCGGCGGAAACATGTCCGGCCACCGAAACATCCCAAAGTAACGGTTGGGTAGCTTTGTTTTCGCCCCGTTGTTGAATCAAAACCCGTCCATCTGGTGTGTAGAGCCAAACATGAATGGTTGGATGTAATAAACCTTTACGGTGTGCTTCAGATTTTAAACAAGACTCTCCTGTTGGTTTTCCGTGGTCGTCCAATATGTCAACGCGTTCATCCATATCACATAAAGATAAAAAAAAGTCACCCCGAAGATGTTTCAGGGTGACATAATTTTATTATCCAAAAGGATGGTCGTTGCTCAGTTAATCAAAATAACTGAAGGTTTCACCTTCCTTAATGTTCAATAATGTTTCGTAGATCAAACGGATAACGTTCTCCACATCGTCTTTATGAACAGTTTCTACCGTAGTATGCATATAGCGCAATGGCAAAGAAATTAAAGCGGAAGCAACACCGCCATTACTGTAGGCAAAAGCATCTGTATCAGTGCCCGTGTATCTTGATGATGCATTACGCTGGAAAGGTATTTTCTTGGAATCGGCAGTTTCCAAAATACGCTCGCGTAACTTGTTTTGCACTGCAGGTGCATAAGAAATCACAGGTCCGTCTCCGATTTTGGTCTCGCCCTCCGTCTTTTTATTGATCATTGGGGTAGTAGTGTCGTGGCACACATCGGTAACAATGGCCACATTGGGCTTAATGGTCTGCGTGATCATTTCAGCACCACGCAACCCGATTTCTTCTTGTACGGAATTGGTAATATATAGTCCGAACGGCAGCTCTTTTTTATTTTCTTTAAGCAATCGTGCCACTTCTGCAATCATGAAACCACCCATGCGGTTATCCAAGGCCCTACATACAAATTTGTCCTTGTTCAAGATTTGGAATTGGTCGGGATAGGTAATCACGCACCCTACGTGAACACCCATTTTCTCGACTTCTTCTTTATCCTTGGCACCTATATCAATAAAGATATTATCCAGTTTAGGTGGTTCTTCTTTGGCTTTGTTTCTAGTGTGAATGGCTGGCCATCCGAATACACCTTTCACAATACCATTTTTTGTATGTATGTCCACCCATTTAGATGGAGCGATTTGATGATCACTACCGCCATTTCTGATTACATAAAGCAATCCTTCGTCGGTGATGTAGTTCACGTACCAAGAAATTTCATCGGAGTGCCCTTCGATCACCACCTTGTATTTTGCTTTTGGATTTATTACTCCTACGGCAGTACCGTAAGTGTCGGTAATAAATTCATCCACATAAGGTTTTACATAATCCATCCAGATTTTTTGACCTTCCCACTCATAACCTGTGGGGGAGGGATTATTTAAATATTTTTCTAAAAACTCAAGGGATTTTTCGTTGATGATTTTCTCTTTTGCCATGTATCTGATTTAATACACAAACATAAGAATATTCACTTTTATTTAATAGCCAAATCATACCTTTATACTTACTTTTGGCAAGACTATTGAGGAAGAATTGTTATGCTGCGTAACTGTTTTCTTATTGTTTATCTGACATTTACCATACTAGGTTTTGCTCAGGATTCAAAGCAGGATTCGTTGAAGATCCAAAGGGATTCCGTTGTCAACGATACCTTGGAGGATTATTATGTTCGTTTTGAGGGAGACTCGATTCTAATGAGCTCCATTGAGCTGGACGAGGTTTATATTTTTGGAAAGTTGGATTTTGCCAGCCGTGAGGACAAGCTGCGATATTATATTTTACGAAGAAAAACATTAAAAGTGTATCCCTACGCCAAGCTCGCGGCCGAGCGTTTGGTAGAATTAAACGATAGTCTAAAGCATATTAAAAAAAGAAGGCACCAGAGGAGATACACCAGAAAGGTTCAAAAATATATAGAAGGGGAGTTCTCCGAAGAATTAAAAAAGTTGACCCGAACAGAAGGGCAAATTTTGGTGAAGCTGATTCACAGGCAGACCGGTACAACAGCGTTTGATTTGGTGAAAGATTTGCGAAATGGATGGCGAGCCTTTTGGTACAATACTACGGCAAGCCTGTTCAAAATAAGTTTAAAGGAAGAATTCCATCCAGTAGAAGTCCACGAAGATTACCTTATTGAGGATATTTTACAACGCGCTTTTGCGGCCAGTAGATTGGAACGGCAGAAATCGGTTTTGGATTATGATTATGCCCAACTTTCGAACAAGTGGAAAAATAAAACAACAAGCACGGGCAACTAATTTTTGGGTTTCTCTCCAAAAATGGCATTCATAACAATTTTTACAGACCTAAAACCCATGTAAATGGCCAAAATGGCACAGATAAGGCCCAAAATCAATACTGGCCAATAAAAGGGATGCCCTTCATTCTTAAATGCTTCATAGATTAAAAATGGCCCCATAAACATGGCAAGCACAGTATAGCCAAACGATTTTATGCCCTTTACCAGAAGTTCCTTGTTCGTTCTCCTCATACGACCAAAGTAGGAATATTAGCTTATATTTAGGGGATATTGCACTAAAAATTAACCATGGAAATACTAGTTCTTGGGGCTGTTGTCCTTTTCATCATCATTGCCACAGTAAAATTTAAGATGCACCCTATTTTTTCGCTGACCATTGCAGCGGTTGCCTCGGGTTTTTTGCTGGGGATAGCACCCAAAAATATAATGTCTACCATGGCAGAGGGTTTTGGGAATACGCTTTCTGGAATAGGTCAGGTGATAGCATTTGGAACCGTTATCGGTATTTACTTGGAAAAAACAGGCAGTACTCAAGTTTTGGCCAATAGTATTTTAAAGGTTATTGGATTAAAACGCTCTCCATTGGCCATGAATTTGGCAGGTTTCGTAATCTCTATTCCTGTCTATTGTGATTCAGGATATATTATCCTTTCTTCATTGAACAAGGCCATAAGTAAAAAAACAGGTATACCGGCCTTGGTTTTTGCAATTGCGCTCGCCACTGGTTTGTACTCGGCCCATGTATTTGTGCCGCCTACACCGGGACCATTGGCAGCAGCTGCCATATTGGACGCAGATTTGGGAATGGTTTTGATTTTTGGTCTATTGGTAGCCATACCCGTTTCCATTTCGGGATATTTTTGGGCACGATTTATCGGCAAATCCCTGAAAGAAGAAGAACAGGATACAGAACCTGTTGCTGAATCCAGTGCTGTAAAGTCTAAGGTAAAACCTTTGCAAGCCTTTCTTCCTTTATTGGTCCCTATAATTTTAATAGCAATGAAATCTGTCACTGACTACCCAACGCACCCTTTGGGTGAAGGTGTGCTATTCAGCATTTTCGGGTTTTTGGGCAGTCCTGTTATAGCGTTGCTGATTGGAGTGTTTTTTGCTTTTGCTTTAGGGAGAAAGGTGCCAAACGAAGAAAAAAAAGGATGGGTGCCAGAAGCTTTTAGACAAGCAGGAGCCATTGTTCTTATTACTGGTGCCGGAGGGGCTTTTGGTGCTATTTTGAGAACCATGGATATTGCTTCCATCATTAATTTGGAATCTAGTACAGGGGTTGGGGGATTACTGATCGCTTTTGTGATTTCTGCTGTTTTAAAAACAGCTCAAGGGTCTTCCACAGTTGCCATCATCACTACTTCGGCCATAATAGCGCCCCTTTTGGAGACATTTGGGTTGATTTCTATTACGGACAAGGCGTTGGCCGTTTTGGCCATTGGAGCTGGGGCAATGACGGTTTCACATATCAACGATAGCTATTTTTGGGTTGTTTCGCAGTTTTCGAACATCAACGTTAAAACAGCTCTCAGGGGACATACTTTAGGCACCCTATTTCAAGGCCTGGTAGGAATTTCGGTAATTTTACTTCTTTATGCCTTGGTGTAATTGGACTTATTCGATGGTGAGTGTTTGCGAATATTCCTGGACCACCCCAAAATAACCTAGTGCATAATCGTTTGGGCGGTCAACGTTGTCCAGAACCGTAACATTGTCGAGCCCGGTAATATCAAAAATATTTCCTCTTGCAGTGGCTACTGGTGTTTGGAACGGACTACCACCATTCCCCGTTTGCTCAATCACCAAATCCATATAATTATAGAATTCTTCCGTAGCTCCAAGTATACTTATGGTTACTTCGTCGCCGGGATTGGTCTTATCATCATAAAAATAAGAGAACTCAAATTGCTGACCTTGAAAAAACTCATCTTCAACGGTTAGGAATTCACCGAACATAAAATCAAATACATAATAGTTGTCTTCATCTCCATTGTCCGTAAAGCTTACAATGACTTCGGTTTGATCTTCACCAAAAAATACTTCATCCCCTTGTCTAACACCATCCAATGGCACTGTAGGGGCATATTCTGTTTGGGCAAAGTAATATTTGCCTTGGTATGTTATTTCCAAAATAAATGTGGTCCCCGGCTCTGCCGATGTAGTTCGAATACGTTGGTCGGAGGAAAAGTTTGGGTCCGGCACATATATTCCCGATCCGGGTGATTCTTCCGCCAAAGAGGAGGAGGAAAGATTGTCAAAGTTGCCGCTATTGTTTAGTTGCCCATAGCTTATGACCACACTTTCAGCCTGCACGGGTTCATTTTCTTCAAAAAATATGCTGGTTTCCCTGAGGGCGATTCGCACATCAACAAACTCTTGGTCCTTATCTACTCGAATAAGGCCATCCACCACCAATTTTGTATCTACATCCGGTAGGTCCACATCCACTACATCTTCACAAGAAACCAGTACCGTAAATATAAAAATCAAAGACATGAGCTTTTTCATAGCATTAAAATTTAAAATTATAGGTTACTGATGGGATGATGCCAAAAATGGAAGTACGTACGGCTTCGTTTCTCCCGGTGTCCTCGTTCTCCCTGAAATTTATTGAAGCTGCATTTTTACGACTGTAAACGTTATAAATACTGAATACCCATTCTGATTGTATCTTTTTACGCTTGTTTCTTTTTGGGGTTAAAATTGCCGAGAAATCCAATCTATGGTAATCGGGTAACCTTTCTTTGTTTCGCAAGCCGTAATAGGGAACCGTGATATCTTCAAACTCAAATTGACCGATAGGATAGTTAGTAGGTTGCCCTGTTTGATAGATAAAGTTGGCATTGAAACTCCATTTTTCGTTTAACTCAAAACTTCCATAGAGCGAGAGGTCATGGGTTTTATCGTAAGGGGTGTTGTACCACTCTCCTTGATTTATTCCTGTTTCTTGATTGGACCTTCCTGTTTCCAGGCCTAAATCCCGTCCTGGGGTTCGTTGTTCGGACTTGGATAGGGTGTAGGCCAACCATCCTGTAAAGCGCCCATCATTTTTGCGCAATAAAAGTTCCAATCCATAAGCACGTGCCTCACCGTTGAGTACAATTTGTTCAATAGCATCATTGGCGATAAGGTTGGCTCCATCAATGTAATCTATCCTATTTTGAATGGTCTTGTAAAAAGATTCCACCTCCAAACTATATGCCCCCTCTTTAATATTTCTAAAATATCCCAACGCATACTGGTCTAACAATTGTGGTTCTACAAAGGGACCACTAGGTGTCCAAACATCCAACGGAGTAGGGGAGCTGGTATTGGAAATCAAGTGTAGGTATTGTGCCAATCTTGTATAACTGGCCTTTATTGAATTGTTCTCCTTAAAGGTGTAGGACATGGAAACTCTTGGTTCCAGATTGAGGAAGCTTTTCATAGAGCCACCTCGTCCTGGGCTGATCGTGTCGATTGGCTCTGCTTCACGATATGTAAGGGTAAAAGGGTCGAACTCCACTGGATTATCATTGGCATAAACAAAGAATTCATCTTGGCCCAATCTGTTGAACTGACTTGCTCTTATACCATATTCAATGCTAAGGTTCTCAGTAATCTCGTGTTCAATATCGATATAAGCTGCATTTTCGTTGGCGTATTTTTTAGTGAGCTGATCTTCCACAATTCCAGACTCTGGGCTGTTGGGCACAATTTTGCCCGGATTGAATACATAATAAATGCTGTTTATTCCATAATTCAGTTGGAGTTTGTTGCTCAGGTAATGTTTTAAGTCGTACTTAACGTTAAAGTTTTGAATTCCAGAATTCCATTCAAAGCCCACAAAATCAAGCTCTAAGCCATAATAATAATCAGAGTAGATTAGGGATAGATTGGAGAACAGCTTATCTGAGAACAGGTGGTTCCATCTAAGATTTCCAACCGCATTCCCATAGACATTTACAAACCGGTCGCTAACGTTGAACAAGTCCCTTCCAAAATATCCCGATAGGAAAACACTATTGTTTTCATTGATTTTATGGTTGATTTTAGTGTTAAGGTCATAGAAATATGCCTTGTTGTCCACATCGAACAACGGTAGGAATAGGTGTGCATACGAAGCTCTTCCGCCAGCTAAAAATGCAGTTTTATCCTTTTGGATAGGACCTTCTATAAGTAATCGGCTTGCCACTGCACCAATCCCTCCGTTGACTTTAAAATCTTTACTGTTACCTTCTTTTTGAAAAATGTCGAGAACGGATGAAACCCTTCCGCCATAACGTGCAGGGATTCCACCTTTAAAGAGTTTTACATCTTTGATGGCATCAGGATTGAAAACGGAAAAGAAACCGAACAGGTGGGAGGAGTTAAAGACAGTGGCTTCATCCAATAGAATTAAGTTTTGGTCCGCGGCCCCGCCTCTAACGTTGAATCCTGATGATGCCTCACCAGCACTGGTGACCCCGGGCAGGAGCAGTAAAGATTTTATAACATCGGATTCACCCAGCACCACGGGAATCTCCTTAATGGTATTCGAAGCTAGCGAGGTGACGCTCATCTGAGGTTTTCGAATATCCAATTTTTCCACATTATCGGTAACCACAACTTCCTGAAGTTCCTCGGTTTTTTCCACCAAGCTAAAATCAAGCTTTAAGTTTTGGTCTAAGGTTATGGTTTTAATCACATCCTGAAACCCAAGGTAGCTAACAACAATTTGGTATTCGCCTTCGGGCATGGTTATGGAATAAAAGCCATACTCGTTAGTGGTGGTTCCTGTTTTTAATTCGGCTACAGCAACCGTTACTCCTATTAAGGTCTCGTTACTGGAATCTTCCGAAATTGTGCCACTAAGGGTATATCTTTCTTGGGAGTGCAACACAAAAAAATGCCCAAACAGGGCTAGCAATACTGCGAGATAATGTCTGGGCATTCGATTGGTTTTTTTAAAAGTACGCAATTATGGATTATAGGGAAAATGAAATTGGTGACCAGTGGTTATTTTTAACATTTTGTTAGAAAAGTAAAAAGGCAACCATTATAACGGTTGCCTTTTATATTCTAAGAATTTACTTGTTTTTGATTATCCTATGGAACTCAAAATATTGTTCAAGGTCTCACTTGGTCTCATTGCTTTTGATGCCAATTCTGGATTTGGAAGATAGTATCCTCCTATGTCTACTGGAGAGCCTTGAGCATCTATCAACTCTTGGGCAATTTTCTCTTCGTTGGCAGACATGGCATCATATACTTTTCCAAATATGGCTTTTAGCTCCTCGTCCTTATCTTGTTTGGCCAATTGTTCGGCCCAATAAAGGGAAAGGTAAAAGTGGCTTCCTCGTGTATCTATTTCGTTTACTTTTCTGGAAGGTGATCTATCCTGGTTCAAGAACTCTTCGGTTGCTTTGTCCAAAGCATCGGCAAGTACTTGGGCCTTAGGATTGTTGTTCTTTTCACCAAAGAACTCCAAAGAAACGGCCAAAGCCAAGAATTCACCGAGGGAATCCCATCTTAAGTGACCTTCTTCCAAGAATTGCTCAACGTGTTTTGGAGCAGAACCTCCGGCACCTGTTTCAAACAAACCACCACCGTTCATCAGAGGAACAATGGAAAGCATTTTGGCACTTGTTCCCACTTCCAAAATAGGGAAGAGGTCAGTTAAGTAATCCCTCAATACGTTTCCGGATACAGAAATGGTATCTTTTCCTTCCTTCATGCGTTTCAAGGTGAACTTGGTAGCTTCGATAGGGGATAGAATTCTGATGTCCAATCCAGATGTATCGTGGTCTTTTAGGTAAAGATTTACTTTTTTGATTAGCTCAGCATCGTGGGCTCTTTCTTCATCCAACCAGAAAACGGCAGGAGTTCCTGTAGCTCTTGCTCGTGATACTGCCAATTTAACCCAGTCTTGAACAGGGGCATCTTTTACCTGGCACATTCTCCAGATATCTCCTTCTTCCACGGCATGTTCGATCAAGGTTTCACCCGCTGCGTTGACTACTTTTACGGTTCCTGCCTTCTCGATTTCGAAAGTTTTGTCGTGAGATCCGTATTCCTCCGCTTTTTGGGCCATTAGTCCAACATTGGGAACAGTACCCATCGTGGTAGGATCAAAAGCACCATTTTCTTTGCAGAAATCAATGGTTGCTTGGTACACTCCTGAATAGCTACTATCCGGGATGATGGCTTTAGTGTCCTGAAGCTCACCGTTTTTGTCCCACATTTTACCAGAATTACGAATCATGGCCGGCATGGATGCATCGATGATCACATCACTGGGAACATGAAGGTTGGTAATTCCCTTATCGGAGTTTACCATGGCAAGGTCGGGTCCATTCTCGATACTGCCCATAATGGCACCTTCGATTTCTTTGTGCTGATCTTCTGGCAACTTACCTATTTTGTCCAATAGTGTTTCGAGACCATCATTTGGGTTAATGCCCAATTTTTCGAAAGTATCTCCATAGTTTTTGAACAGTTCGGAGAAATATACTTCCAATGCATGTCCGAAAATGATAGGGTCGGAAACCTTCATCATAGTGGCCTTAAAGTGCAGTGAAAGCAAAATATTGTTTTTACGGGCGTCTGCGATTTCTTTGGTCAAGAATTCCACCAAAGCTTTTTTGCTCATTACCGTAGCGTCGATAACCTCTCCTTTTAGCAATGAAAGTTTATCTTTTAAAACTGTGGTATTGCCATTTGCATCGACCAATTCTATACGGATTTCATCCGCGTTGGGCATGGTCAGTGATTTTTCGTTCGATTTAAAATCACCATGAGACATGGTGGCCACATGGGTTTTGGAGTCAGAAGACCATTCTCCCATGGAGTGTGGATGTGCCTTGGCATAGTTTTTTACGGCTTTAGGGGCACGTCTGTCCGAATTTCCTTCACGGAGTACAGGGTTGACCGCACTTCCTTTTACTTTGTCGTATTTGGCCTTAATGGCTTTTTCTTCGTCGTTTTTGGGTTCATCCGGATAATCTGGAAGCTTGTAACCCTTTTCCTGAAGTTCCTCAATGGCTTCTTTAAGTTGTGGTATGGAAGCACTGATATTAGGAAGTTTGATTATGTTGGCTTCAGGTGTTTTGGCAAGTTCGCCCAAAATGGATAGGTCATCGGAAACTTGCTGTTCCTCGGTCAACAATTCAGGAAACATGGCGGCGATTCTCCCGGCCAAAGAGATGTCTTTGGTCTCAACGGCGATGTTTGCTGTTTCGGTAAATGATTTTACAATGGGTAAGAATGATAACGTTGCTAAGGCAGGAGCCTCATCTGTTTTGGTATAATAAAGTTTAGCCATTTAAATGTATTTGTTTGAGCGGTTGCAAATATACGATTTATGGACGGTGAAGTACGAAAGGAAGTGCCTAAAAGTAGGTGGATTTACCTATAAATTGTGAAAATAACAAAAGCCATATCTTTTTTTTACGAAAGATATGGCTTTCAGATAGGACTCAAGAATTGCTTGGTGGTACCAAACTGCAATCTATTTGATTACTTCTTTTGCCCTTTCGACGTTTTCTCTGCTATGCTCTTAATTTTTCAACTAATCCACATTTTGCAAAGTATACTGTGGTTTTCCTAAACTTTATCAAAATGGAAAATTGCTCTTCCATTCGCACATAAAATTTATTATTTCTCATCGGGTCCTGTCGAAACGTTTCCTGATTCGAAATTCCTTTTGTGATCAGTAGTGTTACCAATTATAAGGGAATTCACAGTTTTAAAGAACGTCAACTTTAAATCGATTTGATTGTGATGGTATCACTATCATATCTGTCACTAAAGTAGAACGTAACATTAAATTCCGCAACTTTTTAAGGTATTAAAAATCAACACGATATGAACCGTTGTTATTAACAATTGTTCATAAAAAAAGCACCCATAAAGGGTGCTCTTTTTTGTCGTATGGAATATGGATTATCCCTTAACTTCTTTAATACGAGCCTTTTTACCGGTAAGACCTCTAAAGTAGAAGATTCTAGATCTACGTACTTTACCTTTTTTGTTTACTTCAACTCTTTGCAAAGCCGGCATGTTTACTGGGAAAATTCTTTCCACACCAACAGTCCCGGACATTTTGCGAATAGTAAAAGTTTCTGTAGCTCCACTTCCTCTACGCTGTATAACTACACCTTTAAAGAACTGGGTACGTGTTTTTTCGCCTTCCTTAATTTCGTAATAAACAGTGATGGTATCACCAGCTGAAAATTTTGGAAATTCTTTTTTTGGAACAAATTCGTCTTCAACAAATTTTATTAAGGATTCCATTTTTGTTTTTTTTAGTGTTTTTTACAAGATCAACTTTCACGGATTTCGTCAGAGGTTGATTTTGAGATTGCAAAAGTAATGCAATATTTAGAAATAGCAAGTTGTTTTTTTGTGTTTTTGACTTTTAAGGAATGTTATTTTTCCAAAAGATCTGGTCTTCTTTCTTTGGTACGTTCAAATGCTTGGTTCTCCCGCCATTTTTCAATCTCAGGAAAGTTACCGCTCAACAATATTTTGGGGACTTCCATTCCTTTGTATTCAGCAGGTCTGGTATAAACCGGTGGGGCCAATAAATTATCTTGAAACGTATCGGTGAGTGCGGATGTCTCATCGTTAAGTACACCTGGCAATAATCGGATAACGGCATCGCAAAGAATCGCAGCTGCCAATTCGCCACCAGAGAGCACATAATCTCCAATCGAAATTTCTTTGGTAACGAACATGTCCCTTACCCGCTGGTCCACACCTTTATAATGGCCACAAAGGATAATTATGTTTTTTTTCATGGAAATTTCATTGGCCATACCCTGGTTGAGAGTATTTCCGTCCGGGGTCATGTAAACTACCTCGTCGTATTCCCTTTCCGATTTAAGTTGAGAGATGCATTTGTCTATGGGCTCGATCATCATGACCATGCCAGCACCACCACCAAACTGATAATCGTCTATTTGTTTATAATTGCCCGTGGCATAATCCCTCAGATTGTGAAGATGTACCTCTACCAACCCTTTTTCTATGGCACGTTTAAGTATAGATGCCTCAAAGGGGCTCTTTAAGAGTTCGGGAAGTACCGTGATGATGTCAATTCGCATGGACATTTTACTGTATTTATTTGCGGCAAAAGTAATGAAACCAATTACAACAACTGTTCAAAAAGAAAGGCCTCCATTTTGGAAGCCTTTCTTTTTTATTTCTTTTGTTTATTGAGTTCATCTTGTAGCTGTCGGCTAATTTTTTGCTCGCGCTCTAAAGCTCTACGCCTGTGGTTTTGATACTCCTCTTCTAGGTCGGCTAGGGCCGATTTGGCTTGTTGAGTCAAGAAATTACTGTTTCTGAACCTGTAAATAAAGAACAGTAACAATAAAAGGAGCCCAAAAATAATGGACCATAATATAAAGTTGTAGGTTCCTTTGCTGATCAGGGCACCAAAAAACGAAATACTGTCTTTTTCTTCGGTAACCGAGTTCAGTTTATTTGTTGTTTCCTGTAATTTACTGTTCAGATCCTCTATTTCGGCATTGTTTGCCTCAATTGTAGAGGTTAAATCCTTGATATTCTTATTAGCCGTATTGATCGTATCAAAAATGTTGGCTTTCAAATCGTTGATGCTTGAAAGCTTCATCACTTCATAGGCTACACCATTTCCCGACCTATAATTAGTCGATTTCCTTTCCAGTTCTTCAAATTGTCCTCTTAGGGTATTATCTGTTTCTTCTGGGGACTCCTCTTCTTGTGCCTGTATGGCTAAGGTTGGAATTAGTAAGGCTAAGATGAATAAAATGCGTAAATGCTTCATGTTCAATAATGTTCTCGTATTAAATTTAGATTAAGGGCGGGACGAAATTACATCAATATACCAAATTTCAAAAAAAGATAATTGGTTCTTTGAACAAATTGTCATCCACTAATAATACGTATAACGTCTAACCTTTGCGATATATTTCGCCAATCTAATTACTTGATGCGAGTATCCATATTCGTTATCGTACCAAATATAAAGTACAATGTTTTTGCCCCCGGGCGACACTATGGTCGCTTTACTATCATAAATGGATGGGGCAGTGGTCCCTACGATATCGGAGGAAACCAACTCATTGCTCAGCGCATATTTTATCTGCTCTACCAAATCACCTTCAAGGGCATACTTTTTTATAATGGTATCCAAACTCTCTTTGGATGTCTTGTTTTTTACTTCCAAGTTGAGGATGGCCAGCGAACCATTGGGTACAGGTACCCTTATGGCATTGGATGTAAGCTTGCCTTTAAGGGAGGGTAGGGCCTTCGCCACCGCAGAACCCGCCCCGGTTTCGGTTATAACCATATTTAATGCTGCGGCACGACCACGTCGATACTTTTTGTGCATATTATCCACTAAATTTTGATCGTTGGTATAGGCATGTATCGTTTCCAAGTGCCCTTTTTTAATTCCAAGAGAATCCTCTATTACTTTTAGAATAGGGGTAATGGCATTTGTGGTGCACGATGCAGCTGAATAAATATGGGTTTTGTCGGGGTTAAAATCCTTGTGGTTTACCCCATGCACAATATTGGGAACTTCTTTTCCTGGAGCTGTTAAAAGTACTTTGTTCGCACCTTTCGATTTCAAATGTCTGGATAGTGCGGTGTTGTCCCTAAACGCACCGGTATTGTCAATAATCAGGGCATCTTGGATACCGTATTTTGTGTAATCGATGTCCTCTGGTTGATTTGCACTTATAAACTTTACAGTGGTCCCATTGATAACCAACGCGTTTTTCGACTCATCCACATCGACCGTTCCCGTAAAAGGTCCGTGAACAGAATCGGTTTTTAATAAGGCGGCCCTTTTTTCAAGTACTTCACGGTTTAATTCTCCCCTTACCACGATTGCCCTTAATCGCAATTGGCTGCCACGTCCTGTTTTGGCCATAAGTTCCCGAGCCACTAAACGTCCGATACGCCCAAAACCATACAGGATAACATCTTTTGGTTTTATGGCCTTCGATTTTTGAGCACCTTTTAGTTTGTCAATTACAAAAGCCTTTACATTAAGGTGGGCATTTTGATTGGTGTTGTACTCGTAGGTTAACTTTCCAATATCCAGTTTGGCTGGAGGTAGGTTGATATCGTTGATTGCCCTTAGAATTTCCACAGAATCAAAAATGGACATCGGTTTTTGTACAAATTCACCTGCATACTCGTGCAGGTTGATGATGTCGCTAACATTTTTATCTATAATTTGATTTTTAAACAGTACCACTTCAATGGCCTTGTCGTACCAAAGGTCACTGATGATTTTAATAAATTCCGTGGTTGCTTTTCGCCTATCTGCCTGAAAGGCAAGCTCTTTTTCGTAAGAAGAATTGTCACTCATGGGTTATGGTTGCCGTTGTATCTTTTAATTTGCGGCTAAATTATATATTTCAAACGTTTTCGTAAAACATAATCGGAATAAAAAAAGCGCCTTTATTAAGGCGCTTTGAAGTGTTTTTTTGGCACTTTATTGAAGAATCATGTGTTCTTTCTCACCATTTTCATTAATCATGGTAAAACTGGTTCGGCCATACTTGGAAAGTTGACTAAATCGCTCTTTTGCATCGTCGATATTGTTGATTGGCTCACCATCCAATTCAATGATTACTTTATTTTCCAATCCATATCGGGCATAAGGAGCAGGTACATTGGTGATTTTTACTCCTTTTGACACCCCAAACTTTTTAATATCGGATTTGGATAGATTCTTCACTGTAAATCCTGTTCCGGGTAATTCAACACTAAGGCGCTTTTTCAAGGTTACGTTTCTTACCAAATTTTTTCCATCTCTATTTAAGGTAACTTCAACTTTATCGCCAGGTCTTTTGGAATTTAAATAGCCTGAAAGTTCAGAAAACTTGCTGATCTGGATATTGTCCACTTGCTTTATAATGTCACCTTCTTTTAAACCAGCCTCTTCGGCACCAGATTCTTCCTCAATACTGGAAACATACACTCCTTCTAAATCATCTATGCCCAATTCGGTGGCAGCTGTAGGGTTCAGGTCTCCGCCTTTGATTCCCAATAATCCTTTTTGAACATTCCCAAACTCCATGATATCCTCGACCACTTTTTTGGCAATATTACTGGGCACTGCGAAGGCATAACCAACATAAGACCCTGTTTGTGATGTAATGGCGGTATTTATTCCAATTAGGTCGCCGTTTGTATTCACCAAAGCACCACCACTGTTTCCGGGGTTTACGGCAGCATCCGTCTGAATAAAGGATTGTGCTCTCCTTGGTGAAAGTGATCTCGCCTTTGCACTTACAATACCCGCTGTAACGGTAGAAGTGAGATTAAAAGGATTGCCAACAGCCAAAACCCATTCGCCAATTTTAGCGTTGTCGGAATCTCCGAATGCCAAGTAAGGAAGAGCATCTTCAGCTTCAATTTTTAAAAGAGCAATATCAGACTCTGGATCGGTTCCAATAATTTCCGCTTCATAGGTTTTATTATTGTTCAAGGTTACTTGCAACTGACTGGAATTGGCGATAACATGATTATTGGTCACAATATATCCGTCTGGAGAAATAATTACCCCAGATCCTGTTCCAACTTGAGGGGTTTGTTGGCGTTCGTAGCCATAAAAGAATTCCGCTATACTGGAGGGGCCTCTACTAATGGTCATGTTTTTTACGTGCACCACGGAATTGACCGTTTTTTCGGCTGCTAGGGTAAAGTCAACTTCATTGATTCCGGCACCTCTTGCGGAAGTATCCAAATTACTTGTGGTAATGAAAGGAGTCTCTTGCTGCGAAGTGACCCATGTGTAGTTTTCTTTCTCAAAAAATAATTTGTAAGATCCTAGTGTAATTGCGCCTGCAAATACCGATACTAGGAGTAAACTCGCTATTTTCTTCATAATTCTATAATTATTTAACATTTAGCTGTATCAAAATTAAAATAATTCAATTTTGATCAGGTCGGTTTAACGCTGTTTTAACTACAAAAAAAACCTTAAAGAATCCCATATATTTGTTCCTTTGTAGATAGATATGGAACTACAGTTTTTTAAATATCAAGGAACGGGCAACGATTTTGTAATTATCGACAATCGTCAGCTTATATTTCCCAAAAATAATACCAAGTTGGTTGCAGAACTTTGCGACCGAAGATTTGGCATAGGTGCGGATGGTTTGATACTCCTCGAAAATGACAATGTGTCGGATTTTAAGATGGTCTACTACAATGCAGATGGAGCAGAGAGTACCATGTGCGGGAATGGTGGCCGTTGTTTGGTGGCCTTTGCCCATTATTTGGGCGTTATAGAAAAGCATGCGACTTTTAATGCCGTAGATGGTTTGCACCAAGCCACTGTTGAAGGCGATATCGTGAATTTAAAAATGATCGATGTCGATAAAATCCATGAGAAGCAAAACCATAGTTTTTTGGATACAGGTTCCCCTCACCACGTGCAGTTGGTTAAGGAATTGGAGAAGTTCGATGTGCAAAAGGAAGGAAAAAAGCTTCGTTATGGATTGTATGGCCAACCAGGAAGCAATATCAACTTTGTGGAGCAAACCAGCGACAATGCTTTTGATGTGCGTACTTACGAAAGGGGAGTGGAAGGCGAAACATTTTCTTGTGGTACGGGGGTTACGGCTGTGGCCTTGGCCATGTTCGAGTCGGGAAAAACTGCAGCCAACGAAGTACATATTCATACCATAGGGGGCGACCTTACCATTTCTTTCGAGAAAAAGGACGATAAATACAACAACATCTTTTTAAAAGGACCTGCGATACAGGTATTTAAAGGAACCATCGAATGCTCAGTCTAAAAGGAGAACAAGTTTATTTGCGGGCCTTGGAGCCGACAGATTTGGACTTTTTGTACAAATTGGAAAACGATACATCGGTCTGGGAGGTAAGTGGTACTTTAAAACCTTACTCTAAAAAGGTATTGCAATTGTATTTGGACAATGCCCATAGGGACATATACGATGTAAAACAATTGAGGCTTTGCATCAGTAATCTTCAAGATGAGTGTATTGGGTTGATCGATTTATTTGATTTTGACCCCAAACACCGCCGAGCGGGTATTGGAATCATCATTGTTGAACCAGGGGACCGAAACAAAGGTGCCGGAGCGGAAGCACTATCACTTTTGTGTGATTACGCTTTTTCAACTTTGGACCTTCATCAACTTTACGCAAACATTTTGGAGGACAACAAGGCCAGTAAGCATCTGTTTCAAAAAATGGGTTTTGAGGAAATCGGTGTCAAAAAAGAGTGGATAAGAACCAGTCAAGGGTTCAAGAACGAAATAATGTATCAAAAGATCAATACAAATGAATCTTAAAAAAGTACTGTGGGCAACTGCTATCCTTGGATTGTTGATTTGCGGATTTATCGTCTATCAAATTTATAGTGCCATTTTTAGTCCCAACACCCAGTTCAATAACAATGAAGCTTATGTTTACATTGCATCGGACGCCACATTTTCAGATGTAAAAAACTCATTGGAACCATTGTTGAAGGATCTGTCCACTTTTGAAGCTGTCGCTAAGCGCAAAGGCTACATAACCAACATTAAGGCAGGTAAGTACGCCCTAAAACAAGGGATGAACAACAACGAGATCATCAATACGTTGCGCAGTGCGAACATTCCGGTGCAAGTATCTTTTAACAACCAAGAATCACTTGCGTTATTGGCAGGAAGAATATCCGAACAAATAGAAGCGGATAGTTTGTCTTTGCTACAAACATTCAACGATTCCAGCTTTTTAAAGGAGTCCAATTTTGATGAAGATACCAAGTTGGCCATGTATATTCCCAACACCTACGAGTTTTTCTGGAACACCAATGCAGAAAGTTTTAGGGACAGGATGAAAACGGAATATGACCGATTTTGGAACGAGGAGCGACTTCAAAAAGCCAAAAAGCTGGGGTTGACCCCAAATGAGGTGACCGCCCTTGCGGCGATTGTCCAAAAAGAAACGGCCAAGGTGGACGAACGTCCTCGTGTAGCCGGTGTTTACTTAAATCGAATTAGAAGGGGTATGTTGTTGCAGGCAGACCCTACGGTAATTTATGCCATAAAAAAGGAAACAGGTAATTACGATACAATAATAAAAAGAGTGCTCTTTCGCGATTTGGAGATGGATTCACCCTATAATACCTATAAATATGCAGGTGTTCCACCAGGTCCGATAACCATGCCCGACATCACTTCCATAGATGCTGTTTTAAATCCAGAAAAGCACGATTATCTCTATTTTGTAGCCGACGTTTCAAACTTCGGATACCATATGTTTGCCAAATCCTTAGCGCAACATAACCGGAATAAAGTGCAGTATACCCGTTGGTTAAATCAGCAAAAAGTTCTTCGATAAGGTTCTTTATCGTTGATATTCATCACTTTAACGGATTTTAAGGCTGATTTAAGAAATCTTTATGAGCTTTAGGGTACCCATTCTAAGAACTCCACCTATATTTGCCGGCCAAATTGATTTTTGATACGTATATGTATCGAGATCACAAATATGAACATTATGAAAAGATGGATAGGTTTTATTCTACATCTTGCCATGATTGTAGTTTTGACAAGTTTTGGTTCTTATACCGTAATGAAAAAAAGGAATGTTGAAATTCCAGATTCATTGAAGGTAACAACCAACATGGAAATCTTTGCACCGCAAGATTCCATTGCACTTCTTGACGAGGACGAGGTAACCCCTCCTTTTCTGGGAAAAGCTTTTAATGGCTTTAAAGAAGCACTCGCTTTTAAAGAGTCCCAGGGTAAATATCATAGAGTAAACACATTAGGTTATTTGGGTAAATACCAGTTTGGTAGCAGCACCTTGCATTTGATGGGTGTTTATGATATGGATGAGTTTTTGGCCAATGCCGAACTTCAGGAAAAGGCCTTCGAGGCCAATATTGCCCGTAATAAATGGATTTTAAGAAGGGACATTAAGCGCTTTAACGGAAAAACCATTGGAGGAATTAAGGTTACGGAATCAGGAATCTTGGCTGCGGCGCATTTGGCCGGGGCAGGTAACGTGAAGAAATATCTACGATCATACGGACAAAACGATGTAACCGATGCTTATGGAAGTAGTATCTCGTACTATATGAGAAAATTTGCGGGCTACGATATTTCCGATATCAAGCAACAGAAAAATGCCAAAGTATAATTGGCAAGGATTGTAAACTAAAAAGCCCCGAAAATTCGGGGCTTTTTTTATGCGTGGATAATATAGATTGTCGGTCTTTTATCGAGGTCCACTTCAATTTCACTCCATTCGTGCACGCTTTTGGTAGATATAAATTCAGTGGGCAGGGTAATATCGCAAGCAATACACAGTCGTGTAGACTTTTGTAGTGTTCTAATAAGTTCTTTTACCAATTTATTGTTTCGGTAGGGGGTCTCCATAAAAATTTGGGATTGCCCTTTATCGCGAGACAATCGTTCCAAACTTTTTATCATTTTTTTACGCTCGGCATTGTCAATGGGCAAATAACCGTTAAAGGCAAAATTTTGTCCGTTCATGCCACTGCTCATCATGGCCATTAATATGGATGATGGTCCCACCAAGGGAACTACTTTAACCCTTCTTTCGTGTGCAACGCGAACTACATCGGCACCAGGATCAGCAATTCCTGGACATCCGGCTTCTGATAAGATCCCAATATCGTGTCCGTGGATACAAGGGTCCAAAAATGATGGGATTTCCTCAGGATTGGTGTATTTGTTCAGGGATTGCAAATGGAGGTCTGGTTGCGATTTGCTGGGGCTTACCCGTTTTATAAAACGTCTTGCTGTTTTCTCGTTTTCTACAATATAATGGTCAATACGTTCTATGGTCCCTTTTACAGAAATGGGCATTACTTCCAAAGGTGCATTATCCCCTAATGTAGTGGGAATAAGGTAAACTTTGCCTATGACCAAACCAGGTTTTTCCTCTTCCATGGGCTTAATTTAGTTTATTCGCAATTGCCTCACAAGCCCTGTCGATCATTTGGTAAACATTTTCAAAGCCATCATCTCCACCGTAATAGGGGTCTGGGACTTCTTTTATACCGAGTTCTGTTTCGCTCAATAGTAATTTCACTTTCGCTGCCTCTTCCTTGTTTTTGGCCAAACTGGCAACATCAGAAAAATTACTGCGGTCCATCACGTAAATATGGTCAAACTCTAAAAAATCCAGACTCGAAAATTTTCGGCACTTTTGTTCACTAATATTGATTCCATATTTTCGGGCAACGGCAATAGAGCGTTTATCCGGTGGATTGCCTACGTGATACCCTGCAGTACCGGCAGAATCTACAAAAACGGAATCCGAGTCCACTTTGGATTTTAAAATGCCTTCGGCCAATGGCGATCTGCAAATGTTTCCTAAGCAGACCATCAAAACTTTGATTTTCATAAATGTTGTGAAGTTATTAGGAGAACTTCTTGTTCAGATCTTCGATGTATTTTCTGAATTGCTTATCGGTCTCAGCAAGGTTATCCACTGTTTTGCATGCGTGCAGTACGGTGGCGTGATCACGTTTACCAATTTGGGAACCGATACTGGCCAAAGAAGCCTTTGTAAATTTCTTTGCAAAGAACATGGCCAATTGCCTAGCTTGTACAATATGGCGTTTTCTGGTTTTCGATTGAAGCGTGGCCACATCCATTTCAAAGTAATCGGAAACCACTTTTTGAATGTAGTCGATAGAAACCTCGCGCTTGGTATTTTTAACAAACTTCTCCACCACTTGTTGGGCAAGCTCTAAGGTTACCTCACGTTTGTTGAAAGAAGATTGTGCGATTAAAGAAATAATGGCACCTTCCAATTCGCGGATATTGGTTTTAATGTTTTTGGCCACATGGTCAATGATGTCCTCGGGCATTTCAACACCGTCCCTATATAATTTGTTCTTTAAAATGGAAACACGGGTTTCATAATCCGGACTTTGCAATTCTGCGGATAGACCCCATTTGAAACGGGAGAGCAAACGCTGCTCAATGTCCTGCATGTCTACAGGTGCTTTGTCCGATGTCAATATCACCTGCTTGCCATTCTGGTGCAAGTGGTTGAAAATATGGAAGAATACATCTTGGGTTCCTGATTTACCGGATAGGAACTGAACATCATCGATGATAAGAACATCTATCAATTGGTAAAAATGGATAAAATCGTTTCGGGTATTCTTCTTAACCGACTCTATATATTGTTGGGTAAATTTCTCTGCCGAAATATAGAGTACGGTCTTTTCTGGGTATTTATCTTTTATTTCTACACCAATGGCATGGGCCAAATGTGTTTTTCCTAGACCAACTCCACCAAAAACCAATAATGGGTTAAAGGATGTACCTCCAGGTTTGTTGGCAACCGCCATACCGGCCGATCTTGCCAATCGGTTGGAATCTCCTTCTAAGAAATTATCAAAATTATAGTTGGGATTTAACTGGGACTCGATTTTAATGTTTCGAATTCCCGGAATCACAAATGGATTTTTTAGTTCGGGACTTTTGGAGGTAATCGGCACATCCAATTCTTGTGGACCCACAGCGGTACGGTTAGAACTTGGAATCTGCTCCGTAAAGGGTTCCTTGTTGCCGTACTTGTTTTCCATTTTTATTACATAGATCAGCTTGGCATTGGTTCCCAACTCACGAGTTAGGGCAACTTTTAAAAGCTTCACATAGTGTTCCTCCAGCCATTCGTAGAAAAACTTACTTGGAACCTGAATGCTCAATGCTTTATCGGTCAACTTAATAGGCTTGATAGGCTCAAACCAAGTTTTGAATGCCTGCGGTTGGATGTTATCTTGGATAAAAGCCAAACAGTTGTTCCATACGGAATTAGCAGTAGCACTCATAGAAGTTTTTCCTTGTTTTAATGGTTAGCTTTAATATTTAAGAGTAAACATCTAAAGGGTTACAAGATGCTTATTGGATGCGACAAATATGTGAACAAATCTTTTAAAAAAAAAATCAATTTGTCATTGAAAGTTTTGTTTTTTTTTCGCATGTTACCCTTAAAATAAGCAAGCCTCTAAATATATAATTTTTCAGTTAAAAATGGGTCTAAATTCATATTCTTTTCGGGTTCGATATGCAGAAACCGACCAAATGGGGGTTGTTTACCACGGAAACTATGCACAGTATTTTGAAATGGGTCGCGTGGAGTGGTTAAGGTCCATGGGGATAACCTACAAGAGCATGGAGGATAATGGTATAATGCTGCCCGTAATTTCCTTACGTATTGATTATAAAAAGTCTGCGTTGTACGATGATCTTTTAACCGTAAGGACACGATTAAAATCCAAGCCGATGGTTAAGATCGAGTTTGATTACGATTTAATAAACGAAGCAGGGGAGTTATTAGCCACGGCAAATACCGTTTTGGCCTTTATGGATAAAAAAACGGGAAGACCCATAAAATGTCCAGATTATATCTTGGAAAAACTGGATGATTGATATTTTAGGAGTTAGGAGTTAGGAGTTAGGAGTTAGGAATTAGGAGTTAGGAATTAGGAGTCAGGAGTCTTTTTTCTTATATCTTTTAGAGAAGCGGTTATACATCTATTAGCAAGCTGTCTTTATTCAATCATTCTACCATCGCTGCATCCACACCATGCATTTCATCGAAAAGTTGGAAAACTTCTTCCGATTCACTTAATCGAACCGAAATAACCAGCTCACAATCCAATTCCATTTTTTGGGAAACAATGTCCAAGTTTTTTTGTTTGATGGTTCGCATCACAATATCCATCACCGGATACTCAAATTGTAAGCTTAATTGAGCTTTGATTGTTTTTTTAACGATTTTGGCACTTTCCAACGCTAATTGTGCGGCTGTTTTATAAGCCTGAATCAATCCGCCGACCCCAAGTTTGGTACCTCCAAAGATTCGGGTTACGGTAATCAGTACATTGGTCACATCAAAGGATTGTATTTGTCCATAGATGGGCATTCCTGCCGAGTTGTTTGGCTCACCGTCATCATTTGCCCTGTACATAGGATTTTCTGTACCCAATTGCCAAGCATAACAAACATGATTGGCCGTGTGATATTTTTTTCGGAGCTCCTCAACAATGGGTTTTACATCATCTTCCGAAGAAATTGGGTGAACTTGAGCATAGAATTTGCTTTTTCGGTCCTTATATAAAATCTCGGGTGAGGTTTTGGTAACGGCCCTATAAACATCTTCTTTTTTCTCCATTAGAACAAAGCTACCAATATTATGCTCAAAACGGCCAAGGCAACACCGCTCCAGTTTTTAAGGCTGAGTTTCTCCTTGAACAGTACTATTCCAAAAAGCGTGGAGAACATTACAATGGCGACATTGTTTAAAGTAAAGATAGCTGCACTGCTCAAAATGTCAGCCCGTAGGGCGCGAATCAAAAAATAGATGGAGAAATAATTGGGCACTCCAAGGGCAATGCCTCCCACAATATTTTTTAGGTTTATTTTTAACGGTGTGTTAACCGCTTTTATACCTATAAATATAAACCCGCTCAATGCAGCAAATCCAAATATCATGGAAGAGAACACCGGAATCTCCTGATCGGTCAAATGGATTTCTTCAAAATATTGGATACTGGTATCGATAACACCGGATCCTAAAAATACCAGTAAAGGAAGAATAAGTGCTTTTCTGTTTATGCGAATGCTATTTTCTTTAATTGAAGCCAGGTAAACGGCTGCCAAAGCCAAAACAATACCGATAATTTGAATAGCACTTAAATGTTCTCCATACAAGAGTACACCCATTATAACAGGAATGGCCAACGACATTTTGGTGGCCACCGATGCTACAGAAACACCCGAGACCTGTGCTGTGCGGGCCATTAAATTAAAAATCACAATAAAAAGTATACCCAATAATATAGGACCGATGAACCAAGGTTTATTGGTAAAGTCGCTAATGCCAACAGGACCATCATATAAAAAGAAGCCTACCGTGCAGGCCACCACATAATTGGTGATAATGGCGTAAAGGGTCTGTATTTTAAAAACATCGAACAATTTAAAAACCACAAAAATTAACGTGGAGCTCAAAACGCTCAGAATCAGGTATACCATTTATAATTTAGATTTTAGTTGGGTCACCTCTTCTTTGCCTACTCGCAGGTTCCATACTTTAATGCCCAAGGTGGCTGCAGCATCTGTATTCTCCTTAACATCGTCCACAAAAAAGGTTTCTTCCGCTGTAAGTTGGTTTTCTTGTAAGACAAAGTCAAAAATCTCGGTATCTGGTTTTCGCATGCCCATTTCGTAGCTAAGGTAGAACACATCAAATGCATTTTTGAACCTATTGAAGCGCTGCATGCCCATTTGCTCTTTTACCTGCTCAATGTGCAAGTCGTTGGTATTGCTCAACAATATCATTTTATATTGATTCTCAGCTGCCAGTTGTTCAATAAAATTTAGCCGGTGTTCTGGAAAATCCAATAAAATGGAGTTCCAAGCTTGTGTTAAATATTCTCTGGACGCTTTTGGAAAGTGGGCGGATACTTCGTCCAAAAAGTTTGTAGATGTGATAAGTCCCTTCTCGTATTCCTGAAACAAACGCTCCAAATTTGGGGTCACTTTGGTAAAACCATGCTGCACCATGGCTTTTGCCGTAGCAGGTTTATCCAGGTTGATGAGCACATCGCCAAAATCGAGAATAATGTTTTTAATCATTTAAATAAACGGATAAAGTGTCGGTCAATATCTTGTTTTGATGCTGTAAAGTTCCCTGTAATTTGGGAGCGGGCAAACCATTTTTAAAACATACAGCACCTTTAAAAACACGGGCTTCGTCCCACAAGTTTTCATCAATAAAAGTTTGAAGCGTTTTCGCACCACCTTCAATAATTACGCTTGTGATATTTTGTTGATGGAGCGCCGCACAAATTTCCTTTGCCAAGTTTGCTGAAAAATCGATGATGACATAATCAACACCTTCCATATATTTTGATGCATCTTCGACCTCTGTAAGAACAATGGTCCGAACGGATGTATCTAAAACATGATAGTTCGATTCAATCTTTAAACTCCTGTCCAAAACCACACGGATAGGGTCTTTGCCGGCCCAGTTACGTGTCGTCAACTTGGGGTTGTCATCCAAAACCGTGTTGGTGCCGACCAAAATGGCCTGTTCTTGGCTTCGCCATTGATGCACCAACTGTTTGGAATGGGCATTGGTAATCCAAAATGGCTCGGGGTTGTCACTTCGCTTGGTAGCATCGGGAGCTAAAAATCCATCATCGGACTCCGCCCATTTTAATATAATGTAGGGGCGTTTCTTTTCTTGGAATGTCAAAAACCGTTTGTGATGATTCCTGCATTCATCTTCAAGAATGCCCACCGTCACCTTACAGCCAGCATCCTCCAATTTTTTGATGCCTTTTCCGGCTACTTTATCATGTGGATCTTGTAGCCCAATAAAAACCTCTTTGAGTTGGTGTTTGGCAATTAAATCAGCGCACGGAGGGGTTTTGCCATAATGGGAGCATGGTTCCAAAGTAACATACAGGGATGCTTCTTTAAGCAAGTCTTTATCCTTGACTGCGTTAATGGCATTCACTTCTGCATGTGGACCACCATAAGGACTTGTAAATCCTTCACCAATAATTTTATTGTCATGTACAATCACACATCCCACCATAGGATTCGGGGCAGTTGTCCCCAATCCCTTTTTGGCCAGTTCTATGCAGCGAAGGATGTATTTTTGATGTATATTCACCCCGCAAAAATAGAACAATAAAAACACAATAATGGGAGATACGGTGATTCGTGAAATAACCCCCGAAGACAACGCACAGGTGGCCCAAGTTATACGAAAGGTTTTTGAGGATATGGGCGTTCCCAAAGTGGGCACCGCTTATGCGGATAAGGCTTTGGATGATATGTATTCTAATTACAATGTGCCCAAAGCAGCTTATTTTGTAGTGGAACATGAAGGTAAAGTTATCGGTTGTGCAGGAGTGGCACAATTGGATAATTACGAAGGCAATGTCTGCGAGCTTCAAAAAATGTATTTTTTGGAAGAGGCCCGGGGCAAAGGACTTGGTGCTAAAATGATCGAGGCTTGTTTGCAAAAGGCAAAGGAATTTGGTTTTGAAGCATGCTACCTCGAAACCATGCCCTACATGGAAGCCGCCCAAAAATTGTATAAAAAGAACGGTTTCGAATATATAGATGCCCCAATGGGAAACACGGGACATTATTCCTGCCCGGTCTGGATGCTTAAAAAGTTGTAATGCTCCTTAAAGAGATAAAGGATATTTTTCATAAAGAATTGGGTGAGATCTACCCCAAAGAGGAAATTGATTCTTTTTTCTACTCGTGTATCGAACACTATTTAAAACTGGAACGGTTCATTCTGGCTATTCAACCGGGAATTACTTTGACCAAAGAAGAAGAGCAGCCCCTTTTTAAAGCATTGTCCGAGTTGAAGTTGGAAAAACCCCTTCAGTATATTCTGGGAACGGCCTATTTTATGGATTTGGAGCTTCAGGTCGATAAAAACGTGTTGATTCCTCGCCCTGAAACGGAAGAATTGGTGCAATGGATTTTGTTGGACGCTGAGCGGAGCCGAAGCGTCATTTCAACTTCGCTCAATGACCTTTCTTTGCAGATTCTCGACATCGGAACAGGAAGCGGTTGCATAGCGATTGCTTTGGCAAAGCATCTTCCCAATGCAAAAGTATTTGCTTTGGATGTATCCGAAGGTGCATTGAACATGGCTCGGAAAAATGCAGTATCAAACGGAGTGGATATCACGTTTTTCCATGAAGATATTCTAAACACCCAACTTGAACATAATTTTGATATCATCGTTTCCAACCCTCCTTATGTCAGGGAGTTGGAAAAAAGTGAGATTCAAAAAAACGTAAAGGAATTTGAGCCGGAAACGGCATTGTTTGTACCGGACGAAGACCCATTGGTGTTTTATCGGGCGATTATTGATTTCGCTGAAAAACATCTATCCGAAAAGGGAACGTTGTATTTTGAAATCAACCAATATTTGGGTGAGGAAACCAAAGCACTTTTCGATGCCCGTAATTTTTCAGAAATTGAACTGCGAAAAGATATGTTCGGCAACGATAGAATGCTAAAAGCAATTAAAAAATGAACATCCAAGAAAAAATCACCTCCCTTCGAGATGAGCTAAGGGAACACAATTATAAATATTACGTGCTCGATGAGCCTTCCATTTCCGATTACGAGTTTGATATGAAACTCAAAGAACTTCAGAAATTGGAGGAGGAGCATCCCGAATTTCAAGACCCAACATCCCCAACCTTGCGAGTAGGGGGAATGGTGACCAAGAATTTTCAGACGGTGGTGCATGAGCATCGCATGTATTCCTTGGACAATTCGTACTCTAAAGAAGATTTGGAGGATTGGGAAAAGCGCATCCAGCGGATTTTGGGAGATGTTGAGGTGGAATTTACATGCGAATTAAAGTATGATGGAGCTTCCATTAGTCTTACTTACGAAAACGGACTTTTGGTAAAAGCGGTTACCCGTGGTGATGGTTTTCAGGGAGATGATGTGACCAATAACATTAAAACGATTAAGTCAGTCCCTCTTAAGTTGAAAGGGGATTATCCGCCAAAATTTGATATTCGGGGAGAAATTATCTTAACACTCGAAGGATTTGCCAAAATGAACGCTGAGCGTGTGGAAGCAGGAGAGGACCCCTATATGAATCCAAGGAACACGGCATCGGGCAGTTTAAAATTACAGGATAGCGCTTTGGTGGCCCAAAGACCATTGGAGTGCTTATTGTACAGCATAGCAGGCGAAAATTTAGGAGTTTCATCACAGTTTGAGGTCTTGGAGAAAGCAAGGTCTTGGGGGTTCAAGGTGCCAACCGTTGCTAAACTTTGCAAGTCCACCACGGAGGTTATGCAGTTTGCGGATTATTGGGAGGTACACCGTCACGATTTGCCCTACGAAACAGACGGGGTAGTGGTTAAAGTAAACAGTATCCAGCATCAAGATGAACTAGGGTATACGGCAAAATCTCCACGTTGGGCCATGGCCTATAAGTTTAAGGCGGAACAAGCCATTACCACATTGAACAAAATAACGTATCAAGTTGGCCGTACTGGTGCCATAACGCCCGTAGCCAATTTGGAACCTGTATTATTGGCCGGTACTACGGTAAAAAGAGCTTCTTTGCACAATGCAGACCAAATTGCAAAACTTGACGTGCGCGAAGGCGATACGGTTTTTGTGGAAAAGGGAGGTGAAATCATCCCAAAGATTGTAAAGGTTGATTTCACCAAACGAGATGCTGACTCCAGCCCCACGGAATACATTGCCGAATGTCCGGAATGTGGAACGGAATTGATTCGGAAAGAAGGAGAGGCTCAACATTTTTGTCCAAATGATATTGGGTGTCCACCACAGATTACAGGTCGTATTCAGCATTTTATTTCCAGAAAAGCAATGGATATTGAAGGTTTGGGCGGTGAAACAGTGGAGCTTCTTTTTAAGGAAGGGCTAATTGGTAATTATGCTGATTTGTACACCTTGACCAAGGAACAAATATTGCCTTTGGAGCGTATGGCGGATAAATCTGCCGAAAATTTGGTGAATGGCGTGCAGGCTTCAAAAGCCATTCCGTTTGAACGGGTCCTTTTTGCTTTGGGAATCAGATATGTTGGGGAAACGGTAGCTAAAAAACTGGCAAAAGCCTTCAAAAATATTGATGCTTTGATGACCGCCTCACAAGAGCAATTGGTCGCTGTTGATGAAATAGGGGAGCGAATCGCCGAAAGTGTTGTTAGCTTTTTCTCAGAGCCCGCCAATATCGAAATCATTGACCGATTAAAATCCTACGGATTGCAATTCTCGCTTTCAGAGCAGCAGCTGGAAAATCAAACAGAGTTGCTCAAAGGGCAGACATTTGTTGTTTCCGGGGTATTTGAAACTATCAGCAGAAACGATTTAAAAAAACTGATTGAAGACAATGGGGGAAAAGTGTCCTCCTCCATATCGTCCAAAACAAGCTTTTTGGTCGCTGGTGATAAAATGGGTCCAAGTAAACGTACCAAAGCGGAGAATTTGGGTGTGCCTATCATAACTGAACAGGAGTTTTTGCAAAAATTGGAAGCATGATACCCAAAACCTTTGAAGAATTTGAATCTACTTTGAGTCAGAATACACCGCCGAAGGAGTGGTCCGAACCTTTGCGATCCCTTTGGTTTGATGCGAACGGTGACTGGCAAGCATCACACGACATTGCCCAAGATATCCATTCTACAATGGGTGGCTGGATACATGCCTACCTTCACCGAAAAGAAGGTGATGAATGGAATGCTGGGTATTGGTATAATCGCGCCAACAAGCCTTTTCCTCAATATAGCTTGGAAGAGGAGTTGAAAGTGCTGGTAGAGGCTAACCTTTGATTAATTTACAATGATCTATAACTAAGTCTCAAGTTCAATCCCCGATGGTCTAATAATATTAGATAGTCTGTATTTCATTTAAGGGAAATATTTCTCGACTGCGCTCGAAATGACAGGAGCGGATATTATTATTTTAGAAAACAGCTTATCCAATCTCTGAGAATCTAACAATCCGACTTTCGAACCCTTAGACTAAACCGCTATACTAACTCCTTTTGCCGACGCATTTTTATCGGCATCAAAATAAAAGTCGATTCTACCTAAATTAATTCCATAGCACCCAACCTGATTGACCAAAACAGAATTCCCGTTTTGGTTGGTTCGCACATCTGGTTTGTCCAAAAAGGTATGGGTGTGTCCACCAATAATCAAATCGGTAAAATAGGTTTGTTGTGCCAAACGAGTATCGCATGGTCTCTCTGGGTTTTTATAATCGTACCCTAAATGGGAGAGACAAACGATCAAATCACACTTTTCTTCTTCCTTCAACCTTTTTTCCATATCCAGTGCAATCTCATAGGGGTTGAGGTAGACGGTTTCTTTGTATAGTTTTTGTGTTACCAGGCCATCCAATTCTATCCCAAGACCATAAACGCCGATTTTAACGCCATCAACCATATAAGTTTTAAACGGTTTTACATAACCATCCATTACGGTGTTTGAGAAATCATAGTTGGCATTGATCATTTCGAAAGTGGCATTTGGCATTTGCGCCAATAAGCCTTCGATACCATTGTCAAAATCATGATTACCGATAGTGGAGGCATCATATTTTAGCTTGCTCATTAACTTAAACTCCAATTCACCTCCATAAAAGTTGAAATACGGTGTGCCCTGAAAAATATCTCCGGCATCGAAAAGTAAAGTGTTGGGGTTCTCGTTACGAATCTGCTCCACCAATGTGGCCCTACGTGCAACTCCTCCCAAATTCGGGTACCTGGAGTGTGAGGAAGGGAAGGTGTCGATATGGCTATGCACGTCATTGGTGTGCAATATGGTTATCTGCTTTTTGCCCAAACTTGAGCAAGAACTTAAACTTAGACCTCCAAGACCTATTAAAGTGGAAGCTGCTGTGGTGTGGGTTATAAAATCTCTCCTTTTCATTTATTTCAATTGTATAAAACGATCGTCCACCACTGCTGTTAATGTATCCATTTTTTTAAAATGGTCAATAATGGCATTTCGTAATAGGTAATCCGTTTCGGTTGTTGATATGATCTCGTCAAAAAAGCCTACGCTGGGACCGCCATTTACCAAATAATCCGAGGTGGCCACAAAATAATTTCTACTCTCATCGAAGGGTTGTCCTTGTATATTCACTGATTCCAAGGAGCGATTTTTATCGGTTACTATTTGTATTCCGGAAATGGGGTGCCTTCGGGATGCTTTAGCGACAAAATTCAGCAACTGTCTTGTTGCCGAGCCACTTAGCTCTACCACTTCGATATAATTTTCAAAAGGCATAACCTCATAGGCGGTTCGAGCGCTCACATTGCCTTCTGAAATTATGGAACGTACGCCTCCGTAGTTAAGAACTACAAAATCCAGATCCTTGCCGGTACGGGTTTTAAATAGGGGAGCGGTTTCTTCAAAAACCATGTCGGCCATTAAATTGCCCATGGATGTATTTCGCTCGCCATCATCTAGCAATAATGGCTTTGGTGCATAGGCCAAAGCGCTGTCCAACACCTCGTTTATTCGGTTTCTGAAGGGTTCTACAAATGCCTCTATCGAGTCCGTTTCAGCAATCGTAGAATCTATAGGAATCTGCTTGCCATTGATTTCGGTAAGTTTCCCTGTTTCGTCCTTACAGGCAATTAAAAAACAAAAAGTTGTAAATACAACAAATTGTTTAAATTTTAAATTGTTCACGTGCGTATCTTTGTTAAGTCGTCTTGGTAGATTATTTACCTTTGTAAAAATCATCAAAAATATGTTTTTGAAAGGACTCCAAGACAAATTTAAGGTTAAATCCGGGCTTAAATATTTAAAGGAGGAAATGGAAAAACCTCCAAAGTCCGTAGCCAGGGGTAAAGGAATAACCAGTGTCGGCTGTATTGTTGACGTGGATAATTTTCAAAAAGCGGAAGCCTTTTATGAACTTATTGATGAATTTGGTCTAAGGCCAAATGCAATAAAGATCATTGGCTATAAACGCGAATACGATAAAAATTCACCCTATGCCATACAAATGTTCTCTGATAGGGACCTTGGTTGGAAGGGACAAATCGAAAATGGTTATGTTCTTGAATTTTTGGGCAGGGAGTACGACATGCTGATCAATTATTACGAAGACGATAATTTGTTGATGAAGTTGCTATCCGTAAAAACACCTGCTCGTATTAAAGTTGGGTTAGGCCCACAAGACCCCCTGGTAAACGATTTGATTTTAAATACACCCATGAACGATTTTAAATTGTTCAAGAGTGAGTTGAAAAAATATTTAAAGGTCTTAAAAGAAATATAGGCAATGGAACAATTTATCGGAACTGGTGTGGCATTGGTTACTCCGTTCAGAGAAGATTTATCGGTAGATATAGATGCTCTTGAAAGAATTGTCGAGTACAATATTCAAGGTGGTGTGGATTATTTGGTTGTCTTGGGAACAACCGCAGAAAGTGCTACGCTTTCCAAAGAGGAAAAACAGCTTGTCATGGATACCGTAGTAAAGACCAATGCAGGCAGACTTCCTTTGGTGCTTGGCGTTGGCGGGAACAATACCATGGCAGTTGCCAATGAGTTAAAAGTATTGGACCTTTCTGAGTTCGATGCCATTTTATCCGTTTCCCCTTATTACAATAAGCCTACCCAAGAGGGCATTTACCAGCATTTTAAAGTAGTGTCCCAGGCGTCACCGTTGCCTATTATATTATATAATGTCCCGTCCAGAACAGGGAGTAATATGTCACCGGAAACCACTTTGCGTCTGGCAAAAGACTATTCCAATATTATTGGGATTAAAGAAGCATGTGGGGATTTAATCCAGTTAGATGCCATTATCAAAAACAAACCGGAGGGCTTTTTGGTGATTTCCGGAGATGATGCAACAGCTCTTGCTACCGTTTTAGCAGGAGGAGCGGGGGTTATTTCGGTTTTGGGCCAAGGTTTGCCGGTTCAATTTTCAGAAATGATAAAATTGGGTTTGAACGGAAATGTTAAACAGGCGTATACCATTCATCACCAGTTGTCCGAATTAATGTCTCTTATTTTTGCCGAAGGCAATCCCGCAGGAATAAAAAGTATATTTGAAAACAAAGGTCTATCCAACGCTTTGGTGCGATTACCATTGGTGGAGGCTACCGGTACATTGAAAGAAAAAATCGGGGCATCACTAAAGGTATTGGATAGGGCACATGTTTAAAATTAGTTAAAACTTGCACATATTCTTGTGTATTGGCACGTTAACCCGTTACATTTGAGTGGTGAAAAATCTTTTTTTATATCCATTCAATATCACTAATTTTGCAAAATGTTTTTGAAAATGAGGCCAATACTTCTTACATGCCTAATGGCAATTCTTTTCGCTTCCTGTAGTGAGTACCAAAAAGTGCTCAAGGAAACCGATGTGAAGCCAAAATACGATATGGCCGAAAAGCTGTATAACGAGGGCGATTTTAAAAGAGCTGTGAGGTTATACGAGCAAATAGCCCCTAAATATGTGGGTAAACCACAAGGAGAGCGTGTAATGTTCTTTTTTGCAGATAGCTATTTTAAAAATGAAGATTATTACCTGGCAGGCTATCAGTTCGAACGTTTTATAAAATCTTATCCCCGAAGCGATAAAATCCAAGAAGCGAGTTTTTTGGGAGCGAAAAGCTACTACATGCTTTCTCCAAGATATTCCTTGGATCAAACCGAAACGGACAAAGCTCTTTTAAAGCTGCAAACTTTCATCAATAATTATTCCGAGTCGGAATATTTTGAAGAGGCGAACAAAATGGCCATGGAGTTGACCAGTAAAAAGGAGAAGAAACAAATTGAAATAGCCAAACAGTTCAATAAATTGGGAGAGTTCAACCTGCCAATTTTGGTATCTGCTTTAACAGCTTTTGATAATTTTATCACAGATAATCCAGGTTCCATCTACAGAGAGGAAGCTTTATATTATCGAATTGAGGCGGCAACACATTTGGCACTCAACAGTACCGAGGACAAGAAACAAGAGCGTTTACAGGACGCGCTTGACTCATATAACAATTTAATGCGATATTTCCCTGAGACCAAGTTTAAGAAGGATGCGGATAAACTTGCCGAAACAGTGAGGGAGGAATTAAGCGCATACACTACTTTATCCAAATAGAAAATAGTTTTTAAACAACTGCATATGCAAGATTTGAAAAACACAAAGGCTCCGGTTTCCACAGTAACTCTAAACAGAAATGAGTTCGATGAAAAAACCGGCAACATTTACGAAGCCATTTCCATTACGGCCAAAAGAGCCATCCAAATCAATTCTGAAATCAAAAAAGAATTGTTGGAGAAGCTAGAAGAGTTCGCTACCTATAGCGACAGTTTGGAAGAGGTTTTCGAGAACAAGGAACAAATCGAAGTTTCCAAGTTCTACGAAAAATTGCCAAAACCACACGCTTTGGCGGTACAAGAGTGGTTGGAAGATAAAATCTACTACAGGAATACAGAGAAAGACGCTTAAGAAATGCTTAGCGGTAAAAATATTCTTTTGGGAGTTTCCGGGGGAATTGCCGCGTACAAGACTACATTTCTTGTTCGTTTACTGATCAAAGCTGGCGCTCAGGTCAAAGTTGTTATGACCCAGAGCGCCAGCTCTTTTGTTTCTCCACTAACACTTTCCACACTCTCTAAAAATCCAGTTTTATTGGATTTTGTGAATGAGGAAGATGGCAGTCTTTCATGGAACAATCACGTAGAACTCGGACTTTGGGCCGATGTAATGTTGATTGCTCCTGCTACGGCCAATACCCTGTCCAAAATGGCAAACGGGACATGCGACAATCTACTTTTAGCGACTTATTTGTCAGCAAAATGCCCCGTGTATTTTGCCCCAGCCATGGATTTGGATATGTACAAGCATCCTTCCACAAAAAGCTCTTTGGAGAAACTTCAATCTTTTGGCAACATCATGATTCCTGCTGAATCAGGCGAATTGGCCAGCGGATTGCACGGCGAAGGGCGTATGGCAGAACCGGAGAACATTGTTACATTTATACAAGAGGATTTGGCCAAGGGTCTTCCGTTATCGGGAAAAAAAGTGCTCATCACGGCAGGTCCCACCCACGAAGCTATTGACCCAGTGCGTTTTCTGGGAAATCGTTCCACGGGTACAATGGGGTTCGAACTGGCCAAAAAAGCTGCTGACCTTGGCGCAAACGTAATTTTGGTGTCGGGTCCTACGCATTTAAATATCGAACATAATAATATTCAATTGGTTCGTGTAACCTCTGCACAGGACATGTACGAAGCTTGTCATGAACATTATTCCAATATCGATATTGCCATATGCGCAGCTGCCGTTGCAGATTATCGACCTAAGACCATTGCTTCAGAAAAATTGAAGAAGCAAGAAGGGGACATGAAGATTGAACTGGAACGAACACCAGACATTTTGAGGTCACTTGGTGAAGCCAAAAAGAATCAATTTTTGGTAGGGTTTGCATTGGAAACCCAAAACGAGTTGGAAAATGCCAAAGGCAAACTAAAAAGAAAGCATTTGGATGGCATTGTGCTCAACTCCCTTAAAGATGATGGTGCAGGGTTTGGTAGAAGCACAAATAAAATTACTTTCATAGATAAGAATTCGGAGATAAAAACGTTTGATTTGAAGACGAAGTCCGAAGTGGCTTCCGATATTTGGGAAGAAATCATCTCCAGAATCCATGCGTAACATACTTTTTTCCGTTTTTCTTTTATTTGCTGCACTAGGCACGCATGCACAGGAATTGAATTGCCAGGTCACCGTAAACTCTGACCAAGTGGGGCAGACCAACCAGCAGATATTTAGAACTTTGGAGCGTTCGCTCAACGATTTTGTGAATAAGACCAAATGGACGAACAGGACATACCGAGAAAATGAACGGGTCAATGCGCGGATGTTCATCACCGTAACCCAATACGAATCGGACCGTTTCGAGGCCAATATTCAAATTCAGTCCACTAGGCCCGTTTTTAGTACTACCTACGAAAGTCCGGTATTCAACTATAAGGATAACGCCTTTAATTTTCAATATCAGGAATTTCAACCATTGGTTTTTAATCCAAATAACTTCGATTCAAATTTAGTAGGGGTGATATCGTACTACGTTTATGTGATTTTAGGATTGGATGCCGATACTTTTTCCTTGGAAGGAGGGAATGACTTTTATCGTAGGGCCCAAAATATAGTAACCCAAGCGCAAAGCTCAAGTTACAGCGGTTGGAGTCAGGAAACTGGCGATCGTAGCCGTTTTGAACTGGTGGACAATCTTTTGAGTAATTCGTTTAGGGAATACAGGATTGCCATGTACAATTACCACAGAAAGGGACTCGATATATTGGCGGACAATAACAGTACGGGCAAGCAAATTATTGCGGGAAGCCTTCGATTGTTCGAAACGCTTATCAGTCGTAGGCCCAATGCTTTCTTGATTCAGACCTTTTTTGATGCCAAATCCGAGGAAATTCAGAATATCTTCTCCGATGGTCCCAAGATAGACATCGTAAAGCTAAAGGAAACCCTTAACAAAGTTGCTCCATTTTATTCCGGCACATGGAATGAAATAAATTACTAGCGCAGTTTTAAGCGTCAGTTCGAGTGATTTTAAGGGACGAAAAATCGTATCGAGAACTTTTGTGGATAAAAATTCTTTTTCTCGATACAAATTTCACTCATATTGTCGTGAAATCCACTCGAAATGACGAATTTTTTCAAAATCCAAAATGGGTTAGTGCAGTTCTATAAAGAAATTTATCTTTACGGGTAAATTCTTCGATATTGCTAGTTAATCTATCCATCCAAAATTATGCACTCATTGATGATGTAAGTGTGTCTTTTTCCAACGGCTTCACCACCATAACAGGAGAAACCGGTGCAGGAAAATCCATACTATTGGGAGGTCTTTCCCTTGTTTTGGGAAAGCGTGCCGATTTATCGTCCCTCAAGAACAAGGAGCAAAAATGTGTGATCGAAGCTGAATTTGATGTATCCAAATACCAACTCAAGCCATTTTTTGAGGAAAACGACTTGGATTACGAGAAAACCACGATTCTTCGAAGGGAAATTTTGCCCAGCGGCAAATCCAGGGCGTTTGTAAATGACTCTCCGGTTACTTTGGATGTAATGCGTGCTTTGGGCGATCAATTGGTGGATGTGCACTCACAGCACCAGACCATGCAGCTTACCGACAATGATTTCCAGATGAAAGTGCTCGATGCTTTGGCAGATAACTCAGGGAACCTTTCGGGGTACGCGCACGAACTCCAAAAGTTAAGGATAGCCTCTAAAGAGCTGCAAAAGTTGGAAGATTTTCAGTCCAATGCGGATAAGGAGCACGACTACAATAGTTTTTTATTGAAGGAATTGGAAGATGCCAAGCTAAAAGAAGGCATGCAGGAGGAGCTGGAGGAAGAGTATGAGCAGTTGAGCAATGTGGAGCAGATTATGGGACAATTGTCCGCAGGGCACCAATTGTTGAATGATGAGCAATTGGGTATTGTGGGCAGACTGACAGATTTAAAACGTGCATTGCAAGGTTTATCGGATTTTGGAGCTGAATACAAGTCTTTATATGAAAGGATTCAATCGGTTTTGATTGAAACTGATGACATCGCTTCCGAATTGGAGCAATTGGAGGAAGGTGTTGAAGCCAATCCAGAACGTTTGGAAGTGGTCAATGGCCAATTACAACAACTGTACGATCTTCAGAAAAAGCACCAAACCGATTCGGTGAAAGAATTAATCGATATTCGTGAAGGGTTGTCACAAAAAGTGGATGAAGTAGCCAATATCGAATCAAAAATCAAGGAAAAACAGGAAGAAGTTGAGACCATCACTAAAAAAGTAGATACTTGGGCCAAGAAAATAAGTGAGGGCAGACAGGCCGTAATCCCTACATTAAACGAAAGGCTTCAAAAAAACCTATCATCCTTAGGTATGCCATCGGCTACTTTTAAAATTGAGGTAAACCTGTCCAAAACATTCAAAACCAACGGAAAAGATGATTTAGTGTTCTTGTTTTCAGCAAACAAGGGCTCCAGTTATGGTGAATTGAAAAAGGTTGCATCGGGCGGTGAACTATCGCGTATTATGCTCACCATAAAATCAATATTGGCCGAGTATGAAAACCTGCCCACTATGATGTTTGATGAAATAGATACAGGGGTTTCCGGTGAAATATCAAACCGAATGGGAGAGATTATGCAGCAAATGAGCAATACCATGCAGGTGTTTTCCATTACACACTTGCCTCAGGTCGCATCAAAAGGACGCTACCAATTCAAGGTATACAAGGAAGAAGGGGCAGAAGGTACAAGTACACACATTAAGCAGTTAAGCACAGATGAACGTGTGCGGGAGCTAGCTGAAATGTTAGGAGGTAAAACGTTGTCGGAATCCGCTTTGGCGCACGCCAAGGAGTTGTTGCAATAAAACAATCGAGCTGCTTCCCAAACTTCAATTAGTTTAAATATCTTTGTCACACAATCAACAATTGCAAGAAACTATGGCATACAATCTTTTAAAAGGTAAAAAAGGAATCATTTTTGGCGCATTGGACCCTAACTCCATTGCTTGGAAAACCGCTGAACGTGTTCACGAAGAAGGTGGTGAGTTTGTTTTGACCAACGCACCTATCGCTATGCGAATGGGGCAAATCAATGAACTAGCGGAAAAAACCAATTCACAAATAATTCCTGCAGATGCCACTAACGAAGAGGACTTGAAAAACTTGGTGGAGAAATCCATGGAGATTTTAGGTGGTAAGTTGGATTTTGTGCTACATTCCATAGGAATGTCCGTTAACGTTAGAAAAGGAAGACATTATACAGACGAGAATTATAGCTTTACCGAAAAAGGATGGGATGTGTCCGCACTTTCTTTCCATAAAGTAATGCAGTCGCTTTACAAGGCAGAGGCCATGAACGAATGGGGAAGTATTGTTGCCTTGACCTATATGGCGGCCCAGAGAACATTCCCAGACTATAACGATATGGCTGACAACAAGGCTTATTTGGAGTCAGTTGCCAGGAGTTTTGGCTACTTCTTTGGAAAAGAGCATAAAGTAAGGGTTAATACTATTTCACAATCACCAACCCCAACCACGGCTGGACAAGGTGTGAAAGGTTTTGATGGTTTTATCAATTATGCAGAAAAAATGTCTCCGTTGGGTAATGCCACCGCAGACGACTGTGCTAATTATACGGTGTCCTTATTCTCTGATTTGACCAAAAAGGTTACCATGCAGAATCTGTTCCACGACGGTGGTTTCTCCAATACCGGGGTAAGCCAAGAGGTAATCGATGAATTTTCGGAATAAACCCTAAAAAAAATTGAGGGAAGCCATCCTTTTTTGGGATGGCTTTTCTATTTGATATGAATACTGTTTTATCCATAATAGTTCCGGTTTACAACAGGCCGGAAGAGGTTCGGGAGCTCTTGGAAAGTCTTGAAAGACAGGATTTCCAGAAAGATTTTGAAGTGGTTATCGTAGAAGATGGTTCTTCGGAATCTTCGGAGGGTATTGTGGAGAAATTCCGGGACAAGCTAAACATATCCTATTATTTTAAGGAAAACTCGGGACCCGGCGATTCCAGAAATTTTGGAATGCAAAATGCCAAAGGGAATTACTATATCATTTTGGATTCAGATTGTATACTGCCAAAACAATACTTGTCCGAAGTTAACAAGGAACTGGAAAAGGATTTTGTCCATTGTTTTGGTGGACCAGATGCCGCCGATGCATCTTTCACCATCGTACAAAAGGCAATTAACTACGTGATGACCTCTTTTTTTACCACAGGTGGAATACGTGGGGGTAAAAAAGCAGTTGGAAAGTTTCAACCACGAAGCTTTAATATGGGTATTTCCAAACAAGCATTTGAAAGAGCGGGCGGTTTTGGTAGAATTCATCCGGGAGAAGATCCGGATTTGACTTTTCGCATATGGAAAGCTGGTTTTGAAACAAGGTTGTTTCCTGAAGCTTATGTTTACCACAAACGCCGTATCGATTGGAATAAATTCTACATTCAAGTAAACAAATTTGGGATGGTGCGCCCTATACTCAACAAATGGCACCCTGGAACCGCAAAGCCCACCTATTGGTTTCCTACCTGGTTCATGTTCGGGTTATGTGTTGCAGTTGTTTTTGCCATCTTCGGGCTTTGGCTTCCGTTGGTGTTATACGTGTTCTATTTTGCCGTACTGTTTTTGGATGCATTTATCAAGAATAGGAACCTGTTGGTCGCCTTCTTGGCCATTTATGCTGCCCTGGTACAGTTTACAGGATATGGAATTGGTTTTTTCAAGTCCACAATGTTGCTTAACTTTAGTAAAAAGGAGCCAGAAGAACTGTTTCCAAAACTATTTTTTAAGAAAAGTAAAGGTGGTTAAAAAGGTATTGCACGGCCTCAACAAAAAAAAGGTAAAAGTATTTTCACTTTTCTTGCTTTGCTCTTTTTTGGCATGGTTCATCAGTAATTTATCCGATACCTACGAGTCTAGGGCATATTTTACAGTCAATTACCGAAATCTGCCCGACTCCTTGTTGCTCGGAAAAAATGCGAACAATCAAATCGAGGCCAAATTGAGAGCCAGTGGTTTTCAGTTTTTGTACTATAAAATATTTAGGAGCCGAATAGATATTGATGTATCACAGGTCGAATTTAATAGTGGGAGGTATTTTTTAAGCGAAGACTCCTTTAAAAGGCAGATGGATCAACAATTATCGCAGAATATATCTTTATTGGAATTGGACTCGAACACTTACGTTGTGGACCTCTATCAAGTGGATTCCAAAAAAATACCGGTAAAGGCGGTTTTGGACCTTCAGCTTCAGCAAAATTATATTTTGGACGGAAAACTCCAAATATCGCCGGATTCCGTGGAGGTGAAGGGACCAAAAAATGAAATTGACACACTGGAATCTATTAAAACAGCACCCCTACAATTGGCCAATGTAAATTCAGATTTTTCTAATGAGGTTACTTTGGTATTCCCCAAGGGATTGGATAATAGCATATTTTCCAATAGTAGAGCAACTGTAGCCGGCAAGGTTTCCAAATTTTCCGAAAAAGTGTTCGAAGTACCGATACAGGTCATTAATATACCGGAAGGTTATCATGTTCGAACTTTTCCAAATGCAGTTACAATACTGTGTAAGGCAACTATTGACCGGTTAAAAGAGATTTCAGCTTCGGATTTTGAAATTGTGGCCGATTATGGTCAATTACAAGGCTCCGATAGCCGCACATTGTTTTTGGAGGTTACGGAGAGCCCGCAAAAGGTATATGATGTAAGGTTGGAAGAGAATACGGTAAACTTTGTATTGGAGCAGCAATGATGGTGGTAGGATTAACAGGAGGTATTGGAAGCGGTAAAAGCACTGTGGCCAAAATGTTCAGAGAGCTTGGCGTTCCCGTCTATGATTCGGATATAGAGGCCAAAAAACTCATGTCCAGTTCCAAAGAGGTGATTGCCGCTATAATTGCTCTGCTCGGTAATGAAGCCTATGAAAATGGATATTTAAACAGATCTTACATTGCTAATAAGGTTTTTAAAGACCCAGAATTGCTACAAAAACTAAATGGTATTGTGCATCCCGCTGTAGGAAATCATTTTATACAATGGGCCAAAGAACAGAAAACACCATATGTAATTCAAGAATCCGCCTTGATTTTTGAAAATGGATCCCAGGACAAATACGATCGAACAATTTTGGTGACTGCCCCTGTTGCTACTCGAATACAAAGAGTAGTGGAGCGGGACAGTGTGGACAAAGAGGCCGTTGTTGATCGTCTGGAAAACCAGCTGAAAGACGAAGAAAAACTCGGTATGGCAGATTATTTGCTGGAAAATTTGGACTTGGACAAAACCAAGAACAAGGTTAAAGAGCTACACCTCAAACTATTAGCATTAGCGTCTAAATTTTAACATTTATGTTAAGTTTTGGTTAAACGACCAAACTACTAAATGTTAAATTTTTAATTTTACACCAATGAACAAGAAGCTATTCGTTCTTCTGGTTGTTCTTATGAGCTTATCCCTTTTGGGGATAATTTTCGTGCAGGTTTACTGGATCAAGACATCCATAAACGATAAGGAAGAACAATTTTCGAGAACAGTTACCGACATACTGGATAAAGTTGCGAGTAGGGTGGAGAAGCGCGAGATGAAGGAATACTCGGACCAGTTGGCTTCTCTTGCAGATAGTATTGGCGAACCTAAAGGTGCCCAGTATAAGAAGTTTATGTTTATGGAAAGGGATCTCAATTCCGACGAAATCCTTTTTTATTCTCATGGAATTCTTGAAGAAGATTACAATATAACCTCGGCGTTCTTTGATAATAAATTAGGCGGTTCGGATACCACCACGCTCAAAAATTTTACCAGCCTTAGAACAAAAAGTGTTTTTAAGGAAGAGTTTGGGCTCGATGGTAAAAGTTACAGTTTGACCCCAATAGAAAAGGTGACCAATATCGGTAAGCTCGATAAGATTGAGAGAGCTGCCTGGGAGGATGTGTTTATGGAGTACTCCAAAACGCAACCCATCCATAAAAGGGTTTCCAAGCAAGAATTGGAATTGCTCCTTAGTCAGGAATTGAGTAACAGGAACATCGATATTGATTATGAGTACGGGGTGTACAGTCAAGGTTATCCCACAAAAGTTCGTTCCAGAAAATTTAAGTTCTCTGGTTCCAAAATGTATAAGGCACCAATTTTTAAAGACAGTGAGGGTCAATCCAACTTTTCTTTATTGCTGACATTCCCAAGCATGAAACGGTACATTTTTAGTTCTGTGATGGGAATGGCCATTTTATCATTGGTTTTTACATTGGTAATTATGCTGGCTTATTCCAGTGCCATTTATCAATTGATCAAGCAAAAACGTATTTCCGAGATTAAATCGGATTTCATCAATAATATGACGCACGAGTTCAAGACTCCGATTGCAACCATCAATTTAGCTGTGGAAGCTATCCGTAATCCAAAGTCCATAGAGGACAAGGAAAAGGTTCTGCGCTACTTGGGAATGATTCGAGACGAGAATAAGCGTATGCATGCACAAGTTGAGAATGTGCTACGGATATCCAAATTGGAGAAAAACCAATTGGACATTAGTAAGGATAGGGTGAATATGCATGACATAATAACCGACGCCATTGCGCACATTGAACTGATAGTGCAAGATAGGGGAGGTTATGTTAACGCACATTTGGATGCAGAACGCTCCGATGTCCTAGCCAACGATATGCACATGACCAATGTGATAGTCAATATTTTGGACAATGCCGTGAAGTATTCTCCCGAAACACCAAAAATTGATGTTTTCACCGAGGTGGTCAAAAACAGCATCATTATTAAAGTGCAAGATCAAGGTGCGGGAATGAGCAAAGTAGTGCTCAAAAAAGTATTTGAAAAATTTTACCGGGAACATACCGGCGACATACATAACGTTAAAGGCCATGGATTAGGCTTGGCCTACGTAAAACGAATTATAGACGATCATCAGGGTGAAGTTTATGCGGAAAGTGAAAAAGGAAAAGGAAGCACTTTCTTTATAAAACTCCCTTTAATTTAAAAACGAACTATGGAAACAGAAAAAAAGAAGATACTATTAGTAGAGGATGACCCCAATTTTGGGATTGTCCTTAAGGATTACTTAAATATGAACGACTTTGATGTTGTTCTGGCCAAAAACGGAATGGAAGGTTTTGAAAAATTCAAAAAGGACAACTATGATGTCTGTATTTTGGATGTGATGATGCCTTACAAAGATGGTTTTACCTTGGCTAAGGAAATCCGTGAAAAAAATGAAAACGTTCCGATCATTTTCTTGACTGCCAAAACCATGAAGGAGGATGTTTTAAAGGGATATAAAGCCGGTGCAGACGACTATTTGAACAAGCCTTTTGATTCAGAAGTACTGTTGATGAAATTGAAGGCCATTCTTCAAAGAAAAGCATCAAGCTCCTTGGCGGACAGCAAACAATTCGAGTTCCAGATTGGAAACTTCCATTTAAACTCAAAACTTCGTTTTCTTAAGTACAAAGAAGAAGAACCAATTAAACTATCTCCTAAAGAGAACGAATTGTTGCGCTTGTTGGCATTGCATGAAAATGACTTGATGCCGCGTGAATTGGCTTTGACCAAAATCTGGAGAGACGACAATTATTTTACCTCAAGGAGTATGGATGTTTACATTGCCAAACTCAGAAAGTACCTGAAAAAGGATGATTTGGTAGAGATATTGAACATCCATGGAGAAGGGTTCAGACTTGTGGTAAAAGCCGAGAACGAACAATAATCCAATTAGATATAGAATTTCAAAGCCACCGTTAAGGTGGCTTTTTTTATACGAACATATATACGATTGATACCGTAATAACACCAACAAAAGCCAAAATAGTGGTCATTACCGTCCAAGATCTAAAGGTCTGTTTCTCTGTAATCCCTAAATATTGACCTACCAGCCAAAAACCACTATCGTTCACATGTGAAAAAATACTTGCACCGGAAGCTATGGCAATTACCATACAGGCCAGTTGGATTGGGCTAAGAGATGTATTTGCCAATAAAGGGGACACAAGTCCGGCTGCAGTGATCATAGCAACAGTGGAGGATCCTTGTACGATTCTTACAATAGCGGCACTAATAAAAGCGAAGGCCAAAACAGGAATACCGACATTGCTCAACGAGGTAGCCAATAATTCACCGGCTCCCGTATCCGTTAGCACCTGTTTAAACACTCCACCGGCACCGGTAAGGAGGATAATGGTACCTGCAGGTGCCAAAGATTTAGTGGAAATCTTCAAGAGTTGATCTTTGGTAAACCCTTTTTTGAGTCCAAAAAAATACCAGGCCAATAGATTGGCCAATATAAGTGCGGAAAAAGGATGTCCTATCAAAGCAATGATATTTAATAGGGCAGGATTTGAAATACCAAATGTGCCTGCGGCAACGATGGTATTCAATAAAATCAAAACGATAGGTAATCCAATGATAAGAAGTGTTTGTCCAATGGGAGGGAGCTCTGGGTGGTTTTCATCTTCAATCTCCTCAGGGGCGGATACTAAAATCTTCTTTGCAATTCGCCTACCGAACCAAAGGCCTGCAATCAAAGCAGTAGGAACACCCGCAACGAACCCCATGAGTATTACCCAGCCCAAGTCAACCCCTATAATATCAGCAACGGCAATGGGACCGGGAGTAGGAGGGATAAAAGCGTGGGTTATGGCCAATCCCGCTAAAAGTGGAATGGCGTACAACAATAGGGATTTGCCAGTTCTTCGCTGGAGAGCATAGATCATGGGAACCAGAATAATGAAAGCCACATCAAAGAAAACGGGAATGGCAATTAAGAATCCAGAAATGACCATGGCCAGTGGAGCCCTGTCAAGTCCAAATTTGGATATCATAAAATTAGCTATGGTCTTGGCTCCGCCCGAAGCTTCCAGAATTCCCCCGAAAATCGCCCCCAAACCAACAACGGTTGCCACAAACCCTAGGGTGCCGCCCATTCCTTTTTGGATTGTACCAATGATTTGGGCCGCGTCCATTCCTGCCAAAAGACCCACGGCAATACTACCAATAAGCAATGCTATAAAGGCGTGTATGCGCAGTTTTAATATCAGAAACAAAAGGATAGCGATTCCGATTGCAACAGCTAGGAATAGATTGACCTCCATGGATGGTTAGAGTTGTTTTAGAATTTCCTTTACGATTTTGGCGGGAGTTTCATCAATGGAAACAGAGATTGATTTTGAGGGAGGCTCCAAGGCATCAAACTGGGATTGTAAAAGGTGTACGGGCATAAAGTGTCCTTTTCTTTTTTCCAATCTCGATTTTATAAGGTCAAAAGAACCATCCAGGTAAACAAAAGCAATACAATTGCCCATTCCGGCCCTTAAAAGGCTGCGATAATTTTTTTTAAGTGCCGAACAAGCGATTATGGCTCCTTTTTGCCTATGTTCCAATGCCAGTTTGTTTAACGAAATCAACCATTCTTTCCGGTCTTCGTCGTTTAATGGAGTGCCCGAGCTCATTTTTTGAATATTGGCCTCAGGATGAAAATCATCGCCATCGTAGAAAGGGCGAGATAGTTTTTCTGAAAGTAATTTTCCAATTTCTGTTTTACCGGAGCCACTGACTCCCATTACCACAATCACAGTTTTACCGTTAGGCATAAAGGTCGGTTTTTAGTCTGTCCATGACTATTTGCAGTATATCTTCGGACTTTGCGCCAAAAGGCACCCACAAAATGTCATTGTTTTTTCGCAACCATGTTAGTTGCCTTTTGGCAAAGCGCCGCGTATTTTTTTTAATTTCAGAAACAGCGAAATCTAGCGAGCAATGCCCTCCAATATATTCAAAAAGTTCTTTGTAACCAACTGTTTGTAAAGCATTGAGGTGTCTATAGGCATAAAGTTGTTCCGCTTCTTCCAAAAGACCGGTTTCCATCATTAAGTCTACACGGGCATTAATTCGATCATAAATAACTTCCCTCGGGGCATCTATACCAATGTAAAGTGACTTAAAAGGTCTTTTTGGTTTAGGTTGGTTCAAGAAAGATGTATAGGGTTTTCCAGAAGTCCTACATACTTCCAATGCTCGAATTAATCTGTGGGGGTTTTCAAGGTCTACCGTGTTATAATATTCGGGATCTAGGAGCATTAATTCATCTTGCAGATTTTTTATACCTTCTCTATCTAGCTGATTATTGAGTTCCTCCCTAATTTTTGGGTTAACTTCGGGAAACTCATCAAGTCCGGATATTACAGCATCTACGTAAAGTCCGCTACCACCGACCATTACAACGATATCTTTATTTTGGAACAGTTCGCTCAACAAGGAAATGGCATCTTTCTCAAAATCTCCGACAGAATACCGGTCGTTTATACTTTTGTGCTGAATAAAATGGTGGGTGGCCTGCTGCAATTCTTCTTCTGATGGCACAGCAGTACCTATTTCCATTTCCTTAAAAAACTGTCGGGAGTCGGCAGATATTATCTCTGTATCAAAGTGTTTGGCCAATTGTATGCCCAGTGAGGTTTTGCCAATGGCTGTGGGGCCAACTACGGCCAGCAATACTTTTGTGCTCATAAAGGGTGTCCGCAATTAAAACAATGTGTTGCATCGTCTCTATGACCTTCTATTCCACAACTGGGGCACGCCTGGGTATTTACGTGAACCAAATACTCCTCATCACCATCTTCGGAACCATTGCTTTTGTTTTTTGCAAATTCTGCGGTGACAATTCCGGTGGGTACTGCGATGATACCGTAACCCAAGATCATAATGACCGTAGCAATAAATTGTCCGAGGTTGGTCTGTGGGGCAATGTCCCCATAGCCTACGGTGGTAAGGGTAACTATGGTCCAATAAATACTGCGTGGAATACTGGTAAATCCTGAATCATCCCCTTCAACAATGTACATGATGGTGCCAAGTATCACGGATAATATCAAAACAACATAGATAAAAACCGCAATTTTCGCACGACTGGCTTTTAGTGCAGATTGTAATTGCGATGCCTCACCAATAAATTTTACAAGTTTTAATATTCTGAAAATTCTTAATAATCGGAATGCCCTAACCGCCAATAAAACCTGGGACCCTGCTAAAATATAGGATAAATAAAGCGGGATGGTCGATAAGAAATCTATGACTCCGTAAAAACTAAAAACATACTTTAATGGTTTCTTGATGCTGACCAGTCGGGCAATATACTCCAAGGTGAAAAATATGGTAACAATCCATTCAAGCGTAAGTAATATTCCGTGATAGTGTTGGTCGAAATCATCAATGCTCTCGAGCATTACCAGAACCACACTAAATATGATCAGAATAAAAAGAACAATGTCAAATAGTTTACCTGATGGTGTGTCCGCTTCATAAATCACTTCATGAAGTTTATTCTTCCATTTGGGTTGTGGTTTGTGTTCTTTCAATGATCAGGAAGTTAACGGTATTTTTTTTAGCCTGTTGTTTTTTCTCAAATAGGTTTCCAAAATAAACGTAGTGTTTTCATCACTGCGCATCGGGGTCATTATGGATTCTAAGATATGAATATTATTGATTTGATGGTTGAGTTCCACATAGCCAAACCCTTGGAGCCTACCATTTTTTATTAAAATAAAACTACGTTCGCCCGTTGCCCTGCCGCGATCTGTCAAGGCAATGTTCTTGTCTTGAATACTATATTTTTCAAAGGCAGAAAGCACTTTTTCGTTGCAGTCGGATGTTATGAGTTCGGCCTGATCGTGAACACAGGTGTTTTCAATTCCAAATGAGGATGGGCAAAGTTCAAATTCTTCAGATAATTTTTCCAAAAAACTTTTGGCTGCCTGCGTTCCGTTGAAGGCCATTTTTTTCTGCTCCAAGATTCGATTTTTTTCCACTTCCAAAATTATATGCTCGGTACCATTTTTGTTGAAATCTATAGTGTGGGTAAACAGCTTTTTCTTGGAGACATGATTATATCGAGGTCTGTTTTTCTTTTGCTCTTCATATGCCTTTAAAATGGCAATGAGTTCACTTCCAGTGGTTTCGAAAGTAACCCTTTTTGTTTCTTTTTGAAGTTTGCGGGCAATTTTCCCCACATTGGTAAAGTGTTGGTTTACACGCTTTTTTATATCCTTTGTCTTACCCAGAAAGATAATGTCCCCATCCTTGTCGTGCATATAATAAACACCGGTTTCCGATGGTAAGTTGTACACCATGTCCAGTTGATTGGGGGAAAGTTCCCCATGCGTTTCTTCTCGGATAACCTCCGTGATGATTCTTTTGTCAGAGTCTTTGTCCAGCAACAACTTAAAGAGTTTTAAGGTAGCCAGTGCATCTCCATTGGCTCGGTGCCTATCGCTCATGGGAATACCCAACGAACGCGCCAATTTCCCCAAGCTGTGCGACTCCGCTTCGGGTATGAGTTGTTTGGAAAGGTCAACGGTACAAAGTGTCTTGCGTTGAAAATCATAGCCCAAACGTCTAAACTCGGTCCTTAGGATTCGATAGTCGAATTGGGCATTGTGTGCCACCAAAACAGCTCCTTCTGTAATCTCTACGATGCGTTTGGCCACTTCATGAAACTTAGGGGCCGAACGCAACATTTTGTTGTTTATTCCGGTAAGTTTAACCACAAAAGGTTGTATTTCCTTTTCTGGGTTGATCAAACAAATGAATTTGTCCACTACCTGATGCCCATCAAACCTGTGGATGGCAATTTCGGTAATGCCTTCCTCATTGTATTTTCCTCCCGTGCTTTCAATGTCGAGTATTGCGTACATGGAAAATTAATGGTTATGAATAGTTTCTAGACCCAAATATACTGCTTCCTATCCGTACCATGGTGCTACCTTCCTCAATGGCAATCTGGTAATCACCACTCATGCCCATGGAAAGGATGGTGTTATCCTTCAATTTTGTCGTAAGGTCATCGAACATGGATTTAAGTTGGGCAAACTCCCTACGTACCTGTTTTTTGTCGTCTGTAAAAGTCGCCATGCCCATCAAACCAACAATCTTGATATGCTCCATGGCCTTGAATGCATCAGAATTGATAAGCTCGTTTAGCTCTGTTTTGTCCAGACCAAATTTGGTATCTTCTTCGGCAATATGGATTTGTAGCAAGCACGGAATCACACGGTCGTGCTTTTTTGCCTGCTTGTTGATTTCCTTCAACAAGCGAGGACTGTCCACTCCATGAATCAAGGAGACAAATTCAGCCATGTATTTGACCTTGTTTCGCTGTACATGGCCTATCATATGCCATTCGATGTCCTTGGGCAAGTCTTGCCATTTTTGGACCATCTCCTGCACTTTGTTTTCCCCAAACACGCGTTGCCCAGCTTCATACGCCTCCAGAATGTCATCGTTGGGCTTGGTTTTGGAAACAGCGACCAAAGTAACTCCCTTGGGGAGGTCGGATTTTATTGAATTGAGATTATCTTTTATGGACATGGTTTTCTATAATTCATAAATAGCCAGCCCGCTACGGAGCTTAGGCTCAATATACGTGCTTTTTGGTGGCATTACCAAACCAGCATCGGCAATTGCCTTGATTTCTTCAACAGTTGTGGGTACTAGGCTAAAACCCACCGCATAGCTGCCCGAATCCACCATATCCTTCATTTGGATAAGGTTGTTTTTGCCATAACCATAGCAAATCCGCTTATCATTCCTCAGGTCTGTGATGCCTAAAATGGGCTCTAAAATAGTCTTGTACAGGATTTGGGTGTCCAGTTTGCTCAAGGCATCGGTAAACTCATGATTGGTTTTTCTGAAATGCAGTGTGTAGAATTCTCCTTCCAAATACATGCTGAACTCATGTTTTTTGGATGGTTTGCAAAGCCCATCTTCCCTTTTCTCTATTCTGAAATGCTCGTCTAACTGAATCAGAAACTCTTTTTTCGAATACCCGTTCAAATCTTTGATCATTCGGTTGAACTCGGAGATTCTCATTTGGGACTCTGGAATCAAGTAAGCCATAAAATAATTGTAGGCTTCTTCTCCTGTATGATTCTCGTTTTCCGATTTTTTTACATCTGCTAATAGGCTAGAAGAGGCACTACGGTGGTGTCCATCCGCAATATAGAGTGCATTGAGGTCTCCAAAAGCCTTTTCCAGTTTCTCAATCCCTTCGGGATACGAGATTTTCCAAAGTTTATGGTTTACCCTGTCTGTTGTTGTGAAGTCGTATTTGGGCTTTCGTTCAATTTTACGTTGAAAGATTTCATCGACCAGCTCATTATCCTCATAGGTCATTAAAACCGGTTCTGCATTAAAACCTACCGTATGAAGGTAATCGGCAAAAAGCTCTTCGCGGTCCTGAATGGTATCCTCGTGTTTTTTTATGACGTTGCTCCTGTAGTCATCCACACTACAGGCACAAAAGAATCCCAAGCTCTTAAAATCATCTTTTTCAATTTGATACAGGTAAAAGCTGGGCTCCTCATCTTTTTGAAAGATGTTCTCCTCCAAAAACTCCAAATACCGATTGTGAACCAACCCAAACCTTTCTTTTCCCTTGATGTTCTTTTCGAACTTGAACCCTGGGTTGATGATATGCAAAAACGAAAAAGGGTTGTACTGCAATACCGCTTTCAGTTCCTCTTTGGAATATTCTTCGTAGGAGCGGGATGCAACAAAAAAAGCTTTGTCCTTTGTAGGGCGGATGGCCTTAAAAGGTTTTACAATGGCCATGAAATTCGTTTTCTATTTAAAGGGACTCCCCTTATGATTAATTATCGCTACTTTATTTTAAAAATACCCAGTGCTCTTTGTCATTTCGAACATAGTGAGAAATCTCTTTATAGGTTAAAAGTTAAGAGATTCCTCGTTGCATTGCTCTGTCGGAATGACAACTAAGTTCTTTGAATCCTATTTGAATTGTGCGGAAACGTTTTCTGCTTTTCTGGATTCGGAGTAATCGTAAAAACCTTCACCCGATTTCACGCCCAATTTACCGGCCATTACCATGTTGACGAGCAGGGGGCAAGGAGCGTATTTTGGATTTTTGAATCCATCGTACATCACATTTAAAATGGAAAGGCATACATCCAAACCAATAAAATCCGCCAATTGAAGAGGACCCATGGGGTGCGCCATGCCCAATTTCATTACGGTATCGATTTCTTGAACGCCAGCCACGCCATTATACAAGGTTTCAATGGATTCGTTGATCATGGGCATCAAAATGCGATTGGCCACAAACCCTGGGTAATCGTTTACCTCGGTCGGGATTTTGCCCAATTTTTTGGATAAATCCATGATGGTTTCCGTGATTTCATCAGAGGTGCTGTATCCACGAATGATTTCTACCAACTTCATGATTGGCACGGGGTTCATAAAGTGCATCCCGATTACTTTCTCTGGACGATTGGTGGCAGCACCAATTTGCGTAATGGAAATAGAGGAGGTGTTGGTAGCCAAAATGGTCTCTGCTTTGCAGATTTCATCCAAGTCCTTGAAAATCTTGAGTTTGATATCCAAATTCTCTGTGGCAGCTTCAACCACTAAGTCCATATCAGAAACACCATCTTTTAGGTTGGTATAGGTAGTGATGTTGTTGAGTGTAGCCTCTTTTTTGGCTTCGTCGATTACTTCTTTGGCAATCATTCTGTCCAAATTCTTGGTAATGGTAGCCATTCCTTTGTCCAAAGAGGCTTGGGAAATATCCACCAAGTTGACTTTATATCCGTTTTGGGCAAAAACATGGGCAATTCCGTTACCCATGGTTCCAGCACCTATTACTGCGATTTGTTGCATAGTATATTGTTTAAATTGTTGTCAGTTCGGGCAAAGCCGAGATTGACGACGATTAATTTTCAAAAGACTCAATTATTTGAAGGGCCACTTTTAGTGCATTGGTCCCTTGTTCCAAACTAACGATTGGGGTAGTGTCGTTATTAATGGCATCGGCAAATGTTTCCAACTCGTCCAAAATGGCATTGTTGACGTCTATTTCGGGGTTTTCAAAATAGATTTGTTTTTTGTCACCTTCCGCATTTTGAAGAATCATATCAAAATCCCCTGGGTTTTCTGGAGCGTCCTTCATTTTTACCACTTCCACTTTCTTCTCCAAGAAGTCTACGGAAATATATGCGTCGCGCTGAAAGAAGCGTGACTTGCGCATATTTTTCAAAGAGATTCGGCTAGAAGTAAGGTTGGCTACACAGCCGTTCTTGAATTGTATACGCGCATTGGCAATGTCTGGAGATTGACTTATCACAGAAACACCACTGGCATTTATTTTTTCCACTTCGGACGGAACAACGCTCAAAATGGCATCAATGTCGTGTATCATTAAATCCAGCACCACGGGCACATCGGTTCCGCGTGGGTTAAATTCCGCCAGCCGATGGGTTTCGATGAACATGGGGTTCTCGATTTTGCCTTTTACCGCTATAAACGCAGGATTAAAACGCTCCACATGTCCAACTTGCCCTTTTACACCGTGCTTTTTGGATAGCTCCAACAATTCTTCGGCTTCTTCAAGCGTATTGGTAATAGGCTTTTCAATAAAAATATGCCTACCTTTTTCAATGGCTTTTTTGGCGCAATCAAAATGGGATAAGGTAGGGGTTACAATGTCCACAACATCCACGGCATCTATCAAATTATTGATGTTGTCGTAATGGGTATAACCAAATTCGGCGGCTACTTTTTTGGCATTGATCTCATCTGGGTCATAAAATCCGATCAGTTCATATTTGTCCGATTGGTTTAAGAGCCTTAGGTGTATTTTTCCTAAATGTCCTGCACCCAGGACACCAACTTTAAGCATATTACCTGTTTTCGTCAAAAATACGGATATGATGCCATTTTCCATAAATTTTTGAAAGGAACTAAGGGGATAATTTTGGGGAACTTTTTAAATTCGTGCCACCAGACCATACACCATGAAGGATACGCTCAAACATAGGGGAATGCGCAAGAACTTGGCCGAAATTGTTGAGGCCAAGGGTATTACGGATAAAAAAGTACTCGAAGCCATTAAAACTGTTCCAAGACACCTGTTTTTGGATAGCAGCTTTGAAGACCATGCATACCAGGACAAGGCGTTTCCAATTGGTGCGGACCAGACGATTTCACAGCCTTATACCGTGGCTTTTCAAACGCAATTGTTGGAGGTGAAGCCCAATGCCAAAATATTGGAAATAGGGACTGGTAGTGGGTACCAAACAGCGGTTTTATTGCATCTACGCGCCAAAGTTTACACTATTGAGCGCCAGTTGGAGTTGTTCAAGACAACGCGCTTGTTCTTTAATAAAATGCATTACCGTCCCAAGAAAATGATTTTTGGTGATGGCTATAAAGGATTGCCCGAAGAAGCTCCTTTTGATGGAATTATCGTGACTGCTGGTGCGCCTGAGGTACCACGACCACTTTTATCCCAGTTGAAAGTAGGGGGTAGGCTGGTAATTCCCGTTGGTGTGGATGAACAAATTATGACCTTGTTCGTTCGTAAATCCGAAAAGGAGTTTGAGAAAAAAGAGTTCGGTTCGTTCCGATTTGTTCCCTTGTTGGAGGATAAAAACTAGTTGTTGAAACTCTTTTTGATTCGGGATAGATTGCGCTTATTATCCCTATCCTTTATGGTTTCCCGTTTATCATAGAGCTTTTTACCCTTTGCTAAACCGATATTCATTTTGGCTAAACCTCTATCGTTGATAAAAACTTTGAGCGGGACAATAGTGAGCCCAGTAGTTGCAACTTCCTTTTGAAGTTTCTTTAATTCCCGTTTATTGAGCAACAATTTACGAACGGCCTTGGGGGCATGGTTAAAATGACTTGCGTGGCTGTATTCATCAATCTGCATGTTGACGACGAACAGTTCACCTTTGTCATTAAATTCACAAAAGCTTTGGGAAATGGAAGCTTTACCCTGTCGAAGTGATTTTATTTCGGTACCCCCCAGAACAATACCTGCGGTATAGGTGTCCAAAATTTCGTAATCAAATCGAGCTCTTTTATTTTTTATGTTGATATTTTGCTGCATTGGGCACAAAAATATAAACTCTTTGCCAAGAAAATTGTAATGTTATAGTAGATTTTACGAATAAGTACCAAAACAACCACATGAAAAGAATTTTTATCCCCCTAATGCTTGTTTTTGCCATTGGCTGTAAGCAGGAACCGAAAAAAGAACTGACCGTGCAAGAAATCGTGGATAATTCCATAGCCGATAGCGGAGGAAAAATGTTTAACGATTACAAAGTGACTTTTGATTTTCGGGACAAATCTTACACATCTGAAAATGTCGAGGGGCAGCGTGTTTTTAAACGAATTTCCGATTTGGACTCTACCCAGATTGTTGATGTTAAGCGAGCTGATGACTTTGAACGTTATATGAACGATTCCTTGGTAATGGTGCATGATACCATGGCGGTCAAATATGCCAATTCCATAAACTCGGTGCATTATTTTGTACGCTTGCCCTATGGTTTAAACGATGCCGCAGTGAACAAGGAACTTCTAGGCAAAGAAACCATCAAGAACAAAGAATATTACAAAGTAAAGGTAACGTTTGACCAACAGGGCGGAGGTGACGATTTTGAGGATACCTATTTGTATTGGTTTGATATAGAATCATTTAAACCTGATTATCTAGCGTATGACTTTCATGTAAACGGGGGTGGTCAACGGTTTAGAAAGGCTTACAACGAACGCTATATCAACGGTATCCGGTTTGTAGATTATGAGAATTATAAACCTAAAACGGATGGTTTGGACATTCTGGAAATAGGACAGCTATTTGATAAAGGGGAACTAGAACTATTAAGCAAAATTGAGCTTGAAAATATTACCGTAACAGAGAATTAGTCCATTTTTAATCTAATATCGGTGGGAACCCCATCAATTATTTGAACAATGAAAAGGCTGCTGTTGTCGGTATCGTCCATTTGCTCGTATTTTTCCATGCCAATAACTTTGTTCACGAGCATTGGTGTAGTGTTGCTGTGACCTACAACAAGTACATTTTTACCTTCATTTTCCAATTTAAAGGACTCTACATCTAAATTTCGAGGATCATAGTATTTAATATCAATGTCTTTTTTGATGGATGTTGGTGCTGCAGTCATTGACGTCCGCTCATAGTTGGTAGAATAAACCATATCCAAAGGGATTGGGTCGAATACCTCTGCCCATCGAATAGCCCTGTCCAGTCCGTCCTGGTTGAGTTCTGGATCTGGGTTTTCAGGGTCGGTCCTGTCTTTTTCCGCATGTCTGATAAAATAAAAGGTGGAGATAACAGGGTCTTCTGCAATTTTCGTATCTTTTTTGCAGCCGATACTTCCAACGAGTATAATTGCAAGGGCAATTAGAGGTTTGATAGTTCGCATAGTACTATTTAAAGTTCCCGTGTGTTTTTTTGTTATTTAGCTTAAAAGTAACGTTTAATTTTCATTTTCTCGTATGCCCAAGTTTTTGATTTATTTGTTTGTATTGGCATTTTGTTTTGCAGGTAGGGGACAAGAACCTGTTTTGCCTTCAGATTTTAGACAGCATTCATTGACTCAATTCAATTCCAGTTTATGGAATCCAACATATGCAATGGATTGGAATAATCCCAATTCACTTTCTGTTTGGACCCGTTGGCAATGGCAAACCATTGATGGCGATCCAACGACCATTTTTGCCAACTATACCCATCAAATTAATTCTACAGCGGTCGCTTCAGCCGGATTTCTGCAACATAATACGGGTATATTTCTTTATACAGGAGGTAATTTGACCTTTGCCCAGACCTTTGAGCTAGATAAGGGTGTGCGCTTGATGGCGGGCATAAATACTTTTGTTTATCAACAAACGGTGGCCGACGAGCAATTTATCCAAGGAGATGCTCCCGATCCTATAATTTTGGAAGATTTTGAAGGTTTCAAGGTCCAATTTTCACCAGGATTGCGATTATTGGTCAACGAATTTAGTGCGGGATTGGCTTTTGAAAATGCCGTTGGGTTTAATATTTCGGGCAATGGTGATAGTATGGACAGTTTTCAAAGTATAACAGGGACAGTAAGCAACGATTTTCCGGTTTCCATTTCAAAAAACTTTGGCAACTCATTTGTTCGTCCCGTGGCCTATGTTAAAACTGTTCCTAATGGTGACACTCAATTTGGATTGAACGGTTTGCTGTCCACTTCTAAATTTTGGGTACAAGGGGGATATAATAGTTTTTATGGTCCTTCCGGTGGACTGGGGGTCACAATTTCGAATGTATTTTCAATAGGTGGTTTAATGGAGTTTGGAACGGACAGCTCGTTAAGTGAAACAGATTCCACTATTGAAATTGTTGCATCCTATCATTTTGGTAAAACGAAGCAAAAGCAAAAAGTGGAGCCTGAAGAAGACGAAGCTTTAGAAGAAGAAATTGAACAGCAAAGAATAGAGCAGGAACAAAGAGAGCTCGAGGCAAGAAGGCGTGCAGAACGCGAAAGGGATTCCTTGGCAGAAGTACAGCGTATTAAGGAACAGTTGGAACTGCAACGAAAAAGCGATAGTATTGCTCGTGTGCAGAATCAAAAAGTAGAGGTTTTGCCCAACGAACGCTACGAGGAGGTAGAAAGTGAAGATGGACTGGAACCCGGTTTCTATTTGATTGCCAATGTATACGGAACCAAAAAGTACTTCGAAAACTTTATGAAGACACTTCAGGAAAAAGGACTTGAGCCAAAATCATTCTACAGGAGCTTCAATAAATATAATTATGTGTATTTGGAGCGCTACAATACTATGGATGAAGCCAGGAAAGCTAGGGATAGCAAGTTTTTTGGCAAATACGACGACAAGACTTGGATCTTCCGTGTAAAGGCTAATTGAGTTTACCGAGTTATATCATTTCAAACAAAAGAAGAAATCTTGTGGCAAATTTGATTATGTGAACTTCTCCGTATAACCTCGATTTATAGGAAGAAAAAAGGAAGGTTGGCCTTACTTGTTAAGTTCTTGCTTCACCAAATACTCCATATAAGTGATGGTGTTGATCAAATATTTTCGGTCTTGTGTCATGGTGCTCATGGCTACAGCACCTTGAATCATGGTGAACAATTGTTTTGCAAACTGTAACGGGGGCACTGGAAGTTTTATTTCTTGTTTTTTGGCTCCATTTTCCAAAACCAAAGCAATTTTACCCTCGATTTCCTTGATGGTTTCTTTTACCGCGGCGGCCAACAATTTGTTGTTTCCTTGGGCATCTACACCAACATTTAACAGGGGGCATCCACCAATTGGAAGGGTGAACACATCGTATTGCTTGTAAAAACTTAGAAGCGAGGATAGTTTATCCATGGCATTTACGCCAATTTCTAATTTATTGTCAACAGTTTTTAAAAGTAAATTGCGGTTATATTCGAATGCGGAAAGCGCCAATGCCTCCTTGTTTTCGAAATTTCCATATATGGCACCTTTGGTAAGCCCGGTTGCTTCCGTAAGGTCGCTCATACTGGTTCCGATGTAGCCGTGCTTATTAAATAAGGGTGCAACGGTCTCAATGATATAAGCAGTGGTTCTTTCAGCTTTTTTGGTCATTGTAGTAAGGGTTGGTGATGGTGGAAACTAAGATATAAAAAATCACATACTGTATGGTATTTTTTAAAGTAAAAGCCCTTACTTTAACACAGTAAGGGCTTATTTTACATGTGATTTGGCGTTAATTCACCAATTCACTTTGGTTTCTGAACACTAATTGATCATCGAAAGCATCCAAGAGAACTATACTGTCCGAAGTTATTTTTCCAGACAACAATTCTTTGGAAAGGTTGTTCAAGACCTCTTTCTGAATCAATCTTTTTACGGGTCGCGCTCCATATTGAGGGTCGAATCCTTTTGCAGCCAAGTAAGCAATGGCCTCTTGTGTGGCATCGAGAGTAATATTTTGCTTGGCCAACATTTTCTTTAAGTTTTCCAGTTGCAATCCCACAATGTCCTTGATATCCGATTTGCTCAATGGGGCAAACATGATGATGTCATCAATACGGTTCAGGAATTCAGGTCTTATGGTCTTACGAAGCAATCCCAGAACTTCGACCCTTGCTGCTTCTGAGGCACTCTCTACATCTACGGCATCCTCGAACTTCTCTTGAATGATATGGCTTCCCATATTACTCGTCATAATAATGATGGAGTTCTTGAAATCAGCCACACGACCTTTGTTATCGGTCAATCTACCTTCATCCAATACTTGTAACAGGATATTAAAGGTGTCTGGGTGTGCTTTTTCAATCTCGTCCAACAAGATTACTGAATAGGGTTTCCTTCTTACGGCTTCCGTAAGTTGTCCACCTTCATCGTACCCTACATATCCTGGAGGTGCACCTACCAATCGGCTTACGGAGTGACGTTCTTGGTACTCGCTCATATCTATCCTGGTGATGGCATTTTCATCGTCGAACAGATAGGCCGCCAAAGTTTTGGCCAGCTCTGTTTTACCTACACCGGTTGTACCGAGGAACAGGAAGGATCCAATGGGCTTTTTGGCGTCTTGTAATCCAGCTCTACTTCTACGTATGGCATCGGATACCGCGATAATGGCTTCATCCTGACCAACTACACGTTTGTGCAGTACATCTTCCAGTTTCAACAGTTTTTCCCGTTCGCTCTGCATCATTTTGTTTACTGGAATACCTGTCCACTTGGCAACTACTTCGGCAATATCCTCATAGGTTACTTCCTCTTTTATGAGTGTACCTGCGGTTTGTTGCTCGGCCAACTCGTCTTGGAGTTTCTCCAGTCTTTCCTGGGCTTCTTTAATTTTCCCATAACGCAGTTCGGCCACCTTGCCATAATCACCGTTTCGCTCGGCGCGTTCAGCCTCTACTTTAAAGTTTTCAATATCCTCTTTTGTTTTTTGGATATTGTCCACCACGGTTTTCTCACTTTCCCATTTGGCAAAAATCTCATTACGCTCCTCCTTAAGGTTGGCGAGCTCCAAATTCAATGTTTTTAATTTGGCACTGTCGTTCTCCCTTTTGATGGCTTCCAGTTCAATCTCCAACTGCATTATTTTACGGTCGAGCACATCCAATTCCTCAGGTTTGGAGTTGATTTCCATTCTAAGTTTTGATGCAGCTTCGTCCATAAGGTCAATCGCTTTATCGGGCAAAAACCTATTGGTAATGTAGCGTTGTGATAGCTCTACCGCACCAATTACGGCTTCATCTTTGATTCTGACCTTGTGGTGCGCTTCATATTTTTCTTTTATACCCCTAAGTATGGAAATGGCACTCTCTGTATCCGGCTCATCAACCAAAACTTTTTGGAATCTACGTTCCAAAGCTTTATCCTTTTCAAAATACTTTTGGTATTCGTCCAAAGTGGTTGCACCGATGGCTCTTAATTCGCCACGTGCCAAGGCTGGTTTAAGGATGTTTGCAGCATCCATAGCGCCTTGTCCACCACCAGCTCCCACCAAAGTATGGATCTCATCAATAAACAGAACAATGTTCCCATCCGATGAGGTTACCTCTTTGATCACTGCTTTAAGACGCTCCTCGAACTCACCTTTATATTTTGCACCTGCAATAAGTGCACCCATATCTAGGGAGTAAATTACTTTATCCTTAAGGTTTTCGGGAACATCTCCTTGGATGATTCGGTGCGCCAAACCTTCGGCAATGGCTGTTTTACCCACACCGGGCTCACCAACCAACATGGGGTTGTTCTTGGTTCGTCTGGATAAGATCTGCAACACCCTGCGGATTTCTTCATCCCTACCGATTACTGGGTCCAATTTACCGCTATCGGCAAGTTGGTTCAGGTTGTTGGCATACTTGTCCAAGGAGTTGTAGGTTTCCTCTGCACTTTGAGAGGTGACCTTGCCACCTTTGCGTAGTTCCTGTATGGCTGCCTTTAAATCCTTCTCGGCCACACCCTGATCTTTTAAGATTTGTGCGATTTTACTCTTGGATTTGAAAATGGCCAATAACAAGTGCTCTACGGAAACGTATTCATCGCCCATATTTTTGGCAACAATACTTGCTTCGTTGACGGTTTTTCCAGCTTCTCTGGACAACATTATTTCCCCGCCCGAAACTTTCGAAAAGCTTTGGAGTTCCTTGTCCAATATTTGGTTGATAAGATTGGTGTTGACATTCAGTTTTTTTAATATAAATGGCAGCACGTTTTCATCGACCTCGGCAATGGCCTTGAACAAGTGTTCGTTCTCGATTTGTTGATGCCCAAATTCTTGGGCCAATTGCTGGGCCCTTTGAATGGCTTCCTGTGATTTTATTGTAAAATTATTAAAGTTCATAGTCGTTGTTTTTCTCTACTATGTCAACAACCCTACCATTGCATAACTACAGTCAAAATGTCCGATAAAATCAGTAAAGACAAGACATTTAGTCAGTTGTAAGCTTTTTGTTCTCTCCCGACTTATCCTGTAAATTTGTTTTATGGGAATATTTGACAGCGTTTTCGGAAAGAAAGAGAAAACCAATACGGAAAAGAAAGAACTGCCATGGATTCAATTGGAATCTTTGGATCAATTGGAAGCAATAGTTGAGAACTCGAACACCAGACCTCAGGTGATTTACAAGCATTCCAGCACCTGCGGTATCAGCAGAATGGTTTTGAGCATGTTTACCGAGTCTTATGATATGGACTTGGATATAGACCTTTACTTTTTAACGATACAACAGCATAGGGATGTCTCCAATGGTATTGCGGAGAAATTTGAAGTTAGGCATGAATCTCCCCAGTTGTTGGTTGTTAAAAATGGAGCGGTAGTTTTTCATACTTCGCACGGTGCAATTTCGGATACCGATTTTACAAAGTATTTATAAAAGGAAGTATATGTCAGTTCGAGGGCAGTCGAGAACTTAAGATATCTCGACTGCCCTCGATGTGACACAATCTTTTAATTGAACTGATATTTTGAGACGATGCTCTTGAGTCGCAATTTAAGGTCTTCACCAGCGTCGTAGACCATTTGTTCGTTAGACGGAAATGGAACTTCCCTTGCATTTAGGTACAACATTAAATCGTCTTCCAAAGCTCTTTTATCACCTTGATAGTTGGCGAAAATATGTTCGAACAAGAATTCACTGGATAGGGGGTAGGAGTTGATTTCCTGTCCGCTTCTCAAATCCGTGAAACTGACCTTAGCACCAATTTGAGCAGTCTTGGTTTGTGTGAACTGGAACAGTTTACAGGTTACTGTCCTCATTTTATCCACTTTTATTTTATTGCCCAAACTATCTTTTACCACATTACCATCCCGATCCAATAGGTATTCCCAACCATCTTTGATTTGTCTTTCTTTAATCACCTGGGTTTCATTGATGCGTTCCGGGGACACGTTGATTTCCATAAAATCTAGGTTCATGGCGTAATCATATGTAACATTCTCAAGTGGATTGGTATGGTATTGCAACCAAAAGTTATCAATGCCAAAGGCATTAAAATCCAGTAGCTCGGACTCCAATCGCTCAGGAATTATTTGTTGGGTCTGGTTTGCAATATCTACTCTTACAAATTCCAAACCTTTATTGTAGGCCTCGTCCATTTTGGCAACAGTCTCCTTATACCCCGGATTGATTTCCTGTAAATATTTTAAATCCTCGTAGGCCGTCCTGTAATCCGTTTTGTATTTGGCAGACGCCAACAAGTTAGAGGCATTTTGGTACAAATGCTCAGAAAGGTCATCCTTGGTATTCAATATTTTGTTGTCGTAATTTACAAAGTTGAACTCGGCATTACGTCCTTCATCAGTGATATAGAGAGGCAATAATGGTCTGATTCGTTGTTGAATCTGTTTCAACTGCAGGTACTTGTTGTAGATGTTCTCCAGATTGGCTGGATTGCCATCATTTTGAAGAAATGAAATTTCTTGCTGTTCCCTCGCAGCATTTTTCGCAAATGCCTCTTCCAGTAAAAGGATGTATTCTTGATGTCCTTTTTTGGTCTTGTTTTCAGCCAAGTTTTTAATGGCCTTGTTCATTGCTGTTCCGTAATTGCCCGTGTTTAGGGCTTCTTGCGTTTTTTTCACCCCGCCACATGCGGCAAGAACTAAAACTGTTGTTAAGAGTATAAGTTTTTTCATATGGAACGATTTTATTGGTTGTGATATGGAATTCAATAGCTGTGCCAAAAATCCTCACCATATAAACGAAAAAGGATGTTCGGTAGTATATTTTATTTAAAAAGCCTTGTAAATAATGGGCGGAACATAAATTTTGATTTTCACAGAATTGTTAATTTCTGTTTGATAAAATATAGCCGGCATCACATTTTTTTACTTATAAATCCCCAGTCAATTCGTAATTTTACGCCCTTAATTAAACAATGGGCAACATGCAACGAGACCACAAGATTTTTGAACTGATAGCGCAAGAAAAGGAAAGACAGCTAGAAGGTATTGAACTAATTGCTTCAGAGAACTTTGTAAGTCCTCAAGTTATGGAGGCAGCTGGTTCCGTACTTACGAACAAATATGCAGAGGGATATCCCGGAAAACGTTATTATGGTGGTTGCGAAGTGGTGGACCAAGTGGAGCAATTGGCCATAGATCGTGCAAAGGAATTGTTTGGGGCGGCTTATGCTAATGTTCAGCCACATTCCGGCTCACAGGCCAATGCATCGGTTTATCATGCTTGCCTAAACGCTGGAGATACCATTTTGGGTTTTGATTTGTCCCACGGAGGGCATTTGACCCATGGTTCGCCTGTAAATTTCTCTGGTAAATTGTACAATCCAGTCTTTTATGGTGTAGATGAGGAGACTGGAATGTTAAACTATGACAAGATTCAAGAAATAGCCGATAAGGAAAAACCTAAATTGATCATAGCGGGTGCCTCGGCATATTCCAGGGATATGGATTTTGAGCGTTTCCGTGAAATCGCAGATAGTGTAGGTGCTATTTTGTTGGCGGATATTTCCCATCCTGCTGGTTTGATCGCCAAAGGTATTTTGAACGACCCAATACCACATTGCCATATTGTTACTACTACGACCCACAAAACACTACGTGGCCCTCGAGGTGGTCTTATTTTAATGGGAGAAAATTTTGATAATCCTTTTGGTATAAAACTTAAGAACGGAAACTTGAGGAAAATGTCGGGTCTATTGGATTTGGCGGTATTCCCAGGAAACCAAGGAGGACCTTTGGAGCACATTATCGCTGCCAAGGCCATTGCCTTTGGCGAAGCTCTTACCGATGATTACTTGCACTACATGGTTCAAGTAAAGAAAAACGCAGCAGCCATGGCCAAAGCCTTTATGGATAAGGATTACAAAGTGATTTCTGGAGGAACCGATAACCACATGATGTTGATCGACCTAAGAAACAAGGATATATCCGGTAAAGAAGCGGAACAGGTATTGGTAAAAGCGGATATTACCGCCAACAAGAATATGGTACCATTTGATGATAAATCTCCATTTATTACTTCGGGAATCCGTTTTGGTACTTCTGCCATTACCACAAGAGGTCTAAAAGAAGCTGATATGGAAACCATTGTTGGCTTTATCGACGAGATCATCACAGATGCTGAAAACGAGAAGAAAGTTGCTGAAATAAAACAAAAGGTCAACGATTTGATGAAATCGCGACCTTTGTTCAGTGCTTAGTATTTGCTAGTGGAATATTGTTATTCGAAGAGAAAAATGCTCTCCTCGTAAAATCTCTTTTTATCCAACGAATAGATTAGGGCTTCGTGTTCTTGACTACTGTCAAAATAGAGGCCCCAGTATTCGTAATAACTTGTTTCTGCGCAGGATTTTTCCTGGTTGTCAAGCACTTCCTTGTCTTCAAAAATAGGGACAAAAATCTCATAGGGCATCTCTGTCAGCCCTTTGGTAAAGTAGACGAAATGCTTGCTTATTGTGGAAATAATTTCTCCGATATGCTCGGGAATACTGTTGGCATACAGTCTACTTATCACTATGGATGTGTCCGTAAAATGCAAGGAAGTTTCCAATATATCGGCAGGGTAGGTACTTTTTTCATTGAGCGTTTTAAGGGCTCTGCTCATAGTGGTCGACATGTTGATACTACTTTCTTGGGAAATACTGTAACTGCCCCAATCTCCATTGTTGAAATGGCGTAAACAATCAGAAATACTAAAATTAAAATGTAGTTCAACAATCAAATCCAGCTTGTTGTGCACAACATCTTGTTTGCAACTGAGTTTTGCTGTTGCAAAGAAGTACCTTTCCAGGTTTTTGATAAATTCATCCAATCCTTCAGTGCCTTCAAATATTTTGGGTCCAGATTGGTTGTTGTTACCGTTGTAATTGTAGGAGAACGACATGTTGATAGAATTCTAATTTTCTTTCAACATAAAGTTAGGATGAATCTTTTGCACGCGATTAAAGATTATCCTTAAAAATTCTGGGGGTTTTCCCTTGTTTGTAGGATTTTTAGTTAGTTTTAGTTTTTAATAATTGACAAAGTGTTCCAAGTTGTCAATGTTATTCTAAAACTGCTTAAATAAAACCTCTGTTTTTTGCTGCCAAAATCAGGGCTAGATCGTTTTCATTTTCTGTTCCGAACAAGGTTTTTAAATGTCGTTTTCTGTTTTCAATGGAGGAGGGGGAAAGCCTTATATACTTCTCCAAATCCTTGTTTTTTGTCCCTTTGGATAGATGATAAAGTATCTGCTTGTCCTTTTCGTCTATTTCTATATCGTTAGCCATTTTCTTTCTTATGGCTCCTAATGCCTTGGATGAGTAATAAGGTGGGTCGAGCATAATGGTTTTTACCGCATCTTCCAGAGTTTTTGGATCAATATCGGTCTTTACCAAATAACCATCTGGATCCACTGATTTTAGGATACTGTTTATCCTGAAATTATCGCTAAAAGAGGACATGAAAACGATTTTGGTATCCGGTACAATTTTGCGGGCCAATATGCCCAAATCTTCGCCCGTGTATGGCTGATCTTCGTTGGGGGCGAACAATTGTACATCCAAGAATAAAATATCGTACTGAAAGGTGTTCACGGAATCCTCAATCAATTTTTTTCCGGAATGGTAGGATGTTGCCGTGTCCACTATAATATTATAACCATCGAACTGGATGCCTTCGAGTATGAATTTGTACCCGAGCATCGTCATTTCATGATCGTCTATGGCTAATATTCTCAGAGTTTTCATTGTAGGTTCTATTACTGTATTTGTGTTTTGGGGGCTATACATTTATAAAATCAATTTCTTTAGAGGGTTGGACATCCACATATTTTACTGGAATCGTCAATTTAATGGTGGTCCCTTGCCCTAGTTTACTGTCTATATCCAATTCACCTTTTATTTTTTTGGCTCTTGATATTATGTTTCTTAAACCGATTCCTTTCTTTTTCCGATTGATGTCAAAACCGACTCCATCATCGGAAATGGTAAGCTTTAATTTATCTTCTACCGATCGGAACGAAATGCTAACATTCTTGCTTTTCGCATGTTTGACGCAGTTTTTCAACGATTCTTGAATAATCCTGTAGGCATTGATTTTAATGTCGCCCAACAGGTTGTCCCATGGCACCTTGTGGTCGTAGGTGAAGGAACATGACATACCTGAGGATTTTTCAATATCGTGTATCATGCTTTCCAGCGACACAATAAAATTATGAAATTTTTCGTACGAAGCGTGGTTTAATTCATGTGAAATCGTACGTATTTCCTCTTCCACCTCTTGTAATTTTTCTATTAGGGCTGCCCGTTGCTGAATACTAGCGGGGTCCTCACGTTCGTTCAATCCGCTTAAAATGAGTCGTATACCGAGCATTTCCCCCAAAATACCATCGTGCAGTTCTTCGGAAATACGTTTTTGTTCCAATTGCTTGCCCTCTTCCAGTTTTCCCTGTTGAGCCAGCATTAAATTATAGATTTCCTGATTGCTCTCCTGCTGTTGCTGTTTAAATTTTAATTGGTTGTTGCTTACGTAAAGGGAAACAATCACCATAAATGTCATACCAAAAATGATTAGCAGTAGGGCAGTACCCACCCAAACTTGCTTTTCCTTGGAAAGGATTTGGTTTTCTTCGATAATATCATCGGTTTCCATGCGAATACGAGCGAATTTGTCCCGTTTGGTACGCTCTTCCTCGCTTATGGTCTCATCCAAAAGATAGTATTCTTCCGCATACGCCGAAGCATTGGCCGTGTCTAGTTTGGTCAATAGCTTCAGTGCTTCTAGAGATCTATCATTATTGTAGGTCTCCCGTGAAATTGCAAAGGCCAACTTTGCTTGTTCGATTGCTTTTGGTGTTTCGCCTTTTTCAGCAAGTAGTTCTGCATTGAAATTATGAAGTCTGGCCCTATCATATAAATCTCCATTTAATGAATTGCGCTCAAAAGCTTGCTTTAAGAGTTCTTCGGCACGAGAGATATCTTTATTTGCTTTAAACAAGGAATATGCGAGGCTGCCCAAGGCTTTTTCATAGGTACTAGGTGGGTCGACCACTGTACTCATGCTCAATAGAAGTTGGTCATATAGTTTAATAGCTTCATCATAATTGCCCTCGTTCATATTGTTGCTCGCAATATTATTTTGAATTTTCCATAGTAAAATGTCTTTATCTGGCCTATCCGTTTTGTTTAAATATTCGATGGCTTTATTATAAAAATCGATAGATTTTTTACTATCTCCCATTCCATTGGCCAATACCCCTAACATATTATACACATTGAACAATCTGTAATTATCTTCCAGTTCATCAAATATTTCAACGGCAGCCGTAGCATTGATTTCTCCCCCCAGATAATCCTTATAAGAATCTTGCACCCTTGACATATTGTAAAACATACGTGCTTTTAGCGATTTGGAGGTGGAATCGACAGGAAGTTTATCAAACTGGTTAAAAGCACTACGGTAATGATAGAATGCACTATCCATGACCCCATGCGATTGTAAAAAACTACCTAAGTCCCAATGCGCATACCCAGAAATCCTATTCGCCGCAACTTCTTCTGATAAGACTTGAAGTTGCCTATTAGACCTTCTGAAGTTTAGTGAATCCTTAATATTTTTGTAGGCCAAAGAAATTTTAGAGAGTTCTTCTAGCCTTAAAGTGTCTTTGGGCAAGGCCAAAGCTTTTTCTTCTGCCTCTTTTAAATAAGCTTTTCTGTCTTCAGATGATAATTCTTTTGCTTTTTTGGCAATTGTTAATAATTCTTGTATGGAATCGAGTTCAGGATTACTATCGACAGTCTCTTTTTGTTGATGTTGTGAACATCCCCAAAAAATAAGTAGGAAGATTAAAAAGGTTGTGTTTTTCAAACTAAAAGGCTTCGTTTAATAATCCAAGGTAACAAAAAAGCCCCAAAACATAATATGCTTGGGGCTTAGTTCTATTTTGAACAACTACTATAACTGGCGGTTGTCCTCGTTGCTTCGTTGTAATCGTAAGATATTGTTTTTTGAAATACCTATTCGAACATCACTCATCAACGTTTTCTTTTTATATGTATCACCAATATCTTTTTTATCCAATGTTATAGATTTATCTTCTAAGAAAAATAACATTATAAGCAAGATAGATAGAGTAATAGAATAGCGAAATAAATTGGTTGTGGTTAATACAGCAATCATTGTTAATTATTCGTTGTCACCTCGATCATCAGGATTAATCTCGTCGTCATCGGTAGCGTTTTGATCAATAGTAAGTTGCTCGAACATGGCTTCTGTATCTTGAACGTCAGTTTCAGTTTCGCAAGAGTAGAATCCTACAGTCAATAATGCCATGGCTAAAATGCTAAGTACTTTTTTCATAATAATAGGTTTTTCGTGTAAGTATTAAGTTTATGCTGCTAAAGTATGTGGCATTTAGAGCAAGGGAGGTACTTTTGGAAAGGGCGTAGTATTCCTAGACAATCTGCTAGAATTCTTCGATAATCTGCAAGAATTTTGCTAATTAAGGGCTTTTGTGGCCGTTTTGGAGAGCATTTGCTTTAACTGGTCTACCTTATCTTTATAGGTTTTGGAGAAGGGGAGGTCTTCCTCTTTACCGTGGTTGAGACTGCAAATGGATTTGCCATAGTTGATACGTGACACATACCTACTGTTTATAATATAACTCTGGTGGACCCGAATAAAATCCTTGGGCAATTTTTCCTCAAAAGATTTCAAAGTTTTGAAGGCGCTGATAACACTTCCATCTTTCATAAAGAAATCTGTTGTGTTATTGTCGGACTTTAAATAAAGTATATTATTGGTGTCCAAATACCTGTAATCTTTATATGATTTAAGGCAGATGGTGGAAGGGGTATCTTGTTTTGGGTGAAGTTTTCTTAAACGTAAAATGGTCTTACGGATATCGAACTCGTTGTGGGGCAATATCCAATAATCAAAAAATCCACTTTTAATTGCATTGTAGGCGTACTTCTTTGTCTTCGCATAACCTACTATAAGTGGTAGGGTCTGCATGTATTGGTTAAGTTCGGTAACCATTTGAAAATAGTCCATACCGTCTTCTCCCAGATTAATAAGTACGAGGTCCGGGTTGTATTTTAATATGGAATTCAATCCGGCTGAAGCGTTCGTATCTACCTCGGCACACACCAAATCATCATACTCTTCCAAATAAAGCTGCAATTGAAGCTTCGAAGAGGCATCCGAGTCAATTATGTTGTAGGTGTATTCCATGTGCAATTTGCTGATTGCAAGTTACTAACGCACAAAAAAAACTCATTACAGTTTTCCCTTAAAAAAACTATGGGTTTCTCCCTAAATCGGGCTATTTTCCTACACTTTTCCATAAAAAATCGTTAAAATCGGATTAACTGTAATTAGCACACCGATTTTTAGTTCGATTTTTTGGAGCTGAATTTTGGAAAATTTGAAGGGTAAAAAGGGGTAAAGTTTGTGTTTAGCAGGTTCAACAAATAGGTTTAGTTCGTGTTTGGTTCACTACTATATTACAATTTGTTATGCCCGCTTCAAAATTTTAAAGGTCGGATTATAGGGTTTTTGAGCTTATTTCGATGAAATACAGCATTTTAGTTGCTGTTTTTGGAACTATTTAGTTCATAAAAAGAGTTTGCACCTCTTCTGGGACCCTTTTGGGACGAAATGTTTGGGCATCCAAAAGACACCATTCGGTAATACCCTTTACCAGTAATTCGTTGGTGTCTTTGTTTTTAATTTCCACCACACGGGTGGAGATAGGCCCCTTGTTGCTTTGGATAAAAGTGTTTATTAAAATCGTATTACCCAATATCGCCGATTTGTGGTATGTGATATTATGATTTCTAACTACCCAGACCATGGATTCTTGTATCTTATCCGTGGTAACATGGGTCCAATGTTTTTTGGAAATATCCTGTATCCACTCTACATACCTAATATTATTTACATGGTTCAGTTCATCCAGGTCCGAGGGGATTACATCAAAAGTCTCCGAGTAAATTTTCATTATTGTTTTTTACTGATTTTGACTTCGAATAATTTATTCCAGTTTTTACCAGTGATAAAAAAGGTCTCTCTTTCTGGATGAAAAGCTACCCCGTTCAATACCGAGTTGCCCTCGTCCCATTCAGGACCTTTTGTTATTTTGCTTTTGAGTCCACCAAAATTAATGACACCTTCAATGGCTCCAGAAGTGGCATCAATGATCATCATGCTTTCCTTTTGATAAACATTGGCATAAATCTTACCATTCACATATTCCAGTTCGTTGGCCTTGTTAAATATGGATTTGTTGGTCACCGTTTCTATATAAGCTTGTTCCTCCAAGGTTTCCGGGTCCAGAATCCATATTTTCTCGGTGCCATCGCTTTTGTATATTTTTTGGCCATCGTTGCACAACCCCCATCCTTCACGACTTTTACCATAGGTAAAGTTTTTAATTTTTTCGAGATTGGATATATCGTAAACATACCCCATTCCGCTCTGCCATGTCAGTTGATATAGTTTATCTTTCATAATGGTAATGCCCTCCCCAAATACGGATGCATCCATTTCAATTTTTTGAATCACCTCACCGGTCTCAAAATTTACTTTACGAACAGTGGAAGCACCTTTCTTGCCTGTGCTCTCGTATAAGGTGCCGTTATGGAACTCCAAACCTTGTGTGTATGCCCCGGTATCATGCGGATAGCTGTTTACAATTTCATAGGTGTATACCTCGGGTGCTTTGGCAGAAAGTAATCTAAAGTCCTTTTCAACTTCAACCGTCTGCTCTTCAATTTTAAATTTGGCGATCAAGGTCTTGTTGCCCAACGTGGGTAAGTTCAAGGTTAATTTGCCATTTTCAACGGGCATCTCTTCCCCATCAATATAATAGTGCAGGTCCGATATTTGGACATCCTTTTTGTTCTTTAAGGCCACACCAAGTTGTTGATTTTGTTGTATTGCTTTGTTTTCCAATTGAATGGAAAAATTTTTGGCAGGGTCGCTATTATCGCCACAGGCCAAAAAGAAGAGCAATGCCCCTGTTATGGTAAAAAGTTTGCCCATTGTTCTTATTGCTTGTATCATAAATTGTTAATCGTAAAACACCGAAATTAAGAATGAATTGGGATTGCCACAAATTTAAAAGGTCGTATATTTGCACTCGGCAAGTCCTACACGACCAGCTCCTGCAGAATCCCCCAGGGCGGGAACGCAGCAAGGGTATGTGGTCGTAGCGGTGCGATGTAGGTAGCTTGCCTTTTTTTGTACCCAAAAATCAGATGATCATGGATAAAAAAGTTGTACTGATCACCGGTGGTTCTTCAGGTATTGGTAAATCTATTGGAACGTACTTAACGCAAAAAGGATTTACTGTTTATGGTACTACCCGCAATCCAAATAATTACCCCGATTTTAAGGAATTTGAACTTGTACAGTTGGATGTAAAGGATGTGAACAGCATTGAAAATGCCGTTTCCCATGTAATTTCCAAGGAAAACAGGTTAGATGTATTGATCAACAATGCGGGTGTGGGAATCACGGGTCCTATCGAGGAAACACCGCACGAGGAAATCCTTCATGTGTTCGATACCAATTTCCACGGACCTGTGCACGTAATGAAGGCCGTGCTGCCACAAATGCGCAAGCAGGGTGGGGGAGCCATTATTAATATAACATCCATAGCTGGTTATATGGGATTGCCCTATCGCGGGTTCTATTCCGCTACAAAGGGTGCGTTAGGGCTCATTACGGAGGCCTTACGGATGGAAACCAAAGATTTTGGTGTTACCATTACCAATGTGGCACCAGGGGATTTTGCAACCAATATAGCATCGGGCAGGTATCATTCTCCAGTTATTGAGGGGTCTGCCTATCAAGAAAAATATTCACAAACACTAAAGGCTATCAATGATGATGTAGATAGTGGGGGAGATCCAATTCAAGTGGCTGAGGCTGTGTTTAAAATCATCAATCAAAAGAATCCCAACGTACACAACCCTGTGGGGGCATTTATGCAAAAGTTCTCATTGAAGCTAAAGAATGTGTTGCCGGACAAAGTCTATGAAAAATTACTGCTCAACCATTATAAGTTGTAATTTTACAAGTATTAGTGAACAAATTATAAATACTTAGAAATGAAGTTTTTTATTGATACTGCCAACCTTGATCAAATTAAGGAAGCCCAAGAACTTGGTGTTTTGGATGGAGTTACCACCAACCCTTCCCTAATGGCGAAAGAGGGAATTACGGGAAAGGATAATATTTTAAAGCATTATGTGGATATCTGTAACATTGTAGATGGCGATGTTTCCGCTGAAGTAGTGGCTACAGAGTTTAGCGAAATGGTGAAGGAAGGCGAGGAGCTGGCCGAATTGCACGAACAAATCGTTGTTAAGGTCCCCATGATCAAAGACGGTGTAAAAGCATTGAAATATTTTTCCGATAATGGTATACGTACCAATTGCACCTTGGTGTTTTCTCCAGGGCAAGCATTATTGGCCGCAAAAGCAGGAGCTACGTATGTTTCTCCTTTTTTGGGCAGGTTGGACGATATTTCTACGGATGGACTTAATCTAATCGCGGAAATCCGTTTGATATATGACAATTATGATTTTGACACCCAGATATTGGCAGCTTCCATAAGACACACGATGCACGTAATTGATTGTGCAAAACTTGGTGCCGATGTTATGACCGGTCCTCTTTCTTCTATTGATGGATTGTTGAAGCACCCATTAACAGATATTGGTTTGGCCAAATTCTTGGAAGATTATAAAAAGGGAAATTCCTAATAAAGATTCTGGATAAAACTTTGAGAGCCCTGAATGAAAATTCGGGGCTTCTTTTTTTATAAGGATGTGTAAAGGTTGGCAAAACCGTCTACCACAACGGTGTCCTTGGCAATGATGCACTTATTGAGCCCGTCGATAATCATGGCCATTTGCAGTTCTTTAAAGTTCTCCCCAAAGAATTGCTTGTTCTTGTCCAATTTATACTCATCCATAAGTTCTTTCCACTGAGTAAAATTGGTCCTGAGGTTTATACCAATAAAGTTGTAATGTGGGTATTTTTCTTCGAGTGAGGTAATGTGCTGGTTAACATTTCTAAAGTGTCTTTTTTGGTCTGCCGTCCAAAAATAAAACACGGTATTTTTCTTGTTGTTTGCCAAATCCTTTAAGGAAACCTCGTTGTTTTCAAAATTTCTCACCCCAATATTTGGTATGGTAGTGTTTGGCTGCAAGTTTTTGATTCCGTTGTAAAGCAGGTCTATTTCCTCCTGGTGTTCCTGATTTGTGGAAAGGGTTTTAAACTTTTCAATGAATACAGTAGCTTCTTCGCTGGGCGTGTGCTCCCTGAGCAAATAGTCCATAGCCACGTTTCGGAACAAAATATCCCTGAGCTTTGTTTGTTTTACAATGCTGTCGACCAGTGTAAGCTTGTGTTTGTTGAAATGCAAACGATCACTAACAGGTTGTTTGTCGGTGGAACAATTTTCAAGGCATGTCATGTAGGACATGTTGCCAAAATGCCATTTCATAAAATCAAAGTAAGGCCTAAAAAAGGTTAGGTCCTTATTATTGAGATCTATGTTTTTTCGGTATCCATAAAACTCTTCCCCAAGTTCGTGTATAGTTTCTTCACCGGTTTCTTTTTTATGGTAGAAAGGATATTTTTCTTTATTAATGTATGAATTATAATCAATGGAAGCCTGAGCCATGGCAAGAGCCTTTGGCTTAAACTGATTATCTATGTTCAGTTCTTTTAAAAGAGCTACTTTTTCTTCGTGAAGAGAATCGATTTTCTTGCTAAAATTCTCTGGGGTGAGATTGTAATATTCCTTTATCAACGATTCCTCTTTTTCATTGGTCAAGAAAATCTCTATCAAAAAGTTGTTGATTTCGCTTCCTTTTCCAGAGTAAACCAGTGATTCGTCGAACTCAACAGTGTTCAAACGTGCCAAAAGGCTGTCACCTTTGGAAAGGTAAACATATTGTAACTCGGGAGAATGATCAAAATGATAAAGCCCATCATCTATCCCATTCAAATTAAATGCAAAGTGATTGCTGTCGTCCAATTTAACAGAATCCACATAGGAATCGTTGTGGTAAAGCACCACATACTCACTTGTAGGGTTAACAATTTCCCCACCGAAATAAACTGCCGTACTGTCTTCTGGAGTACCAGAGCACGAAACAATGAGTGAAGTTAAGGTGAGGCTGAGTAAAAATCTTACCATATATAGGGAACGATTCATTTGACTATCAAAAATAAGCAACCCTTAAAGCTAAACTTGTTAATGGCTAGTTAAATGTTGTTAAACGGTGTTTTTCTATCGTTTAAATATGCGCATTTAAATTAGAATTACGAATCCTATTTAGCTACTTTTGCAAAAAAATAAAGATAGTTGCATGTTATCAGTATCTAATTTATCCGTACAGTTTGGCAAAAGAGTTTTGTTCGATGAGGTTAACGTAACCTTTGCGGAAGGGAACTGTTACGGTATTATCGGCGCCAATGGTGCTGGTAAATCTACCTTTTTGAAAATTTTATCCGGACAGATAGACGCCACATCGGGCCATGTGCACTTGGAACCCGGAAAAAGGATGTCCATTTTGGAACAGAACCACAATGCCTACGATGAATATCCTGTTTTGGAGACCGTGGTGATGGGGAACAAACCTTTGTTCGAAATCAAAAAGGAAATCGATGCCCTGTATGCGGATTATACTGATGAAAATGCAGAAAAAATAGGGGAGCTCCAGGTGAAGTTCGAAGAAATGAATGGTTGGAACGCCGATAGCGATGCAGCGGCTATGCTTTCCAACCTTGGTATTTCAGAAGACCTACACTATACCAACATGGCAGATTTGGATTCAAAACTAAAGGTTCGTGTGCTTTTGGCACAGGCCCTTTTCGGTAATCCAGATGTGCTGATCATGGATGAGCCTACCAACGACTTGGATTACGAAACCATTAATTGGTTGGAAAACTTCTTGGCCAACTACGATAATACCGTAATCGTTGTGTCTCACGATAGGCACTTTTTGGATGCTGTTTGTACCACTATTGCGGATATTGATTTTGGTAAGATCAATTTGTTCTCAGGAAACTATACGTTTTGGTACGAGAGTAGTCAATTGGCAGCGAGACAGAGAGCACAGCAGAATAAAAAGGCGGAGGAAAAAGCCAAAGAACTTCAAGAATTCATCCAACGTTTCAGCGCCAACGTTGCAAAAAGTAAACAAGCTACTTCACGTAAAAAAATGTTGGATAAGCTTAAGGTCGAAGATATTAAGCCTTCCAGCAGAAGATATCCCGCCATCATATTTGATCGAGAGCGCGAAGCCGGGGACCAAATTTTGAACGTGGAGAAATTAACGGCTACATCGGAAGATGGCGATTTATTGTTCAAAGATGTGAACATTAACTTGGCCAAAGGAGATAAAGTAGCCATTTTATCCAAAGACTCTCGAGCTACCACGGCATTCTACGATATAATTGCCGATAAGATAAAACCCGAAAGCGGTAAGTATCAATGGGGGGTAACTACTACCCAATCTTATTTGCCCGCGGATAATTCGGATTTCTTCAAGGATGATGTCAACCTTGTGGATTGGCTTCGTCAATGGGCAAAGACCGAAGAGGAAAGAGAAGAGGTTTACATTAGAGGTTTCTTGGGCAAAATGCTATTTAGTGGAGAAGAGGCACTTAAAAAATGTACGGTTCTTTCCGGAGGTGAAAAAGTACGTTGTATGTTGAGCCGTATGATGATGCTTCGTGCCAACGTGCTGCTTTTGGACGAGCCTACAAACCACCTAGACCTAGAAAGCATTACAGCTTTCAACAATTCGTTAAAAAACTTTAAAGGAACTATTCTACTTACCACCCACGATCACGAATTCGTGAACACGGTAGCCAATAGGATCATTGAGTTGACCCCGAACGGAGCTATTGACCGTTATTTGACCTTTGACGATTATATGTCTGACAAGTCAATTAAAGAGCAGCGGGAAAAAATGTATTCCGTTACGGCCTAGGCATTAAAATACTTGCTTTTCCAAATAGCTGGGTTAAAGTTTTTACCCAAAGCAAATCCGTAGAAAATAACTATGGATGCTATGCATTTGAACATAAAGAAGTAAATGATCCAGAATTCGGCCGTAGTACTTTTTTTGGAAAAGAGGCCTTCCGGAACCATTAAGGTGACCAAGTAACTGATCATAAGAACTACAAGGACCAGATTGGCTATGTTTTTGAATGGCCAAGCGAACAACTTTCTTAAGGGATGCAGGTCGTTGCCCCATTTATGGATCAGATAGTAGTAATCGTTCCCAATAGGTGCAAAGAGTAAAGGGTCATCTTTGTCTTCCAGTTTAAAAAGTTTGGAAGGAGCCATAATTTTAAATCCTTGGATCTCGATATTATGGGCCGCCTCTAAATGTTTGATTTTTGAAATAGCCCTTTGAGGGATTTCACCTTTAAAATAGGAGCTACTCAAAAAACGCAATCGGTAATCGATGCAAATTTCTTTGATCTGATCAATATGAAAGATTTTATCGGTTTCCAGAAGGTCAAAATCAAAATTATTGCCGTGAGAATTGTTTTTTGATTTCAGTTGCTCGGAAATCTTATCCTCTTTTATTGAATCTTCTGTCAAAATCTGACGGACTTCCATCAAAATTTGATCACTATTAGCTTTCTTATTTCTTGCTTTTTGAAGTTTGTGCTCAATATTTGTTCCTTTCAAAATCATGCTATTTTTTAGTAATACACTCAAATTTAATGATTTGAATTTTCGTTTATGACTTTTGTCATAAAAACGATATGTTAAGGTTATGTTAAATGAAAATAGCGATAAGAAAAACAGCCTGTATGTCATTAAAAAAGATGTATCTTATCGAAGTTTTTGGTAGTTAATCGTATAACCATACTAAAAAGCATAAGCCCTATAAATTTGACCGACCACATGAATACCCCCGCAGCCAAATTCTTGCTTTGTCTTTCTTTTATTTTTTCAGTTGGTTTAACCGCACAGAACAATACAACAAGTGCATTGTCCTACGCCAGTAAATTGGATAACCATAAAATACTTTTAAGTGCCGTAAACGCTACGGAACTGGGTACTTTGCTTCAAAAATCTGGACCTTTCACCATATTTGCACCTTCCGATGCGGCTTTTGAAAAGTTCTCGAATAATAAGATTACCGAATTGATGAATGCAGAGGACAAAAGAGAATTGAAGACCTTGCTTTCTTATCATATCGTTGCAGGACACTTGACAGCTTCTCGCATGCTCCGTGCAATTGGTAATGGCAATGGTAAAGCAAGCTTCACCACCATCCAAGGTAAAAAACTGACTGTGCATTTAGATGGTTACGATATTGTACTAACCGATCCTGTTGGAAACACAGCAAGAATCACCACGGCCGACCTTAATTTGGAAAATGAAGGTGTGGTTCACGAAATAGACAGCGTTATTTTACCGGCCCAAATGTAATTAGCGAAGTTCGGCTCCTAGTTCCTTTTGATATTCAGACAATAGCTTACCCATTATTTTATCGATTTGCTTGTCCGTCAATGTTTTCTTTTCATCCATTAACGTAAAGCTTACCGCGTAGGACTTTTTGCCTTCAGGTAGATTATCTCCGGTATACACATCAAAAAGGTTCACTTTTTTAAGTAATTTCTTTTCGGTGTTCCAAGCAATGTCATATACTTTTTGGAAAGATACAGAATCATCCAAAAGCAAGGCGAAATCGCGGGTTACTTCCGGGAATTTCGGAATTTCCTTGAAGGCTACATTTTGCGTACTTATGCATTCCAAGATGGCATCCCAGTTTAAATCTGCATAAAACACCTCCTGTTTAATGTCTACTTGTTTTAGGGCAGACTTGCTCACAAGGCCAAGGGAAACTAGCACAGTATTGTCCTTTGTATAAGAAATGCCTTCAGCAAAATTTGAATCTGACAAAGGCGCCGTATTGATGTCTCTTAGCCCCAAACGCTCAAAAACATTGTCAACAATACCCTTTAAATAGAAAAATTCAGTTTTCTTGGAGGCTACCGCCCAACTGTTTTGCTTTCGGTCTCCAGAAATAAATAGAGCTAAATGTTGCTTTTCCTGATATTGACCATCCACTTTGTGGTAGGTCTTACCAAATTCAAAAAGCTTTAGGTCTGTTTTTTGCCTGTTGTGGTTGTAGCTTACGGTTTGTAAACCGGAATTAAGCATGGAAGTCCTAAGAACAGAAAGATCTGAGCTCAGCGGGTTCAACATTTGTACGGAACTATCGGCATCTGGTGTAACGTCCGAAGAGACCAAACTGTTGGTCATGATTTCAAAAAAACCTTTGGAAGCAAGCATAGTGCCCACTATATCTTGAATCCTATAATTTTCGAAACGAGAAGTTTTGGCAATGGATGCATTTAGCTTTTCCTTGAAATCGATATTGTTATATCCGAAAACCCGTAAAATTTCCTCGATCACATCAACTTCCCTGGTAACATCTACTCTGTAGGTGGGAATGGTTAAACCAAGTCCGGATTCGGTCACGTTATTGATTCTTATTTCCAATGAGGAAAGAATAGACTTAATGGTATCTCTTGGAATCTCTTGTCCAATCAACGAGTTGATTTTGTTGAAGGTCAAAAATACTTGGCTCTCCTGTGGTTTTTTCGGGAATAGATCGGCAATTTCCGAAGTGATGTAGCCACCGGCTATTTCCCTGATCAGCAAAGCTGCCCTTTTAAGGGCATATTTGGTCATATTAATATCAATGCCTCTCTCAAACCTAAAAGAAGCATCTGTGTTCAATCCATGTCTTTTAGCTGTTTTTCTTATGGAAACAGGGTCAAAGTAGGCACTCTCCAAAAATATGGAAGTAGTATGTTCGGTAACACCGGAATGAAGTCCACCAAAAACACCAGCAATACACATGGGCTTTTCAGCATCACAAATCATAAGGTCGTCCTCATGTAGTTCCCGTTCTACTTCATCCAAAGTGACAAATTTGGTGCCGGCGGGCAAAGTTTTAACCTCTACTTTATTGCCCTTTATTTTGGAGGCATCGAAAGCATGTAGTGGTTGCCCCAATTCGTGGAGTACGTAGTTGGTAACGTCTACCACATTGTTGATCGGAGCCAAACCAATGGCTTTCAATCTATTTTTTAACCAATCCGGTGAATCTTGAACCACAAGATTACTTATGGTAACTCCGCAATATCTCGGTGCAAGGTCACTTTCCTTAACCTCCACATCAATCTTTAGTGAGCGATTGTCAATGGAAAAATTACTTACGGACGGGGTTACAAGTTCCTTCTGTATTTCTTTTTGCTCCAATCCGGCCTTAAGATCGCGTGCAACACCAAAATGGCTCATGGCATCCGCTCGGTTAGGGGTAAGCCCTATTTCGAATACTTCGTCATCTTCAATATCGAATACTTTGGAGCATGGAGTTCCGGGAACCAACTCCTCATTAAGGACCATAATCCCATCATGACTTTCTCCTAGACCGATTTCGTCCTCGGCACAAATCATACCTTGGCTCACTTCGCCCCGGATTTTCCCTTTTTTGATTACCCAAGCCTCACCTTCTTTGGTATAAAGCGTGGTTCCTACAGTCGCCACCGGAACTTTTTGCCCAGCTGCAACGTTCGGGGCTCCGCAAACAATCTGAACGGGAGCTTCCTGTCCAATATCAACTGTAGTTAATTTTAGTCTATCGGCGTTTGGGTGTTTATCACAAGTAAGTACATGGCCCACAACGATACCTTTTAAACCACCCTTAACTGATTCAAATTGTGAGATACCCTCAACTTCCAGACCCAAATCTGTTAAAAGTTCGCCTGTTTTTTGAGCGTTCCAATCAATTTGTAAAAATTGCTTCAACCAGTTATAAGAAATCTTCATACCCCGTTTTTAGAGGGCACAAATATATAACAATAGGGGAACAGATTCAACGATAATAGTAACCATAAAACGGAGGTAGTGGTAAGTTTTAAAATGTATTTCCTACATTTAGGTAAAATCTTTCATTATATGAACAAGATAGCGATGGCAATATTGGGCCTTTGTGTCTGCTTGGCCTCTTGCAAGAATGAAGAAAAAACGCAATTGATGACCGGTGATTGGCTGGCTCAAATAGAAGTGTCCGAGTCACAGAAATTACCTTTCGAGTTTACACTTTCTCAAGATGCCGAAGGAGGGTATGTTATGAAGGCTTACAATGGTGAAGAAGTGGTCGTAATAGACGAATTCACTTTTGATGGAGATTCCATCAATATAAGAATGCCCATATTCGAAGGTCATATTTCAGGAACCTATACGGCAAATGAAATCAATGGGGAGTTTATTGAAGAAAGTAAGGAAAGGCGGGTGCCTTTTAGGGCAACCCATGGTAAACAAGATAGGTTTAAAGTTGAAAGTGATGCAACCGTAAACCTTTCTGGTATTTGGGAGACTTATTTTAATGTAAATACAGAAAACGAATATCCTGCAAAAGGAATTTTTATGCAGGATGGGAATAAGGTAAAAGGAACTTTCAGGACCAAAACAGGCGATTATAGATATTTGGATGGAGTTGTTACGGGCGACAGCATGAAACTATCCGCTTTTGATGGTTCCCATGTGTTTTTATTCTTGGCCAAAGTGACCGATAGCACTCTTGATGGTAAATTTTACTCTGGTAAACACACTGTTCAAGAATTTATGGCAGCAAGGAACGAGGCATTTGAACTGCCCGATTCGAATGAACTAACCTATTTGCGAGAAGGCTATGATAAGTTTGATTTTACTTTCCCCAATCCTGAGGGCGAAATGGTAAACTTGGAAGATCCTATGTTTCAAGGTAAGCCAGTATTGGTTCAGATTATGGGAACCTGGTGTACCAATTGCTTGGATGAGACACGGTTTTACGTAGATTTTATTAAAAATAATCCTGATTTGGACCTTCAATTTGTGGGGCTGGCGTTTGAATATGCCAAAACCGAAGAGAAGGCCTTTGAGGGGATCAATAGGTTAAAGGAGCGAGAAGAAGTGCCTTACCCCATACTATTGGCACAATACGGCACTTCCAACAAGCAGAAGGCCAACGAAAAACTCCCGATGTTAAATCACATTCTTTCGTACCCTACGACCATTTATATAGATAGGGAAGGGGAGGTGAAAAAAATTCACACCGGTTTTAATGGACCTGCTACAGGTGAAAAGTTTATCGAATTCAAAAAAGAATTTAATGCTACTATTGAGGAATTGACCTCAACAGAAGAAACTGTAGATAAGGCTGTAGAGAGCTAGTTTTTAAATAATAGTGGATTTCCCCAGGTCGATGTTTTCCCCGTTCATTAAAAAATCATCTTCGATGTCCACGATGTTATGGGCAATAAAATCACCAACTTGATTGGTCCCGTATTGGCTGTTTGCTTTTAAATCTGGAGTAACAATTCCTTTCTTCAATGATTTGTCCACAGCTTTTTTTACGGCCCAAGCTTCTTCCATAAGCCCAAAATGCTCCAATAACATGGCGGCGGACAGTATGGATGCAATGGGGTTTGCAATATCTTTGCCCTTGGCTTGCGGGTAGGACCCATGAATTGGCTCGAACAAAGCATTCTCTTCGCCTACCGAAGCAGACGCCAATAATCCAATGGAACCACCGATTACACTGCCTTCATCAGAAATTATATCGCCGAACATGTTTTCCGTTAGGATAACATCAAACTGTTTTGGGTTCAATATGATTTGCATGGCCGCATTGTCCACGAACATAAAGTCCAAAGTAATTTCAGGATAGCTTTCTCCGATTTTGGCAACTACTTTTCTCCAAAGCCTGGAAGATTCAAGCACATTGGCCTTATCTATAAGGGTAAGCTTCTTTTTTCGTCCTTTGGCCGCTTTAAAGGCAAGGTGCGCAATTCGGCTTATTTCTTCTTCGGTATATTCACAAAGGTCCGAAGCTTTGGTGCCTTCTTCGTTTAGTTTTTTCTCTCCAAAATAGATTCCACCCGTTAATTCCCTATAAATAACAAAGTCGGTTCCATTGACCACCTTCTTTTTTAAAGGAGATTTGTCCAATAGCGTAGGATGGGATAGAATGGGTCTAATATTGGCAAAAAGGCCAAGTTCCTTTCGTAATTGCAATAAACCTTGTTCCGGTCTTACTTTTGCCTCTGGGTCGTTGTCGTATTTTGGGTCACCAATGGCTCCAAAAAGCACAGCATCTGACTCCTTGCACAATTTTAAAGTGGCATCGGGCAAGGGTTTACCTTTTTTATCAATTGCGATGGCACCTACAGGGGCTTCCTTAAAAATAAAATGCTGATTAAAGGTTTCTTCTACGGCCTCTAAGCATTTAACCGCCTGGGCCAATACTTCGGGACCGATTCCATCTCCAGGAAGCAATGCAATTTTTAGTGACATACAGTAACCTGTGTTTAGGCCATATTTTTTATTCCGATGTTGCTGGTTTCCACAATCTCGTGAATATCCTCATCTAGAATTTCCTTTTTAACATCGGCATACTTCAAAAAGTTTTGGTAAACCACATCCAATTGAAGTTTGGTAAGCTCGTACCCAACATTTTTGGCTCGATAAGCCAATGCTGCACGGCCGCTTCGAGCTGTGAGTACAATGGATGATTCACTTACACCAACATCTTTAGGGTCAATGATTTCGTAAGTTTCCCGTTGTTTTATAACCCCATCTTGATGGATTCCTGAGCTGTGTGCAAATGCATTGGAACCTACAATGGCTTTATTGGGTTGCACTGGCATTCCCATTTTTTGGGAAACCATGGTGCTTGTATCCCAAAGTAATTTACTGTTGATATCCGTATCTAGGTTCAAGTAAGGATGCTGTCTCATAATCATCACAACTTCCTCCAAAGAAGTGTTACCAGCACGCTCCCCAATACCATTAATGGTACATTCGATTTGCCTAGCCCCGTTAACTACCCCGGCAATGGAGTTAGCAGTGGCCAATCCTAAGTCGTTATGGCAGTGGCAAGAAAGGATGGCTTTCTCAATGCCTTTTACGTTCTCTTTTAAGTATTTCATTTTTGCGCCATATTCTTCAGGGAGGCAATATCCGGTAGTGTCCGGTATATTTAGAACAGTGGCTCCTGCTTTTATGGCAGCCTCACAGATTCGGGCCAAGAATTCATTATCGGTTCGGCCAGCGTCCTCTGCATAGAACTCTACGTCCTCAACAAAAGTTTTAGCGTAGGCCACAGCATCTACGGCACGTTCAATAATTTTATCTTGAGTAGAGTTGAATTTATACTTTATGTGTGATTCGGAAGTTCCGATTCCAGTGTGTATTCTTGGTCTTTTGGCATCTTTTATGGCTTCGGCAGCCACTTCAATGTCCTTTTTAACTGCGCGGGTCAGTCCGCAGACCCTTGCATTTTTGACCAACTTTGCAATTTCGTTCACCGATTTGAAATCACCTGGGCTAGATATGGGGAACCCTGCCTCGATCACATCAACTCCAAGTTCATCCAATCGCTCGGCGATAATCAATTTTTGTTCAGTATCCAGTTTGCAACCTGGTACTTGTTCTCCATCTCTCAGTGTTGTGTCAAAAATTTCTACCTTATCTTTACCCATTATTTCAACCTGTTTTTTCTATGACTTACGAAAATAGGGAAGTCAGGTAGAAGGCGAAAAGCAACTGAAAGAACGTTACAACGTTTAATTGCTTTTTGATAGATATAAATAACTGAAATACAATTGGTTAAACAATATTTTTTACGATGACAAATGCCCATAAGGATGCTTTGTTTGTATTGGTGAAATCGCTTTCCAAATCGGAAAAGCGCCAATTTAAGCTGTATGTTGGTCGATTAGGCGTAAACACCGATGCAAAATTTTTGGCACTTTTCAATCTTTTGGATAAGATGCGGAAGTATGACGAAAAGCAGATTTTGGACAGTGGCATTGTTAAAAAATCACAACTATCCAACCTTAAAGCGCATTTATACAAGCAAATCCTGGTAAGTCTTAGACTTAATCCAGTCAACCAGAATGTACGTATTCAGATAAGGGAACAATTGGATTTTGCTACGATTCTTTATCAGAAAGGGCTATATAAGCAGAGCTTAAAGATTTTGGAAAAAGCTAAAAGCTTTGCGATTGAGAACGAGGAGAAGAATGTGGCATATGAAATTGTTGAACTGGAGAAGGTTATAGAAACCCAATACATTACACGCAGTATTCCGGATAGGGCCGATGAACTTGCTGTTGAAGCCAAAGAACTTTCGGAGCAAAATGTGATTACCAGCAAACTTTCAAATCTATCGCTGCAATTGTATGGGATGATGCTGAAAGTAGGTTATGTGAGAAGTGATGAGGACCTCCAAAAAGTAAAAAGTTATTTTGAGGAACATTTGCCCAAATATGAAATTGAAAAGTTGGGTTTCCGTGAAAAACTTTGGTTGTACAAGGCTCATTTATGGTATAGTCTTCTGATTCAAGACTTTTTGTCAGCCTATAAATACGCAAGTAAATGGGTTGATCTATTTTACGAGCATGAACATATGATTCCTTTGAACCCCGTGTTCTTTTTAAAAGGGAACCATTATTTGTTGGAATCACTCTTCTTTGTGAAGTATGCTTCCCAGTTTAGGGAAACCTTGGAGCGCTTGGAGGAGCAGGTACAAGATCCAAAGTTCCCTAAAAATGATAACATTAGCTCGCTTGCCTTTTTGTACATCAATACAAATAAGCTGAATCTTCACTTTCTTGAGGGGACTTTTGATAAAGGAATTTACTTGGTGAACATAATTGAATATGGCATAAAAAAACATCGACAACAGATTGATGAACACCACATAATGCTGCTTTACTATAAAATTGCCTGCCTATATTTCGGGAATGGTGACAACAAAAACTGTATTGCGTACCTCAAGAAAATCATTTCCAATAAAAAGTTGAAGATGCGCGAAGATTTGATGTGTTTTGCAAGGGTATTGAGTCTTGTGGCGCATTACGAAGCAGGTATGGATTATCATTTGGAAGTGCAGCTTAAAAGCACCTACAAGTTCTTACTGAAAATGAACGATTTACATGAGGTGCAAAAGGAAATGATCAAGTTCCTGAGAAACCTTGGTGACATATATCCAACAGATTTAAAAGGAGAGTTCCAAAAGTTGTATAACGAATTGAAAAAATATGAGAACCACCCCTATGAAAAACGGGCATTCTTGTATTTGGACATCCTTTCGTGGTTGGAAAGTCATTTGCAGAACAAACCTGTTTCCGAAATTATTAGGGAAAAGGCCTTGGCACTTACTCGTTAAGACAGGCGTTCCAAATAGGGTCGTTTGGTGGTGGGGCCAAAAAGGCTACAGGCTCTTTTTGTACAGGGTGTACTATAGCCAAGCTCCTTGCGTGTAGATGAATTCCGCCATCCTTGTTGCTTCGGTCGGCACCATATTTTAAATCTCCCTTTATAGTGCATCCTATGGCTGTGAGTTGTGCTCTTATTTGATGATGTCTTCCCGTTTTCAAATCAATTTCCAACAAAAAATAGTTGTCGAGCTTCTTTATGATTTTATAATCCAACTCGGCCTTTTTGCTATCAGGCACTTCCTTGTTGTGAGCATACGACTTATTTTGCTTAGGGTTGCGCACCAACCAATGGGTTAACGACCCACTTTCTTGTGGAGGGGCATTTTTAACGACTGCCCAATACATTTTTTTGGTCTCTCCTTGAGCAAACATTTTATTGAGACGAGGCAAGGCCTTGGATGTTTTGGAAAAGAGTACAATGCCCGATGTGGGACGATCTAATCGATGCACCACGCCCAAATAAACATTGCCTGGTTTATTGTATTTATTTTTTAGATATTGCTTAACAACTTCGCTTAAGGGAGCATCACCAGTTTTATCCCCCTGAACAATGTCACCCACGCGCTTATTTACCACGATTAGGTGATTGTCTTCAAAAAGGACTTGAAGATTGGAAGGAGTGGACCTACCTGACTCTTCGATTTTTGGATTTTTGGATTTCACTTTAGGGTCGATTTGAATTTTGAGGTCATTTTAATAATTGAATCCAGTTTTTGTAAAAGTGAGTTCAGCTTTTTCGTTTGAATGAAGTTCAAATCATTGGAAATTAATAATTGCGTCTCAATTTCATACATAGAACCCATGGCAATTTCTAAAAATCTTGAAAAATCTCTATTGGATTTTCTAGAGCAACCTTCTGCAATATTAGATGGAACTGATACCGAAGCTCTTCTTAGTTGATTGGTAAGGCCAAACCTTTCGCTTTCAGGGAATGATGATGTGGTTTCATAAATGTCAGAACAAAAATTTCTACTTAACCTCCATATTTCCAAATCTTTAAATCGATGCATTTCAATTTATTTTCAGTTTGGAGGTTGAGGTTCAAAAATAAGAATTCAAATCAGAAACAACAGAACCCAACAATCGAATAATCTAATAATCCAATCATCTAATAAGACTCTTCGTCACTCGGAAAATCCTTGCTTTTTACATCATCCACATATTGGGAAATGGCATTGCTCATTTCATCATAAAGGTTCAGATATCTCCTCAAAAACCTTGGATGAAACTCGTGCGTCATTCCCAACATATCATGCACTACCAGAACTTGTCCGTCCACATGTCCGCCGGCCCCAATACCAATAACAGGGATGGAAACGCTTTCCGCAACTTCTTTGGCCAGTTTAGCTGGAATTTTTTCCAAAACAATGGCGAAACAGCCCAATTCCTCCAGTAATTTGGCATCGGATTTTAGTTTGTCTGCTTCCTCTTCTTCTTTGGCTCTAACAGTATAGGTGCCAAACTTATAAATGGATTGTGGGGTTAGTCCCAAATGTCCCATCACTGGAATCCCAGCTTCCAAAATTCGGCTTATGGAAATTTTAATTTCTTCACCACCTTCAACTTTTACCGCATGCGCACCACTTTCCTTCATTATCCGAATAGCCGAGCGCAAAGCTTCTTTGGAATCACCTTGGTAACTGCCAAAAGGAATGTCTACAACAACCAAAGCTCTTTTGGCTGCTCTTACCACCGAACTTGCATGGTAAATCATTTGATCTAACGTAATGGGCAGTGTGGTCTCGTGGCCGGCCATTACATTACTGGCGGAATCACCGACCAAAATAGCATCCACATTGGCACCGTCCACGATTTTGGCCATGGAATAATCATAAGCGGTCAACATGCTGATTTTTTCACCATGTTTTTTCATTTCCACCAACGATTTTACCGTGACCCTTTTGTATTCTTTTTTGGCTGTAGACATTGTATTTTAATTTGATGCTAAAAGTAAGCAGATTTGTTTAATTTAGGCTTCAATCAAAAAACTTATCAAATGAGAAATCTGTTTAATTGCCTTGTTTTTTTAGTAATGGGATCCTTGGCACATGCACAAGGCCCAAACCCTTCAACCGAGGAGGCAGAAATGGAGGTGAAAAAGGTTGTAAAAACTTTTTTTGAGGGTTTCCATAAGCAAGACTCCACAATTATCAAAAGTACCGTAGCAGATGAGATAGTATTGCAGACCACGGGCAGGAGCAAGGAAGGAAAGACGCTTTTTAAAACGGAGGAATTTTCAGGGTTCTTAAAGTCCATTGTTGGTATTCCGGAAACCACAAAGTTTGAGGAAAAACTCACCTCATTCTCCATTCAGGTAGATAGGACGATGGCAAATGCCTGGGTAGGTTATGAGTTTTGGTTGAATGGAGAATTTAGCCATTGCGGCATCAATTCCTTCCAGCTCATCAATTTTGATGGTGAATGGAAAATCATCTATTTAATAGATACTAGGGGGAAGGAAGGTTGTAGGGATTAACAATCGCTTAAAAATACACCTACGGCAAGTCCTCCTTCTGAAGTTTCCTTGTATTTGGAGTTCATATCTTTAGCAGTTTCCCACATGGTGTTTACTACTTTGTCCAGCGGAACCTTGCAGTCCTTAGGGTCGGTGTCCAATGCAAGCTCTGCGGCATTTATGGCCTTAATGGCTCCCATTGCATTGCGCTCAATACAGGGCACCTGTACCAGACCACCTATGGGATCACAAGTAAGTCCCAAATGGTGTTCCATGGCGATTTCTGCAGCAATCAAAACTTGCTCCGGCGAGCCGCCCATGAGTTCTGTCAATCCAGCTGCAGCCATGGCAGATGATACGCCGATTTCTGCTTGGCAACCGCCCATGGCAGCAGATATAGTGGCCCCTTTTTTAAAGATGCTTCCCACTTCACTGGCCACAAGCAGAAATTGTTTCACATCATCAAAATTAGCATCGTGGTTTTCAATCACCATGTAGTACATCAACACGGCGGGGATGACTCCTGCACTTCCATTGGTAGGAGCGGTAACTACTCGACCCAATGAAGCGTTCACTTCGTTTACGCTGAGCGCAAAACAACTTACCCATTTTATGATCTGACGGAACCTGACCTCGGTTTCCCTGATGCTTTCAAGCCATTCCTGGGGATTGGAGTAGGGAGCATTTCCCTTTAATTTTTGATGCATTTCGTATGCACGACGCTTTACGTTTAAACCTCCAGGGAGTTTACCTTCGGTATGGCAACCAACGTACATACATTCCAACATGGTGTTCCAGATACGGGCAATACCTTCGTCAATTTCGGATTCGGTTCTAAGTGAAAGCTCGTTTTCCATCACAATTTGTGAGATGGATTTATTTTGCGCATTGCAGTGTTGTAGCAATTCGTCCCCAGTTTTTACCGGGTGCGGAAAGGTTTTGAATGTTTCTTTGTTTTCCTTGGCGTGTATGCGTTCTTCTTTTACCACAAAACCACCTCCAATGGAATAATAGGTCTCTTCCAAGGTTTTTCCGTTGTCCAATTCAGCTTCGAAGCGTATACCGTTGGCATGAAAAGGAAGAAACTCTTTTTTAAAAAGTATATCGTCGAGAAAATTGAATGGAATTTCTCTTTTACCGCCAAACAGGAGTGTGTTATCAGTCTTTATCCTGTCAATACTTCCTGAGATACTGTCAATATCTACTGTCTCTGGGTCGGTACCTAACAAACCCATTACAACTGCAATGTCCGTTGCGTGTCCTTTACCGGTTAAGCAAAGCGACCCATATAAATATGCCTTTATGGACCGGACATTTTCAAAAACATGTTGTTCTTCCAGTTCAGCGATCCAACGTTCGGCAGCGCGCCAGGGCCCCAAGGTGTGAGAGCTAGAAGGCCCAACACCTATTTTTAGCATATCAAACACACTAATACACTCCATAAACTCAATTTACAATGTCAAATATAGGAAGCTAAACGGGATAAAAATGCGAATATTTAAATATCCAAGATCCTTTTTTAATATGGATTAGGGTTATGGTAATTTTTTCTGGATTTTATTGAGATTTGACAATAATCTGACACCTTGTCATATTCTAGCCCATGGCATAATCATTGACATTTTAAGAGCGAGATAAAAAAGAATTTTAAACAGAATAACTTTAGATACGATGAGCAAGATTATAGGTATAGACTTAGGTACGACCAACTCCTGCGTCTCTGTAATGGAAGGTAACGAGCCAGTGGTAATTCCAAATGCCGAAGGTAAGCGTACCACTCCATCGATGATCGCATTTGTTGAAGGTGGGGAAATCAAAGTAGGTGACCCTGCAAAAAGACAAGCCGTAACCAACCCTCACAAAACGATTTATTCCATTAAGAGATTTATGGGTAACAAATACTCAGAATCCAGCAAGGAGGCCAACAGGGTTCCTTACAATGTGGTAAAAGGGGATAACGATACCCCAAGGGTTGATATAGACGGTCGTTTGTATACTCCACAAGAGCTTTCTGCCATGATTCTTCAAAAAATGAAGAAAACTGCAGAGGACTACTTGGGGCAAGATGTAACTAGAGCGGTAATTACCGTTCCAGCTTACTTTAACGATTCACAAAGACAGGCCACCAAAGAAGCTGGTGAAATCGCAGGTCTAACCGTGGAACGAATCATCAATGAACCAACTGCCGCATCTTTGGCATACGGACTTGATAAAAAGGACACCGAGCAAAAAATTGTAGTATTTGACTTTGGTGGTGGTACACACGATGTTTCCATTCTTGAATTAGGTGATGGGGTATTCGAGGTATTGGCCACGGATGGTGATACCCACTTGGGTGGTGACGATGTTGACCAAAAAATAATTGATTGGTTGGCCGAAGAGTTCAAGAAAGATGAAGATATGGACCTTCGTGAAGACCCAATGGCGCTTCAACGTTTAAGAGAGGCTGCTGAAAAGGCAAAAATCGAGTTGTCTTCTTCTGCACAGACAGAAATCAATTTGCCTTATGTTACAGCAACAGCTTCAGGACCAAAGCACTTGGTAAGAACATTGTCCAGATCCAAATTTGAGCAGTTGATTGCCGATTTGGTAAAAAGAACAATTGATCCCTGTGAGAAAGCATTGAAATCTGCAGGACTTTCTAAAAGTGATATTGACGAGATTATCTTGGTAGGTGGTTCTACCCGTATCCCGGCTGTACAGGAAGCCGTTGAGAAATTCTTCGGTAAAAAACCATCCAAAGGTGTAAACCCGGATGAGGTTGTGGCCATTGGTGCCGCTATCCAAGGTGGTGTATTGACGGGAGACGTGAAAGACGTACTTCTGTTGGATGTTACCCCACTTTCTTTGGGTATCGAAACTATGGGAAGCGTGTTCACCAAGTTAATTGAGGCGAACACTACGATTCCAACCAAGAAATCACAGGTATTCTCAACTGCTGCGGACAATCAACCTTCGGTTGAAATCCACGTATTGCAAGGAGAGAGACCTATGGCAGCGGATAACAAAACAATCGGTAGGTTCCACTTGGATGGTATTCCACCAGCACCAAGAGGTACACCTCAGATTGAAGTGACTTTTGATATTGATGCCAACGGTATTATCAAGGTTTCCGCAACAGATAAAGCTACTGGTAAATCTCAGGATATCCGAATTGAAGCTTCTTCTGGATTGACAGAGGAGGAAATCCAAAAGATGAAGGCAGAAGCCGAGGCAAATGCCGAAGCGGATAAAAAAGCCAAGGAGACAGCTGATAAGTTGAACGAGGCTGATGCAATGATCTTCCAAACAGAAAAGCAATTGAGCGAGTTCGGTGATAAATTGTCCGATGACAAGAAAAAACCTATCGAAGATGCTTTGGAAGAGTTGAAGAAAGCTTATGAAGGTAAGGACCTAGCGGTTATAGAGCCAGCTTTGGAGAAAATCAACGAAGCTTGGAAAGTAGCTTCCGAAGAAATGTACAAAGCACAGGCCGATGCACAGGCTAATGGAGCAGGAGCTTCAGCCGGTGCTGAAGATACAGCTGGAGGCGCCTCTGAAGGTGATAACGTAGAGGATGTAGACTTCGAAGAAGTGAAGTAATTCATTTACGTTTTAATACATAGAAAAACCCTGGCGATTTCGCCGGGGTTTTTTGTTTATCAGGATATTGTATCGCAATAGGGCAAAAGTCAGGTAGCTGTTTTTTCTGTATATTTAGGAATATCAATTGAGGTTGAGGTAATCACCCTTCATTATTCAAAGTTCGCCCAGTATTTGTAAACCATGTAATTAAAGTAATGGAAAGTAATTGTAGAGTGTACTTGTTAATTTTAGCAACAATCTTCTCCTTAGTCGTGGGCTCTGCGCAAAACTCAGTTCAATTTCGCAACGACGCTCCTTGGAAAGACTTCTCGTTTAATTTTCAGGATAGTTTTCAAGATTCATTGGCCATGTGGCCAGAACGTGTATTGCTTCAAGTTGCGAACAAACAAGTGGATACTAAAACCCCTGTTTTTTTTAAAGCATATATCTCTTCAGAAAACCAACTTAATAGGAATGGTAAGAGCGGCGTTTTGAATGTTGAATTGTTGGATGAAGAAGGAGTTTTGTTGAAACAACAAGCCCATAAAATAGTGAATGGAGAGGTACAGGGACAACTTAACCTTCCTGGAAAAATTGTTTCCGGAATGTATACTGTTAAAGCCTTTACTCGATGGTCTCAAAACTATGGTTCGGACTTTATGGCGTGGTCACAAATTCAAGTAGGAGAGGTAAATGACGAACATAAACTTAATGGAGGTTCTGAGGTTTCGATCATACCAGAGGGTGGAACACTTATAAATGGATTTAGGAATAGAATAGTGTTGAAAGTCCTTAAAAATCAATCCTTTGAAAACACACAGGAAGGTCGAATAGTAAATAAGGATAATCAGGTAGTCTCTAAGGTGTCTTTCTATGCAGCAGGTTTGGGTACGGCTATTTTTGAACCTTACGAGGGTGAAAAATATCAACTTGAGTTGGAAGATGGAAGCTTATATCCAATTCCAAATGCAGGGACCGAGGGTTATCTTTTACATGTGAATAATCTAGCTAAGGAGTTTGCCAAAATACGAGTGACTGCCTCGGGCCAAGTCTTAGGACAAGAGGTTACTCTGATAGGTGAATCAGGCGGGATAAAGTATTTTGAAAAGAAGTTGAATTTCTCAAAGAAAAGCATGTTGGATGTAGAGCTCTCCAAAGCCAATTTTCCACCAGGTGTTTTTACTTTAAAGTTGATGGATAACCTAGGTTCCGAAATAGCAAAAAGACCAATCTGGATTGCCTCAAATGAACTCCAAGTGGATATTGAACAGATAGGTGTGGATATCGAAACGGACTCCAAAACTTATAAAATTAAAGTAAAGGATCTTGATGATACCCCTGTTAAAACAAGGTTGGCCATCAGTGTAAATCAGCTAAACCCTGATTCTAAAGAGAATTCAAGTAAGGATATTGTCGAACAAACGGACCTGTTTGAGTTGACTCATATCTCAAATAGCAGTAATACCTCAAGCTATCGAAAGCAGGCATTTATTAAGGATCTTGAATTGTTGTTGTCCGCAACAGAAGAAGAGTCTCTAGCGTTGAGCAGAATCAAGAACGATGGCTTAAGGTTTTCATTTCAAAAAGGATTGGAAATTATTGGGCACACCTACGATTTGAACAATACTCTTTTGAGCAATACAAAAATTCAATTGGTCGCAACAAGCGAGAAAGATGTTTGGGTCGGAGAAGCTTGGACAGATGCCCAAGGCGTAATTAAACTGAAAGATATTCACATAGAAGGTAAAGCAACATTGGTTGCTAGGACAAAAGGCAAGGACCTTAAATCGAGATTGGTCAAGATTGTGCCATTCAATATGGTGGAAAAGGAGAAAAATGTATTAGTTCCCAACATGGAGATTCGGCAAGAGAAAAAAGTCAATGACCAAACCATGGTTGCAAAACCATTTAATCGGGATGAATCGGAAAAGACCATTGAACTGGAAGAAGTCGAAGTGGTTGAAAAAGGCATAGCACAAAAAAAACAATCCCCATCACTTTATGGGATAGATGTGCCGCCAAATAGGGTCAACTTCCAAGATTTTGATAAGCCAAAAAGTTTGTTCCAGTTGTTAGCTGAGTTACCAGGAGTTGTTGTAGGAGGTGCGGAAACATTGAATCCTTACGCACGTATTTTGGGTGGTACAGGCCCTATTCTTTGGGTTTTGGATGGATTTCCTTTGTCCCAAGAAGGAGCTGCCACTCATATGGGTACAAGTTCATCGAGTCCCTTGCTTGAAATTATGGCCCTGGCGAATGACAGGGATATTGAACGAATAGAGTTGTTGAAAGGACCTGAGGCATCAATATATGGCAGTAGGGGCTCTGGTGGTGTATTTATGATATATACCCGGAAGGGGAACGAACTTGAGCATGTTCCTCGAAAGGATAGCCAATTAACTTTTGATGGATACGAGCCTGTATTTGATTTTAGGGAATTCAAAAAGGGGCTACCCAAAAGAAAGAAAGACAAAATGAATCTATTGTATTGGAACCCAAATGTAGAAACAGATGAAAACGGAGAGGTTATTGTTAAATTGGTTGTTCCAGAGAACGCTTCTTCAATCAAAATTGAGGCGAGTGCAATTTCTGCGGATGGAAAAATAGGGGGATCAAGCGATGTCTTTTAGAAAATTTACTAGTCCAATAAAGTATTAAATTTAAAAACCCTGACTAAATGGTCAGGGTTTTTTGTTTAGTGGAAGTTTCTGGCTTAAGCCGCGTTCAACTGCCGCATTTCCATTTCTTTTAGTTTTTGTAAAGCTTCCGATTTGGAATTCACGTTCAACTTTACATAAATGTTCTGTATATGAAAATTCACGGCGCTAGGTGTTACAAATAGCTTGTCCGCAATCATTTTATACGTAAATCCTTGGGTTAGCAATTCTATGATCTCATTCTCCTTTTTAGAGAATACATCAAAAGACTTTGTCTGGAAAGAGTCGATGATTTTCTTGGCTACATCAAGCTCCAAGGCTATCCCATGCTGACTTAGGGTGTCAAGGGCATTGAACAAACGCTCTTTGGTCATTGGTTTGATCAGATAGCCACTGGCACCTTTTTTAAATGCTTCTTTAATGAGCTTAAAATCATTTTTTTGGCTCATCATAAGCACTTTGAGGTCTTTGTTTTTTCGATAGAAATATTCTAGTCCATCGATGCCTGAAATTCCGTTGAGCATGGCCTCACAGATGATAATATCTGGATGGGAACGGCCAAAATTGGAGAGCAGGGCATGAACCGAGCTGTAAACGCCTTGTAGTTCATAATCCTCACATTCTTGGAAATATTGCCTATAAATACCGCCGAGCAAATCATCGTTGTCGATGATGGCAATTTTTAAAACATGCTTTTTCATGATAAGAAAGATTAGGGGGTAAATTTTGTTTCATCAAATAATTCGTAGGTTAAGTTTTGGACATAAATGTCCTTCTCCGCATTTTTTAAAGTTGGGATAAATCAAAAGGGAAATACCGTATTGCCTAAGGGCAATAACAATAGCTACTCATTTTGATTTACTTCAAAAATGGGTGTAATCCCGTGTGGGATTAAGTACTAAAATTTGTGTTTAGTTGAGGTTGTCCTCGCTAAAAAAGTAAAGTGAAAAGAGGTTTTGGGACGCCTTTTTTTCGAGTGTTGTAGTTTTTGTTCATGACTTAATAGATTTGGGATTGTATTATTTCAAGAGTTAAATTATGATTTTTTAACTATCGAGCGGAACTTTTGTAATGTTTTTCGTTCAACTGCACTTTTCATAAAATCCATTAAGCTGTAACAAGGAAGGAGTAAGGGGCTTATTTGTAATTGTAAAATACTGATATACAAAATATTGAATAAAAAAATAGGATGCCGTCCCATCAGCATCCTATTCTTGGTGTAAATCGGTCAGATTGAAATAATACAACCCGCTTTCTATGATAGTCTGTCAGTTTCCCCCTGTCTTTCTTATCATGGTCATGAGTGTTTCGAAACTCGGCTATGAAACAACATCATTGGACACTTCAGGTTTTTTTGACCGATTCAATAAGTAGTTAGTATCAGTTATTATTGTTCGTCTTGGAATGAGGTGTCTACATACTCGTAGGCTTCTTCATTCATAACGGTTTGGAGTCCTGCATTTCTTTCAGCAACATCGTTGTACTGACCCTGCTTACTTGAACGTCCGTATGCTACAGTATATTGTGATACGGTATTGTTGAATCCTCTATTGGAGACTACAAATCCCATTTTTTTCTCCGGGCTCAACTGAATGGCATACTCATCGCTGTTGCTATTTATGTGAGCACCCAAGTTAACCGAGGTGGTCAATGTGTTTTTGACTACCTGGGAGGCGTAAAGGTCCAATCCACCGAAGCCATCTCTGCCTTCTGAAGCAAAGAACAATAAGGTTTCGTTGTAAATACTTGGGTAAAGTTCATCTTCCTTGGTATTTACTTTAGGGCCAAGGTTCTTGGAAACGCCAATGGAACCATCGGCAGCGATATCCGCAACATAAATGTCGTATTTACCATAGGTCCCCTTCATATTGGACGCAAAGAACAAACGAGATCCATCTGCGGTAACTGTGGGGTGTTTGGCCGAATAGTGTTTAGGGCATACATCCAATTTTGTAATGTTTGTCCATTCACCGTTAATGTTTTCGGCACGGTAAACATGGTAAATCAATTCTTTTTTCGAAAACACACCATAAAGTGGTTTTTCATAAGTTCCTTTACTGAAGTAGGCTGTTTTGCCGTCTTTAGTAATAGACATGGAGGGTACATAACCATCTATTGTGGAAACACTTCCGTCCATGGTGTCGTTGATCATTTTTTCATTTGCCTGTGCAAAAGTATTCTGGCTGGCAAGTATCATTCCTGAAATAAGTAGGCTGTAAATAATTGAACGTGTCATGATGTATAGATTTGGGGGTTAATACATGACAAAGATCAAAAACAATCGGATGGGATACTTATCAATTTTTCATAGGTTTTTACTTTTAACGACTAAAAAGTGCATTTTATCGAATATTTTTTCGGTGTTTAACACCCAAATAGCCACTAAAATGCTTTTAAACGTTCTTTTTGGGTGTTTGAACGAACATGTGTTCAATTTGAAAAAGTGGAGTAATTCATTGATTTCTTGCTTAACGCATACTTTAATTATGATACAACCGATGATGAGCTTGGTAAGAAATCAGACAGATTCGATTAACTTTGCCATTCTGAAAAAGCGGGGTTTTGAAAGTGCCGTTAGCCTTTAGATTATATAATTACCTCAAATCCTTTTTCACCATCACTCCATGAACATTACTATAGAGAATATAATTTTAATAGGTTCGGTATTGTTGCTGATAAGTATCCTGGCCGGGAAAACAACCTATCGTTTTGGTATTCCCACATTGTTGTTGTTCTTGACCATTGGAATGCTGGCCGGATCGGATGGTATTGGGGGAATTTATTTTGATAACCCACAAATTGCACAGTTCGTAGGGGTAGTATCTTTGAACTTTATTCTTTTTTCTGGTGGACTGGATACCAATTGGCAATCTGTTAAACCTGTCCTTAAAGAAGGGATAGCCCTTTCTACCGTTGGGGTATTGCTCACTGCAGTGGGCCTGGGGTACTTTGTGTATTTGATCACGGACTTTGAACTTTATGAAAGTTTATTGCTGGGAGCTATTGTATCATCCACAGATGCGGCTGCGGTTTTTTCCATTTTAAGGGGTAAGAATCTTGCTTTAAAAAAGAATTTAAGACCAACGCTGGAGCTGGAAAGTGGGAGTAACGACCCAATGGCCTATGTGCTTACCATTGCTTTTTTGACCTTGGTCCAGTTTCCGGAAAAGAACATCTTGTCTGTGTTACCCATGTTTTTTCTTCAAATGGTCTTGGGTGGGACGGCCGGGTTTCTTTTTGGCAAACTCAGTAAGATCATCATCAACAGAATACGATTGGATTTTGAGGGGCTATATCCTGTACTTACCATTGCTTTGATGTTTATTACCTTTTCGGCTACAGATTTTATAGGGGGCAATGGTTTCCTTGCCATTTATATCTGTTCCGTCTACTTGGGCAATCAAAATCTGATCCATAAAAAAACCATTATGCGGATGTTCGATGGTTTGGCGTGGCTTATGCAAATTGTATTGTTCTTAACGCTGGGTCTATTGGTTTTTCCTACCCAAATAGTACCTTTTATAGGTGTTGGTTTGTTGATTTCCTTGTTTTTGATATTTGTGGCGCGTCCGTTGGCTGTTATGATTTCCTTGCTGCCCTTTCGGATGAAATTAAGACGCAGATTTTATATTTCGTGGGTTGGGTTAAGGGGAGCGGTCCCCATAGTTTTTGCGACCTATCCACTTTTGGCAGGAATAGACAAGGCAAACAGTATTTTCAACATTGTTTTTTTTGTTTCACTGACCTCGGTGTTGATACAAGGGAGTACGTTGTCCTTAGTGGCAAAATGGTTGGGTGTTGGGTTGCCTGATAGTGCTAAGCCCCTTTCTGCAACGGATGAGTTGCTTTCTGAAAACCCCAAGGCAGTAATGAAGGAAATCATCATTAGTGAATCCTGTCCGGCATCTGGTGTAAAAATTGTGAACTTGAACTTTCCCAAAAAAGCAATCATTGCCATGATCCAACGAGATGGCAACTATATTACTCCAAACGGATTGACCAAAATTGAGGCTAACGACAAGTTGGTGGTATTAACGGATAAGGTCGAGATCTTGGACAAGGTTTATGATTCCCTTCATTTGAAGAGGGTAAAAGAAACCAATGAGGAATCAACGAAGTAAGCATGCCCCTCTTCTGGCAAGTTAGTTGTCTTTCTTTTTCGGATGAAATAATTTGGCAACAGGTCTAGGGGAATCAAAACGATAACCGAAATATACAAGACCATAAAACTTATCGTTCTCTGTTCTCGAAGCATCGTCTTCATTATACCAATCCGCACTAAAATTTATGTTTAGACCATAGATTACCTTTTCAGAGCTAAAACCAAGGTTTAACCCTGCTGCCAGTTGCCTTGTAATATACGTGTTGTTTTCTACGGTAATAATACCATCGGTTCCGCTTTCGGACTTGGAAAATCTCAATCCCAAGGAAGGGGACAGGTTCCCGGACAAAAACCAGTTTTGGTGAAGCACATAAGTATAATAATAGGATGGGGACAATCGAATGTTAAAAAACTTATCTCGATTAATACCGTCCGCTTCCCCAAGATCAAATATGTTGTAATCGTAAAAAAGACTGCCGATAATACTGCCGCTGCTCTGTTTTTGCCATTCGTTTTGGTATACAATATTGCGATAAGAGAAATCGGGGTTAAAAACATAGGAAGTGGACATGCCATATGTTTTACTATAAAGGTTGTTGAATTGAATATAGGGGTCTATACCCTCGGTCCAATTAGGAAAATAATCATTGGTGTTTTGGACATAGTATCCGGTAATTTTACCAAACGACATTCCTTGTACCCATCTTCCTAAAAAAAACCGGAATTGATAATCCGTAAAAGAAGATGCTCCTTTTAGATCTTCATCATGGTTGGCTCCCAAAAACTTTGGCACAAAGCCTACGCTAACCCCAATAAATTCATAATCCAAAGAGAGGAACATTCTATACCTATTGTTTGGCTTTATATGCAGTCGGGTGTTCTCTTCGTTGTTTTTGTAGAAATACTCATCGGTTTTGGTATCTACATTGATCTTCAGGATTATTTTATCGGAATAATTGACAATGGAAATTGAATCGCTTTGTCCGATTCCTTTAAAGCCCAAGAATACACAAATAACCAAACTAACATGGTAAATGTATTTAGTAAAATATCCTGTGCTCATAGGTTAAATTATAGGTGCACAAGATACACTTCAAATTGTATTAATCTGATTTTTCCACAATGGTTCTTTAAAAGGGAATGCTGTTGCGTTTTTTCCAAACCAGGGCAATACAGCAAAAAAAGGTAATCAAGGCAAGAATAAACAACATGCCGCCATCATTTTGCACAACAATGCCCAGTTTAAAAATATGTGAGAAAATGGCTCCTCCCATTACCCCGATTCCCAATAATGCCCCAAGCCATGTTGTTTTTGGCACAAGTATTAAGAGGGCTATAATCAACTCCAATATGCCTAGTCCTATTCGTCCCCATGGCTCGAGCCCAAGTTTCTCAAATATGTAAACCGATTCAGGTGCAGCCGTGAATTTAAAAAATAGGGTTTGCAATAAAATAACAGCGGGAACAATCCGAAGTATTGTCGTAAAGAATGATTTTCTTGTCATATTTAATCGATATGGTCTTGTTACCTTGGTCGTATTAATTCGGATGAATTAACCGATTAGGAAAGAATAATGCTTTTTGAATGGTATTAAAAACATAGTAGACCTATCCAAGAGCGTTATCATACCTCGAATTGATTAATTTTATACACATGAAAAATTTGCTCCGTCTCTGTTTGTTTTCCTTGCTCCTGATGCAATCCTGTGGAGAATCTGTTTGGTTGTCCGGCACTATAAAAGGACATGATGATAATGCTTGGAAACCTAAGGTTTATTTGGTACAACCTGATAAATACATGGATGTTGCCCAAAGTTTTGTTGGTAAAGTATTGGATTCTGCCGAATTGGATAAGAATGGATATTTCCAGTTCAAGGATGCCCCCGATTTTCAAGAGCATACTTTATTGATGCTGGTAGTTCAGCCCCAAAATGAAAAATATGCAAACAGGTTGGTCAACACGAACCCGCAAACTGATAACTATTTCCCCTTTGTTTACGAATCTGGCAGCAAACTTTTTGTTGAAGCAGAGATGTCAAAATTTCAATCCACCCTACGTTTTAGAGACCCCTCTGTTGCTAACCAACGTATGGAACAATTGAGGGATTTAAAGCTTTCTGCTTATACAAAGTATCTTGAAGATGATTCAAAAAATTGGGGAACTGATAAAGATTTGCTGGACCGTGAAAAAAGATTGTACAATTTCCAGAAGGAACTTATCGGTTTTTCAGATTCCACGGAAGAATTGCTTCCTGCTTTAATGGCTTTAAGATGGGCCAGTCCTGAAGGTGATTACGAGCGTACTGCAGAACTTGTTTACGCACAGTCCAATAAATGGAGTAAAGTTGTCCCGGGACATAAATGGGTAAAAGAACTTACTCAAATAGCCGACAAGAGTAATCTTCCTATTTTGGTCAACGACACCATACTTTCTCTTGTATTTCCAATGAAGGATGGTTCTGAAACCTCCATTTCGGATGTTACCACTGGAAAAAAATTGGTATTGTTAGATGTTTGGGCTTCTTGGTGTGCACCATGCAGGGTAGAAAATAGGAATGTATTGGTGCCGCTTTGGGAAAAATATGGGGACAAAGGTTTTCAGATTATGGCCTATGCCTTGGAGAGCAGCAAGAAAGCTTGGAACAATGCAATAGAAAGGGATGGAGCTCATCGATGGCTGCATGCCTCACATTTACAAGGGGACCAAAATCCCTTTATGGATGCATTGCGATTAAAAACCATACCTGCTAATTTTTTATTGGATAGTGAAGGTAAGGTTTTGGCCAAAAATTTACATGGAGAAGAATTGATGAAATTTGTGGATGATTTTATGCGAGATAACTAACCTGTTTGTGGTTTGCCTTAATGGATAAATAAAAAAAGCCGGAATTATTTCCGGCTTTTTTTATTTAAGTGTCGATGTCTAATTACCGTCACCGGTAGTCTCCTCTTCTGTTGCTGCATCTGGGTCCACTTCAAGAATAAAATCTTGTGTGGTAACATTGGCAGCGTCTATTTGTACATCCAAAGTGTCACTGGCTAGGTATCCATCCAGTTCGGCAACTACTTTATACATTCCTGCTTTGAGTCCAAGAATGGCATAGTTTCCATCTACATCGGAAAAAGAGGTTGTATTTAAAGTATCTGCAGCGATCACGGAAATTTGAGCACCTTCCAGCGCAACTGAAGTTTCTTCCTCAACCGTGCTTACGTTACCAGCAAGGGTTCCGGAAGTTGAAAGATTACTGGCCTTAATAACAGGTTTGAAATTAAATCCATTCACACCTGCAGGCGTATTCAGGTTTCCTTTTGCTACAAAGGATCGGCTTACGTCAAAATCAAGTAGCAAATCGGCAGATAGTCCACCTGTCACTGTAATGGCAGGATCTATGAATACTTTAATACCGGAAGAGTCTCCACTAGGAACTTTTAAATCATAAACCGTTCCGTCGGTCAAAACAACATTGACACCTTTTACGTAAACACGAATAAGGTCATATGCACCTGCTGGCACATCTATTTCAGCTAATTCCTGTGTCAATCCATTAGTAAGTTCCAATAGGTTTACCTCAATTTCCTCCTCCATCAAAGTGATATAGGGATAGCTGTCATCATCAGAATCATCATCCGAATCGTCATTGGAGTCATCGCTGGAACTGTCATCGCTGGAATCATCGTTGGAACTGTCATCGTCAGAACTGTCGTCATCAGAATTGTCATCGGAATCATCACCATCAATCAACCTAGCTTCAATTTTATAAACTGTAACATTTGCTTCCGCCAAAAGATCGTATGGGAAAGGGGCGTCTGTCAATTGCACTGATAGTCGGCCGGTACCTTCTGCACTTCCTGAGCCTTCGCCGTCTGAACAGCTCATTATTAATAAGGCAAATGCCATTAGGAAACTAAAAAAAATCTTTGTTCTCATCGTATGGGGTTTTTGAAAACAGGACATAGATATCCCTGTCTTGATTTTATATTAATTGAACAATCAAAGTTCAAAAAACCCTACTGAATTCCATGAAAATTCACTTTTTATCGATGAACTGCATTTTAAACAGTAAAAAAGAAGTCTTTTTCTTACAATAATTAATTTTTCAGGATAAAATTGGGTGCTTGTTGATATTTGAAAGAGTCGTCGGTCAAAATTTTCATTTCCTTGGTTTCCCAATTCATAAGACCAATATGAAATTGTGACTGCTCATCATCAAAAAGTTCAATGGCCAGCCATTTTCCATCGGGACTCCAGTCGTGCCATCCTTCATTTTGGCTATTGTCCGTCAATTTCCAATGCTTGCTACCGTCTAAACTGACCGCATATAAACTGTATTTTCCATCTTGTAGGCTTTGGTAGCTAATAAAGTTTTCAGTCGGATTTAATCTAGGTGCACCAGCTCTATATCCGTATTTGCCGGCAGTTGAATCCTTTTCTGGATAGTGGGTCAATTGCCTGCGATTTTCTCCATCCACATCCATTATGTACAATTCCTCATTGAACCCATCAACAAGTTTGTTTTTTGTAAGTCCACCCCTAAAAACAATCTGATTGCCATTGTTTACAAACAGAGGGTCTGCTGCATAGGGAAGACCGGTTTTAATTTCTTGAACTACCTGTCCTTTGCTATTTAGAATGTAAAAAGGAGAGTCGAAAACGGTTTTTGGCTTAACAATAATCTCCGTGCCATTTTTCCTAGTGCTCATCCAACTATCGTCCAATTCAATTTCGGAGACCTTTTTAGGGGCTTCCCCCTTAAAATTGCTCTTGTATAGGAAAAAGCAACGTTTACAGGAACCTCTGTCCGAAACAAAATAAAGTGTATTTCCTTCGGAGAAGTAGGTCCAATCCACATTATATAAATCAGTTATGTTCTTTTTATTGGAACCGTCAAGGTCCATTGCGTACACTTCGTAGTTTTCAATGTCGGCATCTCGCAAAACATTGTAAACCAGTCCCAATTCCTGTACCGGAATTTCCTTGTCCGATTTGCAGGCAACAAGAATGGAAAAAAGTCCAAGTATAGTAGCTCTTTTAATCATCGGTAATTTAGTTTGCTTGTAATTTTAACTGGATGAAGTTACTAAACTATCCGAAAATTTAAAATGGACCTTAATCTTATGCTTTGGCTTTATTTTGGCTGAAATATTTCTTTTTTAACCAAAAGGATACCTTCACTAATAAAATGAGTGCAGGCACCTCTACCAATGGGCCAATAACCCCAGCGAAGGCTTGACCAGAGTTTAATCCGAATACAGCTATGGCAACGGCAATGGCCAGTTCAAAATTATTTCCAGCCGCCGTAAATGCCACCGAAGCAGTTTTGTCGTACTCGGCCCCCATAGCCTTGGTGGTAAAGAAACCGATAATGAACATCAAGGCAAAATACACTAGTAGGGGAACGGCAATAATCAACACATCCATCGGGATTTCAACAATCAATTCACCTTTTAAGGAAAACATGATCACAATGGTAAACAAAAGAGCTATCAAAGTCATCGGGGAAATAGTGGGGATGAACGTTGAGGTATACCAGGTTTCACCTTTTATTTTCACCAAAATTTGACGGCTCAGAATTCCCATCAAAAAAGGAATGCCAAGATAAATGGCCACGCTTTCTGCAATGGTTCCGATGGAGATATCGACGATGGCACCTTCAAACCCAAAATAGGGAGGAAGTATGGTAATAAAGATCCAAGCATAAAAACTATAGGCAAAAACCTGAAAAATACTGTTGAGAGCTACCAGCCCAGCGCCATATTCACTGCTACCTTCTGCCAGATCGTTCCAGACAAGCACCATGGCGATGCATCGCGCCAAGCCAATCAGAATAAGCCCCACCATATATTCTGGGTAATCCCTCAAAAAGATAATAGCAAGGGCAAACATTAAAATCGGGCCCACAATCCAGTTCAACACAAGGGAAATGGACAGAATTTTGGTGTTCTTGAACACTTTAGGCAGTAAAGAATATTTCACCTTGGCCAGTGGCGGATACATCATTAAAATCAATCCAATAGCAATCGGAATATTGGTGGTTCCGCTACTAAAGGAATTGACAAAATCGGGAAAATTGGGAAAAAAGTATCCAATTCCGACCCCTAAAGCCATAGCCACAAAAATCCACAGGGTCAGGTTTTTGTCTAAAAAGCTCAATTTTTTAATGGCCATTAGTTTTGAATTTGGGAAAAGACATAAAACATTTCAGTTGCGATCTGTTTGCTTCGCTCGCTGTACTTTTCAGCTTGCTGAGGCGTGTTGTCAAACGCTTTTGGGTCGTCGTAGGTGATAGGGATTCGTTTTTCGGCTCCAGGTACAAATGGACAACCCTCATCCGCCTGCGAACAGGTCATAATGGCGGCAAAATCAGATTTTGGGTTGAAATCATCATCCATTCGTTTGGAAAAACAAATAACGGGGTGCTCGTTCTCTGAAAACTTGATGCCATACACGGGGTTTTTTCCTTCGGAAAGCATTTGTACCTCAAACCCTGTGTTCGCTAGGGTAGAGGCTACCATGGGAAATAAGGCGGTGGCCTCCGTTCCTCCCGAATAGCAGCTCACATTCCTAACTCCAAAATGATGAGCCATCGTCTGAGCCCAAATCTGGGATAAATGACTGCGTCGGGAATTATGGGTGCATATAAAGTTGAGACGAATGGATTCTCCATTAGTGACCTTTTCTTGAATGTACTCCACAAGAGGGGATAAGGTTTGTTTTCTCTCCGATGTGATGGATGATATATCAAGATTTGAAATAAAATCGTTCAACACCTTGTAATGTGACATAAACTCTGAATTTTTTAGCAACAACCACTACCTGGAACACAACCAGAATTTTGAAGCTCGGAAATTTTCACTTTTGGTTTTTCAGCGGGTACTCCGCACTTGTCCCTTGCCAAGCAATCAGTTTCTTTAGAAGTCAACAAGAAATTTTTCCCATCAAACTCCAAAGCGAATTTTTCAATGGTCTGTCCTTGGTATTCTACTTCAACCTCTAAATCACCGATACCTAAGGTATTTTGTGATAACTCAATTATGTGGACCAACTTTTCAGGATGAAGCCTGTGGTCGTAGTCGTCGGCATTCCAAAGCTGAAAGTTGACCACCTCTTCATTGCGAACGGTACCGCCACAATCAATAAAATGCTTGGTGATTTTACCTACTTCGGTCACATGAAAATGGTTGGGGACCAACTCCCCGTTTGGCAATTGGAAAGCTATGGTCTGTAATTGGGCCAATGCTGATTTAACTTCTTCTAACTTCATGATTATATCTATTTATTGTAATATTACGATTAATAAACTTAAATTTTTTTAGCAACACTCTTTTTTGTCAAGGTCTTGATCCAAGAACTCTGACATTACTTTCTTCATTTTCTTCCAATTGTCGGCATCAATGCAGTAACAAACACTAGTTCCCTCTACATTGCCTTTAATCAGGCCTAAATGCTTTAATTCCTTTAAATGTTGGGAAATCGTGGGTTGGGCCAAACCGATTTCATCCACCAAATCCCCACAAACGCAAGCATTCAATTTAAATAAGTATTGAAGGATGGCTACACGGGCAGGGTGACCGAATACTTTTGCGTATTGGGCAATCTCATTTTGCTTATCGGTAAATATTTCAGTTTTGGCTAAGCCCATAGTTGATTTTATTCATTGCAATATTACGATTAATAGGTTTACCACCAAATATTTTATTGGATTTTATTTCTTAATCGTTTGAAAAACATATGTGAATACTGCTTCATTCTTATTAAATTGCGTTATGCACGCTTAAACATAACGATTGTAATTTGGCGCTGACGGAAAAAATATACTTGGATTACAATGCAACCACGCCTGCAGACCCCAAGGTGGTTGAGGCCATGCTGCCGTATTTTACCGAAAACTTCGGAAATGCGAGCAGTGACCATTCCTTTGGGTGGTATGCCGATGATGCAGCTGAAATAGCGCGTGGTCAGCTTGGGAAGCTGGTAAATTGTAGACCAACGGAAGTCACTTTTACCTCTGGAGCTACGGAAGCCGCCAATTTGGCCTTGTTCGGATTTTGCAAAAAGAATCGAAGCAATGGAAACCACATTATTTCCTGTAAAACGGAACACAAAGCGGTTCTCGATACTTTAGAGGCGTTGGAGTCAGATGGTTTTGAAGTCACATATTTGAATGTGGATGGGCAAGGAAATATTGATTTGAATGCGTTTGAGTCTTCCATAAAACCGTCTACAATTTTGGTCTGCTTGATGCTGGCCAACAACGAAACCGGCTTGATTCATCCGATAAAAACCATAACTGAAATAGTGCATGCCAAGAGTATTTCTGTGATGTCCGACATTACACAGGCAGTGGGCAAAATCCCAGTTGATTTACAGGATTTGGGGGTGGATATGGCTATTTTTTCTTCACACAAACTTTATGGACCCAAAGGAGTTGGCGCACTTTACTTAAATAAAAACAATAATATTTCCATTGATAAACATCTTTTCGGTGGCAGCCACGAAAAAGGAGTACGACCTGGTACTTTGAATGTTCCTGGTATTGTTGGTTTTGGCGAAGCGTGTGAAATAGCAAAGCAGAGTTTGAAAGAGAATCATCAAAAATTTAAAAATCTTCAAAACCAATTGGAGGAGGGGCTATTGGCCATAGATGAGGCAACCATTAATTGCCAAGATGAAGAGCGGTTGCCAAATACCACAAATGTTTCTTTCAAAGGAGTGAATGGCGCCAAGCTACTTCGTTATTTGAACACCTTGGCCGTTTCTCGGGGTTCCGCCTGTACCGCGAATCAAGTGAATCCATCACACGTATTAAAAGCGATGGGAGTTGAGGATGAAGTTGCCTTGGCCAGTCTGCGGATAAGCACAGGACGAAACACCTCTTCGGAAGACATTGAAAAGACGCTGTCCGAAATCAAAAAAGCAGTCAACCAACTTAAAACCAGTGTTGTATGAGGGAGTTGGATGTCATCATATCAAAATACCAAGAGCTAAAATCACAGGATGTACGCTGTATTTTGGCTACTGTCGTCCATGTTGAAGGCTCATCGTATCGGAGAGCCGGTGCTCGAATGCTGGTGGATGAATATGGAAATATCACCGGGGCCATTAGCGGAGGTTGCTTAGAGGGTGATGCGCTCAGAAAGGCACTTTTTGCATTGGATAGACAAGAAAATAAGCTGGTCACGTACGATACTAGCGACGAGGATGATGCGATTATCGGAGCGCAATTGGGCTGCAATGGCATTATTCAAGTGCTCTTTGAGCCCATTGATTATACCGATGGGAACAATCCATGCGAACTTTTGAGAACCATTACCGAACAGGAAGTTCCGATGGCGGTCTCGGTTGTTTTTAATTTGGATAAATCCCAACAACAACTGGGAACCAGTTTGGTTGCGGATGAAAATCAGGCAGTTTCAGGGCAGCAGCTTCCCGATGATTTACAACAAGCTTTGCTTGTTAAAAGTAGAGAGGTCATCAATGAAAATGCATCTTGTTTTGCAGAGCTCACAACGGAAGAGAAAACACATTTTGTGTTTATTCAGAAATATCAACCCCCAGTAAAATTGGTGTTGGTAGGAGCAGGGAACGATGCTCAAATCTTGGCCCAACAAGCCGATTTACTGGGTTGGAAAGTGACCGTTACCGATGGGCGTCCCACACATGCCAATAAAGAACGTTTTGTAGGGTCTTGCCAAGTCATTATAACCAAACCGGAAGAAACGCTAAAAAATATCAATATAGATAATCGATCTTGTTTTGTGCTGATGAGCCATAATTACAATTACGACTTGTCGGTACTCAAATTACTGCTCGGAAATCCGGATACACCATACATTGGTATTTTGGGACCATTGAAAAAATATGAACGCATGCTCAACGAGCTGGCAGATGAAGGCATCGAAGTATCCAAAGAGGATTTGGATAAGATTCACGCACCTGTAGGTTTGGAAATAGGAGCTGAGACACCCGCCGAAATCGGATTATCCATTTTAGCGGAAATCCAAAGTGTGCTCACCAATAAAAGCGCTCGACCTTTAAAGCAGAAAACCGAGCCGATTCACGATGCTACAGCAAATCAATTTCAAAAAATAACCCTTTGAGTGAAGAAGAAAACATAGCGGTGGTTGTTTTGGCAGCAGGTGGCTCTTCTCGTTTGGGGCGACCAAAACAGTTGGTGGAATTCAAGGGGAAAACCCTTTTGAACCATGCATTGGATAAAGTGGACTTGTTGGGGTTTCAGACCAAGATTTTGGTTTTAGGCGCAGAGCGTGAGGAAATAATGGATAAAATTGATTCCAACGGCTTTAAAGTGGTCGTTAATACCCATTGGGAGCAAGGAATGGCATCCAGTATCAAGGTTGGGTTGGAAGCTGCGATGGCGGAGGAAGAAGGATTGGACCATGTATTGTTTCTGGTATCCGACCAACCCTTTTTGGAACGTACCAACTTAATCAAACTGGTGCATACCCAACTTACACAACATCCAAAAGCAACCTATTCCAAATATGGTGATAATATTGGAGTGCCGGCCATTTTTAGTAAGGAAGCATTTCCATTGTTGTTGGAATTGGAGGGAGACGAAGGTGCTAAGAAACTAACTCGCTTGGAAGGTTTTGATTTCTGTACGGAAACCTTTAAAAAGGGCGGTTTTGATGTGGATACCGAAGAAGATGTGCAGCTACTAAAGCAAATTGAAGAATGAAAGTGACCGTTAAATATTTTGGTCTGGTGGCCGAAGCTGCTGAAAAGTCCGAAGAGGTTTTGGAACTCAATGGGGAGCTGACCGCTATGGAACTAAAGTCACAATGCTTGAACAGCTTGGCTATAGCGGACAAAGAGTCCGTACAGATAGCCGTGAACCAAAATTTGGATGATACAATAACCTTAAAAGACGGGGACGAAGTGGCCTTGTTGCCACCGTTCGCTGGAGGATGAGCAAATACGACAGACAAATAAAACTCACGGAAGTTGGCCCAGAAGGCCAAAAAAAGCTTCGCAGCGCCAAAGTATTGGTTGTTGGTGTTGGAGGATTGGGCTGCCCTGCTACCATGTATTTGACAGGTGCGGGAGTCGGCAAAATTGGTTTGATGGACCATGATAAAGTCGATATGTCCAACCTGCATAGACAAGTCCTCTTTCAAGAACCGGATGTAGGAAGGTCAAAGGCTGTTGTTGCCAAGGAACGACTGGAAAAACAAAATAGTGAGGTACAGTTTGAGGTATTCGAAGAGCCGTTGACCATTGAAAACGCGGAAAACATCATCAATCAATACGATGTTGTTTTGGATGGCACGGACAACTTTGAAACCAAGTACCTTATCAACGATGCATGCATATTGGCGAATAAACCTTGGGTTTTTGCCTCCATTTATAAGCATGAAGGGCAATTGTCGGTTTTTAATTATGAAGATGGCCCCACCTACCGTTGTGTATTCCCGAAAAGCACGCGACAGAACATCAGTTGTGAGGCTACGGGCGTATTGGGTGTATTACCGGGCATTCTCGGAACGCTGCAAGCAGCTGAAGTCCTTAAAATCATCTTGGGAGCGGGCGAGGTGCTATCCGGTAAGCTTAAGCTTATTAACATGATGCGAGCTAGCGAGCAGACCATCAAAATAAACAAGCGCCCTGAAGAAGTGGAAAAAATTCGCCAGAACGGGATAGCCCCCGTTTATATTGATTGCGATTTAAAAAATAAAGAACAGTGGTACCTCGATGTACGCGAAGTGTTCGAACAGCCCAAACCAAAGGGTAAAAAAGTACTCAGTATTCCGATGGGTGATTTAACATCACGATACCGAGAGATACCGAACAATCAGGAGGTTTTTGTGTTCTGTCAGTCTGGAAAGCGAAGCAGGAATGCGATTGAAATCCTTAAAAATGAATTTGGCTTTCACAATTTGAAAAACGTGGAAGGCGGTATAGAAACAATTATTGATGGATAAGAAGAAACCAAAAAAAGTATTTGTACAAGGAGCGATTCCTCCCGAAAAAATAGCCAATTCGGTGGCCAACCACCAAAGCAAGACGAATATTGGCGCGCACAGTATTTTTTTGGGACAGATAAGGGCCGACGAGGTAGAAGGTAAAACCGTGACTGCCATCGATTACACGGCCTATGAAGAAATGGCGGAGAATGTCTTCCATGAAATACGCGAAGCTGCTTTTGCCAAGTTCGACATTACCTGTGCCCATATTTATCACAGTTTGGGCAAGGTAAACGTTGGGGAGTTGTGTCTGTTCGTGTTCACATCATCGGCACATCGAAAGATTGCGATAGAAGCAACCAATTTTTTTGTAGAGGAAATCAAAGCGAAAGTACCTGTGTTCGGTAAAGAGATTTTTGAGGACGAAACCCATCAATGGAAAGTAAATGGTAGACATTACACATAAAGTGACCACTTTGCGGGAAGCCACCGCAGAAGCTATCGTAAAAACAAGTAGCCAAGCTACAATAGATGCCATCAAAAACAACGAGGTTCCCAAAGGGAATGTGTTTGAAATGGCCAAGGCAGCTGGCCTGTTGGGCGTCAAAAAAACGCCGGACCTATTGCCTGATTGTCATCCGTTACCCATTGAATACACGGGCATCGATTATGAAATTGATGGTTTGGACATTACCATTTCCATGACGGTAAAGACCATATACAAAACAGGGGTAGAGGTAGAGGCGATGCACGGAGCAAGTGTTGTGGCCCTTACCATGTACGATATGCTGAAACCGATTGACAAAAACGTGGAAATCGGAACCATTCGTTTGAAATCGAAAAAAGGAGGGAAATCCTCGTACAAAATCAATTCGGAAGGATTGACTGCCGATGTCGTGGTCTGTTCCGATACCATTTCCAAAGGAAAAGGTGAGGATAGGGCAGGAGAGGCCATTGTGGAGCGATTAAAAGCTCTTGGAGTGAACTCCCAAAAAAGCATCATTCCCGATGAAGCCGAGGAAATCATCAAAAAAGTGGAAAACACTTCTGCTGACTTGCTGATTTTTACCGGAGGAACAGGCGTGGGACCGCGAGATGTCACCCCACAGACCCTGGAGCCCTTGTTGGACATCAAACTAAAAGGAGTAGAAGAACAAATGCGAAGCTACGGGCAAAACCGTATGCCGTATGCGATGTTCTCGCGTTCCATCGCGGGCATCAAGGACGGTAAATTGATATTGGCACTGCCTGGCTCCACTAAAGGAGCAGCGGAATCCATGGATGCGATTTTCCCGCACGTGCTCCACGCATTTAAAGTGATAGAAGGAAAAAGACATGATTGATAAAAAACCACAGATAATAGACAATTTTGGTAGGCCACATACCTATCTCCGTATTTCATTGACGGATCGGTGCAACCTGCGGTGCTTTTACTGTATGCCCGAAGAAGGTATTGAGTTGATGGAAAAGCCAAGCATTATGACCTTGGAGGAAATCATTGAGATGACGCGAACATTTCGTGATTTGGGCGTGGATACGGTTCGGTTGACGGGCGGTGAACCTTTGGTTCGGAAGAACTTTGGCTATTTGGTCGAAGAGCTTGCGAAATTGGGCGTGACCCTAAAATTGACCACTAACGGCATTGTACTTGATAAATACTTGGACCTATTCGATAAAATTGGGCTGCGCAAAATCAATTTTAGCCTGGATACCTTGGATAAGGCTAAATCCATTTTTATTACCAAGCGTGATTACTACGAGCGCATTATGCGCAACCTGAATATGGCCTTGGACATGGACATGGATATCAAGCTCAATATTGTGCTGATTAAGGGAGTGAACGATAAAGAAATCAATGATTTCATCGCATTGACCAAGGATAAAAATATTACCCCCAAGTTTATAGAGTTTATGCCTTTTAAAGGAAATAAATGGGACTGGAGCAAGGGAGTTTCCAAAGAAGAAATATTAAAGACCGTTGGCGATAAATTCGGTGAAATCGAAACCCTTGATAATCCAAAGCACAGTACCTCCACCAATTTTAGGGTGAAGGGCCACAAGGGCAGTTTTGGCATTGTGAGTACGATTACCAATCCGTTTTGTGATGAGTGCAACCGTATTCGTTTAACTGCTGACGGTAAGATGAAAAACTGTCTGTTTGCCACCTCAGAAACTGATTTGTTAACGCCGCTTCGAAATGGGGGACAAATTGAAGGCACCATTTTGGAGGCCATAAAATCCAAAAAGCATTCCCGTGATGGCATGGACGTTAAAATGGACGCCGACCACTACGAGCAAAACCGTTCAATGATTTCAATAGGAGGCTAATGGTTACAATTGAAGAAGCCCTTCGTATTATCGAAGATCAAAACATCAGTTTAAAAAGTGAATCAAAACCGCTTGAAGGAGCACTTGGTTTTGCCCTTTCAACAAATACGGTTTCCCCTTTTGATGTTCCAGAGTTTGATAATTCGGCGATGGACGGGTATGCCCTTTGCGGACTTTATCAAGAATACCAATTGGTAGGAGAGGTCGCTGCTGGCGATTCCAAGGATATAAAGTTGCAAGATGGCGAGGCCGTTCGGATTTTTACAGGAGCAAAAGTGCCAAATAATGCCACCGCTGTGATGATGCAGGAGAAAACCTCCGTAACAGACAGCACGCTGTTTCTTGATGAAATGCCCAAAGTTGGTCAGAACATCCGAAAAAGGGGAGGTCAGTTGACAGAGGGGCAAACGGTATTTGAAAAAGGGCACATTTTGAACCCACCTTCTTTAGCGTTGATGGGCAGTTTAGGGTTGTCGCAATTGGAAGTATTTTCCAGACCGCGGGTCAATATCATCACCACGGGAAATGAACTCGTAAAACCAGGAGAGCCCAAAACCGAGGGACAAATATACGAATCCAATAGCTACGCGATTTCAGGAGCGTTAGAGCAATTTGGATTTCAGCATCATCAAAAAACGCAAATACGAGATGATTTTGAGGCCACAAAAGCAGGCATCAAAACGGCATTGGAGTCTTGCGATGTACTAATTATCTCTGGAGGAATATCGGTCGGCGATTACGATTTTGTAAAACAATCCCTTGATGATAACGGGGTTAATGAGTTGTTTTATAAAGTGTTTCAAAAACCTGGCAAACCATTGTATTTTGGCCGAAAGGACAATCAATTTGTGTTTGCATTGCCAGGCAACCCAGCATCTTCGTTAACCTGTTTTTATGTGTATGTACTTCCTTTGCTTCAAAAGTTAAGTGGGTATGGGAGTTATGGTTTGGCTAGTTACCAATTCCCTATAAAGCATGCGTATGAAAATCGTTTTGGACGACCATCCTTTTTAAAAGCCACTGTTGTTGATGGAAAAGTAGAGATTCTTGATGGGCAAGGCTCTTCTATGATTCAATCCATGGCAAAAGGAAATGCTCTTGCCTTTGTAGATGATGGCGAAGTATTGAAAGAAGGTGATTTGGTAAGGTGTAAACTAATTTCTTAATTGATGACGGTTGAATATCTTCCCATAGTCTTCTTTCTGATTGCATTATTCTACAGTTCTGTTGGATTCGGAGGTGGTTCTAGCTACTTGGCCATATTAAGTCTTTTCCTGACCGATTTTTATGAAATACGTTCCACAGCGCTTATTCTGAATATTTGCGTCGTGAGCATCGGAACCATTGTTTTTATTCGAAACCGGGTGTTTGATATGAAGTTGTTCTGGCCCTTTTTGGTGATGAGCATTCCATTTGCTTATCTAGGGGCCCAAATCCGCTTGTCACAAACCGTATTTTTTCTGGTGTTGGGAAGCGCATTGGTTATGGCGGGAGTTTTTATGATTCTACGTTTTGCGAAGAAAAAGCTGGACTCAAAGAAGTTTTCCAATCCAAAAAAATCATTGCTTGGTGGTGGTATCGGATTGCTTTCCGGAATTTCGGGGATAGGTGGTGGCATCTTTTTGTCGCCAGTCCTTAATCTATTGAAATGGGAAAATCCACGAGTCGTGGCCTCGCTGGCCTCTGTATTTATTTTGGTGAACTCTATTTCTGGCTTAATTGGCCTCAATGTGGCGGGAACCTTCAAATTGAACAATGAATTGATGTTACAATTAGTGGTTGCCGTGGTGATTGGAGGAAGTATCGGCTCTTATTTGTCCAATAAAAAGTTCAACCTTAAGTTTTTGGGTGTGCTCACCAGTATTTTGGTACTCTACGTGGGTTTCCGTTTGATTTTGCTGCACGGATTTGGTATTAAAATTTAAATCATCCCCAACATTTCATCCGTATGCTGCTGAACGGTTTCAGTGATTTTATCATTCATTTTTTTAAAGGTGGCAAGTACTTTTTTACCTGTCTCGGTTAATTCGGCGCCTCCCCCTTGCGTACCACCTTTATGCAGTTCCACATAGGGTTGCTGACCTCGTTGGTTCATATCTTCAACCATGGCCCAAGCTTTACGATAGGACATTCTCATTTCTTTGGCTGCTTTGGATAAAGAACCATTTTTTTCAATCATCATCAATAATTGGGCTCGGCCAGGACCAAAAAACTTTTTCCCGTCAATATCTATCCAGCACCTTATTTTAAGCTCTTTGCTTGTGTCCATGGCAACTCTTTATCTTTCTTCAATATAGCCAAAACTCTTCAATATTTTTTGGATTGAAGTAAGTCCTACCGGAAATCATGGATTTTAGGGTACTCCAAGATTTGATAGATAGGTAAACTCCCATCACTTTCTACTTTGCGGGAGTAACTTTTAAAATTCTCAAAATGAAAAAATCGATTATTGTGATTGCTGTGGCTTTGTTCGCTTTTAGCTTTACTGCACAAGCCCAAAATTGTAATCAAGGGAAAAAACTTGCGGAAAAAACATGGGAGCAGTTTGGACCTTGGAAACCTAACTTCTCATTGATTCCTTTTAAAAACAAGGTTGAAAAGGTTAAAAGAGCTTGGAACTGGATTTCATCCAATAGTGGTGCGAATATTGGGCCGAGGTTTTTGGAAACCGATGGTGGTAATGAAAGCGGTAGCATAACAGGTCAGACCAAGCGTACTTTTGTGACACCTCCTTCCTTTAATAATACTGTGAAAATCACGATCAATAAATATGATGGGCGAGCGGAAACCGGTGTGGTCATCTGTTCTCACGGTAGAGATGGGATTACAGAGACATTGAAGACTTTTACTTTTCCTAACGACAAAAACGGGAAGACCAAGGTTTTTACACTTACTGGTGTTAAGGGCAAGATTATAAGTGTGGCTATGAGGAATAAGTCAGTTGCCAACAAATTCAAGTATCGCATCAACGCGGAGTAACCTAATAAACGTTCCCTCTGGGATGGCATGTTATTTAAACAAAGATGTGCCGGCATTTTGCAAGTGACCCATTCCTATAAAATAGTGGGCGCGATTCACTTTAAAACACAATATAATATGAAACAAATCACACTTTTGGTAGTGGCAGTGCTATCCTTGACCTTTTTTTCATTTCAAGGTAGTCAAGAAAGGAAATTGGTTCGATTAAAAGATGGTACCTATCAGGTGTCCCAGGTCGATTTAAAACCTGAGACCCTAAAAGAGCTTATGACTTACAAAGGATGGAAGGAAGCCAAACAAGTTCAACCCACGAAAGAGTTCGATTTTTCTGAGTTTAGAGATGGTAAGGGTTGGAAAGAAACTGCAGCCTTGCACGAAACCGGAAGAACACTTGTTATTCACAAAGAAGCGAAGAATAAAGCTTTTACAAAGACTTTGTATAAAACTAAAAATGTTCGTGTTCAGAACGAAGCTGAAGCTAGAGGATTCATTGATAGAACAATGGAGTCTTATTTGAGATAGTTGTTTGCCGGGGTCGTAAAGGCCCTGGCTCTTTTTGTATTGCCATGCGAATATTAAACAAAATCTACGTTGCTCTCTTTGGTCTTATTTTTATGACTACACTGCTGATCAATGTCAAGGGAACCATCTCTTCTTATATAGAATTTTATCATACTGAGGATGCTGAAAAAAGAAAACGGGAAAATAGGGTGTTTAGTTCTTTGGAGTTTGCGGAAAATAAGGCTGTTTCGACTTTTCTGTCCTATACAGGCTTGGACACTGGATTTGGTTTTTTTGCACCAAACGTTGCCAGCGAGTACCTTACCGAATTTACACTGTTCTCAACAGACAGTACATTAATTGAAACTACGTATTTTCCAAAAATGCACCAAAAGGAAAGTGTTTCTAGAATTAGGACTGCCTATTCTATGTTCGAGAAATATATGGAATCAGACCCAGATTCGCTTGAGATCAAAAGATGTGATATTTTTTTGAAAGGACTTGCATCCAAGGTGCTGCTAGAGAATGAACGAGCGGAATTTGTTAATGCAAAGGTTCAACTGTATCACTACCCAACTTTGGAACAATTGAAAAGCAATAAGACGATGGCTCCGATCTATGTGCTTTTGAAATCAAAAAACTATACACGCGATGAACTTTGGGAAAACTATAAATAATCAAGTTCCTAGCAACGCCCTGTTCTTGGTGTTCTTTAGAATTTCCGTGGCTATATTTGTCCTAGTGCATTTTATGGCCATTTACAAAGATTTGCCATATCTGTTCGGAGAAATGGCCTTACTGCCCAACCCTATATCCGATTTGTTTGTTTTCGATACAATTTTGACCCATTTCCGGTTATCAGAAAGTTTGGGTGTGCCAATGGGTGCATATTTGAATGTCATTACATTTATTTTTCTGTTTTTCACCCTATTATTGGCAATGGGTTGTATTACCCAATTTTCAGCTTTGGTCTTATTAATACTGCATATTGCCTTGCTCAAAACCAATGTGTTTTTCAATTATGGGGTGGATTATTTTACTAGTATTAGTCTATTCTTTTTATGTTTTTTGCCCTCCAACGTCCACTTTTCCATAGACGCTATGCTATTTAAGAAATTGATGCAGAGGTTAGGTGCCATAGTGGATTTTCAACTTGTCCGTAGGTTGCTTGGCATATTTATGTGCATAGTCTATTTCTTTTCAGGTTTTGATAAACTTCTGGGCTATAACTGGCGAAACGGAGAAGCTATTTGGAAAACAATTACATTGCCTTACTTTAACTTGGATTTTAATGTGGGTGTTGAATGGTTGTCAGAACACCAATGGCTTTTGGCCCTAATCGGTTGGTCGGTAATCCTTATTGAGATGTTTTACTTTTTAATCAATGTGAAAGGGCTTCGAAAGTATTGGTTGGCCGCCACTATTGGAATGCATTTAGGAATCGCATTATTTCTTAATCTATATTTCTTTTCAACCCTGATGATTATCTTGAACCTCACCGCGTATTATAATTTTGAGGCCAAAACATTCACCATAGGAAAGATGGGCAAAAAATATGCTGCTATGCGTATTATTCGTTAGGCTGTAAAATTAATGTTGATTGTGGTCCCCTTTCCTTGCTTGCTGTCCCAGTCTATCTCTCCGTTCAAATAAGCGACACGGCTTTCAATATTTTTAAGTCCAAGACCTTTCTTGTTTTTCGATTCGTACAGGTCAAATCCCACACCATCATCCTCTACGGTTAAAAAAACCTGATCGTTATGGGCATAAAGCTGGATGAATATTGATTTGGCCTTCGCATGTTTTTTAATGTTGGAAACAATTTCCTGAACCAATCGGTATACCATCGCCTCCTTTGTGGCATCCAGTTTTGGGAGCTTGTTTATATCCAAGGTGACCTCATAATTGTCTATGGTCAATCTGTCGGCCAAATCTTTGATTCCATCGCTCAATCCTGAAACGGCAAGGGTATGCGGGACCATATTATGGGATATCCTACGTACTTCGTTGCACGCATAATCAATCAGTTGTTCGGTTTTATCCACGGTTTCTTTATTGGAAGTATGGTTTTCGGTAACGGCTATGTAATGGGATTTAACCGAACTCAACAGACTGCCCAACCCATCGTGAAGATCCTTTGCAATGCGTGCTCGCTCTTTTTCTTGCCCCTCGATCATACTGTTCATGGCCGTAATTCTATTGTTTTGGCGCAATTTCACGATTTCTTGTTCCTGGATGGCTTGCTGTTGTTCCGTAATGGTTTTTTGGTAAATGAGACGTTTTCTGAAGAAAATTGAAGCTAACAGGCCAAAAACAAACAAAACACCGACGCCCCATAATATGAGTTTTTGTTGGCGATTCTTTTTAGCGATCAATAGTTCTTGTTCCGCATCCCTCTTATCAAATTCGTACTGCATGCCCAATTGGGTAATTTTTCGGACATTTTTCTCATTGAACAAGGAATCTTTCAGTTGTGTGTACCTTTCAAAGTTTTTTAGTGAGGACTCAAAGTTGCCCAACTTGCTCTGGGTTTTATAAAGACAATCGCAGGCTTCAATCTTGGTTTCTATTTCATTCATGGCCTCGGCCAATTCCAATGACCGGCTGCAATCTTTTAAGGCATTTTCAAAGTTGCCCTGTTGCAAGTATATAAGCCCTCTTTCTGCCAGTGCAAGCATCTCGCCATGCGTATATTGATTATCCAAACTTTGGGTGAGTGCATTGTTTAGGTAATCCAAAGCAACATCCACACTATCAAGTTGGTATAGTGCTCTTCCAATATGATAGTTGGAGACTGCCACGAACCTTTCCGGTAACTTCGCCCTTATCTTCATTTTCTTTGCGTCATGCGCTGTTTCAAGCGCTTCTTCATAGCGTTTCATTTTATAAAGGAGTTCCCCTTTATTACTTAAAATAATGGCAGTATTCGGTAATGCCCTTTCATCTTTCACTGCCAAATTATAGGCTTCGTCGTAATTTTTCAGGGCATTATCATAATCATCGATTTTTAGGTACAAATTGGCCAAGCTGTTATAGAGCACCAATTTTTTTCCTGTTAATTGTGCAGCGGCATTTTCTTCCAATTGTGTTGCATCAATCTGTTCCAATATGGCCTTGGCCTCCAATTGCGTGGATAGTGCTAGGGTAACATCGCCAGATTTGCTATAAATACCTCCCCGTGTAGAGAGAATGGATGCCTTGAGCATTGGATCTTTATTTCCAAGATATTCATCCGCAAGATCAAGCGAAGTAAGGCTGGAATCAATGTTGGCATTAAAAAAATAGTAATTCCCCAGTGCATAATAGCTGTTGGCCAACAGCAATCCATCTTGGTTTGCCTTAGAAACTTGAATGGCACTGTTTATTAATTTTTTGGTCTGTGGTACATATCTGTTCTGACCTGAATAGCGTAGTAGGCCCAAAACTTTCTTCGAAGTGTCTTCCTCATGAACCAGTATGGAATCCATAAATACGGAAACTTGGTCTTGAGCTTGGGTAGATGTAAAAGTTATGGCAAATAATGAGCAAACAAAAAACAGTTGTCTTTTCGTGAGAGAAAGAACGATTTTCATTGGTTAGGTTATGAGGTTGGTTTAAGCGGTCAATTTAAAAAATAATCAAAAGGAGTCCCTCGATAAACCGTTCAAACCCCAAAAATCTATGATTTCATGGATTTTTTTCTGGTACAAGAAATTATGGACACCAATACCACATGTATGGAATAGTTTGCAATTGTTTTTCTAATTAACCATTAACCATAAAAATCAAACAATGGAGTTAACACTGAATAAAGGCGCGGAAGTAGAGCAAATCAAAAATGATTTGACCGAAGCTTTTCCAAATTACAAAGTAAAATACCCAATGTTCAACAAAAAAATAATCAATGTGGTCAATGGTCCTGTGATGGCCATTGTAATCCCCAAAAACGATAAAGTGAAGGTTGTTGGGAACATTAACCTAATGCTTCCTTGGATGTTCGTGGCTTTTGTTGTTTTGATCGCATTGACTCTTTTGGGAGGATTTATATTCTATGGAGCTATGTATTACACCAAGAAAAAAGACTTTCAGGCCCTGCAACAGGAAATATCTGAATTTATCACTGAAAAATATAATTAACACTAAGCTAATACTAAACACCGACCAAAATGAAAAACCGCTATTTACTGCCTTTGTTGGCGCTGCTATTTTTTTCCTGCAACACGGACAATCAAGATGCTGTTTTGGATAAACTGAGCGATAATTTTGAAGCCGAAGTTACTTCCTCGAGAGAATTTAAAATGAACGATGAAAACAACGAAAGCTATGCCGCCTTTAAAGTTAAATTGACCAACAGCAAAATGTTGGATTCCTTACGTAAGGATTTGGTATGCCCTTCCGTGGCCATGATGTTGTTAGATGGTTTCACCGAAGAGGAAAAGGAGAAATTTGGGTACATAATGGTTGAAACCATAAACTCGCAAACGGGTGAATCCACTGAATATAAATATCAGCCAGAAGTTTTGGAGCCATATGTGATAAAGTCGAAAGTGTTTACGGATTTCTCAAATCATATTGTTGATGGAAACCACGAGTCGATAGCCAAAACTGTTATCGAAAAATATCGGACTCCAACCTTGGGCAGTCAATTGGCCAACTACATGAAAGCCCTGACCGATGAACATGGAGAAATTGAAGGCTACAGCAGGACTACCTTTAGGTTGCACGAGAGCTCAGATGGAGAGGAACTCTGGGTTTACGATGGGGTACTGCATTTTGCCGATGGCTACAAAAGACCTTACCATATTACCACATCTACAAAAGTTGGAGAAGCTTATATATCTGGTTATCAGCTAGACTAGAAACAGTTTTTATTTTAAATGAATGTATCCCTATATTTAGTGGGAAAACCATCAACCAACCGCATAAGCTTGCCAACCGACCAATGATCAATGTTTTTATAATTGATGACCACCAAATGGTTATCGAAGGGTTTAAATTATTACTGCAAAACGAAGTTGAAATTAAGGTAGTCGGTTCTGAATTGGACGCCAAGAAAGCACTTCAGCTATTACCCGAAATCAATCCCGATGTTATTCTTTTGGATATTAATATGCCGGAATTAAATGGAATTGATGCCTGCAAGAAAATCACCAAGTTAGGACTCGCATCCAAAGTGATTGCGATAACCATGCACAAGGAGAGCAGCTTGATAAGGCAAATGCTAAATAATGGAGCCAAAGGTTATGTTTTAAAAAATGCCGGTAAAAAAGAATTAGTCGAGGCCATAAAATCAGTATTCGAAGGCAAGACGTATTTGGATGAGACCTCCAAGGAGATTGTTTTTAATATGATGACCAACGACAAGAAGATCAAGGAGACTTCTAGTTTGTTTCCAAAACTTTCCCGACGGGAAAAGGAAGTTCTTCAGTTAATACTTGATGAGCACACTACCCAAGAAATTGCTGATAAACTCTTTATCAGCTTTGGTACAGTGGAGACCCACCGAAGAAATATGCTAATCAAGACCGGAACCCGAAATACAGCAGGGCTGGTAAAGGTAGCTATGGAATATTCCCTACATACATAGGAATAACATCCTGTCCATAAAAAATTACCTGTTTTCATAGATTTTTTGAGGGCATGGGAATTCTTGTACCCCATAGCAGTTCCAACAGGCTAATTTGCCTGTAAATAGGAATTCAATGGATATCAAAATTATTGGTGTAATCGGTGCAGCCGCAGTGTTGTGCTATCGACTTTACACAGCCTACAAAAGTTATGTGCACCAGCGTAAAGAAAAGACCGAATTTTCCAATCGTGGTTTCAAAAGCATGAAGGGAACCATCGGCATACCACAAAAGTATTCGCTGGAATTGCCCGTACACATGGAAAAGGTATACGACCTAAACGATGCGGCTTCACTTCAACTACAAAATGAGGAAAAGGAACTTTATGCCATTGTCATCGATGAATCTGCCGAGGAATTTAAAACTGCACAGCGTAAATATGGAGCTTACCAAGATGGGCTTTCCTTATTGGAAAACTATAAACAAATTCAGCTGGCATCGTTCAGACACGACATGAAGGTTATTTCGGAAGAAGAATTGTCCATGGGAATCGCCAATGCCAATAATAGAGGAGTACAATTTGATGCTCAAATAGCGGACATTCCCTTTCCGATTTCATATTACACCGTTTTCATAGAAAAAAATGACGACCTGTATTTTCTTGTTGCGTGGACACCTATCGGTATGAAAAAAGAAAACGCATCGCACTTACTGGAACTATTGAGGTCTTTTAGGCCTTATTAACGATAAACAAATACTAACATTAATTATAAAATGAAGAATCAAATTTCAACCGCAATTATTCTATTGGTATCATTCAATTGGGGTATTTCACAGAATACCTCTCCTAACTTCTCCAACGAGGGAAGGGATTGGTTTATTAGCAAAAATACGGGCTCTGGTCAGATGGGCACAAAAGAACGCCCGGCCAAGGACCTGGGAAACATCATTCATCATCTAAAACCCAATGATCGAATTCATATTGCTGAAGGAATTTATATGAGCAAAGGTTCCAGCGGGTCAGATGAGATCAATGTTCCGGTCAAAATATACGGAGGTTACGACACATCTTTTACAACACGGGACCCTTGGGATGCACATAAAACCATTTTTACGGGTACCAACGAGTATATGAAATCTACGCAACCACGCATCTATATCCGCACTGATCAGCAACGGGAAAATAACGGTCAAAAATCAACTGGTTCAGAGATTATTGTTGATGGTATAATTGTAGACCATGGACCAAGAAACCGCTATCATTTGGACAAAAATTTGGCCATTAGAAGAAAGGCAAGTCCAAAGTCGCAACAAAACCCATCACCGGAATCAGGAGGCATTGTGATCGTTGGCAGCAATTTTACGAACATAGCGGTTCAAAATTGTGTGGTCATGAATACCGCGCCGACCGAGGGTGCTATTTCATTGCGTGTATTTAAGGGCGGACAAGGTATTATCCAAAACAACTTCTGTATCAACAATACCGGATATGGAATTCAGGCCAGAACAGGATATGTAGGTTCGGATGAATCTGTTTTGCCAAAATTTCAGATAAAACACAATACCGTACTATTTACGTGGAAGCATGATCCTATTGCTTCCTATGGTGGAGATGCTTTGGCCATAGATCAAAACCTGGTTGCTGCCATAGAAAACAATGCGCTGGGTTATGGACATATGGGAGGACTTTATAACAAAGGGGCAAAAATCACCATGAAGAACAATCTGTTTACAGGTAACAGCAAATACGATTACCGTGAGATCAACGATAAAATGGCCGTGGCCGATATTTTGGACGAAGCAATGTATTTGGATCCCATGAGTGACGGAAATCAAGGTTTATTGATCAAAATACCTGTAGCTGAACGTTGGGCGGAGATTTATGCCGGCAGACAAGAGATTAGTAGGGAAGAGGTCGATGCAGCAGTAACAGTCCCCAACACGGGTGCCAATCAATTACGAAGTATTTTTGGCCTTAACCTACAAGGGTCAGCGGTTGCTATGGATGCTGAAATATTTTTACCGTTGATCACCATTGAAGAAGCATTGCCAGCCGGTATGTATCCTTGGGAAGGGATGGGGTGCAACATACCAAAATAGCTGTTGATTTAAATTTTATGGAAGAGCCTTGTAAACTTTTGTTTGCAAGGCTTATTTCGTTTTTGGACAGAAGTCGATATATTTAATTCCACAATTGAACACCTGTCGGCTACCGAGGGTCCTTACATGAAATACACTGCAGTTAGTTTATATCGAAAAATGATCGTGTGTGCCTTGGCCGAAGGTATGCAGGTGGACTATTTTAATGAATTGAAGACTCCATACTCAAGCTTGGACACTGTGAAGGCCGTTCCTGCAGAAGAATTTTTTGAACTTCATGAACTATTAGACGCTGAGTTGGGTCCAGGATTTTCAATTCGGGTAGGTCAGCAAATGAAAATTGAGGACTATGGCGTTCTCGGTTTGTCGTGGAGGACTTGCTCTTACGTTGGTGAAATATTTGAACGTTCCGAGCGCTATTTTAAAATGCTTTCCAATACCTATGTGTTCAAAGTTGAAAAAAATAAGGAATATTCCGTAATCCATTTAATGCGGGAGCCGCACAGAAGGGGTTTGGAGCTTTCCAACGAAGCAACCTTATCTGCCACGGTAGTGGTTTTGCAGGCAATGACCGAGTCTCATATTTCCCCGACACAAGTTAGTTTTAAGCATAGTCCACCTAACGATTTAAGTAGCTATACCAACGTATTCGATTGCCCAATCCTTTTTGATCAGCCACATTATTCCATTACATACAGCTCAAGCGACTTTCAAATGCGGACAGCAAAGGCGGATAGTAGCATAAATAAGTTTTTGGTGGAACGGGTGGAGGAAGAGACCAAAGGATTGGAAATTAGCGCCAATAAAGTAGCCATGGATTGTGAGAGACTAATTCAGGATGCTTTGCCCAGTGGTATTCCCAGTATCCATCAAATTGGCGCACTGATGGGGATGAGCAATAGAACCTTGGCAAGAAGACTTGCCGATAATGGCATAACGTTTCGGGATTTAATCCGAAAAACACAGGAAGGTATCTCCAAAGATCTATTAAAACATACAGAAAGAAGCATTGCTGAAATTGCTTTTGAAACTGGTTTTTCTGAACAAAGCGCTTTTAATCGGGCATTTAAAAGATGGACGGGGATAACGCCGATCGAATTCCGTAACACCCCTTAAAAGAGGTGTTTGGCATAAAATGTCAAAAGTTTGGCACAAAGTGTCAAGCATCGCCCAATGGATAGCCGCAATTTTACATCCGAATTAAAAAACGATGTGAAATGTATGTCTCTGTGAAAACAATTTCCTTAATGGTATCTGTTTTTTTAACAGGATTGTCCGCTGGATTGTTTTATGGATGGTCGGTATCTGTGATTCCAGGAACTCAAAGACTATCGGATGGGGTTTACTTGGAAACCATGCAGTCCATTAATCGGGCGATAATAAACCCTGCTTTTTTCATTGTTTTTTTTGGAAGTGTTATTGCCTTTGGCGTGGCCGGCTTTAATCAATGGAATTACAACAAAGTCACTTTTTGGTTGATTTTGTCCGCATTTATTATTTATCTGATCGGAACAATTGGAGTTACGGGGCTAGGGAATGTTCCGTTGAACAACAAATTGGATGCACTACATCTTTATGAGCTAAATGCAGATAAGATGAAGGAGTTCAGGGATTATTATGAGGTTAATTGGAACAGACTCCATCAAATTAGAACCATATGTACGGTACTTTCATTTGTATTGGGATTGGTCGCAGTATTCATTCAAATCAAAAAATAAAAATCAAAAAACGAACAGTCATGAAAAATCTAAAACACAACATTTTAGTAATCGGCGGAACAGGTAAAACAGGGAGCCGGGTTGCAAAAAAACTTGAGGACGCAGGGCATCAAATTAGAATCGGTTCCCGAAATAGCAATCCTGCTTTTAACTGGGAAGATCCATCCACCTATGCCCATGCATTAAAAGGGATGGACCGTGCATATATTGTGTACTATCCAGACTTGGCCGTGCCGGGTTCTAGGGAAGCGATTGAAAACCTTACGGCGGTTGCATTAAAAGAAGGCCTGGAGAAAGTGGTGCTTTTATCGGGAAAGGGAGAAAAGGAGGCTGAGGCATGTGAAGAGATTGTGGCCAACTCGGGCTTGAACTATACTTTGGTACGGGCATCTTGGTTCAATCAGAACTTTAGTGAAGGTGCTTTCTTGGATTTTATCCTAGCAGGTCAGGTAGCCTTGCCAATGCCTGAAGCAGAGATTCCATTCGTGGATACCGATGACATTGCAGATGTGGTATGCCATGTATTATTGGACGATACGTACAATGGTCGCACCATAACAGTTACCGGACCTAAAAAAATGACATGGGAGCAGGCAATTCAGGTTATGTCCGATGGAATTGGCAAGGAAATCCACTACCATCCCATTTCCATAGAAGAATTTAAAGTTGGAATGAAACAGGCAGGCCTTCCGGATTCTTACGTGTGGTTGTTCGGATATTTGTTCAAAGAAGTTTTGGGCAATCCCGAGAACCAAGAGGTATCACAAGATGTTGAAATGGTTTTGGGCAGACCAGCGACCAGTTTTGAATCATTTGTGCAAAAGACGAAAGCTACAGGCGTTTGGAATCAAGATGTAACCCACACCATTTAAATAAAAATCATGAATGTTGATCAAATTAAAAAAGCTACCGTTTCGGCCCTTATTGTATGGGTGCTGGGGGTGACCGCATATGTGCTATCATATTTTGTCCCGGTTTTGGAAGATCCAGAGGTTCAGGCAAACTGGGTATTGGCCATAACCATTATTCCGGCAACACTCTTAGGAGCCCATTTATACTATAAAAAAGGCTATAGGACTCATGGCCTCCGTGTTGGGTGTTATATGTTTTTGATAACTATTGTGTTGGATGCCAGTATTACAGTACCCATGTTTATTCTGCCCTATGGAGGAAATCATATCAGCTTTTTTACCGATCCTGTTTTTTGGATCATAGGTTTGGAATATGTTGGTATGATCACCATGTATTGGCTGTTTAAAAAGTCCGTGATTTTTGCAAAAATCACCAATAATTAGGAATACAAGTGCCGTAATAGGAGGGACGTTTTTGCGACCTATGTTTGGAACGGGTTAAAAGTGATTTAAAATAACCAAAACCAAATAATCAAAAGCCGGACATATGACAAAAGAGCAAAAAACAGAAATGATAAAGACCAGTTGGGAATTGCATAGCCAGGTCGAAACCGCTTATTTGAGCCATCCAGCAAAAAAGGATGATAAGGAGTGGTTGGAAAAACAACGGTTACTGTTGGCCGATATGGCGCTGCACTTATTGCAAACATCCATGGCCCCAGAAGAAATTAAGCTTGAGCGACTTAGGGACAATCTACATGCAATACTGACCATTTCCGACCAGTTTTTACCTGAAATGGGACTAAAAAACATGACAGAAAATCTTTATGAAAAGCCGATAAAATGAGATTGAAAGCAAAGTTTATTGTATCGCTACAAGTATTTTCTAAAAACATGGACTTGTAGACGATGGATAATGTTGCCAAAGGGTATACCCGAAATAATCGAAAGAATGAATGCCAACTTGCCAAAAGTGATAAGGAACTTAAACACCTAAATTGGATGAACGACATTGTAGGCGGCAGTGGAGTGTATACGACTATCCTTGATTTGGAAAAATGGAAACTGGCCATTCGAAATAATACCTTAATTACTGAAGAGAGCAAGCAAGCCATGTTCTCTACGGATGTTGTTTCAGAAAAGTACGGGTTTGGCTTTGTCATTTGCGATTCTGCAAAAAAAAGGAAAATGGGTCTATCATAATGGGAGTTGGGGCGGTGCCAAAACCATGACACTGTTTTTACCAAAAACAAATGAATTCCTTGTGATTTTAAGCAACAACAGGTACGAGGAAATTTATAAGTCCTTTGAAGAGGATTTATATACACAAATACAACAAGAATTTTAATCAACTAAAGAAATGAAAAAAGTGGCAATTACCTTTACTGTCTTATTATACGCATTTGCTGTTCCATTTTTGGAAATTAACAATACTCATGTTTTTAATCCGGATTGGACACCACATGTTCGCATACACGAAGTTTGGCAATTAATCACAAACTCTGGTATTGGTTTGTTGTGCCTATGGTTGGTCTGGTATAAAAACGAGACCAGAATAAGCGGAATACTAAGTTTATTGGTCACCGGAGGATTTCTGTTGGCATATACCATAAAAGACCTTTATGGAGGCGATATGAGGTATTTGGACGGCAGTGAAAAGGCGCTTTTTGGTGTCAATATTGGCATAATCGGGTTTGGTTTGGCTTTTGTACTTTTATTGGTTTCCAATGCTTTTGATAAAAAATCAAAGCCGTAAATTACACATCATCAATCAAAATTTATATTATGAATCTAATTAAAACTGTGCTTATCTCAGCATTGTTTGTTTTTGCCCTTTCCTGCGATAATACTAAATCGAGCCTTACATTATTCAGTGACCAAATTCCAATGGATGCCCCTTTGGTTTTTGGACAAGGTTTGGTGTCCATAGAGGATGCCATGGACTTTGCCATAACTTTTAATCCTGAGATGGATGAGATGTATTTTACTCGACGATTTCCCGGTGGAAGAAATAATATTTTTGTCAGTAAATTGATTGACAATAGTTGGACAACACCAGAATTGGCCTCATTTTCATCGGAAGATACATGGGAGTTTGAACCTCATGTGGATCCTACGGGGGGACGACTGTATTTCGGGAGTACTCGTCCCATCAACGATTCGGTGCAATCTCCGGGGCTGATCCAATGGTATTGCGAAAAATCCGAAAATGGGTGGAGCGCCCCCGTTCCCATGCAGCATCCAGTCGTAAGTACTTATATGATGTATTTGACTTCATCTAAAAATGGCAACCTTTATTTTACCTCACAGGAGGAAGGTGCGAACATTGAAGAAGGGGGTATCTATTATTCATATTTAGAAGAAGGAAAGTACAACGAAATTAAAAGAATGGGGGAAGAAATCAATCAAGGAAAAATGATTGCACACTCCTTTATAGCTCCAGATGAAAGCTACATGATTTTTGATGGGAAGAAATCTTCAGGATTTGGGGATAGCGATTTGTACATCAGTTTTAATACAAATGACTCATGGACCAAGGCCGTTAACCTTGGCTCAAAAATTAATACAGAGCAAACCGAAATGGCACCTTCCGTTTCCCCGGATGGTAAGTATTTGTTTTTCCATAGAGGATATGAAGTGGATAGTGAAGGTGAAGATGGTTCGGAGTGGTTCGGCAATATTTATTGGGTCGATTTTTCGTCCGTTTTGGAAAATATAAAAGAATTAGACCAGTAATTCGTAATGCATAAACATCATAAAATGAACAAATCTTTAATTTCCCTACTTACCACCCTTTTGCTGTTTTCTTGTAATGCTCCCAAGGTCGATATTGCAATAGTTAATGGCCTCGTTATCAAAAATGCAGACATAGTATCTCCGCTAAGTCAGGATGTTTCGTCGAACAACTTTATAGTTTTGGATGGAGACAGTATTGCCTATATAGGACAACAAGAACCCCATGTTAAAGGCACTTTTACAACACTGGATGCCAAAGGCAAATTTATTATTCCCGGACTTATAGATAGTCATGTGCATATTACCGGTACCGATGCACTCTCGGAGGAAGAAGAAATTCAAAACCCCGAAATAGTTGCGCACTATAAAAATCAACTGCCCAAGAGCTATCTCTACTTTGGCTACACCACAATTATAGATTTGGGCACGGCCCATCCCGATCGTTTACAGGATTTTTTAGAGGCAGAGATCAAGCCCGACTTATTTTATGTAGGTGGCGGAGCGGTTATCGGAAATGGATATGGTTTGACGAATTGGAGCGATGAAGTTCCCAATTTTATTTATCAAGAGAACGAGGCATATCCAATCCCAGAAGAATACCAAAAGGAAAACCATACACCAAAAGCAGTGGCCAAAAGAGTGGGGGAGTCAGGGGCCATTGCCTTAAAAACATATTATGAACCCGGTTTTGACCCAACCATCCCTTCTTTCCCTACGCCGACCTTTGAACTTATGGCGGATATAAAAAAAGAAGCCCACAGGAATAATCTAACCCTGGTTGTTCATGGAAATTCTTTGGAGGCCCATGATTTCTTGGGACAAGCCAATGTGGATGTGATAGCACATGGACTTTGGAATTGGGGAAAATACAGCTTGGGTGATTCGCTAACGATTCCAAAAGAAATACAGAAGGTTTTGGACACCGAAATTGAGAATCAAGTGGGATATATGCCGACTTTACAAGTAATCAATGGCTTAAAAATATTGACAAATGCAAGTTTTTTAAATAGCCCGGAATTGGACCATGTTTTACCACAGGACTTGATAACTTATTACAAAGAACATTCTGAGACTATGTATGCCAATATTTTTGGGGACGCTCCCAAGGAAATTATTGAGACCAACTTTACCAGGATATCCGATCAAGGTAAAATCAATTTAATGTACATGTACAAAAATGGAGGCAATATCCTTTTTGGAACAGATTCACCTTCATCTCCCACATATGGTAATCCCCCCGGCTACAATGGATATTTAGAAATGATGGAAATGGCAGATGCCGGATTACCGTTGAACAAAATATTATCTATGGCAACCATCGAAAACGCAAAGGCATTTCGACTAGACGATAAATATGGAAGTGTGGAAGAAGGGAAAAGGGCCAACCTTTTGGTCTTGAACAAAAACCCTTTGCTGGATATTACTGCCTATAACGATATCTCGCATGTGATTATCAATGGTAAACCAATAAATCGAGAGACCCTTTCTGCCGCAGGACGTAAAGATTAATAAACTTTGAGAAGGGATAAGGGGGATAATTGGTTAAAGGTGCAGTAAAACATGATTTAAAAAGCCGCAAAAAGGACGTTTATGATATTTAGAAAGGCATCGACCAAGGACTTACCTATTATTGTTGAAATGATAGCTGACGACCCTTTGGGCAGTAAAAGAGAGAACTATACCTTGCCCTTGCCCAAAACTTATTATGATGCATTGGAGCGCATCACTTCGGATAAGAATCAAGAGCTGATGGTGGTTGAAAACAAAACGGGAAATATCACAGCCGTATTTCAAATGTCGTTTATTCCATACCTAACATACCAAGGGGGTATTCGCGCACAAATCGAAGGTGTTAGGGTGCACAAAGCTTATCGCAATCAAGGAATTGGCAAATTGGTAATGGAGTGGGCCATAAGAAGGGCAAAGGAAAAGAATGCACATGTTTTACAATTAACAACGGATAAAAATCGACCAGATGCCATTCGGTTTTATGAATCTCTTGGGTTTACAGCAACCCATGAAGGGATGAAACTTCATTTTTAAGTGAATAAATTTTAAATGCCGCGCATTTTTTAGAGAGGTATATGGAAATTTCCGAAAAGGACAACAGGTAATTGGGAGGATATGGCTAATTTGAGTATCTAAATTTCAGCCAAAATGAAAACCCGATTAATCTTAGATTCAAAGCAACTCGAAACTATTCACAAATCAATACGTGTATTTGGCATTGCCATGACCCTTATTTTGATATGCAGTGTACCCGTTCAAGCACAGCGGTTCAACCGCACCCCAACACCAAACGACACCTTAAAATCAACGGAAATTTTGGAAAACGGAGATGTGGTGTTTCGTATTTACGCTCCCAAGGCGGAAAACGTAACTCTTGGAGGAGATGTAGTTCCGTGGGGAGCAACCCTTGAAAGTAAAAAATCGGAAATCGGTGTTTGGTCTATAATAGTGCCCAAAGTTTCGGCAGGAACTTATCGTTATCATTTTATGGTAGATGGAGTTAAGGTATATGATCCCAAAGCTCCAGATGCATACAAGACCTCCGCCTTGGTTTCGATTCCCCCAGAAGGAGATGGAACTTTTTTTGCAAACCGGAAGGATGTTCCTCATGGCGCGGTATCAACTATTCAATATTATTCCTCCACAACCAAATCTATGAGGAACATGAAAGTTTGGACACCGGCGGGTTACCATAAAACCAACAAAAAGTTACCAGTGCTTTATTTGCTACATGGGGGAGGTGATAGCGAAAAAGCCTGGCCTGGAGTAGGGCGGGCAGGAATTATTATGGATAATCTTTTGGCGGAAGGGAAAATTACCGAAATGATGGTTGTTATGCCAGATGGCGGTATAGATGTGAATCTGTTTGTAGAAGATTTCTTTAATGAGATAATTCCTTATATCGAATCCAACTACAATGTGTACGCTGATACTGAACATCGTGCTCTGGCCGGTTTATCCATGGGAGGATTGGAAGTATTGAATTCGTTTATGGAAAAGCCGGATATGTTTACCTATATAAATGTGATGAGTTCAGGTTGGTTTGCCAATAACAAAGAAATGTACGCGAACGGGGACAAGCGATTGGCAGAAATAAATACTACATTAAATAAAACGGTGAAGCTATTGCTTTTCACCCAAGGAGGTCCTGAGGATATTGCCTATGCCAATGGAAAGGAAATGCTAAAGGTTTTTGATAAAAATGGAATTGAATACGAATTCAGTGAAATGCCAGGAGGCCATAGCTGGCATGTGTGGCGACATGATTTAAAAAACTTTGCACCTCGATTATTTAAGTAAAACAAAAAGCTGATAAAACAAAAAAACCGCTAGAGATGACTCTGCGGTTTTTTTAAGCATAGTGCTTGGTTGCGGAGGAAGAGGGTCTTCTTTAAATTGAAAAAACCACTGTTTTTAGGGGTTGTAAAGGGTAGGGAATTGATACTGACACCGAAAGGGACACCTTTTTAACAGTAATTTAACAATTATGGGCCTTTTAAATGCCAAATGGATACAATGAGATTTAAAATAAATTAAAGAGCTTCAAAATGACAGAATTTAAAATTGGGTAATACCAGATAACGAAATCAAAATTTAAAATAGAAAGTCTATTTAACAAGGATGTTAAAAACTTTCAATAGGTCACTTAATGAAATCTCTATCAAAGAAACCTAACTTTCCTGGCAGGCAAGAGGCCACCGGTTCGAATCCGGTATTCTCCACAGGCACAATAAGGCTTCAAGAGTTTTCAACTTTTGGAGCTTTTTTCATTTGCACGCAATTTGCACGCAAACTCAGGTCAAATTTGTCTTTTGATTATTTGTTGCAAGTTGGACTATTTCGATGTTTATTCACATATTTCAGAGTAATTTGAAAAAGTTATATACCCATTAGATACCTTTGATCTTCTCTTCCTTTTATCAACCAGATTCCCGGCCATAGTAACTTTTGCCAACCAATCCTAACCGTTATTGTACAGATATCCGAATTCTAAAAAAAATGATTTCACAACTATTAGGGCACGATTCACAACAAAAAAAGATGATTTTATATCATCAGGGTAGGGAATTCGTTAGTATGATTGTTTAACCTATGGAAACTATAAAACAACAATTCTTAATTAATCAATAGTAAAGTATGAAAACCTCAAATCTATTTAAATCCTTAATAGCCGGAGTAATGGTCCTTACCGTCATTGCCTGTAGCAAAGATGATGACCCTTTTGCGAGTGTAACGGTCAATGGAACAACATTAAGAACAAGCCCTTCCGACTTTACCGTTGGTGACCGGTCGGATTTCAATGGTGACATCGATGCAAGTTTTACCGGCAACGGTGGTTCTACCACCCGTATATTCAGCTGGAACAACAACCTCAGTACAGCGGATTATAATGCCGATATCACTGCGACCACGGAAGGTACCTTCAATATGGTGGTAACAGATGCAGATGCAAATATCGTGTTGAATAGATCATTGAACGGTGCGGTTGAGCCCGATTCTTTCTCTGGAGTAACCGACGCAGGCACTTCCGGAATATGGACCGTAACGATTACAGTAGAATCTTTTAGTGGTGATGGCAGCTTTTCTTTGAGCGAAGGAAACTAGTCAATTCTCCTACTTGTAAATACATAAAAGCACCTCATAAACGGGGTGCTTTTTTTTGAAGTAAAGTGAACAGGTTTAAAAAGCTAACCCTTTTCGAGACAGTATTCCAGAGCTACCTGAATGTTTTCATCCAACTAATCAATCGTTTATTGGTGCCCAAAATTTTATATCTGTTTATTTCAATTGTTGATAACTCAATATCCTTGTATTCTAAGAAAATTCGATTGATGTCATTTGATTTGATTTAGAACAAAATTTTATTTGCCATTTTTCATTTGGTTTGATATGAACTGATATGATGTAAGTGTTTGCACATCAATTTTTTGTGGATAAAATTCAATCTATAAACCTTACTTTCCCTCCGACCTCTTTTATCTTTATCCAAAGAATTCTTCAAAGGAAAACAAAAGCGCTTTTGTTCATTTCTAATCGTTAAAAGAAACAAAATGGACAATTTTTTGATACTCGAACGGCTCGACCGTTTGGAACGACTTATGATAGCCAATAAAGAAGTACTGACCTTTGATGAGACCTGTGATTACACAGGCATATCAAGAAGCTATCTGTACAAGCTTACCGCTGCGGGGCAAATCCCGCACTCCAAGCCCAATGGAAAACTTATATTCTTTGAAAGGGAAAAGATAGTCAGTTGGTTGCTACAGAACCAACGTAAGCCATTGCCGGAAAGCGAAACGATTGTGGATTCAAATCCTTAGCCACGGATTCATCTTTAAACTATTTGTGGATTCACCAAAAGTGGAAGTAATCACAAAATTTCAAAAGCACCAATATGGAAACAGTACCATACATAAGGGTCGGGACCACCTTTTACAAGTTGGTGAGGATTCCGACCATTTCTGGACATTTCAACGAGCAGCTGGTCCTTTGGAACGAGCATATCATCAAGCAGGACCATGGCAAGGACTATTTGGGCAAGGTGCCCAAATATGATGGGTTCGCCTGTATTCCCTGTCATGTGGACTTCAAAAAGGAACACCATGGTTTCTACAATACCTATTCCCTTTTGGCACATGAACCCAAAGAGGGAACCATCAAAAGAACACGGGCCTTTTTAGGGCATATCTTCGGCAACCAGCTGGAACTGGGACTGGACTATCTAAAACTCCTGTACCAAAGACCGGTGCAGGTGCTCCCCATCCTCTGTCTGGTCTCCACCGAAAGGAACACCGGGAAAAGCACCTTCCTCAAATGGCTCAAGGAGATCTTTGGCAACAACCTTACCTATCTGACCAATGACAGCTTTGCAAGCCAGTTCAATGCGGACTGGGCGAACAAGCTGCTGATATGCGTCGACGAGGTACTGTTCAACAAGGAAGAGCTCACCGAGCGCATCAAATACCTGAGCACCACCAACCGGAACAAACTGGAGGCCAAGGGCAAGGATAAAAGAGAAGTGGAATTCTTTGGTAAATTTATTCTGTGCAGCAACAACGAGGACAGTTTCATCAAGATCGATGCCCATGAGACCCGGTTCTGGGTGAGGAAGATCCCATCCCTTAAAAGGGAGGACACCGATTTCCTGGACCAGTTGGCCCAGGAGGTACCCGCCTTTTTGGATTTCCTTTCAAAAAGGGAGTATAGCACAAAGCAAAGAACACGAATGTGGTTCACCCCCAAACAGGTTCATACTCCTGCCCTAAAGAAACTGGTGAACAATAATCGGAACCGGGTGGAGAAGGAACTGGCCAGCCTATTGCTCAGTGCGATGGAAAAGTTCGAGATGGACTCGGTGGACCTTTGTCCCATCGATGCCCTGCACATGCTCAACCGTACAAGGGTCAAGACTGACCTGACCCAACTGAGACGGTTGCTGAAAAAGGATTGGAAACTGGACAACCAGCCCAATTCCAACAAGTACCAAAAGATCACCATCTGGAATACCGGCGAGATCAACACCGAGGACGCCAAGGGAAGGTACTTTACCATAAAAAAGAAATTTTTGGCCCAAAATTTTGATGATTTGATGACAGATTGATATAAGCCCAGTGTTTATAAAGGTTCAGGCTGTCATCACTTTGTCATCATTCTGTCATCAAAATAAAAAATGATGACAGGTACCATGAAGAAAAAAACAAAAGTGATGAAACGATGACAAAGTGATGACGGGGAAACAACCAGTATTTACAGGGTTTCCCAGAGGTTTGTCATCAAATCATCAAAAATCGACTAAAAACAGAACCATGAAAGAAAAAAGAATGGACTGCGAAAAAGCCCGCAACATTGACATCGTTTCCACGCTTGCCAATTTGGGGCACTTTCCAGTCCGGAAAACGGAAAAAGAAGCTTGGTTCCTCAGCCCGTTCCGGATCGAGACCCAAGCCTCTTTCAAGGTGTCATTGAAGAAAAACTATTGGATAGACTTCGGGACCTTTGAAGGGGGCAGTACCATAGACCTTGTGATGAAAATGGAGAACTGTTCCGTAAGGGAGGCATTGGAGAGACTGTCCGGGAACATGGGCCATTTCTCTTTTCACCGGCGGCCAAATCCAACCAAGAAGGAACATAGGGCCAACCCGATTGAAATCATCGAGACAAAGGAAATCGAACACCGGGCCCTAGAAAACTATCTGAGCTCCAGAAGTATCTCGATCAAGACCGGAAGAAAACTTTGCAAGGAGATACATTATCGAATAGGGGAGCGGGCATATTTTGGCGTCGGACTCCAGAACAGGTCTGGAGGCTGGGAGCTGCGAAACAGCTATTGGAAAGGGTCCACATCGCCAAAGGATGTTTCATTGATCAAGAACGATTCAAAAAACTTGACCATTACCGAGGGCATGTTCGATATGCTCACCCTAATGGAGCTGAAGCCGGATATCGTAAACAGCCATGACCTTCTGGTATTGAACACCACGGCCTTTGTAAAACGGATGATAAAAGAAATAGGGAAATATGAAAATGTGGAGCTGTTTCTGGATAGGGACAAAGCGGGAATGGGGATGACAGAACTTTTGTTGGAAAAGTGCCCGAACAGTAGGGATATGTCCTCTCTCTATAGGGGGTTCAAGGATATCAATGAATGGAAGGTAAAAAGCGCGAAGGATGAAGTTCGGCAACGAATTCAAGATGTGTCATTGTCATGACAAATCTTGCTTTTGCTCCCGAAGGTCGCAAAAGATGATGTGAAAATGAAGAAAGAGTTCGTCCAGTTCCGCTGCTCGGTCTACGAGAAGAAACTGCTGAAGGTCAAGGCCCGGAAAAGCGGTCTTTCCATCAGTGAATACTGTAGGCGTGCCGCATTCGAAGATCGTATTGTGGAGCGGATGACGGACGAACAGATAGAGGCCTATAAGCTATTGGTCAAATACCAACGAAATTTTAGGCTGATCACCAATATGTTCCGGAAGCGGAACCCCAGGTTGGCCGAGGAAACGGCGCAGCTGGCCAAAGAGATACGACAACACCTTTTAAATTTCAAGAAATGATAGGCATGGGGAAATCCATATCGCACACCGCAGCCTCCATGAGCTACGGTATGAACGAGGAGAAGGAATCGGAGATCATCCACAGTCAATATCTGGCGGGGGAGACCCCAAGAGAGATCACCGAGGAGTTCAAGGTCATCCAAGAACAGAACGAACTGTGCCGTAAGAACACGCTCAGCTTTGTGCTCAGTCCCACCATCGAGGACGGCAGGAAATTCGAAAGCGAACGGCTCAAGGAAATGACCGAACGGTTCCTTAAGGAAATGAGGTTGAAGGAACGACAGGCTGTGGCCTTTGTACACAGGGATAAGGAACACGTACATGTCCACCTGTATGTGAACCGGATAAACTTTCAGGGCAAGGCCTATAACGACAGCTTTATCGGGAAGCGGAGCCAACAAGTAGCGGAGCGGGTGGCCAAACAAATGGACCTGACCACGGTAAGGGAGGTACAGCAGGAAAAACTCTACCGGATGCAACATGTCCGCTCTGAAATACAAAAGATCCATGAAAAGGTCATGGCCAGGGAACGGCCAAGGGATTTTGACCAGTACATCAAATCCATGGAGCAGAACAATGTAAAGGTCATTCCCAGCATCAACAGGCAGAACCAGTTACAGGGCTTCCGTTTTGAGTATAAGGGAACCAATCTCAAGGGAAGCGAGGTGCACCGGTCCATGTCCATGGGCAGGATTGCCCGTCAAATGAACTTTGAAAGAAATATGGCACAGCGGATTGCCAAGGACAGGAGCATGCAGCTTTTGGGCAGGACCGTGAATGTCCCAACAAGTCTGTCCCAGACCATCATAAAGAAAACCATCAAATTGGCCATCAAGGTGGTCAGGGACACAGGAATAGGAATTTAAACATAACATCATGGCAAAACTGGATGAAATAGCGGAACTGTTGACAGAGGAGATCAACGGATTTGAAAAGAGTATCGGCCGATTGGAAAAGGTTCATGAGTATTTCAAAAACCATCCATTAAGGCCAGATACCAGCGAATTAAATGCGCTTCTAAAAGACTATGGCAACAACCAAAATAACAACATTAAGGAACAACAAAGACTGATGGAAAGGATTCTTCATAAAGTAGAGCGGTCCGTTCTCTTGCCCAGTTGGGCCATAAAACTTATTTGGGGGTTGTTGGTCACGGTCCTGTTGGTCCTTGGTTTTTCCATCTATCAGGTATCAAGGATTTCCAAGAAAGAAGAGGCAGCATTCATCAAAGGTCAGGATGATGCCATTGAACACTACGGGACATTCCTTGACGATATCCCAGAGGCAAGGGAACTCTATCAAAAATGGCAGGAAGATAATAACAAAAAGTAGGACAGCGCCCTAGCCTATTTTTGCTTTACGCTTATCTTTCCGAATCGCTGCAAAAATAGGCCAGGGTCCATGCGCTGAAGTTGGAGGTAAGGATTTGGGGTTTATCTAAGCTGAAACCGTAATTTTGAGTAGACTTATTATATATTTGTTTGCGATTAACTACATTTATCATAAATTTACGCAAACAGATTTGAGGTGATAGGCCACGATATTTCAGATTATTTATATGAAATCCAAGCTCAAGGCAGGTATTCTGTTAGTCTGCATGAGCTTAGGAAACGCTTTGGCCCCAACGAAAACGCGATAGCCCAAAAACTACACCGTTTAAAAAAGGAGAACAAACTTGCCCAGGTACGAAAGGAATTTTATGTAATTATCCCTCCTCAATATTCCCATATGGGAATATTGCCCACTATCTATTATTTAGATGATATGATGAATTTCCTTAATCGGGAATACTATCTTGGGCTATACTCTGCTGCTGCACTTCATGGCGCAGGACACCAACAGCCGATGCAATCGCAGATTATTATTAAAAAACCGGCACTTAGGGACATCAAGACCAAAAATCAACATTTAAAATTTTTTACGAAAGGTTCTTGGAGGGGCGATTGGTTGGAGCAAAAGAAAACCGATGCCGGATATGTCTTGGTCTCAAGCCCTGAATTGACTGCTGTAGATTTAGTACATTATCATAAGCAAATAGGAGGATTAAATAGAGTGATTCCGGTTCTAGAAGAACTAAGCGAGAATTTTAAGTCGTCAAGAATTTTAGCTATTGCCAAGGAATCATCCCTACCCACCTTACAGCGATTGGGCTATCTATTGGAGCAGTTGTCAGAAACTAAACTTGTAGATAATCTATCCAATTTTTTGAGGGCAAATAAAACCAATACGGCTCCATTATCATTGTCCCACAAAAACAAGAGTGGTTTCATGGATGATAAATGGAACTTGATCATTAATACTGAACTGGATTTTTCATGATACCGAGGAGATATATTACCGAATGGAAAGCAAACGCCCCATGGCCGACAGACGCACAAGTGGAACAGGACTTGGTCATAGAGCGCGCTTTGGTGGCTTTGTTTTCGGACCCTTTTTTAAAGGAGCATGTAGCGTTTCGTGGTGGTACGGCCTTACATAAAATCTATTTGAAACCCCAAGCCCGTTATTCCGAGGATATTGATTTGGTTCAGATAAAGAAGGGCCCCATAAAGCCAATTTTGCAAGCCATAGGAAAGCAGCTTGATTTTTTGGGAACCAAAAGAAACATTAAGCAGAATGTTAATATGAATACGGCGACCTACCGCTTTGAATCTGAAATTCCACCGGTTGTCAACATGAGGTTGAAGATTGAAATCAATACTCGAGAACACTTTACTGTCATGGGCTATACCGAGTTAGAGCATAGTATGGAAAACGGTTGGTTTTCTGGAAGTTGTACCATGAATTCCTTTTCTATTGAGGAGTTGTTGGCCACGAAACTACGAGCATTATATCAACGCAGAAAGGGGCGGGATTTATTCGACTTGAACCATGCAATAAGTCTACTGGATGTTGATACAGATAAATTGATATCTATATACAAGCACTATATGGATTTTTCTAGAGGGCAATCACCAACACAAAAACAGTTCTTGTTAAATATGGATGAAAAAATAGAGGATCCGGATTTTGGAGGTGATATCTATGCGCTGTTAAGGCCCGGCATTGAATATGACCAAAGAAACGCCTACGAGATCATAAAAAAACAACTTCTCTCAAAAATATAGAAATAGTAATTCGGAAGAACGAAAAAAAACAATTTTAAAAACAATTATGAGCCATAGTCTGGCACGGCGAATCGCCAAGAATAAAAGTATGCAGCTTTTTGGTTAGGATAGTGGATGTCCCAACAAATCCCACCATATGCTTTGTGAATACTTCCATAAACGAAAGTCAAGTTTTTTGCGAAAAAAACTTGACTTTTAATTTTTTTGGAACTTAGTTGCTTTGTGTTTGAGTTATGTATAATTATAGGATAATGATATCAAGCATTTTTTGACTTAACTTTTTCTTGGAAACTCAACTTCTTTTTTAACAGTTGCATATCCTCACTGACCCTACGGTTCAATATTTTCGCATAATGTTGTGTGGTTCGAAGTGATTTATGCCCCAGCATTTTACTTACCGATTCGATGGAGACGCCATTGGAAAGTGTTACGGTAGTTGCAAAAGTATGCCTAGCCAAATGTGTGGTCAGGTGTTTGTTGATTCCGCTAAGGTCTGCTATTTCCTTTAAATAGGCATTCATTTTTTGATTGGTCAATACGGGTAGTACCTTTTTATCTACAAGTAAGGAACTGTGCTCGTATTTTTCGAGAATCATCAATGCAGTGGGAAGAACAGGAATGTTACTTTTGGTTTTTGTTTTGGTACGTTTGGTATTTATCCAAAGATCTCCGTCAATCCCTATCACAAAATCATCATGGGTAAGTTTTTTTACGTCTGCATAGGCTAATCCGGTAAAGCAACAGAAAACAAAACAATCCCTTACATGCTCCAATCGCTCATTTGTAAAAGCATGATTCATCAGTCGTTGAAGCTCTTCATCGGTCAGGAATTCCCGCTCAACCGTTTTCAATCGTGCTTTCCAATTGGCAAAGGGGTCTGTTCTGATCCAACCATTGGCATAGGCAATCCTAATGATCTTTTTAAAGTTCACCACATATTTGATGGCCGTGTTATGGCTGCACTTTCTTTTTGTCTTTAGATAATATTCGAAACCAGAAATAAAGGAATGGTCTACATCCACGACTGGAACATCTTTCTTTCGAAGCTCGTTCTGTAAATATTCGGCCAAATGACTTTTTGCGGTTTTGTATCGTTCTGCTGTACCTGGAGCAAAATCTTTCCCAACTAATTTTTCAACCCTGTCATTGTGCTCTTGAAATATTTCCAATAACATTTTTGAGGGCTTATCGACACCTAGGTAAGAATTTTTAAGTGAAACAGCGGTCAATGGTCGGCCCTTGTCTTTCAATTTATCCGCATGCCGAAACAGGTCGGTACGTATTTTCATTAATTGCGAATTCAGTTGACGTACTTCTTGCGAGAACCCCAACACCTTTCCATTTGTGGCATCCCAAGTGTTGGGATAAATTTTGCGACCTGTGCTGAATTCGGAACGCTTTCCATTTACAGTGATTCTGATATAGATCATTGCCCGACCTACTTTGTCGGTTTTGTGCTTTTTGATGTAGAATAAGAGAGATAACATAAAAGGGACACCTATTTTAACATTATTTACCTTGAATTTAGTAAAAAAATATTAAAAAATAATCCCTGTAATATGTTGATTAACAATATTTTAAATGGTATTAGGTGTCCCTTTTTGGTAAGATTACAGGTGACACCGAATTGGGCACCTATTAGGATGAAAATAAATGATATCATTTGATATCAAAAAAAATAAAAACCCTGTAAATCAATAATTTACAGGGTTTCTTGTTTTGAGATGATGTCTCTCAGCGGAGGAAGAGGGATTCGAACCCCCGGAGGTGTGACCCTCAACAGTTTTCAAGACTGCCGCATTCGACCACTCTGCCATTCCTCCTAAGCGGGTGCAAATATATAAAGCTTTTTCTTTTCCCAAAAGACCTTTTTGCTTTATTGTTAAAATAAATTTGTAGCACAGGGCCATAAAAATCTTAATCCAAACTTTGTACTGTTCCATAGGCCTGTTCAAAACAATCGTCATACCTTTGTTTTATGCTAGAATGGTATCACTATTTGCTTTTGGTAGCTGTAGGTTTTGCAGTCGGATTTATAAATACAGTGGCAGGCGGTGGTTCCCTTCTGTCCCTTCCTACACTTATATTTTTGGGCTTGCCGCCCGCAGTGGCCAACGGAACCAATCGTGTGGCCATTGTTATTCAAACCGCTATGGCTACTGCTGGTTTTAAGAGCAAGGGAATATCTACCTATCCGTTTAATATTTACTTGGGAATTTCGGCCTTTTTTGGAGCTATAATCGGCGCATATATTGCAGTGGATATAGACGGGGAGACCTTTAACAGGATTTTGGCCATAGTAATGATTGCTGTAGTGCTCATCATTATTTTTAAACCTAAAATGAGGTTGGAAGAAATTCAGGAACGACTCACAGGGAAATATCTTTGGGTGGCTTTGATTGCGTTTTTCTTTTTTGGAATTTACGGAGGATTCATAAATGCGGGACTAGGATTTATAATGATGCTTTTTCTGCATTATTTTAACCAAATGAATTTGGTAAGGTCCAATGCCACTAAAGTGGCCGTGGTTTTTGTTTATATGTTGGCGGCCCTGGCCGTTTTTGCATTTAACGATAAAATTGATTGGAAAATGGGGTTCATCTTGGCCATAGGCAATGGTTCAGGTGCTTGGTTTGCCAGTAGGTTCTCCGTGAAAAAGGGAGACGGATTCATAAAAACATTTTTAGTAATAGCTGTAGTTTTAATGGCCATTAAACTATGGTTCTTTTAAATTGATAGTATTATGCCGGGATTTGAGCTTTTTGGAGATAAGGAAAGAAAAGAAGTACAAGATGTTATGGACTCTGGGGTCTTGATGCGATATGGGTTCGATGGAATGCGCAAGGGACATTGGAAAACACAGGAGCTTGAAGCTGGATTGTCCCAGCGTATGAAGACCAAGTATGCCCACGCAGTAAGTAGTGGAACAGCCGCTTTAACGGTTGCGTTGGCCAGTGCAGGTATTGGAGCTGGGGATGAGGTCATCATGCCCACTTTTACCTTTGTAGCTAGTTTTGAATCTATTTTAGCCCTCGGTGCAGTACCTGTCCTAGTGAATATCGATGATACTCTGACTCTTGACCCTGATGCTGTTGAAAAAGCTATCACTCCAAATACCAAAGTGGTGATGCCCGTCCATATGTGTGGCTCTATGGCTAATTTGGAAGCCTTAAAAGCCATTTGTGACAAGTATGGCCTATTGTTGCTGGAAGATGCCTGTCAGGCCATTGGAGGCAGCTATAAAGGCAAACCATTGGGAAGTATTGGTGACTTGGGATGTTTTTCTTTCGATTATGTAAAAACCATTACTTGTGGTGAAGGTGGTGCGGTAATTACAAATAATAAATCCTATTATGAAAATGCTCACAAGTATTCCGATCATGGTCACGACCATATCGGCAATAATAGGGGAGCAGAAGAACATCCATTTTTAGGGTACAATTTTAGAATTTCGGAAATGAATGCTGCCGTTGGAGTTGCCCAACTCGCTCGCTTAGATGAGTTTTTGGCCATTCAAAAGCGAAACTATACAGTATTGCGAGAGGCCTTGTCCAGTATTCCTGAAGTTCTGTTCAGAACTGTCCCACAAGGAGGAGAGGAGAACTATTCTTTTTTAAACTTCTTTTTGCCAACCGAGGATTTGGCACAAAAGGCCCAACAAGCACTAAGCGATACCGGTGTGGATGCATGTTTTTATTGGTACAACAACAACTGGCATTACTATAAAAAGTGGGAACATTTGACAGAAATGAAATCTTTGGGAAAGTTGCCAAAAGATGTTCAGGAATCTATGCCCGATTACAGTAAGACAGATTTCTCGCAATCCGATAAATGGATGTCCAGAAATATTTCGTGCCTCATAAAATTGGGGTGGTCCGAGGATGATGTAGCCGCGAGAGCCAGTACAATGGTCGAGGGAATTAAGTCCGTGCTTTAATAATTCACATACTCCACAATCTCAAGGCCATACCCTACCATGCCTACACGTCGGGTTTGTCCTGAATTTGTCAATAATCGGATTTTGGAGATATTAATATCATGAAGGATTTGAGCGCCTATACCAAAATCTTTATTGTCCATTTCTACCTTGGGTGCTTTGGTAACCCCTTCACCCTGTAGTTTTTTGAACTCGGATAACCTGTTCAATAAGTTCATGGACTGATTACCTTGATTAATAAAGATCATAGCACTGTTTTCTTCTGCATTAAGCGCATCGAACATGCGTTGGAGACCTTCATCCGGATTATTGGTCAGTGTTCCCAGAATATCATTGTTGACCAAAGTAGAGTTGATACGTGTAAGTACAGGTTCCCCGGTTTTCCAGTTGCCCCTTAACAAAGCAATGTGTACTTGGTCGTTTGTAGTTTGCTTGTAAGCTCGGAGTCTAAACTGACCAAATCTGGTCTGAATGGTGAAAGCTTCCTTTAACTCGATCAAGCTATCGTGTTCCATACGATACGCAATCAAGTCCTCGATGGAAACAATTTTTAGGTCAAACTTTTTTGCCACTTCCATTAACTGGGGCAAACGCGCCATGGAACCATCTTCGTTCATGATTTCCACTATAACTCCAGCAGGTTCCAATCCTGCCAAACGTGCAAAATCGATGGCCGCCTCCGTATGTCCGGTTCGGCGAAGAACCCCGCCTTCTTTGGCAATTAAAGGAAAAATATGTCCAGGCCTTGCCAATTCATGGGGTTTAGTGGCGTAATCGGTTAGCGCAAGCACGGTTTTGGCCCTGTCACCTGCAGAAATGCCAGTGGTAACTCCTTTTCCTCTTAGATCAACGGAAACTGTAAAGGCGGTTTCCAATGGGTCTGTATTGTGAGTCACCATTTTGTGCAGACCCAAATCCTTGCAACGCCCTTCGGTAAGTGGTGCACAAATAAGACCACGGCCATGGGTGGCCATAAAATTAATGGTCTCGGGAGTAATCAACTCGGCAGCAGCCAAGAAATCACCTTCGTTTTCCCTGTTCTCATCATCGACCACAATAATAACTTTACCATCTCGTATATCGGCAATGGCTTCTTCTATGGCGTTCAATTGAATTTTTTTATCCTTGGCGATCATTGGCCCTCTGCTTCTTTTTCTTTCTTTTTAAATAATGATTTGATACGGTCAATAAAGTGTCCAAATCCAATTAATCCTTTATCCGCTGTTGCTCTTCTAGTGAGTGATATGCCCAAGGGCAACATAATCAGGGTAGGCAGCCATGCGCCTAAAGCTGGATGTATATTTCCTTCTTTGGCGTAGTTCCCGGCAAATACTCCGATAAAGTAATAGGTCAAAAATAAGATAATGGCAACTACCATGGGTAGTCCCAGTCCACCTTTTCGTATAATCGCACCTAACGGAGCACCTACAAAAAATAGGATAATACAAGATAGCGCAAGGGCATATTTTTGATGAAGGGATAGTATATGGCTATTGTAGAACTTGTATCTGCTCTGTAGTTCGTTTTTCTTGGATTCCACCGTGTTAAGAATACTGGTCACATCGTTCTGGGCCTTTTTCATTACTTGGATTTGTTCCCATTGTTCCAAGCTTGCCATAAAATCATCTGCACTTTTTATAGAATCCGATTGCGCGACTTTATCCTCGACCTTCTTTTTGATTTCAATTCTTTCTAGCTCTTTGTTTGTGCTATCTGGAACAATGGCTATGGGGAAAGCTCCCATTCGATTGATCACATTTTTAGAAAAAGCGGTCACCTTTTCAAGATTATTGTCCCTCAAGGAATCAATATCTTTTATAAGACGACTAACGTTTTTCATTTTGTTGGTTGTGATGTTTTGATCCTCTTCCAAATCTTGCTCGTTGAGCTCGGATATATCGATATTGATGGTGTAGGTGTCAAACTCGGATTTGGCAAAGGGTTGTTTGCGTCGTTCTTTGGAATCCTTTGGCATTACTTCTTCATAGTAATTGCCATCTTTTAAAACCAATTGAATTATATCGGAATCTTCGCTACTTATCAATTCGCCAGACTTGGCCTTGATCACCGTATTGTTTATGTTCTGATTTGTTTTTTTATGTATGATAACATTATCCAAAAAACGGTCTTGTTCGCCGTATTTTTTGTCCACTTTAATGTTCATTCCCTCACCGGTTCCTTCAAAATCACTGAAAACACCTTCCGTTATGGCCGCTGCTGGTTTAACTTTGGCTATGTTCCTTCTTAAATTGAACATTTTTTGTTCAGATTTTGGAATCACGTCATTTGCGAAAAAGAAGGTGACCAATCCGAGAAACAATACAAAAACTATTAGACTTCGCATACCACGTTGAAGCGATATGCCGGAAGCTTTCATAGCGGCAAACTCGTAGTTTTCGGCAAAAGTACCAAAGGTAAGGATGGAGGAGAGGAGTACCGTAAGTGGCAATACCTTGTCCACCAGTGTCGGGATAAAGTAGAAAATAAACTTGCCAATAATTACCATGCCCAGCCCTTTTCCCGCTAAATCATCGATGAACAGCCATATCCCTTGAAAGATGAATATGACGATCAGGATGAAAAAAGAACTGAAGAAGTTGTAAAGAAATCTTCTTAGTATATACTGATCAAGTATTTTCAATGCCTAGTTTCTTATAATATAGTACCCTTTGTCCTCGTACTTTTTCTCGTCAAAGGTAAACAGAGTACTTGATATGGGCTGATTGGTTTTGAAAGAATTAACGGTAATGGTGGTTTTGGTACCATTGTTTCCCGTTTGGATCAGTTTATAGATGTGTTTTGTTTGTGTGTCTATTCCGAGCAGCACAGACTTGATTTCAGTATTGGAGTCGATCGGAATCAATTTTACATACTGGATTTTTCTACCGCCTACATTTTGAAGAATGTCCCATTGATAGTTATGTCCCGTTTTGTAAAAAGTCAACATTTTGGATGGGCTTACGTTGTCGTTGTCCTCATTTACATCTTCAATGGTTACTTCTTCGTTTTCGGGTACAACGGTATATACTTTTTTGCCATCGTACATTTGTTTGGCTCCGAAATAGTTGAGTAAATATTTCTCGCCATCCAGCGTAACGTTGCCATTGGTCTCTTGCTTTAAATTGGCTTCGGTATTTTCCAAGGTAGATTGGAAATCAATATAAATATTGTCGTAACTCTGTACCTTATTGTATACTTCGTCCAATAAAGCCTTGGCCTTATCTGAGTTCTGTCCGTAGGAAGATAATCCAACAACAAACAATGCTATTAAAAGAATACTTTTCTTGATCATGTTCTTATTTTGCTTCATTTTCTAATAGTTGATCTAAGGAATACATGTCAGGGACCAAAACTTGCCGTGCCTTACTGCCTTCAAAAGGCCCAACAATTCCAGCTGCTTCCAATTGGTCTATGATCCGACCGGCCCTGTTGTACCCCAATTTTAATTTTCTTTGTATCAAGGATGCCGAACCTTGTTGCGCGGTTACAATAACTTCCGCTGCTTCTCGGAACATAGCATCTCTATCCGCGATATCATTATCAAGACTTGTGCCAGATTCTTCACCAACATACTCTGGCAGTAGGTGGGCTTCTGGATAAGCTCGTTGCGACCCAATATAGTCTGTAATTTTAGCAACTTCCGGAGTATCCACAAAGGCGCATTGCAGTCGTGTCACATCATTTCCTTGGGTATATAGCATATCACCTCTACCGATAAGTTGGTCGGCCCCCTGTGCGTCCAAAATGGTTCTCGAATCAATCTTTGAGGTTACCCTAAACGCTATTCTCGCCGGGAAGTTGGCCTTGATGATACCTGTGATCACATTTACCGAAGGTCTTTGTGTAGCGATGATCAAATGGATACCAATGGCACGGGCCAATTGCGCCAATCTTGCTATTGGGGTTTCCACTTCCTTGCCTGCTGTCATGATCAGGTCGGCGAATTCATCTATTACCAAAACGATATAGGGTAAAAACTTGTGCCCATCGTTCGGGTTTAATTTCCTTGCCTTAAATTTGGCATTATACTCTTTAATATTTCGGACCATTGCTGTTTTAAGCAGCTCGTAACGGTTGTCCATTTCAATACATAGGGAATTCAATGTATTGATTACTTTGGTGTTATCCGTGATAATGGCTTCTTCGGAGTCTGGCAGTTTTGCCAAAAAGTGACGTTCAATTTTATTGTAAAGCGTCAATTCCACTTTTTTGGGATCGACCAATATAAACTTAACCTCTGCTGGGTGTTTTTTATACAGTAGCGAACTGATCACCGCATTCAATCCTACGGATTTACCTTGTCCGGTAGCACCAGCCATAAGCATGTGCGGCATTTTGGCCAAATCCACTACAAAAGTCTCGTTACTGATGGTCTTTCCGAAAGCAATCGGCAATTCCATCTCCGCCTTTTGGAATTTGTTGGAGGCGATTACCGAACGCATGGAAACAATGGTCGCATTCTTGTTTGGAACCTCTATACCTACTGTTCCTTTGCCAGGAATAGGGGCAATTATACGGATGCCTAGTGCCGCTAGGGACAAAGCAATGTCGTCTTCCAAGTTTTTGATTTTGGAAATACGGATACCTGCTTCGGGTACAATTTCGTAAAGGGTTACCGTTGGACCGATGGTCGCTTTGATTTGGGCAATCCCGATTTTATAGTTTTTGAGGGTGCTTACAATTCGGTTTTTGTTTTCCTCGAGCTCTTCTTGATTGATGGTAATTCCGCCAGAAGCACCATGAGCCTCCAAAAGGTCCAAGGTTGGGAATTTGTAATTGCCCAATTCCAATTTTGGGTCGAATTCTCCAAAATCCTCTACCAGTTTCGCAGCTTTTGCGTCGGTTTCTTCTTCCTCAACAGGAGTTTCCTCTACTTTCAGTGCGATGTCCGACTCCTCTTCCTCGGGAATGTTGACATCTAGCCCTGCTTCATCCAGTGGAGGAATGTCTTTTTTATGGGTATAGGTGTCAATTTTTTCTGGAACGGAATCTTCCGTGCTTAAAGCTATACTTCCTTCCTCGTCAGTAACGACAGATTCTTTAGGGGTTTCAGGTGATTGATTTTCGTTGAAGTCCGACTTGATTTTTTGTTTTTGCCTTTTAAAGAAATTGGCAAATCCTTCGGGAGTGAAATTGAACAATTGTACCAAAATCACCATCAAAACAAATATGAGAATCAGGAACACCCCGATCTTTCCAGTGTAATCTTGGAGGAAATCATTCATCTCATAACCGATAAGTCCACCTAAAAGTGGAAAATCGGCAGCGAAAAAACCTAGGGCCACAGAGCCCCAAATAACACCAACGAGCCCCCAAATCCATTTGGATACCAAGCGTTTTCCGTTTAAACCCAGAAACAGGTAAAGTCCTGTTATGGCCAATAGAAAAGGAAAAGCAAAAGAAGCAAGACCAAAGCCCTTGTACATAAAAAAGTGGCTGACACTTGCCCCGAATTTGTTCAATAAATTACTGGCTTGGGCATTACGGTCCGCGAATTGGGACAACATACTTTGATCTTCCTGCCATGTGAAATAAAAGGACATGAAAGAGAAGAAAAGCGCAATGCTGAGAACAATCAAAAGGCTACCGAATATTATCTTGTTCTGCTTGGATGGCTTTAACGAAAGCTTCTTTTTAGCAGTTGCGGTAGTTTTTTTTGATTTGGATTTTGTTCTTTTTTTGGCCATTAATCGTTTTTAAGCGGGGCTAAGTTACAAATTTACGTTGCTACTCGGGTTCTTGGATTTTACTAAAAAATCTTAGGTATATAAATGATCAGTCCAATGATACTTGCGATGATCGATACTATCATAACGGCTCCTGCTGAAATATCTTTTATCAATCCTATCTTGGGGTCCAGATTAGGTTGGATGTAGTCGCAGATTTTTTCGATTGCGGTATTTACAGCTTCTATGCCCATTACCAATCCTATGGCCAAAAGCTGAAACATCCATTCCGTTGCCGTTATTTCGAAATAGAATCCAAATACCGTGACAATCAAGGCAATGCACAATTGAATTTTTATGCTGGATTCCGTGCGCATTAGGAGAAACATGCCCTTAAGGGCATATCCCACACTTTTTATCCTATTCTGAAGAAAAGATTCTTTGGGCATTAAAATGCTTCAAGTAAGTTTTGACAATGGTTTTCGCTCTCAAAATGGAGCAGGCTCAGTGCCAAAAATACTCAAAAAAAAACCTTCCCAAAGTATGTTATGGGAAGGTTCTTAAAACTTATTTGTTTTAAAGTATCGCTACTTGTCGATTGAGCCGAGTACCCTGGACATAAAACCATTAAGTGCCTCTTTTTTAGACGCTCCATTCTTGATTTCGTTGGATACTTCGAGAGCTCCATAAATATTGGAAATCAACTCCCCGATCATATCCAGTTCCTCATCCTTAAGACTGGAAACCTCGCAGACACTTTCTAGCGTATCGGCTGTTTCCTGTAAATAGTCTTCATCATGCTCTTCGGCAAAATTGACCAATTGTTTAATTATGGGCAACTTCATTGATCAAGTCTTTTAAAACATCATATTTATTGGTCTGCACCTGATTTTTTAAAGCCCCTTTGGAAAAAGTGGCAAAAGTGGGTAAATTGTCCACATTGGCCAATTTTCTGGATTCCGGGAATTTTTCAGCATCGACCATTACAAACTTTAAGTTCTCGTTCAAGGATGCTTCCTTTTTAAACTTAGGTTTCATGATTCTGCAGTTACCGCACCAAGATGCGCTATACTGTACCACAACATTATCGTTGTTCGCTATAACTTCGCTTAAGTTGTCTTTATCCAATTCTACAACCATGGCAAATTAATTTACGTGGTTAGCCAAATAATCGGATACACCAGCTCTGTCAGCACTCATGGCCTCTTTGCCTTCTTCCCAGTTGGCTGGACAAACCTCTCCTTTTTCCTGTACGTGTGTGTAGGCATCTACCAAACGTAAAAACTCCTTTACGTTTCTTCCCAATGGCATGTGGTTGATGCTTTCGTGGAATACAGTTCCCTCTTCATCGATTAGGTAAGTGGCTCTATAGGTTACATTGTCCCCTTCCACCATAACAGTGTTGGTTTCCTCATTGAAATCCTCCTTCATGATATCCAAGATGCCTAGAGCTGTAGCCAAGTTTCTATTGCTATCGGAAACGATAGGGTAGGTTACACCTTCAATTCCTCCGTTATCCTTTTCTGTGTTCAACCATGCAAAATGTACTTCGGCAGTATCGCAGGACGCTCCAATAACAATGGTGTTTCTCTTTTCAAATTCGCTTAGGTTTTGTTGAAAAGCAAAAAGCTCGGTCGGGCAAACAAAAGTGAAATCTTTTGGGTACCAGAACAACAATACTTTCTTGTTTTCGGCTTTGGCTTTCTCTAAAATGTTGATTTTGAAAGTGTCGCCCATTTCATCGATGGCGTTTACTTCAATGTTTGGAAATTTTCTTCCTACTAAAGTCATTTATTGGATTTTTTTAGAATTTTGAGAAGCAAAAATACAGTGGTTTTTCGTGTTTTAATAAACGAAAAATTAGTATTTCTTATGGCTTGATAAGCTGTGACTATGCCATAAAAATCAACCGTCATTATTGAGGTTGTGATAAAATTGAACATCAAATTTCACCAACTTCTCAAATAATTAAAGAATGCTAAAAAAGTAGATTGAAAATTTATTGAGCGGTTGTTGTGGCCAGTTGTTTAATCTTAATTCGGAAAGCCGCAAAAAGCAGTGTCATAATAGGACTCAACCAATTAAAAACGGCATAAAGTGCATATTCGCCCACGCCTACGCCGAGCACGCCGCTATGGTAGGCTCCACAAGTGTTCCAAGGCACCAAAACGGAGGTCACGGTTCCTGAATCCTCCAATGATCTACTAAGATTTTCTGGAGCAAGTCCACGTTCCTCGTATGCCTTGGAAAACATTTTACCTGGAACAACAATCGCCAAATATTGGTCCGATGCGGTTACGTTCAAGGCCAAACAACTTCCAACGGTGCTTGCGAAAAGTCCAAAAGTGGTCTTGGCTAATTTTAAAAGCGATTCGGTGATGCGTTCCAAAGCTCCGATACCATCCATAATGCCACCGAATACCATGGCACAAACAATCAACCAAATGGTGCCGAGCATTCCTGCCATTCCTCCAGAAGAGAACAAGTCGTTAAGTGCTGGGTCGTCTGTTGCGATGGCTGTATCAACGGTAATGGCATTTAAAATGCCTTTGTAACCTGATTCAAAATTCAAAGCGGTTCCCCCTCCAATATTGGCGACAATTTCCGGTTGAAAAATAAGTGCGAAAACTCCACCTAACAAGGTCCCGATCAAAAGAGCCATTAATGGTGGTGCTTTTTTTACGATTAGTCCAATTACCACTAAAGGGACAATAAACAGCCAACCGTTTATATTAAAGGTAGACCCAATATTTTCAAGAAGTGCACTTGTATCTGCCACTCCAGAAGTGTCAATAGTAAAACCAAGAATAATAAATACAATCAAGGTCACAATAATGGTCGGAACCGTGGTGTAGGTCATGTAACGAATGTGGGAAAACAAATCCCCGCCAGCCATGGCAGGAGCCAAGTTAGTGGTATCGCTCAAAGGAGACATTTTGTCTCCAAAGTAAGCCCCGGAAAGTACAGCTCCGGCTGTCATCCCCAACGAAATGCCCAAAGCATCACCAATACCGATAAGCGCAATCCCAACAGTTGCGGCAGTAGTCCAGCTACTTCCTGTTGCAATAGAAATTATAGCGCAAATCACAACACTGGCCGCCAAAAATATTGTGGGATTCAATATTTGAAGTCCGTAATAGATCATGGCAGGAATAATACCGCTAACCAACCAAGTTCCCGATAGGGCACCTACCATTAATAGAATAAGCAATGCACCAGTTGTGGACTTTACATTTTCGGCCACTTCGGCAATCATTCGTTTGTAGGAAACCTTATTGAAAATGCCAACAATGGCAGCTACCGCACCACCCATTAAAAGAATAAATTGATTGGAACCGCTTAGGGCATCATCCCCAAAAACATAAACATTGTAGGCCAACATGGCAACCAGGGCAAAAACGGGTATAAGCGCTTCTGCAATGGTCAAATCTTTATTTTCTACAATGTGTTCGTCTTCCCTAAACTTTGGTTTCTCCTTTTTATTCGGCATTTGGTCTGAGTTTGTTAGAAGGTAATATTACGATTTTGCACCATGTTGTGCAAACCTCGCTCAACTACCATTTATGCCAAACTTTTATCGGGAGACAAAATATCCAGCATCTCCATACACTTCCGCATAGTCGTATAGGTTTTATGGATATCGTTGTCCAGACCAATGGAAAAACGGATAAGTCCTTGAGAAAGACCCAGTTCTTTTTGTTCCTCTTCTGGAATCTCAGATGATGTGGATGTCCCGGAAGCGCTAAATAGCGTTTTGTAGAATCCGAGACTAACGGCCAAATAACCCAATTTCTCTTTTTGCATTAATTCCATTAGAGCATTGGCTCTTTCAACGGAACCTACATCCAGGGTAAGCATGCCGCCAAAACCATATTCTGGGTTCATTTGGGACTTTATCAAAGTATGGCCAGAATGACTTTCCAATCCGGGGTATACTACTTTTAATCCATCCTTTTCGAATTCTGTAGCCAAATAATGGGCGTTTTCACTGTGCTTTTTAATGCGGATGTGTAGTGTTCTCATATTCTTTAATATGGAAGCGGCACGTAAACTATCCAATGTGCTCCCCAAGAGCATTCCGGCTCCGTTGTTTACATCTTTAAGACTCAAACAGAAATCGGTAGAGGCACAAACTGCTCCTGCAACACAATCACTGCTACCGTTAATGAATTTGGTAAGGCTGTGGACCACAATATCGGCTCCCAATTGGGCGGCACTTATCGTTAAGGGAGAAAAAGTGTTGTCCACTACCAGCGGCATATCATTTTTCTTGGCGATTTTTGATAGTGATGGGATATCGGCGATTTCCAACAAAGGATTGCTGACCGCTTCACAATATATCATCTTGGTTTTGGGTGTGATGGAATTTGTGACCATTTCCAAATTGGTAATGTCCACAAAAGAAACATCAATATTGAATTTCTTCACAAAGTTCTTTAGGAAAGCATAGGTCCCACCATAAATTGTCCTACTACATACAATGTGGTCTCCCGAATCGCACAGTTGAAGAATCACAGCGGTTATAGCACCCATTCCACTGGCATATACATTCGCGGACTCTGTTCCTTCCAATTGGGCCATGGCCTCACCTAAATAGAGGTTAGAAGGGGAAGAGTGGCGGCTGTACAAATAGCAGCCTTCCGTGTTTCCTTCGAAAGTGTCGAACATGGTCTTTGCTGACAGGAAAGTGTAAGTTGATGAATCTGATATTGAAGGGTTTACACCTCCGAATTCACCAAAGTATTGAAGGTCTTGTATGTGTTCTGATGCTTTATAATCCATAATGTACCGTTTTTAGTAAAACTATACATCTATAGACATAAAATCAATAGAAGTGATTTAATAAAGAACAATAGTCTTTATTATTAAATTTATTAGGAATAAATTCATTAAATTGTTGATTTAACTGGATTGACTAGAAAATTCGTCGGTATGAAATTGGATAAAGTAGACATAGAATTGATCAGATTACTCCAAAAGGATAGTAAAAAAACTACCAAACAATATGCGGATGCTTTGCATTTGTCCAAAACTGCAGTTTATGAACGCATTAAGCGTTTGGAGCGCAATGGAGTGATAACCCAATACACCGCTCTGGTGGACAAAATAAAGGTGGGACGCGATTTTATGGTACTCTGCCAAATAAGATTGGTGCAACATACCAAGGAGAATGTTTTAAAGTTTGAGCGGGAGGTACTGCAATTGGACGAGGTTTCCGAATGCTTTCACGTAGGCGGTGATTACGATTATATCTTAAAGATTTTTGTAAAGGATATGAAGAGTTACCGGGAGTTCATGGTAACCAAACTTACGGCCATAGCCAACATCGGGAATACCCAAAGCTCTTTTGTGATCAATGAGGTAAAGAATAGCCCATCCGTTCATATCTAATGTGCAATTAACAATTAACAATTGACAATGACCAATATTATCACTCATTAAGACAACTAGAAATCCAACCACCCAAAAATCAAACAATCCACTGCACTATTAACCTAACAATCCAACATAATTCCTTGGTACTGTCCCGAAAAACATTTGTATTTTTACACTTGTTTTAGAAAAACACAGTTTTTTAGCAATTATCCTTACAATTATTACAATATGAATCAATATGATGTAGCCATTATCGGCTCTGGACCAGGAGGCTATGTGGCGGCAATTCGATGTGCCCAATTGGGAATGAAAACCGCAATTATAGAAAAGTATGCAACCTTGGGAGGTACCTGTCTTAACGTAGGTTGTATCCCATCAAAAGCATTGTTGGACTCATCGCACCATTATGAGGATGCCGTAAAGCACTTCGAGGAGCACGGTATTGAAATTCCTGGTGAAGTAAAAGTGAATTTGGAGCAAATGATCGCCCGTAAACAAGGGGTTGTTGACCAAACCACAAAAGGTATCGAGTTTTTGATGAGCAAGAACAAAATTGATGTCTACCATGGTATCGGAAGCTTTAAGGATGCCACGCACATCAATATTGCAAAAGAGGATGGTGAAGAAACTATTGAGGCCAAGAACATAATTATTGCAACAGGTTCAAAACCATCATCACTACCTTTTATAGATATCGATAAAGAAAGAGTGATAACTTCTACCGAAGCTCTAAAATTGAAGGAAGTTCCAAAGCACTTGATTGTGATTGGTGGTGGAGTAATCGGTTTGGAATTGGGTCAGGTATACAAACGTTTGGGTGCCGATGTGACTGTAGTGGAGTTCATGGACCGTATTATCCCTGGTATGGACGGCGCATTGTCCAAAGAGCTCACCAAAGTGATGAAAAAACAAAAAGTAAAGTTCAACCTTTCCCATAAAGTTAAGTCTGTAGAGCGCAAAGGAGACGAGGTTATTGTGAAAGCAGATGATAAAAAAGGGAAAGAAGTAACCCTAACAGGTGACTATTGCCTAGTAAGCGTTGGTCGTAAGCCATATACCGATGGATTGAATGCCGAAGCTGCCGGAATCAAATTGGATGATAGGGGCAGAGTAGAGGTTAACGAGCACTTACAGACCAATGTTTCCAATATTTATGCAATCGGTGATGTGGTAAAAGGTGTCATGTTGGCGCACAAAGCTGAAGAAGAAGGAACCATGGTTGCCGAAATTTTGGCTGGTCAAAAACCACATATCGATTACAACTTAATTCCTGGGGTGGTATATACGTGGCCAGAGGTTGCTGCTGTTGGAAAAACAGAAGAGCAATTGAAGGAAGAAGGTGTGGAATACAAATCAGGTCAGTTCCCAATGCGTGCTTTAGGTAGAGCTCGTGCTAGTATGGATATTGACGGTTTTGTGAAAATTCTTGCAGATAAGAATACCGACGAGGTATTAGGTGTACATATGATCGGTGCTCGTTGTGCGGATTTAATTGCAGAAGGAGTGACTGCCATGGAATTTAGGGCGTCTGCTGAAGATATTTCCCGAATGAGCCATGCGCACCCGACTTTTGCGGAAGCTGTAAAAGAAGCTGCATTGGCGGCAACGGATGATAGAGCTTTGCATGTATAGCTGAGGAAATAAAATCAAAGAATAGTAAAAAGCATTCAGTCTTAGGATTGGATGCTTTTTTTAGCTTCTTACGGTCCGTAAAACTCTTCGGAGAACTAGTCGGGCTTTTATCAGAATTTCTTTTGCCATCGGAGCTGAAAGCTCTTTTGCCTCAATAAGCTGGCCTTTTACAAAGACAATGCCCAAGCCTACTTGAACTTTGATATAAGCCTCATATTTATTGTATTGCAAAGCCAAGAATGTACAGGCAACCATAAAGGCAAGCGCACCAGGAATAACGATTTCAGGCGAAAGTGAATGGTTGAAGAACCCATACAATCCCAATCCCGTAAAACTACCGTAAAGTATAATAAAGTGAATCACATAAATGGAAAGTGTGCTGGCTCCAATTTTTAAAACAGTTTTGTTGGTCATCAACTGTCTAAGTATCATAAATACCGCAAAAACCACAAACACATTACCCAATCGGATAAATAAGTAGTTGTTGGATAAGATCAGTTTCAAAAATTCAAATCCAGTCCAGTCGTAGAGTATGGCAAAGGCGGCAGATGACTGATAAATCAGTAAATATCCCGTTACCAAAGCAATGGATATGGCAGCCGGGTACAAATACCTGTAATTTTTGAATCGAGTAAAGAGAACCGAGATAAAAGCACCAATGGTAGTATAGCCAAACCACGGAATAATGGTGAAAACAGAACCATTGGACTTGGTGAAATAATTGGCCAAGAAATCTGGTAAAAACGCAAAAGACCAATCTTTATAAACCCTTTCGAACAAGAAAAGCACCAAGGTTACAACCACAAGAGCAGTTGGGAAAACAAACTTTTTCTTTTTGGCTGTAAGTACATACAAACCAACTAGCCCTAAAATAGATAGTCCTATGCAGTGCAATACATCTACTAGATAAAAGGCATTGTAGATTTGACCTTTTAAAAGACCGCCAAGATTTAATCGCAATAAATAGCCAATGGCCAAAAGTTGCAATCCACGTCGGATTCCTTTTTTAACCCTAGGGTTTTCAACTCCGTTTTCTGGAACCCTGATTAAGAGATAAGTAAAGATAAAACCGGATACAGTAAAAAATACGGGAGCCGTTATGCCTCTAAAATAGAGCCATATGGAATAAGCAGTATTGCTGGAGTCCCGGAAAACAGGATCCAAAAGGCCATCGATGAAATGCCCTTGTAGCATCATTAAAATGGCCCATGCACGCATGGCGTCCACGAAAAATAGTCTGTTGCTTTTTACTGCCATTTAGTATTAGTTCACCCTATATACTTGTTAAACAAATAGTTTGGATGTTTGTTGCGCCAAAAATATATAAAATACTCGCATCTATGCAGATATCGGGGTATTTTAGCGAAACAAACAATAATTTTAAACTATGGCTGCAATTTTGGCATTTGCCGGAAGCAATTCTTCAACTTCTATTAATTTAAAACTTGTAAAATACACCAATTCCTTAATACAAAACCATGATATTCAGACTTTAAACATGGCCGAACAACCATTTCCAATGTATAGTGAAGATGTGGAAAGAGATAATGGTTTTCCAGAAGCATTGGTGAAATTGAAAGAAACCATTACCGCATCGGACGGGCTTATACTGTCCGTTAACGAACATAATGGAAATCCTTCTGCATATTTTAAGAATGTACTGGATTGGTTGTCACGTTTGGACAGAAGTTTTTTGGAAGGAACAAAAGTTTTTTTGATGTCCACCGCAGGAGGTAGGTTTGGTGCGGAAAAATCACTGGGTGTCGTAAAAAATATGCTCACTTTGTTTGGTGGTGATATCGTAGCTACGTATTCCCTTAAATTTTTCAATGATAATTTTGGGGAAGCCGGTATTTTGGATGAGGACATGAAAGAGGAACATCGGCAAGCTTTGAATACCTTTTTGGATGCTTTAAAATAAGAACGGATTGCGTGTACAACGTACCTTTAAAATAGATTCCCTAGAACAAAGTAAAAAGGCTTTGTTCGATTGGTCTCGTGGTCATCAACATGTGGTGTGGTTGGATAGCAATTCACATACGGACAAGTATTCCAGTTTCGAGGCCTGTTTGGCCGTTGGTGCATCTCAAATTTTAAAGAATGCGGATGGGCTAAATGATTTTCTACAACAGGAAAACGATTGGCTGTTCGGTTATTTTTCCTATGATTTTAAAAATGAATTGGAGGAGTTGTCTTCATGGAACGCAGACTCATTGAATTTTCCAACAATTCAGTTTTTTCAACCCAGTAAACTGATCATTGTTTTAGATGGACACCTTCATTTTAACTATTTAGAGCATTGTTCCGATGAAATTCAACAAGACTATAAAGATATCTTCATAGTTCAACCTCAGAATGCATTACATAAGCAAGATGACCCGATAAAAATTAAGATGCGCATCCATAAAGATGCCTATTTTGAAAAGGCCAATCGTTTTTTGGAGCACATTCATCGTGGTGATATTTATGAGGCCAATTTTTGCCAAGAGTTCTATGCGGAAAATGTTTCTTTGGACCCATGGGAAACCTATGATCGGCTCAATCGTATCTCGGAACCTCCGTTTGCGGCATTCCTTGGATTAGGTGAAAACTATTTAATGTGTGCTTCCCCTGAGCGTTACATTAAAAAAATGGGAGATAAGGTAATCTCTCAACCTATCAAGGGGACGGCACGGCGAGGAGAGGATGATAAGGAAGACAACGTAATCAAAAAAGAACTGGTTCAGGATCAAAAGGAACGCTCCGAAAACATTATGATTACCGATTTGGTCCGTAACGACTTGTCCAAAAGTGCCATCAAAGGTTCGGTAAATGTTGAAGAACTTTGTAAGGTCTACACATTCAAACAGGTACACCAGTTGATCTCCACCGTTGTTTCAATGGTTCCGGGGGGTAAGAACCCTTTGGAATTGATCAGGGAAACTTTTCCGATGGGGAGTATGACAGGCGCTCCAAAAATATCTGCAATGAAGATTATCGAAGAATTGGAAGAGACCAAACGGGGTTTGTACAGTGGAGCTGTTGGTTATTTTGCTCCGAACGGAAATATGGACTTCAATGTGGTGATACGCAGTATTTTGTACAATGCCAGTGAAAAATACGTTTCCTTTTCCGTAGGAAGTGCCATAACTTCCAAATCAATACCCGAAAATGAATACGCAGAATGTTTGCTGAAAGCCAAGGCTATGCGAACAGTTTTGGAACAAGACTAAGGTTTATTCGTAAATTCGCGGCATGTTGGCAAATTTTAAGGAACACATTACCAGTACAATGCCCTTTTTAATGGGTAAGCGCTTGCTTTTGGCTTGTAGTGGAGGGGTGGATAGTGTAGTATTGGCCCATTTGTGTGCCAATATCGAATTGAATTTTGCCATGGCTCATTGCAATTTCAATCTCAGGGGTGAAGAAAGTGATGGGGACGAGACTTTTGTCCTTGATTTGGCGTCGAAATTGGACGTGGAAGTTTATGTAGGGCGATTTGAAACCGAGGCCTTTGCCAAAGAACAGGGTTTGTCCGTGCAAATGGCTGCCAGGGAATTACGTTACCAATGGTTTGATGAATTGTTGGAAACGAAAGGTTATGATTATGTTTTAACGGCCCATCACGCCGATGATAGTCTGGAAACTTTCTTGATCAACTTGTCACGAGGAACAGGTATTGATGGACTCTCAGGTATTCCCGAAGTAAACGGAAAAGTAATTCGGCCTTTGTTGCCATTTTCGCAAAACGAAGTTTTGGAATACGCCAATTCCGAAGGTGTGGACTGGCGGGAAGATAGCAGCAATGCAAGTACCAAATACCTTCGCAATAAGATTCGTCACGAAATAGTACCTTCTTTAAAGGAGTTGCACCCAGCTTTTTTGCAAAACTTCCTCAACACACAAAAGCATTTAGAACAGACCAACGATTTGGCAAGTCTTTATTTGAACGAGTTAAGGTCCAAATTGTTCAGGGAATGGGAAGGTGAAATCAAAATAAGTATTGCGGAACTAAAGAAGTTACATCCTTTGGATGCCCACTTATATGGCTTGTTGAAAGATTTTGGTTTTACCGAATGGGAGGACGTCAAAAATCTATTGACTGCGACCAGTGGAAAAAAAGTAATGTCCAAGTCGCACATTTTGCTTAAAGACCGGGACCACCTAATTCTTTCCAAAATAAAAAATAGGGTAAATGTCAATCACCTTGTCTATTTAACGGAAGGCACACCCGACCTGCCAGTTCAATTAAAGATTGAAGAAGTGAAAACCCTTGATAAACAAGGAGAAAATGTCATATTTTTGGATAAGGAAAAGTTAAACTTTCCGTTAGTGTTAAGAAAGAGGAAAAATGGCGACTATTTTTATCCTTTTGGGATGGAGGGCAAAAAAAAGTTATCCAAGTTTTTCAAGGATGAAAAAATAGACCAGATTTCCAAAGATAAACAGTGGCTTCTCTGCTCAAACAACGAAATTGTTTGGGTAGTGGGCAAACGAGCAGATGAACGATTCAGGGTTGAGGAATCAACCCAACAAATAGTAAAGATTACACAAGTTAAATGAGATTTTTAATACTCTTTTTAGGATTATTTTTTGTCAATCTAACCACATTCGCACAAACCGAAGAGAATCCAGCGGTTTGGAGTCACGAAGTACATAAATTATCCGATACCGAATACGAGTTAGTGTTCAAAGGGAAAATTATGGACGGATGGCATGTGTATTCCCAATACACAGCAGAGGGAGGCTCCCTACCTAGTGAGTTCACTTTTGAAAAAGCTGGTGAGGATTATGAGCTTGTTGGAAAGACCGAAGAGAGCGAGACCATAAAAGAGTATAGTGATATTTTTGAAGTAGAGGAGACCTTCTTTAAAGGAGAGGCCATATTCACCCAAAAGATAAAATTGCTAGATCCTGAAGTCAATCAGATATCGGTCAATCTATTTTATCAGATTTGCAAAGAGGTTTGTCTTCCGGTGGATGAATTTTTCGAGATTTCTTTGGATGGCAGTGGTTTTGTGGCCGAAGAAACTTCCTTGGACGAACGTAGTGTTGCATTAGGTGAATCTCTTAAAGTGGATTTCAAGAATAAGCAACTGCTCAATCAAGGAGGAGTAACGGATTCCGAGGGTAAATCCAATTTATGGGTGATTTTTGGATTGGGCTTTATTGGCGGTTTGATCGCATTGTTGACCCCTTGTGTTTTTCCGATGATTCCGTTGACCGTTTCGTTTTTCACCAAACAGACTCAAAATAAATCCAAGGGGATTGCGAATGCCTTACTTTATGGATTCTTTATTGTTCTGATTTATTTCTTGTTGAGCTTACCGTTCCATTTGTTCAATTCGGTAGACTCGCAAATATTGAACACCATCGCCACGAACATTTGGCTAAATGTATTCTTTTTCATCATTTTCGTATTCTTTGCCTTTTCATTTTTTGGGTATTACGAATTAACGTTGCCTAGTTCATGGGCCAATAAAATGGATTCCGCCTCGTCCAAAGTAGGGGGGGGACTCGGTATCTTTTTCATGGCTTTGACCTTGGCCATTGTTTCTTTCTCCTGTACAGGGCCCATATTGGGCGGATTATTGGGGAGCACAACATTGGCAGAGGGTAATGTAGCCACCAACTTGACTTCTGGAATGGTCGGTTTCGGTTTGGCCTTGGCACTTCCGTTCGCGTTGTTCGCCATGTTCCCAGCTTGGTTGAACTCTTTGCCAAAATCCGGAGGGTGGATGACCACCGTTAAAGTGGTACTTGGTTTCTTGGAACTTGCCTTGGCATTCAAGTTTTTATCCAATGCCGACTTAGTGGGTAACTGGGGAATATTCAAACGAGAGATTTTTGTGGGAATATGGGTGGTGCTCTTCATTTTAATGACCTTGTATCTCTTTGGAATTTTTAGATTTCCACATGATGGACCTAAAAAGAACTTGTCTCCTGCCAGAAAAATGGTCGGCCTGTTAAGTTTTGCCTTTACGATTTATTTGATATTGGGTCTCTTTAATTTCAGTAACCTGAAGTTGTTGAGTGGCTTTCCACCACCAAGCTTTTACAGTGTTGTGGAAACAGAAAGTGATTGCCCTTTAGGTCTCGATTGTTACAAAGATTTTGAAGAAGGTGTTGCGCATGCTCAAGAGGTGAACAAGCCCATTTTGCTCGATTTTACGGGCTGGGCTTGTGTAAACTGCAGAAAAATGGAAGAGAATGTTTGGAGCGATCCAAATGTTTACCCCATTCTTAAGGATGATTATGTTTTGATTTCGCTATATGTGGACGATAGAAAGGAATTGCCCGAAACGGAGCAGTTCGATTTTAAGTTTGATTCAGGAAGAATAAAGGCTATTGAAACTGTGGGTCAAAAATGGGGAACTTTTCAAACCATTAATTTTAATGCCGCATCACAGCCTTATTACGTACTGCTATCCCCAAATTTGGAAATTTTGAATGATGCCGTGCAGTATGTTGATGTTGAAACATACGAAGAGTGGTTAAAATCGGGCCTTCAGAAGCATCATCTTTCCATGAACAAATAATTTACAATTGTCTTTTATTTTGTTATGGTTCTAAGAAAATAGTTATACCTTAGGTAGGACTAATTTGCTTAACCAATCTTCGTGAAAAAGTTCAAAAAGATTCTTCTTGTTCTCGCAGGACTGATTTTACTTGTAATTATAGGCGTTGCCATATTTATAAACAGCTTAAAACCTGATTACGGCGGCGAAAAATCATTGCCTGGTATTTCGAGTGAAGTAACTACCTATTTCGACCCTTACGGTATCCCGCACATTTATGCCGAAAATGAAACAGATGCTTTAAAAGCTTTGGGGTACGTACATGCACAAGACCGTTTATGGCAAATGGAGCTATTACGCCGAATTGCAAAGGGTAGGCTATCCGAAGTTTTTGGAGAGGATATGGTTAAAACGGATAAATTTTTCCTTTCGCTGGGTATAGACGATCACACCAAAGAAACACTTTCCAGTTTGGACCAAACCAGTGAAACCATTGCATTGTCTCAAGCCTATTTAGATGGAATCAACGAGTTTATAAAAAATGGACCTACCCCCATCGAGTTTTATTTGACGGGTATTGAAAAGGAACCATTTTCTATTGAAGATGTGTACAATGCAGTAGGTTATATGGCCTTCAGCTTTGCCATGGCCCATAAGACCGACCCGTTATTGACAAGTATGCGCAATAAGCTCGGGGAAGCATATTTAAAAGATCTAGCCATAAGCTCGGACACTTCTACCGTTTGGATAAAAAATTATAAAGGAGAGAAAACCGATACGTTGGGCACCAATATTACTGCAAGTGTTACCGCAGCATTGGATAAACTTCCAATTCCACAGTTCGAGGGAAGTAATAGCTGGGTGGTTGCCCCGGAAAAAACAAAAAATGGAAAGGTCATTTTCGCCAACGACCCGCATATTGGTTTTGCACAACCTTCCGTTTGGTACGAAGCACATGTAAGTACCCCGACTTACGAAAAATACGGATATCATCTAGCAGGAGTTCCATTTCCTTTACTTGCTCACAATAGGAAATTGGCGTATGGGCTTACCATGTTCGAAAATGATGATATCGACTTTTACTATGAGGAATCCAATCCAACGGACAGTACCCAATATAAAACTCCCGAGGGCTGGAAGAACTATGAATTCGTAAATAAAACTATAAAGGTGAAGGACGGGGACGATGTGAGCTTTACCTATAAGAAAACACATCACGGTCCTGTTCTCAATAATATCGCGGATCAAATATCGGGAGACAGGCCAATAGCTATGTCTTGGATTTATACCAAACCCAAAAATATGGTGCTCCATGCCTTGTATGGGTTAAGCCATGCCTCAAACAGGGAAGAGTTTAAAAGTGCATTGCCAAATATCCATGCACCGGGGCTCAACGTAATGTATGGCGATGCCGAAGGCAATGTAGCATGGTGGGCTACTGCCAAATTGTATGAAATGCCAGATAGCTTATCCACAAAATTTGTTTTGGATGGAGCTACAGGAAAAGATGAGCCATTGAGATATTTGGATTTCTCTGAGAATCCAATGGCGGAAAACCCGCCGTGGAACTACGTGTATTCCGCCAATAATCAGCCCGATTCTATAGCAGGCATGCTGTATCCAGGATATTATTTACCGGAGAACAGGGCAAAACGTATTGTGCAGTTGTTAGATGCAAAAGACGATTGGGACAAGGAAGCCATATCCGAAATGATATTGGATGTTACCTCCCCGGTCAATACCGAAGTGGTTACCGAACTGATCAAACTTTTTGATGTAACACATTTGGACAAAGAGCAGCTGGCGCTTTTGGATTCTTTGAAGAATTGGGATGGAGAGTACTCCTTAAAAGCCACAAGCCCGTTGATCTACCATCGAACTCTGTACAATATGGTCAAAAACACCATGGAGGATGAACTGGGACCGGAAATGTTCAAACAATTTTTGTCCACACATTTGTTTAAAAGGCAAATAGCATGGGGCTCTGGAATGAAAAGTGGTGTTTGGTGGGATAACGTCAATACTCCTGAAATTGAAACACGGCAAGACATTGTTATGATGTCATTTGCTCAAACTTGGGAATCACTTGTAGCTGATTTTGGAGATGACCCGAGTGAATGGACATGGGACAAGGTACACACCATTGAGCACCAACATCCGTTTGGGCAAATCGAATCACTTCGCAAATATTTTAATGTAGGACCGTTTCCTGTTGAAGGAACCCGTGAGGTAATCAACAACCTATCATTTCCGTACGATGGAACAGGTTTCTATAAAGTAAGTTCAGGGCCATCCACAAGGCGTATTATAGACTTTTCGGATGTGGAGAACAGTATCAGTATTCTTCCTACGGGTCAATCAGGAAATCCATTCAGTAAACATTATGAGGATCAGGCTCAAATGTATGTTAATGGTGAGTTCCGAAAAATGATGATGAACAAACAAGAAATAGAAGAGACTGCTGAATCCGTTCTGATCTTTCGTTAATTCAGAAGCTGTTTTCATCAATTCATAATAGGGCATTCATCAAAAGGGAAATTCTTTTTGTCATAGGATTGGCTATTTTTCAATCTTATTCATTCAGAAATTCCACATGCTCATTAAAGTCCACGGAAGTGCCGTTTTTGGTATTGAAGCAACAACCATTGTAGTTGAAGTTAATATTGATAAAGGCATTGGGTACCATTTGGTAGGATTGCCGGATAATGCCATCAAGGAAAGCAATTACAGAATTGCGGCCGCACTACAGAACAACGGATATCGTATTCCCGGTAAAAAAATCACAATAAACATGGCGCCGGCCGATCTACGAAAGGAGGGTTCTGCATACGACCTTACTTTGGCTATAGGCATATTGGCAGCATCTAGCCAAATTCATTCGGAGGGTATCGAAAAATATTTGATCATGGGAGAGCTTTCGTTGGATGGGAGTCTCTTGCCCATTAAAGGCGCGCTGCCCATCGCCATTAAGGCAAAAGAGGAGGGATTTGAAGGGTTTATTTTACCAAAGGAGAATGCCAATGAGGCGGCTGTTGTAGATGGTCTTAAGATTTATGGCGTAGAAAATATAAAAGAGGTGATCGAGTTTTTTGATTCAGCTGTTCCATTGGAACAAACCAAAGTGGATACGCGAAAAGAATATTATGAGCACCTTGATTTTCCAGAGTTTGATTTTGCTGATGTAAAGGGGCAAGAAAGTATTAAACGATGTATGGAAATTGCCGCAGCGGGAGGGCATAATATTATATTGATCGGTCCACCGGGTGCTGGCAAAACAATGTTGGCCAAGCGTTTACCTTCTATTTTGCCGCCAATGACCTTGCACGAAGCCTTGGAGACCACTAAAATACATAGTGTAGTGGGGAAGGTGAAAAATAAAGGTTTGATGAGCCAAAGACCGTTTAGGAACCCTCACCATACCATAAGTTCCGCTGCTTTGGTGGGAGGGGGCAGTTATCCACGGCCAGGGGAGATATCATTGTCCCATAATGGTGTTTTGTTTTTGGATGAATTGCCTGAGTTTGAACGTAGGGTGCTCGAAGTAATGCGTCAGCCTATGGAAGATAGGGAAGTAACTATTGCCAGGGCACAATTTACGGTCACTTATCCAAGTAGCTTTATGTTGGTCGCAAGCATGAACCCCAGCCCGGGAGGCTATTTCAATGATCCCGATGCTCCGGTAACATCCAGCCCAGCCGAAATGCAACGCTACTTGGGTAAAATCTCCGGTCCTTTGTTGGATAGGATCGATATTCATATCGAGGTGACGCCTGTTCCTTTTGATAAATTATCTGAAGACCGTAAAGGTGAAAGCAGTATGGTAATTAGAAAACGAGTGGAGGCTGCGAGAGAAATTCAGACCCAAAGATTTAAAATGGTGGAGGGGATACACTATAATGCACAAATGGGTACTAAGCATATCCGAGAGTTCTGTGCATTGAACAACACCTCCAAAAATCTTTTAAAAGATGCTATGCAACGATTAAATCTTTCGGCCAGGGCTTATGATCGTATTCTAAAAGTGTCCCGAACCATTGCGGATTTGGAACAGACTTCGGAAGTAAATGAAAATCATATTTCCGAAGCCATTCAGTATCGAAGTCTAGATAGAGATGGTTGGTTAGGGTGAAAAAGACTATTATATCTTTTTATACCAAAAACACACAGTCACAATAGAATACAACGCTATCATGACCCTGTAATGGATGTTATCTTTTTAATGCAGAAGGCAGGATTACTCCAATAAGTTCCACTCTTCTTCAGTAGCTTTGGATTTCTGATATTCCATTACCAAAAACCAAGTTTTATCGCGTTTTATGAGTAGCGCATTAAAATGTACAAATTGTTTTTGATTGGCGTTACCAGCCCCATTGTTGGATTGGAACGCAAAAATCCCTGTTTCATGAGCAGTAGTTTCGTCACCTATCCGCTGTGAGAAACGGAATTCCACATTATTTTGTGTTTTTCCTGTTTTGGTGTCCATGAAACCTTGTTTCCAGTTTTGTAGTGCCTTCGCAATAGATACAGATCCTTTGTTTTTACCAGTTGTAAATACAACAACCGCATCTTCATGATAGGTAGCTTTATAACCTTCGAAGTCTCCCTCTTTTACAGTTCTCGAAACCTCGGCCCAAAAGTTATTTAGTTCCGCTAGCCTTAGTGAATCATTTGCAGTTTCAATTTTACCGTTTTTAGGATTGCTCGCATTAGCACAGGTAACACTTAATGCAAGTATTAAGGTAATAAAGGATTTAATTTTTTTCATTTGTATAACTCGATTTTATAAAAAGAATTTGCAGAAAGCCTGAGTTTAATATTTCATAAATGCACATTCGGGTATGTCACCGAAGCCATCCTATGCTGCAGCTTTGACCGTGAAGGATAGTTGGGATATATTAATTGAACCTTTTTATCAAATTATAGGTGAATATGACCATCTCCTTGTAGTTTTCTTTTTCGATTTTTTCATCTATTCCATGAAACCGTGTCATACTGTCCGGTCCAATTCTAATAGGATAAAAGCGATAAACATCTTCAGAAATGTCATAAAAATATCTGGCATCGGTGCCGCCACCAATTAATCCAGGAACCACGACAGCTTCGGGAAAAACGGAACGAATGGTTTTTTCCAAGTTTTTAAATGCATCCGATTCAATACCGGAAACAGGTGACGGATTTGTAGCGAAACCGTCTAGTTCAACTTTGATTTTATCACCAACAGTTTCTTGAATGTGCGCTTTTACGGATTCGATGGTTTCACCTGGGAGAATTCTAAAATTAATCGTGGCTTTTCCAAGGGTCGGAATTACGTTGTCTTTTACCCCTCCCTCGATTATAGTGGGGGCTGTTGTGGTATGTGCATTCAATGCTTTTAGCACAGGTGCTTTAAATAGCCAAGGGTTGGCAAACGCCATTTTTTTAAAAAAGGGCATTTCGGCGCCCATATATTCAAACTGATAATCGATGGGTTTCACCAGTTTATAAGGTAGTTGATTGTTCTCTAAATCAACAATGGCTTGCGCCAACATACCCAAGGTGTTGTTTTCTGGTGGAGCGGAACTATGGCCTCCGGTAGTCTGTACAATAAGATTGAACGAGGCATAGCCTTTCTCGGCCAAATTCACCATAGCAACGGTTTTATCAAAATCAGGAACCATATTTTCTGCTAAAAATCCACCTTCGTCCAAAGTCATGGCAGCTTCTACTCCTTTTTCTTTCAGGTAGGCGGCAATGGCCTTGGCACCATTTTCACCTCCAAGCTCTTCGTCATGTCCAAATGCCAGATATATATTCTGTTCTGGGGCGAACGATTCTTTAAGCAAAAGTTCAACGGATTCCATAAGTGCCATCAGAGAGCTTTTGTCGTCCAGAGTACCACGGCCAATAATGTGGCTATCTGTTATTTTTCCTTCAAAAGGTCCAGCTTCCCAATCTCCCAATGTAGGTTGGTCCACAGGTACCACATCTTGGTGAGAAAGCAGTATTATTGGTTTTTTCGACGAATCGGTTCCTTCCCATTTATACAACAAGCTATATTCGTTTATTTTCTCCAATGTCAAATTTTGATGGAGTAGTGGGTACGTTTCGTACAGAAATTGATGGAACCCATTAAATGCAGTGGAATCTGGGATTGCATCTTCGCTGAAGGAAATAGTTTTGTATTGCACTGCTTTTGACAGGTTATCAAATGCACGGTCTGGAAAGTTCATGGCCTCCAATGGCTCGGAATCAACCTGTTTTGAACTAAGTGATAGGGTGTTGAAAATTAATACGGCAGCAAGTACTACGATTAAGCCTAGAACGGCAAGAAGAATTTTTTTCATGGTTGGTTTTGGTTGTTTGTCCCAAATTAGATAAAAATCATCAGTGAATCAATCAGAAAAAAATAATTTAATCCTTGGATACTGAATAAATTGATAATAATTCCTATTTATTTAGAGAGATAGTCAAGCAATACGTTAAAAGTAACTTAATCTACTGTAATTAAGTTGATTAAGGTGTACTTTTGCCCAGTTTTTAGAAAATAATAGTACATGCAATGTGTGGAGTTGAACCCAACGGGTAATTTTGACCCTTGGGAGCAGGAGAGGATTGATGAGTTGCTACATCAAGAAATAAAAAATTCTTTGAGCGATCGTTTGGTTTTTGAAAACGATGGTATAAAACTTTGGGACTTACGATTACTTCCGGGAGAACGCTTGTCGTTTAGAAGGCACAATGTCAATTATGGATGGGTGTGCACAACAGGCGGCTTATTGATTACCAGATATGGAAATGGAAAAATCGATATGATAAAACTGAACCAAGGTGATACCGAATATTTCGAAAATAAGGGCAAGAACTATGTCAACGATTTAGAGAACATCGGTGAGGACACGGTGGTCATTAACATTCTGGAATACAAGCACACGAAAAAAGCGAGCAGTGTCCAGTACTGTGATTAAATTGCTTTGATGTTAGCCTTTAGCCCTGAAATAATTCCAAGTATATTTTCAACAGTTTCTTCTAGGTAATATTTTATTGCCAGATGAGGTATACGTATGGTCGTAAAGCCGTTTTTAAACGAATGCATGGCATCTTCCAAGTCGCTAATGGCTTGTTCATGCGTAATCATGTTGTAATTTTTGTCAATCTCAATGTTAAGCTTGACTCTTGATATAGCAATGTCAACAGATTTTTTACCATCCCACCATTCTAGCATGGGGTAGACTCCGGCATCTTTTAATGCATAAAATAAATGAATGGCATCAATCGGGGTGTCGTTGTCCAGGATCACCTTTTTAATGAGGCGTGTATGTCTTTCGCAAAGCGCTACACCTAAAGACTCTTTCGAATCTTTAAACTGTTGGGGGTTAATGTCTTTGCCGCAATCCTTACATGTCATAAGTTTTGTCAGGTTTAAGTCTAAGTATGATTTGGGACTATTATAACTTTGAGATTTTTGAAATAGTATAAAAAATCGACGTACGGCATTTCACTTTTAGACGAAATACACTTTTTCGGATGAAATGCATGATTTGTCCATTTATACTTTTAATTTAAGCGCACCAAAACCAAAGAATCCATGTTTAAAAAAATAGGACCGGGAGTTCTGGTCGCAGCAGCCTTTGTGGGACCGGGAACCATAACTATGTGTACCCTTGCCGGAGCCCGTTTTGGCTATGCTTTGTTGTGGGCTCTTTTAATTTCGATCATTGCTACCATTGTATTGCAGGGAATGGCAGGGAGAATTGGTCTTGTAACACAAAGCGGCCTTTTGGACGTGGTGCGTAAAGAGCTTAAAACCCCTTGGGTCAGAAATATTGTTATCGCCATAGTTTTGGGAGCAATTTTAGTTGGCAATGCAGCCTACGAAGCAGGTAACATTGGAGGTGCAACACTTGGGCTCGAGCAATTATTTCCCCAACCTCAACTCAGACCTTTTTTACCGGTTTTTATTGGAGGCGTCATATTTCTATTATTATGGTTCAGTAGTTACAAGATTTTGGAAAAAATATTTGTTGGACTGGTAGGGGTAATGGGGGTTAGTTTCGTGGTGTGTGCCATAATCACCCAGCCATCCATGTTGGAAATAATAAAAGGATTGTTTGTACCAAAACTACCTGAAAATGGATTATTAACTGTTGTAGCTCTTGTGGGTACAACGGTAGTTCCATACAATCTTTTTTTGCATGCTTCTTTGGTCAAAGAAAAATGGAATTCAAAAAGTGATTTAAAAGCTGTGAACTGGGATACGACCATCTCCATTGGGTTGGGAGGTCTGGTTTCCATGGCTATTTTGGTCACGGCTTCTGCAGCGCCCATTTCAGAAATCAATAACGCTTTGGATATGGCCATTGCTTTGGAACCGTTATTCGGTAAAATGGCATTCTTGTTTATGGCAATAGGTCTATTGGCGGCCGGGATCACATCAGCGATAACGGCTCCTTTGGCTGCGGCCTATGTGGCCAGTAGTTGTTTTGGTTGGGAAGGTGGTATGCAGAATAAAAAATTTAAAATGGTCTGGGGTATTGTACTGTTGTGCGGTGTTGTTTTCCTTTCTTTTGATATTAAACCCATTGAAGTGATTCAATTTGCACAAGTGGCCAATGGTGTATTGCTTCCCGTGATGGCTTTGCTGCTACTGTGGGTAGTGAACAAGAAATCTGTGATGGGTGAAAACAGAAACTCCATGATGCAGAATGCTTTCGGGGTAGCCATTGTGGTATTTGCGATATTCCTTGGGGCGAAAAGTGTACTAAAAGTGATCGGATTGTTTTAATGGAAGAGTTTAGCATAGATATTAACTGTGATGTAGGTGAGGGGGTAGGCAATGAAGGTGAAATTTTCCCATATATCAGTTCGTGTAATATTGCTTGTGGGGGGCATGCAGGAGATTTGGAAACCATGCTTAGGGTAGTATCCCTCGCCAAACAACATAATATTAAGGTTGGTTCGCACCCTTCATTTCCCGATAAAGCCAATTTTGGAAGGGAAGTGATGCTTATTTCGGACCATGATCTAATTAAAAGTATCCGGAAACAATTGTTCGACTTTGATGAGGTGTTGAAACAAGTAGGTCTGCCGTTGCATCATATTAAAGCCCATGGAGCCTTATACAATCAAACGGCCAAGGATGAAGGATTGGCAAAATTATATTTGGATGCCATTCAAGAGTATAAAGAGAAGGCCATTGTTTATGTTCCCTTCCATTCTGTAATTACAAGAATAGCAGTGGAGAGAGGATTTAAAATTTGGTTTGAAGCCTTTGCGGATAGAAACTACAACCCGGATTTATCCCTTGTGTCCAGAAAGGAACAAAACGCATTGATAGAGGAGCCCGAAGCTGTTTTAAAACATGTATTGCCCATCATTAAAAAAGATGAGGTTTTGGCTGTGAACGGTGATTCTTTCAAAATAAAAGCTGATACCCTCTGTATACATGGCGATACGGTTTCTGCATTAAAAATATTAATGTATCTTTCTACAGCATTACCCCAAAATCAGGTGCAATTAGCAAAGTGAAAAGTTACCCCATAAGTATTAAGCCTTTCGGAGAACGAGCTGTTTTAGTAGAATGGCCCGAAAAGGTGAGCGAATCCATTCTAGCAGATATCCTTGATTTTATGGATGCCTTTAAGGAACTGAAAATTCCCGGCTGGGAAATGTCCGTTGCCTATAACTCTTTAACAATGGTCTATAATCAAGATCATATTGATTTTGAGGATACCAAGAGCATGATTTTGGAATGCCATGAACGGCAAGCCAAATCTAAAACGGAGCGAGTTCAACATTTATGGACGCTGCCCGTATGCTACGACCTTGAATTTGGAATGGATATCGAAGAGGCTTCCAAAACTTTGGGACTTACCGTAGATGAACTAATAGAACAGCATACATCACATCAGTATGTGGTTTATGGTATAGGGTTTTTGCCGGGATTCATGTATTTGGGCGGACTACCATCTTCCTTAGAGATTCCGCGTCGAGCTGAGCCGCGGTTAAAAGTACATAAAGGTTCGGTAGGTTTGGCTAGCAAGCAAACAGGTATTTACCCACAGGATTCGCCTGGTGGTTGGAACATTATCGGTAATTGTCCAGTAGATTTGTTCGACCCCACTAAAAAGGCTCCTTGTTTTGTGAAAGTGGGGGACAAGATTCAGTTTGAAAGTATATCCAAGGCCGAATATAAGCTTCATAAAATTGAAGGCGAAGTAGGTATTTATGAACCTGAAAAAGTTGTTTTGAATGCTTAAAGTGTTGAAAGCAGGGCTTTATCTGAGTATCCAGGACCTTGGAAGGTTCGGACACCGTGATATTGGTGTGCCCATTGCCGGTGCCATGGATGTGGAATCGGTTAAAAAGGCAAATCTCTTACTTGAGAACGACGAGAATGATGCTGTGCTCGAAATTACCATGACAGGGCCAACATTGCAGTTTGATGCGGAAACCTATATTAGTTTGTCCGGTGCTCATATTGTGGCCACGTTGAACAATGAGCCCATCGATAATTATACTGTAATCAAAATAGGTAAAGGCGATATTCTTTCTTATGGGCGGCTCGAAAAAGGCTTTAGGGGCTATTTGGCCATTAAAGGAGGTTTTCAGTCGGAAAAATTACTGGATAGTCGTTCGCAATTTTATCCTGTCACAAAATCATCACGACTCAAGGATGGGGATGAGGTGCCCTACAAAGAAACAGTCTCCTATGAGCCTAAAATATCAGAAGTAAAGATTGACGACCATTTTGACCATAATGTTTTAAAAGTTTACAAAGGCCCAGAATTCTCATTGCTATCGGATGGTCAACTAACCGAGATATTTGCAAAGCCTTATTCCGTGTCCAAAGAAAATAACCGGATGGCCTATCAAATTTCTGAATTGATTACGGGTCATTCCCACTCCATGCTAACTTCGGGAACATTGCCCGGAACCATTCAATTGACCCCTGCAGGCCGTATGATTATTTTAATGAAAGACGGCCAAACCACGGGCGGCTATCCTCGTATACTTCAACTCAGTGAGGAATCTATTGCCGTACTTGCCCAGAAAAAGTTTGGGGATGAATTGAAGTTTAAACTCGTCTGAAAATTATTAACCTCATAGTAAATCTACTTTCATCATTTTTTTGTACCATTGAATAATGAAAACAAACAAACAAGTCATTGTCGAGGTCATTATTATCCCAGAAATGGGGTGATGCAGACTTTCTATTGACGAAAAAAGGCCTGTATCCCACGCGATACAGGCCTTTTTTATTACAATAAAATTAATTGAATACTGGAATTTTAAACAATCTAAATAACTGAAATACAGTAAAATAACTATATTATGTTTCCAGTGGATTTAAACAGCTTACAACTGTTAAAAATCTAGGGTTTTTTAAACATTTATCTTTGAATTGCGGTATATATTCATAAGAATACTGTATTTGAATGAAATTTGATAATGGAATTGAACAAGTTTAGTAAGAAAGTAACACAAGACCCAACGCTGCCGGCCGCTCAAGCTATGTTACATGCAATTGGGCTAACAGATGAAGATCTACAAAAACCTTTAATCGGAATAGCAAGTACAGGATACGAGGGCAACCCCTGTAACATGCATTTGAATGATTTAGCCCTTGAGGTAAAAAAAGGAGTCGAGTCCTCTAATTTGGTGGGTCTTATTTTTAATACCATTGGAGTGAGTGACGGGATATCTAACGGTACCCCAGGTATGCGATATTCATTGCCATCGCGGGATATCATTGCCGACTCCATCGAAACCGTAATACACGCCATGAGTTATGATGGACTTGTAACGGTTGTAGGTTGTGATAAAAACATGCCAGGAGCCTTAATGGCTCAATTACGATTGAACCGACCTTCCATATTAGTGTATGGCGGAACCATTGCTCCTGGGTGCCATAACAACAAAAAACTGGATATTATCTCAGCTTTTGAAGCTTACGGGCAAAAGGTTGCGGGAACCATAGACGAGAAGGAATTTAAAGAAGTCATTCATAAAGCTTGTCCGGGTGCTGGTGCCTGTGGGGGTATGTATACTGCCAATACCATGGCTTCGGCCATTGAGGCCATGGGGATGTCCATGCCTTTCAATTCCTCAATTCCAGCAGTAAACGATAAAAAGCAAGCAGACTGTGAAGCTTCGGGCGCAGCTCTGTATCATTTATTGAAAGAAGATATCAAACCAAGGGATATTGTGACCAAAAAATCCTTGGAAAACGCATTTAGGTTGGTCACCGTACTTGGTGGTTCAACCAATGCCGTGCTTCACTTTATGGCAATTGCCCATGCTGCTGAGGTAGATTTTACATTGGAAGACATTACAAGAATTAGTGAATCCACCCCATTGTTGGCCGATTTAAAGCCAAGTGGTAAGTACTTAATGGAGGACTTGCACAAGGTTGGAGGTGTTCCCGCGGTATTGAAATATATGTTGAAGGAAGGAATGCTTCATGGTGATTGTATGACAGTTACTGGAAAAACATTGGCGGAAAATTTGTTGGATGCCCCGGATTTAGCCGAAGGCCAAGACATTATAAGAAAGAAAGACCAGCCGATTAAAGAAACGGGGCATATCCGTATATTATATGGAAACTTGGCATCTGAAGGTGCTGTGGCTAAAATCACAGGTAAGGAAGGTCTGGAATTTACGGGAACCGCACGTGTTTTTGATAGCGAGGCTGCGGTAAACGAAGGCATTCACACAGGAAAAGTTCAAAAAGGAGATGTTGTGGTTATCCGTTACGAGGGCCCAAAAGGAGCTCCAGGTATGCCAGAAATGCTAAAGCCAACTTCCGCCATCATGGGAGCAGGTCTTGGTAAGGATGTAGCCTTGATCACAGATGGTAGGTTCTCCGGTGGTTCCCATGGATTTGTAGTGGGCCACGTTTCTCCCGAAGCTCAAGTCGGTGGAGGAATCGCATTGGTAAAGGATGGCGATGAAATCACTATTGATGCTGTCAAGAATACCATCAACATAAACATATCGGACGAAGAGTTCGAAAAGCGAAGAAAAGAATGGAAGCAACCTGAGCTCAAAGTGAAGTCAGGGAGCTTATATAAATACGCCAAAACGGTTTCGTCTGCAGCAAAAGGCTGTGTTACCGATTTGTTCTAATAATTATGATAGGGGTATCTCCCTCAATTTAGGCTTATGGAGACATTAAAAGCACAAAAAAAAGATAGTAAAGACCAAAAGACAATCAGGATTACCGGCGCTGAAGCCATTATCCATTGTTTGTTGGCAGAGGGTGTTGATTTAATTTATGGTTACCCTGGAGGAGCCATTATGCCCGTTTACGACGAATTATACAAGTTCCAAGATCGTTTAACGCATATTTTAACGCGTCACGAACAAGGAGCTACCCATGCAGCACAGGGCTATGCAAGGGTAACGGGCAGGGTAGGTGTTGCCATGGCAACTTCCGGACCGGGTGCGACCAACTTGGTTACCGGTTTGGCCGATGCCCAAATAGATTCTACGCCAATGGTGTGCATCACCGGCCAGGTAACCCGTAGTTTATTGGGCTCCGATGCATTTCAGGAAACGGACATTGTGGGTATTTCCACTCCAGTGACCAAATGGAACTATCAAATCACCAGAGTAGAGGAGATTCCTGAGATTTTAGCAAAAGCTTTCTACATTGCCAGGTCTGGTAGGCCAGGTCCTGTATTGGTGGATATTACCAAAAATGCACAATTTGATGAGCTTGATTTTGTGTATGAGAAATGCACCAAGGTCAGAAGTTATAAGCCAGTTCCCAAGCCTGAAGCAGGTAGTTTGGAGAAGGCAGCAGAATTGATAAACAGTGCCAAAAAACCTTTTATTGTATTTGGACAAGGTGTGATTTTGGGGGAAGCGGAAGCCGAACTCAAAGCCTTTGTGGAAAAAACAGGAATTCCAGCTGCTTGGACCATATTAGGTTTGTCCGCAATGGATACCGACCACCCTTTAAATGTAGGTATGGTGGGCATGCACGGAAATTATGGCCCCAATCTGCTTACCAATGAATGTGATGTGCTGATAGCCATAGGTATGCGTTTTGATGATCGTGTCACGGGTAATTTGGATACATATGCCAAGCAGGCCAAGATTATTCATTTTGAAATTGACCCTGCCGAGGTAAACAAAAATGTAAAGGTTGATGTTGCCGTTTTGGGAAATTCCAAAGAAACCTTGAGCGATATTCTTCCTTTGGTGAAAGAGAACGACCATAAGGACTGGAAGGCGGAATTTGATAAAATGTACCAAATTGAGTTCGATACCTTGATAAAAAATGATATCCACCCAACCAAAGAAGGGTTGACCATGGGAGAGGTAATCGAGCAAATCAATATAGCATCCGAACAAAAAGCTGTGATTGTGTCCGATGTAGGGCAGCATCAAATGATTGCCTGTCGCTATGCCAAGTTTAAGCAATCCAAGAGTAACATTACCTCTGGGGGTCTCGGGACCATGGGATTTGGGCTTCCAGCAGCCATCGGTGCCAAAATGGGCGCAATGGACCGTGAAGTCGTTGCCATCATCGGCGATGGAGGGTATCAAATGACCATTCAGGAGCTAGGTGTTATTTTCCAGCACAATGTGCCAGTAAAAATCGTGGTACTGAACAACGACCATTTGGGAATGGTGCGTCAATGGCAAGAACTGTTCTTTGATAGACGCTATGCTTCTACGGTTATGACCAACCCAGATTTTGTGAAAATCGCGGAAGGATACCATATCAAATCAAGAAGAGTGACCGAAAGGGGCGACCTTCAAGATGCGGTAGAAGAAATGATGGCGTCCAAAGACCCTTACTTTTTGGAAGTGAAAGTGGAAAAAGAGGATAACGTATTCCCGATGATTCCATCAGGAGCCTCCGTTTCAGACATCAGATTAAAATAATTAGAGAGATTTGCCTTGTTGTTTTTAAACAGGGTACAAGCATATAAAACACTATGGAAAAACAATGGTATACCATCTCGGTGTATTCCGAAAATCATGTGGGATTACTTAATAGAATATCGGGGATATTCTTAAAGAGACACATTAATATAGAAAGTTTAAATGTTTCTAAATCAGAAATAGACGGAGTCTCAAAATTTACAATTGTAGTTCATACAACTGAAGATTGGACTCGTAAAATCGTTGGTCAGATAGAAAAGCAAATAGAGGTTATAAAGGCATATTATCACACCGATGACGAAACCATCTATCAGGAATCTGCACTGTTCAAAGTAGCTTCTCATTTACTTTTTGATGAAAGGCAGATCCAGAACATAATCAAAGAAAGCAAATCACAGATTGTAACAGTAAACCGAGAGTTTTTTGTTTTGGCCAAAACAGGCCGCAGGCACGAAATCGACGAAATGTACGAGGCGTTGGAACCCTACGGTATTATGCAATTTGTGCGCTCCGGGCGTATTACTGTGACCAAGGCTACCATGCCGATCAGTGAAATATTAGAAGAATTTCAAGAAAACTAAATAGCGTAAAATCAAATATAAAAATGGCAAATTACTTCAACACACTATCACTTCGCGAACAACTTACACAGTTGGGGAAATGTAGATTTATGGATTCCAGCGAGTTCGCTGATGGTGTTACCGCACTAAAAGGAAAAAAAATAGTAATTGTTGGGTGTGGCGCCCAAGGGTTGAACCAAGGGTTGAACATGCGTGATTCCGGATTGGATATCTCCTATGCTCTTCGTCCAGCAGCTATTAAGGAAGAAAGGCAATCGTTTAAAAATGCCAAAGAAAACAATTTTGTGGTGGGAACATATGAGGAATTGATCCCTTCTGCTGATTTGGTCATTAACCTTACACCTGACAAGCAGCATACCAATGTGGTGAGCACGGTAATGCCTTTGATGAAAAAAGGGGCAACCTTATCCTATTCCCACGGTTTTAATATTGTGGAAGAAGGAATGCAGGTGCGTGAGGACCTTACCGTGATTATGGTTGCGCCAAAAAGTCCAGGTTCCGAGGTACGCGAAGAGTACAAAAGAGGTTTCGGTGTACCTACCTTGATTGCCGTTCACCCAGAAAACGACCCAGAGGGTAAAGGTTTGGAGCAAGCCAAAGCCTATGCCGCAGGTACAGGAGGAGACAAGGCGGGAGTTTTGGAATCATCATTTGTAGCGGAAGTAAAGTCGGATTTGATGGGAGAGCAGACCATTCTTTGTGGTTTGTTGCAAACAGGATCCATCCTTTCCTTCAATAAAATGGTTGAAAAGGGAATTGATGAAGCATACGCCTCCAAATTGATTCAATACGGATGGGAAACCATCACCGAAGGATTGAAACAAGGGGGAATAACCAATATGATGGACCGTTTGTCCAACCCTGCCAAGATCAAAGCTTTTGATTTGGCTGAAGAATTGAAAGTGATTATGCGTCCGTTGTTCCAAAAGCATATGGACGACATTATGAGCGGACATTTCTCCAAAACTATGATGGAAGATTGGGACAATGGAGATAAAAACCTATTGGACTGGAGAGCTGCCACAGGGGAGACAGCTTTTGAAAAGACTCCAGCTGGAGATATGGAAATCTCTGAGCAAGAATACTACGATAATGGCGTATTGATGGTCGCTTTTGTGAAGTCAGGAGTGGAATTGGCCTATGAGACTATGACCGAATCTGGAATCATTGGCGAGTCGGCTTACTACGAGTCCTTGCACGAGACACCATTGATCGCAAATACCATTGCTAGAAAGAAATTGTTCGAAATGAACCGTGTTATCTCCGATACGGCAGAGTACGGTTGTTACTTGTTCGACCATGCGTGTAAACCTTTGTTGACCGATTTCATGAAAACCGTGGAGACCGATATCATTGGTAAGCACTTTGGGGAAGGTAAGGACACTGGCGTAGACAACGTAAGGTTGATTGCCGTGAACAAAGCCATCCGTGAACACGATGTAGAGGTTGTTGGTGCTAGATTGCGTGCATCGATGACAGCCATGAAGCCAATCGGATAAAACAAAACCATTGGCCCTATGAGTGAAACTGTGGAAATCTATTTTCCGCAAATAGCGGATATTTACCAAGCAGCAAAGACCATTGCCCAAGTGGCAGAGGAAACACCTTTGCAGCAAAGTATCCGCTATTCCAAATCCCATGGGGCCAATATTCTTTTAAAAAGAGAGGACCTTCACAGGGTGCGTAGCTACAAAATTCGTGGTGCATACAATAAAATTAGCTCCCTAAGTCAAAAACAACTGGATAGTGGTGTGGTCTGTGCCAGCGCAGGGAACCATGCTCAGGGTGTCGCCTTTGCTTGTAGTCATTTGCAGGTGAAAGGGACCATTTATATGCCGGTGGTTACCCCAAAACAAAAAATAGACCAGACCAATATGTTTGGCGGTGAATGGGTGGATGTAGTTTTGGAAGGGGACACCTTTGACGATTCCAAGAAAGCGGCCGAATTGTTTTGCGAACAGAAAGGCAAAACCTTTGTGCATCCTTTTGATGATGAAAAAACCATTGAGGGGCAAGCAACCGTTGGTTTGGAGATACTGCAGCAATCCAGCGAGCCCATCGATTATGTTTTTGTGGCCGTTGGTGGCGGAGGATTGGCATCGGGACTGTGCGGCACGTTTCAGGCATTGTCGCCCAACACCAAGATAATAGGAGTGGAGCCCGAAGGTGCGCCCTCCATGCTAAAATCCATTGAGCAAGGGGAATTGGTGGAACTGGAAAACATCGACAAATTTATCGATGGGGCTGCGGTCCAGAAAGTGGGGTCATTGACCTATCCCATTTGCAAAGAATACCTGCACAAAATGGTAACCGTTCCCGAAGGGAAAGTATGCCAGACGATTTTGGACCTATACAATAGGGATGCCATTGTAGTGGAGCCAGCAGGAGCCTTGACGATTGCCGCTTTGGATTATTTCAAGGAAGAAATCAAAGGTAAGAATGTAGTCTGCGTGGTCAGTGGAAGTAATAACGACATCACCCGCACGGCAGAAATTAAGGAGAGGGCTTTATTGTACGCTCAATTGAAGCATTATTTTATTGTGAGGTTCCCACAGCGCCCAGGTGCGTTGAAAGAATTTGTCGTGGATATTTTGGGTCCCAATGACGACATTACTCATTTTGAATATTCTAAAAAATCAAGCAGGGAAAATGCCCCTGCCATTGTTGGGGTGGAACTAAAATCGCCCGACGACTTGGCACCTTTGGTTCAACGGATGAAAGACAATAATTTCTATGGGGATTATCTAAATAATAAACCCGATTTGTTCCAGTATTTGGTGTGATGCGACCAACATTTTCAAGCATCATCATAATAAAGTTTGGTTTTAAATCTACACTTAAGCGTTTGCTCAAAACCAGCATCAATTTCAACGGTTTTTGTGTTAGCTTTGTGTAGTATTGCGACCATTTATCAACACTAATCAAAGTAAAACAACAACTAATGGCAACAACTAAAAAGATACCGGAAGCTTTTCAGATTACCGAAGAGATTCATCAAAAAACATATTTGGTCAATGGGGAATTGCGTAAATGGGACGGGGCAACCAGTCCTGTGATTTCGACTATCTCATCCACGGAGGAATATGCTCCGACAACTTTGGGAAGTGTTCCCGATATGGGGGAAATAGAAGCTTTGGACGCCCTGGATTCTGCTTTGAAGGCTTATGACAGGGGACAAGGACTTTGGCCCACTATGAAGGTGAAGGACCGTGTCGAGTGCATGGAATCCTTTGTGAAGAAAATGGAGCAAAAGCGAGAAGAGGTCGTCAAGCTTTTGATGTGGGAAATAGGTAAATCCAAACCAGATTCTTATAAAGAGTTTGACCGTACCGTAGAGTATATTTATGATACCATTGAAGACTACAAGAAATTGGATCGCGATAGTGCCAAGTTCGAAAAACATGATGGTGTTTACGCTCATATCCGAAGAGGTCCACTTGGGGTGGTGTTGTGTCTTGGACCCTACAACTATCCGTTGAACGAAACCTTTGCCTTGTTGATTCCTGCCATCATTATGGGAAACACCACCATATTTAAACCAGCTAAGCATGGAGTTCTGCTCATTACGCCACTTTTGGAGGCTTTTCAGAGCAGTTTCCCCAAAGGAGTGGTGAATATACTATTTGGTCGAGGAAGGGCCGTGGCGGCTCCGATAATGCAAACAGGCAAGGTAGATGTGTTGGCTTTGATTGGAAACAGTAAGTCGGCCAATGCCTTACAGGAGCAACATCCTAAAAGTAATAGATTACGTTTGGTATTGGGCCTAGAAGCAAAGAATCCAGCCATTGTACTCCCAGATGCGGAGTTGGATTTGACCATCAACGAGTGTATTTCAGGTACGTTGTCCTTTAATGGCCAGCGCTGTACCGCTCTAAAGGTGGTTTATGTACACGACGAAGTAAAAGATGATTTCCTGAAACGCTTCGCCGAAAAGGTGGATGGATTAAAATTCGGTAATCCTTGGGATGATGGTGTGGACTTAACGCCACTTCCTGAACCTGACAAGCCCGAATATATTCAAGAGTTATTGGATGATGCCTTGGCAAAAGGTGCCAAAATCATCAATAAAAAAGGAGGGAAGCATTTTGATAATTACATATGGCCAGCGGTATTGTACCCGGTAACCAAAGATATGCGAGTGTATCAAGAAGAGCAGTTTGGACCGATAATTCCAGTGCTTTCTTTTCAGGATATTGAAGAGCCTCTGGATGATATGGCGGAATCCAACTACGGACAACAGGTAAGTTTGTTCGGTAAGGATGTGTATACGTTATCTCCGCTCATCGATACGTTGGCGAACTTGGTGTGCCGAGTGAACCTAAACAGTTCCTGCCAGCGTGGACCGGACGTGTATCCATTTACAGGAAGAAAAGATTCAGCTCAGTCTACATTAAGCGTGCATGATGCCTTGCGTTCGTTCTCTATTCGAACCTTTGTGGCGTTCAAGGATAACAATTTGAACGTTCAAACGGTGGAACAATTGATGGAGGCTAAGGTGAGCAACTTTTTGAGTACGGACTATATATTGTAAGCTGAAAAGCTTTTAAGAAAATATAACTCTAGTCAACCTGAACTTGTTTCAGGTTCTCACTAAAATTGGAATACTAAAATGATGAGATTCTGAATTAAATTCAGAATGACGTATCGTTATTGAAGAATAGTAAAGAAAAAGTTGAAGATTAAATTTTATAATAAATAAGAAAGCCCCGAATTTCGGGGCTTTCTTTTTGGTTTTTATATGGGGTTGATTAAATATGTTCAGCCAACCAGTTCCCGACCTCGCTGGTCTTGTATGCTTTTCCGCCATCGGCAAGATCTTCGGTCACCACACCTTCGGCCAATGATTTGTTCACTACCTCACGGATAGCTTCAGCTTCATCTTTAAGTCCAAATGCAGTTTCAAACATCATTGCCGCAGAAAGAACCGTTGCCAATGGGTTGGCAATATCCTTTCCAGCAGCTTGTGGATAAGAACCGTGGATAGGTTCGAACAACGATGTCTTTTCACCCAATGAAGCAGATGGCATTAATCCCATAGATCCAGAAATCACAGAAGCTTCATCTGTTAAGATATCACCGAATAGGTTTTCTGTAATCAAAACATCGTAAGCACTTGGCCATTGCACCAAACGCATCGCCACGGCGTCCACAAATTCATAGGACACTTCCACTTCGGGATAGTCTTTTTCCAGTTTTTGAACGGTTTCCCTCCATAAGCGCGAAGTTTCCAAAACGTTGGCCTTGTCTACGCAACAAAGCTTTTTGGAACGTTGCATGGCCATTTCAAAGCCTTTTTTGGCCAAACGCTCAACTTCCTCTCGAGTATAGGTGCAAGTATCGTAAGCGGTATTGTCGTTGTCTTCGCGTCCACGTTTCCCGAAATAGATACCTCCCGTCAATTCTCGAAGAAATACTAAATCGGTTCCTTCAATACGCTCTCGTTTCAAAGGAGACTTATCTATCAAGGATGGAAAAGTAAATGTTGGTCTAACATTGGCGAACAATCCCAATTTTTGACGCATTTTCAACAAACCTTGCTCGGGACGTACCTTGGCGGAAGGGTCGTTATCAAATCGTGGATGGCCAATGGCGCCAAAAAGAACGGCATCGGCAGCAACACAGGCTTCGTGGGTTTCGTCCGGGTAAGGTTCCCCAACCGCATCAATCGCTGCAGCACCGGTTAGGGCAGGGGTCCAGCTAATTTCATGACCGAACTTCGCAGCTACGGCATCAGATACTTTTACGGCTTGATCGATTACTTCGGGGCCAATTCCATCTCCGGCCAAGAGCGCTATGTTTAGTTTCATTATATCAATTATCGGTTATCAATAAACAATTATCAAAGTCTGTTATACTAAATTCAACATTTTTTCCGTGGCCTTGATAGCAGACACCGTTTGGTCTGAATCGAGTCCACGAGTAGTGAAGTCTTTTTCCTTGGTCTGCCAAGTGATGATGGTCTCACAAAGTGCATCGGAATTACTGCCAGGAGGTATGCGCACGGCATAATCCACCAATTTAGGCAATTCCCTTCCTTCTTTTTTGTACACTTTTTTCAACGCATTGATAAAAGCATCGAACTGTCCATCGCCTTGAGCGTTTTCCTCGTAGATCTTTCCTTCAATTTCGATGGAAAGAGTAGTGGAGGGTTTTAATCCTTTGGAGTGGGTAAGCACATAAGATTTTACAAAAACCTTTTGCTGGTGCAGGTTGCTGTCCAGCACATCAGAAATGATGTAAGGTAAGTCATCCTTTGTAACGCGTTCTTTCTTATCTCCAAGTTCAATAATACGCTCGGTAACCTTTTTAAGCTCATCATCGTTCAATGTCAGTCCAAGCTCCTGAAGGTTCTTCTGGATATTGGCCTTTCCTGATGTTTTACCTAATGCGTATTTACGTTTTCTACCAAATCTTTCTGGCAATAAATCATTAAAGTAAAGATTCTTTTTACTATCTCCATCTGCATGTATACCAGCTGTTTGTGTAAACACATTGCCGCCAACAATAGGTTTGTTGTCAGGTATGCCAAAACCAGTAAATGCCGACACCAATTTACTTACTTTGTAGAGTGATGATTCCTTTACGCCAATCTTGATTTCCGGTAAAAAATCGTTGATTACGGCCACTGCACTTGCCAAAGGCGCATTACCTGCACGTTCGCCCATCCCGTTTACGGTAAGGTGCAATCCGTGGGCACCAGCTTTCAACGCTTCCATCACATTGGCGACGCTCAAATCGTAATCGTTGTGTCCGTGAAAATCGAAATGCGTATTTGGATATCTTTCAATGATTTCCTTAAAAAACGCTCCTGTTTCGGTGTGAGTCAGTACGCCCAAGGTATCTGGAAGCAGAACACGTTTTATCGGTTGTTGCGTCAAAAAGTCGAGAAATTCAAAAACATACTCTTTGGAATTGCGCATGCCATTGCTCCAATCCTCTAGGTAAACATTTGTTTCAATGCCGAGCTTTTGAGCTTCGGAAACTACATTTTTAATTTCTGTAAAATGCTGTTCCGGAGTCTTTTTGAGTTGATGGGTTAAATGGTTTAATGAACCCTTTGTCAGCAAGTTCTGAACTTTTGCCCCTGCTTCTTGCATCCATTTTAGAGACACTCCGTTATCCACAAAGGTCAATACTTCTACCTTTGAAATCAAGCCTTCCGCTTCAGCCCATTCGGTGATATTTTTAACTGCCTGTAGTTCTCCTTCTGAAACACGGGCGGAGGCCACCTCAATGCGGTCCACCTTGAGTTCTTCCAGCAGGAGTTTGGCCAAGGTGAGTTTTTCCGAGGCCGAAAAGGAAACCCCAGAGGTTTGTTCACCATCACGTAGGGTGGTGTCCATGATTTCGATGGTACGTGTTTTCATTTTATATGCCGTAGTGTTCCGAAAGGTGGATTATAAAGGCGTGTTTTCAGCGTATTTCTCAATGTCTTTTTGGATGTTCAACAAGTAGTCGATATCATCAAAACCATTGAGCATGTTGCCTTTTTTGTAATCGTTGATGTCAAAGCTTTCACTTTCACCCGTAGCTAAAATCGTAATTTTTTGTTCCGGAAGGTTGATTTCCAACTCGGTTTTTGGGTCAGCTTCAATGGCCTTGAATATTTTGTCCAAAAACTCTGGACTCACCTGAACCGGAAGAACACCGATGTTCAAGCAGTTACCTCTAAAAATATCTGCAAAAAAGCTAGACACTACACAACGAAAGCCGTAGTCATATACTGCCCAAGCTGCGTGCTCCCTAGAAGAACCAGAACCAAAGTTTTTTCCTCCAACCAAGATTTTACCGGAGTAGATAGGATTGTTGAGTACAAATTGTTCTTTGGGAGTGTCGTCAGAATTGTATCTCCAGTCACGGAACAAATTGTCCCCGAATCCTTTACGCTCCGTAGCTTTTAAGAATCGCGCAGGGATAATTTGGTCGGTATCCACATTCTCAATAGGTAATGGTACCGCTGAACTTGTTAGTATGTTGAATTTATCGTATGCCATTTTTCTTTCAATTATCAGTTATCAATGTTCAATTAACAATAAACCACTCATTGCTAATTGTTTATTGCTCATTGTATAGTGTTATGCTAAAACTTCTTCCTGCATTAATTCTCTTGGGTCGGTCACTTTACCTGTAACAGCTGCAGCTGCGGCCACCAATGGACTAGCAAGCAGTGTACGTGCTCCAGGTCCTTGACGTCCTTCAAAGTTTCTGTTGGATGTACTCACTGCATATTTACCTGCTGGGATTTTATCATCGTTCATGGCCAAACAAGCGGAACAGCCAGGCTCTCTCAATTCAAATCCAGCTTCGGTCAAAATATCCAAGATGCCTTCTTCTTTGATGGCTTCTTCCACTTTGTGGGAACCGGGAACCAACCAAGCGGTCACGTTGTCCGCTTTTTTTCTTCCTTTAATGATGGAAGCGAAAGCCCTAAAATCCTCAATTCTACCATTAGTACAGCTTCCGAGGAACACAAAATCGATAGGTTTGCCCACCATGGCTTCACCTTCGTTGTAATCCATATATTCCAAGGATTTCTTGTAAGTAGCAGGAGAGCCATCAATACTCTCTGCCAAAGGAATATCCTTGCTGATACCGATACCCATCCCAGGGTTGGTGCCGAAAGTAATCATAGGTTCTATCTCGCTGGCGTCAAAAGTCACTTCTTTGTCAAACTCAGCATCGTCATCAGAATAAAGGGTACTCCAGTATTCCATGGCAGCATCCCAATCCTTGCCTTTTGGCGTGTATTCCCTTCCTTTTATATATTCAAAAGTAGTTTCGTCGGGAGCGATCATACCGCCACGGGCACCCATTTCAATACTAAGGTTACAAACTGTCATACGACCTTCCATCGACATATTTTTGAAGACATCGCCTGCATATTCGGCAAAATAGCCGGTTGCGCCGGAAGTGGACAATTTCGAAATAATGAAAAGTGCTACATCTTTCGGGGTAACAGCTTCGCTCAATTCCCCATTCACATTGATGCGCAAACTTTTAGGTTTAGGCTGCATGATGCATTGGGTCGATAACACCATTTCCACTTCGCTGGTTCCGATACCAAAAGCGATGGCACCAAAAGCTCCGTGGGTAGAAGTGTGTGAATCTCCACAAACAATAGTGGCTCCTGGAACGGTAATTCCGTTTTCCGGGCCAATTACGTGTACAATTCCGTTTTTCTTATGTCCAAGTCCCCAATAAGGTATGTTGTGAGCGTTGGCGTTTTCTTCCAAAGCCCTTAACTGATTGGCGGACAAGGGATCCTTAACGGGCAAGTGTTGATTTCTGGTCGGTGTATTGTGGTCTGCGGTCGCAAAGGTGCGCTCTGGATACAATACTTTTATGCCTCTATTCTTCAATCCTAGAAAAGCTACGGGACTCGTTACTTCGTGGACCAAATGCCTGTCGATAAAAAGTACATCCGGACCGTTCTCAATATGCTTCACTACGTGTGAATCCCAAACTTTATCAAAAAGTGTCTTGCTCATTGTGTCTTCAATAATTTGTAAGCCTACAAAGTTAAAATTTGTGTGTAAAACCGATTTTCGGTTCTGGTAAAATTACGATGTTCAACCGCAATTTCAAGCGATTGTTTTTAAAGTTAACAAATCTTAAAGGTTGATTTTCAATTTATAACAATTAAAATGGTGAGTCGAATATTGGAGATGTCATGAAAGTGGAAACATAATTATAAAAATTTGATTTAGGTCCTAATTACAGATATGAAACTGAAAAAGATGCTATTGATAGAAATGCCTTTGTGGAAATAAATGAAATCTATTATTTTGGAAAAATCTTACATAATCCATGAAAAACCTCTTCGCTTTACTTTGTCTTTGTATTATTTTTTCTTGTAGTTCTGATTCGTCAGAACCTGATACCAATGGACAAACCGAACAGGAGAATGTCCCGGAAACTCCAGATGAAAATATTGACGAAACCGGTGGAGGAGAAGAAACAAAATCTTTATCCTACAATCTAACGGTTTTGGCCCATTTTCAAGAGAAAACTTACGAATTCAGTTTGGAGAACGGTGATTTGATAAAGGATGGAGAATTATTGGAATTACCAGAATCACTCCGTTTTCTTTCAAGATATAAAGTGGAAGAAGACAAATTCTTTGTTTGGGATCATAATGGTTTAGTTTGGTCTTATAATGTTGTTTCAAAAGAAAAGGCAACATTCTCAAACTATTTTGATACAAATAATGTTCTTGTAGGACGTAATAAATGTACCGTGCCAACCTATGAAGAAATAATCACTTTCTATACAACTGAAGACCCTTCATCAGACTACTATTTTGTGGAAAGTTATAATATGGACACAGGCGAGACCTATCAAATAAATTTACCTGATTCAGCCTTGGCAATATCAGATTGTTCCTCTGATTTTAAGACAGGAACAAAGGACTTACTTTTGTACTATCATCATGATGAAAATGATAACCCTGACTATTGGGGGATAATTAAATTGAATGATCAGGCCTATTCAACAAGTGCTAATTTAGGTTTGAATCCATTTGCAATCAACAATAATGAGATTGTAATGTTCGACATTGTTGATAAGGAATTTTACAGTTACAATACCGACTCAAACTCTTTAAGCTCTCCCACCAATATCTATTACCAGTCTCAGGATTTATCATCCGAATCAAGTGTCTTATTGGGTTTTAAATCGGACATCCGTTTTCCAGCCCGGTTTGAGGCTGGGAAAATGATGTATTACAATGGATCTGGCGAGATTATTCCAGGGGGAAATATTTCGGATTTTTTTGGACCCGCTATTTTGGATTTAGATACAGGAGCTCTTGACATATTTTCATCCCTTAAAATATATCAGACTTACTTTGCAATTTCGGAAGGAAGGTATAATCTAGAGATTCTACAATCAGAGATAGATCTGGAATCGGAAACCTTTGTAGTCACATATAAAGATGCTGCTTATGATTCATCACCCTACGGAATAATGATTTTGGATTTTGAGTTTAATCTATTAAAACATTACGAATTCGGCCAATTGGAACCAATTGCTATGATTAAACACTAATAGCAAAAACTTTAACTAATATAATTCCAAATGGTTTTGTTGGCCATCATTTTGGAATAGGCATTTAGGATGGGTGCATTTTCCGCTTTTTCCAGTCTAGGGTCGTCTTTCAGTAATTGAATGGCATGATAACGGGCTGTTTTGAGGATTTGATTATCCTTTACAATATCAGCAATCTTAAGATTAAGCATTCCGCTCTGTTGTGTACCCATCAAATCGCCTGGCCCACGTAGTTTAAGGTCTACCTCCGCAATCTCAAAACCATCATTGGTGCGCACCATGGTCTGCAATCGGGTCTTGGAATCCTCGGAAAGCTTGTGGCCTGTCATTAAAATACAAAAACTTTGTTCCGCGCCTCGGCCCACACGCCCACGAAGCTGATGCAATTGAGATAGACCAAATCTTTCCGCACTTTCAATGATCATCACAGAGGCATTCGGTACGTTTACGCCCACTTCAATGACCGTAGTGGCAATCATGATTTGGGTTTCACCTTTAACAAAGCGCTCCATTTCGTAGTCCTTGTCGGCAGGCTTCATTTGTCCGTGTACAATGGAAATTTGATACTCGGGCTGTGGAAAATCACGAGCAATACTTTCATAACCATCCATTAAGTCCTTGTAGTCCAAAGCTTCAGATTCTTGGATAAGCGGATATACAATGTAAATCTGTCTCCCTTTTTTGATTTCATCTTTGATGAAGCCAAACACCTTCAACCGGTTACTGTCAAAACGATGTACTGTTTTTATGGGTTTTCGGCCTGGCGGGAGTTCGTCTATGACAGAGATATCCAAATCCCCATAAAGACTCATAGCTAAAGTTCTGGGAATGGGGGTCGCTGTCATTACCAAAACATGCGGAGGAGTCTGATTTTTATGCCACAACTTTGACCGTTGTGCCACACCAAACCTGTGCTGTTCGTCCACGATGGCCAAACCAAGATTTTTGAATTGGACTTTATCCTCCAAAACCGCGTGTGTACCTACCAATATATTTAAATTGCCATTTTCCAGTTGATTGTGGAGCAAGGTGCGTTCTGATTTCTTTGTGGAGCCTGTCAATAAAGCAATTTTAACGTCCATGTTTTCCAACAGTTCTTTGAGTCCGTTGCAGTGTTGCGTCGCTAAAATCTCAGTTGGGGCCATCAAACAGGCTTGAAAGCCGTTATCAATTGCCAATAACATGCACATTAATGCCACAATGGTTTTTCCTGAACCCACATCACCCTGTAAAAGCCGGTTCATTTGGGCATTGCTCCCCAAATCGTTTCGGATTTCCTTAATAACCCGTTTTTGTGCCTTGGTTAAATCAAAAGGCAAGTGATTCTCAAAAAATTCGGTAAACTTTTCGCCCACGGCCTCAAATGGCATCCCTTTGATTTTTTGTTTGCGCAGCATTTTTTTGGATATGAGCTGTAATTGCACAAAAAACAACTCTTCAAACTTTAAGCGGAACTGGGCCTTGGCCAACAATTCTTGATTCTTCGGAAAATGAATGTTGAACAGCGCGGAACTCTTCGAAATCAATTTCAGTTCTTCCAAAATGGTGGGCGATAACGATTCTGGAAACTTGCCTTGGCATTCCAAGAATAATTGTTGGATCATTTTACCAATGACTCGATTCGTGATGCCTTTATTGCTTAATTTTTCGGTGGAAGGGTAAATGGGCTGCATCACCATTTTTAGCCCTTGTTGATGTTTTTGTAGGGTCTCCATTTCAGGATGGGGCATCGAAAAGGTGCTTCCGTATTTGTTGACCCGGCCAAAGACCACGTAGGGTTCGTTCAATTTTAAATTTTCCTTGATCCATTTGTGCCCTCTAAACCAAACCAGTTCCATTTGTCCTGTTTCATCCACAAAGGTGGCCACCAAACGCTTTCCACGTTTTTGCTCTACGGTTTTTATATGGACAATTTTGCCCACTACCTGCACATCGGCACCGCTGGGCTGCAGTTGATTGACTTTGTAGTAACTCGTCCTGTCCAAATAGCGGTTAGGGAACAGGTGGAGCAGGTCTCTAAAGGTCTCAATGCCCAATTCGGCCTTTAGGGTTTCGGCCCGATTGGGGCCAACACCTTTTAAATATGCTATGGGAGTTTGCAGAAAATTGGGATTCATCGAACTAAAATATGTAATTTGGAAGGACTTTTGATAAGATGATGGTATGAAGCTGAGCCCTGTAGTTATATTTTTCTTATTTGTGCAGTTGCTGTCCGCCCAAATTCAGAGTAAAGTGGACTTTCTGCGAGCCGATGTTTTAATTGAACCCACGCCTGTAGAAAATCGTATTAATGGCAGTGTTTCTTATCATTTTAATGTGATTGAGGATGTGGATTCCTTTTTTTTGGATGCCGTGAACATGGAATTTTCGAATGTTTCTCTCGATGGTGTTCAAGTAGAATACAATTATAATGGCAAACAAATCACTGTCAATAAGGAAATGAATAAAGGGGAGAACCATATTGTTTCCTTGGATTATGTGGCGAAACCAAAACAAACGGTATATTTTTTAGGATGGGATGATGCGGTCAGGAACAATGAACAAGTTTGGACGCAAGGGCAAGGTAAATATACCAGTCATTGGTTACCCAGTTTTGACGACATGACAGAAAAGGTCGAATTTGACCTTAAGATCATTCTAAAAGAGGATTTTACCGTGATCGCTAACGGTAAACTTATTAAAAAGAAAACATTGCCAAATTCCACTGGATATTCATGGCAGTTTGATATGGAGGAACCTATGAGCAGCTATTTGGTCGGATTTGCCATTGGTGACTACCATAAAAAGACAATTAAATCATCTACAGGAATACCCATAGAGCTGTATTATGAACCTGCGGACTCTGCCAAAGTGGAGCCTACTTATCGATACACCAAGCACATTTTTGACTTTTTGGAGACTGAAATCGGTGTTTCCTATCCTTGGCAGAACTATAAACAAGTCCCGGTACAGGATTTCCTCTACGCGGGGATGGAAAATACCACCTGCACCATATTTTCCAATCAATATGTGATAGATTCGATTGCTTTTGTGGATAAGAACTATGTTAATGTTAATGCCCATGAGTTGGCACACCATTGGTTCGGCGATTTGGTCACGGAAACCAGTAGCGAACACCATTGGTTGCACGAGGGTTTTGCCACATTTTATGCTTATTTGGCTGAAAAGGACATTTTTGGAGACGATTACTTTTATTGGCACTTGTTCAAGACAGCACAAGCTCTACGTAATTTCTCTGACGACGATCAGGGTGAAGCATTGCAAAATTCTGGAGCCGGAAGTCTTACTTTTTATGAGAAAGGAGCCTGGGCTTTGGTAATGCTCCAAGAGAGAGTGGGAGGGGAAGCTTTTAAAAATGGGGTCAAAAACTATCTGAACAAATATGCATTTAGCAACGTGACCATTTCCAATTTGATGGAAGAATTGGAGTTGACCTCGAATTCCGATCTTGCTGATTTTGAGCAATTGTGGTTAAAGAATCCTGATTTTCCCTACGATCAGGTTGTTTCATTTTTACAGGAGAAAAGTGCTTCCATAAACACCTATTTCGAACTGAAAAACAAGATAGCGGAGCAGCCTGATAAAACGGAAACCATTTTAAAAAGAAACTGGAAGAAATTAAAATCCAGTCAATTAAGAGAAAATCTTGTACTGGATTACGGAGGCAAGTTGTCACCGGAATTTTTGGACCTTATACTGCAATCTGGAGATATTAAAACCAGGCAAGCTGTAATCCTTTCCCAAAATAAAATCCCAACGGAGATCAAGACTGTGGTAGAAGGGCTGTTGAAAGACGAAAGTTATACGACGATTGAGGCCGCTTTGTACCGTTTATGGACAGATTTCCCCAAAAACAGAAGTAAGTACCTAAATGAAACAGACACAATAACCGGCTTTCCTGATAAAAACATTCGATTACTTTGGTTAACACTGGCATTGGTGACCCCAGAATACAACCCCGACTACAAGGCTTTATATTTTGATGAATTGAGCGGGTATACTGGTTCAGAACATCATTTTGAGACCCGTTTGATTGCATTCCAGTATTTAAAGAGCATCGGAGGCTTTACCGATACGGTACTAAAGAATTTGGTGGAGTCCTGTAGTCACCATGTATGGCACTTTAAAAAATCGGCCCGAACCATATTGAGCGACTTTTTGCAATCTGAAGGAAATACAGCCCGTATTAAGGGACTTTACCCTTTGTTAAGTCAGCAAGAAAAACAATATTTGGAGAAAACTTTAGGTGAATGAGGGCATTGGTCATTTCAGGGGGAGGTAGCAAGGGTGCCTTTGCGGGTGGTGTTGCCCAATTTTTGATTCAAGAGGCCAAACACGACTATGATTTGTTTGTCGGGACCTCTACCGGAAGTCTTCTTATTTCCCATTTGGCCTTGAACAAACTGGATAAAATCAAGAACATCTATTCATCCGTTAATCAGGACAGTATTTTCAATAATTGCCCGTTTGTTATCAAAAAAAAGCACGGGGTGGAAACCATTGCCATCAACCACTGGAACGTGCTCAAGAATTTTTTAAAAGGCAAAAAAACCTTTGGTGAAAGCGAGAACCTTCGAAAATTGATTCGAAGATCAATAACGGTTCAAGAATTTAACAAGCTCAAAAAAAGTAAGATGGATGTGGTGGTCACTGTGTCCAATCTTTCTTTGAACCAAGTGGAATACAAATCTATTAACGATTGTACTTATGATGAATTCATTGATTGGATATGGATTTCATCCAACTACACGCCGTTTATGAGCTTGGCCAAAAAGAACGGATGTGAATATGCCGATGGTGGTCTGGGAACTTTAGTTCCAATAGAAGAAGCGTTGAATCGCGGCGCCACCGAGGTGGATGTTGTAGTGCTGCATACCGAGGTTAATCATTTGAACCGTATGTCGTCCAAAAACCCGTTTGATCTGATCACTACCATTTTCGGTTTTATGTTAGATCGAATCGAGAACCAAAATATCCGTATCGGTAAATTAGTGGCGAATCAAAAGGATGCCATCATCAACTTTTACTATACACCAACGGTTCTCACCACAAACTCATTGATTTTTAATAAGGAACGAATGACCTTGTGGTGGAAGCGTGGTTATTTGTATGCGAAGAACAAGAATGAGGAAACAAGCCCAATTGAACCTGAAAAACAGGAATAACTTAGGCCCAAAGATCGCTCACCTCTTTTTTTACAAAAGCTAAGGCTGCATTGGAAGGTGACTCCTTTTCCATGGTTTGGTTCAGAATGTCTTCACGCAATTTATCGGGTGAATCAGTTTCGCTCATTCCAGCAGAGCGAATAATTTGTATAGTAGTGTTTTTAGCGGTTTTGATGATGTTCCAACAAGAATCGGACATGTAGATCTGTTGGGACAGGTTGTGTTCAAACTCCGTTTCAATTTGCTTGATCAATAGGTTTTCGTAATCACTTTTCTTTTTACCTGTTGGTGAAACTCGAACCACAAGACTGTTCAATGCGATTCGTTCCAAGAAAAGTGCCATACGTTCGTATGCCTGTAAACGTATAGGTAGGGTTTCCTTTTGGGAATCTTTGTGCAACAAATAGCGCCTACGACCATCTTCGTTTCTGGTGTGCAATCTAAAAAAATAGAAAGCTACAACACCTGTAACCACGGCTGGTAATAAATAAGCAAATAACTGAAGGATTTGATCTCCACTCATAGTGTAGTCTGGTTTTTTATTGATTTTACACTACCAAGAACGCATCAAAGCCACAAAAATTATGTAGGACAAAAGGTTATTGGGCCGCCTTGGCACTTTCCTTGGCCTTAGCATAAAAACCTTTGTAGTCTGGCTGTAATTTAATGTTGATTCCTTCTTTAAAGTTTCCATCTTTGGCCGAAATTGCAATGTTCGCTGCAGGAACTTCCAAGTTGCTTACCATTTCTGACGCAACAGAGGCAACTTGATTGTAGGTTGGACCAAACTCTCCGGTAATGTTCAATCCTTCAATTTCAGCTTTAAAGTTAGGGTTGGATTTTATGATGTCGGCAACACCGGCCAACCAAGACTTGCCTTCTTCTGTTAACTCCGCGGAGGTGTCAGAACCAAAAAGGGTGTTTAAACTATTACTGATGACAACTATGCCTCCCTCAACACCAACTTTGGCATTTTCGCCCAAAGTTTGCTTTATGCGAGTCAGGGATACAATGGCAGTGGAATCGTTTGCAGAGATCATGTCGTTAATGCCGCTAAGCTGCTTTTCCTTTCGGGAAAGTGCGGCCATGGCCTTGTTCACATTTTCCGAATTCTGCTTGGACAACTCAGAAAAATTGCTCAAGTTGCCCAATAGGGTAGCGTTAGCATCTCGTAGACTTACATTTTCTGCTCTTAATGCTTCCGCCTCTGCGCTGCTAGATGATATTTCACGCTTTGCTTTGGCCAATTCCTGCTCCACTTCGGATATTCTGGTTTTAAGTGTATCAATTTCGGCAAATAGCTCACTTTTTCGTTGGGAAAAAGCACTTGTTGCTATTACTAAAAGCAGGATTAGGGGTAAATTTCTTTTCATAAGTAGTACAATTGATTGGGTCTAAGTTATTGTGTTTTAATTAATTTCTTTTTTGCCTCCAAGGTGCTCGCAATCATAAAGCTCTTGCATGGATGTGAAAGGTACTTTCTCTTTTTGATACTTGTATACCCTTCTAATATCGCTGCTAAGATAATCATCATCTACATTCACTTGTATATCTTCCATATGAAATTGGCAGGGATGCTCGTAGCCAGCGGCATGGGTTATTTCTAGAAATTCCTTTTTAAACGTATTGAAATATTGGGCAAGTCTATCGGATTTTAATGGGACATTAATCCCACTTTGTCTCCATTTGCTCTGCGTGGCCACTCCAGCTGGGCAGCGATTTGTGTGGCAAACTTGGGCCTGAATACAACCAATACTCATCATTGCCTCTCGCGCTACATTGATACAATCCGCTCCCATGGCAAATGCCATGGCCGCTTTTCCGGGGAAGCCTAATTTTCCACTTCCAATAAATACGATTCTATCGGTAAGACCATGGTCTAAAAATATTTTGTAGACAGAAGAAAATCCATAACTCCAGGGCAAGGAAACATGATCGGCAAAACTAGGGGGAGCAGCACCGGTACCGCCTTCGCCACCATCTACGGTGATGAAATCCGGTCCTTTGCCGGTTTTTTTCATTAAATCGGCCAATTCTTGCCACTGATCAATTTTACCGATAGCACCTTTTATACCCACGGGCAACCCGGTTTCCTCGGCGATGGATTCTATAAAGTCCATAAGTTCAGGTATGGTGGAAAAAGCTTTATGGGTAGGAGGGGAGATTACATCTTTACCGACTTCTACTCCTCGTATTTCTGCAAGCTCTTGCGTTATTTTAGAACCTGGAAGTACACCCCCTTTTCCCGGTTTTGCACCTTGGGATAATTTAATTTCGATGGCCTTAATGCAGGGGTTTTCATCTACAAGAACTTTTAGTTTGTTCATGGAAAACCCTCCATCACGGGATCTAACACCAAAATATCCTGTTCCAAAGTGAAATATGACATCGCCTCCTTGCTTGTGGTAAGGGGAAAGCCCTCCTTCACCAGTATTGTGATAGGCACCGCATTTTTCCACACCTTTGTTCAAAGACTCAATGGCGGCAGCTGAAAGTGAACCAAAGCTCATTGCGGAAACATTGATTATAGATGCCGGCCGATATGGTTTTTTACGTTTGTTATAGGCACCCATTACCTTGGCGCAAGGCAAAAAATATGGATGTTCATTGTTAGGGTGATTTTCTGGGGCTTGAAACCCGATCATCGCATTTTTAATAAACAGATGTTGATGTTTGTAAATGTCCCTGTCGGTCCCAAACCCTTCATAATTGTTCTCTTTTTTGGCCGACGCGTATATCCAACTCCGCTCTATACGGTTAAAGGGGAGCTCTTCTCGATTGTTGGCAACAAAATATTGGCGCATCTCGGGCCCAATACTCTCCAGCCAATACCTAAGATGACCTACCACTGGGTAGTTATGGCTTATGGTATGGGCTTTTTGAAAAAAGATATCACGTATGGCGACCAAAATCAGAAAAATTAAAATCCAGGTCCACCACGGGATATCGCCTAAAAAATCGAGGAATGATTCCATTTGAATTGATTGAAGTAACAGTTACAAATATCAAGCCCCAATATCCAAATTCCAAATTATGGAGGATATTGGGGCTAAAAGAGTTAATTATTTAAAGATGGACTATTTGCTTCTATCCAAATAATCCAATGCGATTTCCGTCATGGCTTTCACCCCTAATTGAAGACCACTGTCATCAATCTTAAAATCTGGTGTGTGGTGTGGAAAATGCTCGTCAGGTCCAGCATTTGGGTCTTTACCACCTAAAATATAGAAGAAACCAGGGATTTTCTCCTGAAAGAAGGAGAAGTCCTCGGCTCCAGTGATCGCTTTGATCAAGTGTACATTTTCGGAACCTGCCACTTCTTGCAAACTCGGCAAGGATGCAGCGGTCAGATCAGGATCATTGTACGTAATCGGCACACCTTTGGCAATTTCTACAGTAGCTTCTGCACGGTAGGCCTTGGCAATGGTTTCCGCCATTTCTTTCATCCTGTCGTTTACTTGCTTTTGCATGTCATAATCCAACGTTCGGATGGTTCCGATAAGTTCAGCACTTTCTGGGATAATATTGTTGCGAACCCCTCCTGATATTTTACCCACGGTAATCACGGCAGCTTCTTTGGTCAACTCCAATTCACGGCTGATGATGGATTGGTAGCCATCCACAATTTTAGATGCCACAAAAATTGGGTCGATTCCTCCCCAAGGTTGTGACCCGTGAGATTGCTTTCCTTTGATCTTCACGACAAAACGCTGTGCAGCGGCCAATGCCCCGCCTGGCTTGTAAGCAATATGTCCAACCGGCAGGTACGAACCAATGTGCAGTCCATAAATGGCATCCACTTTTGGGTTTTCAAGAACACCTTCCTTTACCATAAGTTCAGCACCACCTTCTTCTCCCGGAGGCGCTCCTTCTTCAGCAGGTTGAAATATAAATTTAATGGTTCCGTGTATCTTGTCCTTGTTTTTGGCCAAAACCTCTGCGGTTCCCATCATTATGGCAATGTGCGTATCATGTCCACAAGCATGCATTACCCCAACTTCTTGTCCTAAATATTCAGAGGTCACCTCGGACTTGAACGGCAGATCGTTTCGTTCTGTAACAGGCAATGCATCAATATCTGCCCTCAAGGCAACAACTTTACCTGGATGGTCTCCCTTTAAAAGGCCTACTACACCTGTATGGGCAACACCGGTTTGTACTTCCATACCCAAGGATTTGAGGTGGGCAGCAATTTTTTCCGCAGTTTTGAACTCACGGTTGCTCAGTTCCGGGTTTTCGTGCATGTCTCGTCGCCATTTAATTACTTTGGATTCGACCGCAGCGATGTCTTTTTCGAGCCCATGATCTTGGGCGTACATGGTTAAACTTGCAGAACAAAGTGCAAGTGCTAAAATTTTCTTCATAATAGAGTTAGTTGGTTTATAATTTAATAGGACGGTATCCTTGGTTTTGATATTGAATGTTCGCTGTCATTGCAGATAGGGCAATTTGAACTCCTTCAATCAAATCTTCCTTTGGAAGACCCCTTGTTTTGGAGGATTGTCCACACATTATAACTTCTACATCCGCTTGCAACAATTGCTCAACAAGTTCCCTGTTTGGGTTGGCAACTTTATACCGTTCTTTGTGGGCCTCGTCTGTGAGCAAGTTTCTGGCTGCAGTTCCATGGACTATAAGTGCAACTTTTATCTGAGATGCCGGTATACCGCTTTGGGCGTGCATGTTTAAGAAACGTGCCACCGTATTTAAGTTTCTATTGAGTTCGGTATCGGATTTTGGTCCATCCTTAACATCAAAGACAACTTTGAACTCTTGGGTTTTGTCGGTTTTAAAATCGGGATTGTCTATTTCCCAAACCGCACCATAATCTTTAATGACCGGACCGGTTTTGGTTGTTTGTGAAAATCCTAAAAATGAAGTGAAAACTAGAAGGAATAGGGGTAAACGTTGAAAATTCATTAGCTAATTGAGTTGAGGCTTTAAATATATTTAAAAATCAAACCAAATCCGAAAAAACAGTGTTTATAAAAATTGAAAGCTTGATTTTAGCAAAAGATCAATATTGGCTAATTTCACGCCTACTTTAAAAGCTTCTGGCCCTTGAGTAATTTTATAGATGAACTGAATGATGCGCAGCGCGCTCCCGTGCTGCATAAAGATGGACCTTTAATGGTTATTGCTGGTGCAGGTTCCGGGAAAACCCGTGTGCTTACATATAGGATTGCCCATTTGATGGAACAGGGGGTGGATTCCTTTAATATTTTGGCACTGACCTTTACCAACAAGGCTGCACGTGAGATGAAGAAGCGTATTGCGACCATTGTGGGTAATTCCGAAGCAAAAAACCTGTGGATGGGAACCTTCCACTCGGTATTTGCCAAATTACTGCGTTTTGATGGCGATAAATTGGGCTATCCGAGCAATTTTACCATTTATGACACCCAAGATTCCCAACGATTGATTGCAGCGATCATCAAAGAAATGGGGTTGGACAAGGATATTTACAAATACAAACAGGTACAGAACAGGATTTCGTCCTATAAAAACAGTTTGATCACTGTTAAGGCATATTTCCAGAACCCTGAATTGATGGAGGCGGATGCCATGGCCAAACGACCTAGGCTTGGGGAGATCTATCAAAATTATGTGAATAGATGCTTTAAGGCCGGCGCCATGGATTTTGATGACTTACTTTTACGCACCAATGAATTGTTGACACGTTTTCCAGAGGTTTTGATGAAATATCAAGATAGGTTCAGATATATTTTGGTGGACGAGTACCAGGATACCAACCATTCACAGTACTTGATTGTAAAAGCATTATCGGATAGATATCAAAATATTTGCGTGGTGGGGGACGATGCCCAGAGTATTTATTCCTTCCGTGGGGCCAACATTAGTAACATCCTTAATTTTCAGCGTGATTATGACAATGTTGCCGTATATCGTTTGGAACAGAACTATCGCTCTACCAAAAACATTGTTAACGCTGCCAATTCTATAATTGCCAATAACAAGAACCAGTTGGAGAAGAACGTATGGACCTCTAACGATGATGGTGAACTGATTAAAATTCACCGTAGTGTTACCGATGCCGAAGAAGGACGTTATGTGGCAGGTTCTATTTTTGAGAACAAGATGCAACAACAGATGCAAAACGGTGATTTTGCAGTCTTGTACAGAACCAACTCGCAATCCCGTGCTATCGAGGACGCCTTGCGCAAACGGGATATTCCCTATCGTATTTATGGAGGTTTATCATTCTATCAACGTAAAGAGATCAAGGATGTACTGGCATATTTACGTTTGATTATTAATCCGAAGGATGAGGAGGCATTGAAGCGGGTGATCAACTTTCCAACAAGGGGCATTGGGCAAACCACCATTGATAAACTTGTTGTTGCAGCCAACCATTACGGCCGCTCCATTTATGAGGTTATGGAGCACTTGGACAAACTCAATTTAAACATAAATGCCGGCACCAAAAGAAAATTGGCGGATTTTGTGACCATGATCAAGAGTTTTCAGATCATGAACGAGGGGTCGGATGCTTTTACCTTGGCTGAACATGTAGCTAAAAAAACAGGTCTTTTGTTGGAGTTTAAAAAAGACGGTACTCCTGAAGGCATTGCTAAAATGGAAAACATTGAGGAGTTGCTCAATGGTATCAAGGATTTTGTGGAAGGACAAAAAGAAATCGCCGACGCTACTGGCAGTCTTACTGAGTTCTTGGAAGATGTAGCACTCGCCACCGATATGGACAAAGAGGTCGAGGATGATGACAGAGTAGCTTTGATGACCATTCACTTAGCCAAAGGACTTGAGTTCCCTTATGTGTATATTGTGGGTATGGAGGAGGATTTATTTCCTTCTGCCATGAGTATGAATACCCGGAGTGAGTTGGAAGAAGAGCGCAGACTGTTTTACGTAGCATTGACCCGGGCAGAAAAACAGGCATTTCTTACTTATACCCAAAACAGATATCGTTGGGGTAAACTTATCGATGCGGAACCCAGTCGTTTTTTGGAAGAAATCGAGGAACAATATGTAGAGAACCTTACTCCAGTGAATGATGGTTACCGCTATAAATCCATGATCGACAAGAATATTTTTGGAGAGGTAGATAAAAGCAAGTTACGACAGGTAAAACCTTCCAATGGAACTCCACCAAGTGTTAAAAAGCCCAACGAGAGCCAATTGCGTAAATTGCGGAAGCTCAAACCAGAAATTTCTTCACCTGCAAAGCCGATGGATCTAGACCCTGGACTGGTTGTAGGGGCAAGGGTAAACCATACCCGATTCGGTAGGGGCAAAATCCTCAATATCGAGGGGGCGGGCAATGATAGGAAGGCGGAAATACATTTTGATCAGGGAGGAATCAAAAAATTGTTGCTCCGTTTTGCCAAACTTGAGGTTTTGGACAATGCCCAATAGAAATTTTCTGTTTCTGATAATGAAACCATAATAGGTTTAGGGATTTTCTAATTAATCTTTAGGAGGTGGTTCAGGTAGTCAAAAATGCTTAAATTCAATGCTATTATTTTGAATTTTTTAGACCAAACCAACCAACTTCCCCTTTTATGAAGAACCTCTTTTTTAAACCCGTATTTTTAGCTATTGCTTTACTTGTTGTAACCCTATTTGGTATTGCCGGTTATCACTATGAACTCGGTTACCCGGCTTGGATTACCATGCTTGTGGCCATTTTGATAGGGATTGTATTGCTCGTTATCCTAAAATTGGTGTTTTCATGGCTTTTGCCCCTGTTCAAAAAAATACCTATTGCCATTATTACATCCTTATTGGGAGGTTTTTTTACTTTTTATATCATGCGGATGTATGCCTTTAGGTGGCCTGCTCTTTTATTTTATGGACTAGTTCTACTGGGATTTATCTGTTTGTTGTTATTAACTTCTGGAGTATGGCAATTTATCCAGAAAAAGAATGTCAAAGCAGGGACATTGTCCATTCTAGCGGGAATAATAATTGCAATATTGGGCTTTGTAGGTTTTAACTCTTTGGATGGTGATCCTTATGTGGAAGAATCGCCGGGAGAAACTATGGCTATTAAAACCTTAAGTGAACTTGGGATAGAAGACCCCTCTGCAAAGGGGAACTATGATGTAGAGGTGTTTACCTATGGAAGTGGAACCGATAAGAAACGGGTGGAATTTGCAGAAGAGGTTAGGGTAAAAACACCTACCGTGGATGCATCATTGCTATTGCCAGATTGGAAAGGTAAAAAGAAGAAATGGCGTGAGAAGTTTTGGGGGTTTGGTGTAGACAGCTTCCCTTTGAATGCAAGGGTCTATATGCCCAAAGGTGATGGACCTTTTCCTGTGGTAATGATGGTACATGGCAACCACAGCATGATCGATTATTCCGATGGTGGCTATGCCTATTTAGGCGAAGTATTGGCCAGTAGAGGAATTATTGGGATTTCGGTAGATGAAAATTTTATAAATGGACATTGGTCGGGAGATTTTAGAGGTAAGGAAATGCCAACACGTGCCTGGCTTCTTTTGAAACATTTGGAACAATGGAGAAAATGGAACAAAGATGTAGACGCTGAGCTCTATGGAAAAGCAGACTTGGATAAAGTGATTTTAGTAGGGCATTCCAGGGGAGGAGAGGCCGTATCCATTGCCGCAGCATTTAACCAATTGGACAGATTTCCAGATAATGGCAATGAAAAATTTGAGTTTGGTTTTGGAATCAAAGGGGTAATCTCAATAGCTCCAACGGACTACAGGTATAATCGTGAAATCAGTCTTAAGGATATCAACTATATGTCCATACAAGGTGCGTATGATTCGGACGAGACCAGTTTTTGGGGAATGAGGCCTTACCATAGATTACAATTTTCAGAAAACTTTGATGGCTTTAAAACTGGGTTGTACATGAATCATGCAAATCATGGACAGTTTAATTCTACTTGGGGGCGTTCGGATTTTGGAGCTCCAATGAAATGGTTGCTCAATTTAACACCATTGGTGACAGGGGAAGAGCAGCGCCAAGTAGCCAAGGTTTATGTAAGCGCATTTGCAGAGGCAGTGCTCAAAGGAAATAAAGCGTACAGACCCATGTTTAAAAATGTGGATTTGGTCAGTGATTGGTTGCCCAAGGAAACATACAGAAGCCAGTATAGTGATGCGCATAAAAATGTACTGGTAAACTTCGAAGATGGTTTGGATATCACCAGTACTTTGGACAGTATAACCTTGTTTGCCGAGAATTTTAAGGTTTGGAGGGAAACCGAACTGGAGGCTAGGGACGGTGGCAGTCAACAGAACAATACTTTAGTATTGGGTTGGAATTATACCAAAGATACCGATACTGATTCAATACCGGTGTACACTATTTTATTGCCCGATACCCTTAAGAATTTAAGTTCGGCGGATACGTTGGCCATATCCTTGGCCATGGGGGACATTGCGGAATTAAAGCTGGAGGACAAAATTGAAGATGAACCCAAGGTGGGTTTCAATTTTACGGTTATGCTCAAGGATAGCCTGAACAATGCGGCTTCGGTGGGAATTTCTGATTACAACAGCTTGCCCAATATTATTAAGACCAAGTTCACCAAGTTCAATTTTTTGGATAAGGATATGATTGGAAAAAACTCAGAGGTGCAATTGAAAAGTTGTTATTTGCCCGTGTCATCATTCTTAAAAAAGAACGATAGCCTAAAATTGGATAAATTAAAAAGTATCAATTTAGTCTTTGATAAGGATACCTTGGGTGTTGTTGTATTGGATGATATCGGGTTTTATACCAAGGAATAGTAATAATAGAACCTATTCTTCAAGGGTAGAATTGGCATATTGTCTGGAAACAGCTTTGTTAGGAATTTGTGATTCAATCAATTGTCCGTTGCTGATTGTGTATCCGTTCACCTTATTTTCACCAAAATGCGATGTGCCTTTAAGTTGGTAGAGCATTTTGTTATTATTGTTTTTGAGCAGTGACACTTCGCTGTACATCATTGATTTTCCATATAAAGAAGAGGTGCTTACCCTATTGTTGGACCGGAACAGAGCAATGTTTTTGATATTGTGACCCAAACAATCCAGTTTGGATTCCCATGAAAACACTCCAACATTTTTATCTTCAGATGATGCAAACACAATTTGATGGGTTTCTTTATGTGCAGCTGTAATCAATTCATCCAATACATTATTAGAATAAATATCTTCAATAATTCTGCGCATCTGCTCATTTATGGTCACAATCTCATCAATGTTTTCACAGTCTTTTGATTCCAAGTTGTTGAGTCGGGTTGCCAAACTGTCCAATTTGTCAAGCACCTCATAACCTGTCAATTGCTGGTTTTTCGATTTAGAACTGTTCATGTTTTGACAACTTGGGAAGAATAAGATGTTTAAAAGGGTAAAAATTATTAATGGTATGTTTCTTAATTTCATCAAATAGCAATTTTTATTAAAATTGAGGCTTATCTTTTAGAATATTTGGTTAAAACCAATCAATGCCCAATATGGATTGATGAATGCCCCTTGTGCTTTTATATAGATTGCATAATTGTTTTTGGTTGGGTGCTTTATCATTTATTTAACAGTCTCGGTATGCAAGTGGGGTAAGCTGAATTAAGTATTATCTTTGTATTTAATTCTTTTCAGGATGGCAGAGCTGATAAAACTTTACGAAGAAAACCCAAACCCTAAACAGGTTGAAAAGGTGGTGAACGTTTTAAAAAAGGGTGGATTGGTTATTTATCCTACTGATACCGTGTATGGTTTGGGATGCGATATAACCAATTCCAAAGCTTTGCAGCGATTGGCCCGAATCAAGGGAATAAAATTGGAAAAGGCCAATTGGTCGTTTATTTGCGCTGACCTGAGCAATCTCTCCGATTATGTAAGACAGATTGATAGTCCAACGTTTAAAATCCTAAAAAGAACGCTGCCTGGACCTTATACGTTTATTCTGCCAGGCAACAATAATCTTCCCAAAGATTTCAAGAAGAAGAAAACGGTGGGTATTAGGGTTCCCGATAATTCCATTGCTAGAGCATTGGTAAAGGGTTTGGGACATCCTATTGTTTCCACTTCTATCCGTGACGATGATGATATTTTAGAGTATACCACCGATCCAGAGCTTATTTTTGAGAAATGGCAGAATCTGGTGGATGTTGTTGTCGACGGTGGGTATGGTGATAATGTAGCCTCCACAGTTATAGACCTTTCTGGAGACGAACCGGAGGTTATAAGGGAGGGTAAAGGAAGTCTTGAAATATACTAAATAAAAAAAGCGGCCTTTTGGCCGCTTTTCTGTTTTTAAGCTAAAGCTTATTCTTATTTTCCGGTTCCGCCGATAGCAGGATCTTTCATTCCTTCTTCGATCATGTTGTAGAACTGATCGATTTTTGGAAGTACAACGATTCTTGTTCTTCTGTTTTTAGCTCTGTTAGCAGAAGTATCGTTATCTACAAGTGGTACATAGTAGCTACGTCCAGCTGCTGTCATTCTAGCAGGATCTACACCGAAATCGTTCTGAAGTATTCTTACAACAGAAGTTGCTCTTTTAGCACTCAAATCCCAGTTGTCCAATAGAACACCGCTTCTGTAAGGTACATTGTCCGTATGTCCTTCTACCATAAACTCAAAGTCAGGCTTGTTGTTAACTACTTTGGCTACTTTTCCAAGTACTTCTTTAGCTGCACTTGTTACGTTGTAGCTTCCGCTTCTGAACAACAATTTGTCGGAAATGGAAACGAATACCACACCTTTTTCAACACTGATTTCGATGTCTTCGTCATCCAAGTTGCCCAACACACCTTTTAAGCTCTGTACCAATGCAAGGTTTACAGAGTCTCTACGAGTAACGGCGTCTTGTAATTTTCTAATGGTAAGGTCTTTTTCACGAAGGCTTTCCAAGGATTTTTCAAGGTTTTCAGCTCCTTTTGTGGTAAGCGTTGTCAAGTTGCCCATGTTGTTGATAAGCTCTTGGTTGTTCGCTTTAAGGAATGCGTTTTGGTCTTCGAGGGTTTTTAACCTAGAATCTGCAGTTGCTTTTTCTTCCAAGCAGTCGTTCAATTTAACGGTTGCTGAATTCAATAGGTCTTGGGTTTCTTTTTGTTTGGCCTCCAGTTCGGCATATTTCTTCTGCGATACACAAGAAGATAAAAGAACTGTCATTGCCAATGTTCCTAGAAAAACTTTTTTCATAGTTCAGAGTATAATTTAAGGATTGTTAGATTTATCAAATGTTAAGAAACTACACCAAAATTATAGAAAAACCAAGGCTCCTATATTTCGGCTTCGTTAATCTTTTACTAAAATGTTAAAATTCTTTACTTGATGTACGAAGTAAGACCATACTATGGATGTCGCAACATGGTACTTTAATAAAAAATTAGCTTTTTCGCGCTTTCTGTACATTTTTATAAAGTTAGCATAAAAACTGAGATGTGCTCGCAAGATGGCAAAACAGTGATCGAACTTTAATTGGAACACAAAACGCAATGCGGCAATACCATCCAGTAGTAAGCGGGCAAGTACCAAGGGCAATGCTTTTTTTCTGGGAAGATTTTTAGTGATGGAATAGAGGGAGTTCCTAAAATTGAGAAAGGTCTTTTTTGGATTCATATTGGATAGTGTGCTGCCTCCTAAATGGTAAACACTGCTATGGCCAACATAATAAACTTTATGGCCTGCATTTTTGGCGCGCCAGCAAAGGTCAATTTCTTCTTGATGCGCAAAATAATCCTCATCAAACCCTCCAAGGTAATGGAACACTTCGCTTTTAATGAACATACAGGCACCTGTGGCCCAGAAAACCTCTTTAATGTCGTTGTATTGGCCTTCGTCCTTTTCTATGGTCTGGAAAATACGTCCCCGGCAGAATGGATAGCCGAACATGTCTATAAATCCACCAGCGGCCCCAGCATATTCAAAGTGGTCCTTTTGGTTAAGATCTAAAATTTTGGGTTGAATTATCGAAGCTTCGGGCAGGTCTTCAAAAGTTTGTTTTATGGGTTCCAGCCAATTTGGAGTTACTTCCACATCAGAATTTAAAAGACAATACATATCGGCTTCAATATGTTTTAGCCCGTCATTATAGCCCTTTGCAAAACCACCATTGGTTGAGTTTTGTACAATACCGATCGTGGGGTAGTGTTCTTTTAAAAAATCTATCGACCCGTCTGTACTTGCGTTGTCAACTACATAAATATCGGCATCTTTGGAATATTCCATAACCGATGGCAGGAACCTTTCCAATAAGGCTTCTCCATTCCAGTTGAGTATGACTACGGCGATTTTCAAAACGGAGGCAAATTAACGGCTAAATTCAGGAATATCCTTTAAAAAGGTATACTTTTCATTCTCATGGTCCATTTCGCAGTAATAATGTTCCAGACCATTGGTCACCATTAAATATTCGGCTTTAAGCTCGTAATTGTACCTCGCTATCTGATCAAAGGTTTCTTGGGTGATCTTTACTTCCGGTGCTTTGCACTCTATTAAAAGAAATATAGATCCATCTGGATTGAACACCACAACATCATACCGTTTTTTTAACTTGTTCACTGTAAGCTGCTTTTCTACATTGATCAAGCTTTTAGGGTAGTTTTTTGTAAACACTAAATATCTTAGTACATGTTGGCGTACCCATTCTTCAGGTTGAAGGACCACAAATTTTTTACGCAACCCATCAAAAATGTACTGCCTATTTTGGCTATTTTTGATTCGGAACGAATAAGGTGGAAAATTCAAATCTTGCATTCTACAAAACTGGTGATATAATTTGAATGGACAAAGTAAAGGAGATCGTATCGGAAATCAACAATGGAAACCCAAAACCTATCTATTTTTTAATGGGGGAGGAGCCCTATTATATAGATAGAATATCTCAATTTATTGCCGAAAACGTACTAACGGAAGATGAAAAGGGATTCAACCAAATGGTGCTTTACGGAAAGGATACTTCTGTAGATGAAGTTGTTGCCAATGCGAAACGTTTCCCCATGATGGCTCAGTATCAGGTAGTGATCGTTAAGGAGGCACAACATCTTTCCAGAACCATAGAAAACCTGGTTCCTTATGCTGAAAATCCACAACCCACCACCATTTTGGTGCTTTGCTACAAGTACAAAAAGTTGGATAAGCGTAAAAAGCTCTATAAAACCATTAAAAAGAGCGGGGAATTGTTTGAAAGCAAAAAGTTGTATGATAATCAGGTAGCAGATTGGATACGTAGAACCTTGGCAAGCAAAAAGTATAAGATTTCTCCCAAGTCTTGTATTATGCTGGTGGAATTCTTGGGTACGGACCTTAGTAAAATCAGTAACGAGTTGGATAAACTTACATTGATTGTTCCGCCGACCACGGAAATAACCCCTGAATTGATTGAAGAGCACATTGGGATAAGTAAGGACTTCAACAATTTTGAGCTAAAAAAGGCCATTGGTGAGCGCAATGTGAAAAAGGCGTCACGAATAATTGATTATTTTGCCCAAAATCCAAAAGACAATCCTTTTGTGGTCACAGTCACTCTTTTAAACACTTTTTTTACGCAGCTATTGCAATATCATGGGCTAAAGGACCATTCCCCAGGAAATGTGGCCAAGGTGCTAGGAGTCAATCCATATTTTGTGAACGAGTATGTGGTAGCCGCTCGCAATTACCCTATGAAAAGGGTAAGCGGAATTATCTCAAATCTTAGAACCTTGGATCTAAAAAGCAAAGGGGTAGGTGCCAGCAATATGGCACAGGCCGATTTGCTAAAAGAATTACTTTCGGAAATTATCTAGGATTATTTTTTGTCCACGCTATATTTACCAGGTCCCAAAAGCATGATGACTACAAATACGGTCAGGTAAAGCAACGCCATTTCTTTTCTTCCAAATGGGTCTGCTCCGTGGATAACGAATCCAGCAATGAACATGGTAAACGCAGTGGGAATTGCAGCCCATCTTGTTTTAAAACCGATAATTATTAGAAGAGGACAAACGAATTCCGCCACTACCGTTAAAAATAGTGAGGGGGCCTGGCCAATACCAAAAGGATTGGCAAACTCCGTGTTGCCATTAATAAGATTCATAAGTTTTGGATAGCCATGGGTCATCATAAAAATAGATGGAACTATTCTCAAAATTGCAAGACCTAGGTGTATCAAAGTGTTGTTTTTCATGTGGGGAAAATTTAATCCACGTGAATGTATAAATTATGTTTTAAAAAACGTAACATAAATTGATGAAAGGTGATTTTGGATTGACCTTTTAGGATTAAGTTATCTTAATGCAGGATAGGATTTTGGGTCAGTCTCGTGCATAATCTGGTATACTTTTTCAAAGATATCCTCAGCATTGGGTTTAGAAAAGTAATCCCCATCCGAAGCATATGCCGGACGATGCGATTTTGCAGATAAGGTCTGTGGTGCACTGTCCAAATAACGGTAACCTCCTTGTTTTTCAACTACTTCCTGCATTAGATATGCGGAGCATCCCCCTGGAACATCTTCGTCTATAACCAAGAGTCTATTGGTTTTGGCCACACTTTTTACAACATCGTGATCAAGGTCAAATGGCAGTAGGGACTGTGCATCTATAACTTCTGCATCTATTCCAACTTCCAAAAGTTCGTGTGCAACTTTTTCCACTATCCGCAAGGTGGAACCATAGGACAACAAAGTAATGTCGGTACCCTCTTTAATTGTTTCCACTTTGCCAATAGGTGTACAAAACTCACCCAAATTGGTGGGCATGTCCTCTTTTAAGCGATATCCATTAAGGCTTTCTATTATAAGGGCAGGTTCATCACTCTTCATAAGGGTGTTGTAGAAACCTGCAGCCTGCGTCATATTTCTTGGAGCCAAAATATACATGCCGCGTAGCAAATGTATCAGTCCGCCCATGGGGGAGCCAGAATGCCAAATACCTTCCAACCTATGACCTCTGGTACGTACAATCAGTGGTGCTTTTTGCTTACCTACCGTTCTGTACATCAACGTAGCCAAATCGTCGCTCAATGTTTGTATGGCGTATAAAATATAATCCAAGTATTGAATTTCGGCAATTGGCCTTAAACCACGTAAAGCCATACCAATACCTTGTCCTATTATCGAGGTTTCACGTATACCGGTATCGGAAATCCGAAGTTCTCCATACTTGCTTTGTAGACCTTCCAAACCTTGATTAACATCCCCAATATTACCGGTGTCCTCTCCAAAAACCAATGCTTCTGGATATTTGGCAAAAAGAACATCAAAATTATCTCTGAGAATGATGCGTCCGTCTACTTTTTCTGGACTTTCTGCGTAGGTAGGGGCTACTTGCGCCACTTTTGTGGCCTTGTTGTCAAGTTCATTATATAAATGGGAGCTGTAATGAGGCTCATTAGTGGCCAAGAAATTGTCTACCCATTGTTGAAGTTGCTTTTTCTCTGCTGAATTCTCTTCCAATAGATAACGCAATGCTTTTCTGGACACAGAGGCCAAATCTTTTTTAAGAGGCTCCTCAATGGCAATTAAATCGTTTTTTAATTTATTGATGAAAACGCGATTTGGACTTTGATTTGCCACTTTGTCCAATAAAGGAACCAGTTGTTTTTTTGCCTCCAATTGAGGTTTTAAAAACTCTGACCAAGCTTCTTTTTTGGCTGCACGAACTTTTTGCTTAATCTCGCGTTCTTGTTTTTTAAGCTCTTCTTCTGTACTGATGCCATTTTCAATGATCCATTCCCTGAAACGTTTGTTGCAGTCGTTTTCACGCTCCCATTCCAATCGTTCCGCTGACTTGTATCTTTCGTGCGACCCGGAAGTCGAGTGTCCCTGTGGTTGGGTGAGTTCGGTAACATGGATAAGAACAGGCACGTGGCTTTCACGGGCTATGTCAGAAGCGTTTTCAAATGCATGGATAAGTGCAGTGTAATCCCATCCTTTGACTTTCAAAATTTCAAAACCTGCATGATCTTCATCTCTCTGAAGTCCACTGAGTGCCTCAGAAATATCACCTTTGGTGGTATGAAATTCCGATGGTACCGAGATTCCGTATTCATCATCCCAAATACTAATGACCATAGGAACCTGCATTACACCTGCAGCATTCAGGGTCTCAAAAAAATGACCCTCACTGGTACTTGCATTTCCAATGGTTCCCCAGGCTACTTCATTACCATTTTTGGAAAAATTGGTCTGATCTATGCCATCAACATGGCGATATATCTTTGAAGCTTGCGCCAATCCTAATAATCGAGGCATTTGACCCGCAGTACAGGATATATCGGCACTACTGTTTTTTTGTTCTGTTAGGTTCTTCCATGTCCCATCTTCATTTAAACTGTGGGTCACAAAATGACCACCCATTTGCCTACCGGCACTCATGGGCTCTTTATCCAAATCTGTTGTAGCATAAAGTCCATGGAAAAATGCTTTTGGGCTCAAATACCCCAAAGCCATCATAAACGTCTGGTCACGATAGTAGCCGCTTCTAAAGTCTCCATCTTGGAAAGCTCTTGCCATGGCCAACTGAGGAAGTTCCTTGCCATCTCCAAAAATACCGAACTTCGCTTTGCCGGAAAGTACTTCTCGACGTCCCATTAAGCTACATTCCCTACTGGTGACGGCTGTCTCGTAATCTTGAAGAATTTGCGATTTAAAATCGTCAAAAGAAATGTCGTTACTCGTACTAGGGTTAGGTTTCATGAATTGTTGAAGATTTCTGCGAAATTACTAAAAAACCATCAAAACTGCAATATGTCTACGTGTTAATAAATTGAATATATCGTAAAAATAAAATCAATTAATTATATATGTAACAAATAAAACTTTATTGTGACGCCGTAAATTGAGGATATGATAATTAAAACCACTTTCTTGTGAACAACCCGATCAATGTTCTAGGGCTAATAGTCACCACAAAACGAATGCGTTGACCGTAGTCGTCTTCCGCGATTTCCCATCCACGGTTGGAGTAGACCGGGAAATAAAGTTCAAAATAATCGGTTACCAAATTTAAACGTATACCAGAGTCGTACACAAAACGGGCATTTTCTCCTTTGTTCTTTAAAAACCCAATATCGCCATAAGCTTCGACCCATCTCCAAATATTGGTACTCGCATTTGTAGTGGCTATCCAGTCATTCGCGAAAGGATTTTCCAATTTGGATTTAAAACCTCCTTCGGCAATAATTACTTGCTGGCTGTACAGACCTGAGCTTTCCGATCTACCCAAATAAGCAAGGTCGAACATATAATCGGTAGGCCTGTCCAGTGCAAAACTGAAAAAATCAGACGCTGTTTTATTTCTAAGGAACTTTCCGGCATAAAACCTCAAGTTCAATTGTCTATTACTTTGGAACAATTTTCTATATTCTAGCTCAAAGGCCAATTTGGTGAATTCGCTCGAGTGTTGGGCATCTATAAACCAAGAAGAATAGTTGAGAATATTATTGTCCACGTCCGTAAACCGAACATTCATTACCCCATAATCCGGGTCGGTATCCAGTTCACCCACCAAATTGTCATCAATAGATCTGAAAACACTCCTGTACCTTAAAAGTAGGGATTGTCTGCGGTTGGATAATAAATCGTTGGGTCGCCATCCAAAACTTACCGCAGGAGTAAGGGTTGAGAACCTGGAGTTTTCCTGAAAATGGGAGGTAGAAGCAGAAAAGGAATAATTGGTTACATAAAGCCCTGTTTTTTTATGGTACTTACGATACCTGAAACTAGCTTTCCCAACCAATGTTCGTTCTAAAAACGAGTAAGTAGGGGAGATGTCGTACTGAAACGGGCGCTCTAAAAAAGTTTTGTTGTAAAGGCGTAGTCCTGGGGTTATACCATCGTAAAGGTTAAAATTTGCAATTGGAACGTAAAAAACCTGATTGAAATATGGGTTTTCGGTATCCTTGAAAAATTGAAACTTAAGTTTTTTGTTGCTGGAGAAAAATCCGTTCAAGGTTTTCCAATTATCACGTTGGTTAAACTCTGGAATGTTCTGATCATAGTTCAAAACCAGCCTGTCTTCGCCTTGTCTTGGAATGGTAAAGGTCTTTGTGCTGTCAATACCAGTGAACCAATAATGGGATACGACAGAATCATTTTCAAGACCAAAAACCGATATCGGCACATTGGTACCGCGCTTATTCTTTAACACAAAACTTATGGAGTCTTCCGTTTTCTCGATTTTCTTGATCTTATAATCAATCTTTTTATCGGTTCCCACGTATTCATTAAAAAACCAGTCCACATCCTTATTGGAATATTTCTCAATGGTTTTTCTAAAATCCAAAGCGGTAACCTTTTGTTTTAGCTTATAGTTTTTATAAAAATCAAGAACGGTACTATCTATTTTTTTCTCACCCAAATAAGCCGATAAATAGGACATTCCAAGTCCAGCTTTATAGCCATTGGCTATTTTTTGGTTGAACTTGATCAACGAATCGTTTGAAGTGGTCAGGGCTTGGTCTATGTTTTTACGAGCACTGAGCATGCTAAAAAGTGCGTATTGGTCATTAAAATCCATTTGCGCAAAATGGAAGTTTTTAATACCCCAAATTTTTGAAAGCTTTCCGGCTAATTTTTGATCGGGATAATGTTCTTCCACATATTTGATCATCAAATAGTACCCAATGGCATCGTTTACCCAACGTTCTTTGCGTGGGTCCAGATAAAGTGATTCTTTTAAGTAGTTCCTAATAGCCGTTTTTAAAAACTTCATTTCAAATTGAAACTGTTCTTCGTACGGCCGGATAAAAGAGGGGAGTTGGCTTATGCCATATAAAGGTGATTTGTTATAATCGAATTCACTGACCAACAGATTGTCGTGCGGATATGGCCCAAGGTTTTCATTCAGGAAATCGGCTATTTTAATGATGGAGATACCTTGCGGAATCTCCTCATATTTATTGGACTCAATGTCCGTGGTTATGGTTAAGTTTTCTGCTACGTGTTTAGTGAACCTATCGTCGATAGTAAGGATCAGTTCACAACTTTTTCTTTTTGTACCGTACAGTTGCACATGCTGTCCGCCGGGAAAAACGGATACATTGGACATTCTATAGTTTGAGGCCAAAAAGAGCCCATCGGGATATGTGAAATTTACCCGCGTATCGGAAACATCGGTGTAAATGTCATCTAGGTTTTTATTGTCGTATAGTTTCCATTCACCATCATAGACCGCTGGGGTAAAATACCAATCTTTTAAGTTGAAACCTCGACTATCGGTATGCCCATATCCTGTAAACTTCGCAGTGGGCAATTTAATGGTGTAGGTAAAAAACAGTTGGATAGATTCTCCCGGCTTTAAAACTTCGTTAAGTGTTACCGCTATTACATCCTTGTTGCCCTCTCGTTTCCAATCCAGTCCCGCATAATTTTGATCAACAATTGTTCTGATGGTAGTTTTACCTCTTTCCCTATCCTTGGCCAAGTGCAGGCTTCTGTTAAATTCTTCTGCAAACCGTTTGGCCAATGCTGTGTTTTTGTTCGAATAAGCATGGTTCCAGTCGTTAAAATACAAGGTGGAAAGCCCACGGTTGGAATGATTTACATAGGTAAAGTGTTGACGGATCCGTATTTGGTTAGTAGGTCCATCGAGAGTAGCCACAACATCATTTTGGTGCTGGCTCCAAAGTTTGGGGCACACCGTAATGATAAGCAGCACAAGGCTAAGTAATGCTCGATGGTTTAACAAAGTAATACGTTTAAAAGTTTGGGCTAAGTGTTCTGCCCTTATAAAAGGCATCTATAATTTCAACAACCTCATCCTCTGTGTCCACTAGTTTAATCAAGTCTAAGTCCTTCGGGCTAATGTTGCCTGCTTCGACCAAGGTGTTTTTGATCCAATCCAACAGGCCCTTCCAAAACTCTGTTCCAACAAGAATTATAGGAAAGGTGTGTATTTTATGTGTCTGAATAAGGGTCAATGCCTCAAAGAACTCGTCCAAAGTCCCGAACCCACCTGGCATTACCACAAACCCTTGAGAGTACTTTACAAACATCACTTTTCTAACGAAAAAGTAATCAAAATCAAGGCTTTTGTCGTCGTCAATATAAGGGTTGTCATGCTGTTCAAAGGGCAAATCAATGTTTAGACCAACCGATGTGCCGCCCGCCAAATTGGCCCCTTTGTTACCTGCTTCCATAATACCGGGTCCACCTCCTGTAATAACTCCATAACCGGCTTCCGCTATTTTCCTGGATATTTTAACTGCCAAATCGTAATAAGGATGTCCTTCGCGTACCCTGGCGGAACCAAAAATGGATACACAAGGACCTATTACACTCATTTTTTCAAATCCATTGACAAACTCGCCCATAATTTTGAATATGGCCCATGAATCGTTTGTCTTGATCTCATTCCATCCTTTGGAATGTTGTTCTTTTCGCATTTGCATAGTTGTCTAGTGTTTTAAACTGCGCGTTTTATTTTTTGCTTTGTATTGTCTAATTCTTTCTTTAAAAACTTGGCGGTATAGCTTTTCTTGTCCTTGGCAACTTCCTCAGGTGTACCTTCTGCTACAACATTTCCGCCACCTCTTCCTCCTTCGTATCCAATATCGATGATATGGTCCATCATTTTGATCACATCCATATTATGTTCTATGACCAAAATGGTGTTTCCTTTATCCACTAAGCGGTTCAGTACTTCCATAAGTACTCGGATATCTTCAAAATGCAGGCCTGTGGTCGGTTCGTCAAGAATATAAAAAGTGTTGCCCGTATCTCTTTTGGAAAGCTCTGTGGCCAACTTCACTCTCTGGGCCTCTCCTCCCGAGAGCGTAGTGGATTGCTGCCCTAAAGATATATAACCTAAACCTACATCTTTTATTGTCTTAAGTTTACGATGAATTTTTGGAATATTCTCAAAGAAATCCACAGCTTCGTTGATGGTCATTTCTAACACATCGGCAATGGATTTTCCTTTGTAACGTATCTCCAAGGTTTCCCTGTTGAATCGTTTGCCGTTACAGGTCTCACATTCCACATACACATCGGGCAAAAAATTCATTTCAATGACCTTGAGTCCACCACCTTGACAAGTTTCGCAACGACCGCCTGCCACATTAAAGCTAAATCGCCCTGGTTTATATCCACGTATAGTAGCTTCGGTGGTTTTAGAGAACAATGAGCGAATTTCACTGAAAACACCTGTGTAGGTAGCCGGGTTCGACCTCGGTGTGCGGCCAATAGGAGATTGATTGATGTCTATTACCTTATCGATATGTTCTAGCCCGGTAATCTTTTTGTAGGGCATTGGTTTTTTAACGCCATTAAAATAATGGGCGTTCATAATGGGGTAGAGGGTTTCGTTTATCAATGTAGACTTACCACTGCCGGAAACCCCAGTTACACCGATCAGTTTTCCCAAAGGGAAATCCACGGTCACATTTTTTAAGTTATTGCCAGTGCAGCCAGAGAGTGTGATTTTTTTGCCCGTTCCCTTGCGTCTTTTGTCTGGCACAGGGATTTCCATTTCTCCAGTGATGAACTGCGCGGTTATGGTATGATGATCAATGAGTTCCTTTGGACTTCCTTCGGATATAATCTCTCCACCATGTTTGCCGGCTTTAGGGCCAATATCGATAACATGGTCAGCACATTCGATCATGTCACGGTCGTGCTCTACCACAATAACCGAATTCCCAATATCACGAAGCGATTCGAGGGAATGAATCAATCGTTCATTGTCTCGCTGGTGCAGTCCAATGCTTGGTTCATCCAAAATGTAGAGTACGCCAACCAATTGCGAGCCTATTTGAGTGGCCAATCGGATACGTTGTGCTTCACCACCTGAAAGCGATTTCGAACTTCGATTCAAGGAAAGGTAATCCAAGCCAACATCCAACAAGAAACCGACCCTTGCCTTAATTTCCTTGATAATTTCCTCAGCAATCTTTTTTTGGTTACCCTCCAAGGTGTCTTCCAAATGTTTGAAGAAATTTGCAAGCTCGGCAATATCCATTTGTGCCAGTTCGGCTATGTTCTTTCCGTCTATTTTAAAATAGAGCGACTCTTTTCGTAAGCGGGAGCCTTCACAAGTGGGACAACTTACCTTGTCCATATAATCCTTGGCCCATCGTTTAATGGAAGTAGAATTGGCTTCTTCGTATTGGGTTTTGATGAAGTTGGAAATTCCTTCGTAATCAATCTTGTATTGTCTTTTTACCCCAAGACTCTTTGAATCTACCTCAAAACTTTCCTTGCCGCCGTTCAAAATAACATCCATAGCTTCGGCAGGTATCTTTTCTATTGCATCCGAAAGATCAAAATTGTAGCGTTGCGCAATGGTTTCCAGTTGTTTGAAGGCCCATGACTTTTTGTATTCCCCTAGAGGGGCAAGCCCACCAGATTTGATGGATACTTTCTTGTTCGGGATGATTTTATTCTCGTTGACTTGAAAAACATGCCCTAATCCACTGCATTCGGGACACATTCCTTTTGGAGAGTTAAAGGAAAAAGTGTTAGGCTCTGGAGTGGGGTAGGAGATGCCCGATGATGGACACATTAAATCTCTACTGAAATATCGCGGTACCGATTCCCCTTCTTCCAATACCATAAGCACGTTGTCTCCACTATACATGGCAGTATTGATGGTCTCGCTCAGCCGTTTATGGAAATCTTCGCTATCGCCGACTTTCAAACGGTCGATTACAATCTCAATATCGTGGGTTTTGTATCGGTCGACCTTCATCCCTTTGGTGATGTCCATAATCTCACCATCAACACGAACCTTAACAAACCCTTGCTTTGCAATCTGCTCAAAAAGTTCACGGTAATGTCCTTTACGCGATTTGATAACCGGAGCAAGAACGTTGATTTTTTTATCCTTGTAAGACTCTATGATCAAATCCTTGATTTGTTCATCGCTATAGCTTACCATTTTTTCGCCTGTATTGTAGCTGTAGGCATCCCCAGCCCTTGCAAAAAGAAGACGCAAGAAATCATAGACTTCGGTAATGGTACCTACTGTAGAACGAGGGGATTTCGATGTAGTTTTCTGTTCAATGGCAATAACAGGAGAGAGCCCATCTATTTTATCCACATCAGGGCGCTCCAGCCCGCCCAAGAACTGCCGGGCATAGGCAGAGAAGGTTTCAATATATCTGCGTTGCCCTTCGGCATAAATGGTATCGAACGCTAAGGAGGATTTACCACTTCCCGAAAGTCCTGTGATCACAACAAGTTTTTCACGGGGAATGGTAACATCTATATTTTTCAGGTTATGGACCCTTGCGCCCTTAACCTCAATATGTTCTTCGTAATTAATCATAAATCATAGCAAACCTCAAAAGTAGCGAATTGGGATCTAAAAAGGAAGTGACTCTATCTTTCCTTACAATGAATTAAAAGTGCTAGAAACATCAAATAATCAACCTAACTCCACCCAACTCTTGAAGTGGGTAAGGAAACTTGTCGCTAGGACTCCCGATAAACATAAAATTGATAGGAATTTTCCATTGGTCCGATAACTGTTTTATCAATTTTGGTGTAAACTCACCATGCAATTGGATAAATTCTATTTTGATTTCTGGATACTCCCTATCCAATACATTTAAGTCGGACACAAAACTATCCGTAGCTTGTTCTCCTTCCGGAAATACAGATACGATTTTTAATTTTCTTGTATGCTCATTATTTCGAATGTAGAGCAGTACCTTATTGAGCGCCGCTACATCATCTTTTTTAGTGAAATAGACAAATTCTTGATCGTTGATACGGTCAATAACCCGATTGATGCCGCGGTAGGATTTAACCAAAAAACGATTCACGGGGTCGAGAAAATATCGAATTAAACGCAACAATAGCTTTAAAAGGGCGGTCCTGTTGAGCATTACCAAAACCAATGCAATGGTAGGAATAAAGTATTCCATAAATACGGCAAGGTAATCGGGATTCAATAGAATATTTCCGACCAATGCTGTAATTACGGCAACAATGGCAACCAATAAAGACAACCAGCCCGAACGTTCTGGGCGGGGAAGATTTTTACGTCTTACTTTCAATAAGATGTTGCCGATTCCAAAAAGCGCCATCACCGACAAAAAAGCAATGGTGTACACTCCCGCCAAAGCCTCCAAATTACCTTCGGTAATCAACAAAATCGAGACACAGAGCATAAAGAAAACAATGGCAATGCGATAGGTGCTTCCGTTTTTATTTCGTTTTAAAAGGAAAGGAGGTAAAATCCTGTCCAAAGTAATACGTTCCACTAATCCGGAGACACCAACAAAAGAGGTAAGGACGGCACCACTCAATACCAGTACCGCATCCACGGAAACCAACATTGCTAACCATGAACCGCTGACCTGGTTGCCCATAATGGACAATAAAGCTTCGCTATTGGATTCAATCTCGGGAATAGGCAATACAGCCAATGCCAAAAAGGCAATCAGCGGATTAAAAATGGTAACCACGACCCACATGTTGCGAAGCGTTTTTGGAAAAACCCCTTTTTTTTGTTCCTCCACAAAGTTCGCCGAACTCTCGAAGCCGCTTATCCCCAGCATGGCGGCAGAAAAACCAAAGAACAGGGCCATGGGCAAAGCTCCATGTTTTACGGGTAACGCATTGTTGTTGAAAAATACTTCCCATCCATGTTCTAAAAGATAAAAACCGGCGAAAGATGACAGTAATACCAATGAGGATAAATGGAAAATGAAAATGGCAATCGCCACTTTGGATGATTCCCCGATTCCGATAATCACCAATCCCATAAAAATGGCTAATAGACCAATGGTGGCCAATATCACGGGCAAATGGGGAACAATATTTTTTAAATAGGCCATGGCCTCATTGGCAGAGATTACCGCTGTGGCCATATAGGACAGCAAAGTAAGTGATGCGGCCAAGGATGCCATGCTCTTACTTGTGGTGTTCAGTAGTGCATTATAGGCGCCACCGTTCATTGGAAGCGCTCCAACGACTTCACCATAAATTTTTCGAAATAAAAAGAGAACTACGCCAACAATCAATAATGAAATCCATGCATATTGACCAGCGTGTAGAACGGCCAAAGCGGATACGTACAGGCAAGAAGAACTGATGTCGTTACCACTGATGGAAGTAGAGGCCAACTCCCCGAGTTTTGCTCTTAATTTTTGTGGTTCCATGAATGCTGGTTTATAAAACCATTATCGAAGGTAGGGGAAACATTCAAAAATTCTAAATTTGAGAGCAGAAAATAAATTTAATTATGAAAATATTAGGCATTGGCTCAAGAATAGATCATCCAGATTATGGTAAAGGTGTGGTAACCAACGTATCGTCCAAACACTATTGGGTGACATTTTTGGAAAATGGATTGGAAACCATTGATTTGGATGCAGATTTTGAAGTCATTGAAGCTGTGGAAGATGAAGTGGATAGCGTTAGTTTTTTTGATGTGGAACGTTCCTTGGTGAAAATATTGGAAAAGTGGAGCGATACGCATGAAAAAGTGGCTTTGGCCGATAAGTGGAGAGGAGGTAAATTGGTTTTGGAACCAGGGGACACTACGGCAAATAAAGAAATGCCCATTGACACCTTTTTCCATAAAATTGTGATGGTCCGCGACCGCATCCGTGTGATGGAGCAAAAGATTAATAGTAGCAAGAACCTGGACGATCAAGAAAAAATCGACTTACAACAATATATTACCCGAATTTATGGTAGCTTGACCAGTTTTAATGTACTGTTCAAGACCAAAAGCGACCATTTTGTAGGGGAGAAAAGTAAGCAGTAATCAAACCGCCTCCTTCTTCTCACTTAAATACTTCCAATAGCGTTTTGGTACATGTTGCGTATGTAACTTAGGGTTGATACGCGACGCAATATTGGTACTTTTAAAATAATCGTTCCAAAGGGTTTGGTATTCATATTCCTCCTTAGAGAAGGCATCGCTTTTAACCGTTTTGTTATAGTGGATATCCTTCAAATTCAGGGATACCATCTCTACATGGTTCAAATCGTAATAAATGCCATACTTACGTTTTACATCGTAGATCAACCATTTTTGGTCAGCGTAGCGATCACGAAAATGTTTGGAGATCAACGGTAGAACGTCGAAATCAGGTTCTATGTTGGCAAAGTAGATGTCGTCCTTGGTTAATTGGAACCGAACAAAAGCCTCCATTCGATGTTTTTCCCGGCCCACTTTTCTGGCTAGTTGTGCTATGTAGAGCACTGTACTATCAGAATAGTCCAAATACTTACCATTTTTGGTGCGCATCAATTTTTGGATGTAGGAGTAAAGCATCATTTCCACGCCTTCTGCTTCACTTAAAAAAGCGAAATAGACATTGGAAATCGCATTGTGGCTTTTATTGCGGACACCGTTCCAAACACGTTTGGCTTTTTCCACATGGGTGAAAACTGTCTCTGTATCAGAAAACAATCCGCTTTGGGTTTGATTGTTCTTTTGGATATCGGCTACATTGATTTTTTCATCAAAGGCGACAAATACGGCGGTCAAGAATCCGTTAAAGCTACCGTCATAAACTAAGGTTGTTGAAGCATTCATAGCGCTTGCATTTTTTGTTTTTTAGATATCATTTCGAAGGATCTAATGATCGAGGAATCTAGATTTCTCACATGCGTTCGAAATGACTTACTTGTCAATTGCCTGTACTAATTGAACAAAGGCAATTGTGTACTGTACTGATTCCTAAATTTCCCCGAGGAATTCTGAAGGATCAAACCTTTAATTTTATCCGCATCCAGATCACGGCGTTCCCAATGCCGGGAATCGCAGACCATAAAATATTGGGCACGGTTGAGGGCCACACCAATCTTTTTGAGGTGGTCCCAGTTCAGTTTTCTAAATTTCCTGGCTTTTACAATTTTGTCCACCGACCGCATTCCAATCCCAGGAATTCGGGCCAGTAGTTGTTTGTCCGCCGTATTTACATTCACAGGAAAATGGTGCAGGTTGCGCAAGGCCCAAGATAGCTTTGGGTCTACGTCCATATCCAAATTCGGGTGTTGATTGTTCAGGATTTCTCCAATGGAAAAGCCGTAAAAACGCAATAGCCAATCCGTTTGGTACAATCGGTTTTCGCGCAACATAGGTACCTGGGAACCTATGGCCGGCAAGCGGGAATCATGGGTCACCGGTACATAGCCAGAATAGTATACGCGTTTCATATTGAAGGTTTTATAGTAATAGGTCGCGGAATACATAATATCCTTATCCGATTCTCCCGAAGCTCCCACAATCATCTGTGTGCTTTGCCCTGCAGGGGCATATTTTGGTGTACTTCTAATGATTTTTCGTTCTGATTTGTATCGTACAATTTCATTTTTCACCTTTTCCATGGGTTTAGTAAAGTCCTCGTGCTTTTTGTCCGGTGCCAATAATTTTAATCCAGAGATGGTGGGAACTTCGATATTTACAGAAAGTCGGTCGGCGTACAATCCTGCTTCGTACATTAATTCATCACTGGCCCCAGGAATGGATTTTAAATGGATATAGCCGTTGAAATTTTCTTCTTCGCGCAGTTTTCTGGCAACGGCCACCAAACGTTCCATGGTGTGGTCGGGACTTTTGAAAATCCCGGAACTCAAAAAAAGCCCTTCGATATAATTTCTGCGATAAAAATTGATGGTGAGGTCTACTACTTCCTGCACCTTGAAAGCGGCCCTTGGAACATCATTGGATTTGCGAGTTACGCAATAGGCACAATCAAAGATACAATGGTTGGTCAACAGGATCTTTAACAAGGAAACACATCGGCCATCTGCGGTGTAGCTATGGCATATTCCCATTTTGGAAGCATTTCCCAATCCTTTGGTTTTATTGGTTCGGTCACTGCCACTACTTGCACAAGAGACATCGTATTTGGCAGCATCTGCCAATATGTTCAGTTTTTCTCGTATCCGTTCAAAATTCATAACTTGGAAATATTCCAATCAAAAATATGGAAATAATCCAATAAATGGAAATAATCCATAAAAGTTTTTGGAAATATTCCAAAATAGCTATATTTGAGAATGGATTGTCTGTTTGATTGCTTTCGAGAATAATATGTTGCTAGATGTCTCGACTGCGCTCGACATGACATTATTGAATTGATGATGGAAAATGAAATAACCCTAAAACGATTTACCGATATCCGCAGGGAACTTGGCTACACTCAAACCGAGTTCGCCAAATTACTTGGGGTTAAAAATACCACGGCCGACATAGAGCGGGGGAGAACCAAGCTTTCCGGTAAAGTAGTGGCCGAACTTTTGAAGCAGTTCAAGATCAATCCATTGTGGTTGTTCGGTGAAAGTGATCAAAAGCATTTGGATACTTCCAAAACCAGTGTTATTCCTAAAGTGGTCACTGTTGATAATTCCGATAATGACAACATGGTGATGGTAAATGCCAAAGCTGCGGCGGGTTATCCACAGAATATTTCCGATACGAGTTGGTATAGGCAGTTGCCCGCTTTTGATATGCCCATACCTGAGTTCCGTAATGCGACCTATCGTGGTTTTCAGGTAGAAGGGGATAGTATGTTGCCCAATTTAAGACCCAACGATTGGGTGTTGGCACGTGCCATTGAGCATATAGACCATGTGAGTCCCAATAAAATGTACGTAGTCGTTTTACAAGACTCCGTGATGGTGAAGAAAATAGAGCGTAAGCCCAATTCCAATAACATCACCTTGGTTTCCTTGAATGAAACCTACCCGCCTTACGAAATCAAACCCTTTCAAATTCAAGAGATTTGGGAGGTGAGCAGTAAGTTGACCTTTAATGTTGATGCAACTACCGAAACAGGCCTGTTGAAACAACTTCAGCAGTCCATGGAAGAGTTAAAAAAGCAGATTGCTAGATAGTTTTAAGAGAAGAATTTGTTTTTAATAGCCTTGGCAACTGTATGCGCAGCTGTTGGGTTAAGTCGGAACCATAATTCCGGTTCAAAAATCTCCAATTCGGCCAGAGCCCAATTGCCATCGTTGTCCTTAAAAATATCCACTCGAGCATAAACGGGCAATTCTGGTGCAGCATACACCACACTTTTTGCAAATGCTATTTGCGAAGCGCTCGGCGAATAGTTATGAACAGTTCCACCAAAATCATCCTGTACCCTAAAATCGCCCGGTTTGGCAATTTTTAGTACAGCATGGGTAAACTGTCCGTTAAAAACCATCATGGAAATTTCCCCTTCCGAAACAATATGGTGCTGAAACTCCTGAAGCATCATGGCTTCCTCTTTTATCAAATCTTGAAAAACAGCTTCGTGCTCGGAAACTTTATCATTTTTGATTTTATAGGTATGACGGGCTGCTCCGGAAACACATGGCTTTAAAATGTAGGTGTCCGCAGTAAAACCATGGTTGGACATAGCACTTTGAATCGTTCCTTCAAGGGTGGTTTTGGAACCTTTTTCTATATATACCGTGTTGGGAACATTCACTCCTGCCTTAGATAGGTCTTTAAAATAATGCTTGTCAATATTCCAATAAATAAGCTCTTTGGAATTGATAAACTGTGTTTGTTTTGATGCTTTTTCCAACCATTCCGAGAATTCCGCATAACGGTCAAAATAGTCCCAGGTGGTCCGGAACAAAGCATATTTGGTGGTCGACCAATCAAAATCCGGGTCGTCCCATGCTTTACGAACCACTTTTAACCCTTGATTTTGCAATGCTTCCAAAACCAGTTGGTCTTCTTGCAGTACATTTTGAATGTAGGGTGTCTTTTCTTTTGGGTCCACATACCTGTGGTCCGTCAAAACAACAACGTCAAATTCCATTGAATGCTAATTAATAACCAACCGCGGTATCATCTCCACGTTTATCTGCGCCACCTTCCAATTTTCCGTCGGGCAACACACGAATCGCATCAACCTTTCCAATAATCGGAGTCCTCTCTTCATTGATGATGTACCCTTTGGATTTTAATTCGGCCTTAAGTTCTTCGGAGAAACCTTCCGGTTCAAAAATCACCATGTCGGGCAACCACTGATGGTGAAAACGGGGTGCATTCACAGCTTCTTGCATGCTTAGGTTGAACTCATAAACATTCAGGATGGTCTGCGCAACGGCGGTAATTATGGTAGAACCTCCAGGAGTACCTACAACCATGTACAGTTTCCCGTCTTTTTCTACAATGGTAGGGGTCATGCTGCTCAACATGCGTTTTTCTGGTTCAATACTGTTGGCTTCGGCACCAATTAGGCCAAACATGTTGGGTACACCAGGTTTGGCGCTAAAATCATCCATCTCATTGTTTAAAAAGAAACCAAGCTCATCAGAATACAGTTTGGATCCATAACCACCATTTAACGTGGATGTCACGGAAACGGCATTACCTTCGCTATCCACTATGGAAAAGTGTGTGGTTTGGTCACTTTCAACAATTTCGACTTCACCATGACTAACCTCTGAGGATAAAGTGGCTTTGTCAAAAGAGAAATTGCTCATTCTATCTTGCAAATATTCATCGTCCAAGAGCATATCGTAGGGAATGTCCACAAAATCAGGATCACCTAAATAGAAATTTCTATCAGCATAAGCTCTACGAGATGCTTCGGTAAACAATTGGATGGTTTTTGCTGAGTTATGTCCATATTTGGCAACTTCATAAGGTTCCATCATTTTAAATATCTGGTTGATGGTAACACCTCCGCTGCTGGGTGGGCTCATTGAGATAACTTTGATGCCTTTGTAGTTAAAGACAACGGGGTCTCTCCATACCGCTTCATATTTTTCTAGATCCTCTTCGGTAATCAAACCTCCATTCTCCTGAACAAAAGCGGCTAGTTTCTGGGCAACCTCACCTTTGTAGAAACCATCACGACCTTCTTCCATTATTTTTTGGAGTGTTTTGGCGTAGGCAGGGTACTTTATGGTATCACCTACAACAAAAGCTTGGGCGAATTTGGTGCTGTCACCATTGGCTTCGATAAAACGTTCTCGTGTTCTTTCCAAACGATTGGCCTGGTTTTCGGTTACTACAACACCCTTATTGGCGAGTTGAATAATAGGTTCAATGATATCCTTTAAAGGAAGTTTTCCGAATTTTTTGTGAACCTCCAATACGCCGGCAACTGTACCTGGAACTCCCACTGCAGTACCGCCAGATGTGCTTAAACCTGGGATCACATTGCCCAAGGAATCCAAATACATGTCTTTATGGGCGGCCAAAGGGGCTTTTTCGCGATAATCGATTCCACCGACTTCACCATTGTTTTTGCGGTAGACCATAAAACCACCACCACCAACGCTTCCTGCAAACGGATATGCTACAACAAGGGAAAGTTCCGTAGCTACCATGGCATCAAAAGCGTTTCCGCCTTTTTTCATAATATCCACCGCCAATTGTGATGCTTCTTCACGGGCGGATACTACCATGGCCTTTTCAGCGACCAGTCCAGTAGGTGTTGCTGGTTGTTGCTTACAATTAATAAAAAAGATTAGGGGAAGGAAGAGGAGTACTAGTCTTCGCATAGAGAAATAAATTTTTGGTTGGAAAAGGTAATCAATTCTTCAAAAAATGAAGTGAATTCATTTTCGAATTCAGTATAATTTTCTTCAAGGTCCAAAATGGCATAATTCATTCGAGACTTGTTTTTTGTCCGTCGGTTCATGCCATTGAGAACACGTTCAATCCCAGCTAAATTGGCATAGTTGAGCAGCCAATTGTCCGCAATCATGTAGGGCATCATTCGTTTGGTGGCCATGGGAAGGATATCGTAATTGTCTTCCAATAAATCATAGAACTTTTCTACAAAGGTATCCAAAGGCACATCTGAATAACTGCTCCAGTTTTTGGCCAAAAAATGGTCGTAATAAATATCAACGATTACTCGACTATAATGATGGTAATTTTTATGAAGGCGCTTACTGCTTTTTCTGGCAGTTGGGTGTGCATCTGTGAAGGTGTCGATTTCCCGGTGCAGCAAAATGCCTTTCTGAATTTTTTCTGGTAAATGTTTGTACTTGTTGCCACGAATATGATCGGCAAAGAAATTACCCAATGTTATTTCATCGTCACCAAAAGATAAATAGATATGCGCTAAGAAGTTCATCGGGGCAAATTCCTTTTCTGTCGAAATTTACAAATTCAAAACATGGAATCGAATAAGCCCAACTATATTTGCAAAAACTTTTTTAACAATTATGACACTAATCAAATCAATTTCCGGAATACGAGGTACCATTGGTGGCCAAACAAATGATAACCTAACACCTGTAGATGCAGTAAAATTTGCTGCAGCTTATGGTACTTGGTTAAAATCGTACTCGGAAAAGGATGAATTAAAAGTCGTAATTGGTCGTGATGCCCGTTTATCTGGTGAAATGATCCAAAATTTGGTCGTCTCCACTTTGGTCGGACTTGGGATTGATGTAATCGATTTAGACTTGTCGACCACACCTACAGTAGAGATAGCGGTTCCTTTGGAAAAAGCCGATGGTGGAATTATCTTGACTGCAAGTCATAACCCCAAACAATGGAACGCCCTTAAATTACTGAATGAAAAGGGGGAGTTTTTGGATGCGGAACAAGGGGCAAAAATCTTGGCTTTGGCCGAAAAAGAGGATTTCGAATTTGCCGAGGTAGATGACTTGGGAGAAATCATTAAAAATGATTCTTATATCGACATCCATATTGATGAAGTTTTGGAGCTACCCTTGGTCGATGCCGATACCATTAAAAAAGCAGGTTTTAAAGTTGTTGTTGATGGTGTAAACTCCACAGGGGGTATTGCCATCCCCAAGTTGCTTGAAGAATTGGGTGTGGAAGTGGTAAAGCTCTATTGCGACCCAACAGGACACTTCCCGCACAATCCAGAGCCATTGAAAGAGCATTTGGGGGATATCTGTAAGAAAGTAGTTGAAGAAAAGGCCGATTTTGGTATTGTGGTTGACCCCGACGTGGACCGTTTAGCATTCATAAGCAACGATGGTGAAATGTTCGGTGAAGAATATACATTAGTGGCCTGTGCCGATTATGTACTGTCCAAAACCAAAGGAAATACGGTTTCCAACCTATCTTCTTCCAGAGCTTTACGAGATGTAACCGAAAAACATGGTGGAACGTATGAAGCCGCCGCAGTAGGAGAGGTGAACGTGGTGACCAAAATGAAAGACAATAACGCCATTATAGGAGGTGAAGGTAACGGCGGAATCATCTATCCCGAAAGTCATTATGGACGTGACGCCTTAGTTGGTACTGCTTTGTTCTTAATGTTGATGGCTGAGCGAGGAGGAACGGTTGCTGAGCTGCGCGCTAGTTATCCAAGCTACTTTATGAGCAAAAAGAAGATCGAGTTGACACCGGACTTGGATGTGGATGCGCTCTTGGAAGCTATGCACAACAAATACAAAGATGAAGAGGTGTCCACGATCGATGGGGTAAAGATTGACTTTCCAGAGAACTGGGTACACTTAAGAAAATCCAACACGGAGCCGATTATCCGAATCTATACCGAGGCAAAATCACAAGATGAAGCCGATGGTTTGGCCGATAGAATTATCAGTGAAATAAAGGAAGTGGCAGGAATCTAAGAATTCGCTGCTTTTGTGGTTTTTTGTTGAAACTCTTTGGGCACTTTGTCTTTGTGCTTCCAACGTTTGTGGGTCCAAAAGTAATATTCTGGAGCTTCGCGAATAGACTTCTCCGTTTCCCGCAAAAAGGCATCGGTTATTTTGTAATCGGGAACAATAGTAGGGTCATCAAAAAGAACTTCAAATGTACTTTGGTAATATCCACGCTTCAGTTTTTTAACTTTAAGATAGATAGGTACAAAGTTGTTCGTTTTACAGATTTCTTCACCACCTACATGCGCTGGAACTGTAACCCCCATAAATTCGGTCCAATACTTAGCTCTGCTAACCATGGGCGATTGGTCGCTGATGATGCCCACCATGGTCAATTTTTTACTTTCGTTTGCGGCTTTAAGGATTTTTCTTGATTCTCTAGTGGATATAAGCTCGGTATTGTATTTGCCACGTATGCTCCTCACTAATTTATCAAAATACTTGTTCTCTATTTTTTGATAAATACCATAACCCTTGGACTTGATCTGAAGGTTAAGGGATAAAACCCATTCCCAACTGGCGTAATGGGGAAGCATTAGCATGGTATTGATGCCTTTGTCCTCCAAGTCAATGATCAACTCAATATTGGTTACGGTAAATCGCTCTTGAATTTCTTTTTTGCTCATCCCCATAGTCTTCATCATCTCCAAGAAAATATCACACATGTGCCGGAAGAATTTCTTCTCGATCAACAGTCGTTCTTTCTCAGATTTTTCTGGAAAAACAAGGGCAAGGTTGTTTCGCACCACTTTTTTTCGATAGCCAATTACATGGTACAATAGCACATAAACACCATCAGAAATAAAATAAATGACTTTAAAGGGAAGTCTGGAAATCAACCAGAGCAATGGATAAACAAGGATATAAACTACCAGCTGCATAGACTATTCTTGTGTGCAAATATAGCTATATTTGAACCCAAACCTTTATTTACATGCTCAATTTACATATCGCTACCATTGCCATTATGGCCGCCAATGTTTTGGTTTCCCTACGTGGGTTTAATAGCACTGCATTTTTTGATAGATACAAGTTCAGTATCAACGCCGTACAAGCGGGTCAGCGGGAAAGAATGGTAACATCTGGTTTTTTGCACGTGGATATTTCCCATTTGTTCCTGAACATGTTTACCCTCTACTTTTTTGCTCCAGTTGTGATTGGGTGGTTCGGACCTATAAAATTTGTCATTATTTACTTGGTCAGTTTGATTGCTGGGAGCCTTTTGGCACTTTTCTTTCATAAAAACGAGCCTTTTTACAGTGCTGTCGGTGCCAGTGGGGCGGTAATGGGTGTTTTGTACGCTGCTATTTTGTTGAATCCAGATATGCAATTGGGTATTATGTTTATCCCGATTCCGCTACCGGCGTATGTGTTGGGTATTGCTTATTTGCTGTATTCTATTTGGGGAATGAAGAGCAGACATGGAAATATTGGACATACCGCGCATTTTGGTGGTGCCATTGGTGGTTATGCAACCACATTATTGTTTATGCCGGACCTTTTTGTAACGGATACCTTGATTGTTGTACTGCTTGCTATTCCAATCATTGTACTTTTTGTGTTGGATAAAATGGGCAAAATATAGCGCAACAAAAAAGGCCTTGAAACATTCAAAACCTTTTTTCTTCATCAAAAAAATATTTTTTGTTTAGCTCTTCCCAAGGATTTCCGCTACTTTTTCTTCCAATGCAGGACCTCTTAGGTCTTTTGCTACGATAACTCCATTCTCATCCAATAAGAATGCTGCTGGTATCGCATTGATGTTATATAAACGTGCAATGGGATCTTGAAAACGCTGTAAGTTGGAAATATGGTTCCAAACCAATTCGTCAGATTCAATGGCTTGGGTCCAATGCTCTGCTTTATTATCCAAAGAAACGCCCAACACATCAAAACCTTTATCGTGGTACTTTTTATAAACTGATACGATGTTCGGGTTCTCCTCACGACATGGTCTGCACCAAGCAGCCCAAAAGTCTACTAGTGTGAGTTTGGCATTGCTGGTAACATCGCTCAATGCAAGTACGCTGCCTGTTGGGGTAGGCGCGGAAAAATCTGGAGCTGTGGCCCCAACTTCCGTTGATTTTAAGCTTTCTAACTGTTCGGCAATCTTTTTCCCTGGTTCCGTAGCTTTCATTTCTGGTGAAAGCCCATCAAACATGGTTTGTATTTCTTCAACAGGTGCACCTTTGGTAGCCAATAGGTTTCCAATGATCAATACGGAAACCAATGCATTAGGGTTTTCCTTTGCATAGTTCATGTTATAATTCCTTGCATCTTCCTGGAACTCTATGAACTCCTCTCTCAAGGCTGCAACAGTGGCCGTGTCTCTTTCTTGTGCTGCCATTCTCATATCGTCTTGCATGGACCTGGCACGTTCGGATAATTTACGGGACTCTGCCAAAAAGCCCATGAACAGTTCGTTCTGCTCGGTACCTTTTATTTCGGCATAACCTATACTGTCTTTTTGAAACTCTACCTCCATAGCAGCATTTTCGACAATAATTGGGGCGTTTCCCCGCAATTTGTCAACAAAAATGTAGTGCATCTTAGGCTCCAACTGGTTTCCGGTAAAGCTGAACAATCCGTTCTCAACAGTGGCTGTGTCAACATCTATCAATTGATTGATGGAATCTGTTGTTTTTAAGAATATTTGTGTTCCATTTTCGGGCTCCCCGCTAATGGTACCGCTAATAGTAAATCCTTTAGGTTCGGAATTACAGGCAGTTAAGAAAAGAACCCCTAAGGATAGTACAAATAGTTTTTTCATTTTAAAATGTTTAGGCCGCTAAGGTATTCAATAGTTATCGCATAAAAAAACCCTTGGCTTTTCTTGGGCCAAGGGTCGATTATAAAGTTTTCTTAATTAAAACTGGTAACGGATACCAAGAGCGATGTCAAAATCAAAATCATTGTCAAAACCGTCGTAACCGATCAAACCGATTTCTGGTCTAAAATCCAATGACAGTAAAAGTGGAATGTCGAAATCGTACTCTACACCAATGTCTCCGGCCGCAAAAACGAACAATCCGTCGTTGTCGTCGTTAAAGTCCGGATCTGGATAATCGAAATCAACGCTACCCAATCCACCACCAACACCATAGTACCAGTTAAAGTTTCCATCCAAAGGACGGACCCACTGGTATACTCCGGTCAACTTAAAGGCATCAAAGTTATTGCTGTCTCTCCAGCCAAGGTCGAACTCGGCACGGTTGTATTGGCCTATAGATTTTTGATAAGAAATCTCAGCTCCAAAACCGTCGCTGTCGCCCAAACGCAATCCTAAGGCATGTTCAGAAATGTTCTGAGCGCTTAAGCTCGCTGTTGCAAAAAAAATAATAACTGAAAATAATGTGGTAATCTTCATGATAGTCTCGTTAAGTTAAAAATTAGAGATAGTTTTGTATTAGATTTACGTTTGAAAAACCGTTTTAGTTCCCAAAAATTACTCCAAATTGGATAAAAATTTGTTAAAAGACCTTTCAGAGGCCTTGAAAGGTGAGTTGCTGTTCGATGATTTGAGCAGGGCAATTTATGCCACCGATGCTTCAGTATATAGAAAGTTGCCGACTGCGGTAGCTTATCCTAAAAATGTAAATGACCTTAAAAACTTGCTTGCATTTGCAAACAAAAACAAAATAGGTCTAATCCCAAGAACTGCAGGAACCTCCTTGGCCGGTCAATGTGTTGGAGAAGGTATTGTAGTTGACGTCAGCCGTTATTTCACCAAGATTGTCAGTTTGGATAAGGATAAGAGGCAAGTTACGGTCCAGCCCGGTGTAGTTCGTGACGAGCTCAATCAATACCTAAAACAATTTGGACTGTTCTTTGGTCCGAATACCTCTACATCCAATAGATGTATGATCGGTGGGATGGTCGGAAACAATTCATCAGGTACTACCTCTATTCAATACGGTGTTACCAGGGACAAAGTCATTGCCATGCAATGTGTTTTGTCCGATGGAAGCGATGCGTATTTTTCCAATATCTCTAAAGAAGAGTTCGAAAAGAAGAAAAAGGGAGATTCCTTGGAGGCTAAAATTTACAGCAAGCTTTACGAAGAACTCTCGAATCCGGACATACAAAACAACATACGATCAGAATTTCCAAAACCTAGTATCCATCGCAGAAACACTGGATATGCAGTGGACGAACTCCTTCATAATAATGTTTTTGGGGATGAAGCTGCTGAATTCAATTTGTGTAGATTGCTCTCTGGTAGTGAGGGCACATTGGCTTTTACCACCGAGGTTACCCTTCAATTGGATGAGTTGCCACCGGCACACGCAGCAATGGTAGCGACACATTACAAAACTTTGGAGGATTGCTTGAGCGATGTGGCTCCTGTGATGAACCATAATTTGCATTTGTGCGAGATGATGGACAAGGTGATCTTGGATTGTACAAAAAATAATAGGGCGCAATTGGCCAATCGTTTTTTTGTGGAAGGAGACCCGGCAGGAATTTTAATGTTGGAGGTAAAGGCCGACACCAAAGAAGATTTGGAAAAGCAGTTGGAATCACTTTTGGCAACCATAGAAAAGTCTGGTTTAAGCTATGCCAATCCTATTTTATACGGAGACGACATCAATAAAGCCATTGAATTGCGAAAAGCCGGACTCGGCCTGTTGGGCAATATGGTGGGGGACAGAAAAGCGGTGGCATGTATCGAGGACACGGCAGTTGCCTTGGAGGACCTCAAAGATTTTATAGCGGAATTTTCCAAAATTATGGAAGGTTACAACCAAGATGCGGTTTACTATGCCCATGCCGGTGCCGGTGAATTGCATTTGCGACCCATCTTGAATCTTAAAAAGTCGGAGGATGTTGTGCTCTTTAGAAGCATTACTACGGATGTTGCCAAGCTTACCAAAAAATATAATGGAAGTTTTAGTGGAGAGCATGGTGATGGTATAGTTCGTGCCGAGTTTATCCCATTGATGATCGGCGATACCAATTATAATCTTTTGAAAAGGGTTAAAGCTCTTTTTGACCCCAATTTGATATTGAATCCAGGTAAAATCGTGGATGCTTATCCAATGGATGAATCTTTGCGGTACGAGGTGGACCGTAAAGAGCCGGAGGTAGAAACTATATTGGATTTTTCGGATAGTGAAGGTATTTTAAAAGCTGCCGAAAAATGTAACGGAAGCGGTGACTGTAGAAAAAGCCATCATATGAATGGTGGCATGTGCCCAAGCTACCAGGCTACCAAGGATGAAAAAGATACCACGCGTGCTAGGGCCAATGCTCTTAGGGAATTTTTGACCAATTCGGAAAAAACCAATCGTTTTGATCATGCAGAGCTAAAGTCGGCTTTCGACCTGTGTCTGAGCTGTAAAGCCTGTGCCAGTGAATGCCCTAGTAATGTTGACGTTTCCGCTTTAAAAGCTGAGTTCCTGTATAATTATCAAGAGGCAAACGGGTATAGCCTACGCAGTAAATTATTTGCCCATAACACCCGGCTAAATGCCATGGGAAGCAAGGTTGCAGGAATTACAAATTGGATGTACGATACCAAAGCAGTGAGCGGAGCGCTCAAAAAAGCAGTGGGGGTGGCTCCAGAACGTAATCTACCAAAGGTAGGCCGATTCAATTTCAAAAATCATCTAAAGAAAAACCGAGTAAAGCGAACAGATCTTTCCAAAAAACAAATAGTCCTGTATATTGACGAGTTTGTCAAATATTTGGATATTCAAGTAGGTAAGGATGCTATAGAGCTGTTGTGCAAATTAGGTTACGATGTGGAATTATTTTACGGGGAAAGTGGCAGAACTTTTCTATCCAAGGGATTTTTGAAGCAAGCCAAAAAATTGGTGGATCAAAATATGGAGAGCCTTAAAGCGATTTTGGATGCAGGAACACCAATCGTGGGATTGGAGCCCTCCGCTATACTATCGTTCAGGGACGAGTACCAGCGTTTACACGATAATAAGGAACAACTGAAAAAGTTGGCTTCACAATCATTTTTGATAGAAGAATTCCTAGCTGCAGAAATAGCAAGTGGGCATATTACGGCCGAAAGTTTTACCGAAGAGGAAAAGACTATCAAAATACATGGGCATTGCCATCAAAAAGCACTAAGTAACCAAAAGGTGACCTTTGATGTGTTGAATCTGCCCAAAAACTATAAGGTGACAATTATTCCGTCTGGTTGTTGTGGTATGGCCGGTTCGTTTGGGTACGAAAAGGAACACTACGAAGTAAGCATGCAAGTTGGTGGGCTAAAGTTATTCCCGGCAGTCGAAAAAAGTCCAAAGGAAACTATTATTGCGGCCAATGGAACCAGTTGTAGGCATCAAATTAAGGATGGAACGAAAAGGGAGGCGCAGCACCCGGTTTCAATCTTGAGACAAGCCCTTGTCATCTAGGAAATCGAGGTCTATATTTTCCTCGTTTCCCAAATATTCTGGGGAAATATTCTCAATATTGACGTCTTTGTCGGTAATGGAGGCAATCAAGTCGTTCATGTCCATTTCTTTTAAATCCTCGTCCACAAAGAAAGGGGAGAGTCTATCGTGATTGTAATGATAGATTCTCCAACGCTTGAAGGAGTATTCCAAAGCCGTCAGGTTTTCAACCCAATCCCCTGAATTTAAATAGGTACAACTACCATATTTATTTTCGTATATCTCCTTTTTAGGTTGATGGATGTGTCCGCAGACCACATAATCATAATCATTTTCAATGGCAAGTTCGGCAGCGGTCTTCTCAAAATTGTTGATGTATTTAATGGCACCCTTAACACTGTTTTTGATTCGTTTTGACAGCGAATATTTTTCGCGGCCCATCTTGGCCAAGCACCAATTTAAAAAGCTGTTGATCAAAATAAGGAGGTCGTAACCATAGCCGCCCAATTTGGCCAACCATTTTGCATTCTGAATGGAGACATCAAAAACATCGCCATGGAAAATCCAGGCTTTTTTTCCATCCAGATTGAGCACCAGCTTGTTCATTATTTTAAAATTACCCATTGAAGTATCACTGAACTTACGAAGCATTTCATCATGATTTCCAGTGATATAGTAAACTTCGGTACCCTTCGAGGCCATCCCTATGATCTTTCGCAAAACTTTGAGGTGGGAAGGAGGGAAGTATCGCTTACTAAACTGCCAAATGTCGATGATATCACCGTTCAGAATCAGTTTTTTAGGCTGGATACTGTTGAGATATGTAATGAGTTCATCTGCATGGCAGCCGTAAGTTCCCAAGTGTACATCTGAGATAACGGCCAATTCTATCTTCCTTTTTTTCAATGGTATAGGGTTTAATGCAAAATAAAATGGTTGGAATAAATTAAAAATGAAATTGAAGTCATCAATTCATGAGCATAATGTTAAAAAATCATCACGCTGAAACTAAATATGTTACAATAATATTAAGGCGTTACATCGTTTTTGAATTAGATTTGTAACGTCTACCTTTGGGGACATCATAATTTTTATACCGAATGGCAGGAAATTCTTTTGGACAACTTTTTAGACTCACCACTTTTGGTGAATCTCACGGAAAAGCATTGGGAGGCGTAATTGATGGTTGTCCAGCGGGGATTACTTTAGATTTGGACAAGGTCCAAGAAGAACTGAACAGAAGAAAACCAGGCCAATCAGCTATTGTTACCCAGCGTAAGGAGCCGGACACCGTTGAAATCTATTCGGGTGTGTTCGAGGGAAAAACCACAGGAACGCCGATAGGCTTTGCCATCCATAACACCAACCAAAAATCCAAGGATTATTCCCATATCAAGGATTCGTACCGTCCGTCGCATGCGGATTATGTGTACGATAAAAAATATGGTTTCCGCGATTATCGCGGAGGTGGAAGAAGTTCCGCCCGTGAAACGGCAAGTAGGGTAGTGGCAGGGGCTATTGCGAAGCAATTTTTAAGTGACATAAAAATCAATGCCTTTGTGTCTCAAGTAGGAGATATGAAGTTGGATAAATCCTACCAAGAACTTGATTTTTCACAAATCGAATCCAATGCAGTACGCTGTCCGGATGCGGAAATGGCCCAGAAGATGGAAGATTACATCAAGGCCATTAAAAAAGAAGGAGATACCATTGGTGGAGTGGTTACCTGTGTTATTGAAAATGTACCAATTGGTTTAGGTGAACCTGTATTCGATAAGCTTCATGCCAAACTTGGGGAGGCCATGTTGTCCATCAATGCCGTAAAAGGTTTTGAATACGGTAGTGGTTTTGCCGGAGTTGCAATGAAAGGCAGTGAACACAACGACGCTTTTAATCCTGATGGGACTACAAAAACCAATCGAAGTGGTGGTGTGCAAGGTGGAATCAGTAATGGTATGGATATTTATTTCAGTGTTGCTTTTAAACCGGTAGCTACAGTGTTACAATCCTATGAGACAATCAATAAGGAAGGAGAAAAAGTAACTACACAAGGCAAAGGCAGACATGATCCATGCGTAGTCCCTAGAGCGGTGCCTATCGTGGAAGCCATGGCCGCATTGGTTTTGGCAGACTACACACTTTTGGCCCGCACCAACAAAATCTAAGCTTACGTTAGGACGTTTCCCATCTATAAAGTATCTTTCCGTCCCTAACTTAACTCTTTATGAAGAAATTGGAATTACACTGGCAAATCCTAATAGGGATGGCCTTGGGTGTTTTGTTTGCATTGTTAATGGTTCAATTTGATTGGGGTCCTAAAATTGTCTCGGATTGGATCAAGCCTTTCGGAAATATTTTTATCAACTCTCTTAAATTGATTGCCGTTCCCTTGATCTTGGCTTCTTTGATCAAAGGGGTATCCGACCTTAAAGACATATCCAAACTGTCCAAAATGGGTGGGCGTACCATCGGTATTTATATTATTACCACCGTAATTGCCGTAACCATTGGGTTATTGGTAGTAAATATGGTAAAACCCGGAAGTTCCATAAGTGAGGATACCAGAAACGAGTTGGTCGAAAACTATAAGGGAGACGCCGATAACATAAAAACTGCAGCAGATAAACAAAAGGAAGCCGGTCCATTGCAGGCATTGGAGGATTTGGTGCCCAGTAATATTTTTAAGGCCGCCAGCGACAACGGAAATATGCTTCAGGTAATTTTCTTCGCCATATTTTTTGGTATCGGCCTTATTTTAATTCCTGAAAAGACCGCAGAACCGGTAAAAAAATTCTTTGATGGCTTTAATGAGGTCATTTTAAAACTCATTGATATCATTATGTTGGCGGCACCTTATGGTGTGTTCGCCCTATTGGCCGCTTTGGTGGTAGAATCCCCAAGTTTGGATTTGTTCCAGGCATTGGCATGGTACGCATTCTGTGTACTCCTTGGATTGGCACTAATGTTATGTGTATACCTTTTGATTGCATGGATTTTCACCAAAACCAATCCTGCTTTCTTTATGAAAGGAATGTCACCGGCACAGTTATTGGCGTTTTCGACCAGTTCCAGTGCGGCCACTCTTCCCGTTACCATGGAGCGCGTAGAAGAGCACCTTGGGGTCGAGGAAGAAGTTACCAGTTTTGTGCTTCCTATCGGCGCGACCATTAATATGGATGGTACCAGTCTTTACCAAGCTGTGGCCGCTGTTTTTATAGCACAGGCCTTTGGTATGGATTTAAGTATTTCTGCCCAACTTGGGATTATTGTTACTGCAACGCTCGCATCCATAGGTAGTGCGGCAGTTCCTGGTGCAGGTATGGTTATGTTGGTAATTGTATTGGCCCAAGCAGGAATTCCTGAGGCCGGTTTGGCACTTATATTTGCTGTGGACCGACCTTTGGATATGTGCCGAACGGTAGTCAATGTTTCCGGTGATGCAACGGTATCCATGGTTGTAGCCAAATCTGTGGGTAAACTAGGTGAGCCCAAAGTGAAGAATTGGGACGATAACTATCAAAAGGAAAAAGAGAGTTAATCCAAAAATTTGGCCTTGAGCTCAGGAGTGGGAATCATGCAGGATTCTTGTTTGCCAAACCATTTGTAACGGTTTTTGGCCACAAAATCATAAATAGCATTTCTTACGGAGGTCGGAATCCATGTAAAAATGGATGTTAGCTTCCATAATCCGCCCAATTCCTTTGCTATTTCCAATGCGGCATCCGATTTTGTATAATAGGCCACACCGGGTTCAATTAGGATAATGGAGTCCACTTTACTGGTATCGATATGCCTTTGGGTTACCAATTGTTCACCTATGTCACTTTGCAGTGCGGCATAACGGAATATATCCTTTTTATCGCGCTTGATTACGAACTGGACGGAACTGTTGCACAAATTGCAAACACCATCGAACAAAATTATTTTCTTGCCATTTTCCACAATGCAAAGATAGAGCCTGGGGCGTTGTTGTGGAAATAAACTTATAATGGCATTTGTTAGGTCAAATTCGATAAAACAGTCCCAGTGAAAGAGCAGGCAATACTTTGGCATCGCTCGAAGAAAACCCCCAATCAAAATTGAACCAGTAAGGTACTTCCAACGGTTGCTTCTCCTTTTCGTTATGTAGCAGTTCCACCATCAACCCAAGATCAAAGGTGAAACCGATTTTTTTGGAAACATTGAAATCCCTTCCAAGTCTCAGGCTGGTATAGAGATAAGTGTCCTTGTAATAATCGTCCTCGTCTACCATATAATTGAACCCTCCACGAAAATACCAAGGTCTTCTATTGGTAAACTTGGATTGTCCACTAAAGTGATTGAAGTACTCCGCAGAAATAATATAGGTTTTGTCATAGGAATCGTTTATCGTAGCAAAACCATAGCTCAATCCTATTTGTGATTGACGCATCTGAAAGCGCACCCCGATACCGATAAGGTCAGGGGCGCCAATAGTTGCTGCTACGTTTACTTTTTCCTGCCCATAACTATTAAAATGAATTAGCACTACAAGACAAGGGACCAGAATTAATTTGAATGGTGTTTTCATCGTACTAACGGGTTTGGTTGCTATTAGTTATACCCTAAAAGTAGGATGACAGTGTATGGAGGTCCGGGGGACTATTAATATGCGAATAAAGTATTTAAAATCAGTGTGTTGAAATTATTTAGAAATCAGAATTAATTGCTTTGCCCATAGCCGGCCAATTGATAAATTTCATCCGGAGTAAGTTCGCTGAGTTCAAGTATGTCCTTTCCTGATTCGGACATCGCTTTTCTGATCAGGAAATTTCCCGTGCGGTAACCCACGGCCAGTCTGCCATCAGGATGTTGGAACATCCAATGTTGATAGTTGGCATTTATGGGCAATGCTCTAATCTCTTTTACCCATGCCTCCGCAATGGCTTCTGCTGGGGGCGTATCAGCTTCCATGGCTTCGTTGGTGTATTCCTCGGAGAAAACAACGGCCAAACCTTCGTTTATGGCCGCTATGGAAATACCAGGTCCGTATTTGTTATCCTGAATGGCCCAACCCCTGGACAAGTGATGGAATTCGTGAAAAATGGTATGTTTTAATGCCTTTTGGGTTGCAGCGGTAATACCACCAGGGTAGTTCTCCGAAATTTGGATAAACACTACGGGAGGAGAATTGGTTTCCGTGCGACCGGTAACACCCCCGACCACATCAAGGTCCCAATCCACAATTTCAAAGGAAACATTAATACTGTCGGGTAGGGTGGGCAACAAGGTTCTGATTTCTTGTTCGGATTGCAGGACCACTTCTCGAATTTGCTTTTGTTCTGAAGGGGTGAATTCTTCGCCATTATCCAAAAAGGTGATGATGGAACTTGCTGTTTCTGTACTGTTCGGACTGTTCTTGCAATTGCTGATGACTGTGCTCACAAGAAGGAATAATAGGATTTTGATTGATTTCATTGATGATGTATTTTACCTGTAGACTCGGTAGAAGTAAAAATGTTACATCAATGGAAAAAGAACCAGACAAACAGATAGTCGCAACCCGTCCAAGACAGGTTGAAACCCTTAAAAATCCAATTATTTAACAGGAAATAGCTGGTTCTAGTACCCCTTTTCCTGAAGTTTTCTTTGAAAATCCTGTCCAATTTTCATTCCCCATTGTTGTCCAACCTGCATGGATTCCTGTAAAATCAAGGGTGTACTTGCGGCATATTTTTTTCCAACGGGTGTTTCAAAAAATTGGATCAAATCTTCCAAATCTTGTTGATTTAAATGTTTGGAATAAACCGGAACAAGCATTTCAGTTAGTTCATTTAATGAAGTTTTGGAAAATTCCTTCTCCAAATCGACCCATATTTCAGTTTCTATGGTTGGATATTGTTCCCTAAACATGGAGAACATCTGTTTAATGGCAGTTTGGAAAGATATTTCGGTACCCGACACCTCAAACATTCGTTTAAGGGTTTTGCTGTATTCCCCATCAGTTTGTCCAAATGCGGTAAAGCTTAAAAGGTGTACCAGTGCAACGATCAATAGTTTTTTAGTCATGGTTGTAGTGTTTTTAATCGGTTATTTGAATTTCTTGTAATGCAATGTTCGGAAATAGTAAACGGCACAGATATTAAATAGTTGTATGAACGGGCCTATTATTCTATTCCATTTTTCAGCTCATTTTTAGTTATGGTCAAATTAAGGAAAACCGTCCAGGAAAGAATCAATATAAAGGCTATTTTCTGAATAATCGGTGAATATTGGGTAAGATTTTCGTTGTAGTAGAAATAATTGTTCATTGCCACAATTAGGATACAAAATACGCCCATTACCATTAAAAAAATCAACCGTTTTTTATACAGCGCCCGTAACATTCCAATAATGACCAAGGTGCCAAATACGCTTAAAATGGAAGTCATAATATCATGGTATATGGTAAAAATGAAACAGGCCGATAACATGCCCAAGGTCCCCGAAACCTTAATGGTTATGTTCCAATTTCTATTTTTCTCAAAATGATTCGCAAACTGAAAGAAAAAGATGATCATACTGGCGCAAAGCATTGTAATACCGGCAATGGCAACAGGTCTTGCCTTGTTTTGAACGCCGTTCAAGGCATTTTCACGCATTAAGTGGCACCAATGATTGTTGAGCCAATCAAAACCTGCTGAATTTACATCTGCCAGCGAACCTCCGGGGTATAGGTGGGATGCATAAGCGTAAATAGCAATGAACATCAAAATCCCTATGGTGGGAAGAACCTTTAATATTCGTTTTGGGCTCATCATATCCCTTGGTTATTACTCTATTTCTGGATTGACCTCTGTTTCTTTTTTCACAAAATACCGAACATAGAGCAGTACTATAATTGGCACTAAGACCAATCCACTGACAAAGTTCAATAAGGAAGCCCAATCCGTTAATTCATGGCCTCCTTTAGATATCAATGCCAAATCGCCCAAAGGTCCTTTGGAGAATATGCTGTTGTAAATAAAATTCCAGCCCAAGTGGAGTCCAAACGGGAGCATTATGGATTTTGTTTTGGAAAAAGCCCATGCCCAGGCATAACCCATTAATCCTGTCCCTATAAATACCAAGATCATGGCCATTGCATTTCCTAAAACTCCGTAAGAGAACCAATGGTAAATCCCGAATGCTATGGCAGAGATTAAGATGCTTTTTGTAGTGCCTATTTTTTGGATAAGTAGATATAACAAAGCCCCACGAAAAATAAGTTCTTCGGTGAGGACGGACTTAACATCCCACCAAAAAGAATGCAAAATAGCTGCGGCTGAAATGTTTTGATTTAAAACCCATGTGGATGATTTTAAATATGCTTCCAGTAATTGAACCAGAACACAGAGCACGGCCGTGACCAAAAATCCGATCAAGAATTGTTTTAGTCGTTTTGCTACGGGAAAAAATCCCAATGCTAAAATGGTCTTCTTTTCTAGCAGATATAAAAGCAACCATGAAATGGCAATCAATACTAAAACTCCGATCATTCTGTTATTCCTGATTTTTTTCTTTGATTTCTACCATACTCAATAAATGAGCCGTCAAAAAACTTACTGAACGGATGTTTTAACAATGCCCCAAATCCAGCGGAGAGTACTATGCCATCTACCAGTGCCTTTCTGGATTTCCAATTTTTGGCACTCAACATCTTGTTTTCATTTTGTAAAAACAAATTTTCAACGTGCCGAACCTCGGCGCCGAACAAATAAAACCCATGAATTTGTTCTTCCTCGCTCAATGAGTCGGGATCATCTCTGAACAATGTGATCAATCTTGCCAATTCTGGAGAACTGCTAAAATTGAGCAGTATGTTGATGTCCAAAGCTGCAATTTCATGAAAAGTAGATGCTTGTGTTGCTTTTGTATTTTCTCTTATCTGAACACCAACAAATATTAACGATATTATGATGGCAACCGCTGATATTATTTCAGCGATCAATGCATATTCTTCCAGTGTTTCTAACATATCCTTAGTTTTTTTCCAGTTCAGATGCTATTTCTTTTGCCTGGGATTTCATTTCTTTTATTGCGAAACTGATATTTCTAACGGCAATGGGGATATAACCACCAGATGCAACTAGAAAGTCATCGAATTGATCGTTGGTATGGATCAACTCATGATTTATGATATATTCCACTTTTAAACCATCTGTTGTATCGGGGATAATTTTCTTCTCAAATATGGCAGCGACCAAGTCATTTTTCTCATACAGTTTTCTTCTAATAAATTCATTGACCCAAAACTCCACTGCTTTTAATTTTACCTCGTATAAATTCGTAATGCTATTTCTAAGTTCGGAATTTGAAATTTTATCTAATCCTGTGGACTTGATGGACTCGTATGGACTATAATTGATTGCAAGTGCAATACCTCCTTGTCTTACATTGTTAAAATGGTGGTCCAATGAATCCTGAGGGTAAGTTGATCCATTTCGAACAGTCGTCAACACAATAACGCTTTGTTTTAATTCTTCAAGATTTTTAATTCCGCCCTCCAAGTTGTAGATGTCTTTATCCAGGGCTTCTTTAACTTCCCTCAGCATGGTTAGTTCATAATCTCTATTGATTCTTTCCTGATTCTTATTATTGATCTGCAATGCAATCAAGATACCAATGACCACAAGTACTATTTCACCAATGGCATAAAGTAGGTACTTGCTGAACTTATTTTCGGAAAGCAATTGCTGACGGATTCTGCGAAAAAATTTGATCATGAGAGGTTGGTTTCTCTAAAGATATGATTTTAAAGGATTGGAATTGAACGTGTTTACACACTACGATTTATTATAAGCTTTCCCGTTTTATTCCTCTTTTGTAATAGATGCCTTGTGTATATAATCCAATTTGGGGTAATTTTTCCTCAAATAGGTATTGCCTTGATCATAAATTGTACCCTGCTTATCATCCAATTCCGCTTTATAGCCATCATAAAATGATTCTACTACATCAAAACCTGAAATAACTTGGGCTACTACAGGAAATCCCGTTACATCCATAAACGAAATAGTATCTAAACGAGGGGAATTATCCTTTAGATTAATAAACAATTGTGTTCCCCTGGTTTCTGGTCCTCCACGGGCAAAACTTACCGAACCTTGGGTGTTGGGTTTTAGTACCGGCTCATCTTTAATTTTCACCCTATTCCAGGATGATGTAATGGTACTATCATTATGGATCCCAAATTGGGCCACATAATTGGGAAGTACCCTAAAGATGGCTATGTCTGTATAAAATCCGTGTTCTATTAATTGATAGAGCCTATCAACAGCAGCTGGTGACCACTCCCTTCTTGATTGGATTTCAAAATCACCTTTGGTGGTTTCAAATTTCGCTGTGAAATATTCCGGTGCTTTTTCATTCGTCCACTTTAATTTAAAGTTGGATTTACATGATAGAATTGTCACTAATACAACCCCAAGGAATAGGTACCTGTATTTTATTTTTTTCATCCGTTATTTATTATTTGGTTAGTTGTGGTTTATTAAAGTCCAGGTTTTTTTAATTCTTTTTTCAATTCATCCAAAATTTCGTAGATCCTAATATTTATTCTTTGGGTGTATTGAAAGTTTAGTTCTGCATCAACACCAATCAAGGTGCTGACATGGTATATTGAATTTGAATCATTTTTATAGCCATTGATATCTGTTTTAAAATCCTTAATGGCCTCGTTCGAAATTATTCTATCTTTTCTACCATTGTTTTTCCACAAATATGTCATGATCTCCGAATCGAAGTATTTATATATATGGAGATTGTACCGCTCTTTATGTTCATGGGCTTCCATGAATAAAAAAGAATTTATCAAACTAAGATCACTTTTATAGCTAGAGATTTTTGCTTTTAAATCTTCATTCGTAATCAGGTTTAAATTACCAGATGAAATAATTTCATCATACGTAGGCGTGTGGCTTTGGAACAACAATGCTTTACTATTATAAAACAAAAAGCTAACCAAGGAATCTGCTCCTAAATTGGTCTTTCCTTCCAAAAAGGATTTTACCATCTTTCCATCTTGCATTTTTAAATTGGTCAACGAAGCTTGTGTGGATATTCGACTACTATCCTTTTTAAATTCCTTTTGCAATTGTTGCAACAGATAAAATTCCTTTTTGGAGTTCTTTTTTGATTCGTTCCAATTGTTGATTTGAAGTGCAATCAAGATACCAATGACCACGAGTACAATTTCGCCAATGGCATAGAGGAGGTACTTGCTGAACTTATTTTCGGAAAGCAATCGCTGACGGATGCTACGAAAGAACTTGATCATTGGAGGTTGGTTTCCCTAAAGATATGATTTTAAATCCGTTCCATCTTTTGGTAAATTTCTTTCTTAGAGTTCTCAAATAATTCTCCACCAAATTCTTCATTGTCCAGAGAGATGATTGAAATGTCTTTTATGCCCATAATTCCAAAAACGAACTTTAAATAGGTGGTTTGAAAATTCATGTGTTCATTTTTTTCGTTTTCTCCATAACCTGTGTCTCCACGACTGGACAGGATGAACATTTTTTTGTTTTCAAGCATACCCACATAATCTCCATCTGGTTTGCCTGAACGAAATTTCCAAGTTTCGTTGATCCGCATAAGTTGGTCAATGTAGGCCTTTAGTCCGCTTGGAATGGACCAGTTGTACATAGGTGTCCCCAAAACATAAATATCATGTGCTTTAAACTCTTTTACCAATGCATCGCTAAGGGTAACACCTGATTGGTTTTCTTGTGTTCTTTCATTGGGTTGGACGAATGCACTGGCAATCCATTTTTCGTTAATGGGGGGTATCTCTTCCAATCCAACTTCGCGGTGGGTGAAAAGGTCGTTCGGATGTTTCTTTTGCCAATTTTCCTCGAAAAGTTGTGTCAGCTTTCTGCTCTGCGATCTTTCGTTTCGAACACTTGCGTTAATGATCAATACTTTGTTCATAATTCCTAATTTTTAGATTACGAGACAAAGTTCCTTATCGGAAATAGGAAAAAAATTGACCTAGTTCAAGATGCTTCGATTTTTTTGCGGATCCTACTTAAAAATTCGGCAGAAATGCCCAAATACGAAGCAATGAGATAGTTGGGTACTCTCTTGGAAATCTCTGGGTAATCTTTTAAGAATTCCAAATAGCGTTGTTCCGCATCGAGGGTTTTATTCAAGATGATTCTTTTCTGTAAACTCCCCAGATAATTTTCCAGGATGATTCTAAAAAAGCGCTCCAGTTTTGGTAGTTGCCTGAGCATTTCTTGAAAAGAGTCGTGGCTGATTTGAAGCAGCGTGGTTTTTTCAATGGCATGAATGTTGTAGATGGATGGTCTTTGTTTTTGAAAACTATCTATATCCGTTGCCCACCAGTTTTCAATGGCAAAATATAGAATCTCTTCCTTTCCTGTTTCGGGGTTGATGTAAAAAGCCTTTAATGCACCGTTCACCACAAAATTATCGGTACGGCAGGTTTGCCCGTTTCGCAATAGATAATCCCCTTTTTCAAGGGTTTTTTCCGTCCAAAACGTTTCGATTAAATGGGCTTCCTCGTAACTTAAGGTAATGTGTTTGGATATTGATGTTATGAGTCCCTGTTTCATATCAATGGGTGCCAACGGCCTCGACTATATACGTTTAGTTTCTTAAAAATAGCGAATTTAGTTTAGGGTAGGAGGGGACAATGAATTATAGCCAATGTTCGTAACTTTTCCATAAGGGAATAAGATCGTTGACATTTCGAACCGAGCTGTGGGAGTGTGAGAAAACTAGATTTCTCGATCGATGCGGTGCTGCGGTTCCGTGCTGTCATTCCTGCGTAGGCAGGAATCCAATTTCTTTATTGTCAAGATATGATAGTGAGTTCTCAAAGGCTAATAGGCTGACACTAATGGCACGAATTTTCACGAATGACTTTAATACTGTCATTTCGAACCGAGCTGTGCGAGTGTGAGAAATCTCTTTTTTGGATTTCTCAATCGATGCGGTGCAGGGGTTCCGTGCTGTCATTCCTGCGTAGGCAGGAATCCAATTTCTTTACTGTAAAGATATGATAGTGAGTTCTCAAAGGCTAATAGGCTGACACTAATGGCACGAATAAACACTAATCAAGGAGCGTGTTATTTCGAACCGAGCTGTGCGAGTGTGAGAAATCTCTTTTTTTGGATTTCTCAATCGGAACTTTGTTCCTCATTTCGAAATGACCTTGAGGATAACCATGTAGCTTTACTCCGTTATCTCGATCCAATTGCCTTCGGGGTCGGCAATAACACTTTCGTAATAGCCATCGCCAGTGGTTCTGGGTTCTCCTATGACCTTAAATCCGTTGTTGCGGATGGTTTCGGTAAGGGTAGCTACTTTTTGTTTGGAACCCACGGATATAGCAAAATGGGTAAGGCCCAATTTCGCATCCCTATGCTCCAAGAATTCGGAAATATCGGGCCGATGCATTTATTCGATGCGTGCCCCTGTTTTAAAGGAGAGGAAATAAGAACTGAACTCTTTTTTTGGATTGTAATACTTTTCATTGGATTCCAATTCGAAAAAACGTAGGTAAAACGCTCTCATTTTTTCTAGATCAGAAGTCCAAATAGCGATATGCTCTAGTTTCATTACTCTACTTTTCTTAAAAATAGGGAATTTAGTTTAGGATGGCAGCAAGGAATTATACAAGGTGTTAGGGCATAATGCGTTATTTTTCACCCAGTGTTACAAAGAGTTGTGATTTAATTTTCCAGATACCAGACTCTTTAGTCCACATTGCTGAATAATTCCCATTGACGATAGCATCTTCACCTTTTTCCGGATCATATCCATTCCAAACTCCAGTTTCCCAAGCCAAGCCTCTTTTTGCATTGATTATTATGTCTTTTGTATCGCGTATCCAATACATTTTACTTTCTCCACCCGCCAAAATATATTCTTCCAACTCCGCTTTTCCACATAATAGCGTTCCATTTCCTGTAGTGGTCAATACATCATCCGTTAAATAAGAAAGCACCTCTTTATTTGCATAAGACTTCAATGCTGAATTGGATGCCTTTCTGATGGATACTATTTGTTCCTTATCGGTTTGGGAAAATAATTCCGACGTGAAAAACAGTATGCTTAGCACTGCAAAAAGAATGGGTTTGGTATTTTTCATTGGTTATCCGTGTTGGTTATGGTTACAGCATGTCGTTTTGAGGAATTATGTATATCTGTCTCCGCTATATGTGTTTGTTTTCTTAAAAATAGGGAATTTCGTTTAGGGGAGGAGGGAGCAATAGATTATGGCTGTTGTTGTGAAGCGTTTTAATTGTTTATTTTTTGGTTTGTTAATCTTAAAGAATTGGTCTCTGTATTAAAAATTCCATAAAGACTATCTTTTTGTTTTTGAGGATTAAAGAAATTGTTTGGATTCGGAAATTCAATAAATAACTCATTTCCACTACCTATCCATTGCATGCTATTTATTCGTCGCTCAGTAACTTTAGATAAACCTTTACCATTAGGTTCTGAAATGAACAAATAATCCGTGTCCTTGTCATTTATAAGTCCGTCATTGTTTGTATCATCTTTGGATAGTGCATACAGATTTCTCTTAGGCCCCATATTTTCCTTTATCGGTCCAGTATACATCCATCGAATATGCCCATCAGCTGGAAGAAGCTCACGTATCAAATTGCAATCGCTGTCAAAAAATAGAATATTGATGGTGCTGTCAGCTACCATAGTTGTTAAATTTATTTCGATTGATTTTTCGATTTGTGTATTCAAGTCCAAACCCTTGATCTTTGGAGCGTAGTATAAGTCTGAAAATGGCAGTTCCAATGGATCAGATAGTTTTCCATTCCAAATTATTGGTTGAGTGGTATCATCATTGGTTGTGGTTCTATTGTCCGTATTTTGTTTTACAGAGTTCTCTTCAGTAAAAATGAAGTAAGCAATAAAAAGACTAATTATTCCAATAATTAAAATAATCAATATCAAATCCATGCGCCTTTCCGATTCCGCCCTTTTTCGAATTTTATAAATTGTTTTTTTTATTTGAAATTCAGAAAACTCCTTGAATTTTGGTCTGTCCTCTGGGTTTGATTCTTTGTATAGGGTTTCTCTATTATTCGCCTTGAACTTTTGACGCTTTGAAGGCCGCAAATTCCGATTTTGTTTCATGCGATTATTCATGTCCTGAATACTGCTCATTGGAATTTGTTTATTGTTTTATGAAAGCATTAATATAGGTTTTCTTAAAGGTAGGAAATTTGGTTTAGGGGGTAAGGCAATTTTACGGCCCTCGTTCCTTTTGTTTTATACTGTGTTTACTCGGTAATGGTCTTTAAATGCTCCTTGGAGCCCGTCATTTGCCAATGTCCGAGAGAAATAGGGATGTTGCCGATACTGTTCAGCGTATCAAAAAAGTCCTTTGGGGCAAAGGGTTCGCCCTCCAGTTCCTGTAGTCGGGCATAATCGGCCAAGGCGGCTTCCAGCAAATATTTACCGGTAATATAGCTAGATCCATACCCGGGTTGGCGCAAATAGAGGTGTTGCTCAAAAATGAGCAGTTCCTTTTCGGTCTTCATCCAACCCCGCGGCGTGTACTCGCTGTGGATGCCTCCGGCTTCTTCCATGGTCATTTCATTGGCGTGGGCATATAACGAGCCCAAACCTCTGGCGGCACGCTGGGCGATCATAATGTATACGATCTCTTTGGTCCGTGGGCTATCATTGTACAGACCTGCTTGCATAAACATTTCCTCCACGGCCGTCGCGGTACCTTCGTTTCTGGAATCCCAAATATTGTACAATAAAGGGCCTTTCCGTATTTCACTTTTATGGGGTTCCAAATCCATGCGCGCGAGTTCAAACCAATGGTAAAAATGGGAGTAGAGGGGGCGGGCATCGTAATGCTCTCCAATGGAAAAGAAATTACGTTTCTCCTTGGGGATAAACTCCCCCAAATGCTCGCGTAGGGCAGGGTCAAAATACGGTTTTACGGTAACAATGTCCTGTTGCTCCAAAAAGTCCATCAAGCTTTTAGCGGAGGCATCGGCCATTTTATCATAAGCCTCTGGGGAGTCTGCATCCACCAGTTCCGGCAGGTTTCTGTTGTTGTGCTCCACCAATTTTAGGGAGGTCCATGCACGGGCGAGTTCCCGTTTTAGGATCATGACCTCATCTTCCCAAGTCAACGGCACCAAATGCACATTTTGCATATACCAGGTGTAATTGTCCTTGCCAATGCCCGAAGGGCCTGTTTTGGATTCGGATTCCGTCTCCAACCAACCCGCAAGGTCGTCGGTAGCGGCTATGGCCTCATCGATTACGGCCACCAGTTCGGCATCGTTGGTAATGGCCTCGTTTTCTTTTAAGTCGATGAGCACGATGCTCTGGTTTTTGATATCCCGGATACCTGTGATCCATAACTCCCGAGCGTTGCCTGTCAAGTTTTTCTTGGCCTGTGTGTAAAATGGCGGAATTACTTGTAGGTCGGACAATAGCCTGGAACGTTCCTCGGTGGATAATGGGAAATTATAAGTCCACAGTTCCGTGGTCCCATGATTGGTGGGTCCCTCGTGGGCGGGCACATCGCTTTTAGCGGTCCAGACCACTTTGTAATAGGCGGGATCGCGCACCCAAGGCTGTAAAACACGCTGGTTGAAGTCGTAGCCGTTCATCTCGGCCCAAACGATCATCCAATCCACTTGGTTCTCCACGGACCAGTTGGTTGTGTCGATACTCTGTAGTTGAGATTGTAGCTCTTTAAACCTTGGCCAACGTTTCTCGAAGGTTGCTGCGGTGTAATCGGGAGCTCCATCCAAAAGCGGAGGATTCTCGAACGTTCTCCATTCCTTGAACAAGGCTACTAGGTCTTGATAATCGTTGGAGGTGAAATTTTGAGTTGTGGTCGAGGTTTCTGCAGTGCTTTCCTTTTTATCGGTGTTACAACTGAGCAAAAGCACGAATACAAAAGCAAGAAGGGTGGTGGTTGTTTTCAATGGGTCTATGTTTTTAGAGGATTTCAAGTTCGGCGAAATATCCTTTAAAAACAAAAGTTCCAGTCCATGGTTTGCGGGCTTTGTACTATCTAAACCCTTATTGGCAATTCTCGTTCAATTCTTGGTATTCGGATATTGATACCGTAGGTATTTCTTGTCCGCTATGGATTTTGATGCAGCTTAAATCCGGGTTTCTGTCCACTCGTAAATCAATCAGCGCTGTATTTTGGCTTACATCCAAAGTGCTCAATACATTGGACGAAGCATAAAAATACATCAGGTTAGGGTTGTCCTCTAGACTGATGTTTTGCAACGCATTATTGGAGATCACCACGGTTTCCAAAAGTGGATTGGAGCTTACATCCACCGTGCTCAGTTGATTGGTGGTCAATGATATACTTTTAAGATGGGGTGCTTCTGAGGAATCAAAAGATGTCAATTCGTTGTCGCTCATCAGCAAATGTTCCATGGATGCATTGGTAATGCTAAAATCCTCGAAGTAGTTATACGATAAGTTCAACTCCTTTAATTGTGTTGCTTGCTCTAGTCCAGTAATCTCGGTCAATTCGTTTACCAACGCATGCACCAAGATCAGATTGGTATTTTTACTCAGGTCGAGGGAAGTGAGGTAATTGTTCTGCAGGTACAAGGTGTCCAATTGTGTGTTTGCACTTAGATCAATGTCTTCTAGGTTTTGGCCGGCCGCCGATAGAAAAGTAATATTTGTAAACCCTTCGATTCCCGTAAGGTCTTCGATTTCACCAAAGTGGCTGTTTAGGTTCAGGTCCAATCGAGTGATTTGTTCGGCTTCTTCCCGTAGCATTTGTCCATTAATGGCGCCGTCTGTATCTATGCCTTGATCAATAAGTAATTGCTCAAAATGGTTGTCCGGAATCAAGAGGTATTGGTTGTTTGGCAAGGTATCATTGCCATTATCGTCGGAACACGAACCTATTAGAAAAAGAGAGGAAATAAAAATAAAGGCATAGCAAGATTTTGCCATTTTGGAGAATGTCATTCTGATTGTTTTTTGATGATGAGCATATATGACTCAAAATCATCAGAAATGTTACAAAGTAACAAGGAGAATCAGCGATTTTGTTCCATCAAATAATCATAAAAGGTTTTTGACATGTTCGCCAATTGTGCCATGCCGTTGTCAATTTTTTTTAATTTTCTGCCAATTCCTTATCTATCAAATCAATGGTTCTGTTTGTGATAGTTTCAAGACCAAACTTTACCCAAATCTCATCTGAATATTGGTTTTGATAAACCCTATATAGATCTAGGAAGGTTTCACCATCTTTAACCAAAGTTGCAATTTCATCATCGGGTAACGCGAAATCTGGATGCACGGGAATTGTCGGATGTATCTTTAAAGCTTCAGGAGGTTCATACACCAAACCTAATTTGGCCCAAAGCTTGTCGAATTTATTATCAATATCATAGATGTACAATTGCCTCCCTCGATCTTGGATTGCATTTCTCGATTCCATATAGTCCTTTAGTATGGAGAGGTTTTGTTTAACAGTGTCACTCAACATAACAAATTTCCCTGATGAGATAGCTTCTTCCTGAACAGAAGTTAGAATGGCCAATTCTCCATTGTGCTGCATGTCATTTAAATACAGTTTTAGGCTATCCATGGGAATTTGTAAAGATCCTGTGGAGAATTGGAGCACCTTGCTCAAAACCATATTGCTATTATGCAAACCGAGGATATGGCCCTCCATTCTCAATTTATTTTCCATCAGTTCTGCTCTGATGTTGAGCATCAATTTTTTCTTGCTGGCTTCTTCCTTTCGGTGTTCGTTCCAATTATTGATTTGAAGTGCAAGAAGAATACCTATAACCACGAGAACAATCTCACCTAAGGCATATTTAAGGTATTTGCTGGTTTTACCTTGGTTGATGAGCGTTCTGCGGATATTTCTGAAGAACTTGATCATGGGCTGCTACTGTTTAATTCCTTATCTATCTCCTCAAGAATTTGATTCGTCCTGTTCAGAAGTGTTTCTGCTTCATCGAATGTGTAGTTAATGTGGTAAATTTCTTTTACCAGTACATTTTGAAAAGCACGGTCATTGACAAGCCCTACAAAATCGGAAGGTACTGTCCTAGAGGCCAAGTCTGGATCTCTTCCATCTCTAGTATACCAATCAGTCAATGAAAAATAATGCTCCAATATAGGCCGATGTTCATTTAAGACTAGTTTTTTAGCATCGGTTTCTTGTTCTTTAAAACTGGATAGGTAAGACGGGTAGGCAGTAAGGTATTTTTTAAGGCTATCGTTGGAAATCAATTGTAGGTTTTCTGAACTCAGAACAACATTTAAACTTCCATCAAAAATTTTTGTGTTAGGGAAAAAGGTACCAGTTAATTGAGTTTTTATGGTGTCGGTAATTTGAGCATTGTTGTACCCCAAATAAGACAGCTGTTTTTCTAGCCTTTCCATTAATTCGGGATAATAATCCAAAGATTTCAGTAGATTGGATTTGGTGGCTTGAAAATCTTCTTTAAGGGAGTATAGCAGCTTTTTTTCCCTGATCTGCTCTTTTCTTTGTTCATTCCAATTATTGATCTGTAGGGCTATCAATATTCCAATGACAACCAGGACGATTTCACCCAATGCATACAACAGGTATTTGGTGAATCTATTTTCCATTAACAATCGTTGTCTGATTTTTCTAAAGAATTTGATCATGAAGGAGTTTATTTGGTTGGGATAACTGACGGGTAGGCTTTTTCGATATGCGTTATTAGGTTTTTTGTTAATTCAATAGTACGCTCTAAAGTGAAAATGTATGAAGTGTAAGATGCAAACAAATCTGCATAGAGGTTTTCAAATGCCATAGATTTAATAATGGGGCCAACATCAACGTAATTGTCACTTTTGGTAATTTTGTTTGGGTACATTTCATGCATCAAATTTTTTAAACTCAAATTTTCGCCTAGAAAGGGAACCATCATATTTCTAAATACCTCAACTGCTGATAAATTCATAGCAGTAATATCATCAATGGAGTTATTGTAGTCCTGGAGTTCATTTAAAAGCGTTTTGGAGTGGCTGAACCCAAAACTTTCTATACCCAGTATCCTTTTCAACTTTTGGTTAATTGGTCTATAACTGGTGATTTTTGATGATTTAAAAATATGTTCGTTTAGCTCTTTGTTGGTCAATGACTTTAGGGAATCATTGCTTATATTAAGCAGGAAAAGTACTTCTTGGTTTATTTTTTCAATATTCTGTTGGTGTTTTGTGGTTACTATTAAGTTTTGCTGTAATTCATTATATAGTTCTTTCGCAATTACCAATTCTTTTTGAAGCTCTTTTCTATGTTCGTTCCAGTTATTGATCTGTAGCGCGATCAATATACCAATGACCACCAAAATGATCTCGCCCAAGGCATACAACAGGTATTTTGTGAATCTATTTTCCATGAACAATCGTTGTCTAATTTTTCTAAAGAATTTAATCATTGGCGTTTATTTTTAGTAAAAGCTGATTGGCTAGTTGTATTGCCTCTTTATAAAGTCCGTGTTGCTGTTCAATTTGAAAATACCTTCCAAAAACCATGGCCTCAAATGGACTGTCGTTTAAAAAACTTGTTTCGTCAATGGTTTTGGGCGTTCTCGGGTCGTCTTTGTAATACTCCCGAATGGATTCCCAATCCGAATTGGAATTTATGGTGTAACTGTAATGTTCAAAAAAATAGGGTTCATATCGTATTTTGATGAAGGTGTTGGATATTTCTTCACGGGCCAAAATATGGTCCAGCGTGGTGTAATAATTTAAGATCATATCCTGTATGTCCTGATCCACATAGGATAATTCACCTGAATTATTAATGGTTTCAATACCGCTTTTATTGGGAGATGTGGACTTTTCAAGTAACAAGTAAAATATATACATTGTTGTTTTGTCGTCAATAGGGTCCAAGGTCTGGAATTGTCGGGTAAGCTTTTTGGAGTAGGTTAGAGTAGTGTCCGTGAACTTATACATGTAATTCAGTTGTGCCAGATCTTCTTTAAGGTTTTGGGCCACGGTTTTTAAGTGCAGATTCGCGGATGCGGTATTGCTTTTGTTTTGGTTCCAGTTGTTAATTCCCAAAGCGATTAAAATTCCAATCACCACCAACATAATCTCTCCCAGAGCATATTTGAGGTATTTGCTTGTCTTTCCTTCGTTGAGGAGATCTTGTCGAATTTTTCTAAAGAATTTTATCATTTTTCTTCTATAGTTTGAAGCGCATTGATGAGCTCTTCCGTTTTTTCGGAAACCAGCTTATAAGTGATTAATCTTCCACCGGTAAAGTCAAGTTTTGCATTTAGAAAATTGTCAAAAACCGTAATGAATTCAACTTCATCCATAGCATCCCAGGTTTTTGATTTGAATTTGTCATGGATTCCAAAATAATTATACTTTTCAGGTCTTGTGGCCAAAAGACTTTGCGCTTGTACCGCTTGTAGATAATCCGCTAGGTACAGTTCTATAATATCGTTGTTTTCTTCCTGTATCGCCTTAAGTTCAAGCATTAATTCTTGTATATGTTTAGGGTACAATTGTATTTCGCTCGAGGTCTGTAAAGCTTTTAAAGTATTGTTGTTGTAGTTTTTCTTATTGTCTATGACCATATGAAATTCATATCGGGCAATCTGCTTCATGGTGTCTATGGTCGCACTATCTGATGATAATCTTTTATGATAGCCTTTTAAGATCTCCATTTGGTCTTCGAGAAAGCCCATGTTTTTATTAAAATCAATGGTATCTTGTTGCAGCTCTTTTAAAAGAGACTTGGTATAGGCACTTCTTTTATTCAGATTTTTTCTGTTTTCGTTCCAGTTGTTGATCTGTAATGCAATCAAAATCCCAAGGACTACTAGGACGATTTCGCCAATGGCGTAGAGTAGATACTTGGAAAACCTGTTTTCGTTCAACAATCGTTGACGTATTTTCCTGAAGAATTTGATCATGGTCGTCTATGGTTGTGTTATCCTTGTTCCAATAATTCTTTATCAATTTTGGCAATTATACTACTTGCACCTTTTTTATATCTTTCCAAAATAGGTAGATATATGGTGTACTGCAGTAGATAGTAGGTGGCCACTTTGTTTGCGTAATCTTTATTGTTTAGTGCGTACTGAATAAAACCGGAGTAATCACGGTCTGTGGTATAATCCATGTACCAGTCGTATTTGGATTCCCAGTCGAACACAACTTTTGATACCGCTTCGGCCCGTATCGTATCATCACTTTGCAAGATTTTTAAGGCATTTGTGTAAAACTGGTTAATCAATATTTGAAGCGAATCTTTGTTTTGATGTAGATCTACACTATAATTTTTTAGAAGATTGATTCCTCTTTGTTCAATGGCGAGTTCGTTGTAACCAAAAATTAGTTTTATGCACCTATCGCAATTTTCATACTCTTGTACCGTCATGGTTCCATTGAACACTTTTTCAAAAATGGGCATGTCCGCATTTTTATATTTCAAGAGCCTGTCAATGGATGTAATGTCTTTTTTTAAATCTTGCTGTATAATTGCGTAAATACCTAGAAGTTCCTCTTTCTTTTGGTTTCTTTCATTCCAATTACTGATTTGAAGAGCTATCAAAATCCCAATGACTACTAGAACAATTTCGCCAATGGCGTAGAGGAGATATTTGGAAAACCTGTTTTCGTTCAACAATCGTTGACGTATTTTCCTGAAGAATTTGATCATTTGGTTAGGTTGAATCACCAAATTCGGTTATTTCCGACTTAAAATCAATAGGTTATCTGTAATGATCTAACTTAATTATCAACAATCTAGTGATTTTACAAAGAATTGAGGAATTCACTCAAATCAGTTTCCTTGTCCAATGCCAACTTCTTCTTTAAGCGGTATTTGGATTTAAGGATGCTATCTGGCAAAACATTGAGGGTTGCCGCGATTTCTTTGGTGGTCAGATTCATTCGTAAAAAGGCGGCCAACCTGATCTCTTTTTCGGAGATATCCGGGTAAATGGTCTTTAGTTTTTGGTCATAGTCGTTGTGAACCTCGGCAAAGTAGGTTTTAAACACCTCCCAATCCTTATCCGAAGCATTTTCTTTTTTAAGGAGCATCACAATACGCCGAAACTCCATTTTAAATTTTTCCGGGGAGTTTTTTATGTTTTCCAAGTTTTCCATCAACTCTTGGATAAAGGTGTTCTTTTGCACCAAATGCAGGGTTTGGCTAGCCAGTTCTTTCTTCTTGTGGGCTATTTCCTGTTTGTAGATTTCTTCCTGTTTTTCGCGAGCTATTTTGTTCTTCTTCATTCTCTGACGGTAACCGAACACTAACAAGCCGGAAAGGGCTAGGGCAGAGGCCATTCCGCCCGCATAAAGTCCTTTGGTGAGTTTGTCCACTTTGGCCTTGGCGTTCAACGTATTGATTTCCTCTTGTTGCAAGGCTATTTCAGCTTCTTTTTTCTCCGTTTCATAAATGGTCTGGAGTTCGGACAGCCGTTGCCCGTTTTCAATATTGTAAATGCTGTCGTTCAACATTTTGTATTGCTTAAAGTAGGACAATGCAATGCTTTGTCTATTCTGCTGCATTGCTATTTCCGAAAGTAGTTGGTAGGCCTGCGCCTGTTGTTCTAAAAAATCCTTTTCTTTTGAGAGCGATAAGGCTTGGTTTGCCCAAGACGCTGCATTGTTCATGTCATTTTCTCTAATGGCTATTTTTGCCAGTTCCAATTGGTTGTTCACTACATTGCCAATCTGCTCAAGGGAGTCAGCAAGGGCCATTGATTTTTTAAAACTGGTCTGTGCTTCAAACAAGTTGTCCTTTTTTGCATGGTACTTGCCCAATCCATAAAGGGCACTTACCTGTCCGCTCGGAAACTTCATGTCTTGTGACAGTTCCCAGCTTTCATCCAACATTTTTTTGGCCACTTCCAAACTATCATTTTTGTTCGTGTAGAGTGTACCCAAATTAGTTAGGTCGGAAATAAGGCCATGTTTGTCATTATCCGCTCTGTTCAGTTGCATCAGACGCTTTAGATACCTTACTGTATTAGTGGTATCTTTCATTTTGAGGTAGTTTTTGTAAATGTTCCGTATCGCATCCTTCATATTGCGATGGTCGTTGTGGCGTTCCGCGATTCCCATGGCCTTAATGGAGTTTTCCAAGGATAATTGATACTGACCCTTGTTAAAATATACGCCTGAAATTACACTATAGCAGGCACCAATACCTGTGGAATCATTGTCCTTGGCAAAATTTTCAATGGCTTTGTTTGCATACATCAAGGTACTGTCCTGTTGGTTCATGATAGAGTGGTTGATGGCAATATTGATTTGCATCGCGGCCGTGGAATTATAGCGTTGGTACTTTTCACTAAGTTCCATGGCCTTTCGGTAGTAGGTGTTGGAAGACGGATAATCATCTATATACGAATAGGCGATTCCCATTCTTTGATAACCTGTATGTTGAATTGGAACATTGTCAAGCTGTTTTCCCAAAGCAATAAGTTGATCCGCATAACCAAAAGCCTTATCAATATCACGATTAATGTGAGCTCTCCAAAGGTTTACAAGTATGGGTGTCCGAGAGGAATCAACAGGGGTGCTTGCCAATTCTTCCAGAAGACTATCAATTTGTTGCGGGCTGGCATCGTACTGACCAAAACTTAGGCTTGGTGCCAACACGAATACTAAGAAGAGTTGCAAGACAGATTTTCTCATAGTTAAGGTTGATTGTTGTTCTACAAGGTAGAAATATTATGGCTTTGATTCCCAATTGATTATAAGGTCAAAAAAAATCTTGTCCATATAAACCCTATGTCTCTTTGAATGAATTCAAGTATTTAAATCTCTTTAAAGTGTTGATTTTGTTAATGTTAATCGGTGAATTGCACAAATTTTAAAATCAGCCTGTCCATATGGTTTTTAGGTGTCGTCCATAGGTCATGTCCATACTTTGTCCATGCCCAAAAATAGGTTTGAGGATCGTATGACTCTAATTTCGAGCTCGTTGAACCTTAAAACCCGTTAGTTATGAAAACATTGATAAAAATATGGAAGATTGGCGTTCTGTTGCTATTTGCTTCTATAACAGTAACAGCACTTTCTTGTAGTTCGGACGGAGGTACTGAACCTGCCCCAGGGCAACCTGAAGAACCACAGTATTCTGAAGATGAAGCTTTGGAATTCAATAATGCGATGGCCAACCTACAAGCATTAAATCAGCCTGATGAATCCCCAATTGAGGAAACAAACAGTTCGGACCCCGAGCGAGATGTTGCGGACACGACCTTGGAATGCTATACGAAAACCTATTCCGGCGCACCGGGGTTTGATGAAATGTTTACTCTAGATCCAACTACCGATGTGATATATCCCGGAGCATTGTTAAATGGCGAATCCATTACTTCAGGGGAATACATTGGTATTAATGCCAGTAGGGCCCCAATTACGGTCTCTACATCCCTTAGCAATATCAGCGGAAGTCCATCCATTGTAATTGAGGACCCTAATCAACTTTCCGAGGTTAGGGCAGGCATCAATGAATTGTTGAGCCGCGAGGTAACCGGGGCGACTCCTGCGCAGGTTAGTCTAGATATTACCGAAGTACATTCCGAACAGCATATGTCGGTAGCCATTGGTGCCAATTACAGGGGAGTGACCAAAAAGGTTTCTGCCGACTTGCAATTCAATGGTTCGTCGTATAAACACACCTATGTGTTGAAGTTTATTCAACGCTACTTTACGTTGGATTTAAATTCGCCCGGACAAGATCCTAGCGATTTGTTTACCGATTTACCCGACATCAATAGTCTGGGAGCAGCCAATCCAGTGTATGTTTCATCCGTAACCTATGGTAGAATGGTTTTGTACACCGTGGAATCCAATGCCACAATGTCCGAAGTAAAATTGGCTTTCGATGCATCCGTTGGGTCAACCGATGGCAGTATTGATGCTGAATACCAACAAATCATGAACTCCTCAAACATCAAGGCCATGATCATTGGTGGTTCTGGAGATGGGGCAGTGCAAGCCATTAATGGCCCTGATGAGGTGTACAATTTTATTTCTGAAGGTGGTAATTATTCACCAGATTCGCCGGGAGCCCCTTTGGCGTATAAATTGCGTTTTGTGAAAGAAGGCTTTCCAGTGGCACGTGTAATATTGGCAACGGAATATCAGGTAAGGGAGTGTGACCTGGCCTACCCAGAATATTTGGTGACCATTGATAGAATCACGGGAACGCAACCATCGGATACAGAAGTCTATGGAACTTTGCGGGTTAAGATGAGAGTGGGAGGGGTCTACCTCGATGCCAATGGTAACGGAGTTGATGATGGAACCACATGGAGCAGGGACTCTTCGAACTTTGTTGATGTACAGAACGACAAGACCTACACGGTCGGACAATCATACACTTTTAAACCCTACAGACCCAATATGGCCATAGACCATGTTGAATATTACGGAAATCTGTGGGATTACAATGGGTTGCTTCCAGATGGAAATTTGGGGTCGCATACGGGCACTGTTAAGCTGGAAGACTTGGATATAAATGATGAAGTCACGGAAACATTGAGCTTTAATGCAGGGATTACAGCACATTTTAAATTCGTTCGAATTAAATAGCAATTTCTAATGGCCAAATAAGTGCTGTCGGCCGCTCAGGTGGGGTTCAACCATTTGATGCCGGCTGTTTTTCGTTTTGATAAATCCATGGTGTAAGGGTGAGGAGTACTCGTGGCATAATCATTATCTTTGCGCCCCAATTTTTACAGATATGGATATCCCCCAATATACCCTTAAAGCATATTTTGATCAGAAGAAATCACCTTGTCTCTCCTTTAATGTGTACGATATACAAGATCTCAGTATAGGAAAGGATTCTGAACTGCATCGAAGCGATTATTTTCAGGTGGTACTGTTGGATGATGGGCTTGTGAATCATCGAATTGAGCATGAACATGTTCAACTGAAAAAAAACCATGTCACCGTTGTTTTTCCACATCAGGTCAATGCATTGGAAATAGACGAGAACGCCAAGGGTATCATCATCCAATTTGATGAGGTCTTGTTCTGTTCGGATCTATTAAAAAATGAGTTGATTTCCTATAACAATGATTTGATGAACAAATTGAATCATGTAGTATTGTCAACCGAGGAGTTTTCAAAGATCAATGCATATGGTGTGCAAATTTTTGAACTGTTCCAAGACTTGACCCCTATAAAAAAAGAGCAGATACGTTTCCATATCAAAATAATGTTGTTGGAAATTATTGAAGCTGCGCATCAAAAATATCAAGGTTTCCAAACACCTGGCCAGTTGGATTATTTTGCACGGTTCAAAACCTTGATAGAGTCCAATTTTAAATCCAAACGCACCGTATCATACTACACGGGCGAATTACAGTTGACCCCTAAAAAACTAAATGCAATTTGTAAGGAAAAAACAGGTAAGACAGCTTTGAACATTATCCACGAACGTATTCTTACCGAAATTAAGCGTCAACTTATCTTTTCAGGAAAAAATCATAAAGAAATCGCATACGACCTTGGTTTCGACTCGCCGTCAGCTTTAAACAAGTTTGTGTATGCTAAATTAAAGGAGACCCCGAGCGAACTTAAAGAGGAACTGTCCCGAATTTATAAGTATTAGCCATGTTTTTATAATCAATAGGGTTCCCTTCGCCGGTACTTTTGCCTCATCAAAAAAAATACAAGATGAGTAAATTGTTTATCGCTGGTGAAGTACTACACAGCGCAGGAAGTTTAGAAGAACTTAAAAACGTAAAGGGACAAAAAGCGGTTATTGTTACCGGAGGCAGTTCCATGCGCAAAAGTGGTTCTTTGGACAGGGCCATTGGATTTTTAAATGAAGCTGGAATAGAGACCAAAGTGTTCGAAGGAGTAGAAGAGGACCCTTCATCCGCCACCTGTTTTGACGGGGCAGAGGTAATGCGCAAGTTTCAACCGGATTGGATTGTGGGTCTAGGCGGTTGTTCCGCTATTGACGCCGCTAAAATGATGTGGGTTTTCTACGAACACCCAGATGCCGATTTTGATGAGATGACCAAACCTTTCTCAGTTCCAACACTTCGTAACAAGGCGAAATTTATTGCCATTCCTTCCACAAGCGGAACAGGTACCGAAACTACAGGACTTGCTGTGATCACCGATCGTGAGAAAGGGGTAAAGTACCCAATAGTATCATACGAATTGACTCCGGATATTGCTATAGTGGATGGTGAAATTTGTGCCACTATGCCAGCCCATGTTACTTCTAATACTGGTTTGGATGCATTGACGCATTGTGTGGAAGCATATGTGTCCAACATTGAGGACAATTATGCCGATGCATTGGCCAAAGGTGGATTGGATATTGTATTTAAAAACCTAAAAGAAGCCGTGAACAACCCGGGCAACATTAAGGCACGTCAGAATATGCACGACGCTTCGTTTATGGGCGGATTGGCATTTAACAACGCATGGTTGGGTATTGTACACTCTTTGTCTCACCAAGTTGGAGCACTTTACGGTATTCCGCACGGGGCATCAAATGCTATTTTCTTGCCCAATGTAATTCGATATAATGCCAAGGCTACCGAACGTTTTCCTGAACTGGCACAAGTGATCGGTAAGGAAACGGCAGAGGATTTGGCCGTGGCCGTGGAAACCTTGCGTTCGGAAGTAAACAACCAAGCCAGCATCAAAGAGTTTGGAATTTCTCAAGAAGACTGGGATAAAAACCTGGATTATATTGCAAATAATGCGTTTGCCGATCCATGTACCGGTTTTAATCCAAGAAAACCTACGGTAGAGGAGTTAAAGGATATTTACAACGCTTGCTACCATGGAGAAGTGGTAAACTTCTAATATTGAGTTTGTTTTGACATGTTATTGTGCAAGCCCGGTTCCGATTTGGAACTGGGTTTGTTTTTTATAGAATGTAAGTTAGTTGTGAGATTGCATAAAACCATATTTATCCCAATTGTTGGGAAACTCATTGGTTATTTCAAGTTTATTGGACGTAATAGTCGGTTTAACACGAATGATTTTTACAGTGTCTGTAATTTTGACTTTATGGGTGCTTCTCATGTTAACCACATCAATGTGGCGTATTTTGAAAACATGGTCTCCATTTTCCAGTTGTATTATGGCAAAGTCTTTTGCCCTTAATTGACCAAGGTTTTTGTCATCCAATATAATATTCAGTCTAGCTGTATTATCTCCAGTATGAAGAATGTTTGCATCATTATAGATTAGAACTTTTCCATTGCCCAAGCTCTCCAAGGAGACGTCTTCCTTTTCCATTCGTAAGAGTGCGTGTTCGCTAGAAATAGGTTTTAATGCACAGGAAACATTTAGAAGTAGGACAAAGACAAAGGCGATTAAATTGAATTTCTTCATTTGAGGTAGTAAATAAATTATCAATTAAAGATAACCTTAAAACGTTTATAAAATAAGGCCGCGTTGGCGGCCCTTTTCTAATTTATATGTTTGGTTGTTTTTTACATTTCCCAACCTTCGCGGTAAGTACGGGTCACAAATTGGTTGGCATCATCAAAATTGGTGACTTTCATATTCTCGCCATCCCAAAGCAGTTTCTTACGACCATAGAATTCCATATTGCCCTCCGTATTTTCCCTGCGCAACATATAGCTGCGAATGGCCAAATTACCCATAAGCACGGTTTCTGTCATAGGACCGGCGTAATCAAACGATGAGGTCAATCCAAGGTGTTCTTCGCTGCCAAAACCAGCTTTACAGGCATCTACCCACTTGCGCTGGTGGCCATATTCCGGTTCCGGCATTTCCTCTACCTCCGGACCGAATATTCGGGTACCATCATTCAAGTATAATTTTGGTGTCAATGGTGAACTGTCATTAATGTTAGTGGAGATAACACCATTTTCGCCATGGATCAATACGCCATTATAGCTTCCAGGTCCTCCAATGTCATCATCTGCAGGAATAATGGCAGGGTGGGATGGGCGAATACCGCCATCGCTCCATGTCATTGTTACCTGTGAGCCTGTTTTTTCAGTTTCTTCATAAGTTAAGGTGATAAATGAAGACGCAGGACAACCCTCTGGGTTATAATCCGGGGTCCACATTTGAGAAAATACAGTTCCTACACTACATTCTGCTGAGGTTGGATATTTTAATCCTAATGTACGGTATGGAATATCGATCAAATGGCAACCGACATCTCCCAATGCTCCAGTTCCATAATCCCACCATCCTCTCCAATTAAAGGGGTGCAGGTTGGGAGTGTAAGGCTTCATGGGGGCAGGGCCGAGCCAAAGGTCCCAGTTAAGGTCTTCGGGTCTGCTGGCCGGGTCGGGATCGGGCATGGCATAACCTTGGGGCCACACAGGACGATTTGTCCATACTTCAATTTTGGATATTTTACCCAGTTTACCGGAGTCTACCCATTCTTGCACCATTCCCAAAAGTGGGTTGGAAGCACCTTGGTTTCCCATTTGGGTCACCACTTGTTTCTCTCTCGCCATTTCGGTGAGCATTCGGGCTTCGCGAATGTTATGGGTAATCGGTTTTTGCACATATACATGTTTACTGCGTTCCATGGCGTAGGATGCGGCCGGACCATGTATGTGATCGGGGGTACTTATGGTTACCGCGTCGATACCTTTCATTTTATCGAGCATTTCTCGGTAATCACTGAACAACTTAGCTTTTGGAAAACGCTCTACGGATCGCTTCGCGGAGCCTGAAAAATCAACGTCACATAAAGCAACTATTCGTTCTCGTCCGTCCACGGATGCATTGGCAATATCACTAGCACCTTTACCTCCGGCACCAATGGCCGCAATGTGCAAACGATCACTAGGAGCTATAAAACCTGGTCCGCCCAAAACATGCCGCGGTACTATAAACACACTGGAGGCCAGTGCTGTATTTTTTACAAAATTTCTTCTACTGGAAGAGGTTGGTGTTTTTTTCATCTCTTGTTTAGGTTGGCTTACTATTTATTTGCTAAACAAGATAAGGAAAATAACAAGTTTTCTCTACTCCTACGTATTAACTTTGAGCTCCGATTTTTGGTGTTTTTTGAGATTACGGTTTACATTCTTGTAAAGGCTAATGACTTGTATTGCATTGTTATGAATTCATTTAAGAACTTAATTGCTTCGCAGTATTTCAATTTTATTTTTCATCTGTTCATTATAATCCCATTCATTGGCTTTATTTAGCAGTATGGCTTTTTGGTAATTTTTAATAGCACTGATGTTCTCTTTTTTCACTTCCTGGATTTCTGCCAAACTCGCCAATGAAACCCACCAGTCCGCATTTGCGTCCGCATTGAATTTAAATACCTCAAACGCCTTTTCAGGGTTGTTTTCACCGTATAAATAAGTATTGCCTAAACTGTTGATATTCCATTTTAAATTGTCAAAATCCGAATCCGGGTTTTCTTCCTTTAGATTTTCAAATGCTAAAGCAGCTTTATCAAACTCACTGTTTATAATCAGGCTCATAACATCTTCTTCTAGGGTGGAACCTTTTAATTCAGGGATTGCAATTCTTGCAACATCATTGACAATTATGTCATAGGCTGGAATTTCATATCCATTCGATAATAATATGATAGTTGTTTTTTGGTCCACAAACTTTCTAAAGGCAGCTAAGTTTCCGCCTGAAAATCCATAAGAAGACAAGCTATTGACAGGATAATTGCCCCAACCAAATAAAAAACTGTCCTTTTGATTGGTAAAATTGAATGGTGTCCACATTTTAATTTTGGTTGCGTGATCCAGCAGAACATTCTTATCCAATTGCCTGTTCCATTCAGTAAATTTATCAAGGGTAATGTTTAGCCCATTCCCAGCGTGTCCTCTTATACCATTGTTGTTGGTGTCTTTTTCAAACGCTTTTGTTTTGTCGTTATAGGAATATCTTGTGGCTCTATTGGGAATAACCTCTTGTGAATTTGAAGATAACAGAACACCATTTTTGGAATTTTCAAATTGATTTTGAAGGATATAATCATCAAAACTTAACCCGGTTATTTTCTCAATAATTTGGGCAAGCAGCCAGTAATTGGTCTGGTTGTACCGAAACTGATTTCCGGTGACAAATTCCATTTCAGCTTCGGACAGCCTATCCATTAGTTCTTTATCGTTTAAACTGCTTGGATACTGAATGATATCTGGCAGTCCTGAAGAATGACTCAATAGATTTTTTACTTTGATTTCTTGCCATTGCAGGGGTAAATCATCTAGATACTTTGAAATTTTATCCTCTAAACCTAGCTTTCCATCCTGAATTAGCTGGAATATCCCTGTTGCGGTGATAAGTTTTGTTGCTGAGAAAACCCTGAACAATGTTTTCTTGTTAACATCAACGTTACTATCTAAAGTAGCTTTCCCGAAGTAACCTTCATAAATAGTGTTATCACCCTCAACCACTGCCAAAGCCAAGCCTGGAATGTTGTGAACTTCCATGGTTTTGGTCAGGTAACGGTCGATTTCGTTTTTTAATTCGGCTGAATCAGTTTTCTTATCTGGGTTGGTGCAAGAAATCGTAAAAAGGAAAAGTAATAGGGCAGTCGGAAATTTGAATATCTTCATTAGTTTGAATGTTCGTTTTAATAAAGACTGTTCCCATTGTTGGATGTGGCATTCTGAGAAGATTTTAAAGGAAAGAGGGATTATACTCGCTCCAGATCAAGGCTTTTTATTTCTTGGCTTCGACTAAATCCAGCTGGTCCACGCTAACATTGGTGGTGAAAATACCATAATTGACAACTGCTTTGCCTTTTTCCAGCGTATCAATAGTGCCCACAGCCTTTCCATCCATCATACGCACGCGATCCCCCACTTTAAATACAGGGCGTGGTTTGTTCTTTTCGGCCTGGATTTCCTTTTTCTTTTTTATTTTCTTCTCGACCCTGACCTTTTTGATTTTCTGTTCCAGTTCCTGGGCTACTTGTTTTTTCTCCTGCTGTTTTGCCTTGGCTTTTTTAGCTGTGGTCTTTTTACGTTTGCTGTTTTCGGTTTCAACAATACGGAGCATTTCAGAGATCAACGGTCGTTTTTTCTTGTCAATGAAGTATTTTTCTGCAGCAGTGTTCACCTTGTTGCCCAACTGAATCATACGTTGGTTATGGTCGTACATCTCCTGGTAGCTCTCCAACTTGGATTTGATCTTAGAGTTGAGCTGCTCCAATCGTTCGGATTCTTCCCGTGCCTTGGTTTCCTCTTCTTTGAGCTTGGAGCCCGTCTCCACCATTTTACTGCGCTCTTTTTGTAGTTTGGCTATGGTTGCATCAAAACGGACTTTGCCTCGTTCTATCTTCTTCTTTGCTTTGTTAATCAAAGAGTAGGGAATGCCATTCTTTTGTGCTACCTCAAATGTAAAGGAACTACCGGCTTCTCCTAATACCAACTGAAAGGTAGGTTCCAAGGTTTTGGAATTGAATAGCATATTTGCATTGGTAGCATGCGGCAATTCATTGGCCAGAGCCTTTAAATTTGCATAATGTGTTGTGATAACTCCGTAAGCTTCCCGTTCGTAGAACACTTCAAGAAAAGCTTCAGCAAGAGCGCCTCCCAATTCGGGGTCACTTCCTGTTCCAAACTCATCTATCAAGAATAAGGTCTTATCGTTGCACTTCCGAAGAAAGTGGTTCATGTTTTTGAGTCGGTAACTGTATGTACTTAGATGATTTTCAATGGATTGATTATCACCAATATCTGTAAGTATCTTATCAAAAAAGCAAACCGAACTGCGTTCATGAACCGGAATCAGCATTCCACTTTGAAGCATTATTTGCAGTAACCCAATCGTTTTAAGTGTGATACTTTTTCCACCTGCGTTGGGGCCAGAAATCACGATAATCCGGTTTTCTTGATGCAGTTTTATGGTCTGTGGCCAGGTCTTTTCGTTCTTTCGTTTATTGGATAAATAGAGCAGGGGGTGGTACGCATCTCGCAGAAACAACTCGCGCTCTTCATTGATTTCGGGCAATATGCCGTTCATCTCGTTTGCATACTTTGCCTTGGCTGCTGTAATATCGGTATCGGACAAATACTTTTGGTACTCCTTCAACAACTCCAGATAGGGCCTGATTTGGTCCGTGAGCAGGTTTAAAATACGTTGTACTTCCTCCTTTTCTTCAAATTCAAGGTTGCTGAGTTCGCGGGTATAGGAAAGTGTTGCTTCCGGAACAATGTAGACGATGCTTCCCGTTTTGGAAGTGCCCATTACGGTACCCTTAACTTTTTTTCTATGCATTGCTTTAACGGCCAGGACTCTGCGGTTTTCCATTACGGACTCCCTGATTTCATCCAAAAAATCCAAGGATTGGTACCGACCGAGTGCCGCTCCAAAGCTTTGGTTGATTTTGCTTCTTACCTCATTGATTTGGCTGCGGATATAACGCAGTTCATCCGAGGCTGAATCCTTGATTTCCCCAAATTTGTCGATAACATCATCTATGGCATCCGGAATCTCGGGATGTAGTTCCAATGCATTCACTTTATCAAAAAGTAACGGATAATATTCTCTAAACTTCTTGAAGAATTTTTGATGAATGGCCACGGTTTTGCAAATACCCCCAATTTTTCGAAAACCTGATATTTCTAAAGTGCTGTTGTCTATTTTAAGAAGTCCGAGTTCGCTGTTGATATGGTCGAAACCATGGTTTGGTATGCGGTTGTCGTTGGAAAAGGATGCTAAATACTCCGAAGTCTGTCCCAAAACGTCCATCAATTCTTGTTGGTGGCGGAAGGGGTGTATGGATAACGCATCTTCTTTTCCAAGTTCGGTATTGCAACGCGCAGCGATTTGCGTCAATACCGTTGGAAATTCTAGATCTTGAAGTGTTTTAGGGTGAATGTTTCGCATCTTTTTCTACTAGCAGCGCAAAGATAGGATTTTGATGTGTTTTTGAGGTCAGACGGTTTAGCAAAAACATTTTGCATTACGTACTTTTGATGTATACTCGTTGGATTGAATCAAAACACGGTAAAATGAGGGGCGACAACACGGTAATTTATATTATAGCAGGAGTTATTATTCTACATTTTGTAGCAGGTATCGGATATTTGATCTACAAACTGACGAAAAAAAAGTAAAGTCATCACATGGACGTAAACATTGAGCCAAGTTGGAAAGCGCAGCTGAACAATGAATTTGAAAAGCCTTATTTTCAACAGCTAACGACTTTTGTGAAGCAAGAATATCAGCAGAATACCTGTTATCCAAAGGGAGTAGCTATTTTTTCTGCCTTCGACCATTGTCCGTTTCAAGAAACCAAAGTTGTAATCATAGGGCAAGATCCTTACCATGGGCCCAATCAGGCAAATGGACTTTGTTTTTCCGTAAAAGATGGGATTCCTCATCCTCCTTCATTGGTGAATATTTTTAAGGAGATCAAGGTTGATTTACAAAAACCGTATCCTGAAAGTGGCAATCTGGAACGATGGGCCGATCAAGGTGTTCTTTTGCTCAATGCCACACTAACGGTTCGCGCTCACGAAGCGGGCAGCCATCAAAAGAAAGGATGGGAGCAGTTTACCGATGCTGTGATAAAAACCGTTTCCAGCGAGCTGGAAGGGGTTGTTTTTTTGTTGTGGGGCGGATTTGCAAAGAAAAAATCCAGCTTAATTGATAAAACCAAACACCATATTCTAACATCGGGGCATCCTTCACCTTTAAGCGCCAATCGTGGATTGTGGTTCGGTAATCAACATTTTAGTAAAACCAACGGTTTGCTTGCCCAAATGGGCAAAGAACCGATTGATTGGTGAATTCTACCACCTCGAGTATTTGGACCGCGCTCGACCTGATATCCGTCTATTTCCAAAGGAAATCTGAAGCGTCCTTGACTTCTTCGATTAAATTAAGGTCGTGTAACCTGGACTGCACTTCATTTACCGTTGTTTCAGAAAGCTGTTCTTGACCCCAAGATGTACTGGATAACCATTCCTGAATGTCTTCCAACTTTTGTTCGTACCGATTGGACAAGGTTCTGTCGATACTTGGAATTTGTTTAAATTCCGCTGTATATGTATAAATAACTTCCAGAATATGTCTCAAAACACCTGCTTTTTCTTTTAGAAAAGAGTTGGAGGCTGCAACAACAAAACATGGCCAAGGGGTTGGGCAATCGCCTACACGTTTAAATATTCCTTTGTCCACAAGTGGTTTTGTGGTAAAATGTTCCCACATAAAATATGCATTGGACCCACTTGTCAGGTTTTCTACAGCGCCATCAAGGTTGTTAATGATCTCAAATTGAAGCTTCTCCGTGTCCCAACCCTGATTCTGTGCGTTGATATAAGCCATTAAATGACTTCCACTTCCCATTCGACTTATTGCAATAGGGTCTTCTTTTAATTCAGATATGGAGTTGCGGTTACTCTTGCCATCCACATGTATGCCCCAAAGCAGGGGAGAGGAAACATACACTTGAACAATTTTGGCTGGATTTCCCTGTGATATACTTTTAATTATGCCTTCGGTAAGAATAATGGCCAAATCAGCTTCGCCGTCCTGAAGCATTTGTGTCATTTTTCCCGTTCCCTCGGGTATATCGGTCCATTCCAATTGAATTCCGCGGTCTTCAAAAGCATTGTCCTCCATGGCCAAATGCCAAGGAAGGTTAAAATGTTCGGGGACACCAATTATTTTTACAGTTTTCATGTATTGGATTTATAAATGAGATTAAAATTATGATTCCGTGCAGTATTTGACCAAAAAAACATGGTATTAAATTATACCAACTGACTTTTTGCAATACAATCCAAGGTGTATTGTATTAGTTGGTCAATAGATTTATGGCCTTGCTGTGAAAATTCACCGGTTGCCCTATTTGCCAAAATAGCATTCAGTGAAACGGCCCTGTGTCCATGCAGTTTTGCCAAACCGTACATGGCTGCGGTTTCCATTTCTAGGTTGGTTATTCGTATTTTGTTGAAGGTAAAGGATGCAAGTTTCTCGTTAAAGTCCGGAATGGCAGGGGGTATGCGAAGTGTTCTTCCTTGAGGACCATAAAAACCTGAATTAGTTCCTGTTACACCTAATCGTATACGATTTGAAGTGAATATACTACCTAATTCTTCATCGAAATCAACTGCGTATGGGTGGATATTGTGCTTGCTCCAATTTAGGTAATCGTTCAAAGCTGATTCCAACTCGTTGTTCTTGATGTGTCCACAGTTATAAAAATGAAGGAGATTGTCGAAACCAATCCCTGCAGTACTCAGTAAAAATGAATCTACGGGCAGGTCCGGCTGCAGGGATCCAGATGTACCGACCCGTATAAAATTGAGTTGGGACTTAACTTCTTTAACCTGTCTTGTTTCAAAATCTATGTTGGCAAGAGCATCGAGTTCGTTAAAAACGATATCAATATTGTCGGTTCCTATGCCTGTTGAGACCACTGATATTCGTTTCCCTTTAAAAATGCCGGTATGGGTTACAAATTCACGTTTGCTTTTTTGCACTTCAATAGTTTCAAAGTATTTGGATACTTCGTGTACGCGATTTTGATCACCAACCGTGATAATGATGTTGGAAATGTCTTCGGGAAGAAGATTTAGATGGTAAATGCTCCCATCAGGATTCAGAATAAGCTCTGAACTGCCCAAAGATGAGCTCATCTATTACAATTTAAGGATTCGTTCTGTTTCCGTATTATATAAGAAGTTATACTTTAAAGAACCGCCTAGATACATTTGATTATCACGTAGTTCCGAGTAGTAATTAGCTTCTTGTTTTAGGACATCCAAACCTTTTTTGGTCAATTTTACTGGATCAAAAGAACTGAACAAGGGTTTTAAGGAGGCAATCATGCGTTCGTATTGGGAATCGCCAAAACCATAATACCCTTGGTTGGTCAATAATTCCCCCATTAATGCTTTCTTTGATTCTGGCTTGCTGTTCTTGGCAACTTCGAGAATATGGTTCTCTAAATCGTTTAAGCCATTTTTAATGGTAGGGAATCTTTTTAGATGTGTTTTCAATGCATCCGAAAGATATTCGAATTGAAAATCGTTGTTGGCAATTTGATTCTCCAATCGAATTGGATTGTCGCTGCAATATAGTTGCCAAATATAGTCTGCATATTCAATGTCGTCTTGCGAGAGTACTTTTTTGTTTTCGTACATCTCCATCAAGGCTTCGTCATTGAGTTCGTTAAGTCCGTGAAGTTTTTCCGAGCCTTCTACCTTACCGCTGCACACTAACGAGATTTCAGCGTGCCTACGATGGGTTTTTAGCCAACTTAGAACGGCCAGCATGTTTATTTGGCAAAATAGATCGTATTCAAACCAAAGAACTATCTGGTCTTGTTGCTTGTGGTTACAAAGCGACCGATATTCTTTCAATGTTTTTTCTATAAACCAGGATTTGGAGACTTTGTAATTTTTGTTCAGGAATTCGAATCTTGTTTTCCAGAATGATTCGCTTCCTACGGTAGAGAGGGTTTTGCCTTCGCATAACATTTCTCTCCAGGTAATTACGTCCCCTTTTAATTCTAAAGATTGTAATCTAGACGTGAAACTGTCCCCGTTGGTTATGTGCAACAGTGATTTCATTTTCAGCTCAGTTTTCGTTGGTTAGGAATAATAAAAGTAAGGTTTAAAGCAGGAACACAAAAATATTTTCACAAAACATTGCAATTCTGAGCAAGTTTTTAACATGTATAAAAAACCGAATTGTTTTTTTGCTGAATTACCAGTTATCCGCCCACTCGCTTCACGGAAAAGCCATTTTCTTTGAGGTAGTCCATGATTTTATCGCGGTAATCCCCTTGTATAATAATGGCCTCGTTCTTAAAACTTCCCCCAACACCCAATAGTGTTTTTAGTTCTTTGGTCAACTTTTTAAAATCGCTATCGGCCCCATTGTATCCTTCAAGAATGGTTACGGGTTTGCCTTTGCGTTTTTCATATTTACAGATTATTGGTTCGTCCTGCAGCCAATAATCAGGTTTGTTCTCTTCGCTTTTTGGTTCCTCCTCCGGCACATGGTCCGGAAATAGATTTTTGAGTTGATCTCCTAGGTCCATTTTACTTCTTTATCAATCCCAGCTCTATTAGCCTTTCGTGCAGGTACTCGCCGGCGGTTATATCCTCAAATGCTTTTGGGTGCTCCTCATCTATGCAATTTTCCAAACAATTGAGTGGCATATCGCTTACGGGGTGCATAAAAAATGGAATGGAATATCTTGAAGTGCCCCAAAGTTCTTTGGGCGGGTTTACCACTTGGTGAATGGTGGATTTTAATTTATTGTTGGATAGTCTGGACAGCATATCCCCAACATTGATCATTAATTGGTCCGGCTTGGCGATGGCATCCACCCAATTGCCTTGATGGTCTTTTACCTGGAGCCCTTTTCCATGGGCGCCCATTAATAAGGTAATCAAATTAATGTCGCCATGTGCTGCGGCCCTGACCGCATTTTTGGGTTCTTCTGTGATGGGAGGGTAGTGGATGGGCCTTAATATGGAGTTTCCGTTTTTAATGTAATCATCAAAATAGGTTTCTTCTAGGCCCAAGTGCAGGGCCAAAGCCCTGAGAACGTATTTGGCTGTTTTCTCCAACATTTTGTACGTTTCCTTTCCAACACTATTAAAATTGGGAAGCTCCTCAACCGTAACATTGTCGGGATATTGGGCTTCGAGTGCTGGATTGTTCTCAACATATTGTCCAAAATGCCAAAACTCTTTAAGGTCGCCTTCCTTTTTGCCTTTGGCGTGTTCTTTTCCAAAAGAAGTATAACCCCTTTGTCCGCCAATACCCTCAATCTCGTAGTTGTCCTTAACGTCTTGGGGCAAATTGAAGAATTTTTTTATTTCATCATATAGATTGTCGACCAGTTCGTCCGACAAGAAATGTCCACTCAGCGCAACAAATCCGATATCCTCGAATGCTGCACCTATTTCTTTGACAAATTTCTCCTTTCTTTTTGGGTCTTCCGAAACAAAGTCCTTTAGGTCTACACTTGGAATAGCACTCATATTGTCATCTTTGAAATAATGTCAAAAATAGGGAATAATGCTGAAGATTATGGAATTTTAAAGCGTTTTGAAGGGCTTTTTACTACTTTTAACCTACAGAAATTTATCGTATGAGGTATCATGTTGGCGACTTGGAACAACAAAAGTTGCTTGATTTGTACACGGGAATGCTCAAGCCCAGAATGATAGAGGAAAAAATGCTGATTTTACTTCGGCAGGGCAAGATTTCAAAATGGTTTAGCGGTATTGGACAAGAGGCTATTTCGGTGGGTGTTACAAAGGCACTCAAGGAAAGTGAATACATTTTGCCCATGCACAGAAACCTGGGCGTTTTTACTTCGAGGGACATTCCGCTCCACCGACTATTTGCGCAATGGCAAGGCAAAGCGAGTGGGTTTACCAAAGGCAGGGACCGTAGTTTTCATTTTGGGACCCAAGAATACAAGATTGTAGGTATGATATCCCATTTAGGACCCCAACTTGGAGTTGCCGATGGAATTGCCCTTGCCGACATGTTGCGAAGAAAAAAACGTGTTACTGCCGTATTTACTGGTGAAGGCGCTACAAGTGAGGGAGATTTTCACGAAGCATTGAATGTGGCATCCGTTTGGAACTTACCCGTGCTTTTCTGTATTGAGAATAATGGATATGGGCTTTCCACACCGACCAACGAACAATATAATTGCGAACATTTGGCAGATAGGGCCAAGGGGTATGGTATTGAATCCAGAATTATAGATGGCAATAATATTTTGGAAGTGTATTCCAAGGTGGATGAATTGTGCAAGGCTATCCGTAGGCGGCCTCGACCTATATTGTTGGAATTCAAAACGTTTAGGATGCGTGGCCATGAAGAGGCCAGTGGCACAAAATACGTCCCTGATAAATTAATGAAGGAGTGGGGAGAAAAGGACCCAATTGCCAATTATGAAACATTTTTGGTCAATGAAGGTATTCTCACCCAAGAACGTATAGAGGAGTTAAAAAGCAGTATATCCGAAGAAATCAATGAAAATTTAAAGCTGGCTTTTGATGAAGATGCAATATCATCAACTGAAAGTAAAGAATTAAGTGATGTATACAAAGCATCAGAAAATCAAATAATAAAACCTGAATCAGACCACAAAGAAGAATTACGTTTCGTCGATGCTATTTCGCAAGGGTTGGAACAATCCATGTATCGGCATAACGAACTAATTATAATGGGGCAGGATGTAGCTGATTATGGTGGTGTATTTAAAATTACCGAAGGTTTTGTGCCCAAGTTTGGAAAGCGAAGGGTACGGAACACCCCGATTTGTGAATCTGCAATCGTATCCGCAGCGATGGGTTTGTCCATTAATGGTATGAAAGCGGTTGTGGAGATGCAATTTGCCGATTTTGTGAGCTCTGGATTTAATCCAATCGTAAATTACTTGGCCAAAGTGCACTACAGGTGGAACGAAAATGCCGATGTTGTGATTCGAATGCCTTGTGGTGGTGGAGTGGGGGCCGGACCCTTCCATTCACAGACCAATGAGGCCTGGTTTACCAAAACCCCTGGATTAAAAGTAGTATACCCTGCTTTCCCTTACGATGCAAAAGGACTTTTGAATACGGCTATTAATGACCCTAATCCTGTTTTGTTTTTTGAGCATAAAGGTTTGTACCGAAGTGTAAAAGAAGAAGTTCCAGTAGATTATTACACCCTGCCCTTTGGCAAAGCAAGTGTGCTTAAAGAAGGGAATGATATTACGGTTGTCACCTATGGTGCCGGCGTGCATTGGGCTTTGGAGATATTGGGCAATCATCCAGAAATCAATGCCGATTTGTTGGACCTAAGAACATTGCAGCCCTTGGACGAAGAAGCTATTTACAACTCCGTGAAAAAAACAGGAAAGTTGATCGTGTTACAAGAGGACACACTTTTTGGTGGTGTGGCAAGCGATATAGCTGCCATGGTCATGGAAAACTGCTTTGAGTATCTAGATGCCCCGGTAAAAAGAGTGGGCAGTTTGGAAACACCAGTTCCATTTGCAAAATCGTTGGAAGAGAATTATTTGCCCAAGCATCGATTTGAGTCAGCTCTTGTTGAACTGTATCAATATTAATTTTAACGCAATCCATTGAATATAGGGTGAGTTATCTCTTTTTTCAATAATTTAACAACTATAAAAACCTCCCAAGTCGTATATTAAATAGAACATTAACTTAATTATTTATGATGAAACGATCATTATTACTCTTTGCCGTGGTGGGACTTTTGCTCTCGTCATGTTCAGTTTCAAAAAGTGCTAGAACACAACGAAATTTGTTCAGCGGAACATGGAACTTGGACAATGTTTATTATGAAAACAATACCGGAAACTTTAAATCTGTCATTTTTAACGATGCAGAAGATATCTGTTTTGAAGGCAGTGAATGGTTTTTCCGCGATAATAACAGTACAGGGCGCTATACTATAGCCCAAAGTTCCCTTTGCCAAGGTGGAGACCGATTTTTTAGATGGTCCGTGGTAGAACCACAACAGAATTACCAAAGCCAACTTCAATTTAAGTTTATCGATGAAAACCGGAAGGATATTTCCGGAGGCTACGGATACCGATTGAACATCGTTAGCTTATCCGAACAATCCATGACCCTTAACTCCAATGTTTCTGTGGACGGGCAACCTGTGACCATTGTTTACGAATTCTCAAAAAAATAAATAGATGAAAAATATAGTATTAAAAGGTGCAATGGCATTTTTGGCGTTGACCATGATTATTAGTTGTGATGCCATTAAAAATGCAAACAACACTCAAAAAGGTGCTGCAATCGGTGCAGGTGGTGGTGCTGTTATAGGTGGTGTTATCGGTAACAACGTAGGTAAAGGAAATACTGCCTTGGGCGCTATTATCGGTGCTGTTGTAGGTGGTGCTGCCGGTGGTTACATTGGAAACCGCATGGACCGACAAGCTGAGCAGATTGAACAAGAAATCCCTGGAGCTGAAGTGCAAAGGGTAGGTGAAGGTATCAACGTTACCTTTAGTGGAGAAAACGGTGTTTATTTCGACACCAACAAATCCGATATCAAAGGAGCCTCTGCAGCCACATTGGATAAATTGGCCGGTATTTTTAAAGAATATCCTAAAACCAATATTTTAGTTGAAGGTCACACCGATAGCGATGGAGCGGCCGAATACAATATGGGACTTTCGCAACGTAGAGCCCAGGCCGTAACCAGTTATTTGGTATCCAAAGGTATTTCCGGGGGACGCTTTACCACTAAATGGTATGGTGAGGATCAACCTGTGGAAAGCAACGAGACTGCTGCCGGTAAAGCAGCGAACAGACGTGTTGAGCTTGCTATTATTGCCAGTGACGAGCTTAAACAAGAAGCTTACGAGCAGACTGAAAATTAAGAAGTCGCCCTATTAAAATATAAAGGCCCGGTTTTTCCGGGCCTTTTTTGTTGACAGATGTTAAATAAACTATTAAATGTGGGTTAAGCCATCTTTGTGTTGACAGAATTTTATTAACTTAATGGTATTCAAATCATTAAAACATAAACCTGAGCGTAACTATGGAGAACACTATCCACTATAACACAGAACAGCAACAAGAATTATTGGTGCGGGTGGAGAGGAATAATAGAATGGTACAACGCTTATCTCAAAAGTTGAATTCGTATACCTGCCAACCCAAATGCCCGCAACAGTTCGAAAAATTCTACGAACTGAACAAGAGCATCGAAAACTTCAAAAAGCACCAAAAACATATCATGTCCAAAATTCGACAGCGAAAGATGGATTTCTCCGATGCCGTGAACAACGAAGTCGGAAATCAACTTGACCGCTTTAAGAAGTTGGAAAAAGATTTCGCATCCTATCTTACCGATTAAGAATTCCATGTAGATAGGGAATAATGTTTCTAAATTTCCCATCTAGAATAATTACTTTCAGAAACATACGTAATATTGCAGGGCAGCTAAACTGTCCCCTATGGCAAAATCTTCAAATTCCGCTCTTGTAATACTGGCGTTTTTTGCCATCTATGTTATATGGGGTTCCACATATTTACTCAATAAAATAGCGGTAATGGAGCTGGAGCCTTTTATGTTGGCCGGTTGCAGGTTTACTCTAGCGGGACTCTGTATTTTTATCTTGGCCAAGCTCATGGGGATTTCCCTTAAAATCACTAAAAAACAATTGGTGAACACCATTATTGCCGGGGTATTGTTCTTGAGCATAGGAAATGGCCTTGTGGTTTGGGCCCTACGCTATGTGGATACAGGTTTTGCCGCCTTGGAGATTTCTTCACAACCACTCATTATTTTATTGATGATGCGGATACTCCAAGGAAAAAAAATTCAGCCGATGTCAGTGTTGGGAGTTGTTTTTGGCGTCGTCGGAATTTATTTATTGGTGAGTCAAAAACAAATCATAACACAAGAAGAATCCATTATAGGTATGATCATGATTTTCTTCTGTATGATATGTTGGGCCTATGCCAGTTTATTCGTGGCAAAAGCAGACCTTCCGACCAACTATTTTGTAAATACCGGTTTTCAGATGTTTTTCGCAGGAATTATACTGGGGATAATGAGTCTTTCCTTTGGGGAGAAATGGACGGCTCCCACCGAATGGAGCGGTGAAGTGCAGATATCTATGCTCCTGCTCATATTTTTCGGTAGTATTTTGGCATTTACATCCTTTAATTATTTGCTCAAAGCCGTTTCCCCGGAAAAAGTGGCAACGTCCACTTATGTGAATCCGATAGTGGCCCTGTTATTAGGTTGGTACTTTTTGGATGAACAGATTACAAAGCAATCCATTCTGGCCGCCGTAATACTTTTAACCGGTGTGTATTTTATCAACACAAAAAAAACACTGGCCATTTTTGAGCGCTTTAAACGTTAACACACCGTTATTTGTCTCGGAATTGACTCAATGATTTTGTAATTTACTAGATGTAAATACCTTGTATCATGAAGTCTATTTTAAAATATGGAGCTTTTCTACTATTGTTGGTTGTTGCCGCTTGCGCAACAGGGAGAAACAATGCCACGCCCGAAGAAATTGCCGAGTTGGAAAATTTAATATCCAATCAGCGGTTCGAGATTAGGGCCACTTGGGCACAGCCCATGGCAAGTCAAGGATTAAATAGTATCGCTAATGCCGGTTTATTGCCTCCGGGCAGTACGGCCAGCCGTATAGATATTACCGGGGCAACCGCATATCTGCGTGTTGTTGGGGACAGTGTAATGGCCGACCTGCCATATTTTGGGGAAAGACGTATGGGAGGGTATTATAATCAAGATAAGGCAGGAATTAAATTTGAAGGCATCCCCGAAAACCTCACTTTTGAACCCCTTAAAAAGGGGGATGGAAAAACCATGAGTTTTACCATTGATCAAGATTCCGAAGGTTTTCAAGTCTATGCACAACTTTATCCCAATGGAAACGCCCGAATTACGATTTCAAGTACACATAGGACCAATATTTGGTATCAGGGGAATTTCCGTGAATACGAGGAGGAAAAGTAAATCTGTTGGAAAACTTTGTTTACGGACCTAAGTTGTTTTTTTGATTCAGGTCTCAACTATCCGACCGCAAACATTTTCCTCTTTCCAACATTTTATCATAGCTTTATTGGTTCAGAAACCAAAACACCTAATAAAACAAGATGAAAATGTACACTTTGACCTTTAGGTCAATACTGATGCTTTCGCTGGCCGTATCCTTTGTTGCATGTAAGGGAAACAATGGCGGAAATGAAGAAACAGCAACGGAAGAAGTTGCCGATAATGTAGAAGAAACCCCAAAATACGAGGGTGACCTGCCCTTGGACCGCCTTAATTTGCCAGAAGGTTTTAGCATAGATGTTTATGCAGAGAATATTGAAGGAGCACGCTCCATGGCCATGGGTGCTGACGGAACCCTTTTTGTAGGTACTCGAAACGAAGGAAAGGTATATGCCCTAAAAGATGTGGATGGTGATTATAGGGTCGATGAAACCTATACCATTGCTACCGATTTGGAGCAACCAAACGGTGTGGCATTTAGGGATGGTGACCTGTATGTGGCCGCCGTAAGCCGGTTGTTTAAGTTTACAGGTATAGAATCCCAATTGGAAAATCCAGCGGAGCCAGAATTGATCTATGATGATTACCCAACGGAATTCCACCACGGATGGAAATATATTGCCTTTGGCCCGGACAATAAATTATATGTGCCTGTTGGCGCACCATGTAATATTTGCGACCGAACCGATGAGGACGAGCGTTTTGCCTCCATTACCAGAATGGATTCCGACGGAAGCAATCGGGAGATTGTGGCCCACGGGGTAAGAAATACCGTTGGTTTTACTTGGCATCCGGATACCAACGAGCTTTGGTTCACCGATAACGGCAGAGATATGATGGGGGATGACGTACCTCCGGGAGAGTTGAACAAACTTACCGAAGTAGGTCAGCACTTTGGCTATCCTTTTTGCCATGGAGGAACCGTGAAGGACCCAGAATTTGGAGACCAGCGCCCGTGTTCGGATTTTGTGCCGCCAGTGCAGCCATTGGGTGCCCATGTAGCTGCTTTGGGTGTCAAGTTTGGAAAAGGGCCAATGTTTCCAGAGCAATATAACGGACATGCATTTTTAGCAGAGCACGGTTCTTGGAACCGCTCGTCCAAAGTAGGGTATAGGGTTACTTTGGTTAAGTTGGAAAATGGAGAAGCTGTGAGCTACGAACCTTTTATAGATGGATGGTTGGACGAAGAGTCGCAAGAAGCATTCGGAAGACCGGTAGATCTATTGTTCTTGGAAGATGGCTCTCTTTTAATTTCCGATGATGAAGGCAATGCCATTTACAGGGTAAGCTATAAAGGATAAACCTTAAGATAAATTACGCAAGTACTTGGGAATGGGCCTTTGTTCCATTTTCCAAGTACTTTTTTTATGGTTACTATCCGTAACCTCGATAAAGTAGTAATTGACTCCTCCTTTTAATTTCGAAGGAATATACTCAATGGTAAAAACACGGTCGTCGTGTAAAAAGGTAAATTCCCTGATTTCACCGTTCCCACCTCTTTTTACAGTGCCTCGACAAAGCATTAAACTTGGTTTTGCCAATATGCTGTTACTTTTGTGCCAGCACAGGTAGCGTATCTCGCCAGATTTCAATTCATCTATTCTTACGGTAAACTGTTGATCACCGAAGTAGGCCAAAATACGTTCAATATTGGAATCTCTCCAAAAAATGGCAAAGTAGGTTTAAAGGTTACTGGGAAGATTGTAACGGGACAAAAAATCTTGTATTGTACTAGTACCTGTTTCTTTTCCCCCAATGTGCACCGTGCATCCAACCTGCCAAATAAATAATAAAGCCCACCATCACCAAACAGAATATCTGTAGGGCGTTTATGGTTTCTAGTGTAGTCATACTCTGAAATTTTCTGGAAGCTACATTATGTGCAATTATTTTGCGCAATAAATTGATGAATGCCCTTTGCCAATTGATCAATACCCGTTCTCAATCAACCGATTATCCCAGGAATTTCGCAAAATGGAAAAATTGTCCATTCACTGGCGTATTTCGTCCATTTTTTCACACGTGGTATTGCCGCAACTTTGTCCCATCAAAATTTAAGTTTAATCAATTAAAGAAGAATATCATGAGAAATTTGATGCGAACAGTAACACTGTTCTTGATTACCGTAACAGGCGTTTACGCCCAATTGCCAGAACCAGGTTTTACCATTGACGGAAACACCGCCATTGTGATCACCGACCCGCAAATCGATTTCCTTAGCCCCGATGGTGTGGCTTGGGGTGCCGTGGGCCAGAGCGTTCAGGAAAACAACACCGTCGAAAACTTGGAGACCATTTTTAAATTGGGCGAAGAGTACAACATTCCCGTATTTATTTCTCCCCACTACTACTACAAACACGATCACGTGTGGAAGTTCGAGGGAACCCTTGAAAAATTGATGCACAACATTAGCATGTTCGATCGTGGGGACCAACTTAATGTAGAAGGTTTTGAAGGTTCAGGTGCCGATTGGTTGCCTCGCTACAAAAAGTACATCAATAAGGATAGGGTAGTAGTGACCAGCCCGCACAAAGTATATGGACCTGAATCCAATGATTTGGCCCTACAATTGAGAAAACAAGGGGTGGACAAAGTAATCTTGGCAGGGATGTCCGGTAACCTATGTGCCGAATCCCACATGAGGGAATTGGTAGAGAACGGTTTTGAAGTTGCTGTTGTTGGTGACGCTACCGCTTCTGCCAAACTACCTGGATTGGATGGCGACCAAGCTGCCCAGACTAACTATAAACTAATTTCCAGCCGTGTATTTACCACTAAGGAATTGGTGAAAGAATTGAAAATGCACCCAATGAAGTAGAACGTCAGTGTTTGTGATGTTGCAGTTGAGGGTAGAAGGGTCGGACTTAGGTTTGGCCCTTCTTTTTTGTTGATAGGGTGAAATACATCATTCTGAATTTATTTCAGAATCTCATCGTGTTGATTACAAAATGATGATGAGAACCTGAAACGAGTTCAGGTTGACGAACGCTTTTTTATGATGGTCTCTAATATATGGACAATCAGTTGAGTATTCAACGAGCGGGGAAATTGTCCAGGAGACAAGCAGATACGTCATTCTGAATTTATTTCAGAATCCCATCCTATTGATTGGAAAACGGTGATGAGAACCTGAAACGAGTTCAGGTTGACAGAAACCAATTTTTTAAATAGAGCCTTGTTTTTCAATTATTTAAGTGGAAAAAGGGAAAAATGTCCACGGACTTGCGGCATATGTCCATTTTATCCAAGACCTCATCACTGCACCTTTGTAATGTCAATAATGACAAACCATTTATGAATTAAAAAACAGAAAGTTATGACACGTTTACAAGCATTAGATCCAAAGGAAGCCACCGGAAGATCAAAAGAATTATTCGACGGTATCCAAGCTAAATTGGGCATGGTACCCAACATGATGAAAACCATGGGGAACTCCTCCGTAGTTTTGGAAGGTTACCTGAACCTTAGCGAACTATTGGGCAAAGGATCCTTGGGAGGTAAATTGGGCGAATTGTTGGCCTTGACCGTTGCTGAAGCCAACGCCTGTAATTACTGCCTATCTGCACACTCCTTTATTGGTGAGAAATTGGTGGGTATCGATACCAACACCTTGCAATCCGCAAGAGAAGCCATCAATGCAGACCCAAAAATCGCTGCGGCACTTCAGTTTGCAAAATCATTGATCAATAAAAACGGACGCGTGACTGCAGAAGATGTGGAAACCGTAAAAGCGGCCGGATATTCCGATGGCGCTGTAGGTGAGATCGTGGCACATGTAGCCTTGAACGTATTCACGAATTACTTCAACAATACCGCAAACACCGATATCGATTTCCCAGTGGTGGAAGTCGCTACCGTGTAATCAATCATTAATCTTAAATCCTATTCAAATGAAAACGATTAAAAACTTATTTCTTTTTGGAATTGTTTTGTTTGCCGCTATTAGTGCGCAGGCACAAACGCCACCGGTAGACGATAATGGTCTTGCCATTGGTGGGTACGATGTGGTTTCCTATTTTTCAGGGGAAGCACAAAAGGGCAGCAAGAGCTATGCGGTAAAGCACAGTGGTGCTACCTATTACTTCGCTAGCAAGGCGAACCAGACTGCCTTTAAAAAATCGCCCAACAATTATTTACCTCAGTTCGATGGGTATTGTGCTTGGGGTATTGGTGCCAAAGAAGTCAAGTTTCCCATCAATCCGGAAACCTACACGGTGATCGATGGTAAACTTTACCTATTCTTTAACGGCCCCTTTAACGGGGAGCCTTTCAACACCTACGAAGATTGGGGGCAACGTACGACGGAGCTAAAAAAGGCAGCACATGCCAATTGGCCCAAAGTAAGAAACAGTAAGTAGTTTTAATTAGCAGTAAGGGTAGGGCCTCGCCATAGGTTCTGCCCTTTTTTTGTTTTAAAAAATCACAATCATGGACATAGAAAAAAAATATCCCGTACCACCTTTTACCGAGGAAACCGCTCGTGAAAAAGTACAATTGGCCGAAGATGCCTGGAACAGTCAAAACCCGGAAAAGGTAAGCAAAGCCTACACGGTGGACACCGAATGGCGCAACCGTTCCCAGTTTGTAAATGGGCGTGAAGAGGTAGTTTCCTTTTTGACGGAAAAGTGGAAGAAAGAAAAAAATTACAAATTAAGAAAGGAACTATGGGCCTTTACCGACAATAAGATTGCAGTTCGGTTTGAATACGAATACCAGAATGCCGAAGGAGCGTGGATTCGCGCATATGGAAACGAGAATTGGGAGTTCAATGAGCATGGGCTTATGCAAAAGCGCTTTGCCAGTATCAACGACCTGCCGATAGCAGCATCGGAGAGAAGACTTTGATAAGTGTTAAGGCATTGTCACTTCGAAGTGACAAGACAATATAGAAACCGTCAGTTCGAGTTTTTTCAGAATGAAAAAGTATCGAGAACAAGGTTTCCGGCACATAAAAACTCATTTCTCAATATAATTTTTGGCCCTTGGTCCAAAAACCACTCGAAATGACAACATCGAAGTGACAGACAACTGGCTACTAACAACTAACAACTGTTAACTAAACAAATATGGACATCTACAACACCAACACGCTCATCAACGAACAAACGGGAAACCTGGCCTTTAAACTATCCGAATTTGAGGATGGTTGCCAATTTTGCGACACGCACCGTTTAAATTACTATTCCTTGATCTGGATAAAAAAGGGGAGGGGTACAGCCCATGTGGACTTTTCGGAGTACGCGTTTACGCCAAATACCCTAATTGCCGTAACGCCCTATCAACCTTTTACCATTACCGAGGAAGAACCGTTGGAGGGCGTGGTGTTGAATTTCCACCCCGATTTTTACTGCATTCACAAGCACCACGAACAAGTGGCCTGTAATGGGGTGCTCTTTAATAATATTTACAGTCCGCCTACGCTCTGCGTTACCGAGGAAATGTGCCAAAATTTTGAATTGGTACTCGAGCAGATGTATACCGAGGTACAGAAATCCGAACTGGCGCAGTACGAGCTGTTGGTCTCTTACCTAAAAATATTCTTGATCACAGCCTCGCGTGCCAAGACCAAGCAACAGCCCGAAGTGCTGGAAGGCGCTACCGACCAAAAGGAGCCTTTTATTCTGCAAAAACTTAAAAACTTAATTGAGACACATTACAAGACCATGCACTCTGCCGGGGAGTATGCCGATTTGCTGAACATTAGCCCCAAGGCCTTGGCCAAAATGACCAAGAACCACTTTAACAAAACCATGACCAACCTGATCAGCGAACGAATCATTATCGAGGCCAAGCGCGAGCTGTTCCTTACCGACAAAACGGTAAAGGAAATTGCCTACGACCTTGGGTATGACGATGAACACTACTTTAGCCGATTTTTTAAGAACAACGCGGAAGTTTCGCCCAAAACCTATCGCGAAACAGTGGGCTTTGCCCGCGCCGCCATGGCCTAATTTTTACCCATGAAAGCACATGTGATATCTCAAACCGTTTCCGTGCCCTTTGAGCAATTGTACGGTGCGCTTAAAAAACGCATTGTGGAACACGGCTTTTTACTCCTGCACGAAATAGACACCCAGGCCATTGTGGCCAAACACGGGGTGCGCATAGCGCCGTTGCGGCAATTGCTCTTTTTCCACCCGAAATATATTGCAGAGATCATGGCGAACGATCCGCTGGCCATAAACGATATCCCACTAAAAATGGTGTTGCACCAACTGGATGACACCACCACCCAACTGAGTTTTAAAAACCCTGTGGGCAGCCTACAGGATTATGGGTTACAGCCTGAAATGGCAGCCGAGTTGTTGGAGCAGATGCAGGGGATACTTTCTTTTTAAGGACGGTTGGATTGTTGGATTTATTGGAATGTTGGAGAAAGCCCTTTAGGGCTTTTTTTGTATGGTTACGGTTTTCTGTAATCGGTTACGTGTTAAATGTTGGTATTTTTAAAGGTTTACTAACGAAGTGAAAAATCAGTAACCATTTGAAAATGTATGAATAACAAGGAATTAGCAATAAGTCTAGTTAAGGCTGATACTGAGAAAGAGATAATTAATATTCTTAAAAAAGAAGGTTATTGGGATAATTCTGATGTTTGGCAATTATATGGAGGTAAAGAAAACAATTTTGCAACAATTGGGAATCAAAAAAGTAGGGCTGAAGATGCTTTAGTTGAGAAAATAGTAAATTCCGTTGATGCGGTATTAATGGCTGAATGTCTTAAGAGAGGTGTTAAGACAGATAGTCCAGAGGCGCCAACTAGTATAGCTGATGCTTTAGAGAAATTTTATAAAGTCGATAATGGTAAATTATCAAATATAACTCCAAATGAAAGAACAAAACTTGCTGAAAATATAGCACTTGTTTCAACTGGCGCAAAGTCTAATCCTTGTTATTCAATTATTGATAAGGGTGAAGGACAAACACCCAATAGATTGCCTGATACAATTTTGTCAATAGATAAAAATAACAAATTGAGAACTCCTTTTGTCCAAGGTAAATTTAATATGGGTGGTACGGCAGTTTTACGTTTTTGTGGCCGAGAAAATTTGCAGCTCATTATTTCTAAAAGAAATCCAGATATTAAAATTCAAGAAGAATTAGATGATTCAGTCAATTGTTGGGGAATCACTGTCGTAAGAAGAGAAAACCCGCCTCAAGGTGTTCGAAGTTCGATTTATAAATTCTTGGCTCCTGATAATAAAATATTACGATTTGAAAGTGAGTCACTTAAGTTGATGCCTGGTATATACCCTAATGCTTACCAAAATGATTTGTCATTTGGAACTTTTATCAAATTGTATGAATATCAAATGACAGGATTGAAAACAAATATATTATTTGATCTTAATTATAAACTTGCTTTATTAATGCCTAGCATAGCACTTCCTATTCGCCTTTATGAACGTAGGAAAGGATACAAGGGACATACTTTGGAAACTACATTGTCCGGTCTGTCAGTTAGACTTGATGAAGATAAAAAAGAGAATTTGGAAAGTGGTTTCCCTGTATCAGGTCCCATTACTGCTTTAGGTCAAAAAATGCGTGCTTCTATTTTCGCATTTAAAAGAGGAAGGTCAACTAATTATACAAGAGATGAAGGAATTATTTTTGTTATTAACGGACAAACACATGGTACGCTTTCTAAATCATTTTTTACTCGAAATGCAGTGCGTCATAGCTATATAGCAGATTCCTTACTGGTAGTTGTAGATTGTTCTGAATTGGATGGAAGATCAAGGGAAGATTTGTTTTTAAATAGTCGAGATCGATTAGCATCAGGAGAATTGCGTTCTCAAATTGAAAGAGAACTTGAAATTTTATTGAGAGAACATAAAGGTTTAAATCAGTTAAGAGAAAGAAGACGAAGAGAGGATATAGAGGATAAACTTGAAGATTCAAAACCTCTTGCCGATGTTATAGAGAATATTTTAAAGAAGTCTCCAACACTATCAAAACTATTTATCAAAGGAGTAAGGTTACCAAATCCATTTAATATAGCAAGTAGTAAAAGCGAGGAAAAATTTAAAGGAAAAAGGTTCCCAACATTTTTCACATTAATCAAAGAATATCCAGAAGGTTCCCCAAAAGATTGTCCTAGAAATGTGAGATTCAGAGTTCAATATAAAACTGATGCTGAAAATGATTATTTTGATAGAGATAATGATCCTGGTAAATTCTCACTTTATGTTAATGGAACAGAGGTCGAGAATAAACAGATTAACCCATGGAATGGTTTTATAAACTTAAATGTTTTACTTCCTGAGAATGCTAAAGTTGGCGATATTTTATGCTTTGAAAGTAAAGTAGAGGATGTAAGTCAAATTGAACCATTTGTTAGTAAGTTTTTTATTAAGGTTACAGATATAGAAAAAAAGAATAATTCATCAACTAAAACCAGTAGGAAAAAATCATCAACAAAAAATAGGGGAAACGATAGTGAGAATACCTCACATCTTGACCTGCCAAATGTTATAGAAGTTTTTAAGAAGGATAAAAATTGGATTTCTAAAGGATTTGAAAATGAAACTGCTTTGCATGTATTCGAGGATGGGCAAGGAGGGTATGATTTTTTCATAAACATGAATAATATTCATTTATTATCAGAGCAAAAATCAAATGGTAATATTGATTCGAAATTATTGAATGCTAGATATAAATATGGAATGGTACTTATAGGCATTGCACTTCTAAAAGAATACAATGATAAAATTGAAAGGTCTATTGAAGAAACCAATAATGAAATCGGAAATATTTTCACCCATATAAAGTATACAACAAAAGTTTTGTCTCCAATTCTTTTACCAATGATAGGAAGTTTAGGTAGCCTTAAATTAGATGATGTGGAATCATCATTGGAGCCTGAAATAAATTGATTTTAAAATTTATAGCGTCCCAGCCAAAATTACTATTAACCCCGACTCTATATTCTTTTATAATCAAATTCAACCCAATTAAAAATAAAAAACCGCCCCAACGATATTCGCAGGGGCGGTTTTAATTTTTCAGGAGAAATCCAATTACTGCACTATGCTGTTCAGTTTTTGTACCTGCGCATCAAAAGCTTTTAGGGTGGTGGCCAATACCCCAATTTGTTCCTGTGCTTCTTTCCATTCCTTCTGTTCAATGGCCTCGCGCACGCCTGGAAGTGTTTTTACCCCATACCCGGTGTAAAATCCAGGGGCATAGATCTGGTGCTTAAACCAATCCCTGCGGGGAAGTCCCTTATCCTGTAACAATACCTGCTCCATGCCCATCAACTCTTGGTTCAGTTGTGCCTTTTTGGAGGCGGACAAAGCAAGTACATCTGCCTTGGAAAAGGTGGCTATACTTTTCTTTAGGTCAGCAACCACATTTTGGATAGGCGAGAAGTCCAAATACGGAACTTCGGCCTCCATTTTTGCGGGAGCTATCGGTTTTTTGGGATCCATCACCAATCCGTAGGTATCCGCTTTAACCAGTTTGTTGTGTTTTTCAACTTCGGCACGCATGCTTTCCAAGGTTTTCATCACCTCGCCCAAATAGGTTTCGATAGTGCTGTGCCATTGTGTCAATTCAAACGGCAATACCTCGGCATTTGCCAAACGCAAAGAAATACGTCCGGCCGTGTTGGCCAAAGCTACACCATAGTCAAACCCAGGATCTTTAAAACGGGTGTAGTGGGAGTAGGTGTCGTAAATGGTGTGGTATTCTCCGCCACGACCTTCACCACCGTAGCCCAAGTTCAACGAGGCAATACCGGTGTGCTGTATAAATGGCGTATAATCCGAACCTGAACCCAATGCGGACAATTTAAAAGAGTTGTCCCCTCCACGGATCACATTGGCCGCTTTGCGACGCTCTGCCACCGAAACTCCTTTTTGTGGGTCGGTTACTACGTTGGCCACTTGGCTTACCATAGCTTGTAGGGAGTGGGAACCTCCTGCTCCTAAATAGCCACGGCTGTTTCCATCGGTATTAATGTAGGCCACCGCCTTTTCTTTCAATTCTGGAATGTGGTCCTCTACCCATTCGGTGGAACCGATCAGTCCGGGCTCTTCGGCATCCCAAGCACAGTACACCAAGGTACGTTTGGGTTTGTGTCCTTCTTTGGCCAATTTGGCCACTACACGGGCTTCTTCCATTAAGGCTACCATACCACTTACAGGGTCACTGGCACCGTGTACCCAAGCATCGTGGTGGTTTCCACGGATGACCCATTCGTCTGGGAATTCGTCACCTTCCCATGTAGCGATCAAGTTATGGGCAGGTTTCAATTGCCAGTCAAACTCTAATTTTAAATGCACTTTTGCAGGTCCAGGACCAATATGATAGGTGATGGGCAATCCACCTCTCCAATTTTCCGGAGCTACAGGGCCTTCCAAAGCGGCCAACAAAGGTTGTGCATCTTCGTAGGAAATTGGTAAAACAGGAATTTTGGTAATGGTCGGAGCCTCTTCACGATCCAAACGCTTCGCGTCTTTGGTGGCGGCATAACCAGGAGTTAATACATCACCAGGATATAACGGCATATCCATTACGGAACCACGCTGTACACCAGTTTTGTTCTTGTACGGACCTTTTGGGTACACATCGCCTTGGTAATACCCATCATCCATAGGATCGGAATAGATAATACAACCAATGGCACCTTTTTCGGCGGCCAGTTTTGGTTTAATACCTCTCCAAGAACCTTGGTACTTGGCAATAACGATCTTACCTTTTACATCGATGCCCAATTTTTCGAGCTGTTCGTAATCGCTTGGGATTCCATAGTTTACAAATACCAAATCGGCCTCTACATCACCATCGGTGGAGAAAGCATTGTAGCTGGGCAACAATTTGTCACCTTGTGCGGTGTACGGGTCACCCTCCACTGGGATAGCTTCCAAAGAAGCGGTGTACTTGGTCGGAGCTGTTAATTCCAGCACGCGGACCTTAGGGTAAGGGAAAAGCACGTGGTACGTATCGATCTTGGTTTTGTATCCCCAAGATTTAAATTGCTTTTCCATCCATTTTACGTTCTTTTCGCCATATTCGGTACCAACCCAGTGTGGCTCTGCCACCATGAGTTTCATCCATTGGTCCAAATTTTCGGAGGAAAGTTGTTTTTCGTATGCAGCTTCGAGTTGGGTCTGTGCTTCCGAAGCTTTTTCACTGAACCCAATTATTTTGTCCTGGGCCGAGACACTGACTACTCCCAAAAGGAGGAGCAGAGGTAATAATTTATTTTTCATTGTTTTGAATTAGCTCCCTAAATTTAAGGGTTTGTTTGAAGGTAATGAAGTAAAAAGGACAGAAGTGATGACAAATTTTCAAAGAATTTACATTTTCTTTGAAAAACCACCTGTAAATTGATAAACAACCAATAACCATAAACCAACCATCTCATGGCGCCACGTAGAAAATTCTTAAAACAAGGTACAGCGGCAATGCTGTCGTTACCGTTCATTTCATTTGATCCCAAGAAAGATTGGTCCATTACCTCACTACAAACCAAGGCACCAAAAGATGAAGCGTATTGGGCCATGGTGCGCAAACAATTTCCATTGAAAGAGGGTCAGACCTATTTTAATAATGGAACCATGGGGCCGACTCCCGGTTATGTGCTGGATAAAATGTTCGACCATATGATGCACTGGAACGTAGAGGCCGCAACGGTGGACTATAAGAACGGGTCTGGACCAGAATTGCTGACCGGATATTTCCCGTATGAAGAGCTGCGCACCAAATTGGGCAAGATCATTAATTGTGATTTTAAGGAAATCTCACTGACACAAAATGCCACCTTTGGTATGAACTACGTGGGGATGGGCCTCGATCTAAAAGAAGGGGACGAGCTGCTGAATACCAACCAAGAGCACGGCGGCGGTTTTGGTGCTTGGCAATTGTTGGCCAAACGCAAAGGCTGTGTGTACAAACAGGCCACTATGCCTGAACCTGCGAACGACCCACAAGAAATTATCGATGCTATTTTTAAAGAAGTCACTCCAAAAACCAAGGTCATTGCGATTCCGCATATCATTTCCGGTTTTGGAACGGTAATGCCGGTAAAAGAAATCTGTACCGAAGCGAAAAAACGGGGCATTTTCACCATTTTGGATGGCGCACAATGTGTAGGGCAGATTCCCGTAGATGTGAAGGATATTGGGTGTGATGCCTATTATTCCAGTCTGCACAAATGGTTACTGGCACCTTCGGGCAGTGGGTTGCTGTATATCAATAAAGATGTGGTGGGCGATATTTGGACGACCATTGCGAGCTACAATTGGGACAATCAAGATGACCATGGTTTCCGCTTGATGCAAAACGGAACGGGCAATGCCGGCCTAATGGCAGGGTATGAGGCGGCCGTGGATTTTTTCAATACAATTGGTCATGATGTGTGGTTAAGCCGAGTGAAGGAACTGGGCAAATATTTGCGCGATGGCCTCAAGGAAATGGGGCATGTCACTTTATACTCCTCCACCAACGAGGATATGGCGGCGGGAATCACCACCTATGGTGTGGATGGTATGTCCGGACCGGAACTACAAAAATATATGTGGGAGAAGGAGCGCTTGCAGCCACGCTCGGTAGGCAGTGAAATGTTGCGCCATTCCGTACATATTTATAATTCCAAAGAAGAAATAGATAGAGCTTTGAAACTTATAAAAGGCCTATCATAAATTAGTTAGTTATGAAATCGAGGACCCTATTTTTAGCTTTGTTGATTTGCAGCGTGACAATCGCACAAACCAAAGATATTTTTCAGAATGTAACTGAACTGGTAAAGGAGACCCAGCGGGTCATTTCAGTTGAAAAAGGACAAGTTATCGATACGGCCTATTTCAGAACCCTGTTTTTACCCACAGCACATTTCAGCATGGTAGGCCAAGAGGACGGCGTATTTATGCAAGAGACCATGGGACTCGATGAATTTTTGGAAACACTTACCGATGATTATTACTCCATGGGATATCACGAAGAAGGCATGGGTGAAATTGTGGAAGAATTTAACGGTATAGCTCAGGTAATTCAAAGTTTTGAGGGTGTGGACTCTGAAAATGAAACAGGGAAGGGTGTAAATAGCTATCAGTTGGTGTATTCCAATGGGCGTTGGTGGATTGCCAATATGGTTTGGTCCATGAGCAGTGACAACGGAAAGGATATTCCGAAAAAATACTTAAACGAAAACCAATAGTTGTAATCGATTCGTTATTAGTATCTTTCCCCTAACCATTAACAAAACAACTTCTGTTTTTTGAAAAGCAAACTCAATATTTGGTTATTGGTCAGCTTTCTTATTGCTGGCATGCTATCTCTTTGGCTCTATATAAAATTAACTCACTATGTGGGTGATATTTCCTATGATAGTGCTATTGATTCTCCCGAGTTTAAAGTTTGTGGCGAATACAGGACTTCACAGTATTACCAGACTGGAACCTATTATCAGGGAGGTAAAAAAGCCATAAAAAAACAGTTATGGTCCAAGGTAAACGCAGACGGATTGCCACCCAATGGATTGTTTACCGTTCGGTTTGTGGTGAATTGCCATGGAGAAACAGGGCTATTTAGAGCCACTATGACCGATCCTGATGTAAAACGTATAGAAGTACCACAAGAAACATCAAAACACTTTGCCGATTTGATCTCTGGACTTGAGGGTTGGGTGCCCGGAAAAATTCAGGGGGAACCCTTGGATAGTTATATCCAGATTGTCTTTAAAGTGGAAAATGGTAACATCACAGATATTTTTTAGCCTATGAAGATGTTTCTTAAAATCATAAAAATCATCCTCGCGTCCCTATTTACAGTTTACATTGGATTGGTAGCCTATGAATTGGTTTTTCAGCCTAAGGAAAAACGTTTCAATATTGCGGCGGGAGTACAAGGGAATGGTTTGTCGCAGGCCATGTTCGAGATTCTTAATTGGCAGCATCCCAAGTATTCCGAAGCCTTCTTTGAGCGCTCTGTACCGTTTAACAAAAATGGGGATTATGCCACGGGGTTTTATTATTTGAATCATGCCGTTGAACTCAATCCTTTGGAGCATCTTGGGTACCGCGGATACATGAAACTTCGTTTTCTACGTAATTATAAAGCTGCTTTGGCGGATTTTGATCGCCTAGATGCCATGACTCCTGATGTGGTGGATGCACCATGGGGTGAGGATATCGATTTTTTGCGCGGAGAGGCTTATTATGGTATGGGGAAATATGCTGGCCATACCCTATTTTAAGCGTAGTATTAGCAATCAGGGTGCCGATTGGGCGGATGTACAAACTTTTGTGTACCAAGGCTTATGTTATTACCAGTTAGGTGAATACGAAGAGGCAATATCCTCTCATGAAAATGGTCTTGCCCAATATGACACCACTTGCGAAGCTTATTTTGGTTTGGCGCAAGTGTATTTAAAGTTGGGGGATACCATCCAGGCAAAATATAATCTGTCAAAAGCGCAAGAGACCATTGGTTACAAATACAATGATGTTTACAAGGAATACTTAAATGAAATTTATCAGGAGGATCTGGATGCCTTGTCAAAGATTTTAAATTAAAAAAGGCGCACCCAACGGTGCGCCTTTTACTTTTTACAGAAGTTTTATCTTATTGTTTCATGCCGGGAACTCCTTCTGGTTTTTTAGTTTGCCAGTGAAAGGATTCTGCTTTCTTCTCAACAGGAGCCACTTCATCAAGCGTATCGGCATCATATACCTTTCCATTTTTAATAATATGGGTGAGTGTATTGGTGTTGCGGATATCTTCCAATGGGTTTTTATCCAAAATCAGAATATCGGCCAATTTGCCTTCCTCTATACTACCTAGGTCACCATCCAATCCAAGGGATTCAGCACCTAGAATGGTAGCCACCTTAAGCGCGTCCATGTTATCCATGCCACCACTTGCCACAGACCAAAGTTCCCAATGGTAACCTAATCCTTGAAGCTGCCCATGGCTTCCAACGCCACCAAGACCATCGGCCTCAACCAAATCTTTCATAAACTCCGCGTGCTTGGGGAAGATATGCTCTTCGGGCATAAACCAAGCGCCTCTTCTTCGTGATTTCTGCGCCAACTCTTCGTAAGGTGTGAAGTATTGTAGCTTTTTATCGTGATAAGGTTGTTCCGTGGCATAGTAGTAGTTCTCTGCCCATGGCCCCCCATAGGACACCAAAAGGGTAGGGGTGACCGCCATTTGGGATTCGGCAACCGATTGTACCACATCTTTGTAAATAGGATAAATGGGAAAGGAGTGCTCATGACCGGGATATCCATCCAATAATTGGGTCATGTTCAGTTTAAAATCCAATCCACCTTCCGTGGTAGGCATCAATTCCAGTTCTTTGGCCGCCATGATGATCCATTGTCTCATTTGACGGTTTCCAACCAAATACATTTTTATGCTTTTGGTATCGTAGTACTCACTATACTGTTTTAGCACTTCTTTGGCGTGTTCCAACGATTTGATTTTATAAGACCAGTAACCTACACCGGGTCCAGTGCTGTATACACGGGGGCCATGCATCATGCCGGCATCCACCATATCGGAATAGGTCAAAACATCGGTAGTGGCCGTTTGCGGGTCACGGGTAGTAGTAACCCCATAGGCCAAATTGGCCGAATAGATCCAAATCTGGTTTTTATGGATTCCCCAATTGGGCCACATATGGGCGTGAGTATCTACAAAACCAGGAGTAATGGTCTTGCCAGTGGCATCAATTTCTACCGTCCCTTTTGGAATTTCCAAAGAACCCGATGTTCCCACAGCCTTAATACGGTTGTTCTCGATCAGGATGTCACCATTTTCAATAACTTCATCATTTTTCATGGTTATGACCCTTGCACCTTTGAGCAGTATGGTTCCTTCCGGAATATCCTTGGTATAATAGACCTTTACCTTTAGTTCTTTGGCCGTATAACCTTTATCCTCTTCTTTATCTTTCTCCTCATCATCCTTGTCCTCTTCCTTGTCATCATCTTTTTCCTCCGACTTTAGCTTTTCCATTTCCTTCTTGGCGGTGGCCACGCTATCGGCATAAGCTTTTGCGGCAGGGATGTTATAAATAAAATGACTCGCTCCAAGGGACCAGTGTACATCTTTGCTGTTTCCGGCCCATGCAGGAAACTCTCCGCCCAAAACAGTCAGCTTCATTGCCGGAAAAGCCGCTTTTTCCGCATCTGCCACTGATATTTTAGGTGTTTTCCCATACTTTGGGATAGTTACGGTGTAAATGTCATTGTTGATTTTTGCCAATGCCGTTGTACCATCCGGTGATATTTTAATTTCTGAGGGTGATGATGATTTATCCTCAGGTGCCTGATATTGTTCAGAACCCGGTAAAATACTATGCCCTCCATTTTTGTCGTGGAAACCAAAAGATGAAGACCCAAAGGTGGTGATGCCACTTAACTTTAGGTGTTCTTTTTGATCGGTTCCGTCCCAGCGAATGGATAGCAAATCCTTTCCTTTACTTAAGTAAATACGATTGTCCACTTTGGTAAAATGAGGGTTGGTGCGTCCTTCGGCTTTGTCGATAATATTGATTTTGCCTCCGTCTGCGGATATCCAAGCCAAATCTTCCTGAGCACCACTGGCCCTAGGCCCAATGGCATCTCTATAGACTTGGGCAGAACCTTTGGTAAATACAATTCGGTTGCCGGTGTAAGACCAAGCCGGGTTACTGTAAATGGCTGCTTCTTCCGTTAATTTTTCAACTCTACCACGTCCATTTGCGTTTACTTTGTACAAATGGCCGCTGTCCGTTTCCCACGTGGAAAAAACAATTTGCTCACCATCTGGCGACCAAGCAGGTTGGGCTTCTGTAAAATCGTTATTTGTTAAACGCTTTGGGCTTCCGTCAGGTAAATCCATTACGTACAACCTATTCAAAGCAGTGAAAGCCAATTTAGAGCCATCCGGAGATGGTACACCATCACGGATCTGTGTCACCAAAGCCTCAGGTGTGTCTTTAATGGGGTATTTAAACTTAAGCTGAGGACCAAGTTCTAGGTTCACATCCACTTCAAAAGGAATTTCCGAAGCGGTATTGGTCGCTAAATTGATGCTGAATATTTTACCACCATAACTGGCCACTACATTTTTACTATCTGGAGTAAAGGCCATTGCTGGCAATACACCCAATGGAGCTATGGATTCCTGTTCATCTCGCTGCACGGGATAAGCCAACCAACGCTCATCACCATTTTCAAGATTGCGTAAAACCAAGCCCGTTTCTGTTTCAAAACGGCTGCCATAAACCAACCATTTACCATCGGGTGAAAGGGTGGGTGTAAAAGCAGAACCGTAACGGGATGTAATTGTGGTGACACCCCCATCCTCGGTATCATAGGTACCCAACTGATACTGTGGTAGCTGGGCATTGTAATTCCAAGACCTCATTCTGCTGGAAAAATAAATTAGCTTGCCATCGGGAGAAAACTCTGGGTCTATCGTCTTAAGATTTTCCGGTTTATCGATGAGCTGTGCTCCGCCGCCACCATTTTTATGGTACATGTGCAATTTTATATTCCTGCGGCCTCTTGCTCCTACAATGTATTCGCCATCAGGACTCCAATCGGCAGAGAAGAAGTTTTGATTGTTGTCCTTGGTAATCTGTTTGGTTTCTTTGGACTCCAATTCCATTGTCCAGATATTATCAGAACTACTTTTATCAGAAATAAAAACAATGGATTTCCCATCCGGACTGTACCTTGGGTGGACATCGTAGGCCATTCCCTCCGTGATTTTGGATGCTTTACCACCTTGAATTGGAATGGTGTAGAGGTCGCCCATCATATCAAAAATGATGGTTTCACCATTGGGATGCACGTCTAAGGACAGCCAAGTACCCTCTTTTGCTGTAAAGGAAACGGTTCTTTCTGGTTCCAAAGGAAGTTCTTTGGTCGCTTTTTTGGTAGTGTCGGATTCTTTCTCCTTGCTTTGGGCAAAAAGGGAGAATACACTTAAAAACATGGCCAAGGCCATTAGGAAGTGATTTCTTTTCATTTAGTTAGTTTATTGATGACTTAAGCAAACAAGGTATGAAAAATTGAGATAGCGATTTGGATGTCAATAGAGGAAGGTTATAACAAACCATTAAAAGTCATCTAAGGGATTTTAATAAAAAATGCCTGCTTGTTAAAAGGGCTTGAATTTTTTGGGGTAAATTAAGGGAATTCCGTAAAAGCCGCTGGAACAATAGTCCGAATACCTTTTTTGCAACGTAGGTATTATGGACCATCAGCTAAATAATATCTCCACATGATACAGCCCTTTACCAAATGGCTATTTCCATTATTGTTTTTATTTGCCATATCTCTTTCATTCGGTCAGCAGAGAAAATCGTATGAAGGCCCTTTAAAGGTTGGACCTTATAAAGGAAAGGCCAATTACCAATACACCATTATTGATTTGGATACGGTCTACGACGGTGATTTTCTACTTCAAAAATCCAATCTGGAAACTTTAATGCAAAATGAGGATGCAACCTTCCGTTTTGCTGGATATTTTGACAAAGGAATTGCAAACGGACCTTGGGAGTTTCAGTTTGGAGAGTTCCAGACAAGTAGCCAAAGTAGGGTAGTGGATAACGAATATCGCGTAATGGTCAGTGGCGTTCAAGAAACTGGCGAAGGCAATCTTGTAAACGGAAAACCGGATGGCGAATGGACTTATACCATCAATCAGATAAAGGACTCGGAAATTGAGAAAATTCTATTCAAGAGCCACTTCACTTTTGATAGCGGCGTGCCCCAACAAAATTTTCAAATTGAGAATGACAGCAGTGTCCTTGTCGGAAGATTTCTTAGAGATGGCCTAGCCCATGATGAATGGTCGTATTATGGTACAGAAACGGTGGAGGATATCGAAAACTGGTTTTTTGATGATGGTCTGTTACGGACCGTACAAGTAAAGTCTGATAGGGTTTCCAAAGAAATTTCAATTTTCGACAAGAATGCCCCCCAATACAAAACCATACAATTGGATGATCGCTTTTTATCGCTTTTAACTGCGGTAATGGAAGACAATGTGCACAAGAGTCATATTGCTGGCTTGTTGGCACAAAACCTCGGTTATTATCAAAAAATAAACAGCGTTCTCACTCATTTGGACTCTAAGGGTTTTGCCAATGATACTCAAGTAAAAGTGCCCTTTTACCCATTGGATTCAACCCAAATCCAAACTTTGGAACAAATAGTGGCCGATTATAAAGTTGCTGCTGAAATAGGCAATTCCATACTAAAAAATAGTCACCTTAACATAGTTAAACGTACAGACCAAGAAGCTTATTTCTTTTATAATGTTGCGGAGAAAATAAACAAGGATTTTCTGGGGCCCTTAGGTAAATTGGTCGGTTATCAAAATGATGACGTTCTACAGTTCCAAGATATTTCAACCGTAATGCAGCGATTATGGCCAAACGGAAAGCCACCCAAAGACATCAAAGTAAAATCAAATGAAGCAGGAGACATAAGAACCTTTAGCCTACCGAGTTCCGAAGAGTTCGGATATGACGGGAACGATCTACTGTCAGTAGCAGCTATGGGCACATATGCCAAAATGAGTTTGGAATATATCAAAGGGTCTCTTTCTTCGAGGCTTACCAACGAGGAACAGTTGCAAATCTTAAATGGTATCGAGGAGGAACTTATAGCCATTAACGACAATTTGGAACAACATGTTGATTCCATTTCCCATCTTCCGAATGGATATGTAGCAGCGTTGGAGCAACTTCAAAAATTGGCGGATAGTTCCTTGACAATGTATGCGGACATTAAAAACCCCCAAGAAAAACTGGCGTATGGCAACGAGGCAAAATTGTGCCTTTCCCAATTGGATTCTTTGGCACAAACCATCAAAGGAATTCCAGCGCAAAAGGAACACATAAAAAAAGAATATACCGATGCTGTTTGGAATCCATTTATGGCCAATGTAATGGCCGAGGAAGTAAAAAAACGAATAGTCGGTGCTTATGAGAATGTTCTGATTCCTTATTTCCTAAATGTAGCTACCGAAGAATTGACCTGTGGCAATGTGGGCCAGTTGAACGAACAGATTGTTGATACCCACCAAAAACTATTGGAACTGAGATATAAGGATACCAAGAAACTGGAACGAAAGCTACGTCGCGAAAAACGGCCTATTGAAGTTTTAAAACTGCTGAATCAGCATTCAAATACTAAAAACCAATAGGCATGAGCATGAGGAATAACAGTAGTAGTCTTTTGGTAGTAGTTTTATTGACCTTTGGTTTATTTGGCACTCTTAAGGCCCAGGAATCTGAACCGGAAGTATTACCGGAAACATCGCAATATAAAGACCCCAAGACCAAAGTGTGGTTCAACACTTATGGAAACATTAGGATAGGTAAGCGCTTTTTTTGGGACGCTCAGACCCATTTTAGATTCGAGGAGACCAAAAACACCCCTTTTATGGGGCAGATCGGTCAAATTTATAATCGACATGCCATTGGATATATTATTTCCAAAAAAACCAATGTGAGTTTGGGTGGTGTGGTTCGTATCAATTTTAATACGGATGAAGAATCAGAAGATAGGAATATGGTTCCCGAATGGCGTATTTGGCACCAATACCAATTTGCAATGCCATTTTATTCGGCCATGCTCTATCATCGTATCCGAATAGAACATCGATGGACCCAAGGTTTTGCGGAGGACAGTGAATATATTTTCAGGAATCGATGGCGTTATATGTTCCGGGCCAAAATACCATTGAACGATACCAAGTTGCAGCCAAAGACCTTTTATGTTTCTCCAGAGGCGGAACTTATTATGCAAAGTGGAAAAGAGGTGGTGGCCAGCCCTATGGAAGATCTTCGGTTAACCACAACCATAGGATATATTGCAACCCCAAGATTGACCTTTGCGGCGGGTGTAATGTATTCCCAAGGACAGGAAAGGTACAATGGTGGATATTATCAACAGAATTGGACATTACGTTTCCATGTATACTTTTCTCCAGATTTTAGGAGGGTTAAAAATAAACTCCCGGACATCCATTTAACAGATTGATTCGTATTTAATTATGAACCCAGCTAGTAACGCATGACTTTTAAAAAATACGCTCCATTTATCTTCTTATTTCTTTTGGCCGCCGGAATGCTGTTCTTTATTTCAAAATCCAATCAATTGAGTAAGGAACTGGCACAAATAAAAGAAGAGAACAAAATCAACTCGAATAAGGTAGTAGCCTACGAAAAATTGGCAGAAATCGATTCATTGCTGTTGCAAGGTGAATATGATAGTGCAATTGAGTCCTATCATGCCTCGATGAATGCAGATAAGGAGAATCAAATGATTGTTCCACTGAGAATTGCACTGGCCGAAAAGTTGAAGGGCAACCAAATAAAAACCCAACCCATTAAGGATAGTGTAAAAACCGAACAGGACAACTTGCCACCATCTGATTGGTCCGAAGAAGTTGCTGTTAGAAAATATGACTCCATCAATTTTTCCTTGGAGAAAGCCAAAGTTCAATTGGCAAGATTGAAAAAACAGTTACAACAAAAATCCTTTGGAGAATACTTGACCTTTACGAGCAAAAAAGGAAATCAGTTACATTACATTGGACAGGTAAAAGAGGGTAAGGCACATGGATTTGGAGTGGCACTACTAGACACCGGAAGCAGGTACGAAGGAGAGTGGAGGAACAATCAACGACATGGAGAAGGTACATTTTATTGGGCAGATGGAGAATATTACGTCGGTAGCTATGAAAATGACAAGCGCAACGGTTTTGGAACCTATTATTGGCCCAATGGTGAAAAGTATACCGGAGAGTGGGAAAATGATAAACGAAGTGGTGCCGGTAAATTCTACGATTCCAATGGAGACGTTGTCGCAGGTGGAGAATGGGACGATGATAAACTAGTGGAACTCAACGAAAAATAGCATATTTTAAATTTCTTCTTTACCGTTCTTACGTAAATCAATTCCGTTTACACAGAATTTGAGGTCATCCGTGTATCACTTCTCAGTTTAAAAGGTTAATTGCTAATTTCATAAACACGAAATGAAATTGTATTAATACTAACCCTTAACTGAGAACACGTTTATGAAAAACCTCATTAATTTCCGTTCACAATTTTTAGGTCTGGCTGCCATAATTGGTGCCTTTGGCCTTAATTCATGCTCCGACGATACAGCTTCGGTTGAAGAACCAGAAGTATTCCAAACCTCAGTAACGCCTGCCTTAACTTTAGCACAAACTGATGGCACTCCCATTATTATTGATGATTTGACAGACACCCAGATTACTGAAGCACGTGCAACTGGGGCAGCTGGAAACGATAACGGTCGCTTTAATATCACCCTGAAATACATTTTGCCCCCGACCGAAAGGCAAGCCGAAGTATTCGATGCAGCAGCTGCACGTTGGGAACGTATTATTATAAAAGATGTACCATCCATTACAGCAACAATACCCTCTGCATTTGCTGGAGCTCCTCCAGCTGTTGATGGTACTTTGGATGACATTATTATCGAAGTCGCACTGGCACAAATAGATGGCCCTGGTGGTATTTTGGGACAAGCAGGACCACGGTTTGTTCGAACAAGCGACTATCTTACCATTTCAGGTGTGATGTATTTTGATGTTGAAGATTTGGACTTTTTGGAGGGATTAGATCTATTTGAAGAGGTAATTGTCCATGAAATGGGCCATGTACTGGGAATTGGTACGTTGTGGAATGTTCCGGGCAGAACATTGCTTCAAGGAACGGCCACCAGTCCATATTTTGCAGGCCATAAGGCCAATGTTTTCTGGAATGCCGAAGGTGGTACCGGAGAATTGCCGATCGAAAGCCTTTATGGCCCTGGAACCGCTTATGGGCATTGGCAGGAATCAACTTTGTATAACGAGTTGATGACCGGATTCCTAAACTTGGGCGAAAACCCATTAAGTAGAATTACGGCTGGATCTATGGCCGATCTTGGTTATGGTGCCGCAAGTGTAGGTGAACAATACTATTTACCAAAAGGTACCCCCGGTGTTGAACTTACCGAACTTGAGAGTGCCTCAGGAGAAGGTTTGAACATAGCTGCCAAAGAAACATTATTATTACCTATCGGATTTGTGGACAACACCAAAAAGAAGTAATATTCGGATAGTCCATAAAATAAAAAGGCCCACTTGAACTAGTGGGCCTTTTTATTTTTCCATTGGGCTCAAAGCAATCCCTTTTCTTTTAAAGTTTCTTCTAAACGGTTATGGTTTTCCCAAAACCTATTTTCTATTTTTTGAATCACTTCATTATAGCCCAGGTAGGACTTTAGGGAGTCCAATGCAGGGTCCATGGTCATAAATAAGATCATCCAATACTGAAAATGATTTTTTGATGCAAACTTTTCATATTCTTCAATAGCTTCAGCATACTTACCTTCGTAGGCATATAGCACCGCCATACTAGCTGGCTGATAAATGGATTGGTCATTTTCGCAATATTGGGCGTAAGAAGCAATGAGCCTATCAGCCTCTTCTTGAAAACCCATTTTTTCATAAGTATACCCCAGTTTTATGTCCTCTTGGGGGTAAATGTTCAATCCTTTTATTTTTTTTATTTCATTAAAAGGTTTGTAGTAATGGTATGCACTATCAAATTCTTTCTGAAAGTAATGTAATTTGGCCACCTCCTGTAATATGTCCAACCGTGTGGAATCTTTCCTAAGTTCCTGTTTTAAGGCGCTCAACGTCTGCTTGATGTCCTTGTTTTTGGCATAACGGATATAGGCTTTAAGGTAGGTTGCATAGGGATTTTGGGGAAATAGCTCAATCGATTTGTTAATGTATTCCAAGGCTTCATCCGTAAACCCGGATTGAATCAGAGCATTGCTCAAATGCAGGTAAATATAGCTCTTGGCCGTATCATTGTCCGCCACGTCCAATTGAATGCCCTTAAGGGCATATTCCAAATATTTGCCGGTATCGGGGAGTGCATTGGAATAAATGGATGATAACATATTTACCACGCCCGAAGAATTGGGGTTGTATTCCAATGCTTTTTCCAAATGGGGGACAGCCAACCTGTAATCACCAATATGCATATAATACAAGGCTTTTGCAATTAAACTCTCGGTGAGTTTGGAGTCGTGTAGCAAGGCCTTGTCGGCGTACACATTAATGGTTTCGGTATACTGTTTCTCCTTTTTATACAAATCCAAGTAGTAGTACGCTATTGCCAAATCGGCATATACCAAGGCAAATTCAGGGTCTTCCTCAATGGCTTTTTCAAACAAAGGGATGGCTTCCAAAAGACCTTCCTCTGTTTCTCGGTTAAAGGGCTCTTGGGCTTTAAGGTAATAATCGTAGGCAGCAAGATTGTCCGTAGGTTTCTTATCAATCTGTTCCAACTCAGAAGGAGTTACCTTGGCTTCGATGGCGTCCGCAATTTTCTTGGCCACTTCATTTTGCACGGCGAAAATATCAACCACTTGGTGAGTATATTGCTCGCCCCAGATTCGGGTGTCGGTTGCCGCATCGATCAATTGGATATTGAGCATTACTTGATCGCCCACTTTTTGCCCACTACCTTCCACAATATAGTTTACATCCAATTCCGAAGCAATTTCCCCGATGTTCTGATTGGAGTTGCGGTATTTTTCCACCGATGTTCGACTGATCACGCGTAAATCTTCAATTTTTTGAAGGTTGCCCAAAGACGCTTCCATCAAACCATTGACGAAATAAAGGTTGGTGGAATCACTGCTCTCATTTTTAAAGGGCAGCACCGCAATGGATTTTTCTACGCCTGATTTTTGTGTGGTGTTTGCAGCAGGAGGGGAAGAGGGAATCAATACATAGGCAATGCCACCTAGTATCAAAATAGTAAAGGCCAACAGGGCCCATATGTATTTATTCAGAAATGATGCTGTAGGTTCTTCCTGTGTTGTTTCCAAATCATTTTTACCAACTTCACCCGGCGGGTGACCGTAATGCTCCCGAAAACATTTGATAAAATAAGAAGTGCTGCCAAAACCCACTCGGTAAGAAACCTCCGAAACGGTAAGGTCGGATTCTTGAAGTAATTCCATGGCCTCTTCCAATCGGATTTGTCGAATAAACTGACTTGCCGATAATCCTGTCTGCTTTTTGCATTTGCGCAATAGGCTCGAACGGCTCATGTGCATGGTATTGGCCAATTCCGAAACACCAAAATGCTCATCGCTCAGGTGTTCTAGGATTATCTCTTTGGCTTCATCGGTAAATTTCTGCCCTTTTGGTTTGTCTAGCATCGTGGTTTGCAGATTAATAACTGCATAGGTTGAACAAATATAAGCGATTCCTTTCCATGGCAAAAATGCAGGTTTTGCCGCATAATTAATATCGATGCGCCATAATTTTCATGGTCAGTGCAGAACTTATATACAACGCGGCATAGCTGATTGGTGCTGCATCAGGCTTTGGAGAATCTTTGTACCATAAAATTTATTGTTCAACACGTAAAACGAAAAGTCATGAAAAATTTTAAAAGCAATTCAATGAGAATTCTAACCTGCGCCCTATGTATTATGTTGGTAAGCCTATCCGCTTGTAAAGACGAAAAGTCAACCGCCGATAAGACGGTTTCGGCCAAATCTGAAGTTAAGGCACCGGACATTGCTCTTTCTGCCGCGGTGGTATCCGGAAACTTGGAGGCTGTGGAGCAACATATAAAAGCTGGAACCAACATCAACGAGAAAGACCCGTTGAGCGGATCAACACCTTTGATTACCGCAATCACTTTTGATAAGCAGGACATTGCACAAGCCTTGATCGATGCCGGTGCCGACCTATCCATTAAAAATAATGATGGTTCCACGGCACTGCATGTGGCTGCTTTCTTCTGTAAGGTTGAAGGAGTTAAAATGTTGATGGATGCAGGGGCCGACAAACAGGTAAAGAACAACTATGGGGCAACTGCACGCGAAACCGTTATTGGTCCGTTTGCCGATGTAAAACCCATCTACGAAATGATGCAACAGCAATTGGGGCCCATTGGTCTTCAATTGGACTTGGAAGAAATTGAGGAAACACGTCCTACCATTGCCGTAATGCTACAATAATTCATCAAAAAACGAAACAAGTCATGAAAACAGAACGTAGACACGATATTGATTGGTTGCGGGTAATCACCATTGCCTTGCTACTGATTTACCATATTGCCATTATCTTTCAACCTTGGGCCATGTTTGTAGGCTTTATAAGAAGTAATGAGACCCTGGAAGGATTATGGACTCCCATGTCCATGCTCAATGTTTGGCGTATTCCAATCTTGTTCTTTGTATCGGGAATGGGACTCTATTTTGCCATGCGCAAACGCAATTGGAAGCAATTGGTAGGGGAGCGGGCCAGAAGAATACTGTTGCCATTGCTCTTTGGTATAGTGGCCATTGCTCCGTTGCATATGTTCATTTTTCAAAAATTCTACAAGCTGCCTTTGGGGTATTATCCCCATATGGGACATCTCTGGTTTTTGGGGAATATTTTTGTCTACGTGCTGTTGTTTTTGCCCATTTTCTATTTCTTAAAACAGAAGGAGGGAGGTAGGTTCCAACAACTTTTAAATAAGTTGATGTCCAATCCGGGCGGACCTTTGTTGGTTTCACTCTTTTTTATGCTGGAAGCCATTTTGGTAAAACCACAGATTTATTCCTTGTATGCCGAAACTTGGCACGGCTTCTTCTTGGGTGCATTGGCTTTCTTTTTTGGTTACTTGTTCGTCTACAGTGGTGAAAGTTTTTGGAACACGGTAAAAAAATGGCGCTGGGGCTATTTGGCAATGGGCTTATTATTGTATGCCGTCCGTTATTTGGAATTTCAATTGGAAGCACCAGGGTATTTAATGGCCTTGGAATCCACTTGTTGGATTTTTGGAGTATTCGGTCTGGGATATCGATATCTAAACCGACCTAGTGGATTACTGCGCTATTTGAGCCAAGCGGCCTATCCGGTGTACATCATCCATATGTTTGTAATGTATTTGGGCGGATTGTTGATTTTACCCATAAAGATTCATCCAGCTTTACAGTTTATAGCGATAACTGTATTCACTTTTGCATTGTGTTATGTGTTGTATGAGTTCCTGATCCGAAGAATAGGATTTTTAAGACCTTTATTTGGACTGAAAGGGAAGTCTGACAACAAAATCGGTTCAGAAATCATAATTAGTGACAGATAAAGGCAATTTTAAGGGAGTTTTAGCAAAACGAACAGAAACTCCTTCGTTTAACTGTTTTATACCCTGTATATTTGCAACGTTTTGATTTTAAAATTGTAAACCAAAATTATGAGTAAAGTAAAAGAGAATGATACGGTAAAGGTTCATTACACAGGTAAACTTACCAATGGACAAATTTTTGACAGTTCGCTGCAAAGAGAGCCTATGGAAGTAGCCTTGGGTCAAGGTCAACTTATACCGGGTTTTGAAAAAGGACTTATCGATATGGAGGTAAATGAGAAAAAAACCATTACCATCGATAAAAAAGAAGCTTACGGAGAAGTAAACGAGTCACTTTTTCAAAAAATATCCAAATCTCAATTACCCGAAGATATTAAGCCCGAAGTAGGAATGGGACTAGTGGGTTCCAATGCGGAAGGTCAACAGCAGCAGTTTAGAGTTGCTAAAGTTGAGGAAAACGATATCATCTTGGATGCCAACCACCCTTTGGCCGGACAAGATTTGGTATTCGACCTAGAAGTAGTGGAAATACTATAAATTCCTTTTAAGATTTTTTAAAAGCCGTCTCGTCCTTTTTGGATGAGACGGTTTTTTTTGGTCCAATTTGGTCGTTGGCTAGAAAATTCTTCCTTTAGATCACCCTAGTAGTTTACAGCCAATTTTAGAATTGGCAATAAATGGTCTTCAAGTATAGCCGTCCAATCCAGATATTTGTAAAGTTTTTCAATTTTGGGAGTTTTGTATGTTGAACCTTATGTTTTTTGGATTTCTGCTGTATTTTCATCAGATAATGGGTCCAAAGGGCAGATAACGTATAACTTTCCCATAATTTAAAGGGCATGCAAACGTTTAGTGTAATTGAATAGACAAGCATGTCTATTTTACGAACAAGCTTTTATTTAAACCAACCTCTATGAAATTCACTTCTCGGTTAAAGAGGAACGTCTTAACGATACTTGGTTTTTTATTACTGGCCCAATTATCCAGTTCCCAATTATCGCAAAGTGATAGCACCAGAACAGAATTATCTTCTCTGTTGGATTCCTTCATCACTCAGGATGATGAGGAAAAGGCCGATGATCTATTGCAGACATTGGAAAAAGCATGGAAACTTCAACAAATAGGAGTGAAGGCTGAAATGCAGGCCCTTTTGGATAGTATTGAGCCCTTGATCAACACCAAAAACTTGGAACGCAAGGACTTCTTGTTCCTTTTGGTGAAATCCAGAAACGAATTATTTCATCATCAATATGCATTGGCCCTGGAAGATGGAGCAAAAGCACTTGAGTTTGAGAAGTTGTCCAAACCAGATGAATTGATTTATTTACATTCTACGATTGCGACCTGCCATTATTATACATCATCCTACGAAAAGGCGCTGCAATCACATTTTAAAGCAATGGAGATATGTGAAGCTAATCAAGAGTTGGACTGTTTGCCCGGTATTTATAACAACATCAGTGTGGTTTATATGGGCACGGGAGATTGGGAAAAGGCTCAGGAATACACCAGTAAGGCATTGGACCAAGCAGCAGCGATCAACAATGCTTTTGAACGCTCAAGAGCAATAGGGAATATGGCCATTATTTATGCGGAACAAGGTGATTTTGATAAATCCGAAGAATGGTTTTTAAAGGATTTGGCCATTTATTTGGAGACGGGCGATAGTATTTCCGCCGCAAAGAACTACAATAACTTGGGCAGGTTAAAAGAGATGCAACAGAATTATGATCGAGCTCTTTATTATTATCAAAAAGGGCTTGATTTGGCCATCTCCCAAAACGATATTCAATCCATGGCACTGGGTTACCAAAATGTAGGTTGGCTGGAACATAAAACCGGAAATAACGCCAAAGCTCTGGAATATTTTGACCTTGGTGTGGCCATGACCCAAAAACTAGGGAATAGGGATAAACTAAGGGATGCCTACTTCAACCTTTCCGAGTTTTATGATACAATCGACAAACCCAGAAAAGCATTGGAGTACTACATCAAATATCATGATTTGAATGAAAGTATAGTAGGAGAGGAGCGCCTCAAGGCCATCAGTGAGCTCGAAGTTAAATATGAGACCCAACAAAAGGAAAATGAACTGCTGAAACTTTCCAAACAAAAGCAGGAAGGAGAGATTGTGATTGCGAAGCAAAATCGCCGAATGAGACAATTGTATTTTGGCTTGGGTGCTATCGCATTGATCGGGATTCTGGGCTTTGTGCTGTTCCGACAACGCTTACAGAACAAAAAGCAGCACGAATTAATCTTGGCCATATCCGAAACCCAGACAGAAGAGCGTAAGCGCATTGCCCAAGACCTGCACGATAGCATCGGGGGGTCGTTGGCATTGACCAAATCCAAATTTGAAATGGCCAAACAGAAAATGAATGAACCTTCACCCGAGATGGAAAGTGCTTTGTCCACCTTGGAGCAAACCACGAACCAAGTAAGGCAGATTTCGCACAACCTTATGCCCGGGGAGTTGGTCAGGTTTGGTTTGGTGGCCGCTATAAACACTTTGCTCGAGAATTTGAACGAGGGCGAGATCAACGCACAGTTTTTAAGCAATCAGGGGGAGGAACGTTTGGAGCCCCTCAAGGAAATCCAATTGTATCGAATTGTGCAAGAAGCCTTGCAGAATGTGTTGAAACATGCAAGTGCCAAGAATTTGTTCATTCAACTGAACAAGCATAAGGAGCACCTGGTCTTAATGATCGAGGACGATGGCAAGGGCATTATGTATTCCACAACAGAGGGGATAGGCCTCAAAAATATAAAGCAGCGGGTTCAATTGTTAAAGGGAATCTTTTCCATCGACAGTGCGCCCGATCGGGGAACCATTCTTAACATTCAAATTCCAGTATAACATGATTTCAGTACTTATTGCAGATGACCATATGCTCTTTAGGCAAGGTATAGCAGCCATGTTGGGCGATTTTGAACAATTGGAGATCATTGGGCAGGCCGCCAATGGTCAGGAAGCCTTGGATTTGATGATGAATGCCGAACCAGATGTTTTGCTGCTGGATATAGAAATGCCCGAAGTGGATGGTTTTCAGGTGCTCAAGGAATTGAAAAAGAAAAAGTCGATCACCAAAGTACTGGTGTTGACCATGCATCATTCTGGTGCTTTTGTGCAAAATATTGTATCGGCAGGGGCCGATGGCTACCTCAAAAAAGATTCGGACCAGCAAATATTGCTCGGTGCCATTGAACAAGTACACAAAGTTGGGAGTTATTTTCCACCAGAGACCACGCAAATGGTCATCCAAAGTCTTCGGGAAAAAAATAAACAGGGAATGGTAACTCCGCGCGAAAAAGAAGTGATTTTATTGATCGTCGAAGGCCTCACCACGCGAGAGATTGCCGAGCGCCTTCATTTGAGCAAACACACGGTAGAGTCGCACAGACAAAATATATTGTTGAAACTGGAGCTTAAAAACAGTGCGGAATTGGTGCGGTATGCACTCAAAAAAGGCTGGGCCTAGTAGTATTCAGCCAATCTTGGTTTTAGGGTTTAGCGGCTAAAAATGTAAACCGATCATATCGGAAATTGCAGTTGTTAACCCATAAAACCCAACATTTTGAAAAATCTATTTTTAGTATTGTTATTGTTTGTTGTGGCCTGTTCCGAAACAAACGACCCCTTGCCGGACATGCCTCTGTCGGAGGAAGATATTCTTGAAACGGTGGACAACCTTTTCCCGTTTCAGCCCAATCAAACTTTTGAGGCGCTTTATGTTGCTGCCAGGCGTGGCTCCAATTTGGAGTGGTATTTCAATTTTCACCAAGATGGAACATTGGATGTACTTTTTACGACCGATATGCACCAAGACTTTTCGTTTTCGGGCAGTTACACCTATGTGAACGATCAGATTACCATTCAAATGCCCGCAGGGCCTACCATGCCTTTTCCGGCAGGATTAAATGAAACCAGTACCGTGATCATGCCTCAATTTGGTCTGGTGGCAGCCTTTGCTACCGACGAAATGATAGCCATTTGTATTGGCCATGGACTTAACGAGCAAGCGCCGCCCAGGGCCACAGCAAATTATGGATGCCCTGTGATCAATGTACAAGCGGCAAGTAGTGAGGAAAATGCGATAGAACTCGTCCACAGGTCCGTTCCTACGGAATTTCCGGTACTGGGGTCCATATTTAGGCAGCAGGATACCCATGTGCAAGGAGCGGCCAATCCAATTGTAAGACGTGGCTACGGTATTTACCGCCAAACTGGCAACGAGTTTTTTGCCACGTTCCGTATTGCGAGTGACTTTGCCAATTTTGCTCAAGGTCAATTGCCATTTCCCGTAGGTAATGTGGGCGCCCCATTTGATGATCATAACATCTTAAACGGCACTTTTGGGAATAATGGACAACAACTGATCGTAGAGCAATTGAGTCCGGAAGATGGGCCCTGTGTGTTGCGATAGTGGCAAAGAAAAATTGAGCTCTAGTAGTTTTCAGCCAAATTAAGATTTAGTGTATTGCTATTAAAAATTATCTACTGATTTACAGGAACTTGTGATTGTTAAATAAGTAGAACCAAAAAATTAAACTATGAAAAGAAAAGTAAAGGTATTGGTATTATTAATGGTTGTGGTATCCTCATTGGTTACAATGGCGTCATGCAGAAAAAGTAACGGAGAAGTGCCTTATGAGTATCGCGAAGGCGACTACTAATAGGTAGGTTATATGTACTGCAAAATGCGCTAACCATTGACTATACATAGTTCAGTTGAACCACCCAAATTGGGTGGTTTTTTTATGGGTTAAATTGAGGTAAAACCCTAGAAATCAGCAATAAAAGCCGCAAAATTTTTAAGGATTTCGTGTAATGAGTTTTCGAGGACATTAGCTATCTTGTTGGTCTCCAAGTTATTGACTTCCTACTAGTTACTTTCCCCCTTGAGATGCCTTTTAGTTGGTATTATTGACTTTAAGATTCAACCATTCTTTTTTTTAATAAAAACGACCATTCATGAAAAAACTAGTAATTTGTTTATTTGCGATAGTTACCCAAACGATTTTCGGGCAAGATAAAGTATTTCTCAAAGATCAAATTATAAAGGTAGATAAGAAAAACGATAGAACACTTACAATCGAGTGGGACGATTACTTCTATACTGTCTATGAAGAAGAGAAAACTTTTTTAAGCGAAATCAAGTCAGTCAAACATGATGGCAATAAGTTAAAACTTTATGGTTATATACCTAAGAAGTCTCAAATAAACGATGATTATCCCAAGAATTACAAAAACACTTATGAGGATTTGGAAGAAAATGACTTATACGAAGTCATACTAGAGCTAAGGCGAGATAGAAATTTTGTTTTAAAAGAGAAAATAGGATTTTCATTTAAAAATTTTTTAAAATCTGCTTCACTATTGACAATTCCATATAAGATAAGGCCTGGTAATGACGACTTAAAACGTATAACTACTTCAGGTCTTAAGAATCTGGCAGTAAATTTTGATTTAATTAGAGGACGTAGGGAGATTTATTATCAAAGTGGGAAAAAATTATTGATGAGAGCTTCAATCGGAGTAATAATATCTCCAACTGTTGAAGAATTCAGCGATTCTCAAAGAAATGGTTTCCCCTCGGACGCTACGGGAGAGCAAAATGAGCTATTTCTTTCAACCGGTTTATCTTTTAATCTTTCTTTTAATGATATAGCTTTCTCATTTATCCCCATAGGTCATGATCACGCTACAAGTACTATTGGTAAATCATGGAAATACAATGGCCGGCGTTGGTGGGGTTTTGGAATTGGATTGAGCCCAAAATTTCTAGGGCCTGCTAATTCCAAATAGATTGAAAAGTACATTTGTACTATAATTTATGTTATGTAAAATAGGATTTTTCAGAACCCCTCTCTATAGTGAATTCTGACTAGAATAAATGTTTTATACGCTTTATCCAATCTATCGGTAATTTATACGGTGCATAACGCAATGGTACATCTAACCAGGTGCCTCTTTTAGAAATGGATTTATGATGCGAAAACAAATCAAATGTATATTTACCGTGATATCCGCCAATACCAGATTGTCCCACACCACCAAACGGTAAATTCTTGTTGCTAATGTGGACCACCGTATCGTTTATTGTTCCGCCACCAAAAGAATATCGGTCCATCAATCGTTTTTGAAATTTTTTATCACTGGAAAACACATAAAACGCCAATGGATTGGGATATTTGGAAATGTAGCCATGTAATTCACTTTCCTTGGTAAACGAGATTATCGGTAATATGGGACCGAAAATTTCCCCTTCCATAAGAGAACTGTCCATTTTAGGCTCATCCACTAAGGTTGGAGCAATAAATTGATTTTCATCGTTACAATCACCTCCCAAAAGCAAATTTTGGTCTTTAAGCATAACTTTAAGTTCTTCATAATGTTTGCTCGTTGCAATTCTGGCGAAATCCTGAGAACTTTCCGGTTGTTGCCCGTAAAATTGAGTTATTTGGTCTTTTATATGGTCTGCCAGTGCTTTTTTTACACTTTCATGCACCAAAATATAATCTGGAGCAATACAGGTCTGTCCGGCATTTATAAATTTCCCCCACGCTATTCGTTTGGCCGCCAATTTTATGGCTGCCGTACTGTCCACAATACATGGATTTTTTCCACTTAGTTCCAAGGTGACCGGGGTCAGATGTTCTGCAGCACTTTTATAAACAATCTTGCCTACCCGTGTACTGCCGGTAAAAAAGATATATTCCCATTTTTCTGCCAGTAATTCGCTGGAAACCTCTACTCCACCTTCCACTACGGTTACATATTCTGGAGGAAACACCTTGCGGATGATTCGGGAAATTATCTTGGAGGTATGCTCACTAAACTCGGATGGCTTTACAATAGCTGTATTGCCAGCTGCTATAGCGCCGATCAAGGGTGCAATGGCCAGCATAAATGGGTAATTCCAAGGGGAAATAATCAAAACTTTGCCGTAGGGCTCAGGTTGAATCCAATCCTTGGAAGGAAAATTGGACAACGAGGCCCCTACTCTTTTTGGGGTACTCCACTCCCCTACATTTTTAATTGCAAGTTTTAGCTCGGCCAACACCAACTGGGTCTCAGTGGCCAAACTTTCGAAAGTTGGCTTTTTAAAATCGGCGTATAGCGCATCACAAATAGCGTCTTCCTGATCAAGGATCTCTTGTTGCAATTTTTTGAGATACTGTTTTCTAAATGCAACATCCTTAGTTTTTTGCGTATCAAAAAACTCATTTTGGGCTGCTACCAATTGCTTCACCATAATCCGATTATTTCTCTAAATATAATAATCTAAGCCCGAATACGATCAAAACAAAAAAGCACCAGGATTACCGGTGCTTTTTCATTATATGATCAAAGGGGATTACAAAGTAATTTCTTCGGTTGCCCCGTTTGGATAAATTATAGTGGCGATGTCATCACATTCACCATTTCCAAAATCAACCGTTACAGCAAGTCCGTTTTTGGAAACTGTCATTGCACCGGAAGTCAAATATTCACAAGAGGCATTGCCTTGTAAATCTTCCAATGTTTCTACGATATAGGTGTTTTCATTGGCCTCCACCGTCCAATTACCAGCAAGGCTGAACACCGTGGTTTCCAAACTATCACCAAAGGTGATTCCAAAAGTTTTGGTCCCGTTTTCAGAGATAACGGCGCCATCTTCCATTTCTACGGACATATCACTGATCACGGAGAACAAAATAGAAGTTGCTTCACTGTTAGCGGTAATTTCAAAACTTCTTGTACCGTTTAGTTTAATGCTGCCTACATAAAAATCCTGATAGGTGGCGGTAAAAGAAGATGCCTCTTCCCCTGTGGTGTAGGTAACCGTTACGGTACCATTTACATTATCCGTTCCATTAAGGACACAGTTATTAAACGTGGCCACAAATCCGGTTTCGGTATATTCTGCGGTATAACAGTCCCCTTCTCTGGCCGAATAGGATTTTGCTGAATTCCCGGCAAATAGTTCTGCCAATGCAGTATCGGCTGCTCCAGCAATATTGTCTGTTGACAATATGGTTTCAAGTTCTGCCGATGTAAGGGCTTCACCCTCTCCTGGCATTGCATCTTCACTACAGGATTGAAATCCAATTAAAGCAATGGCCAAAACGGCAATGGATAAGATTCTTAGCGTAAGTTTCTTCATTTTATTTGGTTATGTATTGATGTTGAACTAACGATTTTAAGGGTCTTGTAGTGTAATCCCATCATACAAATCGATGAACTGCAAGGGTGTTGGAAGCGGTCTTTAGACAAATTGTAGTATTTTCATCACCACTTAACATTATGCTATGAAGAATTTTAAGTATCTATTTTTAATGGTTGCCATAATTTCCTGTAGTGAAGACAACGAGGAAAACGGTAATGGATTTTCCAGTGCAGAACTTGTTGGAACATGGGATTTGATTGCCGTTAATGTTAGTACTGCGGTCGATTTGGATGGGGATGGCACCACTTCCACCAACCTTATGGATGAGGAAGATTGTATCACGGGAACCATTGTTTTACGGGACGATACCACTTACCAGTTTGAACAGACTGTTTTTAATATCACCACAATAACTAATAACCAATATGTGGTGCAGTGTTCCGGCATGTCGCAAGCTACCGGAGCTTGGGCCAGTGATGGTCTACAAGTTGTTTTTCAGGGAAGTACATTACTTGGCACCTTGGAGCTGAAAAACAACACCGTAGTTAAAAATGAAGGGGAAGAATTGCCCGGAGTGGCCAGTTTTGTTTACGAGCGCAGATAAAATCCTGCTAATTGGGCTTCTCTAAATCTTCTAGGATTTGTTTGAACCCCAGAGCAACGCCATTGGTCCAACCAAAACCATCCTGTGTAGGGTACTCCCCCCCTCCCGATAGCAGGGAAAGGTCTTCCACATTGTATTTCTCCATCATTTTACCTGTGTTCTGATAGACTTTTTCGTTAAGTGTCAACCAACGATTCATAATTTCCTTAGCCTCGTCAACATAGCCGTAGTTTAATAAGCCGTTCACGGCCAACCATTGCAAAGGCGCCCATCCGTTTGGTGCGTCCCATTGTTGCCCGCTGTGTTCCAAGGTGGTTACCAATCCCCCTTCTTTTAAAAAAGCGTTCATGATCACATTTTTTACTTGTTCCGCTTGGTCCGGTGTGGCTATTTCAAAAAACAAAGGTGTTACCCCTGCCAATGTTAGTTTTGGAGTGAAGGTTTCATCCTCGATGTTATAATCAAAATAATATCCTTCGGTTTCGTTCCAGAAATACGCTTGAATCATCGATTTTCGCTTTTCAGCCAAATCCAGATAGTGTTCTTGGGAAGTAGTATCCCCTTTTATTGCGGACGCCCGTGCGATGGATTTTTCCATAAAATACAATAGGCAATTTAGGTCCACGGGCAATATGGAAATGGTTTCCGTAGAAGCCAGCCCACCTTCTTCCCCAAACCATCTACTGCTAAAATCCCAGCCTGATGCTGCAGCGGAACGTAAATTTTTATAAAGTCGTTGTTTCAAGGAATCGGATTCTAGACCTTCGGCTAGCAAAAAATCTTCCCTGTACGATTCCGGGCGAGGAGTTTGACCTGAATCCCAATACCTATTCAATGTTTCACCGCTTTTTAGGTTTACCACTCGTTTTACGGGATTCAGACTATCTCCAGGGAGAGCTCCTTCCATCCAATAATTGTACTCCTTAGTCATCTGCGGGAGATATTCCACCAATAAATCGTTGTTATCTCTGGCAATGGCATCTACCATTAAAGCGAAATAAGGCGGTTGGGAGCGTGTTTTATAGTAGTCCCTGGTACCATTTGGTATAAACCCAAGTGAATCAATTAAAAAAGCAAAATTTTGCACCATACCCTGAGCAACTTCCTCCTCGTTATCGACCAAAAGACCCTCAAGCGTAAAATAACTGTCCCAATAATAGATTTCCTGAAACCTTCCGCCGGGCACAACATATTTGTAGGGAAGTGCAATCCTCGAAGAATTTGCGATTACACTATCGGGGCTGCGTTTTAAAATGTTCCACATATTGGAAATATGCTCATACATGTTTCTGGTGGTGTCCAATTTAAATTGAAGCCCTTCCAAAGACCTGTTTTTGAAGTTTTTAAGCACAAAACTATCCAGTCTAAAACCTTGATTATCTTTAGTGTTAAGATATTCTTTTTCAAGTATTGCTATATCTTTTGTCGGCACTAGGTCTACAAATGTTTTGGAGTCCTCAAAAACACCGGACATTTGAACATCTTTAAATAATTCTGTTTCATAAAGACTAATAGGTTCCGCAGGGGTTTTTTCGGACTGCTTACAGCCAATAACAAACAAAGAAACGAATAGCACCAACCATAGGTTTTTCATGATATCTTAATTTTTGAAAGCCTAAATATATAATAATAAGCGTAATAGAATTCCGTTAAATCGTATACGATTTTTATTTTTGAACTATGGGAAAGACATTGGTACTTAGGGATAAGATCAAGGAACATTTGTTGTTCCAAATCCAGAATGGAGAACTACAAGTGGGAAAGACCATTAATTTAGCCGCTTTATCCAGAGCTACCGGTATAAGTGTAACTCCCATCCGTGAAGCCTTGAGCCAGCTGGAGCATGCACAAGTATTACAAGCAATTCCCAACCGTGGTTTTATGGTAGCAAAGCTATCCAAAACAGAAGTCAAAAATCTTATAGAAATTGTGGCGCAATTGGAGGTGATGGCTTTGGAGCAATCGGAATTCAACCTGGAAGAAATGGAAGGGTTGGGCAAATTACATTCGGAAATGGAGGCTACTACAACCATTACTGAAGGACTCAGGGCCCGATTTAATTTTCATAATGAGTTGGTGCAGCATTGTACCAATAAAGTATTGTTGCAAATCTTAAAGGATTTGAAATTACGGCTTCATTTTTACGAGTATGATCTTATCCGTGACTTTGGTTTTTTTAAAAAACTGAGCGTGCAGACCCGTTCTGTTGTTGAGGCGATCAAAGAGGATAATGTGCCCACAGCAGCTTTGATTCTTCGTATGCATTGGATGTCCATATTGGAACATATCGAATCGCAGATCAGCGTTAAAAAAGGTTAATCTTCTGATTGTCAAAATAAAATAGTGCTACTTTCGTTTTAGGAAAAATAGTTCACAATGAATTACCTGAACAAAGAAATAGAATCGCGCACCAAAAGAAAGAAATCCAAATCACTTGTAAAAAGACAGATTTCTTGTGGAACTTTTCAAGATTTGGAAACTTTGGATTTGGACGGTCATAAAAGAACCGCCCCGAGGAGCTAGCCTCCCTCCTGCTCCAGCAACTTCTTTTTTACATACGCATAATCAGATGGTGAATTGGCGTTCAGCAATGCATCCGTTCTATTCGCATGCACAAGTTTGATGTCGGTTTGCATTAAAAACTTTTTTGGACTGGCGTAATCGGATTGTTGTAAAAACACCAAAGCTTTTTCCAGACCTTTCTTTTCCCAAATGCAAGCCAATGGTTCAGGCTCACCGGTTTCAAGATTTTTAAAGGCAGTTGCCGATTTACCGGAATCTCTTGCATGTATCAATTGTAGTAAGGTCTCCCTATCCATTAAAGGAAGGTCACAGGCTAAAACCAACCAACCCACATTCCTGTGCGCACTAAACGCACTTAAGATACCATTGAATGGACCTGAGTGTTTATCCTGGTCAACAATGGTATTGAAGTCATTGGGCACCCCATGTAGCTGTTGTTCCCGAACACTTAGAAAAACCTCGTCGCACAATTGGTTCAAAAGGGCATATACATATTCGCGTTGTGGAATACCATGATACTCCACTAAGCCTTTGTCCTTTCCCATTCGAGAGCTTGCACCACCGGACAATACCAATCCATATAGTTTGGGGTTGTTATTCGCTGATGTGCTCCATGTTGACTTCACTGTAATAGCTTAAAATTACCTGTTGGGTGGCGGAATCAGCGCAATTTCATCATAAGAATTGATTTTATCATTATCCGAAGCATAATTTTGGTTTACTGCAACCGTCACTTTGGATATGGATTTGAGTTCTGGGTAAGTGTTTTCAAGAAACCTCTTGAGTTCCCCAACGGTATTTGGGATTTTTTTGCCGCTTAAGCTCGCTGTGGGAACGGATAAAGTCGGGGTGCCTATAATATCCTTGGTAGCTCCGAACAAAAGTATAGTCATAGTATCAACCTATTAGTGTTATTGTTTATTATGGTTTTGGTTAGATAGGTTGGTAGGTTTTGTACAGGGTGAAAATATTAAAAATTGATTGGAACCAAACCATTTTAACAAGTACAAATTTCTTTTAACTTTTCTTTAATTCATTTCTGTACAATGGGCATACTTTTAAGTGAATTTATACGTTGTGCTTGCAGGACCTTAACTTTATATGAAAATGAAAAACATACTTCAATTTGCATTCCTAATATCATTGAGCTTTCTTATATTTTCCTGTGGCAACGCAGAAGACGATGTAAGTTTCGACATAAACGACAGAGAACTTGGACTGGGCGAAGAACCAGATGATTGTTTGGGATTTGGCGAGAACGAATTGCACTTATCCATTCAAGATGAGTTTACAACCTTGCCAGGGAAGGTATCCGTTCTTTTTAGGGTATCCGATTTATTGGGCAACCCAATTTCAGGATTATCCGCCAATCAATTTTCCATTTATGAGCAAGGCAGGAACGATGACTGTTTTAATTCCATATCCTCATCGGAATCCTTCGCTAGAATCTCACCAAATTCTCAGGTGTTCAATAACAATACGCTCTTAGTCTTGGATTTGAGCAATAGTGTATTACAAGGCAGTTTGGACCAACTGAAAGCTGCTACAATCAGTTTTATCAACAATGTTATGCCTTCTCCAAGCTCGGAATCATTTAAAATGGCGATTTATTGGTTCGATGGTGAGGACGAATTACATCTTTTGAATCCATTGACCTCTTCGGCTACCGAGTTAACTTCCTCAGTAGATGGCATCACTACGGATATTAGCAACGACCCATCAACAGATTTGTACGGTGCAGTGATAAAATCAACCAATATTGCGGAAGATTTACTTGCTGAGAATGCCGAGGTGATTAACGCAGCATCCGTAGTTTTATTTACAGATGGTACCGACCAAGCATCCCGCTACAGGGAATCGGATGCACTGCGTGCCGTTGAAGAAGCCGATAGGAATATCTCCTTCTTTACTATTGGACTTGGTGCTGAAATAGATACAGAAGTGTTGACTGAGATCGGAAAGACCGCGAGTGTCTTTGCCAGCAATTCAGAAGAACTGGAAAACACGTTTAACGATATTTCTCAACGTGTGGAGGAACAGGCTGGCAGTTACTATTTGTTTGAATATTGTACTCCTAAACGGGATGGTAGCGGTGAAAGCAACTTAGTAATCCAATTGACCCACAATGGTTTGGAGGGAGCTGTACAGACAAAGTTCAGCGCCAACGGATTTACGGGAGGTTGCGAGTAAGCATCGGCCACATCTTAATTAGTTAATTTTTGGATTATACGTATCTTGTTCAGGAATAAAACTAAACATACGTATGATTACCCAAAGAAAAACGATTTACACTTTAATTTGCGCCTTATTATTGGGGTTAACCAGTAATCTCTATGCCCAAAAAATCAGTCCTTTGGAAGGAAGATGGGATTTGGAAATGGATTTTATGGGGAGGACCTCCCCTTCTTGGTTGGAAATAAGACATTCGGGAACAGCAACGCTGCTTGGACGTTTTGTTTTCGCATTCGGTAGTGCCAGACCCATTGCCGAGGTAGAAACTTTCGGAGAGAACAAATTTACATTTAGCATACCCAATCAATGGGAGCCTAAGGGAAGTGATATGATTTTCCACGGGGAATTAAAAGGAGAGGAATTAAAGGGGACAATTATCTATACCGATGGTTCCATTATTAATTGGACAGGAACCAAAGCACCTGAACTGGCTTACACAGAAAATCCAAAATGGGGAAAAACTATCGATGTTTTCAACGGTAAAGACCTTACCGGTTGGCATGTTGATGGTGACAAAAACCAGTGGGTGGTAAAAGATGGAATCTTGACCAGTCCAGAATCTGGTTCCAACCTTATTACCGATGAGAAATTCCAAGATTTTAAATTACATGTTGAATTCCGTTATCCATCAGGAAGTAATAGCGGTATCTACCTACGCGGACGTTACGAAGTTCAAATCGTGGATAGTGAAGGTTATGAACCTTCTGATATTTATTTAGGTGGTGTTTATGGTTTTTTGGAGCCTAATGAAAATGCATCCAAACCCGCAGGTGAATGGCAGACTTACGATATCACTTTGATCGGAAGAAGGGTGACGGTTACCCTAAATGGTAAAACCGTTATTTCTGATGCCACTATTCCTGGAATTACAGGAGGAGCGTTGGACAGTAAAGAAGGAGAACCGGGTCCATTTATGATTCAAGGTGACCACGGCCCAATTGAATATAAAAGTTTTGAAGTAACTCCTTTGAAAAATTAAAAGGAAGCAGTTATTGAAAATAAAGCCCGAATTTTTAATTCGGGCTTTTATTTTGCTCTTAATCCAAAGAAACAAGTTGTATGTTTCGCCACTTAACCCGAATACCTCCGCCATCGTGTATTTGAAGTGCTATGGCACCCTTGCCTTTACCAATAATTTCATCTTCGAGATGCACCATTTCCACCCCATTGAGCCAAGAAGTGACTTCAGGGCCCTTTACTCGGATTTTCATAGTGTTCCACTCCCCCATCTTTAGGACTTTGTCTTTTTCGGGCTCCGGCTTTATTAACCAGCCACGGCCATAAGACTCGTATATTCCACCCGTATCCTTTCCGGGAGGGGCAACTTCTACTTGCCAGCCACTTACTTTGGTTCCTTCAAAAGTGGAACGGATAAAAACTCCGCTATTTCCATCTGCCTCTTGTTTAAACTCCAAGGTCAGTTCAAAATCCTTGTAAAATTTTTCGGTCGACAAATAACCATACTCGCCTTTTGGTCCACTTTCACAAATTAGTTCACCATTTTCCACAAACCATTTTTCTTCTCCATGATTTATCCAGCCATCTAAATTTTCACCATTAAACAAAGTGATCGTTTCCTGTGCGGAAATAAACTGTGCTGCTACTAACAACAGTCCCCAAAGTATATTTTTCATTTTCTTGTGGATTAAGGTTTATTTGCTATTGATTAGGCCGTTGCCCGAGTTTTGTTGGTCTAAAGGTTTGGCAAGGTCTATTAAAAAGCCATTGACCACGGCATGTGTTAGTTTTCCATCTTTCTTTAAAAAGAAGGTTGGGTTTATACCTGGCTGTAATCTGAATTTTTTTAGTTCGAATTTTTCATCAACAAGTATCAAAGGAAAATGTACAAAAGCACTTTTTTCGGGCTTTTCTGTTTTTACATAAGCTACACCATCTTTTAATAAATTCAATGGGTTATCAATTCTATCAACTTTGGCCACTTTGGGCTGAACAATGGTATATCCACTGGCATCAAAAGTTTGGTAAGCGTAATAAGTGGAGAGATCGCCTTGGTCTGCCACTATGCTTTTGTAATAAAATTGATTGTGTCCCTCGAGGTCGACCTCTTGGTTAAAAATGCCCAAATCCAGGATATATGAATCCCCTAGCAATTCATAGGTCGCATTTTCGATTTTAAGGTCGAACAACATACGATCATTTCGGGGAATTTTTTCGTAATCTTCGACAGGTATGTCTTTATAGGATTCATTTGCCATGGTATACAGGGCAGATAGAATAGAGACATAGTTCAGTTTTCGGATCTCTTGTTTTTCTGGATCACCGGGATAACCTCCGGATTCAATCAATATTAAGCTGGTCCCCCATTTGGCAATATTGTCACCAAATGCCCTAGGTTCAAAATCGTCACTGTAACGTCCCACCTGCCCCGGCGCGTAATTTTGAATGATTTTGTCCATATAAACGATCACCTTCATGGCATTGGCCCGTACCTCATTGATGTCTTTTTCATAATTAAAGGCAGTGGCCAAATACGAAATGGTTGCTGGTTTCTCTGTACGTTCTGCATTGTAATATTTGCTCTGGTCGTGCAGGTTAAAACCAAAATCGGCATCAAGACTATCACGAAGTCGCTTCAAAGTTCTTCCTTCTGGTGATTGTAATCTCAGGGCATCCCGGTTGATGTCTATACCAAGGGCGTTTCGTCTTGTGAAAACTTCGGCCCCGTCCGGGTTGAGCATTGGCAAGAAGTGAAGTTTGAGCTTTGATAAAATCTCATCCTTCTCCTCCTTAAACTCAGGGGCGTTAAAAAAATTAAGGATATCAAAAATGGCCTGGGTCGCCGTTGGCTCATCACCGTGCATTTGAGACCATAAAAAAATATTGCTATCTCCAGAACCTATGCTAATCAAATGCAAATCCCTTCCTTGGATGGACTCCCCAACTTTTTGTACCTCAAATTTTGGATTGGACTTTAACTGGGCAATCAAAGGTTGAATATCCGCATGTTTGATTCTACGTTTGCCTATGCTGGATTCCTTATAATCTTCATAGGTTTCATAAAGCTTGGAGGTCAGTTCATCTTGTGCTTGCACCTGGAATGCCAGACAGATAATTACCAAGGAGAGTAATTGTTTGAGCATGATTATTTTTTTGGAACTGGTTTAAAATTAAAGTTTTTATTGGCTTTCTTCACTTTTTCCACAAAGTCCATTCCCGGATCGGTTTTTTCGGTACGGTACCCATCATCAACTTCGAGCCATAATGGGTGACCTTCAAACTGCGTATATTCTTGATGGCCTATCACATATTCTATATCATATTTTGATGCCAAATAGTCCACTAAAAATATATTGGATTTAAGTTGTTGTTTTGTCAGAGGCATTCCTTCGGTGCCACCGACATTCTCAATTCCAATAGCACAATGGTTAAGTCCGATCGTATGTCTTGCCATGGTGGTTTCGGGCATCAGTCTATAAATAGTACCATCTTGATCCACTAAAAAATGCGAGGATACGTTCAACCCGCTCACATTCACTAAATCGGGGCGCCAATTTGGAAGCGTGGACCTATTAAAGGCTTCGAACGATTTTTTTAATGATGGAATTGCTGTCCAATGCAACACTACCATTTTGGGGATTATTTCAGGGGTCTCCTGGTCCAATTCGTATCTTTTTAAAAGGTATTCCTTGGTCAATTCAACGCGTTGTTCATCAAAAATAATAGGGATGTCCACGATTTCCTTTTGAGAGGAACATGCTCCCAAGGCCAAGGCCAAAACAATTAAGCTAGTTTTCTTCATTCGTTATATTTAATATAGAGTCGGTGGGAACAGCGTAGCAGATCATCAATTTTTTTCTGCCCCATTCCCTTGCTTTTTTAACGTCTTTTCCCATGTATATGTCAATACGGTTACGCCAGCGATAGTGCATTTTATCCTTAACATAAAATGTATCGGGAAACGTATCTATTTTAACCATGGTGTTATGGGTAAGTCCCATTTTTATTAGGTCTCTGGACACTGCAATCGTTTTCATGCCAGGTTTTAAAGTGTCTCCCCAGGCTGCAACGGAAGGACTTATGCTGTCCGTTTGCCAAAAAACGGAGTTATAGGCAGATGCCGTTACCTCGTGTCCGTACCACTTATATTTTGGTGGTGGCTCAATAGTTTTCTCTTTGGGAGAACAACCAAGGAATATTAGAAATAATATGGCACTCCATTTTATCAATGTAACAGGTTTTCGAGAACTAAAATATCCACATTACTGTTCTTCCATCGGTTAGAAAGTACTTCTGGTACGGGTGTAAAACCTAAGGTTAATGAGCTTAGTACCAAATCTTCATCCCCATCATTATCTATATCGGCCGCATCCATTAAAAACCAGCGAGCCAAAGTAGGATCCTTTAAAATGTTGGTGTTGAATGTATAATTGTTGGCATCCAAGTTTTCTAAATAAACAAAAGTACGTTCGGGAAACTCCTGATAGTTTGGAAATGTGCTTACCAAAGCAAAATCAATATCTCCATCTTGGTCGAAATCTCTGGATACTACTCTTGTAGCGCCATACATGGGATAGAAAAATGATTCTTCGTAGGCGTTTTTACCATTGTTTATAAAAATCCTCATACCATGGTAGGGTTTGTGTACATAGGAAATGTCGGCATTGTCACCCTGTACGGTAACAATATCTTCCAACCCATCTCCATTGTAATCTACCAGTTCAAACCAACTGGTTCCGTAAACAGGGCTAAATTCAAGCACTTTTTTTGCCTCGAACTCAAGGTCTCCTGTTTGATGAAAAATGGTAATGCTCTCATTGCTCTGGGTCATTAAGGCAACTATATCCATTTTACCATCGTTGTTCATGTCCCTGGCCACAGTTCTAATGGCGCCTGGGAGGTTGAGCAGTATTTTTTTATCGTATTGACCAGATTCATTTTTGATTAAAAGCGATAACCTACCAGCTTCATTACCAAATTCGCTGACCACTATTTCTTTGGTTCCGTCTCCATTTAAGTCTTCCAATAGCGTATGTACGGGTCTATGAAAGCTGTTGTCCAAGGAAATGGTATCCTGGTCGATTTTGCGGGTAAGTTTTCCCTTTTCCTCTTCGGATGGCCCTAAAATCCCCACTTCACTTATAATTTCTACTGAATCTTTTTTGCTGTACCAGGTAACCGGGGTCGTTCCTTGATGAATTTTGGTGTTGTTTTCGGAGATAAAATCAAATGCGCCCAATTTTCCGGTTAGATCCCCATAAAACAGTCTACTATCATCTGCAGAAAAGCCTAAAAAAGTGATCATTGCTCCATTTTGTTCATCTAAAGCAAAAGGGTTCATTTTAAATTGCCTTAAGGTATCGGCTTTTGGAACATCCACAGTCTCCAAATAAGAAGGGGCGTTCGACAATATATAATTTTCCAATTGTGCCCATTCTTGCAGCGAAATTTTTGGTCTAAAACCAGTTTTCAACTCATTTGGGTCTTGGTACATTCCTTCAACATCCATACGGGCCACCATAGCCGGTAGTACGGATTTCTCCCAAACTTCTTTGGGTAGTTCATTGATTTGTGGTGCTACGTGACAACTAGCACAGTACTTATTGTACAACTGTGCCTCTTCTTGCTTAGGTTTCTCTTTTTTACAGGAGACAATTAGGGAGAATAGGAAAAGTAAAGTTAATTGGAGGAACGTTCTGGTTATGATTGGCATTGGGTTATTAAGAAGTTAAGGTTTAAGTTGGTCTGTTTATTTAGGCAAAGGAACATAGGACGTGTCGTTATCCATCATTACAAATGTTTTGTTATCCCATGCTTTTTTGGCCTGATCCAGTTTTTCTTTGCTGGACGAAACAAAATTCCAATAAATATAGCGTTCCTCCGGAAAAGGTTCACCACCGAACAGCATTAAATGAGTATTGGGAGTTAGTTTTATATTACAGGTGTCTTCAACCTTGGAAACCAAAATATTCCCCTCTACAACCGTTTCTCCACATGCTTCAATACTACCTTCCACAATACAAATTCCGATTTCGCCCTTTAAATCACCGTTTACATTAAGGGTATAGGTTTCGGATGTTTTTATCTCAACCATAAATAAATTGGAGTGCACAGGTACAGGGGATTTTTTACCGTAACCTTCACCTGCAACCAATTTGAATTCGGTAGACCCATCCGACCATTTAGGAATATCCTTACCGTCAATATGGTGGAATTGCGGTTCCATATCTTCAAGTTCCTTTGGCAAAGCAACCCAAATTTGGTATCCGTGAGCGGTAAAGCTATTGCCATTGCGCATATCTTGAGGGGTGCGTTCCGTATGGGTGACCCCCTTCCCTGCCGTCATCCAGTTAACGGACCCCGGTTTTATTCTTTGGTGGGTCCCAAGACTGTCTTCATGAATTAATTCGCCTTCCAGCATAAAGGTAAGTGTGGATAGCCCCATATGCGGATGCTGGTCTACATCCATATATTTCTCTGGCCCCAATTGGGTGGGTCCCATATGATCTATAAAAATAAAGGGGCCGATCATTCTTTTTTTACGGAAAGGAATCAATCGTCCCACTAAAAAATCACCAATATCCCGACTTCTTTCTTCTATTATCAATCCAATGTTGGACATGTCTTAAATGTTTATATTTAGATGCAGAAAGTTACAAATACATCCTATAACCATGAAACTACTTAAACGCGTTTTGTTGCTCCTGATCGTTGCGATTGGAGTGATCATCTATTTGAATTATCCTAAATTGAACATAATTTCTGGGTATGCCGCCAAAAATATGGCTTCCGGAGTTTATTTGGCCCACCGCTCGGCGGCCAGCATTAATTTAAATGATAACAATGCCCCATTGATCGAGTTGGCTACCACAGAAGTAAACGAAAGTGAAGAATCTGCTTCGTCCACCGTTTATGGCCTAATGGAAAGAACAGCAGTCTACAGAGATGGATTGGGTGCTGTTTTGGTAAATGATGATTACGACCCGGAAAAACTTACCATCCGCCCACAAAGGATACAGAATAATGATACCATACCTTACCCGTTTGGACAAGCTCCTCCCATGGATACTATTTTGCCAGAGGTGGATATGGATCAAATCAACAAAGCTATGGCGATGGCCTTTGCCAATCCGGAGACCCAAAAAACGAGAACGTTCCTCATTCTTTATAAGGGGCATTTAATTGCAGAAAAATATATTGATGGTTTTGATAAGGACACTCCAATTTTAGGTTGGTCCATGACCAAAAGTATTTTGGCCACCTATTTTGGAATCCTAGAACACCAAGGTAAATTGGAAATGGATTGGCCGGCACCGATTCCCGAATGGAAAGATGATGAAAGGAAAAATATAACATTGAACCATTTATTGCGCATGCAGAGTGGGTTAGCTTGGGAAGAGGATTATACAGGCATCTCCGATGTTACCCGTATGCTCTTTTTGGACAGCGATATGACGATGGCACAACGCAATAAAAAGGCCATTGCCGCACCTACGGAAATCTGGAACTATTCTTCTGGGACTACAAATTTGCTTTCCGGTATCTTAAGGCAACAGTTTAGAACACACCAGGAGTATTTGAATTTTCCTTACGCTTCCTTGATCGATAAAATAGGTATGTATTCCATGGTGATGGAGGCCGACATTGCTGGCAATTATGTGGGGTCATCCTATGCTTGGGCCAATACACGTGATTGGGCTCGATTTGGACAATTGTACTTGGATGAGGGCCAATGGAACGGTGAACAGCTTTTTGATGCGGATTGGGTAGATTATATTACCACGCCCACTATTAATTCCAATGGTACTTATGGCGCTCATTTTTGGTTGAATGCCGAGGGTAAATATCCTGATGTCCCCAAAGATCTTTTTTCCTGTAACGGTTTTGAAGGACAGCATGTATTTGTAATACCATCCAAGGAATTGGTGGTAGTTCGCACAGGATTGGCGGAGGAACCCTATTTTGACATAAATGGTGTGTTGTCGAACATCGTAAAAGCAGTGCCTTAGAACGATATGATATACTATAATGTCCATAAAACCACACTTAAGTGGCACTTCACAACAATAATTTCGTTTACGGGAACACGATTGGTAGTTTTACCATGTATTAATAAACGAAAGTAATTTTTTCATTTTCATATAGTGTTCTCGTAAAAGAGTCTTGACCCAAGTGGCAGGGCTCTTTTCTATTTGGGGTCATCCTAAATTAATCCTGTAACATCTCGACTTCGCTCGATGTGACAACATAGATGCTATTTTAAGCACAACAAATAATCTCCTACTGGAACTAATAGTCAAGAGTCCTAACAAGGCAGAAGAATCCCATTGTCATTTCTAGCACTGTGAGATGAAATCTAGATTTTTCCTTCATTAACTCAGTTAGAAAGACCTTTGGCAAGCCAATTAATAAGCCTAGAATTACAAAAAAAGACCAGCTGACAACATGTAAAGCTGACTTCACAACAATAATTTCGCTTAATTGGAGTTGCTGGGTACATTTACATTGTAATTAATTCAGAAAGTAATTTTTTCATTTTCATATAGTGTTCTCGTAAAAGAGTCTTGACCCAAGTGGCAGGGCTCTTTTCTATTTGGGACCATCCTGAATTATTCCTATAACATCTCGACTTCGCTCGATGTTACAACATCGATGTTATTTTAAGCACATCAATAATCTCCGACTGGAATCAAGAGTCAAAAGTCCGGATAAGGCAGAAGGTCCCTAAGTCATTTTATTTCTTCAAAAGGAAATTGAATTACGGAATCCATTTGTCCTTACCAAAATCTGGCTTACGCTTTTCAAGAAATGCATTTCGCCCTTCTATGGCTTCATCGGTCATGTAGGCCAAACGGGTTGCTTCTCCGGCAAATACTTGCTGACCTACCATACCATCGTCGGTAAGGTTCATGGCGAATTTGAGCATTTTTATCGAAGTAGGTGATTTTTCCAAAATTTCCTGTGCCCATTGGTAAGCGGTATCCTCCAATTCGGCATGAGGAATCACTGCATTTACCATTCCCATTTCATATGCTTCTTGTGCCGAATAATTTCTCCCCAAAAAGAAAATTTCCCTAGCTTTCTTTTGTCCTACCATTTTTGCCAAATAGGCGGAACCATAACCTCCATCAAAACTGGTAACATCGGCATCTGTCTGTTTAAAAATGGCATGTTCTTTACTTGCTAGGGTCATATCACAAACTACATGTAAGCTGTGCCCCCCTCCTACGGCCCATCCAGGAACAACGGCAATTACCACTTTGGGCATAAAGCGTATCAAACGCTGAACTTCCAGAATATTTAATCTGTGGTAACCATCATCACCAACATAACCTTTATGTCCGCGAGCTTTTTGGTCCCCACCACTACAAAATGCCCATTTGCCGTCCTTGGACGAAGGTCCTTCACCGGAAAGTAGCACTACACCAATGGAGGTGTCTTCCTGTGCATCGTAGAATGCCTTGTAAAGTTCGCTGGTAGTTTTTGGCCTAAAGGCGTTGCGAACATCTGGGCGATTAAAGGCGATGCGTGCAACCCCATTACATTTTTTATAGGTGATATCTTCAAATTCCATGGCGGTTTGCCAGTTGGGTGATTCCATAGTGCTATAATTTGTCTTTCCACAAAATAACGGAAAATCTAAGTTATCCCCATTTATGAAATCATACTAATTTATACAGAAGGACATCTGGTAATATGAAGTTGCGAATAAATATTTTGCAAATATTGAATGGTCAAGAGGTTTTTTGAATCGGTTTCGGGTCTCATTCACAGTTGATTATGTCGTGGTTCATCTAAAAATAATGTATCTTTAATACAAATCAGCAACCCCGTATGTCAACTTTCACAACTCCTTTGGAAGCCTTTTTTTATTGGCTTGACAAAGACCCTGACCATATTTTTTTAAGGCAGCCTATAAAGCGAGAATTTATTGAATATACTCGCCGGGATGCTTTTGAACAAGCCTTACAAATAGCCGCCACTTTGCATGAAATGGGATTAAAAAAAGGTGATCATGTGGCACTCTTATCCAAAAACTGTGCACATTGGTTTATGGCCGACCTAGCTATAATGCTGGGAGGGTTTATTTCGGTTCCTTTATACCCAACTTTGGACAAAAACAGTATCAATGAGATATTGTTGCACAGTGAGAGCAAAGCAATTCTACTGGGTAAATTGGATGATTACAGCGCTCAAAAAGATGGAATTCCGGACATTCCAAAAATTGGTGTTGAGCTTTACGGTATAAAAGAAGCGTACTCGTGGGAAGAGCTCATTCAAAAACAAAATGACTTCCGACCTATTGACCAGAACCCCGAAGATTTAATAACCATAATGTATACTTCCGGTACTACGGGGAATCCAAAGGGTGTCATGCACAAGGTCAAATCGTTTAATTTGGTGACCCAAGTTGGAATGAAAGCGCTGGAAGTTAAGGACCAATCCAATTTTTTCTCCTATCTGCCACTTTCGCATATTGCGGAGCGAATCGGAATTGAAATGGGCTCTATGTACGGTGGCAGCACCGTTAGTTTTCCGGAATCCTTGGAAACTTTTGCAGAGGATTTGGCCAATGTTCAACCCAATACCTTTTTTGCTGTGCCCAGGATTTGGCAAAAATTTCAAGAAGGGGTGTTGCAAAAAATACCACAGAAGAAATTGGATCTATTGTTGTCCATTCCAATCATCAATAATATCATCAAGAAAAGAATCATTGCTAAATTGGGACTCTCCAATGCATCATTTTGCGGTTCAGGAGCAGCTCCATTAGCATTGAGTCTTCAAAATTGGTACTCTAAAATAGGAATAGATATTCAGCAATGTTATGGCATGACCGAGGATTGCATTCTTTCACATTTTAATCTAACAAAAACAAATAAGTTTGGAACCGTGGGCAAACCCTTGCCCGGTGTTACCTCTAAATTATCCGCAGAAGGTGAAATTCTCATTAAGAGCGATGCTCTAATGGTCGGGTATTACAAATCCAAAGAGCAGACGGATGCTATGTTCACAAAAGATGGTTTTTTGAAGACCGGAGATCTCGGAGAGTTTGATCATGATGGTTTCTTGTCAATCGTTGGACGAATCAAAGATCAATTTAAAACGGATAAGGGTAAGTATGTCACTCCTTCCCCCATAGAACTCGAATTATCCAAAAACACGGATTTTGAGCATATTTGTTTGGTTGGAACAGGCATTTCCCAACCCATAGTTCTTTTGATTCCCTCTGAGTCTGGCTGGTCCAAGGGTAAAGATGCTTTGAATGCATCAATTTTAAAATCCATTAATGCATTGAACCCAACCTTAAAAAAGCATGAGAAAATTGAAAAAGCGGTAGTGATGAAAGAAAACTGGACCGTTGACAATGGTTTAATGACCCCATCTATGAAAATAAGGCGTAATAGAATTGAAGCTATTCACCAACCGATGTACTTGGACTGGTTTTCCAGAAAAGAACGAGTTGTGTATGAAAGTGAATCATAGCTTTTAGCATCGTTTTTGGTTCTAAAGCACCATTCATAAGATCAATTGACGCATTCATCAATTCCCACAATATTTCCTCTTCAAATTGGATAAATTACAGTGCTTTTATGCATGAGGCCCTAAAACCATTAGATGAGAACAATTTCGGCTTGTATTTTCATTTTTCTATCCATCTCGGGAATTTGTCAGGAGACTTATTACGATTATGTTCCATTGGGCTCTTACCATGTTGGGTTTTGCGATAACATTATATACAACCAAGAGATACAGTACAAACAATATGGCTATGAGGGAAATCAACCTGTCTTTCTTCAAATATGGTTTCCTACGGCTATTGATTCCGACCAAGATTTAATGAAATTCGATGACTTTAGAGATCGTCAGGTACCGGAAGCATTAGAGTCCGTTTATCAGGAATTGCTCAAACACATGGATGAAAGTTTCATTAGGGATGGCATTACCTACCATCTAGAAACGGATAACCCCATAGATTATGGCACCAAAAGTTATTCGGATATTTTGGAGTTGGTTAAATCCCAACAAACAAAAAGCCTACGTAGCGCTCTGCCCGTAGATGCGGATTATCCTGTTATTGTGTACCACCATGGGTCTCAGGGAATGTCGGACGAAAACTCAATAATGGCAGAATATTTTGCTTCCCGTGGTTATATTTTTATTTCAGCGAATTTTCATATGCCTTACCCCAACACACCTTTTGGTCTGTTGCCCTATGAGTTGGAAAAGGAGAACAAGCATGATCAGAGTACTGCTAAAAAGGTATTGCAATATGCGAAATCCATTACTTCCAGTAATAGGCCTAGTGACCTCATAGCTGCGAAAAGTGTCAATATAGCTCGGAGGCATTGAAAACATTGGCTTTCCGCTTTGACATCGTCCCAAAATTGAACAAAATGCCCAATTAAATTACCTAATTTATTATAATACAATTTTTTACGGACGCTAGCCCGTTTCGGGATTACACTACCATTTCATGGCTTTTAAAACGACTTGGGCGCAAAACGGTTAATGGACTATCTTTACGGAAATAAACCGATTATGTTTCTTTCCATTTTCTTAAAAGGCTCAATGTTCTAAGTATTCACTTAAAACATTGAAATCGTGAAACATTCAAAGCGATTTATAAAAGCCTTTGGTCTTACCCAAGAGGGACACATTGATTTTCCTAAAAAGATATCCAATATCCGCATTTCAAGGATTGACAACTACCGTAAGATGGGTGGTTGTTGGTTCTGTTTCCCCCATGGAATAGAGACCACTAACTCAAAATTTTCAAAACGTACCCGTAACTGGAAAAAATATAGGAGAAACCAATATAAACTTTGATTTGGGAGTGAACGCATAGCGGCTGAAACCGCCCGATGACCACATAGCTGCATAAACGGAAAACTTTGCTCGGAAATACCGAAAACACTGGTGTTTATCGATTAATTAAATTCCCCAGTTTTATTTATTGGTCTATATGGATGTAATGTGCAATAGGGTTTATTGAACGTACTGCCCAAGTGTTCTATTTTATGTTTATGCGATAATGAGATTCCTATTTTGTTTATTGGAACAACCACGGTAAGCTCTTTTCAGTGTTCTTGTCCGTGAAGGAGTTCCAAATGCAATTCAATGGCTTCCTTGATATTATTCTCGATTTCAGCTCTATCGGCACCAGCGGAAGTACACCCGGGAAGTTCCGGTACATAGGCACTCCAACCATCGCTGCTCTTCTCATAAATAATTTCGTATTCCATAAATCAAATTTAGGATATGTTATTTCAAAAACCTCAGATAGCTTTCCGGACTTTGTAAGAACGACCTGGTAATGGTATAGTGCTCCGTTTCCTCCAATGATACCTTGTTCATTCCTTTGTCCGTCACCTCATAAATATTTGCTCCGGGATACGCCATAAGCATGGGTGAATGCGTGGCAATGATAAATTGGGACATATGGGCCTTTAAGTGTGCTTGGATGAAATAGAGCAATGACAACTGTTTTGATGGGGACAATGCTGCTTCGGGTTCATCCAGCAGGAATATCCCACTTCCATTTATGGTATCGTCCATTATTTTCAGATAAGCTTCCCCATGTGAAAACCCCTGAAGGTCTTGGCCGTAGTTCTGCCGCATTTTATAAATCTGATAGTTTTGGTTATCCTTCATTTCCTGGATGATACGGTCCGGAACTTCACCATAGATATCCTTGAACGACTCGTGGAGCCTGGCATCCTCCCTATCGATACTGTTCAAGAGATCACCAAAGTCCTCTGCCCTGAAGAAAAATCCCCTTGGCCTCTCAATTTTCCAGTTCAATTGCAGATAAGGTGTCAGCGAACGGGCCGCCTTGAAACAATTCTTGCCATATCCGAACCCGTCCATATGTGGGAGTTGTAAACGAAGTGCCAATGTTTCAAGTAAAGTGGACTTCCCCGTTCCATTGTCCCCTATAATAAATGTGACTGGTGCGGACACATCGATATCCTTTGCAAACTTGATAGCACTGACATCGTAGGGAAACGGATGGGTCCGTTCCGCTATAACGCTAAGTGACGATAGGTACGGCATAGATCGGTTCAGGGTTTAACGGTTGAATCCGCCATTAGTGATTTTTCCACTCTATAGAAAGAGGTCTTTCCCAATTTTGCCCGCTTGCATGCATTATCGATTGAGACCCCTTGGTTCTCATAAAGATGTTTGGCGTAGTGGTACTTTTCAATTGTTTCCACTTTTGCACCCTTGGGCCTGCCCAAAAGCTTGTTTCGTTTTCTGGCATTGTCCAGTCCCACTTTGGTACGTTCACTGATTAGGTTTCTCTCGAATTCCGCAACCGCAGCAAAGATTTGTAGAAGAAATTTCCCATTTGCCGAAGTCGTATCGAATTCCGGTTCGCTCAGACTTTTGAAGTGTACCCCGGCCTCGTTGAAGCGGTCTATGAGTTCCACCATGTTTCTCAGGGAACGGAAAACACGATCGTTTTTGTAGGTAAGAATGGTGTCCCCCTTCCTCATGTATTTGAGCATCTCGTTCAGGCCCTTTCTATCATCTCTTGTACCGCTGGCGATATCGGTATAGATTTTCTCGCAACCCTCTTTTTCGAGCAAGGCAATCTGAGCTTCCAACTTTTGTTCGGGTGTGGACACCCTGGCATATCCGACCGTCATATTTGGTTCCGTAAAAGGTTATATAACGAAACTACTAAAAAGAACGACAAATGGAACTGTGAACGAATGTTTTTTGACGCGGATTCAACTGTGCCGTAAAACGGCCGATTAATAGGACCATAATTATGATTTATAACGGCCTAGGATTTTCACTTTAAAGAGCTAAATAATGAAATGTATATTTTGTAACAACGTAGAGCGAATTGAAAAGCGTATCAGAAACAATTTTGACAAGAAATTTCACTACATTGTTCTTTTGTAAATCGAATGATGAGCTTTCCTTTACTTGCCGGTATTGCAGCTTCAATATTACATGTGGTTTCAGGACCAGACCATTTGGCTGCGGTTACCCCTTTGGCGATTGAAACGAGACGAAAAGTCTGGAAAATAGGTTTGTTCTGGGGTTTTGGACATCTGACCGGAATGCTTTTGATAGGGTTGCTTTTTCTCCTATTTCGGCAATACATTCCAATAGAGAAAATATCGGAACATAGTGAACAGCTAGTTGGCGCCGTTTTAATTGTCGTGGGACTCTGGGCATTATACAGTATTTTCGGCAAAAGAAAAAACCACAAACATCCGCATGTGCACAATGCGGAAGAGCCCTATATTCATATACACGAACATGAGCATGACAAAAACATGCTAAACCATGGTCACGCTCATAGCAAAAAGGTTAAGCAAAATCAATGGACTTCTTTTGGGATTGGGGTTTTACATGGACTCGCAGGAATAGCACATTTTGTTTTACTCCTTCCGGTATTGGGATTTGAAAATAAATTTGATAGTATTCAATACATCATTGGCTTCGGATTAGGAACACTATTGGCTATGACGATTTATACATTCTTACTTGGACAATTAGCGAGGTACTCCAAAAAACAAAACAGTAAATCTCTTTTTAAAATGGTGCGCTTATCGGGAGGAGTTTTCGCAATTGCTATAGGTGTTTACTGGCTGTATCTTAGTCTTTAGAGCTTTAAATCCGTTATCACTACCCGATGATTTCCAGTATCGGCAATGATTAGTTTATTTTCTTTTGTAGTTATTGAAAAAGGCCAATACAAGGAGCTTGAAGTTCCCATCAAGGTTTCTTTATTTTCGCTTCCTGTTTTAAAATCTCGTTTCCCAATGACCGCTGTTGCTTCGGGATTGTTTTTCGTTGGGATTTTATCAAACCATAATACTCTACTATTCCCAGTATCATTTACTAGTATCCCGTCTTTATAGAAACAAGCATCATATATCCAGTTTAACGATTTTGAAGAGGGAAACAAGCCAAACTGATTTTGTCCACAAGCATCAAAATCGGCTTGTCCAATAATACTATCCGCTGGTTTTGAAAATGCTTTGTCAGCATCATTCCAAACTAATGAACGGTAGAATTGAGTGTCGGCTACGACCATTTGTCTTTTGGCATTTACCTTAACGGAATAGGGCCAAATGGGTTCATGATTTTCATAATCCCTGTTCGTGAAATCCGGTTTTCCTATGACTTCATCCGCCGGAGCAAAATTGGTCATTGGAATCCCGTCATAGAACAATATCCTCCGATTCCCTGTATCTGCTATCCAAAGGCTTTCTCCATCTGAGAAAACTCCGTACGGCCAGTTTAAGGTTTGTGCAGAAGGGTCGTTTCCAATACCCGAAACGTTGGGTTGATTTGATTCAAAATCGGGCTGCCCCAACACTACATCCGCTGGCTGCCCATTTTGAGTGGGTAACGAATGCCAAATAAGCACGCGATGGTTCCAAGCATCTGCAACGATAACGATAGTGCCATTGCTCCATATTCCCGATGGATAATGTAATGTACTTGCAGTTGCAATTCCACCCGCATTACGACCCGTTTCTGTGGCATCGACCTGACCCAAAACAATATCGGGTTCTTGATATTCTGTCTTGGGAATTTCATTCCAGATAAAAATGCGATTACGCCCCGTATCGGAAACAAAGAGTTTATTCTCCATAGTAAAAACTCCTCTTGGAGCCAAGAATGGCATTTCCTCGGAACCTTTAAAAACATAAGAATCGGTAACATGTTTGCCTAGCGTTTCAAAATTCATATTAACAAATTCTAGGCAATTGTTCTCCGGGAAGCATACTTATAACCCTCTTACCTCCTATTGCACTTTCCATAATGACTTGTTTGGGATGTTCCGCAACGACGCTTCCTATAATACGAGCATTTTGACCATTCTCATCTTCTTGCAAAGCAGTCAAAACGGCATCTGCTACAGACTCAGATACGAAAGCAATAAAGAGTCCTTCGTTTGCTACGTATAAAGGGTCCAAGCCTAATAATTCGCAGGCACTTGCCACCTGTTCATCCATAGGAAAATCTCTTTGAAACAAGTCGATACCTATTTCAGAAGATTGTGCAATTTCTTTCAATACTGTTGCAACACCACCCCGTGTCGGGTCAGTCAATAAATGAATACTTTCTCCAAACAGCTCAATCAATCGTAGTATGGTATGATTTAGATTGGTGGTATCACTCTTGATTTCAGAGCCGAATTCTAAACCTTCACGAACCGACATGATAGCCATTCCGTGAGATGCAACATTTCCACTAATAATTATTTTGTCTCCTACGGATATATTTTTTACGCGGATATTTGCTTTGGGATGAATAGGTCCGACACCTGAAGTGTTCACGAAAATTTTGTCGCCCTTACCCTTTTCAACCACTTTAGTATCGCCAGTAACGATTTGCACGCCTGCTTTTTCACAAGCGAATTTGATGGCTACCAGAATATCCCAAAATTCTTTTACTGGAAGTCCTTCCTCAATGATAAAACTTAACGAGAGATATTTGGGCGTAGCCCCGCACATTGCCAGATCATTGACCGTTCCGTTTACGGCCAACTCTCCAATATTTCCCCCGGGGAAAAATATGGGAGACACTAAAAAGCTATCTGTAGAAAAAGCCGTTTTGCCATGCAACTCTAAAAATGCACCATCATGGCGTTCGTCGAGGATATCGTTTTTCAGCAGATCAAAAACACCACTATCTAAAAGTCTGTTGGTTAGTACTCCGCCACTTCCATGCCCTAAAGTGATGACATCAAAGTCAAGTTTAGGCATGGGGCATTGCAGCTGCACGCGTATTTTGTTGTTCTCCGGCATTTGGTTTCGATTAAGCTTCAACTAGTCCGGAAAAGTGATAATAGGCAGCACAAGCCCCTTCACTACTGACCATGGGCGCACCAAGTGGATTTGTAGGTTTACACGCTTTACCAAATTGAGAGCACTCAAAAGGCTTTTTGATTCCCTTCATAACCTGACCTGAAATACAGTCTGGGTTTTCAGGTGCCTCTTCAATCGTGACACTAAATTTTTTTGTAGCATCAAACGCTGCATATTTCTCACGAACGGCATAGCCGCTATCAGGAATTTCCCCAATACCCCGCCACATCTGATGTCTAACTTCAAAAACTTCATCAATGACTTTTTGAGCATCACGATTACCTTCCTCCCGAACGATTCTAGCGTATTGATTTTCAACTTCAGACTTACTTTGCTCTAATTGACGGATAACCATCAAAATACCTTGCAGCACATCTAAAGGTTCAAAACCCGTAACCACGATCGGCACTTTATATTTGGCCGATATTGGATGATACTCCGTATTGCCCATTATGGTACATACATGACCAGCAGCCAAAAAGCCATCTATTTTACTTTCCTCATCATCGATTACCGCTTTTATTGCTGGTGGCACCAAGACATGCGATGCCAAAATAGAATAGTTTTTTACGCCTCTACGATGCGCGTGCACTACCGACAAGGCATTTGCCGGAGCCGTTGTTTCAAAGCCAACGGCAAAGAAAACAACTTCTTTATCCGGATTGTCTTCGGCAATTTTTACAGCCTCTAAGGGAGAATATAAAATCCGTACATCGGCTCCTTCTGCTTTTGCTTCAAGCAAACTTTTTTGAGAACCAGGCACTCTCAGCATATCTCCAAAGGAGCAAAGAATCACTCCTTTGTCTGAGGCGAGATACACCGCTTTATCGATTAAATTCAAAGGAGTCACACAAACGGGGCACCCGGGTCCATGAATCATAGTAACCGAATCCGGTAACATTTCAATGATACCATTTTTCACAAGGCTATGTGTTTGCCCACCACAAACTTCCATAATCGACCAAGGTCTAGAAACGGTGTTCTTTATTTCTTCCAAATATTTTTTTGCGAGTTCAGGGTCGCGGTATTCAGACATGTATTTCATCTGTAGATTTTTATTTTTATTAATTGGTCAGATGTAATTCGCTCAATTTGCAAATTGAATGTAATGTTTGTAATGGATCATTTCACGGCAAACGGTTTTAATTAGTTTTTGGCAAATATTCATCTACATCGGTAAGGTCTCCCAGTTCCCCAATCTCTTCCAGATACTTAAACGTTTTTTGCGCTTCTTCTTCATCTACTTTGCTGATGGCAACACCAACGTGTACCAATACATAATCGTCAATATCGGCATCAGGCAGCATTTCTAAACTGGCCTCTTTGGTTATACCGCCAAATAACACTTTAGCCATGCGCACCTTGCCATCATACTGCATTTCAATACTCTTGATTTTACCTGGAATCGCTAAACACATAATTTACTTTTTAATATGCTGATAATAAGATAACTGACCGAACGAAATATTCTCATCGTTACTAGACAATATACGATTAAATTTTAACTTTATTCCCGAATTTTCAGCTAGTTTTATAAGCTTTTCGATGAGTACAGCATTTTGAAAAACCCCGCCACTACAAGCAATACAACTAAAATTATGCTGCTTTGCTATATTAAAAATCACGCGCGCTAGCGTATGAATAAAACTATTCGCAATTCTTGGAATTGAGAAACCATCTACCATAGCTTGATGAATATTTTGAATAATTGTTTTTGTTGGAATGTTTTCAAATACTACCCCTGCTAAAAAATCAACTTCATCATTTCCAACATACATTCTTGCTTGATTTTCTAATAGCATTGCAGCCTCACCTTCATAGCTAGTCACATCTATTATACCCAACAAGGATGCAACCGCGTCAAACAAGCGTCCTACCGATGATGTTTTCAATGGGTTGTTCTCCAACATTTTTAAATAGACTTTCCATTCCGTTTCGGAAAACTTCTTCCTGGCAATTTCCTTTTCTGCATTGGGAAGTATACTGAGAAAGGACAATCTTGGTTCTTTCGCCATTTTATCAGCAGCCAACCAATCATAATATTCAAAGTGAATCAGCCGTTCCATTTCGTGATTTTGATACGTAAAGGACTCGCCTCCCCATATCATATTGTCTTCTCCAAACCCAGTTCCATCCCAAACTAGACCTAGTATTTTTTCTTTGGAATCAAATAAATCGTGTTCGCCTAAAACACTTGCAAAATGGGCTTTGTGATGTTGTATGGAGATATATTCCGCATTCCATTTTTCAGCCAACTCCCTTCCCAAAATGCTACTTTGATATTGTGGATGGGCATCTATCAAAATTACTTCCGGTTGTGTTTGAAACAACTTTTCAAATTGTCCAATACTATTCTGAAATCTTTCGGAAACATCATAGCTATCCAGATTTCCAAGATAAGGACTCATATAGGTATGCGAATTAGGCACAAACGTAAACGTGCTCTTTAAATGGGCACCCATGGCCAGTATCTTTTCGTTTCCCGAAGGTGTCATATTCAGAAAGTTGGGAGCTAATCCACGAGAACGTCGAAGTGTAATTTGATGTTCATCAGTAAACCGAAATACAGAATCATCCTGAGGAAAAGTAACTTCTAAATCGTGATGCAGGAAATAATCAGCCACTCCAGATAGTTTTTGAATTGCTTCTGATTCTTTCGAGATAATCGGGGAGCCATGAACATTTCCACTCGTGGCGATGATCGGAGTACCAAGTTCATCCATCAAAACCGTGAGCAAAGCTGATGATGGTAACATAACACCGAATTGATTCAATCCTGGAGCGATACCATCTTGTTCCAAGTCAGGAATAGACTTCTTCGGGTTCAAAATAACTATGGGAGCTACAGATGAAGTAAGTGCATTTTCTTCTGTAGCACTTAGGTTAAAGTCTTTTTTGATTCTTTCCAAGGATGGATAGAGCAAGGCAAAAGGTTTCGCAGGGCGTTGCTTTTTTTCACGTAAACGTTCTATCGCCGACTTATTATTGGCATCGCAACATAGCAGATAACCATTTGTGTTTTTAAGTGCCAGGATGCTTCCTTTTCGGATGAAGTCGGATGTTTTCTTAACTAGCTCCTTATGGTCTCCATCAAATTGCCTCCCGTCATAATCTTGCAGTTTTAATTGAATCCCACAATCGGGGCAGCCATTCGTTTGCGAATGAAATCGCCTGTCATCAGGATTGATATATTCCGATTGACAAGTAGCACACATTTTAAAGGCAGAAACCGTTGTATTTGACCTCTCAAAAGGAAATTTTGTGGTCGCCGCAAATCTTGGGCCGCAGTTGGTGCATGTGGTAAAAGCATACCCATATCGCCGATTGCTTTTATCCCTAATTTCAGCTTTGCATGATTCGCAAATAGAAAAATCTGGGGTTAACGGAATGTTGGTTTGATGCTTTGCTTCTGAAGGAATTATCTTGAAGCCATCGAATTCTTGAAACGGAATTTCGGAAATCTTATGTGATTGAATGATAGAAATTGATGGAGCATTTTCTAGTAGTTGAACCAGAAAATTAGTTGCTTTTTCTTCGGAGGCATTGATGTGAATTAGTACTCCGTCTTGATTATTGCAAACCGAACCCCTCAATTGAAATTGTTTAGATAAACTATACACAAAAGGACGGAAACCCACCCCTTGTACTTGACCAGAAATAGTAATTTCAAAGGTTTTTTGCATTTAGCCATTATCCTTTCTTCCGTTCAATTTTCTCCAGTAACCAATCACACCAAGCATCTATTCCCTCTCCGTTCGTAGACGAAACTTGTAACACTTCTATTTCATGGTTTACCTCTCGCGCATCCTTGATTACGGCTTCTACTGAGAAAGGCACGTAAGGCAATAAATCGGCTTTTGAAACGACCATCATATCGCTGGTCAAAAACATTTTAGGATACTTTTTGGGCTTGTCATCACCTTCTGTTGTTGCCATTAAGGTAACGCGATAGTCTTCACCCAAATCGAAAGAAGCCGGACAAACCAAATTGCCCACATTTTCTATGAACAATAAATCAATATTCTCCAAGTCGAATTGGTCTAAAACCTGATGCACCATTTGAGCTTCCAGATGGCAAATACCTCCCGTTACTATCTGCAGGGCATGTATGCCGGTCTCCCGAATACGCTCTGCATCACGTTCCGTTTCTAAATCTCCGACCATCACGGCCATTGTTATTTTATCCTTTAGTTTTTCTGCGGTTTTCTGCATTAAGGTGGTCTTACCACTACCTGCTGATGAGGTTATGTTGATTAAAAGAGTATTGGTTTTAGCCATTTCCTTTTTAATAATATCCGCTACAAAATCATTTGCTTTGAGCAAATTGATATTAGTGTTCTCGCATTGCACAGTTCCTCGTGCCGCCTTTGTTGATTTATCTACGCTCATCGTTTTTTTGTGTTTATAAAGACCTAATGGTCTAGTCATCAAATTCTATTTTGTGAATCAACATTTCCTCCCCTTCGATTACATTTTTACTTGGTCGTTCGCAATTTTCGCATAGAAACCTGTAATTCTCCACATTGGTAACATGATCGCAAACTTCACATTGAATTTTCAATTGTGTCGATTCTATTTTCAAAGCAACGTTCTGAAATCTGCCATCCCTTAAATGATAAACATCATATGCGTTGTGTAGCAAACGCGGTTCTATGTTCGAAAGGATTCCCACTTTCAGGTGAATTGCTTTCATCTTCTGGAGTTTCTCAGCTTCAAACTCTTGTTCCAAAGTCGCAATAATGCTATTTACGATAGATGTTTCGTGCATAACCCTCCTAAATTAAACTTTTTACTTTTTCCAATTCTTGGAGATGCTTCTCAGCTTGTTCTAGTATACCAGCATCTGTCACCAAAGTTTTCACTTCCTCGGCTTTTTCCTTCATTTCTTCATATTTTTTCAACTCCTCCTCACTAGTTTCGTTATGTGTAAGCCATCCCAATTCCAATTGATTCATCAAGGTCAAAGCACGTTCAAAGGGATATGCTTCTGCCGTTCTCACCTCAAGCGCTTCCTCAAACAGACCAGCTGCTTTTTCAAGATTGTCATGAATTTTTGCTGGAGGAAAATGCATTAACGCTGTCGCATAATTATGACTTGCCATTGCATTTTCATACGGATACTTATCTTTTGTATAAAAAGCCAGAACTTCTTTGAAGGATGATGCACAAAAGGCCGTCCACATTGGTTTCTCGTCAGCACCTACCGGAATTTCAGAATAAATTAACGCCAGATTGTGATGTACATCTGCAAATTTCTGAGGATGTGTATCTCGCTTGAACACTTTCAATACATCCTGAAAAGCATTAATGGCTGCTTTATAATATTGAGGACTTCCATTCTTTGACCAAGTATATAATAGAATCGCTTTTTTGAATCCGGCCTCTCCCAAGAACTCCGGAATATCTTCTTCTTTAAAATATTGAATCGCTCTATTAATAAGTTCTTTGGATGCAACAAAGTCTCCCTTAAAATTGGCAATTTCTGTTGCATCGACCAACAACATTCCTGCCTGTATTTTCAGGTCTTTTGCTTCGAATTGAGCAATGGCCTTTAACTGCAGTTCATGAACTTCTTCTAACATTTGACTATCATAAGGCACTTGTAATTGTGCCATTAAAATTCCCGCTAAATGGGTATTCATTGCATTTTTGGCATCTTCTGAAATGGCAATTTCGAATTGTTCTTGCGCCAGTTGTTTTGCCTCCTGCAATTCACCAGAATCGAGAAGTAAATTTAGGTAGTGTTTAGCCGTAAATACCTTGACTTCATCATTTTCAGCTTTGGAAAGTGCTTCAGAAAACTCTTTTTTAAGTCCCTCATTGTTTTTGGGGTTTTCTACGACACCATAATAACTTAGAACTGCACTGTTGTGCGGCGATGTATTGTAACAAAAATCTACCATGTCAGGCGAAATCTCATAACCGAATTGCAAATGTGTTGCAATCAAAAGGTGGTGGTATAGCGGATGTTCTTCAGAAACAAACTCAAAGGCCTTTTGATGATTTCCAAGCTTATAGAAAACCAAGGCCAGTAGATTTTGCCTGTTAAATGGAGTCGCAGGAAATATATAAGGCGGTTCCAAATCATACCAATCTAAAGGAACTGTAATTTCATCCGATGCTACCACCAAGGTTTTCAGGTCATCTATAGTTTCAGCGTCCTCGGTTATGCCAACCAACTCATCCAATCTATCTACCGATGCAATCGCCTTCTGAACCTTTAGGATGGCATCAGTTGTTGTTAATATCGTAAGCATCTTTGTCTACTTTTTGTGTACCTCGTGGGTCTTTTGCAGCTGTTTGCTGTATATTTCTACCATAGATTTCAGCGAGTCGTTCCGAACGGTAATCACCGATAACTTGAACCAAAACCTCGTTAGGGTCTTGGGTATTTATAAATATGAGCGAAACCTCCCAACGTCCTTTTACAGGGGTAACCTTGTACTGCACCTCGGCATCTATTAGCCAGTCGTTTTTTGGTTTTGTCATGAGATACTCACCTTTATCAAATTCGTTTTTTCAATGATTTCATAATCCAAATCCCTGTCAGTCATATCTAAATCATTGTCTATCAATATCTCTCGAATAGCTAGGGTTTTATCACCTTTTAAATTACGTGATTTCAATAGAAACTGAGTCGGTTTGTACATTTTAACGAACCATTGACTCGAAACAGGAGTGATTAAAACCTTACTCTGCTCTTCCACATAGGTGACATACGCGTAATGAATGTCTCCGAAGATGGGTTGAATCAATTCATTGTCCAAATAAATATGTGAAGTCTTCAGGGTGATTTTAGCACTCACGTAGATATCTATAAATTTAATTCTTCCAAAATATGTTGTACGACTTTATCACCTGCTTCCTTCACCACGTCACTCAAATCAACTTCTAGCTTGGTATTTTCAATCGCCACTAAATACACTTGAATATCTTCTGGATACTCATCTTGTAATATTTTTTTCGTGTACGATAAAGCCTGGTCCCATTTCATTCCATGGAGAAAAACCATCGGGTCATCTTGAGGTGCTTTCATTACTTCTTCCGCTGGGACTTTAAACAAAGTACCCACAGGTTCATTGCTATTCAGAACTGCATCTGCCAAAATAATCTTATCATGGCCTTTTAAACCAAAAAGTACTTCAAAGGCAGCTGTACCCATATCGATAATGCTTATGTCGTCAGAATCGGGAAGTTTTTCCCGCAACTGTTCTATTACATAAATGCCTACTGCATCATCGCTGCGCACCGGATTTCCAAATCCCATTATTGCCGTTTTCATCTATTTTTCTTTCTATTAAAGTAAAAAACTTTCCCGAGGTCACCCTCAGGAAAGTCTCAAAAAAACTACATGTCAGAAGTTATAATTTGAATCTTGATAGCTCAACGCCACTTTGCGCATCATGGGCATGTACCGTACATACCAAACATGAATCGAAAGAGCGCGCTACAATACCTACTTCTACTGGATCTAATGGGTCTTCGATCGTTGTGCCCAAAAGAGCGGTCTCAATAGGTCCTGGATTATCATTACCATCTTGCGGACCAACATTCCAAGTTGTTGGGGCCATAACTTGATAGTTTTTGATAACACCATCTTTAATTTCAATCCAATGTGCTAAGGCTCCTCTTGCTGCTTCCGTAGCACCAAAACCTTTGCCGTCTTTCTCAACAGGTTTGGTGTAGAACTCACCATCTAAATCAATTTCAGATAACCATTGTTCAATGAATTTATAGATTCTAGGAGCTTCATGAACTCTAGCAAGAACTCTAGTGAATACGCTAGGCCCTAGCTTTTTCATGATATCACCAAATAAAGGATCTCTAATTTGATGTTCCTTATTATTTGGGTTAGCGTTCATAATCACCCTAGCCAACGGACCAGCTTCAGCAGCATGTCCGTCATAACGCGGAGCTTTTGCCCAGCTATATTGATTATCAAAGTCACTATCATGCAATGTCTGCGATTTCATAGGTGTCGGAAGCGGTTCATCCCAAGGGTGAAGCCCATCTTCTTGGTCTTTATACCACGAATGCTTAACGTGCTCGCTCACTTTCATGTGGTCAAACTCATGATAATTTTCACCATCAAAGAATCCACTTGAGCTAATTAAGGCGTCATTTCTACCTTCAATAGTTGGATTATTATATCTGTCTTTATGCAAGTATGTTCCTGTTGCTAAGAATTTACCAACACCTTGACCGAATTTATCCAAACCAAATTCGATACCCGCACGAATCAACAATCCCAGATCACTATTCTTTTGAGATTCATTTTCTTCGACCCACGCCAACATGTCGTCCCAAGATTTGATTTCCATATAACGCTCGATAGAGCAACCTAACCAAATCGGTTCTAACCAATCGTTTTTAAATTGTGCGAGTATAGCATGAGCTCTGGTAATATCCTTTAAGGTAGGAGCGCACATCACCCCACCCGGCACCATGTAACTTGAGTGGGGCCATTGACCACCGAACAAGGCATAAATCTGAACTGGCAGTCCACTTGCCGTCAATCCCTTTTGAAAGGTTTCTCCGACATAGGCGGACCAGCGTTTTACCACTTCCTTATATAAAGGTTTATCGGCATACTTTTTATTAGCTAAATCCGTGGCGAAAATCGCATAATACCATCTTGGGATACTTTGAAGGGTTTCCGAAGCCTGACCAATCGCTCTCAACAAAAGAGCATTTGGGGTTAGCTTTGTTCCCCAAGCAGTATCTAATGCCGAGGATGCACAATATAGGTGCGACCCTCCACAAATACCACAAATTCTAGGAGTAACAATGAGTCCCGATTGTGGATCCTTGCCTGCCATGATTTTCTCAAAACCCCTGAACATCGCTGCTTGCGTATGGGCGCGTGTGACTTTGCCGTTGTCAATATAGACCTTCACATCCAAATCGCCCTCAACACGACCAACGGGAGATATATTTAATTCTGTTACTGACATTTTTATTCTTTTTCGTTGCTATTATTTTGAACCTTCCTTAACCCTATGGTTTGTAGGTAATACTTTCTGGAAACCGGCCTCTAAATAGTAAGCCAATTTGTTCCTACCCTCTGGGACTTCTTTAGGAAATGTACCCATGTAATTCATGGTCTTAAAAACACTACCTTTCATAAGGTCGTGATGTGGAAAGCCAGGTTCGGTACAGCCCAAACAAGGATGATTAGCTCGGGTTTTACTAGATTGTCTGTTCCACAATATATTGTTACAACTCGCTCTTGTCATTGGGCCTCTACATCCAACCTCGTAAAAGAGGCATCCGTTACCCCTTTGGCCAAATCCACCATCGACTTTTTGTGCAAAGTTGACTACGTTGGTACAACCTGTCTGAACAAAGTCGGTAAAAAACGTTTTTGGCCTGTGGTAATCATCAATAAGCACATCGCCTATCCTTCCCACAGAAATCGCGACAAGAATTTGAGTAATCCAATCTGGGTGCGCAGGGCAACCTGGTATATTTATTACTGGCAAACCACCTTTTGAAACATAGTCAGGGCCCAAGAACCCACCCTTGTTCTTTTTATGGAATTGCATTCCAGTAGATTCACTAGGGTTTGGCGGAACTGCAGGTATGCCTCCCCATGTTGCGCAATCGCCAATAGCGACGACATAGCCCGCAACTTCTGAGAGTTCCTTAATCCAGTCCTTCATCGGACGGTCAGCGAATAAGTTCATGGTTCCTGTGTTATCCGGGCCTTGAATTATCGAGCCTTCAAAAACAAGAATATCCATCTGCACTTTTCCTGCGAGGATATCCTTTAATAGGTCTTGAACTTGGTCCCCAATCTGTAAACCGGTTGTTGGGTGCCATAAAATGTTTAGCCCGAAATCGGTAATAAGTTCTACCACCGTTGGTTCTTCGGCGTTCAAAAAGGACATTGTGTTGCCACTACATGCACCTCCTTGTAACCATAGTACATTTGCCATAAGTCATTTGATATTTATTTTAAAAGTAATGAAAATAAGAATATGATTCTTATTTAACAAAATTTTTAGAGTATTTTGCGTTATTTGGAATATATCTTAATTATTCATGACAACCTCTTAAAATAAAAAGTCTGTAAGCTAATTTAATTTCAGATGAACTAATTGAGTTTCATGAAAGGAACCTTTTTTGGCACAGAGATAATCGACCTATACAGCAAGTCCAAGGTTTTTGTCCATATCCAACTCAAACTTTCCATAGGGGTTCACATGGGCATGTATCAATGGGCTCAATGCACGATAATCTTCCTTGTCAAATCTTTCCATCCATCCGTTTTCGGCCACCACACGTTGTATCATAAGTGTATTGACATAGACCAGGCAGTTCTGGAGCAGATGTAATGCCAGTACCGACAGTTCCTGCTCTTCCAAACGGTTCGATGAAACCTCTCCACTTTTTCCGAAAAAGATGAAACCGTTCGCAGAGTTCCAATTCTCTATCACGTTCAGGCCCCCGTGTATTTCCCTCCGAACATTTTCATCGGCCAAGTAACGGCAAAGGAATATCGTTTTCACGGCCTTCCCCAATTCCTGAAGGGCCCTGTAGATCGGATGGCTTTCGTTTCCCCTAGTGAACCTTTTCAAAATCGATTCGGGGTCGGCCGTTCCCTGTTCCAGGGCGGCGGTGTATTTTACCATTTCATCATATTGCCTTTCTATGATTTCCCATTTAATGCCCCTATTTAGTATGGGCAAAAGGTTTTTGAGCTCTTTCTTTAGGGAAATATCCGGAAGGTAAAGTTTCTGTGAGGCGATGCTCTTCAACCTTGGCATCAGCTCAAACCCCAATAGCCTGCAAAAGGCAAAGGCGACCTCGCTCTGGCCATGGGTGTCCACAAACTGTTTTTCAACCTTCATATCGGTACAGTGCTTGAGCACCCCCTCTATCATATTTGCCACCTCAGAGGAGGAGCATTTCTTCAGTTGGGAATAGATACAGGTTGAGCGGGTGTCGACATGCCAATAGATCATTACACCTTTTCCCCCGTACCTTATGTGCCATTCCGTCATCAGGTTCTGGTCCCAAGAACCAAACTTCTTTGAATCCGAGGCACATGAGGTGGTGGCCTCGCCCCAAAGTTTGGTGTCCTTGACCAAGAATGTCCCATTGGCGACTTCCCTGATCGCCCTACGCAGGGAATCCTTATGGATATAGGCGTTCTTGACATGGCGGAGCTCCTTGTAACTGACTTGGTTGCCCGATGCCAGACGATTGAGCCCCATATTGGTTCCAAGGCCGTAGAGCACCAAAAGCAACCTTTTCCTGAGCTGTTCGGGCGACAACCGTTCCGAAGTCCTCACACTTTTGAACGATTTTGTAAAGCTGGACCAACTGTCCGCCTCGCGAAGTATATCCAAAAGGGAGGTCATTGGCCATTTGGATTGGACCTCTCCCTTGAGCGCACTTATATTAGGTGGATCCATGAGAGGATCCGAGGGAGAGAGTACGATATTCTTAACTCCCGACTGCCTTAACCTTACATATTTGTTGGATGGCAGGTTCTCGTTCAACATTCTCAATGCGGTCTCCATTTCTTCCTTCAGTCCGCTAGTAAACTCTGCCGGGTCGTTCTCAACGCCCAACCGGTCATAGTAGAATTTCCTGTTAATATTGAAATCCATGGGAACGTCCTCATCGGGATTACGGTATTTATCCGCCCCTTCCACCCATATCTCCTTGCACCGAAGTCGTTTTCTCAAAGCTTCGAGGACGGCTATTTCATAATCCACTCGGTCCATATCACCTTTGCCCATCCCTTTGATAAGTTTTATAAAACTGGGCCTGATAATATCCGATGTGGGAACCGAACCATCGGCAAGAGAAAACTTTGAGTTGTGTACTGGGTTCTCCATGAGCCAGTCGATGGCATCCAAGATGGGCGCGTGTGAATCATTATTTGACCTAAAGGTCAGACTGCCCAATATCTGTGGCACCATTCTCCGATAGTGGGAGGAATAACTGGAACGCACCAAGTTGTGTATCTCATTTTTAAAACCCTTTCCGGAATATTTGTGCTCTTTGACGATATCGGAGAGTTTCGCTTTGCTGGCAATTGGAAATATTACTTTGGTGATGGTGCCTTTAGGGTCTTTCAATGATGCCTTAGCAATTCGTGCCAAAAGTGTCGTCTTGCCATAGACCCGTTTCATTTCCTTTACCAATACGGTCTCCACTTTCTTTTTCGCCTTCTTTGATAGCTTTCCCACTAGGAGGATGAACAGGTCCACAAGGTCATCGATGATTTTCTGCCTTCTGACATAAAGAAAGATGCACATCAAGGTATCCCTTATGTATGGTGGGTGCCGCCTTATTTCCCAGGCCGACTCGGAGGCTATCCTTTTGTAAAGCCTTTCCCGAATCTTGGGATGTATCCCGCCGATTTCTTTTGCGGGCAATCCGCAGTCCTCGATAAACGACAATTTGTCCAGTTCGCTGAGAATGGTAGCTAGACTGGTACGGCCAGGGTCGGAACGAATCCAGGTGAACGAACCATTTTCATGTGGTTCACTTCTAAGGCAGCGGTCGAACAGTTCAGTCGTTCCTCTTCCCAAAAGTGAGGCAACATGGGTGAACAGCTTATTTTCAAAGTCGGCAAAGGCAGACGCTATTTCTCTGTAAAGGGCATTTTCCGGAGGACACTTTAACCTTTTCTCGAAATACCATTTTTTGGCAAGATCGTTCGCCTCTTCCTTTTGGATGCCTGTCGGGAACAATTGGTCGCACATCAAAAATCTCAATTCTTGTTGGTCGACTGCGCCTGGACGTCCAATTTTTAAGAACATCAGAATCTCTGAACGGTGCCTTTTGGCCGTACTTGACATCCAATTATAATCTTTCAAAATCGATGGATTCGTATGTAATTGGGTACAGAGATGATCGATCAAATCAGATCTTATGTCCTTTTCTTTCGATATGAAGGCACCGGTTTCCGAATAATTCTTTAACTGCAGTGCAAATGCCAGTTTATGTGGGTATCTCTTGTTTTTAAGTAGTTCTGCTTCGTCGTAACTTATAAACCAGTTTGTGCTTAAATTGTCTTCCATTTTTGACTTTTTGACAATTTAAGGATTATGCTAAATTACCAACCCTTGTATTTATGGGGCTTATGAGCTGAATTGATACTTTTCGTAGCTATGAGGTCACTACCCCTAATAGGTTGTTTTTTATTGGTCATAGTTGGGGAGCACAAGAAGGTTGGTGTTTTTTGCACGAGGAAGATTTGGCCGATGGATTTATTTCAATGGAAACAACTATTGAATTCAAAACAGATCTAACAGAGATCCAAGAAAAATGGCCTTATGTATACGATGCCATCAAAATAAAGAAGAACAAGTTCACCATTCCATTATTACTTTTTGCAGCAAAGGAAAAAGAAACCAATTTTAATTTTTTTAGAAGTGTAGGAACTGCGAAAACCTTTTATGCTTCTTATTTAAAGCCGTTTACGCATAACAGTTACACTTCATTCTACATGTCGAGATATTTTTCGCCAAAAGAAGTGGAAAATCCTGATTCCGAAGTACTATTGAGTCAAATTAAAGGGTATTCTGAACATTTGAATTTAATGTTTGACTTTTTGGAGACCATTAGAACAAATACGGAATTAAATATGGAGAATTATGACGCATTTCAAATTGAGCAAGAAGATTGACCAGGTAATTTAAAGTATAGGATGTCCTTTAAAAAAATAATGTTGTACCTAATATTGGCCATCGCCCTGTTTATTGGCTTCTGGCACCTTATTATCACGCGCAAAATAAACCCGGACCACATATTTGTTAAAAGAATGGACCCAATTGCCTTTACGCATATTAGTATAAGTAATTTTAGTGGGAGAATCAGGATTTCACCTAAGATTGGAGATAATTTTCGTTATCGAGCTTCGGGAAAAATAAGTTACTCCATTAATAATGGTTATAGATTGCCATATGGTGAATTCAGTTTTGAAATTGATGATCAGGAAAACATCATACTCAATGACCTTGTACGCCAACAATCCATGTTGATCGGCAAGATCGATGAAAAAACTTATAATGAGCACTTCGGAACAGATTTGTATCGAGTTAGGTTGCCCGAGGAATATAAAGGCCAACATGAATATACTAGAGGTTTGTTCCCTTATTATGTTCCTATTCAATTTACCATGATGACAAGTGGTGGAAACAAATACAGTCATCAAGAACGGACCATAATAACATCCCCTAAAGGGGATACCCTCCTACTCTACCAAAATTATGGGCATATGGACAGTGGTGAGAAATCTGGAATATTCGGGAAATAAGACAAAAGCATACCTTTTAATTACTGTATTCCTTGTAATTTTATATTGTAAAAAAAACAGGGATATGGAAAGTGAATGGCTAAAAATGTGGAACACCAAATTTGGTCAAACAGATTATGCTTATGGCACACAACCGAATGAATATTTAAAGGAAAAATTAAACGAGCTAAAAACTGGTTCCATTTTGTTCGCCGCCGAGGGAGAGGGTCGAAATGCAGTTTACGCGGCGCAAAAAGGATGGAAAGTTTATGCTTTCGATATAAGCGAACAAGGACAGCAAAAAGCTCTTAAACTTGCGAATAAAAAACAAGTTTCCATTGATTATAAAATTGGTGAACTACCAAATCTTGGATATCAGTCAGAGCAATTTGATGCCATAGCGTTGATATATTCCCATTTCCCGCCGGATATTCGTCCTAGCTACCATAAACTGCTGCATGATAGCTTAAAGAAAGGTGGTGTGATAATTTTCGAAGGTTTCAGTAAGGCGCATTTAGCGTACAAAAAAGAAAACCCCAAAGTAGGAGGACCTGGAAATTTGGACTCTCTATTCTCTATTGAAGAACTTCAGCGGGATTTTGCAGATTATGAAATAATGGAGCTCCAACAAACTACGGTAGAACTCAATGAAGGTGAAGGACACGTAGGAACGGGGTCCGTAATCCGTTTTTTTGCAAGAAAGAAATAATTATACCGCTTTACTCCGCGAATTTTGAATATCGGCCATATTCTTATTGGCCCATTGTGCCAATTCCTGAATAATGGGCATTAAGCTCTGCGCACGCTGCGTGAGCGAATATTCTACTCTTGGTGGTATTTCTGGATATGCTTTTCGTTGTACCAAACCATCAACCTCCAATTTCTTTAAAGTTACGGTCAACATTTTTTGTGAAATGGTACCAATATATTTATGAATCTCATTAAATCTTAAAACCCCCATATCACTTAACAACATCAACACCAACATAGACCATTTGTCTCCAAAACGATCTAGTACATTACGAACCGGGCAATGCTCTTCATCTGCATAGTTTTTCACTTCATTTTCCATAACTAACTTAAAATCAGCATTAATTACTTAAAGGTAAGTATCTGAATTTCAGGTTTGTTCTTGTTGAAAAGTAACTAACCCATTACCTTTGACTTACCAAAAGTAAGTAAATAACTAAAATAAATTATAAAATGGCAAAAATATTGATTACCGGTGCAACCGGAGGACTCGGAGGAGCAACAGCAAGATTTCTAAAAGATAGAATAAATGTGGCGGACATTGCTGTATTGGTTCGGGACAAGGAAAGCGATAAAGCAAAAGCTTTGGCTGAACTTGGTTTTGATCTCAGAATTGCAGACTATGACAATCTTGATGGTTTAAAAGAAGCTTTTAAAGGCATTGAAACCTTATATTTTGTATCTGCCAGTGATATTGGCAAACGTATTCCACAACACAAGAATGTTGTAGAGGCGGCAAAAGCATCCCAAGTCAAGCATATATTGTATACCAGCACCGTACGCAAGGATGAATCAACTGAAGCACCATTGTTCGCTGTAGTTGATGCCCACGTAAAAACCGAGGAATGGATAAAGGAATCAGGTATTACTTATACAATTCTTAGGCATAACCTGTACGCCGAAGTCATCCCCATGTTTTTAGGAGAAAAAGAACAGCTTTTACAGTCAAAAACCATTTACCTGCCAACCGGTGATGGGAAAACATCATTTGTTCCGCGTAAAGATTTTGCGGAGGCGGAAGCTATTATCTTATCTGATACAAGTAATTATGAAAATAAAATATTGGAGTTTAACGGGAGCGAACAAACAAGTTTTGAAGATGTTTCAAAACTATTGAGTACTACCTTGGATGAAACTATTGATTATGTTTCCCCTGAAGTAGATGAGTTTAAAAAAACCATGGCCTCCTATCAATTGCCAGAGGATATCATTGGAATGCTGACCATGTTCAGTTTGGGTATTGCCAATGGTGAATTTGACCAAAAATCAGATGATTTGGAGAAAGTTTTGGGCAGGAAAACCCAGTCAATCAGTGATTTCTTGGAAGGTTCTTATGCTTAGTGGAGACCCAAAGACATACTAACAACCCAAGGGAATTTCTTGGGTTGTTATTTAAATAAATGATTATCAGTGTGTTGACTTTTTGAGTCAATAATTCTATGGAATGCATCAATTAAAGGGATAGGACCATTCTACTTTCGTGACAACTTAAAATTCCAAAATATGAATATCATGAAGAAGAATGTAATGTTGATCGGTGCTCTGTTAATAGGAATCACCTCATTTGCTCAAAATACCAATAATGTTCAACTCGGTGTTCGCGGGGGTACCAACTTTGCTACTGTGGCCGGTGACAACTATGATAGCCCGGACTCAAGAACTTCCCTTTACCTAGGACTTTTGGCGGAAGCTCCATTGTCCGATCATGTATCCTTACAACCAGAGGTTTATTATTCTGCTCAGGGATTTGATATCACCGATGAGCCCGACTCACCAGATGCACAATTCAAAGTGGATTATATCCAAGTTCCTGTACTGCTAAAATTTTATATAGCTGATGGACTAAACCTACAGGCTGGTCCACAATTTGGATTTAAAGTGAACGAATCGTTGGATTTTGCCTCAGGAGAAGATTCAGGAAGTTTTGATACGGATTCCATTAACAGCTTTGATTTTCAGGGAGCCGCTGGGGTTGAGTACAAATTTCCTTCAGGATTTTTTATCCAAGGAAGATATTCCTATGGATTTTCTGAAATGATAGAAGATGTTGACATCCACAATTCCGTATTTTCAGCTGGGCTTGGATTTATGTTTTAATCATTAAAAAAATATTGAAAAAGAAAATCAAAAACTCCATCTGTTATTAGATGGAGTTTTATGGTTTGGGACAGTAATTAAAGGCTTGTTCCTTTTGGCTTTGATTTAAGTATGGCCGAACTTTGCATTTACTATGGAATTGAAAAAGAAAATCGGTGACGAGCTCTCTCTGTTCTTCACTTTAAGACAGACATCCAAAAAATGGTATATTCCTTTATTGGCCGCAATTTGCGTAGGTATACCCTTATTGGTTGGACTATATTTTGAAAACTTAAGATTAGGGTTAATGGGGAGTTTGGGCGGATTGGTTATCCTGTATTTACCGGAAACAGGCTCCCGAACCAATCGTTTTGTGACCATTTTGGTTGCTTCATTTGCTTTTATCATTTCATTTTCCGTAGGCCAATTTTTTAGTTTTCATCCCGTTGCTGCAGTAATTGCCATGGGCCTGTTTACCTTTATAGTGCATTGGATCGTATTGGTTTACAAGACCTCTCCACCGCGTAGTTTTTTCTTTATCATGATTGCCGCGCTATCCATTTGTCAGCCCTTTCATTTAGAAACCATTCCAACCAAAATAGGTGCATTGTCTCTGGGAACCATGTTGGCTTCCATTTTGGCTACCATACACATAATTTGGAAAACAAATCCATCCGATAATCCAGAACAAGATAATTCGGAGCCATCGGTTTTCACAAAGAACGATTTCGCTGATATTTGGGAAGCCATAGTTATGGCAGCCTTTATGGCAGGTGGAATGGGTATTGGCTACCTGATGGGATACCAAAATCCCTATTGGATTCCCGTATCGACCGCAGCGGTAATGCAAGGTGCTTCACTCTATCATATTAGACAAAAAACGGCCTATCGTATTTTAGGAACCTTTGTTGGGCTTGGACTATGTTGGTTGCTTTTAACTTTTGTGGATACTCCTTTGGAAATTTGTGTTTCCATTATAGTACTCCAGTTCATTATTGAATTGCTTATAATCCGGCACTATGCACTTGCGGTAATCTTTATTACCCCAATGACGATATTTCTTTCAGAGGCAGCTAGTCCATTAATGGCAAGTCCAAAGGATTTGATAGAGCTTCGTTTTTGGGAAATAGTTATCGGTAGTGTTTTAGGTGCCTTTGGAGGTTGGATGTTGTACAAGGAAAAAATACGTTATACCACGCTACATGGGCTTAAGCGAATAAAAGTCACTATGGAAAAAAGAAACAAAATCCTATAAGCTCAGAATTTCACCTTTGGTATGCGCCGAAAATAGCATAAATTGGTTATCTCTCTTAATAGCCAAACCATGAAAACCAACCTCTATTTCCGATTTCTGATCATTTTATTGTTTTTGGGCAGCTGTTCTCAGCCTCAAAGTTTTGATATACTCATTAAAAATGGTCAAATAGTGGATGGTTCGGGAAATCCTTCCTATCTCGGAGATGTGGGAATCAATGCGGATACGATTGCTGCCGTTGGCGATTTGGGGGATGCAACAGGAACTACCGAAATTGATGCAACTGGATTGACCATTGCTCCGGGTTTTATAAATATGCTAAGTTGGGCCACTGAATCTTTGATTGAAGATGGAAGATCCATGGCGGACATAAAACAAGGCGTAACTCTTGAAGTTTTTGGAGAGGGGTGGTCCATGGGACCACTCAACGAATCCATGAAAAAAGAAGAGCAGGAAAGTCAAGGAGACATTACGTATCAAATTGAATGGAACACCTTGAACGAATATCTGGAATATTTGACCACTAAAGGGATTTCTCCCAATGTAGCTTCTTTTGTCGGTGCAACTACCCTTAGGGTAAATACGGTTGGTTATGAGGACCGTGCCCCTACTCCACAGGAAATGGATAGCATGAAGATGATGGTGAAGCAAGCCATGGAAGAAGGTGCTTTGGGAGTAGGTTCTTCGCTCATCTATGCCCCCGCTTTCTATTCCAGCACGGAAGAATTGATCGAGCTGTGCAAAGTCGCAGCGGAGTATGATGGTATGTACATTAGCCATATGCGCAGTGAAGGTTCTCGATTACTGGAAAGTTTGGATGAATTGATTCGTATTGCGGATGAGGCCGATATCCGGGCCGAAATTTATCACCTCAAACAAAGTGGTAAGGATAATTGGGACAAGTTTGACGAAGTGGTGGCCAAAGTGGACTCCGCCAACGCGGCCGGGCTACATATCACCGCGGACATGTACAACTATATTGCTGGATCTACGGGGTTGGACGCATCCATGCCACCATGGGTACAAGAAGGCGGTTATGAAAAATGGGCGGAACGCTTACAAGACCCTGCTATTCGAGAAAAAGTAAAAGAAGAGATGATTACTCCTACCGATAAATGGGAAAGTTTGATGCAAGCCGCAGGAGACCCTAGTAAAATTCTGTTGGTAGGATTTAGGGCGGATTCATTAAAATATTTAACAGGAAAAACATTGAAAGAGGTTGCCGAAATGCGCGGAACCTCACCAGAGGAAACAGCCATGGATTTGGTTGTACAAGATGGAAGCCGTGTTGGTACCATTTATTTTTTAATGTCCGAGGACAATGTGAAAAAACAGATTGCCCTCCCCTGGATGAGCTTTGGTTCAGATGCCGGTTCCCCCGCTACGGAAGGTGTTTTCTTAAAATCGAGCACCCATCCAAGAACCTATGGTAACGTTGCTCGTTTGTTGGGCAAATATGTACGTGAAGAAAAAGTGATTTCGTTAGAGGAAGCTGTACACAAACTCACAAAACAGCCTGCGACCAATCTTAAAATCCAAAAAAGAGGGAGTTTAACTGAAGGGTACTATGCCGATGTTGTTTTGTTTGATTCGAATACGATAATAGATAAAGCAACTTTTGAAGAGCCACATCAATATTCCGAAGGAATGAAACACGTTTTTGTGAACGGCATCCAGGTCTTAAAAGATGGGGAGCACACGGGAAATATGCCTGGGCAAGTGGTAAAAGGACCTGGCTATCAAAACAAATAATCTTGAGTATAAACTATTTTAAAATATGAGTTCCATAAAATTTCTTTATTTATTTATTTTTTCCATTTCCTTATTTCAAGCTAAAACTGTTGATGATGGGTATAATGTTGAACAAAAGTTTCCAAAGCATTGGCATGAGGTTTCTACCATAAATGGCGAGCAAGTAATCTTTATCCCTTGTGATTATCAGAATACGGAATTCATTATTGAGAGCACCAATGGAGAAAACAAGTTCACCGAAGTTACTGGGCAAGATGGCTGGGTAAACGTACTTGAAGAGATTGTACCTATTGATGATAAAACCACAAAAATCACTGTAACTAGGCCAGATGATGTCCAAATCACCTTCATGGTGACGGAAATCAGTTCATATTTATACAATTGGACTTGGGAAGAGAAGGATTATGATGGCAGTATGGTGGAATATTCCATAAATATGGTTCCTGAGGAATACAAGGATCAATTTAAGGTGGTGGAAGAGCCTCCGTGCATGTAAAGGCTTTGGGATGCTTTACTCCCTATTCTTTTCTTCGATCCATTTGGCCATATACTTGGTACTGGCCATGGATTGATGTTGTAGTAGTTTTCCAATAAAATTCTCTTTGCGATGGGTTTGCAAAGTATGTATCAGTTGGTTTACATGATCCTTTAACTTATTCTGTAAAGCATTTTTATCATAAAAAGTCTGTAGTAATCCCATGCCCTTTTCTTGGGCGTTTACCCATAAATCCCGATCTTGGTGCAGTTCCACGGCAGCTTGTGCAAATTCGTCCCAATCATCGGTAATGGTTCCGTTCCAAGGTAATTCTCCATGCATTCCTTCTGCACCTACGGAGGTGGTCACACTAGGAGTACCTGTTCGCATAGCATCCAATAATTTACCTTTAATGCCCGCCCCAAACTGTATGGGAGCCAATAGTACTTTAGTTTTTTGGAGTGCTGCATCTACATTATCGGTCCAACCTTTTATATAAAATCCTGATTTTGGATGGTGCATCTCACTTACTTGCTGTGGTAAATAAGCACCATAAATATAGATTTCCGCATCGGGCAGTTGCTTTCTTATTCGAGGCCAAATTTCTTGTTTTAGAACTTTAATCGAATCTACATTTGGCGCGTGTTTGCCATTACCAACACTCACAAAACCGTTTCTGCCTTCAAAAGGAGGATTTTTTACTTCGGTTATGTTTGTAACATCAACCATAAAAGGCAAGTGCAGCAAAAGGTTTGATGGAATTTGAAGTTCTTCCTGTAAAATTTCCATTTCGTAGGTGGAAATCATCAAACTAATATCGCATCGGTATATACTGGCCACTTCCCGTAGGGTCATAGGATGGTTTTTCCAATCACCAATCTTAAAGGATTTTCCTTTTTTATGTGCCTCTTCCCTACTCTTTCGCAAAGCGTGGAGGTCTTCGGTGTTTAAAATACGAATGGCTCTTGGGGCAAACTCTGCCACACGCCATCCAAACTGTTCTTCGACCATATAACGATCAAATAGCACAATGTCAGGTGAAAGCTCTTTTACAAAATCATCAAAACTGGAATGGTTGAGTTGTATGGCAACTTCTTTGATGCCCATTTTACCCAAATCCAGGCTATACTCAGTTTTACTGGCCGTGCTGGCAAAGGTTATGTTATAGCCAAAGTTTTGAAACCCTTCCAATAGCTGATGCATGCGACACCCCGCAGCTGTAGTGGTGGGCTCTGGCCATACGTAACCAATAACAAGCAGTGTTTTTGACATACGGGTAAATGTACGAAGTTGGAACTATTAAAATACAAGTTCAAATCCAAGCTCAAGAATCGATCTATATAATAATCAGTAATCCGGATTTACATTCTTGCAGCAAACTTTTTAGATATACTGGAACGTAGTTTTCGCTCGTAGTCCTCTTCCAACCACTCTTTGTAGTTTTTGGTGTTGTTCATTATGCAATAGGAATATTGCTTTACACGATATTGGATTTCATCTTTCAGCTCCTTTGCTAGAATACGGGCATCGAAAACATCCTCGCTATTCTCCACACAGATTTGGGCATGTTGCTCAATACTTTTTTCCAATACGAGTTTGGACTTTTTGCCTTGTGCAAAGATTTTTTTGTATTCTTCTTTTACATCAAAAGTAATATTGTCCGAATTGCTGAACTTAGCTCTTAAGTCATCCGGCATTTCGTAAACAAAGTCACGTTCAATTTCTTCATCATTTTTAATGTTTTCCAAATAGAAATCAGGAAAATGGAAGATTTCCTGCCAATCTACGGGAGCATCCCAAGGCCCAAAACGGGCAATGTTGTTTCCCATGTCAATGACGTTGAACTCACTTTTGTTCGGCAGTACCCTGGAACCACGTCCGATCATTTGAAAATATAAGGTAAGTGAACGTGTGGCCCTGTTTAAAATGATGCTTTCCACCGTGGGTTCATCAAAACCTGTGGTCAAGATACTGACCGAAGTTAAGATGGCATCTGGCGTCTCTGCAAACCACTCTAAAATCTCTTTCCGCTCTGTTGCCGTATTTTTATTGTCCAGGTGCCTAACGTTATAGCCAGCTTTTTTAAAGGTCTCGTACACGTACAAAGACGTATTGATACCATTGTTGAAAATCAAAGTTTTGGTGCCCTTGGCAATTTCCTCGTAGGCTGTGAGCAATTTACCAAGCATACTATGGGCACTGTAAAATTCGTCGGAGGATTTTACGGTATAATCCCCGTTGATGCCCAATTTTAGGGTACGTAGGCTAACATCGTAATTATATAAGTTGGCTTTGGCCAAGAAATTCTTATCGATCAATGATTGTATGGACTCCCCTATGATCAAGTGTTTGTAATTATCCTTCATGGGGAGTTTTATATTGGAACTCAACGGCGTGGCCGTAACTCCCAAAATGGTGGACTTATCAAAGTATTTGAAAAGCTTCCTAAAAGAATTGTAGTGGGCTTCATCTATAATGACCAAGCCTATATTGTTGATCTTTACCTTTTCTTCCTGCAATCTATTGTTCAAGGTTTCCACCATGGCCACAAAGCACATATAGTCATCTTGATCGTAAAGTTCTTTCACTTCACTATTGATGACCTTATTGGCCACTCCAAAACCTTTGAGCATTTTAGAGGTTTGTTTACTGAGCTCAATGCGGTGGGTCAAAACCATCACTTTTTTACCGGTCTGCTCAATAAACCGTCTGGTAATTTCAGAAAACACCACTGTTTTTCCTCCACCGGTAGGCAGTTGATACAAAATGTTTGTACCATCTGGCAGCTTGTCCAGTTGAGTGAAGATTTTATTCAGGTCTTCTTCCTGGTAATCGTATAATGTTTTCTTCTTGACTTCTTTGTTTACCTCCAAAGGGAATATGCGTTATGGATTCTTAAATAAAAAACCCTACAAAATTAGGGGTTTTTTGTGCTTGAGACCAATACTCCGAGGCTTTTCTATCAAAATTGTATCAACAATTAAAAAACAGCTCCTTTTTTTCGTTTTTGCCTTATTTGCTCATAACATTTTGATAACAATAACATTTTCGACTTGGAAAAATGGAGATTATAATGTATAATGATAGCTTATAACACTAGTAAACCAGATACAAGAATGAGGCAGCTAAAAATCATTAAACAGGTCACGAACCGAGAATCTAAATCACTTGACAAATATTTGCAGGACATCAGTAAAATTGATTTGATTACTGCACAGGAAGAAGTTGAGTTAGCACAGAAGATTAGGGCCGGTGATCAAGCTGCTTTGGAAAAATTGACCAATGCGAACCTAAGGTTTGTGGTCTCTGTAGCTAAACAGTACCAAAATCAAGGTTTAAAATTACCTGATTTAATCAATGAGGGTAATGTTGGCCTTGTAAAAGCAGCCAAACGTTTTGATGAAACCCGCGGATTTAAGTTTATATCTTATGCAGTTTGGTGGATTCGCCAGTCCATTCTGCAGGCTTTGGCGGAGCAATCCCGTGTTGTACGTTTGCCTTTGAACAAAATTGGGTCCATTAACAAAATAAAGAAAACCTTCTCTTATCTAGAACAGGCACATGAGCGCCCGCCGTCTCCGGAAGAGATTGCTAAGGAACTAGATATGACCGTTTCCGAGGTAAAACAATCATTAAAGAATACTGGACGTCACGTGTCCATGGATGCACCCTTAAAAGAAGGGGAAACATCTAATTTATATGATGTTTTGAACGCCGGGGATTCTCCAAAACCAGATAAAGGATTGATGCATCAGTCTTTAAATACGGAAATCAATAGGGCCCTTGACACCTTGTCCCCTAGAGAGGCGGATGTGGTTAGGCTTTATTATGGAATTGGTGATCAGCCTTCCATGACTTTGGAAGAAATTGGTAGCACTTTTGACCTCACCAGAGAACGTGTTCGACAAATTCGTGAAAAGGCAATACGAAAATTGAGGCATACCTCTAAAAGTAAGATATTGAAATCTTATTTGGGATAGTATAATAAATGATGCCCAATAAAAAAGGGGAGGTTGATTACAACCTCCCCTTTTTTATGATATACACTTAAACATCATTGTTTGCTCAAAAGACTAATATCAAAATCTGTGAGCATGTCTTTCAAATCTTGAATAAAATTCATGTAAGCGGTGTTTTCTTTGTTATGGTTTTTCATGGTAACAAATTTTGGGGTGTTTGTCAACTATAGATAATCGAGCTCGGCTAGTTCGTTTACTGTCAAGATTTCGTTCAGTTCTTGTAAAAATGCCAAGTATTCTTCTCCGTAGGTATCGTATAACATGGTAATCTTTGGTTTTTGTTCGGGGTTTTACGTATAACGCTATTTAGGTTTAAAGATTATATGGTCCGCACAAATTGTGGTGAAACACCTACTTTGGGTGGTGAAATCTTTTATTCTTTCATATTTAAAATGTCCAGTTGCACTTCAAAATCCAAGTCCTTGTCCACTTTGCTGGGTCGTATATTGAACTCGTCGTAAATAAAACAAAGGTTCATAGGCAGTCTTCTACGCTCGGTTTCCGAAATAATACCCAGCTTAGTATGTAACTCACTTTTTACTTCAAAAGCTTTGTTGCTGATTTTTGGATCTTCGTGTGATTCAAGCTCGGAAAGAAAAGGTATTTCCTTACTGTCCCCTACTTCCAACATCTCGTCCAATAACATTAAACGGCATTCAAGATCCTTGGCATGTTGGAACAATGGATAAAAAATACTTTGTAAATACTCCGGAAGTTCTTTATTGGCCATGGCATTCTTGTTTTTACATTGCTCGGTACATTTCCATTTCAAAATCTATCTGATCCTGTAAACGCGGATATTCTTGAAGAAATTGATCGTATAAAAAGGATAGGTGCTTAAGGTCCCTATCTGTCTTACAAAGTCTGGAAATCTGTTGTGTTACTTCTAGGAGGCCATAAGTTTTCATCATGCGCAACGAGGGCATAATTTTTTGACAGGCCAATTCCAATTCTATAAAGTTTTCATTTAAAAGATTCACTTTGGCACTTCCGATAAATTCGAATATGTTCTGTTTAAACATGCGTACCAACACTTCCAATAGCTCCATTTGCCCCATACAATCTTCCAAAACGGGTTTTAGATCAATGTTTTGGGCAGCAAAGCCTGCTTGTAAGCTTTTCTCTATAAATTCAAAATCTGAGGACATGGTGTCACGATTATTATCAAATTTTCGAGGTTCATCTTTTTGGGATTCCTCTGCCATTTTTCTTATTTCATCCACAAGCTCCCTTTGTTCTTTGGTAAGTGTGGTGTTTTCCAATGCTTTAACTAGGGAGAGAAATTTGTTGGAGTCACTCTCCGTAAAGGTTCGGTTATCCAAACTTTGAATCCCTACCTTTTCGTAAATGCGCTCTAGTTGTTTCATTTCAGAGATACCAAAAACCTTGTTTTCCAATCCAACTTTAAAGACTTCGAAAGATTTTTTTAGCTCTCCGGCTTCAACAACACCTAATTCTTCATAAGAAAAAGAACTTAATCCTATTTCAAGTTTTTCCAGGTATGTTAACAATTCTCGTGTTCCCAATTTTTAAGCGTTAATGGTTATAAATCCTTCTAAAAATGTAGATTATACCAAGGGATTACAATTTATTGTTCCGTAGCATTCGGTTTTTGTTGTCAAATTGCGTTATTTGTATGTGTAAAAAACCAACCATGAAATATTTTTATCTACTCCTTAGTACAGTACTATTCATCTCCTGCGGAGAAAAAAAACCAGAAAAAACCGAAACCTTGGAAGAGAAAGCCCAAAGAATCCATGATTCCGTAATTACGATTGATACGCACGACGATATCAACGTGCAGAATTTTACGGACAGCATTAACTATACCCAAAACCTGGACACCCAGGTAAACCTTCCCAAAATGAACGAAGGTGGTTTGGATGTTGCATGGTTTATTGTGTATACCGGTCAAGATACATTGACTGCCGAGGGCTATGCGAAGGCATCAGAAAATGCTATCTCAAAATTTGAGGCCATCCACAAGCTTTGTGAGGAAATAGCACCCGATCAAATCGAGCTGGCACTTACCTCCGAAGATGTTAAAAGAATTGTTGCTGCTGGCAAAAAAGTAGCTATGATCGGTGTGGAGAATGCCTACCCCATTGGTGAAGACCTTTCCAAAATAGAGGAATACCAAAAAAGAGGCGCCCGTTACATGTCACTTGCCCACAATGGCCATAGCCAGTTAAGCGACTCCAACACAGGGGAAGGCGATAGCATATGGCTACATAATGGTTTGAGCGAACTTGGAAAAAAAGCTGTTGCCGAAATGAACCGAGTGGGAATGATGATCGATGTGTCCCATCCGTCCAAAGAAGCAATGAAACAAATGATAGAACTTACAAAAGCGCCTATAATTGCATCGCATTCTTCTGCTAGGGCACTTTGCGATCATAGTAGAAATTTGGATGATGAACAATTGATGATGATGAAAGAAAATGGCGGTGTGGTCCAAACTGTGGCATTCAGTTCTTATCTGAACACTGAAAAGAATGATGCACGTTCAGCATACATGACGGAAATTTATAAGAAAGTGGCAGACTCGTTAGGCGTAGCTTGGTACGAGCGTTCCCAGTTTTCAACTTTAACGGATGAGCAACGCGAAGAATTTTTTGCCAATTACCGCAAAATTAGGAGCCTTGGTGAAGAAATGGCAGAGACCGATCCTAATGTACCACCTGCTGTAAACGTATCCGATTTTGTTGACCATATTGATTATATGGTAAAACTTATAGGTATCGACCATGTTGGTATCAGCTCCGATTTTGATGGTGGTGGTGGAATCGAAGGATGGTCCGACGCTTCGGAAACCTTCAATGTTACCTTGGAATTGGTAAAAAGAGGTTATACCGAAGAAGAAATAGCCAAATTATGGGGCGAAAATCTATTAAGGGTATTGGACGAGGTTCAAGCCGTAGCTGAATCCATGGATTAAGAAGAAGCTTTTTGCTCTTCTTTTTCCTTTTTGGCCAATCGGTCCTTTACGTACTCTATTTTGGTTTTCCCATGAGCTTTCGGGTTACCGTTCTCATCTAGGTTTACCATAATAATATTATCTACCGTAACTATACTTTCGTGGGTCATCTTATTTCTAACTTCACAATTAAGTGAAATTGAGGTGACCCCGAATTTAATGACCTCAATCCCAATTTCTATGATATCGCCTTCGTGGGCAGTACTCATAAAATTAATTTCGGACATGTACTTGGTCACGATTTTCTTGTTCTCTAATTGTATAATGGTATATAGTACGGCTTCTTCGTCTATCCAGGCAAGGACCTTTCCTCCAAAAAGAGTTCCATTGGCGTTCAAATCCTCTGGCTTCACCCATTTTCTTGAATGAAATCTCATAATTGAAACTTTAGTGATTGTGAGTGCAAAGTTAGCGGAATCCATTAAAGAATTTATCGATAACCTCTTTAATTAATGCGAATTACGAATTTGAAATATTTGTAGGCCCGCTTATAGCGACTAAATAATTTTGATGGTCCAAGATTTTAAACTTGATTAAAACGCACCGTTTTTGATTCCAAAAGATTTTTTAAAGCTGTCCCATCGTTGAATATGGATTTTCTTATTTCTTGCCCTAATCCTACTCGAGTGCATGTAAGTTTCAGTAATTCAGATAATTAATGCTATTTTCGGCTTGTTCATAACATCGTTGACAACTATTGCAACATTTAAAAGTGTGGGGTTGATCATTCTGTAATTTTATTAAAAATCACAACCATGGACTCACAATCCGACCCTAGACTTGATATTCGTCCCACAATTCCAGAGTCACATTTTAACAGCCAAATGGGTTTCGATGAGCGCTTTCAGAACCAGACCCTTCGACCCGTGATCAAACTCCAGAACTATTTATTGGTAGAGGCTTTCAAGAATTATGCGAACAAGCATAAAGGAGCTTTTTACGAACTTTCTTTGGAGAAAAAGATGCAATACATTGAAAGGGCGATTCAAAAGGACATCAAATTTAGAAACTCTCTTAAAGGTATGGTCATTGGTCAGTTTACCGTTGAGGAATACAGGGATTATATCACTAATTCTTCAGCTTTGAACAAGCGAATGATGAATATGGTGGTCGAACGTTTAAAAGACCAGATACAGCTTTTGGAAGAAGAGGCATTATTCCAAAATTGATTCCCCGTTTAAGTTTGTAGTGAGGATTTCGCTCATGAGGTCAAAATAAGGGCGTATTGCCCTGTACGAGTTGTCTACCTCTTCCAAGAAAGTTGGCGAAAGCACCTCTGCATCCGTAAGAGGGCGCATAAATACAAACTGTTTTTTTCTTATCAAATCTATATCGGGGTGTTCTTTATCGAATCCTTTTGGTGCGGTTTTAACCTCGTCCCCTTGAAGTTCGCCCCAAATTGTTTTTAGCGATTTTTGATTGATGACCTCCCTAAACTCTTCTGCATCCATTTCCAGTTCTTTTCTTATACGGAACAGATCTTCCTTGTTCGGAGCCCAAAACCCTGCACCTAAAAAAGATTCACCTGGTTTTATGTGGATGTAATATCCGCCTCTTAAGTGGGCGCCTAAACGAGAAAAGAATCCAGCAAAATGAGCTTTGTATGGGGTTTTGTCCTTGGAGAATCGTACATCCCGATAAATCCGGAACAGCTTCATTTTTTCTATATCATCATGATGGTTCAGATGGTCCTTTGCTGCCTCTAAAAAGTTCTTGATTTCTCCTTGGTGTTTTTTAAAAGTAGCCTTGTTTTCTTCGAACCATTCTTTATTGTTATTGTTTTTAAGTGCTGTTAAAAATTCAAAAACTTCTTTGGAAATTGCAACATTGGAGGCCATATATCGATAATATGTTATTTTTAAACTAAAGTTACCCTTTTATACCAGTGCTTGGTAAGGTTTTGTCTAAATTTAAGACAATAAAGAGCAGTATGGACAAGGAAAAGATAATAGCCGAACTTAACAGGCACAAAAAACTGCCTTATCTGGATTTTAGGTTAAAACAGGAAACCGAAGATTTTACAGATACTCTTTTTTACACTTTATTTGATGCCAATACTCCGGTTGCCGTAAACTTGGAATTGTTGGAAAATAAGTTCAACAAGCTAATGGATATGGCATGCTGGGACTTGGAAAAGCCCAGTGAGGAGCTTTGGGGCAACTATATAGCCCACCTTCCCGGTATTCTTGAAAATTTGAATTTGGATGCAGAAGCAATTCTTAATTGTGACCCTGCCTCCCTTTCCATTCAAGAAATATATATGGCCTATCCTGGTTTTTACGCCATTGCCATTTACCGTTTGGCCCACGAACTTTATGAAGAAGGGGTCCCGTTGATCCCTAGAATGATGACTGAGTATGCCCACAGACAGACAGGGGTAGACATTAACCCTGGTGCTAAAATCGGTAAGTCCTTTTTTATAGATCACGCAACAGGTGTTGTAATCGGAGAAACTGCGGTTATCCATGATAATGTGAAAATATATCAAGGAGTGACCCTTGGAGCTTTATATGTTGCCAAGAATTTGGAAAAAACCAAACGACATCCTACTATTGAAAACAATGTGACCATCTATGCAAATGCAACAATTTTAGGAGGAGAAACCGTTGTGGGGGAGAATTCCATAATTGGCGGTAACGCTTGGATCACATCTTCTGTTCCGCCTAATTCAAAAGTTTATCATACACCAGAAATTAAAATAAAGACAACCCCAAATGTCTAACAATATCCTAGACCTTATTGGTAATACACCTTTGGTGGAATCCAAAGTATTGAATACAAATCCCAACGTAAAAGTTCTGTTTAAGCTCGAAGGAAACAATCCTGGAGGCAGTGTAAAGGACAGACCGGCCTATAATATGATTAAAAGCGGTCTGGAACGGGGTGATTTTACTAAAGACACTAAATTAATTGAGGCAACCAGTGGAAACACAGGCATTGGATTGGCTATGATCGCAGGCCTTTTTGGTCTTGACATTGAATTGGTAATGCCCGAAAACTCAACCAAAGAACGTGTGCAGACCATGCGTGCTTATGGCGCTAAAGTTACCTTAACACCTGCAGATGTAGGTATCGAAGGAGCTCGCGATTATGCGGAAGCCAAGGTAAAAGGAGATGGTTTTAAAATGTTGAACCAATTTGCCAACGATGATAACTGGAAAGCCCATTATAAAACAACAGGCCCTGAAATTTGGAGAGACACCGACGGCCAAATAACCCATTTTGTGTCAAGTATGGGTACTACAGGAACCATTATGGGGACTTCCACTTATTTGAAGGAGCAAAATCCCAAGGTGGAAATTGTAGGTGTGCAACCCACTGATAATTCCAAAATACCGGGTATACGCAAATGGCCCAAAGAGTATCTGCCAAAAATCTTCAACCCAGACAAGGTAGATACCGTTATGGAGGTCAGCGAGCAAGAAGCGACTGAGATGGCCAAAAAATTGGCCAAAGAAGAAGGTATTTTCTCTGGTATGAGTAGTGGTGGTGCTGCAACAGTGGCACTACGTTTAGCAGAAACTATGGAAAGCGGGGTTATTGTCTCAATTGTGTGCGACAGAGGTGATCGTTATTTATCGTCAGATTTGTTTGATTAGACGAATCGTTTTCATAACACTTTTCACGACTTTCATGTCGGATTTTTCGGATTATCCAACATTATTTACGGGTCATCGATTTCTTTGAAATAGACATTTAAAAAGCCCGTTCTTTATGTTGAATAACGTCCCAAATCTTCAATCGATATGAATACGCTGTCAAAAATTATTACTTGGAAAAGAAACATCCTTGCTAGTGTAGCTGTGTTGCTAACTTTAATTGTATTAAGCTTTTACGGTGTTTATACAGATCAGTTTTATTTTCTGAAACCCGATAACTACATATTCCCTATTCTCACCTCCGTACATTTTATTTACCTGTATGTAGTATGGTTCAAGATAACCGAAGATGAGCTTCCCGATCCAAAAATGAGAAACATAGAGTACGTACTATATGCCATTATGATTGTGTATGTATTCAAAATTTATGATAGCGTAACTGTACTCAATTCCATTCATACCTACGGCGAACATGTAATACCATCTTCTTTTAAACCAATGGCCACGCTTTCATTGGTACTTTATAGTATTTTACCAATTTTAACGCTGTATACCTTTTGGCTTAGAAAAAGATATATTGGCGAATACAATTTTGAGAACTACAACGACAATCTAAATGTCTGGCATTAAAAGCTACAGTCCTCTAATATAGCTACCGTACAAATCTTTGAATTGATAGCCTTGTTGAAAACGATGCTTGCTTAACTTTTTGTGGGCCACCAATCCCCAAAGCACCAATTCTTTTAGGAAATACGCATCCTCTTTTGATGCTTCCGGTTGATATTCTTTGATTAAATTGTTCAACGGACCAATGGAATCCAATTTAGATTTGTATTCTTCCTCTTTTTCGTCGTCCAGCAAATCAAAGCCCTCACCATCAAAGAACCAACTCACCAATTCATCATATTCGTTCTCTTCTTCTTTACGCTGAAGCTTGTCTATTTTAGGAAAGTAATTTGGAAATAATGATTTAGCGGCATCTTCAATCAAATTCTCTGCAACCGAACCTGCTCCCTCCTGCTCTCCTTCGTATACCAATTCAATTTTACCTGTAATGGATGGCACAACGCCCATAAAATCACTTAAACGAACAGCGGTCTTCTTATCACCAGCAACAATGGCCCTGCGCTCAGCGGTACTCAATAAGTTTTCAAAAGCAGTTATGCTCATACGGGCACTTACCCCACTTTTGGCATCCACATATTCACTATTTCGGGCTTCAAAGCTGATTTGCTCCAATAAATCCATCGCAATTTCGGGTACATACACGAAATCGGATTGACGTTTATCCAACTGTGCTTCTTGCTTTGTTATTTTCTTCGCAATCTCGATGCTTTCCGGATAGTGGGTCAAAATTTGTGAACCGATTCTATCCTTTAATGGGGTGACAATGCTTCCTCTGTTTGTGTAATCTTCTGGATTTGCAGTAAACACAAACTGAATATCCAAATGCAAACGAAGTTTAAACCCTCGAATTTGTATATCCCCCTCTTGCAGTATATTAAATAGCGCTACTTGAATTCTTGCTTGAAGGTCAGGAAGCTCATTGATGACAAAAATACAGCGGTTGGCCCTTGGTATCATTCCAAAATGGATAACACGATCATCTGCATAAGAAAGCTTCAGATTGGCCGCTTTTATCGGGTCTACATCACCTATCAAATCCGCCACAGTAACATCGGGTGTGGCCAATTTTTCATAAAAACGCTCGCTTCTGTGAACCCAGCTTATTGGAGTATCATCGCCCTTTTCTTTGATAAGCTCCGTAGCATATCGTGAAATGGGATTCAACGGGTGATCATGGATTTCAGAGCCCTCCACTATGGGCATCCATTCATCCAATAGTTGCACCATCAAACGAGCCAAGCGGGTTTTTGCCTGCCCTCTCAATCCTAATAAATTAATATTGTGACGAGATAAAATGGCTCTTTCCAATTCTGGGATTACCGAATTTTCATACCCCCAAACACCTTCGAACACTTGTTCTCCCTTGGAAATTTTTTCCAAAAGGTTATCCCTGAGTTCGTCTTTTATGCTTTTGCTTGTATATCCCGCGGCTTTAAGTTCACCGAGGGTTTTAATGTTGGTGTGATCCAATTTCATATGTTGTGTTATCCTTTAATTCTTCGTTTTCTGTTTTGTTCGTAGTCTTCAAAAATCATTTCGCCCAAACCTTTAAGCCCTGTGTAAAAGGCTTTTCCTTTGTTGGCTTTGGTAAATTCACGTACAAATTGCATCAGATATGGGTCTTCTGCAATCATAAAGGTTGTAATGGGAATATGAAGTTTTCTGGCCTGTTGGGCCATGGCGTAGCATTTCTCCACGATATACTCGTCCAAGCCTACGCTATTTTTATAATAATCACCATTCGGAAGTCGTAAACATGATGGTTTTCCGTCCGTGATCATAAAAATTTGCTTGTTGGTGTTCCGCTTTCTTCGGAGCATGTCCATCGCAAGTTGCAATCCCGCTACTGTATTGGTATGGTAAGGACCTACTTTTAAATAGGGTAAATCCTTTATCGGAATAGGCCAAGCATCGTTTCCAAAAACCAAAATATCCAAGGTGTCCTTGGGGTAACGGGTCGTTATGAGTTCGGCAAGGGCCATCGCCACTTTTTTGGCGGGAGTGATTCTATCCTCACCATACAAGATCATGCTATGGCTGATATCAATCATAAGCACGGTGCTCATTTGGGCTTTGTGCATGGTATCTTCTACAACCAAGTCTTCCTCGCTAAGTGAAAAATTGTCCAAGCCGTGGTTTACCTGGGCATTTTTGAGGCTCTCCGTCATACTAATGTGCTCCAACGAATCCCCAAAACGGTATTCGCGAAACTCACCTGTATGCTCATCACCTTTGCCAGATTTGCCCGTTTTGTGGTTCCCCGAACCACTCCGTTTAATTTTTCCGAAAATTTGGTCCAAGGCCCTTTGACGAAGCATGCGTTCTAACTTGGCAGTAACGGAAAGAGTTCCACCTCCACCATTCTCATCGCCTTCTTCGCTCTCGCCACCTTGTGGACCATCCATGTCAAATTCCTCACGGATATATCCTTTGGCCTTGAGGTCTTCTATAAAATCATCAATAGTGTAATCATCGTCGGTAAGCTCGTATTCCTTGTCCAATTCACGGAGCCAATCCAGTGCTTCCTCCACATCACCCGAAGTGTGCGTAACAAGTTCCTGAAAAATCTCAAAGAGTTTTTCGAACGGAGTTTGGTCCGGCGCCTCGTAATTGGTAAAACGAAACCCTTTTCTTGTGTTCATAGCCATCACATAAATTTACGGCATTTCACTGTAAAGGCTAAACGTTTAGAAAAAACTTAACGGATTTGTTTAATGGCGTTTTTCGAGTACTTGAGCAATATCATCCAGTGTATAGCCTTTGGCTTGTAAAAGAATCAAGTAGTGGAACAATAAGTCTGCACTCTCGTTCAAGAAGAGTTCTTCGTTATCGTCTTTGGCCTCTATAACTGTTTCTACAGCCTCTTCGCCTACTTTTTGAGCAATTTTATTGATACCTTTTCGGAATAAGGAAGCTACATAACTATCGGGGTTCTCTTGGTCATTCTTTCTGGATTCTATGACTCCTTCCAGAGTTGATAAAAAACCATAGCCTTGAACATTTTCCTCAGCCCAGCAGGTGTCGGTTCCCTTATGACAGGTAGGGCCAACGGGATTTACTTTTACCAAAAGCGTATCGTTATCGCAGTCTATCTGCATGTCGACAAGGTTTAAAAAGTTACCGCTTTCCTCGCCTTTGGTCCATAACCGCTGTTTGGTTCGGCTATAAAATGTGACTTTTTGGGTTTCTTTGGTTTTTTCAAACGCTTCCTGGTTCATGTAGCCCAGCATCAATACATTTTTGGTGTTAGCATCTTGTACAATGGCTGGCACAAGTCCGTCCGAATTTTTATTGAAGTCTATTTGCATTATTATAATCTTACAGGAATTCCTTCTTCCTTTAATTCTTGTTTAAGTGCATTGATTTCGATTTCCTTAAAATGAAAAACACTGGCAGCCAAAGCGGCATCAGCCTTTCCATCCTTAAATGTATCGGAAAAATGAGAGATGGTACCAGCTCCACCGGAGGCAATCACAGGAATATTGACCAACTTAGATAATTCAGCCAGCGCCTTGTTTGCGAAGCCATTCTTGGTACCATCGTGGTCCATGGAAGTGAACAAAATTTCCCCTGCTCCTCGCTTCTCTACTTCCTTGGCCCATTCAAAAAGGTCCAGTTCAGTGGGAACCTTCCCTCCAACCAAATGGACTTTCCATTGTCCATCAATCTGTTTAGCATCAATCGCCACAACGATACATTGTGAACCGAATTTGGACACCAATTCATTAATCAATTCAGGCCTTTTTACTGCTGATGAGTTGATGGAAACCTTATCAGCACCATTTTTAAGAAGAATGTCCACATCTTCCACAGACGAAATACCTCCTCCAACTGTAAAAGGGATATTGATGGTCTCAGCTACGTGATAGACCAGTTCGGCCAGAGTCTTTCTTTTCTCCTCGGTGGCGGAAATATCCAAAAACACCAATTCGTCTGCGCCTTCTTTGGCATAAATGGATGCCAGTTCCACAGGATCTCCTGCGTCACGAAGGTCAACAAAGTTGATTCCTTTTACGGTGCGCCCGTTTTTAATATCCAGACAGGGTATGATTCTTTTTGTAAGCATTTCTCTTTTTTATTGAGCCATCACTTAAGGATTGCCGTCACCCTGAACTTGTTTCAGGGTCTCACAGGTCATATTGATGAGATGCTGAAACGAGTTCAGCATGACGTTCGTTATCCATAATCAAGCGTTTCTAAAGTTGGATTTAGTTCTTTAATCAAGTTAATTTTCCAATCGTGACGCCAATTTTTTATTTGTTTTTCTCTTTTTATGGCTTGGTTGATATCTGTATAAGTTTCAAAATACACTAAATCCGTCAACTGATATTTTGTTGTAAACTTTGAACCCGCTCCATCATAATGTTCTACAATTCTTTTCTTTAGATTTGATGTTACACCAATATAAAATGTCGTTCTATACTTGTTTGTCATTATGTAAACAAAACTTTCTTGCATTGGTGAGATGCTGAAACGAGTTCAGCATGACATCTTTTAGTTATTCATTCTTAACATTCAAGTTTACACCGGAATAAAAACCCAGATCTTGGTTGTTCAACAATTTGGTATACAAGGCAATTTGACCTGTGTGGTAAGATAAATGCTCCGTAACATGAATAATGTTGCCCACACCGGAAAAGTTGAAGCCCTGAACATTTCTTTTACGCAAAAGCTCCTTTAGAGGAGCGTCGTAAAATGCTCTTTTTGCATCGGATATGGTGTCTTCCAATTTTTTTATGAGTTCTGACTTCGTATAACCCGATTCAATTGAAAATTCTTCATCCCGTTTACGCTCATCTTCCAAATCTTGGATTGAAGCAATTCCATATTGGGTAATATTCCCACACAAATGAAGAATAAGGTTTGCTATACTGTTGGTCGATTCATTTGGTTTTTGCCAAACTTGCTCTTCTGTCAACTGATCTAAACAAATCTTGATCATTCGCAGACATTCTTTCATTCTATAGCCTGCGTTCCAAACCAATTCTTCCTGGAGTTCTCGTTCTTTATCCATTTTCTAGAATATAATGTTCCAATTGTTTTAAACTGATTTTGCCTTCATAAATGGCTTTTCCTATGATTGTGCCTTCACAACCAATCTCGGCAAGTTTGGGGAGTTCGTCAAAAGTGGAGATTCCACCACTGGCAATTAAATTTAAGCCTTTTTTGGTTTCGGATAACATTTTTTGATACAAGTCAAATGCAGGACCTTGCAACATGCCATCCTTACTGATGTCCGTGCATATCACGTATTCGATTCCTTCTGATTGATATTGTTGAACAAAAGGAATCAATTCCAAATCCGATTCTTCTTGCCATCCAGAAACGGCTATTTTTTCATTGTTGGCGTCGGCGCCAAGAATAATTTTTCTTGCCCCGTATGTAGACAACCAGCCCAAAAACGTATCCTTATCCTTTACTGCAATGCTTCCACCGGTAATTTGGTGCGCTCCGCTTTCAAAAGCAATGTGCAGGTCATCTCCTGATTTTAATCCACCACCAAAGTCAATTTGTAAACCTGTTTTTAAGGCGATGGACTCCAACACTTTGTAATTGACAATATGTTTGGATTTAGCACCGTCCAAATCCACCAAATGCAAATGCTGAATACCATGAGCTTCAAACTCCTTGGCCACCTCCAATGGATTTTCGTTGTAGACTTTTTTGGTACTGTAGTCGCCTTTGGAAAGACGAACACATTTCCCGTCAATAATATCTATGGCTGGAATGATTCTCATGTTATAAGTTTAAGAAGTTTTGCAGGATTTCACTACCTACCTCACTGCTCTTTTCGGGGTGGAATTGTACCCCATAAAAATTATCTTTCTGCAAAGCGGCACTGTATTCCACATCATATTCAGATGTAGCAATGGTTTCCACTCCAATCGGCGCATAAAAACTGTGCACTAAATAGATGTGGGATTTCTCAGGAATATTGGTAAACAGCTCACTTTTTAAATTAGAGATTTGGTTCCATCCAATTTGAGGGACTTTGACTGCATTGGAGAATTTCACCACATCCAAATCAAAAATGCCCAGACCTTCGGTATTCCCCTCTTCGGATGAGTGACACATGAGCTGCATGCCCAAACAAATACCCAAAACAGGTTGTTTTAAGGTTGGAATTACTTTGTCCAACCCTGTGGCCCTTAATTTCGTCATGGCTGAACTGGCCTCCCCTACACCAGGAAAAATTACTTTATCCGCATTGCGGATTTCATCGGCATCATGACTCAAAATAGCTTCGAAACCTAGCCGTTTTATGGCAAACATGATGCTTTGAATATTTCCAGCACCGTAATCGATTATTATAATCTTCATTAATGTTTCGTCTTTTTGTCATTTCGAGCATAGCGAGAAATCTAGATTTTTCAGTCACAAGCTCTTTCAAAATGACATTTTTTATAGCATTCCTTTAGTTGATGGCAACACCATTTTTTCTGCATCTCGTTTCACTGCCATTTTAATGGACTTGGCAAAGGCCTTGAATATCGCCTCAATTTTATGATGTTCATTGGTGCCTTCCGCTTTTATATTCAAATTGGCCTTGGCACCATCGGTAAACGATTTAAAAAAGTGCATAAACATTTCCGTTGGCATATCCCCCACTTTTTCACGCTTGAATTCGGTATCCCATACCAACCAATTTCGGCCGCCGAAATCAATGGCAACCTGTGCTAAACAATCATCCATAGGTAAAGCAAACCCATAGCGTTCTATACCCAGTTTGTTGCCGAGGGCTTTAGAAAACAGTTCGCCCAAAGCAATGGCGGTATCTTCAATGGTATGATGTTCGTCCACCTCCAGATCACCATCTACTTTGATATCCAAGTCCATTTGCCCGTGTCTGGCCAATTGGTCCAACATATGGTCAAAAAAAGCTAAACCTGTATTGATATCACTTTTTCCAGTACCATCGAGGTTGATTTTTATTTGAATATCGGTCTCGTTGGTTTTCCGGGATATTTCAGCAATACGATTCTCTAATTTTAAGAACTCGTAGATTTTTTCCCAATCGTTGCTTTCAAGGGCAATGTAGTCCTCCAGTTCTTCGTGTTTTACTGTGGTTTCTCCAGTACCTAAATGAGTTTCGTCATTAATAAAAATACCTTTGGCACCAAGATTTTTGGCCAATTCCACATCGGTTAACCTATCACCAATCACAAATGAATTTGTCAAATCATATTCATCGGAAAAATAAGAAGTCAACATTCCTGTACCCGGTTTACGGGTATCCGAATTATCTTTTGGAAATGTCCTGTCGATAAAAACATTATCAAATACTACACCTTCATTTTCAAAGGATTTGATGATGAAGTTGTGCACGGGCCAAAAGGTGTCTTCTGGAAAAATATCGGTGCCCAACCCATCTTGGTTGGTAATCATTACCAATTCATAATCCAATTCTTTGGCAATTTTTCCTAAATACGTAAATGCCTTGGGATAAAAAATCATCTTTTCAAAGGAATCTATCTGCTCGTCCGCAGTTTCCTTGATGATGGTTCCATCACGATCAATGAATAGTACTTTTTTGCCCATTAGTTCAATTCTTTTAAAATGGCTATCAATTTTTTATTCTCTTCTGGTGTACCCACCGTAAATCGTAGAGTGCTTTCACAGAGCGGCTGTGTACTTCGGTTTCGCACTACCACTTGTTTTTCCAACAGTTGTTGGTAGCGCTTATTGGCATCATCCACTTTGGCCAATACAAAGTTGGCATCGGTTGGATATAATTCTGAAACAAATTCTAAACTGTCCAATGCTTTAATCAACTCGGTTCTCTCTTCTAGAATCTGTTTTACTTCCTGATTCACCAAATCTTGGTTCAAAACCCGTTGTAATGCACGTTGCTGTGTCAGTTGGTTGACATTATACGGCGGTTTAATCTTATTTAAAACACTAATAATTTCTTCGGAAGCATAGCATATGCCCAACCGTATTCCTGCCAATCCATAGGCTTTTGACAAAGTTTGAGTCAAAATCAAGTTGGGATAGTTGTTTAGTTGTGACAACCAACTCTCATCTTTCGAGAAATCGATGTATGCTTCGTCAATCACCACTAGTCCATTGAACGACTTTAATAGTTTTTCAATCCTATCCTTTTTAAAGGAATTTCCAGTGGGATTGTTAGGAGAACAAATAAAAAGCAACTTTGAATTGGCGTCAATAAATTTTAGAATTTCATCCACATTCGGCTCAAAATCAGCAGTTAGAAGAACTTCCTTATTCTCCACCGCATTGATTCCTGCCAACACCTTATACATGCCGTAGGTAGGCGGTAAAGTGATGATATTGTCTTTATTCGGTTCGCAAAAAACCCGGTAAATCAAATCCAGTACTTCGTCACTCCCATTCCCGAGTAATATTTGATTTTCAGATACACCTTTCTGCTCTGCCAACAGCGATTTTAAACTACGCTGATATGGGTCTGGATAACGGTTGACCCCATTATCGAAAGGGTTTTCGTTGGCGTCCAAAAATATCATTTCAGAACCATCGGAAACATATTCGTCACGTGCCGAAGAGTATGGTTGCAGCTTGCTAACCGATTCTCTGATCAATCTATTTAAATCAAACCCCTCCATTATTTCAAACTTTTTAATCTCAAGGTTACTGCATTTTTATGTGCTTGCAGTCCTTCCGCTTCGGCCATCAACTCAATAGCAGTTCCAATACCTTTGATACCCTTTTCGGATATTTTTTGAAAGGTCATGCTTTTCATAAAACTATCCAGATTTACACCACTGTATTGTTTGGCGTAACCGTTAGTGGGCAAGGTGTGATTAGTTCCAGAAGCATAATCCCCTGCACTTTCTGGAGTGTAATTACCAATAAAAACGGAACCGGCATTTTGGATGTTCTCGAGATAAAAGTTCTCGTTTTCCACACAAACGATAAAGTGTTCCGGACCATATTCGTTTATGAGGGCCATGGCTTCTTTATCATCTTTTACCAAAATCAACCTACTGTTGCCTATGGATTTACGGGCAATATCCTTTCTAGGTAATTGTTGAATCTGATTTTCTATTTCTGTTCCAATAGCTTCAATTAATTTTTCCGATGTGGAGACCAATATAACTTGACTGTCCACACCATGCTCGGCCTGACTTAATAAATCTGAAGCAACAAAAGCAGGGTTGGCCGTATCATCAGCAGCTACCAATAACTCACTAGGGCCTGCGGGCATATCAATGGCCACGTTGTATTTAGTCGCCAATTGCTTTGCAACAGTAACGTATTGGTTGCCCGGACCAAAAATTTTGTACACTTTCGGAATGCTCTCCGTACCAAAGGTCATCCCTGCGATAGCCTGAATTCCTCCGACCTTGAATATTTGCGTTACGCCGCATATTTGGGCAGCATATAAAATTGCTGAATTGATTTCACCATTTTTATCAGGAGGGCTGCAAAGCACAATTTCTTTACACCCAGCTAGTTTTGCCGGAATGGCCAACATCAAAATGGTTGAGAACAGAGGTGCTGTGCCACCCGGAATGTACAATCCCACTTTTTGAATAGGGCGTTTTTCCTGCCAACACTCCACACCTGGCAGTGTTTCCACTGCAACTTTTGATGTTTTCTGCGCAGCGTGAAACTTTTCAATATTGGATTTAGCAAGGTTGATAGCCTGTTTTAGAGCATCAGAAACAGAATTGCTCGCCTGTTCAATTTCACTTTCGGATACAACAAGGGAATCCAACGTCACTTTATCAAATTGGGTTGTATATTTTTTGATGACTGTATCACCATCGGCCTCCACCTCTTTAAATATACTGTAGACAATCGCCTCGATATCGGATACAGTCTGGGTGGGACGCTTTAAGATTTCGTCCCATTCCTTAGGTTGTGGATAATTGATTCGTTGCATTACAGTACCATTTTTTCAATCGGGCAAACTAATATCCCTTCTGCACCAGCTTCCTTTAGTTCATCGATCACCTCCCAAAAAGTTTCTCGATTGATCACGGTGTGTACTGAACTCCAACCCTCCTCGGCCAAGGGCAAAACCGTGGGGCTCCTCATTCCTGGAAGAATCGAAATGATTTCATTCAACTTGTCGTTCGGAGCGTTCATCAACACGTATTTGTTCTGTCTCGCTTGTAAAACCGACTTGATCCTGAACTGGATTTTCTTTAATAATTCTTTTCGCTCTTCTGAAATAGAAGGCGATACGGCCAAAACAGCCTCACTTTTCAACATAACCTCCACTTCTTTGAGGTTGTTTTTAAAAAGGGTACTGCCACTGGAAACAATGTCACAAATTCCATAAGCCAAACCAATGTTGGGGGCAATCTCCACTGAACCATTGATGATGTGCAGGTCAGCAGCCACCCCTTTTGAAGCCAAATACTCTTTCACTGTATTCGGGTACGAAGTGGCTATCTTTTTTCCCTCAAAATCCTTGATGGAACTATAGTTCACTCCTTTTGGAACGGCCAGTGAAACGCGGCATTTGGAGAAACCCAATCGTTCTGCAATGGATATATCCTTGCCTTTTTCAATGAGCACATTTTCCCCAATAATGGCAATATCCACTACCCCATCACGAAGATATTGAGGTATATCACCATTCCGTAAATAAAATACTTCTAAAGGAAAATTGCGTGAGGTAGCCTTTAATTGGTCCTTTCCGTTGTCGATGGATATACCACAGTCTTTTAAAATGGCTAAAGAATCCTCATTTAAACGGCCGCTTTTTTGGACAGCAATTCTAATTTTTGTCATTTTTCAATCGTTTTGTCTGAAAAACCAAATGGGTACAAAAAACAAACCCGTTTGATTTCTCAAACGGGTTAGAATATATTTTAAAAACAACAATACATTTCTATCTCGCTTGAGGGCAAGTATAAAAATGATGATGTGTGTTTTTGTTTCTCATGATGCTTCAAAAGTAGGATATATTTTTATATCAAAAAAGCGGAATTTAGTTATTTCCCAAAATTAATGGCAATCCATCATCACCAGATCCTACAACAACTACTTTGGCGTTTGGCGATTCAGCAAGCTTTATAGTTGCATCTATACCTTTATCCTGCAGTATCTTATCTGTTAAAGAGGCACTCAAGATTCGGTTGGCATCTGCCTTACCTTGTGCTTCAATACGAACTTTTTCTGCTTCTTTTTCTGCCGTCACCAATCTAAATTCATACTCCAAGGATTCTTGCTCTTGGCGAAGTTTACGTTCAATGGCATCCTTAATAGTCGGTGGCAATGTCACGTCTCTTACCAATACTTCGTTCAATTGAATGTACTGGTCATCCACAATTTTTTGGGTTTCCTCAAAAATTTCCTGTTGAATCGCATCACGTTTACTCGAGTATAATTGCTCAGGGGTATAACGCCCAACTACGCTACGTGCGGCAGACCTGATTGCAGGAAGTAATACACGTTCAATATATTGCTCACTTTTTTCTTGATGTAATTTTCCAAGTTCGTCATATTTGGGTTGAAACCATACAGAGGCCTCCAGTTTAATATCCAGACCGTTGGATGAAAGCACATTCATTTTCTCCAATCGTTCTTGCTGACGAACTTCATAAATATATACCCGATTCCAAGGAGCGACCAAATGGAATCCTTCTCCCAAAGGGGGTTCGTCTGTAACAACTCCTCCTCCGAAATATTTATATAAAACTCCTGCTTCTCCGGAACCAATGGTAATGGTTGACCTTGATGCAAAAATGATTATGAAAATAATCGCCGCCAAAGCTGGCAACGCAATCTTTGGTAATTTATCCATGTTTACTCTGATTTATATTAATCCGTTATATTTTCTGATGAACCATTCCGTAGTAAGGGAAAGTATGATCAGTCCCAGTAAAATACGGAAATCTATTAAAGATACAACATTATCCCTGCTCTTTTGAACAGGTAGAAACTGCTGTGATGTAGTTAAAGTATTCTGTAATTCTTCCAACATATCCAAATAGAAGAGTTGTCCGTTGTTTTTATCAGCGAGACGCCCCATTTTTACATAGTTAGAGGAAATAATTTGCTTTTCCGGATTAAAATCCAGAATTCTAAAAGTACCTGAACGGTTTAGGTTTTCGTCCTGAACAGTAACCGTAAATTCATACTCCCCAGCTTCCAAATCACTTAAATCCACTTCATAAAAAGAGCCTTTCAACAATAAGGGTGATACTCTAGAAAATTCATTTTCCTTTCCAGTTAAACTTATGGAAATAGTGGCATTGGCGTCAAATTGATAACTCTCGTCAAAGTATGAAGCCCTGATCTTGGCCATGCTGGCATTATCAAAAACCAACTCGTAGTCCAGCTCCAACCGGTTCCTCTTTTTATTGGAACTGAGGTAAACCATCAAATTACCGATAAAATCGTCAAAACTGTCAAAACTTTGATCATTTCGGTAGACTTGTGCACGCCATCGCCAAATATCTTCCCCAAATAATACAGCTTCCCTGGTCCCCGATTCGCTTAAAAAAGCAAACAAAGGTTTTTCCAAGTTAATTCCCTGTAATTGTTGGGTCATTACTAATTCATTTTCTTTTTTGAGTTGAATATCGGCAAGGGTTCCTTTTAAAGGTGGAAATCCATCCACATTAAAATCTCCAAGTCCGAACAACCCGAATGTATTGTTTAAAACCGGTAGAATATCCTCTGGTTGACGACTCCCGGAAATGGTAAAGCTTTTTTGAGTCTGATTTAAAAAGTTCCAATCTGTTTTACTTCCTGTAATGGTGAAATAGTTGCCTCCTGAATTATTTAAAAATTCATAGACACTCCTAAAATTAAGATTGGGCTGATATAAAACCAACAAACCCATATCTTCCAATTCGGCTTGACTTGCGGTGGGTTTTAGAAGAGTTACCGTGCGCTGTTCATTGGACTCTATGGACTTTTTCAGTGCTCCAATATCCGGATGCAGCATGTCCGATATTATGGCAACATTGGTTTTTTCATCTATTACCTCTATCGCAGTTTCTTTAGAGTTATTGGCCGAGTTGCGTTCGTTCTCAAGGGCACTAACATCAATTTTAATGGTTTTGATACCTACACTTTGAGCCTCGACCAAAGTGTTAAGGGTTTGACTGTTATTTGTTGCACTAAGATTTATACGTTCTTGATGCACCCTGCCACCATTTATAAATATGGTTACCGTACTCGAAACTGTACGGCTACCTTGGTAGCGGATGGTAGTTTCAATTGGAAAACTATTTCGCAAAAAAGCATATTTGTTCACATTGATGAGCCCAACGGATACATCTTCATATTGTGTTGTATCCCCAACGATTACAGGAAATACTGATGAATTTTCAGTTAATGTGGTGTATTCGTAATCTCTTCCCAGCGTTTGATTTCCATCAGAGAATAAAACAATAGCGTTGTTCCCATTTACAAAAACTTCATTTAGGGTAGAAAGTGCTTGGGAAATGTCGGTATTACCTTTATTGAATTGAATGGAATCGGTAGATGTTATCGAATTTCCAAACCCATATTGATGCACAGTAAATTTTTCGTTTATGGCGCTATTCTGCTTGATTTGCTCAATAACTTGGGAAATCTCCTCCCTCGAAGAAGCATCGTCCATGGAGGTGGAATTATCAACAAGCAGGATTAAATTTGCCTTTTCAACAAAATAATCCTTGCTGACAAACTTTGGGTTTATTAAAAGTAAAAGGCCGCAAAACAAGGTGATAAACCTTAATGCGGCCAATATTATCTTAAGCGAACCCTTTTTTGGGTTTTTATAAATGTATTGAAAATAGACAAGGGTAAGCGCGGCAGCAACTGCTAAAACAATAAGAAGTACCGTGCTCAACTCCATTCATTTAGGTTAACATTCCACCATCAACATTCAATACTTGTCCTGTTACATAGTCCGATAGGTCAGATGCCAAGAAAACACATGCATTAGCTACATCTTCGGGGCTACCACCACGTTTTAACGGAATGCCTTCTCTCCATCCTTGAACTACTTTTTCGTCCAATTTCTCGGTCATTTCAGTTTCTATGAAACCGGGAGCTATGGCATTGCAACGGATGTTTCTAGATCCCAATTCCAATGCTACGGATTTGGTGAAACCAATCATACCTGCTTTGGACGCAGCGTAGTTGGTTTGTCCAGCATTACCCTTTACACCCACAACGCTGCTCATATTGATAATAGAACCTTTACGTTGTTTCAACATAGTACGCTGAACGGCTTTGGTCATATTAAATACGGACTTGAGATTGATTTCGATAACTGTATCAAAATCCTCTTCACCCATACGCATCAATAAGTTGTCCTTGGTAATACCTGCATTATTGATAAGCACATCTATTTTACCGTCAAAATCTTCCAAAACCTTGGCAACCAAAGCTTCAGATTCTTCAAAACTGGCGGCATTACTTTTATAAGCCTTGGCTTTTACACCCATATCCGTCAACTCTTTTTCCAATTCCAAAGCGGGAGCTTCGCTAGAGCTGTAGGTAAAAGCCACATTTGCTCCGTGTTTTGCAAATACTTCGGCTATTCCTCTACCAATACCTCTACTGGCACCAGTTATAATTACATTTTTCCCTTCCAAAAGTTTCATACTATGATTGTGTTTGAATGGTTATTAACCAAATATAGTTGTTGTTTTATGTTTAGACGAAAAAAAATCCCGCATAAAACGGGATTTAGTATGGTTTTAACGGTTGGTTACCCAACCACTTCTTTCACTTTTACGCCAATTTCAGCTGGAGAATCAACAACGTGAATACCACATTCTTTCATGATTCTTTTCTTGGCTTGGGCTGTATCGTCGCTACCACCTACAATGGCACCGGCATGGCCCATGGTACGTCCTGCAGGAGCAGTTTCACCAGCAATAAACCCAACAATAGGTTTTTTGCTACCACTTTCTTTGTACCATCTTGCAGCTTCGGCTTCCAATTGACCTCCAATTTCACCGATCATAACAACACATTCGGTTTCTGGGTCATTGATCAATAGCTCAACAGCTTGTTTTGTTGTAGTTCCGATTATAGGGTCACCACCGATTCCGATAGCTGTTGTAATTCCCAAACCTTGACGAACAACTTGATCAGCAGCTTCGTAAGTCAATGTTCCAGATTTGGATACAATTCCTACTTTTCCTTTTTTGAAAACAAATCCTGGCATAATACCAACTTTTGCTTCACCAGGGGTAATTACACCTGGGCAGTTAGGACCGATCAATGTACAATCCATATCCTTAATGTAATCGTTGGCTTTTACCATGTCAGCAACAGGAATACCTTCGGTAATGGTAATGATTACCTTGATTCCTGCATCTGCAGCTTCCATAATGGCATCCGCAGCAAATGCGGGTGGAACAAAAATAATAGTGGTGTCGGCCCCAACTTCTTTTACAGCTTCTTCAACTGTGTTGAAAACTGGTTTTCCCAAATGTTCTTGACCACCTTTTCCGGGGGTCACACCACCAACTACGTTGGTTCCGTATTCAATCATTTGTTCGGCGTGGAAAGTTCCTTCACTACCGGTAAATCCTTGTACAATTATGTTTGAATCCTTGTTTACTAAGACGCTCATATATTTAACTTAATGTAGAGATACAAAAATATGGTTTACTAAAGTTTTTTTCTATTGATTTCTTAAATCTTTTTCAGTTTTTTCAAGATTTCTGGAATCTTTTTGATGTATGCGATTTGTTTGAGTTTTTCCCGTGCTTCCTCTGCCGGATAACCAAAATAGGTTTTGCCTCCTTCAAGGGATTTTGAAATACCTGATTGAGCCAAGATTACCGCTTTTTTGCCGATGGTGGCTCCACTCGTAATACCTACTTGTCCCCAAAGTGTCACTTCATCCTCAATAATACAGCAACCTGCAATTCCTACATGGGATGCGATCAAACATTTTTTTCCGATAACGGTATCATGGCCAACTTGAATCTGGTTATCCAATTTAGCTCCCTCTTTGATAGTAGTCGAACCTGTCACACCACGATCAATAGTACATCCAGCACCAATGTCAACGTGGTCCTCTATAACTACATTTCCTCCGGAAAGTAATTTGTCAAATCCCTCGGGCCGGTTTTTGTAGTAGAACGCATCGGCTCCTAATACGGTTCCTGCATGAATCGTGACATTATCACCAAGAATGCAGCCATCATAAATGGTTACGTTGGGATGAATCAGACAGTTTTTTCCGATTTTCACATGATTACCGATAAAAACGTTGGGCTGAACTATAGTACCCTCCCCTATTTGGGCGGATTCAGCAATGGTAGATGCTGCACTTTCAAAAGGTTTGAAATGGCGAGTCAATTTATTGAAATCTCGAAACGGATCATCAGAAACGAGCAACGCCTTACCTTCCGGGCATTCCACCTCTTTGTTGATGAGTACCACCGTAGCTTTGGATTGAAGGGCTTTATCATAATATTTGGGATGGTCCACAAATACAATGTCACCTTCTTCCACCACATGAATTTCGTTCATGCCCAAGACCGGAAAATCTTCACTTCCAACAAAATCGGCATCTATAATCTCCGATATTTCCTTTAAGGTATGGGTTTTAGGGAATTTCATTTAATGCTACTCTTTGGCTCGTTCCAAATACGCTGCTTTCTCTGTATCAATTTTGATTTTGTCCCCCTCGTTAATAAAAAGAGGTACATTGACCGTTGCTCCTGTCTCCACAGTAGCTGGTTTTGTGGCGTTTGTAGCGGTGTTCCCTTTTACACCTGGTTCTGTGTGGGTTACTTCCAAAACAACACTTGCCGGCATTTCAACCGATAGTGGCATGTTATCCTCGGCATTGAATATAATGGTAACAACTTCGCTCTCCTTTAACAGGTCGTATGCATCAAGTGCATCTCTTTGCAAAGCAATCTGCGTGTAATCGTCGGTGTTCATAAAGTGATAGGTTTCCCCATCATTGTACAAAAATTGGTAGGAGCGTGTTTCTACACGAACATCTTCAATCTTGTGACCTGCGGAAAAAGTATTGTCGATTACTTTACCCGTAGTTACACTTTTTAACTTGGTACGGACAAAAGCTGGTCCTTTACCTGGTTTTACATGAAGAAACTCTACAATTTTGTAGATATCGTTGTTGTACTTAATGCACAACCCTTTTCTTATATCAGAAGTACTTGCCATAAATTTAATTTGAACTGAAATAACCTTTCATAATTCCACGCTGCGAATCTCTTATAAATTGAAGGATTTCATCTCTCTCAGGAGTTGCCTCCATCTCGGCTTCAATAATAGATGCCGCTTGGGAATTGTTATAGTTTTGTTGATATAGTAGTCTGTAAATATTTTGAATCTCACGAATCTTGTCGGATTCGAAACCTCTTCTGCGCAGTCCAATAGAATTGATTCCTACATAAGACAATGGCTCTCTTGCGGCCTTTACATAAGGAGGTACATCTTTACGAACCAAAGAACCACCTGTTACAAAAGCATGGTTTCCGATGGATACAAACTGGTGTACAGCGACCATACCTGCCAAAACCACATTTTGACCAATGGTTACGTGTCCTGCTAAAGTTGAATTGTTACTGAAGATACAGCCATCGCCCACCAAACAATCGTGAGCTACGTGGCAGTAGGCCATAATCAAACAATTGTTGCCGATTACGGTTTTCATCCGGTCGGAGGTACCCTTGTTTATTGTGGCACACTCCCTAATGGTTGTATTGTCACCAATAACCACTGTAGTATCTTCTCCCTGATATTTTAGGTCTTGCGGCATGGCTGAAATTACAGCGCCGGGGAAAATACTGCAGTTTTTTCCGATTCTTGCGCCCTCCATGATAGTAACATTGGAACCTATCCAAGTACCTTCACCTATGGTAACATTATTATGTATGGTGGTAAAAGGCTCGATAACCACATTCTTGGCTATTTTGGCCCCTGGGTGCACATATGCTAATGGTTGGTTCATCTACGAATCTGTATTTTTTGTTTTAACGATTTGTGCCATCAATTCAGCTTCTGAAACCAATTTCCCATTGGCATAGGCGTAGGCTTGCATATGACAAATTCCACGTCTTATTGGCGAAATCAAATCGCATTTGAAAATTAAAGTGTCCCCTGGAACTACTTGTTGCTTAAACTTTACTTTATCGATTTTCATAAAGAAAGTCAGGTAATTCTCTGGGTCCGGTACGGTGCTCAATACAAGGATCCCTCCTGTTTGCGCCATGGCTTCAACCTGAAGCACACCCGGCATTACCGGAGCTCCGGGAAAATGCCCTACGAAGAACGGTTCGTTCATCGTTACATTTTTTACCCCTACTACGTGGGTATCGGAGAGTTCTAAAATTTTATCCACCAATAAAAATGGCGGGCGGTGCGGTAACCTTGCCATGATTTCGTTCACGTCCATTAATGGCTCTTGATTCAAATCGTAGCTGGGAACCTTGTTCCTTTTTTCTATTTTTATGATTTTGGACAGTTTCTTTGCAAACTGTGTGTTCACAAAGTGTCCTGGCTTGTTGGCAATCACTTTTCCTCGGATACGGGTTCCAGCAAGTGCCAAATCCCCGATAACATCCAATAGTTTATGCCTTGCAGCTTCATTGGGATGATGAAGGGTCAAGTTATCCAAAATGCCATTCGGCTTTACTGAAAGTTTCTCCTTACCAAAAGCCTTTTCCAATTTTTTCATGGTGGATTCGGAAATTTCCTTGTCCACATAAACGATGGCATTGTTCAAATCACCACCTTTGATCAGGCCGTTTTCCAACAACATTTCCAATTCATGCAAAAAACTGAATGTACGCGAATCGGAAATCTGTTCTTTAAAATCCGACATCCTTTCCAAAGTGGCATTCTGGGTACCCAATACTTTGGTCCCAAAATCTACCATGGTGGTCACTTGATATTCGTCTGCGGGTATGATCGTGATTTCACTTCCTGTGGTCTCATCTTTATAGGAGATTACATCTTTGACCACATACTCCTCGCGCTCCTGTTCTTGCTCAACAATTCCTGCTTCTTCCAAAGCTTCTACAAAAAATTTGGAAGAACCGTCCATAATTGGAGGCTCTGGCGCATCCAATTCTATTAAAACGTTGTCTATGTCCAATCCAACGAGTGCGGCAAGCACATGTTCGGAGGTGTGTATTTTAACTCCGTTCTTCTCTAGATTGGTTCCTCGTTGGGTGTTTACCACATAATTTGCATCAGCTTCTATTATGGGTTCCCCTTCTAGATCAATTCTTTTGAACGCATAACCGTGGTTATCGTCCGCAGGAAGAAAACTCATGGTTACGTTTTCCCCTGTATGTAATCCGACACCCTGTAGCGTTACTTTTTTAGCTATGGTGCGTTGTTTGTTACTTGGTTTGCTCACCTTCAACTCTTTTTTCTATGTTGGAGATTTGATTTGCCAACTTAGGCAAATTCTTAAAGTGTACATATGATTTGTTGAAGTCTCCGTAGTTCAACGCTGGTGATCCTTGGAGTACTTCATCATCTTTTACGTTTCTTCCTATTCCGGATTGGGCTTGGATTCGAACTCTATCACCAATAGTAATATGTCCAACGATTCCAACCTGGCCTCCTATCAAACAGTTTTTCCCAATTTTGGTGGACCCTGCAACTCCCGTTTGTGCGGCAATTGCCGTATGTTCACCAATTTCTACGTTATGGGCAATTTGAATCTGATTATCCAGTTTTACGCCTTTTCTCAATATGGTAGAGCCTAATGTAGCACGGTCTATTGTTGTACCTGCACCTACATCCACATTGTCCTCAATGATCACATTTCCAGTTTGTGGCACCTTACTGTATTCCCCGTTGGAATTTGGGGTAAATCCAAACCCGTCTGCACCAATAATGGCTCCACCGTGGATTACACAATTATTGCCGATAACGGTTTCTGAATAAATTTTCGCCCCAGCAAAAACAATCACATTGTTTCCAATAGTTACATTATCCCCAATGTAGGCGTTCGGATAAATCTTAACATTGTCCCCAATGGTCACCTTTTCACCTAGATATGCAAATGCACCCAGGTAAAATTCCTCACCGTAAGTTGCTGATTCGGAAATGTAACATGGGTTTTCAATTCCGGTTTTATTGTTTTTTACTTGATTGTAATACTCCAATAGTTTGGAGAAGGACTTGTATGCGTCATCTACTTTAATTAATGTAGTGGTAACCGATTGTTCGGGAACAAAATCCTTGTTTACTATGGTAATGGATGCCTTTGTGGAATATATGTAAGATGTATATTTTGGATTGGCCAAAAAGGTCAACGACCCTTTTTCACCCTCCTCTATCTTGGACAATTTGTGGACAGCGATTTGAGGATTTCCCTCAACTTCCCCTTCTAAGATTCCGGCAATTTGGGTAGCTGTAAATTTCATTGATGCAAAAGTAACAAAATTTGTTAAACGGCTTTCTTTGGATAGCAACTGTAATATTTGGTCACCTTTTTAGCCAAAGCTTTTAAACTAAGTTGATCGGACTCTTTTAGTACATCCGATATTTTTCCACTCTTTTTTAAAATATGAATGGCCTGCTCCTTGCTGTATGCCTTGTTCGAAATCTCTCCTTGGAACACAAAATTAGACGCTTCCTCTACTGAAAGATCATGATTTTTAATGATCCAATCCAATTTTTCCTTGATTTTTTCTGGAGTCATAGGTCTCTTTTTAACCTTTACATGCAAAAGTTTCCTGTCCAGGATCATTTTACATAATTTGGAAAGCACAAAATCTTCATGGAACTGCCAATTTTTAAGAGCACTCATAATGTCGATATCGTCCAGTTCGGCAAAGGTCTCCAGTACTTCTTTATTAAAAGATAGTGCGCCATTATTCTTTAAAAAGAACAACAAGGGCTTGCTAGCTTCCAAATTCTCTCCAGCACTTAACAGTAATCTGGCCCTTTGCATAATTCGAACCAACAATTGCTCTGCCACAAGACCTGTTTTGTGCAGGTAAACCTGCCAGTACATAAATCTACGGGCCATCAAAAACTTTTCCACGGCATATATGGCCTTTTCCTCCACTACCAGGTCTCCATCCACTACATTGAGCATAGAGATCAAACGTTCCGAGTTAATATTTCCTTCGGTGACGCCAGAGTAAAAACTATCTCTTTTTAAATAATCCAATCTGTCCATATCGAGTTGACTGGACACCAATTGATTTAAAAAAGGTTTGGGATAATCACCCTTAAAGATGGAAATGGCCGTATCCAACTCACCATTGAACTCATTGTTCAATTCCATCATAAAACGAAGGGAAATCTGTTCATGACTGATTTCTTTGGCAACAAAGCCCTCAAGGGCGTGGGAAAAGGGGCCATGACCAATATCGTGCAGCAATATGGCACACAAAAGGCCGGTTTCTTCTTCATCGGTAATTTCAACATCCTTTAATTTTAGTACCTGTATGGCCTTGGTCATTAAATGCATGCTTCCCAGTGCATGATGAAATCGTGTGTGATGAGCTCCCGGGTATACCAGATATGAGAGCCCCATTTGGGATATTCGCCTCAGCCTTTGAAAGTAAGGGTGCGAGATCAGACTAAAAATTAGTTCGTTGGGAGTTCCAATAAAACCGTAAATTGGATCGTTGAAAACATTAAGCTTATTGGTTTTTACCAAAGTTTTTTGTTTTAATTCCAACAAAGATAATCACTATATGAACAAGATAACAATTCTTTGGGTCGATGATGAAATAGACCTACTAAAACCTCACATATTATTTTTAGAAAGTAAAGGATATAAGGTGGTCACCAGTCAAAGTGGACAGGATGCCATTGAAGAGATCAAGGAGGCTTTTTTTGATATCGTCTTTTTGGATGAAAACATGCCCGGACTTTCTGGCTTGGAAACGTTGACAGAAATAAAAAAATACGATGGATCTATTCCCGTTGTGATGATCACCAAGAGCGAGGAAGAATATATCATGGATGAGGCCATCGGTTCAAAAATTGCGGATTATCTTATAAAACCAGTCAATCCCAATCAAATTTTATTGTCCTTAAAAAAGAGTTTGGACAATTCTCGTTTGGTGTCGGAAAAAACAACCGCCAATTACCAACAGGAGTTCCGGCAGATCGCCATGGATCTATCCATGATCAATACCCAAGAGGAATGGGTGGACCTTTATAAAAAACTGATTTATTGGGAACTGGAACTGGAGCAAATAGAAGATTCCGGAATGTTCGAAATATTGGAGTCACAGAAAGTTGAGGCCAACTCACAGTTCGGCAAATTTGTGGACAAAAACTACAAGGGATGGTTTCAAGATGGAGATGCTCCTGTAATGTCGCATACTTTGTTCAAAAATAAGGTTCAGCCGGAATTAGAAGAAAACAAAACGCTATTGGTTGTTATTGATAATTTACGTTACGACCAATGGTTGGCGTTCGAGAAAACACTATCGGTACATTATAAAAAGAAACAAGAGTGTGCCTATTTCAGTATTTTACCTACAGCTACCCAATACGCACGTAACGCACTTTTTTCGGGTCTTATGCCATCAGAAATGGAAAAGCGATACCCCGATTGGTGGAAAAACGATACGGATGAAGGGGGTAAAAATCTTCATGAATCCGATTTTCTTGGAGAACAGCTCAAAAGATTGGGGCTTGATCTTAAATGGGAGTACCATAAAATCAGCAACCTGAAACAAGGGAAACAGTTGGCCTCCAATTTTAAATCCCAAAAAGATAATGACCTAACCGTGGTGGTCTACAATTTTGTGGATATGCTTTCCCATTCCAAAACGGAAATGGAAGTGGTAAAAGAACTCGCGTCCAACGATAAGGCGTATCGATCACTTACCTTAAGTTGGTTCAAAAATTCTCCCTTGCTGGAGATAATTCAACAGGCACAAAGTCTTGGAATGAAATTGATTTTGACCACAGATCATGGAACAATTAATGTTAAGCAGCCTTCAAAGGTGATAGGCGATCGAGAAACGAGTTTAAACCTAAGGTACAAAACAGGAAGAAGCCTCACCTATCAAGATAAAGATGTGTTGGCCACCAAAAATCCTCAAGAAATTCATTTGCCCAACATTAATCTGAGCAGTAGCTTCATATTCGCAAAGAATGACTTGTTTTTTGCCTACCCGAACAACTATAACCATTATGTAAGTTATTATCGAAATACCTACCAACATGGAGGGGTTTCGTTGGAGGAAATGATTGTTCCTTTTGTAGTTTTGGACCCAAAATAAAACTGTAGTGAAAAGAAGCTTTAAATTGGATGAAATCCATGATGTGGCCAAAGAGTTGCTGAACAAAGCCCCAAGCAAGGTTCTTTGTCTATATGGCGATATGGGGGTTGGAAAAACAACACTGGTAAAGGCATTGGTTGCAGAGCTTGGAGCGGCCGACACGGCCAATAGTCCCACATTTGGTTTGGTAAACGAATATTCCGATAACAACGGTGTACCACTGGCGTATCATTTTGATTTTTATAGGTTAAATGACGAAATGGAAGCTTTGGACATGGGGTTTGAAGATTATTTAAATTCAGATGCCTGGTTGTTTATTGAGTGGCCCGACAAGATTGCCTCTTTGTTGCCTGAGGATGCTGTGGGGGTATTCTTGCACTTTATCGAGGAAAGCACGCGTTCAATCGAGTTAAATGTTTCCTAAAAAGCAATCCCTATATCTTCATTGAAATTATTGCACAGAACAGGCCGATTTCGATAAAGTGAGCTTTTTTAACGTTAAAAAACCAATTTTATCGATAAAAGGTATGGCAAGTTGAAATATTTTCCTACATTTGTTCTGTGAATGAATTCATTTATTAACCAAAAACTCTTTTACGATGAACACTAAAAAAGTTTTTTTTGGATTGCTAGCTGTTGCATTTTTGGCAATGACCGCTGTATCAACTACAGTAACTTTTGACGACAATCAGACAACTAGTATTAAAAAGTCAAAAATCGTTAAGGTTTAATTAGGCTTTTATCCTACAATCGACAATCCCTTTTTTCGAAAAGGGATTTTTTTTTACAATAATCCTGGATTTTTAGAGTTAACAAAGTAATGAGCAAAAAATCTACAATTAAAAAGCGCTTTGTTATCGAAGGGGCTATTGCCCTATTTATAGCTGTATCCCCCCTATTGTTCTACAGTTATAAATACTTGCCGCAAGAAGTGACTACTTGGACATTTTTGGGCATTACCATAACAGAGAACAATTTCGGAGATGTTAGCACAGCTATTTACTTTTATTTGAGCAAGGTTGTCCCTCTATTTTTACTGGTGATTTGGTTCGTTACTTCCAAGAACTGGTGGTACCATGCCATATTGATTCCGATTGCCATGTATGCCTTTCAATTATTTACGGTTCTGAATTATTCCAACAGCGAGCGTATAGATGAAAATGAGATTTTATACGTAATAGCCGTAACCATGGTTATTATTCCAGTGGTATACTTTATTAGGATAAAACTAGTTGATAAACACGTACATGGAATAGACCTAGATGCCATGGACACCGAACTACAGATCCTAAAGGAAAAAGAGGAATTGCGCAAAGAGCGCGAGAAATTGGAACAACGCCAAAAAACGGTATCAAAAAAAATGTAAATTTGTTTTAATACCCTATGGTATTTTGAATAGATTTACCCTGTATGAGCCACGCTTCCTCCCCTTTCAGCAAACAACAACTGCTACCACAAGAAGAAACCCTTGAAATAGTCAAACAAAAAGGGGAACTTTTCATTGGTATCCCCAAGGAGAACCAATATCAGGAGAAAAGGGTGTGTCTAACACCGGATGCGGTCAATGCGATTACAGCAAACGGACATCGAGTTCTTTTGGAATCAGGAGCAGGAGAAGGAGCCAATTTTTCGGATTTGGACTATACCAATGCCGGAGCCGAGATAACCAAAGACACCAAAAAGGTTTTTTCATGTCCAATAATATTAAAAGTTGAGCCCCCTACTCTTTCGGAAATTGACTTATTGAACCCGCAGACCATTGTTATTTCCGCACTGCAAATAAAAACCCAGAACAAAGAGTATTTTGAAGTAATGGCAAAGAAGCGTCTTTCTGCCATTGCCTTTGAATATATCAGGGATGATGACGGTAATTACCCTGCGGTACGCTCCTTGAGCGAAATTGCGGGCATATCCTCCATCTTAATTGCTTCCGAATTAATGTCCGACCCAAGCAAGGGCAATGGGCTAATGTTCGGAAACATAAGTGGTGTGCCACCTGTAGAAGTTGTAATTATTGGAGCGGGCACCGTTGGTGAGTTCGCTGCTAGATCTGCTCTGGGACTTGGAGCCAATGTAAAGGTATTTGACAATTCCATTAGTAAACTTCGAAATTTACAGACAAACCTGAACCAAACACTGTATACTTCCACAGTACAACCAAAAAACTTGATTAAGTCCTTAAAACGTTGCGATGTGGCCATTGGTGCTACGCGGGGCAAGGACAGGTCTCCGGTCGTGGTTTCCAGTTCCATGGTGGAAAACATGAAAAAAGGAGCAGTGATCATTGATGTGAGTATCGACATGGGCGGTTGTTTTGAGACATCTGAAATTACAACACACCGCAAACCAACCTTTGAAAAATATGGGGTAATCCATTATGGAGTACCGAACATTCCATCGAGATACCCACGTACATCTTCAATTTCAATTAGTAATATATTTACACCCTATTTATTGAAAATTGGCGAAGAGGGAGGTTTGGAGCACTCGCTTCGATTTGATAAAGGATTGCGGAACGGACTTTATATGTACCACGGAATTTTAACGAACAAGTCCGTCGGTGATTGGTTCGGCATGAGCTACAACGACATTAACTTTCTTATTTTTTAATATAAATGGCATTTTTAAAGCGATTGGGATGGTACTTGGTAGGACTATCCATAGGATTGATTTTTTTGGTTTTCTTCTTAAAGAAAAAATCAGGTGAAGAAGGTATTGATTTTTGCTATTTTCCCAATTGCAGGGTCCTTAAAGATATGCGCTCCAAAACGTTGACCTTTTCGGAGTCATTGCCCGAAGAATACAAAGACACATTGTTGATACAATCGTTTTTAGAAGACGGCAATGTGGATTTTGGGAAGAGCGATACCAAATCCGAACCATGCAAAACCTATTTTATCTCACACGAACAAAATGGCAAAGAATTGGAGTTGCAGGCCAAGAATTGTAAGGAGGAGGTAGTGATTGAAAGTATAAATTAATTCATCAATTGATATCAGGTATAAGTCAATTCAAACTAGGCATCCATCAATTTTGACAAATCAAAGCGTTCATTCTGTATTACATTTCTTGTAGTAAGTGAAGTAAAATCTTCACAATTATTAACCTACAAAAATTATGTAATATGGCAGCACTTGCTAAAAAAGTAGTTGATGTCCTCATTGACATCATTGATTTTTTAATTTAAACTAAAGTAATTGTTTAAAGGCCGGAATTTAACCGGCCTTTTTATTTTTGATTAATTAAATGTTTTAAATTCTGTGTCAAATCATCAAAATTCAAAATAAAGCAGCCGTAAATGAAGTTGTAGGCTCTGTAAACTAATAAGGTGAAAATAATCGCCAAAGTGGCACCAAAAAATATTAGTGCTATATACATAAAACTAGATTCATTTTTTAATATTTCACCAATCTCTTCATTATTGTTCAATTCCCAAATATAACTCACCAAAAATGAGAGGTTGAAAATGATTAGGTTATATGTGATATATCCTTTGACCACTTTTTTTACTCTAAGAATTCTTGTGATTAAGTTTACAACATTATTCACTGTATCAATTGATTTGAAGCTCCAAAAGAACAAGGCAAGAAAAGCGAGAAGAACCACAAAGTTTAGTTTTTCAATATATATCAATGGTTGAAACTCCAGGAAAGATTGTGGGGTAAATTCTTGAAAATAGTACTGCAGCCCTATTGCTGCAACTCCCCAGAGTGAAAATTCAATTAGAGAGTACAGGAAAAGTTTTTTTGTAATGGTTTTGGCCATAAAAATTGATTTATGACCTTTAAACTCTTTTATAGAAAATGCGTCTTTTTGTTCTGAAGCAAAATCTATTTTTTGCCAGTTCTTTTTAAGTAGATCTAATTCCATTTGGGTATGTTTACCCTATTGGTATATAATAGCACCCAATTGTTACATGAATCAGACAGAAAAATTCTCTTAATTATTTTTTATAGGTCTGATAGTGAAGATATTGCTCCTAATCCGTTAATTTCCTCCTCTTCCGTTCTTTGGTGATCAGGGCAAGCTCCCGGGATGTTTGTCCAGCTACCGATGTATTTTCTTCCGCCCTTCTGATTAGATAAGGCATAACGTCCCGTACAGGACCGTAAGGCACATATTTAACCGCATTATATCCTTCAGCAGCCAAATTGTAAGTAATATGATCGCTCATACCGAACAATTGGCCAAACCACACCCTTTGATCGTTTGTGGCAAGACCGTATTTTTCCATTAAATCAATCAATCTAAAGGAACTTTGCTCGTTATGGGTTCCGGAAAAAATGATGAAATGCTCCAAGTGTTCCATCATAAAATCCAGGGATGCATTAAAGTTTTCATCCGTATGACTTTTGTTTTTACAAATCGGGCTTTCATATCCTTTGTCTTCAGCTCTTTCATTCTCCTTCTCCATATATGCCCCCCTTACTACTTTGGCGCCAATTTTAAAACCTTCGTCGATAGCTAGCTTGTGCAGGTGTTTAATATAATCCATGCGGTCCCAACGGTACATTTGGAACGTATTGAAAACTACGGCCTTCTCTTTATTGTATTTGCGCATCATGTCCAGCACCAAATCGTCGGCAGCATCTTGCATCCAACTTTCCTCAGCGTCAATCAATAGGGCGACATCGAGCTTATGCGCTTTTTGGCATACCTTATCAAAACGATTGACAATGCGCCCCCACTCTGCCTGCTCTTTGTCATTTAAATCAGCACCCGACGTTACTTTTTCAAACAATTTAAAGCGTCCAAACCCGGTTGGCTTAAAAACAGCAAAGGGCATCGCATCCTTTTCCTTGACAAAATCTAGTATTTCCAAGGTTTTTTCCAAGGCAAAATCAAACTGATTGTCCGCGTCTTTACCCTCTGCAGAATAATCCAAAATGGAATAAACGCCATTACCATACATATTATCTATAATGGGGAGACAGTCCTTTTCGCTGACCCCGCCACAGAAATGGTCGAACACCGTAGCCCTGATCAAACCCTCCACAGGTAAATGGGCCTTGATGGCAAAATTGGTCACCGCAGTTCCTATCCGAACCAAGGGTTCTTTGGAAATCATTTTAAAAAGAAAGTAGGCTCGCTCCAACTGGGAGTCCGACTTAAGCTCGAAAGCTATTGCAGTATTCTCAAAATTTGGTCGCATTCTTAAATATCCATTAAAGATTCAAAGATAAGTACGCAAACTAGAACCTTATATATAAAAATAATCTTTATTTAGCGTAGTATTTAAAATTATGGAGTCAGTAAAATCGCAGTCTTACGAGGTACATATTAACGAGTTGGCAAAAGCTGCTCTTAACCAGCATATTGCAAAAAAAGAGTATTCCAAGATCTTTCTTTTAGTGGATGAAAACACAAAAGAACATTGTTTGCCCATTTTTAATAAGATCATCGATTTTTCCATAGATTCCATTCTTGAAATTAAATCCGGAGAAGAAAACAAGCACATTCATACTTGTTTGCAGTTATGGGAAGACCTTTCCAATTTGGATGGAGACCGTAAGAGTCTGCTCTTAAACCTTGGTGGTGGAGTTTTAACCGATATGGGGGGATTCGTGGCCTCTACCTTTAAGCGTGGCATTGATTTTATCAATATCCCTACAACCTTACTTTCCATGGTGGATGCATCCATAGGCGGAAAAACGGGTGTTGACCTGGGTGCCCTCAAAAACCAAGTTGGGGTTATCAACCAGCCGCAAATGGTTTTGATATTCCCCGAGTTTTTAGAAACTCTTGAAAAAAGACAAGTTGTAAGTGGTTATGCTGAAATGCTTAAGCATGGCCTGATCCAAGATAAAGCATATTGGGACAATCTGGTGCATGAAGCCAATTTTACGGATGCCTCTTGTATACAGCATTCCATTGCTATAAAAAACAAGGTGGTACTTGAAGACCCTACAGAACAAGGACTCAGAAAAATTTTGAATTTTGGGCACACTTTGGGCCATGCCATTGAATCCTACTGTTTGGATAGTCACGACAAGAAAACATTACTGCATGGAGAGGCAATTGCTGCAGGAATGATTTTGGAGGGATATTTATCCCACGAACTAAGAGGTCTCTCCAAATTATCGTTGGATGAGATAAAATCCACCTTTTTAACCCATTTTGATAAAGTGGAATTCACGGAGGATGATATTGATGCTATTCTCCAACTGCTTAAATATGATAAAAAGAATTCCCATGGCAATGTGAATTTTGTTTTGTTGCAAGCTATAGGCGAAGCCGTTACGGATATTAAAATACCTGAAGAATTGTTTCAAAAGGCTTTTGCTTACTACAAGGAATAACCACTTCGCATACTTTATTTTTATGTTTACAACTCTTTGCATCCATCAGGTTCAAAAATGTCTAGTTTAGGAATGCTTTTAATAACTAACCATTATGAAACGAATTCTGATAGACTACAAAAAACTGGACCACGAAGTGGCGGCAAAATTAATCGATTGTTATCCGGACGGTTACGGCGATGATGATATAATTACCATAAAAAAGCCGAATGGCGAGGTCTTGGAGGCCGTAGAAGTAAGGACGGTTGATACTATTTACTTGGTAAAAATCAGTAAAAGCCTTTCCAACTTTATCGCAAATTTCGAAGAAACCATTGAAAAGGAATTGGACAAGGAATTGGTAACCTCTGATTTTGAAGGCGAAACGTTAGAAAACTTGGAATCCTCATCTGAAGACCTGGAAACCGAAGACCAATATTAAATTAGTCCAGGTATCGTTCATTAATAATTCGAATGTGATGAGCTTGGTGCCCGCTAATTATAAAACCAAGGGCGCGTACACTCATTTTTGAACCACTTGTAGTGCCAATTCTTTTTATGGCTTCCCCATCAAACGAATTAAAAAGGGTAATTGTAGCATCCCGAACAGCTTTGTACTCCTCCAACAGATCTTGTTTAGATCGATTCTTGGCGTTGGAATAAGGAACATAATTATCCTGATCAAAACCAGGAAGTGGAGTATTGTCGTTTCGTGCAATACGTAGGGCCCGGTATTGAAAAATCCTCTCCGTGTCTATCATATGCACTAAAGCCTCCGCCAAGGACCATTTATCCTCAGCGTAGGCATAATTAAGTTTTTCTTCGGGAATATCCTTCAAAAGGGATAAAAAATCTGCTTTCCCATTTTTCAACTCTTCAAATAAATCCACATTGCCAAGGGCCATTACATAGGTTTGGTAAAATGGATTGTATTCTGAAGTGGGAAGTTCCGAAAGAACCATTAAGGTTTAAAGATTATAGTTCGTTGAAGATGGTATGCATCAAACGTCTCTTATCGTTGATACTTTCCTCCAAAGAAATCATGGTTTCTGTTCTACTGATACCTTCAATATCATCAATCTTAAAAATGATATTCTTGGCATGCGTAGTATCCCGTGCTCTTATTTTACAGAAAATATTGAACTTACCAGTTGTAATATGGGCAACGGTTACGTATGGTATTTGGCTCAAACGCTCCAATACAAATTTTGTCTGGTGGGTTTTCTCTAAAAATATACCGACATAAGCAATAAAGGAATAGCCCAATTTTACATAGTCAAGAGTCAAAGAAGAACCTTTAATGATTCCTGACTCCTCCATTTTTTTGACTCGGACATGAACCGTACCTGCAGAAATCAGCAATTTTTTTGCGATATCCGTAAAAGGTGTACGGGTGTTATCGATTAACATATCCAATATCTGGTGATCTATCTCGTCTAGCTTAACTTTGTTCATTACATTGAATTTTGCAGCAAAAGTAGTTAAAAAAGGAAATTTACGTAATAAAAATGGTTCTTTTTTAAATAATATGCAAGACGCGACTGAAAATTGCTTCTATTTATTGAAATTCAAGAGCAAATTCAGGATATCTTTCTGATTTGAAGTAAAGCCAAAATCCTTGATATCAATACATTCTATGGTTTCGTGACCAAAATACCCTTCAAGAGGGCCAATTTCGGCTATTTCTGGTTTAAAAATGATTTTTTGTTCTTTCAAGACTTCCTTATATCGGATTCCAACGGAATGTCCGGCTTCAAATTCGCTGTTCACCAACTCCGGATGCTTTATCAGTACATCAAAAAACAACTTTTTGTTTCCAGGTATGGAGAAGTAATCTCCAGTTTTGTACGTTTCGATTTTGTCGTGAGCTATGATTTTTAGCGCCTCTACCATAGCTTTAAAAATATATTCACGTGTCTTTTCCCGCTCATAGTCCCTTGGATAATGTCCTGACTCGAATAAAATTGTGGGCACCCCGAGCATTTGCAAGGTGTCTCCAATGCAATTATCATTAAAACCATCGTCGTATCTACCAACCTGACCAGGGATTTCATTCTGAAGCATATTGTTCATGGCAACAATAAGTTTCATGGCTGTCTCTCGTGTTGGTGTAATATGTCGCTCTTTATTGCTGGCCGGCGATAAAAAAGAAACTGTGGCCGGTTTGTCATTGTTTCCCGCACTAAAAAGCGTACGCTGATCATGTAGGTTAAAACAGAAATCAGGTGCAAACGATTCGAACAGTTTTCTAAATGCAATACTTTCCGGTTGCGTTAAGTTTTTTGCATCCCGGTTTAAATCGATTTCATTACTGTTTTCTCGAGTGTATAATTTAGCACCGTCAGGATTTAATATAGGAACTATAATTAAGGTACAATTAGCCAGAATGGTTTTTCCTAACTCTTTGTCCTGTGATAAAAAATTAACCAAATCCCAAACCGCTTTAGTTGTTGTGGATTCATTGCCGTGCATTTGGGACCACATCAAAACCTTTCTTGTTCCTGACCCTAGTTTAAATCCTTTAATAGGTAAACCATTAACGGAATCACCTATGTGTATTATTGGAGTTTCTAAATTGGAAAAACAGTTGGCTAAAGATTCCATTGTAATATACCTACCCTGTATGGAACCCTCCTTATATAAGGAATAATCAATCATGCGGATTTCATTAAAGTTTACAAAAGTAACCATCCTTTGATTTACAATTGTAATTAAATAAAATATACATATGTAAACAAGTAGCAACGTTACCATCTATGTAATTAGTGCGATAATTTAGAATTGTAAACTAGAAAATACTAAACATCTTTTATGTTCTATATTTCAGCTTATTAAGCTAGAATATGTGGTGTATTAGTTTAAGTTTATGAATAGTTATCTTGATATCAATGTTTAGATTGTTTCTGTTTTTACTACTTTTACATCACTATAATTTACATTTGTGAATAAGGAAATAATATCACGTATTGAAACTATCATCCAGCACTTGGACATCTCTGTTTCTGCTTTTGCTGATGAGATTGGCGTACAGCGTTCCAGCATGTCCCATTTATTAAATGGTAGAAATAAACCCAGTTTGGATTTTGTGATGAAATTGGTGAACGCCTACCCCGAAGTCGATTTGTATTGGCTGCTAAAAGGTGAAGGCAATTTTCCAAAGCAAGAGAATAAAGAACCATCTTTAAATGAACGGGAAATATCGAAACCTTTGACTCAAGAGAACACCGAGGTAATTGAGGAACGTCGCCTCAGCGAATCAACCAAAAATGAAGCGGGTGAATTGGAACCCGACAAAATTGTAATGTTTTATTCCAACGGAACTTTTAAAACATTCAACATAAAAAAGGATTGACCCTTTGCCCTACTTTCCGTTACTTTGTAGGTATGATAAAATACTTTTTTTTAGGATTTATTCCTCTATTGTTCTTAGCCTGTGGACAACCTCCACAACGTGACTGTAAAGAGTTTAAAACGGGTGAATTTACCTTTACCGCAACCATTGATGGTGAAGAAAAAGTGACCACATTCAAAAGGACGCTGGATTTGGAGGTTGATGAGTTTGAAGGGAAAAAGGACTCTTCTTCGGTTAGATGGATAAACGATTGTGAATACGTTCTAAAAAACCTAAATCCAAAGAACAAAGCTGAAGAAAAGCCTATTCACATAAAAATACTCACAACCACAGAATCCTCGTACACATTTGAATATAACATTGTTGGGGATAATCGAAAATTTAAAGGAACTGCCCATAAAATAGACTAACCATGTTCGATATTTTTGCGAGTCCCGATGCCTGGATGGCGCTGCTCACCCTTACTTTTTTAGAAATTGTTTTGGGTATCGATAACATAATCTTCATTTCCATTGCTGCCGGCAAGCTGGAAAAAAAAGATAGAAGGAAAGCTACAAATCTGGGATTAGTGCTGGCCATGGTGTTGCGTATTTTATTGTTGTTCGGTATTACTTGGCTCACCAAGATGAAAAAACCGTTTTTGGTATTCCATGAATCTTGGGTTACAGGAGGGATAAGCTGGCAGGCTTTGATTCTTTTTGGAGGAGGATTGTTTCTGCTTTATAAAAGCACCCATGAAATTCACGAGAAAATAGAAGACCGTGGTCATGACGAGCGTGAGGTGGAAAAATCCCGATCTACTTCTTTGGTAAATGCCATTGTACAGATTACGGTTATAAACATTGTATTTTCGTTTGACTCCATTCTTACTGCCATTGGTATGACAAACGGCATATCGCCAAATCCAACGGATGCATTGGTCTTAATGATTACTGCTGTTGTTATTTCCGTTGTAATTATGATGCTCTTTGCAAATCCTGTTGGGGAATTTGTGAATAAACATCCATCGATTCAAGTTTTGGGCTTATCCTTTTTGATTCTTATCGGGTTTATGCTAATTGCTGAATCGGCACACCTATCCCATTTGGTAATATTTGGTAACGAAGTTGGTGCAATACCAAAAGGTTACCTGTATTTTGCCATTGCCTTTTCTTTAATGGTTGAGTTTATCAACCTTCGTATTCAGAAAAATTCCGAAGAAGAACATGAAACAAGCACCTGGGAAGAACACTAGTTCGGCCTCTGGTATGCCAATTCCGGACTGGACTCTTTGTGCTGTTTAAACAAGCGTTGTTGCTGTTTTACCGTTAAAGTACTGCCATCGTGACTCCAACCTGGAGGTCCAAAGATATACATGAGTTTGTGGGAAAGCTTTTTCGATTTTTTAACGTCGTTCCAAATATCCTTGAACTCGTGGGTTAGAATAACCACTGGATTATAGGAATTTGGAGCATGTATTACACCGTACTTTACATCGATATCATCATCCAGCTCTTTCCACGTTCCAAAAATTCTATCAAAGATGTTTAGGAAACCACCATGGTTCTTATCCAGATATTCCACATTTTGCGCATGGTGTACTTGGTGCATTGTGTGTGTGTTGAATATTTTCTCCAAAAAGCCAAGTTTTGGAACATATACCGTGTGAAGCTGAAATTGCCACAGGGCCTCAATTCCTAAACAAACCAAAACCATTTCTGGAGGAAATCCAATGGCCGGCATCCATATGTAAAAGAACGGCTTGTAAAGTATTGTGAACCAGCCATTTCTAATGGCGGTACCTAAATTAAAATTATCCGAGGAGTGGTGTACAATATGAGCTGCCCACAAAATTCTCACCTCATGGTTGGCCCTATGAAACCAATAATAGGTGAAATCATCTGCCAATTGGCATAAAATCCAGATATACCAAGCATATCCAAACGATTCGTATCCCATTATGTTGGTCCTTACTCCTTCCACCACGGGATTAAAAAGTTCATAAGTGCCTTCAAAAAGAAGAATTGCAAATGCTACCTTAAATAATGGGCCTAAAATAGCAGAACCAACACCCATAAAACTACTGGCTGCCAAATCCTTCCAATTATACAATTGATCGTCGTTGTGGGTCTTGCTATAAGTTAATTCCAGTAAGATAAAGGCGATAAAAACTGGTACGCCATACACCAGGGGGTTTGTAAAATCCATATAGAAAATTTAAGCCGTAAGCTTTAGGTATCTGTTGTTGCGAAAATTAATCAGAAAAAGAATCAAAACAAAGAGGTTTGGTCATTACTGTCATTCTTTGTCCCTATATCATCATCATTATTGTCTATTTGCTCTTCGTCCACCACCTCGATATCCTCCGTTTTTTGTTCTTCGGGCTCTTCATAAGGAAGAGGGTCCAATACATTTATGTTTTTTACTTTTTCGGGAGTCAGTTGATTGCCAAGTGCTTTTATTCCTTTAACGGAGATAAAATCTTCAACATCTATTTCCATGTTGGGTTTTGGGTCCTTGCCCCGCGGTTTTACAAACTCAATTTCCAATCTGGGTCTCCAGTCGGTAGAAACCAGCTCCATGTAGGATTTCGAATCTTCATCGATTACAACTTCCTCTTTGTTGGGGTTCTCGATTAAAAATCTCTTCAGGTAATAACGTTCTTTGTCCCCTACGTAATGTACAACGGAAATCGGTTTATCCGGATTCCATTTTTCGAGCACGATCATATCATCACTGAACCTGGTCAATAAGTCCGGAGGAATGGTTTTTACAATTCCTTTTTGATCAATCACCAATAATAGGTCATCTCCTTTGAACTCTCCAAGCAACTCCCCTCTTCCATCAACGTTTAAACGACTTACCACATCGTCAAACCAAATTTTTCTCGGTTTTAATGTGGAAACGCCCTTTTCCTTAAGCTCGATGCGTTTTACGGGATATTTGGTGACCAGGTTACCTTTGGAGCTTCTTCCTTTGATCAAGACATCGGAAAAATCCAAGTCCCATTTTAGTTTTTTGATACTTCCAGACTGTCGCAACATTACAGTAACTACCTCTGCTTCACCGTTCGGGTTTGCGGAAAAATATAGTACTTCAGAAGAAGGTTTGTCCCCAGCAAGTTCGTACATCTTGTCTCGGGTCATACTCGTAACATTAAAACGCTTAACATAGCTTGGACCGCCTTTCATGCTCTTATAGATCATATTGTAGGTAGTACGCTTATCTTTCTTTTTAAAGACTGCTACGTGTATAATATTTTTTCCAATGAACACTTTGGAATCCACCTTGGTTACCATCATCTCCCCTTTTTGGGTGAAAACGATGATATCGTCAATATCGCTGCAATCCGTTACGTATTCGTCTCTTTTTAAAGAAGTTCCGATAAATCCCTCCTTACGGTTCACATAAAGTTTTGTGTTCCTTATCACCACTTTAGTGGCCTCAATATCATCGAATATTTTTATTTCGGATTTGCGCTCGCGTCCTGCTCCATATTTCTTTTTGAGTTCTTTGAAATAATCGATTGCAAACTCCACCAAATGTTCTAAGTGATGCTTGGTCTGTGCAATTCTATCTTCCAAACTTTCAATAAGTTGTTGTGCTTTATCTAAATCAAACTTTGAAATACGTTTGATGCGAATTTCGGTCAACCTTACAATGTCGTCCGTAGTCACTTCTCGTTTTAAATGCGAAATATGCGGCTTCAATCCTTTGTCAATAGCTTGGATAACACCTTCCCACGTTTCCTCTTCTTCGATTTCACGATAAATTCGATTTTCGATAAAAATTCGCTCAAGTGAAGAAAAGTGCCATTGCTCCTCCAATTCGTCCAATTGAATCTGAAGTTCTGCTTTAAGTAACTCTACAGTATTATCTGTAGATCTTTCCAGCATCTCCTTGACCCCGATAAACAATGGTTTGTTATCCTCTATCACACACCCCAAAGGTGAAATGGAAGATTCACAAGCTGTAAAGGCATATAGGGCATCAATGGTTTTATCCGGAGAAATGCCATTGGGCAAATGCACCAAGATTTCAACTTCGGCTGCCGTGTTGTCCTCTATCTTTTTTATTTTGATTTTCCCCTTATCGTTAGCCTTTAAGATGGAGTCGATTAAAGAGGATGTGTTGGTGCCGTAAGGTATTTCGTTGATGACCAAGGTATTCTTGTCCAAAGTTGAAATTTTGGCCCTGACCCTTATTTTTCCACCACGCATCCCATCGTTATAATTGGTCACATCGATAATTCCCGCCGTAGGGAAGTCTGGAACAATGGTGAACCTTTTGCCTTGCAAATGCTTTATTGAAGCATCGATGAGTTCGTTAAAGTTGTGTGGAAGTATTTTTGTGGAAAGTCCTACTGCTATACCCTCTGCTCCTTGCGCGAGCAAAAGCGGAAACTTAACGGGTAAATTAACAGGTTCCTTTTTTCTTCCATCATAGGATAGCTGCCACTCGGTAATTTTTGGACTATAAATTACTTCAAGGGCAAACTTGGACAATCTGGCCTCGATATAACGGGGTGCTGCGGCCCCATCACCCGTTAAAATGTTTCCCCAGTTACCTTGGGTATCGATAAGCAAATCCTTTTGTCCAATTTGCACCATGGCGTCGGCAATACTGGCATCGCCATGTGGGTGGTACTGCATGGTATGCCCTACCACATTGGCCACTTTGTTGTATCGTCCATCGTCCAATTCTTTGAGCGAGTGCATAATTCTTCGCTGCACAGGCTTAAATCCATCTTCGATAGCAGGTACGGCACGCTCCAATATTACATACGAAGCGTAATCCAAGAACCAATCCTTGTACATCCCGGTCACCTTTACCAGGCTATCTTGGGACTCGTCTTGGTTTTCTAAACTTTCATCGTTCAGTTCTTCGTTCTCTTCCATTTAGAAAGGCGGCATTTATTTGGGTTGTAGTTGGTTTTCTTCAACAAGATCAAGCTCCACTTTAAGATTATTGATGATGAATTCCTGTCTGTCCGGAGTGTTTTTGCCCATATAAAACTTCAATAGGCCATCAATGCTCATGGCTTTATCCAGCATTACGGGTTCCAAACGGATATCATCACCGATAAAGTTTTTGAACTCATCCGGAGAAATTTCACCCAATCCCTTAAATCGAGTGATTTCTGGTTTTCCAGTGAGTTTTTCTATGGCTTGTTTTCTTTCTTCATCACTATAGCAATAAATGGTCTCTTTTTTATTGCGCACCCTAAATAGTGGGGTCTGAAGAATATATAAATGATTCTCCTTGATCAATTCTGGGAAAAATTGCAAAAAGAAGGTGATCAGCAATAAACGAATGTGCATTCCATCCACATCGGCATCGGTTGCGATCACAATATTATTGTATCGAAGATCCTCCATGGAATCCTCAATATTGAGTGCGGCCTGCAACAGATTGAATTCCTCGTTCTCGTAAACGATTTTTTTGGACATTCCATAAGAGTTCAAAGGTTTACCGCGTAGGCTAAAAACAGCTTGTGTGTTTACATCCCTAGATTTTGTAATGGAACCCGATGCGGAATCCCCCTCGGTAATAAATAAGGTCGATTCCAGTCTTCGGTCCTTTTTCATATCCTGAAGATGGATACGGCAATCGCGTAATTTTTTATTGTGAAGACTCGCTTTTTTGGCACGGTCCCTCGCTAGCTTTCGAATTCCGGAGAGTTCTTTACGTTCCTTTTCAGCCTGTACTATTTTCTTTTGGAGTGCATCGGCAGTTGCCTGGTTCTTATGCAGGTAGTTGTCCAATTGCGTGCCAATAAAATCGTTGATGTAAGTACGCACTGTAGGCAAGTCCCCACCCATATCGGTAGAGCCAAGCTTGGTCTTGGTCTGGCTTTCGAAAACAGGTTCCATCACTTTAATGGAAACCGCAGATATAATGGACTTACGAACATCGGAGGCGTCGTAATTTTTTCCATAAAAATCACGGATAGTTTTCACAATCGCTTCTCTAAAGGCTGATTGGTGCGTACCACCTTGAGTGGTATGCTGTCCGTTCACAAAAGAGTGATATTCCTCACTGTATTGAGTTTTGCTATGCGTCATGGCAACCTCAATATCATCCCCCTTTAAATGTATAATGGGATAAAGAAAATCCTCATTGTTATTGTTGTCTTCCAATAAATCCTTTAGACCATTCTCCGAATGATATTTTTCACCATTAAATACAATGGTAAGTCCGGGATTTAGGTAAACATAGTTTTTGAGCATGCGCTCTACATACTCATTGCGGTATTTGTACTTTTTGAAAATGGTTTCATCTGGTGTGAAACTCACCTTGGTCCCCTTTCTTCGGGAAGATTCTTCCAGAAGTTCTTCGTTGACCAGGTTACCTGCTTCAAACTCGGCAGATTTTGATTGACCGTCCCTATTGGATTCAACCCTAAAATAGGTGGAAAGTGCATTCACGGCCTTGGTACCTACCCCGTTCAAACCAACAGATTTCTTGAACGCTCTGGTATCGTACTTACCACCAGTGTTCATTTTGGAAACAACGTCCACCACTTTTCCAATTGGTATTCCGCGACCAAAATCGCGCACGTGGACCGTATTTTCCTTAATACTGATTTCGATAGTTTTCCCGGCCCCCATCACAAATTCGTCGATGGAGTTGTCCAAAACTTCTTTTAGAAGAATGTAAATGCCGTCGTCTGCAGAGGAACCGTCGCCCAATTTTCCAATGTACATCCCCGGACGCATACGAATATGCTCCTTCCAGTCCAGCGAACGGATATTATCCTCAGTATATTGGGTATCTGCCATGAGTTAAGGGTTAATCATTGCAATATAAAATTTAGGAGCAAAAATAAAAGGGTGAACGGTAGAAAGTAATCAACAATGAAAAACAATAATTGTTAATATATATCAGCCTTTAGCCCGCTTTTTGCCTTGGATTGACAAGTAGGTCACACCAAAAATAACAACCAACATTCCAACCAACTGCCAATATGTTAGTTTTTCGTCCAAAAACACAAAGGCTAGCAAAATGGTGGATATAGGTCCCAAACTTCCCAGAATCGAAAAGTTCGAAGCTCCCAATCGTTCAATGGCTGCTGAGACCAAAAAGGATGGAATCAGTGTTGCAAAAATGGCCATAGCCAAGCCGTAGGCATATACTGGCCAAGGATAGTCCATAAACCCCCAATGGCCCGATACCAAATAATGAATCACAATGCAAATGGTGGATACGATCATGGCGTAGCAAGTGAACCTGAGCACACCGAACTTAGGAATTAACCAGCCACTGCCCACTAAATAGGAGGCGTAAGTAATGGCACTCAACAAAACCAAAAAACCTCCGAGTAGCACTGCGTTACCGGATACATCCAATTCGTCCCAAAATGTAATGAGTACGCCTACATAAGTTACGAGAATAGCAATGAATTGTACTCTTGTTATCTTTTGTCTAAATATTAACCAGCTCAAGAATACCACAATGGTCGGGTACACGAAAAGAATAATGCGTTCCAAGCCAGCCTTGATGTAGTTCAAGCCTAAAAAATCAAAATAACTGGCCAGATAATAGCCCACAAAGCCAAATACAACCAGCCAAGCATAGTCTTTTGCTCCAATCTCTGTTTTTGCTGATTTCTTCCGAATCAAGAATAGGATAAAAACATAGCTAGGAAGGGAAAAAAGCATACGGAACAGCAGTAAATCGAGTGTGTCGACATTGTAACGATATGCCAATTTCACCATCACGGCCTTGGAGGAAAACAATACCACTCCCAAGACTCCATATAAAACCCCTAAGCTTTTACTGGACATATAGCAAAGCTATTTTATGTCCGAGGAATGGGAATTCAAAAATATTATGGATTACAATGCCCAGTGGTTACACGTTGAACCTAAAGTGCATCACATCACCGTCCTTAACAATGTACTCTTTGCCTTCCACGCGCATACGACCGGCCTCTTTTACTTTGGCTTCGCTCCCGTATTTTACGTAGTCGTCATAGGAGATGACTTCGGCACGGATAAAACCTTTTTCAAAATCGGTATGGATGACACCTGCAGCCTGTGGTGCTGTTGCTCCAACGGGAATGGTCCAAGCACGGACTTCTTTTACCCCTGCGGTGAAATACGTTTCCAAATCAAGTAGTTTGTATGCACCACGAATCAATTTGGCTGACCCCGGCTCGGAAAGTCCAAGATCTTCCAAGAACATTTGTCGTTCTTCGTAGGTTTCCAATTCAGTGATGTCAGCTTCGGTACCCACGGCCAAAAAGATGACTTCTGCGTTTTCGTCCGCAACGGTCTGTTTTACTTTTTCAACATAAGCATTTCCATCCACTGCAGCCCCTTCATCTACATTGCAAACATACATCACTGGTTTGTCCGTGATCAACTGCATAGGTCGAACAAATTCTTCTCGGTCATCTTCACTCAAGGTAATGGCCCGAACAGATTTTCCGGCTTCCAAACCTTCTTTTAAAGCGGAAAGTACTGCCTCTTCCTTCTGTGCTTCTTTGTTTCCTGTTTTGGCGGCACGCTTTACTTTATCGAGTTTCTTTTCTACACTCTCCAAATCTTTCAACTGCAATTCCATATCAATGGTTTCCTTGTCCCTTATAGGGTCTACTGATCCATCAACATGCACAACATTATCATTATCAAAACAACGAAGTACATGAAGGATAGCATCGGTTTCCCTGATATTTCCCAAAAACTGGTTTCCAAGTCCTTCACCCTTGCTAGCACCTTTTACAAGTCCGGCAATATCCACGATTTCCACTGTTGCGGGTATTACGCGCTCCGGATTTACCAATTCTTCCAATTTCTCCAAACGTTGGTCCGGTACGTTCACCACGCCAATATTGGGTTCAATAGTACAAAATGGGAAGTTGGCACTTTGTGCCTTTGCGTTGGACAAACAGTTGAAAAGAGTTGATTTTCCTACGTTTGGCAATCCTACAATACCTGCTTTCATCTAATTACTTTGTGTTTTGAGGGTGCAAATATAAGTTGAAGTTTTGGTACTGGTCATCAATAACCCTGAATGAGTAAATAAAGTCCCATGATCATTAACCCAATGATGCCGAAAATGGCAATCAGGGACAAAATACATCCCGCTTGCTTCCAGATACCGTTGTATTCCTTTTCTTTTTCTTGCATAAAAAAACCCCGAACATTTGTTCGGGGCTAAATTAATCGATTTTTATTGCCTAGCCATCGGGATGCATAAACTTTTGCTTGCCCAATAGCTCATCTTCTGTTTCTTCGTGGTCCTCGTCTGGCACACAACAATCCACTGGACACACAGCAGCACATTGAGGTTCTTCGTGGAAACCTTTACACTCTGTACATTTGTCCGGAACTATGTAATAAAGTTCGTCGCTTACGGGTTCTTGGGCCTCGTCTGCGTTCACCTCTTTGCCATTGGGAAGCACTACGTCACCTGCCAATGAAGTTCCTTCACTATATCTCCATTCATCTGCACCTTCATAAATTGCTGTATTTGGGCATTCTGGCTCGCAAGCACCACAATTTATGCACTCATCCGTTATAATTATTGCCATATTTTTCTTTTCCTTTTGGGCTGATTTTGGTCAGCATGCTTACTTTTGACAAAAATAAACCCTAGTAAATTAGTGTACAAATTTAATGGCACCAGATAGAAATACCATAGATGCTTTTGTTAAACTTGGAAAATACCTAACGGATTTTTGTGAAAAATGTTATTCCAATGATGCAGAAGCTGATTCAAATTTAAAGGATGTCATTGCTCGAGCAGGTCATCACAACGGATGGTTTACCGAAGAAAATGTCCTTTTTTCCCTAAAACAATGGGGAGATTTGCTTACCGAAAAAAAATTAAACGATTGGTTGTCCCAGTACTCCTTTACTAAGGAAAAAGAACCAAAAACAATTGCGATTGTTATGGCGGGGAATATCCCGTTGGTCGGTTTTCACGATTTTATTTGCGTTTTGCTTTCAGGAAACAAGGTTTTGGCCAAGCTGTCCTCCAACGACAAGTTGTTGCTTCCGTTTATAGCCAAATATCTGATAGAACAAGAACCATCCCTTGAAGCAAAAATAGAATTCACCGATGCTAAATTGGAAAATTATGACGCCGTAATTGCTACCGGCAGCAACAACACCAGTCGCTATTTTGAATATTATTTTGGCAAAAAGCCGAACATCATTAGAAAAAACAGAAATTCGGTGGCCGTGCTTACAGGAAATGAGACTCATGATGAACTAAAGGCATTGGGAGAGGATATATTCAGATATTATGGATTGGGCTGCCGTAATGTGTCTAAAATTTATGTCCCAAAGGATTATGATTTTGATGGCTTGTTCAATGCGCTTTTCCACTACAAGGACATTATACACCAACATAAGTACGCCAACAATTACGATTACAACAAAGCGGTTTATTTAATGAGTGAATTCAAGATCCTGGACAATGGATTTTTAATCTTAAAAGAAGATGAAGCCCTTACCTCCCCTATTTCGGCTTTGTTTTATTCCCATTATGAAAATGAATCGAACTTGAGAAAGAAACTGGATGAGATGGAAGAACAAATCCAATGCGTAGTTTCCTCTAGCACCTTAGAAGGCGACATAAACTTTGGGGATACCCAAAAACCAAGTTTAAGCGACTATGCGGACGGAATCGATACCATGCAGTTCTTGCTCCAACTTTAAGAAAACCCTAACCATGGGAAACGTTTTTAGATATCACAATTTTTTAGACCTTTACCCTTTAAACCTAGGCAATGAAAAAGCACAATTTTAGCGCAGGCCCATGTATTTTACCCGCAGAGGTAATGCAAAAGGCATCCGAAGCCGTTTTAGAACTTGACGGCATAGGACTTTCACTTATAGAAATATCTCACCGAAGCAAAGAGTTTGTGGACATCATGGAAAAGGCACGATCGCTTGCCTTGGAATTATTGGGTCTGGAAGGTAAAGGTTACCAAGCCCTATTTTTACAAGGTGGTGCCAGTATGCAGTTTTTAATGACGGCTTTCAATCTACTGGATAAGAAAGCAGGTTATGTAAACACAGGTACTTGGAGTCAAAAAGCAATAAAAGAAGCGAGACTTTTTGGAGAGATCATAGAGGTTGCATCTTCGCAGGAGGATAATTTCAAGTACATCCCCAAAGGTTACGAAATCCCAGCGGATTTAGATTATTTGCACCTTACCTCGAATAACACGATTTACGGTACGCAGTTTAAGGAATTCCCTAAAACGGATGTTCCATTGGTATGCGATATGAGTTCTGATATTTTCTCTCGTCAATTGGATTTCTCCCAGTTTGATTTGATCTATGCTGGAGCTCAGAAAAATATGGGTCCAGCAGGAGCTACCCTTGTCGTGGTAAAAGAGGATATTTTAGGTAAACTTACCCGTAAGATTCCATCCATGATGGACTATTCGGTACATGTAGCCAAAGAAAGTATGTTCAACACTCCACCAGTTTTTGCGGTGTATGTATCTATGCTCACAATGCAATGGTTAAAAGATTTGGGTGGAATAGCAGCTATTGAAGAGATCAATGAGCGTAAGGCCAATTTAATCTACTCGGAAATTGAACTTAACCCGGTTTTCTCCGGAATTGCTGCCAAAGAAGACCGCTCAACTATGAACGCGACATTTAACATAACAGATGATGAGCTAAAGGATGTATTCGATGACATGTGCAAGGAAGCTGGGATAAGCGGAATTAATGGACACCGTTCGGTAGGCGGTTATCGTGCATCCATGTACAATGCACTTCCTATGGAAAGTGTAGGTGTTTTGGTGGACATTATGAGTGAACTTGAAAAGAAAGGATAAATTTAATGGCGAAGATTTTAGCGAACGACGGGATAGCACAATCTGGTATCGATTTACTTGAAAAAGAAGGTTTCGAGGTTAAAAACACACGCGTAGCCGAAGAGCAATTAACAAACTATATCAATAAAAATAAGATTGAAGGCTTATTGGTGCGCAGCGCAACCAAAGTTGATAAGGCATTGATCGACAGCTGCCCCGGTTTAAAGTTAATAGGACGCGGCGGTGTTGGCTTGGACAATATTGATGTTGCATATGCTGAATCGAAAGGAATCAAGGTCTTTAATACGCCCGAAGCTTCATCCGAGTCCGTGGCCGAATTGGTTTTTGCACACCTATTAAATGGTGTACGGTTCTTGCACGACGCCAATCGCAATATGCCATTGGAAGGTGACCAACAGTTCAAACAGCTCAAGAAAAGTTATTCCGGAGGGATGGAACTTAGGGGCAAAACCTTGGGAATAATTGGTTTTGGAAGGATTGGACAAGCAACGGCAAAGATGGCACTGGCCCTTGGTATGGAGGTTTTGTTTACAGACCATCACATTCAAGAAACTAACTTGACACTTTCATTTTTTGATGGGCAATCCGTGGAAATCATTCTAAAAAGTAGCGAAATAAAAGAAGTGTTGGCCAATGCTGACTTTATAAGTCTGCATGTTCCGGCGCAAGACAACTATTTGATTGGGAAAAAAGAACTCGGGCTTATGAAACCTGGTTCGGGAATCATAAACACTTCTCGAGGTGGGGTTTTGGACGAAGTTGCCTTAACCGAAGCATTGGATTCCGGACACCTTTCCTTTGCCGGGCTCGATGTTTTTGAATCGGAACCCAAGCCGGAAATTCAGATTTTGATGAATCCCAAGATTTCACTCAGTCCACATATAGGAGGTTCAACAATCGAAGCACAGGAGCGGATTGGTGTAGAATTGGCAGAAAAGGTTATCAAATTGCTAAAACCATAGGTTTTTTAGTGTTTACTGTACTTTCAAAAGGCAGTTTTTCGTACATTGTTCCTTTAACCTTAACACTAACACAATGTCAGGATTATTAGACTTGATCAACAGCCCTGTGGGCAAACAATTGATCAGTGGAGTTGCTGGACAAACCGGTCAACCAGAAAATAAAACAGCCGAAGTTTTAAGCATGGCCATGCCTCTTTTAATGGGGGCCATGAAGAAGAATGCATCAACACCAGGCGGGGCCCAAGGGCTAATGGACGCGCTGTCTTCCAAGCACGATGGTGGTATTTTAGATGATTTGGGAGGCCTTTTTGGCGGAGGTGTCGACCAAAATGTTATGGATGATGGCGCCGGGATACTTGGCCACGTTTTAGGCTCCAAACAATCACAGGTAGAAAATGCCTTGAGCGCCAAATCTGGAATCGATGCCGGGTCCATTGCCCAAATTCTAAAAATTGCTGCTCCCATACTATTGGGATATTTGGGTAAGCAGACAAGACAACAAAATGTAAGCAGCCCCGATGGTCTTAATGGTCTTTTGGGTGGATTAATGGGCGGCAACAAAGCTGCCAATAAGCAACAATCACTTATCGAAACCTTTTTGGACAGCGATGGTGATGGTAGTGTCATCGATGATTTGGCCGGTATGGTCTTAAATGGAGGTGGACAGAAAAAAAGCGGTCTAGGTGGAGTGCTGGGTGGACTTTTTGGAAAGTAGCCAATTACCTTAACGATATTTAACAGAGCCGTTTGATAAGTCAAGCGGCTTTTTTTGTAATTTATCAATATGAAAAAGAAAAAATTGCGTCCACTATTATTCGGTTTGATTCTTAGCTTCAGCTTATTATCCTGTACATCCCAACAATCGACCTTGGATGTTTCTAGTGAGGAAAAAGCCCTTTTTGATTCCAATGATGAGGCACCCGTTGAAATAGCAGACGATGAAACAGAGTATGAAATTATTATCATAGAACCTGGGTTCAATACTTGGTTAAATTCCATCGCGCGGCCGGAAGGATACTATTCCCAATCTTTTTTGGAAAATAGAAACGCTATAATGGTGACCACTTGGAACCAACGGGTCTTGCAGCCGCAACGTTTCAATCCCAATTTATATGAAATGCAGATAAACTACGACCCCAGCATAGATTATGGGTACGAGGTAAACTACAAGCTCTATAATTACTTCATTTATTTTCAAAGAAAATACAACCAACGATTGGGTCCTTTTATTCCCAGAATTTAATATGCTATTTTTGCAGGAATTAAAGTAAGAAATGCAAAAACTAAAACAACGCTGGGAAATTCAAGAGAACTGGCAAATCCTTTTTCCTATACTTGGCGTATTATTGGTTTTATTAACGTCCTATACCATTGCAAGAAGCCTTTTACATCTTTTTAATCTCAACAACACCATTTATGAATGGATTTTCACCGCAGGATTGACCATAGTATTGTATTATGCCATGATCAAGTTTTTTCTTTGGTGTTTTAAAAAAGTGGAAAATAGATGGAAAGTGGACTATAAATGGGAAATGATCGCCATTTTTATTGTGTTCGCCATAACTGGAAGTGCCGCCGGAAAACTGGCCGGACCTTTGGTTCATTGGATTGGGCTGGATGATGAAAATGTTCCCGGAATGGTGTACTGGACACTTAGAATCTTACTTATTTTCCCTATTTATCAAATACTTCTTGTTTGTATAGGATGGTTGTTCGGTCAGTATCAATTTTTCTGGAATTTTGAGAAAAAGATGCTAAAACGTATGGGTTTAGGGAGCTTCCTTAGATAGTTTATAGTTTTTTTAACATAAAAAGAGGGTTTACCTTAGTTACTTTTGCGATAGTATGATGACCAACCTCCACAAACGCATTCTCATATTAAGTTCCCTTTTGATGGCGGCGGCCATTTTGGCCCCAACCATTATAAAATTGGGACATGCTTTATATGAGCACAATCAAGAAGAGCATTGTATCGCTTACGGCACCAATCATATACACGATGGTAACCTAGATTGTGATTTCCATGATTTCACTTTGGCCAACAAGGTGCTCTTCAACACTTCTTTTACCTACATTCCTGTTGAAATACCGGAAATTAGGTATGAGACTTCCATTTATCAATTCATTTATAAACCCAAAGAGGTTTCTTTCCGTGCTCTTCGCGGTCCCCCATCAGTTTCGTAGTAATTACCGATTGATTTAAGTTTTAAACCATTTAATTTTTACGATGAAACAATTCTATATCTCAATGCTTTTGGCATTGACATCTATTTATACCTATTCACAAAATACACTGACGGGAAACATTTCCGATGCAGAAACAGGCGAACCTCTAGAACAGGTCTCGGTTTACATTCCACAATTGGAAAATGGCGCCGTAACCGACCAAAATGGAGATTTCTCCTTAAGGAACCTGCCAGAAGGCAATTATAAACTGGTTATTTCCTATATCGGTTTTGAAACCTACTCCACTTCCATTGAAATTAATTCCGGAAACAATCAATTTGACTATCAGATGACTGCTTCAGCAATAGAGATGGATGAAGTAGTACTTTCCACTCCATTCCATAAACTACAACGTGAAAACGTGATGAAGGTGGAGCAGAAATCAATGGAAGAACTCAAGCAGCAAGGGGGCATTACCTTATCCGAGGGCATTACCAACATTCCTGGAGTATCCTCCGTATCAACAGGTGTGGGAATTGGAAAACCTGTAATACGTGGATTGAGTTTTAATCGGGTTTTGGTTTATACACAAGGAGTTCGCCTAGAGAACCAACAATATGGCGGCGAGCATGGTCTGGGTATAAACGATGCCGGTATTTCCAGTGTTGAGGTCATTAAAGGGCCTGCATCCTTATTGTATGGTTCCGATGCTCTTGGAGGTGTACTTTATTTAAACCCTGAGAAGTTTGAGACTTCTGGAGAAACCTCAGGGGACGTTAACATGAGATACTTTACCAATACCTTGGGCTACAATGCCAATGCTGGATTTAAGACTTCTGGAGAAAAACTTAAGTTTTTGGTACGTGGTGCCTATGCATCCAATGCCGACTATGAAACAGGTGACGGAACCAGTGTAACCAATTCCAGGTTTAAGGAAGCCGATTTAAAGACAGGGCTGGCCTACCAAGCATCAAAATTTAAAACTGAATTACGGTACAATTACAACACATCCGATTTAGGTATTCCTGAAGAGATAGGGGTGCAGAACAACGATCGTGATCCTTTAATGCCGTATCAAGAACTATCGACACATATTATAAGTTCCAAAAATAACTTCTTCTTCAAAAAATCTAGTTTGGAGGCCACTTTTGGATACACGGTCAATAATAGAAAAGAGTTTGAAGAACACCACCATGAGGAGCATGAGGGTGAGGAACACGCCGAAGAAGAAGAGCATGCCGAAGAAGAGCATGCAGAGGAGGAACATGAGGAAGAGGGCCACGAAGGGGCAGCTTTGGACATGCGCTTGAGTACTTTCAACTATAATATCCAGTTTAATCCACAGTGGGGAAAAATGACCACTATTTTTGGGGTTCAGGGTATGCATCAGACCAATGAAAATTTTGGGGAAGAGGTATTGGTTCCCAACGCCACCACCAACGATTTTGGAGTTTTGGCAACGTCACATATCCATTTTGATAAAAGCGACCTTCAAATAGGTCTGCGATACGACCTACGATCCATTAACGGTGAAGCCAGTGGAATAGAAGGAGATGAAGAGTACATTCCGGCATTGGACAGAAATTTCAATAGTTTTAATGCTGCTGTTGGTTACCGATTGGATATGACCAAAAACATAATGGGTAGGTTAAATTTGGCCACTGGTTTCAGGGCTCCCAACTTATCCGAATTATCTTCCAATGGATTGCACAGTGGAGCAAACAGGGTAGAAATTGGAAATCCAGATTTGGACAGTGAGCAAAATTTCCAGATTGATTTGGCATTGGAATATAGCAACAAACACCTTGAGGCCTATATCAATTCTTTCTACAATATTGTCAACGATTATATTTATTTGGAGCCAACAGGAGAGTTCAGGGAATTGGACCCGATTTACGATTTCCAACAACAAAATGCTATTCTATATGGTGGTGAATTTGGATTCCATTTACACCCCCACCCTATTGATTGGTTGCATTTGGAAAGTAGTTACGATATTGTTTTTGGTGAGTTGGAGGACAATTCCAATCTACCTTTGATACCCGCGAACCGCTGGACAAACACCTTTAGAGTAGAATGGAAAAAACGAAATCAAGATTATAAATGCTATGCCTTTGTAACGCTTCAAACCTTTTTTGATCAAAACAAAGTAGCAGATTTTGAAACCAAAACACCAAGGTACAATCTATTTAATGTGGGTATTGGCGGAGATATGAAAATCTTCAATCAGAAAGTGGGCTACTCCATCACAGGAAACAACTTATTTGATAAGAATTATATTTCTCACCTATCCAGGCTAAAAGCTGATGGTATAGCCAATATTGGCAGGAATATTTCCTTTAGTTTGAATGTGCCTTTATAATCACAGGTAAAACACTGAAAAAATCAAGGTCAATCTTTTATAGGTTGACCTTTTTTCTTGCGCAATAAATAGGTGTATACCCAAGTAAGGGTAAAAGTGGGAATCACATCCAGTCCTGGAACTAGCTCTTCGGCAAAAGTTATCAAGCCTGCAGCCTGTCCTACCCTGCCCTTGTACATCCGCGTCATTAGCCAGCCTGCGACCGGGGCCCAAATTACATCGGAAAATTCGCCTATCCCAGGAATTACAAAGGATAACATACCGATACCATCGAACAGCAAACCCATTAAAAGGTTTCGGTATTTATTGTCTTTTTCTTTTGCCATAAGGGAAAAATAGTAATTCCCGCCAAATTGAAAAAGTGCTTTAGGACAAATCGGCACTAACCAGCTTCAAAAACTCGTTTCTGGTCTCTATTTTTTCGAATTGCCCCCTAAAGCCGGAAGTAGTGGTTACGGAATTCTGTTTTTGAACCCCGCGCATCATCATACACATATGGGCCGCTTCAATAACTACGGCTACCCCTTTGGGTTTTAGTGTTTTGTTGATGCATTCCAAAATATCGTGTGTCAAACGTTCCTGTACCTGTAATCTCCTAGCGAACACATCCACTACACGTGGTATTTTACTAAGACCAACTATATGGCCATTGGGAATGTAAGCCACATGGGCTTTGCCAAAAAAAGGCAACATATGGTGCTCACAGAGCGAGTAAAGCTCTATATCTTTTATGATTACCATGTCGTCATAATCTTCCGCAAACATGGCGCCTTTGAGTATTTCCTCGGCATCTTGTTTGTACCCTTGGGTAAGGAAGAGCATTGCTTTTGCAGCTCTCTCTGGCGTTTTTACCAATCCTTCTCGGGTAACGTCCTCTCCAATATCATCCATTATTTTGGAGAAATGATCTTTTACCTCATTGGTAATTTCAATGTTGTATTCCTCGAGGTTTCTATATGGTGCCATGCTTTAGCTTTTTTGAAAAATAAGTATTTAGTTTCTTGATCTTTGGATCTATAATAAATTGACAATATGGTTGTAGCTTATTGTCATTGTAATAATTATGATGTTCCTCTTCTGCAAGATAAAAGGGTTTTTCTTCGGAAATAGCGGTAACAATAGGCGAATCAAAGATATTTTCCTTTTCCAATAACGCGATGAAATCTTCAGCCTGTTGCTTTTGTTCTGGATTAGTGTAAAATATTTCACTTCGGTATTGGGTACCTACATCATTGCCCTGTCGGTTCAGTGTTGTGGGGTCATGTGTCGCAAAAAACACCTCCAATAATTCCGGGTATGATATTTTTGAAGGGTTGAAGGTGATTTTAATCCCTTCTGCATGGCCGGTTCTTCCAGTACAAATTTCACGATACGCTGGATTTTTAATGGTTCCGCCAGTATATCCGGAAACAACTTCCTCCACTCCATCCAGACGCTGAAATACTGCTTCAGTACACCAAAAACAACCTCCCGCGAAAATAGCAGTACTCAATTGAATATTATTTTGTTCATTCATTATTAATCAAAGTTAAACAATATTTGATTGGAAATATGAATCCTAACAAATATTTATATGTTGATTGGTCGAATTTAAAGTCATCAACTTATATCTACTGACCAATTGATGTTTTTTATTTCCTCCAAAGCAATATCCGGATACTTTGTGAAAAATTGTGGAATCGCATCAAAACGATCATCTTTGCGATACAACAGTAATCATTATCTTCGACCAACGAAGACGTACTTATGATAAAGGCCACAAATATTCAAAAAAGTTACGGAGACCTAAAGGTTTTACAAGGAGTTGATCTAGAAATAAAAAAAGGTGAAGTAGTTTCCATTGTAGGGGCCTCGGGAGCCGGAAAAACAACGCTATTGCAAATATTGGGTACTTTGGACACTCCTACCAACAAGGGAGAAAGTACTTTGGTCATAAACGACACCGATGTAAACCAACTCAACGATAAGAGCTTGGCCCAATTCCGAAACGAGCATATTGGATTTATTTTTCAGTTTCACCAGTTGTTGCCCGAGTTTACAGCTTTAGAGAATGTTTGTATCCCTGCTTTTATTAAAAAAACACCTAAAGCAAAAGCCGAAAAGCGGGCCAAAGAGCTATTGGATTTCTTGGGGTTAAAGGACCGCTACGATCATAAGCCCAATGCATTGTCCGGCGGTGAGCAGCAGCGTGTGGCCGTAGCCCGTTCCTTAATGAACAATCCTTCCGTGGTTTTCGCCGATGAACCCAGTGGTAATTTGGATTCTGAGAGTGCGGACAACCTGCATAAACTATTTTTTAAGTTGCGCGACGAGTTCGGGCAGACCTTTGTTTTGGTTACCCACAACTTGGAATTGGCCGATATGGCGGACCGAAAATTGACCATGGTGGATGGATTGATCGTTTCCAAGGACTGATATGACCAAAGCAGAACTCAAAGAATTTTTGGATGCCAAGGTGTTGGAATACAATCATCCCAAATTTTTAGAGGATGACCCTATTCAAATTCCACACCAGTTCACCCTAAAAGAAGATATTGAAATCAGTGCATTTTTAACGGCGACCATTGCTTGGGGAAACCGTAAGAGCATTATTAACAATGCAACAAAATTAATGGGACTGATGGGCAATACGCCTTACGATTTTGTGATGGGTCATACCGAGGATGACCTGGACATGCTCTCCCCTTTTGTACACCGTACCTTCAACGGCATCGACCTTGGTTACTTTGTAACCAGCCTACAAAATATCTATAAAAACCATGGTGGTTTAGAGCTTGTTTTTAGTGAACATCAGAACAAAGACTCCATGCAACCTGCCATTACAAACTTCAAGGAATTGTTTTTTGAACTACCACACCAACACCGGACACAAAAACATGTATCCGACCCTAGTAAAGGTTCTGCTGCAAAGCGAATTAATATGTTTTTACGTTGGATGGTCCGTGACAACAGTGCTGGAGTTGATTTTGGATTATGGAAAAATATCTCCCCTGCTAAACTTTCCTGCCCATTGGATGTACATTCTGGCAATGTAGCTCGAAAGTTAAAATTGCTCAAACGCAAACAGAATGATGCCAAAGCACTACAGGAATTGGATAAAAATCTGAGAAAATTAGACCCTAACGACCCTGTGAAATATGATTTTGCATTATTCGGCTTAGGGGTTTTTGAAAAGTTTTAGGTAATTTGAACCTTGTAGATTTATGATGCAATGAAATATTCGTCCCCTTCTTACTTTTTTGATTTTGAACACCATTCCATTCAAGAATTGATATCCGAATTTATGGCACCTGAACTCACCGATAAAGAGAAAACTATCGGACTGTATACCAAAGTTCGGGATGATTGGAAATATGACCCATACCATATAAGCCTTGCCAAAGAAAATTACAGGGCTAGCCACATTGTGCAAAAAAGCACGGGCAATTGTGTGGAGAAATCCATTTTATTGATTGCCGGGCTAAGGGGTATGGGAATACCTGCGAGGCTTCATTTGGGGAAAGTAAAAAACCACATTGCCGTAGAAAGGCTAATCGAAAAGTTTGGTTCCAACGAACTTACACCGCACGGAATGGTTAATGTAAATCTCAACAATAAGTGGTTAAAAATGTCTCCTGCATTCAATAAAAGCTTATGTGAAAAATTAAATGTAGAACCTTTGGAGTTCGATGGAGAAAACAACTCCTTCTTGCAAGCATATAACAGTGCCGGCACTAGATTTATGGAATACACAGAAGACTATGGGCATTTTGAGGACGTTCCCCTGGAGTTCATGAAAAAGAACATTAAAGAGCACTACCCCCACATTTTTGACAAAGCTGAAAATATTACTGAGTTTAGACTATAAAAAAATTAGTCAGCATTCCTAGCCTCCAAACCCATAACCGGGTTTCAAATCCAAAGGAATGGTCTCTCCCCCATTGGCAATGGATTTATAAATAGCTTCCACAATTATCATATCGCGCTTGCCCATTTCTCCCGGCGCTTTGTTCGGTTCATCAAATAATACATGCCTTGCAAAATCATCCATTTGTAATTTTTGTTGGCTCTCGTGCGGAAATTTGATTTCATCCCCATTGGAGGTCACTCCGCTCAAAGGTCCATAATTGTTGGCAGGCTGTAATCTAAACCAGCCAGAGGTACCCGAAGCATACATTGCATTGGCATTAAAATTATGGGAAGTGGTGATATTACCTACTGCCCCACTTGGAAATTGAAATTGTGCCGTGATCGTCTCATCAGTTTCCTTAAAATATTCAGGTCGGGTACTAAACTCTTGTGCAGCAACGGAAATTGGGTTTTCCCCGGTACCATAAATGGTACTTTGTACCGCATATATACCCATGTTTACCAAAGCACCACCTCCAGACAGTTCTCTGTTTAAACGCCATTGGTCTGGATTGCCCATAGAACGGTACGAGGCATCCGCAGACACAAATAATATATCACCAAAAGTCTTTTCACGCACAAACTCCTTTACTTGACGAGTATATGGCTCGGAATGTAAACGATAACCCATTCCCAATTTTACACCTGCTTCGTCACATGCATTTATGATAGCATCACACTCCTCTACACTAATGCCCATAGGCTTTTCACAGATTACATGCTTGCCCGCTTTTGCAGCTCGAATACTAAATTCGGCATGCATACTGTTAGGGAGCACAACATAAACAACATCAATGTCCTTGTTATTAGCGATATCATCAAAATTTTGATAGTTGTAAATATTCTTTTCAGGAATACCATACTTATCGGCCCAAACCTTTTCCTTTTCGGGTGTTCCCGTTACAATTCCTGCTAAATAACAATACTGTGTATCTTGCAATGCAGGAGCTAATTGATAGGTACTGTAACCACCAAGTCCTACCAAGGCAATACCCAACTTCTTCTTATCTTGATTTGCCCCCATGGCACAGGCAAAGGGAGCTGAGGATAACAAAGCCGCGCCTCCTATCCCTTTTGCAGTTATACTATTAAAATTTCTTCGAGTAATTGGCTTCATGTAATTGGATTTAGTGCGTTTCCATTAAAATTAAGAATAATAGCTCAATCATGGCATTTTCGATTCTTTTAACAAGGTAAGAACCTTCAAATTCCCTATTTTTATGGACTAGACTAATTCAACCAAATAATAATGAAAAAACTCTTACTATTAGGCATGGCATTATGTACGTCCATCGCCTTTGCCCAAGAACGAAAAATTCCTGTTGACACTACTGTAACTACACAACATTCCGTAACCATTAATGGAGCTCGCATTAATTATACGGCGACCACTGGAACCCAACCAGTTTGGGACGAACTAGGAGAACCCATAGCATCTTTACATTACACTTACTATACTAAGAACGATGTAAAAGATAGGGCTTCAAGACCTTTGCTGATTTCTTTTAATGGTGGACCTGGTTCAGGTTCCGTTTGGATGCACTTGGCCTATACAGGTCCAAGAATCCTTAAAATTGATGATGAAGGTTATCCTGTTCAACCTTATGGGGTTAAAGAAAACCCGTATTCCGTGCTCGACGTTACTGACATTGTATACGTAAATCCCGTAAATACTGGATATTCCCGCACTATTCCGGAAACCGGAAAAGAAGTGGACCGTAAAAAATTCTTCGGTATTAATGCGGATACCAAATATTTGGCCGAATGGTTAAATACGTTTGTTTCTAGAAACAATCGTTGGAGATCGCCCAAGTACATAGTTGGTGAAAGCTACGGTGGTACCCGTGTTATGGGGCTTTCTTTGGCTCTTCAAAACCAACAATGGATGTATTTGAACGGTGTGATCATGGTTTCCCCTGCTGATTATAAGGTATTCCGTGACAACGATCCTGTTTCCAGCGCTTTGAATATGCCCTACTTTGCCGCTACCGCATGGCATCATAAAGCATTGCCCTCCGATTTGCAAAGCAAAGACCTTTTGGAAGTATTACCTGAGGTGGAAGAGTTTACCATTAACGAATTGTTGCCTGCAATTGCCAAAGGTGGTTTTATAGCTGATTCGGAGCGTACTTCCATTGCCAATAAAATGGCACGTTACTCTGGATTGGAAGTTCAGGATATTCTTGATCACAACTTGGATGTACCGACTCAATATTTCTGGAAGGCTTTGATGAGGAAAAATGGTGGTTATACCATTGGCCGTTTGGATAGCCGTTATTTAGGGATAGACAAAACCCTTGCCGGAACCCGTCCGGATTATTCCCCTGAATTAACTTCTTGGCTGCACAGTTTTACTCCAGCTATCAACTATTACCTGCAAGAAGAGCTTAATTTTAAAACAGACATCAAATACAACATGTTTGGGCCTGTACATCCTTGGGATGACAGCAATGATAGTGTTCGTGATGACTTAAGACAAGCTATGGCTCAGAACCCATACTTGAATGTTTTGGTTCAATCTGGATACTATGATGGGGCATGTACTTATTTTGCCGCCAAGTATACCATGTCTCAAGTTGACCCTAGTGGTAAAATGAAAGATAGATTTGATTGGAAAGGATACCGCTCTGGTCATATGATGTATTTGAGAAAAGAAGACTTGAAAACTGCCAATGAAGATATTCGCGAGTTTATATTAAGAACCCAAGCCAACGGGAAGAGCGCGAAGTACTAAGCAACACAGTATTTAAAACTTTAAGCGGTGTGATATTTAATGTCACGCCGCTTTTTTATTGTATTATTATTTGATATACTCGGTTTTTTGTAACAAAAATTCATTTTTCAGCACATATATATTAAAATATATAAATTATGGCTGGAGGAGGATTTGCACAACATGCTAAAAATGTTATTGAAGGAAACAGAGCTCTTTTACGTTCAAAAGGAAGACGTAAACGAACCAAGGACGATGTTTATGGTAAAGTAAGTGTAACCGAACTAAGCTTTAAAAAATCAACCCGACGAGATCTAGATCGCGTGAGAAAAAAAATGTTTATCCAAAAGGAAAAAGAGAAAAGACAGATGTTTTATGCAATACTTGCCACTATACTTCTCTTTTTTGTCTTGTATTTACTTTTTGTGCCACGATAATTTCTATTTTTAACAAAAACCGCACATCGTGAAAAAACAAACTTTACTCTGCATCATGATTTCGATTTTAGGAATATCGAATACCTCAAAAATCAACGCACAGGATTGGCCCAACTTGGAAAAGTATAAAAATGCCAACGCCGAACTCAAGGCACCGGAAGCAGAAGAAAACCGTGTGGTTTTCATGGGTAACTCTATTACCGAAATGTGGAAAGATGCCCATCCAGAATTTTTTACGGACAATCCTTATATAAATAGAGGTATTGGCGGACAGACCACGCCACAAATGTTACTTCGATTTCGGCAAGATGTTATTGATCTAAACCCCAAGGTGGTGGTAATCTTGGCTGGCACCAACGATATCGCGGGTAATACAGGGCCCATGACCCTGGAGCAAATACACGACAATATACTTTCCATGGTAGAATTGGCGATCGCCAATGGTATTAAACCTATAGTTTGCTCAGTATTGCCTGCCTACGATTATCCATGGCGACCAGGATTGGAACCAAATATTAAAATTCCAAAGCTAAACCTAATGCTTAAGACCATGGCCAGTGAAAAGGGAGCCATTTATTTGGACTATTTTTCCGAAATGACAGATGATAGAAATGGGTTGCCCTCCGAGTTGACCACAGACGAGGTACATGTGACCAAAGCTGGTTATGAAATTATGGAGCGAATGGTAAAACAAGCAATCGATAAAGCCCTTTAGTCCAAGTTATGCAGGATCTAGAATTTATCCATGCTTTCGAATCTGGGGAATATCCTCCAAAAAAAATCGATCACAAGGCGCATATAAAATTAGCTTGGATTTACCTCGACCTGTACGATGAAGAAACTGCAATTTCGAAAACATGTAAGGCCATTCAAAATTTTGACCAACTATATGGTGGCGGAACAAAATACCACACAACCCTTACCGTGGCGGCCGTAAAAGTGGTTCACCATTTCAGGCAAAAATCAAGTGCAACCACATTTGAGGGATTTGTAAACGAGTTCCCTAAACTGGTCACCTCTTTCAAGGAACTTCTTTATCAACATTATGGAAAAGATACAATTACCAATCCACGAGCAAAAACCACTTACCTAGAACCCGATTTACTTCCGTTCACTTAAATTGCTTGCATAGAATTTAGTTACCTTGCAACATGCAAAACGGCAAGGTCAGCATTATAATTCCTTTTAAAAATACTGCGCATTTTTTACCTGAATGTCTAAATTCCATCATAGCTCAAACCTATGAAAATTGGGAAGTATTGGCCGTAAACGACCATTCTACTGACGAGAGTTTTGAGTTGCTCACCTCCTACTCCATCAAAGACGAACGTATTAAGGTCCTTCACAATAAAGGGAACGGGATTATCCCCGCCCTACAAACCGCTTATTCAAAAAGTAGTGGGCAATTTATTACACGAATGGACTCGGATGATATCATGAAACCTGAACGTTTGGCGGCAATGACAAATTCTTTAATTGATAACGGTAAAGGATATGTTGCGGTCGGACAGGTAAAATATTTTTCGAACAGAGGAATCAGCAACGGTTACGAAAGATACGAGGAGTGGCTGAACCTTTTGACGGCTACTGGCAATAATTTTGATGAAATCTACAAAGAATGTGTCATCCCGTCCCCTTGCTGGATGGTTCATCGTGATGATTTTGAAAAGTGCAACGGTTTTGCTCCCCAGAGGTATCCGGAGGATTACGATCTTACTTTCCGGTTTTATGAGCAGGATTTTAAAATTATTCCCTGCAACCAAGTGTTGCATCTTTGGCGAGATTATGACACGCGTACTTCCAGGACCCATGAACATTACGCCCAGAATTACTTCTTGGACATTAAACTCCATTATTTTTTAAAATTAAATCGAGATATAAATCGCCCATTAGTAGTTTGGGGCGCTGGATTCAAGGGAAAAAAAATTGCAAAGGGTCTTAAAAAGAAAGACCTTGATTTTGTTTGGTTATGTGACAATCCAAAAAAAATAGGAAAGAAAATTTACGGAAAGAAAATGGTGCACTTTGAGGCTTTGCAAGGTTTGAGCAATCCACAGAGTATTATTACTGTAGCAAATGAGGATGCACAAAAGGAAATTCGAGATTATTTTACGGATTTGGGACAATCACCAATGCAGGATTATTTCTTTTTTTGCTAAGTTTTAACTCTTGTTCTAAAAACAAGATTCTTCCCTTCGCGTAGAATAACAGTTTATTTTTAATCGTTAATTGACCATTGATCACTGAAGTTTGAAATCAGAATGTATTAATGCCTATCTTTGATCAAGAAATAATGGGAATGCAGTTTAAACATCCAGAAATTCTTTGGGCACTTTTTCTTCTAATCATACCCATTTTAATCCATTTATTTCAATTACGTCGTTTTACAAAAACACCGTTTACCAATGTAGCTATGCTACAAAGGGTGGTTTCTGAATCCAGAAAAAGTAATACACTGAAAAAATGGCTGCTACTATGTACGCGACTATTATTACTAGCAGCTATTATTTTAGCTTTCGCACAACCTTTTACCGCTGCAAATACTGCCCTACAAGTAAAGGAAACCGTTGTTTATTTGGATGATTCGTTTAGTATGCAGGCCAAAAACAATGGCATTTCGCTACTGGAAAAAGCTGTTCAAGACCTTTTAAAAAATATAGATAGTGAAAACGAATTTAGTCTGTTTACCAACGAAAGAACTTTTGCCGATATTCGGGTAACAGACATCCAAAATGCTCTACTATCCCTACCCTACACCTCCAAGCAATTGAACCTCAATGAGATTCATCTTAAAGCAAATATCTTATTTTCTCAAAATAATGGTTCGGTGAAAAATTTGATTGTAATATCCGATTTTCAAGAGCGGATAGCAGAAACTAAAGCAGATTGGAATTCGGCACTGAAAACCTATTTTGTACCTCTCAGTGCAAGAGAAGTCCAAAATGTATCCATTGATTCCGTATTTGTGAACGATAATACGAGCGACCAGTCCCAACTCAATGTTTTTTTATCCGGAGGAAATACGGACGACCCATTACCCATATCACTTTACAACGGGGATGAGCTAATTGCCAAAGCCGCAGCAAAATTCAATTCCGCTGGTGATGCCGTGGTTGATTTCACCATTCCTGTCAATGCTATTTTAAATGGACGGTTAAGTATTATCGACAACGCCTTGGGCTACGATAATCGTTTCTTTTTCAACATTAATGAAAGGGAAAAAATTAAAGTACTTGCTATTAGTGAATCGGATAATGATTACTTGAACCGTTTGTTTCGTGGTGAGGAATTCGAGTTTCAAAAGTACCGCTTAAATCAATTGGACTATAGTACGTTGAGTGATCGGAATGTTGTGATCATTGACAACCAATATGCGATTCCGAATAGTCTTCAAAACATTCTTCGGACCTTTAAAAATGATGGTGGCACCTTAATAATTATTCCTTCTCTAAATATTGATTTGGGTTCTTATAATAACCTGTTGTCCAGTTTATCCTCTACACAGTTCAGCGAAAAAATAAGCTCCGAGACCCAACTAACGACCATAGCATTTGACCATCCCTTGTACCGGAACGTTTTTGAACAGGAAGTGACCAATTTTCAATATCCGTATATAAATACGCACTATGGAATACAATCCAATCTTCCCAAAGCGCTGTCCATGGATGGAGGAAATTCATTTTTAGTAGGTGATGATGGATTCTATGTATTCACCGCTCCCTTGGAGTTGGACAATTCAAATTTCATTAATTCACCTTTGATCGTGCCGACATTTTATAACATGGCCCAGTCCAGTTTACAAACTCCAAAGTCCTATCAAACCCTGGGAAAAGTAAATACTGTGGATATTCCTGTAGAAATAGGCACGGATGAGATTTTAAAGGTCTCCAAGGATAATTACGAATTTATTCCGCTACAACAGACTTACCCGAATCGGGTTCGCCTCACCTTTGATCAAAACCCCATTGAAGACGGGATTTATTCCATTGAACAAGACAATAGCATATTACAAAATATTAGCTTTAATTATCCGCGAACAGAAAGCCAGCTTAAATATCTGGATGTCGGAACATTGGAAAATATTAACACCATGGATTCAATTCCTGAGTTGTTCGAATACTTGAAAGCCGAAAACAACATTACGGGATATTGGAAATGGTTTGTTATTTTAGCGTTGCTTCTGGCGCTTATAGAGGTACTCATTCAAAAACTTGTTACATGAACATTCTCCTGAAGTCTGCAAAAATTGTATGCCCAGAGAACAAGGAACTTCACTTGAAAAAGCGAGATATCCTTATTAAAAAAGGGATAATTGAAACTATTGGAGCCTCTCTAGAAGCCTCTTCCAATACAAAGATTTTAGAAAAGGAAAATCTACACGTTTCGTTAGGATGGTTCGATAGCAGTGTAAGTTTTGGTGAGCCCGGTTTTGAGGAACGGGAAACCATTACGAATGGACTTTTTACAGCAGGCAAAAGTGGTTTCACCGATATAGTCCTCAACCCAAGTACCTATCCAGTTCCCGATACCAGTTCGGATATTGTGTTTTTAAAGGAGCGTGGCCAAGGTAAGGCTACAAATATCTATCCTTTGGGAACATTGACAAAGAATGCCGAGGGAATTGATCTTGCAGAACTTTTTGATATGAAAAATGCAGGTGCGGTAGCCTATTACGACTTTAAGAAGCAGATTTCTAATCCGAACCTTCTTAAAATTGCTTTACTGTATGCCCAAAATTTTGAAGGATTGGTATACTCTTTTCCACAAGATGGGGATATAAAAGGAAAAGGTGTGGTTCACGAAGGAGAAGTATCCACAAAGCTTGGACTAAAAGGAATCCCTGCAATGGCAGAAGAACTGCAAATTGCTAGGGACCTGTTTGTACTGGAATATACAGGCGGAAAACTCCATATACCCACGATTTCAACCTCTGGCTCGGTTAAGCTTATTGCCGAGGCCAAGAAAAAAGGCTTGGATGTAACATGCAGCGTTGCTGTTCATAACCTGTTTTTTTCGGATGAAACCTTGGAAGGATTTGACACACATTATAAGGTTTCTCCTCCACTGCGCACCAAATCAGATAGTAAGGCCCTGATCAAAGGGGTTAAAAATGGAACTATTGATTTTGTAACCTCGGATCACATTCCAATGGATATTGAACATAAACGTGTGGAATTCGATAATGCAAAAAGTGGTAGTCTTGGACTGGAAACTGCCTTTGGTGGTTTAAACACCATTTTTGAACTTGATGAAACCATTGGACTGTTAACCAAAGGGCGCGAACGCTACCAAATTACATCACCCAAGCTCGAAGTAGGGTCCAAAGCATGTCTTACTCTTTTCAATCCCGATATTGAATATACTTTTAAAGTTGAGGATATACTATCAACATCCAAAAATAGCATGTTTGTTGGTGCCAACTTAAAAGGAAAAGTCTACGGAATCATAAATAACGACCTAAGTACATTATAATGAGTGACCCCACAAGCCCAGGGAAAACCACGGCAGTTGTAGCATATATTACTATTGTAGGCTGTTTAATCGCCATTACCATGAACATTGAAGAGAAAAACGCTTTTGCTCGTTTTCATATTCGACAGGCATTTGGAATCCATGTGCTTTTTCATGCTTTGGCCATTTTAATGACCTATGCGGGATACGCCTATTTGGCAATACCGGTTTATCTATTTTATATCGCTATTTGGATTTTTGGTTTTTTGCAAGCATTAAACGGGAAAACCAAACCTTTGCCAGTTTTGGGCAAGTATTTTCAAAAATGGTTCACATTCATCTCCTAAACTAACAACATGTCCCAAAAATCTTTATCCCTTACATATTTGCTCCGTCCATCGTCAATAAAATCAGGAAAAGTACCCGCATTGTTCATGTTTCATGGATATGGTAGCAACGAAGAAGATTTATTCTCTTTTGCATCTGAACTCCCAGAGGAATTAATGATTTTTTCAGTTAAAGCCCCATATGATCTAGAGCCTTTTGGCCATGCGTGGTACGCCATTAATTTTGATGCGGAACAGGGTAAATGGAGTGATGATGAGCAAGCTAAGGAATCTAGGGAAAAAATTGTTCGCTTTATCGATGAAGCTATAGAGGCATACAACCTGGATGAGGAAAACATTACGTTGTTGGGCTTTAGCCAGGGTACTATTTTAAGTTATTCGGTTGCCCTCTCTTATCCAGAAAAAATAAAAAACGTTGTTGCCCTAAGTGGATACATTAACGAGAAAATATTGACTGATGACTACAGGGAGAAGAATCACAGCAATCTACATTTTTATGCTTCGCACGGACAGGTAGATCAAGTGATTCCTTTGGAATGGGCCCAAAAATCCCCAGAGTTTTTGAAACAATTGAATATAGACACTACTTATCAAGAATTTCCTGTAGGTCACGGTGTATCCCAGCAAAATTTCTTTTCTTTTAAAAAGTGGTTAGAGGAGCATATTTAATTCCTGTCTCTCATTCCGTCCTTTACATGGAATCTCATCCCACAAACTGAGTTCTGAAACGAGTTCAGGATAACAACATACAAATTAGTACTCCTGCGGTGCGTACAACAAATGTTGGGCCAAGGTAAAATCTACGCTTAAATCATCTTTTAGCTCATATTTTATAATTAAATCTCCCCAATATTTTCCATCGGAGAAATCTGCTAAAATCCATTTATGGTTGAGTACCTTAATTTTGTTGATCTTAAAATCACTTTCCATACCTTCATACGGAATCAAAGGGTTATCCCCTTTACTCTCGTTGGTTTCCAATAATTTATCTTGAATATAGAGGGAAGGGTTTTCCAAATTCAAATGGTCGTAGTAAGCCAAGGCATCATCATTGTTTTCCAAAGTAAAGTACTGCATGTCCAATACTTTTAAGTGCATGGTCTGTAGCGAATCCTCGAGTTTTACAACCTCTTCTTCAAGTTGTTTTACATCTGAGCTTAGTGCTTTTTGCATATTGTTTCCTGTTACAAATTGAAAAAGCGCCAAGAGGGCGGCAAAGACAAACAGGTATAGAAATATGTTTTTTTTCATGTATTTCAATATTTTATCAATACTTAATTCCTATTAATGTCACATCGAGCGAAGTAGAGATGTATTGTCTACCTTTCGACTGCGATCAAGATGAAAATCCATTATTTTGTAACATGTTATCATAACGAATTAAGAACTTCTATATTTTTATCTGTAGATTATCGTAGGCCAAATGTATGTTTTTGGGAAGACTTTTTTCTACTTCTTCATGGAATCCCAACAATGCACTTATATGAGTGAAATAGGTTTGTTCCGCACCAACTTTTTCGGCAAACTCCAAGGCTTCTTCCAAGTTAAAGTGCGAATGATGTGGCTCTAGTCGAAGTGCGTTCACTACCAGTATTTTAGCGCCTTGTAGTTTTTTTATTTCCTCTTCTTCCACCCTTTTTACATCTGTCATATAAATGAATTCGCCGAATCGGTATCCGAAAACCTGTAATCTGTTATGAAACGCCTCTATTGGGATCACATCCAAATCTCCCAAAGGTATAGCCTTGTCCTTAACCACCTCGTTCACCTGAACTGCCGGTGCACCCGGATATCTATCCTCATCCGCAAAAATGTAATCGAACCGTCTTTTCAAGGATTCTATCACTCTTTGGTGTGCATAGATCGGAATATCTCCCTGTCTAAAGAAAAAAGGGCGGATATCATCAATCCCAGCAGTATGATCCGCATGTTCATGAGTAAACAATATTCCATCCAATTTGTCAATAGGATTGGTGAGCATTTGTTGTCTAAAATCGGGGCCGCAATCAATAACGTAGTTATAGTCTTTCCAAGAAATCAATACAGATACACGGAGCCTCTTGTCCTTTGGGTCGTTGCTCAAGCACACCGGATGGTTACTACCTATAACGGGGATTCCCTGTGAAGTTCCCGTTCCCAAAAAAGTAATGGTCATCTTATTATCCATTAAAACCAAAATTATAACTTATTTATTTAATAGATTGCTTGAAGAGTGTAACTTTGCTATTCATTAAAAAAACGAACATGCCCAGCATACCAAGCAAAGAAAATGCTTTCGAGAACATTCCATCCATAAAGGCAAAAACCCTTAGGATCAATTTGAACCGTGACATTTATGGAACTTTTGCCGAAATTGGTGCAGGGCAAGAGACCGCTAGACATTTTTTTAGAGCTGGTGGTGCTTCCGGGACTATTGCAAAAGCGATGAGCGCTTACGATAAGTCCTTTAGTGATGCCATTTATGGTATTGAGGAAGATGGACGTTACGTGACCCAATCTCGATTAAAAAAGATGTTGGATCACGAAATGCGCTTGGTCGAGGAAAGAATCAGCAGGGACAATAATCCTGATTATCTGTTCTTTACCTATGCCAATACAGTTGCTACTATAGATTTTTCCAAAAGATATAAAGGACATGGTTGGGTCGGACTACGATTTCAGTTAGATCCCGACCAAAAGGAGTATGATGAAATTGTGCTACATATCCGCTTTAAACAAAATGAAGCAAGATTACAGCAAGAAACCCTAGGTATATTGGGGGTAAACTTAATGTATGGGGCATTCTTCAAATTCCATAAACCTAAGAAACTTCTAAAATATCTGTACGATCATATCGACCATGATACCTTGGAAATTGATATGATCAACTTTACCGGTCCCAATTTTGCCGATGTAGACAACCGTTTGATGAGCTTACAGTTGATCAAAAACGATATGACCGATGCAGTAATGTTCGGCCCTGACGGAAACAACTTGTTGCCTGCAGCCGTACTTTACAAGAAAAACATCTTGGCATTGCGTGGAAGTTTTAGGCCTGTGACCAAGGTGAATATGGATATGTTCCAGAAGTCCTACGATATTTTTATTCGGGAACAAACAGTGGATATGGAAAATGCCATTGTTGTTTTCGAAATAACCCTATCCAACCTTAAAGCTGCGGGGGAAATTGACGAACAAGATTTTATGGATCGTGCGGAACTACTTTGTTCCCTTGGCCATACGGTATTGATTTCCAAGTTCCAAGAATATTATAAACTGGTAGAATACTTTAATAATTATACCAAGGCAAAAATTGGTCTAACCATGGGTGTGAACAACTTGGTTGATGTATTTGATGAAAAATACTATCGACACCTAAGCGGTGGTATTTTGGAGGCATTCGGGAAATTGTTCTTTAAAGATCTGAAGGTTTACCTTTATCCAATGAAAGACCCGGAAACGGGTCAAGTGCTTACCAGCAACAATGTAAAGGTACACCCGAGAATGAAGGAATTGTACAAATTCTTTAAGTACAATGGAAAAGTGATGGATATTATTGATTACGATCCTGAGGTGCTCCACATTTTTTCAAGAGATGTGCTCAAAAAAATCATCAAGAAAGATGAAGGGTGGGAAAAAGAGCTACCTGAGGGTATTGCCGAAATTATAAAAGAGAAGAATTTGTTTACACGAAAGGTTCTCGAAGAAAAAGAATAACAAAAAAGGCGCTGAATCAGCGCCTTTTCTTATATCTGCAATTGGTCTAGCCCAATATCTGAGCCGCGTGATCTTTGGTCTTCACCTTTTCAATCACATTCTCCACTACCCCATCACCATCGATAATAAATGTTGTCCGGTGGATTCCATCATACTCCTTGCCCATGAATTTCTTAGGTCCCCAAACTCCGAAGGTATTGATTACAGTATGATCCTCATCGGCCAATAATGGAAAAGGAAATTCATATTTATTTTTAAAATTGGATTGTCTCTTCTCCGAGTCGGCGCTAACTCCCAATAGTTCAAATCCTTGGTCCTGTAGTTCTTTGTAGTTATCCCTTAGATTACAAGCTTCCGCTGTACAGCCTGGCGTGCTCGCCTTAGGGTAAAAAAACACTACCAGCTTTTTTCCTTTATAATCGTTAAGATTAATTGTATTGCCGTCTTGGTCTTTTGCTGAAAATTCAGGTACTTTATCTCCTACTTTTAACATATTCATGATCAATGTGATTGAATTTATTGTTTAATATTTACTTTATCAAAGTTAAACAAATATGACGAAAAAAGAAAAGGTAGATTTTGCCATCAAAACCTTGGACGAGCTCTACCCAACCATACCAATTCCTTTAGATCATAAAGACCCATATACTTTATTGATTGCAGTTTTATTATCCGCACAAAGCACCGATGTGCGGGTAAACCAGATTACCCCGCTGTTGTTTGCCAAGGCTGATAATCCATATGATATGGTAAAACTTACTGTGGAAGAGATAAGTGAAATAATTAAACCTGTGGGGCTCTCCCCTATGAAATCAAAAGGAATATATGGGCTCTCCAAAATATTGATAGATAAATATGATGGCAAGGTGCCACAGGATATTGCATTATTGGAAGAATTACCGGGAGTTGGCCATAAAACGGCAAGTGTAGTGGTTTCCCAAGCTTTTGGCATCCCTGCTTTTCCTGTGGATACACATATACATAGGTTAATGTACCGATGGGGCTTTAGTAATGGAAAAAATGTGGTACAAACCGAGCGGGACGCCAAGCGATTGTTTCCTAAAGAATTATGGAACCGATTACATCTTCAAATTATTTGGTATGGCCGAGAATATTCTCCGGCAAGAGGTTGGGACTTGGAAAAGGATATTATAACCAAGACCATAGGAAGAAAATCGGTGATCAACGACTATTATAAAAACAAAAAGAGCCGCTAATTGCGGCTCTTTTCGTCAGTTTGATCCTTAAATTAATTCAATGTTACTTCAAACTGGTGTTTTTTGTAGTCAACTACATGAATCGATTTTGAAAAGCTAAGTAAGAAATCTACAGTTTTCTGACTCGCTTTTACCGTTTTTACGGATTTTTGTTCTTCAGAGTAAATGTTTTCCATATTCTAGCGTAAGTAATTGTTTCCATTATATAACGGCGCTAGATTGGAAATATTGTTGGCTTCGACGTAATGCCAATTAATTCGTTAAAACGATATTTTTACGTTCTACGATTTTTCTAAGATTAATTAGTGCATAACGCATTCTACCCAAAGCTGTGTTGATGCTAACGTTTGTGTTTTCGGATATTTCCTTGAAGCTCATATCCTTGTAAATACGCATGATCAGTACTTCTCTTTGATCATCCGGTAATTCATCGATCAAAAGGGTAAGATCGCTTTCGATTTGATCTTTAATGATCTGTTTTTCGGCGTTCAACTTTTCGTCGTGGATAACGGAAAAGATATTGAAGTCGTCGCTACCCTCGAATTTGGGCATTCTTTTATTTTTGCGGAAGTGGTCGATAACCAAGTTGTGCGCAATACGCATTACCCAAGGCAAAAATTTACCTTCTTCGCTGTATCTTCCTTTTTTAAGGGTTTTGATCACCTTGATAAACGTGTCCTGGAAGATGTCCTCTGCAACATCCCTGTCCAAAACTTTGCTGTAAATAAAACTGGTGATTCTTTGGTTGTGCCTGTTGATCAGGATTTCAAGAGCTTTTTCGTCTCCGTCAATGTAGTTCTTTACTAAAATCGAGTCATTAATCTGTAGTTGTTCCATACAAATTACTTTTTTTGGGTTAAAATCACAGTCCTCCCTTTGTCAAGAAAGACTATAGTTATTCAGTTTTTAATCTTTAAAAAAGTAATTATTCTGTATAGGCCTATCAGGATTTTAATTACACTTCAAATATAGATAAATAGGCAGGCGACCTAAAATCTATGTTGTGAGTTGACGATTTTTATATGTTAACTGATACAATATACGTATTAAGTGTGGTGTATCGTATCTTTGAGACCCTAATTTTAACAAATGGCAATCAATATCAACGTAGATCCCAAGCAGAATATTATTATTAAAGGTGCCAAACTGCATAACCTTAAAAATATTGATGTTGTTATACCCCGAAATAAGTTAGTGGTTATCACTGGATTATCGGGTTCTGGGAAGTCTAGTTTAGCTTTTGATACATTATATGCCGAAGGTCAACGTAGATATGTGGAGAGCCTATCCTCTTACGCGCGACAGTTTTTAGGAAAACTGGACAAACCCAAAGTTGACTATATTAAAGGTATAGCACCTGCCATTGCCATAGAACAAAAGGTGAATTCCACCAACCCACGGTCCACTGTTGGGACCACTACGGAAATCTATGACTACCTAAAGTTATTGTATGCCCGAATTGGGAAGACCATTTCCCCGATCTCCGGTAAGGAAGTGAAAAAACATACGGTTACCGATGTCATTAATTATATAAAGGAGTTGAATGAAAGGGATAAGCTCCTGTTATTGGCACCGATTACCATTAGCGAAGAACGTGAACCGTTAAAATCGTTGGAGCTTTTTTCCAAACAAGGGTATGCACGTATAAAATATAAAGGAGAAGTTATCCGGATAGATCAAGTCCCTGAAGATATAGGTCGAGAGTTTGACTTGGTCGTGGATCGTATCATTGTAAAGGATGACGAGGACTTTTACAATCGCTTGGCCAATGCCGTGGACAATGCCTTTTTTGAAGGCAAGGGCCAATGCGCCATCGAAAACCTTCAAACAGGTGATATTAAAACATTCAGCAATCAGTTTGAACTGGATGGGATGAAGTTTTTGGAACCGAACGTTCACTTGTTCAGTTTTAACAATCCGTATGGAGCCTGCCCAAAGTGTGAAGGCTATGGCGATGTTATCGGTATTGATGAGGATTTGGTGATTCCCAACACGGCCCTATCCGTTTATGAAAATGCCGTTTTTCCATGGCGGGGCGAAAGTATGGGTTGGTACCGTGATCAATTGGTCAATTCCGCATACAAGTTCGATTTTCCCATCCACAAACCTTGGTTTGAATTGTCCGAAGAACAAAAACAACTAGTTTGGGACGGGAACGAACATTTTATAGGTATCCATAAGTTTTTTGAGCAGCTGGAAGAAAAGAGTTATAAAATCCAGAACAGGGTGATGCTGTCCCGTTATCGTGGAAAAACCCGATGTTCCGTTTGTAAAGGAAAACGACTGCGCAAAGAAGCGGATTATGTAAAAGTGGGCGGTAAATCCATTTCTGATTTGATTGAACTGCCCATTGATCAGTTGACACCATTCTTCGAAGATTTACAACTTTCCGAGCACGATACTTCTGTTGCTAAAAGATTGCTAAAGGAAATTACCACCCGTTTAGAATTCTTGGATAAAGTTGGATTGAGCTACCTTACCTTAAACCGAAAATCAAATACGCTCTCTGGTGGAGAAAGTCAACGGATAAATCTGGCCACATCCTTGGGGAGTAGCTTGGTGGGTTCTATGTACATTTTGGACGAGCCCAGCATTGGATTGCACCCACGGGACACCGAAAATTTAATCGAGGTTTTAAAATCGCTTCGTGATTTGGGCAATACCGTTATTGTAGTGGAACATGATGAGGACATTATGAAAGCTGCCGATGAAATTATTGATATTGGCCCTGAAGCGGGAACATTGGGCGGGAATGTAGTGGCGGCCGGACCTTGGGAAACCATCCTAAAGTCGGATTCGTTAACGGCATCCTACCTAAATGGAAACATGGAAATTCCGGTTCCCAAAGAACGAAGAAATTCCAAACATTATATTCAGATTAAGGGTGCACGCGAAAACAACCTAAAAAATATTGATGTTACTTTTCCATTAAATGTACTTACTGTTGTTACGGGAGTATCCGGTAGTGGAAAAAGTACCTTGGTCAGAAAAATATTGTATCCATCAATATTAAAAGAAACTGGAGGTTATGGTGAAAAGGCCGGTCAGTTTTCAGAAATGGAAGGCAAATATGCCCACATCAAACATGTTGAGTTTGTAGATCAAAATCCGATCGGACGCTCCTCTAGGTCCAATCCCGTTACCTATATAAAGGCATATGATGATATCCGCAGTCTATTTGCATCACAAAAACTGAGCAAACTTCGTGGGTATAAGGCCAAACACTTTTCTTTTAATGTGGATGGTGGTCGATGTGAAAAATGCAAGGGCGAAGGTGAAATCACGGTAGAGATGCAATTTATGGCAGATGTACATTTGGAGTGTGATGCCTGTGATGGCAAAAGGTTCAAAAAGGATATTTTGGAGGTTCAGTTTGAGGGGAAGAACATTGATGACATCCTAAATATGACCATAGACGATGCAATTGAACACTTTACAAACCACAACCAAGATAAAATTGTAACCAAATTGAAGCCCTTGCAAGATGTTGGTCTTGGTTATGTGGCCTTGGGACAGTCCTCCTCTACCCTCTCTGGTGGTGAAGCTCAGCGTATAAAACTTGCATCATTTTTAGTAAAAGGACATACAAAGGAAAAAGCCCTATTCATTTTTGATGAACCTACCACAGGACTCCATTTCCACGATATTAAAAAACTACTTAAATCCTTTGATGAGCTTATAGACAAGGGGCATTCCGTGATTGTTATCGAACACAATATGGAACTGGTCAAATGTGCTGACTACATTATTGATTTGGGGCCCGAAGGCGGTGAAAAAGGAGGTAATTTGGTTGTAGAAGGAACACCTGAAGAAATTATAGAGTGCCCAGAATCTCATACTGCCAACTATTTAAAGAGTAGTCTTAGGCACTCATAAGTTTACCAGCTAAAAACATCAGTACACTGTAAATCAATTTTTTACAATCTTTTTCCTTATTTAGGAATTCTATTTTCCTACCTAACTATTCTTTTAGAGAAGCTAAATACACGATTTTGAATTCTGATAAAATCATCCATGAATTCATATCTGCTCTACATCAATTCTAACTACCCATTCATCAATTAACCTGACCCTGCCCCTACATTAAAAATGATATTTGGGCCGAAATTATATTGATTTCTTTTTTTAAATGTAGCATTAATAGCTGAATCACATTTTAATTAAGCGGTCAATAATGTAGCCCACTCAAATCTTACAATCATTTTTCATGCATAATCATTGATCATGAATACATCTACTCTATCTATCACATTAAAGTCTTTTTTCGCCTCTACCTTACTAATTATATTCTACTCTACATCAACATGTTATGGTAGCACATTAGGTGTGATTGAAAACCATGGCAAAGTAAAGAATGTAATTCACGGCGACCGAATTTCTTCTTCCAACACAGATACCCCTTTTGTACCTGAAATTTCAATTTCCGTTGGTGGAAATGCTTTAGCAGGTGTAGAATCTGGACCTGGGTGTAACATTGTGCTTTATGAGATTTCCGTATCTAACCCAGGTACCGAAGTTTTAGAAAATGTTGTTGTTACCGATCCTCTTTTGGATGGGGACATTATAGGTCCCATTGCTGGTGATGACAATAACAACAATCTACTCGACATTGATGAAGTATGGATATATAGTGCACAGCATCTCACTACGTTAGAGGAAAAAGTCGACCAAGAGGTCGTCACCCAAACTTCGGTTTCAGCTAATGTATTAGGACAACCAGATGAAACTGTATCGGATGAAACCTCCACTGTTGTAGCATTGACCGCATGTCCTTCAAATTCAGATATCGCAGTGGTTAAAGCTGGTGTAGCTATTGATGATATTGAAAGTGGACCCGGGTGTAACCTTGTGCTATATCAATTTACGGTAACGAACCAAGGCCCAAATGTTTTGGAAAATGTGGTACTCAGAGATCCACTGATCAATGAAGTTCTGCCCATTTTTGGTCCCGACACAGGCGATTTAAATAACGACAACTTATTGGATCCAGGGGAAGTATGGACCTATAGTGCACAGCACATAACCACCACACAGGAAAAAATCGATGGACAAGTTGTTAATCAGGCCAATGTGTCCGCTAACATCCTTGGAGATTTAAATGCAGTGGTTATTGACCTTTCCGATGACAATAGTGTAGATGAAAATGATCCGACCATTACCGAATTAACGTCTTGTCCCCCTATTATAGGTCTTATAAAACAAGGTGCTTATCTATTACTACCAGATGCAGAAGTTAGATGCGACGCCATTTTATATGTTTTTACGGTTACTAACCAAGGATCGGTGCCATTGGAAAATATTGAAATCACAGACCCACTTTTGGGGGAAGACCCTATAACAGGACCTGAATCTGGAGATGATAACAACAATAACCTATTAGACCCCGATGAAGCTTGGATCTATCAAATTGAATACAATGTAACCCAAGCCGATATAAATCTTGGTGAAATTGTAAATCAGGCCACCGTAACGGCAAATTTAGAAGGTGACCCCACCCTAGTCCAGGATCTATCGGATAATGATAGTGTTCTAGAAGACGACCCAACCATAACGGATATTACCAATTGCCAAGATCCTTCCATTGGACTAATTAAAGAAGGTACGGTTGTAGATGTTAACGGAGATGGATGTTTGGAAAGCATATTGTACACCTTTACAGTTACCAATAACGGTAATGTAGATTTAATCGGTACGATATTGGAAGACGACCTATTTGGTGGTGAAGTACCGGGACCAGTAGATGGAACAGATGCGAATAACGATGGAATTTTGTCTGTAAACGAATCTTGGACCTATGAAGCACTTTATTCTATAACCGAACAAGATATTGTCAATCAGTCAGTGGTTAACCAGGCCAGAGTAAGTGCATTAACATTAAATGATATAATTGTAGAAGACGATTCGGATAATGACAGTCTTTTAGAAAACGAACCTACAAGAACACCCGTACCCGATGATGCTTGCTCCGATGGTGCCGATATTGGCTTGATTAAAGAAGGTGTAGTAGTTGATATAGATGGTGATGGTTGTTTGGAAAGCATCCTATACACCTTTACAGTCACAAATACAGGAGGAATTGATTTAGATGCTGTTTCCTTGAATGACTTCACCTTATTTGGTAACCTGGATATACCAGGACCTTTGGATGGAACCGATGACAACAACGATGGTATTCTATCAGTTGGTGAGACTTGGATTTATGAAGCGATATATGCCATTACCCAGGAAGATATCGATAATCAATCGGTAATCAATCAAGCCACCGTAACTGCAGAACCAGTTGGATTCGACAATCAAGTTTTCGATCATTCCGACAATGATAGTCTTTTGGAAGACGAACCAACAAGAACACCTGTGCCGGAAGATGCTTGTTCGGATGGTGGAGCAGGTATTGGTCTTATAAAAGTCGGAACTGTGATAGATGCCAATAATGATGGCTGTTTGGATAGTATTTTATACAGTTTTACAGTTACCAATACCGGTAGCATAGATTTAGACGGACTTGTTTTAAGCGATGAAAACTTGTTTGGTGATCAATCCATTCTAGGTCCTGTAGAAGGATCGGATGTAAATAATGATGGTGTCCTTTCGGTTGGTGAAACTTGGAGTTTTGAAGCACTTTATCCAATTACCCAGCAAGATATTGACAATGCCGCCGTATTGAATCAAGCTGTAATTCAAGCGAATATCATAGGAATGCCAGGGCAGGTTTTAGATCTATCTGATGAAGACAGCCTTTTTGAAAATGAATGGACAAGAACACTAGTTCCCGACGATGCATGTCCTTTTGATAATGGAAGTGGCCCAGGAATAGGATTAATAAAAATGGGTGAACTAAATGACAACAATGGTGACCTTTGCGAGGATAGTATCCGATATACCTTCATTGTTACCAATACTGGTGATATTGACCTTGATAATATTATAATAGAAGATGCACTTGTAAATAATAATATTCAAGGACCATTGGCTGGAACTGATACTAATGACGATGGTATCCTCTCCGTTGGAGAATCATGGGAATACGAGGCCTTATACCTTATCCAACAAGAAGATATAGATGAAGGTTTGGTAGAAAATCAAGCAAATGTAATCGCCAATCTATCAGGGTTGAACTCCCAAATAAATGATTTGTCCGACCACACAAACCTAACTGATGACAATCCTACCACAACTATCCTCACTGGGGAAATTTGTACGAATGGAGGTTCGGTAGCGGATTTCGAAATCTTCAATGGTATCACACCTAATGGAGACGATATAAATGACTTTTTCCGAATTCTCGGTATTGAAGCTTATCCGAACAATCACCTTAAAATCTTCAATCGTTGGGGAGTCTTAGTCTACGAAAAAGAGAACTATGGACAGGACAATGATCTTTTCTATGGAATCTCCCAAGGCAGGGCAACGCTACAAAAGGAGAAAGAACTACCGAGTGGCACCTACTTCTATATTCTCACCATTGAAGGGGAAAACCCTGGAAAACCAAGTTACTCAGGCTATCTATACATCAATAGGGATTAATCAACCCATCGATAACACAATCATGAAAAAAGAATCAAAGATAAAAATGACAACTCTTAAAAGATATAGGAAACAAAGCTTGAGCATTGTAGTGTTGCTGTTTGCCATAGCTACATCCTTGGCACAACAAGATCCACAGTACACACAATACATGTACAATACTCAGGTTGTGAACCCCGCTTATGCAGGAAACCGGGAAGTATTGAGCTTTGGTTTATTAGGGCGAACACAGTGGGTTAGCTTAGAAGGCTCCCCTGAATCTGGAACCTTCACGGTAAACTCACCCATTGGACTTTATGACAATATGGGACTAGGGCTATCTATTGTATATGACAGAATTGGGCCTGCTGTAGAGTCCAATATAGTGGTAGATTACTCCTATTCGATAAAACTATCGTACCAAACAAAACTTTCCATGGGACTTAAGGCTGGTTTGGACATGCTAGATGTTGATTATACCAAGCTTAATATCTTTAATCCAAATGACCCCCATTTTCAAAATAGTGTGGACAATAAACTACAACCTCAAATTGGTGCTGGGTTGTACTTGAACACCGATAGATTCTATGCAGGTCTATCTGTTCCGAATTTTTTGAATACCAAACATTATGATGAGAGCTCTCTTGAAAATACCGATGTTGAAAGTATCGCTATTGAACGTTTACACTATTACTTTATAACTGGCTATGTTTTTGATTTAAATACCAACTTAAAATTTAAACCTGCAGCATTGGTGAAATATGTGAGTGGCTCACCATTGCAGTGGGATTTGTCCGCCAATTTTCTGATCAACGAAAAGTTTACCCTTGGAGCATCTTACCGATGGAGTGCTTCGCTTAGTGCCCTTGCCGGGTTTCAAATATCAAAATCAATTTTTGCAGGAATTGGATATGATTTTCAAACAACCGATCTAGAACAATACAGCGATGGTTCTTACGAAGTGTTTCTCAGGTTCGACATTTTCAATAAATCAGATAGGATCATAACCCCAAGATTCTTTTAATAAAATCACCATGAAAAGAAGAATAATTATACATGTGTTTTCCATCTTTTTATTGGTAGGTAGCACATTTGCACAAGAAGGCAAGATTAAAAAAGCCAATGAAGAATTTGATAGTTACGACTATATCGACGCTCGTAAAATTTACCTGAATGTTGTTGAGGATGGCTATGAGTCGGCTCAGATTTTTGAAAAGTTAGGAGATACCTATTATTTCAATAGCGAATACTCGGAAGCGAACAAATGGTATCAAAAACTGATCAGCAATTATCCGAATGACGTTAAGTCCGAATACTACTTTCGAATGGCTCAAACTCTCAAAAGTGTTGGTCGTTACGAGGATTCCAAAGTTATGATGGAGAAGTTCACCAGTGCTACAAACGGTTCCGATCTGGCCCAAAACCAAATAAATAATTGGGATTATTTCGAAGAACTTACCAACTCTAAGAACGATAGGTTCAAAGTGACGAACATAACATCCGAAATGAAAGGTTCCGATTTTGGACCAGCCTTTTATGGAAACAAAATTGTATTTGCTTCTTCCTCCATTAATACAGAAGGCAACAAAGTTCATGACTGGAATGGTCTCCCCTATCTTGATTTGTTCCAAGCTGATCTTGAGAATAATACGAGACTTACAAATATGAAGCAATTGGAAGGTGAAATCAACTCACCCTATCACGAATCTTCCGCTACATTCACCAAAGATGGAAAAACCGTATACTTTACCAGAAACAACTATTTGGATGGAAAGAAAAAACGAGGCAAAAAAAGGTTGGTGAGTTTAAAAATATATAAAGCATCCCTACAAGAAGATGGAACATGGGGCAATGTTAAGGAACTGCCTTTTAACAACGACTCCTATTCAACCGCACACCCGGCTTTAAACCCTGACGAAACTAAACTGTATTTTTCTTCAAATATGGAAGGTACTTTGGGAGCATCCGATATTTGGTATGTGGATATACGTAAAAATGGAACTTATGGGGCGCCAGTGAATCTCGGTCCCGGAATCAATACGCCCGAACGAGAATCATTCCCTTTTATAAGTGACGAGAACCACTTGTTTTTTTCCAGTGATGGTCATGTTGGACTTGGAGGGTTGGATATTTTTAAAACATCATTGAACAACTCAAATGGAAATTCTTTGGTTGAAAACCTTGGTCAACCCATTAATTCCAATCAAGATGATTTTGGGTTTATAGTAAAGGAAAAAGAAAAAATCGGATATCTTTCCTCGAATAGAGGTGGCACTGGAGGCAGTAGTTCCGATGACATCTATGCCATAACCGAAAATTGCATTACTGTAGTTTTTGGAGCAATTACAGATGCCAATACCAAAGAGCCTCTGGAAGGATCCATTGTATACCTGTTGGATGATAACAATAAAGTGGTTGCCCAACAGATTACTGGTTCCAATGGAAACTACAAGTTTGAAGATAATATTGATTGCCAAAAGCAATATGTAGTAAGGGCATCCAATGAGGAAAAAGAGTATCTGCCGAATGAAAAGCTAATAAACACACCTCAAGGATCCAATATGCTGCAGGTAGACATTGCGTTAACCCCACCCGATTGCCCGGTAAACGATTTAGGCTGCCGATTGGATCTACAACCAATTTACTTTGATTTTGACAAGCATAACATTCGACCAGACGCAGAAGTGGAATTGGCCAAAATTTTGCAGGCCATGAAGGAATACCCACAGTTAAAAATACATATCGAGTCCCACACCGATTCTCGAGGAAATGATGACTACAACATGCTTTTATCCGATCGAAGAGCAAAATCTACTTTGGAATGGCTGGTTAACAAGGGAATAGATAGAAATAGGTTAACATCCAAAGGTTATGGAGAATCACAACTCGTTAATAACTGTGCCAATGGAGAAACTTGTTCCGAAGAAGACCATCAATTGAACAGAAGGTCGATGTTTATTATCCAATAGACATTTAAACATACTTTTTATACTGTATATCAGCGTGTTACATTTTTTGGCACGCTGATTGTATAATACAGGGTGGATGTAAATAGTTGCATCTAGAATTTAAAACCTTGTAGTATGAAAAAGTTAGTACTCCTTATAGCAGCGGTTGTTTTGGCAATACCAAGTATCCAAGCAGAAACAACCAACAATGTGGCTACCACCACTAATTACCGATATGGCAATTCTTTCATTTTTGTGGAAGGTGGAGTAACGTTCTCCGTTTATCCAGATGGTGAATTCGATTTCTATATGGACAACAGGGTTAATGTAGGTGTTGGCGCACAAATTGGAAATGTAGGTATAACCTTTAACTCCGGTTATAATTACAACCCTTATGTTCAGTATGATGATTATGGAGCTGTAATCCAAGTAGAAAATACACCTGTATTTTATGACTATTACGGTAGAGTATCTCAAATTGGAAACGTAAACATCTGGTATAATAATGGTAGAGTACGAAGAATAGGTGGATTGCACGTTTACTATAACGGAGGTGTTTTCAGTCACTACACAGGATATATCAACATTTACAACAGAAGATATGTGTACAGACCGTTCCACAGGTACTTTATGAGACCATCAGTAGGATTCTGTAATGTTTATGCAAGACCTTACCGTAGGTATTACAGACCAGTGAGATATACTTACTATGCTCCTTACAGACATAATACCAGAAGAACATATGCCAGATTGGGTAAAGTATATAGAAACAATAATACCTATAGAAGAGAAAATATCTATAGAAATGATAGAAGAGTAGCAGTTAGGGACAATAACATGCGTAGAGCAGATTACGGTAGAAGCAACGCAACTGTTTCCAAAAATTCCTCAAGAAGAGGCAATACAATGGCAAACCGTTCCAGTAATACCGTTCGACGTCCAAATGTTGCTACCAGAGATGCAAGAAGCAATGATTATAGAAAGTCAAATAATGTAACAAGATCTGGAAGAACAACGGCTTCCAATAATAAGGCAACAAGAGCTTCTAACAACAGTAGCTCCAATGCCAGAAAAGTGGCCCCAAGTACAAACAACAGAACAGTAAATCGTTCTGCACAAAGTACTTACAGAAAACCACAGACCACATCGAGAACAGCAAGCAGGTCTGCGGTGAGCAAGGGAAACTCTTCAAGGAAAGCCGTTTCCAGAAGTTCCAACCCTAGCCCAAGGAAAACCTCGGTAAGTAGTAAGAGTAGTTCCAGGCCTAGTGTGAGCAGAAGTTCAGGTGCAAGAAAAAGCAGCGCTAGAACAAGTAGCTCTAGAGGTTCTTCCAGAAGAAATAATTAGATAGATTTTTTTAGGTTGGTTAGTTGTTTACCCCGTAGTTGAATTTATTCGCTACGGGGTATTTTTTTTGAGCCATTTGGACAAAAACCCGGTGACATCTTCAGAAATGTTGAATCTGTACAAAATACCTACATACATCCCTATTACCAGAAGGGATTTTAATCCAATATTAATAATCGGGTGAAATTGAAACTGCAATAGGTCAAAAAGTACAGTTAATAGAATCAATGTTGCAAACACTTTAAAAGTAGCTGATGTAAAAGGAACAATGCCAAATTTCATCTTTACAAAAAAAAACTTTACCAAATTGAAGATAAAAATGGATATAAAACTGGCCAATGCAGCACCCTCCAACCCCATCGTTGGAATTAAAATATAGTTCAATAGTATGGTGAGGGCAGCCAAACACACGCCAAAAACCAAGACCGTTTTATAATATTGGGAATTGTACAAAATGGAATTGATATTCCCCAACAGGGAATCCATGACTTTGGCCAACCCTATTAAAAATACTATCGTAAACCCATTTCTATAATTCTCGGGCAGCATCAAATACAAGTCATTCAGGTTTAGGATGATCAGTACAAATATTATCCCAGATGCTATAAACAGGGTCAGTGAGGACTTTTTGTACAATTTATCCAGTCCACTATGGTTATTGGTGTTCAATAATTCCGCAGTTAAAGGGTACGTGATCTGGTGCATTGCACGCGATGGCACAATAATCACAGTTGCGATATACACGGAAACGCCATAATAGGCAACATTCTCAATACTAATAAACTGGTTGAGCATCACCTTATCAATCTCCAACAATATCAAGGCAGCGGAACCACCCAGAATAATCAAAAAGGAATAGGAAAGAATTTCTTTGGTAAAGGGTGGAAACCTAAAATCCAATTTTGGTCTCCGTAAGGTATATGCATATATTTTTATCACTACCGTTCGCAAAAGGTAAAGGCCTACCAAACATTTAAAGAAAATGTCCAACGAAATGACATCAAAATAAAATAGAATTAATAGAACAGACACTCCGATACGCGCAAAAACCTCTTTCATAAAGTTGCCAAAAACCGACTTTAAATGCACCTTGGTCCAGGAATAGAATACTTCAAAATAGCCCATGGCCAATCCCACAAAAAAGACATACCAGAGGTAATCCTTAACCATGGGATTTACTTTGGATACCCAGTCACCAATGGGGTCGTACCATACCAAGCCTATTAAAGCGACAGGCAATATCCCCAACAAGGGAATAAGCAACATCAAGGTGAAAAAGCCGTCTTTTTCTGTCTCTTTATGAGTACTATAAAACTTTACCAAGGTATTGTGTACACCAAAGGCCATTAAGGGCATTAAAATGGCACCGGATGCCAAAATAAAGGTTACAAGTCCATAATATTCGTCCGGTAGGATTTTAGTGTAGAGAAACAACGTATTGATGGCCCCAAAAAAGAACCCCAAATACGTTACCACAGTATTTTGTATGGATTGTTTTAGAACAACGCCCATTAGATAAATTTAGCCAAAGATTCCGTTAACGCCTTTCTATGATACTGCTCCACCCCTTTAGAATTACACACCAGAGTCTTATTCTCGTAAAGGTGGAATGCTTCCAAAAGTACATTTTTTAAGGAGGGAACATCGGAATGCAGGCACATATTTCCTGCACCGTGTGCTTCTACCATGGCACCTGCCTCCCACCCCTTAGGTCCAATGGCCAAAATAGGTCGTTTGGCGTTCAAGTATTCAAACAATTTTCCTGGAATAATGCCTTTGGTCTCTTCCGAATCAATTTCCAACAATAAAAGCAACTGCGATTTTTGTTGTGTATCCAAAACCTTATCGTGCGACAGATATCCCAACTGTTCCACATGATCATCCAGTCCAAAATCCTGGATAGATTGCAGGACTTCTTCCCCTACAACCCCTGCCAATTGTACTTTAAGTGATTTTTTGAATGCTTCGTTTTCCGCGATTAATTCTTGTAAGGCCTGCCAAAACCCTAAAGGGTTTCTTCCAGTTAATAAAGAACCAATATGAGAAACTGTAAACTTTGCATCAAGCTTGATTGGCTCAAGTTCATCATCAAAACCATTGGTGATTACTTTAATAGGTTTAGGAGTGATTGCCTCAAACTCTAATTTGGTAGTGTTACTTGTTACTACAATTTTGTCCGCCTTTAAAAGGACAGCTTTTTCCAAAGCTTTATGCTTTAGCCGAGCATACTGGGTCAATCGTAATTTTTTATGATAACCAATAGAGGTCCAAGGATCGCGAAAATCGGCAATCCATTGGAGGTTATATTTTTTTTTAAGGCCCAGTCCGATTAAATGCAAACTATGTGGAGGCCCTGTAGTAATAATGGTAGTTATCCCTTCGTCCGCAATTACTTTGGCCAAATATGTGACTGAAGGTGTAACCCAAAGTTTCCGTGCATCTGGGATAAAAAAGTTGCCACGAACCCAAAGCAAGACTTTCTCTATAAATGATGGATTCTTCTCTTTGATGATACCCGAACTAATGGTCTTGGTCTTCTTTTTGGATACTAATGAAGCCAAACCATACGGTTCTTTTATGGGTTGTTTCAGGACTTTGATAGATGCTGGAACTTCCTCGACCAATTTTTCGTCCACAATAGGATAACTTGGGTTTTCCGGAACGTATACGATAGGTTCGATGCTAAAATCGGGCAAGTATTTAGTAAACTTGAGCCAACGCTGTACCCCTGGTCCCCCAGCAGGAGGCCAATAGTACGCTATGACCAAGACTTTTCGCATTAGGATTCTTCCTTTTTGCCACGGAACAGGGTAAAGCCCAATCCCCCAACTATGATCAATCCCAAAAGAATATTGGCAGCCAAGGTAATCTGGCTTCCCGTTTCTACCACCTCGGGCTCAAACTTGAACTCAATTTCGTGTTGTCCAGAAGGCACCTTCATACCACGAAGGGCATAATCCACTTTATAGTGCTTTTGTGGTTCACCATCTACATAGGCATTCCAACCGGATGGATAATGCATTTCAGAGAATACGGCAAAACCATCATTGGAATTGTTGGATTTATATTTTAAATAATCTGGGCGATACTCCACCAAATCAATGTTGGCCACAGAATCCAATGTATAGCGAAGTTTGGTCAATTCGGGGTATTCTTTGGTATTGACCACCGCTTGAGTCTTGGAATTGAAATCCTTCAATTTTAAAATTTCTTCATTGGCCGAGGACACAGGAAGTAATTGATCTACAAACCAAGCATTGCCATTGGCATCAGGGTTAACCCCGGGATAGCTGTTGCCTTCCTCATCTTGTTGAATAATGTATTTAACGTTCAACATGTTCAACACCTGCAGATTGTTTTGGTACAAATGGTACTCGAACAAATTCTGAAGTGCTCTAGGTTTGGCAGCGTGATATCCACCAATGGATTTATGAAAATACGAGGTTCTGGCACCATTGATTCCTTCTTCAGGATCAAATACCCTGTAAATGGAGTCATCTTGCATGATCATTTGATCCAGCTGATTGGCTTGGAACGGTTGGTTCACCTGACGTTGACGTACAAAATCGTCTTCGTTCACATACCTGAGGTCCACTCCTACCAAATCAAACAGGATAAGAGCACCCAGGGCGAATACCAATACATTTTTGTTGATTTTATCTTTGATAAAGAACCATAAAGCGGCAGCGGCCAATGCCACGTAAATCAACGAGCGGATGGTATCGTTCACGTAAACTGCTTCACGATCACGTTGGATCATGGTCATTAATTCATCTCCAAAGTAGCCACGATACATTTCATCTCGTATCCCTTCAAAATCGAAGAAGCCTTTCAACAAGAAAATGACGATGCCAAGTCCTACGGAAACAAAGAAACTCAGTTTTAGGGCATTAAGTTTTTTCTTTTGATCTACGGAGGACATGAACAGTTCCCGAATTCCCAGAATTCCTAAAACTGGCAAACAAAGCTCCAACACCACTTGAATGGAAGAAACCGCCCTGAATTTGTTGTACATCGGGAAATAATCGATCATAAAATTGGTGAGCAGCGGGAAGTTTTTCCCCCAAGAAAGCAACAGCGACAAAATTGCACCGGAAAGCAGCCACCATTTCTTTTTTCCATCCACCAAAAACACCCCTAGCATAAATAAAAAGAACACTATGGCCCCAACATAGGCAGGAGCAGCCACAATGGGTTGGTCCCCCCAATACAAGGGCAAACCACTGGAAAATTCTATGGCTTTTGTGGGAGCCAATCCTTGATTGGTCAAATACTCATAAGCTTTGGAATCCGTTCCCAAATCTTCGCTGCCCGATCCACCGAACAGTCGCGGGGCAAACAGGTTCAAGGATTCCGCAATTCCGTAGCTATATTGTGTAATATACTCCTTGTCCAGCCCGGTGGAGATTTCCTTTTCGCTGCCATCTGGATTTATGGTCAATTCCGATTTTCCGCGTGTACTCCAATCAGCATACTCCTTGGTGGCCAAAAGGCTGGTTGCATTAGTAAAAATGGAAAGTACAACGGCCAAGATCAAAATACCGACGGAGGCAAAAAAGTGTTTGAGTTCCTTTTCCTTAATGGCATAGATCAAATAAACCAGTCCCATCACAAGCACCAACAGCATAAAATAATATGTCATTTGGTAGTGATTGGCGCTGATTTCCAAGGCCATGGCCAATGCTGTGAGTATAAATCCTAATATGTATTTTTTCCTGAAAACGAGCACAATTCCGCCCAAAACCATGGGAATATACCCCAATGCGTGTGCCTTGGCATTGTGTCCTACCCCAAGTATAATAATCATATAGGTGGAAAACCCGAAGGCCAATGCACCCAATGCGGCTAACCTAAAATCGACCTTTAAGCACAACAGCAGAATGTAAAATCCTATTAAATAGAGAAAAAGATAATCGGCCGGTCTGGGTAAAAATCGAATTAAGCGATCTAGTTCCTTTATGTAATTATGTGGGTAATTGGCCCCTAATTGATAGGTGGGCATACCGCCAAAAGCGCTATTGGTCCAATACGATTCCTCTCCGGTTACATCCTTGTAGGCATCCCGTTCTTGGGCCATACCCTTGTATTGGGCAATATCGGATTGAAAAATGGCTTTGCCCTGCAAAACTGGGTAAAAGTAGACCAGTGAGGCAAGGATAAATAAAGCGATAACACAAATATGGGTGATAATGGCTTTTGGAGAAAGATTCATGGATAGGTTTTGATTCGGCAAATATTAATCAATTTCCTCAAAATCTATGTATTCTCCAACTTTTTTTGAGGGATTGGATTTACGGGGTGGTTTTTTGGAAATAGTGGTCTCCCCTTCCCTAGCGTGTTCATTACCAAAATCTTGATGGGTACCGAACTGTTGACCAAAACGTTCGTTGGTCTTTTTTACCGCATAGTTCAATAGTTTCGGTGCCAACCACTTTAAAAGTAATTTGAGCCCGTAGTATACTAATATGACAATTAAAATCGTTTGTAATAAAACCATATAACCGTTAGTTATTGAATCAAATTTACACTGTTAGTAGCGTAAACCCAGCAAACGTATCTTAAAATACTATTAAAAACCCAGTTATATGGATGTTTCCATGATCAAAAAGTCACTTTTTCTTTTCGTTCTATTCCCAACTTTCATTTTTGCGCAATACACCGATGTGATCAACTCCAACAGACCCGGAAGGGCTGCGAGTGCTTATGCCGTTGGTAAAAATGTGGTCCAGGCCGAGGTGGGCATGTTGTACGAACAGCAGGACAATGCCGATCTAAATTCCGACTCCAATATTTTTGGGGCCGATTATGCGTTTAGGTACGGGTTGCTTTTTGAAGAACTGGAAATTATTGCAGAAGGATCTTTTATCACACAAAATATCACGTATCCCGATTTGGGCATTGAGGGTAAACTGACGAATTTTTCGAGAAACCGGGTAGGTTTAAAATACTTGGTGTTCGACCCTTTTAAAGACCCGGAACGCAACAAACCCAATTTGTACAGCTGGAGGGCCAACAACCTCTTTCAATGGAAAAACTTGATTCCGGCCGTATCGGTTTATGGTGGCGCAAATTTTGTGTTGGGCGACAATCCATTTTATCCGGGTGAGCCCACCATATCCTATCGAGGCGGTATTCAGACACAGAGCAGGCTTTCACCCAGATTTGTGTTGATTTCCAATATAGCTTATGATCGTATTACCACCGATTTTCCGGAATGGCGCTACGCCCTCTCGGTTACCCATGCTTTCCGTGATCCACGATGGAGTGTTTTCTTTGAAGGCCAAGGTATTTCCGGCGACCGATATTCGGATATTATTTTAAGGACCGGTGTGGCCCGTTTGATCAACCCCAATTTTCAGGCGGATTTTCATTTAGGGTCGGGATTTAAGAACGATCCTTCCAGAATATTCGTTGTACTTGGGTTTTCTTACCGATTGGATTTCCATAAAGATGAGTTGATCCCTATCAACGAGCAACAGTCGGGAGTGAACGGGAAAATCAAAAAGAACGCCAATAAAAGATCAAAAAGACGCAATAAAAACAAGGGAGGCAAGATAGATTTTTAAGTTTTCATCCAACTTCATTTTTCTACTGCAAGTAATATTCATAATATTGGGCATTAATTTGCACCTATGGTTACCGTTAAACAGGTTCAGTCCAAATCCGACCTTAAGCGTTTTGTAAAATTTCCATTTTCCCTATACAAGGATTCCCCGTATTGGGTACCCCCTATCATCAAAGATGAAATGGCTTCTTTTGACAAGGACGAAAATCCTGTTTTTAAGACTGCCGAGGCACAGTTCTTTTTGGCCTACAAGGACAATAAGGTGGTTGGGCGTGTTGCAGCCATCATCAACTGGTTGGAAGTAAAGGAACAAGGATTGAAAAAAATGCGCTTTGGTTGGTTCGATTTTGTGGACGACCTGGAAGTATCCAAAGCTCTATTGGACAAAGTCCGTGAAATTGGTAACCAAAACCAGCTGGAATATATGGAAGGTCCCGTTGGTTTTTCCAATTTGGACAAAGTGGGTGTACTTACCGAAGGTTTTGACCATATCGGTACCATGGTAACTTGGTACAACCATCCGTATTACCAATCGCATTACGAACAGCATGGGTTTACCAAGGAGAAGGAGTATCGCGAAAGCAAGTTTTTGGCGGCCAATGCGGACCCAAAACTATTTGCCAAGGCCAATGTGTTGATCAAAAAGCGTTATGGCCTTCGTGAGCTTAATTTTGAAAAGAGTTCCGAGATCATGCCCTGGGTGGACAAGATGTTCGACCTTTTTAACGATACTTATGCCAAACTATCTTCTTTTGTGAAGATCACGGATGTTCAGAAAGAGTACTTTAAGAAAAAGTACATCAGTTTCATAAATCCGGAATACATCAAATTTGTTGTGGATGCCGAGGATAATCTTGTGGCATTTGCGATTGTAATGCCCTCTTTTTCGGAGGCATTGCAAAAAGCGAAAGGTAAATTGTTCCCTTTTGGAATTTTTCACTTGCTAAACGCGAGAAAGCACAGTAAAGATGCTATTTTTTACTTGATCGGGATTCATCCAAAATACCAGAACAAAGGGGTGACTTCCATTATTTTTAACGAATACCATCATACCTTTAAAAAGCGTGGGGTTGTTAATTGTATACGAACTCCCGAGCTGGAGGACAATATTGCCATACAGCAAATGTGGAAACACTTTGATCCCAAGGTGATAAAGCGCAGATGTACCTACGTGAAGGACCTGTAGTTCCCAATTCCCTTTATCAGCTTCATTTTGGATGCTACGTAAACGGAGTATTTAAAAATTGGGGTTGAAATACAAATGGTTTTTGTAATTTGACCTTTGGTATCGATTTCCTTTCGATATTGACGTTGTGCAGCATCCCCTTTATACCTAATACAATGGGGATGAAAACGGTAAAGCTTATCCGGGGCGCTTATAAGGGAGAAGAAATTATACAAATCTGTTTTGACACGGATTCCGTGGTTGAAAACCATCTTATTGGTTTTAGGGACATACAGTTTAACAGCTCCGATAACACATGGTTCGTTGCCAACACTTCCATTAATCTTAGTCGTATATTCCATCATTTAAGAAAGATAAATTGTTATGTGGATTATTCCGACCTGACTCCAAAACCCTTGGATTTTCCGGTAAAGAAAACACCTTATACCCTCCCTCCCATGGATGATTTCCATTATAAGGAGCTAAAAAGGTTCCGAAGATGGTTGGAAGAGAAAAGGTTGAGTCCGCACACGGTGAACACTTATGTGGAAGTAACTGGTTTTTTTATGCGGTATTGTATTGGCAAAAAGGCCAAAAGTTATACCAAGCGCTTGGTAGAATCCTTTAATTATGAGTTTATTGTTTGTGAGGGCAAATCCATATCATACCAAAACCAATGTATTAATGGGATTAAAAAATATTTTCTGTTCAAACACATGGATATTGGTCTGCTTGAATTGGTGCGACCCAAGAAAGAAAAGAAGCTTCCGGTAGTTCTGAGCAAGGAGGAGGTACGAACATTATTGGACGTGACTTACAACTTAAAACATAAAACATTACTGGGTCTTGTGTATTCCGGCGGTTTACGGATAGGAGAAGCGATTAATCTTAAGGTCGACGATATTGATAGTAAGCGCATGTTGATCCACATAAAAAGTGCTAAGGGCAAGAAGGACAGATATACTTTGTTGTCCCATAGTTTTTTGGAAATCCTTCGATTGTACTACAAGCAGTATAAGCCCAAAGATTATTTGTTCGAAGGGCAAAACTCACCCACGTATAGTACAAGTAGCGCGCAATGGATCTTAAAGAGGGCCATAGCCCGGTCCGGTATTCGAAAAGAAGTTACATTACATACTCTTAGGCATAGTTTTGCCACACATTTATTGGAAAACGGGACGGATATAAGGTATATACAGGAGCTTTTGGGACATAGCAGTCCTAAGACGACCATGATCTATACCCATGTAACGGAGCATAGTATTAAAAACATCAGCAATCCGTTCGATGACCTATAAATATGATTATATTGCATTGTAAGAAAATAATACATGTAATCTATACTGAAGTGTGAACGGCAAAACCTGGGCATAGCCACCCATTTTGATTTCATATACCCAAAAGAGTTCAGTATATAAACAAGTTGTAGTGCATTTGAACGCAACCAATCGAATGTTAAAGCATTTCAATAGAAATCTGAATTATGAAAAAATTACTTACTCTTTTTTTAATTGGAATTTTATTCACAAGTTGTTCTAGTGACGATGACAACGGAATTGACTGTTCACTTTTTGACCCAGCATTTCCGGAATTGTATATTAGATTAGTTGATGAAACTGGTGCCAACTTAATTGAAAATGGAACAATCGACCCTGAAAATATAACTGTCGAAGGTGACTTTTCAAATCCAGGCTTTCGATATATTCCGCCCAGTCAATATGACGATGAATATATAAAAAAGTATGACAATACTATTTATCTATTTATTCCTAATGAATCAAATTTTGAGTTCACAATTAATTTGGACGACTCGACATCAATCATTTTGAACTTTGAAGCAAGGTTTGTTGAACTTCCTTGTGAAGTATCTTACTATATACCGACCAAACTGACTTATAATAACCAAAACGTGGAATCGGAAAATGCAGAAACTGATGAACTGAGATTCTTAGCGGAAATTAAATTATAAAACGCACTACAACATCGGCTATATGCAATGCGGGTTGAAGTGTAAAACTGAAAGGTCTGTACATTTATTCCGCTCGCAGTTAGTATATTTATGAAACAAAAATTAAAAAATATAAACACAGCTCGCTTATGTTCGTGCTAATTTGAAACTATCGCTTTCAAATCCCGCACTGCACATAGCCACGGCCGTTGGCACCAATTTGAAATGATACATTCACCAGAAGAATTTATACGATTAAGGACAAGTGAAAACTTAGATGAGCAAAGGAAGTCCGCCACTGATTCAGCTGATGTGAAAACTTGGTTAAAAATTATTGAAAATTATCCCAGTATGAGAGAATGGGTAGCTCATAATAAAACTGTTCCGCTTGAAATTCTCGAATTACTTGCAACCGACATAGATGTAAAAGTTAGATATGTCGTAGCAAGAAAAAGAAAAATTAATAATCGGATTTTTGACCTACTCAAAACCGATTCAGAGGAAACAGTTCGCCATGCTTTGATTTGTAATACAGGTTTGTCATTGGATTTAAAGAAAAAAATAAAAATTGACGATTCGGATTGGTTAAAAAATGAGCTAAATAAAAAATAAAAACTGGTGCCAACACTGGCTATAATTCATTGTTCCCTCCTGCCTTGATCTAAATTCCCTACTTTTAATAAAACTATTAACTACGGGAATGCTTTCGTAACGCGGCCATGGCTCGCTGGAAAATCGCACCGGCCCGCGCCGTCGCTCACCAGCCGCCAGCCACAACGAAATCATAGCCGAGAACCGTTGTAGTGCATTTGAGAGCAACCTAATGAAAATAAAGAAACTGATATTGATAATGGGAATTTTAAGTAGCGTTTTCGGATTTGGTCAAAATAATAATCTGATTGAATTGACTGCCAAACAAGACGCTGAAGAAGGTTGGCAAGATTTAATTTTCTCTATAAAGGAAAAAGAAAAATTAGCCAATGGATTTTGGAGTTTAACATGTAAAGCAAAATATGAAAACCAAATTGTCGGACTGAAAATCAACATTGCTGACGAAATTCCAGCAGGAATTGTGAACGAAGAAATCGACAATACAAGTTTTGCTGCAAAAGGAGTTGAAATTCACTCAATCGGAAAAGAAAGCGACAAACTAATCGAGGTAATTTCTAAACTTTATGGTCAACCAAATAAGTCAAAATTTACAAGCGAAAAATTGACATTTACTGCTTTTCCCTTAAATAAAGAGAAAGCTGTTTTGGAAAATGGACGATTTCATTTTAAACTATTCTTTGACGAGAATGACGAACGGAATCTATACGCAGAAATATTCCTGAATCCTGACTTGAAAAATGGAACTGTTGAATTGAATGAAAAGGACGAAGAATATAGAGTGAATATTGTAAAATTATTATCGGAAAATAAATAAAAACGCACTACAACAATGGCTATAAGTAATTGCTTGTTCTCGCCTATTTCTGAAAATCCTTGCGGATTTTCAGTTTGGTGTGTACTTGCAAAGTTAATTGCAAACCCACGCAACTACTCATAGCCGTATTCCAAGATCAAATCCAAACTTATTTCAACCTTTTTCAAGCAGCGAATTTTTGTAAAACCACGTATGGTGTCCCTCTTTTAACCACAGAGAATGCCCTTGCCAAAAGTTTGTTCCTGACATTGTTCAAAGCAACCATCTTAGGCTTCCCTTCCGCTATTTTCCGTTTATAGTACGCCCTGAGTTCCGGATCATGTTGTATCGCCGATATACCGGCCATGCTCAACAAAGTCTTCATCTTCCTGTCCCCTATCCAATGACACTGTTTCCTTTTTCGCAAACTACTGCCGGATTGATGGTCATAGGGAGCCAGGCCACAATAACTCGAAAATTTTCTCCATGAATCGAATTGTCGGAAGTTTTGGGTGTGATAGAGCAGCTGGCACGCCACCACAAAACCAATCCCACGTAAAGAAAGCAACAGTCCGTAATTGCCCGACAATTCCTCATCCTCCCTTAATATCTGATCCATTCTAGCCTCAATGGCCTTGACCTGTTTATCAAGTGAAGCTATCGCCCTCTTGATGGAAATACAGCCTATATCCGTGGAAGGACTCCCCAACAAATGCTCCATCTCCTTTAAGGTGCCCAATAGCCCCGCCCTATTGCGTACCATTTGATCACGAAGGCCCAATAATCTCCCTAACTCCTGATAAACCAAACTCTTTGCCTCGCTCACGGTCAGTTCTTCCCTGCACAACCAGGCATATCTTGCTATGAGCCGGGAATCCACCTTGTCAGTCTTTTCCCTTACCAGACCCAGGGATCTTTTTATCCTCAACGGATTCTCCTCTACATAATCAACACCTTGCCTACTTAAATAGCAAGACAGTTTCAAGGAATAGTTCCCCGTGTTTTCAAAACAGTAAAAAAAGGAGTCCTTTACTTCTTTTCCCACCCAGGACAACATGGAACGATAACCCCTTATGTCGTTCGTAAACACCTTGTGCTTGCCCAATAGATGACAGCTAACGTCTAAAGTCTTCTTTGATACATCGATACCAATGGCTTCTTTGTAATTTTTCATAATTTTAAAATTGACGGTTAAATTATGTTGCAAAAACTATTTCCTTTATTGGGTGCTACAACACCTGGTATTCCAATTGGTTCTATGCAACTTTTAGGAGAAAAGAGGACTGATACGTCTAGTAAGGCTTAACTTAGAGACCGTTTTAGTTCTCCTCTTTCTCTTATTTAATATATAAATTCAAAGTAAAGGAGACCGTTG